>NZ_BAAGWF010000001.1:0-54597 GCF_054780495.1 Hymenobacter tenuis
TTAAGCCCCGGAGCGCCTATGGTACTGCCTTCACCGGCGGGAGAGTCGGTCGCCGCCAACCTTATCATTTGCCAATGCCCCCTGCGACTTCGTGCTGCAGGGGGCATTTGTATGTTCCCCCCCACCCGGATTCCGTTAGCTGGATCACGTAGCTTGTCACGTCCTACGCTGCCTTTTAAGTATACATGCTAAAAGACGGTCAAGACCAGCTCACCTTGCTCTTAATTTTATATGAGTCTTTATCAACTGTATCTCCCGAATATGGGGTAGAATCGATAACTACTTAAAGGGTATATAAAGCTTATTAGAGAGTCATATAGATAACTAGTACATAGCACAGGTTCTTAGCTTCGTGATTAGTAGTAAATTCTATTGATCCCTATTTATAATAGGGATGAGGACTAACTAGTATAAATGAGAATAGCGCACCGAGAATAGTATACTACAAAGCAAAAGGGCTTCCATATCACTGGAGGCCCTTTTGCTTTGTAGAATGTTTCAAAAACCCTAGGGACCAGCAACAACCTCAATCATCTGCTCAGGCTGCAGAAATTCTTGAGCTAGTGTTAGCAGTGATGCGGCTTGCACGGATTGAATTCTTTCTACAAACTCAGAGTAATACGTTGTAGGCAATTCATAGAACACTAGGTTCTTGTATTTGTCGCATTGTTCAAATACGGTACTTAGCTCGTTTGCGAATTTTCCAGCCATGTAGTTTTTCACGGTCTGTAGCTCATCTGCTGGCACTAGTTCTTCTTGCAAGCGGCGCAACTCATAATGAACCTCCTTTATGGCTGCTGATGCACTTGCTGCATTAACATCGGAGCCGATTACGAAGCTAGTAGCCTGCTCGCGTGGGCCTACGCTGGCGTAGATGCCGTAAGTAAAGCCTTTATCCTCTCGAATATTCTTCATCAGCCTAGAGCCGAAATAGCCTCCGAGTACTTTTACTAGCACTTGTAACTCGTGCGTTTGGGGTGAGCTGAGCGCCGGCCACAGCCTGCCTATGCGCAATGATGCTTGCAAACTACCCTGAACCGTCACATAGTCTTGTTGTAAAGTGCTAGTATGTGTTGCTGAAACACTATTAGCTTGAGCAATGGCAGTGACACCTGTAACACTTCCTAGCAAGTCAGCCACAAGGCGGTCTTGCTCCGAGGATACGTCACCACACAGGAATATCTCGGCCTGGCTAAGCTGATACGCTTGCTGATGAAATGCACGCACTTGTGTGGTAGTCACCGCTAGGCATGCAGATTCGTCGAACTTAATTCCGTAAGGAGAAGACGAGCCGAACAGGTTGTGAGAGAATTGCTCTGCGGCCAAATAGCTTGGCTTCTGGCGCTCTACGCGCACATTCTGAACCGTGCGGGTTTTAAGCAAGCCAAACTCCACTTCTGGGAATACCGGTTCGGTCAGGACATCTAATACTAGGGGCAGTAGCTTAGAGAGGTGGCGGGTGAGGCAATACAGCGTGAGTGTTGCCCGATCAAAGCCCTGCTCACACTCCAACGATGCTCCATAAAAAGCCACCTCATCGGCAATCTGCCGGGCGGTGCGCGTGCGGGTGCCTTCCAGCAGCATACGAGCCGTGAGTAGTGATACCCCTGGGGATGGCTCGTACCATTTGCCAGCTTTAACTACTACTTGCAGACGTACGACGGGCTGCGCATCATTGCGCATGACGTGAAGGCGGGCTCCATTAGGGAGCGAAAACACGTCAGCCGCGGGCAGCGTTACGCGGGCCAGCGGCTGAACGGGAGGAGCGACTGTACGGTCGAGCATCAATCAGAAGAAATTTAGTTAGTCGTGTTGTCGGAGCTGCCAATTGCTTCGCTCAACTCGTTGAAGTTAAAGTGCAATGACACCCGAATAGTTTGCGCCAGCGGATTGGCTTTCGAGTTTGGCACTAGGTACGTGCCATCTACGCCAAACACTTGGTACCGAACACCAGCACCAAAGCTCAGGTATTGCCGGTCGCCTTTAAATTGGTTTTCGTAGAAATAGCCTACGCGCGCCATCAGCAAGTCGTTGTACGTATACTCAACGCCACCGGAAAGGTTAATTTCCTGCATTTCTTCCTTAAACCCACCTGGCGCATCGCTGAAAGAGCTGGTGATGCCTCGAACGATACCATAATTAGCGCGGCGTGTATTCTCGGCTTCCACTCGGGCTACTAGGTCCGGATCGGTTTGATTGTCGCCCTGTTCATAATAGGGGGTAGGAACCAACAGCTTATTCGCGTCGATGGTGAATGTGAGCTTGTTGTAGGCATCCAACTCGCGGGTAATGGCAGTGCCTATCTTCAAGTTGGTAGGCAAAAAGTCGGGCTGAGTGGCGTCAGTGTAGGAAATCTTATTGCCGATGTTGGATACTGCCGCGCCAAACGCCAGGTTATAAGCACCCGGACCAATAGTCAGGTCAGTGGTGTAGTACGCGCCCAGGTCTACAGCTACGGCATTACCGGGCTTGGTATCGGAGGTGCCACCTGTGAGGTTTGAGCGCACGTAGCGGGCATTCAAACCTACCCCGAAATTGTCGCTGAGCTTCTGCCCGTAGCCAATGCTGAGGGCATATTCCTTGGGGTTAAATGTCCCGTTCGGCTGGTTTTGCGAGGTGCGATACTGAATCTCACCCAGATTGAAATACATTAGGTTCGCCGACAAAGCGGCCCGCTCCCCGATTTTGGTTGTACCACTCAGGTAGGCCAGGCCCATATCGTTGGCGATACTGGCTAGCCAGGGCGTGTAAGAAACTGCCGCACTGTGCTGATACCGTACAAACCCGAGTTTGCCGGGGTTGTAGTACCCCGCGTTGGCATCGGGGCTGATAGCTACCCCAGCTTCGCCTAATGCTGAGGAGCGAGCATCGGGACTGATAGTGAGGATAGGAACCGCGGTGGTGATGGCATTGACCCTGACTTGAGCGTGAGCAGTAGCAGCGAGGCCCATCAGGCCGGGCAGCAGCACAAATCGCAAGGACAGTTTCTTCAGTGTCATAAAGGGAGGAAAAAAATAGAGGCGGAAGGTAGGCGAAATGAAGGATGTTTTATTAGTTAAGCAAAACCAGTTTCTCAAATTTTGATGCGGTGGTTCCTCGAGAACCATCCGTAGAACGTACGCTTACGTTAACTCGGTATATATATACTCCACGCGCCAGCTGATCTTGGTACTCATCGCGGCCGTCCCAGCTGATAGCGGCCATATGCGGCGTGCTAGCGAGGGCAGTGGTATGAAGCGTGCGCACCAGTTTGCCTGATACGGTAAATATCTGGACTTGTATTTCCAGGTCCTCGCCTTGGCGGTTGTGGTCGAAGTGGAAGGTAGTGGCTTTGGCAAACGGATTAGGGTAGTTCAGCACGTGCTGCAACGCCAGCTTATCGGTGCTGGCAGCTATGAACTCGATGCTGCGCTCGGCGGAGTTATTCCAGGTGTCCCAGGCTTTGAGGCGCAGCTCATGCGGCCCGGGGCTTAGATCTTTAAACAAGTATTTCACTTGCCCTACCTGGAAACTGTCTGTCTTGGCCGAGTAAAAATCATTCAGAATCGTGACTTTCGAAGCGTCGCCATCCAGTGTGGCCGTGAGGTCGTGGCCAATGCCGGTGCCAGCCGTGTTAATGCCGCTTTCATCGCGCAGGCTACCTAGTAATGTTGTAGAAGTACCCGTGATACCGCCAAACACAAAGCTTTCATTGTCCATGAACAGCCGGATTTTGGGCGGAATCGTGTCGCGGTATGCCAGCACGGAGGCATCGCCAACCGGAACCAGGCGCTGGCCATGGGCATCGGTGCGCAACGTGGGATCAGAGGCGTACAGGCTAATTTTCCCTAGGCCTACGTTATAGTTAATGTCCTTCGGAACCACGAACTCCAGTTGAAACTGGCCATTCTGCACCGTGGCCGGACCATCGTAGAGAATGTTCTCACGAACCGCAATAGGAACCTGGGTATCGCCCGATTCATTGCCTAGCGTGGTAACTGTCGTTTTTTTCTCGAACACTTGCACCTGCGCCTTGCCCGTAAAGCGGATATTGCGCTGGCCCGCTACTCGCACTTCGCCCTTTAGAGCAACCTTGTTCAAGGCCTTTAGGGTGTCGGGCTGAGCCACGGTAGCAGGCTTGCCGTTGATGTCGGTAACGATGATGTCTTGATCAGGATACGCCAACCGCATGGAGGGGTCGCCGAGCAGGGCATAGTTGCGGTTATTGTCGCCGGCGCTAGCACCGTTTTTGGCCGTCTGACACACGTCACCGATGCGCGGCAACGAGCCATCGGGCTGCCGCCGGAATAGGGCATCAAAGAACTTGATGGCCAACGACTGGTTTTTATCGGCATACACTACCCTCGTGGTAGTCAGCAACCCAATGGCACCGCCGGCAATATCGGTCAGGCTTTGCTCACCGGCGGAAGTCAGTTCTGGGTTATCGTAGGTGCTAAAGTCGCAGGTGCCGGTGAAAAGAAAAGTCAGCCGGTCGCGGTTTTGGAGGCGCAGCACGGAGGCATTGGTTAGAATCTGCTCTTCTGACCATCCTTTGGGGCCCCCGTGCCCGATGTAGTTAATAACCAAGGAACCCTGCTCAAAGGCGGCGTCAATGGCTTTTTCAGCTGCTGTTGAGCGCTGCCCGGCCGCCACCACCGATTGTGGGTACATATCGAGGTAGTGCTTGTATACATTGTAGCTGCGGGTGCGCGCCAAAGTGTCAAGCGGGTTGGCCAGTTCCTCGGAGTAATTCGTGAACAGATTGAAGTCGCCGTCGTCGGCTACAAACGTCAGTCGGTTGCGCCACTTGCCATAGAATGCGGGTGAGTCGTACGCAATGAGCTTGTTGGTAACCAGCAACGCCTGCTCAGCGGTGCGCACGGGTAGGCGGCCTACCCCAATATCAAGTAGCTCATTGCTAGTGTTGGGGGCCCAAGCGCCTTCCGTGTCATCTAGTAGGCCGTAATAATCGTCGGAGGAGTACGTGAGGCCCTGGCCGTTGGGCCGTTGGTTCATCACGAGGTCAAATCCTTCCGGCGACTCATATACCGGCACAAAGTTCTGATTGATTTTATCCGAATTGGTAGGAAGCCGGTCTTTCCACCACGCGGGCAGCTGGTTTGCCTGGTTGGTGGGGTCGGCTTTGTAGTCATACGAAGCGTCGCCGAACAACAGCAGATACTGCCGCTTTCCGGCGGGCGCCCGGTCATACACCATCTTCATCAGGTCACGAATGGCCGTGACATCTTGCCCGCCGGAGCCGAATTCGTTGTAGATCTGGGAAGTGGTTACCACCTGCGTGGTTAATCCATCGTGGGCGGTACGGTGCGCCGCCAGGGTGTTGGCAGCAGCTAAGAAGGCCGGGTGCGTGACAATCACTAGGTCCAGCTGGCCATTAAGGTTCAGGGCGTGTAGGTTCTGGTTGGGCACCTTGCCAAAGCCACGGGGGCTAGGGAAGCTGCTACCAGTGAAGGCCACAAACTCGCGCAACGTATCTGTGCGGGCCAGGAAGCTGCCGTTGCTGGCTTCGACGATGGCAGGGTGCCGTGGGTTGGTCACGTCCCAGATGGTAGCGGCCGTGGCGTTGGTAAGCTCAAACTGGCTGATGGCCCCAGTTGCAATATTTTCCAGGGAACGAAATTCCAGCTGGCTCCCGGAAAACCGAAGCTGGCGCTGGGCATTCAGCTCCAGGTAATCAAGGTAGCCTTTGGCCGTGGGGTCGTTGCCGCCCGTGTACGTCAGGCTCACCGCTAGTTCAGTAGGCGATGTGGCCGGTACCGTGTAAGCAAACGTGGTCAGGCTGGTATTTGCTACCTCCGGATAACAGCCAAACCCACCGGTACAGTTAAAGCCTGGTACTAGCTGCGAGCCCACCGACTGCCCATTTAGGCTCGCCTGAAATACCGTGGCCGATGTGGAGGCAGCGGCCACCGATGAGGTTAATTGCAATGTGGAGCCCGGTACCAGGTCAGCCACCGCAAACGGAATGCTCTTCTGCAGAAACGAAGTGGTGCTGAATAGCTCGCCCAGCCATACGCGGCCCGATTTTGCCAGGTTCACCAGTTCCAGCTCATAAAACTGCCGCTCCGCAAAAGTGCTAATGCGGGCCGTAGCTGCGCCGGTTACGGCCGGCGCTGGCGCTACCCGGCGGCCGGCGGCAGTTCCCAGGGTCAGGAAATAGTAAGCCGTATCGGCGTAGGGGTTGAGCTGATGTTGGAACCTAGTAGTGTTTCCGGCTCTAGACCACGTATGGGGGCCTCGGGCGTAGAAAAGGAAGTACTCGTTGTCGTCGAGGGAAGAGTTGGTGTTTCCTACAAACTGGATGTCGTTTTCTACAATGTCATCGGGCCGGAAGGTGCTACTAGCCTGCGGCAGGGTGCCCATGGAGTTGCCGTATAGGCGTAGCCTAGAGGGGTCGAGGCTCTGCACATTGAGCCCCAGGCTTTGCAGCGTGCTTTTATCCAGCTTATAGATACCACTGGCAGGCACCCCAATCTTAAACCACTCGCCTTGGCTGAGCACAGAGGAACGAGCATACACGCGGTTGCCTTTGCCGCGCTGTGCTTCATTGGAAAGGGTATAGGCGTATGCAAAGGAGGTGAGCTTCTCGGCCTGGCCGGTTTGGGGGTTGCGGCGCAGCGGCTGCATCGCCAGCAGCGTAACAGGCTGCCGCCGCTCTAGGCCCACCGTGAGACGCAACGTAGGCGCAGTAGGCAGCGTGGCCAGGTTTAGCTGTCGGGCTTCAACAGCTGACACAGGGGTGTACACCGTTTCGCGAAGCTGCCCGTCGGCCACTGCTCCCGATAGGCGCAGCTGATAAGTCCCTACCTGCTCATTGGGTTGAAAGCTGGCGCCCCGGAACGTGGGCACGCGCCGCTGTTGCCCTTTTATGGCAACTGGCTCTGTCCCCGTCCAGGTAATCTGGCCCCGAATTACTTGCTCGCCCGCTTGCGCCCAGGCCGCGTGGCCCGCTATGCTCAATGCCAGACAAACCAGTAACCAGAAAGTAGAATACCGCATGCGCAGAGCGTGATAAGCAACTTAAGTGAAAGCAGGACCTTTCGGGGGCAACAGGCTAGAGGGCAACACGGTTCAGCGGTGACTAGTTAACTCATCAGGGCCGGAAATATTGCGGTACTCTGAAAGGGAAATTACTAGGCAATAACGGATTCTGTATCCCGCCGGATTTTCTCTTCCCTGGTAGCGCCAAGAGCCTTGCCTCAGCAATGGGCCTACTAGCTTACAAGGCCGCCGTTTTGTCGCGGCTCACTAAGGATAAGAGCACGTATAGCAAGATAATAAGCGGAATAGCAGCGGCCCCTAGCACGATCAGTAGCCCTACACTGAGCAGCAGAAACACAAACCGCACTTGGTTATCCTGCCAGCGGAAGCTCTTGAACTTAAGCGCAAACAACGGCAGCTCGGCCACTAGCAACCCTGACAAAACCAGCGTAAGCCCCAGCAGCAGCCACGGGTTCAGAATCAGGCTGCTGAGCTCAAAAGTGTCGTGGGCCAGAATAAGCGGCAGCGAGGCGACCACCAAGGTGCAGGCCGGCGTAGGCAACCCAATAAACGAGTCGGTTTGGCGGGTATCGTTGTTGAACTTGGCTAGGCGCAACGCCGAAAACACCGTAACGATAAAGCCCGCGTACGGAAACCACGACGGCAGATCAGTTCCGCCCTGCTGCATGAGCGCAAACAGAAAAGCGCCGGGTACTACACCAAAGGACACCACATCGGCCAGGGAGTCTAGGTCTTTGCCAATGGGGGAGGAGACGTGCAGCGCGCGGGCCAGCAAACCGTCAAAAAAATCAAACAAAGCAGCCAAGCCAACGAAATACGCGGCTGTTTCCAGCTCATCGGCAAAAATGTGGCACAACGCTAGGCAACCAGAAAAAAGGTTGAGGCAGGTAATGGCGTTAGGTATATGCTTTTTCAAGATACGAAGCTGGGTTCTTCAGCGAGGAAGAAGTAAAAGATTAGGGTTCAAGTAAGGATAAACTGCCAATCACTAAGTGTGCCGAAGGCTCAAACCTATCGTAAAAAAGGGTTCGAGGCGCGCTCCTGGCCCACTGTGGTAGCAGGGCCGTGGCCCGGATACACGATGGTATCATCAGGAAGGGTAAGCAGCTGCTCCTTGATGCTCTGGATGAGGGTAGCGTAGTCGCCACCGGGCAGATCCGTGCGTCCAATGCTGCCCTGAAACAGCACGTCGCCACCAATTACGGTGCTGGTGGGCGCATGGTAAAACACCACGTGGCCCGGCGCGTGCCCGGGCGTAAAGCGCACTTCCAACTCAGTGTTCCCAAACCGAACCGGCTCGCCAGGTGTCAAGAAACCGGTTGGCTCGGCGGGGTTATAGCGGGCAAATCCATAGCTGGGAGCGTAAGCAGGCACGGAGCGTAGCGTAGCCAAATCTGCCTCATGAATCAGGAACGGCACCTTATACGTGTCAAGAATAAACTGATTACCAAACACGTGGTCGATGTGGCAATGCGTGTTGAGCAGCAGCACAACTACTAGGCCCTGCGCCTCAATGAACTGCCGCAAGGCTTCCTGCTCCGCGCGCTCATAGCAGCCGGGGTCAACCACTACGCATTGGCCGCTGGCATCGTGTAAAAGGTATGTATTCTCAGAAAACGCGTTGAAAGTAAACCCGGATACAGTCATGAGGAAAGCAGAAGGCCAAGCGCAAGCCTAGCGATAATGGGGAGGTAAGTTACGAGTCTTGCACTGAATCAAGCACCATTTCGGCTTCCGGCGCACAGCTTGCACGCCCAGCCGGCCGGTAATCACTAGGGTAGAAAAGCCGCTGAACCGCTCCTACGCAAGACCGCCGGGTTGGTAGCTGCCACAGTTCTGGGTTTCTGACTTACCTTGCCCCTAATGACACGCGTAGATTATCTTCTGATAGGGTACGGCATTGCCGGCGCTACTTTGGCCGCTGAGTTGCAGCGCCGCGGCCGCCACGTGCTGGTACTGGATACTCCCCAACCTGATTCGGCCTCACGAGTAGCTGCGGGCCTGATGAACCCGGTAGCGGGCAAGCGCTTTGCGCTGGCCTGGCGGGCCGCCGAACTGCTACCAGCCGCAGGCGCTTTCTACCGCCAGCTGGAGCAGCGCTTCAATCAGCAATTCTTCTTCGAGCTACCCATTCTGAAGCTTTTTTCCTCGGTGGCGGAGCAGAACACGATGCTGGCCCGCAGCGCCGACCAACCCTGGCAGGATTTTGTGGAAGATGCTACCGGCGAGCTGCCCCCACTAGCCGGTGTCCGCCAGGAAATGGGCGGGCTGCACATCCGGCGTGGCGGGTATGTGTTGGTAGAAGAATTGCTTAGTGCCCTGACGGCAGAAGGCCTGCGCGAAGGCTGGCTCAGGCACGAAACTTTTGATTGGGCTGCCCTTGTTCCCGACCCAGCAGGTGGCCACATCTACGCCAACAAAGTGCATGCCCAGCATGTAGTCTGTTGCGAAGGAGCGGCGGCCATTCATAACCCGTTCTTCCATTGGCTACCCCTTACCCCCAACCAAGGCGAAGTGCTGGACGTGGAGTGCACCGGACTACCTGCTAACTACGTACTAAACAAAGGAGCCTACGTCGTGCCGCTCGGAGCCCACCGGTTTCGGGTGGGGGCTACGTACCGGTGGCCACCTTTTGCCGCGGGCATTACACCCGAAGCCCGGCAGGAGCTAAGCCAGCGCCTGGCCGAGATGACGGATCAACCCTTTAGGGTAGTAGGCCAACGGGCCGGCGTAAGGCCAGCCGTGCGCGACCGAAAACCCTTAGTAGGAACCCATCCGGAGGTTCCGGGAGTACATATTTTCAACGGCTTAGGGTCGAAAGGGGTGATGATGGCGCCCCGCTTGGCCCAAGTGCTGTCCGACTGGTTGGAAAATGACGTAGAGCCTTGGCCCGAAGTCAATATTCGCCGGTATTTTACGTTATATTCTTCCGTTCCAGCTGCTCCTGGTTCGGCTTCATCTGCTTCCCGCTCCTAGCTCTCTCTTATGAAGCACATATTTTTACTCTCCCGGCGCGATGTAAGTCGTCCGGCTGGCCTAGCAGTTCTGGTGCTAGGGCTGGCGTTGGCCAGCGAAACCGCGCTGGCCCAAACGGCGCAGGAGCCATTCGGGCGCGTCCGGATTCAGTATAAGGAGTTTAACTGGCAGCAGCTCAGCACCCAGAATTTCACGATTTACTATTACGTCGGCGGCGAGCTCATGGCGCGCCACGCGGCAGAATATGCCGAAAAAGAGCTGCAGCGCATCACAGGCCTGATTGGGTACTACCCGTACTCGAAAACGACCATCATGCTCTACAACTCCGTCGGCGATTTGCGGCAGAGCAATGTGGGCCTCGATGCCGATAAGTACCAGACCGGGGGCGAGACCTCGCTGCTGCGTATGACGAAGGTACAGATTGCCTTCCAGGGCCAACAAACGCGCTTTAAGCAGGATTTGAGCAACCGCATTACCCGGGTGCTGCTCAATGATATGATGTATGGCGGCTCGCTAAAAGAAGTAATTCAGAGCTCCTACTTGCTGCAACTCCCGAACTGGTTTATCAGTGGTGCTTCGGCGTATGCGGCGCAGGGCTGGAGCGTGGAAATGGACGACTACATGCGTACCATGACCAAGGAGCACGAAGGCAACCGCACGGCCCCTTTCTTTGTGCGCAACCCCGAGCTGGCCGGGCAAAGCATGTGGAACTACATTGCGGAGCGCTACGGCTATACATCCGTTCAGAATATCCTCAACCTGACGCGCATCACGCGGGACGTGGAAGTAGGCATCAGCTCCTCGCTGAATGTTCCCTACAAGGTGTTTTTGAAAGATTGGCTGGCCTACTACCGTCAGCTGAACGCGCAACCCCAAACGCCCTACCAAGAAGCCAGTGCCGCTAGCCGCGTGGTACGCAACAACCGCAAAGGCACCATCTACAGTCAGCCGGCTTTGAGCCCCAATGGGCAGCGCTTGGCCTACGTGCAAAACGACCAAGGGCGCTACCGGGTAGTAGTGGTTAACAAAAATGGGAGAGGAGCCGACGTGGTACACCGCGGAGGCTACAAAACGCCCGATCAGGAGGTAGAAACCCGTTTGCCGGTACTGGCTTGGCGGGGCAATTCGCAGCTAGCCGTAGCGGAAATGACGAAAGGCGAGCTAGCCCTTCAACTGCGGGATGCCGATGGCGCCGTGTCGAATATGGTGTCGCGGATCAAGAGCTTGCTGCCCACCTTTGGTAAGGCGACTTCCCTGTTCTCGCGCTTTTCCCAGATAACCGACCTGAGCTATTCGCCTGACGGCAAATCGTTGGTGTTTAGCGGCGTGTACAACGGGCAGAACGACCTATATCTGCTCCGCGCCGGGAGCCGCACCCCGGAAAAGCTGACCAATGATGTGTTCGATGACGTAGAGCCGGCCTTTTTGCCCGGTGGGGGTGGCATCGTATTCAGCTCTAACCGCTGGCTCGATTCGGCGGGTACTGCCAAAGGAAGCTTCGGCGCCGTAGTCAATAACTACGACCTGTATCTGTATCACCTCGATGGGCGCGCGCAACCCGTGGAAGTGCTGGCCAACAGCATCTCCAACGAAAGCCGCCCGCGCGCCATTTCCGATTCGGAAGTGCTGTTTGTAAGCGAGGAAAGTGGTGTACGGAGCCTATACCGGCTTAACCTGGCAACCAAGCAATACCGGCCCGTTACCAGCTTCCTGGCCAACATCAAGGACTTCGACTACAACGCCACCACTGGTGCCCTCGGGTTTGTATCTACGGCCGAAGCCCGCGACTATGTGTATCTCTACCCCAGCTACCAGCTGCCCGATACACTTAAGCTGTTCAAAACTGCTAGGCAGGAAATTTTGGAAGACCGCTCCCGGCCCGCCAAAGTAACGACCCCAGTAACCAACCGCCCTGGACCGACCATCGCTAATACCACGCAGCCTGCTCCTACCCCCACCACCGACGCGAACCCCGCAGCCCCGGCTACGGAGCCCAAAAAGTCGGATGGCCGCATCAATACCAGCGACTACGAGTTTGATGAGGACTTGCCGGCCTCCCGCGCAACGCCTACCACGCCTAGGCGCCGGGCTGCTACGGTAGTGGCATTACCGCAGGCCGCTCCCACTGAAACCACGGCGCTGGCCGGCCCCTTCCGCTACGATACCCGCTTCAGCGTTGATAACGTGGTTTCGACCCTGTATGCTGATCCGTTGTTGGGGCTGGGGTTGATGGGGCAGGTGAATATGTCGGATCTGATGGAAGACCACCGCATTCGGGCGGGCATCTTTGCCCTCACTGATCTGCGGACCAGCAACATTTACGCCGAGTATACCAACCTCAAACACCGCTTCGACTGGAGCTTGCTGTATCAGAAGCAGGCTTATTTCTTTGATTTTGAAACCGTCGGTCGGACGCGGTTCGGCCGGCATGAAATTGCTCCTACCGTTGCCTACCCTCTCACGCATAACCTCAGCGTGCGCATGGGGCCGCGCTTCGTGAACGTGAGCCGGAAAGTATTCAGTGACCTGAGCGGCACCAACGACAGCAACACCAATTACTTGGGCGGAGCCGGCGAACTGATATTTGATAACTCCATTGCCACAGGCGTGAACATGCTGCAAGGCACCCGCATGAAGGTGGGTATGACGCGCCTGTACGGCCTAGGCAATGACGATGGCAAGGATTTCAGCAAGATCTACATCGACCTGCGCCACTACCAGAAAATTCATCGACAGCTGACGTGGGCCAACCGGGCTAGCTTTGGCCAATACATTGGGGGCGGCAACTCACAGCCGGCCTTCCGCTTGGGCGGTATGGACAACTGGCTCAACAACCAGTATGAAGATGGCACGCAGGCAGTTCCGCCGAGCGGCGACCCCACGCAAGTTTTCTACCAGCAGTTTGTAACTAACCTGCGGGGCTTCGATTACGGCAAGCGGGAGGGCCAGAAATACGTGCTATTTAACTCAGAGCTGCGCCTTCCCATTGTGCAGTACTTCGCCCGCAACCCCATCGAGTCGGGGTTCTTCCGCAACCTGCAGATAACTGCTTTTGGCGACATGGGTACTACGTATTCCGGTGCTAACCCATTCAGCGTCAACAACTCCAACAATACACGCATTGTAGCAGACCAGGGCAACAGCTTCACGGCTACCGTGGTAAACTTCACCAACCCCATGCTGTATGGCTACGGAGTGGGTCTGCGCACCACGGTGCTGGGCTTCTATGGTAAAGGCGATGTGGCCTGGGGCCGGGAAGATTTCTCGAATAAGGGCCCCAAGTTCTACATCACACTAGGCTACGACTTCTAGCAACCCCTGGTATTCTCTCAGCAAAAAGGCTTCTTACTCTTGGGTAAGGGGCCTTTTTTGTGGGTAAACAAGTCGAAACCGGCCTTGGAAGCAGGCTGCAGCTGTTCAGTTGTGGTATTCCGGGTTGAATGCAAGTGAATCCGCGAGTTGGGTTGTATCTTTGCGGTCCTGTTTACCAGCCGTGTTGCCGTGACGCTTCTGAGCGAAATTTGGGTGTTGATGCAGAAGGACTTTCGTCTGGAATGGCGCCAGCGCGCAGCCCTGAATGGGATGCTGTTGTACGTGGGCAGCACGGTGTTCGTCTGCTACCTCAGCTTCTCGCTCCGAGGCGGTCAGCTGCCTGCGCCGGCCTGGAATGCGTTGTTCTGGATTGTGTTGTTGTTTTCGGCTGTGAATGCCGTAGCAAAAGGCTTTCTGCAAGAAAGCCGCGGCCGCACCTTATACTATTACACAGTAGTACGCCCCCAGGCCGTGATACTGGCCAAAATTGCCTATAACGCGTTGCTGCTACTCGGGTTGGCGCTCGTGGCATTTGCCCTTTACGCGGTAGTGCTAGGCAACCCAGTGCAGGATGTGGGACTGTTTGTGGGCAACGTGGTACTGGGCGCGGTGGGGTTTGCCAGCACGCTTACCCTAGTATCTGGTATTGCGGCCAAAGCCACCAACAGCAGCACCCTGATGGCTGTGCTCGGGTTTCCACTGATGGTGCCCATGCTGCTGCTACTGATTAAAGTGTCAAAAAACGCGTTGGATGGGCTTGAGTTATATGCTAGTCAAAGCGCGTTGCTCACGCTCGTGGCCCTGAATATGATAGTTGGGGCTGTGTCGTACGTGCTGTTTCCTTTCCTATGGCGCTCATGAAAAACGGATAATAACCCTCCTGCTAGCCAACCGGTTTGGGGTATGGTAGGGCCTAGGGCCCGCCTGCCAGGTCAGCATTCAACATTGCCTCGTTTTCAACATGCAGCCGGCTAGCTGGCTTCAGCTTCTGAACTTATGAAAAACAACTGGTGGAAAGCCTTAAGCGTGATTCTGCTGCTGTACGTAGCAGTGGCGGGGCTCCTGATGCCGGTACCGCGCTTGGCTATCCTCAACGAAAGCATCCGCAACCTGTACTTCCACGTGCCCATGTGGTTTGGCATGACGGCCATTCTGGTGGCTTCGGTGTACTACTCCATTAGTTACCTGCGCAATCCTAGCCCCCAACTCGACATTCGAGCGCACGAGGCGGCGCGCACGGGCATTCTGATGGGACTGGTGGGCCTGGCAACGGGTAGCATCTGGGCCCGCTTTACCTGGGGGGCCTGGTGGACCAACGACCCCAAGCTCAACGGCGCTGCTATTGCCATGCTGATTTACGGCGCTTACCTCGTGCTGCGCTCTTCCTTTACTGATGAGCAGCAGAGGGCCCGCGTGTCAGCCATCTACAACATCTTCGCTTTTGCCACGGCCATGCCGCTGTTCTATATTCTGCCGCGCCTTACTGATTCTCTGCATCCCGGTGCAGGAGGCAATCCGGCTTTCGCGCGCTATGACTTAGATAGCGACATGCGGCTAGTATTCTACCCGGCAGTTATCGGCTGGACGCTGCTGGCTTTCTGGCTGGCCCAACTGGCTAGTCGTGTTTCTCTGCTTAAACTGAAATTGTATGAAAAACAGCTTGCCTAAGTTGCGCGCAGCGCTGCTGTTGCTGCTGGCTCTGCTGCTACCGGCCTTGCGGGTGGTAGCGCAGGTAGCGGCCCCCGACGAAGTTGAAATGGCCGATACCCTGCGCCAGAACGGCAAAATCTACGTGGTGGTGGCCGTTATTGCAGTGGTATTGGCCGGGTTGCTGTTCTTCCTGATTTCCCTTGACCGCAAGCTGGCGCGGCTGGAGCGGGAAGTAAAAGACTAGCCCCCGCGGCGGGCTAAGGCCTGATAAAAATCATTGCTACATAGGTCGGTACGCCGGACCTTTGTTAGTGCTTTCGTTGTTCTAAGTATCCCCGGCTCCGGGTGGAGCCAACCTGTTGTACCCAACATGAAAAAAGCTCACATTCTCGTCATTGCCGTTATTGCGGTGGCTATTGGCATCATCATGAGTGCCGCTGGAGATGCCAGCGTGTACGTTTCCTTTAAAGAAGCCAAAGAGCGCGCTTCGGAAGGCAACCTCACCAAGGTACACGTGGTTGGCCGCCTCCCGCGCGACGGGCAGCAGAATATTCTGGGGCTGGAATACAACCCTACCGTCGACCCCAACTACTTCGCCTTTACCCTGGTTGATACCAACCGCATTGCCCAGCGCGTGGTGTACTACAACCCCAAGCCGCAGGACTTTGACAAATCGGAGCAGGTAGTAATTACGGGGGCCATGCGCAACAATCTGTTTGTGGCCGACAAAATCCTTCTGAAATGTCCTTCCAAGTATGTGGAGAAGGATATCAAGGGCGCAACCGCTTCAGTTAACTAATACACCTAGTGATGCACAAGCACCACGCAGATTCTATCAGCGCTAGGGCACACGATTGCTCAAAGCGGTGTATGCTTGCTTGGTGTAGTAGAGCTAGTTAAGCAAAGAAAGGCGTAGGCATTAGGCTTGCCTGATAGGGTTTCTTTGTAAGAAGTACCTAGTACGTACGTTCTCAAAAACAAGTTTGTGTTGGCCGGGTAGTATACCAGTGGCTAACATTTCCTCTTCAACGCAGTAGCACATGTTGAACACATTAATCGGCGACGCCGGGCACATGAGTGTCATAGTGGCATTTGTGGCAGCCACGGTGGCGGCGTACTCTTACTACATGGCTGCCCGTGGTCGGGCCCTGGGTAATACGGACGCTGCCTGGCTAAAGCTGGGCCGCGGCGCCTTCCTGGTGCATGGCCTGGCGGTATTTGCCGTCATCGGCTGCCTGTTCGGGATTATTCATGGGCACCGCTACGAGTACCATTACGCCTGGAGCCACAGCAGCAACCACCTGCCGGTGTACTACATGATTTCCTGCTTCTGGGAAGGGCAGGAGGGGAGCTTCCTGCTCTGGATCTTCTGGCACGTACTGATTGGCTTTGCCCTGATGCGCTACGGGCGCCGCTGGGAAGCCCCGGTTATGGCCGTGTTTGCCGGCGTGCAACTGTTCCTCACGTCCATGATTTTGGGTGTGGTACTGGGCGAGCTGAAAATTGGCTCCTCGCCCTTTATCCTGCTCCGCGACTTTATGCCGGACCTTCCGGTCTGGAAGACGAATCCTGACTTTGTACCGAAGGATGGAACTGGTCTGAATGCGCTGCTCCAGAACTACTGGATGGTAATTCACCCTCCCACGCTGTTCCTGGGCTTTGCCCTGACGCTGGTGCCGTTTGCGTACGCTATTGCGGGCCTCTGGAAAGGGGAGTTCACTAAGTGGGTGCGTCCGGCCATGCGCTGGTCGTTATGGGGTGGCTTGATACTAGGTGTTGGTATCATGATGGGCGCTTATTGGGCGTACGAAACCCTGAACTTTGGGGGCTATTGGAACTGGGACCCGGTAGAAAATGCCGTGTACATTCCGTGGCTGGTACTGGTTGCTTCTTTGCACGGCCTAGTGCTGTGGCAGCGCAGCCGTACGGCCTTGCGCACCAGCTTTGTGCTGGTTATTGCCACTTTCCTGCTCATCCTGTACGCTACCTTCCTAACGCGTAGCGGTGTGCTGGGCAATGCCTCCGTGCACTCGTTCACTGACCTTGGCCTCTCAGGCCAGCTGATGATCTACTTGGCCGCTTTCGTGGTGCTGAGCATTGCCATGCTGGTATGGCGCTGGAAGCAAATTCCAGTATCGCCGAAGGAACTGACAACGTACAACGCCGAGCTGTGGGTGTTTGTAGGTGCCACGGTGCTGTGCCTAGGAGCATTTCAGGTGCTAGTAACTACCAGCATTCCGGTATACAATGCGTTTCTGGGGTTCACCGGCATCAAATCAAACTTGGCACTTCCCGCCGACCAGATTGCGCACTACACCAAAATCCAGTTGTGGATGGGCGTAGGGGTAGCGTTTTTCTCGGGCCTCGCCCAGGTTATGTGGTGGCAGAAAAACGACAAATCGTCACTCACCAACTCTCTGACAGTGCCTGCTATTCTGGCGCTATTGGGTGCGGCGCTGGTTATTTTGCTGGTGCAGTACTTCGGGCTGAAGATGGAAGCCAGCTACATTGTGCTCCTGACGGCGGCCATGTTTGGCGTGCTGGCCAACCTGAGCATGGTGCTTACGTTGCTCAAGCGTAAGGTGAGCCTTTCGGGTGGTGGCGTGGCCCACATCGGTATTGCCCTGATGCTGCTAGGCATCCTGGCGTCGGCGGGCTACTCCAACATCATTTCTCAGAACTCCTCGGGCCTGCTGTATTCCCGCGAGTTTGACGAGTCTACTAACCGCGACAACGTGCTGCTGTGGCGCAACGATAAGGCCCCCATGGGCAAGTACGATGTCAGCTATACCGGCCAGTTCTTTGAAGCGCCCGGCGTGCCTGGCTACGTGGATAAGCAACTGCTGTTCCGCACAGCCGATGAGTACAAAGCCCTAGCCCGCGCCGACATTAAGCGCGGCGACAAGGTGTACTACAAGGCTGGTGATACGCTGGAAATTCTGCCCGAAAACACGTACTACCGCGTCGAGTACAAAGACCGCAAAACCGGCGAGTCATTTACCTTGTACCCACGGGCGCAAGCCAACGAGGAAATGGGTGGCCTGCTCGCCTCGCCCGACATCAAGAAGTTTCTCGACCACGACATCTACTCACACATTAGCGCGGTACCACCGCCTGATACCGAGAAGGAGTGGAGCGAAGTAAAGGAGCACATCCTGAGCGTGGGCGACACCATCTTCCTGAACGACTACACGGCTGTATTCCGGGGAGTAGAGCCCGCCCACCAAACGGCTGGCTTAGGCTTAGCTAAAGGCGACTTGGCCATTCAAGGCGACTTCCTGGTGCTGGGCGAGAAGAAGCAGTACCACGTGCATCCGGTATTTGTAGTGCGTAACCGCATGATTGGCCGCGTGCCCGATGAAGTAGAAGACCTGGGCCTGCGCATTTCGTTCTTGAACGTAGATCCGCAGCAAAGCAAGTTTACCTTCGGCGTAAGCACCACCCAAAAGGACTACATCATCCTGAAAGCAGTTGAAAAGCCATTTATCAACTTGCTCTGGAGCGGTACCCTGCTCATGGCCGTTGGCTTTGGTATGGCCATCTACAAGCGTCGGCGCGAGGTAGATGCTGCTGTAGAAGCAGTGCCCGGCGAAGGAGAGCAGCCCAAGCCTCGGCCAGTGCGCAAAACCAAGCAAGTAGCGTAATACACTGCCTTTGTATCTAACACCAACGGCTCCATCTTATCTATAGGTGGGGCCGTTGGTGTTAAGTAACTATGCAGAAGGGAAGCCTTACGATGCCGCAGCAGGCAACACGCATATAAGTAGCTAGGAGGCTTTCTCAAATTGTAAAGAAAATACCGTTACCGCCCCCTTATGTCGTTTAGAATAGTCATAATAGGAGCTGGGCGCGTGGCGCAACACTTGGTGCCTGCGCTGGCCCTAGCAGGCCATCAGATAGTGCATGTGTGGAGCCGCACGCTAGCGTCGGCGCAGGTTGTGACGGCTACTTTGCCGGAAACGAGCATCGGCACCGATCTGCAAGCGCTGCCTTCGGCCGATATATACCTGCTAGCCATCCCGGATGCTGCCGTGCCTGAAATTGTCAAAGAAGCCCGGTTTGCGGCGGGCGCGGTGGTAGCACATACGGCGGGCGCGCTGCCACTGGCAGTGTTTGAAGCTCGGCCCGAGCTAACGGGAGGGGTCCTGTATCCGCTGCAAACCTTCAGCCCTGGGCGTATCATTCAGTGGGCAACGGTGCCTTTTTGTGTGGAGGCTGCTTCCACTACGGCCGAGCACATGCTGTGGGCGTTGGCTACTAGCCTTAGCGAAGATGTAAGGCTAGTGAATTCGGCTCAGCGGCTGCAGCTACACGTGGCGGCGGTGTGGGCCTGCAACTTCACGAATCATCTGTTGGGTATCAGCCACGCGCTGTTACAGGAGGCGCACTTGCCTTGGGAACTGCTGCACCCGCTTATCCGCGAAACGCTGGACAAAGCCCTGAGCCAACCCCCGTTTACGGCGCAAACGGGTCCGGCTGTGCGCCAGGATACGGCAACGCTGGCTCGGCACGAGGCCGCATTAGCGCCGCATCCGGAATGGCAAGCCATCTACAAGGCCCTGACAATTAGCGTTCAGGAAGCAGCCGCAATGGGCTCGGCAAACAATGCCGGACAGATATAGCTTTGATTCGGGGGGGAGCGTACGTACCTTCGCACCCGCATTTTTGCCTCGTTCTCCAAGCGTTACGCCGTGAAAGCCGTTAACATTACCTTTAAGTTTCAGGACGGCCAGCCCGACCAAACCCACGTGGCCGCCCAAGGCGAATCGGTGTTGGATGTGGCTCTGAACAATGATATCCACCTCCAGCACAACTGCGGAGGCGTTTGTGGCTGCAGTACCTGCCACATCTATGTCCTGCAGGGCGAAGCTGACCTGCCCGAAATTTCGGATAAGGAAGAAGACTTCATAGACCGAGCCGTGAATCCGCGCATCAACTCCCGCCTAGGTTGCCAGTGCGTAGTACAAGGCAACTCGGATATTGTAGTGCTGCTCCCCCCGCAGGATTTCCTAGGGCATTAATATGCTAGAAGTGGAGCCTGACCCGCACTAGGCGCTACTACTAGCTTCCAACTCCTAACCAACCAAGATGAATCACTTTGAGCCCCCCATGCAGTGGAGCGACCATGAAGATATTGCCATGGCTCTCTACGAGAAGTTTGGCAACGACTTCAGCGAGGCTAAAATATACCGCATCCGTTTTACTGAGCTGATTGATTGGGTACTTAGCCTGCCCAACTTCATCGGAACGCGGGAGCAAGCCAACGAAGGCCACCTTGAGCAGATTCAGGCCAAATGGGTGTACGAGTGGCGCGATAATCAATAACAAGACCTTGGTACTGCGTATGAAAGCCGCTGCATAGCAACAACGCTTATGTAAGGCAGCTACCTTACGCCGCACCGTTTTTACTACCCATGGATTTATCCACAATCTCTCCCGCCGATTTTTCAGTTATTAAAGCCTTCATCTTTGATGTAGATGGCGTACTGACGGATGGCACCTTGCTGGCGCTGAACTCTGGTGAACAGGCCCGTGCCTTCCATATCCGGGATGGGTTTGCGGTGCGCCATGCCCTAGCAAAAGGTTACCGCGTAGCTGTTATTTCGGGTCGGGAGGAAGAAGGCGTGCGCAAACGGCTGGAGTCGTTGGATGTGCGCGATATTTTCCTGGGCGTTGATGATAAGATGAAGATCTTCAACAACTATATCAACACCTACCGCCTCGACCCCGGCCACATTGCCTACATGGGCGATGATGTGCCCGATTTGGAGGTAATGCGTCGCTGTGCCATTGCAGCTTGCCCCTCTGATGCCGCCTCTGATGTGCTGGCCATCAGCAACTACACGGCCTCCCTGCCCGGCGGCCGCGGCGCCGTGCGCGAACTGATTGAAGCCGTACTCAAAACGCAGCAATCCTGGTAGTATACTAGTTTTTATACGCCCCGCTGGCGGCCTTATGTATCTGACTGCAACCCCAATTGTACTTCGTGCAATTGGGGTTGTGCTTTTCCAAAATCCCTCTATATTTACCCCAACCATCATTCACCTTATCTTTTTTCTTTTTTCATGAAAACAGGAACCGTAAAATTCTATAATGAGTCGAAGGGCTACGGCTTCATTACGGAAGACGGATCGAAGGAAGATTTCTTCGTCCATGTTACCGGTCTTAACGGGGGCCAGATCCAACAAAATGACCGCGTAGAGTTTGATACTCAGGAAGGCCGTAAAGGCGTTAACGCGGTGAATGTGAAGAGACTGTAAACACTACGTTTAGTAAGTTTTTAGCAAATCCGGTAAGCCTCTCCCGATTTCGGGAGAGGCTTACTTATGCCGGTTCTCCGTAGGTCATGCATCTTTGTGTAGGCCGTTTTTTGCCTCTTTGCTTATGAAGCCAGCCTCCTTACACTCTGCCCTAGGTCCTGCCATGGGGCCAACCGCAGCTCCTGCATCGGGAGCTGGGGGCTGGCAGCAGCTGGCGCGCCTCATCCGGCTGCCCAACCTTCTGATCATGGCCTTGTGCCTGTTGTTGGTGCGCACGTGTCTGCTGCTGCCCGAAGCACCCTGGCACCTTGTACTGGCGCCAGCATTCGGGTTGCTGGTGGTAGCGGCGCTGAGCATAGCCGCCGCCGGCTACATCATCAACGACTATTACGATGTGAAGATTGATGCCATTAACCGGCCGGCCCGGCTGGTGGTGGGGCGGGTAGTAAATCGGCGCCATGCCATGCTGGCGCATTTGCTGCTGTCGGGGCTGGGAGTGCTCGTGAGCGGGAGCCTTTCTCCGGTTTTAGGGCTAGTAAACTTAGGGTCGGCGCTGCTGCTTTGGGGCTACTCCGTGCGGTTTAAGCGCGTGGCCCTGGTAGGCAATGTAAGTATTGCTACCCTAACAGGCGCCTTGGTGCTGCTACCCGAGCTGCAGGCGCGCACCGGCACCGAAGCCGTGTGGGTGTACGCCCTGGCGGCTTTTCTGCTTACCGTAGTGCGCGAAATCATTAAGGATGTGGAAGACATGCGCGGCGACGCGCAGCATGACTGCCGCACCCTCCCTATTGTGTGGGGCATAGTTCGCACAAAATGGGTAACTGGGTTTTTCTTGTTGTGCCTGGGGCTGTTGGTAGCCGGGGCCAGCTACAATGCTTTCCTGACAGAGCGCCCGGCCTTGGGTATATGGCTGCTAGGGCTGATACTGGTGCCAACCGCCTTCCTAGGCTACCAGCTCCGCCGCGCCGACCGTAAGCGCGACTTTGCCCGCCTGAGCCGCTGGTGCAAATGGATTATGCTGGCCGGCGTTTTATCCATGTTGGTTGTGCGCTAGGCAGGGGGTAGCTGGCAAAGGAAATATGCTGTCGAGGTTCGACAACCGCAGGGCCTAGTGTTGCGTTAGGAGAGCTACTTGCAGTGCAGCAGCGGAACGTATTTCTCCGGGCCGAAAAGGTAGTTGCATTGCCGCTTTCCTATCTTATTTCTGACCCCAGCCATCCACGTATGCGCTTTCACTACCCGCTCTTAGCGCTGAGTACGCTTGTAGCTCCTGCCGCTTTGGCTCAGCAGCCCGCCACTACCCCCGATTCTGTTCAGTTACTAGCCTCCGCTCCGCCCGAAACCGCTCCGGTCTCTGAGGGCGCTCCTGTGGGGCTGCAGCGGGCCTTAGTGCCATCGGCTAGTAAGGTTACTGCCCGCGACCCGGACAAGCCGAGCTTTATCCCGGTGCCCATTGTATTTTATCAGCAGGAAACTGGTTTGGCCGGAGGAGCTGCCATTCTGCCCGTGTGGCGCTTTGGGCAGGATACTACCGTGCGCAAATCCAACGCCCGCCTGATTGCCTGGATTTCGCAGGAAAAACAGACCACCGTGCAGCTCACGCACACCATTTTCACCCCAGAAGAAAAGTTTTTCTTTTCCGGCGAGCTGAGCTACTACGACCTGGCTTTCAACTACTACGGCATCGGCAACGATACGCGTAAAAGCATGGAGTCGCACATTCAGTATCCGCTGTGGGTGTTTGACGAAAAGGCTTTGATGAAAGTGGTGCCTAACCTGTTTGTGGGCCTGCGCTACCGCTTCACCAACCTAGGCAATGTAGAGCTTCGGGATACCGAGGGCGATACCACCCCTTATAATTTGCTTTCTACCAAAGAGCGCAACGGCTATATCACGTCAGGCGTGGGCCCGGCCGTGCTCTATGATGGCCGCGACAATGTGCTGGCCACCTACACTGGCAACTTTGTAGATGCACACATACTGTTCCATGGCGGCGCATTGGGTAGTGATTACAAATTCACGCGCTACATGGTAGATGCCCGCCATTTCCGGCCGCTATTTGGCTCCAACAATACTATTCTGGCAGCGCAGTTCCTGGGGCAGTACCACACGGGTAGTGTGCCGTTCCGCGAGTTAGGCGGCATGGGTGCTACCTTGGGCGGCTCCCTGTACAACAACGCCTACCTGATGCGCGGCATCTATGAAGCCCGTTTCCGCGACCGTCAGTTTACCACGGTTCAGGCCGAAATACGCCAGAAACTATTTTGGCGCTTTGATGGGGTAGTGTTTGGGGCCTTGGGCCAAGTAGCACCTCGCCT
This sequence comes from Hymenobacter tenuis, assembly GCF_054780495.1. Taxonomy (NCBI): domain Bacteria; kingdom Pseudomonadati; phylum Bacteroidota; class Cytophagia; order Cytophagales; family Hymenobacteraceae; genus Hymenobacter; species Hymenobacter tenuis. The sequence goes on from NZ_BAAGWF010000001.1 coordinate 23,519, forward strand.
GGGCGACTATACCTTCGAGGATACCAAAATAGCCGGCGGTGGCGGGTTACGCTTCCGCTTTAACCGCCGCGACCGGCTGAACATTCGTCTGGATTATGGCGTGGGTTCAGGCGGAAATTCAGGAATCATCTTCGCTGTGGGCGAGGCATTCTAAACTACGTCAGGCGTTCTTATAAGCAGTACCTCAGTAGCTTAGGTGCAGAAGCAAGTACGAAGCTTTTGCACTCAGAGCCGCTGAGGTATTGCGGAGCTGTGGTATGTATTCAGGATATAATTAAATATTTCTTAGAAATTATAGTTATTTTCTATAGTTGAATCGTGATAGACAAGCCGATGGAACATGTTAGGGCCTTGCGCTTTCATATGGCTTCTGAAGAAAGCAGCTCGCTTCGTTCGCCATGGCATTGTGCGCCGCCTCCGTTGCGGGCGCTTCAGGCAACCATTATTATTCCGGCTAAAGATGAAGCACATTCCATCACGGCTGTACTAGCTGCCCTGGCCGCTCAAACCGACTTGCAGGGTTGCCCACTTCCGATGCAGAAATTTGAGGTGCTAGTGTTGGCCAATAATTGCCAGGACGGCACCGCGCAAGTGGCTAGAGCTGCTGCTGCTCAGTACCCTACGCTCACGGTGCATGTTGCTGAAATTACCCTGCCCCCCGCTGAGGCCCACGTGGGCCGTGCCCGGCGTTTGCTAATGGATGAAGCCTGTCGCCGCCTCGAAATGGCTGGTAACGCCAGCCCCTTTATTGCCAGCACTGATGCCGATACGCTGGTTTCCAATACTTGGCTGGCGGCTATTGAGGCCGAACTAGCTGCTGGCGCTGATGCCGTAGGTGGCCGAATCCTGACGCCTTCTAGTGGGTCGTGGAACCCTAGTCGCCGTTACCAGTTGCAGGATGCCACGTATCATCTGTTATGTGCCCGCCTGGAGCAGCTCGTCGACCCAATATCACATGACCCGTGGCCCCGGCATCATCAGCATTTTGGGGCTAGTTTGGCCATAACAGCGGCCGCTTACCGCCAGGTTGGGGGCTTGCCAGTGGTGCCGTATCTGGAGGATGAAGCGTTGTGCCAAGCCTTGCTGCGGCATGATCTGCGCTTGCGCCATAGCCCGGCCGTACGGGTGTTTACTTCTGATCGGCACGAGGGGCGTGTAGCAGTAGGGTTATCGTGGCAGCTGCGGCAATGGGCGACCCTGCAACAAGCTCAGCAGGAGCCAACTGTGGAAAACCCAACTTGCTTAATGGCAGAGTGGCAGCTGCGCCGTGCGGTGCGCCAACTCTGGCAGCAGCCAGCTTCAAACCAGTATAGAACCTGGGCTACTGTGCAAGCCGCTACTCATCTGAATGCAACGCAACTATCGGGGGTGCTAAAAAGCCACGCTACGTTTGGGCAATTGTGGGAGAGTATTCGGGCGCGTATTCGGGAACAGAATACTGAACTCTGGCCCGCCGTGCCCGTGTCCGTAGGCATCCGGATGCTGCGGCAGGCACTGGCAGCTCACCTGCCGGCCCGTGAACATCAGCAGGTGAACGAGCCATGCGGGGTTGCCTGCTAGGTCCTAAAGCCGCTCCAACAGGTCCAATCGGTACTGTACGTAGCGCTGGCTGTCCAACTGCCGAAAAGTGCCGGCAGCCTCGGTAGTTTTCAGAAAGAAGTCATGCACAGAGTCGCCGGTAAGGGGGTAATCGTGTACGGGGGGCGTCCAGTGCACCAAAAGCAGATGTCCGCCGGGCCGCAGCGCCGCTACTAATCTATCGGCGGCGCGCTCTAGGTCATCGGGACTCCAGTAGTAGCCCACTTCTGAGAGCAATATCAAGTCAAAAGTATCGGCCGGGAATTCATCCGGAACGTGCATCAGCCTACATTCTACCTGCGGTAAGTGGGCGCACCGCTCACGGGCCCGGGCCAAAGCGGTTTCGGCTACATCCACGGCTAGCAAATGGCCGCAACGCAACGCCAATTGCTCGGTCAGAACGCCTAATGAGCACCCAATTTCGAAGGCGCTGGCGTAGTGCGCCCGAGGCAAGGCGGCAAGGGTTGTGGCGTATTTTTCCTTTTCGTACGGGCTGGTTTCAAATCCCCACGGGTCGGGGTTGGCTTGATACACGGCGTCGAAATAGGAAGGGGGCAGCGTGTGAGGCTGGTTAGGATTCGGGTTCATACGCAGCAAAAACGGAGGGTAAGCCAACCGCTGAAATACCTTCTAGCAGTATCTCAACGGGTTGGGCAAAATGGGCCAGCATGCCCGGCGATAAAGTAAAACCGGTCGGATCATCGTCGATGGGTGAGCCGTGCAGCTGAGAGCGATGAGCCGCTATGGCTTGCTGCTTCTGCCCAAGCACCGAACCAATATCGAGCTGCCAGCCCTGCACTTCCGCCGGGCGCGGCAGTTCATCGGCAGCAGCTCGTTCCCAAGCCCATACCACGTATTCCAGCAAGCGTGGCGGTTGCGGCAATTGTGCCAAAGCGGCTTGTACTAGGTGGCTGGTATCTTTATGGTCGGGGTGAGGGTCGCGCCGCCACGGCACCAGCAGGGTAGCAGGTTTGTGCTGATGAATGCTTTCTAACAATTGCTGCACGGCAGCCAAGCCCTCCGGAGAAGTGGGGGAAGGCACGGCGCCATCAGGCAGGCCTAGCGGCAAGAGCGCACCAGGAGCTACACCAAGCGCAGCCAGTGCGTCCTGTAGTTCCTGCTCCCGCAGCGCCTGGCGCGCTGGGGCCGGAAACTTTCGCGAGTTCGGGTGCGACATGGTTCCGTCGGTTACTAGCACGCACCACACGGGCAACCCTGCTTGCCGCAGTAGCACTAGGGTGCCGCCGCAGCCCAACGACTCATCATCGGGGTGGGGGGCAATGACCATGGTAGGGCCTAGCGCGGCCACGACTTCAGGCGGAAGCAAGGGGTAGGCGGAGAAACTATACGCTGACATACTGCCGAGAACGGAAATCAACGGGGCTTGGATGCCAATAGAGGCCGTTGCTCTGCTACCGCTCCCATAAGCGGTATGAGGGTTCAGCCTGCTGGAGGGCGTAGCGGCCAGCATCAGCCAAGGCGGCGTCGGGGGCAGGTTGGCGCAGGTAGTGAGTCAGGTCGCGGTGCAGACGCTCGAATGGCTCGGGCCGCAGCAGGCCGCGGGCCCCAATGCACCGTTCGGCCAGTGGCAGCAGCCGCAAACAAATATCCTCAATAGCCGAGCGTACTAAGTTGGCGTGGGCTACGGTTGCTTCGGCGTTTTGCTCGGTTGGGAGGGTAGCCAGTGGGTGCGCTACAAAGGTAGCCGCAGCCTGCAGCCAATGCTGGCCGCTGGCAATCAGCAAACTCATCTCGCCCAGGCGCTGCCGCTGGTAGGGGTCATCGGTGCGGCCCAGCTCCCGCAGAAAACGGCAGGTTTCATCAAAAATGGCTTCTGCGCCACCTAACTGTACAGCCGCAAACCGAATGGCCCCGCCGCTAAACCAGGGCTGGCCGTAGTAGTCGCCGGGTTGGCCTAGCAAATCATCGACGCATACTTCCAGTCCCGTAAAATCAACCCGAAAGCTAGCTGAGGCCCGCATGCCCAAGGGGCGCCAGAAGGTGGAGTTGTACTCGGGCTGCTGCACATCAACGGGCAAAATCAGCATTTGCCAGCCCCCATCCGGCAAAGCGCCGGTCAGCAATGGCCGGGTAAGGTGGCCGGCACCCGAGCCAAATGTTTTGCTGCCATGCAAGCGGTAACGGCCATTGCCGAGCGGCTCCAGCCGTACGCCATCCTGGGCTTCCGTATTCCAGACCCCAAACAAATGACCGGCGCGGACATCGGCCGCCCAGCGCGCTACCTGCTCCGGCCGGCCAAACCGTTGCAGGAGTTGTAATGCATTCACGTGGCCCTCATACACGCGACCCACGGCCAAGTTGCCCCGCCCAATGTGTCGTAGCGTACTCAGCAGGGCATACGGGTCGGTGTCAGCAGATAGCCCGCAGCCGCCCAGCGAATTGGGTAGGGGCGCAACCAGCAAGCCAGCCGCCCGCAGCCACGAGAATTCATCAACCGGAAAGCCACCTTCAATATCAGAAACGGCCGCTTGCCGAAACAGCCGCGGAGCTAGTTCAGCGGCCAATTGCTCAGCTGCAGCAGACGTCGTTGGAGCCGCTAGGGTACGGGAAAATGAAAGTAGCTCAGACATAGAATTGAACTCACAACGGTTGAGTTTTCCTATACGAGAACTGAACTGTTGCGGATGAAGCTGAACTATATGGTGTGGCGGTTGAGCGGTGTAGTTAATAATTCCGTAACATAGGCTATGAGCGCAGGTGCCTACCTTCGTGGCGCGTTTCACTCCTTACTTAACCCCTCTTGTTATGTCGCAGCCCATTCGCTCCGCCCTCATTTCCGTCTATTACAAAGACCGTCTGGAGCCGCTGGTGGCACTGCTGAAAGAGCACGGTGTAACAATCTATTCAACGGGGGGCACCCAGCAGTTTATTGAAGAGCAGGGCGCGCCCGTAACCGCGGTAGAGAGCCTGACGGGCTTCCCGGCCGTGTTTGGGGGGCGCGTAAAAACCCTGCACCCCAAGGTGTTCGGAGGTATTTTGCAGCGCCGCCACGAAGCCTCTGACCTGCAGGAAGCCGAGCAGCACCAGATTCCGCCCATCGACCTGGTAATCGTCGACCTGTATCCTTTTGAGGAAACCGTAGCCTCCGGGGCCGCCGAGCAGGATGTTATTGAGAAGATTGATATCGGTGGCATCTCGCTGCTGCGCGCCGCGGCCAAAAACTTCCGCGACGTGCTCGTAGTCAGCAGCCGCGACCAGTATGCGGCTGTAACCGAGCTGTTGCAGGCCAAAGGCTGCGCTACAGATCTGGAAGACCGCCGCCACTACGCTGCCGCTGCCTTCGAAGCCACTTCGCACTACGATACCCAAATTTTCCGCTACATGGCCCAGGGCACGGAGCTGAGCAGCGCTACCCTCAAGCTCAGCGAAAAGCCGGCTACTAGCCTCCGCTACGGCGAAAACCCCCACCAAGCCGGCACCTTTTACGGCGACCTCAGTGCCCTCTTCGACCAGCTCCACGGCAAGCAGCTCAGCTACAATAACCTGGTTGACGTAGACGCGGCCGTGCTGTTAATGCAGGAGTTTGCCACCGATGGTCCTGCTGCCTGCGCTATTCTCAAGCACACCAACGCCTGCGGCGTAGCCCAGGCCGAAACCCTGCACGATGCCTACCTCAATGCCCTGGCCTGCGACCCGGTATCGGCTTTCGGTGGGGTAATTATCGTAAACAAGCCCGTTGATGCGGCTACCGCCGAGGAGCTGAATAAGCTGTTCTTCGAGGTGCTGATTGCGCCGGAGTTTGCCGCCGAGGCCCTGCCCATTCTGCAAAGCAAGAAAAACCGCATTCTGCTGCGCCAGAAGCCCGTTGCTTTCCCCATCAAACAGGTAAAAACGCTCCTGAACGGCGTTATTGAGCAGGACTTCGACCGCGTAATTGAAGGAGCCAACGAATTCCGCACCGTCACGGAGTCGGCACCTACTCCTGATGAAGTAGCGGCCCTGGAATTTGCCCTCAAAATCTGCAAACACACCAAAAGCAACACCATTGTGTTGGCTCGCGCCGGGCAGCTGCTAGCCTCCGGAGTCGGCCAAACCTCCCGCGTTGATGCCCTGCGCCAGGCCATTGAAAAAGCCCGCGCCTTCGGCTTCGATTTGAATGGCTCCGTTATGGCTTCCGATGCGTTCTTCCCCTTCCCCGACTGCGTGGAAATTGCCGGAGAGGCGGGCATTCGGGCGGTGGTGCAGCCCGGCGGCTCCATCAAAGACCAGGATAGCATTGCAGCGGCCAACCGCCTAGGCATGGCCATGGTGCTAACCGGCGTACGCCACTTCAAGCATTAATTTTTAGTTTTCGCGGCCTACTTTTTTTCGACTGTAGGTAGCATCTGACTGCCAGGTTCCTGACTTCTCTGCGAGGCTCCGGAACCTGGTAGTTGCGTTTGAAGGCGTATGGTTAGGGTACTAGCTTTACAATGAAGTTGAACCCTCCACGTTATTGACAGCTAGCAACAGCGCAAGGCAGGTTTCTACTTGCCTGAATACAAGATAGGCTCGCCACACAATGAAGAGGCGATGTAACGGGCTTCGCTGAAACTTGCTTACTTTTGCCCCCACTTTTGACGGACGCAAACCGCCCGTTCTCATTTACTTGCCGTTACTCGATGGGTTTCTTTAATTTCTTGACCAGCGATATTGCCATTGACCTGGGCACGGCCAACACGCTCATCATTCACAACGATAAAATCGTGGTGGATGAGCCGAGCATCATTGCGAAAGACCGCACTACTAATAAGGTAATTGCCGTGGGTCGGCAGGCGCAGCAAATGCACGAAAAGACCCACGACAACATCAAAACCATTCGTCCGCTCAAAGACGGCGTAATTGCCGACTTCCACGCCGCCGAGGAAATGATCAAGGGAATGATCAAGATGATTGACACCCGGACGCGGCTGTTTCAGCCCTCGCACCGGATGGTTATCTGCATTCCCTCGGGCATTACGGAGGTGGAGAAGCGAGCTGTGCGTGACTCCGCCGAGCACGCCGGCGCCAAGGAAGTCTGGATGATTCAGGAACCCATGGCCGCTGCTATTGGTATCGGTATTGACGTGGAGCAGCCTGTTGGTTCGATGATTATTGACATCGGAGGCGGTACTACTGAAATTGCAGTTATTGCCTTGTCGGGCATTGTCTGCGACCAGTCCATCAAAACGGCCGGCGACGTATTCAACCAAGATATTCTGGATTACATGCGCCGCCAGCACAACCTGCTGATTGGCGAACGTTCCGCGGAACGCATCAAGATTGAAGTAGGCGCGGCCCTAACCGAGCTGGACGTGACACCCGCTGACTTTGAAGTGCGCGGCCGCGACCTGATGACCGGCATTCCGAAGGTTATCAAGGTAACGTCGTCGGAAATTGCTATTGCGCTGGATAAATCGGTAGCCAAAATCGAGGAGGCCGTACTGAAAGCCCTGGAAATCAGCCCACCCGAGCTGTCGGCCGATATATACGAAAACGGCATTCATCTGACGGGTGGTGGAGCCTTGCTCCGGGGCCTTGACAAGCGCCTGGCGGCCAAAACCAAGCTGCCCATTCATATTGCCGAAGACCCCTTGCGGGCTGTAGTGCGGGGCACCGGCGCCGCTATCAAAAATATTCAGGCTTTCCGCAGCGTACTCCTGACGTAAGTAGTGAGGAATGAAGAATGAGGAATGAGAAGTACCGGCAGTTGCTGGCTTCTTGTTCCTCATTCTTTGTTCCCCATCCTTTCTTTCCCCATGAATAATCTCTTCGCCTTTCTGTTCCGCTACCGGGGTATCCTCGTGTTTGCGTTGCTGGAGGTGCTGAGCTTATACCTGCTGGTGCGCAATAGCACCTACCAGCGAGCAGCGTTTTTCAACTCGGCTAATACCTACATTGGGCAGGTGCTGGATTGGCGGACGCAGGTACAGGATTACTTCCGGCTAATTGATGTGAACAAGGGCTTGATGAAAGAGAATGCCATGCTTCGGCAGCAACTCTATCGTCCGGATTTGTCTGCTCGCGAGGCTGATTCGCTGCCTGTAAGCAAGGACAGCCTGACACAAGCCCGACTGGCCGTGTTAGGCCGCCCCGACTCATTGCTGCTAGGCCTGCGCCAGTTGCCCGCCCGTGACCCCGATTACCCTCTTATTCCGGCCCGAGTGGTAAGCAGCACCCAGCGCCGCGTTGATAACTACCTGACCCTGAACGTAGGCGCGCTCGATGGCGTGAAGAACGGCATGGGGGTAGTAGCGGCAGCCGGCGTAGTAGGCCGCGTGAAAGTAGCCTCCGAGCATTACGCCACCGTCACCTCGGTGCTACACTCCAAAACCACAATTTCGGCCCGCATTCAGCGCGATGGTACCATTGGCACGGTGCGTTGGCTCGGTGATGATCCGGTGTATGCCATGCTCGACAACGTGCCCCGGCAAAACAAGCTGGTGCGCGGCGACACGGTCGTGACCTCCGGGTATAACGCGGTGTTCCCGGAAGGCGTGCTCGTGGGCACCATCGATTCGTTTGTGAAGGAGCCAGACAAAAACTTCTGGACGGTGAAGCTAAAGCTGGCCGTAGATTTTTCGAGCCTGACGTACGTGTACGTAGTAACCAGCCGGCCTAAAGCGGAGCGGGATACTGTGGAAGCGCGTTCGGGCATTAAACCAGAAGGGGAGGAGAAGCAATGAGAGGCGGTATCCTAGAAATCTTCTGGCAAGCCTTACGGGGCGTGGTGTACATAGCCCTCTATGTGCTGCTCATTAGCGGCACCGACTTTGTGCTGTTCAACCTGGGCTGGTGTTTTATTTACTTGGGGTTTCTGCTGTTTTTGCCCATTGCCACGCCCATTGTAGTGCAGCTGCTACTAGGGTTCCTGACGGGCATAACCCTCGATATCGTGTTTGATACCGGTGGGGTGCACGCCGCTGCCGCCGTACTACTCATGTATCTGCGGCCGTGGGTGCTGCGCCTGCTCACCCCACGTGATGGCTACGACTCCCAGGACTCCGTGAATGTGCACCAGATGGGCTGGCAGTGGATGGTGGTGTACCTGGCTATGCTCACGGCTATTCACCACGCCGCTTTCTTCCTGTTGGAGCTGGGCAGCTTTCAGGTTCCGGGTATCACGCTAGCCAAAATCGTGGTTAGCACCCTCTATACGGGGCTTACCCTCCTGATTATTCAGCTGATTTTCTTTCCTACCCGAAGACGGAACCGCTAACAGGAGCTGCCGGCCTGGGTTATGCTGCTGAACCAGTAAAAACGGGAATGAGTTGGCTTGCGCCGATGTTAGTGATGTACAAGGCTGAACAGTGGTACCATGTGCGCCCGGCAGCTAGTATCTTTGTATGTCCGGTGAAGAAGCCGGAATCCGTTACCACTCAGTTTTTTCTGCTTTGCAATACCTCGAAGGCCGCAAGTACGTAGTCCAGGCAATTTTCCTGGCCGTCGCGCTGGTGTTTGCGACGCGCCTCTTCTATATCCAGGTGCTGGATGGCAGCTATAAGCTGGCCGCCGACCGCAACACGCTCCAACGGATTGTGCAGCCCCCTTACCGGGGCCTTATTTATGACCGCAAAGGCCAGATACTGGTACAGAACACGCCGGTATACGACCTGCTGGTAACCCCGCGGGAAGTGAAACAGCTCGATACGCTGCGCTTTTGTGAATTGCTGCAACTGCCTTTGGAAGAAGTACGGGCCGGGTTGAAGGCCGCCCGCGCATTTAGCCGCGTGAAAGCCTCTCCGCTGGTTCAAAACCTAAGCACGCCTGAGTTGGCTGCCTTCCAGGATAACCTCATTGATTTTCCGGGTTTCAGCGTGAAGGCCCGTATGGCGCGCTCCTATAACACGCCCAACCTAGCGCACGCTTTGGGCTATGTAGGCTCCATTCCGGCCACGTTTCTGGAGCGGCCGCAGTATGCCAAGTACCAGGCCGGCGAGTTCCTGGGCATTACGGGGCTAGAGTCGTACTATGAGGAGCAACTGATGGGCCGGCGCGGGGTGCAGTACCGAATGGTGAACGTGCGCGGCATCGAGAAAGGCGCCTTCCGGGGTGGAGAGTTCGATACGCTTTCTGTAGCCGGCCAAGATCTGCACCTGAGCATCGACTCAGACCTGCAAGCGTATGGGGAGTTGCTGATGAAGGATAAGCGGGGCTCTATTGTGGCCATCGACCCTAAAACCGGTGAAATCCTGGCCTTTGTATCGTCGCCGAGCTTCGAGCCAGCTACGCTTTCGGGCAAGGGCATGGGTAACCGCTACATGGAGCTACTCAATAACCCTGAGCGGCCCCTGTTCAACCGCCCTTTGATGGCCACGTACCCCCCCGGCTCCGTGTTTAAGCTGGTGAATGAGCTAGTAGCTCTGCAAATGGGAGTTGTGACCCCCACCACCGGCTTTCCCTGTAATCAGAGGCTAGTACGGTGCACGCACAACCACGAGTACCCGAGCAACTTGGGAATTGCTGTAAAGAACAGTTGCAACCCGTATTTCTACCAAGTGATGCGGGCCGCTGTCATGCGCGGACGCTCCGATAACCGGTTTGAAGACGCCCGATTGGGCCTGGGCGAATGGCGCCGGAAGGTGATGCAGTTCGGGCTCGGTGAAAAGCTAGGCGTGGATATGTCGCAGGAGAAAAAAGGCCTGATTCCGTCGCCCGATTTCTATGATAAGCGCAACGGTTACCACCGCTGGAACTACCGCACGGTGTACTCGCTCAGCATTGGGCAGGGTGAAATTGGTATTACCGGCCTGCAAATGGCGAATGTACTGGCAACCATTGCTAACCGGGGGTATTACTACACACCTCACTTCGTGAAGAATATTGGCCAGGGCGGCCCTTTGCCTCAGTTCCGGGAGCGGCACGAGGTTGGGGTTGATCCGGTTCATTTTGAGGCACTTATTCCGGGCATGCAAGGTGTAGTAGATGGTCGCGGTGGTACAGGTAGCTTGGCTTCCTTGGCCGAGTTTGGTATTTCGGTGGCTGGCAAAACCGGTACCGTGCAAAACCCCCACGGCGACGACCACGCCACATTTGCTGCCTTTGCACCTGCCGAAGATCCAAAGATTGCCATTGCCGTCTTCATCGAAAATGCCGGTTTTGGCGGCACCTCAGCAGCTCCCATGGCCGCTCTGATGATGGAAAAATACCTGCGCGGCGACATTGCTCCCTGGCGGAAGCGCTGGGAAACCTGGTTGCAAGGCCCCGCCGAAAAATTTGTCAAACGTCGTTAATTCAGCTGGCTGAGCGGAGCAGTAGCCCAAGCAAACTTTCTCTGAGAAGAGCTTGGTTTACTAGCCCCGCCCGGCCCAGCAACCCCTTATGCAAACCTCTCCCGCGCGCTACAGCCGCAGCATCGACTGGGTTACCGTCCTGATTTACCTGCTGATGGTAGGCGTGGGCTGGCTCAGTGTGTACGCGGCCAGCTACTCGCCCGATGCGCCGGCTAATCCCTTTGGCTCCCTTTCGTTTCAGGAGTTGATGGCCTTTAACTGGTTTAAGCAAATTCTCTGGATTGGTACGGCCATCGTGCTCATCGTTATCCTGGTCGTTGTCGATTACAAGGCCTACGATACGTTTGCCTTTGTGCTCTACGGGCTCATGATTGTGCTGCTTATAGTCACGCCATTCATTGCACGCCCTATTGCCGGCTCCCGCTCGTGGCTGGAAATAGGGCCGGTCCGGCTCCAGCCCGCCGAGTTTGCCAAGTTTATCACGGCCTTGGCCGTTTCGCGCTACATGGCGGGCATCAATCTGCGCCAGCAAAACTTCCGAGACCAACTGGTATTAGCCGGCCTTACGCTGCTGCCTCCGCTTCTGATTGTGGCGGCCAACGAAACCGGCCAGGCGCTGGTATTTGGCGCGTTTCTGCTAGCCTATTTCCGCGAGGGAATGTCGCCCTTGATTTTGCTGATTTTGGCGGCGGCCGGCGTTATCCTCATCCTAGCGCTACTAGTGCCCAAGCTGTGGCTGATTGGGGCCTTTACCGTGATTCTAGGCCTAGTCTTTGCCTTCAACACGAAAGTGCTTCGCCACCACTTAGTGCTGGCCCTGAGCGTGTGGGCCGTGGTTGTTGGGATGGTGTTTGGAGTTGATTTTTTCTTCAACAACGTGCTGCAGCCCCACCAGCGCAAGCGCATCGAAGTACTTATCAACCCTTCCGCCGATCCGCTAGGGGTGGGCTGGAACGTAACGCAATCCAAAATTGCCATTGGCTCGGGCGGACTGGCTGGCAAAGGATTCCTGCAAGGCACCCAGACCAAGTTCGACTTCGTGCCTGAACAAAGCACTGACTTTATTTTTTGCACTGTAGGAGAGGAGTGGGGCTGGTTGGGTACAACAGTGGTAATTATACTGTTTATGAGCCTGCTGGCTCGAATACTGTATGTGGCGGAGCGCCAGAAATCGGTATTTGGGCGCACATACGGCTACTGCGTAGCCAGTATCATCTTTTTTCACTTCTGCGTCAACATCGGCATGACGATAGGGCTGGCACCAGTGGTAGGCATTCCGCTGCCCTTTTTCAGCTACGGCGGCTCCTCACTGTGGTCTTTCACTACCTTGCTCTTCATCCTGCTCGCCATTGATGCCTATCGCAAGCAGGATTTGGAGCGGTACTAAGGGGCAATTCGGGGTTTAACTTAACGATAGGTGTGTACCCATCGAAATACAGGAAGGTGCGTGAGTAGAAGGGAAAATGCCACGGCAAACACAGGTGCTGCTAGGTAACCCATGCGGCCAAGGTCGCCGGAGAGCAGCATGTGTATACCTACGACAACACATAGGCCAAGTGCGGGTAAGCCAAGCGGTTTAAGCCATACCGCACGGGCGGTTTGGCTCCAAAGTCCGGCTAGTAGCACAAGGCTGAAAAAGCCAAAAACACTGAATAGCTCGCCCGCGCCTTTCACCGAGAACAGCCGGCGAATGGAGTACCCGATTGTATCTGCATGAGACAAGGCATTGTTAATGCTTTCCGATGGAGCTGCACCCACGTTGGTGTCAATCCAATACCTGAGTGCTAAAGCTGAAACGCTGCCCAACAGCAGCCACAGCAGTTGCTTGTGCCAAGGCAGAGCGCGGTGCGCAAAAACCAGGAGCCAGGGCAACAGAAATACGAAGGATTCTTTGGCATGCGGGCCGAGCAGCAATATAGTAGCCAATGCTGTGGCCGAGCGACTTCGCACCGCATAAAAAGCCAAGGCGAATACTACTAAATACAAGCTGTCGACGAGGGGTAGGCCCGCCGTATACACCGCCCAGCGGCTGGTTAGCACGGCTGCCACCGCTAGTGCAGCTGCCGGAGGCGACGCGCCGTACAGCTGGCACGTACGGAATAAGATCAGCCCAAAGCCCGCCATCAGCAGCGAATTCATTACATAGAAGCCCAGCCGCAAAGGCCACTCGCTAGCTGCCCGGTGCGGCCAAACCTTGGCATAGACCTGCTCAAGCGGCCAGGCTACAGCTGCCGCCGCCCAGGGTACCAGCACCCGGTATCGCCGTGTGATACTGACACCTTTAAACTCGCCACGGGCAATGCTCAAATAGCTGCGCGTATCAAGAGAATGAGAGAAGTCATAGTGCACATACATAGTGTAGGCCGGGCCTGCTACCAAGCCAAGTGCGAGCAGATACACTAAAAGCCAGCGTGGCCAGCGTAGTGTAGGAAAGGCCGCCGCAGTAAGCTCTGGCTTCATAGGAGGGGTAGGCAGAATAAATGAATTCGGATATAAACTGGCAGCCTCATTAAGCCATGTTGCCAAAGAAGCCGGCTGGTAGTATACCAGCCGGCTTCTTTCAAATCAACACGAACGGCCTGACAAACACGCCCGACGTGCTATTGGCTGAATTTGCGGTCGATGAGTTTGAGCAGCTTGGTGACGTGCTCATCCTTGCGCACCCAGTTGTATTGAGCAGCTAGGTTCTCGGTTACGTAGCGCTTAGCGGTGCTGGCGTCAGGCAATGAGTCGAGGTGCTGAATAGCGGCGTGGTACTCCATATTTTCGCCATTGAACAGCTCATTGATAAAGCTGAATCGCTGGTTAATGGATATGGCCTCGCGCAACGATTCTACTTTTGGGGCCTTTTCGGCCAGCGTGGAGCCGGCCCGTTCTTGGCGTAGCGTTTCACTGAGGTTAGGTGCCGCCGACTGCTCTGCTTTCAGCTTGGCGTATAGCGGCACGGCGCTGCTCTCGGCCGGCTCCGAAAAAGTAGAGCGGCGTGGCTCTGGGCTAGGTGCTTCGGTGGGCTGAACCGCCTGCGGCTTCTCCAGGGCGGGCTCCGGCTTAGGGGCCGGCTGGGGTACCGCCGGCAGCGGCGGGGCCGCTACTGGCTGGCGCGGTATATCGGCTACGGTTGCTGCCTCTTGTTTCAGCGCCGGCTTATCGGCCGTTACAGGAGGGGGCGTTTCCTCATACAAATCGGTTTCCGTGAGCGGCAATAGCACATTGAACTGCGTTATTATCTCGGCTACCGGTTGCAGCTGTGCTTCTGCAGACTCCTGGTGCAGCCGGAAGCGGCTCAGTAGATAGTCCCGCTCCAGAACTTGCTCAGACGGCAGCGTGTCCAGAAAGCTCTCGAATACGGGCTTGTTTACATCGAGGTAGCGCAGCGCTTCCCGCAGTTGCTCGGGGGTGCCGGCCGTGAGCTCGCCAAACAGCTTGTGTCCAAACGTTTCGCAGGGGTCGAGGGCCCCGGCCAGGGTATCATTGATGGCTTGCGCTAACAGGGGCTCAAATACGGGGCGGCTCAGCTTGATGCGGCGCGACAGCACGTTCATGAACTGGGTAAGGGCGTGGCGTACGTCCGCATCCTCAAAATCGAAGTACGGGCTGCGGAGCTTAGCCATTTCGGCCGTCCATTTACCGAGCAGCTGCTGGACCACGAACAGGTTTACCTGCCGGATAGGAGTGAAACGCAGTACAGCCGGCCCATCGAGGGTGGCCGTAGGGCGGGCCCCAAAGTGCTGATCACAGAGCAGGGAGGCCAAAAGGCGGCCATATTGTTCACGCTTGGCGTGGCTATATTTGATCTTCATTGAAAGCCTGGTTCAACGGGCAATTTAGGGAAAGATGCCCACTCTACTTGTGCAAAATCTGCCCGGCGGGCCCATTTCCGTGCCTGCCGGTGCTACTCTTTTGGCTGCGGTGCAGGCCGCCGGTCACGACTGGCTGCATGCCTGCGGAGCCCGCGGCCGTTGTACCACGTGTCGGCTGGAAGTTATCAGCGGACTTGAGCTGCTAACGCCACCAACGGAGCCGGAGTTACGCTACCGCGCCGCTGGCCGGCTCCTGCCTACTGAGCGCCTCACCTGCCAAACACGCCTACCCGAGGGCGACGTGGTAGGCCGGGTGCCCGAGGCCACCAAACTTCCCCACGTGCACTACCTCTAAGCAAGGCGCCAAGTGGTAGGGGCGCGGCCCTAATCAGGCGTGGCGTTGGCTTCGCAAGCATCCGGCCAGAAATACTAGCCTGATTCTCTGAGGGTAGCGCCTGTTGCTGTAATTTTTGCCGCGAGGAAGCCAAAGCAAACTCGTAATTTCGAAAGCCGGACCGTACGCCTTGCAGGTTATGGTCTGTTCCTTTTACCTCTTCTCATTTCATCTGCCGTGTTCATTGAACCCCGCGTCGGTACTGGCCGCGACGCAGCCCGCCGGGGCTGGATTGAAGTCGTGTGTGGCTCCATGTTTTCGGGCAAAACCGAGGAGTTGATTCGCCGTCTCAACCGTGCCAAAATTGCCCGGCAACACGTCGAGATATTCAAGCCCGCCCTCGATACCCGCTACCACGTGGAGGATGTGGTGTCGCATAATCAAAACAGCATCCGCTCAACCCCCATTCCGGTGGCCCAGGAAATGCTGCTGCTGGCGGCTGGCTGTGATGTGGTAGGCATTGACGAAGCGCAGTTTTTCGACGAATCGTTGGTGGAGGTGTGCGTGCAGCTGGCCAACCGGGGTACGCGCGTTATTGTGGCGGGCCTCGATATGGATTTCCAAGGCCAACCCTTCGGCCCCATGCCTGCCCTGATGGCCGTTGCCGAGTTCGTAACGAAGGTGCATGCCATTTGTGTATGTTGCGGCGAGCTAGCCTCGTATTCTTTCCGCGTAACGGCCTCGGAGGATAAAATTTTATTGGGCGAAACCGAAGCCTACGAAGCCCGCTGCCGGCCGTGTTTTCAGGAAGGCATGAAGGAAAAAACCACCGAGCCGGTTGTTCGGGCCACGCTCAAGTAAGCCGGTTTACGCCATAGGAAGGGGTAGTGCGCTAGGGCAGAACCAGGGCAGCACGAAAGCTAGGCGGGCAGCGTTATCTTGCCACTGCATTTGTTGCGCCACTAGCCTCTGCCGATGACCTTACTGTTACGCCTGCGCGCCGCTTTCTGGACGTTACTGCTTTGCTTGCTCAGCTTATCCGGGAGTTTGGCGCAGTCTACGGCTGGCTACGGCGACTGGCAGCTGCATTTGCCCACCAATAGAGCTAAAGCGCTGGCTGAAGCCGGCAGCCGGGTGTATGTAGCCACCGAGGATGCTTTCTTCTTCTTTGACAAAGAGCGCAACACCACGCAGCTGCTTTCCCGGCGCGATGGGCTGAACGATGTGGGCGTGAACACGCTGGCCTACGACTCAGTAAGTCAGCAAGTAGTGGTAGCTTACCGCAGCGGCAACCTTGATATTCTGCGCCTGAAAGATGGAGCCGTTATCAACCTCAATGATATTGCCCGCAAACAAATCAGCGGGGGCAAAACCATCTACCATATTCAAATCAGTGGCCGCCTGGCGTACCTGGCCTGTAATTTCGGGATAGTGGTGCTGGACCTGGTGCGCCTGGAAATCCGCGACTCATATACGGCCATCGGCCCGGGGGGCAGTGGGGTACGGGTGTATGCCACGGCTGTAGCAGGTGGCGCCCTATTTGCGGCTACTTCCAACGGCCTCATGCGCGCGCCATTAGCGGGCAATTTGCTGGATTACCGCACCTGGACTACTGATGTGCCCGCCCGCCCCAACGACCCCTTCCGGACCTTAGCCGTGCAGGGAGGGGTAGTGTTTGCTGGCATCAACGGCGACCAGCTCTATCAGTACAATCCGGCGGCTCCGGCTAGTGGCTGGCAGCCGGTAGCGGGCGCGCCAACTGGCGTTGAATTTCGGCAGCTTAGCTCGTCTCGGGTGGGGTTGCTCCTAGTAGATGAACGCCAAGTTTCGGTGCTGAATACGGCTAGTGGCACCATAACCCAAACGCTACGCCCAGCCCTGCTGCAAGACCCGCGGGCGGTGCTGAAAGCCAGAGAAGCCGGTTATTACCTCGCCGATTTTCGAAATGGCTTACTGAAAACCCTAGACGGCCAGCAGGCCGAGCAATTTGTAACCAACGCGCCGGCTCAGGCCACGGCCTATAGTGTGCTGGCCGATGCGCGCTCCAACACGGTAACCATATTTAGTGGCGGCTATGCCGACCGCTATTTGAGCCTGGACCGATATCAGGGATTCTTTGAGTATAAAAACAGGCAGTGGACCAACATTACTGCCCAAACGCTGCCATCCGGACAGTATCCGAACCCGAAGGATGTGTCGAGGGGTGTCCGGATGCCTGACGGGACGCTGTATGTAGCCAGCTATGGCAACGGGCTACTGGAGTGGAAAGGTCCCGGCGAGTTTCGCTTGTTCAACCCTACCAGCAACCAGCCCAACCCCCTGCTTAGTGCCATTCCAGACCCCAATTACACCCGCATAACCGATGTAACTACGGATCAGGAGGGGAATGTGTGGGTAGTGAACCGGCATCAGATGCAGGGACAATCGGGCTTGTTTGTGTTCAGCCCCACCCAGAACAGTTGGCGAACGGTGCCCTACTTCAGCGAAAGCGACAACCTAGACCGAATTGTGCTGGATGATTTAGGCGTGGTGTGGGCCAGCCAGGCGCGGGCTCCTGCGGGCCGCAAGCAGGGTATAGTAGCGTATGATGAAAAAAACGCAACCACCCGCAGCTTTTCCGATGCCGACGGCCTGCCCAGCGCAGAAGTGTACGACCTAGTAAAAGACCGACGCGGAGATATTTGGGCGGCAACGCTGAAAGGCCCCGCCGTTTTCAACGACCCGGGCAGTGCCTTTGACCCCAGCCTGGGCCTAGTATTTCAGGTGCCCAACGTGCAACGCGGCGAGGGAACCGGCTTACCGGTACTCTTCAACGAAGCGGTGCGGGCCATTGCCGTCGATGGCGGTAACCGCAAGTGGTTTGCCACTGACAGAGGCCTGTGGCTGTTCAATGAGGACGGCACCGAGGCGCTCCAGCACTTCACTACCGCCAATAGCCCCTTGCCCTCCGACCGTATTGTGGATGTAGAGGTGAACGATAAGACCGGGGAGGTATTCGTGGTCACGGACCTGGGCGTAGTGGCGTACCGCGGCACGGCCACCGTTACGGAAGGCAAGCCTAGCTGCGCCAGCGTATTCCCAAACCCCGTCCGGACCGATTTCACGGGGCAAGTAGGCATTGCGGGGCTAGCCAACAATGGCTTCGTCAAGATTACGGATGTGACTGGTAAGCTCGTGTATCAGACCCGCGCCAGTGGTGGCACCGTTACCTGGAACCTAGCCGACTATAATGGCCGCCGGGTACAATCAGGCGTATACTTGGTGCTCTCTTCTGATGCCGATGGCAAAAACGGGTGCATCAGTAAAATTGCCGTGGTAGAGCGCTAAGTAAGGCGCAAATCCACACGCCAAGCGGAATGCCCAACTCAAAAAATGCGTTTCAGGAGTAGCATAATTTGCTGCCGGCTGGTTGAAAGCAGCACTTACTAGGGTGCTACTTCTGGCAAACCCTTGCCTGGTTGCCGGCCAGTTTCTATTCACTCTCATGCGTCCAGATAGATGTTAATCAAAACCCGGGGTATTGTTCTCAATTACATGCGCTACCGGGAAACCAGTATCATTGCGCGCATCTACACCGAGCGCTTGGGCTTGCAGAGCTACGTAGTGAACGGCGTAAGAAAAGCCAAGCCTCCTGGCCGTATTGCGTTGTTTCAGCCCTTCACACTTCTGGATTTGGTAGCCTATACCTCGCGTAGCGGTGGGCTCACGCGCCTGTCGGAGTACCGTTGTGCCGAGCCTTTCCGGAGCTTGCCCTACGATGTGCGCAAGAGCAGTATTGCCTTGTTTCTCGCTGAAATTGTAGGACGCGTATTGCAGGAAGAAGAGCAAAATGAGCCGCTATTCGTGTTTCTGCACGATTCCATCTTGGCCTTCGATCGGCAGGAGGAAGGCTTTGAAAACTTTGCTTTGGTATTCCTTCTCGGGCTCACGCACTATTTGGGATTCGGGCCCGAAACCGGGGAGCAGATCACCACGCAGGTGGCTTTTGCCTCTGAGGTGCCAGGGGGCTCCAGCGGCAGTGCCGGGCCTAAGGTTATGCGTTTTCAGGAATTCGATGAGCATTTTGATGCCCTGCTTCACAACCCAACGGCCGCAACTATTCCCAATGGCCGGGTCCGTCGCGAGTTGCTTGGTGTATTGATTCGGTACTATCAGCTGCACGTAGAGCACCTCGGCGACATTCGGTCGTTGTCGGTGCTGTCAGAGGTGCTGGCGGAGTTATAAAGTCAATTGGGGAAGGCTACCTGCGTTGAACGCATGGCGGCCTTCCCCAATTGGTTATTTTACATCTACTAGCTCCACTGTAAAGCGAAGAATGCTGTTGGGTGGAATATCGGCGCCGGCGCCGCGGGGACCGTACGCCAGGCTAGAAGGGATAATCAGAATAGCTTTACTACCCTTATTAAGCATGGCAACCCCATCGTCCCAGCCCGGAATCACTTGGCCTTCCCCCAGCGTAAACTCAATGGGCTTGTTGCCATGCTTTTCCGAGGAGTCAAACTCTTTGCCGCTGAGCAGTTGCCCTTTGTATAGTACTGAAACCGTTTGGCCCTGTTTGGGCTTGGCGCCCGTGCCGGGTTTGGTGATGACGTAGTACACGCCTCCGGCCGTTTTGAGCCCTTGCAGCTTGTTTTGCTTGAGGTAAGCCTGAATGCTGGCGTCTTCTTTCAACGCCAAGTCTGCCGCTTGCTTTTCGGCTTTCTCCTGGGCCTGCAGCATCTGTTGCTTCATGTCCTGCATAGCTTCCTCCTGGGTCTGTACTTTCACGGCTTTAGCCAGCACCGTGAGGGTAGGGCCGGCTTTGCGCACAAATGAAGGCACCGGCTGGCGGAATGATTTCTGAAACACCGTGTCGATGTTTAGCCGAAACACGCCGGAGTCGCCGGGCTGTAGCAACGACAGCGCTTCTTCCACGCCGCCTCGTTGCGCCTGGCGAATTGTATCCAAGGGCACCTGCACGGTTTGGCCGTTGCTCTGGCGCCTAGTATGCATCAGCACCGAGTCTTTGGCAGTCCGGAACTCTAGGTGCAGGCTCATGATGCGGCCGGTGCGGGCGTTATACGTAGGGTCGCCGGTGGCGGCAAAAGCAGGGCGCAGCACGTAGCGGCCATTTTCGCGGCGGTATACCCGGTATTCCAGCCCCGATTTGAGCTTGCGAAAAGGAGTAGGACCTCCCTGAAAACTCATCAGGCCTGCGGCCCCGCACGCAGCAGCCAGGAAAAAGCGAAGTCGAGAGGAAGATGGCATACAAAACACGTGTGAGGCTATACTACTCTTGTAAAAAGGCTTTGGGCCAGAAGGGAGCCTAGGGGTTTTTCCGACGTCAGGTGAAAACAATGCGGTCCGATGGATATGCCACCGGACCGAGCTGCTATTTGATTTTTACTACCTCCAGCTCAAACACCAAGTCGGAGTTCGGCGGAATAAGAAACCGTTTTTCGTCGTCCGGGTCGCGCTGGCCTTTGGCACCGTACCCCAGTTTAGCCGGAATCCAGACGCGGGCGCGGGCGCCTTCCGAGAGCAGCAGCAGCACTTCGTCCCAGCCTTTAATTACCTCGCCGCGGCCAGCCCGAAGTTTTATGGGGCCACCCTGCTTCACGGAGGCATCGAAGATATGGCCATCCGGCAGGAAGCCGGTGTAATGCACCGTCACCTTGTCGCCGGGATGGGCCGTAGCTCCCGTGCCCGGCTGCCGAATGGCATACCGTAAGCCAGAGCGCGTAGTAACAGCGCGCGTTAGCAGGCTATCGGGAGTGGCTGCGGCCGTACTAGCGTTGGGCAGGCTGAATTGCGCGTAGCCTAGCCCTGGCGCCAGCACCAACCCTGCTACTAGGCCTGCGGCGGCCATAAGGTGTATGCGGTGCAGCCTACTCAACATTAAGGATTTCCATATCGAAGAGCAGAGGCGTATTGGCCACGATAGTGCCGTAATTCGTCGCCCCATATGCCAGGTAAGACGGAATAAAGATCAGCTTCCGGTCGCCGAGGCGCATATTGAGTGAGGCTGTGTTCCAGCCGGTAATAACGCCCGCCGAGCCATTAGTGAAGCCAAAGCAGCCGCACTGCGTCCGGTTGTTGCTGGAAGCATCAAACACCTGGTCTTCGTTTTTCTCATCAATAAACTTCCCAACGTAGTTAACCGTCACCTGTTTGCCTGGTGTAATCAACGGGTTAGAGGTAGGGCCATCGGTGATGCTTACTAGATAGATTCCGGATTCCAGCCGCGTGAAGTTCGTGATGTTGTGGCGAGTCAGGTAGGCCTTGATGGCTTCCTCGTCCAGTTTTTTCTGCGCTTCCTCCTGGTTGCGAATCCGCTGAATATAGTCAGGCTCGGTGTTGCAGCTGGTAAGGGCCGGCGTCATCGTAAGGGACAACGCAAACAGGGCAAGGAGTAAGGAAAATTTCTGTTTCATGAAAAGGGAAGCTTACGCTTGCAAGGTACCTGGGGCCTGTGGGCCATTGGCAGGAAGTGAAAGCGCTAAATTACTCAATGTTAGCTACCTCTACGTCGAAACGCAGGACAGCATGCGGTGGAATCAAGGCACCCGCGCCGGATTTGCCATAAGCCATATCCGACGGAATTAGCAAAATGGCTTTGCTACCCAGGTTAAGCTTGGTAAACCCTACGTCCCAGCCTTTTATTACCCCGCCTACTCCCAGCACAAACGGAAAGCCCACTGTTTTAGGATCACTTTTGTCGAACACGGTTCCGTCGAGGAGCGTGCCCATATACTTGGCCGTTACCTTTTGGTTTTTCACGGCGTTGGCGCCGCTGCCAGGCTTCGTGATAGAGTAATACAGGCCCGTTTCGGCATCCCGCTCGAAGCCGGTGAGCTTATTATCGGCAATGTAGGCCGTGATAAGGGCCTCATCCCGCGCGGCGTAGTCGGTGGTGTCAATTTCCTCTTCATCCTTTTTACAGGCTGATAGGAACAAAGAGAACATGCTAATCCATAAGATTGGCAGCCAGGCCGCCCGAAAGCGAAAAAGAGAAGTACGCATACTCAAAAATAAGCAACAGTGTAGAGAGAAGAGCCAAAAGCCCCCGACCCGGTTGCACCGGACCGGGGGCTTTTTAGGGGGTAGTACCTGAAAAGTTACTTGCCCTGCTGCTGGCGCTGCAACTCCTGCAACTGGCGCTGAATGTCGGCCGCGTTGGGCTGACCAGCGCCGCCAGCGGGAGCAGGCGGCGCGTTCTTCACGTCCACCAATTCCACGTCGAAGCGCAGGATAGCATCAGCCGGAATGTCGGCGCCAGCACCGCGCTGTCCGTAGGCCAGCGACGAAGGAATCAGCAAGGTAGCTTTCGAGCCCTTGTTCAGGAGCGGAATGGCTTTGTCCCAACCCGGAATCACCTGGCCTACGCCAATTGGGAATTCAATGGGCTTGCCGGCGTTGCCTTTGGCTGAAGAGTCAAACTCTTTGCCATCGAGCAAGGTGCCTTTGTACTGCACCGAAACCAGCTGGCCCTGCTTGGGCTTGGGGCCGCTGCCGGCCTGCGTTACGGCTACATACACACCCGACGCATCCTTCTGAGCCTTCAAGTTGTTTTTCTTGATATACTCCTGCAGCGTAGCGTCGTCCTTTTTCAGTTGGGTCTCCGCGTAGGCCATCATTTTCTGCTGCTGCTCACCTTGCATCTTCTGCACGTCGGCCATCGCTTCGTCGCGGCTCTGCACCTTGTCCACTTTCACGAACATGGTCATCACGTTGC
Source organism: Hymenobacter tenuis (assembly GCF_054780495.1). NCBI lineage: Bacteria > Pseudomonadati > Bacteroidota > Cytophagia > Cytophagales > Hymenobacteraceae > Hymenobacter > Hymenobacter tenuis. The sequence continues at coordinate 46,157 of NZ_BAAGWF010000001.1, forward strand.
CGGCTTTCTTCATGAAAGGAGGAACCGGCTGACGGAACGACTTGGCGAAAATAGTATCCACGTTAAAGCGGAATACGGCCGAGTCGCCGGGCTGCAGAAGGCTAATAGCTTCTTCCAAGCCACCGCGCTGCTCTTTGCGCACGGAATCCAGCGGTACGCGTACCGGGAAGCCCATTTGCTGCTTGCGCGAGTTGAACAGGATGGAATCTTTGGCGGTGCGGTATTCCACGTGCAGCGCCATGATTTTACCAATCCGCTCTTTGTAGGTCGGGTCACCTTCAGCACTTACCTCGCGGGCATCGTACTTGCCGGTGGTGCCTTTGAAAACTTTGTATTCAATCCCCGATTTGGTCTTGCTGAAATCACCGCCTTTGTTGCAGGAGGCGAGGCCCAGGACGCCGGCAGCGAGGGCCAGGCTCAAAAGGTTGCGTTGAAGGAGCATGAAAGGGTTTAGTGTTAAAACGGAATGTGCGCCCAAGTTACACGGAATTATACCGATGGTGGCGTTACGGCAAGCGGAGCGGTAACTAATTGGGTCTGATACTCGGGAAGTAAGCCCAAGAAGCGGTCTACGGTAGCTTCCAGCGGCTCGTGGCTGATGCCGCCGGCGGCATTGTGGTGGCCGCCGCCCTGGAAATGGCGGCGCGAAAACTCGCTTACCGAGAAGTCGCCAACGGAGCGGAAGGAAATCTTTACCGCCTGCCCCCGGTCAATGAGAATAGCGGCAAATACGATACCCTCGATGCTTAAGGCAAAGTTTACTAGCCCTTCGGTGTCGCCGGTTTTGGAGTGGTATTGGCGCAGCTCATCGGCGGTAATAGCAATGTAGGCCGTGTTGTACTCGCGCAGTACCGTGAGCTTATCCTTCAGCACAAAGCCCAGGAAACGCAGGCGCTCCTCGGAGTGCGAGTCGTAGATGCGGCGGTGTACATCACTGAGGTTAATACCGGCATTCAGCAGCTCGGCAATAATCAGGTGCACGTTGCGGGAGGTGCTGGGGTGGCGGAACGAACCCGTATCGGTCATGATGCCCGCGTACAGGCATTCGCCAATACCAGTATCAATCAGCGCCTGGTCGCCTAGGTCCCGGATTACCTCAAACACCAGCTCCGCCGTAGCAGCCGCTTTTGAGTTGGAGTAATCAAGGTCGGCAAAAGCCTCCGGCTCCTGGTGGTGGTCAATTAGCACCTTGGTGCCCCCGGCGTGGCGGATGTACTCGCCGAGCTCGTTGATGCGGTTCAGGCAGGAAAAATCGAGGCAGAAAATTACCTCCGCCGATTTGATGATGTCGCGAACTTGGGCGTCGTTTTCACGCGGCTCGTACACCACCACTTCCTCGTTGCCGGGCATCCAGGCCAGAAAGCTAGGGTAGTCCGACGGCGTAACCACCGTAACGGAATGCCCCTTTTTGCGCAGGTAGCCAGCCAAACCCAGTGATGAGCCCAAAGCGTCAGCATCGGGCTTGTGGTGGGTGGTGATAAAAATCTGTCGGGGTTGCGCCAGCAGCTCCTTCAGCTCAGATATTGTGGACATTGCCTACAGGTAGGTGACTGAATTCCGGTCGTTTAGGCCGCGTACAAAGGCGGCAAAAGTCGGAAATATTCTGGGTTCCAACAAAACACCTTTCCGAAAGGTGCGTTTAAGGCGGTCATTGCCTGTTGAGAATAGCAAGACAGTTTTCTGCAATGCTTCAGTTCCAACACGCAATACCAGCGAAACCCGCTACTTTTGCGCCCGCAAACTCGCGTTGCTTTTCACGCAGCAATTTACTTAACCTCAACCATACCAGAGCCCATGGCCACGAACCGCACGTTCACGATGATTAAGCCCGACGCAACCCAGGAAAACCACATTGGTGGCATACTGAGCATGATTGAAGAGGGCGGCTTCCGCATTGTAAGCCTGAAAAAAGTATTACTGACCCCCGAGCGCGCCGGCCAGTTTTACGAAGTACACAAGGAGCGTCCGTTCTACGGCGACCTAGTAAAATATATGTCTTCGGGCCCTATCGTAGCGGCTATTCTGGAGAAAGACAACGCCGTAGCCGACTTCCGCACCCTGATCGGTGCTACCAACCCGGCCCAAGCTGCTGAAGGCACCATCCGGAAGAAATACGCTAAGAGCATCGAAGCCAACGCCGTACACGGCTCTGACTCCGACGAGAACGCACAGATCGAAGGCAACTTCTTCTTCACTGCCGACGAGCAGTTCTAAGCGCACCTGTCGGTTTACACGCTACCAGTAGCTAGTACTTCGGTAGCGTTGTTTTTCAAAGAAAAGCCCGCCCTGCAGCTTGCAGGGCGGGCTTTTCTTATGTTCAGGAGTAGGTATTACACTTGGTTTACCGCCAGTTGAGGCTCGTCGGTAGTTTCTTCTAACGCCTGCGGGTTATGCTTGTGCTTGAAGAGAATAACAAACAGCACCGCAATAACCAGCGCGTAAGCAGCAAACGTGAGCCAGATGTTATGCCAGTCCTTGGTTTGGTCAATGGGGTTGGTGAAATACTTCTCGATTACGATTCCGCTGACGGAGCTACCTAGTACGGCACCAAAACCGTTGGTCATCATCATAAACAAGCCTTGCGCGCTAGCCCGGATTGAGGACGCCGTTTGGGTTTCCACGAACAACGAACCCGAAATATTGAAGAAGTCGAAGGCCATGCCGTACACGATGCACGAGAGGATAATCAGCCAGATGCCTGGCTGATCGGGGGTGCCATACGCCAGCAGACCGAAACGGAGTACCCAGGCAATCATGCTAAACAGCATCACTTGCTTGATGCCAAAACGACGCAGAAAGAATGGAATAGCCAAAATGAACAGCGTCTCCGAAATCTGGGAGATGGACATAATGATGGCCGGGTACTTCACGGCAAACGTGTCCTGATAAGCGGGCACCTTGTCAAAGTCGTGCAGGAAGGTGTCGCCGTAGGCATTGGTGAGCTGAAGGGCAGCCCCTAGCAGCAACGCAAACAAGAAGAACGTGAGCATCTTCGTGTCGCGCAATAAGGCAAAAGACTTTAGGCCCAAGGCATCAACCAACGAACGGCTTGAGGCACCCTTGGAAGGAGGCGGGCAGGCGGGTAGGGTGAAGGAGTATACCCCGAGGGCAATAGCTGCTGCCGCTGCTACGTAAAATTGGTTGGCTGATTTTTCGAAGCCCAAGCCACTCACCGTCCACATGGCCGCAATGAAGCCGATGGTGCCCCATACCCGGATGGGGGGGTAGTCTTTCACCACATCGAGGCCTTCGCGTTTGAGTACCGAGTACGATACGGCAATGGACAAGGCCAGCGTGGGCATATAGAAAATCATGTTCAGCAGGATTACCCAGAACATGGTGCTAGGGTCATTTACCAGGGGAACTGTGCACAGTACGATGCCACCTAAAATGTGCAGAATGCCGTAGAGTTTCTCCGCATTAAACCACTTATCCGCTACGATGCCCATAAGCGAGGGCATGAAGATGGAGGCAATGCCCATAGTGGAAAATACTGCTCCGAACTCAGCTCCCGACCACTGCTTGGTCTGAAACCAGTACGCTCCGATGGTTATCAGCCACGAGCCCCAGATAAAAAACTGTAAAAAGCTCAGGATAATGAGACGCAGCTTGGTACTCATGTAAATGCGGTTGAGAAGAAGAGGGGGGAATACAATTCGGAACCTAAAGATACAAGAATTCTTTCCGGAGAAATAAGCTGCTAGGCCCCCAAGAAGCCTGAACCGTACGAAGCGCACCTCCAAAAGGCTAGCAGTGCCCAACACGCAAAAAGCCCTTCTGCATGGCTGCAAAAGGGCTTTAAGTGAAACGGGAACCTAGTGTTTAGGCTACGCGGCTGCGGCGAAGCGCTTGTTTACTTCGTCCCAGTTAATGAGGTTATAGAAGGCCGCAATGTAATCGGGGCGGCGGTTCTGGTACTTCAGGTAGTAGGCGTGCTCCCACACATCAAGGCCCAACAAAGGAGTGCCTTTGCAGCCAGTGTCGGGCATCAGGGGGTTATCCTGGTTAGGTGTAGAGCAAATCTGTACGGAGCCATCGGGCTGCTTGCACAACCACGCCCAGCCGGAGCCGAAACGGGTAGTTGCGGCCTTGGTGAATTCTTCTTTGAACTTCTCGTACGAGCCAAACGACTGGCTGATAGCCTCGCCAATTGCGCCCGTGGGCTCACCACCACCATTCGGCGACAGAATCGTCCAGAACAGGGAGTGGTTCCAGTGGCCGCCTCCGTTGTTGCGCACGGCAGCTGGTGCAGCGGCAATATTGTGCATCAGCTCTTCCAAGCCTTTACCTTCCAGTTCAGTGCCAGCAATGGCGTTGTTGAGGTTGGTAACGTAGGCCTGGTGGTGCTTGGTATGGTGGATTTCCATGGTCTGCGCATCAATGTGCGGCTCCAGGGCGTCGTAGGCGTAGGGGAGTTGGGGCAGTTCGAAAGCCATAGTAGAAATGTTTTTGTTGGTTGGATAGGACAAACTAAAACGCCGCGCCCCAGAGCAGCAGAACCGCTTGCCAGGAAGCTCGTAGGGTTTGCGGCCCTAAACCAGCTAGTGCGCGTGGCCGTGAAGCCTGCTCCAGCTCGTGCGTGGCGTTCCAGTACTAACCGCTTCACCAGGGCTAGGGTTGCGGAAGTAGTCAAAAGTAGCCTATTTCCGCTTCTGTGCGAAAAAATCACGCATCAGGCTTTCGCACTCCGGCGCCAATATGCCACTGACCAGCTCCGCCCTGGGGTGTAGCAGGTTGCCGTGGCGCCGAAACCCAAATTTTGGCTCGGCCGCGCCGTATACCACGCGCCGCACCTGCGCCCACGCCGTTGCGCCGGCGCACATCACGCAGGGCTCCACGGTTACGTACAAGGTGCAGTCTTGCAGGTATTTGTTACCGAGGTAGTTGGCGGCAGCCGTGAGGGCCAGCATTTCGGCATGGGCCGTTACGTCCTGTAGCTTTTCGGTCTGGTTGTAAGCGCGGGCAATGATGCGCTTGTCTAGCACCACCACGGCCCCAATCGGAATTTCTTCTTCCTCGAACGCATAGCGGGCCTGCTTCAGGGCCTCCTGCATGTACTGCTCATCGGAATAAAGCGAAAGCGTCATAGATGGTGAAGTTGTGAAAGGTGAAGTTGTGAAATCCTCTTATTGCGCTGTTCCTGTAAGCTGAACCCGACACAATTTCACCTTTCACAACTTCACCACTTATTTCATTACCACGCTGCTCATCACGGCCTGAGCCGTTGGCTGCCATTGGGCCTGCTCCTCAGCCGGGGCTACAAAAGTGAACACAAACAGCTGGTCGCCTTCAATAGCGTATTGCACAAACTGGTACTTGCGGATGGGGGCCAGATTACTACCCCGCTTATTGTCCGTAACCGTCGAGACAAACTCCAGGGCCACGTAGTCGCGCTTGTTTACCGTCCGGATGTCTTCCTGCAGAAACTGCACCTTGGAGTACATGTTCTGAATGCTGGCTTTGTAGATCTTGAGCAGCAACGCGTAGTCGCGGCTTTGGAAAGTGGTGGGCTTCTGCGAAACACTCAGGTCGATGCGGCCGCTGGGGTTGCTGAACACAGCCAGCGGCTTGCGCGGAGCCGGATACTTGGCCGCAATGCCATCATCGGGGAGGGGCGCGAAGCCTTCGGGCACACCAATGGTAATGTTTTTACCAACAGGCGTTTTCTTGAGCTTGGGGCCGGCAAAGGCCAGTAACAGCCCTAGTGCCAGCAGCAACGATGCCGCACGAAAAAATCGAAAGTAGGTTTTCATAGATCAAAAAGGAAGTAGGCGCAACCTACTAGGTTTGCAGGAATTGGAAAGCGCTCCGGAAACACGAAGCTCCGAAGCCGTAACGACTTCGGAGCCCAAAAACGTGCTAGTAAGCGCTTAACGACGCTTCTTGGTTTTGGCCTTGGCCACCGTTGGGTACTTAATCATCACCTTTTTCCAGTACACGTAGTTGCCGGTTTTGGCTTCAATCAGGTAGCTGCCTGCCGGAATGCGGCCCAGATCAACGGGTTCGCCGGTGTTGTTGGCCGGGTCAAGCTCCGTGGTATAGATGGGCTGCTTTTTATAGTTGGTCATCACTAGCGTGCCAGGCTTAGTGAACTGCTGCGTGAAGCTAAGCATGATGCTCTGTCCGTTAGAAGCCGGGAAAACATCAATACCCGACAGCGTTTCTACGCGCTTGATGGGGCCGGTCAGGGTAACAGCGTCAGACTCCGAAGTAGTTTTGATTTCGGTGCCGTTTGCTGCTTTGGTTTTGGTCTTGACCTTGGTCTGGGCCTCCGCGGCCGAGAAGGTAAACAGCAGGGCGGCTAGGGCGAGCAGAGCGGGGCGTTTCATATGCGTAGCGAAGAGAAGTAGCGCGTGAAGGTTGATTCTGGAGGAGCGGTTTGCATACTCCGTGCCGAAATTGTGTCGGGCCACAAAAAACGGCTTTTCCTCGCGTAAATCATATTTTCTATCGGCTGCGCCCAGGCTCTTGCCACTTCTTCGCCGCACGATTTTTCGTCTTCCGACTGATTTTTCCTGCCTACCTTCGCTCTTGTTATAGAACCCGGAATTCCGAAGGCAACAGGCAGATGGGCGGCATGCCGCACCTGTTTTCTTGCTGAGGCTAGGCGCCGGGTTCTCACCTCACAGCTCTATTACCATGCTCCGGACTCATACCTGCGGCGAATTGCGCCCCGAACACATTGGTCAAACCGTTACGCTTTGCGGCTGGGTACAGCGCACCCGCGACAAGGGCGGCATCCTCTGGATTGACCTGCGCGACCGGTATGGCCTTACGCAGTTGGCCCTGGAAGAAGGGGTAGAAACAGCCGAGGTGCGCGAGCAGGCCCGCCAGCTAGGCCGCGAGTTTGTGCTCAGCGTGACCGGCAAAGTGGCTGAGCGCCACTCCAAAAACGACAAAATGCCTACCGGTGGCATCGAAATTCGGGTGGAGAAGCTGGACGTGCTGAACCCCGCCAAGCTGCCCCCCTTCCTGATTGAGGATGACACCGACGGCGGCGACGACCTGCGGATGAAGTACCGCTACCTCGATTTGCGCCGCAACCCCGTGCGCCAGAACCTGATGTTGCGCCACCGCGTGGCCCAAGCCACGCGCCGCTTCCTCGATGGGCAGCAGTTCATCGAAGTGGAAACGCCCGTGCTTATCAAAAGCACGCCGGAAGGCGCCCGCGACTTTGTGGTGCCTTCCCGCATGAACGCCGGCGAGTTTTACGCGCTGCCCCAAAGCCCCCAGACCTTCAAGCAGCTGCTGATGGTGTCGGGCTTCGACCGCTACTTCCAGATTGTGAAGTGCTTTCGCGACGAAGACCTGCGTGCTGACCGCCAGCCTGAGTTCACGCAGATTGACTGCGAAATGTCGTTTGTGACGCAGGAAGACATCTTGAACACCTTCGAGGGCCTGGTGCAGTACTTATTCCGCGAGGTGAAAAACCTGGAAATCGGCCAACTGCCCCGCATGACCTACGCCGATGCCATGCGCTTCTACGGCAACGACAAGCCCGACACGCGCTTCGAAATGCGGTTTGTGGAGCTCAATGACCTAGTAAAAGGCCACAACTTCCCCGTATTTGATGCCGCCGGCCTAGTAGTGGGCATCAACGCAACCGGCGCGGCCTCCTACACCCGTAAGCAGCTCGATGAGCTGACGGAGTATGTGAAGCGCCCGCAAATTGGCGCCACTGGCCTGGTATACGCCCGCGTGGAAGCCGATGGTACGGTAAAGTCATCGGTGGATAAGTTCTACTCGCAGGAAGTGCTCCAGCAGGTGAAAGCCGCCTTCAATGCCCAGCCCGGTGACTTACTGCTGCTACTAGCCGGCGAGCCGACCAAAACCCGCAAGGCTCTATCGGAGCTGCGCCTGGAAATGGGCCAGCGCCTAGGCCTCCGCGACAAGGAAACCTTCTCGGCGCTGTGGGTAGTTGATTTTCCGCTGCTCGAGTACATCGAGGAAGAAGGCCGCTACTTCGCCATGCACCACCCCTTCACCTCGCCCAAGCCCGAAGACATAGCCCTGCTCGATAACCCCGACACCATTGGGGAAGTACGCGCCAATGCCTACGATATGGTGATTAACGGCGTAGAAGTAGGAGGCGGCTCCATCCGTATTCACGACCGCGCCGTGCAGGCCCGCATGTTCTCGTTGCTAGGCTTCTCCGATGAGGAGGCCAAGGCGCAGTTCGGCTTCCTGCTCGACGCCTTCGAGTACGGTGCACCGCCGCACGGCGGCATTGCTTTCGGCTTCGACCGCCTCTGCAGCCTCTTCGGCGGCGCCGACTCCATCCGCGACTTCATTGCCTTCCCGAAAAACAACTCCGGCCGCGACGTCATGATCGACTCACCCTCACCCATTTCCGACGCTCAACTGAAGGAGCTGAGCATTGCCACAGCAGTGGTAGGGAAGTAGAGCTTGAACTTATGTTGAAGCAAGAAGCGGCGCCTGAG
>NZ_BAAGWF010000001.1:54623-2083269 GCF_054780495.1 Hymenobacter tenuis
TTGCTTCATACTCTGTATCTATGCCATTGTTATGGATTTTGAATTAGAAGCCGCTTTCATTAACAGATATGTGACGAAGAACAAGCGTCAACGGTACTTAGACTTCATTGGCGTTCCAAAAAAGCGCAAGGTTTTTCTTGAAATGCTTTGCCACGGCCAACACCTCGATAAGAGTATACTTAAGCGTATAGTAGGCAATAACAAAATGGCTATTCTTGCACATATTGCGAGAATGCCTAATAATACACGATGCTATATTATATCGGTTGATCCTGCATTAGATGGCCGGGATTTTACGGTTTCGTCTGCACTTGATGAGTTGCACCCATACATAGAAGGATCAATTCTGATTTTCGGATGCTGCGAAGCAGTTTATTATGTCGGAGAACCACCAAAAAACGAATGGTTGAATAGATAAACGGCGCTTGGCATAGCAGGTGCCGCTTTAGATCTGATCAAATACTTCTTACTTCTGAAATGAATTTGGATTTGTATTTTTCATAAATAATTAGATATTTGTCTAAATAACTAACAGTACTTGAACGCTCTCTTCAAAGCCCTCAACGACCCCACGCGCCGCGCCATTCTGGTGCTGCTGCGCGAGCAGCCACGCACGGCCGGGGAAATAGCCGACCACTTCCAGTTCTCGAAACCCACTATCAGCCACCACTTGGACTTGCTTCGCCAAGCCGACCTAGTAACCAGCGACAAACAAGGCCAATTCGTGACCTATACTCTTAACATGACTGTAGTAGACGAGCTGCTGGGCTGGCTGCTACAGTTCAAACCTAGTAACGATTCAAGTTTATGAAACCGAAACTCACCATCTGGAACTTGTTGGTTCTGCTGCTGCTCGTACTGCCCGTAGCATATCTGGTGTATACGTGGCCACTGCTGCCGGCTCAGATTCCAACGCACTTCAGTGCAGCGGGCGCAGCCAACGGATTCACGGCGAAAGAAAACATCTGGTTGCTGTGTCTGGGAATGCCGTTGGGTACCTATCTACTGCTAGCATTCCTGCCTCGCCTCGACCCTAAAAAGCGCCTTGATACCAGCAGCGTAAACTACCAGAAGCTGCTGCTAGCCTTGGTGGGCCTAACGAGCGGGCTAGCCGTATTTAGCCTGTATGCCGCGCTGCATCCGGCGGTGCAGCCGGGTAGAGGGTTGGCCGTTATCATGGGCGTATTCTTTGCCCTGATGGGCAATTACCTGACCACCGTGCAGCCCAACTATTTTGTGGGGTTCAAGACGCCATGGGCCCTAGAGTTTCCGCTTATCTGGGCGCGTACGCATCGGCTGGGAGGTAGGCTATTTTTTGCCACCGGTGGGTTGAGCGCCTTGCTGGGCCTAGTAGGGTCAGCTGAAATAGCAATGGCAGTACTGCTCGTAGGCGTATTGGGTACAGTGGTGGCCGTGTATGCCTATTCCTATTGGCTATATCAGCAGGAAGTGAAGCAAGCCCGGGCCCATTAGTCTAACTATAGGCACACAACCTCAACAAAAAGAGCCGCCCGGTAAGGCGGCTCTTTTTGTTACGTGTCGTTTCAGTGGGCAACAAGAGACTATAGCTCCACCGCTTTGGTATTGTCTTCCAGCGTCCGGTCTACCAGCATGTGGTAGGGGTCGACGCCAGCTTTGGCGGGCTTTTTCGGCACAATGAACTCCAGGTGGTTGGTGCCCGCGTGCAGGCGGCGCTTCGTCATGGCTAGTGGCAGCACAGGCATTTTTTCTTTGCCTTGCTCCGGGAAAACGGCCACCGGCACCCAGTCCTGATACTTCGCGTCGCGCTCATTGCCGAGGCTATCGGCGTAAAACTTCCGCGACTCAATAGTCATCTTCACCTTGTACTGGCCGTTCGGCAGCTTCTGGGCGGTAGCAGCCGTCATGCGGTTGTCGTAGAGTGTGATGTTCTCGAACATGTCCTTTACTAGGTACTGCAACGAGTCGGGGGTAGCGCGCTTGATGTAGCCCAGAAACTCGGTGGAGTTAGTGAAGGGCGGGCCCTGGTAGGCCACAGCTTTCGTGTACTCCTTCAGCGCCGCGTTCAGCTTGGCTTCCCCGATGTAGTCGGCCAGGGCATACATTACCACTGAGCCTTTGCGGTAATGGATATAGGGCTGGTTTTCTACCTGGGCCAGCGGCACTTCCTTTTTGCGCTCCGAGGAGCGGCCGCCTAGGTAGCTGTTCAGCTCATACTTCAGAAACTTCTGCATCGTGTGCGCACCGTAATGGTGCTTCATCACCATCAAAGCCGCGTACTGCGAGAGGGTTTCCGACATGAGCGTCGAGCCCTGCACATCGCCCCCAATTACCTGGTGGGCCCACCATTGGTGCGCTACCTCATGCGAGGTCACGTAGAAGGGGTAGTCGATGTCGTCGGGGTTCTTGTCATCCACATCGGCAATGAACCCGATGCTTTCCGAGAACGGAATGGTATTGGCGAAACTCTGGGCAAACGAGGCGTACTGCGGAAACTCCAGAATACGCACCTGCCGGTGCTGGTAGGGGCTGAAGTTGCGCGAGAAATAACTCAACGACTCCTTCACGCCCTTCACCATGCGGTCGAGGTTGTACTCGTGGCCGGGATGATAATAGATTTCAATCGGGATGGTGCGCTGGCCCACGGAATCCACCCACTGGTCTTTTTTCACGGCGTAGCGGGCCGAGAGGAAGGAGTAGAAGTTGAGCATGGGCCGGTCCATCTTATAGTGGAAGTAGCGGCGGCCATCTGTGGTCCATTCCTTCTGCAAGTAGCCGGGCGCAACGGCTACTTGGTCGGGAGAGGTGCTAACGGTGGTTTCAAAGCGAATCCAATCCGAGTCGTGGCTGATATAGGTGTTCTGCCGCGCCTTCAGGTCATTTACGCGGGCCATGCGGGGCTTGGGCTGCAAGTCGTTGCGCTTGCGCACATCATCGTCGCCTAGCTCCCGATTTTCCGAATACCCCAAGGAAGGCAGGTAGCTGCTGTTGAAAAACGTGCCGTTGTACACGATGCTCGTGTTGGAGCCACTGTTCGGGAAGCCTTTCTCCTCATACGCTACCTCAAGGTTCAGGCGCAGCGAGTCGCCGGGAGCCAGGGGCTGGCCCAAGCGGTAAATGCGGTAGAGGTAGGCCGAGTCGTTCAGTACTAGGGTAGCGCCGGGCCCAAAGTCGAGCTTCCGGATGCGGGCGTCCTGCGGAATGGTTACGTGCACCGAATCGAGCGGCCGGCTGGTTTTATTTTGCAGCACAAAGTAGCCCGTGAAGTTCACCCGGCGCGCCTCCGGGAAGATGTCGGTGTTCAGGTTTACGGCCGTAATACGCGGCTGCGGAGCATTCAGGTAGCGGCGGTACTTCTTCTCGAAAGCGGCCTGCATCTGCTCTTCCGCCTTGGGCGTACGGTAGTCGTTCAGTACGTTGGTGTTGTAGAAGATAAAGCCTCCTGACACCAGTATCACCAACAGGCCCAGGCCGGCCGCTACCCAGGCTGGGCGCCGGAACCGCCGACCAGCTTCCTGGCGGCGCCAGCTTAAGGAGGCCTCCGTGCCCCGCACCCACAGCAGGTTGCTCAGCACCGCTAGCAGCACCGCAAAAGCCGCCCAGTACACCTTAAACCACACAAAGCCCTGCACAAAGTGACCATATCCGTTCATGGCCGAATACGGAATGTCGGGGTTTCCGCCGTAGTCGAGCAGGTGGTGGTTGAGGCCGAGCTGCCCGCGGAAGATGTTGGCAACATAGTACAGCACCATCACGAAGTGGCCCACATACTTGTTGTTTACCAGCACCTGCACCAGCATGGCCAGCACGCACAGCAGTAGGTAGTCGGGCAGTCGTCCGCCAAACAGTCCTTTAAGGTACAGCAGTGGCTCGTATTGGAAGTAGCCGTGCGCTGTTTGTATCAGCACGCCGCACACCAGCACCACCAGCAGCAACACCACCTGAATCAGGCCCAGGGCCATGAGCTTGGAAAAGAACGGCACCCAGTTGGGTACCGGTAACGAATCGGTGATTTGAGAAATGTTGGATTCCCGCTCCCGCCACACCAGCTCGCCGGAGTAATAGGTAATGATGATGAGCATGAACAGGGCAAAGTTGCCGCCCAGCGCATCCATGATTTCGTTGGTGACGGGAAACACCGTGGTGCCGTACATCTTGCCCACCTGGGTGCCGATTACGAGCAGATAAATAGCGCCCGAAGCCACAATGGCAATGAAATACACACTCCGCACAATACCGCGGAATTCCATCTTGGTCAGGCTCCACCATTGGCGCCAGCTCATGGCCGAAGTGAACAGCTGAGCAACCTTTGGGAGCTGCAATTGGGTAGGGGCGGGCATGGCGGCGGCTTGCGCCGCGGCGGCAGCTAGCGAAGCTGCTTTGCGTTTACCCGGTTTGGCCTCCGAAGCAAAGGCCGAGAAGCGGAACCGAGCAAAGCATAACGCCAGTAAGGCCAACGCCACACCGAGCCACACCCCGCGGTTCAGCAGGATGTATTTGCTCAGGGGCAGCAGCAGCGTGTTTTTCTCCGCAGGCGTCCAGTAGCGGGTAGTGAAGTAAATGGCGCCCGCCCCAAACGCATCCAGGGAAGAGGCCAGCACCTCATTGTCCATGTCGGAAAGGTAGGATTGGGCCACAATGTACCCTAGCAGCAGCACCACCGAGCCGATGTAGGTGCTCAGGATATTGCGCGTGAGTGTGGCCATCGTGAAGAACACTGCTCCTGAAAACAGCAGGTTTGGCAGCACCATAATCAGGTAAGGCCACACATAATGGCTCAGCTGCGTGGGCCCCAGCTTTTCGGGCTTGATCCAGGGCATAAGGGTAGCCAGCCAGATACCCAGCCCAATGCCCGTAAACACCACAATGGCCACCACAAACGAGCCCAGGAAGCGCCCGCCCAAATAGCCCCACTTGCTGATGGGGGTAGTGAAAAACAACGAGTGCGTTTTGTGCTCAAAGTCGCGGTACACGGAGTTGCTCATTAGGGCCGAAGCCACCAGCACCCCAATCCAGCTCAGTACCGAAATCATGGTGCTGATGGTGTGCGGCGCGTTAAGCTTCACGTTGGCATTGCCGCCAATGCTCACGCTGGAGCCCGGCAAACCACCTCCGGCCGCCGTCACCAGCAGAAACGCCATCAGCAAAAACAAGCCAAAGTAAATCCAGGTAGCGGGCCGCCGGAAGCGGTATTTCAGCTCAAAAAGGAATATGGGTAGAAACATACGGGAGGTAGAAAGTCAGATGGAAAAAGGAGGGAAGCGGCCGGCCCACTAGGGTCCGCCACAAGGCAAACCTCAGCTAACGGACGCCGGATAAAGCGTACCTGCGCCTATACCGCGGCGGCTTCTACCATCACCTTCCGCCCATTGATTTGGGCGAAGTACACATCTTCCAGGTCTGGGTTCACCTCTTCAAACGCGCCGTCGGGGCGGTCTTCGCTGAGTACGTGCACCACTGTTTTGCCCGCAAACAGGCGGGAGCTGATAACGTTGTGGTGGGTTTGCAGGGCCGCTAGCTCCGTTTTCTCTACCAACTTGCGCCACACGCGGCCGCGCAGCTCTTCCATTACCGTCAGCGGGTCGCCGTGCAGCAGTACTTGGCCTTTGTTGATGATGGCCATGTTGCGGCACAAATCCGACACGTCGCTGACGATGTGCGTGCTCAGAATCACGATGATGTTCTCGCCAATCTCGCTCAGCAGGTTATGAAAGCGGTTGCGCTCCGCAGGGTCGAGGCCGGCAGTGGGTTCATCCACGATAATCAGGCGCGGATTGCCGAGTAGGGCCTGCGCAATGCCAAAGCGCTGCTTCATGCCGCCGGAGTAGCCGCCCAGGTTTTTCTTGCGGGCTTCCCACAGGTTAGTTTGTTGGAGCAGGGCTTCCACAGCCTCTTTCCGCTCTTTTGCATTTCCTATCCCTTTCAGCACGGCCAAATGGTCGAGCAATTCCTCCGCCGATACGCGCGGGTACACGCCAAACTCCTGGGGCAGATAGCCCAGCACGCGCCGTACACTGTCTTTTTCACGCAGCACATCCAGGCCGTCCAGCAGTATGGAGCCGTGGTCGGGTTCCTGTAGCGTAGCAATGGTGCGCATCAGGCTGCTTTTGCCTGCGCCGTTGGGGCCCAGTAACCCGAACATGCCGGTCGGGATGGTGAGGCTGACGTCCTTCAGGGCTTGCGTGCCGTTGGGATAGGTTTTGGACAGATGCTCAATTACTAGGGCCATATCAGAGAGAAAGTGGGTAAATGATATACTGAAGGCGTTGTCCGGTACCACATCAATACCCCGCGGAACTGGGTAGGTGTCTGATGATGAGAATGTAAGATGCAGCTGGAAGGGCGCTAGGTAATATTATATAGCCCAATTCTAATGTTGGTGCATATTCAACCAACAGGCCACTATTGCCCCTCAAATGGCAGTGAGTGAGGGTTTAGCCGTGGTGCAAGGCTAGTAGGTAGAGTTGCTGTGCTGTAGTGGCGTAGGAGCTAGTTGCCGGAAAGGCAGAATCCTAAGGCATGATCAAAAATACCGCAGACAATTACAGCCATAAAACCGCAGTTTTGCTTGAAACTGCGGTTTTGTGGCTGTT
Organism: Hymenobacter tenuis; assembly: GCF_054780495.1. NCBI lineage: Bacteria > Pseudomonadati > Bacteroidota > Cytophagia > Cytophagales > Hymenobacteraceae > Hymenobacter > Hymenobacter tenuis. The sequence continues at coordinate 61,196 of NZ_BAAGWF010000001.1, forward strand.
TCTTCTATCTTTCCTGCTTCTCTGCACTTTTTTCCGCGTCCGTATGCGTCTGCTCCGCGACCTGAAGCTCGATGAGGTATTTGTCCTCGACATCGAAACCGTGCCTTGCGTGGGCTGCCACGACGATTTGCAGGAGATGCTGAAGGAGCTGTGGGAGCACAAATGCCACGCCCTGCGCCGCGAAAAAGGCTGGATTTCGCACCACGACCACATTGCGCCCCTGCCCGATGCGCTGCACGCCGCTTCGTTGTTTGAGCAGGCGGGCATCTATGCTGAGTTTGGGCGCGTGGTGTGCATTTCGGTGGGCCGCTTCCGGTACGCGCCTACCGGCGAGGCGTGCTTCAGCGTGAAGTCTTTTTATGGGCACGATGAGCGGAAGCTGTTGCTGGAATTCAGCAAGGCTATCAGTTACCGGCCACATTTCCGGCTGTGCGGACACAACGCCAAGGAGTTCGACTTTCCCTACATCTCGCGCCGCATGCTCATCAACGGGCTAGAGTTGCCGCCTCACCTGGATACCGCTGGCAAAAAGCCCTGGGAAGTACCCCACCTCGATACCATGGAGCTCTGGAAGTTCGGCGACCGGAAATCGTTTACATCGCTGAGCTTGCTGGCCGCCATGTTCGGCATCCCTACCCCCAAAGATGATATCCAAGGTAAGGATGTGGCCCGAGTATATTACGAGGAAAACGACTTGCCTCGCATTGCCCGCTATTGCCAGAAAGACATTATTACTACGGCGCGCCTGCTGCAGAAATTCCGGGGCGAACAGCCCTTCACTGACGACGCCATAGCTTACGCTGACGAAGAAACCGTGCTAATGCGCCGTACCTAAGAATTGTTTGGCGTGAAGGCCGCAGGCTAAACCACTGAACTACAAGCTCATTATATAAGAGCCTTTCTTCAGCTAGAGAAAGGCTTTTTTGTGTACGCGTGTATTTTACGTAATAATTCAAATAAAAAATTATACTTTACAATATGTTGGTTAGAAAGGGAAAGCTATACTTATGAAACAAACACAAGTACATTCATCTCATGCCTTCTTTACGGAAGATGTGCTGGCTCGCCTTGCGCTTGACACGCAGGAAAGCCTCACTGCCATTGGCAAGAGCCTGACGCAACTGGTTCCCCTAGTGGTTCGTGCGCTGGCTGGCCGCTCCAACGGCCCCGACGGTCCAGAAGCTATATGGCGCCTCAGCCGCGAAGCCTACGGCGCTAACGTGTTAGAAACAATATTTGGGGCTAGCCACACTGACTGGATAGCGCGCGGCGACACTATCATGCACGGGCTACTGGGCGAGTCCTATCACTTCACGGGCCTGCGGGTGGCCTCGGCAGCCGGTATCAGGGAAGCAACGGGGCATTATCTGCTGAGCTTAACCACCGTTGTGGCCCTGGGCATCGCCGGCGAGTATAGCCAGGAACATGGCTTCGATGCTATGGCATTGGCCCGTTGGCTACAGCAGGAAGAAGATACCATACGGCAGCTCCTGTTGGTTGGTAGTGCGCCCACAGCAGCAACTGCGGGCTCTGTGGTATTGCCGGAAGTAGCGCTGGGCGTGGGCACTTCTGATTCTGCTGTTGGGGCCTGGGCGGCTGCCGGTGCGGGTCGAACCTATACGCCTGCTACCCCTGCGGTAGCGGCGAAAAGCAACGGGCTGGTGTGGCAGGGAGGCTTACTGCTGCTCACAGCCGTCGGGCTGGGATATTTCTTTGGGCAGGGCAGCTTTTTCAGTATGGATGCCAAAGCAGGCCTAGCGACTACGGTGCAGGCTGCACCTACCACGGCCGCCGTACCAGATGGTGAGTCGGGAGGGCGCTACGATGCCACTTCCGGTAACTACATCTACGACACCGGCCAGCCAATCATCCTGCGCCTCGCCGATGGTACCACGCAGAAAGTAGGCGCTACTTCCACAGAAAATCGCCTCTATACCTTCCTGTCTGACCCAGCCATTGAAGTTGATTCCGTAAACCGCACCAAAGGCTGGATCAACTTCGACCGGGTGTATTTCGAAACCGGCCAGACGACCCTCACCGATGAATCGTTTCAGCAGCTGCGCAACGTGGCCAGTGTCCTGAAAACGTTTCCGAACTCCATTATCAAAATTGGCGGCTACACCGATAGCACTGGCAACTCCCTCAAAAACTTTCAACTCAGTGAAGACCGGGCCAAGACGGCCATGCTGGTACTTGCTACCCTCGGCGTCGACATAAACCGCATGCAGGCCAAAGGCTATGGCGGCAAGTACTTCGTTACGCCTAACACGACCCCCGAAGGCCGCGCCCTCAACCGCCGAATTAGCATCCGGGTGGTTAAAAAGTGAAGGTTAGATTACTTAGTGGGCCTAGTCGCATGGCTTCGGCTTAGGCTAATTCCAGCGCCTTCACCAGCACGGCATTGTGCTGCTTTTGCATATCGGGTAGGGCGTTTTCTACCACCACATCGGGCTGCACCCCCAGGTCTTCCAGCGGCTGGCCCAAGGTAGTGGTGTAGCGTTGGTGGGAGAATGTCACATCAAGGCCATTGGGCAGCTGCACACTGTACATATAGGAGAGCATGCCCTTGGTGGCAGTACCTACCTGCGTTACCTGTGGTAGCTGCGTGAGGACATTGCCCTTAATGTAACCCTAGCCCCCGCAACGGTCCTAACCGTGCCGCTTGCAGTTGCTTACCAGCCACACGCCAGAGCTCCGGCAACGAAAAAGCGCCTCTGCCGGAAGGCAGAGGCGCTTTGATAGATTTTACAACCTAGAACGGTTACAGAATCCCAGCTACTAGGCCCGGAAGTACGCCCAACACGACCGTCAGCAACGCAAGCAGGAGCAAAGCCGCCGACTGAAACGTGGTTACCGGAACTGGAGTGGCAGTTGTTACATCGGGGTTGCGCATGTACATGGCAATGATGGGGCGCAGGTAGTAGTAAATGCTCACCATCGACATCACCACCGCAAACACCACCAACCCAATGTAGCCATTCTCCACCGCTGCTGAGAAGACAAAGAACTTACCGAAGAAGCCACCCGTGAGCGGAATACCGGCCAAAGAAAGCATGGCTACCGTCAGGACGAAGGCCAGAAGAGGGTTCGTTTTTGCCAAGCCAGTAAGTCCGTTATAATCTTCCCGCGAACGGGAATCAGCTACTAGTTTAAGCACCCCAAAGGCGGCTACAGTGGCAATAGAATACGCCAAGGAATAAAAGAAAATGCCGTTAGCCGAGGCCCCTTCCAGTTGCCCATTGAACGCTACCAACCCGATGAGCAGGTAGCCCGCGTGCGATACGCTGGAGTATGCCAGCATGCGTTTGAGGCTGGTTTGCGCAACCGCCCCCACGTTTCCGATGAGCAAAGTAAGCACACACATAGCGGTAAGCGTAGGCAGCCACACCCCCTGGGCCGAAGCCGCGGGGAAAGCCTGCACCAGCAGTTTCAGGAAAGCCGCAAAGCCAGCGGTTTTCACCACGGTGCTCATGAAAGCAGTGAAGAAGGTGGGGGTGCCCTCGTACACATCCGGTGTCCAGAAGTGGAACGGAGCGGCCGAAACCTTAAAGCCAATACCAATCAGCATCATCAGCATGCCGATGTACAGCATGGGCGTTAGGGAAGCATTAGATGGGTTTTGCACCGCAAAGCTGATGTCGCGGAGCACAAACGTGCCGGTAGCACCATATACCAGTGCCATGCCGAAGAGCAGGATGCCGGTCGCAAAGGCCCCCATCAGGAAGTACTTCAGGGCGGCTTCGTTGGAGCGTAGGTTTCGCTTATCAGACCCCGCCAGCACGTACATGGCAATACTTAGCGTCTCGATGCCCAGAAACAGCATCAGCAGGTGGTTATAAGCTACCATCATGATAGCGCCTACCAGCGAGAACAAGAGCAGGGAATAATACTCCGCCAGATTTGCTTCTCCATCGCGCACGTAATGCTGCGAGAAAGGAATCAGCAAGAGGGCCGTCAGGACAACAATACCAGTGAAAGCCACCGAGAAGTTGTCAATAAGCAGCATGTCGTTGAAGTACGACTGCGACGTGCCCCAATCCAGGAAGTTAACGCCGAACACCACCGCCAGCATGAGCATGGCCGCAGGCAGCAGAAGCCGGTTGGAGCGGCGGAAACCTAAGAAGAGGTTACCGAGGCCAAGAACGGAAAGCAGAATGATTGAATTCATTAGCGTAGGAGGTAGCCGGGGCCGGAGCCGCGGGCTGCCGTCAGTTTAGCGTTTTACTACCTCGTTCAGAATCTGCATCACACTACCTTCCGATAGGTGCAGGAAAGTATTAGGGAACAAGCCAATCCAGAATACCAACACGATGAGCGGGACCAGAAGGGCTAGCTCCGCGCCACTGAGGTCGGTGAATGTAGCGGTATGAGCCGAGTCTGGACCTAGCATAACGCGCTGGAACATGCGCAGCAAGTACACGGCTCCCAGAATGATGGTAACACCAGCTACCGCTCCCATCCAGGCGTTGTATTGGTACACTCCGGCTAGCAGCAGGAACTCGCCCACAAAGCCATTGGTGAGCGGCAAGGCCACTGTGCCCAGCAGCAGCACCAGGAAACACACCGTTAGGATTGGTGCCTGGCGGGTGAGACCACCCAGGTCGGCAATGTTGCGGGTGCCGGTACGGCGCTCAATGGCATCGGCAATGAAGAACATGCCCACCACGTTGACACCGTGCGCCAGCATCTGAATGCTGGCACCCTGCATGCCTAGTTGCGTCAGAGAGAACACCCCGGCAATCATCAGACCCACGTGCGAAAGCGAAGAATAGGCAATAAGCCGCTTCACGTCCTGCTGCCGAATTGCAATGATAGCTCCGTAGATGATGCCGATAACTGCCAGAATCAGCACCAGGTTTTGCCAGTAATCAGTGCCTAGGGGCAGTACCGGAATCAACCAGCGCATACAGCCGTAGATACCCATTTTCAGCATAATGCCCGAAAGCAGCATAGTGGCCGGAGCCGGAGCCTCAGTGTAGGTATCGGGCTGCCAGGTATGGAACGGGAAGATGGGCATCTTCACGGCGAAGGCCGCGAAAATCAGCCAGAACAGCCACAGCTGCGTTTCGGCGGGCAGATTCAGGCTGTAAAAGGAAGCCAACTCCGAGTTGTGAGCTGATAAGCCGTTTGCGGCCGGACCCGTCTGGAAGTAGAGGTACACAAAGCCCGCTAGCATAAACAGCGAGCCGACAATGGTGTAGAGGAAAAACTTGAACGTAACCTTGGCGCGGTTCTCGCCGCCCCAAACACCCGCCAGGAAGTAAATCGGAATCAGTGCTACTTCCCACATAAAGTAGAATAGGAAGGCATCCTGCGCCGTGAATACGCCAATCAGGCCGGTTTCCATAAACAGCACCAGCGCATAGAAAACACTTTCGTTCTCAAAATTGCGGCGGAAGGCAGCCAGCAGGATAATCGGAACCAGGAAGGTGGTAAGCAGCACCAACAGCAGGCTGAGGCCATCCATACCTACATGGAAGTTGATGCCTGCGGAGGCAATCCAGGGGTAGTTGGCTTCAAATTGAGCCGCAGCTGAGTTTCCCAAGGCCAAACTGGCACCAGAGAAACCAGCGGCATAAAGCGCGATGGCAAATTCAACCAGCGCCGCGCCAAACGCCGCGACCCGGGCCGCACGACCTTTAAAGAAGTGCAGCAGCAGGGCGGCCGCCACGGGCCAGAGTAGGAGAAGGACAGTCAGCATTAGCTAATCAGGTTATTCCAATGACGTCTGCACCGGAAGGAAGCAACCGCTTCCTTATCAGCAGGCGACAGTTTCAGCGCAAGTTGAAGAGCAGCAAACCATCCGATGATAGTCCAGCCCAAAAGCAGATTTAAAAGAAGTATGGTGCCTGCATTCTGCTGTTCGCGGCCGAAAATGGCGGGCATGAAATAGCCAGCCAAAAGGAGGAAGATTCCGACCGGAGAGAAGCCGAATTCCATGGTGTCCGCTAGAAGCAAAATGCCAAGCATATGCTTAAAACTTCATAAAGTTCAGCGCCAGCACCAGCACAATGCCCACTACCATCAGGATGAGGTAGGTTTCCACGGAACCGGTTTGCACATAGCGAAGTAATTGCCCGCCACCCATGGTCATGCGGCCTAAGCCATTCACGATGGGGTCGATGATGCCGTTTTCCACGAAGCGGTAGAGGCCGCGCGAAAGGCCCATGATGGGGCGAACGAACAGCGCGTTATACAGCTCGTCGATGTAGTATTTGTGGTACACCAGATTCTCGGGAGCCGAGCGCTGGGCTTCATCTTCAGCTGGGCGCACGCCGCGGCTTACGTACTGCACGTAGGCCAGAATAATACCCAGCACGCCAGCCCCTACTGAAAGGCCGATGAGCATGTACTCGGTGGCATGATCAACCTCAGCGCCGAAGGCTTCCGGGTTAATGCGCTGCGAATAGGTGAAGAGTGGCGCGAGGTAATCGGCTAGGTAGCCTTTGCCCAGGAACAGTGGTGCGTTCATAAAACCACCTACAGCTGCCAAAATAGCCAGCACGATAAGCGGCAGCGTCATGGAAGCGGGCGACTCGTGCAGGTGGTGCTTCTGCTCTGCGGTGCCGCGGAACTCGCCGAAGAAGGTCAGGAACAGCAGACGGAACATATAAAACGCCGTTAGGAAAGCGGTAAACAGGCCTACTGCATACAACACTTTGCTGTGCTGATAGACGTGCAGCAGAATTTCATCTTTAGAGAAGAAGCCCGAGAAAGGCGGAATGCCCGCAATAGCCAAGCAGCCCACCAGAAAGGTGATAAACGTGATGGGCAACGATTTGCGCAAACCGCCCATGCGGCGCATATCCTGCTCATTGCTCATGGCATGAATCACGGAGCCGGCGCCCAGGAACATCAGGGCCTTGAAGAAGGCGTGCGTCAGGACGTGGAACAGGGACGTACTGTAACCCATTACGCCCAGAGCCAGGAACATGTAGCCGAGCTGCGAAACGGTGGAGTAGGCCAGCACCTTTTTGATGTCGTTCTGGGCCAGGCCGATGGTAGCGGCAAATAGCGCGGTAGCGCCGCCGATGATGGCAATAACCTCAAGCGTATCGGGGGCGAGCGTGAAGAGCACATTCGCGCGGATGATCATATAAATACCCGCCGTCACCATGGTAGCCGCGTGAATCAGGGCCGATACGGGGGTAGGGCCGGCCATTGCGTCGGGTAGCCAGGTATAAAGCGGCAACTGGGCCGATTTACCGGTAGCGCCCACGAACAGCAACAGCGTAATTACCGTGACGATGCTTGCCGTGTAGTCGCCAAACTGGCCTAGTGAAGCCTTCTGAAAGACCTCGCCAAACTGTACCGAACCGAAGGCGCGGTAAATCAGGAAGATGCCAAGCAGGAAGCCCAGGTCGCCCACACGGTTAATAATGAAGGCTTTCTTGGCGGCGTTGTTGTAGCTGGTATTCTTATTCCAGAAGCCAATGAGCAGGTAAGAGCAGAGGCCTACGCCTTCCCAGCCTATGAACAAAATCACGAAGTTGGCGCCCAGCACCAGCACCAGCATGCTGAACACAAACAGGTTCAGGAAGCTGAAAAACTTGCCCACGTTTTCATCGTGGTGCATGTAGCCAATGCTGTACACGTGAATCAGGAACCCGACGCCCGTCACGAGCAGCAGCATAATCAGGCTGAGCTGGTCGATTTGGTAGGAGAAGGGGATATGCATGGTACCTACCCGAATCCACTCAAACAGTGTGACGGTGTAAGGGTACTGGAAGGTAGCAAACAGGGTGGCCGAAATCAGGAACGAGCCTAACACAGCCGCTGAGCTGATAACGCCTGCCACCGTACCGGAAAGGCGCCGGTTCAGGAGCCCGTTGATGAGAAAGCCCAGGAACGGCAACAGCGGAATCAGCACGTACAGGAAGAGCGGGTACGGAGCGCCGGCAGCGGGGATTACTTGTTCTTGCATAGGTTGGGGGCTTGGGCTCCTGGGGCGGCTGACTAGGTAGGCAAACAGCGTAAACTGCGTGCCCGGCCTGAAGTCTTCGGCTCCAGAATCCTAACTCAGAACTTCAGTCGGTTAAGCAGATTGACGTCGGTATTCTGGAGGTTGCGGTAAATCATCACGATGATAGCCAAGCCCACTGCCACTTCGGCGGCGGCCACGGCCATGATGAAGAACACGAAAATCTGTCCGTTTGGGTCAGCGCGATACGCCGAAAAGGCCGTCAGCAGCACGTTCACGGCATTGAGCATCAGCTCTATGCACATGAAGATGATGATGGCATTACGCCTTGTGAGCACCCCCAGCACGCCAATCGAAAAAAGAGCCGTGGCGAAGAAGACGTAGTATTGTAGAGGTACCGTTTGGATAACCTGCGGTATGTTCTGATCCATGCAGTAAGGCTGACGGCGAAAGGACGTCCCGTTTTACGGATGAGGTAGGGACAACTAGCCGGCAAAGGTATCCTGAAAATCGGAAAACGCCACCCTTAAAATTGGCGTAGCTACGCGCTAAATCAGCTTATCTGCTAGGTGCCAGCCAAGGCTAAGCCACCGGCCTGCTACTACGCGCGCCAAACGGCCTCCTGCGCATGTGCCCAAGTGAAAAGCCAGAGGCTGGATTGATACAACACGTTACCTTCGTTCTATTCACCACCAACTGCACTTAAATGAGCATTACCATTAGCAGCCTAGCCGAGCTTCAGCGCTATGAAGGCCACGAGTTAGGCGTATCAAATCCGCATACTATCACGCAGGAGCAAATCAACCAGTTTGCGGCCGCTACCCTTGATTTTCAGTGGATCCATCTGGATGCGGAGCGAGCTCGTGTGGAGTCTCCGTTTGGGGCTACCATTGCCCACGGCTACCTCACGGTATCGTTGCTACCCTATCTCTGGACGCAAATCGTGACGATTGAGAACCTGAAGATGCAGGTGAATTATGAAGTGGAAAGCTTGCGCTTTAATCAGGCCGTGGTAGTGGATAGCCAAGTGCAGTTGCGGGCCAAGCTGCTTTCCGTAAAAGATTTGCGCGGCATTGCCAAAGCCCGCATTGAGGTAACGCTGGAAGTTATTGGCAGCCGTAAGCCAGCGTACACGGGCATCATTACCTTCCTATATCACTTCAACTAGGCTAGCAGTACTGGGCAAAGTTTCCCGCCATTTTACTACCCCTTCTATACTCAGCAACCCCTTTTTAGCCAGTATTTTTTGGTTAGAAGGAGGGTTGCTGAGTATAGAAGGGGTAGTAAATGAGGGGAAGCGAAGTCGGCCAAATTATTTTCTTTCGGAATAAAGTATTTTCCTGTTGCCCGCGTCTTTCAGGGCAGAATGGATACCATCGCCCTACCACTCGACGCCTCACGCATGACGGCCGGCCACCAGGACCTGCAGATACAGGAAGCCGTGCGCACCCAACGCACCCGGCTGTTGGCCTTTATCCGCCGCCGTATTCCGGATGAAGCCGAAGCCGAGGATGTACTGCAGGATGTATTTGCCGAGCTAGTAGAAAGCTACCGCATGCTGAAGCCTGTGGAGCAGGCCGCCGCATGGCTGTTCCGGGTGGCACGCAACAAAATCACCGACCTCTACCGCCGCAAACGCCCTACTTCTTTGGAAGAAGAACTAGCCCGGGGGCTTGATGAGGAGGAAAGCACACTGTTGCTGGCTGATATTCTGCCCGCGCCAGATGATGCACCCGAAAACCGGCTGCTGCGCGAAACCCTTATGGAAGCCCTAACGGATGCGCTTGCAGAACTACCTGCTGCCCAACGGCAGGTATTTATCTGGCATGAGCTGGAAGACAAAAGCTTCCGCGAGATGGAAGCCGAAACGGGCGTGCCGCTCAAAACCCTGATTTCGCGCAAGCACTACGCCGTACAGCACCTGCGCAAACGCCTCCAGACGCTGTACACGGAGCTGTTTACCGATTAAGCACACCCGCTTACGCATGAGGCATTACGTTGCTGCAACTGCCCGTGCCTGCGCTTGGACTACTAAATTCCCTACTAAAATGAACCGCTCTTCCTGGCTGCTTCGCGGCCTCAAATTCCTGCTCTTCGGAGCGCTACTGGTTGCTGTGGCTGGCTTCGTGACCATGAGCCTCTGGAACTGGCTGATTCCCTCCCTGTTTAATGGGCCTTACATCACGTTTTGGCAAACCTTGGGGCTGCTAGTGCTTTCCCGCATTCTGTTTGGAGGCTTCCGAGGTGGCCGTGCCGGCGGTTGGGCCCGCCACCGCCGGGCATGGCGGCAGAAAATGGAGTCGCGCATGGCCCACCTAACTCCCGAGGAACAAGAGAAATTCCGGCAAAAGATGCGCGCCAGCTGTGGCCCCGCCTGGTTGCGCCGCCAGCCCGCTGAAGACACGCAGACTGCTCCAATGCCCTAATAGCTTGCGGGGCAAGCCCCACTACTAAACGCAACGAAGCCCGTGGTAAGTACCACGGGCTTCGTTGCGTTTAGTAGGCTAGTTCGTACTAGTGTGTCCGGTGAGTAAAGTTCGTAAGCGCACCAGATAGGAAGGCGTTCCGGCATGTTCAGCTGGGGCAGTACGCTTGGGCTGAGCAGCCGGCACCGCTTGTTCCTTGCCTTTAGCACGCCCTTTACTAGCTAGCCCCCGGCGAGAAACCGTTGGTGCTTTTGCTTGGGCCAACGGAACCGCTGCTGGCATCTGGAAGCGGAGTATTGGGTTGCCATCAAACATATACACCGGCGCCATTTTGTCGTTTTCTTGCATCCGGTATTCCATCACGCGGGCATAGTAGGTATGGCCCGGCTGAAGTCCGTTGAGCCGTACGAGGCTATCAGGGCCAGCGGTTACTACAAAGTTGCCGTGGCCTAGGGTGGCACCTTGGCCTAGTATGCGGCCGCCAGCATAGCTGCGTCCTTCCAGCGGAAACGCATTCACCGGCCCACCTTCGCGCACTACTAATAGCCGGTGCGTACCATTGCCATTAGCCCAGGCCAGGGTGGCTGTATTCGGCGAAGCCTGAGCTAGGCGCAACTCAGAGGCATTTTGCTCGGGTGGGAACAGGTCGTAGCTAGGCCAGCTGTTGGTGCTATTGATGCAGTCCCAGCCCAAGTCCTCTAAGTCTTTCCAAAAGCGGTTGTTGCTCGGGAAGGAATTTATCAGAATGGCCCAAGTGTAGCCATCGGCATTGCGGGCTACTAGGCTTGCTGACCCATTGAGGCATCCTGTATGCCACCACACACCCCGCTTGTTTACCATCCAACCCTTTGCGTACCGCTTCATGACGTCGGAGGGGGCCGTCATGGTATCTAGGGTAGCACGCAGCAATAAGTCGGGGCGGGTCGGGGAGCCATCCACAGCCAACAACAAGCGTACTAGGTCTCGCGCCGTGAAAAGCCACCCGCCGTGGGCATTCATGGCCTCTAGGTTTGCGCCGCCATACGCGTAGGGCACCCGCTTACCCGTGCCGTAGCACGATTCGTTTGTCAAGGGCGAGTAATATTCCGCTTCATTTTCCTGCTTGTCTTCGAGCAGATTGTGCGCCATGTGCGCTTCGCGCACGCCACTAGGCTCCAGAATATTTGCACGCACCCACGCTTGGTACCGCTGGCCGGTTATCTTCTCAATGATTTTACCGAGCACCAAATACCCAATGTTAGAGTACGCAAAGCGAGTGCCCGGTGTAAAATTCAGCCCCTTGCTTAATAGATAGCGCACCAGAGTTGAGTCGCCAACCGGGTTAGGGACGCCCATTACCTGCGCCACATGCAAGGGAAAATCAATAGGGTCCGAGCTGCTGAAGCCATCAACGCCGGCGTCACGGTTCCAGCCGCCGGTATGCTCCAGCAGTTGTCGCACGGTTACATCATAGAGGCGCTCGTCCTCAATAACGTCGCTGTAGTACGCTCCATCAAGGTAGCCTGCCGGCCCGAAAACCTTGTGCTGCAGATCGAGGCGACCGTCCTCTACCAGCTTCATAATGGCAATCGACGTCACTGGCTTCGATACACTGGCCACCCTTACTAGGGTCGCAGGTGTCATGGGCTGGGTGCGTTCAAGGTCCGAATACCCAAACCCGCGGGCATACACCAGTTTCCCTTGCCGGCTGATGGCCACGGATGCGCCAGGTATCTTCCAGCGACTCATAAACTTTTGCACTACCGCGTCTAGCGGAACAGTTTCCGGCGACGATACCCCTGTTTGGGCCCAGGCCGGTATAGCAAGCAAGCCCAAAAGGAGGGCTAGTAACTTCTTCACAAATCCAACTTCATAAAAGTGCCTCTATAACAGCTAAATGCAGCTGCTGCAGTCTCGTGGCAGACTCACAATTTTATAAGATTAGAGGCAGAGTTACGCTAGCTTGATACGGGAATAAATTTGATTTTTCTAACAATATTAAAAGCCAGCGCGGCCTCTGAATTGTTCAGAGGCCGCGCTGGCTTAGCCAATGAAATGCTTGACTAAAAGTTCCGCTCTCCGGTTTCGCGCTTCCCTAGCATTACGGCTCCAACCATAGCTACCAGAAATAGCACTGAAGCCAACTCAAAAGGAAGCAAGTACTGCTGATACAGTACTAGGCCCAACCGGTCGACCATGCCAATTTGGGAGTTAAAGGACGCATCAAGAGTAGCGCCAGTAGGTTGCACATCTTTCAGGGCAGCTACCAATACCAACAGCAACGACCCGCCCGCAACAGCGGCAGCAATTTTAGCTAGTGCGGGCTTATGCGGCTCCGTGTCCACATTCAGGTTCAGGAACATAATCACGAATAAGAATAGCACCATGATGGCACCAGCGTACACGATAATGTTCACGGCCGCCAGGAACTGGGCATTCAGTAGCAAATAGTGACCTGATAACGCAAAGAACGTCAGGATCAGGAACAGCACGCTGTGCACTGGGTTTTTGGCAAAAACCACACCTAGTGCGCTGAGCAGCGCTACAAAAGCCAGAAAGAGGAAAATTGGAGACATTAGAAAAGCAGTAGCGCGAACACCTAGCTCGCAAAGGTCAAGACGGTGAAGAGAGGTAGCGCGGGCAGGGCACGAGCGGTTAGGCTCGCGCTACTACCTAGGCCAGCTGGCTGGTCATTTTGTTGCGCAGCGCATCAGCCTGCTCCGGCGTAAGCTGAATACCGCGCACGGAGCGTTCATCTGGCGAAACCGGCTCAACCAAGCGGTCTTTGCCATAGATAAACTCATCCCGCTCGTAACGTGGCGGCGCCATTTTATCGGCCTGCAGGTACACGGCTGCTTTCGGACAAGCTTCTTCACACAGGCCGCAGAAGATGCAGCGCAACATGTTAATCTCGTAGCTGATAGCATACTTCTCTTCCCGGTAAAGGCCTTCCTCGCCCTTTTTCCGCTCGCCGGCTACCATCGTAATGGCTTCGGCGGGGCAGGCTACAGCGCAGAGGCCACAGGCGGTGCACCGCTCCCGGCCCTGCTCATCGCGCTTCAGCACGTGCAGGCCTCGGAAGATGGGGGAGAAGGGGCGAACCTCCTCGGGGTAACGTACCGTGGCCTTCTTCATGAAGAAGTGGCGCATGGTAATGCTCAAGCCCTGGAAAATAGCCGGCAGGTAGGCCCGCTCGGCCAAAGTCATGGGCTTCTTTTCTAGTTTCTTGGCTCTATTGGTGAGTTGCATATCGTCAGACCGAGTGCCACGCTCTCTAGGTGAGAAGCCGTGACGAGGTAGTGGAAAAGTTACTAAATCACCCCGAACAGGATGAGCCCGCCGGTGATGAGGATGTTGATTACGGCCAGCGGAATCAGAATGGTCCAGCCTAGGCGCATCAGTTGATCATAGCGGAAGCGGGGCAAGGTCCAGCGAATCCACATGAAGAAGAAAATAAAGGCGAAGATTTTCGCAAACAGACCCACTGTACCCAGCACCGTAATCAAGTTTTGAGCTCCGGCCAGCGTCCAATCTTGGTTGCTTACCAACCAGTCACGCAGTTCATATTGGAAGGGGAAGTTAAAGCCCCCAAAATACAGCACGCTCATCACGGCCGATACCACGAAGATGTTCACGTACTCCGAGAAGAGGTAAAGACCCAGCTTCATCGAAGAGTATTCTGTGTGGTAGCCACCAACCAGCTCTGTTTCGCACTCGGGCAAGTCGAAGGGCGTACGGTTGGTTTCAGCGAAGGCACACACCAAGAAGATGATGAAGCCCAAGGGCTGTTTCACGATATTCCAGAAGTGCCACTCACCAGCAATGGACTGCTGCAGTGTGATTTCGCGCAGGCTCAGCGTGCCCGAAATCATGAGCACCGCAATAAGCGACATGCCCATGGCCAACTCGTAGCTAATGTTCTGGGAAGCGGCCCGTACGGCACCTAGCAAAGAGAACTTGTTATTGGAGGCCCAGCCGCCAATCATTACGCCATAGACTCCTAGCGAAACCACGCCAAAAATCCATAGCATCCCAATGTTCACCTCGATGCCCTGCAGGAAGAAAGCGTTTTCACCAAAGCTCACATTATTGCCAAACGGAATTACCGCCGACGACATCAATGCCGTAATCATGGCCAAGCAGGGCCCAAAAACGAAGAGAGCCTTGTTGGCGCCGCCGGGGAAGAACTCTTCCTTGGTGAACATTTTAACGGCATCGGCCAGAGGCTGAGCTAGGCCATACGGACCAGCGCGGTCAGGACCTACGCGGTCTTGCAAGAAGGCCGCAATAACGCGCTCAGCGTAGGTGCAGTAGGTTGCAATCAGCAGCGAAAGCGCAAATACAACGAAGATGACAATGGATTGCCAGCCTAATGCGGGTAGTTCAATCATTTCAGTTATGAGTTGTCAGTTGCCAATTGCCAGTTATCTGAAGTGCTAGCCTTGCCAAAATGGGCAATCGGCAACTCACAACTGGCAACGGATTACCCTAATTTCAGAGGAGGATTCTTTTCTAGGTCGCGCTGGGTACTTTCAGGCAGGTCAGCAATAACCGACTGATTCAGGACGGGCAGCTCGTAGTGGTTGGCCGAAATTACCGAAGAACGGTCGATGTGCGCAGGGCCTTCAATGGTCCAGTCCGATGTCTCTTTCTTTTCAAAGCGGCACTCGTTGCAAATCCACTCCTTTACCTCACCATACTGGTCCTTACGGGCTGTGGTGCGGAGTACTTCCTGGCCTTTATACCAGAGTACTACATTGCCTGAGCACTTAGGGCAGTCGCGGTGCGCGTTCACCGGCTTGGTGAACCACACACGCTGCTTAAAGCGGAACGTTTTATCGGTTAAGGCGCCTACTGGGCACACGTCGATAACGTTGCCAGAGAAGTCGTTGTCGATGATGTTCTCGATGTAGGTACCAATTTCAGCAGCATCGCCGCGGCCTAATACACCGTGCACCCGGTCGCCCTTAGCAATCTGATCAGCAGTATATACGCAGCGGTAGCACAAGATGCAGCGCGTCATGTGCAGCTGGATGAGTGGGCCGATATCAATTTTCTCGAAGGTGCGGCGCTCTTCTTGGTAGCGAGTCGTAGACACGCCGTGCTCGAAAGCAAAGTTCTGCAGGTCACACTCACCAGCCTGGTCGCACACGGGGCAGTCCAGAGGGTGGTTAATGAGTAGCATTTCTACAATGCCCTTGCGCACGTTCAGCACTTGCTCAGAGGTAGTGTTTTCTACTACCATCCCATCTTGTACCGGCGTCACGCAAGAGGCCACGAGTTTAGGCATCGGACGGGGGTCCTTGGCCGAACCAGCCGCTACCCGCACGAGGCAGGCGCGGCACTTACCGCCTGAGCCTTTTAGTGGGGTATAGTAGCACATGGCTGGGGGCACAATGCTACCCCCAATCTGGCGGGCTGCATTAAGGATGGTGGTTCCGTCCGGAACTTCAACCTCAATGCCATCAAAGGTTATTTTAGCCATTATCAAGAGCTTCCGGAGAGGAAGAGAAAGTCAATTACTAGAAATTAAACCAGTACTGCATTTGCGCGATACACGGCACCGGGCTGAGCAGCCTCTTTCGCGTGAGTCACGTGCCACTCAAATTCGTGACGGAAGTGACGCACCGCAGCTGCAACCGGCCAGGCGGCCGCTTCACCCAATGGGCAAATGGTGTTGCCTTCGATTTGCTTGGCCACGCTTACTAGCAGGTCGATGTCTTCCATGTGCCCGTGGCCGTGCTCGAGGCGGTGTAGCACTTTCTCCATCCAGCCTGTTCCCTCGCGGCAAGGCGAGCATTGTCCGCACGACTCGTGGTGGTAGAAACGGCTGAAGTTCCACGTGTTGCGCACGATGCAAGTCGTCTCGTCCATGGCAATAAAGCCACCCGAGCCGAGCATAGTACCCGTAATGAAACCACCGTCCGAGAGCGATTCATAGGTCATCAGGCGGTTTTCACCGGCTGCTGTTTTCAGAATCAACTCCTTGGGTAAAATTGGAACGGAGGAACCACCAGCCACTACAGCCTTAAGGTCGCGGCCTTTCCAAATACCGCCGCAGTACTCATCGGAGTAGATGAATTCCTCAACGGGCAGGCCGAGCTCGATTTCGTAGATACCGGGCTTGTTGAGGTGACCGCAAGCCGAGATTAGCTTGGTGCCAGTGCTCCGGCCCACGCCAATCTTGGCATACTCGTCGCCACCTTCGTTTACTATAACCGGCACGGCGGCAATCGACTCCACGTTGTTTACTACCGTAGGGCGAGCATACAAACCTTGCACGGCCGGGAATGGCGGCTTGTTGCGCGGGTTGCCGCGTTTGCCTTCCAAAGACTCCAATAGCGCCGTTTCTTCGCCGCAGATGTAAGCGCCACCACCAGGGTGCACATGCAGGTCCAGGTCGTAGCCCGAGCCTAGGATGTTTTTACCAAGAAACCCTGCCGCGTATGCCTCAGCAATAGCTTTCTCCAGAATGCGCAGCACGTACAATAGCTCGCCGCGGATGTAGATATACGAGGTGTTAGCGCCTAGAGCATATGAGCTCGTAATCATACCCTCAATGAGCAAGTGCGGCAGCTTCGACATCAACTGACGGTCCTTGAAGGTGCCCGGCTCTGATTCGTCGGCGTTGCAGACGAGGTAGCGCGGCACACCTTCGGGTTTGGCCAGGAAGCTCCACTTCATGCCAGTAGGGAAGCCAGCGCCGCCACGGCCGCGTAGCCCCGACTTTTTTACTTCTTCCACCACCTCGTCGGGGGTCATCGTTTTGATGGCCTTCTCTACCGAGCGGTAGCCGCCATGTTTGCGGTATACCTCAAAGGTGTCGATGCCTTCAACGTTAATATGTTCGGTCAGCAGTTTGCGTCCCATAGGTTCAGAGCTGAAAGACGTTAGTTGTTGGCCAGCGCGTTCGGGAGGCCAGTTTCTTCCCAGGGCAGGGCGGGGCGGTGCACTTGGTTGCGCAGCTCAGAGAGCATGGCATCCACAGCTTCCGGAGTATCGAGCTGCTCGTAATACTTCTCGCGTACCTGCACAATGGGAGCAAAGCCGCAAGCCGCTAGGCACTCTACCTCCTTCAAGGTAAACAAGCCATCAGCTGAAGCCGGACCGCCTACTTTAGCACCGGTAATGCGCTCCAAGTGAGCCGTCAGTTCGTCGGAGCCGCGCAGCATGCAAGGACCCGTGCGGCAGATTTCCAGCACGTGCTTGCCTACCGGCTTGAGGTTGAACATGGTATAGAAGGACGAAACCTCGTACACTTCAATCGGCTTGATGCCTAGCACCTCAGCTACCAGGTCCTGTACTTCGGGGCTCACCCAGCCACCAAACTCGGCCTGGGCAATATGCAGGACCGGCAGTAGCGCCGATTTGCGGCGGTCGTCGGGGTAGTGAGTAAGCAGACGCTTGATTTCAGCCTGCGCGGCTTCGGAAAATTGCGGCTTGACGGCAGTCGTCTCCATAGGGGTCAAATTCAGCAAAAAACTACGCGTCCAGCTCGCCGGCAATTACGTTCATCGACGACAGGGTCACGATGGCGTCGGAGAGGGTTTGGCCCACTACCATCTCGGTGTAGGCCTGGTAGTAAATGAAGCAAGGACGGCGGAAGTGCAGGCGGTACGGCGTGCGGCCTCCATCGGAAACCAGGTAGAAGCCCAACTCACCATTGCCGCCTTCTACCGAGTGGTAGACCTCGCCAACCGGAGCTTCAATCTCACCCATCACAATTTTGAAGTGATAAATGAGGGCTTCCATGTTCTTATACACGGCCTGCTTGGGTGGCAGGTAGTAATGCGGCGCATCAGCGTGGTAAGGGCCTTCGGGCAGATTTTCCAGGGCCTGCGTGATAATGCGCAAGCTCTGCCAGATTTCCTCGTTGCGCACCATGAACCGGTCATACGTGTCGCCCTTAGTGCCCACCGGAATTTCAAATTCGAAATCCTGATAGCTAGAATACGGGTTCATCACTCGCACGTCGTAGTCGACGCCAGCAGCCCGCAAGTTCGGCCCCGTGAAGCCGTAGTTCAGCGCTCGTTCGGCCGAAATGGCACCTACATCAACCACGCGGTCCATGAAGATGCGGTTGCGGTTGAACATCTTCTCAAACTCAGCCATAACGGCCGGGAAGGTTTTCAGCCAAGCCCGCAGTTTGGCAATGGCTACGTCGTTGAAGTCGCGCTCCATGCCGCCTACCCGGCCCATGTTGGTGGTCAAGCGGGCGCCGCTTACTTCCTCGTAGATTTCATAGACCTTCTCCCGTTCATCCATCAGGTAGAGGAAGCCGGTGAAAGCGCCCGTATCTACGCCTAGAATGCCGTTGCAGATCAAGTGGTCCGTAATACGGGCCAGCTCCATCAGGATAACCCGGATGTACTGCGCACGCTTCGGAACCTCTACACCCAGCAGCTTCTCTACCGTCATGTGCCAGCCCATGTTGTTGATGGGCGACGAACAGTAGTTCATCCGGTCGGTGAGAGGCGTAATCTGGTAGAAGGGCCGGCGCTCCGCAATCTTTTCGAAAGCGCGGTGGATGTAGCCGATAGTCGGGACGCCCGAAATGATCCGCTCCCCATCCATCTGCAGAATGTTCTGGAAGATGCCGTGGGTAGCAGGGTGAGTGGGGCCCAGGTTCAGGGTAGTGAGCTCCTGGTTGAAGTCGTTTACAGTAGGTGCCAACGGGTTAATCCGGGCCTGCTGCTCGCGGGCTTCTTCAATTATTTTATGGGTGCCTTCCAGCGTGTCGTTTACTGCCATGATATGGGTACCAGGGGCCTAGCGGCCGAAGAAAAGGTCAGTTTTATCTTCACGGGTGCCATCTTCCAGGGCGTACTCTTTGCGCATGGGATGGTAGTCCATGTCATCCACATTAAGGATGCGCATAAGGTTAGGATGGCCGGGAAAAATGATGCCGTAGAAGTCAAAGGCCTCACGCTCCATCCAGTTGGCAGTAGCGTAGAGGTCCGTCATGGTGGGTACTACCGGGTCGGCAATGGGGAAGAAGATCTTCAGCCGCAACCGGATATTTTGGGTCAGGCTGTGCAGGTGATATACCATGCCTAGCTCTTGGTCCTTCTTCTCAGGCCAATGCATGCCGCACATGGTGGTCAGGAAGTTGAGCTGCAACTCTTGGTCCTGCTGCAAACCGGCAATGATATCGTGAATCCGCTCCCGCGTGGTGGTCGCCGTTAGTAGGCCATACGGTTCTTCTACCTCAGTAAAAGCGTCCTCGCCAAACAAGCGGTGCAGCAAGGCCAGCAATTGGGCGTTTTTCTGCGCGGCTGGGTCCTGGACAGCTGCCGCTTCCTGTGCCGCCGGGGATTCGTTTTGGTCAGCCATTCTTTCTTTGAGAAGCTTGAAGATAGGAACTAGTGGCGGGAGGCAAGTAATAGGTTCTTACCTCCCGCTACTAGCTGCTTACTTAATGTTATAAGACGCTAGCAAAGCCTGATACTCGGGCGAGTTACGGCGGCGCGTCGATTCGTTGCGTGCTAGGTCTTGGATGCGCATCAACCCATCCAGCACCTGCTCTGGGCGAGGCGGGCAGCCGGGCACGTACACGTCAACCGGGATAATCCGATCGATGCCCTGCAGCACGGAATAGGTATCGAAGATACCACCCGAAGAGGCGCAGGCACCCATGGCCAGCACCCAGCGGGGCTCGGCCATCTGCTCGTACACCTGCTTCACGATAGGAGCCATTTTCTTAGCAATGGTACCCATCACCATCAGCAGGTCGGCCTGCCTGGGCGAGAAGCTGGGGCGCTCGGAGCCGAAGCGGGAAATATCGTAGCGGGCGCCCATGGTAGCCATGAACTCGATGCCGCAGCAAGAGGTAGCGAATGGTAGTGGCCAGAGGGAGTTAGCGCGGGCGATGCCCACAACTTTCTCCAGGGAGGTAGCGAAGAAGCCCGCGCCTTCCATGCCCTCGGGGGCGTCTACCATTTTGATTTCAGGAGCTCTATTTTCCATGATGGTCAGTCAGTTTGGGAGAAGCGAAATGCTTCATACAGGCAACACACGCCTGGGCTCAAAGGTTGCCCTAGCGGGCCTCATTCCAGCGCAAAACGCCTTTTTTGATGACGTAAGCGAAACCAGCCATCAGCAGCGCCAGAAATACAATCATTTCATAGAAGCCCTCTTTACCCAGGGCGCGGAAGTTCACAGCCCAGGGATACATAAAGATTACTTCCACGTCGAAGAGTACAAACAAGATGGCCGTGAGGAAGTACTTCACCGAAATAGGGGTGCGGGCGTTGCCCACCGATTCGATGCCGCACTCAAAAGCTTCGTCTTTTACTACGCTCTTGCGGCGCGGTCCCAGCAAGTGGGACGCAATCATAGAGAAAGCCACGAAAGCTATGGCAAGCACAAACTGCACGATAATCGGCAGGAAGTCAGAAGGTTGGTACTGGGTTGTAACAGCGAGAAGCATAGGCGTCTACAAAGTAAGGCCGCTCAGAAACGGCATGGAAGGCAAAGGTACCACGAAATGCGGGCGGAACAAACGTGAAATCTGGCTGCACGCCTGGCAATGCAACTAGGATGGATAGCCGATGCGCTGTATCGTACAAGTACAATCCAACACAAAGCCAATATGTTCTTGATGAGATATTGATTCTTGACTGCTAGCCTAGCTTCAGCCTAAAGCCCACGGCTTAGTGGCGCCAGTAAAGCAAGAAGCCACTGCAGTTTCCTGCAATGGCTTCCTGTTTACTAAGTCTGGTCAGGTTAGAAACCGCCCTGGCCGGTTACGTTCAGGTTTTCGCCGGTTTCCACGCCCAGGAAGGGGTAGCGGTAATCCGTTACGGGTACGAACGTTTCTTTGATGGCGCGCGGCGACACCCAACGCAGCAGGTTCAGCAAAGATCCAGCCTTGTCGTTGGTACCGGAAGCGCGGGCCCCACCGAAGGGTTGCTGGCCTACCACAGCACCAGTTGGCTTGTCGTTGATGTAGAAGTTGCCGGCCGCTTGCACCAGCTTCTTCGAGGCCAGATCAATGGCGTAGCGGTCTTGCGAGAAGATAGCGCCAGTGAGGGCGTACGGCGACGTGGTGTCTACTACCTCTAAGGTCTGCTCAAACTCGGCTTCGTCGTACACATACACCGTAACCACGGGGCCGAAGAGCTCGTCGCACATGGTGGTGTACTTGGGGTCTTTGGTCACGATAACTGTGGGCTCAATGAAGTAGCCTTTTGACTTATCGTAGCCACCGCCCGCCACAATTTCGGCGTTGCTGTCGGACTTAGCGCCATCAATATACTTGGCCAGCTTATCGAACGAAGCTTCGCTGATAACGGCGTTGATGAAGTTCGAGAAGTCCTCAACATCGCCCATTTTAAACGAGGCCAAGTCTTCCTTTACATAGCCCAGGATTTCGGTAGCCAAGTTGCTAGGCAGGTACACACGCGAAGCCGCCGAGCACTTCTGACCCTGATATTCGAACGCGCCACGGGTAATGGCGGTAGCTACTGCTTTGGCGTGCGCCGAAGGGTGAGCTAAGATAAAGTCTTTGCCGCCGGTTTCACCCACAATACGGGGGTAGCTCTTGTAGCGCTTTATGTTCTGGCCAATCGTCTGCCAGATGTTCTGGAACACGCCCGTGGAGCCCGTGAAGTGAATACCAGCAAAGGCAGGGTGTGAGAATATAACATCACCTGCTGTTGGGCCATCAACATACACTAGGTTAATAACGCCATCGGGTACGCCGGCTTCTTTAAACAACTCCATCAGCACCTGCGCCGAGTAGATCTGGGTGTTGGCGGGCTTCCATACCACTACGTTGCCCATCAGCGCGGCCGAGGTAGGCAAGTTGCCGGCAATGGAGGTGAAGTTGAAGGGCGTGAGGGCAAACACGAAGCCTTCGAGGGGACGGTGCTCCAAGCGGTTCCACATGCCGGGCTGGCTCTGGGGCTGCTGGCGATAGAGCTGCTGCATGAAGTGCACGTTGAAGCGGAAAAAGTCGATCAGCTCGCAGGCTGCGTCGATTTCTGCCTGGAAGGCGTTTTTGCTCTGGCCCAGCATGGTGGCTGCGTTCAGGCGGGCCCGGTAGGGGCCAGCCAACAGCTCGGCGGCTTTCAGGAAGATGGCGGCGCGCTGCTCCCAGGGCAGTTCGGCCCATTCGGTACGGGCGGCCAGGGCGGCGTCAATGGCCTGCTGCACGTGCGAGGCATCGCCTTCATGGAAGTAGCCTAAGGTGTGCTTATGGTCGTGGGGCGGGAAAATGCGCTGGGTTTTGCCGGTGCGTACTTCCTGGCCGCCAATGTGCATAGGTATGTCGCGCTCCTGTTGCTTTAGCTCTTTGAGCATCTTGAGTAGCTCAGTGCGCTCCGGCGAGTTAGGAGCGTATGCCTTAACCGGCTCGTTAATCGGGACAGGAACGTTGAAAAATCCGTTGGCCATGGGGGTTGCTGGTTTTGGGTTGCGTGGATGGTGGAGGGTAGTGGCAAAGGTAGCCAGTGAACGGAAATAGATGCTTGTTAGCCAAAATCTAAGTGGGTTGAGCGTGTATGGTGGCCTAGGACATCCTCGCTCCCCGAAATCCGTTTAGCTCAGCAGAATGCTTCTCGTTTCTTTTTGCCTGGTCTGCCGATGTCTGACGCTGCTACGTACCGCAACCCCATCTGGGATTTTGACTTTCCGGACCCTACCATTATCCGGGCTTCGGACGGATATTACTATGCCTACGGTACCCAAACCAAGCACCCTAACAGCTACATCATCAATCTGCAGGTAGCCCGCTCCTCTAACCTGATTGAGTGGGAGCACCTGGGCGAAGGCTTACCAGCGAAACCGCTGTGGGCCCTGACCACGCAAAAGTTCTGGGCGCCGCACGTGAGCGAGCACAATGGCATTTACTACCTCTATTATTCAGCCAAACCGGACTCCGGTGCCGGTTTGTGCCTAGCCGTAGCCACCGCCGCAACTCCTGCTGGCCCGTTTCGGGATATTGGCGCGCCGCTCAAGTGTGGCCGGGGGTTTCGGGAAATCGACCCCATGTCTTTCGACGACCCCGCGACCGGTAAGCGCCTTTTGTACTGGGGCTCGGGTTTCGGGCCGCTGCGCGTGCGGGAGCTGGCCGAAGACCGGCTTTCCTTTGCCGCTGGCAGCCAGGAAATAGTACTGCTGCAACCCGCCGGCGCCGGTGACCCACGTCGCTACGACCAATTGCTGGAAGGCAGCTGGGTGGTGCTGCGCAACGGCTGGTACTACCTATTCTATTCCGGCAACAACTGCTGCGGCCCCGATGCGCATTATGCCGTGCTTGTTGCTAGGTCGCGCGCAGCCACGGGCCCCTTCGAAACGCTAGCCGAAGCCACCCATGACCCGTACCGTACGCTGCTGGAAGGCAATGAGCACTGGCTTGCTCCGGGGCACAACTGTGTAGTGACTGACGCCGCCGGGCACGATTGGCTGGCCTACCATGCTATCGACCCGAAGCAACCCACTTTCCATGCAATTGATGATGAACAGGGCTTTTCCCGCCGCGTAATGCTCCTTGACCGGCTGGAATACGTGGATGGCTGGCCGCGGCTAATTACGGGCGGTGCCCCATCGTATCAGGAACAGGAGGCACCTAGTGTGTAATAATAGCGGATATGATATGTCCGGTTGGAGGAGAGGATGAAGTAGGCGATTAGTAAGACTATCGGTGGAAATAATATTTAGCTTATTCTGATATTATATTATACTTTGCATTGTAATAGTTAAGAAAAATATAATTTACGGACAATATAATACCGCGTTCTGAATGCTGTTGTAGATACAAGGCATGACGGAACTCTGATTGCGCCTTCATTTCATTCCACCTTACTCCACACTAATCGTCCCTGTATGAAGCAGTTTAAACGCGCACTGGCATTACTTACCTTCTCCACCGTCCTAGCAACTGGCTGTCAGAAGGAAATTGAAAGCGAAGTTAAACCTGTTGCTACCAAACAATCTGCTCAGTTGTCGGCACCAACGCTAGCGAAGCCCACACCCAATGCCTCATTGGTTCTCACAACCGATCCGCAACACCGGGATATGGTGCTGCGCGCATTGGCTTTGCAGCCAACGCCCTGTAGCAGAAATACTTCAATAAATCTGTGGCTGAATGAGCAACTAGCAGATTGGTCGGCTGATGCATTCTACTATGCTGATTTCACGGCAATGTTCGATTTGCCTACATATGATGCGTATGTATTCGAAAACAGCTCTGAAAACCAGTATTTTGGCGTAAAGGGAGAGTACACTCAGCCGCTTACCAAGGCGTTCAAAGACTTGCGGCGCTTCTGGAACATTCAGACCAGCGACATGGTGCTGGCTGCTATGCACGGCAGCATGCTGCAAGACCGCAGCAAAATCATCAGAACATACAAAGCGGTATATGGCCTGGATGATGCCTCAGCAGCGTATTATGCTGACTTCGTTTTAGTGCTTCTTGACTCTTTCCCGGAGCTTAGGGAGGGCAACCATCCAATCTTCACTTTCAACGCCTTCGCCCTGAAAGGCTTCAACTTTCCTCCCTACGGTACCATCCCTAATAAAATTATTATGGGAGATGGCATTATGGAAGCCTACACGGCCATCGGTTTCGACGATGTAGCTCCTCAGGCAATCTTAGCCCACGAGTTCGGGCACCAAATCCAGTTTCAGCTAAACTTATTTGGCAAAGTGTCTTCTCCGGAAGCTACCCGCCGAACCGAATTGATGGCGGATGCTTATTCTGCCTATTACCTTTCTCATGCACGAGGAGCTGCTATGCAGTGGAAAAGAGTACAGCAATTCCTGCAGGTATTCTTTAACATCGGCGACTGCAGTTTCACAAGCAATGGCCACCATGGCACGCCTACTCAGCGCATGGCCGCCGCGGCATGGGGATATAGCATTGCAAATGATGCCCAGAAACAAGGACACATTCTCTCAAGCCAGCAATTCACGGCCTTATTTGAAGCAAAATTGCCGCAACTGGTAACTCAATAGAGCGTGAGCCAAGTGACAAAAGGAAAAGAGGACGAATTATTAATTCGTCCTCTTTTCCTTTTGTTAAGTACTAGGTGCCAAATCTGGCTGAAGCGCAAAGCATTAGTGGCTGGCGCACTTTAGCAGTACCTGATGCCTAGCAAAATAACCGCTGAGTGAGACGGGCCAGTTTAGCGTATTAGGCGGGTGTACTTTTCCGCAAGCATTGTTTACAGCCGCTGCATTAGCTCGCGCACTTGCCGCTCTAGGTCTGATAGGGAGCCGGAGTTATGGATAGTGAGGGCAAAACTGGGGTATGTGTCGAGGGCGATTTCGCTGGGGTGGTTGTCGTCGCGGGTGCCGTCGCCGCGCTGGCGCAACGGGTCGCCTTCCACGCGTAGCATCAGGCCGCCGTGCTGCCGAATGAGGTCGGCCTCGCCAGGAAAGCGTACATCAGGCACTAGCACAAAGGCGTTGGGCGGAAGGCGCGAGAAGAAAGCCTGAATCCAGATATCCGGCTCCCATAGGCGCATGGCCTGGCCCACCTGCTGCAGCATTTCGCCGCGTGTACGCCCGAATGCAGGCAGCAGCTCCGTTTTGCCACGCTGCGAGTAATAGGGCGCTACTTCTTCGCCCGCCAGGGCAGCACACACGGCTTTAATGGCATCACCAAAAGAGCGAATGTACCACTGGCGCTCCGGTTGCAGCTGCTGAAGCAGCCGCGCCACGGTGTCTTTGCCGCTGCCGCGTTTTCCCGAAAGACCTACTAGGTGTATCATAGCGGCAAAGGTCGGGAGTTCCGGCTGGCTATACCTACAAAATGTCCTTCAGTTCGCTGAGGCAGCTGATTTCGTAGGTTATTTCGTTGAAGTGGCGGCGCTTGTCAGGGTTGAAATACACCTGGTCGAGGCCAGCGTTGTAGGCGCCTAGCACGTCGCACTCCAGGTTGTCGCCAATCATAAGGCTTTCTGGGGCGGTGGCGCCGGTGCGCTCCAAGGCGTGCTGAAAAATGCGGGTATCGGGCTTAAGATGGCCGCAGCACTCCGAGGTCACAATTTCCTGGAAGTAGTCCGTCAGCTTCGAGGAGTTGAGTTTTACGTACTGAATGTCTCGGAAGCCGTTGGTAATCAGGTGCAGCTCGTAGCCTTTGTCGCGCAGGTAATCCAGCACCTCGTAGGTGTGCGGAAACACGGCCGTTTTCAGAGGCAGCAAATCAGTAAACTCCGAGGAGATGTTAACCGGAGAGTCGGCCTCCGTCAGGCCTAGCTTCACGAAGGTGCGCGGGAAACGGGTGGCCCGCAGCTGCTCCTGCGTGATCTTGCCGCCCTGGTACAGGCGCCACAAGCCGTGGTTAATGTCAGAATAGACCTGAATAAACTGCTCCACGGTGAAGGCACGGTGGCGTTCTAACTTGTGCAAATCGTAGAGGTGGCGCAGGGTTTCATCGGCGTTGGTTTCAAAGTCCCAAAGCGTATGATCCAGATCAAAAAAAAGATGACGGTATTTCAAGAGACGAGGAGGTCAGAGCAAGGAAGATATACTAGGTGCTGAGGCAAGCTAAACCGCTGCAACGAACGGCAGAGGCGCCGCCTAGGTGCCGGCTGATTGAGCGGGAATAAGGGAGCGTAAGGGTAGTTGAGATGAATGCTTAACTTTCTAGCACTAGTCTCTTTACAACCCGGCCCTCGCCCAAGTGTTCGTGCACAATTTCGGCGGCGTCTTTGGGCTTTACGTCGCCGTATACGGTGCCTTCGGGGTAGATGATGAGCGCTGCGCCGGGGCCTTTTTTGCAATGCTTACATAGGTCGAGGCAGTTGCAGGTTTGCACGCGGGTTTTGCGTTTTTCACCCCCTAGCAGCAGGCTTTTTAGGCCTTGTTTTTTCAGCTCTAGTTTCAGGGCCCGGGCTACATCTTTGCCCACTTCATTTTTTTGGGCGGTGCAAACGAACAGGCGGGTAACGGCGACAGACTTCACAGAATTGGGGTTAAGCAGGAGAGGAGACCTAGCCAACTCAGCGCGGCTCGGGGCTGCCGGTCCAACGGCGGTTTTGCAGCTTATACGCCGCCAGCTCCCGATTCGACCAGAGTGTCTGGTAAATCTTCTGGTCGTGCACCAGCTGCGGGTCGCGCTCCATGTAGCTCAGCAGTTGGTGCAGGAAATCCTGCGCTTCATCTTTAATGAAGTAAAACACCCAATTGTCGAGGCGCTTGAAGTTTACGAGGCCCGCATTTTTCAGGTACGCTAGTTGACGGGAGGTTTTGGTCTGGGTGAAATCAAGCACCTGCTCAAGGTCAGAAATGCACATTTCCTGGTTGCGCCACAGCAAATGCAGGATGCGCACGCGGCTTTCATCGCCAAGGGCTTTGAATAGTTGCTGGCCGAATGCAACGGTAAAGTGTTTGAGGCGCATCTTTAGACGAAAGCGGGAAATTGAAGAAGCTGAACCAAAGTGGCTAGGCCCGAATTTAGGTTAAACCCACCAGCGGCCCCCGAAAGTGCCGTATCTTTGTCGTCTGTAATGCCTTGTATGTCTGCTGTGGCTCGAATTCATGTTTCTTTTTTGCCGGCCCTGCTAGGGTTTTTGCTGGTAGCGTTGCTGCTGGCTCCCGGTCAGGTGCGGGCACAGGGCCAGCGCAAAGTGGTGCAGTTTACCGGCATTGTGGCCTCCGGCGACTCCTTGCTGGGTGTGCAGGGTGCCGCCATTTTCGTACCCAAAGCCGGACGCGGTACCATTTCCAACCCTTACGGCTACTTCTCTCTGCCCGTGTTGGCCGGCGACAGTATTGTTATCCGGAGTTTGGGCTACCGCAATCAGTACGTGGTTATTCCGCCTGATTATCAGCGCCAGAGCTACTCCGTCATCGTGAACCTAAAGGAAGACGCCACCATACTGCCGGAAGTACGCATCTTCCCGTATGCCACCGAAAAGGCCTTTAAAGAAGCCTTCCTGGCCATGAAGGCCCCCGCTGAGCAAGACCGGACTGCCGCCGAAAAGCTCAACGAGCAAGTGATGCGCCGCATGTTCAACACGCTGCCGGCCTCCAGCATGGGCAACTACCGCCAGGCCATGCAAAACCAGCAGTACGACCAGCAGCGCCGCATGGGCTTTGGGGCCACCCCGGCTACCAACAACCCGCTGCTCAACCCCTTCAGCTGGCTTCAGCTCATCAAGCAGGTGAAAGACGGAGAGTTTAAGAAAAAAGAAGGGGTAGACTACTAGCCCTCTTCGCGCGCCAAACCGCTTATGCCCACCACGCTGCCTTCGGGTCAGCGTGGTGGGCTTTTTTTATAACCTCAGCCCTGCTTTTTCGGTACAGGATTTTGGCACTGTTGCCTGGGGTTGGTCTCGTCCTGTCCCATCACTTTCTGATACCGATTATGGATACCAATCTTCCGGTTACCTCTCAGCCGCGCGTTGTTATCATTGGCTGCGGCTTTGCGGGGTTGCGGCTGGCCAAAGACCTAGCCGATTCCCCCGTGCAGGTGGTTGTCATCGACCGCAACAACTACCACAACTTCCAGCCCCTACTGTACCAGGTAGCCACCGGCGCCTTGGAGGCCGACAGTATTGCGTATCCTATCCGAAAGATTTTTGCGGGCCAGACCAACTTCTTTTTTCGCATGGCCGATGTGCAGCGCATTGAGGCCGAGCGCAACACTGTGGTAACCAACATCGGCGACATCCACTACGACCACTTGGTTATTGCCACCGGCTCGCTTACCAACTACTTCGGGTTGGAAAGCATTGAGCGCAACTCCATGCAGATTAAGAGCGTGCCGAATGCCCTGAACCTGCGGAGCTACCTGTTTCAGAATTTCGAGAAAGCTCTGCTCACCGAAGACCCCGCCCAGCGCCAGGCCTTGCTGAATGTGGTAGTGGTAGGCGGCGGCCCTACGGGCGTTGAAATATGTGGCTCACTAGCTGAGATGCGAAAAGACGTGCTGCCCCAGGACTACCCCGAGCTAGACCTGAAACAGATGGAAATTTATCTGGTGGAATCAGGCGGCGAAGTGCTGGGGCCGATGTCGAAGGACTCGCAGGTGAAAGCCAAGAAATACCTGGAGGAAATGGGCATTCACGTGCGCCTCAATACCCAGGCCAAGCGCTTCGAGGACGGCAAGCTGTTCTACTCTGATACCGAATTCATCCGGAGCGAAAACCTGATTTGGGCGGCCGGCGTGAACGGCGCGGCCGTAGAAGGCCTGCCCGAGGAGGTAGTAGCCCGCAACAAGCGCATCAACGTGGATACAGTGAACCGCGTGACGGGCGCCAAAAACATCTATGCCATCGGTGATGTGGCCAACATGGTGACCGAGGAAATGCCGCGCGGCTACCCCATGCTGGCGCCGGTTGCCATTCAGCAGGCCGAGCAGTTAGCCGCCAACCTGAAGCGTTTCCTGCGGGGGGACGCACTTAAGCCGTTCAAGTACGTGAACAAAGGCAGCATGGCCATTGTGGGCCGTAACCGCGCCGTAGTAGACCTGCCCGGCGACAAGCACTTTGGCGGTTTCTTCGGGTGGCTTACCTGGCTGTTTGTGCACCTCATGACCCTAGTAGGCTTCCGCAACAAAGTCGTTACGTTCATTGGCTGGGCCATCAGCTACTTCAGCTCCGATAAAGCATTGCGCCTTATTATCCGGCCCTACAAGCGCAATGATTTCAAAGATGACAAAGGCAAAACCACGGCTCAGCATAACGCCTCTACGCCTGAGTACAATCCATCCGTACCCGTCCCGAATGCGGCAGTAGTAGGAGGATAGTTGTTCAATTGGTTTGTATAAAAAAACACCCTAGTGTAAGAGCTAGGGTGTTTTTTTGTAGTAGTAGCACTAGCAAGTTCCTTCACCTAACAGAAGCAGCGTTTCTTTTAGGTTGTGTCTGGAAACTCAAGTCCGGTCATGCTTCCACTGCGCTCAGTATGACCATCAGGAGGATCACAACAACTTTGCAGTCACTTACTTTTTACTGTCTCTCAGGCATAGTTTGCCCAGTACAATCTGTCTCGAGCTACTTTGGGCAGCGTGGGCTCTCTACCACCATTTGCGGTACATCGTAGGTTTGGTAGATGGCTAGGCAGGGGCGGGGTGTCGCTTCAGTAGCCGTTGCCGTTCGCAGCGCAACTACTAGCTCGTCTCCAGCAACAAGGGTGTCAGGCAACGCAGAATAAGTGCCAACTACATTCGGGTAAAGGGTGCCTTGATAGGTAATACTTTTACCTCCCTTATTGTCTTCCTGAATCTGAAGTAGGGTTCCGTTGCAGCTTGGCCCTAGCATCTTCACACGGGTGCACGGCACTACTACCGAGGGCGCGGGGTCCTCGCGGCAGCTTGCAAAGCTCAGGACACATAAGCCAACTAGTGCAATGGAGTAAGGAAGCTTCATAATTTCTTGGGTAGAGGTATACTCCCAAGAGTCGCTAGGCCTGAGGCAGGTTGCATCTTGCTGAGTCTGCTAGTTCAACAGAACATAACCCACCAGCAACTTGGCTACCGCAAGGCACCTAGTAGCTCAGTCACTTGCGCAGTAAGGCGGCTAGGGTCAGCAGTATCCAGCAGGCGCGCATCCAGGCCAACGCAGGTAGCTCCTGCTTCTTTCCATGCGCTCAGGCTTTCGTGAGTGGGCTGAATGCCGCCCGTCACCAGTAGGGGCACGTGAGGCAAGGGGCCGCGCAGAATTTGAAGGTAAGCAGGCGTGAGATACGCTGAGGGAAACAACTTTACCAACGTAGCACCCAAACGGTGGGCCTCATACACTTCGTTCAGGGTTTGGGCGCCAGGTAGCCACGCCAAATCATGGCTGCGGCAAGTGGCAGCCACATCGAGGCTTGTAATCGGCTGAATGATAAAATCAGCGCCAGCATCAATGAAGCGGCCCGCTTCTTCGGCCGTGAAAATAGTGCCAGCGCCAAGCAGCAAATCGGGATAATCAGACTCTACAAAGCGCTGCAGGTTAGCAAAAATGGTGTGCGCCTCGGGGCCCCGGTTGGTAAACTCAAAGAGGCGTACGCCGGCGGCGTAGCTGGCGGCCAGTACGGTGCGCGCATATGCTTCCTGCGCATGGTAAAAAACCGGAATCAGTGGGTGCTGCTGGGCCTGTGTAAGCGTGTAAGCAGCTGGAAAACGAGCCATAGGCAAAAAGAGAAAGCATGGTTGAGCTACCCTCCATTACGGAGGTTTTCGCATCAGCGCCTTAATCTGGCCGATTTACTAGCCCCGTTTATATCGCAAACTCACTAAGCGCCCGGTACACGTCGTACACGTTTTTGTCGCCGCGGAAGGTTTTGTTGATGGGCTCCGTTTGGCCACGCACCCAAATTTTGAGTTCTGCATCGAGGTCGAAGTGGCCGGTAGTTTCCATGGAAAATCGCTCGATGCTGCGGTACGGAATGCTTAGGTACTCGCGCTTTTTGCCCGTTACGCCTTGCTTATCAATCATGATGAGGCGCTTGGTCGTGAACACCATCAGGTCCCGAATGACGGCGTAGGCATTGCGCACCTGCTCGCCCGGCGCTAGCAGCTGGCTCAGCTCCAGTTGAATTTCATTAGCATCAGTTTGCGAGGCGTTGCCGAGTAGTCCGTCGAGAAGTCCCATAGGGCGAGTGGTTTTGTGATAGTGTAGTTAAAAAGTATCCAGCTTAAGAAGTGTACGCAACTTAGCATTGTCCGTCACTTTCTGTATAGTCTCTTATATGTCAAACGTATTTATATCTGTTTAAAAAACTTGGCAGTGGTACAGAGTATAGGCATTGCCCTGTTTCTTCACTATACTCGAAATGTCGCCTTCATAAGCGCTTAAGTTAATCTTGCTTGGTTCTGCAAAAGCACTAGAATCATACTTGATGCCGCCGCTGATATATCTTTTTGAAATCTGAATAGCGTGTAATGTGAAAAATAGGAGCATATTTCTCGGTCTGCTATTGGTAGTGGCTTGTTCAGATTCAGACAATAAGTCGAAAAACAACATTGAAATTTCAACTGCAACTAAATCAATTGAAGATGATATTGTAATTGATGATGTTTTAATTTATAGTGTTAAAAAAATAAAACCTATATTTAGGATAGATACTTCTGCAATATTGAGTAATAGCAATCTGACATCTATACTGTCGAAAATAGAGAGTGATTCAATTGAGGAAAAAACCAGTAAAAAGTTTATGCCGAAATTTATTGCCAATGCTTTGAATAGCGTGTCTATTACCGATACTTTTGATATTGCTGATTTTAATCAACCATTCCAATCAACTGATGTAGTTGATGATAATCCTTATATGCCGAATAGGCAAATTACCTATCTAGGAATAGGTAAACATACTGTTATTATAGCGTTTTATACTGGTGGAGTAGGTATGTGTGAGCGTGTTCTGCTCTTTGGGATAAACAATGATAAGATAAGAGACTTTTGGACTGGTACAATAAATATTGAAAATAAAAATAAAAAAGAAATAATTAAATACCTTAAAACTAATAGCAAGCTAAGTCCTTGGTTGTTAAACTCAAATAGAATCTATCTATAAATGCTGGTGTTAATGCAGATATTTAAACAAATAAAAAAGCCTTCCTAATTAAAGGAAGGCTTTTTTAATAAGCACATCAGGAGGCTAGTTGCCGCCGGCACCGGTAGTTCCTCCACCTTGCTTCGGCTGCTGCGACGACACGTTGCGCTGCTGCATGGGGTTGGTAGCGGGCTGCTGCTGCTGCTGGAACAGCTCGAAGCGCGACGGCGCCAACTTGCGCGGGAAGCCATTGTTCGAGAGGTCCGTATCGGCGGTTTGCAGGTAGGGGTCGAGGGTGAACGAAGCCACGGGCTTTTCGGTCACGAACACCTTGGTTACCTCTACATTGTTTTTGCGCCAGATTTCAGCCGGAATGTTCACCACTTCCTGCGTGCCATCGGCGTAGGTCATTTGCACGATAACGGGCATTACGAGGCCGCCCAGGTTCTTCAGGCTCATCTGGTAGAAGTTGAGGCCTTTGTTGAGCACTTCCTGCTGCTCGGGCGTGAGTTTGGCCACGTATTGCTGGTAGCGCGCTTTGTCGGCGTCGGTGGTAGTCAGCGGGTCGTAGCCGTTGTAGAAGTCCTTCAGCTCGGGCTTGTCGTCCAGCAGGGTTTTCTTGATATCCTGGAGGTTGCGCTGCTGCGACAGGGTTTTGGGAGCGGCATTCAGCTCCTCGCGGCGGGCAGCATTCTCAATGTCGGGGTTCTTGGAGTCAACCTTGTACCACTGCACACCTTCGATGCTGATGTCAGTATGTTCGTTGCCGTAGAACCAGCCACGCCAGAACCAGTCGAGGTCCACGCCCGAGGCGTCTTCCATGGTGCGGAAGAAGTCGGCGGGGGTGGGGTGCTTATAGGCCCAGCGCTGGGCGTAGGTCTTGAAGGCGTAATCAAACAGCTCGCGGCCCATTACCGTTTCGCGCAGAATGTTCAGCGCCGTGGCAGGCTTGCCGTAGGCGTTGTTGCCCAGCTGCAGCACCGACTCCGAGTTGGTCATGATGGCGTTCTGCATGTTCTGGTTCATGCTCATGTAGGGCACGATTTGGGCGGGTTCGCCGCGGCGCGAGGGGTAGCCCCGTTCCCATTCCTGCTCCGTGAGGTACTGCATAAACGTGTTCAGACCTTCGTCCATCCACGTCCACTGGCGCTCATCGGAGTTCACAATCATCGGGAAGAAGTTGTGTCCTACTTCATGAATAACTACCGAGATCAGACCATACTTCGTGGCTGCCGAGTACGTGCCATCGGCCTCAGGGCGGTAGCCGTTAAAGCTCAGCATCGGGTACTCCATGCCGCCAATGGGGCCGTGCACCGAAATAGCCACGGGGTACTCGTAAGGAATGGTGAATTTCGAGTACGTTTTCAGGGTATGCGCTACAGCCTGCGTAGAGTACTGACCCCACAGCGGGTTCGCCTCCTTGGGGTAGTACGACATAGCCACTACGGGCTTGCCTTCTACTTTCACCCCCATGGCATCCCAAATGAACTTCCGCGAAGAAGCCCAGGCAAAGTCACGCACATTTTTGGCCGAATACACCCACGTTTTGGTGCCTTTGGCGCGGCCTTGCTCGGCTTTGGTAGCCTCCAGCTGCGTTACAATAGCAATAGGCTTGGAGGCCGATTTGGCATCATCAAAGCGCTTGCGCTGCGTAGAGCTCAGTACCTGGTCGGCGTTCTGGAGCGTACCGGTAGCGCCTACCACGTGGTCGGCGGGAGCGGTAATGGCTACTTTGTAGTCACCGAAAGGCAAGGTGAATTCGCCTTGGCCCAGGAACTGCTTGTGCTGCCAGCCGTTCACGTCGTCATAAACGGCCATGCGCGGATAGAACTGGGCAATTTCGTAGAGGTAGTTTTTGTCCTGCTCGAAGTACTCGTAGCCCGAGCGGCCGCCAGTAGCCTTCTGGTCGTTCACGGTGTAGTGCCACTTCACCGTGAAGGTTACCGACTGCTTGGGGGCTAGGGCCTGCGGCAGATCCACCCGCATCATGGTGTAGTTCACGGTGTACGGCAGCTGCTTGCCGGCACCCTTCATCCGGATGTCGTCAATCTTAAACGAGCCATCGAACCCGGAGCGCTTAATGTAATCCAGCGCCTCAAACGACATCTTATTCCGCAGCTCCGCCGTCTGGGTCGAGGTCGTCATGGAGTTGGGCGCGTAGATGTTGGCATCTAGCTGCAGCCACAGGTAGCTGAGCTTATCGGGCGAGAGGTTGGTGTAGGTAATGTCCTCAGTACCCGTGATGCTCTGGTTGGCGTCGTTGAGCGTGACTTTGATGTTGTAGTCGGCACGCTGCTGCCAGTAGTCGCGGCCCGGGGCGCCCGATGCCGTCCGGAACGAGTTCGGCGTGGGCAGCTCCGTACCGAGCTGGGCAAATTTGTCGGTTCCGGAGTGGGTATTCTGCGCCAGCGTGGGTGTAGCTAGCAGCGCTACCAGTCCGGCAACCAGCAGAGTAGGTTTCAGCATAAAAGAAGGGGAGAAAAGAAGTCGCAAGGAAAAGCGAAGATACATACCAGCGGCGCAGTTACCCGCGCGTGCCGCGAAAGACACCATGTGGCCCGGAGCGTTGCACAATGCTGCAAGTAAATTGCTGCTTGGTAGGCCCCGCATTACTAGGCCAACAGCAGAGCCAAACCGTCGGTTCGCTAGGGTACTTGGCTACTGCAACTGCCCTAGTAACAGCACCACGGCAATGCCCAGCGCTGCGCCGCTTGTAACCAGCAGCCAGTCGCGGCGCGAAACGCTGAGGATGCGCAGCAGCACAAACCCCACCAACAGAATAATGCCCACAATCAGCAGCTGGCCGAGCTCTACGCCTAGGTTAAAGCTCAGCAGCTCCAGCACCGGCCGGCTTTGGCGGCCTAGCAGTTCGCGCAGGTAGCTGGAAAACCCTAGGCCATGGATTAGGCCAAACACAGCAGCCAGCAAGTTGGGCAGCGTCAGGAGCAGGGAGGTGGGTTTGCGCCGGTCAGTGAGGCGAGCGTTGGCTTTACCAGCCTGCGCCAGGTTCAGGATGCACGTCAGCACAATCGTGACTGGTATTAGCATCTCGATGGCCTTCGCCGAATAGCCTATGCCCCCCAGCGTAGCTAAGGCCAGCGTTATGGAGTGGCCGATGGTAAAGCTCGTTACCAACGCCACTACCTTCCGCCAATCCTGCAGCACATACGGCGCGCACAAGGCCAGCAGGAACACCATATGGTCGTAGGCCTGCAGGTTGAAAATGTGGTGGAAACCGAGCTGAAGGTAAGTAGTGAAGACAGATGGCATCGGGCAAATCTACAAGGTGTTCTTTACTTGGAATAAGGTTTTAAAAAGGAAATCTATACTTCGTTTAAGAAGCTTTGTACGTCACTTTTATGCCCTACCAAACGGGGGTAGTATTGTGGGTTGGATTTATTACTTACTACCTCGTTTTACATGATTACACGTGTACTCTGTTCTGGGTTTCTTGCCAGCATTATGTTCACCGCAAGTACTTTCACCGCAAATGCGCAAGAAATGCCTGCTGTGGGGTCTTCAGCTCCATCGGCCATTCAAGTGCCAGTTACAGCACCTCTCCTAACTCGTGCCGACACCGCGCGGGCCGTACATGAACTGTTTCGGAGCCGGCGCGGAGGTGGCATCGGGTGGTTAGCACTGGGTACGGTAAGCATGCTGGCCTCCATCTTACCCGCGCAGCAGTCTACCAGCGCCGGAGTCTGGACACCCGGGGTAGTAGCTGGTACTGCGATTGCTGGCATTGGACTAAACAAGCGTATTCAGTTCCGGCGAAGCCGAGAGCGGCTCATACTGCAGGAACTGGCCGCCACCGGCCACTTGCCTGTTGACATCAGCCGACGTTTGAAGGGCAATTTTCTTCCTGTACACGGCACTGCTTCCGAAGAGAATCCACTGCTGTCAACAGAGGTAGCACCTAGTGGTCAGGTGCCTTCTGTCTCGGTTCCTACTCATGCCCAAATGTTGGCTGATGCTCGGCAAGACACACTCGATGCTGTACAGGGATTTTTCAATGCCAAGCGCCTTGGTGGGCAGCTGCCCATTCTACTGGCGTTGCCAGGGTTACGCCTCATGACCGGGGCCGACGCCAGCAGTAGTTCTGTATCTTCGTATGGACAGCCCCAAAACAGCGAGCCTTCTGGGGGCCAAGTTGCCGCTGGCCTACTGTTGACAGCAGGTGGGCTTACATACATGTTCGTGCACAACGCTCCTTACTCAGATGCTAAGTTTGCTGCGCTACGTGCCAGTTACCTGGCCGGTGCGCCGTTGCCACCAGCTATCCGGTCCCGGCTCAAAGAAAAGCACATTGCTTCAGGACGAACCTACCGCGCAAGGATGGAACGTAAAGCTGCCCGTCGGCGCTAGGCAAGTCATTTTGCTGAAGCAGCTTCCCTACGCGAGGCGCTGTGCCAGCAAATGGAGTGGGAAAAACTGCAAACGCAGGTTATGCCTCGCTAATGCTTTCAACAAAGTGTAACTAGTCAAGCATCGTAGCAAGTTTATATATTAGAGGCAGTTAGTTATGCATCTATTTCCCCTTCGTTTATATGAAAAAGCTTATCCTCCTCTTCACCCTAGTAGTAGCACTGTGCGGTGCTAGTTTTGCCCAAACTACAGTGCCTGCAACCGGCTGGTACCCCGTAGATTCTCCGGGCGCCACCGCTGTTCGTGCTCCCTTACCTGATAGCGTCCGGCAAGTGGTGCACAAGCTCTTTAAATGGGGCCGACTATATAGCACAGTTGGGGCCGTTAGCGGGGGCGTTATGGTGGCCAGTGCTATTTCGTACATCGCCAGGCGTGATGATAACTGGACAACCGGAGTAGACCTGGTCTTAGGGGCCAACGCGCTAGCCTTTGGTACGGTAAGTATGGTACGCTTTAGTCGTAAGCGTGAGCGGAAGGTTATCGCTGATTTAGAGCAAGGTCAACCTCTACCGCCCGACGTAGCGGCCTGGGTGCCCTTGGTGAGAAATAACCGACGGAAAAATAAATAGCTTAATAAAAAGCCCCGCCGACGTAACGTTAGCGGGGCTTTTTAGTAAGTCATTTGCAATTACCCAACCGCCGGAATTTCCACGTTGTTGAAGCGGATCTGATGACCGTCTTCCAGCACAGCTTCCACCACGGCGTCTTTGCTTACGCGGCCTGAGAGGATGTCTTTCGACAGCTCATTGAGCACAAGGCGCTGCAGCACGCGCTTGAGTGGCCTAGCGCCAAACTGCGGGTCGAAGCCTTGCTCGCCGAGGAAGTCGAGCACCTCGTCGGTAGCCTCCAGCCGGATGCCGGCTTCTTCCAGGCGGTGCTGAATCTGCTTGAACTGGATGTCCACAATCTTGCGAATCTCCTTGCGCTTGAGCGGCTGGAACATCACAATCTCGTCGATGCGGTTCAGGAACTCGGGGCGCATATGCTGCTTCAGGCGCTCCACTACTTCGTCGCGGGTGCGGTCCACCACTTCGTCGTGGTTGTATTCATTCAGCTCTTTGAAGTTCTTCTGAATGATATCAGCCCCCGTGTTCGAGGTCATGATGATGATGGTGTTCTTGAAGTTCGCCACCCGGCCTTTGTTGTCGGTGAGGCGGCCATCATCCAGCACTTGTAGCAAGATGTTGAACACGTCGGGGTGAGCCTTCTCGATTTCGTCGAGCAGAATCACGGAATACGGCTTGCGGCGCACGGCCTCCGTCAGCTGGCCACCTTCATCGTAGCCCACGTAGCCGGGAGGTGCCCCAATGAGGCGCGACACAGCATGGCGCTCCTGGTACTCGCTCATATCAATGCGAACCATGCTGTTCTCATCATTGAACAGGTACTCGGCCAGGGCCTTGGCCAGCTCGGTTTTACCCACGCCGGTAGTGCCCAGGAAGATAAACGAGCCGATGGGCCGCTTGGGGTCCTGTAGGCCTGCCCGGGAGCGGCGCACCGCATCCGAAATAGCCGCAATGGCCTCGCTTTGGCCGGCTACCCGCTTGCCTAGCTCTTGCTCCAGGTTCAGCAGCTTCTCACGGTCCGACTGCAGCATTTTGCTTACCGGAATACCAGTCCACTTGGCCACTACTTCCGCAATGTCCTCCTGCGTCACCACTTCCTGCAGCATCGTGCCGCCGTCTTTGTTCTCATTGGCTTCATCCTGCAGGGCTTTCAGCTTGGCTTCGGCTTCCTGAATCTTGCCGTAGCGCAACTCCGCCACGCGGCCGTAGTCGCCCTGGCGCTCGGCTTGGTCGGCTTCCAGCTTGAAGCGCTCTATGTTTTCCTTCTCGGTCTGAATGCTGGTGAGAGCCGATTTCTCGTTTTCCCACTGGGCTTTCAAGGTGTCGCGCTTGGCAGTCAGCTCACTTAGCTCCTTGCTGAGCACGGCTTCCCGGTCGCGGTTGTCTTCGCGGCGGATGGCTTCGCGCTCAATTTCCAGCTGCATAATGCGGCGCTGCACCTCGTCCAGCTCGGCAGGCATAGAGTTCAGCTCGATGCGTAGCTTGGCTGCGGCCTCGTCCATCAGGTCAATTGCCTTGTCGGGCAGGAAACGGTCAGTGATGTAGCGCGAGCTAAGCTCTACGGCAGCAATTACGGCGTCATCCGTAATCCGGACGCCGTGGTGCAGCTCGTACTTCTCCTTAATGCCGCGCATGATGCTGATGGCGTCCTCAATGCTCGGCTCATCCACCATCACGGCCTGGAAACGGCGCTCTAGGGCCTTATCCTTCTCAATGTACTTCTGGTACTCCTTGAGAGTAGTAGCCCCGATGGAGTGCAGCTCACCACGAGCCAGAGCAGGCTTGAGCAGGTTCGCGGCGTCCATGGCGCCTTCGCCACCGCCGCCAGCACCAATCAGGGTGTGCATCTCGTCGATGAACAGGATGATCTGGCCTTCGGAGTCGGTTACTTCCTTGATGACGGACTTGAGGCGCTCCTCAAACTCGCCCTTGTACTTGGCGCCCGCAATGAGCAGACCCATATCCAGGGACATGATGATTTTGTCCTTGAGGTTTTCGGGCACGTCGCCGGCCACAATGCGCTGGGCCAGGCCCTCCACAATGGCGGTCTTACCTACGCCGGGCTCACCCAGCAGGACGGGGTTGTTCTTAGTACGGCGGCTCAGAATCTGGAGTACCCGCCGAATTTCCTCGTCGCGGCCGATAACTGGGTCCATTTTGCCGGTGCGCACCTGCTCGTTGAGGTTACGGGAGTAGCGGTTGAGACTCTGGTACTGGTCTTCGGCGGTCTGCGAGGTCACCTTGCGGCCCCCACGTAGCTCCTTAATGGCCGCTTTTAGGTCTTTCTCATTGAAGCCTGCGTCTTTCATCAGGGTAGCCACGGCGTCTTTACCGCCCAGCAGCCCCAGCAGCAGGTGCTCCACCGATACATATTCATCGTCAAACTCCTTCAAGAAGCCGGTAGCGCGCTGGAGAGCGGCAGCAGCTTCGTTGGAGAGGTAGGGCGAGCCCCCGCTTACTTTAGGGTAGCCCGCTACAAGAGCATCGAGGCGGGGCGTGAGAATGTTGAGGTTCACACCTAGCTTCTTGGCCAGAAACGACAGCACATTCTCGTCGCTCTGGAAGAGGCCCTTCAGCAGGTGGCCTGTTTCAATGGCTTGCTGCTGGTTGCCCCCGGCAATCTCGGTGGCCTTCTGCACGGCCTCCTGTGCCTTGATCGTATAGTTATTGAAGTTCATGATTGCTAGGTCGTTAGTAGGTGCTTCAGATTAAGAAGTTCTACGAGTGCCTTAGCAAACGGGGTGCAGAAGAGCCTTTACTGACTTTTTGGCTTATAATTGTTGAAATAGTTAGATTTAATGTGACAAAATTGCATAAATGAGCTGCT
Organism: Hymenobacter tenuis; assembly: GCF_054780495.1. NCBI lineage: Bacteria > Pseudomonadati > Bacteroidota > Cytophagia > Cytophagales > Hymenobacteraceae > Hymenobacter > Hymenobacter tenuis. The sequence goes on from NZ_BAAGWF010000001.1 coordinate 101,771, forward strand.
CTTACTGAGCAGATCGTGCCATATGTACACGTGCTGGGACGTTTCCTGGTGGCACTATATTCTCGGCAGACCTAACAGATACAGCTTTTTCGCTCGGCCGGTGAGCAAGCCTTTTTCCCACGTATAGTTTTCGGCTTCCAGATCGCTTATCAAAATGTCGAGATCATCCAGGGTGTAGGTTCGGGCGTTGGAAACGGCGCCATCCCAGGCAAAGCAGAAGGGAATAATAGGCAGTCCGTAGGTAAATAGCAGTTGCTTCCAGGTCAAGGGCCGCACAAACGGCGTAATGCACAAGCACATGAGGAATATCATGGGCAGCGAAACCCACCAAAGCGGGGTAGGAAAGCTGTTGTCGCTTATTTCGTAGATACAGATGGGTTGACGGCTGGCTTGGGCATTGGCAAGAATACGCCGGGCGGTATCGGGCTCCATGTGGTGGAAGCTCCCGACCATAGTGCGCACGCCCTGTAGCTCCGTAGTAACGTCGGCTGCATCTATCGGAGTCAGGGAGTAAGAAAGACCTGGAGTATGGCTGTTAGTTAGTCGCGTTGCGACTTCTACATTCGGGTACAAGTCGGTGAGCAGTAATGTTAGGTTGGCACCTCCCGGCTGGGCCTTCAATGCCTTGAATACCTCCAGCATGGGGCCGCCGCTACCAGAACAGAGGTCAACAATTGTTGGGCTGGATGAATGCTGGAGGGCTCTGGTTAACAGATGGGCTAGTTCTTGACGGGTGCCTAGCATGTTGTGCATTACCACCATAAGCCGGGTGAGGCAGTTCCTTAGCCACTTCGGAAACCATGAAAAATCCTCTAGCTCAAACAGGTGTATTCTCTTCATGCTACGGGATGCGCGGTGAAGCTGATGCACAAGAATATAGCGGGCAATATATAGAGCATAACTTAGTAGCAATTTATTCAATGCCCTAGCCGATAGTAGCGGAAGCAGCAAACAGCAACGCCCCGGAACCTGAGTGGTCGCGGGGCGTTGCTGTTTGTTAGTTTATGAGAATATTTAGCCCATATAGGCCTAGAGATCTACTTTACTAGGCCACCTGCTGGTTTAAGCCTAGGCCACTACCATTGGCGCGGCGAAACAGCAGACCCGATGCCACCCACAGACCGGCAAAGATGGTGTTCAGCACAATTACCCATAGCACACCCAGGTTAAGCTCAGGCCGCCAGATAGCCATAGCCACAAAAGGAACGGCAAACTGCGCAAGCGCCGTAGCAAACATGGCCTTCGACATGCCCTGCGGCTGGAGCTTCGCCAAAATGGCCCCGATGAAGCCGACAGCCAGCACCCCAGCATACAGCAGGTTGGCGGGGTTGTCTTCGCTGCCGATGAAGCCCACGGCAAGGTTGCCCCACACGAGTAGGAGGGAAGCCGTTATGGCCACGAGGGTAGCCCATCTATAGGCGCCACTGCGGCCTCGGCTTGCTACCAGCAGGTACACGAGACCTAGGACAAGCAGAAGGATGCCAGCCATTACAAAGTGCGCTACGGTCATAGGAGTAGTAGGTAAGGTGTAGAGATGATTCAGTTTGAAGCTCTGTACTGCTAGGCCAGTTGTTGGCTGGAACCCGAGCTGGGAGCACTGGCGCGGCGAAACAGCCAGCCCGAAACAGCCCATATCGCGGCGAAAGCCCCATTTGCTACCAACACGTTTACTAGGCCTACATTGGGTTCGGCAGCTGCACCTGCGGGCTTCCAGATAAATAAGGCTATTGCCGTAATTATCACATAGGTAAGCGAGGCCGCAAACATAGCGTTGGACATGCCCAGCGGCCGGAAACGCGCCACAAAGGCCCCGATGAGGGCAACCGCCAGCACCCCGACATACAGCATATTGACGGGGTTGTCTTCGCTCCCAACTAGCCCCACCGCCATGTTCGCCCACACGAGCAGGAGCCCGGCCGCTACCGCCACACCCACGGCAAGCCGGTACGCGGTACTGTTACCCATTCGTGCAATCAGAACAAACGTGAGGCCTGCGCCGAAGAGTAGGATGCCGGCCGCCACAAAGTCGCCGGGGCTCCAGAGCATGCCAGGGACAAACAATTTGGCCGCTAGGGGAATAAGCAGCAGTAGGCCAGTGCCCAGCGCCACGCGCAAAATGCTTTTGGTGAGTGTCATGACAGTAGTGCTTTGTGGTTGAAATGAGGGAGGAAAACTCTTTGGTCTCTGGTAGGTATTCGGTCTGGGCTTTTAGAAGAGGAGCGGCTATTGCTGCTCCTGAAGTGCTTTGCGAAATGCGACTTCGGCCTTCGTTATATCCTCCAGATACCCTTTCCGGTCAAGAAATGGAGCCACAGGATCGGTTGCGGTGGTGCGTTCTTCAAACTTGCGCTTCAGGCTAAAAGGCCGCGCATGGGAGGAGAGGTAGATATCGGCCGGTAGGCTCCGGAGCGTAGCAAAGCTGCGCTCTAGTTCGCGGCGTAGTGGCGCATCGTATGCCCAATTGAACAGGGAAGTAGGCATAGGCAACGACAGGCTGCCCACACTGACAGCTAGCAGTTCCCGGTTGCCATCCTGGACCGGAAATGCCCAGGTGGTGCAGCCCGGCGTGTGGCCAGCCGTAACGTGTGCCGTGAGGCGAATAGGCCCCAGGCTGATCTGGGCGCCGTCTTGGAACTGGTGGTCTATGTGGGGAGCCGGGTAGCGCATGAGGCCGCTGTATATAAGCCAGTTCAATGGGGCCACGTTCCGGTGGCTAGCCCCGCCCGAGGCTACCATGTCGGCATCCCCTTCACTTACCCACAATTGCGCGCCGGAGGCTTGCTGCAGTGCTGCTAGGCCACCGGCATGGTCGAAGTGGGCGTGGGAGTTGAGGAGGATTTTTACATCAGTAATGCGAAAACCTAGGGTGGCAATGTTCTTCAAAATCATTGGGGCCGTACCGGGGTAGCCGCCATCAATAAGCACGTGGCCCGCGGGGCCGGTAAGCAAAAAGGATGTTACATCACGGCTGCCCACATAATAGAGATTGCCAGCAATGCGAAACGGCTCCCTGGGCAGCTGTCCGCCATCGTTGATGGCTGCTTTCCACTTAGGCAGTAAAATGAGTGCAGCCACCGCAAGCACAACCGCAGCACCTACTAGGAATCGGCGCTTTAAGCTCCATCTACTTTTAATCCCTTTGGGGCTGGTCATGGCAACAGGAGGACTGATTCTGTGATGTTGTGCTGAGCAATTTATTACATGAGTAAAAGTACTTTGTTTTTCAAAGTAAGCAAGCAAATCCAGATAAATTTTGCCTCACTTATCTATCGAGTTTGCTGAGAGCTAATCCAGTCGAATAATTCGCTCTACCTGAAGCTGCTCTAGAAAAGCCTCATCGTGCGATACCATAATCAGGGTGCCGTGGTAGTCGTGCAGAGCTGCTATTAGGATATCCAGGTTCTGCAGGTCGAGGTTATTAGTAGGCTCATCCAAGATGATCAGGTCCAGGGAGTGGTGGCTGATCATCAGGCCGCAGAGCAGTATACGCATTTTCTCGCCGCCGCTCAAGGTGCGGCAGGGGTTGTCCTAATAAGCCAATTAAACAGGAAGCACATCAGCCAAATCTTGATTTCGTGCTCCTGCAGCCCTGATGCATTGAGCTGGCGGGCCTACTTGCCAATAAGCAATCTGTTAAGTGTGTTCTGCTGAAACCCTCGAGGATTAATTATCGGACACTAGGGTAGCAGAATATCCTCCTGGTAACCGCTACCGTAGCCAATTTAATCGGCGGCTATTTTTGCCAATGATTTTAAGTAGGTTGTACCCCTCCGTAGCTAGTATGCGAGGGTTCATGCGGGAAAAGATAATGCCCGGTTTAAGTTCTACGGGTACTGCAGCTACCCGCAACTGCGGAACTCGAGCCGTACGAAACAGGAACTCCAGATCAAATAGATACCGGTCAACCTGCGTTTGCAGAAATAGCGCCTTGCCTTGCGTATTGAATCCTTTGATGCCGCATTGAGTGTCGGACACCGGTAACCGCAGCAAATAGCGGGTGAAAAACCGCAAGGTGCGCGAAATGCCTGTGCGTATGGCGGGTACCTCGGCGTAGTAAGCATCGTCGCGTACGCCAACTGCAATGTCACAGCACTGCTCTGCTAGCTTGCGAAACACTGCCGCTACGCTATCTTCCTGATAGGGAAAGTCAATATCAGTGAAAAAGCAATAGGGATTGGCAGCCTGTTGTACCCCGTAGCGTAGGGCATAGCCTTTGCCCCGGTTTTGTTCATAGGATAAATAGTGAAACTGTGGCAGTGCTGCCCGAAGCAACGTGATGTCGGCCGCAGTAGGAGGCTGAGAGGAGCCATCGTTAACCACATATACCGTGAAATCGGCTTCTGGAACGCGCTGCTGCAAACCCCGCATACACGTAACAAGGTTGGCTGCCCAGCCTGCTGGTGGATTATAGCACGGGAGAACTAAGTCGGTAGGGATACGCGGCATGAGTTAGGAAGCCGGCTGCCAGGTAAAGCAGCCTGGTGGTAGTTTCTAATCCTGTAAAGGAAGATTGTTTTTGCACGGTCTGCCCGACGCAAGAGTTTCGTATACATCGGCATAGGCAGGCCGAATAAGTACATCAGCAGCTTCAAACTTCTCGCCTTCCAGATATACTTCCAACCGATTATCAGGATGTTGAAGCCGGGTGCTTAACCTGGAGCAAAGCCACCCGTGGTATATATCGGTGACCGTTGAAACCAATATTTCCTGGTTTCTTACTTCTTGGCCGGTTTTTCCGTCTAGTTCGCGCAAGTGCAGAACTGGCAAGCTTTTCATATTCACGGAGCTCACCCATACGGAGGCCTCGTATGTAGTAGTGTCCTGGGCTTGTGGTACTAGGCCCTTCCATAATACTAAGCTGCCCGTACCTGCTATACTGGGATTACCTAGGGGGGAGCGCCCCGCTGTAGGTTTCCAGGATTGCAGACGCACCACATCGGGCCGCGGCTCGTAAGTAGCTAGGGCGCTCAAAGCAGCCTTCCTATGAGGTTCTGCATTCAGGGCTGATAAAGGCAACTCGTAGAGTGAAGCGCGTTTGTCAGTCAGAAGTAAGCGAGCTTTGCTCACCAAGTTCTGTTCTGACTTACTCAACGGATGTGGGGTTACCAGTAATAGCAGAGGCTTTTGGTTAGGAAAATCACGGAGTATTTCTTTAGGCAGTACATCGTTGCTGAGAAGCTGCAGGATAGCCGCTGAGCGACTCCAAGAGGCTCGCGACATAGAAGCCGACACCAAGGGGAGACCAGTCTCAAGCGACGTGCGCATTGATTCGTACATAGAACCACCTCCTCCAAACTGGAGTACTTCTGACCCAATCAGGTAAAACGGCATCGGAAGAATAGCTTGGAAGTCGGTAACGGAACGATTCCAGCTTAAGTGTGCCATATACGAATCCTGGGGCTCCATAAAGTCCTGGGTTATCTCGATGCCCGAAACGCGTTGGGCAAACGATGTTGTAGCATTGCGGCTTTCCCAACCCCAAATGGCTATCAGCAGCACCGATAAAGACAACGCAAAGCGGCCGGCCCGCCTATTGCGCAGATAACGGAAAAGCAGGCTAAAGTAAAATACTACATACACCGTGTATATGTAATAGAAGATCCAGGCGAAACGGCCAATGGAGCGAAACTGCTTAAGTGGCTTCAGGTATTCTAGCAGCCCCGTGAGGCCCCAAATAAACGGAACGCCGCTGGCGAATAACGCACTAAGAATACCCGCATATATTCCAATGCGCAACGGCAAGGGCAACACCGGTTTTAGTATTAAGTCCGGTCGGAGGCGAATGAGGTATTGTACTACCCGAATAATAGTCAGGAACAGGGTTACTAGGCCAATAAGTCCTACATAAGCCCACCCCTCCCAAATCTCAGCCGATTCGGTTTTAAGTGCGGTTTTCCAAAACCCTCGCAGGGGTTCTAATACGGGGTAAAAGATACTGGCAAAGCCTGAGCGATAGTGCAGAAACCCCCAAGGAGTAGCAGGCCGGTCGGGAACACTATCAGTAGCCACCATAAAAAGCTGGAATACACCTACTGAAAGTAACCCCGCCAGCATGACGCGTCCGGTCAGTCCTTTAGTATAGGAAGAGGCCTTGTTATGCTGTAGTAAGGCCACAAGTCCATAAGCCAAGGCCAGCAACGCTGCCATCGTAACCCAATAGGGGTGCAGCAGGCCCGCCATAAAAGCAACTGCAACATAAAGTGCTAAGGGCCGCCAACTGTACTTTTCTGTGCTGGCAAAGGCCTTGATAAGAAGGTACCAGTAGAGCGGAATAATAAAGCTGTACGACAAGGCATAGTGCGCTAGGATACGCTCAAATTGCGGCGACATAAAGCTTATCAGTAGCGCCCCAATTACTGCTGACCACACAGGTACTAGATTAGCCCTAAGGATGCGGAACAACAGTAGCGCTGTGAGCGGAAAGGCTCCTAGCATAAACGCATTCAGGAAGCCTAAGCCAGAGTGAGGCAAGGGTAGTCCTAGTTGCTTTAGATAGGCTAGCGAGATAGATAAGAGAGGCTGCCCATCGGCGTAAACCACATGGTCGCCGTACGGATACATCATCCCACTGAAGTGAGTGTTGTAGCCGTATAGAACGTGATATAAGTAGGTATAATAGTTTTTTAGTCCGTCGCCATCAGAGCTGAGGAGATAAGAGCCCGGATGGATTAAGACATCCTTAAAAGCTGTTTTAAGAAGGAATAACGCAGCAACTAGCAGTACTATCTCAGGAAGCCTGCGGCGGAGAAACGAAATTATTTTATAAAGCCAAATGGACACAACTGGCAGATAAAAAGGGAAAGATATAGTGCAAATATAGGCGTAGTGATGTGTCTGGCTGGAATCATTTGCTTGTCATTGCAAGGATGGCCGCAGGTGGGCAGTACTGCTGCTTAGTGCTTTTACCTTTCAGTATGGAAGCTGAGCCGCTGATTGTAAGGCTTAAAACCAATGCACGCCGCCAGTGAAAGGTAGTGAACTATTGATGTGGCTTAGGTAAGCCGAATGGCTTGCTGTACATGCAATTGCTGCAGGAACAACTCATCGTGCGATACTACAATCAAAGTGCCGTGGTAGTCGTGGAGGGCGGAGGTTAGGATGCCCAGGTTCTGCAGGTCGAGGTTGTTGGTGGGCTCATCCAGAATGATCAGGTCCGGGGCCTGATGCCTGATCATCAGGCAACAGAGGAGCAGGCGCATTTTCTCGCCGCCACTGAGGGTGTGGCAGGGTTTATCCCGATAGGCCGAGGTAAGTAGGAAGCGGGCCAGCCGAATCTTGATTTCGTGCTCCTGCAGTCTTGATGTGTTGAACTGCTGCGCTTGCTCGTACACCAAAAGCTGGTTGTTAATGAGGGAATATTCCTGGTCGATGAAAACGGCTTTGTTTACGGCGCGATAGAGCGTGCCTTGCGTAGGCTCCAGGTAGCCTAGTAGAAGTTTGATCAGGGTGCTTTTGCCGGAACCATTCAGCCCGTGCAGCGCCAGTCGCTCACCGCTTTGAATCTGGAAGCTTAGGGCCTCAGGCCACAGTAGGCGCGGGCCGTAGCCGTAGTTCAGGTCAGTGGCGGTGAAAAGTATCTTGCCTTTGTGCAGACTGTAATCATCGAAGCCGAACTTTATTTTGTCGGTATCGGTTAGCTCCTGGGAAAGCGCGCCTACTTCTCAGTATGGATGCCCTTGAGGCGGGAGGTGCATTGTTCGGCGCTGTTGCGCATCATGTTAAACATGATGGTGGGTAGGCCTGCTTTGTATTGGTTTTTCTTGCCGCGGGCATCTAGCTTTTGTTTACGTTCCAAGGCTTCGCATTCCGTTTCGCGGGCTTTGCGGAGGGCAGTTGCGCGGCTCCTAATATCCTGGTTGAGCGCCTGACTTTCCACCTGCTTTTGCTCGGCATAGACCTCGTAGTTGCCACCATACAGCGCAATTCCCCGCTTGCTCAGTTCCGCAACCGTGTCGAGCAGATTCAGCAATTTCCGGTCGTGGCTGACTACCAGCAGCGTGGCAGAGCTGGTCTTGATGAAGTTGTAGAGCAGTTGCCGGCCGGCGGTATCGCGGTGATTGCTAGGCTCATCGAGCAATATCAGTTCGGGCTGACGCAACCCCTGGCCAAGCCCTAGTGCCCTAACGCTTCCTGGCTCCGTTCCTCAATGGTCCAGTCATCATCCAGCACGGCCATATTGGCTTCGGTGGCTTGGCCATCCAGAATGTCCTGCAGGGCCGTGATTTTGGCCTCAATATGCAGTGCCTGGGCCACGGTCAGGTGGTTGAACTGGCCAAAATGCTGCGGAATGTAGTAGGGCGCAGAGCTAGTCTGCACGCGCCCGCTGGATGGCACCAAAAGCCCTGCCATTATCTATAGCAGCGTAGACTTTCCGACGCCGTTGTTGCCGATCAGGGCAATCTTCTGGTGGCGATTAAGGGCCAGATTCAGACCCTCAAATAGCACATCTTTATTGGGGTGTGCGTACCCGAGGTTTTGTAGCAGTAGCATGAGTTCTTTCTCTAAAAGCAAGATATAGCCGCCCATAGGGTGGGTCGGCTACTCGATTGACGAAAGCAATCAGCTATTACATAAACCGGTATTTGGGGTTGGTAGATGCATAAATACGGTTTCTAGCCAACAGCTGCGCTAGGCTGGTAGCGGCGCCTTTATGTAAGTGGCAGAAACACTTACCGCCTGTTCAGCTTATAGAGTAGCTGGCCCGAAAGCCAGTAACACTCAAGAGAAAGCAACTATGAAAGAACAAGGCCTGACGGCGGCGGATATTGACCGCATCATAGAAATGGCCTGGGAAGACCGTACCCCGTTTGAAGCCATAAAGCTGCAATTTGGTCTTTCGGAGCAGGAAGTGATTACGCTGATGCGGCGAGAAATGAAGGCCTCGTCGTGGCGCATGTGGCGGGCTAGAGTGCAGGGCCGCGCCACCAAGCACCGGGCTAAAAGTGCCGTAGACGATGGTCGGTTTAAATCCAGCCTGCAGCGAAGCATCACGCTTAACACTATTTCTAAACGCAGATAAACTAATAGCTTGCTGATGCATTACTTATCAAGCAGCCGTATCCAAGCGGTAACATTATACTATGTCCTGTAGCTTAATGCCTAGGTACTGTGTTCGATAAATCAAGGCGTTTGAAAGCCGCCCGATACTAGACTAGCGGTAGTGAGGAACTGGTAATGATTGACTGATTTTGGGTACTGCACACGCTATTTCTGGTGACTTCTGTGTTTGCTAAGGCAGAATGGCCTAGTGCTAACTCTGCAAAACGTATGAAAGCTAGAACTCAAGACCGGCAGTAAGGCCAAGCGTACGATAATGCAGGTTACCGAGCGCTTCAAAGCCAATGATAGATTGATTGATACCTGGGTTAAATAGTCGGTCGCGGCCGGCGCTGTATTGTACTTCAAGGGTTGGTGAAAGCCGGCTTTTGGTTTTCAACTGAATCCCCGCACGAACCATGCCTCCGAAGGTGTCATGCCAGGTATTAGATGGCACTGCCGTACCCGATACAACATCCTCCCGAAAAGTAGCCGAACCTCCATTAGCATAGTTCAAGAGCGTGTACGACATCGTTGTCTGGTTGTTGATGTACATGCCTATTACCGGACCGGCTGCTAGGTATGGGCGCAGAAAACCTGAGGTTAGACTATAGCTGATCAGCAGCGGCACTTGCGCATGCCGGACTTCCAGGCTGAACGGTAACTGGAGCTGCTCGCCGGTGTTAGATGTGCCCAACATTGCCGTCTTCTGCTGAGTGGCTTTGTTGCGGAGCCGGGAATAATAAACGCCGCCAATGAAGGACCAAGGACCGTCATTGGCCAAACGCAGCTCAATACCATAGGTAGGAAGCACCTCGGAGGAAGCCCAGCCGCGTTGGAAGTCGGGTGAAAGAGAGTAGAAAAGCTGACTACTTTGAAGGCCAGCGTGTGCACTTATCCGCAACCTAACAGTGCTAGGTACTTTGGGAAGCCGATAATCGTGAGTAGGAGTGCTGGCGTGGCACAAGGTATCATAGCGCAAAGTGAGGTCACTCAGCTGCTCTTCATTAAAGCGAATGAGGGGTATGACATCAATTACCACAGCGCAATCTTTGAACAGAACGGGCAGTACGCTCAGGTAAGTGGCGCGCCGGATTTCAACAAGACTCCCGCCCATTGGCTCGACGAAATATTGCACGGCTTCCGATGGAGCTTCTCCCACCTCCGGGCGGTGGCGCTCCACATTATGGTTGTAGCGGTAGAAGTTTGCGTGGCCAGCCAGAAGCTGTTGCATAAATACCGTTGCCGAATCGGTGGTGCCAGTCTCGGAGTTGTATTTGCGCCCAACGGTTCGCCGCACAAACCGCCGTCCGTCCGCTAAGCCAAACCCGCGGAGGTCTTGTATCCCAAACTTCTTTGTACTAGCCTCCTCATTTGCCCGAAGTGTCAGGCCGTGTTCAGTAACGAAAGGGGGGACCGTTAGCTTTCCTCGCAGCGTATCGCCCTGCGTGGTGATAACATAGCCGAGCTGGTCTTTAATGCGGTTTTGAGCCGTGGTTGGAGCCGGAAAGGCAGCTAGGAGAGCCCCGAAGCCTCCAAGCAACTTATGCAAGATGCGCATCTACAATTACCTTCTAATTACAATAAAGCACGGCCGTCGGTACTGTCAGGAAATAAGCCGTCGGATACAATTCAATAAAACCTGAGCTGTTCAAGGTGGATCGGTAGCAAAAGTACGCCAATACGCTGCAGCACATGCTCAGGATAAGATAAAATAGTAGCACGGTTATACAAGCCATCTGAGCAAGCGCAAAGTCGTTGCTAAGAGTGATTTGCGGTGCGGATCAACTATATTGAAGAAGTTCTTCCACGTTTCAATCCAGCTTATACACCTATGGAAACTGACACCCTGCTAGGTCCTCTGAAGGATGCAACCCGCCGCGAAGTAGGTGGCGTGCAAGTTGACGTAGTGCGCACCGGCAACTCGCGCGTGAAGCGGGTGGTGTATCCGGCGGGCTTTCGGTGGTCGAAGGATATGAAGCCCATTATCGGGACGGAACTGTGCCAGCACGCGCACGTGGGGTTTCTGGCCTCCGGTCGGCTTGCTATTCAGTATGCCGATGGGGTGCTGGAGGAGTACGTAGCGCCACAGGTAGTAGCCATTGCGCCGGGCCACGATGGGTGGGTGGTAGGAGAGGAGCAAGCCGTGCTCATTGAGTTTGACTTTGAAGGCGAGACCGTGGAGCGCCTAGGCCTGACGCGGCCGTAATCCCCTGCTCATCGGTTGAGCTGCCCCACGGCCCTAGTAAACGGCAGCGCCACACGCCACAGCGCCTCCGGGCTGTCAAGGCCGGGAGGCGTTGTACAGGCCAACGGGGTAAGGCTACCTGTGTACAGCGTGTAGCTGCGTGTTCATGAGAGTAGCCAGCACAGAGTCAGGCAGCAGCAGGCTGGAGAAGAAGTTGACTTTAGCTCCCAGCGTGGGCAAAGAGCGGGCGGCACCTTCCATGAGGGCATCGTAGCCTTCCTCAGCTACGGCGCGGGCCGAGGCGGTATGCGCGGCGGCGCGGGTGTTTTCGGCGTGGGCTGTGCGGAAGAAATTGGTATCGGTGGGCGGCGGGCACAGAATGGTCATGGTCACGGCTGAGCGTTGTTGCTTAAGCTCGTGCTGTACGGCCTCGGTGAAGCTGAGCACAAATGCTTTGGTGGCAGCATATACGGCCTGGCAAGGGCTAGGCGAAAACGACGCCACAGAGCCTACCTGCAGAATGCGGCCTTCGTTGCGCGCTACCATGTCGCGCAGGTACAGCTTGGTCAGATACACCAGTGAGGCAGCATTTACTTGAATAATACGCAGCTCGGTTTCAACGTCGGTGTCAGTGAAATAGCCGGTTTCGCCAAAGCCTGCGTCGTTTACCAGTGCATCAATCCGCAGGCCTCGTTGCGTGGTTTCGGCGTAGAGTTGTTCGGCGGCATCTGGGCGGCTGAGGTCAAAAGGTAGCAGCACAATGTCTACTCCACCAAACTCCTGATGGATCAGACGGGCTGCTTCCTTCAACTCATCGAGGTGGCGGGCTACCAGCACCACGCGGTAATCATCGCGAGCGAAGCACCGGGCCAACTCAAATCCGATACCGCTGGAGGCACCGGTTATTAAGGCAGTTTGGTCGTTCATGGCCGTAGGGGGTTAAGGTGAATGACACTATGTCTAATATACTGATAAACAGGCAATTTATTCTTGAAAAGGTGGCTTCTGGAAGGAGTGCATTTGGGTTTCCACTTGAACATTACCTAGGTGGACGCAACCTCTCTTTTACTAGGTGCCAGGCAGGCCCAAACCTGCTTTAGTTGCACTTGAGCAAAACGCAAAAGCCGCCGCTGTCCGGCAAATTCACGGGCTAGTGAACTTGCCGGACAGCGGCGGCTTGTATGCTTGCTGAACCTAGTAGCGTGGCGCTACACCAGAAGTTTATCGGGCGTTATGGGCAGCTCCCGAATGCGCTGGCCGGTGGCGTTGAAGATGGCGTTGGCAATGGCTGGCGCAACCCCAATAATGGCAATTTCGCCGATGCCCTTGGTGCCCAGCGGATCCACAATCATGTCGGGCTTGTCAACGAAGGCTACCTGAACGGCCGGGGCATCGGCATGGACTGGTACGTGATAATCGGCTAGATCTTTGGTGACGTAGCGGCCAAACCGGTGGTCCATCACGGCGCCCTCAGTCAGGGCCATCCCAATACCACCCACGGCGCCGCCTATCATCTGGCTGCCGGCAGTTTTGTGGTTGATGATAGTGCCCGCATCGGCGCAAGAAACCATGTTGGTTACGCGCACCTCGCCCGTCATGGTATGCACCCGCACCTCGGCAAAGTGCACCGAAAACGAGTACATCGAGTAGTTCTGCCGCTCGTTGCCGGGTTTGGCTTCCGTGGTCACCTCAATGTCCTGCCCGTTGTTCTGCTTGCGCAAATCAGCGAACGAGACGTGGGTACTTGGGGTAGTGCGGAGGCCTAGTTGGCCATTTGCTAAGGTCAGGTCTTCGGGTTTGGCGGCAGCAAAGGCAGCACCGCCCAGTTGCTGCAGCTTTTGCTTAAGCGCCGTACACGCCACCAACACCGCTGAGCCTACCGTGTTCACGGTAGCCGAGCCGCCTTGCGAGGGAGCCGTCGGGAACGTGGAGTTGCCCAGCTCAAACCGGATTTTGTTGGCGGGCATGCCTAGTGCGTCGGCCGCAATTTGTACCATCACGGTGCCGGTGCCGGGGCCTATGTCGGTGGTGGCGCTTTGCAGCACTACCGTGCCATCGGCGAGCAACGCTGCCCGGGCCTTGGCCGCGCCGCGGTTAGCCCCAAAGGTGCCCACACCCATTCCGTAGCCTACCAGCCAGTCGCCGTCGCGCAGGGAGCCGGGCTTCATCTGGCGCTTATTCCAGCCAATGCGCTCGGCTCCCATCTGGTAGCATTCCTTCAGGTACTTCGTCGACCAAGGCTTGTTGTTGTCGGGGTCCACATCGGCATAGTTGCGCAACCGGAACTCAATGGGGTCGAGACTCAGCAGGTGCGCCATTTCGTCCATCGCCGACTCCAAGGCAAAGGCACCCGTCGCTTCGCCGGGGCCCCGCATCCAGATGGGCGTGCTAATGTCAAGCCCCAGAATACGGTAGCGCGTCGAGACGTTGGGGCAGGTGTACATCATGCGCGTCTGCTGCAGCGTCGACTCCGTGAACTCCTCATAGCTCGATGTCTGGCCCACACTTTCGTGCGTGATGCCTACCAGCTTGCCATCTTTAGTGGCGCCCATCCCGATGCGCTGCCAGGTGTAGGGGCGGTAACCCACCATCGTGAACATCTGCTCGCGCGTGAGCACCAGCTTCACGGGTCGGTTCGTTTTCTTGGCGGCAATGATGGCCGCCGTTTCGTGGGGCCAGTTGTGCAGCCCGTTCCCGAAGGCCCCGCCCACAAACGTGGCAATCACCTTTACGTTTTCTTCCGGAATGCCCCAATCTTTGGCAAAAGCGCGCTGCGTGCCTTTCACAGCCTGCACCTTATCGTATACCGTGAGGCGGTCGGGCGCTTCCCAATGCGCAATGATGGATTGCAGCTCCATGGGGTTGTGCATCTCTGAGGTGTGCACATATTCCACGTCCAGCTTCACGGGCGCCGACTCAAAGCCGTTTTTCTGGCCCCGGTCGTAGTCGTTTTGCGATGATTTGGGGTTGCGCTTGGCTTGCGTAGGAAGGAAGCCGCGGGTCTTGTTTGCCTCGAAATTGGTGCGATGCTCCTCGGGCGCGTATTGCGCCTTCACAAGGCGTGCGGCGTAGCGGGCCTGCTCCAGCGTGTTGGCCACTACTATGGCAATAGGTTGGTCGTTGAAGTAGATTTTCTCGTCGAAGAACACCCGTAGGGGCTGCCCAATAGTGGGCGGCTCGTCGGGGTTTGATTTCGCCGCGAAGCCCGGCACTTTCGGCGAGTTCAGGTGCGTAATCACGGCCAGCACGCCGGGTGCTTTTTCAGCGGCTTTGGTATCGATGCTGGTAATCCGGCCTTTGGTAATGGTGCTGCCTACTAGGGCACTGTGCACCAGGCCCGGCAGTTCGTATTCGGCCGAGTATTTGGCGGCGCCCGTCACCTTGAGCCGTCCATCAACGCGGTTCATCCGGTCGCCGACGACTTTATCCTGCAGTTGGTCTTTCATGTGCGGGTTGGGCTAGGCTACGGAGGTAGCGTTTTTCAGGGCCTGGATGATGGCATTGGGGGCCATCTTCAGCTTGTAGGCGTTGTGCTTGAAGGCTTTGGCACCTTGCATGGCTATTTCGGCAGCTTGCCGGAAGCTGGCCTCGGTGGCGGGTTTGCCAATCAGGCTTTTTTCGGCCTCCTGAAAGCGCCAGGGCTTGTGCGCCACGCCGCCCATGGCCAGCCGGGCATCCTTAATGGTATTTCCATCCAGGCTTAAAGCTGCCGCCACCGAAACTAGTGCAAAGGCATAACTGGCCCGCTCGCGCACTTTTAGGTAATGCACGTTTTTAGTGAACGGCCCATCGGGAATTTCTACGGCCGTAATCAGTTCCCCGGGCTCCAGGTTAGTGTCCTTCTGGGGCGTGTCGCCGGGCAGGCGGTGGAACTCCAGGAAGGGAATGCGCCGGTCGCCTTTCGGTCCGCTGACTAGCACGGTCGCATCCAAAGCCACCAGGGCTACGCTCATGTCGGAAGGGTGCACGGCAATGCACTTATCACTGAACCCGAAGATGGCGTGCATGCGGTTGATGCCTTCCAGTGCGCCGCAGCCCGAGCCCGGCTCACGCTTGTTGCAGGGCAAGGCCGTATCGTAGAAGTAGTGGCAGCGGGTGCGTTGCAGCATATTCCCACCTACGGTAGCCATGTTGCGCAATTGGGCCGAGGCGCCGGCATTCAGCGCCTGGGCCAGCAGGGGCTGCCGCTCCAGCACCAGCTTGTCTTCGGCTACGGCACCGTTCAGGGCTAGCGCCCCAATGTGTAGGCGGCCGTTGTCGCGCTCAATTTTAGTAAGTGGCAGCCGATTGATGTCGATGAGCTTGGGAGGCTCCATTACGCCGCGCTTCATCAGGTCCAGCAGGTTGGTGCCGCCGGCAATAAACTGGGCGTTGGGAGTGCGGGCCAGGGCCTCAATGGCAGCTTGCTGCTTGCTGGGCCGTACGTATTGAAATTGGTTCATACCTGCTGGGCTTTACACTTTTTGTCCGCCGTTCTTCACCTCCTGAATGGCCGCCACAATGTTGGGGTAGGCGCCGCAGCGGCAGATATTGCCGCTCATAAACTCCTTAATTTCCCCTTCCGAATCGGCGTGCCCCTCCCGGATGCAGGCTACTGCCGACATGATCTGGCCGGGAGTGCAGTACCCGCACTGGAAGCCATCGTGCTTCAGAAAGGCTTCTTGCATGGGGTGGAGCTTGTCGCCTTCGGCTAGGCCTTCGATGGTCGTAATCTTGCGGCCATCTTGCATCACGGCCAGCGTAAGGCAGGAGTTTACGCGTTGGCCATCTACGTGCACGGTGCAGGCGCCGCATTGGCCGTAGTCGCAACCTTTTTTGGTGCCCGTGAGGTGGAGCTGCTCGCGCAGCAGGTCCAGCAGCGTGGTGCGCGGCTCTACCGAGAGCTTATACTTTTTGCCGTTTATTTCCAGCTTAAGCGGCACCTGCTCAATGGCGGCCGCTACTTTTTCATCGAACTCAGCGGCAGCGGCTTGCACCAACGGGCCAGGAGTAAAGGCCAGTGCCGTAAGAACGGACGATTGTTTTAGAAACGTTCGGCGGGCCTCATTATGAGAGGAGGGCTGGCCGTGGGAAGGTTGATCGGAATGTTCGTCTGCCATGATGGTCAGGAGTATAGGCGCAAGTCAAAAGGAATAGCCAGAGAAGCGGCGTTCTGCTACTGAATATACGCCACAGACGCCAAGCCGGCCAGTAAGTTGTATGCGCGGCTGAAGTCGTGCCACGCTAGCCTAGCGTCGTAGTAGGCTTTGGGGAAGAAACCACCCTAGGCTTGGCATTTTACCAGGTGACACGCCAGCAGCACAACCAAGGCGGCGGAGCCAAAACGCAACAGCATAAAGACCCAGGTAGGCAGCTCAGGCTGTTGAGGGTTTAGGTTCATGTAAGGGCTAGACTAGCGGTTGCAGACAAATAAAGCCCTAAGCAGCGGCTGCCGGCATAGATTGCAGAAGCCAATGGTAGAGCTTTTCCACGTCGGCCTTTTTGAACAGCTCGGTACCTGGGTTCATGGTAGCGGCTGTGCCACAGGCCACGCCCAGGCGCACCGTTTCGCGCACCGAAAGCCCCGTGGAAAGCCCGTATACCAGCCCGGCCACCATGCTGTCGCCGGCGCCTACGGTACTGCGTTTTTTCACGGCTGGGGCCGGAATGTGGTCCACTAAGTCGTGCGTAACCACGCAGGCGCCCTGCGGGCCCAAGGAGGTTACCACGATTTCGCATTGGCCGTTGCGGACCAGGGAGCGGGCCGTTTCGGCCACGGCTTCGTTATCCAGCTCATCTACGCCAGCCATCTTGCTCAGCTCACCCGCGTTGGGTTTGGCTAGGTATACGCCTTCGGCCAGTACCGCGTGTAGGGCGGGGCCCGAGGTATCAATCACTACTTTAATGCCTAATACTTTCGCGGCCCGCACTATCCGAACCAGAAACTCAGGCTCAACGCCGGGCGGCAAGCTGCCACTGATGACCAGAAACTCGGGAATCTCTGTGAGCCCTTGTAGGGCAGCCAGAATATGCTTTTGCTCCTCCGTGTCGAGCAAAGCGCCGGGCATGCCAAAGCGGTATTGCTGGCCCGTAGAAGCATCGACTACGATAAAATTTTCGCGGGTGCGGCTAACGGTCGGGACGGGTAACTGCTCGATGTGTTCCTGGGTCAGGAGCTCCTGCAACAGCATGCCCGAAGGCCCGCCCACCGGAAAAACCGCTATAGAGTCGGCACCGAGCCGCTTCAGCGCCCTCGATACGTTGATGCCGCCACCGCCCGGCTCGAATTTGGGGGTAGCGCACCGCAGTTTTTGGTCAGGCACGATGTGGTCGGCGGTGGTGCTTTTGTCGACGGTAGGGTTCAGGGTAAGTGTAACGATGCGCGACATACAGGCAAAGGTTAGTGAACAGTGGCAGGAGCAGTAGGCGAAGTTGGCTGGAAGTGTTTACTAGGTTATGCCGTCGGGGTTGCCTGGGCGCTTCCCGGAGCTCAGCCGCAGGTACGACCGTAGCGGCTTAGCGGACCAGCTGTACCCGCAGTTCCTGCACGGGCGCGGCGGCAAAACAAGCCGCCAGGCCCGCCGTGGTTAGCGCATCTTTCGGAAGCTCTCGGTAAGGCAAGTCAACGTAAAAGGCCTCGTCGAAGGGGAAAGGCTGCACCTGCACGTGGTGGGTGCTAAGCCAGCGTGCTTGCAATAGGTGCCCCTGCGAAAAATTGAAGTAATCAGAAAACGGAATGCCCTCGCGGTACCACGGGTGCTCGTGGGCTTTGTCAGTGCCCGGCTCGTTTAGGCACAGGTACAACGAGAGTCGGTCGCAGAACTTGAGCAGCTGCAGGTGAAAGTCGAGGTTGGCTTGCTGAGCGGGGGTAGTAAGCCGGAGCTGGTGGCCCAGCTGGTGCTGGCGGGCCTGCTCTTGCTGCATAAACGCGTGGCCCACCTCTGATTTTGCTAGGTCAGGAAAGCCGGTATAGTGCAGGCTGCACAGCAGGCCGGCATACGGCACCATCTGGGCTACCTCCGTAACTCCCTGCTGGTAGTGCCGGACACGGGGCTCAGTGGGGTGAGTGAGAAAGGAATGCGGAGTTTGGGTCTGCTCGTTCCAGGCGGGTGCGTCGTCAAGCGGAATCCAGCCCCGGTCGTGCTGATAGATGGCGAACTCTACCTCTGGGCGATGAGCAGCATCTTCGAAATACGCTGGCTGCCAGTGCGCTGCCAGCACGCCCGCCACGTGCGCATGGTCGTGCTGGGTGATGCAGATGAAGCGGGTAGGCGTTTCACGAACTATCATGGCGACGGGATGTAGCAGCAGATAAGGTACGCAATACTGGCTCTTTTCGGCTAGGAGGGTTGGCCGGAAAGTAAGACCTAGTCAGAGAGCAGGTGCTGCTGGCGGAGCCAATCGAAAATAAGCTGATCCACGGCCGATACCTCAGGCCGGTGGCGGTACGTGAGCCACAGAACTTCCTCAATTTCGGCGGCCGCTTGCAGCTCCCCGGTGTAGCGAGCCATGTAGCACGTCATCTGAACCAGCACCTCCGGGCCGTGGCCGTGCGCTGGCGCCGTGAATGTTCCGGCGTGCACGAGGCTAGCGGGGTCGAGGTCAACGGTCAGTTCTTCCTTGATTTCGCGCACCAGCGTTTGGGTATCGGTCTCGCCGGCTTCGCGCTTGCCGCCCGGAATGTAATATCGGTCTTTGCCGCGGCTGCGCGTGCTTAGCAGGCGGCCATTGGTGAGGTGCAGCCAGGCTATTTTATCAATGAGGGGCATAGGCCAGGTAGTTTGGGTAGGAAGATGGCTAAAAAAAAGCTTGCCGACCTCAGGAGGTCGGCAAGCTAATAAAACAGCAAAAAGGAAACCGCTTAGTTTACTGCGTTGTACGGCACACCCATGTTCTGGAACAGGAACGCCCACTTGTCGGTCTGCTCACTGATAACCTGGGCCGTGGAGCGGCCGGCGCCGTGGCCGGCCTTCGTCTCGATGCGGATAAGCACCGGGGCGCTGCCCTTCTGGCTTTCCTGCAGCTTGGAGGCAAACTTAAAGGAGTGGGCCGGTACTACACGGTCGTCGTGGTCAGCGGTAGTAACCATGGTAGCAGGGTAGGAGGCGGGCTTTAGGGCGTGGTAGGGCGAGTATTTGTAGAGGTACTCAAACATTTCCTTGGAGTCCTGTGCCGTGCCATAGTCATAGGCCCAGCCAGCACCGGCCGTAAACTGGTTGTAACGCAGCATGTCCATTACGCCTACGGCCGGGAAAGCCACCTTAAACAGGTCGGGGCGTTGGGCCATGGTAGCGCCCACCAGCAAACCACCGTTGGAAGCACCCGAAATAGCTAAGTAGTCTTTCGAGGTGTAGTTGTTTTTCATCAAATATTCGGCGGCGGCAATAAAGTCGTCGAACACGTTTTGCTTCTGGAGCTTGGTGCCGGCTAGGTGCCATTTCTCGCCATACTCGCCCCCGCCCCGAATGTTAGGAACGGCATAAATACCGCCATTTTCAAGCAGAATGATGGTACTGGTACCGAAGCTGGGGGTTACGCTGGAATTGAACCCACCGTAGGCATAGAGCAGCGTGGGGTTCTTGCCGTTCATCACCAAGCCTTTTTTGTGGGTGATGATCATCGGAATTTTGGTGCCGTCTTTGGAGGTGTAGAACACCTGCTTCGACTCGAATTTGCTAGGGTCGAACTGCACGCCAGCCTTCTTCCACACCGTGGATTTGCCGGTGGCAATATCGTACTTGAAAATGGTGGGCGGATAGATGTAGGACGTGAAGGTGTAGTACGTTTCCTTCTCGTTCTTCTTGGCGCCGAAGCCGCCGGCCGTACCCACAGAGGGCAACGTGATGGAGCGCTCCTTCTTGCCGCTCATATCATACTGCTCAATGAGGGAGGTAGCGTCTTTCAGGTAATTGGCGAAGATTTTGCCGCCGCCGGTGCTGGCGCGCAGCACGTTTTTGGTTTCCGGAATCAGGTCTTTCCAGTTGGCTGGTTTGGGGTTGGCCGCATCCACGGTTACTACGCGGTTATTGGGCGCGTTCAGGTTGGTTTCAATGTAGAGCTTGCTGCCCACGTTGTCGAGCACGCCTACTTCGTTTTTCTCATTGTCTACTACCTGTACAATGGGGCTGCCCGGCTTGCTCAGGTCCTGAATGTAGAGCTCGTTGCCGGTGGTGGTATTAGCGCCGCTGATAACCAGGAAGCGCTCGTCTTCGGTAAGATAAGCGCCGATGTAGCGGCGCGGGGTTTTCTCGCCCCCAAACACCAGCTGGTCGGTGCTTTGCTTGGTGCCCAGTTTGTGGTAATAGAGCTTATGAATCTGGGTTTTGCCGGCTAGCTGGCTGCCGGTAGTGGGCTTGTCGTAGGAACTGTAGTAGAATCCGTCGTTGCCCTTCCAGGCCAAGCCCGAGAACTTCACGTCCTTGAGCGTATCACCGACAATGCTCTTATCGGCCGTTTTCAGCACAATCACCTTGCGCCAGTCGGAGCCGCCCTCCGAAATCTGGTAAGCGGCTAGGCTGCCATCTTTGGTGAAGTTGATGCCCGCCAGCGAGGTAGTACCGTCTTTGGAAAACTGGTTGGGGTCGAGGAATACTTCGGGTGCGCCCGTGCCTAGCTGCCGGTACAGCACCGACTGGCTTTGCAGGCCCGTGTTTTTTGAGAAGTAGGTGTACTTGCCCTCCTTGAAAGGCGCGCCATATTTCTCGTAGTTCCAGAGTGTTTCGAGGCGCTTGCGGATGGCTTCGCGGTACGGAATCTGGGCCAGATAGCCCTGCGTAACCTTGTTTTCTTCCTGCACCCAGGCTTTGGTGTCCTCGGCCTGGTCGTTTTCCAGCCAGCGGTAGGGGTCGGCCACTTTGGTGCCGAAGTACGTCGTTACCGTGTCTACCTTTTTGGTTTGGGGGTAGGGCATGGTTTTGATAGGCCCCTGGGCCGCCGCCTGGTAGCCAGCCAGCAGGACTGCCAGCGTTGGAAATAGTCTTTTCATTGGGTAGGAATGGAAAGCAAGAGAAGAAAGCATCTGACCAGCGCAGGCTGTCAGATGCAAGATAAGAAGCGGCGCCGAGCTCTGGCTATGCTCTGGTAAGTACCTAAGAAAACAGGGCGCGCAGGGTTGTGAGCCAATTACTACCTGGCTATAACACCTGAACCGTAGTAGCCAAATGAGCCCCGGCGTGCGTACTGAATCCACTTAGCGTCAGCAAAATGCCTTTTTTACCTTCTCCTTGCTTATGCCTGCTTACTATATCGGTTGTTCCGGCTTTTCCTACCGCGACTGGAAAGGTGTCTTCTATCCGCCGGAGCTGCCGCCGCGTAAGTGGTTTGCGTACTACTGCACCCAGTTCAACACGCTGGAGCTGAACGTAACTTTCTACCGCATGCCCGAGCTGAAGGCCTTCGAGCAGTGGTACGACCAAAGCCCGCCCGATTTTCGGTTTGCTGTGAAAGCCCCGCGGCAGGTGACGCACTACAAGAAGTTTGGCCCTGAAGCCCTGCCCATTCTCGCCGATTTTTACGCCACCGTTCGGGAAGGCCTCAAGGAAAAGCTCGGGCCCATTCTGTTTCAGCTACCCCCTAAATCGGCGTACACCGAAGAATACCTGGACCGGATTC
Source organism: Hymenobacter tenuis (assembly GCF_054780495.1). Taxonomy (NCBI): domain Bacteria; kingdom Pseudomonadati; phylum Bacteroidota; class Cytophagia; order Cytophagales; family Hymenobacteraceae; genus Hymenobacter; species Hymenobacter tenuis. The sequence goes on from NZ_BAAGWF010000001.1 coordinate 123,585, forward strand.
TGGAGGCCATGGATCCGGATTTCCTGAATGTACTGGAGTTGCGGCACCCGAGCTGGTGGGATGGAGAAGTGTTCCGGCGGTTGGCGCGCCACGGCGTCAGTTTCGTGGGCCAGAGCCACCCGTTGCCGCTCCCCGATGAGGTAGTGGCCAATACGCCCACCGTGTACTACCGTTTTCACGGCGTGCCGGAGCTGTACAAGTCGCCGTACAGCCCGGTATTTCTGCAGCGCATTGCCACTGAAATAGAAACGGCTGAGCAGGTGCAGGAAGCCTACGTGTATTTCAACAATGGCGTGGGCGGCGTGGGCGCCCTGAATGCGCTGGAGTTTCAGCAACTTGTAACAGCTGAGCAGCACTAGCCTCGTGTTGTAACCAAACCGGCCTCCGCTAGCTCATTGCTGGCGGAGGCCGGTTTGGCATACACTGAATTGCAGCAAGGGTGCTTAGTCCTCGTTATTCTGGTTGTTGGAGCGCCGACCGCCTTTGTCAGTAGGGCCCGTCATGCCGGTTCCGCTGTCCATGTTGCCGGCTATCTTCTGCTTGAAATCTTCGGGCCGGTTGCCCGTGGCTACGTGCGGTTGGCTTGCCTGCCCTGATAGGCCGCTGCGCACGGACCGATCCTGATCGGTAGAGCCACTGTGCTGTGCCTGCTCCGATGATTGGTTGCTGATTTTATCGTTCGTGTTAGGTCCGGCCTTGGGGTCGCCCTGACTGCGTTTTCCAGATTGCTTTGACATAGCGGTAGTAGGTTAACGTGACGAAAAGAGCTGATACGCAGCAGTTCTAATGGCTGAGTTTCGCCAGTGCTGCCTCCCCAAATCTTACGCGGCCGGGCTGGTGCAGTTGCATGCGTGGTAGCAAAAAACCTTGTCATAACGCGCGTTACATCTGCTGAAGGTCAGGGGTTTACTGGATTGCTGCGCCAGCGTGCAGTAGTACCAGGGTGCTAGCTCGACATAACCTTCAAAGCCTACCGCAACGTACCTCCTGGCATACCCTCGTTTCGTTGCTGACTATGCGCAAAAGGCTATTCGCTGCTGGGTTTATTTGCTTGTTGTTGCTGCTGCTGGGCCCGGGCGCGTGGGCCTGCCGCGTATGCCGGCCCAAAGTGCAGGCCCAGATTCATACCGCAGAGTACTCCGCTACTCTGGTGGTTTTGCTTTTGCCTGTTGGGATACTGCTGGTTCTGGGCCTAGGTCTGTTTTACGCGCCAACCCTTCAGAAACACTTCACAGCCCCTTCTGCTCATGACTGAACCGCTTTACCGTACCCCGCTGATTGCCGCCGGCTTGCTGATGGGAGCAGGGCTAGGAGGCTTTGTGGATGGCATTGTGCTGCACCAGATTCTGCAGTGGCACAACATGCTCTCCAATCAGCTGCCGCCCGACAACTTGGTCGCGGCCAAAGTCAATATGTATTGGGATGGGGTTTTCCATGCAGCGGTGTGGGTAATGACGGCCATTGGGCTGCGCCTGCTTTGGGCCGCTGGTAGCCGGCCCGATGTACCATGGTCGGGCCGGACATTTGGCGGGGCGCTGGTACTGGGCTGGGGCTTGTTCAACGTGCTGGAAGGCCTCATTGATCATCAGTTGCTAGGCCTCCACCACGTAGTTGAGTACACGGAGAACAAGCTGCCCGCCGACCTGGCGTTTCTGGGGTTTGGGGCTGCGCAGGTGCTAGGTGGGCTGGGGCTTATCCGGGCGGGGCGCCACGATGCTACCCCAGCGCATTTCGTACGGTAACCCGTTTTCTGTACTGCATGGCTGCTCCCACCTATCATATTGGCTGCTCGGGCTTTCATTACAAGCACTGGAAAGGCACCTTCTACCCCGAAAAACTACCGCAGCGCCGCTGGTTTGAGTTTTACGGCCAGCATTTCCGGACCCTGGAGCTGAACGTGACGTTTTACCGCTTCCCGCAGCTGTCCTCGCTGGAAAACTGGTACCAGCAAAGCTCGCCCGATTTTCGGTTCTCGGTAAAAGCACCCCGCCTCATTACGCACTACAAGCAGTTCCACGCCACCGAGCAGCTGCTCGCCGATTTCTACGGCATTGTGCAGGAAGGGCTGCGCGAAAAACTGGGGCCAGTGCTGTTTCAGCTGCCACCGCGCCTGAGCTACTCCGAGGAGCGCCTGCACCGCATCCTGGAAAGCCTGGACCCCGCTTTTCAAAACGTGGTAGAGTTCCGGCACCCCAGCTGGTGGATGGGCCACGTGTACCAGGAGCTCGCTCAGCTGAACATTGCCTTCGTGGGTCAAAGTCACCCGCACCTCCCCGATGAGGTAGTAACCACTACTGGGCTGGTGTACTACCGCTTTCACGGCGTGCCGGAGCTATATAAGTCGCCGTATAGCCCGGCGTTTCTGCAGCGCGTAGCCACCGAAATAGAGGCCGCCCCGGGCGTACAGGAAGCCTACCTGTACTTCAACAACGACATCGATGCCTCCGCTATCAACGATGCCAAGTACCTGCTAGCCTTGGTTGGAGCGCAAACCGAGGCTAGTGGTAGCGGCGCTGCCAGATTTTAAACCAGCTTTTGTTGGCCGGGTAGCTGCGGTGCGAGGTAGCGTTGTTGAAAATGAGGGCCACCAAAAACAGAATAATCACGCCGCTCAACACGGGGCTTACTACATACCAGTACCCTAGCGCTTTCAGCTTCTCAGACCCGATAACGGCCATGAGGGCCGTAGCGCCGCCGGGCGGGTGTAGCGTGCGCGTTACCTGCATCAAAACAATGGATACGGACACGGCCAGCGCCGCCGCTAGCCACAAGGGGTGGGGGAGCTGCTGCTGCACCGTAACGCCTACCAATGCACACAGCACGTGGCCACCTATCAGGTTGCGCGGCTGGGCTAGTGGGCTATTGATGATGCCATAAATCAGGACGGAAGAAGCGCCGAAGGAGGCAATCAGGAATAGGTTGTCGGTGGGGGAGAGGAAGGTGCTGTTAAGCCAACCCAGCAAGCCAATACCCACAAACGAGCCCAGAAACGTCCAGAGGTGCTCTCGAAAATCGAACAGTGTTTCCTGGTAGAAAATATAGCGCGCCCGGCGCATGCGGTGTCGTAGTTTCTCTCTCATCTGCAACTCCCCCAATGCAGCTGGGCCCACCGTTCCATGGATGTTGTTGGGGTTACCAGCCGCTGGGGCCCTAGTACGCCCCAAAAGTAAGCACCCCATCGGTTAGGTAAGCACGCGGCACTACCTGCCAACAGACTGGAGGCTTGCATTTTGAAGGTAAATACTTTATCTTCAGTAAGATCCTCTACACATTACTGCCATGGAAACGAGACCAAGAAGATACATGGGCCTGGGCTACCGGCTAACGCACATGCCCTGGTGGGCCTACGCCCTCATGATTCCAGCCGTTTATCTGTTTGGTTGGCTGCTGCGCCTGATCGGCATTATTCCCGGCCACTAGCTCACCTTCCTTTCCAACGCCAGCAGCCCGGAACTACCCTCTATGCAGGAGGTAGTTCCGGGCTGCTGGCGTTGCTCTGAATGGATTTCTCGGACCTTACATCACGGGTGGCATTAGGCCCGGGGCAGAAATGGGTGCCAAGCGCTGCAGAAGCGTATAGATCAGGTGGTAGATTTCCTGCAGCTGATCGGGTTCGGTAAGGGCCTGTTCCAGATTGTAGGTTAGCAGCACCTCAGCATTGGGCTCGTGGGTAGCCGGCGAGAGCGTCAGGCGCATTTCGGGGTACTTCAGCAGTGTGGCCCTGATGTTGGGGTCAGCAAGCAGGGCTTGCAGGGCGGCGGCATCATTGGTAGTAATAATAAAAGCCGCATCCACTTCCGGGTCGCCCAGTTCCACGTCGGTCAGGCCCAGTACCTTGCCAATTTCATGCACCCAATCCTGTTTGTGCAGGGCAAAGTGAAAGGAGGGCCGACCAGGCAGTACCGCCGAAAAGGTGGTGAACTCATAGCCGCCCTCAAAGCCCCCGCCTAGGTCGATATCTAGCTCAAACCAGATGTGGTAGCCTCCCTGATGTAAGTCGGCGCTGTAATCAAGCAGGTTCTCCTGCTGCGCCATATCAGCAGTAATCTGTTGCCACAGGGCTGCTTCCGTATCGGCTGTAAAGGTGCGTATGATGGTCATAGGGGCAGAAAAGTAAGGGAGTAGTACTATCCTGAAATACCTATCTAACCCTGATAAGGTTATGCCGCACCTTTCCTTTTCCTACGTCATGGTAAGGGCGTTCTTGCGTAAATGGAATTGGTTGTACATTATACATAAGCGTATAATAAATGGTAACTAAACAATAAAAAAGATTAAAATTATCTGAAATAATGATTGCGTTACACAAGGTTTATGTCTATACTTGAATAGAAGTTGATTTTGTGCTGCGGACCAGTGCTTTATAGGCGCTGGAAATGCCCTACCCATACGCCCTGCCTCTTAGCAACAGGCAGAAGGGGTTGAGGCCAGACCTAAGGCTAGTGAATTCTTACTCCATAATCCTCCCGGGTAATAGCCGGCTGTAGTAATTCAGGGTAGTAACGCCCTTCGGTTTAAGCGCATGAGTGCCCTAGTACGCGGCAGCTGTTGCCTGAGCCCCAGTATCCCCACACTATCTTTCTTTTCGGCCTGATATGCTCGTATCAGTGCATTTGCGGTAAAGGCGGCTTTGTAGCTGCTCTGTACTGCCCGTCATAGCTGCGTCGCGTCGGGGCCCCGACGGATGCAGGCTGTGGCACCTACAGGAGCCGTTTGGTTGGCGCGCAGCCACACGGTCTTCCGGTTCAGGGCACGGCACTGCCTAGGAGTGACCAGAAGCCCTGTCTTCCCTTTATCTGCTGAGCCTGTTGGAGCGGCGCTTGTCCTGGTAGCAGGCCAATCGGTCCCTTGTGTGCCCACGCGCCGCTAGTCTGCCCGCCTGATGCCTCTTCTGCCCCGCTACTTCCCCAAGTGGTTACCATGAAGCCTTGCGTGAAAACGCTTCGCTGGTAGCACGTGCTTTATGCTTCCTGAAAAACAAACTTTAGTGTACCACACACCTTCCCCTCAACCGTTATGAAAACCCTCACCACCTCTCTACTTACACGCTGGCTCAAGCTGCTGCCAGCTGCTTTACTTTCGGCATCCATAGTGTTTACAAGCTGCGACAAGGCCGATGTAGAACCCCAGAAGGACAACGTTAGTGTAACATCCAGCGACAATACCATTGTTAAACAAGCGTCTATACCCACAATTAAATGCCTGAGCAGCACCGACCATTCCATTACCATTGAGGTGAAAGCTGGCGCTTCAGGCGCCCCGAAAGGTTTTACCATACAGTGGAAAAAAGACGGTGAAGACTGGAGCAAGTGCCAGACCAAGAACTATGATATCTGTCTTAAGCCCTATGAGTGCAAGATAATCTGCATTGAAAACCTAGACTGCGGCAAGTGCTACGTATTCCGTGCCTCCACCAATGCCTATACACTAGATGGTTGCTACTATGCTTGCAGCCCCTACAGCTGCGAGATTAAATGCTCCACCAAGCCTTGCCCTCCCAAAGACTTGGGTTGCACCCATACGCAAGGTTACTGGAAAACCCACGGCCCAACTCCAACGGGTAATAACACCAACCAGTGGCATACAGCTGGGTTTAAGCTTGGAACCACATACTACACAGCTGCGCAACTACAGACAATTTTAAACACTCCGGTTAAAGGAAATGGCTTGATTTCGCTCGCGCACCAGCTGATTGCTGCCAAGCTCAACATTATTAATGGTGCATATGCAGGTCCTATCAGCACGGTCATCGCTCAGGCTGATGCATTGATTAACGGCCAATCTATTCTTACTGGTTATCTGTCGCCTAGCAGCACCAGTGCACTTACCGATGCCTTGGCCAAGTATAACGAAGGTCAAAGCGGGGTTCCCAGCTGCGACTAGTAATGAGTAAATTAGGGTGAACTATTGTTCGTGATAAGAAAGGGCAGCCATTAGGCTGCCCTTTCGTGCGTCGTTAGCTCTCTTCTGCGTACTGCTTGCATTTGCTGCGGGCTGCTTCTGGTTTCAAACAAACCAGCCTCTATAGTGGTCCGTAGGTGGTAGGCAGCGCCCGAAGCATTCTGGTAGCTACATTGCTTACATATTATGGAAGAACTCACCCAACAACAGGTTCAGGACTACTACGGCCGCCAATTGCAAACCCAAAAGGATTTGCAAACCAATGCCTGCTGCACCGATGACATCCCCTTGGAACACCGCCGCATTCTGGCCCAGCTAGAGCCCGAGGTGCTCGACAAATACTACGGCTGCGGCGTAGCCGTGCCACCGGCCGTGGAAGGCTGCACCGTTCTGGATCTGGGCTCGGGCAGCGGCCGCGACGCCTTCCTGCTCTCGAAGCTGGTCGGGGAGGCAGGCCGGGTAATTGGGGTAGATATGACGGAGGAGCAGCTGGATGTGGCGCGTCGGCACGTAGCGGCGCATACTACCCGCTTTGGCTATACCAACCCCAACGTTGAGTTCCGTCATGGCTACATCGAGGATCTGCGCACAGCTGACCTGGCCGATAACAGTGTGGATATCGTGGTGAGTAACTGCGTCATCAACCTCAGCACTGATAAAGAGGCTACATACCGCGAAATATTCCGGGTGCTGAAGCCCGGCGGCGAGCTGCACATCTCCGACGTATTTGCTGACCGCCGCATTCCGGAAAGCCTGCGCCAAGACCCCGTACTGTACGGCGAGTGCCTGAGCGGCGCCCTCTATACCGAGGATTTTCGCCGGCTGCTCGCTCGCCTGGGCATTCAGGACTATCGCCTCACGGCCAGCCGCCGCCTCACCATAGGCAACCCTGAAATTGAGGAGAAAGTAGGCAATATTGGGTTCTACTCGCTTACCGTGCGCGCCTTCAAGCTGCCCGAGCTAGAAGACCGCTGCGAAGACCACGGGCAGGTAGCTACTTACCTAGGTACGGTGCCCGGCCACGCGCACGCCTTTGTGCTCGATGACCACCACCGCTTTGAAACCGGCCGCCCCATGCTAGTGTGCGGCAATACGGCCGCTATGGTCAGCCAAACCCGCTACGCCCCGCACTTCCGCGTCCTCGGCGACCAAAGCCAGCATTTTGGGTTGTTTGATTGTGGCCCTACTGCCACAGTTGGTACACCTGATGCGGCAGCCGGCAGCTGTGGCTGCTAGCCCTCCACTAGGCCCAAACCAACTAAAAAGCCCCCAAGCCACTGCGGCCTGGGGGCTTTTTGCCCGGGTGGGTGATGTACTAGCTAGTCTTTGCGCGTGTACTGCTCGTAGCGGGCGCGGTCTTTCTTTTTGTCTTTCTTACGGCCAATCAAGCCGCCAGCTGCAGCACCGGCTACACCGCCAACTACGGCTCCTTTCGTGCCACCTACCACAGCACCGGTTACAACACCAGCACCGCCGCCAATTGCAGCGCCTTTGCCTTTTTTACTCCAGCCTTTGCGGGTTCTGGTTTGGGCTTCAGCTTGTGAGGTTACTACCGTGCTTTCCAGTACAAACAAGGCCGAAAGCATAGCCGCATATATCTTGAAAGTTTTCATGGTTTCGTTCTTTAACACTGAGAGAAACGTGTGTAGAGCTTAAACGCACACCAGAAAAAACGGGTTGTGTATCAGTCCATATTTTACAGTTCAGCTACAAGCAGTTCTTCCGGAGTCAGGAAAGGCAAAAAAATACCCCCGAACCAGCGGTCCGGGGGTAGTGGATTTACTAGGGTGTTGATGCTTATCGAGCGTCAGCCTTGGTGTTATCAGAAGCAGGAGCAGGGCCGGCTTTCTTCACATACGTGTCGAGCCAGGTGTTCATTTCCCACAGCATGTGCATGATGGACTCACGGGCGGCATAGCCGTGCGATTCAGCCGGCAGCACCACGTAGCGAACCGTAGCGCCGTTGCCTTTCAGGGCGTTGTAGAACCGCTCGCTCTGGATGGGGAATGTGCCGGAGTTGTTATCGGCCTCGCCGTGGATCAGCAGAATCGGGGTTTTGATTTTGTTAGCGAAGTTGAACGGCGACATAGCGTTGTACACCTCCGGTGCTTCCCAGAACGTGCGCTCTTCGCCCTGGAAACCGAACGGCGTGAGCGTGCGGTTGTACGCGCCGCTGCGGGCAATACCAGCCTTAAACAGGTTGGTATGCGCGAGCAAGTTGGCCGTCATAAAAGCACCGTAGCTGTGGCCCATTACCGCCACGCGGTTCGGATCAACTACGCCCAGACGCTTGCCTTCGTCAATAGCCGCTTTGGCTGAAGCCGTGAGCTGCTCCACGTACGTATCGTTCGGCTCTTTGCTGCCCTCGCCCACAATCGGAATGCTGGTGCCCTGCAGCACGGCGTAGCCCTGCGTTACCCAGAACACCGGCGAGCCCCAGTTGAGGCGCGCGAACGTGTAAGGCGAGCCTTTTACCTGGCTGGCGTCTTTTTTGTCCTTAAACTCAACGGGGTATGCCTCCATGAGGGTAGGCAAGGGGCCGTCTTCCTTCTTGTAGTTCGGGGGTAGGTAGAGGTTGGCCGTCAGCTCCACACCATCGGCACGCTTGTACTTCAGCACCTGCTTCTGCAGATTGCCAATGCTAGCGTAGGGGTTCGTGAACTTGGTGAGGGGCGTCAGTTTCAGGCTCGGCGCATCGCGTAGGAAGAAGTTAGGCACCTCCTGCGCTGACTCGCGGCGCGTAACAAACACTCGCTTGGCAGGGTCGAGGATGGCTACTGGTACTTCGTAGTACGGCGCCTCGGAGCGCCACCAACGCTGGCTTTTCTTGGTGCGTACGTTCAACTCATCAATGAACGGACGGTCGCCTTCCGGCGAAGCTCCATCCCCGATGAAATACACCACGTCGCCGGTGCCATCGGTTGCCAGCACGTAGCGGCCTAGGGCGTTCCGGTGCAGATAGGGCGTGCCGGGGTCGGTGTAGGTGTCTTGCGATGAGCGCTCAAACAGCGGCGTGAGGGAGGTTTTGGTAGCTAGGTCCAGCGTCCAGGTCGTTTCCTTGCGGTCGGCCCAGCGGTAGCCTTCTACCAGCGCCAGCTTGTCGTTGCCCCACTGAATGGAGCGGAAGCGCAGGGGTAGTGCGGCCAGTTCCTGGGGTTGCGCGTCAAACGGAGCAGCTACCGCGAAAATCTTATCGCGCACGGCAGCTTCGGTTTTGGGGTTACCGCCATCCTGAGCTTCTACCCAATACACCGTATTGGGGGCATCTTCGCGCCAGCCAAAGTTGCGTGGGCCGGTTGGCACGGCATCAAAGCTGGTGGGTACGTTATCGGCCAGAGGTACATCGGCCAGCTCCTTTACTATTAGGCCTTCCAGGTTCAGTACTTCCAGGCGTTGCGGGAAGCTGGTTACGGGCAAGGTGTAGGAGTAGGGGCGGTGGCGGGTGCGCACCAGCACAAAACGGCCGTTCGGCGAAGGCGACGACTGCTGAATAATGCCTGGCTGACCCAGCGGCGCCATACGGCCATCGAGGCCAACTTTTACTACCTGCGAAAGGGCATAGTAATCGAACAGACGCTCATCAACGGGGCTTTTCAGCAAGTCTTGGTAGGTACGCGCTGCGGAGGTGCGGCCTACGTTCTGCTGAATGGTGGGGCCCTTCGGCGCGTCCAGGGCGCTAGGAGCCTCACCGCGGCCACCCACAACGGCCCGGGCAATAATGGTTTTGCTATCCGAAGTCCACTCAAACGGCATTCCGAAGATGCCATTCAGGAACAGGTTTGGAACCAAGCGAGCGGAAGCAGAGGCCACATCGGCAATCCACAGCTCTACGTGGTTGTTGGTAGTATGCGTAAAAGCTACCTTGGTGTTATCAGGTGACCATTGCACGTCGCTGATGCGCGCGTTGGCCGGAACGCCCTGAATCAGAAGTTCTTTGCCATCGGGTAGCTTACGTAAGCGCAGGGTAGAGGCATACGCCACGCGGCTAGGCCCATTGGTGCGGGGGTTAATGCGCAGGCCAGCCAGCCGAAGCTCGGGTTGGCTAACCTCAGCAATAGAGGGCATGTCGCGCACATCCATCAGCAGCATCCACTGTCCGTTGGAGGCAAAGCTGATGCGAGGCGTTGGAGCAGCCTCTGCCAGGGTAACAATAGCTTTAGGAGGCGTCTGGTAAGGCAAGTCTTGCGCCGTGGCCAAGCTCGACGCACCCACACATAAAGCCAATGTGAGTCGAAGTATTCTCATAGAAGAAGTTAAGCAACAGGAAACTACTGCAAAGGACGGTACATTCTGGCAGATATTCTATAGAATGTGCAACTCTGTTCCTCGTAATTTCGTAGCGCCCAGCTTACCCAAAGTGCAAAAACAAGCCGACCTCTGTCAGCGGAATGACAGAGGTCGGCTTGTTTGTGGCCTTGGCGTTGCTGAAACGCAGCTTTAAGCTAAGCTAGTGATTGATAGGAGCTTCAATCACAATAAATTGGCTATCCCCCTCTATTTGTATCTGTATCAGGTCAGTTTCCCACAGCCCAATGCTTTCCCGCTGTGCTAATAGCTGCCCATTTACGGTAAGGCTGCCTTCCATCAGGAAGATAAAAACACATTTATTAAGCGGGTTCAACTGATACGCTAGGCTCTGTCCGGCATCAAAGGCTCCTAGGCTGAGCTTAGCGTTCTGATTGATCCAGCAATGCGCCGTGCCTTCCTCGTTACTCACGATGGTAGTGAGCTGGTTGCGGCGCTTTTCGCGCGGGAAATGGCGGCGCTGGTAGCGCGGCGTAATATTTTGCAGCTTGGGCTCAATCCAGATTTGCAGGAAGTTTACCTCATCGTCGCCGATGTTATATTCCTCATGGCGCAAGCCGCTACCTGCACTCATAATCTGAACCCAGTCCTGGGTTACTTCCTCGGAGTAGCCTAGCGAGTCTTTGTGGTTCATGCTGCCGGCCAGCATCACCGAAATGATTTCCATGTTGGCGTGGGCATGCAGCCCGAAGCCCTTGCCCGCCTGCACAAAATCATCGTTGAAAACGCGCAACAGGCCAAAACCAGCCCGCTCCGGGTTGGCGTAAGGCCCGAAGCTGAGCGAGAAATTGCTCTGGAGCCAGCCAATGTCTTTCAGGCCTCGGTCGGCGGCGGGGGTTAGGCGAAATGGCATAGCTAGGAAGGCAACTGCCCGTGAAAGGCAAACTCAGAAATGGATTTACGCTGGCGGGCGGCTTTCTCGCGGCTCAGGAACGGCTCCTCTAGCTGCTCAACGGCGCCTAGGTAGCCTAGCGCAATAAAGGCTACGGGCTGTAAGGTATCGGGTAGCTGGAAGACCTCCTTGGTTTTAGCGGCATCAAAGCCACCCATAAAGTGGCCGTGTAAGCCAAGCGCCGTGGCTTCCAGAATCAGGTTGCCGTTGGCCAAACCCAAATCATGAAGGGCGGCACCATTGGGTGTGCCGTTATCATACTGCGTTTTGGCCAAAGCCAGAATCAACAGGGGCGCGTTTTTGGCCCAAGGCTGGTTGCCGGGCAGCAGACAATCCACCATTTTTTGGAACGTCTCTTGGTCGGCGTGGTGGGCATAAATGTAGCGCCAGGGCTGCTCATTCATGGCGCTGGCGGCCCATGAAGCAGCCTCAAACACTTGGTCCAGCGTTTCGGGCGCTACGGGGTAGCTGGCGAAGGCCCGGGGGCTCCAGCGTTTACGGATGGTTTCGAGAACCGGAAAATTGGTGGGAGCGTGTTTCATATGAATCTGTAAACCAAACTCCTCGCTATTGTTTGCGCTACGGCCAAACAAAGAGCGAGGGGTAGGTTACGCAGTAAAAAAAGTACATGTAAAAACGCCTAGGTCTTCAGCAGTCGTAAACCTACCGAAGGCTGCGGCAAGTTGCTACGCCCTACGCTGCCTGGTGGCGGAATGATGCGTAAGGCGCCAGCCTTACAGCGCCATCGGCACTTCCATCAGCAGCAGGCGCGCATTAGAGCCGGCCTGAACCGAGAATGTATCGGTGTCCCAGATGCCGAATCCGTCGCGGCGGTGCAGGGCCTGGCCACCTATGGTCACGTCGCCGTCCAGCACGAACACATACACGCCGTTACCGGGCTTCTTCACTTGGTACTCGGTAGCAAAACCTGCCTCAAAATCAGCCAGATGAAACCACGCATCCTGATGGATCCAAACACCGGCATCGTCGGGGTTAGGAGAGAGGATTTGCTGAAACTGGTTGTGGCGGTCTTCGGCCCGGAAGGTTTGCTGGTCGTAGCGAGGCTTTACATTGCGCTTGTTCGGGAACACCCAAATCTGCAAAAACTTCACTTCCTCGGTGTGGCTGTGGTTTTTCTCGCTGTGAGCAATGCCCGTGCCGGCGCTCATTACTTGCACGTCGCCGTTGCGGATAATGCCGTGGTTGCCCGCGTTGTCTTTGTGCTCCAGCGTTCCGGAAAGCGGAATGCTGATGATTTCCATGTTGTCGTGGGGGTGCGTGCCGAAGCCCATGCCACCAGCCACGGTATCATCATTGAGCACGCGCAGTACGCCAAAGTGCATGCGGTCGGGGTTTTGGTAGCCCGCAAAGCTGAACGTGTGGTAAGAGTTAAGCCAGCCGTGGTTGGCGTGTCCGCGCGTGTTGGCGGTATGAAGCAGGGTTTGCATGATGTTTCTACCTAGTAGGATAAAGCTGTGCTTGCAATCATATGTACATACATAGATTGTAGCTCAAAGATTCATTTTCTCCTATGTTTTTCCAAAATAAGTTGGCTAGTAGTTGTAAATACATGTGTAAACTGCTAGCTGTTAATTGATTGTGTTTTACTATAGATTATGCTGTATTCTGGTCAACTTCAACTTTTGCCAATGCGCAGCCTGACTTCTGGCAGTAGGAGCGAGCCTTGGCTGTAGAGCAGCATTAGTTTCACCATGCTGCTCAGGATAGCATTGCTGATTTCTGGTGGCGTACGTATGCATCTGGCTGCCTCTTTCGGTTAGTTTTGAGCTATGAATGTGCTGATCATTGAAGACGACCGTGCACTAGCACGGGAGCTAGGCCTGTTTCTCCACGAGGAGCATTACCACTGCGACTTTGCCCGCACCGGGCGTGAGGCGTCGGAAATGCTGTTTGTGAATGAGTATGACTTTGTACTCTTGGATTTGGGCCTACCAGATCAGGATGGGTTGCAGCTGCTGGCTCAGGCGCGGCAGGAGCGGAATCAACACGCATCTATTATCATCCTTAGCGCCCGCGGCACCGTTGATGACCGCATCAGCGGCCTCAATCTGGGCGCCGACGACTACCTGCCCAAGCCCTACTCGTTGCTGGAGTTAAGCTCCCGGATGCAGGCTGTAACCCGCCGCAAATACGGCGTGGTGCAGGATACGCTCACCTTCGGTCCGTTTGTGCTCGACCTCAGCGACCGAAGCCTGCGCTACGGCAGCCACCAATTGCTGCTCACCCGCAAGGAGTTTGATTTGCTGCACTATCTGTTGCTGCACCGGGGCAAAGTGCTCACGCGCCTCCAGCTAAGCGAGCATATCTGGGGCGGCTCCGTAAATGAAAGCGCCGACCACGACTCAAACTACATTGATGTGCATGTGAAAAATGTGCGCAAAAAGTTGGCCCAACATCAGCCTGAGGCGGAATGGATTGAAACCGTGCGCGGTATTGGCTACCGCCTGAAACCCGAGCAAACCGAGCCGGAAGCGTGAAGCTGCAGCAAAAGCTGATTCTGCTCAGCGTCCTGTCAAAAGCGCTGATGGCAGCCGTGCTGCTGCTATTGCTGCCGTGGGTAGTTGAAAGCCTCGTAATAAGCCACACCGATGCTGCATTGCGCACGGAGCTGGCGCAAGTGCAGGAGCGCATTCGGCAGGTAGGCCTCGATGAGTTTTTGCCACAAGTAACTACGCAGCGCCGCACGCATTACGACCTGCTTCCGGATGAGTTCATCGACATTGAGCTGACCCACGCCAACCAGCAGCCCGATACCATTGGTACCTTTCCGCGCCTGCAGCACGGCACCCCAATTGATTTTCGGGTCTTGCGCCACAATGGGGCGTACAACGGACAAGCCTACACCTGTGAAATTGGGAAAAGCATTGCCTCGTTGGAGGAAGTATACTCGCTGCTACGCACGCTGGCGGCCTTTGTACTAGCCTTTGCGGTGCTGCCAACCCTGCTGTTTGAGCTAGGCGTGATTCGGTACCTGCTGCAACCCGTTGACCATATTGTGCAGCGGCTGCGGGCCGTGCGCGGACCTACGCCGCCGCGCCAGCCGCCCTTGCGCACCTCCACCTCCGACTTCCAGTACCTCGATGCCAGTATTCAGGAAATGCTGCTCAAAATTCAGTCGGTGTTTGAGCAGGAGCGGCAGTTTATTGCCAATACTTCGCACGAGCTCCTGACCCCGATTTCGATTCTGCAAAACCGCTTCGAGAACATGTTGCGGGCCGAGTATCTGCCCGAAGAAGCCGAAGCACAACTCGTGGCCTCCCAGAAAACTCTGCATCGCCTGACAGCCACGCTACGCACCTTGCTGCTGATTTCGCGGGTAGAAAATGGACAATTTGCCCTCACGGAGCAGGTTTCGATAGGGGAAGTTTTGGCTGATGCGCTGGAGGAGCTGGAAGACCGAATCAGTGAGCAGCAGTTGCAGGTACAGTGGCACCTAACAGATGCGCCTGTGCTGGAGCCCGCCAACCGGTCGTTGATATTCACGCTTCTCTCTAACCTGCTCAGCAACGCCGTGAAATACAACCAACCGGGCGGCCAGATTGAGTTGCGCGGTCAGCGCCTGCCGGATGATGCTTACGAACTGCGCATCCGGAATACTGGCAAGCCAATTCCGCCCGAGCACCTAGCCCACGTGTTTGAGCGGTTTCAGCGCTTCGATACGGATGCGGCGGAAGGTTACGGACTAGGCCTGGCGGTGGTGCAAAGCATTGCCCAGCTACATGGCATTGGCATCAGCGTAACCTCCGATGCGGAACACGGCACCGAGTTCCGGCTGCGGCTGGCTCCTGTGCGCTTCTGAAGTATCAGGGCAGAGGTTAGGCCTGATAGGAGGACTAGCAACCAGGCTCAGCGCATGTGGTCGGCTTTTGCGGCTGCAATCAGGGCGGCAGGCGTTGCTAGGGCAGGGCGTGACGGAAAGCCCGGCGGCGGGTAGTATTTTGCCGGCGCTATGGCCTTGCTTCAGTTACCCGATTTTCCGGTTGTTTCGCGTTTGGCCCCTACGCCCAGTGGCTTTCTGCACTTGGGCAATGCGGTTAACTTCACGCTTACCTGGCTGCTCACGCGCCGGACTGGCGGCACGCTGCACCTGCGCATCGATGACCTGGACCGCGCCCGGTTTCGTCCCGCCTACCTCGACAACATCTTCCGGACCCTGGACTGGCTAGGCCTCGATTACGACCAAGGCCCCACCGGCCCCGATGAGTTTGAGCGGCATTTCTCGCAGCGCCATTTTCTAGAGGAGTATGAAGCCGTGTTGCAGGCCGCCCGTATAGCTCACCCGGGCTTGTTCTACGCCTGCCGATGCTCCCGCTCTGAGCTGGCCCGTCTGGCCCTACCCAATGGCCGCTACCCCGAAACCTGCCGCCCCCTCGCGCTACCCCCTGATGCGCCTCAAACCGTCTGGCGTGCCCATGTGCCTAGTAGTACAGAAGTTAGCTTTCCGGATTTGCTGCAGGGGCGGCTCAGCTGTCAGTTGGCGCAACAGCTCGGCGACTTTGTAGTGCGTAAGAAAGACGGCACGGCGGCGTACCAGGTGGCTTCCGTAGTAGATGATGTGCGCCTGGGCACCACGCTCATTGTGCGCGGCCTCGACTTACTGCCCAGCACGGCGGCCCAGCTCTGGCTGGCACCTTTCCTGCCGGGCCAGGCGAGCTTTGAAACTGTGCATTTTCTGCATCATGGGCTGATAGTAGACGAGGCAGGCCAAAAGCTGTCCAAATCAACGCAGGCAGGCCACCAAAGGGGGATTGTGGAGGAAGCAGCTTCCGTGCAGGTTGTGTACCGAGCCGTGGCGCAGTTACTAGGCCTTCCCATACCCCCAACCGCCCAGCTTTCCCTCTCTGACTTACTGCAAGGTTTAAGCTACTAGCAGGCCTAGTAAACCGTGCAGAAACCGATGTGAATTCAGACCATAAAAAAAGCTCCTCCGACAATGTCAAAGGAGCTTTTTAGTGGTTGTAACGTCCGCTTATTAGTTGCGAGTTACCAGTTTGTTGGTTTGGAGTTCCGTTGAAGGAATCGGCCAGATGTAGAGTGTTTCTGTAGGTTGTACCGCACTCACCGAGCCTTTGCCAGGAATGGGTACGAGTAAGCGCATAATGTCGCTATTGCGGATGCCTTCCCCTAGGAACTCAATACGGCGCTCCAGTAAAATGGCATCTACTAAGGCCGTCGGAGAGGTAAAGCTCTCGGCAGTGTAAACACCATCTGGGTTAGAGCGGCCCCGTACGGCATTCAGCAGTGCCAGCGCCCGGGTTTCCGAGCCGCCGGTGCGGGCCAGCGCTTCGGCCAGGTTCAGCAGTACCTCCGAGTACCGGATAACCGGAGCGTTATCGGTGAACGGGCTAGGTGCCGCGTACTTCTTCAGGTATACCTCAGTGCCAAACGTTGTCATTAGGGCAGTGCGCCGCGCATCAGTAGCTGCAAAGGCCGGGTTAGCCAGAATACCTGAGGTGTTTAAGCTATATTCTCCGTTGCCACCTGCCCCTGCAGGCAGAGGGGCGTTGTAGTAATAACCCAGTTGGTTTTGAGTACCAGGTGCGTCCTGAGCAGTAAACGGGAACGCCAGAATAAGCTCCGAGGACGCCGAACCAGTAGCGAATACTGCGGCAATCGAAGGATTCAGGGCGTGAGCAACTCCACTGGTAGCCGAGAATGGTGCCGCTTCCGAAACAATCTTGTTTGCTTCCGTAATCACGTCGGCGTAGCGGCCCATGCTCAGGTATACCCGGGTTTTCAGGGCAATAGCCGTGTTGCGATGGGCCCGGCTTATGTTCTGTGCAGCGGCACCTTGTGTGAGCGGCAGGTTCTGCTCAGCAAAGTTCAGGTCAGCCAAAATCTGGTCGTATACCTGTGCTACCGTGGCGCGGGCCAGGTCGTTGTTGTCCTGGCCGGTTTCAGCCTGCAGCCGCAGCGGTACACCGGGCTTGCTGCCATTGCCATCAGCATACGGGCGAGCGTAGTACTGCAGCAATGAGTAGTAGCTAAGGGCACGTAGCAAACGGGCCTCACCCTGGTAGTTGAGGGAGGTAGCGGCAAACGTGGCAGGGAAGGCTGGTGCTACGAATTTAGCCGAGTTAGCTTCCATGCCGGCCAGAAACACGTTGATCTGGTTAATGGCCTGGTAAGCTGCTCCCCACAAGCTGATAACATCGTTCTGCGACGCCTCGGTGAGGGTGTGATTCCACACAGCAGCACCTGTAACCAAGTTAGAGGTACGGTTCAGAAAATCATCAGCCCGAATGTCTCCGTACACCTGGTAGCGACCACCCAAAAAGCTGCCTGACTTCACGTAATCGTACAGGTTGTTTACCTGCAGGGCAATGCGCGTTGGGGTGTCAAATGCTACTTCGCTAAAGATGGAGGTTCTTGGCTGTGGGTCCAGGAGCTCTTCCTTACAGGAAAAGGTTCCCAAACCCAATAAAGCCGTGCAAATACCTATAGTAACCTTATGTTTAAATGTCTTCATCAGACGAAATGAATTAGAAGCCAATGTTGAAACCTACCGTGTACGTACGGGCCTGACCTACCGAGTTCCGGTCGACGCCGGCACCTAGGTTAGCGCTGCCATTAGTCGAAATCTCAGGGTCAATCCCCGAGTATTTAGTCAGCAAAGCAGCATTCTGTACTTGCACATAGAAGCGGGCACTACCTACGCCAATGCGGTTCAACAAATCCTGATTGAGGGTATAACCCAATGACACGTTGCGCAGACGAGCGAAGTCACCTTTCTCCACGTTATGCGACATAACCAGCGCCGAGCCGTTGGAAACGTTATCGCCGTACACTACGCGAGGCCATTCGCCGTTCGGGTTCTCGGGAGTCCAGCGGTCGAGGATATCTCGCTCGTTGTTCCAGAAGCGCTGATCGTGCAAACCAGATTTGGTACCGTTGTAGATGTAGTTACCACCGGAGAACTGAACAAACACGCCTAAGTCAATGCCTTTATAGCGGAAGGTGTTATCCAGACCACCGTACCACGTTGGCAGCACTGGGCCGAAGTACACCCCGTCAGCGAGCTGCGAAGGAGCCGAAGTGGCGGTGCCGTCCAAGCGGGTCCAGCCGCTACCACCACCCAGGTGGTTGTACTGTACTACTGTTACGGTACCATCAGCATTCTTTTTCTCTACCATCCGACGACCGTTGGCCGGGTTAACCCCTACCGAGCGAACTGCCAGAATCTCACCTACCGAGCGCCCTACTTCCGTGAAGTTCACAACTTCAAGGCCTGAAGTAGCCGTACCAATCCGCTGGCCTTCGGTAGCCAGGGTTAGCACTTCGTTTTTCAGGGTAGTGATGTTACCATTCACCGACCAGTTGAAGTTCGGCGTGTTGATGGCCGTTACGCGCAGGTTCATCTCAATGCCCGTGTTCTGCATGGAGCCCACGTTGGCGAAGATGGAGTTGTTAGGAATACCCTTGGAAGGCGACTGGGGAACACCCAGAATCAGGCCGTCTACCAAGTTCTTGTAGTATCCCACGTCGCCCTGAATGCGCTCATCAAGTACGGCGAAGGACAAGCCAACGTCGGTTTTCTTGCTGGTTTCCCAGGTCAGCTGGCGGTTACCTGCGTTGCTGAAGGCAAGCGTAGGAGCGGCAGCGTACAGACCTGAGTTGTAGAGGTTCAGCGAAACGAAGTCATCGATGCCGTTGCTGTTACCTACCTCGCCGTAGCTACCGGTCAGCTTCAGGAAGTTCACGCGGCTCAGCACTGAAGAGTTCTTCCAGAATTCTTCTTCCGAAATAGCATAGCCTGCGGACGCACCGTAGAAATTACTCCATTTTTGGGCCCAAGCAGAGTAACCGTCACGGCGGAAAGTTACCGAAGCAATGTACTTCTTGCTGAAGTTGTAGTCAGCCCGGCCAAAGTAGGAGAGCAGGTAGTTTTCGCCCTGGAAATTGCCATCTACGGCAACGTTGGTGAAGTTACCCTGGAAGGTAGTAAAGAAGGGGTCGGCTACACCAGTGCGGCTGGCACCCCAACGGTCGGTTTCGGTGTGCTGCTGCTCCATACCACCCAGCACTGAAATGTTGTGCTTCTCCGCCAGGCTCACGTCGTACTGGGCCGTGTTCTGCCAGTTCCAGCGCTTGTTAGTGCGGTAATAATTCAGAGCCTGACCACCGGCATTAAAACCGTCGCCAGCAATGGGAGTATAGAAGGCTTTGTCTTCGAAGGCGATGTTATAGATACCGAAGTTGGTGCGCAGCTTCAGACCTTTCAGCACTTCCAAGTTAGCATATACGCTACCCTGAATTTCGTTGCCGTCGGAGTTGAAGTAGTTGTTCTCCAGGTCTACGAGGGGGTTATAATACCCTGGCAACAGCGGTGCACCCGTAGTAGAGGCAGGGTTGAGGTTGGCACCGGGGCCAATGCCGGCACCGCTAGTGTTGTAGCTGCCATCCGGATTGAACGCGGGTATGTTGGGCGGCAATACCAGGGGCAGACGGCCCAAACCAGCCGTGCCGAAGGCACCATCGGCTACGGAGCCGGAGTTAGGCGAAGAGTTGCGGGTGTTGGAGTAGCCTACCCGGGCTCCGATGCTGAACCGGTCGTAGAGTTTGTGGTCGATGTTCAGACGGGCAGAAGCGCGCTTAAAGGTGTTGCGCTCCAGCATACCCTTCTGGTCGGTGTAGCCTACCGAGGTATAATAGGTGGTTTTCTCGGTGCCGCCGCTGAAGTTGATGTTGTTCGACGACGAGAAGCCCGTGCGGTAGATGTAGTCGTACCAGCGGGTGTCTACGGCATTGCCGTTGGCATCGAGGGTAGGACGGAAGCCTTCTACGTTGGTAGCTGGCTGGCCAATAGCAGCCCGGTTAGCGTTCAGGTTCCGAACAGCTTCGTTCTTAATGCCGATGTACTCCGAAGCATTCAGCATGTCGTACAGGCGCACTGGCTTCGACCAGCCCACCCACGAGTCAAGCGACACTTTGCTCTGGCCGCGCTTGCCACGCTTGGTCGTAACCAGAATAACGCCACCCGCTGCCCGCGAACCGTAGATAGCGGTAGCCGATGCATCTTTCAGCACCTCCACGCTCTCAATGTCGTTGGGGTTGATGTTACTGAGCGGGTTGTTGGGCACGCTGCCTACGGCCGAGCTGTTGCCGCTAAACGCCGGAATACCGTCGATAACAAACAGCGGCGCGGAGCTCAGGCTGATGGAGTTCACACCCCGGATCCGGATTACGGGTGGGTTGTTCAGTACCCCGTTAGGGGTAGTGATGTTCACGCCGGGAGCCTGACCCTGCAGGGTCTGCTCAAAGCTTTGAACAGGCTTGTTAGCAATTTGGGCGGCACTGATGCTGGATACGGAGCCCGTCAGGTCGCGGCGCGACTGGGTCAGGCCGTAGCCTACTACCACCACTTCATCGAGGCCGGTGGCGCTCGAGGAAAGCGAAACGTTAATAGAGGATTGTCCGCCTATTGCTACTTCCTTGGGGCTGTAGCCAATAAACGAGTATACGAGGGTTGTAGCCGTGGTTGGCACCGATAAGGTGTACCGACCATCACTGTCTGTTGATGTCCCTTGCGAACCTCCCTTCACAATAACGGTAACGCCCGGCAGCGCGGCACCGTCAGCTCCAACTACCCGCCCGGAAACTGTTTGGGTTTGTGCCCATGCTTCCTGGCCAGTGAGTGCCAACACCACAAGAGGGCACAAGAGTAAACTTTTCTTCATGCGTACGGTATTAGGGGTTAAATCAATATCGAGAGCTAATAAAGGTAATAATCATAAGCTGAACAACGGTAGGCAATGTAATTTTTAATATTAATATTCTTTAATTGTAAATATCGCAACAAAAAACACCTAAAATATGCCCTATATAAAATGTATTAATGCACCGAATTTCGCGTTCTGAGGTCTTGATGTAAACGAAAATACAGGGCGCAAAAAGGCCTTCCCGCTAGTGTAGCGGGGTTTGAGCTGTAATGAGACCTAGGAAAATAAGGGACGGAGCAGCCGCTATATCTGGCAGGGAGTACTACTAGAGGCAGCTACCGCAGTTCCTGCTTGAATTGTTCAGCCCAATAATCGGCGAGGCGGGTTGGCTCAGGTAGCTTATAGCCCCGCAGGCAGGCTAGCGTCAGGCGGGTTACCGTTGCTTGGTCGCAGCGGTGGCCGGGGCTCACAAACAGCGGGTTTACTTTATCCTTGGAGCGGATGACTTCTCCAAGAAGCTCTCCGCTCTTATCGGTAAGGGGCGTGATGCTGCCTTTCTGCAGTGCCGGCTCTTGGTACGTGCCCGTGAGGCGCTGTTTAGCTACCCCAAACGTGGGCAGGTCAAGCATCACGCCTAGGTGGGCCGCAATGCCCATCCGGCGCGGATGCGCAATGCCATGCCCGTCTACCATAATAATATCGGGCCGGTGCTGCAGCTTCTCGAAGGCCAACAGCAGATTGGGTGCTTCGCGGAAGGCCAGCAGGCCCGGTATATAAGGCAGCGTAACGGGGCTGGTGTGGTATACCTTCTCCACCACTTCCAGGGTGGGAAAGCGTAGCACCACAAAAACCGACAAAACCGTTTCGGGAGTTGGGAAAGAGGAGTCGCAGCCAGCAATAAGCTGCGGCTCCTGCGGAAGGGGCACCAACTGTACGTGGGTGCGCAGCTCATCCTGCTGGCGGGTAAGGTCGCGGACGATAATAGGATCGGCGGGCGGGGAAGCGGGGCGGTAGTAGGCCATGTACTAGGGTGGTGGTGAAGGCAAAGGGTGTACTGTGGCGTGCACCGCCGGGTTGTGCTGGCGGGCGGTAACAACCCGCGCCGGCTAGGCACGTTATTTCAGCAACATACTTTCTGCACTATGTCTACGAAGCCTGAGCAACCTGCCGATACGGGGAGCGGCGCCTTTTTTGAGCGCCGCTACTGGGTAGATGTGCAGCACCCGCGCCAGTCGGCCGATGGGCTGCTTTATCATATAAAGAGTCATCTACCGGAGTACTCGCCCGATCTGCTTGCTGACTTTGAAAAGTCCCGCGGCCAGCCTGGCGGGCTGAACCTCGGCGATGAGTACCGCATCAAAATACTAGGCCCCTGGAACGGCGAAGTGCGCGTAACTGACCTGGGTGAAAATTTCTTTGAGCTTTCTACCTTAGAAAACCACCCCGAGGCCGGCCGAATCTGCTTTACGCTGGCTCCTCATCCCTCCCTGCCCCATACGTTGCGCTTTGAGATACACTCCCGGGCCCGCTCGCGCGACGGGCTCGTTGCGCTTACCTACGACACCCTCGGGATAGGTAGGCGGGTGCAGCAAAAAACCTGGGAAACGTTTTGCCAGCGGGTTGCCGACCAAAGCGGCGGCCTCCAGCTAGGGCCCGTGCAGGTCGAAACCGTCAAGCAGGATTCTTCCGGAACTGAAATAACCCACGATGTCTGAGCGGCCTTCCTTGTCTGCGCGCGAAAAGAAACGGCTGGAGGCCTATGCCCAAGCCGGCTACAATTTCGACTTAGACCAAACGCATACCTACACCGCTGATAACGGCTGGCAGGTAGACGACTATGAAACGGAACTACCGCTGGAGGCACCCGGCCCGCCCGATGCGCGCGGCTCCTGGGCCGCTGCCCGCGAAGTACTCCGGAACTACACCTTCCCGCCGCCCAACCTGATAACGGGTATTTTCCTGGCAGAGCAGCCTCTGGAGCAGCGCGTGATGGTGCTGCGCGGCCGGTTTTTGTTCTTCACCTTCTGGTTTGGCGTCCGGATTGGGGGCGTGACGGATGAGGTGCAAACCCTACCTAGCGGTGAGCAGGAACAGGTGTGGGGGTACAATTACCGCACCCTGGAAGGCCACTTTGAGCGGGGGCAGATTGACTTTTCCATCCATAAAAGCCTGACAACGGGACGCGTGCGGTTTCATATTCACGCCTTTTCGCAAACCGGTCGCATTGCCAATCCTTTTTATTGGATTGGGTTTAAGCTCTTCGGCCGAATGCTGCAAAAGCGGTTCGCCCATCAATCAATGAAGCGGCTGCGGGAGCAGGTAGAGGAAATGCTGCGCAAAGGCTGGCAAACCCCCGACACCGCCAAGGCCCCGCCCATTGAAAGCGCCGCTTCAAACACAAGCGCCCAGACTCAACTGAACAAAGCCACCTAGTACCTGGGCCGTAGCGCCCTGTCTCTGCCAACGGGTTACTAGGGGCAGTTAAGCTATAAACCGCTACCCGTCTGTGTATGCTGCTTCACACGGAACAGCATGCACAGACGGGTAGCGGTTTACTTATTATATAGTATGCTAGATTTTCCTGCGTGTTGAACGGCAAGCCGAAGGGCTGCCCTTTAACAGGCTAGGCTGGCTTAGCGGCCGAAGTCGTCCTGCACGCGCACAATGTCGGCTTCGTCGGAGGGCTGGTGGGCATCGGTATGTTGCCAGATTTCGGCAATAGTGCCCCAGTCCTGCAAACCCACGAGGCGGTGGCGCTCACCCTGCTGCAAGGTAATCTGGTCGCCGGGGCCATAGGTTTTCAACTCGCCTTCTTCATCCGTTGGGCTGGTGATAACGCCTACCGTGCCGCTGACCACGCGCCAGATTTCGGCGCGGCGGTGGTGGTACTGCCACGAAAGGCGCTGATGCGGCGCTACCAGCAGAATTTTAGGGCTCAGTTTGCCCGAAATCCGCAGCCCCTCCACTGACAGGCCGTCGAAGTAGAGGTCGGCAAATTCCTGCGCTTGCGTTTCGTCCAGCACAAAAAAGCCACCCCAGGGGCGTGTGTCATCCTGGCTCTCGATACGGAATCCTTGCTCCTGGAGCTGCTGCTGAGTTTGCCGGAACAGCTGCTGCTTAGATAATTCAGCGCTCATAAGTAGTTGATATGAATGAAGAAAATAAGGTCAGAAGAAAAAGCTAAACCGGTTGGGGGCATGCCCACCTGGCGTGTTGCCTGCCCCAACCGGTTTGAGTCCCAGTGCTACCTAGGCGCCTGCAGCTCCTGTGTTTGGTGCCTAGGCCTGCGCTACGGCTGCCCGGCGGCTGCCCCGCAGCCCGTACCACATAATGTAGAGGTAGCACGCAGCGGGCACCAGTAGAGCCAGGCGTAGGGTGCTGTGGTCGGCGATGACGCCGAACAGCAGCGGAATCACGGCCCCGCCCACGATGGCCGTGCACAGCAGCCCTGAGGCTTGCTCCGTATGACGACCTAGTCCGGCCACGGCCAGCGTGAAGATGGTTGGGTACATCAAGGAGTTCATCAGGCCCACGGCCAACAGGCTCCACATGGCCACCGCGCCGGTGGTGTTAATCGAAATCAGCACCAGAACAATGGCGCCCACCGCATTAAAGGCCAGGAGTTTGCCGGGTGAAATCTTGCCTAGCAGGTACGCGCCTGCAAAGCGGCCCACCATCGCTGCAAACCAGTAGTTGGCTACCTGACTGCCGGCTTGCTCTTCGTTTAAGCCCATCACGTCGGGCAGGCCGAGGTAGTTTACAATGTGCGAGCCAATGGCCACTTCGGCCCCTACGTAGGCGAAAATGCCCACTACCCCGAACACCAGATGCCGGTAGTTCCAGGCGCTGCCCGCGCCGCTGCCCGTCGTAACGGTGTCTTCGGCTGTGTGCGCAATCTGGGGCAGGTTCACGCGGCTGAGCAGCAGGCTGATCACTAGCAACACGGTGCCAATAACCAGGTACGGAGTCTGCACGGCTGTTACATCCAGGCTGGCGGCGGTGGTCTCATTCACAACTTTAGGCAATTGACTCAGAATGAGTACGGCCCCTATTTTTGGGGCGAGGTAGGTGCCCAGCGAGTTGAAGGCCTGCGTTAGCGTCAGACGTGCGGAGGCTGACTCCGGCGGGCCCAGAATGGCCACGTAGGGGTTGGCGGCCACCTGCAGAATGGTGATGCCGGAAGCCAGCACAAAGAGTGCACCCAAAAACAGACCATAGGCCCGTTGGGCAGCGGCCGGGTAAAACAAGTAGGCCCCGATAGCGGCCACGCCAAAGCCGATCAGCATGCCGCGCTTGTAGCCTACCTTGGCCACCAGCTTGCCGGCCGGAATGCTCACCAGAAAGTAGGCCCCGAAAAAGCAAAAGTTAATCAGGTTGGCTTGGGTATAGGAGAGCTGAAAAACAACCTTCAGATACGGAATCAGGATATCGTTGAGGCAGGTGATAAAGCCCCAGAGAAAAAACAGGGTAGTGACGGCCGCCAACGCGGAGGTGTAGCGCTGCGGAGTGCCGGGGCCGGCAACTTGGGGAGTAGATAAGGTGGGAGAGGGGGACGCCATAAAAGGACTGTTGAATGAAGAATGGGCAGGACTAATGAACCAGCTCAGTTGCTGCCTGAACCCGTGGCAGAACCGGTGGTGGAAGTTGATGAGTTGGTGCCAGTATAGCGAACCCGCTTGCTCTGGTCACTAACGCGTAGCGTAAAGTAACCATCTTCCAGCCGAATTTGCCCATCCGTGTCAGGATAACTCCAATCAGCCTATGGCTTGCTGGTGAAAGTAAGCTCACGTCTTTCACCCAGGTGAAATTCTACTACTCAGAAGCCTTCAGCCGCTTTACGGGGCGCGTAATCCGAGCTAGCTCATCGTTCAGAAATCCCTACACAACTTCCGTACTAGCCTTATATGAGCCTACTAGTGCTCCGCGCCAAATGGCAGCAACGTTGCAGGGCAGGTTGCTATATTTGAACGTGGTGTAGCTCAGGCCCTGGCAAAACCTCGTGGGTATGGCCGCTTCATAGATGGTACCGCGGATAAAGGCGAGTAGAGCTTTCCGATTAGGGCTTGCCTAGTCCGAGACCTGGAGGTGCTGCATAAAAGGTAGGCTTCATTAAACAGCGCCGGCCGTTTTGCTTTCGGTGGCTGGTGCCAGCGTTGCTGGGCCTGCAAAGCGCAGTAAGGTGTAGCCCAGCGCGCCAGCACACAACGACGCCACCAAGATGGCCAGCTTCGCTACATCAGCCCCTACGGATTCTTCGCCCAAGGCTAGCAGCGTGATGAAAATGGACATGGTAAAGCCAATGCCGGCCAGAATGCCCGCGCCCCACAGCTGCTTCCAGCTGACGCCGGGCGGCAGCGTTATCCAGCCCAGCCGAATCACTACCCACGCCAGCCCGCCAATACCCAGCGGCTTGCCAATAAGTAAGCCTGCCAAAATTCCCAAGGCCAATGGCGAACTGAGCTGCCGGAATACGGCCGGCTCCAGCACTAAGCTGGTATTGGCAAACGCGAACAGCGGTATGATACCAAACGCTACGGCTGTGTGCAACTGCTGCTCCAGGCGCTGGGCCGGGGAACTGCTGCGCAAATAAAGCGCCTCCAACTCTTCACTGATAATCCGAGGATCGGCCGCATCCGTGTGTACTTCCGTGCGTATCAGGGCCAGGCGCTCATCAATCCGGTGCAGCAGCGCCTGCCGGGTGAACGGTATGCGGAACGGAATAGCCGCGGCCAGCAACACGCCGGCCAGCGTAGCATGTACCCCCGACTTTAGCATGAAAAACCACAGTACGGCACCCAGCGGTAGGTACGCCCACAAGCTCCGGACCAGAAGCATATTGAAAAGCAGCAGCACACCCCAAGTGCCCAGTGCCAACAAGAGGGAGTTTAGGTGTAGCTGCTCGGTGTAAAACCCGGCAATGACGAGCACCGCCCCTAGGTCATCTACAATGGCCAAAGCCGTCAGGAAAACCTTCAGGGCCAGCGGCACACGCGGACCTAGCAACTGCAGCACGGCCAGCGCAAAGGCAATGTCCGTAGCCATTGGAATGCCCCAGCCTCCGGCCGTGGGTGTTCCGTGGTTGAAAAAAGTAAAGAGCAGCGCCGGCACTACCATGCCTCCTAGGGCTCCTACGATGGGCAAGGCCGCCTGCCGCACCGAGGAAAGCTCGCCCTCCAGCACCTCCCGCTTAATTTCCAGGCCCACAATCAGGAAAAATACGGTCATCAGCCCGTCGTTGATCCAGTGCAGCAAGCTATGGTCGAGAACTAGGTTGTGGATTGATATCCGGATGTGCTGGTTCCAGATAGCAGGGAAATGCTGCGCCGGACCCCAATCGGAGTTGGCTAGCACCAGAGCCAGTACGGCACTGATCAGCAGCACAATACCGGCCGCGGCCTCCCGCCGAAAGAACTCAGTAAACGGACGAATCAGGGGTTTAACAAGGGTAGGTAGCACCATAGGTTGAGAGTAGTACGAGCAACTCAAGTGGAGCGCTCCATCGTCAGGCCCACATCAGCCACCCCGCAAACGGCGGTGGCTGATGTGGGCCTGAAGGTACTAGTCTACGGAATTTGATGAGCAGCAGTAGCAAGTTTCGCCATTTGTTATTTCGCCGGACGGGCTAACAGCAGCCCCAGAAAACTTTCTGACCGTTAGGCTCTAGGTTCAAGTTGGTACGAGACCTAGGCCATGGTGGGCAGTACCAATACCGGCACGGGGCTATGGCGGAGCAGTTGCGCCGTCACGCTGCGGTGAAATAGGCTACCCGGGAAAGTGTGAGGTCGGGCCAGCACTACAAGTAGCTGCGTTTGCAGGTCAGTGGCAGCCTGCAGAATGCCTTCGGCCGGGTCGTCGTGGGGTATGTGGTGGAAGCAGGTGGCAGGCAACGGCCCGAACATAGCGGTGCGGCGCACCGCTTCCAGTCCTATGGTGTTCTGGCCGGAAGCAGGCCCATCGGGGGTAACGTGTACTACCGTTGTATCGGGCTGCAGCGCCGTCAGCAAGTCAGTCAGGGCAAGGGAAGGAGCCGTAAGCCAGAAGCTGTGGTCATCTACGGCCACGGCAATGCGGCTGGGTAACTCAGTTTCCGTCCAGCTTTCGGGCACCAGCAGCAACGGATAATGTGCCGCCTGCAAAATTGGCGCCGCCTGATGGCGAATCAGACGGTCAAGCAGTGTATCGGATTTTTCGCGGCCCAGTACCAGCAGCAGCGGATGATAGCGCTGCACTACATCGGTTACGGCATCCGGCAACATATTAGCCGTCAGCTCAACCTCGGTAGGCAGCGGCATCTGCTCGGCGCGCTGCAGTAGGTCGGCTTGTACCTGCTTGCGGGTGCTCATCACCAGCGGAACGTTCATGGCCATTACCGTCGGCTCCAATACTGGGTCTTGGTACACATGCAGCAATACCAAGCGGCCTTCGGTTTTGGTGGCCAACCGAATGGTGTAGCGGATGGCCGCTTCCGCCGCAGTCGTAAAATCGGTCAGGACAACAAAGGAAGGTTGCATGGTATAGGTGATGTGTTGCTAAGACAAGATGCTGATTACTGACAGGTTGAAGCCGTTGATGGGGCTAGCAAACGTGGTGTTCCTGTAGGGCTGCGTGGCATGGCTGTAGAGGGCACTTGGGCTCTTCCGTTACCCTAGTGCTGGCAGCAGCAGTACCGGAATGGCACTTTCGCCGATAAGCTGAGCCGTAACGCTGTGATGAAACAGGCCACCCAGCAACGTATGCTGCCGCGCCACCACCACTAGCATATCAACTCCCAGCTCAGCGGCCGCCTGCTGAATTCCGGCGGCCGGCTCAGTGCTGCGCACGATATGCACCGAGTCCGGCCCCATTTTTTCGCCTAACCCGCTGGTACGGATGGTACGCAGAATTTGCTCGGGGGCATGTTCCGGAGCATCCGGTTTGGCTACATAAATCACTTGGAGCGAGGCGTGCAGTGCGTGCTGCAACTGAGGTACTATCTGCTGGCTGTCGTAAAGCGAAAAGGGCTCGCCATCAACGGCCAGGGCTAGGCGGCGCGGCGGAAAGGCATCCCACCCAACCGGAGGCACTATCAGCAGCGGGTAAGGCACGTGGCGGAGCAGGTCAGTGGCGGCGCTGGCTACTACCTCTATGGGCGCGGTAGAGGAGCGGCCCAGCACCAGCAATTGCGGCTGATGGTGATGTACGGAATCTTCTACTGCTTCCGGCAGAAAGCGCGCTGAGATTTCTACCTGTGTTGGAACCGGTTGATCCTCTGCCAGATGATTCAGGGCTTGGTATACCTGCTGCTCGCTGCGTTGCGCGTACTGCTCCGGAGAAAGCAGCGCATCATGCCGAACATGCAGCAGTACAAGGTGGGCGTGCAACGGTACTGCTAGGCCCGCCGCATAGGATAAGGCCCGGTTTGAAACGGCAAAAAAATCAGTGAGAACAACCAGCGCAGGAGTCATAGTAGCGAGATAAGAAGGTTAGAATGAGCCGGCGTAAGCTCCCGTGGCGTCGCCGTTCTGCGCTAGGCCCTTAGCTTCCGTCACGGTGTCATCAAGCGGTTGGTACTCCTTGGGCAGGTAGTTTGGGGCAACCGGATCCTGGCGCGGCCGGATGCGGCCGCGCAACGTGGCTTCAGATTCAGAGCCTATGGTGGATGGTACTGGATAGCGCGACCGAGCTTTATAAGCAGTTTCGTGGTTCATGATGCACGGCTTATTAGGTGTAATGCAGAGGATGCGAAGGGCAGAAACCTACCCTGCCAGGGAAATTCAGTCGGCAAGCCGTTAGGAGAGAAGGGCAGGGTAAGTAGTATGCGGCCAATAGGCGGCTCTCAGCCAAGGAGCGGGCTGCAATAGCCAAGCTGAGAGCGGAGCGTACTTAGGCGGTTGCGGTGCGGCTTTGGTGCCATCCAAGGGCAACTAACGCCAGCAGCAACAACGAAAACCAGAAAGTGGGCGTGACCATGGCAGGAAGCAGTTAAAAGTGGATGCTTCACCAAATGCAGGTGACTATATACAATAGTAAATATCAGATAAAGGCATTTGGTTCACTATGATGATCATCAGGTAGTTATCTGACTTTGGTCATCTTTTCGGCCTAGTAATCTGCCCGGTATACAAATACGCTCGCCATCAATCTGGCGCTGCTGCCAGACAGTGGTAGCCCTTCTGCTGATGCCGCACTAGCCCTCAACCATTCACAAACCCCAACTCTAGAGGCAAAACCGAAGGTCCGGTAGGTGAAGACCCCACGCCGGCTGGCACGACTCTGCTCACTAGCCCCTCGCAAAAACACAACCACCAGCGCTGCCCAAGGTGCCGGTTTCCTAAACATTCCGCCTCTGAAAACGTTGTCTTGGTTCCGTTCTGAATTAATCAGTTCTATCCAACCAACCCTCTTCATGTCAGAAGCAAAAGGCTATGCAGCTCCGGCTGCGCATGCTCCCCTCGTTCCCTTCGATTTTCAACGCCGCGACGTCGGTCCGCACGATGTTCGTATCGAGATTCTTTTCTGTGGTGTATGCCACTCCGATGTGCACCAGGTGCGCAATGAGTGGGGCGGCTCTATTTTTCCCATGGTACCCGGCCACGAGATTGTGGGCCGCGTTACCGAAGTAGGCACCCACGTAACCGGTTTTAAGGCCGGCGACTTGGCGGGTGTTGGCTGTATGGTTGACTCTTGCCAGCACTGCCCCGACTGCAACGACGGCCTAGAGCAGTACTGCGACGAAGGGTTTGTGGGCACCTACGGCTCCAAAGACCGCGACGGCACCATCACGCACGGTGGCTACTCCAACCAGATTGTGGTAACGGAGAAGTTTGTGCTGCACGTGTCGGAAAAGCTGGATTTGGCCCGCGTCGCACCGCTGCTGTGCGCCGGCATTACCACCTGGTCGCCGCTGCGCCAGTGGAACGCCAAAGCTGGCGACCGGGTAGCTGTAATGGGCCTGGGCGGCCTGGGCCACATGGCCGTAAAATTTGCGGCTGCTATGGGCTGCGAAGTAACCGTGCTCAGCACCTCGCCCAGCAAAGAAGCCGATGCCAAAGCCCTGGGTGCCCACAAGTTTGTGGTAACCAAGGAGAAAGAGGCCATGAAGTCGGTTTCCAACTACTTTGATCTGATTATCAACACGGTGTCGGCCCCGATGGACTTGGCGCCTTACATCAACACCCTGCGCCGCGACGGTACCATGGTACTGCTAGGCGTGCCGCCGGAAGCGCCGCAACTGCACGCGTTTAACCTTATTGCCAAGCGCCGCCGCATTGCTGGCTCGCTGATTGGGGGCATCAAGGAAACGCAGGAAATGCTGGATTTCTGCGCCGAGCACAATGTCATGAGCGACATTGAGGTGATTCGGATGGACTACATCAACGAAGCCTATGAGCGCATGATGAAGTCGGATGTGAAGTACCGCTTCGTGCTGGATCTGGCCACGATATAAATAGCAGCACTATATTGAAAAAGCCCGGTCTCCTGTGTAGGAGCCGGGCTTTTTGCTTTGCAGTAGGTGAGGGTTATTCCTCCAACACAGGGTAGCGAAACGAGCCCTCCAGCGTCAGGCGCTTGCCGCCGCGGCCCGATTCGCAGACTTGACAGCGGTAGGTGCCCATCAGCCAGTGCCGCGCCGCATTTACACCCGTAATGGTCACGGAGCCCGGGTTATCGGGGCAGGACTTGGAGTAGGCGGCGGTGTTGCCGTAGCGGTAGGAGGCGTCGCGGTTGCGCCCGCTCAGTATTTCCTGGAAACTGTAGGTGCCAGCCTGAATCGGAAACCGGTCGATGATGATGGTGAGGCCTTCGCCGTCAGGGTCATCGGCTCGCACAATGTTGAGGCGCAGGGCTCGGTCGGCCCCCAGAAAAAAGCGGGAGCTAGTGGTGTCCGTTGCTACCGGTTGCCCATTGATACGCAACGTGAGCAGCCGGGCCGATTCGGGCACAGAAGGCGTTGCCAACGGAGCCGACCCTAGCAACGGCAGCAACAGGAGAGGTAGAAAGCGTTTCATCGGAGCAGAAAGAGGCAACAATCAGCCCAGAAGATAGAAAAAGCCCGGTTAAAAGTAAAAGCCGCGCTACAGCTGCCGCCCCGGATACTCGCGTAGAGCCACTTCCAGGCAGTCCATGGCTTGCGTAATAACCTCCTGATTCACCACGTAGGCTAGCCGCATCTGCTGGCGCCCTAGCTCCGCCGTGGCATAAAACCCCGCCGCCGGCGACACCATCAGCGTCTGGCCTTGGTACTGAAATTCCTCGAGCAGCCACTGGGCAAAGCGTTCGGCATCATCTACGGGCAAATGGCACAGCACATAGAAAGCGCCGCGGGGCAGGGGGCAGCGCACGCCCGGCATGGCCCGCAAACGGCTTACCATCAGGTCGCGGCGGGCTTGGTACTCGGCTTTGGTATGGTCGAAGTAATCTTCGGGCAGGTCAGCGGCGGCCTCGGCCAATAGTTGACCTAGTCCGGGCGGGCATACGCGTAACTGAGCCAGCTTGAATATTACGTCGCGCAAGGTTTTGTTCTTGGTTACCAGCGCGCCAATGCGGGCTCCGCAGGCGCTGTAGCGCTTCGAAATGGTATCGAGCAGCACGATGTGGTCATCAGCTCCTTGCAAATGCAGGGCGCTGGTGTACGCGTCATCATAACAGAACTCGCGGTACGCCTCATCGGAAAGCAGATACAGATTGTGCCGCAGACACAGGTCCTTCAGTTGCTCCAGCTCCTGCCGGCTGTACACGTAGCCGGTGGGGTTGTTGGGGCTGCAGATCAGGATGGCCTTGGTACGCGGGGTTATTTTCTGCTCAAACTCCGCAATAGGGGGTAAGGCAAAATCCTCTTCCAGATGCGAGGCCACGGGCACTACGTGCGTGCCAGTAGAAATGGCAAACGCTGTGTAGGGGCCATAAAACGGCTCGGGCACAATGAACTCGTCGCCGGGGTTCAGGCACGCCAGCAAAGCAAAGGAAATCGACTCGCTGCCGCCCGTCGTCACCAATATTTCCTCGGCCGTAACATCCAGGCCCAGGCGTTGGTAGTAGTCGGCTAGTTTCTGGCGGTAACTTAAGTAACCTGCCGTGGGGCCATACTCCAGTACCCGGATATCGGCCTGCTGCACAGCGGCCAGCATAGCCGGCGGCGTCTCAATATCAGGCTGCCCAATATTGAGCGGATGCACCGTAATACCGCGCTGACGAGCAGCATCGGCATACGGGGTGAGTCGACGGTAAGGAGAGGGCGGCAAGGCCACACCACGCTGCGAAGGTTGAAGCATGGGCTTAAAGTTACGTCACGAGCCTAAAATCAGCCACTATATTCTAAACTTCCGAGCGGCGGCCAGCCGTACTAGCTACGTGAGGGCATCAGAGCTAACGTGGCTTCTGCGCAAACTCCAGCACCTGATTTCAGTTTTCACTCTATGCAAACTCCTGCTTCCCATCTGCCTGAAGTATGGCTGCGCGGCCCACTTCCGAATATTTCTCCGTTGCTGCAGCCCCTCGCCTTCGCCATCCTACAGGCGCGGGAAGAAGTTACAGTAGCTCTTAAGGCTTTTCCAGACGCACTGCTTTCTGCCCGTCCGGCTGGGGTGGCTTCCGTCGGCTTTCACCTGCGCCACCTGGCCGGAGTACTAGACCGCATGCAAACCTACGCCCGCCACAAGCCCCTGAGCGAAGTCCAGTTTCAGTTCCTGGCCCAGGAAAAAGACGGCCCTACTACCCCCGATACTACCGCAAACCTGGTGCAGCAATTCTCCGATGCTGTAGAGACCATGCTTACTATCCTGCACACTACTCCAGAGGCTACATTACCGGAGTTTCGGCCGGTTGGGCGCGCTGGGCTACCTAGTACCGTAATGGGCTTGTTGGTTCATGCCGCTGAGCATACCACGCGCCATGTGGGCCAGTTGCTCGTGACGGCAAGGGTAGTACAGGCTAAGGCCAAAGGCTAGCCATTGTTCTTTGTACACTTTACACAAAAAAGCCCCGCCAACTTGCATGCTGGCGGGGCTTTCATCGTGAAGGTGTCCTTAGTTCAGAACAGCCGTCTGGCCTTTCAGAATCTGACGAGCAACTGCCAGGTTAGTGTCCCGGGAGTTTACAGCCAGATAGATAAACTTGTCGCCGGTAGGCGAAAGTTTGATCAGGTGCAGCTGATCGGTCAGCGTCAGCAAAATGTCCTGTACCGTCTGATTCAGTTTCAGAGCCTGAATTGCTTTCAGCTTTTGCTTTACCACTTCCGTGTTATAAGCGGCCGCCGTATCAATATCGAAGTCGGAAATGTTGGAGTGCGAAGCCAAGGCCATGCCGGTTTCGGTTTCCACCACGGCAACAGCCAGCAGAGTTGGCAGTTCTTCTAAAATTTCTTTTACGGCTTGTTTAGGTGATGACATAGGTCAAAAAGTAAAAAGGGAAGTATGTATGATTAGGAACTGTGGCGCCGCAATACTTCTAGGGCCATAGCAAGGTTCGCATCAGCAAACCGAATGGCGAGAAAGCAGTACCACGCCCCCTGTTGGGTAATGCGCAAGGCATGCAATTGGTCTTCCAGCATCAGGGTGGCATCCGTTAGCGGGCCTCCTGGAATGTGGTGGCTAGATACCGTTTTGGCCGTGAGCTGTACCAGCTTAGCGTAGCGTAAGCTGATCTGGTTCGGGTTAAGCGACTCAGTAGTAGTGTAGGAGGCCAGTACCTTTCCTGAGTGCACTTCCACCACACACGCCATCAGTATCTCGGGCAAATCGCTCAGCAGCTTCTGTAGAACAGAATGAGCCTTGGTGCCTGCCTCATTGGATGTACCCACCACAATCTGGCGGATGCTAGGTCTGCTGAGGAAAGGAATTCTCATGTGAGGATGAGGAAAAGTACTAGGGTGCTGTGCGCAACAGAGTGCGCTAGAACTGCCACCAATGGCGCTTTTTTAGGTTGCCTTCTCGCGGCAGCAGCGTTACGTTGTACGTGTTGCGCCCTTTCAATTGTACTTCCTCTTCGGCGTAGCCTCCGTATCCGTACTGCAACTGCTGCATGTTATTGGCCGACACCAGGATGGCATAGTTGCCTGCGTCGTCGGTGCTAACTCCCCGGCCCGTAGCGCGGTCAAGCACAGTGGCACCCACAAGCGGCTTGCCGTTCTCATTTAAGATTTTTCCGCGAAGCGTAACCAGGCGCATGGCGCTGGCAGCCGGCGCATCTGCCACCACTTCGGCGGCGGTTGGTGCGTCCTCTGTTGGCGTCGAGGCTGGAGTTGGCAGGTTGGTACCTGCAAATACAGCCCCACCTAGCAATGCGCCGCCCATTACCAATGCCGCCACCCGCTGACGAAAGCGTTGGGGCTCTGCCCGAATGAAATCGAACTGGCGCTGCACCCAGCCACCCGGCCGTACATGGTGCCCCTGGCTCTTCAGCTCATAAAAGCGTACCAAGGTGCTGTCCGCCTGATGCGAATTAGCCTGCATGTACGCATCTACTGCCGCCGTGTTCTCTGTTGATAAATCCCCGCGTAAATAGGCATCCCGGTATACCGGAAGTAGCCTGCCCGTTTCCGGATGGAACGGATTAGCACTTAATTTCATGAAAACGAGTTGTAAAGGTGAAGATAGATAGGGGAGCGGAATTGTATTTTGAGGATACAATGTTACTACATGAATTCGAGCAGATATAGCGGGAATCTTATCTCATTAGAAAGGTTATAAACCCCTTTTTTCGATAAAACAGGTATGTAGCGAGTTGAATAGGTGTAACCTTTCGTTCGAACCCATCTGGTATCCGTTAAAATATTACCTGACTTCTTGAACATTCTTAGAATATACAAAGTGAAAATCTGCCTAATAACTATATTCTAAGGATGTCCGGCCGCTCGAATCCTCTGACACTGATTAAGTAAGCTCGACAGTAGTTGTTGAGAAATGTAGTGTTAACACCGTTAGGGCTATATAACAGAAAGGCCCCGCCGGTAGGTACCGACGGGGCCTTTCTGTTTGGTAAGACTAGCTTAGCCTACGATAGCAACACGCTTGAAGTCCGAAATGGTCAGGCCTTTCTGCGTCTTGTCGAGCAGTTGGGAGATGGTAACCGAGCTGTCCTTTACGAACTCCTGGTTGAGCAGGGTGTTCTCTTTGTAGAACTTGTTCAGCTTGCCCTGAGCAATTTTCTCCAGCATAGCCTCGGGCTTGCCTTCAGCACGCGCCTGCTCTTTGCCGATTTCAATTTCACGCTCGATGGTAGCCGCGTCTACGCCGTCTTTGTCGAGAGCAACTGGGCGCATCGCTACAATTTGCATTGCAACGTCGCGGCCTACAGTGGTTACATCGGCACCGCCTACGTTCTTCATAGCCACCAGAACGCCCTTCTTGTTATCCGAGTGGATGTAAGAAGCAACTTTCTCGGCCGTTACGTTTTCGTAAGCAACTACGTCCAGCTTCTCGCCAATTTTGCCCATCAGGTCCGTGATGTGCTCCTGCAGCGAGCGGCCGTCTTCCTGAGCTGAAGCCAGCAGCTCTTCTTTCGAAGAAGCGTTGCTTTTCACAGCCGTGGCCAGGATCTGCTGCGCCAGGTTTTTAAAGTCTTCTACTTTCGCAACGGGCTCAGTTTCGCAAGCCAGCGCAACCAGTTTGCCGTTGGTGCCATCTTCGCTTACAGCCGCGAGTACCACGCCTTCGGCAGTAGCATTCTCAGCACGCTTGTCGGCAATTTTCTGGCCCTGCTTACGCAGAATGTCGCGAGCAGCCTCGAAGTCGCCATCGGCTTCGGTTAGTGCTTTTTTGCAATCCATCATGCCCGCACCAGTCATGGTGCGCAGCTTGTTCACGTCTGCGGCGGTAATTGCTGCCATTGTTGTGAGTTATATGAGGTTGAGAGGGTTTTCTGTTTTTTCGGTGCTAGGGGAGGAGAGCCGAAGCACCTTCCCGGGCAACTATAGAAAAAGGGAACACCGGAGCCGAGTGCTTCGCATGTTCCCTTTTCCTTAGAGGGCAGCTAGCCTATTCGTCGGCGTTCTGCTTCTCTTGGATGCCTTCTTCTTCGGCTTGCTTCTTGTCGGCATCTTCCTTGTCGACTTTCCGCTCCGACAGGCCGTCTTCGATAGCCTTACCCATTACGCTCACGATGAGCTGGATAGACTTCGAAGCGTCGTCGTTAGCCGGGATTGGGAACTGAACCAGCTCGGGGTTCGAGTTCGTATCGCAGATAGCAAATACCGGAATGCCCAATTTCTGAGCTTCTTTCACGGCAATGTGCTCGCGCTTTACGTCAATTACGAACAAAGCAGCGGGCAGGCGGCTCAGGTCGGCGATGCCGCCCAGAACGCGCTCCAGCTTTTCACGCTCACGCGACAGCATGAGACGCTCGCGCTTTGCAAGGGCAGCGTAAGCAGTGTTTTCCTTTACCATCTTGTCGATGGTGCTCATCTTCTTCAGCGACTTGCGAACGGTGGTGAAGTTGGTGAGCATGCCGCCCAACCAACGGTCCGTTACGAAAGGCATTTTCAGGCGCTTCGCTTCTTCCGTTACAATTTCCTGAGCCTGCTTCTTGGTTGCAACGAACATAACCTTGCGGCCGCTCTTTGCAATGTTGCGGATGGCCGAGGCGGCCTGCTCCAACGAAACCAGGGTTTTGTTCAGGTCGATAATATGGATGCCGTTCTTCTCCATGAAGATGTACGGCGCCATTTTCGGGTCCCACTTGCGCGTAAGGTGACCAAAGTGGGCACCGGCATCAAGCAGCTCTTTATAAGTGGTGGACTGAGCCATGATAAATTTCCTCTGGGATTAGCGTTTCGAGAACTGGAACGAACGACGAGCTTTGCGCTTGCCAAATTTCTTGCGTTCCACCATGCGCGGGTCACGGGTCAGGAAGCCTTCTTTCTTCAGCGCTGGGCGAACCTCAGCGTTGTCGCCAACAAGGGCTTTCGAGATGGCCAGACGGATAGCCTCGGCCTGAGCCGA
This sequence comes from Hymenobacter tenuis, assembly GCF_054780495.1. Classification (NCBI taxonomy): domain Bacteria; kingdom Pseudomonadati; phylum Bacteroidota; class Cytophagia; order Cytophagales; family Hymenobacteraceae; genus Hymenobacter; species Hymenobacter tenuis. The sequence goes on from NZ_BAAGWF010000001.1 coordinate 161,279, forward strand.
AATGCCACCACCGCGCACGTTAACCTTGATGTCGTACTGACCGACTTGCTCGACAGTAGCCAAAGGCTGGTTCACGATGTTTTCCAGGAGCTCGTTAGCGAAGTACGCCTTGATGTCCCGGCCGTTGATAGTGATATTCCCTTGCCCGGCCTGCATGTAAATGCGGGCCACCGAGGTTTTTCTTCTACCAGAGGTATTGGAGATTTCCATTAAGTGAAGAAGTTAAAGAGGGGCCGAAAATGGCTTAGAGATTCGTGAGAGAAACAGCTTTCGGCTGCTGGGCTTCGTGGGGGTGCGTCGTGCCGGCGTACACATACAGGTTACGGAACTGCTCCGCGCCCAGCTTGTTGCCCTGCAGCATACCACGAACGGCGTGCTCAATCACACGGGTCGAGTTCTTGGCTTTCTTGTCACGCAGGTTAATGCGCTTCTGACCGCCGGGATAACCCGAGTGCGTGATATAGATTTTGTCGGTCATCTTTTTGCCGGTCACGCGAAGGTTGTCGGCGTTGATGACGATGACGTTGTCGCCACAATCCGAGTTGGGCGTGAAGGAGGGTTTGTGCTTGCCACGCAACATGTTGGCAATTTGGCTAGACAGACGACCCAGGGTAGCGTCGGCGGCGTCAACCACAACCCAGCCCTTGTTGGCGTTGGCTTTGTTGACGGATACCGTCTTGAAGCTCAGATGATCCATTGGGTAGGAGGATAAGCGTTTGAAAATGAAGAAGAAGCCGAACAGGGTTCGGGGAAAACGGACACAAAGTTACCGCCTTTCCCCGAATATTCAAACCAGTGGCTACTAATTGTTCCTGAAACACTTACTGCGGCTGCTTCCGGGGCGTACGGGAATAGCTACCTTTGAGGCCAAATACTGGCTTTCTCGCCTGCAGCCCCGGTTATGCTAGCCCAAGGTACTAGTCGAAATAAGATATGCATAAGTAGCTATAACAGCAGCGCTGGGTTGCCAGCCGGGAAAGGGCTAGCAGTGGCCGTTGCAGCGGTACTTTGCCTGGCTTTAGGTCCCAATAGCCGCCTCCGGTTTGCTGTATTGTCGGGCCTAGTACTTACTGATTTTTGCGAATCCCTTCACGTAGTATGCCTTTAAACGAATCTTCTCCGGCTGCATTATTGCCTGCTGACAGGCGGGCGTATGGGTTACTGCTCGGGTTGCTGCTTGTATCGTTGGTTACCGCTTTTGTTACCCAGAGCACCTTCGACTCCAGTGACAGCATTCTGCACTATGTGTTTGCGCGCTATGCGTTTGCTCACCCTATCAACTTTCTGGAGTCGTGGTCGAAGCCGTTGGTAGTGGAACTGATGGCAGTGCCGGCGCTATTTGGGCTACGGGGCGTGATGGTGTATCAATGCTTGGTGGTAGCTGCCGCCGCGGGCTTAGCCTATGAAGCAGCGCGTTATCTGCGGCTGCCGTGGCCTTGGCTGGCTATTTTGTTCTGTTACGCTTCTCCAGAGTACTTCCGAATCCAGTTCTCGGGCCTGACGGAGCCTACGTTTAGCTTGGTGCTGATGGCGGGGGTAGCGCTGGCGTTGCGCGGAAAGGCTGGCTGGGGCGCTGTTGTGTTGTCGTTTCTGCCATTTGCGCGCTCGGAGGGCTACCTGATAGTGGGCGTGTACGCTTTCTACTTAGTAGTTACCCAGAAGTGGCGCGCATTGCCCTGGCTAGGGCTGGGTTTTGTGGTGTACGGTGTGGTCGGCCTGTTCGTGTACGACGATTTTCTGTGGGCCTTCAGCCGTAATGCATATCCTACACGAAACGTAAACTATGGCCACGGCGACGCCTGGCACTATATCCGGAGCCTGCCCAATACCATGGGCTGGGTGCTGTATGGGCTGTTTTGGTTGGGCGGCTTGCGGATGCTAGGGGAATGGGCGCGCCCGGCCCTGCGGCGGCAACCGGTGTGCTTTACAGCTGAACTGCTGCTGATATATGGCAGCGTGGTAGTGTTTGTGGCGGCCCACACCATTTTCTGGGTGTATGGCATTTTTGGCTCCTTCGGGATGGCACGGGTGCTGTGTGGCATTGCTCCGTTGCTGAGCCTTATTGCCCTGCGGGGGGTAGTGGCTCTAAGTGAGCTGGCCCAAACTCCGCTGGCACAGCGCCGCATTCAAACGGTGCTGGCCGTGGCTGTAGTCGGGTTTCTGTTCTGCGGGTCTCGGGCTTCTTTCCGCTGGCAACGGGATTTTGGCCGCGCCGCCGACCAGATTTTGATAGAGGAAGCCGCTGTGTGGGCATTAGAGCGCGGCAACCCGCCGCACGTAGCCTACACGCACCCGTACTTTGGGCTGGCGCTGCACACTGACCCGTTCGGCCCGCATCGCAGCGAAATCTCGGCAGTGCGCGATACTAGCTGGCCGCTGCCCAAAGGTACCCTCGTGTTCTGGGATGATTGGCATTCTATCATGGAAGGCCAAGTGCCTTTTGCGTTGCTGCAGCAAGACCCAAACTACCGGCTACTGTGGAAGAAGGTGATGGCTCGCAACCAGCGCAAGCCCATCCCAGATTCCGTGCGGATTGCCATCTTCGAGAAAATCAACTGATAACACTAGGTCCCTAAACAACACAAAGCCGGCTCCAGTATGGGGCCGGCTTTGTGTTGTTTAGGGACCTAGCTGTATTGCCGGAGCGTATCAACCAACACCCGGAAGTCTTTGGGGTAGGGAGCTTCTACCGTTACCTGCTCGCCGTCCATTTTGGCAAAGGTGATCTGGGCCGCATGCAAGGCAAAGCGCTTGATGAACGGCTGCTCTTCTTCGCCCTGCTTTACATTGAACTTGCGCTTCAGAGAGGAAAGAAAAAAGTCGTCGCCGCCGTACATGGCATCGCCCACAATGGGAGCCTGCAGGTAGGCTAGGTGCAGCCTGATCTGGTGCATGCGGCCCGTAATGGGTTGGCATTCCAGCAATGTGTGCCGCGCATACGGCTCCAGCGTGCGTACCAGCGTTACGGCAGGTTTGCCTTTATACGCCAAGCGTGCCTTGCCTTTGGTAGTGGTTTCTATGCTGCGGTCTACGCGCAAGCCGTCGTAATCGTGCACACCCCAGGCCACAGCGTGGTACACCTTTTTTACCTGACGATCCTCGAACTGCATGGCCAAATGGCGGTAAGCAGCCGGGTTTTTGGCCAGGGCCAGGGCACCACTGGTTTCTTTATCGAGGCGGTGGCAAGCCTGGATATCGTCGTATTGTTCGCGCGCCAAACGTAGGATGTTGGGCGCCCCACCAAATCGCTCATCGAGGGTAGCGAGAAACGGTGGCTTGTTGATGACGACGAAATCTTCGTCCTCAAACAGAATCAGGTCGTTGAAATGGGGTAGCTTCATAAAGAGCGGCAAAGGTACTCACTTCTTACGTCGCATTAGCTGCCAGTACCGTAGCGGCTTTCCTTGGCTTCGGTAGCTTAAACTCCAGCGTGGTACCTTGCCCCGACTCGCTACGCACCCGAATGGTGGATTTGTGCGCCTCTACAATGTGCTTGCTGATGGCCAACCCCAGTCCAGAGCCGCCCGCATCCCTGGATTCGCGGGTACGGCTTTTATCAATCCGGTAAAATCGCTCAAAAATGCGGTTCTGATGCTGCTTCGGGATTCCTTCTCCGTCATCCTGCACACTGATACGCACACCTTTGCCGCTTTCCTGCAGCGCAACCAACACATGCCCGTTTTCGCGGCCATACTTTATGGCATTGTCAATCAGATTGATCAGCACTTGCCGGATGCGGTTGCGGTCGGCTAGCACGCGCAAACCTTCAGAAGCAGGCGCCAGCTCCAAACTCACGTTGCGGCGAGCGGCTTTCAGCTCCAGCTGTTCGAAAATGTCGCGTACCAGTTGCACAATATCAAAGTTCTGGCGGCGCATGCGCACTACCCCCTTTTCCAGCTGCGAAATGGTAACCAGGTCCTGTACTAGGGCATCCAGCGCATCAAGGCTGGTGGCGGCTTTTTGCAGGAATTTCTTGCGCGTAAACTCGTCCACGTCATCGTCGTCGAGAATGGTGTGCACGAAGCCCTGAGCAGCAAAAATTGGGGTTTTCAGCTCATGCGATACATCGGCCAGAAACTCTCGGCGCAATACCTGCAGGCGTTTTAGCTCATCAATTTCCTGCTGCTTGCGCTGGGCCATGTCCAGAATCTCGTCGCGCATGCGCTTGAGTGGCTCCGGCCGAAACAGGAATTTGCTGGACATGCGCCGAAATTCCTTACGCTTAATGTGCTCAAGGCCTTCGTAGATGTTGTTGATTTCCCGAAAAATGAGGGCCTCAAACATCAGGTACAGCAGCAGAAAACAGGCTGCTAGGCTACCTCCCGCCACCAGCACCCCTTCGCGCAGCGGCAGACTAGGCGCCCAGATAGCCACCGCCGTCAGGACGCAAGCCACCAACAACGACAGAATGATGGCAATGATGCGGGAGGAAATAGTGAGCTGCATACACGCAGTTGTAAGAGAGTGCGCCAAGGCACCAAAGGGGTATACGTGTTACTAGGCCTAATCAGACCTCAAACCCTCTGGTGCCCTAGTTCACGGGTTTGCTAGTTATCCGTGTTGAACTTATAGCCGACTCCCTTGATGGTTTGGATGTGATGGTCACCGACTTTCTCGCGAACCTTGCGCACATGCACATCCACGGTGCGGGCCAGCACAAATACATCATTGCCCCAGATATTCTGCAGCAGCTCATCACGCCCGAACACCTTGTGCGGGGAGGCCGCCAGGAAGGCCAGCAACTCAAACTCTTTCTTCGGTAATGAAATCTTACGTCCGTCCTGGTACACGGCAAAGCCCGTACGATCAATCTTGAGGCCGTTGATTTCAATGCTTTCGCTTTGGGCCTGCGGGTCTTTGTCGCGGCGCACGAAGGCGGCCAGGCGGCTCATGAGGGCCCGGGGCTTAATGGGCTTGGCAATGAAGTCGTCGGCGCCAGCATCAAAGGCCGCTACTTCCGAGAATTCCTCGGCGCGAGCCGTCAGGAAAATAATGTACGTGTCCTTGAAGCGAGGCAGCTCGCGCAGCTGGCGGCAGGCCGCAATGCCATCGAGGTTGGGCATCATCACATCCAGCAAGATGATGTCGGGGCCAAACTGCGGTGCTACCTCCAGGGCCTTGCGACCGTCGGGGGCGCTGGCTACCTCGTAGCCTTCCTTGCGCAGGTTGTACTCCAGCAGCTCCACGATGTCAGGGTCATCGTCGACTACCAGGATTTTGTACGCGTTGGGGTTGGCGGCTAGTTGCACGGGGCGGGGTGGTTTGGGGTAGAAGAGTATTCTCGAAGACAAAAGTACCGCAGGGCGGCGGGCCTGGCGTGTTACGTTTTCGTTACGCGCCGCCGCGGCACTGCTAGGTAGCAAGGCTTCCGGGGCCTTGCCACGCTCGGTGGAGGGCGCTGGCCACTCGTAGTCCGCCGCATGCCTCGTGATTTTGACAGGCTTCCGGGCCGGGCGCGGCAGCTGCAAGGTAGGTCGGTGGCGGGTAGTGCTGGTTGTGTGCATGTAGGGGAGAAGGGCGTACGGAGGGGAAAGCACTAAAAAAGAAAAGCGGCCCCCAGACGGAAGCCGCTTTACAACAGTATCAATTTTGAGCCACCAGGTTCAGCCGGTTTCGAAGCCCTTTGTATTTGTACATGTCCACCTTCACGGCGCCCACGAACATTTCAGCCTGAATCAGAACCGGAATTTTATTTCGGTCGTCGGAGAGGTATACGGAAATAGCGTTTTCTCCTTTAAACAACTTATTGCTGGGCATTTTCGGGACCAGTCGAATGGCGCGGATAACTCCGGCCTTCGTTTCCACGTTTTCGCGGCCCTTGAACACGACGTCCATTTCAAAGACATCTTCATCGAAAAACCCCTGCACCTTGATTACCTCACCAATGCGCCGCTGGTCGTAGTTGAGCGTGCGCAGAAAGTAAAAGCCGCTTACTATGTCCTGCACGTTATTGGGCACTTTAAACGTGCCTTTCTTAACGTTATTCTTGTCCTTTTTATGGCTTTCTACGTCCGCTACGTCGCGGAAATGGTCGAAGTCGACGGTTTCGCGCTTGCGGTAGTTGTTCTCCTCAATATTGCGATAGAAGCGCTGCGGTAGAATGCTGGTCGTGTCGATGTAGGAGCGCCACGTGTCCCGAATGCGCAGAAAGAAATCGAAGGAGCCTGTGGTACGGCCCGTTACGGTAGCCCTGTAGCAGGCCCGCTGATTCACGTGCTGAATGGCGTTGTCAATCTCAATGGTGGCGTCGGCGGCGTTAATAAGGCCGTAGTGCACCTTGTATTGCAGCACTTCGCCCCGCTCAAAGCTAGAGTTCGGAATGGTGCGCAACGGCTCTGACCCCGGAGCAAAAGCCGTGAGCGCCGCTGCTAGGGGCAGCGCAAGTACAGGAAAAAGAAACCAGCGGCGAATCATGTAAGAGCGGCGAATGGTAGAGTAAAGCCGGTGTCTTCTCAAATGCAGTGCCAGCAAATATACTCGGATTAGGGCACGTCAGAAAGCAGGGTTTACGAAAAGAAATGGCCTAGTGGTTTGGTTGAGCTTGAGCCGGTTTTTACCCTAGTAGTTCCAAAACAGAAAAGCCCCGCTACAGGGTAGCGGAGCTTTCAAAATTATAGGCCTGACGTGAGCTTACAGCTCCATTGTGTCGTCGTCCTCGTCAATGGAGCGGTCTTCCGGAATAGCAGCTAGGGCTGCTTCTGGCTCACCTTTCACCTTGGCGCGGATTTGCGCTTCGATCTTTTCGGCTAGCTCGGGGTTGTCCTGCAGAATGGTTTTCACACCCTCACGGCCCTGACCCAGGCGGTTGCCATCGTAGGAGAACCAAGAGCCCGACTTGGCAATAATGCCCATGTCAACGCCCAGGTCGAGAATCTCGCCTACTTTCGAAATGCCTTCGTTGTAGATGATGTCGAACTCAATCACCTTGAAGGGTGGCGCTACCTTGTTTTTTACCACCTTTACCTTGGTGCGGTTGCCGGTTACGTTGTCCTTGTCTTCCTTGATCTGGCCAATCCGACGGATGTCGAGACGAACCGAAGCGTAGAATTTCAGGGCGTTACCACCGGTAGTCGTTTCAGGCGAGCCGAACATAACCCCGATTTTTTCGCGCAGCTGGTTGATGAAAATGCAGCAGCAGTTAGTCTTGTTGATGGTACCCGTCAGCTTACGTAGTGCCTGCGACATCAGACGCGCGTGCAGACCCATTTTCGAGTCGCCCATATCACCTTCCAGTTCCGCTTTGGGCACCAGGGCCGCCACGGAGTCGATAACGATGATATCAATGGCGCCGGAAGAAATCAGCTGGTCGGCTATTTCCAGGGCTTGCTCGCCGTTGTCGGGCTGCGCAATCAGCAGGTTCTCAGTATCGATGCCCAGCTTTTTAGCATACAACGGATCGAATGCGTGCTCGGCGTCAATGAAAGCAGCCATGCCGCCTTTCTTTTGCGCTTCGGCAATGCAGTGCATCGTGAGGGTGGTTTTACCCGACGATTCTGGACCGTAGATTTCGATGATGCGACCTTTGGGCACGCCACCTACACCTAGGGCAATATCAAGGCCTAGCGAACCGGTGCTGATGACTTCTACGTCCATCACCTTGTTGTCGCTGAGCTTCATTACGGTGCCTTTGCCGTAGCTTTTGTCCAGCTTGTCCAGCGTAAGCTGGAGGGCTTTCATTTTCTCGGCGTTGGCGTTGACGGCCTTGTCAGTGGTTGCAGCCATACTCTATAGGAGGGGTTATTTGGAAATGCTTACGTTTGGTGAATGTAGGCTTTTTGGGGTGCCCATACAATCGGGCCGCACACCAGTTGCGCTACACTGCCGGAGCCCGTTTGGGTCGGCTAGTGGTAACGCCGCCGGGCTATATTTTGTGCCCACAATGCTAAAAAAATTCGTTGATTTTAGTAAAGTTTTCTGGTGCTAAAATTTTTAGAACAAAGGACGGTTTCTACCTCTCTGATACTGACGCTGGTAGCTTGGTTAAGTACTATCCTGTCCGCTACGGCGCAGCTTGATAATCGGGCGTTTACGCACTCTTTGCCCCTGGGGCCAGCTTACGAGCGCCAGCTCCGATTGGATGTGCAGGGCTTTCTGTTCAATAAAGACAACGAGTATTTTAATAAAATTGATCCGGGCCTCACGTACTTTGGGGCGCAGCTGGCGCCGCGGCTGGTGTACTTTCCGGCCGTTAACCTGCGCCTGGAGGCCGGGGTGTACCTGTGGAAAGATTATGGCACGCCCCGCTTGCGGCAAGTGCGTCCGTTGTTCACGCTTAAGTACCAGGAGGGTCAGCACAGCTTGGTTTTCGGCAATATTGAAGGCTACTTGCACCACGGCTACATTGAGCCAATGTTTGATTTTGAGCGCGTCATTACCAATCGGCTCGAAGAAGGCATTCAGTATCTGCTCCAAACGCCGCGCACTAGGCTCGATGCGTGGGTAAACTGGCAACGGCAGCAATACCGCTACAGCAATTTTCAGGAAGAAGTAGCCGGCGGCCTCAGCACGGAGCACCACGTGCTCGGCGACTCTACGCGGTGGCTGGTGCGGCTACCCTTCCAATTTACGGCAACCCACCGCGGCGGCCAGCTCGATACCATTGATGTGCCGCTACAAACGCTCTTCAATGTGGCTACCGGCGTGCGCGTGCGCAAGGCACTAGCCTCTCATTTCGTGCAAGCCGCCAGCTTCGATGGGTACGTCACGTACTTCCACGACTATTCCTTCAGCTATGTGCTGCCGTACAAATCCGGCACAGGCCTGTATCTAAATGCCGGCCTCGATACGCGCCTTTCCAACCTACAGGTGGCCTACTGGCACGGCAACGGCTACATTTCGCCGCTGGGCGGCCGCCTATACCGCTCTATTTCCTCATCGGCTGTTGACCCCAACTATATTGAGCGGCAGCGGCAGCTCCTGATCCTGCGGGTGCTGCGCGACTACAAGCTGCCGGGCAATCTGGTGCTTACTACCCGCTTCGAGCCGCTCTACGACCTGAATAACGGGCTGTTCGACTTTTCCTTCGCCCTGTACCTGAACTTCAATCAAAGCTTTCTGCTCACTACCCTCCGCCGAGGCGCCGACTAGCGGTTTCCGCCTGAAGTAACCCTAGTAATACAGAGCTGCTGAACTACTCCACTGGTTGTTCTGGCTTGCGGATGTAGTACAGAATGGCTTGGCTGGTGAAAACCCGCACCAGCTTTGGGCGCGGCGGCAGGGGCTGAAAGCCGGCGGCCTCGGCCACGGCGCAACTGCGCGGATTGTCGGCGCGGCACCGGATAAGCAACCGCGCCACCCGCAGCTGCTCAAACCCAAACGTAGCAATTGCGGCCAGGGCTTCGCGGGCGTAGCCTTGGCCTTCGGCCTCGGCAGCAAGGTAGTAGCCGATTTCGGCCGTAACTGGGGTGGTCCAGGTGGGTTTCAGGCTGATGTCGCCGAGGTACTGCTGGGTTTCCTGGTTCCAGATGCCAAATACGTACAGCCGGCCTGAAGTCCAGTCTTGCCGAAACTGGCGTAGCACCAGAGTGGCATCGGCGGGCGTCCGGACGCTAGCCTCACGGGCCGGAAAGGCAGGCTGCAGTCGCGCCCGGTTGTTGTGAATCAGCTGATAAAACTCGGCTTCGTCGGCAGGCAGGTAGGGGCGAAGCATGAGTCGGGCCGTAACCAGCGGTGCAGTCGGAAGAGCAGGTTGAGGCGGCACGGCGTACATAATTTGGAGCAGTAGAGGGGGCAACAAAGCAGAACAGGGGCAACAGCCCAGGAAAGCACCAAGGCTTACGTAGGCAAACAGAAACCCACCAGCCGGCTCATCGTTCAAAATAGAAGCTAGCCGGCGCTTTCAATGCAAGCCCTGGCTGCTTTCCTTTTCTACCAACTTTAGTTACACGTATCATGCTAGGCAGACTCACGAATAAAGTGGCCATTGTTACGGGCGGAGGCTCGGGCATTGGTGAAGCCATCAGTAAAAAATTTGCGCGAGAGGGCGCTTCCGTAGTGGTAGTAGGTCTCGATAACGACCCGGTGCGCGAAGTAGTAGATGAAATTCTGGCCGAAGGCGGCCGGGCCATCGGCTACCTCGGCGACATCTCCCTGCAGGCGGCCGCCGAAGCCTGCGTGAAGGCCACGGTAAAGGAGTTCGGCAAACTCGACATCCTAGTAAACAATGCTGGGGTGTTTCCGGCCACCGCTGAGCTGGATAAGTATCCGGTAGATGCGTTCGAGTACATGATCAAAAACAACATCTACTCGGTATTTATGATGACGCGCGCCGCCCTGCCGGAGCTGCAAAAAACGAAAGGCAACATTGTGTCGGCAGGTTCTGAAGCTGGGCAGATGGGTTCCCCCATGATTACGCCCTATGGCGGTACCAAGGCCTGGGTGATGACCTTCAGCAAGGGCCTAGCCGTGGAGCAAGCCAAACACGGAGTCCGCGTAAACTGCGTTGGCCCGGGCCCCATCGATACGGCCTGGACGCACAAAGAAACCGGCCCCATGAACTCTAAAATGGAGAAAAATACGGTAAACGGGGTACCGCTGGGCCGCCGCGGCACGCCCGAAGAAGTAGCCAACGTGTACTTATTCCTAGCTTCTGATGAAGCAAGCTACGTGACCGGGGCTACCTATTTCGTAGATGGCGGCGTTACGGCTTCTAAGAGCCTGCCGGGCGAGGAAGTACCTGCGCACCTAAAACAGCAGCCCACCGGCGACCTGCACCTGCAGCACGCTAAGGAAGGCAACACGAAGGTGCGCAAAGACGCGCTGGCTACTATGAGCTAGATCACGGATTTTTCGGATGACACGGATTTTATGCCGTGCATTCATCTTTTCCGATCCTGTGAACTGAAAACAATACAAAAGGCCGCCCCAACCGGGGCGGCCTTTTGTATTGTCGGCTTCCACGATACTTTTCAGACTAGGCACGAAATCCGTGTCATCCGAAAAATCCAGCTAAATCCGTGATTTACTTTTGCAGCTCGGCCCCAATGCCGGAGCGCGCCTGTGTTGGGCTGCCCAGCGCGTGCTGATTGCGCATCACGTTGATTTGGCGGGCAGCCTCATTGAAGTACTCCAACCGGCGAATCAGCATTTCCTTGGTCAGCACGCGGCCCTCGGGGGTACGCATCATGGCTTTCTTGTCTTCCAGAATGCGCTGCAGCAGTGCCTCGTTGCTGGCTTCCTGCTCGCGGAACTGCGCATAAAACTCGCGTAGACGATTTAGGGGGCCTTCCGTGGTCAAGCGAAACTGGCCGCCGCCTTGGTTCAGCACCTCGCTCAATACGTACACCTCCAGTGGCAACGAGGTGCCCAAGGCGGTGGTCCGAATATCCAGCCCAGCCTCCAGGCCGCTGATGATGATGGCGAGGTTGCGCTCAAATTGCTGGTAGTAACCGGCTGCTTCCATTACGTAAGGGGTATTTGTTTCCTGGGGCTTGTAGTGGGTTGAAGGTACACGAAGGGCTAGTAAAAGCGCTGCCTCCGGTGTGCTTCTTCCTACAATAGCTCTTTTACAATCTGCTCCACCGTGATGCCTTCGGCTTCGGCTTTAAAGTTACGAACAAGGCGATGACGCAGAATGGGCAGCGCTACCGCTTTTACATCTTCAATATCGGGCGAGTACTTGCCGTGCAGCAAGGCGTGGCACTTGGCTCCTACAATCAGGTGCTGCGAGGCGCGTGGGCCAGCGCCCCACTCCAGCAACTGCGTGGCTCGGGCGGCTGCACGGCCGGTGTTGGGCCGGGTTTTGTGCACGAGGCCCACGGCATATTCCACCACGTTATCGGCCACGGGCACACGGCGCACTAGGTGCTGAAACGCCTGAATCTCATCGGCGTGCAATATCTTGTTTACCGTAGGCTTGGAGTCAGAAGTGGTGTTCTTCACGATTTGCAGCTCGGCCTCGTAGCTGGGGTAGCCTAGCTCGATATTGAACATAAACCGGTCCAGCTGCGCTTCCGGCAACGGATACGTGCCTTCCTGCTCAATGGGGTTCTGGGTAGCCAGCACGAAAAACGGGCGCTGCAAGGGGTAGCGTTTCCCTGCCACCGTTACAGCATATTCCTGCATGCTTTCTAGCAGGGCCGCCTGGGTTTTAGGTGGGGTTCGGTTGATTTCGTCGGCTAGTACAATGTTGGCGAAAATCGGGCCGGGCACAAAGTGGAAGTCGCGCTGCTGGTTCAGGGTTTCCGAGCCTACAATATCGGAGGGCATTAGGTCCGGCGTGAACTGCACCCGGTTGAACGACAGGTCTAGCGAATCAGCAATGGTCTGGATGAGCAGCGTTTTGGCTAGCCCTGGTACCCCCACCAGCAAGCAGTGGCCCTGCGAGAAAACCGCTGTGAGTACTAGCTCAACCACCTCATCTTGTCCGATAATCACCTTGCCGATTTCGCGGCGCAACGTCTGGTAGGAACGGGCCAGCGCGTCGGCGGCTTCTTTATCAGAGGCAAATTGCATAGACTAGGAATGAGGATGGGTATAACGCAAAGACAGGAGAAGAAAGACAATGTTGCGCCCGGCCAGGCCGGTTCAACGTCTTCCTTCTCCTATCTGGTTGGGTTGTTACAGAGAAGAGTTGAGCAGCTTGCAGCCCGAGTACTCGGGGTCTACCTCCAAGTATACGGTGCCCCGGTTCTGAGCAAACCAGGTATCCAGGGCTTTGTTCTTTTTCTCGTTGAGGGCCGCGGCAGCAATTTTCTGGTAGTCGTCGTTCAGGTTAGCCTGGTGAGGCGCCGTGTTCGACTTCAGCCAGAGAATCCGTACGGCGTCTTTGCCGTCGTCGGTACGGTAAGGCAGGGGAGGAGTTACACTACCCACCTTCATGGTATCAATGGTGAAGAAGATAGCCGGATCAAGCTGGTCGAGGGGCAGGTAGGTGCTGCCGTCGCGACGGTTCTGCATCAGACCGCCGTTGCCGCCCGTGAGCTTGTCGTCGGAGTTGTCTTTGGCCGCTTTCGCGAAGGAAACGCTGTCGGCCAGAATGCGACGGCGCAGCTTGTTTAGCTCCTGCGTTGCCTCATTGGTATCAGAAGAACCGGTTTCGGGCTTCAAGAGAATGTGGCGGGTGCTGTACGAATCGCCTTTGCGCTCAATCAGCTGAATCAGGTGGAAGCCAAACTGCGACTCCACAATAGGCGACAGTCCGCCGGGCTCTAGGCGCAGGGCTGCAGCTTCGTACTCCGGCACCAATTCACGGCGCTTAAAGAAACCAAGGTAGCCGCCTTCCACCGCCGAGCCGGGGTCTTGGGAGAACTGCTTGGCCAGCGTGGCGAAGTCTTCGCCGGCCAGGATGCGGGCGCGCAAATCGTTGAGCTTGGTTTGCGCTTCCTGTTTGGCCTTCGTGTTAGTTTTGGCTAGCTTAATAATCTGGCCAACCTCTACCTCAGTGGAGTAGTACGGCAGGCTGTCCTTGGGCATGCGGGAGAAAAACTGGCGTACCTCGCGAGGCGTTACCGATACTTTGCCCGCAATTTCATCCTGCATCTTCTGCTGAATGAGCTGCTCTTTCACCTGAATGCGCAGCTCTTCTTTGAGCTGCTTTACGGGCTTGTTGTAGTACTCCTCCAGCTTCTTTTCAGAGCCAATCTGCTGGATAAAGTAGGCCATCCGGCGGTCTAGCTCGCTACGTACCTGCGTATCCTCTACTACCACCGAGTCGGTTTCGGCTTTGGCCAAGAGCAGCTTATTTAGGGCCAGGCTTTGCAGAATGCGGCATTTGATATCCGGAGGCAGCGGCTTGCCTTCCGCCCTAGCTAGTTCCTGGGCGTAAGCCCCCTCTAGGTCGGAGCGGAGCACAATCTGGTTATCGACTTTGGCAATAATGCCGTCTACTACTTTCAGACCGACCGGGCGCCCTACGCCCAACTGGGCGAAGCTAGCCGTGGCGGAAGCTGCCATCAGAACCGCACTTAACAGCACCCGACGGGCCGGTACTCGCAAACATTGAATCATGGAATCTTTCCGTAATGCCCCTTCGTCAACAACCTGACACGGGACCAGACAGCAGGCAAAACGCCAAAAGCTGCCCGTAAATTTCATCATAAATCCTTTCACTGGCAAAAACAGCCGAGCAAGACCATTAGTGCCGTTTCAAGAGCCTAGAGCCGAGTTTGCCTTCGGACGTTGCACGTGACTACGGGCCTAGTAAAAAGAAACCGGGAGCGGAAGGCGCCGGACAAAGGAAAAAACATCCTTCATGCCTGGCAGCTTCCCGCTCCCGGTTTGCTTGAGTGAGCGTGCTTACTTCGTAACCAGCTTGTCTACCTCCGCCTGGTTGATGGTTACCGGGTACTTCTGCTTCAGCTGGCCAATCCATTCTTTCTCCAGGTAATTCTGGTAGTCGGAAGTGGCTTGGCCGCGGGCCTCAGCCAGTGTCTTGGGGCCGGCTGGCAACTGCTTCTCTACCGTTACGGCGTAGTAGCGGCCATCCTGCTGCGTGGTGTAGGTGCCGGGTGCGCTGCTCAAAAACTGATCGACGGCCTTGTTGTCGCCTTTCTGAAAGCTGCGCTGCTGCACCTGTACGGCCAACGGATTTTGCGTATTCAGCATCCCTTCCATGGCGGTTGGGTTAGTGGTGGTCAGTTCGAAGGCAACCTGAGGGGTAGCGGCGGCTTTGACCTCGGTAGTAGCTTTCAGGCGGTTTGCTTCTACGCCTTTGCTGCGCAGATAGGCTACTACCCGGTCGGCACGCCGGCGGGCCAGTGCGGCTGCTTCACCTTTCTTTACGCGCCCTACGACAGTCACACTTACGGTTGCATCGGCACCTAGGCGAGATGCTAGGTCATCAAGCGCTGGAGAGCCCGCTGGCAGCTCAGCCGAGTTGGTACGGAAAGCTACCGGAGCTGGTACGCCGGTTTTTACTTGGTAACGGCCTGTTTTCTGAAGTTGCTGGGCCTTTGCCAGTAGCTCGGGGGTAGCAGCACTGATTACTGTGGCCTGTACGCGGGGTTCCCACTGGTACTTAGCTTGGTTCGCGGCGAAGAACTGCTGGAGCCCAACGGTATCCTCAATGGCCTTGCTCCACACTTTCTCATCCATGAGCTGGAACAGCAGAATACCGTCGCGGTACTCCTTCACAAGCATGCGGTAGTCTTCGTATTTGATTTCCAGGTTGGCCTTTTCGTAGTCCGTCAGGCTCTGATCTACATACTGATCATAAAGCTGCTGCATAGCAAAACGTGGTTCAGCCCCGGTCCGGGGCTTTTGGTTTTGCTGCGCGTACGTCAGGAAGTCCTTCACCAAATACGGCTTGCCCCCGATAGTGAATAGGGTGGAATTATCGGTTGGAGTTTTACTGGCCTTGCTGCCTTTAGTGGGGGTAGCAGGAGCCGTGTACTGAAAGCGGCCCGAAACCAACGCCGTGTCGGATTTGGCAAACACGTAGTCTTTTACAGGCTGGTTTTCTTCAAACTTGTTTTCGGTGCGCACGCGCTTAAGGAAGGCCGTCCGGTTCAGCTCGGAGCGGGAATCCTTGGCCACTTTGCTTTTCAGCGTGGGCTCCATGGCTTCAAATGAAGGCACCGGCTGTTTTTCGAGCAGCTTAATAATGTGCCAGCCATAAGGCGTTTGCACCGGCTGCGAAATGTCGCCGGGCTTCTGAAGCTTAAAGGCAGCTTCTTCAAACGACGGAATCATACGGCCGGTCCCGAAGGGGGGCAGCTCGCCACTGTTGGCAGCCGAGCCAGCGTCTTCCGAAAATTGCGCTACCAGCTTTTCCCAGTTTTCATTGCGGCGGGCCAGCCGGTTGTACAGCTCATCTACCTTCTTTTTGGCCGTTACGGAGTCGGCGGCGGGCATGCCAGGCGTGGCCCGAATCATGAGGTGAGCCACTTTAATTTCGCCCTGGGCCTTGCGCACGTCATTCACCTTAATCAGGTGGTAGCCAAAGCGCGTACGGACCGGCTGCGATACCTGCCCAACGGGCGTTACGTACGCCGTCGACTCAAACGGATACACCATCTGCATGGCCGTAAAATAGCCGAGCGTGCCGCCGTTTTCGCGGGCCGAAGGGTCCTCGGAAGCCTCGCGGGCTACTTTGCCAAAGTCCTCGCCGCCAGTTACGCGCTGGCGCAGGGCTAGTGCCTTCTGGTAAGCTGCCAGCGTGTCTTTCGGGGCGGCATCGGGCATCACGCGCACCAAAATATGCGAGGCGTTTACCTCCTTGCTCAGGCGGTCATAGGCTTCGCGCACCAGCTTATCAGTTACGCTTTTCTCTGTGAGGTAGGGTTGGGCCAACTGCTGGCGGTAGCCATCCAGCTCGCGCTTAAACGCCTGAGTAGTATCAAGGCCGCGCTGCTCGGCTTCCAGCACCTTCAGCTTGAAGTTGGTATACAGATCAAGGTATTCCTGAACGCTGGCCTTAGTGCCAAATTCCGGTGCCGAGCTGTTGTTCTTCCGATAGATATAAGCAAACTCTGAAGCCGGAACCTGGGTAGTGCCCAGGGTTTCAACTACCGGAGATGTAGCGGAGGAGGTAGGTTTGGTAGCTTGGCACCCAGCCAGAAGAGCGGCCGCGGCAGTGCCGGCAAACAAAATGCGTTTGTGCATACAGAAATAAAGGAATCGGCAAAGCAGGTAATCCGGCCGGGCAATTGCACGGGTGCGGAAAGCGGACTGTTGCAATTTTACGGATTTTTTTCCGGGCGCAAGCGGGCAAAGCGCCCCGGGGTTCGGCTAAGAAAAAAGCACCCCAAAAGCGGGGTGCTCGTTCTGCCGACAGCTCTGATAACGAGTCGTTAGCCTATTTTCTTATATAGGCGGCATAAGTTACGCTCGCCCTTGGTACTAAACTCCACCCGGTCCATAATACGGTTAACCAGCATCATGCCTACCCCACCTTTTTTGCCGATGCGAACATACTCCTGCAAATCGGGCTCGTGGTAGGTATTAGGAGAGTAAGATGTAAGGTTGGAGTCTTCGATTTCAATTCCGAATTCCTGATTTACCACCGCTACCCGCACATCCAGAAACTGCGACTCGTTTTCGCCGTTGCCGTGAATAATTAGGTTAGCTACTACCTCATCAACGGCCAACACAATCTGGTTAACCAGCAGATCAGAGAGCTGATAGCTAAGTAAAAATTCGCTCACGAAGTCGCGCACCACCTTGAGGTTGCGGCGTGTGCAGCTGATTCGGATTGCGTGTCTCATGCTCCCTTGGGTTCCGTACGGAGCTCCTAAACGGCCGTAGCCTCCGCCTCTGACGGTACAATCGTCATCAGCGAGTCGAGCCCCAGAATCTCAAACACGTTGTGAACTTTATCCTGCATGTTGAAGAAAACCAGCTTCACGCCGGCGTCCTGAAAACTCTGCAAGTGAGAAATGAAAACGCCCAAGCCGGCTGAGGAAATATAGTTCAGGTTCTGGCAGTTAATCAGTACTTTCTGATTGCCCAGAATTTCGGGTTTGCTTAGCTCGGTATCCAGTACCACAGAGGAGCTGGCATCCAGCTCACCGTCGAGGCTGAGGGTGAGGGTATTTTCGGTTGACTGTTGCGTTATTTTCATACCTCTTTGTAACGTTAAAGGCTGCCGTCTGGTTGAGCCGCTCGGAACTTGATGACCAGTAACGTCTGGTCGTCGTGCATGGGTTGTCCACGGCTGAAATCGTTCAGATCAGTCAGGATCTGCTCCTTAATCTGCTCTGCTTCTAGGTAGTAAGTGCGCTCCAACATCTGCTTGAGCCGCTCTTCTCCGTATTCTTCCTGGTTGGCCCCGCGGGCTTCTACGATGCCATCGGTATAAATGACCATGACATCACCCGGATTATAGTCGTAAAACTGATTTTTGATGTATTTCTCGTAGCCTTCGTTCCGGATAATACCCAGGCCCAAGCCCGCCGTCCGGAAGTACGACACTTCCTCCTTAATGGAGTGGTAGTAGAGCGTATGGCAGTGGCCGGCACGAGCGAAAACAAAGCCCCCGTGCTCATAATCAATGATGTAGAGTGAAGCCGTAATGAAAGCCGACTTCTCAAGGCAGCGGGCCAAGGCGTGGTTGGCCTGGGCCATAAACTTGCTTGGCACCGGAAACTTCTCCCGCTCATTGCGGGCCAGGGGGTTCTCCTGCATCAGGGCGTGAAAAATCCCTTTCATTTGGGCCACGTGGAAAGCCGCTGTTACGCCTTTGCCCGATACATCGCCGATAAGCACGGCCAGTCGCCGGCCGGGCAGGTGCAGGAAGTCATAGAAGTCGCCGCCTACTTCCGTGGCCGCCAGCGCATGCGAGCTGATTTCAAACCAGTTATCGATGGGTAAGTTTTTCGGGATAAGGCTATCCTGCACCGCCGAGGCAATTTTGAGCTCATCCTGCACGCGCTGGGTATCCAAGGAGGCCTGTACCAGTTGCAGGTTTTCGATGCTGAGCACCGTTTGGCTGGCGAAGGTTTGCAGGATGCTCAGGTTTTCCCGGTCAAAACTCTGCGACGACGCTTTCAGCATGTACAGCGCCCCGTACTGGCGCTTGCTGGAGCGCAGCGGCATCACAATGAGCGACCCAAACTCCATATTCAGGTTCCGGAAGCCACTGCTGTTAAGCAGGTCATTGTTCAGGTACTCAATGTGGCCTAGGTTATAATCGGCCAGCAACTCCCGAATGGCACGGGCCTGCGCGGGTTCGAGGTGGTAGTACTGTCCGGTATACTCTTCGTCGCTGGTAGTTTCTATTTCCAGCCAAGCGGCATCGGCCTCCACGGTTTGAATGGCGGAGTCAAAAAACATGCGGTACACTTCCTCGGCGTTTTGGCCGCGCTGAATAAGCTGAGTAAGGCGTTGCAGGCTTAAAATTTCTTCCCGCTTCTGCTCAAATACACTAGCTGTAGGCAGATTGAAGGCTGTGACCAGTAGCCCCATGAGGGCGTAAAACACGGCGAAAAACGCATTAAGCACCAGAAACGCTTGCTGGGTAGGCGGGGCCACCAGCTGCGGATCTTGCTGTACGTGCAGGAAATAGGCCACAAACACCAGCATGGCCAGAATCACGGCCAGCTGCAGCACCAGTGCTTCTAACTTCTGGCGGCGGCTCAGGTAGGCCACCCACTTCTGATGAGAGCTCAGATACGCGCCAAAAGCCGCCAGGGCTCCGAGCAGCGCAGTAGCTAAGCTATACGGAGGCGTCCAGGTGAAAAGGCGTAGCAGTAGCGTAAGGGCCAGCAGCCCCTCAAACCAGGCCCATTGCGTCCGCAGCTTCGCGGAGCTACGAAACAGCACTAACGACCGCCAAGCGTAGTTGGTGCGGGCCAGCAGAACCACAAACAACCCAACGTTGAGGGTATATATAGCCGTGAAGGCTACCGAACTGCGGGCCGATAGTTCCGGCTGCACTAGCTGCTGCAACAGGTGCAAGCCTACGCAAACGGTTGCCAGCAACCCGGGGCCTAGTACTAGGCGGCGCAGTAGTGCCACAAAATCGAGGCCGCGCAACCGCTCAGCAGCCGACCGCTCCTGTAGAAACACGGCCGCCACAAAAACGGCCTGCACCAGCAGCAGCAACCAGCCCGGTAGGCTTACAGCACTGCCGAGCAGAGTTGGGTGAGCATACAGCAACGTACACGCCACCAGCCCCAGCCAGCTTATTACAGAAAAGGGTAGCAGAAGTGCGTTCAGCTTCCGGAGAAACGACATGAAGTGTGGGGTACTAGGAAGTCAGGCTGCCGAAGTGGAAGGCAAATGAATGGGCAAGATACATGGTGCACTCGAAAAGGCACAACTACCCGTCGGATTCCGGACAACCGGCTTCCTGGCTTCCCACAAAAAAGCCGATGACCTGTACGGACATCGGCTTTTTGGGGTTGAGGAGTAACAGGGCCCTAGCGGCTGCTGTAGTTGGGCGCCTCGCGGGTAATTTGCACATCGTGGGGATGCGACTCGCGCAGACCGGCGCCGGTAATGCGCACAAAGCGGGCCGTTTGCAGTGCCTCAATAGTAGCGGCACCGCAGTAGCCCATGCCAGCGCGCAGGCCGCCGGCCAGCTGGTACAGCACTTCGGCGGCCAGGCCTTTGTAGGGCACGCGGCCTACAATGCCCTCGGGTACTAGTTTTTTTACATCGTCTTCGGCGTCCTGGAAGTAGCGGTCTTTCGAGCCTTCTTCCATGGCCTCCACGGAGCCCATGCCGCGGTAGCTCTTGTATTTGCGGCCTTCAAACAGGGTTACCTCGCCGGGGGCTTCTTCAGTACCGGCCAACAACGAGCCAATCATGATGGTGCCGGCGCCGGCGGCCAGGGCTTTCACAGCGTCGCCGGAGTATTTAATGCCACCATCGGCAATCAGCGGAACACCGGTGCCTTCCAGGCCGCGGGCGGCTTCCAGCACGGCCGAAAGCTGCGGCACCCCAATACCGGCAATAATACGGGTAGTGCAGATAGAGCCAGGCCCTACGCCCACTTTCACGCCATCGGCGCCAGCATCAGCGAGGGCACGGGCTCCTTCGGCGGTGGCCACGTTGCCGGCAATAACTTCTAGGTTCGGAAACTTCGACTTGATGTTGCGAACTGCGTCGAGCACGCCTTTGCTGTGGCCATGCGCCGTATCCACGCTTACTACGTCCACACCGGCTTCCACTAGGGCGGCAATGCGGTCCAGCAGGTCGGGCGTAACACCCACGGCTGCCCCTACACGCAGGCGGCCGAACTCGTCTTTGCAGGCGTTGGGCGTGCGGCGGCGCTTCCGAATGTCTTTATACGTGATAAGGCCTACAAGGCGGCCTTCGGTATCAACAACGGGCAGCTTCTCAACTTTCGATTCCTGCAGGATATCCTCTGCCAGCGCTTGGTCCGTGCCGGCATCGGCGGTAACCAGGTTTTCGCTGGTCATCACCTCCGTAACGGAGCGCGTCATGTCTTTCTCGAAGCGCAGGTCGCGGTTGGTCAGAATGCCTTTGAGGCGTCGCTCGCCATCCACAATCGGAATGCCCCCGATGTTATTGTTGCGCATCAGCTTTTTGGCATCGGCGAGGGTAGCGGTTTCCTCCAGCGTGAACGGGTCCAGAATCATGCCGCTCTCTGAGCGCTTTACCCGGCGCACCAGCTCGGCCTGGGCCTTGATGCTCATGTTCTTATGGATAAAGCCGATGCCGCCTTCCTGGGCCATGGCAATAGCCATTTCCGCTTCGGTTACGGTGTCCATAGCGGCTGAAACGAAGGGGAGCTTGAGCCGGATGTTGCGGGTAAGCTGGGAGCTGGGGTCGGCGTCGCGGGGCAATACTTCCGAATAACCGGGCAGTAGCAGGACGTCGTCGTAGGTAAGCGCCTCGAAGGCAATTTTGGCAGCGTGGTCGGCCATGGCAACAAGTAGGTTAGGTTCCGCTTATTGCCGGGTAAATTTACGGCGAATATTTGGGTTTGCAGTTTTCACTCGTTGATTTCCCCCGCTCAGGGTATTATTTCTTTATGAAGAACGCAGCAAGTAGCCAAGGGAAAAGGCCGCAGACACTTGCGAGCCGTTGCCTGCCTAGTGAACCTGCTAGCCAGGTGGTTGACTCCCAAGGCTGACCTAGTAAAAACCCTGCTCTGCTTTTCGCGGTTATAGCTTTCTGTCGACTGCCTGAGCAGCGGCCACGTTCCACTATTCCCCTCCGCTATCCATGGCAACCACCAAAAATTGGTTTATTACCGGCGTTAGTACCGGTTTCGGCGCCGCTCTGGCCGAGCTACTCTTAGAGAAAGGCGATAAAGTAGCCGCCACGTTCCGCAAGCAGGAGCAAGCCGACGCATTCACGCAGAAAGCTGGCCAAAACGGCCGCGGCTTTGTGGTTGAAGTAACCGATGAGGCGCAGGTAAAACAAGGCATTGCCGATGCCATTCAGCATTTCGGCCATCTTGATGTAATTGTAAATAACGCGGGCTACGGGTCGTTGGGCAGCATCGAGGAAATTGATGCGGCTGAGGTGCAGCGCCAGTTTGATGTAAACGTGTTTGGGCCGCTACACGTGCTGCGG
The DNA here is from genome assembly GCF_054780495.1 of Hymenobacter tenuis. Taxonomy (NCBI): domain Bacteria; kingdom Pseudomonadati; phylum Bacteroidota; class Cytophagia; order Cytophagales; family Hymenobacteraceae; genus Hymenobacter; species Hymenobacter tenuis. Next base: position 183,206 of record NZ_BAAGWF010000001.1, read on the forward strand.
GCCGTGCTGCCCCACCTGCGCGAGCGGAAAAGCGGCCACATACTGAACATCACCAGCATAGGCGGGCTCAAGACGTTCCCTGGGGTAGGCGTGTACAATGCCAGCAAGTTTGCTCTCGAAGCTATTGGCGAAAGCCTAGCCCAGCAGGTAGCGCCACTTGGCATCAAGGTCACGAACATCGAGCCCAGCGGCTTCCGTACCGATTGGGCTGGCCGCTCGGCCTCCTTTGTGGATACCGCCATTGACGATTACCGCGCTACCGTTGGCGAAAACCTGAAGGGCATTCAGAGCTACAGCGGCCGCCAGCCCGGCGACCCGCAGCGGGCCGCCCAAATCATGTATGACGTGGTGCGCCAGGAAAACCCGCCGCTGCACTTGCCCCTGGGCAAAGCTGCCGTGAAAGGTGCCCGCGAGAAATTTACGGCCCTGGTAAAAGACTTGGAGCAAGTAGCCGACTTAGGCGACTCCGCCGATTACCCGGCCGGCGAATAAACAGACCCGGTTCAAACGAAAAGCCCACCTAGTAAATACTAGGTGGGCTTTTCGTTTGAACCGGGTAGTTATATCAGTTACAAGCCATTCTGCTTTTTAGTGCCCCTTATGGCTTGGGCTTCCAATGGGTTTTCGGGCCAATAGTGCTTGGGGTAGCGGCCGCGCAGTTCTTTGCGCACCTCAAAGTAGCTGCTGGTCCAGAAGCTGCGCAGGTCACGGGTAACCTGGGCGGGGCGATAGCCGGGAGACAGCAGATGCAGTGTGAGCGGCACGCGGCCGCCCGCCACGGTGGGCGTATCAAGCAAACCAAACACTTCCTGCAGGCGCACAGCCAGCACGGGCGCGGCGGGGTCAGCATAATCAAGCTGAATGCTGGAGCCCGTAGGCACTTCCAGATGCGAGGGCGCTAGCCGCTCGAGGTCCTGGCGCTGGCTCCAGCCGCCCGGAAGTAGCCCCAGCAACGCCTCCGTGAAGTTAATTCGGGCCAGCTCCGCTAAGGATTTTACGCCCGTGAGGTAAGGCCCCAGCCATTCTTCTAACTCAGTCAGCAAGGCTGCATCCGAGACATCGGGCCACTCAGCGGGAAATTGCTGGTGCAGAAACGCCAGCCGCTCCCGCAGATGGGTGGCAGCCTCACTCCAGGGTAGGCGGCCAATGCCAGCGGCACGGAGGGCATCCAGCAACGCTGAGGTTATGGCCGCCGGATCTGGGTTGGGTAGGTTGGTATCCGAAAGCACTAGGGCACCCAGCCGCCGCAACCGTCGGGCTGTCACGCGGCCGGCAGCTTCATCCCAGCGCACTTCATCCTTGGTTTCAATTTGCTCCGCGAAAAACTCTTCCAGCTCGGTCCGGCTAAGGGGCGCGGCTAAGCTAGCCCGCGGTTGCGCGGCAATACCATCGAGGGCGGCCACGGCAAAAAACACCTCTTGCTGACTGAAATACTCTGCCGGCAGTGTGGCCCGCTGACCGCTCAGGAGGCGTACCCGCTCAGTCGTTTCGCGTTGGGCCAGGCGGTCGGGGTAGGCAAACGCAGCGAGCAGGCCAGCCATATCTGGTTCTATATCGCCTTTGGCGCCTGAGCGGTTGCGGAGCACAGCAGCGGCTTCTCGCACGCGCCGGACCGCAGCAGCATCGGGCATAAGACCGGGGAGGGGAGCCCGGCCAGTGGCCAGCGCTTCCAGGCGCAACCGCAAATCAGGGGGGCCAAACGAGCCGTCGGCGGGCCGCAGAATATCACGCTCCGTAAGCAGCGCCGCCAGTGCACACGCCGTAGCGCCCTGCCCAATTTCCTGCCCTCGCACCACCAAATGAGCCAGGCGAGGAGCAAGGCCTAGCCCCGCTAGGGCGCGGCCGTGAGCGGTTGGGTGTCCCTCGGGGGCTATGGCCTGCAGGCGTACCAGCAGCTCGCGGGCCTGGGCCAGGGCAGGTGCCGGCGGCGCATCAAGCCACCAAAGCGCAGTAGCATCTCGGGCGCCCCACAGGGCCAGCTCCAGTGCTAGCGGGCTGAGGTCGGCGGTGAGGATTTCCGGGGCTAGGTGGTGGGGCAGGTCGCGGTATTCAGCTTCGGTCCAGAGGCGGTAGCAGGTGCCCGGGCCCAGGCGACCGGCGCGGCCCCGGCGCTGATCGGCGGCGGCTTGGCTCACGGGCTCAGTGCCGAGAGTAGTGAGGCCCGTGCGCGGCTCGAAACGCGGAACCCGGGCGTAGCCCCCGTCCACCACAATGGTCACACCTTCAATGGTCAGGCTGGTTTCGGCGATACTGGTAGCTAGTACTATTTTGCGGCGGCCGGCCGGAGCGGGGCGCAGCGCGGCATCTTGCTGCTCAGCAGGTAGCTCGCCGTGCAGCGTATGCACATCAATGTGGACCGGCAGGTTAGCAAGCTTATCGGCAACGCGGCGCTGGTCGGCGAGGCCTGGCAGAAATACCAGTACGTCGCCGGTAGGGTGTTGCTGCAAGGCTTCGCGAATGATAACAGGCGTCAGGTCCTGAAGCTTTTCGTGCGGGCGGCGCGACACGGTGGCGGCCCGTTGGGGCGTGAGGTAGTGGGTTTCGACCGGGAACATGCGGCCCTGGCTGCTCACTACGGGGGCGCTCAGCCAAGCGCCTAGCCGCTCGGCATCCAGCGTGGCCGACATCACCAGAATGCGCAAATCGGGCCGCAGTACACTCTGCGCATCTAGAGCTAACGCTAGGCCCAAATCGGCCTGCAGGCTTCGCTCATGAAACTCATCAAACAGCACAGCCGCTACTCCTTCCAGCGCGGGGTCATCCTGAAGTTGGCGCGTCAGGATAACTTCGGTTACTACCTCAATGCGGGTTTTGGCCGACACCTTGCTTTCCAGGCGCATGCGGTAGCCTACGGTTTGGCCTACGGGCTCACCTAGTAATTGGGCCATGCGCGTAGCGGCCGCCCGGGCGGCTAATCGTCGCGGCTCTAGCACTAGAATGCGGCCACCCTCTCGCCAGGCAGCATCCAGCAACGCCAACGGAACGATGGTGGTTTTGCCGGCTCCGGGAGGCGCTTGCAGCACTGCCACGCTGGAAGTAGCAAGCGTTTGAAGCAACTCAGGCAGGGCATCAAGGATAGGAAGCGCAGGAAATTGCAAGGCAGCAGAGGCGGTTTGAGTGAGAAAGCAGGCTAGTAACTGGTGCCTGCCGGAAGCAGAGTACCGGATTAATACACGGCAACCGACGGATCGACGCGCGTGCTCCAAGCGTGAATACCACCGCGCAGGTTGAGCAGGTTAGTAAGCTCGTGACGGTGCTGCAAATACGCCAGTGCCTGCATGGAGCGCACGCCGTGGTGGCAGATAAGCACTGTGGGGCGGTCGGGGTCAATTTCCTCGGCGCGGCTGGCTAGCTCGCCCAATGGAATCAGCAGGCTGCCCTCAATGCGGCAATAGGCAAACTCCTCCGGCTGGCGCACATCAATCAGCTGCAGGTCGTCGCCGCGTTGTAGGCGGGCGTGCAAATCTTCGGGCGTGAGTTCAGGAAGCATACAGGAGCTAGGAAAGAAATAGAAAGTGCCGAGGTAAACTGCAAAATTACCCTAATGCTCGTTAGCTTTGACCAACGAATGGGCCTGCTGTGCGAGCAGGTGCTGGGCGGTGCGTTTTTCAGTTGTGTTCTGTGTTGCAGTCGTTGTACGAGTTCTGGACCGCCGCTGCCGGGGGGAGCCCGCTGGAGTGGGTGGCCGTGTTAACCGGTTTTGCGTGTGTGTGGCTGGCGGCGCGGGAGTCGTTGTGGAATTTCCCGGTGGCTATTGTGAGCTGCGGCTTGTACGTGCTGGTATATTTCCGCGCTCAACTGTTCTCCGACAGCTTTCTGCAGACCATGTTCATTGCCCTGAGCCTATACGGCTGGTATGAATGGCTGTATGGCGGCCGCAGCCGTACGCCGCTGCAGGTTTCGCGCACCAGCCGCCTGGAGTGGCTTGGTTGCACTGGGTTTGTGCTCGCATACACCCTAGGCGTTGGCTACTATCTGCAGCACCACACCAAAGCAGCCCTACCGCACTGGGATAGTTTTACCACGGCCATGAGCCTGGCCGCGCAGTACCTGCTCATGCGCAAACGCCTAGAAAACTGGTGGCTGTGGGTGCTGGTAGATATTATTTACGTGCCCATTCTGTGGTACAAGCAGCTGTACCCAACCAGCGCCTTGTATGCCTTGTACCTGGGGCTGGCCGTGTATGGCTACATCGAATGGCGGCGCACGCTGCGTCGGCAGCAGCAGGCTTCCACTTCTGAGTTTCAAGCTGCCTAGTCATGCTCCGAGTAGCACTAACCGGACCCGAATCGACGGGCAAAACCACCCTGAGCCGCTTGCTGGCTGAACACTACCACACCACGTGGGCTCCCGAATTTGCCCGCCATTACCTGGAAGAGCGCGGCCCCAACTACACGCTCAGCGACCTGGAAGAAATAGCCCGCGGGCAGCTACAGGCTGAGGAAGAGGCCGCCGAGCGGGCCGCGCAGCAGCAGCGACCCGTCATGTTCTGCGACACGGACCTGCTGGTTATTAAAATATGGTCTGAGCATGCGTTTGGGCACTGCCCCGAGTGGATCAGAAGGCGCATTGAGCTGCAGCGCTACAATTTGGTGCTGCTGCTGGACGTGGATTTGCCCTGGTACCCCGATCCGCTGCGCGAGCATCCTAATCATCGGCAGTATTTCTATGAGCTGTACCAGCGCGAACTTCGCGACCAGTTCTCGAACTTTGCCGAAATAAGTGGCAGCCCAGACCGGCGGCTGGAGCAAGCCTGCTTTCACGTAGATCTGTTGCTTGAGCGTACCTGAGGTAACGGAGCCGCCTGCTAGCCCTGGTAGGGCCGGAAACCACGAAAAATTATCTTTTCGGTGATTTTTTCGTTTGGCTACTCACGCTACCTGTACGCCCACTGCTTTTTGTATCTATTAGATGACCTACTACCTCGAAAATGAGCACTGCCGCGTGGGTATCAACTCGCACGGTGCTGAGCTCAGCAGCTTTATTCGCAAAGACCTCGATAACCTGGAGTACATCTGGCCGGCTGATGCCACTTTCTGGAACCGCCACGCGCCGGTGCTGTTCCCCATAGTAGGGCGCTTGCCGCACGATCAGTACACCCACTTGGGCCACACCTACACCCTAGGCCAGCATGGTTTCGCCCGCGACCAAGAGTTTCAGGTACAAGACCACTCCGGCACGGCCGTGGCGTTTGAACTGCACGCTACCCCCGCAACTCAGGCCAAGTACCCCTTCGAGTTTACCTTGCGCATTACCTACCGCCTGGCCGGGCCTACGCTTACTATTGGGTGGGAGGTGCTAAACCCTGGCAGCGGCGAACTGCTGTTCAGCATTGGGGCACACCCGGCCTTCCGCTGCCCGCTCGTGGAGGGCGAGACATTCGAGGACTACGAGTTTGTATTCGACCACCCCGTTACGGCCGAACGTTACTTGCTGGAGGGCGGCCTGCTCACGGGCCAGACGGAGCCACTGCTCAATAACCAAGATACCTTGCCACTCAGCTACGCACTATTTGCGCAGGATGCGCTAGTACTGAAGCAGTTCGACTTTACCCACCTCACGCTGCGCAGCCGCCGTTCCGGCCGGGCCGTGCGGCTACGGTTTGATGGCTTTCCCTACCTAGGCCTCTGGACCAAAGCCGAGGGGGCTCCGTTTGTGTGTATCGAGCCTTGGCAGGGTATTGCCAGCTCCACAACCGGCTCCCCGGAGCTGGCCGAAAAAGAAGGCATTCTGAGTTTGCAGCCCGGCCAGCAGTTTCTTACTTCCTACAGCATTACCGTTGAGTAACACGTTCATGACTTCCGAGATTATCATCCGCCCGATCAATTCGGTCGATACCTACCCACTTCGCCACCAAGTGCTCTGGCCCCAGGAGTCAGTGGACTATGTAAAGCTAAACCAAGACGAGCAGGGCCACCACTTCGGGGCTTTCCGCAACGGTAAGCTGGTTTCCGTTATTTCCCTGTTTATCGACGGCAATGTGGCCCGGTTCCGCAAATTCGCCACCCGCCCCGATTGCCAAGGGCAGGGGATTGGCTCCCAGCTGTTGCGCCGCGTGTTGGACGAAGCCCGCGAAAAAGGTGCCCAGCGCATCTGGTGCGATGCCCGGGCCGTAAATGAGGCCTTCTACCGCGCCTTTGGCCTGGAGCCCGAAGGCAATCGTTTTTACCGCGGTACCATTCCGTATATGCGCATGGCCAAGGACTTGTAAGGAGCCAGAGGCGCTTTGCTACTACCAGAAGAGCCGCGAGCCAGACCACAGGAGGTCAGCTCGCGGCTCTTCTGGTTTATATTTCCAGCGGCACCTTGGGCCGGCGGTTATAGTCCGGTTCCCAGTCGTTTATGGGCCTTGATATTCCCGGTGGCAGGTCGAAATCCGGCAGCCCGTCGTCCAGTGGCTCGCCCCCGTCATCATCGTTATCGGAAGCGGGCGGGTGATGAAAGCGCCGGCGGGGAAGCACAAGCAAAAGCCCAGTGAACACTAGTACCACGAGCAGATAGAGAAGGCTGGTGATGGTCATGGCGGGGAGAGCTGAAGGAGCGATGACGAGATGACAAAAAAGCAGCAGGCTACAGAACAGAAACGCACATGCCCGGCGGGTGGTTTTCTCCGAGAGGCTTTTTATTCGCTTCAGCCAGGTGTAGGTGTAATTTACTTGATTATCAGCAAACAAAGCACCCCCGGAGGCGGGTTTTATTAAGAATCTGACCTAGGCTAGTGATAAACTGAAAACTTCCCGCTTACCTTTGCCTCAGAAGTTTTAGGGGTGCCACGCCGCAAGCGCGAGGCTGAGATCATACCCATTGAACCTGCCCGGGTAATGCCGGCGAAGGGAACAAACGATCCGCGAGCGAAAAACCGAAGGTGCCGACCCCTGGCATCCGGTCCGTTCCACCTTTTCCATTTTTCATCCTTGAAAAATTTATTGACAACCGGAGTAGCCTTGCTGGCATTCTCCGGTACGGCATGGGCGCAAGGCCCCGTGTCCGGACAGGTTACCGATGCTCGCACCGGAACCCCACTGCCTGGTGCCACCATTTTGCTTGACGGTGCCGCTAGCGCCGCAACTGACGCCGCTGGTACCTTTTTGCTACCAATCGTGCCAGCTGGCTCCCATGAGTTGCGCATTACCTTTCTGGGGTATGAGGCCCTAGTGCAGCGCCTAGAGGGACAGAATGCAGCACAGCGCCTGACCCCATCTCTGCAGGCTGGTGGCGTGCTCACCAGCGAGGCACTTGTACTGGCCTCCCGCGCCAATGAGCGCACGGCCACGGCTTACACCAACGTGAGCAAAGAGGAGCTCGCCAAGCGTAATTTTGGTCAGGATCTGCCGTATCTGCTCGACCAGACGCCTTCGGTAGTGGTAAATTCTGATGCCGGCGCCGGGGTAGGCTACACCGATATCCGCATTCGGGGCATCAGCAATACGGGCATCAACATGACCATTAACGGTGTGCCCTTAAACGATGCGGAGTCGCACGGCTCGTTTCTGGTGAACCTGCCGGATCTGTCATCGTCCATCAGCAGCTTGCAGGTGCAGCGGGGGGTAGGAACCAGCCAGAACGGCGGGGCCGCTTTCGGGGCCAGCCTTAATATTTCCACCCTCGAAAGCCGCCAGCAAGCCTACGCCCAAACCCAGAACACGTTTGGCTCTTTCAACACCTGGAAAAACAACGTGTCGTTTGGTACGGGGCTGCTTGGCAAGCACTTCACCGTCGATGGTCGCCTTTCGCGCATTGCCACCGATGGGTACGTGAAGCGGGGCGCCTCAGACCTGAAATCGTACTACCTCGCTGCGGGCTACCAAGGCAAGAATACGCTGCTCAAGTTCATTACTTTCTCGGGCCGCGAGAAAACCTATCAGGCCTGGAATGGCGTGCCCGAGCCTGCCATTACCGGCGACCGGACGTTGCTGCAGCAGTACATTGATAACGGAGAGCTTTCGGAGGCGGATGCCGCCCGAGCTTTGCAGGAAGGGCGCCGCTACAGCTACTACACCTACGACAACCAGACCGATAACTATCAGCAAAACCACTACCAGCTTCACCTCTCGCAGGGGTTGGGCCAAGATTGGAACCTAGGCGCCGCCCTGCACCTTACCCGCGGCTTTGGCTACTACGAAAGCTACCGCGCCAACCGCAAGCTGGTGGAGTATGGCCTCGAGAACGTGGTGCTGGGTGATACCACCATCAAGCGCTCTAACCTGATTGACCGCAAGTGGCTCGATAACTATTTCTATGGCGGCACCTTCGCGCTGAACTACCAGCCCAAGGAAAACGATAAGCTGCAGGCCACGCTGGGTGGCGCCTGGAACCGCTTCACCAACGACCATTACGGCGAGGTAATCTGGGCGCAGTATGCTTCCAACAGCAATATCCGGCAGCGCTACTACTTTAACGATGCCCTCAAAACCGACTTCAACGCCTACGCCCGCGCTACCTGGCAAGTGCTGCCCAAGCTGGGGGTGTACGGCGATGTGCAGCTTCGCCGCATTGCGTACAACATTGATGGGGTAGAGGATGACCAGAACGACGTGACCACCCGCGCCCGCTACACCTTCTTCAACCCCAAAGCCGGCGCCACGTTCTCCCTGAGCGAGCATCAGCAGCTGTACGCTAGCTACGCCGTAGGCCAGCGCGAGCCCGTACGCTCCGACTTTACCGACCGCCCCGCCGGCGATAGAAGCGCCAAAGCCGAGCGCCTACAAGATGTCGAAGCGGGCTACCGCCTCTCATTGCCGAACACTACTTGGCTGGGAACCGGCACCGCAGTTCGGTTCGAGGCCAACTACTTCTACATGAAGTACCGCAACCAACTGGTAGCTACCGGTCAGCTGAACGACGTAGGCACGGCCCTGCGCACCAATGCGCCGCGCAGCTACCGTACCGGCGTGGAACTGACGGGCTTTGCGTCGGCTAACGACAAGCTCAGCCTCAGCAGCACGCTTACGCTCAGCCGCAACCGCATCCTGGACTTTCAGCAGGTAACCTATGATGCCGACTACAACCCCATAACGGCGTCGGAGGGGCGCACCACCACCATTTCGTACTCGCCCTCGGTGGTATCGGCGCATACCTTGGAGGGGCAGCCGCTGCGGGGGCTGCGCCTGGCGCTGCTCTACAAGACTGTCAGCCGCCAGTACCTCGATAATTCGGCTAGCTATGAGCGGCGCATAAAGCCCTATCAGGTGCTGGATTTCCGGGCGCGCTATGCCTTCCAGCCTAAGTTTGTGAAGGAAATAGAGCTAGGGCTGCTAGTAAATAACGTGCTCAACCGCAAGTATGTAGCCAATGGCTACACCTACGGCTACCCCGGCGCCGATGGGCAGCAGCAAACCTTTAACTGGTATTTCCCCCAGGCCACCCGCAACATATTGGCTTCCGTGGGGGTTACTTTCTAGTAGATTCCAGCGGATAAAAAAGCAGGATTTATTTTAAATAAAGTAGCATAAACCTATCTTTCGGCATAAGCTTTGTAGATGAGCTTACCATTGATATTTCCCGGCCGGGAATCTGCCTTCTGGCCGTTTGTCGGTGTCTGAGTCGCCGGTGGGTCTTCGGCATTCCCGACCCGACTCTGTGGCACCCCGAAACCCTGACCAGCCCCCTTCCTGGTCAGGGTTTTTCGTTGGCAAAGAGGTAGCACCTCTAGTCGGAGGTCCGTAGCGAAATTCCTATCTTTGAGAAGTAAACCCACCCAATTTCTCGTTATGTCTTCCCAAGCTGACGTTCTTTCAACCAAGGCCCAGGTGCAGCGCAACAAAGGCTCCCTGAATGCTGCGGGCTTCACTGATTACTATGATATCGACGGCCTGCTGACCGAGGAGCACAAGCTCATCCGGCAAAGCATCCGCGACTTCGTGAAAAAAGAAATTTCGCCCAACGTAGAGAAGTGGGCTCAGGACGCGCATTTCCCCTCGGAGATTGTGCGCAAGTTTGGCGAAGTAGGTGCCTTTGGCCCCACTATTCCGACGGAATATGGCGGCGGCGGCCTCGACTACATCAGCTACGGCCTGATTATGCAGGAAATTGAGCGCGGCGACTCCGGCATGCGCTCTACGGCCTCGGTGCAGGGCTCCCTGGTGATGTACCCCATCTATCAGTACGGCTCCGAGGAGCAGCGCCGCAAGTTTCTGCCCAAGCTGGCTTCCGGCGAGTGGCTCGGCTGCTTCGGCCTCACGGAGCCCGACCACGGCTCGAACCCGGGTGGCATGACCACCAACATCAAGGACATGGGGGATTACTACCTCCTGAACGGCGCCAAACTCTGGATCAGCAACTCGCCTGAGTCCCATGTGGCCGTGGTGTGGGCCAAAGACGACAACGGCCGCATCCGGGGCGTTATCGTGGAGCGGGGCATGGAAGGCTTTACTACCCCCGAAATTCATAACAAGTGGAGCCTGCGCGCCAGCATTACCGGCGAGTTGGTGTTCGAGGATGTGAAAATCCCGAAAGAGAATATTCTGCCCAACATCGACGGACTCAAAGGTCCATTGAGCTGCCTCGACTCGGCCCGCTACGGCATTGCCTGGGGCGCGCTGGGTGCGGCCATTGACTGCTACGAGTCGGCCCTGAAGTACTCCTTGCAGCGCGAGCAGTTCGGCAAGCCCATTGCTTCGTTCCAGCTCCAGCAGAAGAAGCTGGCCGAAATGATTACCGAAATCACAAAGGCCCAGTTGATGGTGTGGCGCCTAGGCATGCTCAAAAACGAAGGCAAGGCTACCTCCGCCCAGATTTCGATGGCCAAGCGTAACTCGGTAGAAATTGCTCTGGAAATTGCCCGCGAAGCCCGCCAGATTCATGGCGGCATGGGCATCACCGGCGAGTACCCCATCATGCGCCACATGATGAACTTGGAGTCGGTAGTGACTTACGAGGGCACCCACGATATCCACCTGCTCATCACCGGCGCCGATATCACCGGGATTCAGGCATTCAAGTAAGCTAGTGAGCTAGTAGATACTAAAACGGCCGCTCTGGAAACAGGGCGGCCGTTTTTTGTTGCGTGTATTTCCTTCCTATAAATAGCGGGCTTGCTCTGGTTGCTACCTACTAGCTCACTAGCCCTCTACGAGGGGGTAAGTACTAGGTCCTTTTTGGGAGTGAGCAGGCGCTTGGCTAGGCGCCAGGCCGTCGGTAGTTTGGAGGCCAAAGACAGCAAGCGTTGCGGGTTCAGCAAGCTGTGCGGTACTCCGAGGTAGCGGCCGAGGTAGTGGGCTAGCTCCGGCTGCGGCACCCGCCAGAAGGAGGAGCCGGGGGTGACTACCAGCTTATCGAGTACGGGAATTCCCTGTAGCTTTTCGCTGGGCATGTGCCAGATGGGCAAGTCCAGGTCGGAGTCGCGGACGTCGGAATAACGGTAGGCGGTCCACATGCGCCGGATAAACGGTTGGGCGTTCAGCTTGGGGCGCGGCAGCGAGTTATAGGCTGGTATGGTGATGTATTCGTCGTTATCGAAGATGCTTTCTTGGTTGCAGAAGCGGGGCGGTTGCTGCTTATACGTGCTTATTATGTGGTTCCATTGCTGAGCTATGGTGGCTATGAGCTCTCTGAAACAGCCCCGGGTGCCGCCTACCAGTTCGCCGCCGTAGTAGTAGGGCGCCGTTTCTGGGAAATCGGGGAACAGCTGCCGGTACAGGTCGCCCATATCGCGGCGGCTAAGCCCGAAAATCTTATCGTCGGGACCGGAACTCATATCATACAGCAGCAACGAGCCGGAGCCTACGGCTGCTTCCAGTTCAGCAGAATTCCGGGTCCAGACGCAGTCTGAGTCCAGCAATAAGCTGCAGTCGGCGGCCTGCGGCCCAGACAGGGCACTCATAACCTCGAGTTTATAGAACCCATTGCGGAATTTGCCCGAGAAGTTTGCCGGAGGCTGGTATTGCTCAAACTCCATCTCCTGAATCCGGACGCCCAATCCGCGCAGAAATTCGCGGTAATCGGTGCCATGCCACACGGTGGGCCCCTTGTCGTTGGTGTAGAGTACGTGGCCCGCCGTAGGATTGCAGCGGGTTGACGTAGCAAAAAACACCATCGCACATTGCCAGTATACCCGGCGGCGCTGGTTGGCGGTTACATCCTGAAGCTGGTCGTAATAGGAGGCCGGATGGCGCGCATCATCAACACAAAGGCTCGTCACAATATCCATCATATAAATGCCTTAAAGTGAGAAAGATAAGATAGGTAAAATAGTAGTGGATATGAAAATTACTTTTTAGAATATGGTAATATTGTTCCTGTATAGTGTAGCCTACTCCTTTGGATACAAGCAAGCCGAACCTGCTGTAAGGCGTGGTAAGTGTGCTGAGCGGTGATTCAGCACTCGTTTAGTGTAAGCAGATGGAAGTCGAAGACGATTAAAACGACATTCAACTATACCGACAAGAAAAGTTGTGGCGAGTCGGCGTATTTTACGGCCTCAATCTTTCTTGCACGCTATGTCCACGTCTACGCCCGAGTCTTTGGTTTTGCTTGAATGCCTGGTAGCTGGTACCACCCACCGCCAGGGCCTGCGCGAGTACGAGCCACGTTTGCAACCTACGCAGGAACTGGCCCTGCAACGCGAGGCCGACAGCACCTACGACGACTGGGCCGTGCGCGTACTTACCACTGGCCCCGACGCGTTCTGGCTGGGCTACCTGCCCGAAGGCCGCAACGAAACCGTGGCTCGGTTGCTGGATGCGGGTTACCCGCTAACGGCCCGCCTTACCCATAAAGCCTGGGAAGACGAGTGGCTGCACCTGGAAATTGAGGTTTTACTAGGGCAGTAATAGCCGCAAACTGCTAAAGCGAGTCGGCTAGGCGCAGCACTTCTTCGCGGGCTGCCAGAATTTCTGGCGCATCGGGGAAAGTATGCTGCACCCATTGCGTAAAGCCGCTTACCATTTCGCCTACGGCCTGGCGGTTGCTGGCAGGGGCAGCCTCCGTGGCGGCTGTTTCAGCCTCCGTAAGCACCGGAAAGGCTTCCTCCAGCCCAATCTGGCTCATTACATCCGACACGAACACCATCCCGCATACCTGCATGCCTTGGTAGAGCTGCACCAGTTCCGGCATGGTAAGCGTGAGCTGCTCCTGGGCGCGCACCCGGCTCAGGTGCTCAATAAGCGGCTCCAACGCCTGGGGCTGCAGGTTGGGGAGTTGGCTTACTGCCTGCAGAAACGGATGTCCTTCGTTGGAAGGCAGGCTATGTACTAGCAGCAGGGCCAGCCGTAGCATTTGCAGCTGTGGCTCCGAAAGGCGCAGGTTGGCGGCCGGTACTGGGGACGGTTTGGCCGCTAGTAGCGCCGCAAAAGCCTCCTCGATTTGGAGGCGATGCAGGCCTAGTGAAGCAGTGCCAATCGGCGCCGGAACGTGCTCTTCAAGCGTAGTTAAAAAAGCACCGCTCAGCTCCAGGCAATAAGTTTTCAGGTGTTCCAGCTGCGCAGTCGTAATCTGCATTTGCTGCCGCACATAGCCTAGCACGGGAGCTGCCAAAGAGGTTTCCAAGGTAAGGCGGCCTAGTAGCAGCAGGTGATAAACGCTCAGCGGTTCGGCGCGTAAGGAGGCCAGTAGGTCAGCGTGCGTCTGAATGAGGTTTAGCTTCTGAACATCAGCGGTGGTAAGCTGGGCCAGTTGGCTGAGAGGTGCCGCTTCGGGGTAGCTAAGCAGCTCGGCCGCGGCCATGCCGTGCAGGCTCAGGCAGTGGGCTAGCTGGTCGTAAAAGTCAGAAGGAAGGGCATCAAGCCAAGAAGCAGCAGACATAGAAGCAGAGCGGATGAGGCCGCAAGTTAGGCCGGATTTTAAACCCAGGTAAGTTGAGAGCAGATGAGAAGCTGGTGTTTTGCTAATTATATTAGTTAAATAGGTATTGGGTAATATTTTTTGCTAAAAAAGGCACCAACCCAGCCCCCGAACTGTTACCTTTCGACACGCTGAATTACTTGTACGCTTATGCGCGAATCGTATATGACTGGTGGCAAAGACCACATGGACGCCACCGAAAAGGACATCGATAAGGCCTTGCGGCCCCTTTCCTTCGATGACTTTACCGGCCAGGGCAAGGTAGTAGAAAACCTGAAAGTGTTTGTGGCCGCCGCCAAGCACCGTGGCGAGGCCCTCGACCACGTATTGCTGCACGGGCCTCCCGGCCTAGGTAAAACCACGCTCTCGCACATCATTGCCAACGAGCTGGAGTCAGGCATCAAAATGACCAGCGGCCCGGTATTGGACAAGCCCTCGGACCTAGCGGGCCTGCTCACCAACCTGGAGCCGAACGATGTGCTGTTCATTGACGAGATTCACCGCTTGAACCCAGTGGTGGAAGAGTACCTGTACTCGGCCATGGAGGATTACCGCATTGATATTATGCTCGATTCGGGTCCGAACGCGCGGTCAGTTCAGATTTCGTTGTCGCCGTTTACGCTTATTGGGGCTACCACGCGCTCTGGTATGCTTACCTCGCCGCTGCGGGCCCGTTTTGGTATCAGCTCCCGCCTCGAGTATTATGATTCCAAGTTGCTGACTTCGATTGTGCTGCGCTCGGCCGAAATCCTGGGCACGCCCATTTATGAGGATGCTGCCTTCGAAATTGCCCGTCGTTCGCGCGGTACGCCGCGTATTGCCAACAACCTGCTGCGCCGCACCCGCGACTTCGCCCAGATTAAAGGTACCGGCACCATCACGCAGGAAATTGCGCAGTTTGCCCTCAACGCCCTCGACGTAGACCAGAACGGCCTCGACGAAATGGACATCCGCATTCTGAGCACCATTATCGATAAGTTTAAGGGCGGCCCTGTTGGCCTCAGCACCATTGCCACCGCCTGCGGCGACGAAGCCGAAACCATCGAGGAAGTGTACGAGCCTTTCCTGATTCAGGAAGGCTTCATCAAGCGTACGTCTCGTGGCCGCGAAGCCACGGAGCTAGCCTATCAGCACCTCGGCCGCACCATGCCCCAGCACTTGCGCGGGAATTCCGGTACACCGGGCGAGCTGTTTAGTTAGGCTTGATTCTCATAGATACGTGAAGTGTCAGGAAGCAGTAACTTGAGCTATTTTTTTACTTAAAAATAAATAAAACCATGCACTTTAATCTGAATAATTTAATTCGTGAAACGAATAAAAAAATCATTAGCAACGATTTAGATGCTGTATTATTTAATTATACAGAGGATAACTCGATAAGAGTTTCTATGGGTGAAATAGCTTACTTTCTTGATTATATAAAACTATCAGAGGTCTTGTCAGTGAATGATATAGATTTGAAGCAAGAGAAGAATGTTTATGATACACTTTCTAAACATATAATAAATCAGCTGATGGCTGCGCGAGGTAGTAAGGCTTATCCAGAGATAAGTACACATCCTTCTGATATTATTAAATAAAAAATATATAAGAAGATTAGATTAATTATTACACAACTTAGTCTTGGGCTTTGTTGGGACTTCTAAATTAATTATACATAGAATATACAATTATAATCATTTAAACTAAAACGCCCCGTCAATGGCAGGGCGTTTTAGTTTTTTAGCAGATTTTTGCAGTAATATGCTTCCAACCGCTCACTATACTGCTTTCATCAAACGCCGGGCGGCGGAGCTGGGCTTTATGTATTGCGGTATTTCCAAGGCCGAGTTTCTGGAGGAGGAAGCGCCTAGGCTCGAAAACTGGCTCAACCGCCAGATGAACGGCAAAATGGCCTACATGGCCAACCACTTCGATAAGCGCCTTGACCCGCGCCTGCTCGTAGATGGTGCCAAATCGGTGATTTCGCTGCTGCTGAATTACTACCCTCCCGAAGAGCAGCAACTGCCCGACGACACGCTCAAAGTAAGCAAGTACGCCTACGGCCGCGACTATCACTTCGTCATCAAGGACAAGCTCAAAACCCTGCTGCACGATATGCAGGAGGAGATAGGGGAGGTAGGCGGCCGCTGCTTCGTTGACTCGGCTCCCGTGATGGATAAGGCTTGGGCCAAGAAGAGTGGACTGGGTTGGGTAGGAAAAAACTCCAACCTCATCACGCCCGGTATTGGCTCGTTCTATTTCATTGCCGAGCTGATTGTCGATGTGGAGCTAGAGTACGACGGCCCGATTAAGGACTACTGCGGTACTTGCCGCAAGTGCCTCGATGCCTGCCCCACGCAAGCCATTACGGAGCCCTACGTGGTGGATGGCAGCAAATGCATCAGCTACTTCACTATCGAGCTCAAGGACCAGATTCCGCGGGAAGTAGAAGGGCAATTTGGTAACTGGATTTTTGGCTGCGACATCTGCCAAGATGTGTGCCCCTGGAACCGCTTTGCCAAACCCCATCAAGAGCCGCAGTTCAATGCGCACCCCGGCCTGAAAGACCTCACGACCAACGACTGGCAGGAAATCACGCATGAGCTGTTTTCAGAGCTCTTTAAGCAGTCAGCAGTGAAGCGCACAGGTTATGCGGGCTTGCAGCGCAACATTCGGTTTGTACTAGGGCAGGAACCGCTGACAACCTCGCCCGCCCCGGAAAGCAACCCCGATGCACCCAGTATGTAACAGCCGAAAAACACCGAAGCCGTAAGCGGGCTTGCTGGGTGGCAAGTGGCTTACGGCTTCGGTGGTGGAAAGCGGAAAGGAAAGAATAGTTTAAGCGACCGTCGGTTGGGTAAACACGCGGTTCAGAATCCGACGGTACAGAGCGGAAAATTGCTGGTAGCACCAAGCTTTCAACTCTGAAAGCTCTGCCGGAACAAGCGTCCGGAGGGCTTTACGAAGCTCCTTCTCAAAGAGAATTTTGTCGAAGCTTACTTTGAGGAGAATGGTTTTTGCGTACTCAAGCATGGGTGGAGTTGGTTTTCACAGGGTGGTTAAAAGAGCGGAAGTTGATGAACACGCAGCTTGTACGTGCACAGTTAAAAAAAGCTTAGCTCAGCACTAATTGTTTTGGCAGGTGTCTTGAAAGATACAAAAAAATGCTCTGTAAATACAAGTGCCAGACGTGAAAGGCTACCCATTCAGTTCCGGCGGCGCATAAAAAAAGGAACGTGAGGTACGTTCCTTTCTTACAAAGCTCGGTTCAGCAGGTTTCCTGCGTGTGTTGCGTTGGTTACTAATACATGAAGAGTTGCGCGAGGCTAGTAGCAGTTGCCGCATCAAGTGGCTCATCAAACGCCTCAGCCACTTTGGCCAGAATCTCAGCATCCGGCAAGGGCGGGGTAGCTACGTTAATGGGCAAGGTAGAGGCAAAGGGAACCAGCCGTGGGCCTGACAGATACTGCGCCCGATTTTCCTCCCCGGCATATGCCAAATTTTGGGTAGTGCCAGCCGCTGTGATAGGAGCATCTGAAGGGCTTACCCAGCTTTTAACGGTAGCGCCACGCTTGCGCCGCATCGTCCGAATTTGGGCGGCATGTCGGGCCTCTGTTGAGTGAATCCGGACGGCGCTTTCTAGTAAGGCATTGTCGGTCTGCACGTATTCAACCTGCCCTTTGTAGGCGCGTACTCCCGCATCTTCCAGCAGCTGTGCTACCTTCAAAAAGGTGTCGAAGTTGCTGAATACATCAGGATACAGCGCAGCTCGCGAGCCGTTTTTGCTACCCGTAAAATCGAAGTTAGGCTTAGCTGGCACGTTGCTGCCAGCATCTGAAATCAGGCGGGTGAACAGTGCTACGTGGCTTGCTTCGTGGGTCTGTATGGCTTGTATCGCAGCCTTATTCTGGGCTGAGCCAAAGAATGCATCTACGTTGGCGGGGCCTTTGCCCAAAACCAGACCTAGGGCCTGTGAGTAGAATTCGCTTTCAAGGTACTCCAGCGTAAGGGCCAGCGTGAGCACGTCCAGCCGCGTACGCGTGTCGAGAGTGCCCGCCGTAGCCTGTTGGGGCAGTGCTGTGATTAGAGCTGGAAGCAAAGCAACGCCTGCCTGGCCCAAGCGGGTTAGCGCAGCCCGGCGTGGGGCCGCTCCTTGGAGCGTTTCGGGTTGTAGTTCGGCAAGCCGAGCCAGTAAATTCAGAAAGTTCATAGTCGAAAACGGGCGCGGCCTACGTGGTGGGAAGGGAATCGGTGTTGATCATGACCGTCACGAACGGAGCAATCAGCTTCGCAACTTCGGCGGGCGTTTTGGCTACATCAAGGCCAGCGGCATCGCCGCTAATTGGCACTACGTCAGCGCCAGCAAAGGAGCCCGGCTGCACCTGCTCGCGTACGAATGCCGCATGCCGCGCCTCTACCGATGAGATTTTGCTGAACAACTGCAAATATGTAACGTCAGTAAGCAGCTTGGCAGCGCCATTATAGGCGGCTACTCCCACGTCTTCCAGCGTTTGAGCTGCAGCATACACGCCTGCGCGAGTAGTGAGTGTAAGTGAAGTGAAGTTGAAAACGAGGGGAAGCTTATTCGTATCATAAGCGCTTTCGCCCAACGCAAACTTCATAAACTCCCTATGAATTACTTCATGGTCGCGCAGGTCAACGAAGGCCGCTTTGTCTTCGGCCATGAAATCACTCGGAAATGCTTCTACTACTTTCTGGTAGAAAGCGGCCTCCAGTTGCTCAAGCAGGTAGGCGTAGTTAAGGATGCCAGTATCACCGCTGCCAAAGCTCAGGGTGCCAACCGGCTCTACAGTAGGATTAGGGTCTTCCGTATCATCGGGGCCGCAGCCAGCCAGCACGAGCATGGAGGTAGCTGCCGTAGCGCCCGCTACCCGGAAAAAAGAGCGGCGGCGCAGGGCTCGACCGAAAAATGAAGCGACAGAGTCAGACATGCGTAAGTAACTCAGCGGGGAACAGCCCAACGCAGGCCGTAACATCCCGATTAACAAAGGTACTCCGATAAACCGGGATGCACCAACCAGAAGAGTAACGCACAACCGGAAAGGTTGCGTCCCCGCTACAAGCCACAAAAAAAGGACGACCTACCAGGCCGTCCTTTTTCTCTACTTAGCAGTATTGACTAGAACGTCACAACTGATTTAGCAATGGCCGTAACCGTTGTGCTGTCGAGACCTTCATCGAAGGCAGCGCTTACATCGGCTGCAGTGTACGTAGCGCCAAGTGCAGTTGTCAGGTTAGTGATGCCACCTTGTGCTACGTTGTCCTCGGCTGGGAATGTAGCAGCGGGGTTACCAGCACCATATACTGGATCTGGTGCACCATTAGCTTCTTTGCCTACAATCCAAGGCATAATGTTGGTTTGGCCACCGGCCGCAACAGCGCGACGCATGTATCGTACATGGGCTGCGTGGCGGGCCTCAACAGAGTGAATCTGCAGTGCTGTAGTGAGCACGTTATTCGGGTTGCCAGCGTTTTTGATGACAGTTGCCTGACCTTTGTAGGCCCGAACTCCAGTGTCTTCAAATGCTTGCGCAAAGGTTAAGAAAGTAGGATAGGTAGCGAAAGCACCACCAAAATCGAAGCCATTAGCTGGAGCCGGATCGGCGGCTGCACCCAAAGCACCGGTTAGCAGCGTTACGTGCGCTTGCTCGTGGGCCCGGATGGTTTCAATTGCCGTGCGAGCCGCACCCGTGAGCGTAGCAGTCAGGGTAGGAGCCTTCAGAGCTTGGTCGTAGAAAGCATATTCCAGACGCTCCAGTAGCAGTGCGTAGTTCAGTACAGCCGGAACTGAAGCGAGATTGTTCTGGGCAAAGGTTTTGTTGAAAGCAGATCCAATAGCGATAGGAGCAGCAGCCAGGGCCATTTTCTTGCTGATATCACCTAGGGCCGACAGGGCGCTGCGGCGGTGCGTGAGGCGGTCCATGATTTCAGGATCAACCTTCTCTAGCTCGGAAATTATCTTAAATAGGTTCATAGTACAGGGAAGTCAGAGTTGAGAGAAGAGTGATTATTTGCCTACGTTGTCGCCGTTGATCTTTTCCTTGATGAACGGTTGCGCCGCAGCAAGTACCTCAGACACCGACAGTGCCCGGTCTAGGCCCTGTGCATTTACTACGTCGCTACCAGAGAAGCTGCCTGGCGTAATCAGGTCGCGGATATAAGCCGCGTGGCGTGCCTCTACTGATACAATTTTGCCAGCAATCAGCAAATACGCATCGGTTTTAATCAGGGAGCCAGCACCGTTGTATGCCGCTACACCCAAGTCTTCGAAGGTGCGAGCCGTAGTCAGTACTGAGTTGCGGTCTGTGAACGTTACTTTGCTGAAGTCAGGCGTCAGGCCCGTAATGATCTGGGTAGGCGCTGCTGCTGTAATTGCCGCCTTGAAGAAGTCGCGGTGAATGGCTTCGTGCTTGGCAATAGCTGAAAGAGCCATGCGCTCGTCATCCGTAATGCCAGAATAAGGAGTGGCTACCACTTGAGCGTAAAACGCAGCTTCCAGCTGCTCTAATGCATAGGCATAGTTGAGTACGCCCACGTCGCCGGAACCGAGGCTAACGCCGTCGGGGTTCATTCCAGTGTTATCGTCATCGTCATCATCGCAGCCTGAGAGCAGCAGAGCGGTAGCGCCAGCCGTAGCACCGGCGTACATAAAGAAGGAACGACGCTTAATTGGTGTGTAAAGCGGCTTAGCGAACTCCGCGTCATCGCTGCCGTTTTGCGTGATCTTAGACATACAAAGGAAGGTTTGGGTGAAAAATTTAGGGCAATACAGAGCCACCCGACGAGTATCGGCTATTCAAAAACCCAATAAAGAGCAATGAGTATTCTACCGTGGGTGGATGTGCAGTGAGATACGGCCTAGCTTCCGCTATGGATTTCTTAATGCCAAAATCTTGTTAGAGCCATACTGAAAGCTGGACATTAAATACCCTGGCTTTGGTTTTAGTACCCACACGTAAACCTGCTTTCAGGCGTTTATGCGTAGATTTGGCTAGTTCGCGTTTCAAAACAGGCGTATGCGTTTATTTTTCTGCTTGCTCTGCCTATTGGGCCTAGGCCTTAGCGTGAGAGCAGTGGCGCAGACTCCTGCGGCTGAAATTGTGCTGGGGAAGGCCGCGTTTCCGCTCAATGAGTATTACACCATCAGCTTTCGGCTGCGCGGGGCTCCTTTAGAGCGGTATACGGCGTTTCCAGAGCTCGAGGGATTTAAGAAAAGTGGTAAGTCGAGCACGACGACAACGCGCATTGTTAATGGCCAGTCGTCTACGGAGCTCACCATAACCCAGCGCTACGCCGCCTTTGCGGAAGGCGCCTTTACCGTGAAGCCCTTTACCATGACCATTAATGGCATTGCCATTATGTCGGAGGGCGCTACCTTGAAAGTAGGCCCGCAGCAAGCGGTTCCGCCCGCCACCGCCACCCCGGGAGGCGGGCCGTTGCAGGGAATTGGCCTCCTCGATCAGCTCTTTGGCAAGCCCAAGCCACAGGAATATGTGGAGCCTCAAGACCAAGCTTTTCTGGCAGTAGTCCCGGATAAGGCACGGGTGTATGTGGGCGAAGGCGTGCATGTGGCGCTCTACTTCTACCTCACCCCGCAGGACCAGGCAGTACTGAACTTTCACAATTTCGCCACCCAGCTCCCTGAGATTATCCGGCAGTTGCACCAGCGCACGGTGTGGGAAGAAGGTTTCGATGAGCAGGAAGTGGTACCCGAAAACGTAATGGTCGGCGGCAAGCCTTTTTTGCGCTACCGCCTCTGGGAAGCTGAACTGTATCCGCTTAATACGCAGTCCCTCGTTTTTCCTTCGGTGGGCTTACAGATGGTGAAATACCGCGTGGCCAAAAAGCCGGTGCAGGGCCTTGATAATCGGATGGAGGGATTCAAGGTGTATTACTCGGCGCCCCGCACGGTGCCGGTGGTGGCGCTGCCGCCGCACCCCCTGCGCGACCAAGTGCCTGTTGGTAATTATGAGCTCAAGGAAGCAGTAGACCGCACTACCTTCCGGACAGGCCAGGCCTTTGCTTATACCTTCACGGTGGAAGGCGAGGGAAACCTAGCCGCCGTGAATCTTGCTACCCCCCCGGTGCGCCCCAACCTGGAAGTATATGGGCCAGAAGTGCAGCAGGAGCTTACGCGCCAGGGTAGCCGGGTAGGTGGGCGCAAGAGCTTTCGGTTCAGGATGGTGGCTCGGCGGCCCGGCCCCGTTCCGCTCGACAGCCTGTTCAGCCTCATCATCTTCAATCCGGCCCTAGGGCGCTACGATACCTTGCAGGCTGATGTGCAACCTGTGGTGCGCGGTGCAGTGCAACAAGCTGCCACCTTCCGGGCCCGGCCCGATGACCCGTTTTATAGTACGGCCCTCCGCGTTGCGGATACCACGCCGCAGCCCCGGGATGCTTACAATAACGTGCAGCGCTACGTGAACATGCTGCTAGGGGCACTGCTGAGCGTAGCCGCTGTAGGCTGGTGGCGCAGTCGGCGCTAACACCCGCCTCGGCAATGCCCGCTCGCGCTGTACCTTTGCCTGGCATAGCTCACCAACGGACCGCTTTTCTTATGAATTCTTTCGGCACACTATTTCGCATTACCACCTTCGGCGAATCGCATGGGCCCGGCATTGGGGTAGTGCTGGATGGATGTCCGGCCGGGTTGGCCGTGACGGAAGAACTAATTCAGGCGGCCCTAGACCGGCGCCGCCCCGGGCAAAGCGACCTGACTACCCCCCGCAAAGAAGCCGACCGGGTAGAAATTCAATCGGGAATCTTTCAGGGAGTAACCACCGGCACGCCTATCAGCCTCTTCATCCGGAACCAGGATCAGCACAGCCACGACTACTCGCACATTGAGCACGCCTACCGGCCGTCGCACGCCGACTACACCTATGATCAGAAGTACGGCCGCCGCGACTTCCGGGGTGGTGGACGCAGCTCGGCCCGCGAAACGGCAGCTCGCGTAGCTGCCGGTGCTGTGGCGCAGCAACTGCTCAACCAGCATGGCATCCGCGTGCGTAGCTACGTGTCGCAGGTGGGAGCATTGGCGGTTCCGGTGGGTTACGAAGCGCTTGATCTGAGCTTAATTGACAGCAACCCGGTACGCTGCCCGCACCCCGAAACGGCCGAGCGCATGGCTGAGCTCATCCGGCAAACCCGCGACCGACATGACACGGTAGGAGGCCTAGTGACCGGGGTAGTGCAAGGCGTGCCTGCTGGCCTCGGTGAGCCGGTATTCGATAAGCTGCACAGCGAGCTAGGACGGGCTATGCTGGGTATAAATGCCGTGAAAGGCTTTGAGTACGGCTCAGGCTTTGCCGGCACGCTGCTGTTTGGCTCAGAGCATAACGACCAGTTTTATACCGATGATGCCGGACAGGTACGTACCCGCACTAACCACAGCGGTGGCATTCAGGGCGGCATCAGCAATGGGCAGGACATTTACTTCCGGGTAGCGTTTAAGCCCGTGGCTACCATACTGCAACCACAGGCTACTATTAACGACCAAGGTGAGGAAATAACGTTAGCTGGCCGGGGCCGCCACGACCCGTGCGTGTTGCCCCGCGCCGTTCCCATCGTCGATGCCATGACCAGCCTCGTGCTGGCCGATATGCTGCTGCGGGCCAGGGCCAACAAAGCGTAAATAACTCAATAAAAAAGCCTGATGACATGAGTACATCAGGCTTTTTTTATAGGGTTGGGCCGCTTTACAGGGCTAGTAATAGCAGACCCACCAAGGTTAGGATTGGCAGCAGGTAGGGCACGGCGTAACGCCCGATGTACCCAAAAAAGCTGGGCATCGGGATGCCCTCTTTCTCCGCAATAGAGCGAACCAGAAAGTTGGGTCCATTGCCAATGTAGGTAAGCGCCCCAAATAGCACGGCTCCACTGGAAATAGCTCGTAGCAGAGGCAGGGTGGCAGCCTCTTCGGCGAACTGCCGGACGGCAGCTGGCTGCGCAAAGTTCAGGTCGTGGCCAGCTAGGCTCAGGCCCAGAAAAGAAGCGTAAGTAGGTGCATTATCAAGAAAGGCCGAAAGTGTACCCGTGAGCCAATACAGCGAGGTAGGAGTAAGCCGGCTAGCTACCTCAGGGTTGGCGGCAACGTGCGCCGCGGTTTGCAAGGCCGGCATCATGGTCAGGAAGATGCCGAAAAACAGAAACGCTACCTCCAAAATGGGTGCAAACTGGAAATGGTTGCCCGTAATGGCTTTGTGATGGGCAGTATGGTAGCAGCCCCAGGCGGCCAGCAGCTGAATGGCCTCGCGCACAAATGAAATCTGAAGGCCTGCTACGGGCAGTGTAGGCAGCCAGGGCAAGCGGGCCGGATCCAGAAACACAGCGCCCAGCACCAGCACCAACCACAGCAAGTTGTAGCGCCCGTTAAAATCATAAAGCGGCAAACCTTTTTTGGAGCGGGCACGGCGCCGTTCACTATTAGATAGCAACGAGGGTTGCGGGTTACGCCGGTCTTTCAGCCAGAATATCAGCAGGAGCAAGCCGTTGGTCAGGAGCCAGGGGGCTAGTAAGTGCGCTGAAGTCCAGAAAAACGGCACGCCCCGCAAGTACCCAATAAACAGCGGCGGGTCGCCGAGGGGCGTGAGTAGCCCGCCGGCATTGCTGACAATGAAGATAAAGAAGACGATGTGGTACGGCCGGATGCGCTGGTCGTTCAACCGAATAAACGTCCGGATCAGCATTAGGGAGGCGCCGGTTGTGCCTACAATAGAGGCTAGTACCGCGCCGGTTGCCAGCAACAGCACGTTGCGGCCCGGTGTACCCGGCACGTTTATGTTCAGATACAGCGTGCCGCCTACCACATACAGCGCCGCCAGCAGCACCACAAAGGAAATGTACTCGGCCAGCGTTTCAAGGGCTGTGTGCCAGTCGTGCCTGATAAAGCCATAGTAGCCCAGCATCAGGAGGCCCAGGCCCACGGCTACGTGCGCATACCAATGTTCCCAGAATTTAGGGAAAAGCAAGGGGCCGCTGGCAATCAGGCCAAGCAAACCAAAGAACGGAAGGAGCAGGGGCCAGGCGGGCGGTACGCCGGTGGCAAGCAAGAGCGGATGCAGCATAAGCAGGCGCAAAGGTAAAGCTGCCCGCCGGAGTGCTACGTTTTCTGGATGCCACCCAAAGCAGTTTGCAAAGTAAAAGGCCTAGCGTGCACTTCGGGCCTGCCACTGTTGTTCTAGCATTCAATTACCTTTGCAACTATTACCGCCTATTGCGGTTTACTTGGTCGGGCCAATAAAACGTGCCCGACTTTCTCCCGCTTGTCTCCAAGTCTTTCAAACATGGCTGAACAACTCACTGCCCCCTCTGCGCCGGTTTCTATTTACGCCGAAGCCAGCCCCAACCCCGAATCCATGAAGTTCGTGCTCAACACCCAACTCCTGTCGGATGGGGTGAGCGTGGACTATCCAACCTTGGAAGCCGCCGCCAACTCGCCGCTGGCTCAGGAGCTATTTAATTTCGATTATGTCGGCCGCGTGTTCATGGCTCAGAACTTCGTAACCATCACCAAAACCACCGAGCACCAGTGGGCCCAGCTCATTCCGGAGCTGCGCAGCTTTCTGAAATCGTATGTGGAGGCCGGTGGCCCTATTTTCACCGTGGATCCTGCCGCTGAGCAGCGCGCCGCCCAGCAGGCCGCTGTCACCGGCGACTCCTCGGAGGCCGATCAGCAGACCAGCCAAAAGATTATTGACCTGCTTGATAACTACGTGCGCCCCGCCGTGGAGCAAGATGGTGGCAACATCACCTTCAAAAGCTACCAGGATGGTATCGTGACGGTGAACCTGCAGGGATCCTGCTCGGGCTGCCCTTCGGCCACGGTTACGCTGAAGTCCGGCATCGAGAACCTGCTCAAGCGCATGGTTCCGGAAGTGAAAGAAGTAGTAGCAGAAGGCGTAACGGCCAGCTTCTAGGCGGCTAATTAGCACCTGCTTCTTGCTATAGAGTAACACCAGAGCCCGGCCAAGTTGGCCGGGCTTTGGTGCGTTTAGAGGGGTAGTGTTTTAGCGGAGTTCAGCTTACAGCTGCTGTTTTTAACTGAACTATAGCCCGGTAATGTTCCCCCGAATTTCGCCGCCCGGATACGCCGGTGTATGCAGGTTTACGTAGGTTTCGCCAGCTAGCAGCTTGGTAGCGTTGTCCTCGGTAAGCGTGGCAGTACCCGTGATAGGTGAGGTAGCAACGCTGCTGAACGGAACGAGAACACCGCCGTTAATGCCCGGTGCGCCCTGGTGGATGTGGCCCGCCGAGGGGGCTAGCCCCTGGTACGAAACGGTGTACGTAAGCACCCGCGTTACTTTATCAAAGGAGCCCGAGAAAGTACCCGTGGCCGAAGATGGGGTAGCCGGAACTTCCTGCTGACCAGTGAGCGAGGCCTGAAGCTGCACCGTAGTGGTAGGGGTCGTATCGTTGTCATCGTCGTCATCGTTGCAGGCAGGCATGGCCACCGAAACAAACAGCAGGAGCAGGAAAGCAGGGAATGTAGTTTTCATGAGGGTAGGAGGTAGAGGGTGAAACGATTGGTGCGATAAGTAGACCTAGCGGTTGAAGCCTTCCGAAGAGCGGAGCGTGAAGTTGCGGGCCACATTGAAGCCGAAATAGATGTCGCCCTTGAAAAACCGCCCGCTCGTGCGCGGCACAAACTGCGACTCGATCATGCCATTGGAGTTCGTGACGTGGAGCTGAAACACGTGGCCGCCGGTTTCAATATCAAAGCCGGCGCCTAGGGCATCGTGCCAGCCCGAGGTGCGGGAGTTGGGCAGCCGGCAGAAGTACTCCAGCGTAAGGGCCACTCGTTTCGTGAGCTTTTGGCGGCCCGCAAGTCCTAGCGCGTAGATGTCGTTCGGGTCGGCATTCTCCTCTACTAAGTTGCGGTGCACCACCGTAGGACTAAGCTGCACCGAGAGAGAAGGACTGAACTTGCGCGCTATTAGCGCTTGCCAGCTGTAGGCGAGCCGCCGCGCAAACGTGTGGTTGAACCCATCCGTAGCGGTGGAATAGCGCAGGGTATTGATGGCCGTGCTGCCTAGTACCGTGACGCTCACGGGTGAGCCACCGGGGCCGCTGCGCTGGCGCAGAGCCCGGTATTTCAGAAATCCATCAACCGTTTTTTCTACGGAGCTTCGGCCAATTCCTACCGCTAGCCTATCGGTTAGGCCGTATTCCATGCCTAGCCGGATGGTAGCCTGGTCGAGGCCAAAGAAATTGTAGGCCCCGCTGTTGAGCGTACCAAACCGGTGCGAAATCAGGAAAACCAGCGTGCCTGCTCCCGGCGTCTCGCTGCTGTGCCCATTGATGATGCGCGTGCCCTTAAAGGTGGCCTGAACCAGTTCGGGCCGTAGCGTGTCGGCGGCCTGTTGCTCCAGCTCCTGCAGCAGCGGATCCTGGGCTTGGGCTGCGTGGGTACCTAGTAGCAGCAGTGCCCAAAGCGCCGTGTGGCGAAAAACAGATATAGAAAACATAGAGGCCCGGGTTCAGGGATGAGAAGCGGCCGTGGCCCGGACCGGGGCGCAGGTAAGGCGTACCGTCACGAGCACGCTTCTGGCAATGTGGTCGCGCACCAAAGCCGGGATTTTGATCTGATAATCGGCCGGCGCAACCGAGAAGCTGGAATTCACCACCAGTTGGCCGTTCTGCAGAGCCAGGGTGCCTGGCGCCCGCACTCGGCGCGTTACGCCGTGTATCGTCAGGTCGCCTTCGGCAACTACGGCGTGTGGGGCAGTACTGCCTTGTAGCGCATCCGCATTCCAGTCAACCAAATGACCCGTGAATGTGGCCTTCGGGTAGCGCTCCGACTCCATGTAGTTCTCGTTGAAGTGCTCCTGCATGAGGCTGCGCTTAAACTCAAAGGAGCGGATGGGCAAACTGAAGGCTAGCTGTCCGGTTTGCACATCTACCAGGGCGGCCGCTTGCTGGCTGCGGGCTTCTATGTCTTCGAGGGGGCTGGCAGAGAAAAATGAGATGGTGCCCGCGCGGGTCTGATAACGCGCATCTTGGGCGTAACTCTTCGGCAGCTCCCAGGCCAGCAGGCCCAGTAGCAGCGCAGCATGATGCTTTTTCATAGCGGTTTAGTTGTTAGGCATACCCGCCCGCACCCACTGGCGCAGGGTAGCCAAGTCGCAGGTGGGCAGGCGAGCTTCGTTCTGGGGCATGGGCGCGAAGCCCGGCGCATGCGTTACAGCGCCCAGCAGCCGGCCACTGGCGGCTACCTGCTGCACCTGAGCGTAGGTTTCGAGGCTCACATTGCCATTGCGTAGCGCGTTGTTGTGGCAACTCACGCACCGCTGCTGCAACAGCGGTGCGACGGATGCGGAGAAGGTAATGGCTGTAGAGTCGCAGGCTGGGGCCACTGGGGCCTGGCTTAGCAGCTCTTCGGCACTATCGTAGGCGCAGGCGGGCAGCAAGGCCAGCCCCACCAAGGGTAGCCACCAGAGCCAGCGGCTGATGGTGAGAGCGACAGCCGGGCGCGGGCCCCCGCGCGCAGCCCAGCTGTCTTGTTCAACCACGCGGCTCATGATGTTGCCATTTGCCAGCGGTTTCCTTCGCTTCCGAATCCATGTAGTTGCGCGTGGCCGCGCCTGAGCGTAGCGGCCAGGTAGTCATGGCAGAGCTGGCCGTTGTAGGTGAGCGGTATCTGTGTAAGTCTGCCAGAAGTAGTATCTGAGCTGAAGGATCTGGCTGGCGCTAGCCTAGGGCAACGCCAGCCGTCCGGAGCAGCGCCCCGCCTTGCGTGTAAAGGGAAGTTGTGAGGCATGATGGTAGATGAGCTGAAGTGACGAAAAGGAAGGCAACAGCTACCCGAGCCTGCTCCGGAACAGGCCATATCAGTTGCTGGAACCTCCGCAAGCAGAGGCCAAACACTAGGGTCAGAAAGAAGGGAAAGCGGCTTACGGTGCCGTACGAGGTCGAACAAGTCCGTACTTCACCCCGAGCAGTACGCCCGCACTGTTGAGGCGGATCTTGCCGAAACCCACGCCGCTGAGTGGCAGCTTCAGGAAAGGTTCGGTTTGCATGGTCCAGCGGCCGCTGAGAGTGTGCTCCAGGCCCGCACTTAGGTTCACCACCCGCAGGGCGGCATTGCTGCCCTTTGAAAGGCTCCAGGTGCGGTTCACGTATTGGCCGTTGATGTCGTAGTGGTACGAATACCGCTCATTGCGCATCAGCAGGGAGGTAAGCCCCGCCGAAGCATATAGGGAATACGTCGGCCGGGAAATTACCTCGTAGCGTACATCCAGCGGAATTTCCACAATCCGGCAATTGGCATCTACCTGCTCGATGGGGATGCGCCAGGTCCAGTAAGTGGGCGGCGGATTATAATCAGAGCCGCGGGCGGCGTAGCGCTTTACGCTGCGCAAAACTCCCGTCCGGATGCGCCAGCGTGACGACAAGCGGTATTCGGCGGTTAGGCCAAACGTGCCCCCTAGCCGAGCACCCGGGCCCGGTAGCACCGCCGTGAGCTCGGGGCCGCCTACTACCCCCACCAGCAGGCGGTAACTTGGCAACTCGGAGCGGACAGGCGCTACCGCTACCACAGAATCAGCAGTGGAAATGCTGGCCTGTGCCACCGAATCAGGAGCGAAAGTGCGGGCCAGAGAATCGGTAGGGTGAATCGGGGTAGAAGCGGCGGCCTGCTCAACCGGCTGGCCGAAAGCCTCTGGAGCGGTTGTGGTGCTGCTTTCGGAAAGGCTGACTGCGCTGGCTGCCGCTGGCTGCTGATGGTCAGCCGTGGGAAGTTCGGCCGCCGTACTAGCCCTCACAATTGGCCGAACCGCCACGCCTGGGATGCTTTTGCTAAGTGCCCTAGTAACTCCTGAAGTAATTGGGGTAGCAACAGCCACGCTAAGTGATGCCGGGGCACGTTGCGGCCGCGAGGTGGTAGCTGCAGTTGTTGTTTGCTGAGAGGGTAGGGTTGTAGCGAATGGCGCAGTTGGTGCGCTGAGTACAGAAGGGTTTGGGCCAGACGAAGAGCTAGTACCGCGCGTTGTACCGTTGCCAGGTAAGGTTGAATCGGGAGAACTGGTTGGCCGGTTGGGCTGCGTTGCCACTTGGCCCGAGAGGGGAGCAGAAGGGCGGAGCGGAAGCCGGGACGGAAACTGCCAGAAGATAAACAGCAGCGCCACTAGCCCCATTTCTAGCGCAAACAGCCCCGCCACCCGCCGCAGGACCTGCCGCCGCAGCCGTTGCTGCTGGGCTGCTTCATCTAGCTGCTCACTCAGGCGCAGCCAGCCCGACAACGATACCTTGTCGGGGTAGGCATCGGCGCCGCGCCGGAACAGCTGATCTAGCTCTTCATCTGACATATCCGGCGTACGCATGGTGATGGTGGTTTTTAAGCAAACACCTGAGCTGTGCTCGGGCTTTGAATAGGTTTGATTTAGAGGCGCCAACCGAGATGTGGAGGCTCTCCGCTATTTCCTCGTGCGAGTAGCCATCAATAGCAAACAGATTGAACACGGCCCGGTAGGCTGGTGGCAGCTCCCCGATTAGCCGAAGCAGCTCTTCAAAAGAAAGGTCATCTAAGGGTGTCGTGTTGGTGTCGGCCAGGTAGGAGGTAGCAGCATCTAGCTCGGTTTGGAAGGCGTGGCAGTGAGCGGCCCGAAAGTGGTCGATGGCCGTGCAAACCATGATGCGCCGCAGCCAGCCGCGCAGAGAGCCGGGCAGATCCTGCGGGTGGCGAGTGGCATCAAAGCGCGGTAGTTCCTGAAAAACTTTTAGGAATCCGTCGTTTACGGCTTCCTGGGCTTGGTCGCGGTTGTGGAGGTAGCGCAGGCAAATACTAAGGGCATAGGGGTAGTAGCGGCGGTACAAGTGGCGCTGACTGGTACGGTCCAGCCTCCGGCACCCGGCCAGCAGTTCGGTAAGCAGCGCAGAGTCTGGTTCGGGGGTAACCACGGTAGCGGAGCGTCTAGTTACTTCTCAACTCGGAGCCCAATCAGGAAAGGTTGCCTGAGTATTCATAAAATTTAATAAAAAAAGCCCGGCTGAGAAGCCGGGCTTTTTAGAAAGGATTTACGAACTGGTAGTCCGCCGAAACAAGAGGGTTACACCTGAGCTGTGCTTAGCTTAGGCGCATCCGTGTCGGTAACGGCGTTCATACGGGCTTTCTCTTTGCGGCCGTACGTGTCCAGGATAAGCGGAGCCGCAATGAACAGCGAAGAGTACGTACCGAAGATCATACCGATGAGCATGGCGAAGGAGAACGAACGCAGAGTCTCACCACCGAAGATGTACAATACCAGCATCACGAGGAATACTGTAGTGAACGTAATCATGGTGCGGGAGAAGGTGCTGTTCAGGGCCGGGTTTACTACCTGCGCAAACGTGAGGTGCTTATTCTCACGCAGATACTCGCGGATTCGGTCATAGATAACGATGGTATCGTTCATGGAAAGACCGATTGTAGTTAGAACGGCCGCCACGAACACCTGGTCCATTTCGTAGTTGAGACCCATGGCACGGGCAATTGGGAAGGAAGCAATAACCGCCAGCGCATCGTGGAACAGGGCCACTACAGCGGAAAGTGAATACTGCCACTTCTCAAAGCGGAAGAGTACGTACACAAAGATGGCCAGCAGCGTCAGGCCCAGGCTCAGCACCGAGGTACGCTTGATGTCGTCTGCAATGGTAGCGCCCACTTTAGCCGAGCTTTCCTTCTTGGGGTTCAGTGCGCCATATTTAGCGTTAAGGCCTTTTAGCATGGCTGCTTCTACTTGCTTATCGGCATCTACGCTTTCGTCGTTAGCCAAGTAACCAGTAGTGATGCGCAGGCGGTTTTCAGCGCCAAAGGTTTTGGCCTCCGTACCGGCGCCGCCGAAGTAGTCGTTGGTCAGCAAATCACGCACATCGGAAGCTACTACTGGCTTATCAAAGCTAACCACATAGGCGCGGCCACCACGGAAGTCAACTCCTAGGTTCGGGCCACCCTGCAGGTACATCAGGCCAAAGCCTACGATGATAAATACCGTGGAGAAGGCGTAGGCAATCTTGCGCTTGCCCACAATGTCAAAGTTCAGGTCTTTGAACAGATGACGAGATAGGAAGGTGCTGAAGCTGAGGGTGGTAGTGTTCTTGCCCTTCACCATGCGCTCAATAATGAGACGCGAGACATATACCGCCGACAGGAACGAAGTGAACACACCAATCAGCAGCGTAATGGCGAAGTTCTGTACCGGGCCCGTACCAAACGTGAACAGGATAACGGCAATAATCAGGGTCGTAACGTTGGCATCGAAGATGGCCGAGAAAGCACGCGAGTAGCCTTTGTTGATGGCATCCACCGGCTGCAAGCCGTGGTCAATCTCTTCCCGGATGCGTTCGAAAATCAGTACGTTAGCATCCACCGACGACGCAATTACAAGTAGCAAACCCGCAATGCCGGGCAGCGTGAGGGCGAAAGAGAACTGCGCCAGCACACCCATAATCAGGAACAGGTTGAAGAGCAGGGCCGCATCGGCTACTAGGCCTGCGCGGCCGTAGTACGCTGCCATGAACGCCATAATAATCACCAAACCGCCCAGGGTTGAGTACAAACCTTGGTTAGTAGCTTCCTTACCCAAGGATGGGCCTACAATGGCCTCCTCCACAATGCGGGTAGGAGCAGGCAGCTTACCGGCTTTCAGAATGTTGGCCAAGTCCTGCGCTTCTTCAATGGTGAAGTTGCCCGAAATGCTGGAGTTGCCACCGGCAATTTCAGCCTGCACCACGGGTGCTGAGTACACGTTGTCGTCGAGTACAATGGCTACCTGACGGCCAATGTTAGCTCCGGTAAGGCGCTCCCATTTGCGGGCACCGCCGGGGTTCATCTGCATCGAAACCTCAGCGCGGCCACTCATTTGGTCGAAGTCGCCGCGGGCGTCGCTGATCACCTCACCGCCAATGGGGGCTTCGGCATCACGGCTCTTGCGGATGGCATACAGCTGCAGGTATTCCTGGCCCTCAATGAGGTCAGGCTTCACGCCCCACATAAAGGTGAGGTTGGTAGGCAGTACAGCGCGGGTGTCGGGGCTGCGGAGTACGGCATTTACGCGGGCCGTATCCCGGATGTTGGCGCCTAGGGTGCCAGGCATTGTAAAGAGGCTGCCCAATACGTTTTTCTGCGGAGCAGCAGAGTCCGCTTTGGCTGTAGCGGTGGCACCTTTCTTGGCCAGCTGGCTAGCCAGAGAGGTTGAGTCGCCGGCAGTAGCAGCGGCGGTAGCTGTGGTGTCAGTGGTAGCTTTGGCCGGAGCAGCAACCGTAGCGGCAGCCGTTTCCTTGGCGCTCAGTACTTGGTTGAGCTGGTTGAGGTAGGGCGCGAATTCATCCTGACGCCATACTTCCCAGAACTCCAGCTTAGCTTGGCCCTGTACGAGCTTGCGCACGCGGTCGGGGTTATCCACGCCTGGCAGCTCAATCTGGATGCGGCCCGTGCCTTTCACCCGCTGAATATTGGGCTGGCTGGTGCCGAATTTGTCGATACGGGTGCGCAGAATGTTGAAGGAACGCTCAATGGCTTCTTCTACCTCCGTGTTGATTTCGCTGATTACCTTCTCGTTGGTCGAGTTGATATCAATGCCCCGGCTCTTGTTAGTGGTGTTCGCAAAAATGCGAGCCAGCTTATCGTTGGGTGCTACGTTGCGGAACGACTGCGCGAAGAGGGTAGTGAAGGGAGTAGAGGGGTTGGTTTTGCGCATCTCCTGCGCCTGGTCCAGGGCCTTGTTGAAAGCTACGTCCTTGGAGTTGCCGCTCATGGCGCGAACAATTTCCACCGGCGAAACTTCCAGCGTGAGGTGCATACCACCGTTCAGGTCAAGACCCAAGCCCAGCTCCGACTGGCGTACTTCCTTATAAGTCAGGGGCCCAAATACGGGCGCGCGCCACACCGAGTCGAGGTAGTGCTGACGCTGTTTTTCGTTAAGCTGGCCGCTGCGCGAGGCAAAGCGGGCCGCATCTTTCTGCACTCCGCGCGACACGAGGGTCAGCGAGAGGAAGTAGATGCAAAGCGCTGACACAAGAAGCGTCAGGGCGATGATGAGTCCTTTATTACGCATGAAATAGTAGGTTGATATCCTGTGGGAAAGGCCGATGCCGTGAAACGGGGCCCCGACTGTATAAGCAAGATAACCAGGCTTGGCCTGGCGCGGCAGAAAGCGGCATCAGCGACAGATTCTGCTTCTCAATTACAACAGCACAAAAGGCCCGGTCCGTTAGGGAGCTTGGGGCGAGAGGGCTGCTAGGAGCAGCTGCGCCCGAAACCAGTCGGGTACAGCGCGGGGGCAAGGACTCGGCCCGGCAAAGCACAGGGGTAGCCACTGCACTGAGGGCAATACGATGGGCAGCGGCAGCCAGGCATCAGCGGCCGGAGCTACGAAATAGCCTAGGGGCGCCGTAGCTTCGAGGAGTACGCGCTGCTTGACTACGGCCGTGCGCGGCGCGGCGTCTACCCGGGCTTCATGGCGTGCCGGAAGTGCCCGCAGCGTAGCCACAGCCCGGTTGTTCAGCCCCAACACCATCAGCACGGTGGCTGTGATGAGGGCAAAACGCAGGCGTGGCAAAAAGGCAGTGAGGAAAAGCAACTCGATGGGGGTAAGAGGTACAAATATAGTTTTTTGCCTCGCCGCGCGCAAAATTGTATTCGCTAGGGCCTGCCAGAGCCTCAAAAACGAAGAGCGCCTGGCAGGCCAGGCGCTCTTTTCAGTAGGGGTGCAGTGCCCAAACTACAGTTGGGCTGAACAACTTAGCTTAGGTCCTCGAGGCCGTAGCGGGCCTGGCTCCAGAACTCATCAAGCGCCATCAGGCGCGGCTTGAAAAAGGAAATCAGGGCCGGCCAGTCGTCGCGGTTCAGAGGGCTCACGCCGCGCAGCTCCTGCTGCACGCGGCTCATAAGCTGGCCGTTTTCCTCAGCTTCTTCCTGCCACTCCCAGGTTTGGCCCGGCACAGGGGGTAGTAAATTCTGTAAGGCCTGCAACTGCTCATACTGCAACGCCCGCAGGTCCGCATCGGGGTTTGTGAGCTCCAGGCCAATGGTAGCGCGGCGGTCTTCGGTGCGCATGCGCAGCTGCACGTGCTTGAGGCCGGTGCGGTAGTTAATCCAGTTGGTGGGTTCGCCTTCGGCCGATGGCACCGGGGCCATATACTGCCCAAAGGTTGTCCAGAAGGCCTGCCGCAACTGGGCTGCTTCGGCTTTGCTGTACATACGCGCTGGTTGGGTTCAGAAGAGAAAGGGACCTAGTGCCACTTACTGCACCGAGCGGCTTTCGGCCACCTTACTGCGCAGATACGAAACCAGCACATCCAGGCCTTTATCAAAATGCCGGTTGTTCGGGATGATGATGTCGGCGTCGTGCTTGAAGGGCTTGATGTATTTTTCGTAGGTAGGCGCCACGTGGTTAGTGTAGCGGTACAATACATCTTCCAGGTCGTAGCCCCGCTCGTCTCGGTCGCGCACAATGCGGCGTTGCAGCTTCACGTGCTCCCGCGCATCGATGTACACTTTCAGGTCTAGCAGCTTGGCTACTTCTTCAAAGTAGAACACGAAAATGCCTTCCACCACCACAATAGGAGCGGGCCGAAAAACCAGCTCCTTGGGTACTACATTGGGGTTGTTAAAGGTATACTCAGAGCGCCGCACTTCCAGGCCCTGGCTAATGCGCAGCACATCAGCAGCATACGCAGCCGAGTCAATGCTGCCGGGCAGGTCAAAGTTGGTCACGCCTTGGGAATCGACCAGTTGGTTTTCCCGGGGGTGGTAATAGTTATCCTGCGAAATCAGGCAGATTTCTTCTTCGGGAAACGAGGCCAGCAGCCGACGCAGAAACGTGGTTTTGCCCGAGGCGCTGCCGCCCGTAATACCGACGATGAAAGGGTGTTGCATGGAGGTGGGAATAGGCCCGTACCGGCGGGGCCAACCCTGCAAAAGTAAGAAATCTAGCTGAGGCGTGGGCAGTGAAGTTATGAGAGCAGGCAAATAGAGGCTGGCAACTCTGCCGGCCCTAGGCCCATGCGAGCCGCAAACCGGCAGCTGTAAGCCCC
This sequence comes from Hymenobacter tenuis, assembly GCF_054780495.1. Taxonomy (NCBI): domain Bacteria; kingdom Pseudomonadati; phylum Bacteroidota; class Cytophagia; order Cytophagales; family Hymenobacteraceae; genus Hymenobacter; species Hymenobacter tenuis. The sequence goes on from NZ_BAAGWF010000001.1 coordinate 218,999, forward strand.
TTCTATTTCACTTCTTCCTGTAAGTACTGCACCAGCTTGGCAACGGCCCGGGCCCGGTGGCTGATGCTGTTTTTTTCGGCTAGGGTCATCTGGGCAAACGTGCGCCCGTCGCCTTCCGTGGGCTGAAAAATGGGGTCGTAGCCGAAGCCTTCGTGGCCGCGCAGCTCTTCCGTAATGCGGCCCGGAACCATGCCTGCAAAATCCAGCACCTGGCCATCGGGCTGCACTAGGGCTACTACCGTCCGGAACTGGGCTGCGCGGTTAGCATGGCCGCTCAGCTCCTGCAAAAGTTTCTGCACGTTATCAGTGGCCGAGCGCTGGGGGCCGGCATAACGGGCCGAGTACACGCCAGGGTCTCCATTTAGAGCTTCTACTTCCAGGCCAGTATCATCCGCAAAGCAGGCCACTCCAAAATGGTCCCACACGTACTGTGCCTTCTGGCGGGCATTGCCTTCCAGCGTATCCTGGGTTTCCGGCAATTCCTCCTGGCAGCCGATATCAGCCAGGCTCAGCAACTCTACGGACGGCGGCAGCAACGGCCGAATTTCATCGAGCTTGTGGGCATTATTGGAGGCAAAGCAGAGGCGCATGGGCAGTACGGTTAGTGGCAGGTAGTGTGGAGCGCAAATTTTAGCCGGTTTCTGACGCTTGAGCTTTACTAAGCAGGGTTCAGGCCCCCGCGCTACCTAGCGAAACATGGTTTTGATGGTGCTCCAGGAGCGAGCCAGCAGTGCAGTAGGCGCCGTGTGGACGGCTGGTTTGGTAGGCTGCAGGGCCGAAAGCAGGGCAGAGGGCGCCGAGGAGCGGGGCTGGGCCAGAAGAGTTGCGCTGTATCCTATAGCAGTGCAAAACAGCAGCAACAATAGCAAAGCACTAGTTCGAAGCATAACAGTAACGGTAATGTAGATAGCACAAATGATGGGGCAAGTATACGAAGCCGCAAATAGAATATGGGGTTTGTGAGGCGGAAGGCGTTAGCTTAGGGCGGAAAAGATGGAAAGTGCTTTTGAAATACGAGCGTAACATGTACTTTTGCAGTCCCTTCCGCAAAATCGGCAGGCAACAAGGTACAAACGGCACTACGACCATGAAAAAAGACATTCACCCCGAGTATCGCGAAGTCGTGTTTCAGGACACTTCTAGCGGCTTCAAATTTGTAACCCGCTCGACGATGAACTCTAGCGAGACCATCACGATGGAAGATGGCAAAACTTACCCCGTTGTTAAGGTGGAAGTTAGCTCGGAGTCACACCCTTTCTACACCGGCAAAAACGTACTGCTCGACACTGCTGGCCGCGTAGAGAAGTTCATGAACCGCTACAAGAAGAAGTAATCCGACGAAGCACTCAGCCAGTACTGGCTTGCTGTTGGTCTACATATGAACTCCCTTCGAATTACTCGAAGGGAGTTTTTATTTGCCAATTTTACAGCGGCATTTTTGCCCGTACTTTCCTAGGTACTGATTCATCATTAGGCCCCGGCTACCAACCAGCCGCCACCAGCAAAGCGCTCTTCCCATGCATATCCTGCTCTTCGACGACCCGGCCATTCGCCCCCATTTGCTGCCTTTTACCTTCACGCGCCCTGTGGCAGCCCTTCGCTGCGGCATCCTGACGCTGGCCGAAAAATGGCAGCACCGCCTGCAAGCCGAGCGGGTAGGGTACCTTACCCAGGACTATCTGCAGGCCAAGTTCCCGGCCGGCGACACGCAGGGCCCGGCCGTAGTTATCAACGGCGCCGTGTGTCCCGATGAACTGCTGGCCCAACAAGTGAAGGCCTTGCAGCCCGGTGAGGCCCTGTTTGATGAAGAAATGTTGGTGGCCGCGCACTTGGCTGATGCAGCGCAGGTAGCCGAGCTGATTCAGGACGGCTTCCAGAAAACCCGCGACGTGGCCGAGCCCGTGACGGTGATTCGGGAGGTGTGGCACCTGTTTCTGCGCAACGGCGCGGAAATCCGCCGCGACTTTGACCTGCTGACCAAAGGCCGTGAGTCGGCACCCATTGGCGATGCGCACACGATTGTATACGCTCCGGAAAACGTATTTATCGAGCCCGGCGTGAAGATTCGGGCCGCTATCCTGAACGCTGAAAACGGGCCGATTTACCTGGGAAAAAACTCGCAGGTGCACGAAGGCGCTATCATCAGTGGGCCTTTGGCGCTCTGTGAAGGCAGCCACATCAATGCCGGCGCCAAAATGCGCGGCGACAACACCGTGGGGCCTTATTCTAAGGTGGGCGGCGAGGTCGGCAACAGCATTTTGCTCGGTTACAGCAACAAAGGGCACGACGGCTACCTCGGCAACTCCGTCATTGGCGAGTGGTGCAACCTCGGGGCCGATACCAACACCTCGAACCTCAAGAACAACTACGCCCCCGTAAAAATCTGGAGCCACTCGGTGGGCCGCTTCGTGAATACCGGCCAGCAGTTTTGTGGCCTAATGATGGGCGACCATAGCAAGTGCGGCATCAATACTATGTTTAACACCGGCACGGTGGTAGGCGTGGGGGCCAACATATTCGGGGCGGGCTTTCCGCGCACGTTTATCCCGAGCTTCAGTTGGGGCGGCGCCGCCGGCTTCGAGACCTTCAAGCTGCCGAAAGTAAACGAAGTGGCTGACCGCGTAATGGCTCGCCGCCAGCTGGCCTACGACGAAACAGAGCAGGCCATTATGCGCCACGTGTACGATGCCACGGCCAAGGACCGCGTGTGGGAACAGGCTAAATGAAAAACTATCAGGTTGAATATGTGCAACTGGAAGGCTGGGATGCTGACTTAACCGGATTATGGCTCGCTGAGAATGAGGATTGGCTATTGCTTCGATTCATCCCGTGTGACTATCAGGTTGATGGGTATGTATTAGTTGCCAAGCAACATATAGAGACGCGCATCCCTAGAAAGGGGCGGATGCAAACAGAACAAGTGCTGAAACTAAAAGGTGTAAAAGCCGAAGCGCCTCTGAATTTCGAGTTTACAGGTGTAGCTGACTTATTGCGCTGGACAGAAAAGCAGTATGGCTTGGTACATTTTATGGAGGAGGAACAAAGCGCGTTTTTAGGTTGGATAAATGAGGTCGATCCAGTCCATTTCTGGATCGATACACTGGAACCTAAAGGCACTTTAGCCGCTCGAGAACCGGATGAATGTCCATTCGAGCTAAGCGAAATTCGAGTGATTGTATTCGATGATGACTATTCCCAGTCCTTGAAATTGCTTTGGCAGCACAAGAGTAAACTGGATTTACTGAGAACGAGCGACAACTAAATCTCCATGCGTTTTTCTGAAATTCCGGGTCAGCAGCAGGTCAAGCAACTTCTTATTGGGAGTGTGCACCGCAACCACGTAGCGCATGCGCAGCTGTTTCGGGGTGCTGAGGGCTCGGCTGCCTTGGCCCTGGCCCTGGCGTACGCTACCTTCCTGAACTGCGAAAACCGCACGCCGGAGGCCGATGACTCGTGCGGTGCCTGCCCGAGCTGTCAGAAAATCGACAAGCTTATTCACCCCGACCTGAACTTCATCCTACCCGTCACGACGACCAAAACCGTGAGCAAGGATGCCGTGAGCAGCAAGTTTGCGGCTGACTGGCGCGCCTTCGTGCTGGATAACCCGTACCAGGGCCTCAACGACTGGATGCAGCACATTGGGGCCGAAAACAAGCAGGGCAGCATTTCCAAGGATGAAAGCCTGCAGCTGCTGAAGCTGGTGTCGTTGAAAGCATTTGAGGCTCAGTTTAAGCTAGTAATTATCTGGCTCCCGGAGCTGATGCACCCTTCCGCGGCCAACGCCGTGCTGAAGTTGTTGGAAGAGCCACCACCCGCCACGGTGTTCCTGTTGGTAAGCCACGCGCCCGAGCAATTGCTGCCTACCATTACCAGCCGGGTGCAGCCTGTGGTGGTGCGTGCCCTGCCCGAGGAGGAGCTGACGGCCTGGCTAACCCAAACGCAGCAAATACCCGAAGCCAAAGCCCGCCAGCTGGCCCAACTTACGCAAGGCAATATTGGTGCGGCGCTGGCAGCTCAAGGAACCACCGCCGCCGACTATGACTACTTCGAGCTGTTTGCCAAATGGATGCGCACCTGCTACGCCAACAAGGTGGCCGATGTACTGGAGAAGTCAGATGAATTTCAGAAGCTAGGACGCGAGAACCAGAAAGAGTTTCTGCAATATGCCCTGGCCACGCTGCGCAAGGTGCTGCTGTTTGGTCTCGACCCGAAGCTAGTACCGCACTTGCCCGCTCAGGAGCAGCAGTTCATTCAGGGGTTCAGCCGCTTTGTAACGCCCCGCAACGCCGAGCCGATGGCCCAGGAAATCAATGAGGCGCACTACCACGTGGAGCGCAATGCCAATCCGCGGATGGTATTTGTGGATATGTCGTTGCGGCTGGCTGAGCTGCTGCGGGCTGCCTGATGGCAGAAAAAATGCATCAGGAGCCTAAAAAGAGGTAAAAATGGCTTTGCTAAATTGCTATAGCTAGTGCTAAAGTAGCTATAGCAGGTTGCCGGAAAGCCAGGCGCGTATCTTTGCTGAATGTTGCTGCGTCCGGGAAGCGGCTGCTTCCGGCGGCTTATTCACTAGGTCTGCGTTGGCCGTAAACTGTCAGCGAAGGCAAAGAAAGGAATTGGCTCTCACATCATCACTAGTTGATTTCGACTTGAAAACGTCCATTCGTATAGGTACCCGCGGGAGCAAGCTGGCCTTGTGGCAAGCCCATCATGTAGCCGATAAGCTCAGCGCGGCTGGCCTCACGCCGGAAATCGTCATCATCACCACCAAAGGCGACGTCGTGCTGGACCGCTCCCTGGATAAAATCGGGGCCAAAGGCGTGTTCACGGAAGAGCTGGAAGAAGGCCTGCGCACCGGCCACGTAGATATTGCGGTGCACAGCGCCAAAGACGTGCAAAGCAGCATCCCGGCTGATCTGGAGCTGCTGGCGTTCATGGAGCGCGAACAGGTGAATGATGTCATCGTGAGTTTCGATCCGAACCTGGATTTGCAGCGCCCCGACCTGGTGCTGGGCACCAGCAGCACCCGGCGCAAGGCCATGCTGAAGCGCTTTTTGCCCCACGCTACTACTGCCGAAGCCCGCGGCAACCTCCAAACCCGCTTGCGCAAGCTGGAAGAAGGACAATACCACGGGTTGGTGCTGGCGTATGCTGGGGTACACCGCATGGAATACGACAACCTGATTCGGTTTGTGCTGCCCGAAACGCAGTATGTGCCTGCTACAGGCCAAGGCAGCGTGGCCATTGAGTGCGCCCGCAACTTGGAGCCCGAACTGAAAGCAGAGTTGCGCCGCATCCTCGACCACCCGGCCACGCACGTGTGCCTGGCGGCGGAGCGGGCGTTTCTGCGCACCATGGAAGGTGGCTGCAGCATTCCATCCTTTGCCTTAGCTACACTGGCCTCCGATGGGGAAACGGTGCAGCTGCACGGCGGCCTCATCAGCCTCGATGGGCAGCAGTTCCTTGAAGAAATACAGGTGGCACCTACTACAGCCGCCGATTCACTAGGTATTCAGGTAGCCGAAACCGTACTGGCCCGAGGCGGTAGCCGCATCCTGGCCGACATCCGTCGGGTACGGGATGAGGCCTAGCGCCCTATTACCACAAAAGTAAAAAAGGCCGTCCCGTTATCGGGACGGCCTTTTGTCTTACAATAACTGGCTACGCGAACTGTTTTTGCCTCGGCCAAACAAGGCATACAGCGCCAGCGCAAATAGTGCCCCGCTGGTATCGGCCAGCATGTCTTTTTGTGCATCCCAGATGTCGCCTTGGCTACCCAGGAACGCGGCGCCGGCGCTGCCGCCCGCTACTTCGGCGTACACCCACTCAATCAGCTCATAGCTCATGGCTACTGTGCCGATAACGCAGAGCGGAAACAGGTAGCTAATGAAGCGGCTGCGAATCAGGTCGCGCTGATCGGTGTATTCGATGAGGGCATACGCGTAAAAGCCCACCGAAAAATGCGCCACCCGGTCGTACATGTTGCGCTTAAAGCCGAACAAGTTGTTAAACCAATCGAACGGCACTTTCTCGAAGGTGTAATGGCCGCCCACCGTGTGCATGAAAATGAGCACGCTCATGAGGGCGTAGGCTAGGTTTGAAAACCGCATGCCGCGCACGTATAGCACCGTCAGGAAGCCCACAATCAGCAGAATTGGGATGTTTTCGGCCCACCAGGTGCCTCGTTCGGCCGGGCTGATTCCGAGGACAACAAACTCGATGAGGTAGATGACTAAAAGGAGCTTCGGAAACCAATGCGAGGGGAGGGGAGTAGCGGTGTTGTTCATGGAGAGTAAAAAAGTAAAGACGAGCTTGGCTGCCCATACGGCCCGCTGAGGTTTTGGCTGTGTTTCAGGTCATATTTTTGCTTCGGGGTTCATCCGCGGTTGCGTGTATAAGCGGGGCTAGGGGTTGCCTTCTTGTTTTCTGCCTTTACCTAGTCAGGAACCCACGCAGAAACCCTGTATTTTTACCTTTGTAACTTTCCGTTCCCTTCTCTTTTGCTATGAAATCTGTACTGCGCTACACTCTTTTAGTTGGTTTACTGCTGAGCATCGGCGTCCCGGTGGTGCAGGCGGCCAAAGGCCCGCGGAAAACCAAAAAGGACGAAGTAGTGACTATCAGCACCCCGCAGGGCGATATTCGCCTTATTCTGTTTGACCAAACGCCGCTGCACAAAGCCAACTTTCTGAAGTTAGCGCAAAGCGGTTTCTACACGGGTACCACGTTTCACCGCGTTATTCCGGGGTTTATGGTGCAGGGCGGCGACCCTAATTCCAAAGACTCAGACCCCGATAATGATGGGGCCGGCGCGCCGGATGAAAAGCTGATTCCGGCCGAGATTCGGCCGGAGTTCACGCACAAGCGTGGCGCCGTGGCTGCGGCTCGCTCCGGTGATTTCGTGAACCCGCAGCGCCAGAGCAGCGCCTCGCAGTTTTACATTGTGCAGAATCCGCAGGGTACGCCCCACCTCGATGGCCAGTACACCGTGTTCGGGCAGGTTATCAGCGGACAGGATGTAGTAGATAAAATTGCGCAGCAGCCCACCGCTGAGCGTAACCGCCCCGTAACCGACATCAAGATGACGGTGAAAGTAGAGAAGCTGAAAAAAAAGAAAATCACGGAGCTCTACGGCTACCAGTACTAGCCCATTTGCCTAAGCAATGCGAGGTTGCAGCCATTGGCAAGGGTAGTAACCGGAGAAAAGCACGATATGAAGCGCATGAAAATTCTGGTTACGGGCTCGAACGGACTGCTGGGGCAAAAATTGGTGGAACTACTACAGCAGCAGCCCCATGTGGAGTTGGTTGCTACCTCCCGGGGAGCAAATAAGCTGGCCGCAACGTTTCCGCAGGTGCGTTTTGTGCCGCTGGATGTCACGGATCAGGCGCAGGTGCGGCGGGTGCTAGCGCAGGAAAAGCCCACCTATCTGCTCCATACCGCCGCCATGACGAACGTCGACGAGTGTGAGCTGAACCAGGAAGCGTGCTGGCTCCAGAACGTAACGGCCGTAGAGTACCTAGTAAGCGCCTGCGAGCAGCAGCGCATCCATCTGCTCCACGTCAGTACCGATTTTATTTTCAGCGGCGAAGAAGGTCCCCTAACGGAGGAAGCCGTGCCGGGGCCCATCAATTTTTATGGGCAAAGCAAGCTGGCGGCTGAGCGCGTAGTGCAGGCTAGCAGCACGCCCTGGGCTATTCTGCGGACTGTACTTGTGTATGGCACCGCGCACGAGTACGGGCGCACCAATATCGTAGTGTGGGTGCGCGACTCCTTGCGGGCCGGCAAGCACATTAAGGTAGTCGACGACCAGTTCCGGACCCCAACGCTGGCCGAAGACTTGGCCCTAGGGTGCTGGCTGGCGGCCATGCACAATGCCACCGGTATTTACCATATCAGTGGCCGTGAGCAGCTCACGCCCTACCAAATGGCCCAGCAAGTAGCGGCGTATTTTCAGCTGGATGCTACCTTACTTGAGCGGGTAGATGCCAGCACGTTCTCTCAACCCGCCAAGCGCCCTGCCCGCACCGGATTCATTATCAGCAAAGCCGAGCAGAACCTGGGATACCGGCCCCGCAGCTTTCAGGACGGTATTGCGCTGCTCGCGCGCCAAACGGAGGCTATGTCGTAGCAGTTAGCTGCCGCCACCGGCTCAGGTAGCGCCAGCGTGTGAGGTGAGTTTGCACTAGGCCCAGAGGAGCAGCAAACCGACCAAAGGCCCTAAAACGCAAAAAACCCACAGACAATGTCTGCGGGGTTTTCACACACCTATTGCAACAACTTATAGTAGCGAAACTTATGGCGAGCAGTCGCCTCCATTTCGTACTTAATTCAAATACGTACACACTTTCTACAAACTTGTGACGCTACCTCTGTTCGGTAGTCGTGACCTCGGATGATGAGAGCCCGCGCAGAGAAGTACCTCTGTTTCGGTTCCTAAAATCGCTAGGTAAAAGTCTGCAAAGCAGGTGGCGCTACCGTTGTAGCCGTTCCACATAACAATATTAAGGCGTAGGAATAGCCCTGTAAAGGACACTTCTTCCGAAATCGTGACTTGTAGATTACCTATCTAAAATAGTTCTTAACGAATGAAGGCATGAACCGACTAGGGATATAAACAAGCTGCACTAGCTGATCGGTAAAGGCTTAGCAGCCGTGGATTGCTCCTTATTCGATTGTAAAGGTGGTATAAAAAGCCTCGTTTTGTGACATAGTGCAGTGCTTATGTACGGCTACTTTTTGACCCTCCCAAGCTATGTAGGCTCAGAATGGTCAGGGCCAGTGCGCTGCCGGGCCAGGCCACCAGCCACCACGCCGCCGGATCAAGCCGGATGGCAGCCAGCAGCCGGCCCCAGCTTGGCATATCCGTAGGCAGCCCAACGCCCAGAAACGAGAGGGTAGTTTCGAGGCCGATAAGAAAGGCCATGGTAAGCGGAAACCGAACAAGCTGCACGTGCCAGGTAGCTGGCCAGATATGGCGCCGCAGTAGCTGAAAATCGGTGAGACCAATGGCCCGAGCGGCCTCCACGTACACTTGCTCCCGGGCTTGGAGCGTAGCCGCCCGCATAATTCGGGCGGGAGTAGTCCAGCAGGTGAGGGCCATCAGTAGCACCAAGCCGCCCGCCGAAGGCCGTTGCACAGAAGCCACCACCAGCACCAGAATCAGTAACGGAATGGAGTCCAGCAACGCAAGCAGGCCGGAAACCAGCGCATCGATAGGCAAGGCCCACCGCTGCTGCCCCCAGCGGGTGCGCCGGAGCACCCATCCGACGGCCGCACTGCCCAGCAGCAGTAGGCTAAGAATAACGGCCGGCGACCGGAGCAGCTGCGCCGCAAAAACCAGGCAGCCACCACCGAGCACAGCCGCTGCTACCCCCCCGCTCGCTGCAAACCGATAGCGCGAATTATCCCAGAAACCCGCGGCGCTGCCCAGCACAGAGCCAAGCAGCAAGGTGAGAACAGTGGCCGGAAAACTGACCAGAAAGATAGTGCGAGCGCCCTGCAGCAAGGCGCGCCCCACATCCTGGCCCTGCGGATCAGTACCAAACCAATACGGCGCCTGAAACGGCGGCTGACTGGTGTGCAGTAAATCGGGGGTTACGAGGGCGCTAGGGGCTAGCAACGCCGCAACTCCTACTGCGCTCAGCCAGCCCAAAGCCAGAAGCTGTGTCCACCGCCACCGTTGCTGCACCTGCTTCATGAGGCCAGCTTAATGCGCGGATCGGCAACCTGATAGAGCACATCGGCTAGCACCTGGGCCAGCAGACGGGTGATAACCACCAGCAGCACCCCACCCAGCAGCACCGGATAGTCGTGAGTGGCAGCGGAATCGGCCAGCAGGCGGCCCATGCCAGGCAACGCAAACAAAACCTCCACCACCACCGAGCCCGCCACCAAATTCGGAAGCAGCTCCGTGAGCAGCGTGATGGTGGGAAGCAGAGCGTTGCGCAGGGCATGGTGCCAGATAACTCGCCGCCGGGAGGCACCTTTGGCGCGCGCCGTAGCTACGTACAGGCGTGTTAGCTCCTGCTGCAAGGCGCCATCCAGCTGAACTACCAAGCCCGGCACACTTACTAGTGCCAAACTGAGGATAGGAAGCGCCAGATAATACAGGCGACGCCCTGGTTGCTCCCACCAACTGGCTAGGGCATCATCGGCCCCCAACCCAAACGCCGGAAACCAAGCTAGTACATCAGGATTGGCCAGCAGCAACAGCAGCGCCACTGCTCCTAAAAACAACGGAAACCCTTGTAGCACCTGTACCGCTCCTAAAACCAACGGCCGCCAGCGCAGATGCAGGCTCATAAACGTACCCAAGGCTAGGGCGAGGCCCGCACTCAGCAAAGCTGCCAGTACGGTAAGCGGCAGCGTGTAGCGCAGTGCTTCCGATAGCAATATGGCCACTGGGGTATCGGTTCGGAAGGAGGAACCTAGGTCACCGCGAAATAGTTGGCCCGCCCAGTGGTGGTATTGGTTACGGGCTCCGTGCCACTGCCAGCCTGTATTGGGCTCCAGCGTGATATAGAACAAGGGCTTATCTAGGCCCGCGCGCTGCTGCAGTTGCTGAACCAGGCGTTCCTGCTCAACTCGCCCAATGCGGGCATCCGTCTCCCGGAGGCTTTGCACGTAGCTGGCCCGGTCGGTTACGGTACGGCTCAGCAGGAATAAGCACGACAAAATCAGCCAGGCCGCCAGCAGCGTTCTTCCCAAATAGCGTCCTGCCGCTTGTGCCCTCATGTGGTGCTAGCGGGCGGTAGCGCCTTTCAGTGGCTGAATCAAAGTCACTTCATACCCTGGCTTAAGGCCTGACACCGGAACAGTGCCGAGGGCCTGCGCCGCTGCTACTCGGTATTGTAGAAAGTAAAGCACCGTGAAAGGCCTCTCTATGGCCATCAGCCGCTGAAACTTGCGCAAAAGCCGCACTTTCTGAGTGGCATCATCAGTTGCCACAATGGCGTCAATCAAACGGTCATTGGTAGCGTTGGAAAATCCTGTGGAGTTGCCCGCACCAATGCCCTTGGAGTGCAGCAGAGGTGTAAAATCATAGGAGAACGGATTGCCCGCCAAGTTCAGGATCTGCATATCCGTTTCGCCGGCTCGGGCTTGCCGGCTCAGCACCGACTGTTCCGTAGGCCTTAACTCTACCGGAATACCTAGTGTTGCGGCTGCGGCCCTAAACTGAAGCGCTGTAGTTTCAAAGCCCGCGTCGGCGGCGCGGTAACTAACAGCCAGCTGCAAACGCTCTGGTTTGCCGGCCGCATTGCTACCCTGCCAAGCACCATCAACCTGTCGGCGCCAACCTGCCTGGCGCAACAAGTCCGCCGCTTTTTTCGGGTTAAAATCAGGTAAGGGCAAACTGTCGTTGTAGTACGCCTTGATGCGCGGGCTAATCAGGCCAGCACTTGGGTAGGCAGTGCCTTGTTGCGTGGCCTGAATTAGGGCCGGCACGTTAAATAGATGCGTGAGGGCCTGGCGCGTCAGCGGATTCCGAAGAACGGAACGACGCACGTTAAAATTGGCCGTTACGAATTCATACGAATCGGCGGTAGAAAACCGCAGCCGGGCGCGGTCAGTGGCCGATTGCTGCATACGGGCGAATTCCCGAGCCGGTACCATGGAGTACAGGTCTATTTCGCCGCGGCGCAACGCTAGCGTTGCCGTAGCTGCATCCGGAATAACCTGATAGGTGATTTGAGTTGGAAAGGCCCTGAGCTCGGGCGGCGGTGCTGGCAGGGAGTCGGCCCACCAGGAGGGTTTGCGCTGTAGCGTGAGGTAGCGCCCGCTCTGCCATGCTTTCAGCTGATAGGGGCCGCAACCAGGCAGGCGCTCCGGATGCCGGGCCAGCTCAAGTACCCTATAACGCGCGGCAAAAGCCTGCACCACAGCCGCCGGATTTTCTTGGCGGAGGCTAGGCAGCGCTACACCACGCAAGGTGCCTTTGGGGTCCAGAATGTATTCTGGAAGAATAGAAAAGTCGCCGGAGCTGCGCAGCCGGTCATCGGACTGGCCCACGCAAACCAAAGTAAAGCGTTTGGGGTCGCGGGCATCCAACCGTATGTCCCGGATGAAGCCATATGTGGCCTGCGCCATTTCAATCGGCAGCCCTGGGCAGTTCATGGCCTTCAGGGTAACGGCTACGTCGCGGGCCAGCACTGGGGTGCCATTATCCCAGGTGGCTTGTGCCCGCAACTGGTAGGTTACCAGCAGTAGCGAGTCGCCGAGGCGTTGGACGCGGGGTAAGGAGTCAGCCAGCCATGGTACAAAGCGTTGCTTCTGCTCATTGCCCTTCAGTAGGCTGCAATACAGCAGATTGGCAACTTCAAAGGCGCTGGAGTTATCCACTACCAGCGGATCCAGGTTTTCCGGGTCGCGGGCCCAGCGGATCCGGACGGTAGCAGAAGACGTGGATGGGGGAGAGGGAGGCGAACACGCCGGCAAGCTCACCCACAGCAGCAAAACCAGCCTAGTAAGAAGTTGCTTCATGAACGGATAACCGTGCGGGAGTTAGGCCGCGCAAGTTACCATGTTTTGACGCGAAGTGCGGAATAACCTGAACTATTGCTAGGGCTAGTGTCCTTCGCCCCATCCATTGGTGCCATGATCGGCGATGTGGCCTTCACCCCAGCCGTTGGTCCCGTGACCGTCAGCGGCTGTCTCGGTGGTGGAAGAGCTTGCACTTTTAGTAGCCGTCGAGGTAGAAGAGCTCGTGAGGCTGGAAAGATGCAGGATGGCGAAAAGGAGCAGCTCTAACATGGCTTAGAATGGTTTGTGGTTCAGGCGATTGACTGACACAAAGGTGGACTCCAGAACACCGGTGGGAAAGGAAAGAAAATCAGTAAATGTGACTTCTTTTCAAGAGAAAAACAGGCGCGTTCTTGGCCTATCTGGAAGCGCAATACAGGCTTCATTCCGCTTTTAGGGCAACTTATTCAAGCTCTTTTCATCGCCTTTTTTGCCTTTACTGTGACATAACTTGCCTAAAATGAGCATAGCTTCCCAACTACAAAGGAACCAGAGCCATTCTTCAGTAGAAAGGCAGAATAATCGTATTTTGTGACATGGAGTTGAAGAAGGTGTATATTGCAAACACAGTCTAAAACGCTAGAAAACGCATATTTCCTTATGGATGAATTAGCTACTTTAGTAAAAATTGTGACAGACAGGCGGCTAGCAGTACTACCGTTCCTGGATTTTTCGGCCCGCAAGGCCACAAACAAGGACCTGCAGTTGGTCCGGATGCTGGAGCAGGAGCCAGGAATTACTCAGAATAAGCTAATCAAGACGTTATATGGCAATACGGAAGCAAAAAACCAAACGGCGTTCCGGCAGCTAAAGTCACGGGTGCAGCAAAAGCTGCTCAACCACCTCTACTTTTTGGATCATACCGATATCCGCCACATGGTAGCACGGCGGCATGAGCAGCATTGCCTGGGCCTTTTGCACCAGGCCCGGATCCTGACCGGAGAGGGAGAATATAAATTGGCAGAAAAGCTCTATCGGAAGGCCTTGCTGATAGCAACAGAGGCTGAGCTAACGCAGTACGCAGTTATGTGCACCCGCATTTTGCGCAACCTCTACGCCGAGATGCGCAATCCTGCCCGCTTCAAACTAATGAACCAGCAGCTCGAACAGCTACAAGAGAAACTAGTGCTGGAGGATGAAGCAGAGCACGCGTTTTTTGAGGTAAAAATGTTTTCTATTTATCGGGTTCGATGGAGACAATCCATGATTACTCAGCTCCCGAAATATTTAACCAAGCTTGAAGAAATTCACAAAAAGGTAAAGAGCTACAATACATTCTACTACCTCTACGTGACCCGTTTATCACAGGAAGAGATGGTGGGTAATTATGAAGAAATTATAAAAATCACTTCCCAAACGGAGAAGGCTCGGAAGCTGGGTAAAATCAATGAAAAGCGGTTTGATAAGCGCTTTAATAACTACATGAGCGTGTATGCCCACCTGCGCTGCCGCAAAGCGGAAAAAGGGCTAGCGCTGGCTGAAGAGTACTTCAAGGATTTTCACTATTCTTCCGGCAACTGGTTTTACTACCTCGAAACGTATCTGCTGCTCGCTATCCACGCCAAGCAGTATGAGCAAGCGTTTGAACTGCTACAGCAGGCGCGCAAGAACCCATATTATCCCAAGCAGCGCGTAGCGGCTCAGCAGCGGTGGGAACTGTATGAGGCGTACATCCAGTTTGTGCGGCCGGAACAGTCGCCGCTGAAAATGCGCCACTTTGCGCAGTTTGTGCAAACCGTGCCCGATTACAGCCGCGACAAACAGGGCTATAACGTGGCTATCCTGATTATTCAGTTCCTGTACTTTTTGCAACGCCGTGAAATTGAAGGACTGCTGGCCCGCCTCGATGGCCTCCGGAAGTACGAGCAGCGCCACCTGCGCGACCCGGCTACGCTGCGCAGTCAGCTGTTTTTCCGGATGCTGCTGATGACCGTGAAGGAAAACTTTGTGCTGGAAGCCTGCATTAAGAAAGCGGCCCCCTTGCTGGAACGCCTGAAAGCGGCCCCGCAACCCGGCGAAGCCTTCGGCGAGATAGAAATTATTCCCTACGAAGACCTCTGGGAACTGACCCTAGGCATCCTGCGGCAGTTGGCCGCTGAACAGGTGGCCGCCGACCAAGCCGAGTGGAACCGGGTAAGATAGCCGTAAGCAAAAGCCCCTTGTCCATAACGGACAAGGGGCTTTTGCTAGGTATCAATATCGGACAAACCGTTTACTGAAGCTAGCAAAAAGAAGGAGCGGCGTTGCTTCTTTACTTCCCGATTACTTTAAACTCGGTACGGCATTTGAGCTGGAATTAAAGCTTCTACAAGCATATTATTCGGCTGTGATTTTACGAATGCGTCCGCCGAATTCAGTTATATAGAGGGCTCCCTTATTGTCGATAGTCAAACCGGAAGGAGAATTAAATTTTGATGTGCCAACCGGGCCATCAGAATAACCTCTTACCCGGCTACCGGCCAAAGTAGAAACTTCGCCAATCGGCGTGATTCTTCGGATGCAATGGTCATTAAATTCCGCTACATATAAATCGCCTTGTGCATCTAAGGCTATGCCATTAGGCATGGAAAACTGGGCGGTGTTCCCTGGACCATCGACATGACCTGAGCGACTGTCACCTGCCAATGTACTAACGGTGCCATCAGCTGTGATTTTGCGGATCATCGTATAATCGGTCACATACAAAATGCCTTGCTTATTTACTGCTAATCCTTCTATTCTTTTAAATTCAGCAGTGTTGCTAGGGCCATCTTTGTAACCAGTAGAACCGTTGCCGGCAAGGGTGCTGACCACTCCGCTCGGGGATATTTTACGTAGCCGCTGGTTACCACTGTCGGCTACATACACGTTGCCTTGCATATCTATTGCTAGACCGAGAGGCCCATTGAATTGCGCTGTAGTGCTTTTACCATCGGTATAGCCAGGCGTTCCTGTGCCAGCAAAGGTACTGACTATGCCAGCCGGTGTAATCTTGCGTATGCAATGGTTGGCATAATCGGCTACAAACAGGTTGTCTCCACTATCCAGTGCTACATCAATAGGGCCGAAGAAAAGAGCCGACGCTGCTACACCATTGGCCAACCCAATGGCATTACTTCCTGCTAGGGTAGTTACCTCGCCGGCGGGTGTAATCTTTCTGATACAGTTATTGCCAGTATCAGCTACGTAAACATTTCCCTGACTATCTACTGCAGCGTCCTCCGGGTCGACAAAACGGGCTGTTTCGCCAGGGCCATTTATTAGTCCATATAAACCATTACCAGCAAGAGTGCTTACTGTGGTAAACACCAGCGGTTTGTCAGACTGTGGGTTTTCCAAGTCCTTTTTGCAGGCAGTAATGCTGCTACTGAGAGCCAGTCCCAGTGATAGAATAATTAAGGAATGAGAATAAAAAGATTTCATAAAAAGGAACAAAATGAGCTGAGAAGAAACATTATAATTTAGCTCTTGCATAATGAGCCATATAGGTACGTCTACTTCCCGATTACCTTGAACTCGGTGCGGCGGTTAAGCTGGCGGCCACCTTTGGTGGTGTTAGGAGCTACCGGCTGCGTATCGCCGTAACCTGCAAACGTGAGGCGGCTTTGGGCAATGCCTTTGCTTACGAGGTAATCGACCACGGTTTTGGCGCGGCGCTGGCTAAGGTCTTTGTTGTAGGAGGCGTTGCCTACGTTATCGGTATGGCCAGAAATTTCGAGGCGCAGGGCCGGCGTTTCTACTAGCAGCTTCTGGAGGCGCTCTAGCTCGCCGGTGCTTTCCTTGCGCAGAGTGGCTTTATCAAAGTCAAAGAAGATGTTGTTGAGCACCACCTTCACGCCTACATCCAGCTTCTTGAGGGCAACATCTTTTACCACCTCAGAGTAGGCGGCGCCAGCCGGCACATCGAAGTTCTCGGAATGGAACAAGTAGCCTTCTTTGCGCACCACAATGCCGTAGTTCACCCCAGAAGGCAGCGACACGAGGTAACGACCCGATTGGGCGTTCGACTGGAACGAGGCAATCGTCTGGTTCAGGGAGTTGTCGATGACATCAATGGTGGCTTCCAGCGGCTGCTTGCTGGCTTCCTCCGTTACTACCCCCTTCAAAATGGTAACCTGTGCTGAGGTTATGGCTACGGCAGGGGCTAGCAATGTTTCCTTCACGGGCTGCACCCGTGA
The DNA here is from genome assembly GCF_054780495.1 of Hymenobacter tenuis. Lineage (NCBI taxonomy): Bacteria > Pseudomonadati > Bacteroidota > Cytophagia > Cytophagales > Hymenobacteraceae > Hymenobacter > Hymenobacter tenuis. Next base: position 235,678 of record NZ_BAAGWF010000001.1, read on the forward strand.
GGCCAGCAGTTGGTCTTCCTGGTTAAGCAGCGGCGGCTTTTCGGGTCCGAGAAAGGTAATCTGGTAGATGTCTTTGGAACCTAGTCCATCATCCCGGAACGAGGAGTAGTAGCCGTGGCGGCCCGAGGCGGAAATCACAAAGAATACGTCGTCGTCGGGGGTGTTAATGGGCCAGCCTAGGTTTTCGGGCGTGCTCCACTTACCGTTCTGGAATACCGACTTAAAGATGTCGTAGCCACCCATGGAGTTGTGGCCTTCTGAGGAGAAGTACATCGTTTTGCCGTCGGGATGCAGAAACACGCCTTCCTCGCCGTACTGCGTATTGATAACCGAACCCAGATTTATGGCAGGTCCGCGGCCTTCTATTTCAATTTTATAGATGTCGCGGCTGCCCAGCCCGCCTTCTTTGTCGCTGACAAAGTACAAGCTGCGGCCATCCGGCGTGTACGCCGCCGATGACTCGTGAAATTTGGAGTTGATGCGGGAGCCCAGCTTTTGGGGCTTGCGCCATTCGGCCCCGCGCAGGTTGGCTTCGTGCAGGTCGCCGCCGTTGTCTTCCATGTACACCAGCATGCGCTGGCCATCAGGAGCCAAGCCCACGGTGGCATCGTGCCCTTCGGTGTTGATGGTTTCGCCGAGGTTGCGCGCCGCCGACCACTCATCTTTGCCGCTGCGGGTGCTTTGGTAAATGTCCTCGAAGAAGCCGCCGGTTTCAGGGTCTTTGTTGTCGCCGGTTGAGCCCGCCCGCCGCGAGGTAAACAGAATCACCGATTCGTCGGCCGTAATCACGGGTCCATACTCCGGGTAAGGGGAGTTGACGCCAGGGCCGGCGTTATCAATAAACACGCGGCTGGGTTTAGCTTCGAGCTTGCGGCCGTTTTCACACTCCCGAATTTTCCGCTGGATATCCTGTGTGAAAGCGGCCGTGTTCTTGGTGCCGGTGGCGGGGGTAGCGCGCTTGTATTCAGCAATGGCCGCATCCCATTTGGCATTCAGGTGCAGCCCGCGGCCCAGCAGGTAATGGATGCGCTGGTCTACATCAGGGTTAAGCTGGTAGGCTTTCTGCAGGTACTCCAGCGCCCGGGGTTTAAAGCCTGAGTGCAGGTAGCTGTCCCCAATTTTGAGGTTGAGCTCCGCGTTATTGGCATTAAACTTCTGGGCTTCTAGGTAGTGGGGCAAGGCCTGCTCATAGCGCGGCGGGTCCATCTCATAGAACTCGTCGCCGGCTTTCATTTCTTTCAGGGCTGCCTTCAGTCCATCTTTATTATTGCCGAACTGATCTTTGCTGAACTCTACGTTCTGGGCCGAGGCAGCCGTTGCTGAGAGCAGCAGAAAGGCAAGTAAGTATTTATGCATCGGGAAAGGGTATCGGGTGAAGCGCAGCTCCGGCCCGGATAAATCAATTCAGACTAGGCAAGGAAAGAGCGCAAACCCCGCCGTACTACTGGCGCTTATTCGGCGCCGCAACCTGAGTTGGCTGCGTGGGTATTGCCCACTTCAAGGCCTAGCTCGGCGGCTTTGCGCCAATCCTGACAAGCACCGTCGGGCAGGCGCAACATTTCACGGGCGTGACCCCGGTTCAGATAGGCCTCGGCGTATTGCGCATTCAGGCTGATGGCCTTGCTGGCATCGGCATCGGCTGCTTTGTAGTTCTCCAGCTTCAGGTGCGCTGCCGCGCGGTTGTTCCAGGCAAAGGCGTAGCTGGCATCGAGCTCAATGGCCTTGCTGAAATCATCGGCAGCGCCTTTATAGTCGCCTTGCTCGAAGCGGGTGCTGCCCCGGTTGGTGTAGGCCAGCGGGTTGTCTTGCTTCTTCACCAAGTAGTCGTTGTAATCCTGCACGGCGCCTTTCAGGTCGCCGGCCCGGCGGCGCGTAGCGGCGCGGTTCAGCAGGGCCGGCAGCAGCTCTGGCTGCAGCTTCAGGGCCTGAGTGTAATCCTGAATAGCGGCGGGCAGGTTTTTGAGTTGGCGTTGCGCGCTGCCGCGGTCGTGCCAGGCGTAGGCATAGCTGGGGTCAGCTTTGATGGCCTGGTCGAAATCGGCTTTAGCGGCCTGATAGTCGGCTTTCTCGAAACGTAGGGCCCCGCGGTAGTACCAACTGGGCGCATAGTCGGTTTTCAGCTCCGCGGCTTTGCCGTAGTCCTGCTCGGCTTCGGCGGGCTGCTTGAGGGCTTCTCGGGCCTGGGCCCGGCCGAAGTAGGATCCAAACGTAGTAGGATCAAGCTTGATGGCCTGGTCGTAGTCCTGCACGGCTGGCTGGTAATCTTTCAACTCATAGCGCACCGCGGCCCGGTTGTAATAGGCCTTCGCGAAATCTGGCTTGGCGGCCAGGGCCCGGTCGAAATCCTGGAGGGCGGCGCGGTAGCTTTTCTGGTTGAATTTGGCTACACCGCTGTTGTAGAGTTTCTCCGCGAGCTGGGCCGGCGGCAGCGTAGTAGCCCGAACAGTATCTACCTGGGCTTGAGCAGCAGAGGCACCTAGCAGCAGACCAGCGGATAGTAAAAGTAACTTATGCATAACGTCCCACGGGTTTTATCAGCGTGGGATAAATGTAATTTTAATTGCGCAAAAGGCAGCAAATCAACACACTAAATATGTTTAAATTGTCTTTTTATAAGATTTAATAGTCTATAAAGCAAAAACCTTCCTAGGTGCTTTAGGCAGCTGAACTCCTGAAAATGGCTTGGCCGGACTAGGCCTTGCGGGAGCATGAACCCTAGTAAAATAGTAGCGCGCTTACTGAGGCAGCTGGGTCCGAACCAAGTCTTCCCATTCGCGGCGCAATGAGCCGTGGCCCACGGGCCGGCTTGCGCGGCGGTACCAGTAGGCCGCATTGCCGGTGTCGCCTTCCTGGCGGTGCAAAAAGGCGTGCAGCCAATTGTGCAGCGGGTCGTGCTCATTATCCTGAGCAATATTGTGGGCCAGGTGCCACTCGTCGCGGCCGGCATACCACAGGGCTACCAGCAGCGGCGATAAGCCGGATGGCGGCTCGTGCTGTGTTTGGGAAGCAAGAAAGTCAGCGTACATCATACCTGAGCGAAGCGACAAGAGTGGGAAACTTTTTAGGAGCAAATGTGTCCGAAAGCAAACTTCCGGCTCGGAGTTAAGGTTCTATACGCCAACCGCGGTGGTCCGGTGGCAGTTGTGTAATTTTGCAGCGCCGCCGGCTTATAGGCCGTCGGAATATTTAACCTAAAGCCTAGCTTTCACCTATGGCCACGTATCCCGAATACATGGTAGCTCCCATCCGCCAAGACCTCGTAGAGGCCGGATTTGAGCAACTGATGACCCCCGAAGAAGTTGATGCTGCCCTCACCGAGCAGAGCGGTACCGTACTGGTTGCCGTAAACTCCGTGTGTGGCTGCGCCGCTGCTAAAGCCCGTCCGGCCCTCAAAATGGCCGTTTCCAGCTCCGATAAGAAGCCAGCCAAACTGGTAACCGTTTTCGCCGGTATGGAGACGGATGCCGTGGCTAAAGCGCGCGAGCACATGCTCCCGTATCCGCCTAGCAGCCCCTGCATTGCCTTGTTTAAAGATGGCGAGCTGGTGCACATGATTGAGCGCTACCACATTGAAGGCAACGATTTGATGCGCATTGTAAACAACCTGCAAGGCGCTTTCGAAGAGTATTGCTAAGCATAATTGGCTTCTCTGGCCTAATGCAACCTGAAAAGCCCGCGGCCTTGTGCTGCGGGCTTTTTCATTTTTACCTTGCTGCTCTATGCGTAACGCAATACAACCACTTTCCTGGGACACTGACTTCCTTGGCTTTCCGGTGGGGCAGATCCGGCAGGAGAGCAGTGCGGGGTTGCTGCCGGTGCAGGAGCTAGTGCAGCAGGCCCGGCAGCAAGGGTTTCGGTTACTGTACTGGTTTGTGGCCCCCGAGGACCTAGTGACGAGTGAGGCTCTCTTAGCCGAAGGCGGCGTGTTGGCTGATCGGAAAATCAGAATTGCGCTACCCCTCCAAGCGGGGCAAACCCAGCAGTTGCCGTTGGGTATCCATGCTGTCACCAGCTTTAGCCCGGCGCTGCAGGCGTTGGCCGTGCAGGCCGGTGAGCATTCCCGTTTCCGCACCGATACCCGGTTCGCGCCTGAGGTTTCCGGCCGGCTGTACACGGAGTGGCTGCGTAAATCCTTGCTCGGCGAACTGGCCCGCGAAGTGCTGTTGTACCAGCCGAACCCGGCGGTGCCGGCGTCCGGCCTGCTGATTTTGGGCGATAAAAACCACCGCTTCGAAATGGTTCTGATGGCGGTAGAAGCGGCGCAGCGGGGCCAGGGCATTGGGGCCGCCTTTATTGAGGCCGCGCGGTGCCGGGCCGCGGCCTGGGGGCACCGCACCGTGCAGCTGGTTACGCAAGCTACCAACCCGGCCATGCGGCTTTATACGCGTGAGGGCTTTGTGCTGGAGCACGAAGAGCACGTGTATCATCTGTGGCTCTAGCGCAGGGGCTTTACACGCGCAAGCAGGCTAGTAGCCCAGGTGGCATTGGCGGTTCTTGACTGAAATACTGCACCTTTGCCCCGCAGGATGTTATCCAATTCCTTTATGCCTGAGTATTCGGTGGTGGTGCCTGTGTATCAGGGCCAGGACACACTGCGGCCCCTGACCGCGCAGCTGTCCGAGTTTTTTACCAGCAGTGGCCGCACGTTCGAAATCGTATTCGTGTACGACTGCGGGCCCGATAACTCCTGGGCTGTTATTAAAGCATTGCAGTTGGAGCTGGGGCCGGGCCTAGTAAAGGCCGTGCATTTGTCCCGCAATTTTGGACAGCATAATGCGCTGCTGTGTGGGTTCACGGAAGCCAGTGGCCGCTTTATCATCACGATGGATGAGGACCTGCAGCACAGCCCCGCCGATATTGAGCGCCTCATTCAGCGGCAGCAGGAAGGTGACTTCGACGTGGTGTACGGCCGGCATGAAACCCTGGAGCACTCCTTTTTTCGCAACATCACGTCAAGGGCCATGCGCCAGCTGCTGCGGGCTGGTATTCCCGATCTGCACCCCGACTATTCTGCCTTTCGGCTCATCAAGGCCGAGGTAGCCCGTTACTGCCTCCAGATGCGGAACTCCTATTCTTTTCTGGATGGCTACCTCACCTGGGTTACTACCCACATGGCCAGCACGCCAGTAGGGCATCATAAGCGCGCGGCCGGTCAGAGCTCGTACACGGTAGGCAAGCTAGTGGCCTATTCCATCAATATTTTCGCAACGTTCTCCAACCTGCCCATCCGGCTGCTCTCGTTCACCTCGGTGTTCGTGTTCCTGATAACGACCAGTTATTCGGTGTATGTACTGATTCGGAAGCTGGTGTACAACGACTTCCTGCTGGGGTTTCCCTCCCTGATTATCTCCATCGGGTTTGGCGTTGGGCTGATTCTGCTGGGCTTGGGCACGCTAGGCGAGTACATCCACCGCATCAACGTCAAAACCACGAGGCGCCCCAACTTCGTGAAGCGCCAGATGCCCGACTAGCCCTGTTAACTGGCCAAACTGCTTGTAACACAAGGCCCCACCCAAGCTAGCTTGGGTGGGGCCTTGTGTTTTGTGAGGCGCCTAGGGTTGTTGCTGAGCGGAACCCTAGTTGGCTACCTCGCTCAGGAACTTGATGCGCATCAGGCGCAGGTCCTCTTCCGTGAAGTCATCGGTGCCAAGCTCCTTCAGGGCCACCGCAATGTTGTCGGTCTGCGAGGTCATGAAGTAATCATAGATTTCATCCTGGCGGTCCTGGTCCAGCACCCCATTGATGTAGTAATCGAGGTTGAGCTTGGTGCCCGCGTAGCAGATGTGCTCAATTTCCTCCATCAGCTCCCGCATGTCAATGCCCTTGGAAGACGCAATTTCTTCCAGGTCCATTTTCTTATCAATCTGCTGAATGATGTAGATCTTGATTTTCGACTTGTTAACGGCCGACTTCACCACCACATCCGCGGCCGTAATGATGTCGTTTTCGTCAACGTATTTCTGTATCAGGGCCAGGAAAGGCGCGCCAAACTTCACCGCTTTGCCTTGTCCTACCCCCGAAACGTGGGCCAAGTCTTCCATCTTGGTAGGAAAGGTGGTAGCCATTTCCTTTAGTGATGGGTCTTGAAACAGCACGTACGGCGGCAGGTTTTTCTGCTGGGCCACCTTTTTGCGTAGCGCCTTCAGCATATCAAACAGGGCCTCATCATGCCCGGCGGCCTGCTGAACTTCCTCTTGTTCCTGTTCTTCTTTCACCTCTTCCTCGTAGTTATGGTCCTTGGTGAGCTTGATTGAATGCGGATTCTCGATGAAGTTGATGCCTTTGGCGGCAATCTTCACCACGCCGAAGTTCTCAATATCTTTTTCCAGGTAGCCACTCAGCAGGGTCTGGCGCAACAGCGAGTGCCAGAATTGGGCATCATGGTCTTTGCCTAGTCCATATACGGGTAATTTGTCGTGGCCGTAGCTTTCCACGTGCGGATTATTCATGCCCATCAGCACAGTGCCAATGTGGTCTAGCCCAAACCGCTCATCTGTCTGCACCACGGCCTTCAGGGCCATCAGTACTTCGTTTTTGGCTTCGAAACGCTCTTTCGGGTGCTTGCAGTTATCACAGAAGCCACAGTCCTTCTCGAAATGCTCGCCGAAGTAATGTAACAGCTGCTTGCGGCGGCACACCGCTGAGTCAGCGTAGTTGGCCATTTCCTGGAGCAGCAGCTTGGAGTTGTCGCGCTCAGTTACGGGCTTGTCTTTGTTGAACTTCTCCAGCTTCACGATGTCGTCGTAGCTGTAGAACATCAGGCAGTCGCCTTCCAGGCCGTCGCGGCCGCCACGACCGGTTTCCTGATAGTAGCCTTCAATGCTCTTGGGCGTGTCGTAGTGAATCACGAAGCGCACATCGGGCTTATCAATACCCATACCGAACGCAATGGTAGCCACAATTACGTCGCACTCCTCGTTCAGGAAAGCATCCTGGTTGGCCATGCGCACATGGGGGTCGAGGCCGGCGTGGTAGGGCAGGGCGCGCACGTCGTTCACGCGCAGCAGTTCCGCAATTTCCTCTACCTTTTTGCGGCTCAGGCAGTATACAATGCCCGCCAGGCCTTTGCGCTGCTTTACGTACTGAATCAGCTGCTTTTTGGTGTTGTGCTTGGGCCGAACTTCGTAGTACAGGTTGGTGCGGTTAAACGACGTCTTGAACACCGAGGCGTCGTCCATCTGCAGGTTTTTCTGGATATCGAGCTGCACCTTGGGGGTAGCCGTAGCCGTGAGGGCAATTACGGGTACCTGCACGCCCAACCCGTCAATAATGCTGCGGATTTTGCGGTACTCCGGCCGGAAGTCATGGCCCCATTCCGAGATACAGTGCGCCTCATCAATGGCCACAAACGAAATGGTGGCCTTATTCAGAAACTCAATGGTATCCTCTTTGGTCAAGGACTCGGGGGCCACATACAGCAGCTTCACCTCGCCACTGATTACGTCCTTTTTTACCCGGTTCATCTCTGACTTCGAGAGCGTCGAGTTCAGAAACTGTGCATTTACCCCGAAGGCGTTGAGCTGGTCCACCTGATTTTTCATCAGGGCAATAAGCGGCGAAATAACAATGGCTGTGCCGGGCAGCACGAGCGCCGGAAGCTGATAGCACAGGCTTTTGCCGGCGCCGGTAGGCATAATCACAAAGGTGTTGTTGCCGGCTATTACATTCTGGATGATGTCTTCCTGCACACCCCGGAACTGACCGTACCCAAAAACTTCCTTTAACTTGCCTTTCAAATCAGCCTCTTGCGGCACTTGTTGTTTCACGGCTGGCATGGACATCCTCACTTACTCAATTGGGTGGTAGATTGGAGTAGCAGCACAACAGTGTTGCCTACTCAATCTAAGAATTTTATGGTATTCGGCACCACATTGTTGAGGTACAGAATTAGGTTCTTGCTGTAATGTATTTCTCCCGACGGGCTTCCGATACGCAATACCAAATTTAGATTGAAACCACAGAACGAACTCAACTTACTTGCAAAAAAAGTGCTTCAACAAGAAGCTGAGGCAATTCAGGGGGTGGCCGATGCCATTGCCCTGACCCCTGATTTTGCACAATGCATAGAAGCCATACTCTCTTTACGAGGAAGGGTAGTGGTAACCGGCATCGGGAAAAGCGCGCACATTGCCGGTAAGATGGTGGCTACGCTCAACTCTACGGGCACGCCAGCGCTGTTTATGCACGCCGCCGACGCCATCCACGGCGACTTGGGCATGATTCAGCCCGAAGATTTCGTCATTGCCATCAGCAAATCTGGCGATACGCCGGAAATTAAAGTGCTGGTGCCCCTGCTTAAGCGCAAAGGCGTACCACTGGCGGCACTGGTCAGCAACGCCGATTCCTACCTAGGTGTGCAGGCTGATTACGTGCTGCACGCTCCCGTAGAGCGCGAGGCCTGCCCGCATAACTTGGCCCCTACCACCAGCACCACGGCGGCCCTAGCCCTCGGCGATGCCCTAGCCGTGTGCTTGTTGGAAAGCCGGGAATTTTCGCGCCAGGATTTTGCCCGGTTGCACCCCGGCGGCATGCTAGGCAAGCAGCTTTACCTAAAGGTAGGCGACCTGAGCCGGCAGAACCAGCAGCCGCAGGTAGCTGATACGGCACCACTCAAAGACATCATCCTGGAAATATCGGGCAAGCGCCTGGGTGCTACGGCCGTTATTGATAAGGATGGTAAGCTGGTAGGCATTATTACGGATGGTGACCTACGCCGCATGCTCTCCACCTTTGCCGGTCGCCTAGATGCTGTGCGCGCCCTCGATATCCTGACGCCAGCTCCCGTAACCATCGAAGTTGATGACTTTGCTGCGGAAGCCCTCACCCGCATGCAGCAGCGCAACATCACCCAGCTAGTTGTTACGGAGCAGGGCCGTTTCAACGGGTTCATCCATCTACACGACTTGTTAAGGGAAGGATTTGTGTAACTTATGTCGCCCGGAGAATACAGAGCCACAGCTACTTACCTGTTAGCTGGCGGGTAAACTGTGTTTGTTGATATAATTAAATATTTTACAGAAATTATTATATATAAAATATATCGCTATACTTGCCTGATGGGTTAATAGGAGAGTTTTGCTCTTTGCGCTGGAATAGCCACGTTTGCAGAGGTGAAGTCTTTCTTGATTAGGCCTGTTAGGCATTTTCATTTTCCTAAACGCGGGCGTTACGTCCGGCTTCAATGGAACAGCATACATACCTAGTTGTGATGGCGGGCGGCATTGGTAGCCGCTTCTGGCCTTTCAGCCGCACTCATCATCCCAAGCAGTTTCATGATGTACTAGGGCTAGGGCGCTCTATGCTTCAGCTTACAGTTGATAGATTTAAAGGCATCTGCCCCGCCGAAAACGTGTTTGTGGTAACTAACCGCGACTACACCGAACTGGTGCAGCAACACCTGCCCGACTTGCCGGCGGATCAGATCCTGGGCGAGCCTATTGGCCGCAACACGGCTCCATGCATTGCCTACGCCAGCTACCGTATTGCCCAGCGCGACCCGGAGGCCGTGATTGTGGTGACTCCTTCTGACCATGCTGTCATGCACGAGGAGAATTTCCGCGAGGCCATCCGGACGGCCATTGACGGTGCCCGCACCCATAACGTGCTCATTACCTTGGGTATTCAGCCCTCCCGCCCCGATACTGGCTACGGCTACATTCAGTTTATTGATGCTGAAGTGCGCCCGCAGGACGTGAAAACGGCTCCCGGTCACGAGGATGGCGTGTTCCCCAGTGGCCTGCGCAAGGTGAAGACCTTCACCGAAAAACCGAATCTGGAACTGGCCAAGATGTTCGTGTCAAGCGGCGAGTTTCTCTGGAACTCGGGCCTGTTTGTGTGGCGTGCCGATGCCATTATCCAAGCCTTTCATCACTACCTCAGTGATATTGCCGAAGTGTTCGACGAAGGTCGCCATGAGCTGGGAACCGACCACGAAGAACGCTTCATTACCAAAGCCTATACCCGCTGCCGCAACATCAGTATTGATTATGGCGTGATGGAAAAGGCCGACAACGTGTATGTGTTGCCCGCTGATTTCGGCTGGAGCGACCTGGGTACCTGGGACTCACTACACCGCATGGGCCAGCACGACGCCGACGAAAACGTGGTTGATGGCAACGCCCTGCTCTATGACACCAAGGAGTGCGTCATTAAAACTCCCAACGAGCGGTTGGTGGTGGTACAGGGCCTAGAAGGCTACATTGTGGCCGAGTACGACAACGTACTGCTCATCTGCAAGCGCACCGAGGAACAACGCGTGAAAGAGTTTGTAGCCGACGTAAAATCGAAAAAAGGAGTGGGTTACAACTAAGCCAGCACCTAGTAAAAGCAGCGGCCCCGCAATCAGAGTATATCCTGATTGCGGGGCCGCTGCTTTTACTAGGGTCAGATTACTGCTTAGCCAAGCGCTGGCGGAGCACTTCGTAGAGCATGATGCCACTGGCTACCGAAACGTTGAGCGAGCTGATTTGGCCCGCCATTGGAATGCGCAGGCGGTGGTCGGCCAGCTGCAGATACTCGGGGCTGATGCCGTCTTCCTCGCTACCCATCAAAATGGCCAGAGGTGCCGTAAGGTCAACTTTTTCGGCTTCGAGACTGGAGTCGGCCTTTTCGGTACACGCCACAATCTGCACACCGGAGTCGCGCAGGAAATTGAGCGTATCCCGCAGGTTAGGCTCCCGGCACACCGGAATCAGGTTCAGGGCACCGGCAGACGTCTTTAGCGCGTCGCCGTTGACCTGGGCGGCTCCTCTACTAGGTACGACAATGGCATGAACCCCCAAGCACTCTGCATTCCGGGCAATGGAGCCGAAGTTGCGCACGTCGGTGATGCGGTCCAGCACCAGCAGCAGTGGCGTTTTGCCTTCCTCATACAGCCCGGCCAGAATATTGTCCAGCGGCATGTAATCGATGGGCGACACGTAGGCTACGGCACCTTGGTGGTTTTTCTTCGTGATGCCATCCAGCTTCTCCACGGGCACCATCGATACCGGAATGCTGGCCGTTTTGGCCATCTCCAGAATGTCCTGCGTCATGGAATTTTTGGTGCCGCGCAGCAAGAAAATCTTGTCCAGGGTGCGGCCGGCGTTCATGGCTTCCAGGATGGGGCGCAACCCGAAAATCATGTCGATGCTGCGGTCCTGAGCGGGCTTGTGCGGGTAGAATGGCTTGTCGGGCCGATCATGGCCCGAGCGGCCTTCATCCTCACGGGAGGCCGGCCGCCGGTTAGGTACCGGGCGGTTCTCAGAATCAAAAAATTGGCGGCGCTCAGTTAGCGGCCGGGGCGGGCGGTTCGTCCTTTTCTCCATTGCTCCACGGCGGCATACCAGAGTTGTTCGTACTCGGGGCGGCGCACCAGTTCATAGTTATTAAGTGCAAAGGTACTGGGTTTGGCGCGGAACACGAACGTGCCGCCCATGCTCTGGTCGGCGCGATAGATCCACCGCTCCTCATTGCCCTCCCGATACACGCTTTCTGGCGGTCCTAGCACCAGATAAAGCAGGCCCCGGTCGGTGAGCCAGCCCGCTTTATGGGCCGAAAAAAGTTCGTTGGCTTCCTGCACCCGGCCATAATACGTGCGGATAAGTTGCTTGGCAATGGGTTGGTTATCGGCCGCTACGGTAAGCCAAAACTGGTCTACTGCCTTTTTAGGGTCAGGCGCATCAAACAATTTTTTACGCTCCTCAGAGGTGGTCATATAAATCAGCGGCGCAATCAGCTCGTCGGCAGAGGTTAGCTCCGGGAAATTATTGTCTTCTACCAAAACTCCGCTCCGAAGGCTAGCATTACCGGCCCGCAGCAGGTAAAGCCCGGAGCGCAACTGCAGAAAACTTCCGGCCTGAAACATGGCCGAATCCAGCGCACTCAGGGTGCGTGGCTGCGGAGGCAGCGCGCCAGGACCCGACATGGGCGGGGCCGCAGCCAGTGAGCTTAACGGATAACGATAGGCGCGCACTGGCTCATCAAGGCCGTAGCTATCTACTCCGAAGGCTTCTCCCACGTGCACGTAGCGGCGCAGCAAGGGGTAACCTAGGGAGTCAGTAAGCACGAAGGGGCGGGACAGGTGTTCGGGAGCCAGCTGAAACCAAGCGGCATCGCCAGAAGCAGCTTCATCGGCTGGACCGGCAGCCATGCTGATCACTTGTCCTACCCGCAGTCTAGAAAGAGGCAGACAGAAATCAATGCGGGCAGCCTCCCCATCGGGGCGGAGCCGTTGGGCAAAACGGCGCACTGTATCCTGCCAAAGCGGCCGCTTCGCATCATAATCGAGCCAGGCCACCACGTGCAGCGGAAAGCCCCGCCGAATGCTGGCTCGGGTTGGAAAACGCAGGTAAATGCGGAGGCTGTCACCTTCCCGCCGGGTGTCCACCATAATGCGCCGACCAGGCCGGTACTGGCTGGCAAAGTCGCGCCGGGGAGCGGCGGTTAGGCCAAGCGCCGTGCCAAGGGAAAGCAGGAGCAGAAGTAACAAACCAGATGTTTTCACGACAGTACGAGCAGATGGTGGGCAGCAAGGTAGGCTTTCTACGAAAAAAGCCGGCTTCCTTTTCAGGAGCCGGCTTTTCAGAGGGCGCGAGGCCTAGTGTTTACTGCTTGTAGTACTGCTGCAACAGCCCAATGGCTTTGGAAGCCCGCTGCTGGTCGCCAATCTCCTCGGCGGCGCGGCCCACGCTGTTCAGCGTCATCAGGTACGTCTGGAATTCCTGATCGAAGAGGCCACTGTTGTGGGTGCTGTAGTAGGCTAGCGCCCGTTCGGCCCGGCCGGTCATGGTATCCATAATCTCGTTGGCACGCTCTTTTTCGCCCACTGCTACCAAGGCCGGAATAAATTCGGGCACATAGTAATCGTACGGAATTGCCTTGTCGGGCATTACTTCAAAGCACTTGTCCAGCACTTGCTTGGCGCGTGCTTTGTCGCCGTTGGCAAGCAGTGTGTTGGCCAGGCGCGCAAACTTGTCGCGGTAATTAGCCGGGAAACGCAGGTTGTTCTCGTCGTAGAAAATGTTCGGATTATTCAGCCCGCGGTAGGCGAACGTCTTCATCAGGTTATTGTACATCAGGTCCGTGGCCACATAGCCTTCGTCACGGCTGGTGGGCTCGTAACTAGGGTCTTTGGCGGGCAGAATACGGTAGGCCATGCCTTCCAGCTGGAAGTACGGCTGCAGCCCCATAAAGTCACGGGAGTCAACGGTGCTGGAGAAGTATACCGGGCGTTGCCAGTTGTTGGTAGCCAGAATGTCCAGAATCACGAGGCTTTTCTTCTCGATGGCGCTCTTGCCTACTTCCCACTCCATGCGCGGCACCAGCTGCTTGCGGCGCCCGGCCGGAATGATGCCCATTTTGTCTACGGCAGCAGTGTCGATAGGCAGGTAGAACTTGCGGGCCGGGAAGGAAAGCAGCGTGCGCGAACCGTCGCCGTAGCTTACCTGCAGCAAGGGGCTGTTCTGCTCCACTAGCTGCATAAACTGCCGAACGTCCATCTCCTTTACGGCCGGGTTTTCGGCGTAGGGCAGGTAGTCGTTGGTGCCTTGCTTGTAGTTCTCATTCTTCATCGAGATGGGCAACGGCTGCGACTTGTAGGCGCGGCGCTTCATCTGGTCGATGTACCAGTCAGTATTCAGGTAGCTAAGCACGGCCACGCGCACGTCGGTACGTACGCCTTCTACTTCTTGGGCGTACCAGAGCGGGAAGGTGTCGTTGTCGCCGTTCGTGAACAGCACCGCGTTCGGAGCCAGCGAGTTCAGCAGGTTTTTGGCTGAATCAACGGAGTTATAGCGGTCGGAGCGGTCGTGGTCGTCCCAGCCCTGCGCCACCATGATTCCGGGCACTACAAGGCCTAGCAGCGTTACCACGCCAGCACGTGCCGTTTCTGACTTCACAACTGCCTGCAGCAACTCCGCCAGGGCCAGTACGCCAAGGCCAATCCAGATGGCAAAGGCAAACGTGGCGCCAGCAAAGGTGTAATCCCGCTCACGGGGCTCAATAGGCGGCTGGTTCAGGTAAATAACGATGGCTAGACCTGTGAACAAGAACAGCAAGCCTACAATGAAGGCGTTGCGACCGTCGCGGCGCACATGGTAGAAAAAGCCTAGCAGCCCCAGAATAAGCGGCAACGCAAAGAAGGCGTTGCGGGCGGGGCTGTCGGCGATACGCTCAGGCAAACCGGCTCCGGCGTGGCTTCCCCACAGAATACCGGCTTGCTGTATGTCACTTTCGCGGCCCACATAGTTCCACATGAAGTAGCGCCAGAACATGTGACCCATTTGGTATTTGAACAGGAACGTCAGGTTTTGGCCCATGGTGGGCTTCACGCCTTCCTGAATATCAACCCACTTCTTATAGTTGTAGAGGTGCAGCGGATCATTGCTGTACAGGCGGGGCAGCAGCATTTTGTCGCTGGCTTCATACTCTAGCACCGGGCGGTATTCGGCCACCACGTATTTATCGCCCTGGCGTACGTAGCGCGGGGCGCCCTCCGTCTGGGCAATGGGCTGGGCGTTGAACTGTGGCCCATAGAGCAACGGCCGGTCGCCGTACTGTTCGCGCTTCAGGTAGCTCACGAAGGACAGGACATCCTCCGGGGCGTTTTCATTGATGGTGGGGTGGTAGCTGCTGCGGATCGGGACGATGAGGTAAGACGAGTATCCAATCAGGATAAACACGAAGCTCAGCATCACGGTGTTCAGCAGGCGGCTGCGGCGCTTGAACGACTGGCGAAAGCCAAACCAGATCAGAGCCACGAACAGCACCAGGAAAATCACTAGGCCGGAGCTGAAGGGCAACCCAAACGTATTGACAAAGAACACCTCGAAGGCGCCGGCCAGCGTGGGCAAGCCCGGGATAATGCCGGCCAGAATCAGGCCCACAATTACGCCGCTCACTACTAGGGTGATAAAACCACCCAAGGTGGTAGGGCTCTGGCTACGGCGGTAGTAGTAGATAAAGCCTAGGGCCGGAATTGCCAGCAAGTTCAGCAAGTGAACCCCAATGCTGAGGCCGATAACATAGGCAATGAGCACCAGCCACCGGTCAGAGTCGGCCTCGTGGGCGCGGTTGTCCCACTTCAGCATCAGCCATACCACAGCCGCCGTGCACAACGACGACATGGCGTACACCTCAGCCTCGACGGCGTTAAACCAAAACGAGTCAGAGAAGGCATAGGCCAGGGCTCCGACGGCGCCAGCACCTAGTATCAGCAAGGTTTGGCCGGAGGTGGGCTCGAAGCCGCGCTCATCAAACTGCGTAGGACGGTTCAGCACCATCTTCTTCGCGAGCATGGTAATGATCCAGAACAGGAACAGCACCGTAAAGGAAGAGCTCAGGGCCGACAGCATGTTTACCAGCACCGATACTTTGGTAACATCGCCGAAGGAAAACAGCGAGAACAGGCGGCCCAGCAGCAGGAACGTAGGGGCTCCGGGAGGGTGCGGAACCAGCAACTTGTATGAGCAGGCGATAAACTCGCCGCAGTCCCAGAACGACGCTGTGGGCTCCAGCGTGAGCATGTACGTAATGGTGGCAATGGCAAACACCAGCCAGCCCACTAGATTATTCAGGCTTTTGTAACTCCGCATAGGTAGGTAAAAGAGACCGGAAAGAACCGATCCACGGCTGAACGACGGGGGTAAGGTCCGAAATAGAATCAGTGAAAGACCAAAAGTAGAGAATAAGTAGCGAGAGGCGTGAACGAGGTTGCGTGCACGAAGCCAGTTTTTGCTCTTAATTCCGATACGGCACAAAAAAAGCAGCCCGGTTTCAGGCTGCTTTTTTTGTGCTAATAGAAACGCTAGCTAGTTCTGCAGCATCAAGCGCTTCGTAGAAAGCACCTTGTCGTTCTGCACGAGGCTGTAGAAATACATACCCGCCGGCAAATCAGAAAGGTTGAGGCTCATGCCGCCATCGGCCGCCTCGGGGCGCAGCAGTACGGTGCGCACCTCACGGCCAATGATATTGCTCAAACGAAGCTTGTAGTCGGCCCAGGGAAGCTTTTGCGCCACCGATACCGTGATAAGACCCCGCGAAGGATTAGGGTATACCGACAACGAAGGTGAAAGCGCTTTAGCCGCTACTGAGGCGCTAGCCGGAGTAGCCTGAGCTGTATGCCAAGGGGCGGGCGTTTTGGCGCGTACTGCCAACGGATGAAAGCGGTGACCGGTGTTGCCTGAGCCCAACGTGACTGAGGCCGCCAGCATAGGCAGCTGCCAGAGCACTAGCAGCAACACGGGGAAAAAGCGAGTAGAAATTTTCATGGCATTCAGTCAGTATCAAAACGCAACGGCCTAGGCCCGCGCTGAAGTCAAAGTGTAAAATTATGCCCGGCCGGGACAAAGAGACAGTCCAAGGGGGCGTCAGGCACTTAAGGCAAGTACCGTGCCTTGGAATTTCAGAGTCATTGCCAGCCAGATGCTACTTTAGAACCAATAGTTGCATCTGGGTTTAATCAAATGTACGACAAATCATCGTAAATAGTTGAATTATAATATAATAACAGTTATATACATGCGCTGTTTAACCTGTTTTAGCAGTAAACCAGGCGAAAAGCTAAAATCATATACATAGAGTTGGCTATTTTTCAGAGCTAGTATCTGTTCTGGGGTTCACCGGATTTTTATAGGTAGCGAATTTCCTTTAAATCGAAGTAGCGCAACTGCCCCTGTACAGCCAGCGCTAGGCGGCCTGCTTCATCAACTCCCATAATCTGGCCTCTGAGCCGCTGGTTGCCGGTTTCGTACTCGTGCTCTTCCTGATACCGATACAGTACCCGCAAGTATTCCGTCCGGAGGCTGCCAATGCGGCCAGCGCGCAGCTGCAGGTAGCGGCGCTCTAGGCTTTCGAGCAGCCGGGCAGCTAGTAGCGGCAAATGGTACGCTCGGTTAGTTAAACATGCCAGCGAAGTGGCCGTAACAACGTCAAATTCACGTTGATTAATATTTATCCCTATTCCAACCACGCTATGCTGAATCTTCGAGCCACTAAGTGTGTTCTCAATCAGAATACCTCCTAGCTTTTGACTCCCGAAAAGCAAATCGTTCGGCCACTTGACGCGCAACGCCGGGTCGGGGCCGAGCAAGGAGCTTAGCCAATCGTGCACGGCTAGTGCTACGGCTTGGCTAAGCAAAAACTGGTCGGCGGCGGGCAAAAAGCCCGGGTGCCACACCACCGACAGCGTCAGGTTTTCGCCCGGCGCTGCTTCCCACTGGTTGCCACGTTGGCCCCGGCCGGCGGTCTGTTTGTCGGTAATGACGCAGCAGCCATCCGTGGCCCGGTTTTGGCCTGCCAGTAGCTGTGCCTCAGTGTTTGTTGAGGCGCATTCGGGCAACCAGACAAGCTGTTGGCCCGTGAAGAGAGTTTGGGGGGATATAGCGTCCACCTGATTTTCGTACTTTGTGACGTTCAAACCTAATAATACCCCATGAA
The DNA here is from genome assembly GCF_054780495.1 of Hymenobacter tenuis. Taxonomy (NCBI): domain Bacteria; kingdom Pseudomonadati; phylum Bacteroidota; class Cytophagia; order Cytophagales; family Hymenobacteraceae; genus Hymenobacter; species Hymenobacter tenuis. The sequence continues at coordinate 253,093 of NZ_BAAGWF010000001.1, forward strand.
AAGTACCCTGGTTCGGCAGGATTCGGACAAGTTGGCAGATGTAGTAGTACGCGGCATGCAAGAGAAGAAAGCAGCCGATATCGTGGTGCTTAATCTAAAAGACCTTAAAAATGCCGTAGCCGATTATTTTATAATCTGCTCGGCTTCTTCAGATACTCAAATTGACGCTATTGCCCGCTCCGTAGAGGAGGAAGTAGAAAAGCTTACCGGTCAGAACCCTTGGCAAACCGAAGGGCGCATGAATCGCGAGTGGGTGCTTCTCGACTACGTGGACGTGGTGGTGCACGTGTTTCTGCGCGACCGTCGGCAGTTCTATGCCTTGGAAGAACTGTGGGGCGATGCGGACATTACGTATGTAGAAGAAGAAACGTCGGCAGCGGTAAAGTAAAACCACGCCAACTGCGTCTTCCAGAATGCGGGCGGGCGCGCCAACAAACGCACGGTTGGCGTGTTCCGCCTTTGTTTTTGTCTTAGCAAACTCAATACATGTCTGATACAACGCCCAAAAAGAAAAAAAATATGCTGCCTACCCCCGCACCGCGGCCGGGTATGCAGCTCTGGGTGCTGACGGGACTAGTGGTGCTCATCCTCGGGATGGTGTACTTGTCTCAAAGCAATCCGCTGGTTGAAATCAAGCAGCGTGACTTCGAACAAATGCTGGTGGCCGGCGACGTTGCAGATGTAACGCTGAAGAACGACCGGCATGTGGAGGTTACCCTAAAGCCTGCTTCCATCAAGAAGCCGGAATATGCCAAGCGCCTCGTTCGTCGGGGCCCGCTCACGGCTACCGGGGGGGCTGGTCCGCAGTTCAACTTCCGGGTAGTCGATGGTAAAACCTTTAAGGAAGATTTCGACAAAATTCAGGCTACCCTGCCCGCTGACCGGCAGGTAGGCCTGAAAATCACGGAAGACCGGGGCTACGGTGACTTTATCACCACCTGGGGCTTCATGATTGTTATTTTCGTGGGCTTCTGGTTCCTGATGCGCCGCATGAGCGGAGCAGGTGGGCCCGGCGGTCAGATCTTCAACATTGGTAAGTCGCGCGCGGCGTTGTTTGAAGGCGGCGACAAAGTAAAAATCACCTTTAAGGATGTTGCCGGCCTAGAAGAAGCCAAGGAAGAGGTTCAGGAAATCGTAGAGTTCTTGAAGAATCCTTCCAAGTTTACTGTCCTAGGTGGCAAAATCCCGAAAGGTGCACTGCTGGTAGGTCCTCCTGGTACGGGTAAAACCCTGATGGCGAAAGCTGTAGCTGGTGAGGCCGATGTGCCGTTCTTCTCGCTTTCGGGCTCCGATTTCGTGGAGATGTTCGTGGGCGTAGGTGCGGCCCGAGTACGTGACTTGTTCAAGCAAGCCAAAGCCAAGGCGCCCTGCATCATCTTTATTGATGAGATTGATGCCATCGGACGGAGCCGCTCACGCGGTAACATGCCCGGCGGCAACGATGAGCGCGAAAACACGCTGAACTCCCTGCTAGTAGAAATGGATGGTTTCGGTACCGACTCCGGGGTTATTATCCTGGCCGCTACCAACCGTCCTGATACACTAGACTCAGCTTTGCTGCGCCCCGGTCGTTTCGACCGCCAGATCAGCATTGATAAGCCCGACATCAATGGCCGCACCCAGATCTTCAATGTACACCTGAAGCCCCTGACCTTGGGCCCCGATGTAGAAGCGAAGAAGCTGGCGGCGCAAACACCTGGTTTTGCTGGTGCTGAAATTGCCAACGTCTGCAACGAAGCTGCCCTGATTGCCGCGCGCCGCGATAAGAAGATGGTAACGATGCAGGACTTCACTGATGCCGTTGACCGCGTGATTGGTGGCCTGGAGAAGAAAAACAAAATCATCAGCCCCGGTGAGAAAAAGGTAGTAGCCTACCACGAAGCTGGCCACGCCATTGCGGGCTGGTTCCTGGAGCACGCTGATCCGTTGGTGAAGGTGAGCATTGTGCCCCGTGGTGTGGCTGCATTGGGTTACGCCCAATACCTGCCCCGCGAACAGTTCCTCTACAACACCGAGCAGCTCATGGACGAAATGTGCATGACGTTGGGTGGCCGGGCCGCCGAGGAAATTGTGTTCAACAAGATTTCGACTGGTGCTCTTTCTGACCTGGAGCGCATCACGAAAACGGCCTATAGCATCGTGACGATGTACGGCATGAATGCCAAGCTCGGCAACGTATCGTTCTACGACTCAAAAGGGCAGAACGAGTATGGCTTCAGTAAGCCGTATTCGGAAGCTACCTCGCAGATGATCGACGAAGAAGTTCGCACGATTATCGAGCAGGCCTACATCCGGACCAAAGAACTGCTGACTGAGCGTCGGCATGAACTGGAGGTAGTGGCGAAAGAGCTGCTGGAGAAAGAAATTCTGTTGCAGGATGACTTGGTTCGTTTGGTTGGTCCTCGTCCTTTCGACAGTCAGACCACCTACCAGGCGCACATGGCTGGCACCGACCGCAGCGAAACGCTTAGCGAGCGGAAGCAGGAGCACCCCGGCGTTCCGCTGGGCAACGACCTGCCCGACTTGAACCTGCCTGGCCTAAACAATGACCAGAACGGCACTCCTGGTTCTACCACCGAACCGAGCGGCAACGCCGTCAGCCCGGTGTAACCAGAAAGTTGTACGTGAAAAAGCCAGCCCGAAAGGGCTGGCTTTTTTTGTGTGTTGGTTGTGGGCCAGGGACTACTCAAGGCCTTTTATATTCACGTACTGCTTCTGGTTGCGACGCCCCACGCGGCCGATGCTGCGCTCAAAATCTTTGGGGTCGTTAATCGTTTTGTAAAACTCGTCTAAGAATCGAGTGGCGAACGTTTTCTCTTCCTCACTGATGTATGGGCACTTGAGGTATACGTTGTAAAAATCGGTGCGACGGGCGTTGAAAAGGGTGCGGGTTTCGGCGTATATCTCCTCTGGAAAGCTGTAGCCCCGGAAAAGCCGCTGCCGCACCGATGTAATGCCTAACTGCTGCGGCGGAACGGCATACGGCGTCATCACCAGGCCCGAGTAATCGAAATCATACGGAACCGGATAGGAGGGAGTGCTTTTATCCAGGGACAGCAGCCGGATGTTGTGCCGGTAGGGCACCGACCAATCGGTGTTGCCAATCATGAATTGAAAGAAAGCCAGCATGGCCATCGTCTTCTGATGGGTGTGCTGCATGCCAATAGCGAGTGGTTTCGGAACGATGGTGGCGTTGTTGCGCTGGGCAAGGCTAGTAGCTTCTTCCAGCAGAAAGGCGTGATGGACCGAGGGTTTGCGCTTGTTGTTGCTGTCCTGATACGTGACCCGACACAGACGGGCGCGGAAGCTAATGGTAGTCAGAAGGTTGTAGAGCTTGTACACTAGGTACTCGCGCACCACAAAGTGGTCGGCCTGGCAGTGCGTGGTGAGTTTCAGCTCCTTTACCTTTCCGAAGGGCGTAGCCTCGACTTCGGCCTGCGGAAACCGGATAAGCAGGGGCGGAAAGTCGCAAACCGTGGGGTCTTTGCGCCTGTTGCCGCGCACCCTGACTTGCACAATCAGTGTTCTAGAGTGGCCAGCTGCATCCTGATACAGAAGGGTGGCCGCGTGCAGAGTTGGCGTGGGGCCTCGGTCTTTCAGAATGGCTTCCAGCGGCAGCAACAGCGTAAAGGGTAGTGCTTCGTCTGTAGTGAAAAGAGGGTTCTCGTAGGGGTTCGCCTGAAGTTGGAGGCTAGTACCGTACACGCGTTCCGGGCCAGCCAGCGCCAGGGGGTGCTGCCAAAGCAGCCAGCTTATACTGACTGCTAGGTAAAGCAGTGAAAACATGACTTTGGGAATGAAGCAGACCTAGTAGTCTGTCTACCTGAAAAGCAACCAGCAGCAGCAGCACGTACTCAGTTTCTCCGCCTTCTCGGGGCGCGAGGGCAAGTTCCTAGCGTTTCAATAAGTTCTGCATCACCTGGCCTTGGCCTTGCTCGAAGGGAAAGCCTAGCAAATACGCCACCGTCGAGGGTATATCGACCAGTGTGTGTTGTTCTGTGAGAGTCCGGCCTACCCTGAAATCGGGACCTAGGGCCAGCAGACTGATGTGGCGGCAGCCTTCGCAGTTGTCGCCGTGGTCGACATAGCCTGTGCTGATGCCGTTGAGATGGCGCCCGTGGTCGTTGGTGATAAGCAGGGTAGTGTTGTTGCGGTACGTTTTACTAGCCCTTAGAAAGTTGTAAAGCTGCCATACGTACCGGTCGTCGCGGGCAATGCCACGCAGGTAATAGGGCCAGTTGGCCGCGTGGGCGTAGCCATCGGGCTCCATGAAATTGATGAGCACCAGGTTGGGCTTGTGCTCCGTGAGAATGCGCTTGGCCGCTACCAGCGTCAGTGAGTCGGCACGGTAGCCGCTGCCGGGGCCGTTTATGCCGCAGTCTAGGGAGGGCTGATACTGATCTTTCCACTCCGGATTTTGGGTGTTAGCCAGAATATGTAGCTTGTCTTTGCTGGTGATAAGCCAAGCTGCCGTGGCGGGCTTGCCGGTGGCTTTGCGCCAGATCTGAAAAATGGAAGGTTGCTGCGGCAACTCCGCCTCAAAGTTATCGATGGGCTGGTTGATGCCCGTGGTAATGGCCGTGTGCCCGGAGTTGGTATAGGTAAAACCGTTGTTGAAGAACTGAGAGAAAAACACGCCTTTGGGCCGCAGCCGCGTGGCCATATTCGGAATTAGGGTGGTGCTGTCCCAGGTTTCGGAGTACCGCGGGCCATCAATCACTACAATGATGACGTTGCGGGTTTTAAGACGTTTTTTGGCCGGCTCAGGTGGGCCGGGTGCAAACGAAAAAAGCAAAAGCAACCATACCCCCCAGACATATTTCAGCCTACCCATGCCCGCCCACAGGCGGTGCTGATACCAACGGCTCACTGAAAAATTCATGCGGCTGGAAGGAATGGAAAGCAGGGCTTGCTTTCAACGCACTAGGGTAGCAACTTGGCTAAAGGCAAGCGGCTTTGAAATCCATATATAAGATAACGAATATTTTTTTGACCTGCTACTCCCTGCATGGTGCGTGGCCCTACTCTGTTACCTTTGCTGTATGTCTCAGAACTCCCGTGATATAATTCTGCGCCGCATTCGCGAGGCATTGCAGCAACCAGCGGAGCAGCCGGCCCGGCCCGATTTCACGTCGCCCTTGCATCCGCGCCCAGCCGCCACCGACGATTTGGCGGTAGCGTTTGCCCAAAGCTTTGTGCGGGTAGGCGGCGTGTTTTACTACTGCGAGTCGGTGGAGCACTTCTATGATCAGCTGTTTACTTACAAAAAGGAGAAAGCGCTGGAGCACCTGTATGTGTGGGAGCCCGAGCTGAAAAAGCTGCTGCACGATGGCAACATTGTGTTTCAGGGCGATGAAGCCGATTTCCGGACCCAGGCCGATGCCGGCCTTACCAGCTGCGAGGCCCTAGTAGCCCGCACCGGTAGCGTGCTGGTAGCCGCAGGTACTGCTAGCGGCCGCCGCCTCAGCATCTACCCCGATCAGCACTTGGTGCTGGCCCGCACCTCGCAGGTCGTAACCGATATCGGCGACGCCCTGAAGCTAATGCAGCAGAAGTACGGCCCCGACAAGCTGCCCTCCATGATTTCCCTCACCACCGGGCCTAGTCGCACGGCGGATATTGAAAAAACGCTGGTGCTCGGTGCTCATGGCCCGCGCAGCATCGTGTTGTTTTTATTGGATGACGCGCCCGCCGCAACTACCTGACCTCGCGCTGCCTGCTGGCCGCCGCGTATACTTTGCTTCTGATTTTCACCTGGGCGCCCCTGATGCCGCCCGCTCTCTGGAGCGGGAGCGGCGCATTGTGCGCTGGCTGGATATGGCTGCGCAAGATGCCGCGGCTATCTACCTGCTCGGTGATATTTTCGACTTTTGGTTTGAGTATCGGCATGCTATTCCGCGGGGGTTTATCCGGCTGCAGGGCAAGCTGGCCGAGCTGACCGATGCGGGCATTCCCGTCACGTTTTTCACCGGCAACCACGATATGTGGATGTTTGACTACTTCACCAAGGAGCTCAACATCCCAATACTGCGAAACCCGGTAAGCCAGCGCATTGGGGGGCACCAGTTCCATATTGGCCACGGCGACGGCCTCGGTCCCGGCGACCACACCTACAAGTTGCTGAAGCGCGTGTTCACCTCGCCCGTGGCCCAGTGGCTATTTGCACGCCTGCATCCTAACCTGGGCATTGGCATTGCCAACCGCTGGAGCCGCCACAGTCGCCTGCAGAATGGCGCCGCCGATGAGCAGTATTTCGGGGACGATGAGTGGCTGCTGACCTACTGCCGCGAGGTAGAAAAGCAGTTTCCGCACGAGTACTACGTGTTCGGGCACCGCCACTTGCCGCTCGATGTGGAGGTAGCGCCCGGTAGCCGCTACGTAAACCTCGGCGAATGGGTCAATTATTGCTCCTACGGCGTGTATGATGGGAACCAGCTGGCATTGCGGCATTTTGAGCAGGAGTAGAGGCGCACACCTACTGCTGGTTAGCGGCCTTGTGCTGCTCAGCGGCCTAGGTGCCCACGGCCAGACAACTGCGCCGGCTGCCGGCTCCGTAGCGCCCGCGGCCCAGGCTGCTCCCGTGGTTACGGTGCCGATTGATACCAAACCGGCCCCTAGTGGCTGGGCGTTGGTGCGCACCATCAAGCTGGCCCAGCCCGGCCCAGCTTCCCTGGATCGGCGCGGCAACCTGTACGTGACGGATTCGCAGAACAACCTGCACCAATACGGCCCCGATGGGCAACCGCTGAACACCTACTCGCCACCCTTGCCTGGCCACACCGCGCAGGTAGAAGCGTGGAATACGGCCAAAGTGCTGGTCTTTTACGACGACCGACAGCAAGTAATGCTGCTCGACCGGTTTCTGGCGCCCATCATCGAGCTGCGCTGGCAAGACTACCTCGATGGCCAGGCCCGCACCGTTACGCTGGCCCCCGACGACCGCTACTGGGTGCTGAATGAGTCGGACCTGACGCTGCGCCAGTTTGATGCCATCCAGAAGCGCTTTACCATCACTACTCCCCTTGATTTGCTTATTGGGCGCACCCGGCCTGATTTCCGGTTTCTGCGCGAGTACCAGAACAACCTGTACCTAGTAGACCGCACCAGCGGCGTGTATGTGTTCGATAACCTGGGCAACTACCGGAAAAAGCTGCCCCTAACTGGCCTGAGCTACGTCGGATTTCGCAGCGACGAGCTGTACTACCTAGCCCCGGATGGGCTTCGATTTTTCCACCTCTACAACCTAACGGAGCGCACTGTAGCCCTGCCCATAGCCGGGGTCCAGCAAGTGCTGGTAAGCGAGCAATATGCGTATCTGTTGACGGCGGCTGGCATCCAGGTGTATAAAATGTAGCCAGTTATAGCAGAGCCCAGCATCTGGGTTAGCTACCGGAAGTAGGTTTGTGGGCAGCAGAGGCCTAGTGTGCAAGTAGCTGAACAGCGAGAAACGCCAAGTCCGGTTCATGCTACCCAGCAACCGAATAGGCTACCTCGCGGTAGGTTTACTGAGCGTAAGCTCAAAGCTGCCTTTAGGGCCAGATACGCGCATTTCTGCCTACATTTGGAAAGAGCGACTCTGGTTGCTCCTTTCGCCGTTCTGCCTCTGCCACAACCAATTCCCTGCTATGTCTGCTGCTTTCAATTGCCGCGCTGGTTTACGTTTTTTCCTCGTATTACTCAGCAGTAGCGTGGGCATGGCAGTGAGTTGGGGCCAAAGCAAGCCGGCCCCGCTCAAAGCACGCTTAGCTCCGGGCCTGGAGCTGGCCCGGGCCGCCCGCACCTTGCGCGTAAGTGTGCGCGACCAAGCCGCATTCCGGCAATGGCTGGCCCAAAAATATCCGCAGGCAACGGTAGTGGCAGAACCCGGGCACCCGAACCTGCTCCGCGTACAAGGCGCCACCGCCAGCGCGTTGGCGGCTTGCCCCACCGTAACGTTTGTAGAGGCCGCCGACCGAGTAGCACAGCCTGAGCGCCAACTTAACGGCGCCGACCTCACCTTGAATAAGGTATCGACCACGCACGCCCGCTACCCCCAGCTCACGGGCAAAGGCCTAACCGTCTCGGTAAAGGAAGACCCTTTTGATATTGAGGATATCGACTTTAAAGGCCGCCTGGTTAACCCTGATCCGCAGGCCAAGCTGCTAAACTCCCACGCTACGATGATGGCCACCCTGATTGCGGGCGGCGGCAACTCCTCGCCGAATGGCAAAGGCGGCGCGTGGCAGGCCCGCATTGCCCAGTCCAGCTACGATAACCTCTTGCCCGACGATGGTGCTACCCTGGCGGCGCAAGGCGTATCGGTGCAAAACCACTCGTATGGCGTGAGTGTTGAGAACTTCTACGGCCTCGAGGCCCGTGCCTACGACCAGCAGGTGCGCCAGTACCCGGCGTTGCTGCACGTATTTTCGTCGGGTAATTCCGGCACTCAGCCAGCCGCCGCCGGACCGTATGCGGCCCTGAGCGGGGTAGCCAACCTAACCGGGCAGTTTAAAAACTCGAAAAACACGCTGAGTGTGGGCGCTACTGATGCCCTAGGGCAGGTAGTGCCGCTAAGCTCCCGCGGCCCCGCCGCCGATGGCCGCGTGAAGCCGGAACTGGTAGCCTTCGGCGACGGCGGCACATCCGATGCGGCCGCCCTGGTTTCGGGCATCAGCCTATTAGTGCAGCAGGCTTACCGCGACCAGCGGGGTACCGTGCCATCAGCATCTTTGGTGAAAGCTGCGCTGCTGAATGCAGCTGATGATACCGGGCGCCCGAACGTAGATTTTGTGGCCGGATATGGCCAGGCGGATGCACTTGGAGCCGTGCAGGCCATTCTAGAAAACCGCTACGCCGAAGCCACCGCCACGCAGAACCAGGAGCGAGTGTTCATGATTACTGTGCCCGCCGGTACGCACCGCCTGAAAGCCACTCTGGCCTGGACCGATCCAGAAGCCGCGCCCGATGCCAGCCCGACCCTCATCAACGACCTCGACCTCAAGCTGACCAATACCGCCACCAATCAGCAGTGGCTGCCCTGGACGCTTAGCACCTTCCCACACCTCGATTCGCTGGCATTGCCGGCCCGTCGCCGCCCTAACCACCTCGATAACACGGAGCAAATCACCCTGGATCTGCCCGCTGCCGGTACCTATGAGCTGCGGGTGCGAGGTTTTGAGGTGCCGCAGGGGCCGCAAGCATTTAGTCTGGTGTATGAGTTCGAGTCGGGCCTGACGTGGGTGCACCCCTCGGAGGCCCGAAACGTGCGGGCAGCGGAGTCGGCCTGGCTGCGCTGGCAGTGGGACGGGCCGGCCACGGCCGCTCGACTAGAATACCGGCTCGTAAACCAAGCTACCTGGACTACCCTTAGCCCATCCGTAAACCTTCAGGAGCAAAGTTTCCGCTGGGCCGTGCCGGAAGCAGTAGAAGGTATGGCACAGGTGCGGCTGCTTACCGGTGCCGGCGCCGTAGCGTCCGATACATTTTTCATAGCCCGCCCCCTAGCCCTAAATGTGGCCTATACCTGCCCTGATGAAACCTTACTAACCTGGGCCAAAGTACCCGGCGCTACGCAGTACCAAGTGTATGTGCTCGGTGCCACGCACCTGCAGCCGTTCCGCCTGCTCCCTGATACCGCCTTGTTTCTGACGGCGGCTGAGGCGGCCGCCCAGTATTATGCGGTTGCGCCGGTAAGTGGGGGTAGGGTAGGAGAGCGGGGCAGCGTCAGCAACGTCACGCAGGAAGCCTACGGCTGTTATATCCGCTCTTTCCTGCCCCAGCAGCTTGTAACCGACACGGTGCGCTTTAACCTGACTTTGGGCACTACCTACCAGCTTAGGGCCGTGGTGCTGGAGCGGCGTAATGCGGATGGCTCTTTTCAGCCGGTGCAAACCCAACGGTTAATTGCTGGCACCAGCCTAGTACTTACTGATCCGGCCCCGGTACCCGGCCGCTCCGAATACCGCGCTAGCGTGGTGCTGGCCAGCAACCGTACCTTCTATAGCCAGATTGAAGAAGTGTACTTTATTCGCAACACCGCCGATGTGCAGGTGTATCCGGTGCCCGTAACCAGTGGTGAGCCGCTGAACTTGGTTGGCCCCCGCGACCAGCCCCTGCACGTGCGCCTGTTTGACATGACTGGCCGCCTGCAGCGCGATGTACTCACTGAAATCGGAACCATTCAGCCGTTGGATACGCACGGGCTCCAGCCCGGAACATACTTGCTGCGCATAAGCACTCCGGGCGGCCGTGAGGTTACGCGCCGGGTAGTAATCCTGTAAGTATAGGCGTAGAGGAGGCTTCTGGATGGTTTGTAGTAGAAACCACCCTAGGCGAAACCATGCCTGTACTCCCTTGGCGCTTATTTTCGGTTAGCTTTCTGCAAGCCGAGTTCAGTAGCTTTCGTACTTATATAGCTAAGTCGAAGGCCGCGCCCAGTTATAGATAGTGAAGCATGTGATGCAGTGTGAACAGCTGGTGTAAAGAGCGTACTGCTTGATCTAGCGTCCGCGCAGTCGCAGCATCTCGCGTGCTGATGTTGTCAAACCAACCGTCCTGCTGAGCTTGCCCAAGCATCTCTACCGCTTCGTTGCAAATGGCCTAGGCCTGTTGATTAGTCGGAGGGAGAGATGCTTCGGCAAGCTCAGCAGGACGGTTGGTTTCGCCTCCAAGCAATGACCAATTCGGCTTCACTTCTACTAGGTGCCGTAGGCGGTCAAACCTCCCAAACTCGACAAAACAAAAAGCCCCGGCTCTGGGAAGAGCCGGGGCTTGGTTTGCGACTAGCGGAGAGCTAGTACACGTAGTTCAGGGCAGTTACGTCGTTCGTGTTGAACGGACGGTTAGCACCGGAGCCGATGCAAGCCAGCATCCAAGAGTTCGGATCTGGGCCCGATGGCGTGCCGGGGATGTAGATAGCGCCTACCGTGCTGGCACCCTCGTTTACCGCTGAACCACCGCAGCTATACTGACGGCTCATGTAGTCGGTGTGACGGAAGCCGATGCAGTGACCCACTTCGTGCGCCAGAATGGTAGCAATGTAGGTAGAGGCGTTGGCCGTGCCGATAGCGCCTACGTTCACCGAAACCGAGCCGTAAGGATTACCACCCGACGGGAAGCCAGCCGAAGCCAAGTAGCTAGAACCGGAAGGAGCAGCAGTCATCACAATGTTGCCACCCGAAGTAACACGAGCAAAGCGTACCCGCAGGTTCTGCGCGTTGTAGCGGCGGATCAGCTCATCAGTAGCCGTGATGTAAGCCGAAGGCAGGCTAGTGGAAACACGGATGGTGAGGGTGCGGGGCAGGCCGCCAACCAGGTTCGTGGTGCGGTACTGCTCGGCGTCACCTACGCGCAGCATTTTGTAGTCGGGGGTGCTAGCCAACATTTCGTTGGTCAGAACGATGTCGCCTTCAACCAGCACACCGCCTTCAACCAACTTAGCGCCTTCTGCGGTAAAGCCCAGGGCTTTAATCTGGCCGATGGTCTTTTCCGAAACTTCATTCTTTACCTGAACACCGGCTTCTTCTTGGCACGAAGACAGGGAAAGGGTGGTGGCTGCGAGCAGCGCAAGGGGGGCGAGGAATCTGAGTGTTTTCATTAGGGTTTGGTTGTGGAGTAGTAAAAGAACGAGGTAAACTTAGGGTATTATTGATGATATTTCAAAATTGAGCCTGTATAATTATCATAATTATATACAACGGCCTGTATCGTTACTTTATTCCTAAAACTGGAAAAAGCACTGGCTTGCCTCCTTTTTGCACCTGAAGAATGCAGGAGTAGCTGCTAGCTTATCGGTAGGAAACCATGTAAAAACGGCTTTGGTTAAGGGGGTGCCCAGTATTGCGCTGGAGTTCTCATTTTAGGAAAAAGCGCGTTTATGGCTCAGTTCTGCCACTTCAGCATACCTGATCCTGGGCCGCTCTATTTTCCTATCTTTGTCCATAACCGTTTTCACGCAAAGGCATCGCCTTCGCTTTACCTATAGATCTTTCAAGCCGTGGCTTGCACATCCTGCTCCTCCTCCGGCGGGGGCTGCTCCACTACTTCTGCTCAGGGCTGCGGCTCTAAAGGCAGTTGTAGCAGCGGCTGTACCCGCCTTAATGTATTCGACTGGCTCCAGGACCTGGATATGCCCAGTGATTTTAAAGAATTTGACCTTGTGGAAATCCGCTTCAAAGGCGGCCGCAAGGATTTTTACCGCAACAAAAGCCGCTTACCCCTTATTACCGGCGACGCCGTTGTGATTGAAGCCGCCGGCAATGGCTGGCACTTGGGGCACGTGTCGCTGAAAGGCGAGCTGGTGCGCCTCCAGATGAAAAAGAAGAAGGTGCCCGAAGACTCCAAGGACATCCGCAACATTCTGCGGGTAGCTACGGAGCAGGATGCCGATCGTTGGCAGGCCGTCCGCGACCTAGAAACCGGCACCATGTTCAAGGCCCGGGCCGTGGTAGATGAGCTGCGCCTGAAAATGAAACTCTCGGATGTAGAGTACCAGGCCGACCGTACCCGCGCTACGTTCTTCTACTCTGCCGATGACCGGGTTGACTTCCGCGACCTGATTAAGCGCCTGGCCGATGAGTTTCGGGTGCGGGTAGAAATGCGTCAGATTTCGTTGCGCCACGAAGCTGGCCGCCTCGGCGGTATTGGCTCCTGTGGCCGCGAACTGTGCTGCTCTACCTGGCTCACCGACTTTAAGAGCGTGAGCACCACCGCGGCTCGCTACCAGAACCTGAGCCTGAATCCGGCTAAGCTTTCGGGCCAGTGCGGGCGCCTCAAGTGCTGCCTCAACTATGAGCTGGACACGTACCTCGATGCCCTGAAGGACATTCCGCAGGTGCAGCGCCCACTACTCACGGAAAAAGGCGAATACACGCTTCAGAAGACCGATATCTTTAAAAAGAAGATGTGGTTTGCCGTGCGTGGCGACAATAACTGGGTGGTAGTGCCCACGGAGCGCGTGCGCGAAGTACTGGAACTGAACAAGCGCGGCGAAAAGCCCGAAAGCCTGTTGCAGCCCGTGCGGGAAGAAGAGAAAGCGCCCGAGGTTACGGCCATTGTAGAAGGCTCCCTAGAGCGCCTCGATGACAAAATTAAGGCCTCGAAGCGCAGCAAACGCGGCAAAAAGAAGAAAGAGCCGGAAGCTGCTGCCCCCACCGGCGAGCGGGTTTCGCGCTCGGGCCGCGGTACCAGCACACGTGCGGCCGCCGTGGAGGTGGTTTCTCCTGACCCTTCTGTAAGCAATGATGCCGATGCTCCTGCCAACAGCGAAGAACGAGCTCGTCCGCGGGGCGCGGCGGCCCGGCCGCTGAACCGCCGGGGCCGCGGCCGTGGGGAAGGCAAGCGCTCTGATGCTGCCCGCGCTGCTGATGGAACCGCTCCGGCTTCGGATGCTCCGCGCCCGCCGCGTGGCGACTCAGGCCGCGCTGCTCGCAATGCTTCTGATACGCCCGATGCGGCTGGCAACCGGCCCGCCGGCGAGGGTGGCCGTAGCCGCTCGGGCCGCCGGGGGGCACGCCCTTCGCGGGGCGGAAGCGCTGATGCTACACCTCCAACGGCCTCTTAAGTAATGCTGAGTATGCGCGCACTCCCTCGCCTGCTGCCGGCCTTACTAGGCCTTGCCTTGCTGACAACCGCCTGCGACCCCAACCAGGTATATGAGAAAAATATTGATCTGAAGTCGCCGAGCGGCGAGCCTTATGTGTGGGCCGTGCAGGAAAAGCCCACGTTTGAGTTTGATATTCCGGACACCACGCAGCGCTACGATATTTACTTCAATATCCGCAACGCCGCCGACTACGAGTATTATAACCTCTACGTGAAGCACACGCTCACGGGCCCCGATGGCAAACCTGTGTCGAGGCTGCTGCACCAAATGCTGCTGTTGGATCCGCAAACCGGTGAGCCCCGCGGCCACGGCACCGGCGACATCTACGACCATCAGATTCTGGCCCTGCCCAACCAGCAGTTTCGCCAAACCGGCACGTATAAGATCATGCTGGAGCAGTATATGCGCCAGGATCAGCTCCGGGGAATTATGGCCGTGGGTGTGCGGGTAGCCAAAGACGCGCCCGGCAAGTAACGTAGCCTAGCTCGGTTCCCGATAAACGCAAAAAGCCTCATCAGATGCATCTGATGAGGCTTTTTCAGTAGGTGCTATCTGCGCTAGATGCGCTCAACCTTCACGGCGTTCTGACCTTTTTTGCCGTCGATAACATCAAACGATACCCGATCATTCTCGCGAATTTCGTGCACAAGGCCGGTCTGGTGTACGAAGATTTCTTGGCCATTTTCATCCTGAACGATGAAGCCATAGCCTTTCGATTCGTTGAAAAACTTCACTTTGCCGGTTTTCATAGCGGGGGGTAAGCGGTTGTGGGGTGAAAGAATGGCGGTAAATCTACATGGTTTTCCAGATTGACAAAACCCCTGAGCTCGGAACGTGTGCTCAACGGTTGCGTATGAAAGCCTAATTGTACGCATCCCTACTACACTACTGCCATGGCTGATACCCCGAATTCCACCGACAATACACCCACTACCCCTGCTTCCGGCACCAACCCACCGGCGGCTTCCGCTGCCGGCACACCTGTGCAGAACAAAGCAACGGCCCAACCCGGCGAGCCGGAAAACCAGGAACCCACGCTGCCTGAGTGGCAGGCGCCAGCCAATACAGTAGGGCAGCAACCTTTCGCTCACGACCCCAACCATTACCAAAATGAAGTAGCCGGGGCCAGCCGCGGTGAGTTTGGCCGGCAATCAGACCTAGGCACTACCCAGGGCGGTTACGGCAATGAGCTAAGCCGCGGCAGCGCTACCTACGCTGGCTCCCTTGATACGCCGGCCGCTACCACCGGCTACATCGGCGAGCGGGAGCAGCGCCCGGGCGGGTTCCCCGATGCTGGCAACGGGAGCTTTGGTACGCAGCCGGTTGGAGCTGTCATGCCAGCTAGCTCGGCCGTAGGCCCGGAATTCGCGAACGATAATGCTGCCCCTAAAGGCCCCGACTCAGGCTATGCTGATTCGTATGGTACCTCTTCCTTAGGCGGCGGTACTACCCCTGGCGCGCAGCCCAACTCTACGCACCGCAACCAGCAGGAAGATTATTTGCCAAACCGCCCAGAAGGTGGGCCGCAGGGCCAGCAGACCGGGGTAGCGCCTTCCAACAGTAGCCAGGGCACCCAAGAGGCCGATGCCACGCCTACTTCCGGCTCTCGGAGCGGCTACGATGCCGCCCCCGGCACCAGCGCTCAGGGCAGCGAAGAAAGCGGCTTCGGCACCAAAGGCGGCTCCTACAACGACGAATACGACTCGGCTACCCCCAATGATACTGCCGATGGCTCGCCCTCCCGCGGTGACTACAACCAACAGGATGCCGCCCAAAACTACGGCGGTGCTTCTGACGACCGCACTGGAAAAGACAAAGGCGCAGACTATGGCCCCATGCCGGGCCGCACCAGCACCCCCGACTAGGTTCTCATCGGCCTCAAACCCTGCCGCCCGGCTACGTACGTTGCGTAGCCGGGCGGTTTGGGTTAGGGCTTACGGGCAGCCGAGAACAGCTTGCCTTTTTCGTTGCTGAAAATAAAATCCTGGTCATTCACGAAAACCAGGGCTTCGGCTTGCCCGGAACTGGGCAGGTTCAAGCAGGTTTTCAGGCCATCGAAAAGCCGCCGGCCGGGTAGCCGCTCAAACAGATATGCATGGCCGTAGCCCAGCAGCGCCACACGCTTGCCATCGGGGCTGATGTCGGCGGAGGTTACCCAACTGGTGAGTTCTAGGCTGTCGGTGAGGCGAGCCGTGTGGCGGCCGGGCCGGGCGGGTAGCACGTACTGCTTTACCCATTGGCCCTCGCCCCGGTTTTTGGTGAACAGGTACAGGCTGTCTTGATAGTAATAAAAGGCTTCGCAGTCGAAGTTGCGGTTGGGCTTGCGGGGCGGAAATGCCCGCTGATCGGAGTAGCTGAACTGAATGGTATCTACCTGATCTAGCTTGGGGCCACTGAGCCGGTAAATGCACAGGTTGCGGCGCTTGTTCTGGTTGTTGCCAAAGTCGCCGACGTAAATCCGGCGCTCATCGTCTTGGGTCAGGTCTTCCCAATCAATATTCGGAAGCGGCGCTAGGTCAACGGATTGCAGCAAGTCGCCTTGCCGCGTTACCTTGTACAGCCGCGAGGAGTTTCCACCGTCGGCATTGGTCCATAAGTCGCCTTCGGGGCTGGCAATTTCAATGCCCGAACTCTCGGCCACTTTTTCTTTGTCAAGCCGCCCGAGCTCCTCCACAGTATACTGGTCCGTGACGGTGGCAAACTCGCCTCGGCCCTGGTCGCGAGAGCATCCACATAGCACCGAGTGCAAAAAAACGAACACCGGAAACAGCTTATCGCGCAGTAGATAGAGCATAGGGAAAGGCAAAGGTTAGCCAGAAAACAACCCAAAAGTAGGCTGCTTACGCAGAGCAAGCTGAAGCAGTCGGCAAAGAGTACGGTTTCCTCCGGGTTCGGGCTACACTGCACTCTTGAAGGCAGGGTTTACCCGATGCACGGGCCTAGTACTTGTGTAGAGGCTAGTGTTTGAAAAAATCAAAGGCCGAGTTATGTATGCTTTGGTTTTTCCCGATTGGCATCTGGGCGCTGCAACCACGCATCAAATACCTGTTTTTAGATGCAGGAGCGGAGCAGCAGTTTTAGCCGATTTCCTAGGCCACACTGCAGCGTAAAGCGTTTTGGAAGCTACGAGAGAAGTGGTGTACAGGGGCTTAATTGAGCACAAGGTAAGGCCGGAGCTTTTCAAATGTGGCTTCATCCAAGATGCGAATTTGCCGTAAGTCGGTAGGTTGCCGGAAGGGGCCGTGCTGCTGTCGGAACGCAACTAGCACCCTGGCCAGCCGTTTGCCCACGTACGGGTGCGCTTGCAACACCTCAAACGAGGCGTTGTTGACATCAACCAGCCGGGGCGTGAAGCCTGTGGCCACAAACGTGTATTTGCGCAGGCTGTCCACGAGGTCGGGTGCGTCGCGCAGGGAGTAGATTTCCGCTACCTGCTCTTCGCGCAGAAAGCCACCCAGGCGCTGCCGGTATTCTACTACCCGCCGCGCATAGCCGCGCCCAATGCCCCTAATCTGCATCAGTTGCGTGGTATCCGCCGAGTTCAGGTCAAAGGCAGTCAGGTGCGCAGGCTTGCGCGGAAAGCGGTCGGGCTTCTGCTCAAACGGTTGCCGCTCCGGGTAGGGGCTATGGCGAGAACCAACGTAGGAGCGGGCTTCGCGCGGCGGAAGCTGGTCGGGGAGCAGAATGTAAGGCGCCAACCGAGTGTATATGGAATCCTCGAGGCCATACGTGCGGCGTATTTGTTCCTTAGCCCGGAATCCGCCAATGACTTTACCATACTTCACGATGCGCTGGGCTACGTAGTGGGGCAGGCCCCGGGCTTCCCAGTCGGTTTCCGTGAGCAGGTTGGGGTTGAAGGGTGTCAGCGCTACCCGGTGCACCGTGGGCCGGCGGGAGTAGCGGCTGGCGTAGGTAGGGCGAGCCGTGCGCCGGGCGGCAAGTTCCGCCGCCCACTGGTCGAGCTGCCGCTGGTCAGAAGCCGGATTGTACTTCGGCAGACTTGGCCGCAACAACTGGGGTAGCGCCAACCAGAGCACCATAAGCGTCAGAAGTACTACTAATCCCGAGGTTTCGCGCCTCGAAAAGCCAAAGTAACGCCGCACTGCCCGGTACAGAACCGAAGCCGACGTTCGACGGGCAGTTGGAGCTGGCTTAGGCGGCGCAGCCGGGCGCGGAGCTGACATAGCGAATACGAAATAGGTAACTAATAGTGCGGCGCATGGCACGCGACGTAGCCAGTGTTACAGCGGCGCTTTCCTCAAAATGCGGGCTTGAGAATAGCAGGAAATCAGGAGGCACACAAGCTCAACTACTAGCCCCTGCTGGCAGCCAAACCCGACTATATAGTGCTCAGCAGGTGTTCAGGGGCCGTTTTAAGCACTTGGTGAATGCGCAGAAAAGCGGGCGTTTCGGTACTGAAAATCTAGTTGAGCGGAGCCGGAAAGCAACAGAAGCAATAGCCGCTGGAGTGAGGCGTTTGGCCAAGCATAGGCCCGCGGTTTTTGCGCTAATCAGGCCTCAAACTACCCGAACCGTTGCTGAAACGGTCTGCAGCCCGTATCATTACAGCTGTTTCCTGCCTACTTGCCCGGTACTACTATGAGCGTTTCCCCCCGCCGCACCACTGATTTTCTGGATTCGCTGGCTGCAGATCTGCAACAGGTTCGGGAAATTACCACCCGCCGCTTCCGGCCGCTTACCGATGACCAGCTGAACCGCGGGCCCGGGCCCGGCAAGTGGAGCGTGGGCCAATGCCTGGAGCACCTCAACATTGTGGGCGGGTTGTATCTGCCCATTATGAGTCGCAAAATAAAGGCCGCGCGGGAACGAGGCTCCAAACCCAGCGAGATGGTAGCGCACGGGTTTTTTGGCAAGAAAATGACCGATGCCATGCGGGTGCCGGCCAGCGAAAAAGCCATGAAGTCGCCGCAGCAGTATGCCCCCAGCGGCTCGCGGCTGCCGCGTACCGTGATAGAGGTATTTAGCCGCCAGCTGGATGAGCTGGAAAACCTGATTGAGCAGACCCGCGGCGTGAATGCCAATGCCATCCGCATCCCGAATCCTATTGTGCCGTTGCTGTTACCCCGCCTGACCGATGCCCTGGAGCTACTGGTGGAGCACACCAAGCGCCATGTGCAGCAGGCAGAGCGGGTGCTGGACGCCCGCTAGGTATTCCAAACGGATATAGCCTATTCCAAATTGCCGTTTGCGAACGGAATAGGAGGAGGGGAGTTTTGCGTTCATCCTGACGCTATGACTACTCTCCTCGCTACTACCTCGCGCCTCCACGAACTGCATTGCGCCGCCTGCCACGCGCCGCATTCGGCTTTTACATTGCAGCGTGTTTCTGACTGCTGCGCGCAACCCTTGCTAGCTTCCTATGACCTAGGCGAGCCGCTGTCCCGCACCGCCGGCATCCGAACGGCCGAAAACTCCATGTGGCGGTACGGCGCCCTGCTACCCCTGCTCGATGAGCGTAACCGGGTAACCTTGGGCGAAGGCTGGACGCCGCTACTACCTCTGCCGCGCCTGGCCGCCCATTACGGCTTTGCCGACTTGCTGCTCAAAGATGAAGGCCAAAACCCCACTGGCTCGTTTAAAGCGCGGGGCCTTGGTATGGCCATATCCAAAGCCAAAGAGCTGGGCGTATCGGGCTGCATTATTCCCACAGCGGGCAACGCCGGGGTAGCCATGGCCGCTTATTGTGCCCGGGCCGGCTTGCGGGCGGTAGTAGTGATGCCTCGGCACACGCCCCAGGCATTTCGGGAGGAGTGCTACTGGTATGGGGCCGAAGTACACCTAGTAGATGGTTTAATCAATGACTGCGCTGCCCGTGTCCGCGAACTGAATGCGGCCGGTGAACTGCTCGATGTATCAACCCTGAAGGAGCCGTACCGCTTGGAGGGAAAGAAAACCATGGGCTATGAAATTGCTGAGCAGCTAAACTGGCAACTGCCCGATGTATTGCTATATCCGGCCGGGGGCGGAACGGGCCTCATCGGCATCTGGAAGGCGTTGCGCGAGATGCAGACCTTGGGCTGGTTGCCGGCCCACGCCAAGTTGCCCCGGATGGTGGCTGTGCAGGCGGCTTCCTGCTGCCCCTTGGTTGCAACCGTATCGGGCCAACAGGCGAATTGCCACAACTACGTAGGGCAGCCAACTATTGCCAATGGACTGGCGGTGCCACGCCCCCTCGGTGAGCCGCTGATGTTGGAGGTACTTCAGCAATCAAAAGGCATGGCCTTAGCCATCACCGACGCACAAATGCTGGAAGGCCTGCGGGAACTAGGCAAAGAGGAGGGACTATTCGTGGCGCCAGAAGGAGCCGCCGTCTGGATGGCCGCCCGACACCTGCTGCAGACCGGCTGGCTGCGTCCTGAGGAACAGGTGCTGCTGCTCAATACCGGCTCGGCCCAGAAGTACTTGGAGAATATCGTCGGTCAGGCTTAATCTGCCTTCTGACTTAGTAACGTAGAGTAAGCAGTGCACTTACATAAACGCCTGCCTCCGCTGACATGGCCTTGCTGTCAGCAGAAGCAGGCGTTTACGTTGGGTATGGGGTTGCTTGTGCTCATCATGATGGGCACCTACATAAGCCCAGATTTTCACAAGAACCATAAATGATGAACTGAGCTAACGACAAGAGTGAGCAAGAGAAAATGTGGGGTAAAACAAGGTTGAGATGTTGAATAGAGGTAGTGAGAAGGTAAAAACAGTATATATAGAATATGGACCTATTTTTTAGGGGTATGAGCAGGAATATTGTATAACATATGGCAAGAGTGAGTTTGGATATAAGGGTGTATTTGTAAAATGTACATAGTTTTTAAGTAGATTGCCCTTGTAAAAGAAGGCTGTTACTTAAAAACGATAGTATGACACCGAAAGTCGCCCCTTTTCGCCCAGGCATTAGTCTGTTCATGCTGGGCACACTCTTGGTATTAGCGCTGGTGGCTGCTTTGGTGCACGTGCCTCACCCCGCCGCCGTCCCCGGCTCACTCAACGGTGCCGATGTAGCCTGGATGCTGACCGCTACAGCTTTCGTCTTGATCATGACGCCGGGCTTATCGTTCTTCTACGGCGGCATGGTGCGCCCCAAAAACGTTATTAGCACCATGCTACAGAGTTTTGTAGCACTAGGTGTCATTACCGTGGTATTCTACTTTGTGGGATTTTCGCTGTGCTACGGCGACTCTTGGTATGGCCTCATCGGCGACCCACGTACGTTTATTTTGCTGCGTAATGTGGGCACGGCGCCGCACCCACTGCTTTCGCCTACCATCCCGTTTATCCTGTTTTTTGCCTTTCAGCTCAAGTTTGCCATTATCACGCCGGCCCTCATCACCGGCTCATTTGCTGAACGGGTCCGGTTTAAAGGGTATCTGGCTTTCATGGTGCTGTTCAGCCTGTTCATCTATTGCCCGCTGGCCCACTGGACCTGGCACCCCGAGGGATTCCTGCGCAAATGGGGCGTGCTGGATTTTGCGGGCGGTACGGTGGTGCATATCTCGGCGGGCGTAGCGGCGCTGGCGGGCGCCATGGTGCTCGGGCGCCGCTCGGCCAGCCTGCGCAGCTCCTCTTTCTCCACACCTAATGTGCCGTATGTGCTGCTCGGAACCGGCTTGCTGTGGTTTGGCTGGTTTGGGTTTAATGCTGGTTCGGCCCTAGGCGCCAACGAGGTAGCGGCCCTGGCCTTCGTGAATACCAACTTGGCTTCAGCCGCCGCTCTTATTGCTTGGCTGCTGGTGGAGATTGTCCGGGGCGGTAAGCCCACTGCAGTTGGGGCGTGCACCGGCGCGGTGGTGGGCCTGGTGGCTATTACGCCGGCTGCTGGCTACGTCGATTACGGCCAAAGCATTTTATTTGGGGTGCTGGCTGCCCTAATCAGCCACGCGGCGGTGCATTGGCAGAACTCGCGCACTACCATCGATGATACCTTGGATGTGTTTCCGTGCCACGGGCTGGGCGGTATTGTGGGTATGCTGCTGACGGGGGTATTCGCTGATAAAGTGGGCCTGATTCATGGCACCTTCACCACCTTTGGCTACCACCTGCTAGGGCTGCTGATTGTGGTAACGTATTCGTTTGTGGGAGGCTGGGTGCTGCTGAAAATCACGGACCGCATTTTTGGGTTGCGTGTGAAGCTACAGGAAGAAGAGCTTGGCCTCGACCTAAGCCAGCACGAAGAGTCCACCTACCACATCGACGAAGACTTTGAACGCACCTACCGCCGGGAACTAGCCCCCGAAAATGCGTAAACCACCTTTCTCTTGCAGTAGCAACACCTGAGGTCGGAAGAACTACTAGCCCCTGATCCAGCATAAACCTACCTGACGAGATGTTGGGTAGGTTTATGCTGGATCAGGGGCTAGTAACTTTTGAGAGGCTAGGAAGGCCGCAGGGCCATCGTCCAGGTATACACCACCAGCACCAGAAGCAACAACCCTAGTACCACGGTGTACGCGCTAGCGCCGGGAGCCCACAAGCTGATGGCCGAGCCCAGCAGCCCGAGGCCCACCAGCACTACCACTGTAGTAATAGCCCAGTTGCGAGGACGTGCCGCGATACGCGGCCGCAGCGCTACTACCAACGGAAACAGGCTGCCCAGCAGCCCCCAGCCCGTAGCATCAAGCCACCCGATTGACCAGATAGCAGAAACCGCCAGTAGCCCCAGCGCATTAACCAATACTACTGCAAACGCCAGGGCCTGCCGCCGCTGCGCCTCCGAAAGTGCGTGTCGGCCATAGGTGTTCAGCAGGAGCAAGCCGTTGAACATGGGGTCAGCGAACCAGCTCATGAACACCAGCAGCAGATACAACGGCAACAGCACCGGCATAAAGCGCACCAGCACATACAGCCCGATAAACAGCAGCTGCTGCTTGCCGCCACTTAGCTTTTCCGTCCAGACGGTGAAGCGCAGAAACGCGCGGTACACCCAATACCGCGCCTTTAGTGATTCTACTAAGCCTTCGCGGGCGTAGTTGGAGGTGGGTTGGCGGCGCAACGCGTCGCGGAAGTGCTCCAGGGCCTGGCGGTGGCGGCCCGCTTCCAGCGCTACCCAGCCGGCATCGGCGTGGGTGCCGGCGTCGTCGGGATCATAGCGGAGGGCTGTTTGCAAGGAGTCGGCGGCATCCTGGGCGTGGCCGAGGCGGGCCAGGCAGCGGCCACGCAGCCCCAGGCAGTCTACGTGCTCGGGGTCGTAGGCCAGGCCCATTTCGGCGGCTCGCAACGCACCTTCCCACTGGCCCCGCTGAAACCGAATCAGGCCCAGGGTGTGGTGATAGTTAGAGTCAGTAGGGTCGAGGGCCAAGGCCTGCTCAATGGCCTGTTGAGCCTCCGAAAGCCGGTGCTGGCGCTGGTGGGCTAGGCTGAGGAGATAGTACGCAAAGTCAAACTCTGGTGATAAGCCAATGCTTGTTTCGATGTGCTGCTGGCCTTCTGTTAGCTGATTCTGATCCAGCAACGCCATGCCCAGCCACGCGTGCGCCAGGGCATCGTTGGGCTCGTTGTGCAGAATGCGGCGTAGCTCCTGCTCTGCCTGCGCTGCCCGGCCCTGGCGCAACAGCAGCAAAATGCGTTCAGACCAGTTGGTTTGTTCCATGGGGGTAGGCAGTGGCAGAGAAAGTGAAACGCATTAATCGTTGAAGGGGAGCTGAGGAGTTTCCTTTTTAGAAAACCAAACCACAATGGAAATTATAAAGGCCAGGGCGAGGAATAGAACCGCAATATCCTCCCTTGATTGGGTATCTAACCAAAGTCGAAACCCAATAATCAGAGCCAGGCATCCTAGCCCCACCAATATCACCAAGAGTACTCGCCAAGCGAGCAGCAAGGGAGAGACGTATAGGTCCAGCATCCGCACATCGGGGTGCCGGCGCCACTGCACGGCGGCAAATGCATGCAGCAGAATTAGTGGGATACAACCGAAGGCAATAATGGGGCATAGCACTAGGAGCAACCGAAGCCATCCTTTGAGTTGGCGCTGCCGGGCTTGCTCTTGTATGGCTTCGGCCCAATCATCGAAGCGAAGTAATTGCCGCTTGAGCCAGAATGAGCGCTTAGCTAGCTGCTCTATGCCCTGCCGTGCTTCCGGATAAGTGGGTTCCAGATGCCAGGCCTGCAGAAAGTGAGCACGTGCCTGCCCAAGCTCACCTCCAGCCTGAGCCTGCTGCCCAAGCCGAATCAGCAGAGGGAGTAGCTTTTTTTTGGCTCTGTCATCGGTGGGATCAAGCCGCATGGCTTCCCGAAAGCGCGCTTCGGCGGCATTCAGGTTGGAGTGGCTTAGCTCTTCTTCGCCCTGCAAATAATGCGCAAGCGCTAACGTGGGGTGCCAGTACAGGAGTTGCTTAATGGTTAAGGCCGCTTCCTCTGGCTGGTGCAAGTTGCGTAGAGCCCTGATGCGCTGAAACAAGCACTCTTTGTGGCCGGGGTTGCTATACAAGCCGAGCTTCGTAGCGGCCAATGCTTCCTCATGGCGGGTGAGCGTGTTCAGGATAACTGCCTTATGCCCAAAAAGCGAAGCGCTACGCGGATTAAGCCGCAACGCCTCCTCGATGGCACGCAGCGCCTCATACGGTTGCTCGTTGCGCAGCAGCGCAACGCTATGAAAATAGTGGGCGTCAGGTTGCTGTGGGTCGAGGGCAATGGCTTGCCGAACGGCCGTTAACGCCTCCGCATGGCGGCCGGGCTGGTGGAGCAGCACCAGCGCCAGCAACTCATGCGCGGCGGCTTCCTCCGGATGGGATGCCAGGCGCCGCCGCACGAGCTGCTCCGCTTGCTCGGGGCGGTGTACGGCCAGCAAGTGCTGCACCGCTTCCTGCCACCGGCTGTTCTCTACGAATTCCATGCGCTTTGGCCCTGCAAACTACCTAGGGTTTTTTGATGCCCAGGTACACCAGAATATCGTCGTAGATGCCGCCTTCGTTGGAGTACAGCGCGTAGTTTTTGGCAGTAGCAAACCACTCGCGGGTACTAGGCTTCACTTTACCGGCAGCCTCCAGCAAGGTGCTTTGCTCCAGCGGCAAGGGCTTACCAGCTTTCATCGACTCCCGCAGGCGGCTTTCTACGGCCACGTCTACCACCGCTTGCAGGTCGGCGCCGGAGTAGCCCGCGGTTTGGGCCGCCAGCTTGCGCAGATTTACAGTCGAGGCCACGGGCTTGCCTTGCAGCAGCACCTCTAGTACGGCTTCACGGGCGGGCTCATCGGGAGGCGTAACCAGCAGAATCCGGTCGAAGCGGCCGGGGCGGCGGAAGGCGGAGTCGAGTTGCCAGGGCGCGTTGGTAGCCGCCAGAATCAGCACACCATCGTTGGAGCGGGTGGCCCCATCCAGCTCCGAAAGAAACTGGTTGATGACGGTGCGGCCGGCGCTCTGGCGCAAATCGTGGCGGTTGGCGGCCAGGGCATCTACCTCATCAAAAAACAGCACGCACGGCGCCTGCAAGCGGGCCTGCTCGAAAATCTGGTGCAGGTTTCGTTCACTGCTGCCCAGCCACATATCCAGAATATCGTTAATACCCACGTGGATAAAGCTGGCTTGCACCTCGCCAGCCGTGGCGCGGGCCAGGTGGGTTTTGCCGCATCCGGGCGGGCCATACAGCAGCAGTCCGCCACCGGCCGC
The DNA here is from genome assembly GCF_054780495.1 of Hymenobacter tenuis. Taxonomy (NCBI): domain Bacteria; kingdom Pseudomonadati; phylum Bacteroidota; class Cytophagia; order Cytophagales; family Hymenobacteraceae; genus Hymenobacter; species Hymenobacter tenuis. The sequence goes on from NZ_BAAGWF010000001.1 coordinate 278,293, forward strand.
TTTGCCGTAGGCTTTGTACAGATCGGGAAACTGCAGCGGATGAATGATTTTCAGCCGGATTTCCTCCTTGATGGCCTCCATGCCGCCCACGTCCGCAAACGTGATTTTGGGTCGATCGAGCCCGCTGAACAGCGTGTGCTCGATGCTGAATTCTTCATCACCAGAGCTGGCGGGCGCCTCCTGGCCTGAAAAAGCAATGGGCGCACCGCCGTGCGCCGGCTGGGCCGTGCCGGCGCTGCCCCGCAGGCGCGCCATAAGGTCGGCGTCCTCGAGGGTGGGGTTGAAGTGCAGTGCGGTTTGGTAGGCCTCGCGGGCCGCGGCCGCCTGGTTGGTTTCGAGCAGCAAACGGGCGTGCAGCAAGTGAGCGCGCGCGTGTTCGGGGCGCGCCGCCAACAGCTCCTCCACCACTACAAAAGCCGCCGACGTTTTGCTTAGTCCCGCGTAGGTAGTGGCCAGCCCAAGCTGAAGGTCCGCATCATCGGGGGCTTGGCGCAGGCCGGCGCGGTATAGGTCTTCGGCCTCGGTTAACCGGCCCGACTGACCTAGTAAATCGGCGACGTGCTTGCGCAGGGCCAGATTATCGGGCGAGAAAGCCAGGGCTTCTAGTAGGGGTTGAATAGCAGATGAATCAGGCATAGGTAGCAAAACAAACAGTAGCTGCAAGCTACGGAATGTAGGGCGAAGGCTAGTTCCGAGGCTCGAATTCAAGCGCCTGTCAGCCCAAAGCAGAACAGGATGACGGTGCCTAGCTGCCGAGCTTACTCAGTACGAACGACGCCAAGAAGCCCAGCACCGTGATGAGACCCGTGAAGTTATGCGCGGCCTCAAAGGCTTCCGGAATCATGGTGTCGGCAATCATGGCCAGCACGGCGCCAGCCGCCACTGCCATGGTGGCTGCTACTATTTCGGGCGGAAAGCCGCTAAAGAGGGTGTAGCCCGCCAGCGAAGCTAGGCCTGATATTATGGCAATGCCACTCCAAAGCAATAGAACATAGCGAGCGGAACGGCCCGCCCGGCGCATGCCCGAGGCGCTGCTTAGGCCTTCAGGAAGATTACTCAGGAAAATGGCCACCACCGCTACCATGCTCACGCTACCGCCCGCCAGCATACTCAGCCCGATAACGATGCTTTCCGGAATGCCATCGAGCAGGGCGCCAACTGCCAGCGCCATGCTATTGTCGTCCCCGGCTTCAGTGCCTTCTTTCTCTCCTTTTTTCACCGCTTGCCGTTCGTGCGCTTGGTGCCGGCCCGAGCGTTTGCGGTGTTTGGCACCGTAGCGGGCCAGCAGCCAGTTGGCTACCGTGTAGGCGGTTGCGCCTCCCAGAAAGCCTAGGGCCGTAGCCAGAAAGCCGCCGGTTTTGTAGGCTTCCTCCATGAGCTCCAGGGAGAGAGTTGAAATCAGCACGCCGCTGCCAAACGCCATAATGGCGGCAATAAGCCGCTGGGGCACGCGCGCAAAATAGCCTAGGGCCGCACCCAGCAGCAAAGCTGAACCTGACACTAGGCCCCAAAAGCCAGCCAAGGCCCAGGTAGGAAAATGCATCATAAAAGGAGGGGAGAGGAGCGGGCGCGGCAAGCGCCGCAGTACAGGTATTGCTTCAACGCAAACCTTCGGTGAAGGATACACCCTCGCTACCCCCTACACCACCCGAAACCGCTCCAGCACCACTCGGATCTGCTCGTCGCTGAGGCCCGCCACTTCTACTTTCTTGAAGGGCGCCGTATGGCCGCTAAGCAGCGTAACGCTGGATTTGCTGACCCCGAATACCTCTGCCAGATAGCCCAACAGGCACACATTGGCCTTACCATCTTGGGCTGGTGCGTTCAGCCGAACGGTTACAGTGCCATTGGGGGCTAGCTCCAGCAGGTTGCGGCGGGTGTTGGGTTTGGCTTTCAGGTGCAGAACGGGCACAACTTAAGCGGGGTCGTTGTAGGCATCATATACGTTCCAGGCCCACAGTACAAAGGGAACAATTAGCGTCCAGGATAGCAAAAAACCCACAATGCCGCCTACTACCCAAATCAGAATGGCCTTTATGATCTGGCCTTTAACGAGCTGTCCGAGGCCTGGAATAAACACTGAAAGCAGAGCAGGTAATCCGTAGGTTGTTTTCATGAGAAAGAGAGATGAGACGGGAAGTTGCAGAAACTTATCGGTTCAGGCGAGCCTGGCCAAACGGGCAGCGTTCCAGCACCACGCACCGGCCGCAGGCGGGCGTATGAAAGTAGCAGCATTTCTGCCCATGAAACATCAGCGCCTCGTGGTGGTCGTATACCTGCTGCGCGTCCCAGCCCTCGGGTAACAGCGCTTCCAGTAAGGCATGAGAAGCCTCCGTCCCCACTTTCGGGCCAATGAGGCCCAGGCGCTGGGCCACGCGGTGATGGTGGCTATCGACGGGCATGGCCGGGCGCCGCAGGGTGCTAAAAAGCAGTACGGCCGCGCTGGTTTTGGGCCCTACCCCCGGCAGCTGCTCCAACCACGCCCGGGCCTCCGGAATGGGCAACGTGGCCAGAAACTCCAGGTCGCAGGGGCCGCCACAGCGCTGGCTTACCTCGCGCAGCACGTGTTGCAGGCGCGGGGCTTTCTGCTCGGGCCAAGTGCAGGGGCTGATGGCTTCTTCTACCTCGGCCGTGGGGGCTTCGCGCACGGCATCCCAGCTCGGAAACCGGGCCCGTAGTTGCTGGTAGGCGCGGTGGGAGTCTTGGTTGCGGGTCCGGTGCGACAACATGGAGCTAATAAGCTCGCTCAGCGGATCTTTGGTGCTGAAGAACGGAAACGGCGCGCCATACTCAGCGCACAACCGCTCATGAGCCCACAGGGCCAGGTCGCGGCGTTCAGCAAGGGTAGTATCAGGTGCAGGCAAGGATGAAGATTTCACTTGGTAGCCTACGCAACTGTTGGCCGTTGAGGTTAGCTGGGGCATAAAAAAGCCCTCCCACAAAGTGGAAAGGCTTCTTATTACCAAGAAAACGGTTGCGCTATTGTCCGCGGTTGTAGAGCAGAATAGCCTGTTTGATGTTGTTCTGCTGCTTGCCGCCAATAACCAGCGGCACAATGGCCAGCGGAATGGCCGCATACATCAGCGGCGAGAGGGAAAAGCTATTGCTGCCGTTAAAGCTGGAAAGTACGCCCGCCAGCATCAGACCGCCCGCCCCAATGTAGCTGAGCGTGGTGTAGGTTTGGTAGCGGCGGGCGCTGGCCAGCAACTGCTGCGAGCCCGCGTTATCAGTAGTTGCCAACTGCAGGTTCCGGATGCTCAGGTCTTCAATAGGGCCGTTGTCTTTGCTGAAGTACTCCTGACGCACGGTGCGGTAGCCCCCGAAGCCGCCCATACCACCGTAGGGGTGGCCGCCGTAGCGGCCCATGCCGTAGGGGCTCATGCCATAGGGGTTATTGGAGTACTGCTGGCTTGTGATGGAGTATAGGCTGATGCGGCCCACCCGGTCGCGGCGCAGGGTGGTTTCGCGCTTGGAGCGGCCTGGCAGGGTAGTGCGCACATAAAACCCGGTTTCATCCTCATAGTAGCGCACATCGTTCAGCTCGAAGCGCTGCTGCCCATCAACCAGCACAAACGTGCGGCCCAATAGCGGCTGCTTTAACTCTACATCATACCCTTTAATCACCTGGCCCGATTTCAGGCCCACAGCATAGCGGCTGGTATTGGCGGGCGGCAACTGAGTCTGGCGCTGTTGGGTGCGGGCCGAGTCGGGCACGGCCGGCGGAGAGGCCAGCGTACGGGGCTGCGGGGCACGGCGGGCAGTATCGGCCGGGGCGGCAGGCGTAGCGGCTGCGGGAGCAGAAGCTGGCGCTGGCGCCGGAACGGTAGCCGGCTGCGGAGCGCCGGGCAGCGTGTTTAGCTCACGCGGCGTTTGCTGCGCCAAGGCCGGAAAGGTCAGCGCGCAGAGTGCAAGTAGGGAGAGAGAACGGAGCGACATACGAGCAAATAAAGCAGAAAGCGGAGAATATCAGACGCCAAGCCCCCAGACAGTGCAAATTGTGGGCAGCAGGCCCCTCGAAACAGCAGATTTCCGCCGAAGGTGCCCGGGCTGCCCAGCAAACGAAAATCCTCATTTCCAGTGTATGTGCTACTTTCCGGCAGGTGCGGTTTTTTGCCTTGAGCACCCTAGGGCCTGAAAGGTTGCATCCTTCCAGGAGCCAGCTGGGCTAGTATGGGGCAGAGGTTTGCGGCTGCGAATGGGGTAGTACTTCTGCCTGCGTGCGGCAATATCGGCCTCAGAGCCGCGCTGCCCATGGTTGGGGCATAAGCAGGGCCTAGTGTTGCCTATTACCGCAGCAGCTTTTCCAGCAGACTGATGCTGTCAACCATGTCGGTGCTGGTTTCAAAATCCAGGGGCTTGATAATGTAGCCGCTCACGCCCAGGTTTTGGGCGCTGAGGCGGTCGACGTCCATGCCAGAGGTAGTGATAATGAAAACCGGGATGGTGCTTAGCTCCGGATGCGTGCGGATTTCTGCCAGAAACTCGTGCCCGTTCATTTTAGGCATGTTCAAATCAAGCAGAATTACCTCTGGCAGCGGCTGAATCTGTTCCACGCCGTTGGTGCCAAGTAGCATATCCAGGGCCTCTAAGCCGTTGAAGGCAGTGTACAGGTGATGCGGAACGCTGAATTTCTCGAAGGCTTTTTGGGCCGTCATGGTATCAAAGAAGTCGTCTTCAACAAGCAGAACTGAGCGCATGAGGGAAGGAGAATGGAGTGGTTGAAATAAGCGAGACGCTGCCGCGCAGGTATCGGCGGCGGGCTAGGCTGGAGGGTTACTTGGGCCAGGTGAATATAAAGGCGGCACCCTGCCCTTCGGCCGAATCAATATGAATCGTGCCCTTCTTCTCTTCTAGAATCTTTTTTACGATGCTGAGCCCGATGCCGGTGCTTTCGGCGGTATTCCGGTCGCGGAGGGTCTGAAACATCAGGAATACTTTCTGGTGAAACTGCGGGGCAATGCCCGGGCCGTCGTCCTGCACCCGAAACTCATAGCATTCATCTACATCGCGGCAGCTAACAGTAATAAGGCCATCGGGCCGGTTGTGGTATTTGGCGGCGTTGCTCATCAGGTTCGTGAGCACCTGCTGCAGGCTAAGGCGGTCGGTGACAAAAGTAGGCAGGGGAGTAGGGGTTTCGACGCGAAACGTAGGCGGCACCACCAGGTCGGCTACTTCCTGCACCAACTCCTGCACGTTTACTTCTTCCAGCACCTGCTCCGCGCGGCCGGCGCGGGCATACGCCAGCAGCCCGTTAATGAGGTCTTCGAGCCGATGCAGGCGCCCCTTCATCATGTCCAGGTATTGGCGCATCTGCTCGCTGAGTTCCTGCGGCAGCTCGTCCTCAATCCATTTCATAACGGTTACTACCCCGCGCAACGGCGCTTTCAGGTCGTGGGAGGCTACATAAGCAAACTGATCAAGCTCCCGGTTCCGGTTTTCCAGCGCCGTAAAGCTATTGTCCAGGGCCTGGGTCATGTGGTTGAGCGCCGTGGCCAAGTTGCCGAGGCTGTCCTGCTCCAGGTCGGATATTTTAACGGAATAATCGCCCTGCACTACCCGGTTTGCTAGCCCCTCAATCAGCCTAATCCGGTGTGCAACGCCTTCGTTGCTGCGGGTAAGCTGTAGCTGTAGCTCTTCATTGGCTTGCAGCTCTTTGGTAATCTTGCTGAAAAGCCAGAGCACAATGAAAGTGGCCAGCACCGCCGATACCACAATGGCAATGGGGGTGGTTTTTTCAAAAAACTCCTGCCGCTGCCGGCGGCCGCGCAACAGAAGCTCCTCATCCAGGCGCAGGCGCTCCAGTAACTGGCGCAGCTCCATCTGGCGCTTCCGGTCGCCGATTACCAGCTGCCGAACTGCCTTGATACCGGGTTTTTGTTTGGTCCAGCTATCGAGGTACGCTACTTCTTCCTGCATGGCCTGTTCTAGCGTATCGAGGCGCTGCTGCTGGTGTTGGTTATCAAAGGTAAGTCCGCGCAGCAGGTTAAAGTCGGCGTAGGCAACCGGTAGCACCTCGCGGAAGGTTTGTAAGGAAGCTGTGTCGTTGAGCAGCAGATAGCCGCGTACATGACTTTGGGCGTCGCGCATGTGGCCCCGCAAGCTGGCAGTGCCAGCCAATACCTGGTAGGTATGCTCTACCTGCTGGGTGTAGTAGGAAAGCTGCTGGATGCTGTACCACGATGTAAGGGACGTTGCCAGGAGTACTCCGAGGGCAATGACAAAGCCCAGGATAATTTTGGTGTTAAGCGTGAAACCCATGAAGCGCGGCAAAAAGTACAAGCGGCAAATGCGGGCCTAAGGTACAAGCTGCCGCCGGACTGTGCCCTACCAGACTACGCGGCCCGAGCAGGTTGGCTGCGTATCTTCGTGGCGCCAGATACCACTACGTGCTACCAAAGCGTTGCTTTGGAAATGCCCTTATTTCGCCTTCATGCCCGATTTCATTACCAGCCCGCAAAATCCGCGTATTAAAAATTTGCTTCGTTTGCAGCAGAAGTCATCGGAGCGGCGGGCGCAGGGCCTCACCATTATTGAGGGTTTTCGGGAGCTGACCATTGCGCATGGTGCTGGGGTAGTGATAACCGCCCTGTTTGTGTGCCCGGAGCTGGCTGGCCCGGAGCGCCAGCAGGAGCTGCACCGGTTGTTTGGCGCCAGTGGTCCCGAGTGGTTTGAGGTATCAAAAGCCGTATTTGACAAGGTTGCCTACCGCGAGGGGTCTGATGGCCTGCTTGCCCTAGCAAAGCCGCCCCTGCTTACGCTGGAGGCTCTGCCGCTGCCGGCCGCGCCGCTGCTGCTGGTGCTGGAAGCCGTGGAAAAGCCGGGCAACCTGGGCGCCATTCTGCGCACCGCTGATGCGGCCCAGGCCACGGCCGTTATCGTCTGCGACCCACGCACGGATCTGTTCAATCCCAACGCCATCCGAAGCAGTATTGGCTGCTCCTTCACGGTGCCTACCATTGCCACCACCCGCCCTGAGCTGCTGGCGTGGTGCCGGCGCCACGGCATCCGGACGTACGCGGCTGCCCTCACGGACCACGCCGTGCCCTACACCACCTGCGACTTCCGGGGTCCCACTGCCCTCGTAATGGGCACCGAGGCTGATGGCCTGACTCCGGAGCTTATGCAGGCCTGCGACCAGACCATTATCATCCCGATGCGCGGTGCCATCGACTCCTTAAACGTGAGCACGGCCACCGCCATTCTCACCTTTGAAGCTGTGCGCCAGCGCGGAGCTTAGCCAGATGTCCTATCTTGAGGCTGCAATAGTTGAGCTTTAATGGATTCTGGAAGGCAAATGCATCGTTTGAGGTGGTTGGAGCAAGTGGCCTGTATCAGCCAACAGCCACGGGCGTTGCTATGCAATAGAGGCTTGTCAGGGGCATGCAGTGTTCGGATGCCTGCGGTGGTTCCGGGCCAGATGGTGGGTAAGGTATAAGCATGTGGCAATGAATCGGCTTATCCTTTTTTTCTCCTCACACGCCCAGGCGTACCGGTTTGTCTTTTTTCTGGCCCTAGTGCTGCTGCTTGCTAGCACGTATCAGCGCGTTATCAACCTCGATGAATCCTGGATTGGCGAGCAGGCGTACTGGGCCGCCAAAGAGGGCGTGGTGCGTTCTGAGCTGTTTCGAGGTTTCATCCAGGCCGAGACCCGGCAGCTGGTGTATCATAAGCTATTTGTGTGGCAGGGTGCTGGTATGGTGCGGCTGTTGGGCTGGTCGGTGCTGAGTTTGCGCTTGCTGAGTGTGCTGTACCTCATGTTGTTTGGGGTGCTTAGCCACCGCTATCTGCAAACCCTAGGCCTGCGCAACCCCCGAACCGCCACCCTCCTGTTTTTCTCACTGCTGCTGATTAACGCGCTGGTGGTCGAGTTCAGCTTTATGTTTCGGCCCGAGCTGATGCTCATGAGCCTGGGGTTTGCCTCGTGGGTGTGCCTAGAGCAAGCGCGGCCGCCCGAACGACGGTTGCTGTACTGCATTGGTGCGGGCGCCCTAGCCGGGTTAGCGGCCCTTACCCACCTCAACGGGCTTATTTTTGTGGTGGCCGGCGGCGGAGTGCTGCTGTGGCGGCGCAACCTAGCGGCGCTGGTTGGGTTTGGACTGCCAGTGCTCGTTTGTGTGGGGCTGTACTTTCTGGAAGTAGTTGTTACCGACTCTTGGGCGGCCTTCTGCCAACAGCTACAGCCCGCCATGAAGCAGGAAGGCACTACCCTGTGGGGCTACGTAGAGCGCCTGCTACAGGAGCACAAGCGCTTGTTTCACTCCTCCAAAGAAGCCTCGCTTTCCGTTTTTGCGCTGCTGGCGGGCTACGTGCTTTTCCGGCTGCGGGCCACGTTTCCGGCGGGCTGGCTAACGGAAGTGGTGGGCTACACGGTGCTGCTGATAGCGGCGCTGGCTTGCATTGGCCAGAATCGCAACTCGTTTTACACGGTGCTCTACATTCCGTTCCTTGTGCTGCTTATTACACTGGCCTTCGACCGACTCTCGGTGGTGGAAGGAAATCGGCCGCTGAGTGCCGTAATGGGCGGTTTGTACGGGTTGTACGTGGTGCTGAACTGTGGAAATATCTTCTACCTGATTAATCTGCATCAGGATACCGTGCGGCAGAACCGGTTGTTGGCGCAACATCTGGCTCCCTATCAGGGCAAGCGGGTGGTGGCGCCTTTGTCTTTTGTGTTCAATGAAATTGGCCGCTTCCAGATTCAGGGCACGTTCTGCTATCATCTGCTGGCTACCAATGGCTTCGCCGGCACCAGTGCTCAATCGCCGCTGTGGTTTTTCAACCGCGCCGCTGAGTTCCAACGACAGCTGCTGCTGCTAGACGACGAGTCGTTGAAGGTGCTGCAGCTGCCGCGGCCAGCCGTGGCGGGGCAGCAGTTTGGGCAGTACCGTTTCAGCCACCAGTTTCAGCGCTTCTACATCTACGAAGTTTTGCCGCCGGCTCTTCCCCGCTGATTGCGGCGGTTTGCGCCATACGCGACCCTAGTAAATTGCCTGGGAAGCTGGCCTGTTAGGTGTGGTAGTGCCGTTAGGTACTAGGCCTTGCTCTTCGGTAAACCCAGCGGCGGGCGTCACGTTTCGATGTACTAGTGTATTTTGGCCAGACTCTTCCCTAGGCTCCCGCAATGAACCAAGCTACTGAACACCGCACCATTCGAGTTTACGGGCAGGTGCAAGGCGTTTTTTATCGTCAGAGCGCGTCGCAGCAAGCCTCCAGCCTCGGGCTGGCCGGCTACGTTCAAAACAATCCGGATGGCACTGTAACCTTGAAAGCCGAAGGACCTGCCGCCGCCCTTAATGCGCTGGAAACCTGGTGCCGGCAAGGTCCCCCCGCGGCGCGGGTAGAGAGGCTGGAAGTAACCACCGGCGAACTACAAGGCTACCGCGGCTTTGAGGTGCGTCGGCACACTGCATAAGCTCATGAAATACTGGATGTTTCTACTGCTGGCTATTCTGGCCGAAACGGCCGCTACCACGGCGTTGCGGGCCTCAGAGCAGTTTACCAAACTGCTACCCAGCGTGGTAGTGGTGGTCGGCTATGGGCTGTCATTCTATTTCCTGAGCCTGACGCTGAAAAGCATTCCGATGGGCATTGCATACGCCGTATGGTCGGGTATTGGTATTATCCTGATTACCCTGGCCGGCATCGTGCTCTACAAACAAACCCCCGACACACCCGCGCTTATCGGGATGTTGCTGATTCTGGCGGGTGTAGTCATTATCAATATTTTCTCGAAAACACCGGCATCCTAAGGTTACTGGCCCTACACACGCCGCAGTTCCCGCACCCACACATCCAGCGAGTCGGCGGCATGAAGCAGGGGTGGGCCTACGGGCGTGGGCAACCCGTGGCTTTCGATTAGGGTCGAGTGCCATTCGCTTACAGTCGCTTCGCGCAGGGGCCAGGGCTCGTGCAGCAGATGCCCACGCCATAAGCTGGAGCCATGGCTGCCGGGGCGAACCTCTGGGCCAGCGGTGTACAAGTGGTAGCGCTCCGTCAGAAAATAAGCCAAGGAGCCGCGCTTTGCCTGTGGCAGGGGGGCGCCTAAGGTCCAGGTAGCGGCAAAGGTGGCTGGCGCCGCGCCCCGGTAGGTGCGCTCAGCCGTTGCCCGCAGCGTATCACCAGCGCGGTCCAACGACATGCGTGTATGCAGGTAGGGGAGGTGGAAGAGGGTTCGGGCTGCCCACACCCCTAGGGGCTGTGTAGCATCCAAGGAAAGAAACCACACGCCCGGCACCCCATCTAGGCGGGCATAGGTGCGTACATTCAGTTCATGCAGGGCGCTCAGGCCCGGCACCGCCGGCAACCCCAAAGGCCGAATGTGGCTCATGGTAAACGGCACCACCCCCAGCCACGCTTGGCCCTCATACAAATCCAGCTCTAACCGCTCCGGCAGATACGGCCGCAGCAATTCGGGCGCCACTGCCCAGTGTGCAAACAGCAAGTTGCTCCAGCGCTGGCGCATAAGGGGCAGTCGGGGAAAGCGAGCAGAAACTGCATTGGGCATAGAAACAGTGAGTAGCGGGTGTTGGGTTTGGCAGTAAAACAAAAAGGGGGCAGCCATTGGCTGTCCCCTTTTTGTTTTTAGTTGGCTGGCAACTAGTCTACTTTCTTGGCGTAACGCAGACGCTCGTTTTCGTCGAGCAGGATCTTACGCATCCGCACTGATTTAGGCGTCACTTCCAGGTACTCATCCTTCTGGATGTATTCCATGGCTTCTTCCAGCGAGAACTGGCGCTTCGGCACAATCTTCACGTTGTCATCCGTACCCGAAGCACGCATGTTCGTGAGTTTCTTGCCTTTCTGGATGTTAATGGTCAAATCGTTGGGGCGGGTGTGCTCACCGATAACCTGACCAGCGTACACTTCCTCACCGGGCTCAACGAAGAACTCGCCGCGGTCCTGCATCTTATCAATGGTGTACGCAGTGCCAGCACCGGTATCCATCGAAATCAGCGAACCAGAAATACGGCCTGGAATCACGCCCTTGTACGGCTCGTACGAAGCAAAGCGGTGGTTCATGATGGCCTCACCAGCAGTGGCGGTCAGCACGTTGTTACGCAACCCAATCAGACCACGCGCCGGAATGTTGAACTCCAGGTGCTGCAGGTCGCCTTTCGGCTCCATGATGGTCAATTCGCCTTTGCGCATCGTTACCAGCTCGATAACCTTGCCGGCAGTTTCTTCCGGTACGTCAACTACTAGGTGCTCAATAGGCTCCAAGCGGTTGCCGTTTTCGTCTTCGCGGAACAGCACCTGCGGCTGGCCTACTTGCAACTCAAACCCTTCGCGACGCATGGTCTCGATGAGAACTGACAAGTGAAGAATACCGCGGCCGTACACCAGGAATGTGTCTTCCTTATCGGTTTCCTTTACGCGCAGGGCTAGGTTTTTCTCAGTCTCTTTGAACAAACGGTCACGCAAGTGACGCGAAGTCACGAACTTACCTTCCTTACCGAAGAACGGCGAGTTGTTGATGGTGAACAGCATGTTCATCGTCGGCTCGTCGATGCTGATGATAGCCAGACCTTCGGGGTTCTCGGCATCAGCCAGCGTATCACCGATTTCGAAACCTTCGATGCCGGTTACGGCGCAGATTTCGCCGGAGCTAACTTCCGAAACCTTGGTACGACCCAAGCCTTCGAACACCTGCAGTTCTTTGATTTTTACTTTCTTGATGGTGCCATCACGCTTCACTAGGCTCATGTTAGCGCCTTCTTTCAGCGTGCCGCGGTGTACGCGACCAATAGCGATACGGCCAACGAACGACGAGTAGTCGAGCGAAGTAACCTGCATCTGGGGCGTACCATCCAAGGTAGGAGCCGCCGGAATAGAAGCTACCACGGCGTCGAGCAGCGGAATGATGCTGTCGGTTTTAACTTTCCAGTCGGTGCTCATCCAACCCTGCTTCGACGAGCCATACAGCGTCACGAAGTCCAGCTGATCTTCAGTGGCACCTAGGTTGAACATGAGGTCGAACACCTGCTCGTGCACCTCGTCGGGGCGGCAGTTTTCTTTGTCTACCTTGTTCACCACCACGATGGGCTTCAGGCCCAGGTCAATGGCTTTGCCCAGTACGAAGCGGGTCTGGGGCATGGCACCTTCGAAGGCATCGACGAGCAGCAATACGCCGTCGGCCATCTTCAGTACACGCTCCACCTCGCCGCCGAAGTCGGCGTGACCAGGGGTGTCAATGATATTGATTTTTACGTCCTTATAACGTACTGATACGTTTTTAGAGACGATAGTAATGCCTCGCTCACGCTCCAGGTCATTGTTATCCAAGATGAGGTCGTCGAACTGCTGGTGTTCGTCGAACAGCTTGGAGGCGTGAATGATCTTGTCCACGAGCGTGGTCTTGCCGTGGTCAACGTGGGCGATGATGGCGATATTCCGAATGTTCTGCATACAAAGGTTTTTCCGGGCGCAAAGGTACGGAATGTTTAGCGCAAAAACTTGTCGGTAATTAATTGTTAATGAGAGAGGAAGAAACTACCGACGATATGCAAGACAACTCGTTGGGTTGCTGACGTTCCCGAAAAGATGAGTTTCTGATTTTCCGCTAGGCAAGACCGAACCGTAGACCTCCTCCGTATGTTAGCCCAGCACGCGCTACTGCAGTGGTTGGCGCGTTTTTCTCCCTGATCCAACTTCTTGCCTGTATGCGTTCTTCCTTCCTGATTCTGGTGTTATCAGTACTGACACTTAACTCGGCGTGCTCCCAGAAAAAAAACGGGGCTCCGGAGAAAGCCCAAGCGGCGGCGGCCAGCGCCTACCCCAAACCCAAAGTGGTAACTGGCAAGCCAGATGAGTTTCCCATCCGCAAAACCGATGCGCAGTGGAAGGCACAACTGACGCCCGCGCAGTACTTTATTTTGCGCCAGCAGGGTACAGAGAGGCCTTTCGTAAACAAATACGCCAACAACCACGCGAAAGGAAATTACTACTGCGCCGCCGACCACAACCTGCTCTTCTCTTCCGAAACCAAATTTGAATCGGGAACGGGCTGGCCCAGCTTCTGGGCGCCTGCTACCGACAGCAGCCTAAAAGTAACCGCCGACAACTCCTTGGGCATGAGCCGCGACGAACTGGTGTGCGCTAAGTGTGGCGGCCATTTGGGCCACGTTTTCAATGATGGCCCAGCACCCACCGGGCAGCGCTACTGCATGGATTCTGACGGAATGATCTTCGAGAAGGCGAAATAATAGCTGCACTGTAATTTTGCGCACGGCCCCCTGGCAATCCAAGTCAGGGGGCTGCTTCGTTTATTACTGTTCAGTTTTCCTGGGCACTGGGCCCACTTCTCTTTTTCTATGTCAGCTCAAGTGTATTCTGATTCAATTGCCGACCTGCAGGAGTCATTGGCGCCCGCCCGCCAGCAGCTAGTGGCGCACAGCGTGTACCACGCCTTACACTCGCTGGACGATTTGCGCGTGTTCATGCAGCACCATGTATTTGCCGTGTGGGATTTTATGTCGCTTTTGAAGGCCCTGCAGCGGGAGCTTACCTGCGTAGCGGTGCCATGGGTGCCGCGCGGCAACCCTGCCACCCGACGCCTCATCAATGATATTGTGCTGGAGGAGGAAACCGACGTAGATCCGGAAGGCAACCCTGCCAGCCACTTTGAGTTGTATCTGCGCTCGATGCGCGAGTGCGGCGCCGATACCGCGCCCATTGAGCGCCTGCTGGCCGCCCTAGCTGGGGGCGCTACCGTCGTGGAGGCATTGCAACAAGCCCAAGCGCCGGCTTCAGTGCAGGCATTCGTGCTGGATACGTTTCGCATTATTGATTCCGGCAAAGCGCATGCGGTAGCAGCAGCCTTCACCTTTGGCCGCGAAGATGTAATTCCGGACATGTTCCGCCATCTGGTGCACGACCTGCGCCAGCGCTTCCCCGGTCAGCTTGATACGTTCACGTACTACCTCGACCGGCACATTCAGCTTGATGAGGAAGTGCACACGCCGCTGGCCCAGCAAATGGTACGGGAGCTATGTGGCCACGACGCCCAGCGCTGGCAGGAAAGCCGCGAAGTGGCGGCGCACTGCATGCAGGCTCGAGTGGCGCTCTGGGACGGAATTCAGGCCGACTTGCTGAAAGCACAGGGCTAGTGCCAACCTCGCTGCCGCCAGTCCGTTAGCACAGAAGCTGGCCTGTTGTAAGGCCGGTGATTCTGTATGTTCACCTATGAAAGTCTCTGGCTATATCCGTTTCTGCTTACCCGCCCTAGCTCTGCTGGGGGCTTGTACTACCTCGCAGGAAACCACCTCTGAAGAAAACGCGGTGCAGCGCCCACCAACCCGGGTGCTCACCGATGCCGACCGCCAGGCTGCCTACAACAGCAATGCCGGCTACCGCGGAGCCGTTCCCGATGCCACGCCCGGCCGGGTTGCCGTGGGCGAGCAGGCTAGTGGCATCAACTCCCGCAAGCGCCCCGAGAGCCTTAATACCAACGACAACAACACCACCACGCCTGAAACGCGCCTCCAGCGCCTTAACGGCGCCCCGGCCGATACGCTGCGCCTGCCGCCTCAATAAAGCGGCTAGTCTCCCGCAAATGATAAAGTCAAGGGCCCACTGCTAGCTAGCAGTGGGCCCTTGACTTTATTGAGAAAAGCATTCTAGTGTTTACTGGCCGGCTTCATTAGCAGCGGCTTCGGTGCCGTTGGGTGAGGGAGCTGGCTTTGGGGCCGCTGAGCGGGAACGGCTGGGGCGTGCTGAGGTGCTAGCGGACGGTGCGGCTTTAGGCGCGGCCGGGCGGGCTGCGGCGCGACTGGCCGGAGCGGAGGCTTTGGCAGCTGCGCCCGAGCGGTTGCGGGCACGAGAGGGGCTAGCAGCTGGGGCGCCGGTAGAGGCAGACTGCTCAGAAAATCCATCAATGCTGTCGGAGGCGCCGGGAGTGCCGTTTTCCTGGTGCCGCACAATGGTATGCAGGGCCTGCTCAAACAGCTGTTCCATATCCACGTCCAGCCGCTGGGTGGCGTCTTTCACCACTTCCTTCAGCTTGGCTTTGGTTTCCTGCCGAATGCGCTTTACTACCTCGTTGATGCGGCTGTCCAGCTGCTTTTGCAGTTGCTTGGCGGCAGTTTTAAGCGCCTTCTTCTGGCTCGATTTTTTAGTGGCGCGGGTATCTGCCACAACGACGGTAGCCGACTTAGCAGCTTTAGCTGCCTTGCGTTGGGCTTTTTCAGCGGGGTCTTTGTCCTTCTTCGCCTTTTTCACTGGCTTTTCTTGCGCGGAGTTTTTCATATCGTTGGTATTAGGGAGTGCGTATTGATGTAAATACGAGGAAACGCTACAGTAAGTAGCTTAAATATAGAAGAAGTTGTATGTGGAGTGGTTCCAAGCTACAACTTTACGAGGCAATAAGCAGGGAAGGAGCAGGTGCTTGCCTCCCGGTTCCTGAGTTATACTGACTGCGTAGGGTTCCCTATCGGCGGAAGGAGCCAGCGGCGGCATCTTCCCTTTTTACTCGTTCCTTTGTATTTCAACTTATTCGCTCCGCCGGATAGTTTATCTGTTTCTCCGATTTAGACCTATGTCTGCTACTCCCCAACGCTACACCGTTACGGCGGCGCTGCCCTATGCCAATGGCCCCGTACACATTGGCCACTTGGCCGGCGTGTACATTCCGGCCGATATTTACGCCCGCTACCTGCGCGCTCAGCAGCGCGACGTCAAGTTCATTTGTGGCTCCGATGAACACGGCGTTCCGATTACTATTCGGGCCCAGAAAGAAGGCGTAACGCCCCAGCAGGTAGTAGATAAGTACCACGCCATCATCCGCGACTCGTTCCGCGACTTTGGCATCTCCTTCGATATCTATTCCCGTACCTCGTCTAAAACCCACGCTGAGGTAGCCAGCGGCTTTTTCAAGAAGCTTTACGAAGAAGGCAAGTTCATTGAGCAGACCTCGCAGCAGTACTATGATGAGAAGGCCGACCAGTTTCTGGCCGACCGCTACATTGTAGGAACCTGCCCCAACTGCGGCAACGACAACGCCTACGGCGACCAGTGCGAGAAGTGCGGCACCTCCTTGAGCCCAACCGAACTTATCAACCCTAGGTCGATGCTCTCGGGCAACCAACCTGTGTTGCGCGAAACCAAGCATTGGTACCTGCCTCTGGATCAGTACGAGCCCTGGCTGCGCGAGTGGATTGTGGAAGGCCACAAGCAGGACTGGAAAACCAACGTGTACGGCCAGTGCAAATCCTGGATCGACCAGGGCCTGCACCCCCGCGCCGTCACCCGCGACCTGGACTGGGGCGTGCCCGTGCCGGTGCCCGGAGCTGAAGGCAAAGTGCTGTACGTGTGGTTTGACGCCCCCATCGGCTACATCTCGGCCACGAAAGACCTGCTGCCCGATACCTGGGAAACCTACTGGAAAGACAGCGGCACCAAGCTGGTCCACTTCATTGGCAAGGATAACATCGTGTTCCACTGCATCATCTTCCCGGCGATGCTCAAGGCCCACGGCGACTACATCTTGCCCGATAATGTGCCTGCCAATGAGTTCCTGAACCTGGAAGGCGACAAAATCAGCACCTCGCGCAACTGGGCCGTGTGGCTGCACGAGTACCTGCAGGATTTCCCCGGCCAGGCCGATGTATTGCGCTACGTGCTCTGCGCCAACGCCCCCGAAAACAAAGACAACGACTTCACCTGGAAGGATTTTCAGGCCCGCAACAACAATGAACTGGTAGCCAACCTCGGCAACTTCGTGAACCGTGCTACGGTGCTCACGCACAAGTTCTTTGGGGGCAAGGTACCCGCAGCTGTGGGCTTTACCACCGAGGACGAGGACGTGTTGCGTCAGCTCAGTGAGTTTCCGCAGCGCGTGGGCGAGCTGATTGACAACTACCGCTTCCGCGACGCCCTGAACGAGCTGATGAACCTGACGCGCCTGGGCAACAAGTACCTGGCCGATACGGAGCCCTGGAAGCTCATCAAAACTGATGAAGCACGCACCGGCACGGTGTTGCACGTGGCGCTGCAGTTGGCGGCTAGCCTCGTAACGCTGCTGGAGCCCTTCCTGCCTACCGCGGCTACTAGGCTCGGCAACATGCTCAACACCCAAAAAGGCACGTGGCAACAAGCCGGCCGCCCCGATTTGCTGGCCGCTGGTCATCAGTTGGCCGAAGCGGCGTTGCTCTTCACCAAAATTGAAGACGCCACCGTGGAAGCACAGGTGCAAAAGCTGCTCGATACCAAGAAAGCCAACGAACTAGCTGCGGCAGTATCAGCCCCAGCCAAGGAAGACATTAGCTTCGAACAGTTCCAGACGATGGACCTGCGCATTGGCACCATTGTAGCCGCTGAAAAAGTAGCCAAAACCAAAAAACTGCTCAAACTAAGCGTTGACCTGGGCTTCGATGAGCCCCGCACCATTGTATCGGGCATTGCCGAGCACTTCCTGCCCGAAGCGCTAGTAGGCCAGCAGGTGCAGGTATTGCTCAATCTGGCTCCTCGTGAAATCAAAGGCATCCAGAGCCAGGGCATGCTGCTGATGGCCGAAAACGCCGACGGCACTTTGTCGCTGATGCAGCCGAGCAGCCACGTGCGCCCCGGCTCCGGTGTAGCATAATTGCGCGTAATACGCAGTTTCGTACCAGAGACTAGGCCTCTTACAAACACTAACCCCTCTCTTCTGCTCAGTGCAAGAGGAGAGGGGTTTGTGTTTGTAAGAGGCCTAGTAAATAGAGGGAAAGTTTAGCCTTACTTCACGTTCACCACATTCATAGCGCGCTCCAGGCCCACAGTGCCAAACAGCAATACTGCTTCGGCTGCTTTTTCCAGGCGTGCTTCCAGGTCGATTTTTTCGTCGGCAGAGAAGGGACTGAGCACGTAGTCGACTTGCCGGCCTTTGCTGAAGCTGGAGTCGATGCCGAAGCGCAAGCGGGCGTACTCATCGGTGCCAAGGGTTTCCTGAATGTGCTTCAGACCGTTCTGCCCGCCCGCCGAGCCCTTGCCTTTCAGGCGCAGCTTGCCATAAGGCAGAGCCAGGTCGTCGGTTACCACTACCATCTGCTCCTTCGGGATTTTGAGCGCGCTTAGCCAATGAGCGGCGGCCTTGCCGCTCAGGTTCATGTAGGTAGTAGGCTTTGCCAGTACAAACGTGTGGCCCTTGTGCTTGATTTCGGTGGTGAAGGCATGACGACCCAGCTCAAAGCGGGCTTCGTGCTTTTTTGCTAGGTAGTCGCCTACCATAAATCCTACGTTGTGCCGCGTATCGGCGTACTCCGGCCCAATGTTGCCCAGGCACAGAACAAGGAACTTCATAAAACAGCAGGTTAGAACAAATTTGTGGGTTGCGCGGATAATGGCAGCTAGTGAACTGCGCTACTCTTGCTTCTAAAGCAGCTAGCCGCTAACACAACAAAAGAGCCGCCCTGCAAGCAGAACGGCTCTTTTAGTGGACAGATTGACTCGGGTACGAAATTCGTGTACTCCGAACAGTCCGCCGTAATCCGTGACTTATTTCTCAGCCTGCAGCGTGCCTTTCAGTGCGCGCGGGATGGTTACGGTAGCAATAGGAGCCATCATGTTGGTGAGGATGGTGTAGCCTTTTGGCTCCACCTTGTTCACCTTGATGGATTTGCCCAGAGCCAAGTCTGAAATATCAACTTCCACGTAGTCGGGCAGGTTTTCGGGCGAAGCCTTCACCTTGATCTTACGCAGTTTGCTTACCAGCTTACCACCAGCCAGTACGCCCGGCGATACACCGATGTACTTCACTGGAATGTCCATTTTCACTTCTTTGCCTTCTTCCAGCTCCAGGAAATCGACGTGCAGCAGCATTTCGTTTACGGGGTGAAACTGCGCGTCCTGCACGATAGCACGACGGATGTCGCCTTCGATGTTCAGGTCAACGATGTGCACCTCGGGGGTGTACAGCAACTCGCGGAACAAAATGGCCGGAACGGAGAAGTGAACCTGGTCAGTACCGCCGTACAGTACGCATGGTACGTACGAATCGAGGCGGAGTGCTTTGGCATCCTTCTTACCGAGATTCGCTCTTTTAAACCCTACAATCTCGAGGCTTTTCATAAACGTGTTCTTTTGAAGAGAAAATCGTTTACCCACAGCAGGTAAACGGGCCGCAAAGATAGGCGGATTGTTTGGGAATAGAAAGCTATACATAAACCTAGCTAGTCATGCTAAGCCTAGGGAGCCTCCTACCAAGAGCCCACGCACCTCACTGACGTACTTGCGTAGATAAAGGCTGTCATGCTAAGCAGAGCCAAAGCATGACGGCCTGTATTTGGCTATTACTGGTTGTCTATATAAACAGCGAACTGATGGACTCGTGGGTTACCACGTTGCGGATGGCTTGCGCGAACAGCTCGGCCAGTGAAATGACCCTGATCTTGGGGTTTTCCTCCTTCAGCGGAATCGTGTCGGTGATAACCAGTTCTTCCAACACCGAGTTGCGAATGCGCTCGTGGGCGGGGCCGCTGAGTACGCCGTGGGTAATAACGGCCCGCACGGATTTGGCACCGCGCTCCATGAGCAGCTCGGCGGCTTTGCAAATAGTACCGGCCGTATCCACGATGTCGTCTACCAGCACCACGTTCATGCCCGTCACATCGCCGATTACCTGCATCGAGGCAATTTCATTGGCCCGGAGACGCATTTTATCGCAGACCACAATTTCAGCCCCGAATTTCTTGGCGAAAGCCCGCGTGCGCACTACCCCTCCCACGTCGGGCGAAGCGAAAATCAGGTTATCTAGCCCCAGCGACTTGATATAAGGTACCGATACCGTAGCGCCATCCAGGTGGTCAACGGGGATATCGAAGAAGCCTTGGATCTGGCCGGCGTGTAGGTCGCAGGTCATCAGGCGGTCGGCACCTACGCTTTGCACAATGTTGGCCACCACTTTGGCGCCAATGCTTACGCGTGGTTTGTCCTTACGGTCTTGGCGGGCATAGCCATAGTAGGGCATTACCACCGTCACAGAGGCCGCCGAGGCGCGCTTGGCGGCATCCACCATCAGTGCCAGCTCCATCAGGTTTTCGGCGGGCGGGTTGGTGCTCTGAATCAGGAACACCGCGCAGCCCCGGATGCTTTCATTAAAGCTGGGCCCTAGTTCCGTATCGGCGAAGCGCTGGAGGCTAAGGTCGCCGAGCGGGATGCCGTAGGCGGCAGCAATTTGCTGGCCCAGTTCGCGGGAGGCATTGCCCGCGAAGATTTTTACCTGCTGTGACATGGGGTGGTGGATGAGAAGGAAAATAAAAAAGCGAAAGGCGCCGACTCTTCCGATGCAGGAAGAATCAGCGCCTTTCGCGTTGTGTTGTCGGTTGTCCGACCAGGGCTCGAACCTGGACTTTCTTGAATCAAAATCAAGCGTGTTGCCAGTTACACCATCGGACAATTTCCAAAGCGGTAACCGGTGTAGGTGTGCCGTTTGGTTGTGCAAATGTACAGCAGCTTTTATTGAAGGCAAATTTCCCGCAAACTTTTTTTTGCGCTACTAGGCCTGTGTAGGCCTCAAACCAACCTTTTTTAGTTGATTTTCAGCCATTCAGAGGTTGAAAAAAAAGTTGAGGGAGCGGGGACAACAGCTCCCTTGGCAATGCCGGGATTAAGCCGTACTTTTGCGACCTGAAACGTTGCACCCATCCCCTTATATAAAACGCAATGGCGAATACCGGCAAAATCACCCAGGTTATCGGTCCCGTGGTGGACGTGAGCTTCGCGGGTGAAGGTTCTAAGCTTCCCAACATTCTCGACGCGCTCGAAGTCATCAAAGACAACGGACAGGTAGTTATCCTGGAGTGCCAACAACACCTGGGCGAAGACCGGGTACGTACCATCGCCATGGACTCGACTGAGGGCCTAACCCGCGGTGCTGCTGTTCGTGACCTGGGCTCCCCCATTACCATGCCCACCGGCGAAGGTGTGCGCGGCCGCTTGTTCAACGTGATTGGCCATGCCATTGATGGTATTGCTCAGCCCTTGAGCGACGGTGGTCTGTCGATTCACCGCAATGCGCCGGCCTTCGAAGACCTCGCTACCTCTTCGGAAGTGTTGTTTACGGGTATCAAAGTAATTGACCTGCTCGAGCCCTACGTAAAGGGTGGTAAAATTGGTCTGTTCGGTGGTGCCGGTGTAGGCAAAACCGTACTTATCATGGAGCTGGTAAACAACATCGCCAAGGCCTACGGTGGTCTGTCGGTGTTTGCTGGTGTGGGTGAGCGTACCCGCGAAGGCAATGACTTGCTGCGCGAATTCCTGGAGTCAGACGTAATTAAGTACGGCGACGGCTTCAAGCACTCGATGGAAGAAGGTGGCTGGGACCTCACGAAAGTAGATTCCGAAGCTCTGAAAGATTCGAAAGCAACCCTCGTGTTCGGTCAGATGAACGAGCCTCCCGGAGCCCGTGCCCGCGTAGCTCTGTCGGGCCTCACGGTAGCCGAAAGCTTCCGCGATGGTGATGGCACCGGTGCTGGCCGCGACATCCTGTTCTTCATCGACAACATTTTCCGCTTTACCCAGGCTGGTTCGGAAGTATCGGCTCTGTTGGGCCGGATGCCTTCGGCCGTAGGTTACCAGCCCACGCTGGCTACTGAAATGGGTGCTATGCAGGAGCGTATTACCTCTACTAAGCGTGGTTCTATCACGTCGGTACAGGCGGTATATGTACCTGCCGATGACTTGACTGACCCGGCTCCGGCTACCACGTTTGCTCACTTGGATGCTACCACCGTACTGTCGCGTAAGATTGCCGAGCTTGGCATTTATCCCGCAGTAGACCCGCTGGACTCCACGTCGCGCATCCTGGACCCCTCCATCATTGGCGAGGAGCACTACGGTACGGCCCAGCGCGTGAAAGAAATTCTGCAGCGCTACAAAGAACTGCAGGACATCATCGCCATCTTGGGTATGGACGAACTCTCCGAGGAAGACAAGCTGACCGTAACGCGCGCCCGTCGGGTACAGCGTTTCCTGTCGCAGCCTTTCCACGTAGCAGAGCAGTTCACCGGCCTGAAAGGCGTTCTGGTTGATATCAAAGACACCATCAAAGGCTTCAACGAAATCATCGACGGCAAGTACGACCACCTGCCCGAAGCAGCTTTCAACCTAGTAGGTACCATTGAGGATGCCGTGGTGAAAGGCGAGAAGCTGATGGCGGAAGCCAAGTAATTATCGGTTACCAGTTGCCCGTTGTCAGGTATAGGTTCTTTACAGAGCCGCTAGCTGCAACGGGCAACTGATACCTGGCAACTGAAAAAACTATGCATCTGGAAATCATCACGCCGGACCGGAAGGTGTTTGAAGGTGAGGTTACGTCGGCCCGGTTTCCGGGTGCTGATGGCCTCTTTGAAGTTCTGAACAACCACGCACCCCTCATTTCGGCGCTACGGCCCGGTGAAATTGTGCTGAACGGTGGCGCTTCTTCTTTCCGCATTGAAGGCGGGGTAGTAGAAGTGTTGCGCAACAACGTGATTGTGCTGGCAGAAGGCGCTTCGGCGTAACGCTAGCCTAGTCTTTTAGAAAAAGCCTTTCCTTTGCTGGAAAGGCTTTTTTGCTTTTCACTATTTCCAGCCTGAACTCCTTCTTTACACCTGCGGCCCACCCAGCCTCTACTACCGCACATGGAAATCCACCCCAAAATCACTCCCATTTACCAAACGTCGGTTTTCAAGTTTGAAGACCTGACGGAGCTAGCCCAATACTTTGAGGAGCCGGGCAGCCGCTACCTGTACTCGCGCAATGGAAATCCCAATTCCGATGAGTTAGCGGCAGCAGTAAACACCTGGGAGGGAGGCGCTGGAGCCATAGCTACGGGGTCCGGAATGGCCGCCATTTTTGCGGCTCTGATTACGTGTTGCCAAGCCGGCGACCATGTGCTATGCGCGGCGGATATTTACGGGGGCTCATCGTCGTTGCTGAATCAGGAGCTGAGCCGCATGGGCATTAGCGTGACGTATGTGCCGTTTGAGCAGCTCTACGACCTAGATCAGTTTGTGCAGCCAACTACGCGCGCCATGCTAGCCGAGACGTTCAGCAACCCGTTGCTGCGCGTAGCCGATCTGCGCCGCCTGTCCACCGAATGCCACCAGCATGGCCTGAAGCTGATAGTGGACAATACGTTTGCTACGCCCGTCCTGACGCGCCCGCTGGAATTGGGTGCTGATCTGGTCATGCACAGCGTAACCAAATACATTGCCGGCCACTCTGACGTGACGGCGGGGGTAGTGGTAGCCGCCGATCCGGAGCTAGCGGCTCGATTAAAGCAGATCAGCACCCTGTATGGCCTGACACTAAGTCCCATGGAAAGCTGGCTGGCGGTGCGAGGGCTCAAAACTATGCGCCTGCGAGTTCGGGAGCACAGTCACAATGCTCTGGCCATAGCTGAGTTTCTTCAGCAACAGCCCGGCGTGCGCGCGGTATATTATCCGGGCCTACCAGACCATCCGCAGCACCCGTTAGCACAGGAGCAAGGTGGCGGACTTTTCGGCGGCATGCTCTCTATTCTGCTGGCCGATAAGGAAGAGGTAGTAAACCGCTTCATGCAACGAAGCACGCGTTTTCCGTTCGCGCCTTCCCTTGCCGGCGTCGACTCGTCCTTGTCTTATCCGCTGGGTACCTCGCACCGCTACCTTACTCCGGAGCAGCAACTGGAGGTGGGTATCAGTACCGGGCTGGTGCGTATTTCCGTTGGCATTGAGCCAGTGGAAGAATTGCTGGCCGATTTGGAACAGGCGCTGCGGTAGAGGATTTGTGCTTCTCCATCCCGAGGATTCAATAGCAACATGGCAGTTCATCAAGCAAATATTTGCGTGGTGAACTGCCATGTTGCTGTTTATCAGTCTGTAGCGTTTATACTAGCAAATGGATGTTTTGTGCGTTGTATACTGTGAAATGAACTTTATATACCATTATACAGCTGAAGGGGCCTTTTCACTAGGCCAGAATAGCCTTCAAAGCGGAAGCTACTCGGTGTAAATCGGCATCGGTCATGGCCGAACCGGATGGTAGACACAGGCCTCTGGTAAACAAGCCTTCGCACACGCTGCCGCCTACCATGGGCGTACCTTGGAAAAGTGGCTGCAAGTGCAGTGGCTTCCAGAGGGGGCGACTTTCTACGTTATGCGTTTCGAGGTGCAGACGCACTTGTTCAGGCGTAATGGGCGTCTCATTGGGGTCAAGCAGGATGGTAGTAAGCCAGCGGTTGGAACGGCCGCCGATTGGCTCCGTGGGGCCGAAGCTTAGGCCTGGCACGTTAGCTACATTCTTCTGGTACCACGCATAAATTTCGCGGCGCTTTTTCACGCGGTCTTCCAGCAGGCCCATCTGGCCCCGGCCAATGCCGGCCAGCAAGTTGCTCAGGCGGTAGTTATAACCTACCTCCGAATGCTGATAATACGGAGCTACATCTTTGGCCTGTGTTGCCCAGAACTTGGCTTTCTGCGCCCACTCAGGGTTGTTGGTAACCAACACGCCACCACCGCTAGTAGTCAAAATCTTGTTGCCGTTAAACGAGAAAACGCCTACCGCACCGAAAGTACCCAGGGGCTGACCGTGGTAGCGGGAACCCAAGGCTTCAGCAGCATCTTCCAGCACTGGCACATCAAATTCCGCTGCTAGGTCCAGAATTTCGCGAAGCCTGGCCGGCATGCCGTAAAGGTGTACCAGAATTAAGGCCTTTGGTCGGCGGCCTTGCTGGCGCATGTTTTCTAGGGCTTCACGTAGTCGTACCGGGCACAGATTCCAGGTTTCGGCCTCGCTATCGATAAAAATAGGGGTAGCACCCAGGTAGAGGATCGGGTTGGCAGTAGCTACAAACGTGAACGAAGGGCATAGCACCTCGTCGCCGGGACCAACGCCTAGCAGCCGCAGGCCTAGATGAATGGCAGCCGTACCTGAAGTAAGGGCTACGCAGTGGCCCGCGCCCGTGAACTCGCAGATGTCGCGCTCAAATCCGTCCAGATTCGGGCCGGCCGGCGCTACCCAGTTGTCCTCAATGGCTTTGTGCAGGTAGTTGAGCTCGTGACGGCCGAGGTGGGGTGGGGAAAGATATAATCGGTCGTAATCCTGACTACGCATATAAAAGGGCTAAAACAGGAGCCTACAAGAAATTCTTGGGGCTCACTAGGGCAAAAGAACGGCTAAAAGTCGGATACCGCTTTGCAAGGGCTAAGCATGCTGTTTAATTACTTGCGCGGGCACTCCCACGGCCGTGCAGTTTGCGGGCACATCGCGCACGGCCACCGCGCCGGCTCCCACAATAGAGCGGGTGCCCACTCGCACCTGATTGATGACAGTGGCATTAGTGCCCAAATACACGCCCGTTTCCAGGTAAGCCTCGCCGCCTACATTAGCGTGGGGCATTAGGGAGCAGAAGTCTTCCAGCACAGCATCATGGCCAATGGTACAGCCCAGGTTCAGGAGCACATGCTGGCCTAGGCTGATGTCGCAGGTCAGGATGCAGCCCTGGCTGATGATGTTACCGGCTCCTATTGTCACTTGTTGGTAGGGCTGCCAGGCTACACTAGGGTGTATTAAGGTCGCAAACGTAAGCTGCTCGGAGGTTAGTCGTGCTACCACGGCTGCCCGGCTGTGGCTGCTGCCCACGGCTACCACTACATGTAGCGGGCTCTTGGAAGCAACTAAGTCAGCGGTAGTACCGAGGTAGGGCAGACCATGGATGGTGGAAGTACTAGGGGCGCGGTCATCATAAAACCCCACCACATCCCAGGTCGGATGGGTTGCGTTGATCTGACGGGCTAGTACCAGCACCTCACGGCCCAGCCCACCGGCTCCCACAATGGCCAGCTTGGGCAATGAAACAGGGCTAGTACCTTGGGGTGGGGTAGGAGTAGTATTCATGCGGAAGGAGACGAATCAGAAGCGGGGGGAGTGCCCGTAAACGCAGTAGCCGTGGCTTGGCCGGGCGCCGAAATACCGTGAGCCCCTAGCACTCGGCCCACGGTGCGGACCAGAATGCGCAGGTCAAGGGCAAACGAAAGATGGTCTACGTACCACACATCATACGCGAATTTCTCTTCCCAACTGATGGCGTTGCGGCCATTTACTTGCGCCCAGCCCGTAATGCCGGGCCGAACGGCGTGGCGGCGAGCTTGCTCCGGAGAATATAGCGGTAGGTATTGCTCTAACAGCGGCCGAGGGCCCACTAGGCTTATGTCGCCGCGCAGCACGTTCCAGAGCTGGGGTAGCTCATCGAGGGAGGTTGCGCGCACCCAGCGACCTAGGCGCGGGAGCCGTGCTTCATCGGGCAGCAAGTTGCCACGGACATCGCGCGCTGAGGTCATGGTTTGGAGCTTGTATAAGGTGAACAGACGCCCCTGCAACCCCGGGCGGCGCTGCCGGAAAAGCCAGGCGCCCTTGTTCTGCACAGCCAGCGCCACGGCCAGCGGTAGCAACACGGGCACCGCTACCAGCAACAGCGGCGCGGCCAGCACCACATCAAACAGGCGCTTGCCAAAGCGGGTGTACCATGAAGTTGCAGCACCAGACATAGCCTCAAAAATAGCCGGAAATATGCGGCGGGCTTGACTTCGGCAGGCTTCGTTTTAGCTTGCGCTACAATCTGCGCCTTCTATGCTCGTTTTCCCTAACGCCAAGCTCAACCTCGGTCTGTATATCACTAGCCAACGGCCCGACGGTTTTCGCAACCTTGAATCGGTGTTTGTGCCATTGCCTTGGACTGATGCGCTGGAAGTGCTGCCCGCGGCCGAAACCTCGCTAGCCCTGACTGGAATCCCGATTCCCGGAGCCGTAGACACCAATCTTTGCCTGCGAGCTTACGAGTTGCTGAAAGCTGATTTTGAATTGCCGCCTGTGCAAATGCACCTGCATAAGGTAGTGCCCATTGGTGCTGGCCTAGGCGGCGGCTCCGGCGACGCGGCTTTCGCGCTGCGGGCCCTCAACAGCCTATTTGCCCTCGGGCTTTCGGCTGATGTACTGGAGAGCTACGCGCGCCGGTTAGGGTCTGATTGCGCGTTCTTCATCCAAAACAAGCCCGTATTTGCCTATGAGAAAGGTGACGTGTTTGAGGATATTAGCCTCAGCCTGAATGGTATGGCCTGCAAGGTTGTGTATCCGAATCTGCACATCAGTACGGCCGAGGCATACGCGCGCATCACTCCCCGGACGCCGCGTCATGACCTGCGCACAGCTCTTACTCACTCCGTAGAAACCTGGCGCGACACCATCAGTAATGATTTTGAAGAGGCCCTAACTCCGCATTACCCTGTGCTCGGCAACATCAAGCAGGCGCTTTACGACGCGGGCGCCGTGTACGCTAGTCTTTCGGGCTCGGGTTCGGCGGTGTATGGTATATTCCCTGGACTAGAAATGCCGCCAAAACTGGATTTTCCGGCTGAATACCAAGTTTGGGACGGTCAGTTGTAACACGGTGGTTGGTAAAGTGCTAGGTCGTAAAGCCGCACCAACCGTTGTGCTTAGCCCATCAGCACATCGGCGGCTTCTTTGCGCCGCACGCGACGCTGGTTCCACTGGTCCAGCACCGGATGAATCAGTACACTCAGCAGAATCACGAGGGTGCCCAGGTAAAATTCCGTAGACAACTTCTCTTGCCCGAAGCCCGGAATCCGCAGCGTGTACATCAAAACCGCCAGCAGAATGCCATATACGGGCTCCAGGTTGATGGTCAGGTTCACGACGAAGGCTGAAATCCGCTTCATCAGCTCCACGGAGGTAGAAAAGGCATACACGGTACACACGCCCGCCAGCACCAAGAGCCACAGCCAATCGAAGCCGGAAAGGGCCAGCTGCAACCCTTGGCCTTCAGTGAAATAGCGGCTATACAGGGGCATGAAGAGCGCAATGCTCAGGCAGGCGCCCGTCATTTCATAAAACGTGAGGCGCAGCGGAGGGTGGCGCTTTACCAGCGTTACGTTCAGCACACTGAACAGCGCCGACAGGCCCGCTGATAAAATGGCAACCAACAGGCCCGCCATTTGGTCCAGCTCGGCCCGGGATACCAAGTACAGGCCTACCATCGTCAGGAGCCCCAGCCCTACCTCATAAAACCGCACCCGCCGCCACAGCACCAGCGGCTCCAGCAACGAGGTCCAGAGCGCCAGCGTGGCCATTCCGGCCAAGCATACGCTTACGGAAGAAAGGCGGGCTGCCAGAAAGAACGTAATCCAGTGGGCGGCTACTAGCACCCCTACACCGAGTAACCGGGCAACATCAGCAACCGGCACTTTCCAAGCCTGCTTGCGGGCTAGCAATAACACCGCAAGGCCGGTGGCAGCTAACAATGTCCGCCAGAAAACCAGCTCTACAGGTGGCACCGAAATAAGCTTGCCTAATATGGCCGTAAAGCCCCACAGCAACACAATAAAATGCAGGCGAAGGTAGTCTTTGAGCATGAGGGGAACTGGTGAGAAACGGCGCTGGCCGTAAGAAGAAGGCCGTACTAGACCCTCGTTATTGCGGAACTACCCGGTACAAAATCAGGCCGATGCCGGTAAACACAATACTAGGTACCCAGGCGGCCAAAAGCGGCGGCAAGGAGCCCACAGCGGCAAGGTTGCGGCTCAGAATCACGAAGATGATGAACACAAAGGCCAGCACGAAGCCTAAGGCAATTTGGCCGCCTACGCCGGCCCGGCTTTTGCGCGCACTCATAATCACCCCAATCACCGTCAGGATAAACATGGCGTAGGGGTAGGCGTAGCGCTCGTATTTCTCGCTCAGGTATAGCTGCGTGTCGTCGGAGCCGCGGGCTATCTTCTGGTCGATATAGTCGTTAAGCTCGGGTAGCGTTAGGGTTTCTGCTAGGCGGTAGGTGCTGGCGAAGTCCTTAGGGTACAGGTTCAGCGTCGTGTCGCGGGCGGGCAGGCTTTTCAGGGTTTCCTTTTCGCCGTTGAAGGTGCGTACCAATTGGGGCGTGAGGTGCCATGCTCGTTTGGTCGAGTCCCAGGTAATGGCCTCGGCCGTCATGCGGCGCTTGAGCAGCGTGCCCTCAATGGTTTCGAGCGCAAACTTGTAGCCCACGTTGTTCACGTTGTCGTAGCTCTCCATGAACGCATAGCTCTTCGGCCCGATTTTGATGTGCACGTTGCGCGCATCATAGCGGTACGGGTTCTTGATGTAGGCCTTTTCGAACTGCACGCGGGTTTTGTTGGCAATCGGAATCAGCCAGCCCGTCATGGCCATCGTCAGAATGCCCAGAATCACGCTGCCCATCACGTAGGGCAACAGAAACCGCTTGAAGCTGATGCCCGACGCCAGCATGGCTACTACCTCCGTGCGCGAGGCCAACTGGGCCGTCACGAACACCACCGCTATAAATACCGTGATGGGGGAGAGGAGGTTGGCGAAGTACGGAAACAGATTGAGGTAGTACTCCGTCATAATCTGCCAGCCCCCGAGCTTATGCTGCAGGAAGTCGTCATTCTTCTCCGTGAAATCAATAACGCAGATAACCGATACCAGCAGCACCACCGCGAAGAAAAACGCAGTGAGAAACTTCTTAAGAATGTATTTATCGAGGAGCTTCATGAAAGCAGTTTACGGCTGTTGTAACGAGTACTGCGAACGTAACGTGCGCTGTCGCCGGAGCCACATATACCTAACCTCTAATACAGCCAGTAAAGTACCCAGCTTTATACAAGCCGCTTGCGACGCTGGGAACATAGGCATACCGCTCAAGGTCAAAGGTGGATAAATCGTCCAGCCCTCTATAGGAGAATATGGCACTGGCCAACCATAGTAAGGCCACCAATATTCAGGCTCAGAAGGAATTGACAAGCCTGAGTAGTTGAGCTCCTGTAGTAGAGGGTAACATACAATGTGAATGATGCTCCCCATCAAATAAGTAATCAGCAGTATGCTAAGCAACTGTCCAGCTAATTGCTTATTCGACATTACAGGTTTAAGTAGCGGCCGCTTTCCTAAACTGCGAGCCAATAAACTTCCTGCTAACAATACCAGAATTGCTACGCCAAACCCAATCCAAAGTGGAGCAAGTCGAAGTACTAGCTGAAGAATATCTAGTTGATGCTCTGGTATTCGAGCGGCTGGCGGGTAGTTTGTTTGAAGTGTTAGGCCAACAGAATCAGTGTCAGAATCCGACAGGTAAAACCAGCCAAATACCATATTGAGGTCGGCTGCTATGGTCAGGAGGAAATAACTGATTGGCAGTACAATCAGCAGAATCCACAGAAGGATACGAAGCAGACGATTTACGGCGGGCGACATGTTTCTCAATGACTACAGTCGGGTCATTACCTGCTTCACCATCTTATCTTTCCACTCGCGGAAGGTGCCGGCCAGGATTTGCTCGCGGGCCTGCTTCACGAGCCACAGATAGAAGGTAAGGTTATGGATGGAGGCAATTTGGGGCCCTAGCATTTCCTTGCTGTGGAACAAGTGGCGCACGTAGCTGCGCGAGTAGAACGTGCTAACGTATCCGCCCAGTTCTTCGTCAATCGGCGTGAAGTCGTCGGCCCACTTCTTGTTGGCAATGTTCATAATGCCCTGCGTGGTGAACAGCATGCCGTTGCGGGCATTGCGGGTCGGCATCACGCAGTCGAACATATCTACGCCCAGCGCAATATTTTCCAGGATGTTGGCCGGGGTACCCACGCCCATGAGGTAGCGCGGCTTGTCTTTGGGCAGAATGTCGCAGACCAATTCGGTCATTTCGTACATCAGCTCGGCCGGCTCGCCCACGCTCAGGCCGCCGATGGCGTTGCCCTCGCGGCCCTGCTCAGCAATAAACTCCGCCGACTTCACGCGCAGATCCTTAAATGTACTACCCTGCACAATCGGGAAAAGCGTTTGGGAGTAGCCGTAGTGGCCTTCAGTGCTGTCGAAACGCTGGATGCAGCGCTTGAGCCAGCGGTGCGTCATGTCGAGGGAGCGGGCCGCGTAGTCGTACTCGCAGGGCCAAGGCGTGCATTCATCAAAGGCCATGATAATGTCGGCCCCGATGGTGCGCTGAATGTCCATCACACCCTCAGGCGAGAACAAGTGCTGCGAGCCATCAATATGGGAGCGGAACTTCACACCCTCTTCCTTGATTTTGCGCGTGCCCGACAAGGAGTACACCTGATACCCGCCTGAGTCGGTGAGGATAGGTCGGTCCCAGCCATTGAACTTGTGCAGACCGCCGGCTTTGCTGAGCACTTCCAGGCCTGGGCGTAGGTAGAGGTGGTAGGTATTGCCGAGAATAATCTGGGCCTTGATATCGTCTTTCAGGTCGCGCTGCTGCACGGCTTTTACGGTGCCGGCCGTGCCCACAGGCATGAAAATAGGCGTTTCAATAGCGCCGTGGTCGGTGTGTACTACGCCGGCGCGGGCTTTGGAATGCGGGTCGTTGGCTATTAAGTCGAAGGTCATTCTGGGAAGTCGATTGCCAGGCGCCGGTTGCGGATTTACGGGCAGCTCGTGTTTCGTTGAAAGCACAAACTGGCACCTGTTCCATCACTACGGGCACCTGATACAGGTGCAAAGGTACTCGCCCCACCCCGAATGCCTACTTTTGCTTTCTGATTCACTCCTGACGTTTTGCCTTTCCATCTGTCCCCGGCCCTGTGTCTGCTGCTCGCCTGCGTGCTGGTGCAAATTGCCTACGCCGCCTACTACTTTCTGCCCTTCGCCTTGCGCCCCCCGGAGCCTACTGATGGGCCGGATGCGGAGCCGGTATCGGTGTTGGTATGCGCCCACAACGAGCTAGAAAACCTGCGGCGGCTGCTACCCCTGCTGTTGCAGCAAGACTACCCCGCCGGCTTTGAGGTAGTACTCATTGATGACCGCTCCGACGATGACACGTTTCTGTATGTGCAGCAGCTTACACAGTACTACCCCCATGTGCGCCTCGTAACCGTCAATAAGACGCCTGACGGATTGTCACCAAAAAAATATGCGCTCACGTTAGGAATAAAATCGGCGAGAAATTCCCACCTTCTCTTCACCGATGCCGACTGCATTCCGGCCACCAACCAGTGGCTCAGATACATGCAACGAGGCTTCAGCCAACCCGCCGACCTAGTACTCGGATACTCGGCCTATGCCGAGGAACCGGGATTTTTGAATAAGCTGATCCGTTTTGAAACCTTCCTGACGGGGGCACAGTATTTGTCCTTCGCGTGGCGCGGCCAGCCTTATATGGGGGTGGGGCGCAACTTGGCCTACACTCAGGAGGTCTTTTACCTAACCAAAGGGTTTGCCTCCCATATCCGCAGCCTTTCCGGCGACGACGACCTGCTGGTGCAGGATGCCGTCGCCCATGGCGCTCGGGTAGCAGTGGTAGCCCAACCCGGAGCTCATACCTACAGCGAACCAGCGCACACCTGGGGACAGTGGTGGCGCCAAAAACGTCGGCATTTGTCGGCGGGCAGCCGCTACCGCTTGGCTGATCGGCTCCGGATTGGGACCTTTATAGGGGCCAATGTGGTTTCTTATGGCATGGCAATCGGCCTGCTGTTTTCCCGCCCCGATTGGGTACCTTTGGCTGTGGTGTGGAGTGTGCGCACCACAATTATGCTGGCCGTGTACCACCGAGCCGGCCGCCGCCTTGATGAACGGCTGCCGTTAGCGTGGCTCCCGATCCTCGACGCTGTCTATTTTTTTTATTATCTCGCTCTGGGAATGTCGCTGTTCCTCTACCGCACCCTCCGATGGAAGTAAACAATCAGGAAAAACAGTTCTCCGCCAAAGCCAAGCATGACTTCAAGCTGATTCGCGCCGCTGTTGAGCAGGGCGATGAAAAAGCGTACGCCGAGCTGATGCAGATCTATAAAAAGCCGGTGTACCACGTGGTGCTCAAGATGGTCCGTAACCCCGACGATGCCGAGGATCTGACCATTGAGGCTTTTGCCAAGGCCTTCCGCAACCTGCACAAGTTCAACCCCGAGTTTGCCTTCAGCACCTGGTTGTTCCGCATTGCCACCAATAACTGCATCGACTTTATTCGCAAGAATAAGATCAAGACGATGTCGATTGACTCGGCCATCAAGATTGACAACGGCGACGAAATCACCATTGACTTCCGCGACCAGAACCTGAACCCGCAGGAGACGGCCATCAAGAATCAGAAAATTGAAATCATGCAGCACGTGGTATCTCGGCTGCCCGAAAAATACCAGCGTCTCGTTACCCTGCGCTACTTCGATGAGCTGAGCTACGAAGAAATTGCCCAGGAGCTGAAAGCCCCGCTTGGCACTGTGAAAGCCCAGCTGCACCGTGCCCGCGAGCTGCTCTATGACATGGTGAAAAACAAGAAAGAAATCATCTAGTGAAAAAGCCCCGCCGCAAGTCGGGGCTTTTTTTATGCCTAGGCGCTAGGGGGCGGCAGTGCTACAACCGTCGGTGGCCTTACCTTTGCCGGCATCATGGACATCATCAGCCACTACTTCCCGCACCTCACTGACCACCAGCGCCACCAGTTTCAGCAGCTCGAAACTGAGTTCCGGAGCTGGAATGAACGCCTTAACTTGGTGGCCCGCACCGACGTGGACAACCTCGCGGAGCGGCATTTTCTGCACTCACTGGGTATTGCCAAGGTAGTAGAGTTTCCGGCGGGCGCTTCGGTGCTGGATGTGGGCACGGGCGGCGGCCTACCCGGCTTGCCGCTGGCCATTTTGTTTCCGGAGGTGAAGTTTCATCTCGTAGACAGCATTGGTAAGAAAATACATGCCGTGCAGGAAATGGCCCACGCCCTGCACCTGACCAACGTAACGGCCGAGCAAATCAGGGCCGAGCAGCTGCGCACCAAATACGACTTCATTGTGAGCCGCGCCGTCGCGCGCTTAGCTACCTTCCACACCTGGATTGCTCACCGCTACAAGCCTAGCACCTCGCCTCTCAACGGCCTCTATTACCTGAAAGGCGGCGACCTAACGGAAGAAATCGAAGAATCGGGCCTGAAAGCTACCGTGCACGAACTCAAGGATATCTTTCAGGAAGAGTTTTTCGAAACCAAGAAGGTAGTGTTCGTGCCAGTTACTTCGGCTTAATGCTAAGTAATGCCTAGTAACACCAACGCCTCCGGCTAAGCTTGCAGAAGCCCAACCGGAGGCGTTGGTGTTACTAGGTGTCTATAGCAGCTAAGCCGGCGTTTCGGCGGTCAGGAAATCTACGGCGCGGCGCTCAGAGTAGTAGTCGCCATCGGGTGAGCCTTCTGCAAACCCTACGTGGCCGCCATCAGAAGGTGTTTCGAGGTACACAAACTTACTGGCCGCGGCTACCTCGCGCGGAAAGCAGGAGGGAGGCAAGAAGGGGTCGTTTTCGGCGTTGACGATGAGCGTGGGCACCTGAATGCCGCTGAGGTAGCGGCCGGAGCTAGCGTGCTCATAGTATTCATCGGCCGACTTGAAACCGTGCATGGGAGCCGTGTAGCGGTCATCGAACTGCGGGAAATCCTGTAGCTCATCGAGGCCAGTCAGGTCCACTTGGTCGGGTAGGAGGGCTGCTTTTTCGCGCATTTTGGCCCGCAACGTTTTCATGAAGCGGTTCAGGTAGATGCGGTTTTCTAGCCTAGCAATTTGTTGAGAGCTGGATTTCAGATCCGTCGGAACCGAGAAAACGGCGGCACGCTGCACTTCGCGCGGAATGCGGGCGGGGTTTTCACCCAGGTATTTCAGCGTGACGTTGCCACCCGCTGAGAAACCCGTCAGGAACACCCTCCGGTAACGGGCCTTGCCTAGGGCATAGCGCACCACAAAGTCCAGGTCGTCGGTGTCGCCGAGGTGGTAGGAGCGGAGCAACCGGTTCATCTCACCGCTGCAGCTGCGGTAGTTCCAGGCCAGAGCATCCATGCCAGCGTGGTTAAGGGCCCGCACCATGCCGCGCACATACGGCCGGCCGGCGTCGCCCTCCAATCCATGCGACACAATGCCCAGCGCATCAGTTGGCTGCCCATTAACCGGCAGCCTCGACCAATCCAGGTCCAGAAAATCCCCATCGTCGGTTTCTACCCGCTCCCGCTGGTAGCGTACCTCTGGCACCGCGCGCCAGAGGCTAGGGACGATGGTTTGCAAATGACCATTAAATAGATAAAATGGCGGCCGGTAGGGAGAGGTAGTAACGAGAGGCATGGTGGCGCAAGCTAAAGGTGAAGGCTCGTTGGGCAAAATACTATACGGAGAAAGAAGTAGGCATGCATACAATTGCGGCGTAGCATATCGTTTCATTGTAGCTTGGCCGCAAAGGCTATGAACTTACTAGGCTACCAAATTGGGCAAGCCGCTGATAGCTGTAAGCTCTTGGATTCTAAAGGCTGAACTGTAGGGAGACGGGGAAGGTTCTCTTCTAAAAATGCATAAAATTATTGACTTGTTTTCATGGTATGATCGTATAAATGTGTCCTGATCAACACATTCTTTCTGTATGAAAACAACAAAAGCAATTCCACAATTCTTGGTAGCTAGCACCTTGCTGTTTGGCGCCGCCTGTAGCACCAGCAACACCGGAACGGGTACGAGTGCTACTACCTCCGGGAGTACTATGGAAACCGGTTCCGCCATGGATGCCACCAGTGGCTCCTCGGTTAGCGGCGCGGGATCTACCGGCACGAATGCCGGCGCCACTTCTACTAGCAGCACTGGCATCAGCAGCCCCGGTACCAGCGGCACAATGGCCATTAGCGGCTCCGGTGGCAGCAATGCTACCGATGCTACTGGCAGCGCTGCCGGCGCCGATATAAATGCCACCTACATGGCTTCCTTCGCCACCATGCAGGACCCCGTATTTTTGATGAATGCGGCCAGCAGCAACATGCTGGAGATTCAGATGGGTAAGATGGCTGTGCAAAAATCGACTAATGCCGATGTAAAGCGCTATGGCCAGATGATGGTGGACCACCATACCAAAGCTACCCAGGAGCTCCAAACGGTAGCCTCGCCACTAGGGGTAACGCTGCCGCAAACCATGCTACCTGTGCACCAAGCCATGGCCGACCGACTCATGAATAAGACGGGCAAAGACTTTGATGAAGCTTACATGGATGCCATGGAAACAGCGCATAAGATGGACATTGCCATGTTTGAGGTGAAAAGTAGCGGAGCCCAAATGCCCGCCGTGAAATCCTTTGCCACCAAAACGCTGCCTATGTTACGCTCGCACCATACCATGGCCGACGAACTAGAAAAGAAGGTAGATTAACCTAGCATGCAGTTTCGACCTATCCGGCTGCCCACTACGGCAACCAACCTGAGGTGCTAAGTGAAGCGCAGCCTCCCGCACTAGCCCTAGTTCGTGTGCTCATTGCACGGGCTAGGGCTAGTGTTTAAAGGAGAAACTACCCTAGTGCGACTAGGCTACCTAAGTTGCCAAACCGCCAGGGTGCACGTAGCGTGCGGATTTAGGACATAACTACAGGCTAGCCCGCTAGGAGGTAGCAGCTATTCCTGTAGTCAATAATGAAATGGGTGTTTGCTATTTCAAAGCAAAGCTTTACCTTTGCACTCCTCAATTGAACTGAATTCGAGCAGAAGAACCTTTTCATATCCCATGGCAAATCATAAGTCGGCCCTCAAGCGCATCCGTTCCAACGAAGCTAAGCGCGTGCTGAACCGTTACCAGGCTAAATCTACCCGCACCGCTATTAAGAAGCTGCGTGGTACCACTGATGCTACTGCTGCACAAGAGCTGCTGCAGAAAGTATCTTCGATGCTGGACCGCTTGGCCAAGAAGAACATCATTCACAAGAACAAAGCCGCTAACAACAAGTCGAAGCTGGCTAAGTTCGTGAAGTCGCTGGCTGCGTAAGCAGACAATCGGCGCTCTGCTCTATATACACAAGGCCCTGGGCGCAAGCTCAGGGCCTTGGTGCGTTTAATCTCATGTAAGTGGTGCATTACTACAACTGCATAGCCACCCAAAACCTAGTGTAGGTTCTGCCAAGGAAGGGTTGACTGACAAACCGGGGCTAGTAACTGTGCATCTGGTGCTGAAGCGTGCTGCTGTAGCAGCAATAAAAAAGCCCAGACAACAGGTGTTGCCCGGGCTTCTCAGCTAACTAGACCTAGTAACCTAGGCCACGCTTACTTTCACCATGTTGGTTTTGCCTTTCTCATTGATCGGCATAGAGGCCGTGTTGATAAACACGTCGCCTTTCTGCAGGTGGCCGGTGGTAGTCAGAGCATACTTGATGTCTGAAACCGTGCTGTCGGTGCTTACCATGCGGTCGTAGTAGAAGCCACGCACGCCCCAAATCAGGCTCAGGGTAGTAAGCAAGGGGCGGTTATCCGTGAAGATAAAGATGTTGGCTTTGGGGCGGTACTTAGCAATCTGGAAGGCCGTGTAGCCGCGGTGTGTCATGCCGGTAATGGCTTTGGCTCCGGTATTCTTGGCCAAGTGGCAGGCTGCCGACAGTACGCTGTCTACCATGAAGGTAGGAGAGCTAGGGTCGATGGGGAACCAGTGGTGGTAGAGGCTAGGCATGCGGCTCTCCACGCTCAGAATAGTCGCTACCATCGAGCGGATAACCTCCGCCGGGTAAGCTCCTACGGCCGTTTCAGCGGAAAGCATCACGGCATCAGCGCCATCAACCACAGCATTGGCAACGTCGCTGGTTTCAGCACGAGTTGGGCGCGGCGCCGTAATCATGCTTTCCATCATCTGGGTGGCAACAATTACGGGCTTGCCCACCTTGTTGCACTTCTCCACGATGAGCTTCTGCGCCATCGGCACCTCTTCCATCTTCACCTCTACGCCCAGGTCACCGCGGGCTACCATTACAGCGTCGGTCAGGGCGATGATTTCGTCGAGGTTTTTGAGGCCTTCCGGCGTTTCGATTTTGGCAATTACCTGCGCGCTCTTGCCGCTCTCGGCAATCAGGCTCTTGATAAAGCGGATGTCCTCAGCGCGGCGGGCAAAGGAAAGCGCAATCCAGTCTACGTCGTTTTCCAGACCGAATTTCAAGTCCTCAATGTCTTTTTCCGTCATCGACGGAGCCGATACCTCGGAGTCAGGCAGGTTGATGCCCTTGCGAGGTTTTACCGTGCCGCCATAGATTACTTCTACATCAACCTCTTTGTCGCGGTCAGTGGCCAGTACGCGCAGCTCAATCTTGCCATCATCGATGAGAATCATGTCGCCGGGCTTTACGTCGCGGGCCAGGCCCAGGTAGATCGTGCTCAGGCGCGTGGCCGTGGTAGTTTCCTTCTCACCGCACACCAGCTTGATCTTGTCGCCGGCTTTAATTTCTACGGAGCCGCCTTCTACCTCACCCAACCGGATTTTGGGCCCCTGTAAATCCTGGAGCAGGCCCACGTTCATGCGCATGTCCTTATTAAGGCGGCGCACCGTGTTGATTACCGACAGGTGGTCTTCGTGGCTGCCGTGCGAGAAGTTAAGCCGGAATACGTCCACGCCTTCCCGCATCAGCATGCCTAGCTTCTCGTAGGTATTAGAGGCGGGGCCAACGGTGGCAATGATCTTGGTTTTATTAAAATGCGGACGAGTTTCCATGTGTATTTTTTGCGTTCTGGAATTTCTGAAAAGGGCAAACATGCAGCATCCTGAGCCGGACCAAGGGCCTGCTGCTTAGGGCATAATCGGTTTACACCAACTGGTTGCCTAGTACAGAGGCCTACGTTACGCTCAGGATGGCGGAGGTATTCAGGCTCAAAAGAGCAGATTTTCTTTGAATTTAAGGTCATTTGGGTCAAACTGGCTGACCAGTTGCACCTCAGGCAGCGCTGACAGCTGCACGATCAACTCTTCGGGCGAAAGTAATCCGGAGCCGCTGCTTACCTGTAGTAGGTAATCGTACTCTTTAATATCGGGGGCTAGAAAGGGCTTTTTCAGCGGCGACGGATCAAGGGAACGGTTGCGTAGCAGGCGTAGCGTGTAGTGCTCCGTAGCGTGCATATAGTTGCTGATGACTAGGCGGCCCTTCGCCAACAAGTCATACACAATGTCCTGTTGCTTAACCAGGCGCAGGTGCAACGCCCGGTTCAGTACCCAGGCCAGCGTGTGCTCCCGCGTTGAGGAAACAAGCCCGAACAGGTCGAACTCGCAGTCGTATTCCACATCCAGCGTAAGGGTTTTCATGGGCAGCGGCAAAGGAAAGGAAACGCAAAAATAAGCACCGCAGTACCCCCACGGAACTCCCCTGGCCATAATCTTGTACCCGGAAGATTAGGGGGATGAAGTTTGACAATGTTAGCGAAGATGGTGTTATTTGTGCCGAGTTTTCCTTAAACCCCCACGGAAATGTCTGAAATTGCAGAAAAAGTAAAAGCCATCATCATTGATAAACTCGGCGTAGAAGCTTCGGAAGTTACTCCAGAGGCTAGCTTCACCAACGATCTGGGCGCTGACTCGCTGGATACCGTAGAGCTCATCATGGAGTTCGAAAAAGAATTCAACGTGTCTATCCCCGATGATCAGGCCGAGAATATCGGTACCGTGGGCCAGGCTATCAGCTACCTCGAAGAGCACGCCAAGTAATTCGCGGCACGCTTTTCTACCCTTAAAGTGCTTACCGGCCGGCCTGCCGCCGGCCGTTTTGCTTTTCTACTGATTTCCTTTCTTTCGCTTCTCTGAGCCAGCCTATGTCTCTTCGGAGAGTTGTCGTGACCGGCCTGGGTGCCATAACCCCGCTGGGTAACACTGCCCCCGCATATTGGGAGGGCCTGCAAGCCGGCGTGAGCGGGGCCGCCCCCATCACCCGATTCGATGCCAGCAAGTTCAAGACTCGCTTCGCCTGCGAAGTGAAGAACTACAATCCGGATACGTACTTCCCCACCAAGGAAGGCCGGAAGATGGACATCTTCACCCAGTTTGCCCTGATTGCTGCCGATGAGGCCATTAAGGATGC
The DNA here is from genome assembly GCF_054780495.1 of Hymenobacter tenuis. Taxonomy (NCBI): domain Bacteria; kingdom Pseudomonadati; phylum Bacteroidota; class Cytophagia; order Cytophagales; family Hymenobacteraceae; genus Hymenobacter; species Hymenobacter tenuis. Next base: position 318,059 of record NZ_BAAGWF010000001.1, read on the forward strand.
CAAACTGGACGAAGAAGGCATTGATAAAGACCGGGTAGGGGTTATTTGGGGCTCCGGTATCGGTGGTCTCACGTCCCTGCAAGCCGAGTGCATTGCCTTCGCCAACGGCGACGGTACCCCGCGTTTCAATCCTTTCTTCATCCCGAAGATGATTGCTGACAGCGCGTCGGGCAACATCTCTATCCGGCACAAGTTTCGCGGTCCGAACTTCGTAACCACCTCGGCCTGCGCTTCTTCTTCTGACTCCATCATCTCGGCCTTCAACTACATCCGCCTGAACATGGCTGATGTGGTAGTGACGGGTGGTTCGGAGGCGGCTATCACCGAATCGGGGGTAGGCGGCTTCAACGCCCTCAAGGCCATGAGCGAGCGGAACGACTCCCCGGAGCTAGCCTCACGCCCCTATGACAAGGAGCGCGATGGTTTTGTACTGGGCGAAGGAGCTGCTTCGCTGATTCTGGAGGAGTATGAGCACGCCAAAGCCCGCGGCGCCAAAATCTACGCCGAGCTGATTGGCGGGGGGATGTCGGCCGATGCCTACCATATTACGGCTCCGGACCCTGAGGGCAACGGCGTAGTACTGGTAATGCAGAACGCGCTGCGTGATGCAGGTATTAAGCCGGCTGATGTTGATTACATCAACACCCACGGCACCAGCACTCCACTAGGTGATGGAGCCGAGGTAAAAGCCATCCAGAAAGTGTTTGGCGAAGATGCCTACAACCTGAACATCAGCTCTACCAAGAGCATGACGGGGCACTTGCTAGGCGGTGCGGGCGCTATTGAAGCGGTAGCCTGCATTATGGCTATGCAGCACAATGTGGTGCCACCTACCATCAACCACTTCACCGACGACCCGGAACTGGACCCTAAGCTGAACTTCACGTTCAACAAGGCGCAGCCCCGCGAGGTGAATGTGGCCATGAGCAACACCTTCGGATTTGGCGGCCACAACACGTCCGTCATCTTCCGCAAACTCCGCGACTAATGCCCAGGCCCGGTCAGCCCCTGCCGTTGTTCGGCTTTTTCCGCCGACTGCTGGGTCGTGACCGGGCCTTCCGGCAAGCTATTGCCACCCTCACGGGCCATACGCCCGATAACGTGCGGTTGTATCAGCTGGCCTTTACGCATTCCTCGGTGGTGCGCCAGCAAGGCGACCAAGCGCGCCACCAAAGCAACGAGCGCCTAGAGTTTCTGGGCGATGCCGTGCTAGGCACGGTGGTAGCCGAATACCTGTTTCGGAAGTTCCCGTACGAGCAGGAAGGCTTCCTGACCGAGATGCGCAGCCGCATTGTAAATCGGGAAAGCCTAAACGCTATTGCCCTTAAAATTGGACTCGATAAACTGGTGCAGCTAGATGCGGCCCAGGGCCGGGCAGCCAGGTCGCGCTCCGTGAATGGCAATGCCCTAGAAGCCTTAGTGGGCGCAGTTTATTTAGATCAGGGTTACAAAACAGCCCGTAAGTTTGTGCTCAGCCGCCTCATCAAGCCCTACGTGGATGTGAAGGCCATGACGCAGACTACCACCAACTTTAAAAGCAAGCTAATTGAGTGGGCCCAGCGCAACGGTAAAAACCTGCGCTACGACCTCACCGGCGAAGCGCGACCCGGCGGCGTGATGGAGTTTTCGGCTACGGTGCTGCTAGATGAAAATTCGGTGGCAACCGGCATGGGCCTATCCAAAAAGCAAGCCGAGCAACTAGCCGCCGAGCGGGCTTTGGAAGTACTAGGTGTGTAACCTAGCTAAACTAGGCGCTGGGTGCTTTGTCGTCGAAAAGTACTGGGTCTCTTGAGGTAATAAAGCTCCTATAGCCCTTGCTGGCACTAGGAGCTTTTGTTTTTCCGGGGTACATAGAATAGGCCAAATCAGATAGAGGCAACCTGAACAGCCGAAATGGAGTTGTTTTGCAGAACAAACTTCCTTCCTGACTTATGCGAATAGCCGGCGCCGCCCTCAACCAGATACCTTTCGACTGGACTCATAACCTCCGAACCATCCGCGAAGCCATTGAGCAGGCGAAAGCGGCTGGCGTAGAGCTGTTGTGTTTGCCCGAGCTATGCCTCACCGGCTATGGCTGCGAAGATTTGTTCTTAAGTGACTGGCTGCCAGAATCGGCGCTGGCGCACCTGCAGCAAATCCGGCCCTGGACGGAAGGCATTTGTGTGGTAGTGGGCTTACCCGTGCGCCTAAACCACCGGACGTATAATACCGCCGCCGTGCTGCGTGATGGGCAGATTCTGGGTTTTGCTGCCAAGCAGTTTCTGGCCAATGATGGCGTGCACTACGAGCCTCGCTTCTTCCACCCTTGGCCGGCCGGCGAAACTACCACGGTGCAATGGGAAGGAGAGGAGTGGACCCTTGGTGACATGATTTTTGAGCACAAAGGCGTCAAGTTCGGCTTTGAAATATGTGAGGATGCGTGGCGACCCGACGACGTGCGGCCCGCCTGCCGCCTACGCGGCCGGGTGGATATGATTGTAAACCCTTCGGCCAGCCATTTTGCCATGAGCAAAACGGACTTGCGCTATAAGCTGGTGCTGAATGCCTCACGCAATTTTAACTGCACCTACCTCTACGCCAATTTACTAGGCAACGAAGCCGGCCGGATCGTGTACGACGGCGAGATTCTGGTGGCGCGCAATGGGCACTTGCTGCTGCGCAATCAGCTCATGAGCTTCAAGGAAGTAGATATGGAGTGCGTGGATGTGGATTTCACCACCGAGCAAGTGCGCGCTGAGGAAATTCAGCCGTTGCCCGTTCCGGATGAGTACCGGGAGCTAAATCAGGCGCTGAGCTTGGCCTTGTTTGACTACCTGCGTAAAGCGCGCAGCCGTGGCTTTGTGCTGAGCCTAAGCGGAGGCGCCGACTCTGTGATGTGCGCCGTAGCCGTGGCCGAGCTGGTGCGCCTAGGCACCACTGAAATCGGAACCGCGGAGTTTATGCGCCGCTCCGGCTGCTTTACCACTGAGGAAATCGAGCGACTAGCTGGCCCGGCGGCTCCAACCCCCGATCAGAACACGCCCGGCCCCAAGGATGCCTCCTACACGGAGCCTAGCCCCGATCAGGCCGCCATCAACAAAGAGCTAACCCGTCGCTTGCTCACGTGCGCCTATCAAGGCACCGTTAATTCTTCCGACGATACGTTTAACTCAGCCAAAGAGCTAGCCGATTCCATTGGGGCCGTGTTCTACAACTGGACCATTGACGACGAAGTAACCGGTTACGTGGGCAAAATTGAGCATGCGCTAGGCCGGGAGCTGACCTGGAAAACCGATGACCTAGCTCTACAGAACATTCAGGCCCGGGTGCGCGCCCCTAGCATCTGGCTGCTGGCCAACGTGCAGAATTGCTTGCTCATGACGACTTCGAACCGCTCGGAGGCTAGTGTGGGCTACTGCACCATGGATGGCGACACGGCCGGCTCCATCTCGCCCATTGCCGGCGTAGATAAGGACTTCGTGAAAAAGTGGCTGCGTTGGGCTGAAACGGAGCTAAACTACCCGGCACTACGACATGTGAATAGTTTGCAACCCACTGCCGAGCTGCGCCCCCTGGAAGACAAGCAAACCGACGAGCGCGACCTGATGCCGTACGTGCTGCTCAACCGCATCGAGCGCCTAGCTTTCTACGACCGGTTAAGCCCTAAACAGGTGCTAGCAACGTTGGTGCAAGAAACCCCTGATGCCGATGCCGAGCAGCTGAAGACCTACGTGAAGCGTTTCTATAGCCTTTGGAGCCGCAATCAATGGAAACGCGAGCGGTATGCGCCAGCTTTCCACCTCGACGATTACAACGTAGATCCGCGCTCCTGGCTGCGCTTCCCTATTTTGAGCGGCGGCTACACGGAGGAGTTGAATCAGTTATAGGTGCCAGGTAGCTGAGGCTGCGGTAGAAGGCAGGATGTTTTTTATATTTCTATTTAAGTACTAGGTAGTTAAAAGAAATATGGCCGCATTGGCGCAAGTTTTACGCGCCAATGCGGCCTAAGCAGATGTACCCTCAGTCGTCACCGGAAAAACCGGGTGCTGTCAAGGTATCGTTTCTTCCGTTCACTTCTCGCTTCGCTGGTGTATACCCTTCCGCTGCCTGTCGCTCACCGCGTTGTTTCTCCTGAGCACTGCTCCGCTGGTTCTATCGATGCTGAGTTGGTAGCTCACCTGCAACAGGGAAGCGAAGAGGCGTTTCGCACGCTGGTAGAACGGTATCAACATCGTATTTACCGCACCGTGCTGGCTCTGCTACGGTCGCCGGAAGATGCCGAAGACGTAGCCCAGGAAGTGTTCGTGGAAGTCTACCGAACCATCGGCCGGTTTCGGGGTGAGGCGGCCCTGAGTACGTGGCTGTATCGGTTGGCCACTTCGCGGGCTCTGAAACATCAGCAACGGGCTCGGGCGCAGAAGCGCTTTGCCTATTTAACCAGTCTGCTAGGCTTCGATAACCAAGTGTTGCATGAGCCGGCTGACCATGCGCACCCGCAGGCGCAACTAGAGGGGCAGCAGCAAGTAGAGGTGTTACGCGCCCACATTGCCCGCCTGCCCGCCCAGCAACAGGTAGCCTTCACGCTACGCCACGAGCAGGAACTGAGCTACGAGGAAATAGCAGCGGTTCTTAACACTACGGTGCCAGCCGTAGAGTCGCTGCTGTTTCGCGCCCGCAAAACGCTCCGCAATCATCTTAACCTTCTCTAGCGCCATGCCTGATTCTGCCACTCGCCTCACTCCCGATGAAGAATGGGAAAACCTGCTGCACCAATGGCGTACTCAGCAGCATTCCCAACCGCGGCCTTTCTTCTACAGTCGGGTGCGCGCCCGGCTTACTGGCGAGGCAGCAGTGGCGCCTCAGCTGCTGCCTACTTGGCTGCGCTGGCCCAGCTACGCCGTTATGCTGGGGTTTATACTGCTGCTGAGCGGCGACGGCACTGTGGTGCGCTCCGGTGAGCCAGCCGGCCAGGGGCAAACCTATCCTGGCGGCCGATAAGCCTGTTTACCCGCTCACTGCTGGGCCTACTTGCCATATTCCGCGCTTGCCTTGGCGTAACACTATAGGCACAGCTGAAACCCTTTCCGTACTTTCGGACCTCTAATCCTTTCTTTCTGCTTATGAGTTTCCTGAGCGCCATTCTGTGGAGCCCCAATCCTATCCTCGCGGAAATCGGGCCGCTAACCCTGCGTTGGTATGGCCTGCTGTTTATGTCGGGCTTTGTGGTAGGCACCTTTATTCTGGGCCACGTCTACAAATCCGAGAAGGTGTCGCCACGCTGGGTGGATGTCATTACCATTTATGTGCTGCTGGGTACCGTGCTGGGTGCCCGTCTTGGCCACGTGTTTTTCTATGATTGGGCTTCGTACAAAGACCAGCCATGGGAAATCCTGAAGATCTGGCATGGCGGCCTGGCCAGCCACGGCGCTACTATCGGTATCATCTTCGCGGTGTGGTTGTTCAGCCGCAACAATAAGTTTGATTGGCTTTGGACGCTCGACCGGATTGTGCTGGTAGTAGCGGTGGGCGGCGCCCTCATTCGGATAGGTAACCTGATGAACTCCGAAATTGTAGGCCGCCCGACCGATGTTCCCTGGGCCTTCGTGTTCCCACGCGACGTAGAGCACCTGCAGAAAGCCACCGCCGACCAAGCCGTTCCGGCCGGTTCTGTAGCCGTACAGCGGGCGCGCCAGGCCGATGGCGAAGTAACCTTCGAAACGCAACCAGCCGGCGCTACTGTGGCCTCCGGCACGGAGGTAGCCGTACCGCGCCACCCCACCCAAATTTACGAGTCGCTGTTCTGCGTAGTGTTGTTCGCGCTGCTCTACAGCATGTGGAACCGCACCAAGGAGCGCACGCCGCGCGGTCAGCTGTTTGGCTTGTTTGTGGTGCTGCTGTTCTCGTTCCGCTTTATGGTAGAGTTCCTCAAGGAAGACCAGGTAGCGTTTGAGCAGGACATGAGCCTGAACATGGGCCAATGGCTAAGCGTACCGCTGATTTTCATTGGCCTGTGGGTAGTATGGCGCGCCGGCAAAGACCCGCAAAACCCCTACGGCTACGCCCCCCGCGACCTGGAAGAGGAAGAAGCCAAAGCCGCTATCCAGACTCGCTAGGGTAGAACTGGCCCCCAACCCCATCAGCATACAAAAAGCCCCTTGCTCATGTGAGCAAGGGGCTTTTGCTTAAGTGGCTACCTAGTAAACTAGGGGCGACGATTCACCGCGTTCAGGTCTTCGAAAGCCGACTTCAGGCGCGTAACAAAGGTTTTTTCGCCTTCCCGCAGCCATACGCGCGGGTCGTAGTATTTCTTATTCGGCGAGTCTTCGCCGGTGGGGTTACCAATCTGGCTTTGCAGGAAGCCTTCGTTCTTCTGATAGTAGTTCTTGATACCATCCCAGAACGCCCACTGCAGGTCTGTGTCGATGTTCATCTTGATGGCACCGTAGCTGATAGCCTCGCGGATTTCCTCCTGCGACGAGCCCGAGCCACCGTGGAACACAAAGTTGATGGGGCGCTCGTCCTGCAGGTTGTACTTCTCCTTCACAAACTCCTGCGAGTTTTTCAGGATGACTGGCTGCAGCTTCACGTTGCCGGGCTTGTACACACCATGCACGTTGCCGAAAGCAGCGGCAATGGTAAAGCGCGGGCTAATTTTGCTCAGCTCCTCGTAGGCGTAGGCCACTTCTGAAGGCTGGGTGTACAGCTTGCTAGAGTCCACGTCGGAGTTGTCCACGCCATCTTCCTCGCCGCCGGTTACGCCTAGCTCAATTTCCAGGGTCATGCCCATTTTGGCCATGCGCTCCAGGTACTCCTTGCACACCTCAATGTTCTCCTCAATCGGCTCTTCCGAGAGGTCGAGCATGTGGGAGCTGAACAGGGGCTGGCCGTACTGCGCGAAGTGCTTTTCGCCGGCTTCCAGCAAGCCATCAATCCAGGGTAGCAGCTTTTTAGCCGCGTGGTCGGTGTGCAGAATCACAGGAACACCGTAGGCTTCGGCCATCAGGTGCACGTGCTGCGCACCCGAGATGCCGCCGGCAATGCTGGCCTGCTGCTTATCGTTGGGCAGGCCTTTGCCCGCGAAGAACTGGGCGCCACCATTGGAAAACTGAATAATAACCGGCGAGTTTAGGTCTCGGGCGGCTTCCAGCACAGCGTTTACCGTGTCGGTGCCCGTTACGTTCACGGCGGGCAGCGCGTAGCCATTGGCTTTGGCGTGTTCGAAGAGCTGCTGCACTTCGTCGCCGTGCAGCACGCCGGCGCGCAGGCCGGTGAGGGTGGTTTGTTCAGCCATTGGTTGGATGATGGTGACGCAGGCTAGGGAAAGGCCGCGCCGGGTTTTGGTATCTAAAGCCAAACTTAAGGAAAGAATAGGGCCTATCCACAGCCTAACCTCCAACAGAAGAAAACCTTCTGCTGCAAGCCGCCCTGGATAGGCCCCGAAACGTGAGCATGCTGGCCCTAAAACGCGTATTTATACAAAGCCCCCTGTTCGCTGCTAATATAAAGAGTGCTATCATCTGTGAACACGGCACCTTCGGTCTGGCCAGCACCTTTCAGCGAAATCCGCTGGGGTGTTGCCTTCAGCAGTTCTTCAAAGCTGCCGCCTTCCAGCACAAACATTTCCTGGCGGGCCAAAAGCACCAACCGTTTACCGTTCGGGCTAAGGGCAGCATCCGTTACTTCACCCGGAATGGCTAGCTTGGTAACGGCTTTTGCGGTGTAGGAGCCCGGCTGATCGGGCACAGAATACACTTTGCTGGTCTGGCCCTGGCCCCGGTCTTTGGTGAATAGATAGATGTTGCCTGCGTGCCAGAGGGTAGCCTCACAGTCGAAGTTCTGGTCGGCTTTAGCCGGCGGAAAATCCTGCTGATCGGGGTACTTTAGCTTGATTTCCTGGACTTGCTTCGGGTTACTAGGGTTGAGGCGGTAGATAACCAGGTCGCGGCGGTTGTTATTGTTGTTGCCCACGTCGCCGATATAGAGGTTGCCCTGCGGGTCGCGCGCAATACTTTCCCAGTCGTCGCCTTCCACCGGAACGGGCAGCTCGCTGAGCGTGCGGCCCTGGGCATTAATCTTAAAGAGAATGGGGCGCGCGCCTTCGTCGCCGTGCGTGTAAAAGGTGTTGGGAGCGCCGGCTAGGGCCAGACCCGAGCTTTCGGGCACTCCATCCATATTGCCCAAGCGGGTAAGGTTGGCGATATCTGCCACGCCTTTTCCTTTCTTACCCTTCTTCTTGCCCGATTTTCCACCTGACTTCTCGCTTACTTCGCCCCCCATCGGCTCGTCGGCCGCGTTTTTGGTTTGAGCTTCGGAACAGCTGCTGAGCAGAAAGGCCGCCACAGCGGCGGCAGAAAATAAAGTGCGCATAAAGAGGTGGAGCAAACTGAAAAAAATGCTGCTGCAGCTACGCGCTACAACAGCAACACAACCGCTTATACGAGGAAAGAGTGAAAGGGTGAGGTTTGACCTTCTGCCGGGCCTAGGCGGGGTGGGCTCTTAGGGCACCGGGTCGTGGCCGTGCCCGCCCCAAGGGTGGCAGCGGCTGATGCGCCGCAACGCCAGCCGCCCCCCGCGCCACGGGCCGTACTTGGTTACTGCCTCCACAGCGTAGGCCGAGCAGGTGGGCGTATAGCGGCAAGTAGCCGGTTTCAGGGGCGAAATCAGGTAGCGGTACACCCACAGCAGGCCCAGTAAAAGCTGACGGACTAGGTACGACATATCTGCAAAGAACCACAAACCCCACCGAATGATTGCGGCAGATGGTTAGCGCGACGTTGCCCTTCGCAGCATTTCGTAAATTCGGCCGCCGGCCTGGCCGGTATCATTCCTTTCCCTTACTCTACTATCCCACCCATGCGTACTAATCATTGGGCGAAAGCCCTGCTCCTGACGCTGCTGCTGCCCCTGGCGGCCCACGCCGATGAAGGCATGTGGCTGCCCCTCTTCGTGAAGCGTCTCAACCAGGCCAACATGCAGAAGAAAGGCCTCAAGCTCACGGCGGAAGAAATCTACGATGTGAACAATGCCTCGCTGAAAGATGCGGTGGTGCAGCTTGGCGGCTTTTGCACCGGCGAGTTTGTGAGCAGCCAGGGCTTGCTCCTGACTAACCATCACTGCGGCTACGACGCCATCCAGAGCCACAGTACGCCCCAGAACAACATCCTGCAAAACGGTTTCTATGCCGCTACTAGGGCCGAGGAAAAGCAAAACCCCGGCTTGTTCGTGGATATTCTGGTGCGCATGGAAGACGTAACCGGCAAAGTGCTGGAAGGCCTCACGGCGGCTACTCCTGAGCAGGAGCGCATGGCTACCGTGCAGAAGCGCCAGCGCGAGCTAGCCGAAGCCGCCAAGGAAAACGGCCAGTACGTAGCCTATGTGCGCGACATGTTCGGCGGCAACGAGTACTACCTCTTCATTTATCAGCGTTTTGGCGATGTACGCCTAGTAGGCGCGCCGCCGGAAGCCGTGGGCAAGTTCGGCGGCGACACCGACAACTGGATGTGGCCACGCCACACCGGCGACTTCTCCATGTTCCGTGTGTATGCTGATAAGAACAACAAGCCCACTGCCGGCCCCCAGGAAGGCAACGTGCCCTACGTGCCCAAAAAGCACCTGCCCGTAAGCCTGCAAGGGGTAAATGAAGGCGATTTTGCGATGGTGTTCGGCTTTCCGGGCCGCACGCAGCGCTTTCTGCCCGCCGCCGGCCTGCAGCTCACCCTCGACCAGACTAACCCGGCCCGCATCAAGCTTCGCGATACCCGCCTGAAGCTGTGGAAGGAAGACATGGACCAGAACGCCGCACTGCGGCTGAAGTACGCCTCGAAATACGCCAACATTGCCAACTACTGGAAGTACTTTATCGGCCAGAATGAGGGCATGAAGCGCCTGAAAACCGTAGATGCCAAGAAAGCCGAAGAAGCGGCCCTGGCCCAGTGGATTGCCCAGGACCCCGCACGCCAGCAGCAGTACGGCGAGGCCCTGAACACCATCAACCAGGCATATGCGGGCATGCGGGAATATAACTTGAGCACGCAGTACGTGAACGAAGGCGCTTTCGGAACCGAAATTATTACGCTGGCGGCCCGAATGATGCCGCTGGCCAGCACCCTGAAAGCTACGCCCACTGATAAAGTAGCCATCAGCAAAGCCGTGGCCGAGGTGAAGGAGCCTGTAGCGGAGTACTTCAAGGACTATAATGCCGCTACCGATAAGAAGGTGTTTGCTGCTCTCATGAACCTGTACATGCAGGATGTGCCCAAAGCTCAGCAGCCTGATGTGTTCCAGACGGTGCAGAAGCAGTACGGCGGCTCCATGCAGAAGTACGCCGATTATGTGTTTGCCAACTCCTTCCTGACCTCGGAAGCCAAGGTGAATGCCTTCCTGGCCAACCCGACCCTAGCAAAATTGGAAGCCGATCCGGCCTACAAAACCTACCAGTCGGTGTACACCAACTATGTGCAGAACATTGTGCCCAAGCTGCAAGGCTTGCAGGCCGGACTGGGCCGGGCTAACCGCCAGTACGTAGCCGCCTTGCGCGAGAAAAACAGCACCAAGGTTTACTCACCCGATGCTAACTCCACTATACGCCTGAGCTACGGCTCGGTACGCCCCTACAAAGGCCGCGACGCCGTGGCTTACGACTACAAAACCACGGCGCAGGGCATCTTGGAGAAAGAAGATGCCAGCAACCCCGAGTTTGTGGTGCCTCAGAAAGAGTTGGAACTGCTGAAAATGAAAGATTATGGCCGTTTCGCGGATAAGCAAGGCAACCTGCCCGTGGCCTTCATCACTGACAACGACATTACGGGCGGCAACTCCGGCTCGCCCGTTATCAATGGCCGCGGCGAGCTGATCGGCCTGGCCTTCGATGGCAACTGGGAAGCCATGACCGGCGACCTGGCCTACGACCCCGAGCTGAAGCGCTGCATCAACGCCGATATTCGCTATGTGCTTTGGTGCATTGAGAAGCTGGGCGGTGCCAAGCACTTAGTAGATGAAATGACGGTAGTAAACAACGGCCCCAACCCCGGCGTTGGTGCTGCTACGGCCACTTCCGCCGCACCTGACATGAGCGACGTGGAAAAGATGAAGGTGAAAACCGACAAAGGCGGCAAAACCAAGATCAAACGCAAAAAGGAAAAGGACGCGGCTGTGCTGTAAGCGCTAGGCCCATTCAACCTCAAAGCCTCGGTACCACATGGTGCCGGGGCTTTTTTGTGTTTCTATAGCAAGCTTGAGGCAGCTGCTACTGAAAGTAAAACTCATAGAGGCAGAGGCCGCGCCACTACCTCAACCGTGCGGCGGTTTAGCTGAACAGTAGGGGTAGCAACGGCCCCAACCTGAGGTAAAGCTCCACATAACAAGCCCTGGGTAGCTGCGTAGTTTTTCTCCGGAAAGGTGGCTGGCGTGCTAGTAAGCTGCTTTTCTATCGTCCTGCTTGGTTGATGTTCGGCTGTTTACGTCAGTGTATGAGGAAGTTATATCTACCGTTCTTAGTGCTTAGTGGAATATGGTGTGGTGCGCAGGCCCAAGGCAATGGGCCAGGGGTGTGGGGTGCCCGGGCGGCCGGGCTGGGGCAAATAGGAACCGTACTGGAAGAGGATGGGTGGGCCGGCGCCGGCAATGCTGCTGCCCTAGGTAGCCTGAGGTTCCTAACCGTTGGGGTAGGGGCCGAAAACCGGTACCTGCTTCCGGCCCTGAACACTGTAGCGTTGGTGGCGGCCATGCCCCTAGGTCCTCGAAATGCCGCAACTGCTCCGGTAGCCGGAATTCCGGAGGCCATAGCGGCCGCTACTGCTCCGCGCTACGGCGTGCTGGGCTTTACGGCGCAACGCTTTGGCAGCAAACTGTACTCCGAACAGCGCCTGGGGCTGGGCTACGGCTACCGGCTGGGCACTGTGCGGGTTGGGGCGCGAGTAGAGGTGCTGCAAACCAGCTTCGAGGGGCTAGGCAGCCGACGCGTGGTAGCCGCCTCGCTGGGCGGGCAGGCCGATATCATTCCGCGCAAGCTCACCTTTGGCGCTACCCTCTATAACCTCAACCAAGCCCGTCTGGCGTCTTACCAGGATGAGCGAGTGCCCACCGTGCTGCGGGCCGGACTGGCGTGGCGAGCCTCTGAGAAAGTACTGCTGCTGGCCGAAACGGAGAAAGACGTGGAGCAGGACGCCGACTTTAAAGCTGGCCTGGAGTATGTGCCGGTGCCCGTGCTGTGGTTGCGCGCTGGCCTGTCGTCGCTGACGGGGCAGCTGACGGGCGGGGCTGGTTTTCAGGCCGGGCAGTTTCGGATTGACTACGCTGCCGGCTGGCACGAAGCGCTAGGGCTCAGCCAGCAAGTAAGTGTAGCGTGGCAGCATGAACTCAAGCAGCCATGAGGTTCCGGCTTGCCAAGGGGCTAGTGGCCTTCCTGCTGCTAACCCATACCGCCGGAGCCCAGGACTTCCAGCGCCCCGCCGTCCCCGACCTCGACCGCCTTACCCAGGAACTTTTCGCCGAAATCGAGAACGATGAAACGCCGTACGAGGACCTTTATGAAACACTGCTGCAGTGCTACCAGACGCCGCTTAACCTCAACACGGCCACCCGCGAAGAGCTGCGAGGCTTGCTGCTTTTCTCCGAAACCCAGATAACGAATCTGCTAGAGCACCGCCAGCGCACCGGCGCCTTCCTGAGCCTGTATGAGCTGCAAAGCGTGGATGGTCTGGACCTACGAACCATCTACCGGGCAGCTCCTTTTATTACGGTCGTGAACACGAATATGCAGGCCAGCCGGGGGCCACTCTGGCAGCGCGTGCTTCATGAGGATAACAATGCCCTATTTCTGCGCTACGAGCGCACGCTGCAAAGCCGAAAAGGATACGACAGCCCCGACACCGTGCGCGGAGGCCGGCCCGCAACCCGCTACCTCGGCTCCCCCGATAAACTGTTGGTGCGCTACCGCGTGAGCCATAGCAAAGACTTTAGCCTAGGATTTACGGCCGAAAAAGATGCCGGCGAGCAGCTCGCCTGGGACCCCACTACCCGTCGGTACGGCGCCGATTTTTACTCAGCGCACCTAGTAGTGCAGGAGCGGGGCCGCCTGAAAACGCTGGCTCTCGGCGACTACCAACTTCAGTTCGGGCAAGGGTTGCTGCTTTCGTCGGGGCTTTCGGTGGGGAAGGGGGCCGAAACGATTACAACCCTGCGCCGAAGTTCTGTAGGCGTGCGGCCCTACTCCTCGGTGCTGGAGAATACGTTTTTTCGCGGAGCAGCTGCTACGGTAGCGCTTTCGTCCACGGTACGCGCCACGGCGTTCGTCTCGCGCAAGCGCATTGATGCCTCTGTGCAGCAGGCCCAAGATTCGTTGGCTGACTTCAGCGAATTCTCCTCCGGGCTGCTGCTCACGGGCTTTCATCGCACGCCCACCGAGCTAGCGAACCGGCAGGTACTACGCGAAACCGTGGGCGGCGGCAACCTCAGCTACGCCAGCCGCAGCGGCGACCTGCAAGCCGGCCTTACCGCCATCGGGACGCATTTTGATAAGCCCCTGCAGCGCCGCGACGAGCCATACAATGCCTATGAGTTGCGGGGCCAGCGTACCCTAGCGCTCGGGGCTAACTACAGCTATGTATGGCGCAACCTGCTGCTGTTCGGCGAAACGGCCCGCAGCAGCAGTGGCGGCCTGGGCACTGTAAACGGACTGCTGGCCAGCCTAGCTCCTACGGTAGATGCTGCCGTACTTTACCGCCACTACGCGCCTGATTTCCATACCCTCTATGGTAACGCCCTCAGCGAAAACTCGCGCAACATCAATGAAAGCGGCTTATACCTGGGGCTGAAGTTGCGGCCGGTGGCGCGGTGGGAAGTCTCGGCATACTACGACCGGTTTCGGTTTCCGTGGCTGCGCTACCAAGCGGGGGCGCCCAGTACGGGCCACGACTGGCTGGTTCAGGTGGCGTTTACCCCTAGTAAAACCAACCTGCTTTACCTGCAGTTGCGCCAGCGCACCAAAGCCTATGATGCCGACACGCTACGGCCAGCGCCGCTGCTGGTGCCCACGCGCCGCCAAAGTTTGCTGCTCTTCTATGATTCCAGCCCCTTACCCATCCTCAGTCTGCGCACCCGCCTGCAGGGCACTGAGTATCGTGAAGACGAAGGCCCGGCCCGCCACGGCTACGTATTGGCCCAAGATATAACCTTGCATCCGGCGCGTCGGCTGCGCCTATCGGCCCGCTACGCCCTCTTCGATACCGATGATTACGATACGCGCCAGTATGTTTTTGAGCAGGATGTACTCTACGCTTTTTCCATTCCGGTTCTCTCGGGCCAGGGTACCCGCACCTATGTTCTGGCGCAGGTTGATGTCAACCGCCACCTCACCCTGTGGCTGCGCTACGCCGATACGCACTACCGCCATCAAAACACCGTCGGCTCTGGGCTAGATGAAATTCAGGGCGCGCGGCGGTCCGAGATAAAAGCCCAGCTCCGTTACCGGTTTTAGGCACCGCCCGAGGCAAAAACACTAGGTCCTGAAAACCAGCAAAGCGGCTCCGGATACTACCGGAGCCGCTTTGCTGGTTTGGTAAAAAGACTAGGGCTTATTGCTTCAGCAACTGTACCACGGCCGCGCCCTCGGGTAAGTCGAGATGCAGGTGGTAAAGCCCCGTGCTGAGGTGGCGCAAGTCCAGAGAATACTGCAACGTGGCGGTACCCTTCGTGAGGGTTTGCGCCGCTACCTGCCGGCCTAACGCATCAGTTACCCGCAGTGCTACCGGGCCGCGCTGGGCATTGGCCAGGCTAATGGTATACAGGCCAGTACTAGGGTTCGGATATACGTCAAGCCCATCTACCACTAGGGCACTGATAACGCCCGTAATTGTGGAAATGGTCTGGCAGCTTTCGTTGGAATACGCCGAGTTGCCGGTGGCATTTACGGCGCGCACGCGGTAGCAATACGTGCCGTTGGTGCTTACCTGATCAGTATAGGCCGTGATGTTGGCCGGTACGGTAGCAATACGGGCAAAGGCGCCCCCATTGCGGGCCCGCTCCACCTCGAAGCCCGTTTCATTGCCAGACTTATCCAGCCACAGCATATCAATGCTGGCTACGTTGTTGGTAAGGGTAGGCGTGAGGGTGGCCAGGGAGGTGGGGGCTGCCGGCAGCTCGCCTACCGTGCACAGCTCCAGGGTCCAACCCGTAAGGGTACCTCCGTTGCCGGCGGTGTTGTCCGTTACGCTCAGTGTCCAGTCGCCGGTGGCTGGCTCGTTCAGCAGGTCAGAAAAGGAGTTGGCGGGACGCACGGTTGCCCCACTGGCAAGGGGGCAGGCTATGGCTGCGGCTGCGGCTTCATCAAAAGTCAGGCTGAGATTAGCCGTGCCCGGGCAAGCGCGCGAGAACAAAACTACCCGCCGGCCAGCGGGGCTGGTCAGGGCTATTTCCAGCTCGCCCAAGTTGGGGTGCGTAATGGCCACGTTCCGGACCCGGATGGCCGACACCCGTTCTGCATTATCTATCCGGATAGACGAGTTAGCCGTAGAGGCGGCCGCCGTGGAAATGGTACGCGGAACCTGCGTGGCCGCTACGCTCAGGCAATTCTGGGTGCCCGTGGTAAAGGCTACCACCGCCGAGTACGGAGCGGTAGTGCAGGGGCTCAGGGCGCGTACGCGCACATAGTACGTGGTAGTGGGTTGCAGCGCCGTCGGATAGGTAAAGCTGGTGCCCGTGATACCCGTTTGGGTCAGCACTACATTCGTGAAGGCAGCATTGGTAGCTACCTGCACCTCATAGGCGGTGGCATTCGGAACGGCTCCCCACGTAAAGCGTGGCCGCAGGGTAGTAGTGCCACCCGCGGCAGGAGCTGTAATGGTGGCGGCTTGGGTAGCGGCCGGTAGCACCGTCAGGGGGATATCCAGCACCCTGACAACGCCGCCGCTGGTGCCCGTCAGCCGAATGATATACGTACCTGCCGCTGCAGTGCTGGTAGCGCTGAAGGTTGCCGTGGTGCTTGCCCCGGCTTGCACCGTGGCGCTGGCAAAACTCACGGTTACGCCGGCGGGCAGGTTGGTAGCGGCTAGGTCAACGGCGCCGCTGAAGTCCTGTAGTTTCCCCACTGCAATAGTGCGGGTGCTGGATGTTCCCGGGCAAAAAGAAAGTGGCACCACCCCGCAGCCTGCACCCTGCAAAAAGAAGGTGGGAGTAGTGGATGTCTGAACCGTGAAGTTCTGATTTGAGATGTCGAAGAAAATGCCGCCACTTGCCTGAACCCTGATGCGGGCCGTGCCGGTAGCCGTTACGCTAGCAGGTAGCGTCACGGTTTCGCAGCCGTCGTTGGGGGTGTTGGCCAGCAGCGTGGTAGGGTAGGTAAGGCCGCCGTTGGTTGAGAGCAGGATATCGACGTTGGCCGCGCTGATGGGCGCTTGGTTTGTGTTGGCCACGTTCCAGGTTACCTGCTGCGGAGCCCCCACCAACCACGTGGTGCCGGTGTTAGGCGCCGTAACTACAAAGGGCCCGGCTGTCCCAATCACGGCCACGCTCATGGAGTCGTAGTTGGTGCCGCCACCACCGGTGCGGTTGTCGCGGGCGACCAACCGGAAAATCAAGCGGCGCCCATAGCTAGGCAGCAGTTCGCCCCGGGTTTGGGTATTGTTGATGATATCTGAAAGGCGAGGAAAAGTGCGCGTTGGGGTCGAAATCGGAATAAATGCCCGGAAAATGGGCGCGTCGCCGGAAGGGGCGTTGGGTACGCCGGCTGGCCCCAGGTTAAATTCCTCCCACGAGTACGTCAGCGCATCCCCATCAGCATCAGTAGCCGAGCCCGTCAGCGTGAACGGCGTGCCCACCGGAACGGCGTAGTTGCGGCCCGCATTCACCACGGGTGGGGTGTTGCCGGTGGAGGTTTTTACCCCGCAATTGCCAGCGCCGTTGATGTGCGCTACAATCTGGTCGATGCTGTACGAGTGAAAATACGGGTCGGAGGTTGGCTGAATATCATCGGCGCCGCAAATGCCCGCGTAAGCCATAATCGTGCTGCCGGAGCCGGGCTCATACGCCGCCGTGTTCGAGCGGTTGCCGCCCCCGCAGTTTCCGGTCTGGCTATTGAAGGTGTGGTCGGCGCCAAACTGGTGGCCCATTTCGTGCGCTACGTAGTCTACATCGAAGGCATCGTTAATAGGCGAGGGAGAGCCGGTAACGCCGCGCGCCTTCCCCGATACGCACACCGAGGGCTTCTGGGCAATGCCGCCGCCGCCGGTGCTGAACACGTGACCGATATCGTAGTTGTTGTTGCCAATGCGCTCATCTACCGTGGTTTGGTTTTGGTTGAGCATGGCCGAGCCGCTGTTGTTGGTATACGGGTCGGTATCGGGGTCAAGAAAAATCAGCGTGTCGTTGTTGCCCACCAGCACCAGCCGTACGGCCAGCTCACGCTCATAAATGCCATTGATGCGGTTGATGGACGCTACCATGCCCGCCATTGCGCCTGCCACGGTACCGCCATGAAATGCCGTGTATTCGGCGGTGCAGGCCAGCGCCAACCGAAACGTGTGCAGCGTACCGCCATTGGCTACAGCCTGCCGGGCCGCCTTTGCCAGCGGGGCAGCCACGCCGATTTCCTCTGCCGCGGATGTTTCGCACACAAACGGAAACGCACCCCGGTTCATGGCGCGCCGCTCAAAAACCAGGTGCACGTTCTGGCCGCGTACGGCCGGATCAATGAAAACCGTTTTGTCGGGCGCCATAATCATGGCATGAAACCCATCAGGGCTGATATCGAGGCGGGCAGTTGCCACCGGGTCATCAATGCCCTGGGCCGCGTAGGTATGAATGCTAGGAAATTTGGCGGCCAGCTCCGGCGCCATCACCGGCGTCTGCACCACCCGAAACCGTTGCGAAGTGCCATCGGGCAGGGGCAGGGAAATAACCGTAGGGGAGTTGCGGGCCGCCACCGTGCGCTCAGTAGGGGCCGGGTTGAGGGCCGCCTGCAGGGTAGTAAGCTGAAAGGTAACGGAGCGGAAGTGCGACAACGGCTGAACTGCCTGCCGGGCCGCCGCGGGTAGCTGGGGCGCATCAGCCCATAGTACCCGTTGGGCGCTGGCTGTCGGAATAGAGGCTACCCAACTAGCTAACAGCACGCATCCGGTCAGGAATGGCTGCCAGGCCCATCGGCTAAGAGTAGGAGTTATTGGCATAGAGGCAGAAAAATCAAGCGAATACAAGCAGCAAAAAGCTGCTCTAATGTAAGGTTTTAGCTTCGGGCGGCGTAGGCTTCAGCCCTATAAATTTGGTGGAGTTTACCGCTCGGGGAGGGCTAGTAACTGCCTGCGTAGCGAGGCTGTTCTGCTGACAGGGAGCAGTTACTAGGTGTTCTGGCGGTGCAAAATGCCGCTGCACACAGGCTGGGCACCACAAAAAAACACGTCCGTCGGAATGCGGCGGACGTGTTCACGAGGTAAGCTATGCTGAAACTTCTGCGCAGTATTAGGCGTCGGTTTTCAGCAGTACCAACTGCGCTTTATCGGCCGCGCTGATCTTGCGCCGGAACTCCAGGTAGGCCGGATAATCGGTGCGGGAAAAGCGGGTGCGGGGCATTTGCAGCTGGCGGATGTACTGAATGGTGCCATCGGGCAGGGCCTGGTGCTGGCTCGAATACGTGCCAAACGGGGTGGTAAGCTTTACCGGGTTCGGGAGCTGCTCCGGGCGTAGGCTAGCCGGAATGTGCAGGCGTACCGTGTCGGTTTGGGTAAGTGCGTGGTCCAGCCACAAATCGGCCTGGCGCTCACCTACCGTGGCCGCTGGCGCCGAAAGCCGGCTCACTAGATTTGGCGTCACGAATACCCGCTTGCCACTTGGAGGTGCCAGGGAGGGTAGCGTCAGGGCCAGGTTTTCCGTTAGGCCCGGAATGGGCGCGCCGGGCGCTGTGTGGCGGAACGATACTTTGGTAAGTGTGAAGTTCGGTAGCTGCAACCGGCTGCTGACGTGCTTTTTCTGCTCGGCTAAATCGAGGCTGGTGATGCCCGAAATGGCGTCGTACTCCAGGCCGGTGCGCAAGGTGCGCAGGGTAGCCGTGGCATTTCCCTGCGCATCCAAGTACACATCAGCGAGTCGTTCGCGGCGGTTTTCAGCGGCACCGTAGCGTGGGGTGGGTACCAGCTTGCCGCCCTCGGGCAGCAGCAGCAGGGCGTGGCGGTTGCCCGTGAAGCCGCCCATGTAGCCGAAAGGATTGCTCTGGCTGGTGCATTCCAGCCACACGGTATCGGGCTTCGCACTTTTCTGCAGCGGCACGCACAGCACCACGTGGTTGAACTGGGAGCTGGGGAAATCCGTCCGGATATCCTGCTCATCAGAACCTGCTTTTACTAGGGCCGCGTGGGAGGTAATGCCGGCTACCCCAAGCAGCGCCTTGCAATAGTTGGTGAGGGCTTTGCAGTCGCCGTAGCCATTAGCAGCTACCGAGGAAGCCGGGAAGGTTTGCCACCCCCCGAGGCCTAGCTGAATGGAAATGTAGCGCGTGTTGGCCTGCAAAAACTCGTACACCTTCCGGATGCGGGCACGCTCATCTGCTTCGCCTTGTACCAGCGCCGTAATGCGGGCTTGCATCTCGGGCGGCAGCGCGTCACGACCGGCGTTCAGCTCGTAATTCCAGCGGCTCAGGTCGGCCCAGGAAGTGAGCTTGCCGGGGTGGCCTTGCACCTCAAACTGCGAGGGAGCGGTAAGCACAACGGGGGTAAGCTCGCCCACCGAAGGCGCATCGGGCTCCTCTTCGCGAGCGGCCAAGTCGTGCACCTGCCACTCATAAATTTCCTGGCTTCCTTGGGTGCGGCGCGCTAGGGCGGCTCCGGTCGGCAACCGCAGTTCTTGGTAGCGCAGGGCCATGCCCGTTGGCATCAGTACCTTAAAGGAGGCCTGCTCTACGCTGAGCTGCTCCACGGGCTGCGGCTGCCAGGTAGAGTAAAATAAGGGGTTGTCCGAAACCACCTCGTACTCAAACTCCGCCGTGTAAGGGTAGGTAGGCTGACTTAAATCGGCAACCCGGCCGCGGGCGTCGCTGGCCAGACTAAACCCATCCGAGAGGCTGATATCGTGCACATCGGCGGGGCGCAGCTGGCGTAGTAGGCGGCCGTTGGCATCGTATACGCTGCCGCGGAAATAGCTGATGCTGTTGAGCTGGCTATAGTACACCAGCTCACTGGCCCAGCGGGCACCGGCCTCATCAAGCACCGTAACGGCCCGCCGTACCGTTTCCACGGTGCGGCCAGCTGATTTTACTAGCAGCGTTTCCTCATGAAGCCGTACAATGGCGTGGGCATTTTCCCGCAGAGCAGCCGGCAGCGTGGCCACGGCATACTTGGGGGCAGGGCCATAGGCAGCCTGCGCCTGCGGCAGGCTGAACGACATGAGGGCCGCAACTGCGGCGAAGGGTAGCAAACGGGTACGCATCAGCTTATACTTTCTTCTTGAGGACCAACCGCTCACCCTGCTTAGCCATCATGCGGGCAAAAAACTCACGCAGGTAAGCATACTCCTCGGCTGAGTATTCCGGGCGCCCTAGGCTCATGCGGCTCATAATCTGGATGGTGCCCACACCGGGCTGCACGGCGTAGGTAAAGCGGCCGCCACCCTCCGGAATTTCAACCACCATGTTTTTGGGCGTTTCCTCCAACTCAAAGCCGGCGGGCAAGGTCACGTTCAACATAATGGTCTCATCAAGTCCGGCCCCGAAGTTCACCGGAAAACGGCGATTTTCGTGCAGGAAGGGGTTTTTGTCGGTGCCGAAGTCGCGGAGCGGGTTGAGGTAGATGGTGCCCACCGGTGCGTCGCCGCCGGCCGAGGCAAACTCGTAGTCAAGGGTGAGCGGGCGGTTAAGCACATCTTTTTCCTTGAATGTAAACTTAGGAATGCTCCAGCCTTCGTGGTTGGCGGTAAGTTCCTCCACGTATTTTTTCTCGCCCAACTTGCGGAGCTTATCCCGTTGATCGAAGGCCAGATAGCCGCCGTGTTCTTGGTGCACCTTGCCCGTAAGGCCGCCCTTGTCATCTACCAGAATATTGATCTGGCGGTAGGTGAGCATGCGCTCGGCGGGTTTCAGCTCTACCCAGCGCGAGTCGGTGGCTTTGGCCATTACAAGGCGGCCAATTCCGTTCAGGCAGCGGTAGGGCAGCATGCCGCAGGGTGCCAGCTCCTCGGTGGCATCAACCAGCATTTCCTTGCCTTCGGGCAGCGCTACGTGAGCAATCACGTAGTTGAAGCGGCTCATCAGGGGCACGTTAGTTTCCATGCGGCCGTGGTTGCGAGTGCTCAGCAGTACCGGGTTGGCCGTCAGGCCGGCTTCGCGCAGGGCCGCAATCAGCAGCAGGTTTACGTCGGCGGCCGAACCGGTTTTCTGGTCGTAGGCTCGGCGGATGTTACCCGAGGCCATTACGCCATTGTTGCCATTGTGCTTTACGGCTCGGCGTACTAGGTCATGAATGGCGGCAACCCGGAGAGCAGGGTCAGCATGCTGCGCCATGAGGGGCGTGAGCTGCTCTTTCAGAAAGCTAGCGCGGCTCAGCTGGGCCCCAAAGTTGTCTTCGTTGAGCAATTCTCGCTCAATTTTCTCCCAGGAGTTAGCTACGGGTTTGTACGCCTCGTTCGGCCACTTGGTGCCGGCCAGCTCAAAGTCGATTTTGGCGATGTAGTCGTTGGTGGTGGTCATGTAGGGCTCCTCGCGCATGGCCGGCACGTTCTTCATGGCCCACCGGTAGTTGGTCACGCGGGGCGTTACGGTTTCTGCGCCGCCTGATTCGCGGTTGCCACGCAAATCCGTACTCGCCGACCAACGGATGGTGTACTGGGTCAGGCCCTCGTTGCGCTCCTGTACTTCCAGCGGCTCATAGCCTTGCATCAGCATCTTGTAATCGAAGTACTCCGGAATGGCGGCGCGAAACTCGCTCCAGCGCACCGGAATATCCGACTGGAAGGTCCAGTCCTGAAAGTTGAAGGTAAACGCCGATGACACGGTGTAGGCAAACTCCACAATGGAGCCTTCGCGCACGTTGGGCATCGTAAACTTGCGGATGGTTACGTTCGGGGTGCTTTCCTCACGGAAAATGGACTCTGAGTTAAGCTTTTCCTTCACCACCTGCCCATTCGTGAGGTTGTAGGTGAAGCCTTTCAGGTTCATCAGCTTTTCCTCGGAGTTGCCGCGGTGGTAGAGCGGAATTTTGACGGTAGCGTAGTCGTAGCCAGCTTTCTTCAGGATTTTGATTCGGGCTACGCGCTCAAACACCACGCGAAAGCCCTCTTCCGCATACTCGAAGCGGGAACGGCCAAAGTCGCAGAGCACTACGGCAGGGGCGGTGCTGTCGGCCACGAAGTTTTCGGCGGTGAGGTCGCGCTCATCAATCTTCCCGAACTTAATCGGGTCGGTCTGGGCCTGCGCCAGCGATACGGACGCACCGCTGCAAATACCGGCTAGTACCAGCCGGCGGAGTAAAGGTTGAATCATATAAACTCAGGTAAAGTACTTGTGACGACAATGGATACATTTCCTGGCTTCGCCTCCTACAAAGAGCCCGAAACCGGAAACAGCGTGTTACAATAGGGTAGTGAGCAGTAGGGCGAAGGAGCGGGGTACTAGTGGTATTCGGGACAGCAGTACTAACAGGATGCGTGGCCTGGGTTACTGCCGCTGCAGCACAATAGGCTCGGCAAACTTGGCCATGGCACGGGTATACAACTCGCGTATAGCCTGATATTCCTCCGCCGTGTACTGAGTTTTGTTTAGGTGCAACCGCCCGTTTATAGCCAGGCTTTGCGGCGTAGCGCGGTTGATGGCATAAGTAAAGCTGCCTCCGTTGTTAGGCAGTGCTAGGGTAAGATTAGCCGGCAACTCCGTTGCCGAATAGCCACTGGGCAGCGTTAGCTGCACTAGGTACTCCAGGCGGCGGGCGTTGGCCAGGTCCACCGGATACAGGCGGTCGGGACTTTGGAACGGGTTATTGGCCAAGCCTAGCTGCTGAATGGGACGCACATACAAGGTAGGAGCCGCCTGCTCGGCGCCCGGTAAATGGGTCGTAAGCTTGAGGGCCACGGGCTTGGTCACGTCATCGGAGGTAGCTTCGGCTTTCTCAATCTGCCACTCGGGGTGGGCCTGTTGCCACTGCTGGCGCAAGGCTGGCAACGGCAGGCGGTGCTCGGCGGCCGCATACCCGGCATACTCCTGGCGTACAGTACCCAGTAGGCTACCCTTCGCATCAAGCGCAAGCTGGGCGTGGGTATACCGCATATGCGGCGTGGTGGTAGCAAGGGGCACCCAACGGCCAGCAGGGCCTAGCAGCCTGCCTTGGCCATTCAGGCATTTTTCCGGCAGCAGATCGGAAGGCAGTGTTGGGTCGGTGGCATCGAGCAGCAGTTGCTTGTTGCCAGGCAGAGTTACATGGGCCGCTACGTAGTTGAACTGACTTACAACAGGCAGTTCCGTCTGAATTTTTCCGTGGCTGCGGGTGCTCAGCAGCAGCGGCTGCGCATCCAGACCGGCTTCGCGCAGAGCGTGTATCAGCAGCAAGTTTATTTCGGCAGCATTACCCTGGCGCAGCTCTCCCACCTTCTTAGGCGTATTGAGCGCATACATGGAGTTACCACCATTGTGCCCTACGGCCTGCTGCACCAACAGGCGCACGGCCGCGGCCCGGGCACTAGGGTCCGGAATGGTTTGAAGTGCTGCTGCCCCGCTGGCAAGTGGGGAGTTGCGCTGCAGGTATTGCCCGAACTCTTCTTGCTCTAGAAGCTTCTTTTCAATTTGAGCCCAGGTGCCCACAATAAAACTAGGTGGGCGGTTAGGGTCAAACTGAATGCGCTCCAGCTCGAAGTCAACGCGGCTGAGGTAGTCGTGTTCGGTCGTAAGAAAAGGCTCGGCCCGGAAAGCAGGAACATCCTTTAATACCCAGCGTCGGGTAAGAGCTTGGGTAGAAATGTTGTAGGCCTGATCAGCTGCTCCGGCACTCGAGCCATACCCATTCTCTCCTGTTTCGCGGTAAGCCGTTGAGTAGGAGGTAGAGCCGGACTCATTTACCGCGAAAGGTATATAGGAACGGGTCATTTCCTTGTACGCCATAAAACCGGGAATCTGGACCCGATACTCGCTCCAGCGGACGGGAATGTCCTGCTGGAACTGCCAATCCTGGAGGTTGAACAGGAAAGGTGAGCGCACCACATACGTAAACTCCAAAATGGAGCCCTCGCGCACGTTGGGCAGCGTGAAGGCATACTCGCTGTGGCGCTCGTCTAGTTTCTTACTGAATACCGCATCGGTTTTAAGCGGATCTTTGCTGAGCTCCTTGCCGCTGAGATTGTACGTGAGGCCTTTCAGCTGCTGAATCTGCTCCTTTTGGCTATTATCCTGGTTATGATACAGGATTACCCGCACGGTAGCGTTGTCGTAGCCCGCCTTCTTACGGACAAGCATGCGCACCGTGCGCTCGAAAAACAGCTCAAATCCATCTTGCCCGCCTTTGATCTTCGACTGGCCAAAGTCACAGAGGATTTCAGCGGCAGCAGAATCGGGGCGGGAAAGGATGACGGCAGCTTCTTTGGCATCGAGCTTACCAAAACGAAGCGGAACCTCCTGCGCTTTCAGGATAGCGGGGGCAGCGAGCAACAGCAAGCCGCTCAGAACTCCGCGCCAGGGGGCGGGAGCGATACACGTTAACATCAGAACACGGATAAATTATACCTGATAGGCCGGCTAGCACTCCGGCAGCGAAGTAAAGCTAGGCAAAAGTATAGCGCAGAACAAGATCCCTTTACTCGTGCTGTATAGCTTTGTGGCGACCGAACACTAGGTACGCCAAGCCCAGCAGAACGGAAGCTGCGCTGAGGCCGTGCACCAACGGCAAACGTGCTGGCTCATTGGTATATAGCCAGCCAGCTAGCAAGGCACCTAGGCCAATACCGGCCTCCAAGGCAATGTACATGGTAGCAACGGCCCGGCCCCGGCGCTCGGGGTGGCTCAGGTCTACCGTCCAGGCGTATAGAGTGGGCGAATTCAGGCCCGTAGCCAACCCGAACAAGATAGCACCGCCCAGAAACAAGGGTGTGGTGGTAGCCAACGCCAGCAGCACCAACGATACCACCATGAGCGCCGAGGAGCCAATGAGTACGGGCACCCGGCCATAGCGGTCGGAGGCGCGGCCGGCCAGCAGGCGCACTACCAGGGAGGCACCCGTGTAGCAGGTATAAAACAAGCCCTTGCTGCCATGGGTAAGACCAAGCAGACGGCTTTGGTCTGGAATTACCGTCAGGACGGCGCCAAACGGAAACAGGCACAGTAGCGTTGCCACGGCCGGAGCCAGCACACGCGGCTCCAGCACCTCGTTCCAATCAAGGCGCAATAGGCTCCAGCTGAAGCGCTGGCGCTGAGCCTGGGGCAAGGTTTCCGTCATGGTGCCCTGCACTACCAAGCTTAGTAGGGCCAGGCCCGAGGAGCAGTAGAACATGGTGTTCAGGGAAAACTGCTCGGCCAGAAACGAGCCTAGGGCTGGGCCGGCCGCCATGCCTAGGGAGCCCGCCACTCCGAGCAGCCCCATGGCCTCACCGCGGCGGGCGTACGGAATGATATCAGCAATGAAGGCGGCTGTGCCCGTTGGCTTAAATCCCGTGCTAAAGCCGTGTAGCAGCCGCAGGCCCAAAAAGGCCGCTACTGTAGCCGTGAAGGGGTAAAAGAAGCCGCAGACAAAGCACACCAATGAGCCAAACACCATTACCGGAATGCGACCCACAGTATCGGCCAGCTTCCCGCTGAATGGGCGCGAAAGGCCCGCTGTAAGCGTAAACAAGGCAATAATGAAGCCTTTGTACTCGGCTCCGCCTAGGCGCGTGAGGTAGTCGGGCAGCTCAGGCAGGAGCATGTTGAAGCTCATGAAGAACAGCAATGACGACAGGCACATCAGCCAGAAGCCAGGCGTGTACACGCGCGCAGAGGAGGGAGCAGAGGTAGCGGGCATTTCGGGGGCAAAGGTAGCCTCTCAAGCCAAGGTGACGCGGTGCTAGCTTCCAATTTTCCCGAAAGTATACTGGTTGATAGGATTTTTTGAGCTAGTAATTGGGTTAGATAGAGGAGATTAGCCGATGAGTATTAACAGAAGCCAAAATTCTTTTGGAGAAAAATTCTCCACTAGGTCTGCTCCCGGTCGTATCTTCACTGTACTACATCCATCATTCATTCTCTATTTGTATGGCACAAGATCAGCAGAGTCAACCGCAGAACGGCACCTCCGGCAATGGCACGGGAACTGCCGTGACTGGCGCCGGCACCTCGCACGACCAGCGCACCGCCGACGGCGAAAATGCTCAAACCTTAACCACCCGCCAGGGCCACCCACTTACCAATAACCAGAACCTGCGCACTGTGGGCAGCCGCGGCCCTGCCACGCTGGAAAACTATCAGTTTCTGGAGAAAATAAGCCACTTTGACCGCGAGCGGGTTCCGGAGCGCGTAGTGCACGCCCGCGGCGCGGGTGCACATGGCGTGTTTGAAGCGTACGGCAAAGTAGGCGACGAGCCGATTGAAAAATATACCCGCGCCAAACTGTTCAATACGCCCGGCAAACAAACGCCCGTGTTCGTGCGCTTCAGCACGGTGGGCCACGGCGGGCACTCGCCCGAAACCCTCCGCGACCCGCGCGGCTTTGCCGTGAAGTTCTATACCGAAGACGGCAACTGGGACTTGGTAGGCAACAACCTGAAGGTGTTCTTTATCCGGGATGCCATGAAGTTTCCGGACCTGATTCACTCTCAGAAGCCCGATCCGGTAACGAACCGCCAGAGCGGGGAGCGAATTTTCGACTTCATTGCCAACACGCCGGAAGCCATGCACATGGTTTCCTTCCTGTTCTCGCCGTGGGGCATTCCGGCCAACTACCGCCAGATGCAGGGCTCCGGCGTGAACACCTACAAGTGGGTGAATGCCCAAGGCGAAGCGGTGCTGGTGAAATACCACTGGGAGCCGCTGCAGGGCATCAAGAACCTAACGGCTCAGGAAGCGGAAGCCATTCAAGCCAAAAACTTCAACCACGCTACCCAGGACCTGTTCGACAACATTAAAGCCGGCAACTTCCCGCAGTGGGAGCTGTGCGTGCAGATTATGTCGGATGATGAGCACCCTGAGCTGGACTTCGACCCCTTGGACGACACCAAAATCTGGCCCCAGGATCAGTTCCCGTTCCTGCCCGTGGGCAAGATGACGCTCAACAAAAACCCCGAGAACTACTTTGCCGAGGTAGAGCAGGTCGCGTTTGGTACGGGTGTGCTGGTAGATGGCCTGGATTTCTCGGACGACAAAATGCTACAGGGGCGCACGTTCTCGTACTCCGATACGCAGCGTTACCGTGTGGGCACCAACTACCTGCAGTTGCCTATCAATGCGCCCAAAAAGCACGTGGCTACCAACCAGCGCGATGGTCAGATGGCCTACCATGTTGATTCGGCGCCCGGTCAGAACCTGCACATCAACTACGAGCCCAGCAGCCTGAACGGCCTGAAAGAAGCGCCACGCACGGCTCCGGACCATATGCCCGAGTACACCGGCCGCTTGGTTCGCCAAACCCTCGACCGCACCAATAACTTTAAGCAAGCCGGCGAACGGTACCGCTTGCACGAGGATTGGGAGCGTGACGACCTGATCAACAACATGGTAGGTGCCTTGGCCGACGCCGACCGAAGAGTGAGCGACAAAATGGTAGAGCTGTGCACCAACTGCGACCCGGATTGGGGCCAGCGCCTCGCCGATGGGTTGCAGAAAGCCCGCAGCAGCATGCACGCCGCCGGCGGCAACCAATACAATGAAGCACAGCAGGCACAAGCCGTAGAGCAAGCCGAAGCCGTCTCGCACGAAGCGAAGCCGTACTAAGCCGCTTTTTTGCTTAGCAGAAAAAGGCCTCACCAACTGGTGAGGCCTTTTTCTGTCGGTTTAGGTTTTGCTAGGGGGTAGGTTGCTCCGAAGTGCTCGGTACGGAGTCGGGCTCAACCGGGGCCGCGGTAGGCGCCAGAATTTGGGCGGAGTCCGGAGCTTGCTCATCGGAGGTAAGGTTTTCCTCGGACGAGGAGCTAGTAGCCTCGGCGTCCTCAGGTTCAGGTGGTGTAGAGTCCGACGACACGACGAGCGTATCAGGTTGAATATCGGAAAGGGAAGGAGCGGTAGCTGATGCTGCGGGTTGGTCTTCGTCTGCGGCTGATTTTTCGGTTTTGGAGCGGGAAGGCCGCTCGCGCCACTTTTCTGAGAGTTGCACCGTGCCCCAGACGGCACCCCCCAACACGGCCAACGCGACACCCAGCACCATAACTGCGCGGGGCCACTGCAGCCGCCACGAAGGCCGCCGGATTAAATTGCCAGCAGCTGACCGAACAACGGGCGGAGTAGGGGCGCTTGGAGCTGGCTGGGTAGGGTTTGGGCTAACCGGAGCCCTAGTAACCGGAGCGGCCGCAGGCAGAGCCCCTGGGGCAGGGGCGCTCTGCAACTGCTCAATTAGCTGCCCCAATTGCCGAATTCGGGCATCCAGCTCTTGGTTACGCGCTGCCGACTCGGCCTGCGTGGCCCGAATGGCTTCTTTCAGCTGGTTTTTCTCCTGGGTTTCGGCGGCTAGGCGGGCCTGTAGTCCGGCTACTTCAGCGGCGGCCGATGGCGCTTGGTTTAGCTTGGCCCGCAGCTCCTCAATGCTTCGTTCCCGCTCGGCTTCGCGGGCCTCCATTTGTTGGCGTTGCTGCGCTAGCTCTGTGCGCACCTGCTGGCTGAGCTGCTCCAGGCGCTGCAACTCCTGCTGGCTGGCCGCTACGGCCTCAGCGGCTGAGCCATACGGGGCATCGTGCGGAATGTCGCCGGCACCTAACCAGCTCCACAGCTGGCGGGCCTTCTGCTCCCAGTAGCCGCCGGTTGGGTTGTCGTCGAGGGCATGGCTAGAAGAATTGGGGCTGGAAGACGTGGAAATGCTGGCGGCCCAGGCCGTGAGGGCCGGAGGCGAGAGGTTGAGGGAGGAGTTGCTGAGCTGCCGCAACCGCCGGTTCAGCTGCGTAAGGTGGCTGACCAGCTGAAAG
Source organism: Hymenobacter tenuis (assembly GCF_054780495.1). NCBI lineage: Bacteria > Pseudomonadati > Bacteroidota > Cytophagia > Cytophagales > Hymenobacteraceae > Hymenobacter > Hymenobacter tenuis. Next base: position 347,075 of record NZ_BAAGWF010000001.1, read on the forward strand.
TTTTCGGCGCCCGGCTTGCGCCGCAAGTAGCTTTCAACCTTCGGGCTGAACTGCACCGTGCCGGCAAACAACACCAGGCCCGTCACGTCCTCGGGGTGCACAAAGGCCGGTGCCAGCTGACCGCTGAGCCAAGAGGCTACGGCATCCTGCTGATTCAGAAACTGCTCGAAGGGGTTGGCGGCGTGCTCATCGCCGTGCAGCGTGTAGGGGCCCAGGTGCCAGGCGCCCGCCTCCTGGTCCGGAATATCCAGCAGGCCACCCTGAGGCACAAACAGTAGCACCGTGATGCTACCTGGCCGCACCAGCAAGGCATCTACTACCTCGCCTTCGACCTCAAAGTTGCCTAGCAGAATGGTGGGAAAAGCGGTAGGTTCTGCCTCCAGCGCAGCCAGTACGGCCTGATATTGCGCCTGGCGGGCAGAATCTTCGAAGGGAGCGAACAGAAAGCTATGCAGCATGGGCAGTGCGGGTGGGCTGCCTCTAACGCAGGCCCAAAAGGAAAGGTACGGAAGCGAGGCAATATGTGCTGCAGGGGGCTCTGCGGGAACTTCAGAAAGCACTCATCAGGGGCTGTAAGGGCCCTTGTAGGCTACCTCAACACTATACCACTTCTAAAAAGCCGCCGTACACTATCCCAGATCCAACTATTCAGATGCTATGCCACTCCACGAGCAACTCGACAAGAAACTAAGCAAAACCTACGAGCCTTCTTCTCGCATTGATGATGTGTTCAAGGGCTACGACATCACGTTCCTGACCAACGAGCACGGCGAACCGGTTACGCTGTTTTTCGGGAAGCGCCGCCCCGATGGCTCGATATCAGGAGAGCGGTTTACCCGCACCATTAAACGCGAGCCGGGCAGCCTGGTAGTGAAGCACAGCCACTGGGACAACCAAGGCAAGATTATGAACCGGTAACGCTCATTTGCTAGGGGTAAATTATACCCAAACCCTTTTACTCAGTGCGGCGGCCCGCAGGAACAGCTCGTGAAAACTGGCTACTTCTTGCGGGCCGTTTGTATTTCGGCGAGCAGGGCGGTTGCGTCGTCACTCTTTTCCTGCTTTTGTTGGGCAAGGGTAATGGCGGCGCGAGCCACGGCGGCGGCCTGCATTTCTTGGTGCGCTTGGTGCAGCAGCTACGCGTGCAGCAAGGTGTTCTCGTAGGTTTTTTCTTGGCGCAGCAACACCGGCATAAACTTCAGGGCCAGGCCTAGTGCCTCTTGCTGGCGCGCTAGCCCCTGTTCCTGCCCGAAGTAGTGCACATAGGTAGCCGTTTTGCGCAAGGTATATGCATCAGGATTAGGGCGGCGGGTATGGCGCAGGGTGGCACCGGCGTAAGCCACCCAGTCGCGGCGGGCTTCCAGGAAATTGATGGTGGCTAAGCTGTGGGCCCGGGCCGTATCCGGGAAGCTGGTGCTTACTAGGTGCCGCACGCGGCTGAAGGCAGTGGCATCCTTGCTTTTGCCGGCTTCTGCTGCCAGTCGGGCTAGTAGGCGCTCGGCCTTGCGCTGCACCTCACTAGCTGGGTAGTACCTCTGAAACGCCGCCTGATTCTGCAGGAAAAACTCGTTAGTTGCGGCATTAGTTTGCGTGAAAAGAAAGCGCAGATTTTTCTCTGACCGAAGCTGCTCCGCAGATTGGGTGGCCAGATATTCAGTTAATACGCGGCTCTGCGGGCTTTGGGCCTCCGACGAAAACTCCAGCGCCCGGCTATAGGCATACAGCAAATCCGCTGTACGCTCGCCAGCTTGGTAGCGGCGCTGCAGCGCATAGAAAGCCGATTCCGGAACGAAAGCCGCCTTGGCATCGGCTATAAACTCGGCGGCGGGTTTTGCTCCCAGGCTTCGGTGCAGCAGTTTGCCGGTTTCATCGAGGTAGAGATACGTCGGGAAGCTGGCTATATCGTAGCGCCTGGCGAAGGCCGTATCCATCGTGATGTTGACTTGGTAGCTGATAAACGTGCGGTTGTAGTAAGTGGCCGCGGCGGCATCCTGAAAGGTAGTAGCTTCCATTTCGCGGCAAAAATGGCAACCCGGCGAATATGCGTATACAAAAACCGGCTTGTGCTCCTGGCGTGCCCGCGTCAGCACCACCTCCCACGGGCTAGCGGCAAACCGAATGACCTAGTTCTGGGCCCAACTTGGCAACGTCAGCAAACAGAAAAGTATGGCTAGGGTAACGTATTTCATTCTAGAGAAGTAATACATCGGATAGTGGAATACAGAGCGGCCCGGCCGCTGATAACACTCGAAATATAGCGCGTTTGCGCAACAGTGCCTGCCAAAACGGCCGCCCCCGTACTTCGGCCTGAAGTGTGCCGTATAGCCAGTATATGGCTCGTTCTGACTCTTTCTTTTCTACTATCTCCGCCAAAAAACCGCGCCCCGATGGCAAGCCCAGCCTTACGGTGCGGGAGCGGTTTTCGGCCCTCAAAAACCTACCGGAATTTTTACGCCTGATCTGGCAGACCAGCCCAGCCCTCACGCTCGGCAACGTAGGCCTGCGTCTGCTACGGGCCGCGTTGCCGGTGGCCATGCTGTATGTGGGTCAACTCATCCTCGATACAGTAGTGCAACTGAGCCGCCAGCCGGTCACGGAGCGGGAGCTGACCCCGGTACTGACCCTTGTGGCGTTGGAGTTTGGGCTGGCTGTGCTTTCCGATGCGCTAGGCCGCGGGGTGGCCCTGCTCGATTCGTTGCTCGGCGACCTGTTTGCCAACCAGACTTCTGTACGCCTGATGCAGCACGCCGCGGAGCTGGATCTGGATCAGTTCGAGGACAGCACGTTTTATGATAAGCTGGAGCGCGCCCGCCGCCAAACCCTGTCCCGCACGGTGCTGATGGCCCAGGTGCTCAGCCAGGCCCAGGACAGCATTACCATGGTGTTTCTGGCCGTGGGCCTGGTGGCCTTTAACCCGTGGTTGCTGCTGTTGCTACTGGTGGCGGTGGTACCGGCCTTCCTGGGCGAGTCGCACTTCAATGAGAAAAGCTACTCCTTGGTGCACGGCTGGACGCCCGAACGGCGCGAGCTAGACTACCTGCGCCAAACCGGCGCCTCCGACGAAACCGCCAAAGAAGTTAAGATTTTCGGGCTTTCAGGGTTCCTGATTGACCGGTTTCGCACGCTGTCGGATCAGTTTTACAACCAGAACAAAGCCCTCGTGATTCGGCGGGCCAGTTGGGGTACGTTTTTCGCGGCTATTGGGGCAGGCGGCTATTACGCGGCCTACGTGTACATCATCAGCCAGGCCGTGCGCGGACAGATTTCTATTGGCCAACTAACGTTTCTGGCAGGCTCGTTCGGGCGCATGCGGGGGCTGCTGGAAGGTATTCTGAGCCGCTTCAGCTCGGTGGCCGAAGGGGCACTGTATCTGCAAGACTTCTTCGACTTTTTCCACCTAGAGCCGCGCATCCGGCGCAACGAGGCCCAAACCGTCCGGCCGTTCCCCAACCCCATTCGGGAAGGGTTCCGGTTTGAAAACGTGGGCTTTAAATACCGCAACGCCGAAAAATGGGCCTTGCGTAACCTCAACTTCACGCTGCAGGCCGGCGAGAAGCTGGCGTTGGTAGGCGAAAACGGCGCTGGCAAAACTACCCTAGTAAAGCTGCTTGCCCGCCTCTACGACCCTAGTGAAGGCCGCATCCTGCTCGATGGCTACGACCTGCGCGAGTACGACCCCGCCGAGCTGCGCCAGGAAATTGGTGTAATCTTCCAGGATTTTGTGCGGTTCCAGTTGCCGGCCGGGCAAAACCTAGCCGTGGGCCGGATTGAGCAGAAAGACAACCGCCCGCGCATTGAGCTGGCGGCCTCGCAAAGCCTGGCCGATTCGGTGATTGCTAAGCTGCCCAATGGCTACGACCAAATGATTGGGCGCCGCTTCAACGGCGGCGTTGACCTGAGCGGCGGCGAGTGGCAGAAAATCGCGCTGGGCCGGGCCTACATGCGCGATGCTCAGCTGCTCATCCTCGACGAGCCCACCGCCGCCCTCGATGCCCGCGCCGAGCATGAGGTATTCCAGCGCTTCAGCGACCTGACCAAAGGCAAAACCGCCGTGCTTATCAGTCACCGCTTCAGCACCGTGCGCATGGCCGACCGCATTTTGGTGATTGAGCTCGGCCAGTTTGTGGAAATCGGGAGCCATGAGGAACTGTTGGCCCGAGGCGGCCGCTACGCCGAGCTGTTTCAGTTGCAGGCGGCCGGTTACCGGTAAGGGGTAGTAACTTGGTCCCATGCAGATAGACTACCATTTCTGGCCCGTTTTGCCTACCGAGGATGCCGCTGCCTTTGAGCCTTTGGTGGCGTTGCTGGCCGAAGTTTTGGAAAGCACACCCGCCAGTGTGGCAACTGATTTGCGCTACCGCCAAGGCCAGCAGCCGGTGCAGGCGTGGCTTGCCTCAGTAAATGGCCAACTGGTAGGCTGCAAGCTGGGCCATGAGCGGCAACCCGGGCACTACTACAGCTGGCTGGGCGGCGTGTTGCCGGGCTACCGCCGCCTCGGCGTTGCGGCCGCCCTCATGGAGCAACAGCACGCCTGGTGTCAGGAGCACAACTACCGCCGCATCCGGACGCAAACCTTTAATAAGTGGCGGGCCATGCTGCTGCTGAACCTGCGCCACGGCTTCGATATTGTAGGGACGATACAGGCGGCACGCGGGCTAACCATTGTCCTGGAAAAAGGGCTGGCACAAGAAGCAATGCCGCCGCCGGTGCTAGCCTCCTAATGCGCCCAAACCCAGGTTAAAATTGCCCTGCATTTTTTTAAGTAAACCAGAAGCTTGCCCTACGCATCTTAAAAGCACTTCAGGAAAGAAAGACAGAATTTTACTGCTGATAATCAATCGATAAGCAACTTCATTTCGTAAATTGGAAGTACGTCTTTTTTCATTTCCAGTGCCTATGAAATTGCTTGCTACTCTGCTAGCCGGCGGCGGCTTGTTGCTGTCGGGCTGCCTGATGTCGCGCGAAGCTCGCGTGGAATCTGATTACAGCTACTCGGGGCATTTTCGCCGCTACCGCACCTACGAATTCATTAGTGGCGACGGCATCAATTCCGATACCAGCCGGTTGGGAGAAGCCCTGCGCGACGCCATCCGGACCCGGATGAAGCTACAGGGCTACCGGCCCGCCAAGCGCCGCGCCGATCTGCTGGTGAACTTCCGGTTATTTGAGGGTGATATGCGCTTTAGAGGCTACGCGCAGGAAGACTTCACGAGGTGGGTGAAAAATGGCAACATCGAGGACGATGAAACTCCACGTGAAGGCCGCAAAGGCTACCAACCCGTGCGCATGCTCCTTTCGGAGGGCACGCTACTCGTAACCCTGATTGATAACCAGACCAATCGGGCCGTGTGGAATGGGTATGCCTCCGGTGTAAGCGTGCCCCCCGGACCGCAGGGTGAAGTGGTGCTGCGGCGCTCCGTGCGCTCCATTTTCGACCAGTACCATGTTTTTACAGAAGGCTACCTGCAAGGCAATAATGGCGGTGGTGGCTCAGAAACTGAAAACTAGCCTTGCCGCTGCGCGCTGCAGTTTACTAGCCCCCTGAAGACAGTTACCGGTTGCGTTCCTGAATGATTTCGGCCGCTATACTGATGGCAATTTCCTCGGGGGTGCGGCTATGGATAGGTAGCCCAATCGGCGCCCGCAGGCGGGCCAGCTGTTCTTCCGGTACACTTTCGGCGCGCAGTGTACCTAGTAGCTCCGCTATTTTGGCCGCGCTGCCCAGCACACCCAAATACCGAACCGGATGCTGGAGCAGCTGGCGCAGTGCTACTAGGTCGGAGCGGTAGCCAAACGTCATCAGAACAACATAGTGGTTCGGGCCTTCGGGGATTTCGCGGGCTAGCTCTTCGTAGCGCACGGTGCGCTTATGATGCGCAAAGGTGTTGCTTAAATGCGTGTTCAAGCACGGTCGGTCGTCTAGCACCGTCAGCTCAAAATCAAGCATGCTCAGCACCTTCGATAAGGCTAGGCTCACGTGGCCGGCCCCTACAATAGTGGCGTGGTCGCGAAAGCCCAGCCGCTCGCTATAGTACCAGTCGGGGCCGGGCCGGAACTGAAACGTGGGCGCCGTGCTGCCCGGCAGCACCTGCAAGCCGTGTGCCGCTGATAACTCCAGCTGGGCCGGGGCCAACTCGCGCAAGGCCCGCTTGCACTCTACCACCGCCGGTAAATCAGAAGCCCTGAGCGGGAACACCAGCACCCATTGCTCGCCAGAACAGATCATGCCGGAGCGGTCAGCGGAGGCTGCTTTCTGATGAATTTGGTGGCGGAGCAGGGGCTGCGGGGCGTCGTCGCGGAGCAGTGCGCGGGCCAGCTCCACAAACTTGTGCTCCATGATGCCGCCCCCAATGGAGCCAGCCAGACTAGCGGCCGTTACCGTCATTTTGAATCCTTGGCGGCCGGGGCTGCTGCCTTGGCTGGCGGGCACGCACAGCAGTGCCACCGGAATGCCGGCCCGCAGGTTGGCGGCTGCGTGTTGCCACACGAGCAGGTCGCGCGGGGCCGGTGGCAAGTCAGGTACGAAATCCAAAGTGGGGTAAGTAGACGAAATGGAAGTAGGTTGTGTGGCTACCAGCTTTCGTGAGGTAAACCAATGAGCGTAAGACAGGTTTGAGCAGCCACGGCACCTAGGCTACTTGGTTAGAGCCAAACGGCACTCACGGCATAATACACCGCCATCAGGCCCGAAAACACAGCACTGGCCACAAACCGCCACTCAGCCGATACTTTGTTCTGAATAAAGTAGTTGGCGCCCAACGAAACCGGAATATTAACCAGAAACGACCGGGTTGCGAGCGGCAGCAGGCCTAGGGTTATCTGCTCAGGGTGGCCAGAAAACAGCCGCAGAAACACGTAGTGCCGCGCTATCCAGAGCGGGTTGAAATACAGCAGCGAAAGCGACGCGCGCATGAGTTTGGTGGGCCAACTGGCATGAGCGCTAGGCGGAACCCGGCGGTCAAGCCAGCGGAAATACGCGGGCACCTCAGTCGAGTAAAGAAGGCCGCCTACCAGTGCCATACCCAGCAGACGCCCCCACGAAAATTGGTGCAGCAATAGTGCCGCAACGGTGTCGCCGGCGGCATAAATCAGGAAGCCGCGGAGGTGGTTGCGTAGTTGGATGGAGCGGGTGAGTGCCAAGCGTGGGTGGTAGAAGGGGCGTCGGGGTAGAGATTCAGGAGAACTTTTTCCGGCGTCATGGGAGCAGAGAAAGGAAGCGGAGCATCGGGGCGAAAGGCTCGTATGGCGTCGCGCAAAGCAAAGTAGGTGCCTATGCCATACATCAGCGGCGGCTCGCCCACGGCCTTGGAGCGCATCACGGCCCTAGGGTGGCCGGGCGTATCAAGGAAATGCACATCCAGCACCTTAGGTGCCGAGTAGAGGTCCGGAATTTTGTAGGAGTTCAGCGAGTTGCTGAGTAAGCGGCCCTCCTCGTTGTACACCAGCTCTTCCAGCGTCATCCAGCCAATGCCCTGCACGGCGCCGCCTTCAATCTGCCCGCGGTCTACGGCAGGGTTCAGGCTTTGCCCGAAATCGTGCGCAATGCGTACGGCCTCTACCTCATAGGTGCCGCGCAGGCAATCAACGTGCACTGTGGTAAGGGCTGTGCCATACACGTGGTAAGCAAACGGGTAGCCCTGATTGGTTTCCGCATCAAAATGCAAATCGGGGGTAGCGTAGTGGGCGTTTTCGGAGAGGCTGATGCGCTGCCAATACGCCGCTGAAACTAGTTTTTCCCAGGTGGTGTCGGCGGGAGTGCCGGCGGCTAGCACCTGCTCGTTTTCAATATGCAGGCCTTCGTAGTCCATTTTCAGCTCCGTGGCTGCCAAGCGCAAGAGCCGTTCACGCAGCGCCAAACAGGCCAACTCCGTGGCCTTACCATTCAGGTCGGCGGTGGCGGAGGCAGCGGAAGGCGAGGTATTGGCCACGCGCGTGGTGTTGGTACTTTCTACCTTGATGCGGCCTAGCGAAATGCCTAGGGTTTGGGCCGCTACCTGGGCAATTTTCGTGTTCACGCCCTGGCCCATTTCCACGGCACCCGTGCTTACACCCACTGAGCCATCGGTGTAAATGTGCACCAGCGCCCGCGCCTGGTTCATGGCAGTTTTGGTGAAGGAAATGCCAAAGCAAATCGGCATCACGGCCAGCCCCTTCTTGACTAGCTTGTGCGCAGCATTGAACTCCGCCACCTCTTGGCGCAGCGCCGGCAGGTTGTAGAGGTCGGCGGCGGTATCCCAGGCTTGCTCGGCGTGGCAGCCTTCCGTGGGCTGGCGGTACGGAAACAGGTCGCCTTCCCGGAGCAGGTTGCGGCGCTGAATGTCACTGGCTTCTACCCCCAAGCGCTCTGCCGCACAGGCAATGGCCGACTCAATTACAAACATGCCCTGCGGTCCGCCAAAGCCCCGGAAGGCCGTATTGGGCGGCAGGTTGGTGCGGCAGCTGTAAGCCGTGGTCGTCACGTTCGGAACAAAGTAGGTGTTGGTGGAGTGAAATAAGGTCCGCTCCAGAACGGCCGGCGATAAATCGGCAGCGGCACCGGCGTTTTGGTAGAAAGTAGCCTCGTAGGCTACAATCCGCAGGTTTTGGTCGAGCCCGATTTTGAAGTCGGAGGAGTAGGGGTGGCGCTTGCCGGTCATGCGCATGTCGGCCATGCGGTCCAGCACCAGCTTTACGGGGCGCCGGGCCACAACGGCACCTAGGGCCGCCAGGGCACCCCACGGCGTGGCCTGGTCTTCTTTACCGCCAAAGCCGCCGCCCAGTCGTGTCACGTCGACTTCCACTTGGTGCATGCCGAGGCCTAGTACGCGAGCCGTGTGGCGTTGCACAGCCGTGGGGCCTTGCGTAGAGGAAACAATGCGCACGCCGCCCATTTCGGTGGGAAAAGCGTAAGCTCCCTGCGTTTCGATGTACAAGTGCTCCTGTCCACCCGATTCCGCTACGCCCTCGAATACGTGGGCGCAGTGCGCCCAGGCCGCTGCTGAGTCGCCGATGCGGAAAGTGCGCGGCGGCACAATCAGCTCGTTTTGGGCGGCCGCCACCCTCGGGTCCACTATCACCGGCAAGGACGCTACCTCTACCCGTACGTGCGCCAGAGCCGCATGGGCAGCATGCTCAGAGTTGGCTAGGACCAGGGCTACGGGCTGACCCCGAAAATGCACGTGGCCTTCGGCCAGCAACGGCTCATCGGGCACAATGCCACCAATTTGGTTTTCGCCCGGAATATCAGCAGCCGTGATAACGCGCACTACGCCGGGCTGTAGCAGCGCCGCTGAAGCATCAATGGTCAGCAGCTGGCCGTGCGCCACCGGTGACTCAACTACCGCAGCGTACAAGGTGCCGTGCTGCACCGGAATATCATCGAGGTACTGAGATTCGCCGCGCACGTGGCGGTTCGGATCGAGGTAGTTCATGCAAAGAAGGGTGGGAAGTGGGGGCGGTAAGAGAGGGGAGAAGCAAAAGCGAGCGGTGCGTACTAGGCCTTTGATGACCAGCAACTGCCATGCACTTACTCCGGCACAACCTCGCCAAAGTGAGCCGTCAGGAGTTGGCGCAAGAGCAGCCGCTTGTACTGCTCGGTGCCCCGCACGTCGCTGATGGGGCTGATTTCCTGCTGGGCTAGCGTGAGGGCCTGCTGCACAGTTTCCAAAGAAAGCGGCTTTCCTACCAGGCTGGCGGCGGCGCGGCGCAGCAACAGCGGAACAGGCCCCACGCCGCCAGCCGAGAGGCGGGCCTGCTGTACTACCCCACCCGAGAGGCGCAACCAGGCCGCGGTGTTCACGCTGGCAATATCGAGGTGTGTACGCTTCGAGACTTTTTCGAAGTTGAACACATCACCGGGCTGGGGCGCGGCAAACCGAATGCTGAGCACCTGCTCATCGGGAGCTTTTGTCAGCTTCTTGTAGTCGAGATACAGCTCCGACAACGGCAGCATACGGCGTTGGCCCGAGGCGGCTTCCAGCTCAATTTCGGCTCCGAGCGCCAGGAACATAATGGTCAGGTCGCCGATGGGGGAGGCGTTGATGAAGTTGCCGGCCACGGTACCCATCTGGCGGATGGGCGTGCTGCTTACTAGCTTCAGGAAACGCGGCAACTCCGGCAGCACCCCCAGCATGATGGTTGATTCCATGAGCTGCTGGGCCGTAGTGGCAGCCCCCAAGATGATGGTGTCAGCTTCCCGACGAATGCCGCGCAGGTGGCGTTGGTCGTATACCAGCTCAACAGGAACGGCGCGTACCTGCTCGGGGCGCTGCACCAGCAAATCGGTGCCACCACCGAGTATTTGGGCCCGCACGGCCGCTGCGGCATCTAGGCCATTTGATGGGTTTGGGACTTGGGTAAGGCTAGTAGCTTCGGTGCCACCCGTTGCGGCAGCGGCCTCGGCGTTGCGCAGGGCCGCGAGCTTACTAGGTATGCCAGCGAAGTAAACCGGCACAAACCCCTGCTCCGCCAGCCACGATAAGGGCGAAACGGCGGGGCGCTGCTCTAGGTGCTGCTGCAACTGCGCCGCTGCCCGTTCCAGGCTTTTGTAGCCAGTGCAGCGGCAAATATTGCCATCAATGGAAGCTAGCACCGAGGCTGATGTACTAGGCTTTTCACTCAGGGCGTGCCCCGTCAACGACATCACGAAGCCTACCGTGCAAAAGCCGCACTGCGAGCCGCCTTCCGCCACAATGGCCTGCTGCACGGGCGTGAGGGCCGTGCGCGCCGCATTGATGCCCTCTACGGTTACCACATGCTTGCCGTGGGCATTACCAAGCGGCGTCAGGCAGGAGGTCATCGACTGGTACTGCACTACCTCGCCGCCAGGCGCCAACTCACCTACCAACACCGTACAGGCCCCACAATCGCCTTCACGGCACCCAATTTTGGTGCCCGTCAGGTGCTGGTTGTAGCGCACGAAATCGAGCAGAGTGCTGCCAGCTGGCTGGTCGGTGCGGATAAGTTGGTCGTTGAGGTAAAACTGAAGCATGGGGTGGCGGAAAAATCAGAAGCGGAAAGGAAAGTTACGGGAATTTAAGGTTTTGTCGCACCTATTTGCGCTTATCCGTACAGGGAGGTGGAAGGCGATTTCGGCGGTATTTGCTTAAGCAACAAGGCTGTAGGCAATGAGGCATGCGCTAGCCAATGCATTGGCTTAAACCCTTTGCGGCCAGCTGCCGGAGCCTCACCTACTACAGAGCTGCGCGGCTTTTTCTACTTTCGGCCTGGTTTTAGCCACGAGGCACCCTAGGCCTATTTCCTCTCCCCCTATGAAATCATTCTCCTCTCTTCGTGCTGCGCTTACCCTGCTGGCCGGGGCTGGCCTGCTGTTTACAGCGTCGTGCACCTCGCCCCGCGCTATTGTGAGCACCGGCAAAGTAACGCCCCGCGGCGAGTTCCGGGTGGGCGGCAACATGGCTTTTAGCGTGCCCACTGAAACCCTCAGCAAAACCGGCTCAGCGCTCCTGACGGCGGCCCGCGAAACGGCCAACAAGGATACCGTTCAGTACAACCAAACCATTGAAAAGCTGCAGATTGCGGCCTTGGCTTACGTGCTGGATCCGGTGCGCCCCAACTCCGACCTATACGTGCGCTACGGCCTCATTGAACGGCTGGATGTGGGCTATAAGTATGGGTTTGGCTCGCACATTTTCGATGCCATGTACCAGTTTATGGGCCCCACGGGCACGCCCGAAAACCCCGGCAGCCGCCAGGCGGGTACTACCTACGGCAGCATCGGGTTGCAGTTTGCCACCCAGCGCGCCAAGCTACCCAGCATTCCTTTCCTCGATAACGTAGCTGATTTCCTGGGCTTTCGGGCCAGCCGGCAGGATATTATTATCCCGCTCGTTTTCAGCCAATCACTAGGCGCTGAGGAGGAAATAGGGGCTATTTCGTACGGCGTAATGTATGCGCACAGCTTTTTCAAATACGGATTCCAGCCCACCAACCTCTACAATGGGCCCGGAAGTGGCTCGGTGAGCAGCAAAATTCCTTCGCTTCCATCGGCCAAAAACAACTTTGGCTCGTTTGGAGCCTTCTTCAATGCCAAGCTGGGCTACCGCTACGCCTACTTTATTCCGGCCCTCTCAGTGTACTATCAGAATTACGGCGAGTATCAGCTCCTGAACAACAAATCCACCAAGCTCAGCGGCCTCACGTTCATTCCGAGCCTAGGCGTACAGTTCCGTATCCCGGGCAGCCGCTAGGCACTTCTTGGCCTCAAACTGAAAGCCCTGCCACGTTTGTGGTAGGGCTTTTTTATTCCTTATTGCTCACCGCCCGGGGTGTACTAGCCTTCTGTGGTAAGCCAAGTCCGCAGCTCAGCCAAGCGTGCTTGCTTTTCAGCTTCGCGGCGGTGCAGGGCGCTAGCGGTCCAGTAGGAGTGAGCCTCCAGAAATTTCACTTGTATCTGGTTCCACGCGCGCTCATCGGCTACCATATTTCGCTGCCGCAGCTCCGCATATAGCGTCTGGCTGATGGGCCAGAAATCGGGGCGGCCCAGGTAGTCGAGGTCGGCGTCGCAGAGCAGTTGGGCCAGTACGGATGGGCCTGGGCTCTGGGGTACCTGCGTGGCCATAATCATCTGGCAGATAAGCGCCACGTGCGCTTCAGAAAAACCAAAGCCGGGCAGCACCTGCCGCACTATCTCGCAGCCACATGCCTCATGGCCTTGGTATGCGGTCAGGAAACCCACATCATGATACAATGCGGCTACACGCAGCAGCGCCAGGTCTTCGGGGTCGGAGATGCCTTCGGCCGCGGCCAATGACTGCGCCTGTTCCACTACATCGAGGGTGTGGTGCAGGCCGTGGTAGTACAGGGTAGGGGGCAAGTGCTGACGCAGCTGATCGAGCACGTACGCTTCGGCGCGTGGGCAGTCCATGGTGGGGTAGAGAGGAAATATCCGTCTCTAAGTACAGGAAAAATCCGGCTTCGTGCTGCTGCCCCTCCTATCTTGCAACTTCTCAGCACCAGCTTTCTTTCTCGAATGACATTACTTGCGCGTTGGCAGCAGCTACTAGGTATCCGGCCCGAAGAAGGCCGGACGGTGGGGCTGTTCTTTCTGCACAACTTTTTGCTTGGCATCGGCACCATTCTCGTGTACGTGTCGGCCAACGTTATCCTGCTCGAAAATAACCCTGAGCGCAACTTGCCGCTGGCCTATGGGGTAGCGGCGGTGCTGATGATGGTAGCGGGCAAAATATACGCGCACTTCGAGCACCACTTAGGGTTGCAGCGCGTGGCGGTGCGCGTGTTGCTGGCCGTGGTAGCGCTTACGGGCGTGCTTGGCGTGCTGGTGGCTGTTGGGCACTCGGTGGCGGCGGCCGTGGCTATTATGGCAGGCTACCGCGTCATTTATCTGCTCACCAACCTAGAGTTTTGGGGCGTGTCGGCGGTGGTGTTTGATGTGCGCCAAAGCCGCCGCTTGTTCAGCGTCATCAGCTCCGGCGATATGCCCGCCAAGGCTCTCGGCGCCGTGCTGGCCATCCTGATTCATCATCACACCGACTTGCTCTGGCTGTTGCTCACCGCATTTGGCGCCTACATTGGGGCTTTGCTGGTATTGCAGGCTACGGGCCGGTTGCACCTAGTGGAGGCTCGCTCGGCCGCCCGCGCCCTTCGCTCCGAAACGGTAGCGCCGGCTTTGCAGCGCTGGTTTGGGAGCAGCCGCCTGGTGCTATCCATGTGCCTGAGCATGCTGGCCGTAGCCGCCGTGAACACCGGCATCGAGTATACTTTCTTCGTGAATGTAAAGCAGCGCTTTCATGATCAGGCCCTCGTGATGCGCTACGTGGGCAATGTGCTGGTAATGACGTATTTACTGGCTCTCGTGTTCAAGTTGCTGCTCACGAGCCAAACGCTTGACCGTATCGGATTCCGCGGCACGCTACTAGCGTTGCCTGCCACCATATTAGTTGGGCTGGGCCTGTTTGGGGTGTTCCAGTACATTGGGGCCGATGACAGCTTGATGCTCCTGTATTTCTGCGGCCTGTTTCTGGCCTTGGAAATCCTGCGCCGCGCTGTGTTTGATCCGGTGTTTCTGGTGTTGTTTCAGCCCTTGCCGGCCCATGAGCGGCTGCAGGCCCACACGCTGGCCAAAGGCTTTTATGAGCCGCTGGGCATGGGCCTGGCCGGCGTACTGCTGTACGCCAGCCACAGCGTGCCTCAACTCAGCCAAGGCCTCACGTTTGCCTGGATGAGCCTGCTCATGCTGGTGGCGCTGGGCATGCTTTACCGCACCTACGGCCATTACCTGGCGGAGCTGCAACACGCCGTGAGCCGGCGCTTTGCCGGTCCGGATGAAATTTCGATGCCCTCCACCAACGGACATGCCCCCGGCCCAAACCCCACACCCGTACCTGATGCCGCCGCTATTCAGGCCTTAGTAGCAGACTTAGCCACCAAAAGCACCCGCAGCACGGCTACTAGTCACTTGCTCCAGCTCGGAGCGGCTGCTCTGCCTGCCCTTACTGAAACCCTAGGCACCAGCACCGACGAAGCCCAGCTCAGACGCGTGGCTTTGCTATGCGGGCATGTGCAGCACCCCCAAAGCCGCCAGGCCCTGGTAACGCTAGCTCAACGTCCCGAGCTGCTCCGGCGTGAAGCCGCTTTGCGGGCTCTGCGCAGTTTTGATCCGGCCCCTACTGATGCCGCGGTGTTTCAGGCCTTGGTGCAGGAGGAACTGCAGCGGGCTCAGCAGTTGCTGCAAGGGCAGGCCACTATCCCCGATGCGCGCCTGCAAGCCAGCCTTGAGTACGAGCTTACCCGCCTGCAGCAGCGCTTGTTTGGCTTGTTGTTGCAGCTATATCCGCCCCAGCTCATCGCCGATGCCCAGCGCGGGGTAGTGCACGCCGCGCGGGAGCGGCAGGCCAATGCGCTTGAAATTCTCGATAACCTGATTCCGCGGCCGGTGTACCAGGCCCTGCAAACGCTGTTGGAAATAGCCCCGGCATCTGAAAAAGCCCGGCGGTTTGCTGCGCTACTAGGTTCTGCGGGCAAGGCAACCCCCAGCATCGTGCACAGCATAGTAGAACAGGGTGAGCACACTTTCTCCGACTGGACTGTGAGCCTGGCCCTGAGCACGTGGCAGCCCACGCCCTACACCATTGAACTGGTACTACCCCATTTGCACAGCGCAAGCCGTCTGGTACGAGAAAGTGCGGTAGCTGCCCTCGAGCAGTTTGCGCACAATGCCCCTGAGCGCTACCAAAACCTGTTGGCCGCTCACCCCTCGTTATTATCCTTGCTTATGAGCCACCACGCCACCACGTCCTTTTTGCCGGCTACGGAGCTGGTACAGCTTCTCAAAAACACTGCCCTGTTCTCTGCTACCCCCGAAAACGTGCTTAGCAGCATTGTGCCCATCATGAAGGAGGTGGAGTTTGAGGATGGCCAGCAGATTTTTGCCAAAGGCGACCTGGGTACTTCACTTTTCATTGTGCACCAGGGCGAGGTGGGCATTTTCACCGGCAGTCAGCAGCTAGCTACTTTCCGGCCCGGCGACTTCTTTGGTGAATTGGCCCTTCTGGATGCCGAGCCTCGTTCGGCTACGGCCATTGCCCAAGGCCGGGTGGTAGCGTTCCGCCTCGATCAGGAAGACTTTTATGATGTGATGGAAGAGCGCAGTGAAGTATTGCGCAACATTCTGCGCGTGCTTTGCCAGCGCTTGCGCCGCCAGAACGAGAAAATGCAGGCCTAATAAAACAGCCGAGGGTTTACTAGCCCCAGTGTGCTAGTAAACCCTCGGCCGCCTAGGTATATCTGGCTAGGCTACTACCTCGTAAATCATGACGGGCTGCACCTTGTTCTTGAGGGTAACTTCTTTGATGGGCTTGCACTGAAACGACTCTTTCAGCCGCTGATAGGTAGCCTCGGTAATGATAATCTGGCCAGGAGACGCCACGGACTGCAGGCGCTGGCTGATGTTTACATTATCCCCGATAACGGTGTAATCGAGGCGCTTCAGCGAGGCGGACCCAATGTTGCCCGATACCATTTCGCCGGTGTTGATGCCAATGCTGACCTCGGGCTGGTAGGGCTTGCCATTCGGTAAGGTGCTTTGGTTGGCTTGCACCACCGTGCGCACGGCCAGCGCCGCATCCACGGCGCGGTCGAGGTGGTATTCGCCCCGGAACACGGCCATCACGGCGTCGCCCATAAATTTATCTACGTAGCCGCCTTGCGCAATAATCTCCTTCACCATCTGGTCGAAGTAAGTGTTGAGCATGGTTACCACATCAGCAGGGGGTAGTACTTCCGACAGCGACGTGAAGCCGCAGATATCAATGAATACCACCGTAGCCTCTACGGTTTCGCTGGCCATGAGCTGGTTTTCAAAGCCGGGCTTGCCCACAAAATTGAGTACGGTTTCATCCACGTACATTTTCAGGATGTTGTTTTCCTGAATGGCCCGTAGGGTTTCTCGCAGCTGCTTTACGTGCGCCGCCGTTTTGTCCATGGTCACTTCCAGGTCCTGAAAGTCCACGGGTTTGGTCACGAAATCGAAGGCGCCGCGGTTCATGGCCGTCCGGATGTTCTGCATGTCGCCGTAGGCGGATACCATCACCGTTTTCAGCACTGGGTTCACTTCCTGCAGCTTGGTCAGCAACGTCAGGCCATCCATCACCGGCATGTTGATGTCGGACAGAATAATATCCAGATCGGGATGCGCCTGCACGGAATCCAGGGCCTCTTGGCCGTTGTGGGCGAAGGTAAACTCGTAGTTTCCCTCCCGAATTTTGCGGCGGAATTTCTGCTTGATGAGCAGCTCTAAATCTGCCTCATCGTCTACAACCAGAATTTTAGTTTTCATGGTGGGCTAGCGAGATGAGTTTTTCTTTGAGGGCGGCAAAGTCCACGGGCTTGGTTAGGAAATCGTTGGCTCCCAGCTCCAGGGCTTCGTTTCGGCTATCGTCGTCGCCATAGGCCGTAATCATCATAACCAGCGGAGCCGCCGGAGGGGGCGGGGCCAGGTATTCCTTCTTGATCTGCTTGAGCAGCTCCAGGCCGCTCATGCCGGGCATGTTGATATCGGACAGAATCAGGACGACTTCGGAGGCATGATCGTGCAGGTAAGCCAAAGCCTCCTCACCCGAATACGCAAACGTGAACGAGAACTCGCCGCTGCGGATTTCGCGCCGGAAGCGTTGCTCGAACAGGGTGCGTACGTCCATTTCGTCGTCAACAACCAGTATTTTCATCATGAACTAAGGCTGCCGAAGCAGACAATGAGAGAAGTAAACATGAAAGACGGCAAAAAGCAGCAACTGGCTGTGTAGGATACTACAACAGTTACTTCGCTTTTTCGCCGCGGGGTAGGGTAATAATAAACTCCGTGCTTTCTCCTTCTACCGTTTCCACCTCCAGCGTGCCGCCGTGGCCCTTCGTGACGATGTCGTAGCTGAGCGAGAGGCCCAGGCCCGTGCCTTCGCCGGTGGGTTTGGTAGTAAAGAAAGGCTGAAATATTTTTTCGACCAGAGCTTCGGGAATGCCCGTGCCGTTGTCGCGGACCCGCACCTGCACTTCATCAGAAGGCAGGCACCGGGTAGTTACCGTTACAGTAGGAGTGTAGTTAGGCAGTTTCAGGGCCTGCTTTTTCTGCACAGCGTAAAAAGCATTCGTGAACAGGTTCAGCAGCACGCGGCCTAAGTCCTGCGAAATGGCCTCGATGGAGCCTGTCCGCTCATCCAGATCGGTAATGAGGGTAGCGTTGAAGGTTTTGTCTTTGGCGCGCAGGCCGTGGTAAGCTAGGCGCAGGTATTCGTCGGCCAGCAGGTTCAGGTCAGTAGATTGCCGCTCGCCGTTGCTGGCCCGGCTGTGCTCTAGCATACCGCGCACAATGCTGGCCGCCCGCTGCCCGTGGTGCGTGATCTTCTGCAGGTTCTGCTTTAAGTCATTAAGCAAATCGGCTTCTAGGGCAGGGTCACGGTCGGGGTTGTTCTGCTCTTCTTCCAGCTCCGTCACCAGCTCCGTACTCACATCCGAGAAGTTGGTAACGAAGTTGAGCGGGTTCTGAATTTCGTGGGCAATGCCGGCCGTAAGCTCACCAAGGCTGGCCATCTTTTCGGCCTGAATAAGTTGAGCCTGGGTGGTTTTTAGCTCTGTCAGGGCGTGGCGCAGTTCCTCGGCCTGCTGGGTAAGCGTGGCCGTGCGCTCGGCAACAAGTCGTTCCAGCTCGGCATTCTGGGCCTCAATCAGGCGCTTGGCTTTTTCATCTTCTTCGCGGGCGACACGTTCTTTTTCCAGGTTTTTCTTTTGACTGCGAGCAATCAGCAGGAAGGTAAACAACCAGATAAAGGCAAACCCTTTGGAGTTTTCCAGCGAGTCATCGTACTCTTTCAGCAGACTGGCGCCGCCCAAGGCTATCAGGAGCTCAACGAGAGAGTAGAGCACAAACGGAGCCACTGCCAGCAAGAGGGTGCGGGCCGGCCGGTAATCGCGCACTTGGAACAAGACAAGGACCACGGTTCCCAGCACAAAAAGCATGTAGAGCTCATCCAGCTGATCGGACTTCCATTGGATGGCTCGTGCCACCACAAACAGGAGCAGGCCCGGAAGCCATAGCCAGTTGAGCAGCCGATTTTGTACAGGTAAGCGTGTTGGTAAATCCAGAAACCGGCGCAATCCTCGTACGATGAGCAAGGCTACTCCCACACTGAGCAATACATCGGCATTAAGATTCATGGGTGAAGCAAGTGAAGGAGGCAGAGGGGGTTAAGAGCGGCGGCGGAGAAAAGCTTCAGCTTCCTGAAGAAGCAAAATCAGTTGGGTTTGGAAGGGGATTTGTCATCGGAGGAGAAAAGGCGGGGCAGGGGCACTTTCAGAATCAGCACCGGATTGCTGGTGGTGCGTGGGCGGCTGCGTTCCGTAATGGTTTTCACCTTTCCTTTCTCTTTAGAGCTCAAGATGCCCACATATTCCCCGATGAGGCCAACCACCGTGGGTAACGTCAGGTGCACCGTCAGCTCTTTCTGAGTGCTAACCGGAGCAGCTTGCCCAGTGCGGCTTTGTGCCTGGCTACTCAGGGTAACGAGAAGCAGCACAGCAGACAATAAACCTAATTTGACACCCGACATCGATACTATAATTACTGCTGTAAATATGCCACTATAAACTAGTATCCCTATATCTGCCGCTGGCTTTTTGCTTTCCGGGCCGGCTTTAGTTCCGTCAGTACAGATGAGTTCTATTTCTGCTAGGCTCTTTTCGAGCTGAAACCGCCGCAAACTGCCCGGCGGCTAGGGCGAAAACTTGCCGAAACCCTCCTACCTTGGGGCTACTATGATGTACTCAGCCCTGTATCGGGCGGCCGTGCTACCGGCTGCTTTCAGTTGTCTGTTAATGGCTAGCTGCACGCCCCGGCCTAGTGCCACTAGGGTGGCTGTGGCACCCAACCGCTTTGCCGCCGACTCGGTGCTGCGGCGCATTGCCACCAGCCAGGATGAGCGCCGTACGGGCGTGCTGCTGTTGTATCTCACGAATTCCAACACGGCCTACCGGCAGGCAGCTGCCGAAGCCCTAGCCTCCGTGCAGGACAAAACCGCCACGCCCTCGTTGCTCACGCGCCTACAAGATCCGGAGCCAAGTGTGCGCCGGGCCGCCGCCTATGCCCTAGGCCAAACTGCCGATTCAACAGCCGAAGCCGGCCTAACGCAGCGCATCAGCACCGACCCCGACGCTGTAGTGCGGCGCTATGTGCTGGAGGCATTGGGGCGTTGCACCTCGCGGGCGGGGCTAGTAACGCTCACGCGCCTGCCTGCCCCGTTGGCTTCTGATACGGCCGCCCTGAGCGGACAAGCGTGGGGGCTCTATCGGGCTGGGTTGCGTGGCCTTACCTCCGAGGCCGCTGTAGTGCGCCTGGTGCAGCTGCTAGGCCGCGACAAGCCCGTAACCGCCCGGTTGGCCGCCGCCAATGCCCTAGCGCGTACGCGCGGGCTCAATCTGGCTCCTTACGTTCCGGCTATAAGCGCGGCAGCGCAGCATGATCCGCATTATGCCGTGCGAAGCGGTGCCACCTCAGCCCTCAGCAAAGCCGCCACCGACCCTACTGTGCCGGCCATATTAGCTACCTTAGCCCGCCGCGACCCAGATTATCGGGTACGTGTAAGCGCGTTGCGAGCCCTGAGTGCCCCCATGTACGCACCCGTAAAAGAGGCCGCCTGGGATGCCCTGACTGATGCCAATGCTCAGGTGGCCTTATCAGCGGCTGAGTTTTTTCTGGCTCACGCCACTAACGAGCCCGGAACCTTATTTCTGGAGAAAGCCAACCGCTTGGATCAATGGCGCGTGCGGGCCACGCTACTAGCTGCCGCTCTGCGCCAAACCGGTCCGGAGCGTCCCGCCATTCAGCGTGCTGTGCAGGAGCGCTACGCCGCGGCCACTAGCCCCTACGAAAAGGGGTACCTGCTGAAAGCCCTGGGCGAAGACCCCGCCGCCTTCAATTTTGTGCAGCAGGCCACGTTCGCGCCCAACCAATCGGTAGTAATTGGTACGTATGGCATGGAAGCCTTGGTAGCTATGCGCCACCAGTCAGGCTTTCCTGCTACCCTACAAGATGACTTTGCCCTGACCTTGCGACGCGGTGTGTTGAGTGGCGATGTGGCCCTCATGGGTACGGCCGCTGAAGCCATCCGGGACCCCAAGCTGGACTTGCGCCGGGTACTATCCAACCCCGATTTCCTGCTGCAAGCCCGCGACCGGTTGACCCTCCCGCGCGACCTAGAGGCGTGGCTTTCGCTGCAGCAAACGATTGATTTCCTGCAGAACCGCCCCGCTACGGCCGCGCCCATTGCCAAAGCCGCCACGCACCCTATTGATTGGGGAGTTGTGAACACCATCCCGGCCGGGCAGCGTGTGGCCGTGCGCACATCCAAAGGCGACGTAGTAATGCAGTTGCTGGTGGAGCAGGCACCAGGCTCCGTCGCCAGCTTTGTGGAGCTGCTGCGAAAAGGCTTTTACGACGGCAAAAACTTCCACCGTGTGGTTCCCAACTTTGTAGCCCAAGGCGGCTGCCCCCGTGGCGACGGCTGGGGCAGTTCCGACTACAACCTCCGCTCCGAGTTTGCCGATTTGCGCTACGGCGAAGGCGCCGTGGGGCTAGCCTCAGCGGGCAAGGATACCGAAAGCTGCCAGTGGTTTATCACGCACGCCCCCACGCCCCACCTCGACGGCCGCTACACCATCTTCGCGCAGGTAGTGCAAGGCATGGATGTAGTCAGCCGCCTCGATATTGGCGACCGGATTGAGAAAGTAGAGCTCATAAACTGATGTGCTGATACCAGTACTTGGAGAAAGCTTCGCCCACCAAAAAGCCCCGACTACATGTGTGCAGCCGGGGCTTTTTGTAGAGCATGTAAAAGCGGATTACTCTTCGTCGCGGCCGTGGGCCTGCGCGGGTGGGGTAGTGGCTTCTACTGCCGAAAAGGCTTCCAGTATTTTATAGGTGTGCGAGGCCCCCTTGGGCACCACCCAGGAGTTACCGGGTTCTAGCACAACCATCTGGCCTTCAATGTGCAGCTCGGCACGGCCTTTTAGTACGTAGCCCACGGTTTCGTATGGCCGTGAAGAAGGCTCTTTTGCTTCACTAGGTTGCTCATCTTCCCAGAGGCGCATGGCCACATGTACGCCCGAGGCTAGGTATTTTTCGCCATCGGTGCCGGTAGGGGAGAAGCGGGAATCAACTTTGGTGATGGTGGTATCAGCCATGAGATAAGTGAGTAAGGTGAAATACTAGTAATTCTCCAACCTAACGCGGTCCAGCTACAGGAGGTTGCTATTGGTGTTCAGGCAAACCTTACTTTCGCTGGGTGGTTAAGAAAAGTCGCCGACGGCTTATCTTCCACTTGTTGGCAGTTAAACGCAGGCCTTGGCCTTTTTTGTAGTGTAGTTATGCTTTCTCTTGATCAGGAGTTCCTACAGGAACTAGCCGAAGCGCATCGGCTAACGGCCGCTCCACTGCCGGCCGCAGCCTTTTGCCAACTGGCCGAAGACCTGCTAGATCTGCTGTTCCCGGAGCGCTCCGTGCGCCCCCTCCGCGACTCCGATGCAGTAGCCGCTACCCTGCGCCAGTTGCAAGATGACTTGACGGTTTTGCTGCGGGCAGTGCCTACGCCTCAGCCGGCGCCGGAGTTAGCCAGCGCCCTCATGGCCGGGCTCCCGTTACTGCGCGCAATGCTGCTGCAAGATGCCGCCGCTATTGTTGAGGCGGATCCTGCGGCTCAGGGCATGGCAGAGGTGGTAGGTACTTACCCGGGTTTCTATGCTATAGCCATGCACCGCTTTGCCCACGGCCTGCACCAGCGGGGCGTGCCGCGGGTGCCACGCATCCTGAGCGAATACGCGCACCAGCGCACCGGTATCGACATCCATCCGGGCGCACGTATTGGTCCTTCCTTTTGCATTGACCACGGAACCGGCCTAGTAATTGGCGAAACGTGCGTAATTGGCTCTCACGTCAAGATTTTTCAGGGCGTAACACTAGGTGCCCTTAGCGTGGCAAAGCACCTGCAGGGCATCAAGCGGCACCCCACCATCGAGGACCATGTGGTGATTTACGCCGGAGCCACTATTTTGGGCGGCAGTACCACGGTGGGCAGCCACAGCATCATCGGGGGCAATGTGTGGCTTACCGAGAGCGTGCCTTCGCACTCCCGCATCTACCATCGCGCCCAGATTCACGTTACCCGCACTCAGGACCCCACCGAGGACATCATGTTTTCCATCTGAGCAGTGAGCTACAGCTCGTCTTCGGGCCTGCCTGCTGCTTCTTTGCCTATTGATCATTCATTCATTTACTCAACCTAATGAAAGCCAACTCCATTCTCGATACCATCGGCAACACGCCTCTGCTACGCATTAATAAGCTGTTTGCTCATCGCCCCGATGTAGAAGTGTGGGTAAAGCTGGAGCGCGCCAACCCCGGCGGCAGCATCAAAGACCGCATCGCCTTGAGCATGATTGAGCAAGCCGAGCGGGATGGTATTCTGACGCCTGATAGCCTGATTGTGGAGCCTACCTCCGGCAACACGGGGGTAGGGCTAGCCATGGTGGCCGCTGTAAAAGGCTATAAGCTTACTTTGGTAATGCCCGAAAGCATGAGCATTGAGCGCCGCCGCCTTATGGCCGCCTACGGTGCGAACCTGGAGCTGACGCCCCGCGAGAAAGGAATGAAAGGCGCCATTGAGAAAGCCAACGAACTAGTGCGCGACACGCCCGGCGCCTGGATGCCGATGCAGTTCTCCAACCCAGCCAACATCAAAGTACACGCCGAAACCACCGCCCAGGAAATTTTGCGCGATGCTCCGGAGGGTGGCTTCGATTATCATATTACCGGCGTGGGCACCGGCGGCCACATTACAGCCGTAACGGAGCAGCTAAAGCCTCACTTCCCGAATATGAAGACGTTTGCCGTAGAGCCGGAGCTTTCGCCGGTAATCAGCGGTGGCGCTCCTGGCCCGCACCCCATCCAAGGTATTGGCGCCGGCTTTATTCCGGAAAACCTCCACACCGAGGTGCTGGATGGTACCATTCAGGTAAGCCAGCAAGAGGCGTTTGAATATGCTCGTCGGGCTGCTCGTGAAGAGGGTATCTTCATGGGCGTGTCGTCGGGCGCTTCGTTGGCCGCAGTAGCCAAAAAACTGAGCGAGGTGCCCCAGGGCGCCCGTATTCTCACTTTCTGCTACGACACCGGCGAGCGTTACTTGTCAGTGGAAGGCCTGTTCGTGTAAGTACTAGGCTAGTAACTCAAGCAAAGTGCCCGTACTGGCTAGCCGGTACGGGCACTTTGCTTTTTACCGCGGGCGTCGAAACCCCTTGGCAACAAAAAAAGCCCAACCGGTAGGTTGGGCTTTTGAGTACGGGAGTGGAGAATATCGGAGTCGAACCGATGACCTCTTGCATGCCATGCAAGCGCTCTAGCCAGCTGAGCTAATCCCCCGTTTTGTAGTTCCATCCGCCGGTTGCGTTTGGT
This sequence comes from Hymenobacter tenuis, assembly GCF_054780495.1. Classification (NCBI taxonomy): domain Bacteria; kingdom Pseudomonadati; phylum Bacteroidota; class Cytophagia; order Cytophagales; family Hymenobacteraceae; genus Hymenobacter; species Hymenobacter tenuis. The sequence goes on from NZ_BAAGWF010000001.1 coordinate 371,025, forward strand.
GTGACAAAAGTACGGTGCCTTTTCGAATCTGCAAGTCTTGAAGGTAAAAAAGTAGAAAATAATTGCGCGTATGGAACTAAAAAAAGGGGTTGACGCTAGCGTCAACCCCTTTTTGCAAAGCTAAACCGTTGGCTTAGTTGAAGATGTAGCGCAGGCCAATCTGTCCCTGCCAACGCGAACCAATTCCGCCGGTATCATCGCGGAAGGTTTTGCTGAGCGGAACACCCGGTGTTACCGTGGTGGTGCCGTTCACCGTCCGAGAGGAGGGGTTCGTCAGGTAGCGGTACTCAAAAACAGGCTGGCTATCAGCGTTGTAACCAGCAAAGGTCAGTGGGTTCACGCGGTTGGCCGTCTGGAAAGTACCCCAGTCGCTGTTGATCAGGTTGCCAACGTTGAAGATGTCGATGCTTACCTGCAGGCTATGACGATTCTCACCGATGTTAGTGAATATATCTTGCAGCAAGCGTACGTCGAGGCGGTTCTGCCAGGGGCGTACGGCACCGTTACGCTCCGCGTATTGGCCGCGGCGGGAACTTAGGTACTTGTCCTGGTTGATGTACGCGTCCAGGTCAGCCCACTGCTGAGCTGCGGTATAGCGGCCACCGCCCTGAGCAGCTGTCAAGTTAATGTCGCGCAGGTTGATTTCGCTCTGCGTGCGGGGTACGTACATTAGGTCGTTCGACGTCTGGTTGTCGCCGTTCATGTCGCCGGAGTACACATACGAGAAACGGCCGGCAGGAGCAGCTTCAAAGAACAGCGAAAGGGTAGTGCCTAAGTGGCCCAGGTACTCCTTGCGGTACGATGCCGAACCGATGATGCGATGCTGCTGCAGGAAGTTAGAATAGCTCAGCGCTTCTGCGTTCGGGTCGCCGGATACGGCACGGTCACGCCAGATAGATTGAGCAATCGAGCCGCCATCATTTACCGAACGCGAATCAGAGTACGTATAGGCAGCGCTCAGGTACAAGCCAGCATCGAATGACTTCTGCAGCTGGCCTGTCACGGCGTACGAATAGCCTTTGTTCGTGTTTTTCATCAGGATAGCATCACTGATGTTCGGATTAGTAGCAGAAGCACCGCCACGGCCCGCGTAAATCTGGTAGTTACGGGTAGTAGCCGCCAGACCGTTCGTTATCACCACTGGGTTGTTAACGGTGTAGAAAATAGGCCGGGTATCAGCGCCGCTAGCGCGGTTGTAAGGAGACTCCTCGCTGCCGGGCAGGTTCACGTTCTGGTGATACACCGCATTCAGGTCGCGGGTATAGAAGGCTTCCAGCGTACCGATGATGCCACCAGGTAGTTGCTGGTCGATAGCCAGGTTGGTGCGCCACACCTGCGGGAATTTGAAGTCCTTGTCGGTAACAGCCAAATTGTAAGCCGTATTGGCGCTAGCATTCTCCGGACGGTAGGCATCTACACTGGGGTCGAAGTACGATGGAGTGCCCGTTACGGGGTTCGCAGTAGCCGAGCCGCTCAGGCTGTACGAGCCGAACTGCACACCGTTATTGCTAGCTTGGTTCGAAAGCCAAACGAAGGGTACCCGGCCGGTAAAGATACCCGTACCGCCTCGTAGCTGAGTCTTCTTGTCGTCGTTTACATCCCAGTTGAAACCAACGCGGGGCGAGAACAGAACCTGCTTTTTGGGTACAGCGCCGGTGTTGATCTTCACTCCATCGCGGAAGGTCAGGTTGGCCGCAGCCGTGTTCTGTGTCAGGTCTGAAGTCAGGAACGGAAGGTCAGCCCGCACCCCGTAGGTTACACGCAGGTTGTTACGCGGCGACCATTCATCCTGGGCATACAAGCCAAGCTGGGCTGCTTCAATGTCGGCGAAGGGGAAGGCGCCGCCAGGAATAGCAGAGTACTGCAGGTTGTAGCGAGCTGGGCCCGGACGCGTCTCGCCAGGAGCTAGTGCAGTCAGTGAGCCCGAAGTCCGGTCGTAGTTGAACCCAGCGGAAGCGTAGAAATCCTCCAGCGAGTTGAACGAGTAGTTACCGTAGTAGTTCGGCGCAAAGCCGTTCCGGAACTTGTAATATTCATTGTAGGTACCAACTGTTACGTTGTGCTTACCGAGGTAAGCCGTGAAGTTGTCACCAATCTGGTAAACGTCTGAGTTCAGAATGTTGAAAGCCGAGAAAGGCTCGTAACCAAATGAAGTCAGCGAGTTAGAGGCGTTAATGCCATTTAGGCCGGCGCCCGTGCTACGTCCAATGCTGGTTCCAATATCAACCAGCGGGAAAATACCGCCGCTGCTTTCACGGTAATCGCGGAAAGCCGAGTAACCTGCCGTCAGGTTGTTGCTGTACTTACCACCACCTAAGGTGCTGTTCAGTTCAGCAATAAACGAGTTGAGGTTGTTATTGATAGTGTAGTAAGACGACGAGAATGGCAAGCCAAACTGCGACTGGGAACGCTGATTATTGATAGCTCCCGAGGTGCTTGGTGGAATATCCGCGTACGACTTTAGGTAGTTGTACTTGATGTTGAAGCGATGATTCTGGTTGATGTTCCAGTCAAGCTTCACCGTCGCCTTGTCACTGTTTGAACGCAGCTGATAGTTCTCGTAAGCGCCAGCATTGTAGCCATACTGCTGCTGCAAGAAGTTGCTCAGAATGTCCAGTTCACGTGCCGAAGCTTGTGACGTCTGGGAGCCAGCTACTGGTGGCGTCTCAGAGCGGTTGGCCGTGAAGTTACCAGTCGGCGGGTCGTTACGACGCTCGCGCTCGGCATTCACGAAAAAGAACAGTTTGTCCTTGATGATAGGACCACCTACCCTGAAACCTTCGTTATGCAACCGGAAGTCAGGGTAGTCCTGCTTGAAGTCGCCTACTTTGCTACCTACAAAGTTCTGGTCGCGGTAGAAGCCGTAGAGCGAGCCCGATACTTTGTTGCTACCGGAGCGAGTCACTACGTTAATGCCAGCACCCGTGAACGAGCCCTGGCGTACGTCGAAGGGCGCAATGCTCACCTGAATCTGGTCGATGGCATCCAGCGAAATGGGCTGTGCACCAGCTTGGCCGCCTACCGTTGATTGCAGGCCGAAGGCGTTGTTGAAAATGGCGCCATCAACGGTAATGTTGTTGAAGCCACTGTTGCGGCCACCAAAGCTTTGGCCATTGGCCTGGGGCGTAAGGCGGGTAAAATCGTTCAGCGAACGGTTCAGCGTAGGCAGGCGCTCAATCTGCTCGCGCTGTACTGTCGTTGCCGCACCGGTTCGGCCAGCGTTGATAATAGGGTCCTGACGGCCGCTTACTACCACCTCACCCAGTACCTGTTCTGATTCGCTCAGGTTAATGTCCAGACGCTGGTTCTGGCCTAGGCTTAGGGAAATATTTTCCCGCACCGCTTCCTTGTAACCTACGAAGGTTACCCGTACCGTGTAGGGTCCCCCTACACGCATGTTTTGCAGGTTGAAGCGACCTTCTGAGTTGGTAGGCGCTACGTACTGCGTGTTGGTAGGCGTGTGCACCGCAATAACTGTCGCACCGGGCAGGCCTTCGCCAGCTTTGTCGGTGATGACACCGTTCATTGCTGCTGTGGTAGTACCCTGTGCCCAGCTTACGTGTGCTGCCAAAACAGCCAGCGGCACCAGAGCTACAGAAGCGTAAAGATTGCGTTTCATAAAGGGGGATTGGTGAAAATCGACTGCAAAATTAAGGCACTGCTTTCAGGACCAATGTTATTAAAATGTTATTAATAATTGACTGGATAGAGATTAGTACTATTATAATTATTGCGAGGGTATATCTAATATGCTTGATATTGTTAAGGAGCTAAGTAGGAGATAAACAACATAAAAAAGCGGGCGGAGATATTCTCCGCCCGCTTTCGGGGTTGCACTAAAGCAAGTTGATCAGGAATGCTTAGTTGAAGCTGTAACGAACACCTAGCTGGCCCTGCCAACGTGAAGCGAAGGGAGCAATGTCGTAGCCCCGGTTGCCGTTGGCAGCGAAGGTAGCAGGGAACGAGAAGGTCGGACGAACGTTCGGTCCACCTGTCGTTTCTGGACGCAACAGTTCGATTGCGTTGTTAGCTACGAAATACTGACGGCCCCAGTCATTATTCAGCATGTTGCCCAGGTTCTGGATATCAAAGCTGATTTGCAGGCTGTTCTTTTTGCCGCCAGCAGTGAAGTTAAAGTCCTGTGCGATACGGATGTCAACCTGGTGCGTCCAGGGAGTACGAGCAGCAAAGCGCTCGGCATACTGACCACGGTTGTTACGCAGGTAAGGATCGTTCTCGATGAAAGCTTCCAGCTGATTCTGTATTTCAGCCAAAGAACGGGTGTCCGTAGAACCGCTAGTTACTAGCTGAATTTCAGCGGCATCACGCGCATTGCGGGGGATGTAGATCAGGTCGTTTCCGAAGGCGCCGTCGTTGTTCAGGTCACGTCCACCCTGGCCATACACGTAAGCAATTGGCGAACCAGCCAAGCCTTCGTAGATAACCGAGATGTTGGTAGCCAGCTTATCAGCAGCGTAGCGGAAGGTGTAACCACCCGTAGCCAGCACGCGGTGACGACGGTCGTTGGCTGAGAAGCCCAGCTCTGGGTTGTTCGGATCGAACTGTACCTGGTTAAATTGCCAGTTAGACAGAGCCGTGCTGCTAGCACCGCTGTTCACTTCTTTCGACTTGCCGTAGGTATAGGCTACCGAAGTGTTCAGACCATTGGTGAACTGCTTCTGCAACTGTACGGTAGCGTTGTAGCGGTAGCCTTTGTTCGTGTTTTCCAGTAGCAGAACGTTGGTGTAATCGTTCGGGTACACACGGCGGGCGCTTGGATACACAGGGCGCTGATCCGGTCCGGCCAGACGGCCGTTTGGAGCTACAAGGTTAATGTTCTTGTAGTAGATGTCGTTCAGCGTCTTGGTGTAGATACCTTCTACCGTGGCAACGATGTCGCCGGGCAGACGGAAGTCAACGGCCAAGTTAGAGCGCCATACCTGGGGAAGCTTGAAGTCTTCGCTTAGTACGTTGATTTCCGATGTACGAAGAGCACCTGAGCTATAAGTCGCCGGAATCTGCGAGATGTTAGTTTCAACAGTGGTCGGGTTCGGTACATCAACTGCACCTTGAATCAGGCCGCTGTTAGTGAAGCTGTTCGAAATCCATACGAACGGCACCCGACCGGTGAATACACCTGTGCCACCACGTACCTGCAGCTTCTGGTCGTTGTTTACATCCCAGTTGAAGCCTAAGCGCGGAGCCCACAGCAACTGACCGTTTGGTACGTTCTGAGTGCTGATTTTGGAGCCGAAGCCTACGTTCACTTTCTCATTGTTCCCTGGCTTGTCGAAGAAGAATGGTACATCTAAGCGTACCCCCATCGTCAGGCGCAGGTTTTCCAGCGGAGAGAATTCATCCTGGGCATAAACGCCCATCTGCATGGCGCTGAAAGAAGCCTCACCATTGTTGGCACGGGCATAAGAAGCCTGCACCCGGTTAGGCTTGCTGTCAAGGAATGCCTGTAATGTGGGGAATTCATAGTAGCCGACCCCGTTGTTGATAAACAGGTTACGGAACTTGAAGAACTCGTTGTGCGTGCCAAGCGTCAGGTTATGCTTGCCAATCGTCTTGGTCACGTTGTCCGTGAGCTCAATGATATCCTGATCCAGCTCGTTGAAACCGGAGCTACGCTCGGTACCGAAGGTGTAGAGGTTACCCGCTTCACGAATTGCGAAGGTTGGGAATAGGGTGCCGGGCGTATCGCGCTTGTCGCGGATGCGGGTGTAGCTCACCAGCAATTTGTTGGAAACACTGCCCAGGCTGCTGTTTAATTCAGCAACACTGCTGTTGGTGGTGTTATTGAATTTGTAGGCGTTGCTGCCAAAACGCAAAGCAGATGATCCACGCGTAATGTTGTCGTCGAAAGCCTCAACAAAGTTGTGACGCACCGTCAGCTGGTGGTTCTGCGACAAGTTGAAGTCTAAACGACCAAAAATCTTGTTGCTTTCCGTACGGCGGTTGATTTCGCCGAATTCACCTACGTTGTAGCTATAACGCGAAGCAGCAGTGCTGGCAATCGTGTTGATAACATTTTGATCGATACGCGAAGCAGAAGTGCCAGGTGTAAATGCTAGCGGCTCGCTGCGACGGCTAATTTCACCGTTCAGGAAGAAGAAGATTTTGTCCTTCACGATGGCGCCGCCTACGCGGGCACCCGTCTGGTAGTTATAGAACTCAGCAGCCTTCGTGCGAGGTTCAGTTACGCTTTTGCCAACGATGTTCTCGTTGCGACCGAAACCGTAGATAGAAGCCGACAGGTCGTTGGTACCGGAACGCGTTACGGCGTTGATGCCGCCACCGGTAAAGTTACCAAGTGTTACATCGTAAGGAGCCAGTACGATCTGGAGTTCCTGGATAGCATCCAGCGAAATAGGCTGAGTGCCGGATTGACCGCCGGGAGTACCGCTACCTGCCAGACCAAATACGTCGTTGTTTACCGCTCCGTCAATGGTGATGTTGTTGTAGCGGTTGTTCGAGCCACCCAGTGAGCTGCTGCCACCACCATTGGACTGGGGTGTGAGGCGAGTAAAGTCCTGCAGGCTGCGGTTCAGGGTTGGCAGGCGCTGAATCTGCTCGCGCGATACCGAAGTAGCTGCACCGGTCCGGCCCGAGTTAATTATCTGGTCGCGGGTGCCGCTCACTACTACTTCACCCAGCGTCTGCTCTGATTCGCTCAGGTTAATGTCCAGACGCTGGTTCTGGCCCAATGTCAGGAAGATGTTCTCGCGTACCGCTTCCTTGTAGCCTACGAATGAAATGCGCACGGTATAAGGACCGCCTACGCGCATGTTCTGCAAGCTAAAGCGACCTTCTGAGTTGGTAGGAGCTACGTACTGCGTGTTAGTAGGCGTGTGCACCGCAATAACTGTCGCACCGGGCAGGCCTTCGCCAGCTTTGTCGGTGATGACACCGCTCATTGCCGAGGTTGTGGCTCCCTGCGCCCAGCTTGTGTGCGCTGCCAAAACAGCCAGCGGCACCAGAGCTACAGAAGCGTAAAGATTGCGTTTCATAAAGGGGGATTGGTGAAAAAAAGAGGTATGCTGAGAAAAACTAGGTTCAAAACTAGGGCTTCAAAATTTGAATCCCATTGCGTTAATGCTGCATAGCCACAGCACCTTCACAGCTACTTTTCGGCGCAAAGGTAAGAGGGAAATTCACAATATTGGTCTTACTGCCTTAATGAATCTGCTGAGGTAGTAATCTGTCTCCAATGCGTTTTCTACAACTCCTAAGGAGCTGGAGGAGTGAATGAACTGTACACTTTCCGGAGAAGCCTCGGTGACCAAGCCGACGTGAGTTATGGTATTGCTGCCAGGTGAAGCTCCGAAAAATACCAAATCACCAGGCCGCAAGTCCTGAGGGCGTACTGGATTTCCCCAGAGAGCTTGTTCATTACTGGAGCGCGGAATGTCCACGTTGATGGCCGCGAAGGACTCATGCAGTAGTCCTGAGCAGTCCATGCCTAGCCGGGTAGTGCCACCGTATTTGTAGGGAGTACCCTGAAAGGAGCGGGCCGTTTCGATAACGGCGGATAATTGTGCGGGCACGTTAGCCGGGAATGCGCGGCCGGCAGGGCGGCGCGCTACCACTTTTCTTTTGCCAGCGGCCGTCGAGGTTTTGGATTTTGACTTTACCGTAGCGCGGGAAGTGCCGCGCTTTCGCTCCGTGGCTTTCATGCGCGCCATGTCACGCGCCGAATAATACCGGCCGTTTCGGTAGTTTACTTTGCTGGTGCTGCTACAAGCGGCCAGCCAACTCACAAGTACCAGCAAAAAGACGGCTAGAAGTGGACGATGCCACTGCGCCGAATGCCGTACCTTCGTAACGTTTTCCCGCATTGGGCGCAAAGATAAGCGTAGCGGTCATTTTACTTACGAATACTCATGGAATTTCAAGTTTTGACTCCTGCGCTACTAGCCGAGTTTGAGGCTATTGTAGGTTCTGAGCATGTATTGACAGCCCATCGCGTGGAAGCGGAGGTATACGCCGATTATGGTCGAGACCATACGGAAGACCTTCATTTTGCGCCTGATGTGGTGGTTCGGCCGGCGAATGCCGAGCAGATCAGTGCTATTGTACGCCTGTGCCATCAGCACCATATTCCGGTAACGCCCCGGGGGGCTGGTACAGGGCTGAGTGGAGGAGCTTTGCCCATCCATCATGGGCTAGTGCTGAGTACGGAGCGCCTCAACAAGATTATAGAAATAGACGAACGGAACCTGCAGGCTACCGTCGAGCCGGGCGTAGTTACAGAGGTATTCCAGAACGCCGTGAGAGAGGTGGGACTGTTCTACCCACCGGACCCCGCCAGCAAGGGCAGCTGTTTCCTAGGTGGTAATTTAAGTGAAAGTAGCGGCGGCCCTAAGGCCGTGAAATACGGCGTCACGAAGGACTACGTGCTCAATATGCAGGTAGTGCTGCCCACCGGCGACATTATCTGGACGGGAGCGAATACGCTCAAGAATGCCACCGGCTACAACCTCACGCAGCTGCTGGTAGGCTCCGAAGGCACGCTGGGAATCATTACCCGTATCGTTTTCAAGCTGCTGCCTTATCCGCAACAGAATATCCTGATGCTAGCCCCGTTCCGGCAGGAAATGCAGGCGGCCGAAGCTGTATCTGCCATTTTTAGAGCGGGTATTGTGCCTTCTGGGCTGGAGTTTATGGAGCGGGAAGCCATTGAATGGTCGTCGCGTTACCTCAATATTCCGCTTAATCTGCCGCCAGATGTGCGTGCTCACCTGCTGATTGAACTGGACGGCCAGGATCTGGATCAACTCTATAAGGAAGCCGAAGCCGTGTACGCTGTACTTGAGAACTATGATGTAGATGAGATTTTGCTGGCCGATACGGCTGCTCAAAAAGATGATCTGTGGCGTATCCGGCGCAACATCGGCAATGCTGTCCGCTACAACTCTGTGTACAAAGAGGAGGATACCGTAGTGCCGCGCGCTGAGCTGGCCACGCTCCTGAACGGCGTTAAGGAAATAGGGAGCCGCTACGGTTTCAACTCGGTCTGCTACGGCCATGCCGGCGACGGCAACCTGCACGTCAATATTATCCGTGGAGAGCTAGACGATGAGATGTGGCATAACGGACTGCGGCAGCCTATATCCGAGATATTTGAGCTGTGTGTAAAGCTGGGCGGCACTATTAGCGGCGAGCATGGCATTGGGCTGGTCCAGAAGCCCTACATCGGTATTGCCATCGGGGAGGCACAACTCAACCTGATGCGCGGCATTAAGCAAGTATTCGACCCGCATGGCATCATGAATCCGGGTAAAATATTTTAGCAGAGCCCGTGTGTATCAGTTGCCTCAGCGGAATGTTTTACCGGCCACTGATAGTGAGAATAGGAAATAAACTCTGAAGCTAACTTTCACTAGCAGCAAACCGGCTACTTAGTAACTACTACTAAGAGGACGGAAACATTCGGCACAGGCAGTTACTAGCCCCTGCGGTTGCCCAAAGCCGGATACGTATGCGCCATCTTAATCAGAAGCTTCTGGTAGGCATTTGTCATAGTGCGCCCGCATGAAATCCGGCGCCAAACCAGTGGCGACTTATCCTATGAAACACCAGTGTTAATGGAAGCAAGGCTTTAACATTGAAAGCTACCTAGTAAATGAGAAGCCCGCTTAGCACTAGCACTAAGCGGGCTTCTCATTTACTAGGTCTGAAAAAGCCGCAAACTATATATCCTTTTGCTCACCTTTTAGCGCGTCCTCACCTCCATACGGGGCGCCGGCGGTAATGTCGCCTTGTAGTCCACCCTGCGATACCCCGGGGGAGGAGTCGGGCTGACGGGAAGTGGTTGTGTTGATATCAGAGTTTACTTGGGAACCAGTAGCGGGCTGGCCGCTGCCAGTAATAACACTGGCCTGCTCGCCTACGGGCCCCGCTATTTCCTGAACTTTCTGGATGTACTGGCGTTTGGCGTCATCTTCACTGGTGCCCTTAAACCGGCTCCAGGAGTCCCACTGGGCCTGCGACATGCCTTGCGGGCCGCTCGGATTATCCGGCGAGTCGTCGCCTACAATTTCGCCCGACGTGTCGTGGTCGCCTTGGGTGGCTTGCTTGTAAAGTCCGTATAAATCGGTCATATGAGCAGCCGCCTGGTCGCCGGGTAGGTTATCAACGCGGGAAACAGCTGCTTCAAATTCTTGCTGGAGGCTCATCTGGTCTTGCAGGTTCATAATAGGGCTGGATTGTGGGAAATGAAGGGTTTTACCTGGAGTGTACTAGCGAGCCTACGCTTTAGTTGCGAGCCTAACTTATAGTTTTTAGAAACCGAAGTCCCATTAGTTCGTACTTTTGCCCGCCTTATGTGTGGAATCTCCGGAGTATTCGCTTTTACTGATACGGGTCGCAACTCACTAGCTTCGTTGCGTGCCTCAACCGACGCCATTACGAGCCGTGGCCCTGATTCCCAGGGACACTTCATGTATGAGCGGTGCGGCTTGGGCTTTCGTCGGCTAGCTATTCTCGACCTCACCGCCGATGGTAATCAGCCCATGACGGATGAGTCGGGCCGGTATACCATTGTCTTCAATGGCGAGATTTTTAACTTTAAGGAGCTGCGCCAGAAGCTGGTAAGCAAAGGCCACCGCTTCCATTCCCAAACTGATACAGAGGTAGTACTGCACCTGTATATGGCGGAAGGCCGCAACTTCCTGAAAAAGCTGAATGGCTTCTTCGACTTTGCCATCTACGACAAAGAGGAAGACTCCATTTTCCTGGCGCGTGACCGAATGGGGGAGAAGCCCCTGCTCATTTACCGCGACGAAGATAAACTGCTGTTTGCCTCCGAAATGAAGTCTTTACTTGCGTTGGGAATACCGCGTAAGCTCGATTATGTTTCGTTGAGCCATTATTTGCAGCTAAATTATATTCCGGGTCCTGCTACTATCTTCAAAGGCGTCAAGAAGCTTTTGCCAGGTCACTACCTATATGTGAAAGGCAAAAAGGTTGTGCGTAAGCGCTGGTACAAAATTCCGTACGACGCCAAAAAGACCGAAAGGAACAAACTCACCTACGAGCAGCAGCAAGCCAAGCTGGTTGATCTGCTCGATGATGCTACGGCCCGCCGCTTGGTGGCCGATGTGCCGGTAGGAGCCTTCCTAAGCGGCGGTATCGACTCATCAGTTATTGTTGCTTTGGCTACTAGGCACACTCAGCATCTAAACACCTTCAGCATTGGGTACCGCGATGAGCCTTTCTTCGACGAAACCAAGTATGCCAAGCTGGTTGCTGATAAGTACAAGACGAACCATACTGTCTTCTCGCTCACCAACCAAGATCTGTACGACCATATCTTCGATGTGCTCAATTACATCGATGAGCCCTTCGCCGATTCGTCGGCCCTAGCCGTATACATCCTTAGCAAACGCACCCGCGAAAAGGCTACTGTCGCGTTGTCCGGCGATGGTGCTGATGAGCTGTTCGGAGGTTATAACAAGCACATGGGCGAGTTTCAGGTGCGCCAAGGTGGGTTTAAAGCAGAAGCAGTCACGGGTCTGAACTTACTATGGGATGTGCTGCCCAAGTCACGCAACTCGTTTTTTGGCAACAAAGTCCGTCAGTTTCAGCGCTTCTCACGCGGTATGCTGTCCGGACCAAAAGACCGGTATTGGGACTGGGCGTCCTTTGCTTCAGAAAAAGATGCCCGCGGCTTACTAAGTGCCTCATCTCGCCGAAAAGTGGGCAAGAAACTGGCTGAAAAGCGCCGGAAAGACTTACTAGAGGACTTACACTCCGATGGAGACCTGAACGAGGTCTTGCTCACGGATACCAAGCTAGTACTGCCATATGACATGCTAACCAAGGTGGATCTGATGAGCATGGCCAATTCCCTAGAAGTACGCCCTCCCTTCTTGGATCCTAACGTAGTACAGTTCGCTTTTTCGATTCCTGTCTCTAGCAAGATTGATGGGAAGATGAAAAAGAGGATTGTGCAGGACGCTTTCCGCCCCATGCTACCCGAGGAGCTGTACAAGCGCCCCAAACATGGATTCGAAGTGCCGTTACTAAAGTGGTTTCGCGGTGAGCTACGTCCTCTAATTGAAGATGACCTGCTCTCCGACGCGTTTATCGAATCTCAGGGCATTTTTGACGTAGAAGCCATTCGTGGCCTGAAGCGCCAATTGTTTTCTTCCAGCCCCGGCGACGTGCACGCACGAATTTGGGCCCTCATTGTATTTCAGTGGTGGTGGAAAAAACACATGCTAGCTTAGTACTAGTCAACGAAAAACTTACATAACATTTCTTCAAATATGAAAATTGCAGTAGTAGGCACTGGTTACGTAGGCCTTGTCACAGGTACCTGCTTTGCCGAGGTTGGCATCGAAGTTATATGCATCGATATTGACCAACGTAAAATCGATAACCTACATAAAGGTATTCTGCCAATTTACGAGCCTGGCCTAGAGGAGATGGTCACTCGTAACGTAAATGCAGGTCGTCTCCAGTTTTCTACAAAGCTAAGCGAAGCTATCAAGGGCTGTGATGTAGCATTTATTGCGGTCGGGACCCCTCCCGGCGAAGATGGTTCAGCTGATCTGAAATATGTACTTGCTGTAGCTCGCGAAATAGGAGAGCACATGACGAGCTACGGAGTTATTGTAACTAAGAGCACAGTGCCAGTAGGCACGGCTGCTAAAGTTCGTAAAGAGATTGAGAATGCTTTGGCTAAACGTGGTGAAGACATCGAGTTCGATGTAGCTTCTAACCCTGAGTTCCTTAAGGAAGGGGCTGCCATTGACGACTTCTTGAAGCCAGACCGTATAGTTGTTGGAGTTGCTTCTGAGCGTGCGGAAGAAGTGATGAGCCGTTTGTATAAGCCCTTCCTGCTGAATGGACACCCAATTATCTTCATGGATATCCCTTCAGCCGAGATGACGAAATACGCAGCCAACTCAATGCTGGCTACTAAGATTTCGTTTATGAACGATATTGCTAATCTCTGCGAAATTATGGGCGCTGACGTGAACATGGTCCGTAAAGGCATTGGTTCTGATGCGCGTATCGGCACCAAGTTTATCTACCCAGGTATCGGATACGGAGGATCATGCTTTCCAAAGGACGTGAAAGCTCTAATTAAGACTGCTTCTGAAAATGGCTATCAGATGCAGGTACTGCAAGCAGTTGAAAGTGTAAATGAAGGCCAGAAGGAAGTGCTTTTCAACAAAGTGATGAAGCATTTCGGCGGTAACCTCAAAGGTAAAAAGATGGCTGTTTGGGGACTATCATTTAAGCCTAAAACAGATGATATGCGTGAGGCACCATCTCTTGTAATCATTGAAAAGCTGCTCGCAGAAGGATGCACAGTTTCGGCTTATGATCCAGTTGCTATGCCTGAGGCGAAACACACCCTCGCTGATAGCATCACATATGCCAAAGATCAATTTGACGCACTGGTTGATGCTGATGCTTTATTAGTAGTGACTGAGTGGCCTGAGTTCCGGTCGCCTTCCTTTGAGGTTGTAGGGCGCCTACTAAAAGAAAAGGTGATTTTTGATGGTAGGAACATATATGACCCTCAGGAAATGCAGGAAGCCGGCTTTGCCTACCACTGTATTGGAATTCGCACAGCACACCATGAGCCTGCATAAACCAACTGGAGTGCTCATCAAGTAATTGGTTAGCTTACTTCATTAGGTGTTCAACTTGACTTAAAAAAAATATGTCTGATAAAAAACGCGTCCTGATTACGGGCGGTGCGGGCTTTTTGGGCTCCCATCTCTGTGACCGATTTCTTGCCGAAGGCTACCATGTCATTGCCATGGACAACCTTATCACCGGTGACCTGAGCAATATCGAGCACCTGTTCGGCAAAGAAGACTTCGAATTTCATCACGCCGATGTATCGAAGTTTGTGTTCGTGCCTGGCAAGCTAGATTATATCCTGCATTTTGCCTCGCCCGCTTCGCCTATTGACTACCTCAAAATTCCGATTCAGACGCTGAAAGTAGGCTCACTGGGTACTCATAACTTGCTAGGCCTGGCTCGTGTGAAAGGTGCCCGTATGCTTATTGCTAGCACCTCAGAGGTATATGGTGACCCGGAGATTCACCCTCAAGTAGAAGAATACTTTGGCAACGTAAATCCGGTAGGCCCGCGTGGCTGCTACGACGAAGCCAAGCGCTTTCAGGAAGCCATTACGATGGCCTACCACAATCACCACGGTCTAGAAACCCGCATCGTTCGTATCTTCAATACCTATGGCCCACGCATGCGCCTCAACGATGGCCGTGTGTTACCGGCGTTCCTGAGCCAAGCCCTACGTGGCGAAAACCTAACAGTATTTGGTGACGGCTCGCAAACCCGTTCCTTCTGCTATGTTGATGATCTGGTCGAAGGTATTTATCGCCTACTACTGAGCGACTATGCTCTGCCCGTGAACATCGGCAACCCTGATGAAATCACCATTAAGGAGTTCGGCGAAGAAATTGCAAACCTAATGGGCGTTGAGTTCAAGCCCACCTACCAAGAACTGCCTCAGAACGACCCCATGAAGCGTAAGCCGGATATTGCCAAGGCACGTGAAATTCTTGGATGGGAACCAAAGGTTAATCGTGCAGAAGGGTTACGCCGCACGCTGGAATATTTTAAAGAGCATGTGCAGACTGCTATCGAGGGCCAAATCAGTCATACTCCTCGTACATTTTAATAGCCCTTGACATTAGCAGAAAAAGCTATACGCATGTTGCGTATAGCTTTTTCTGCTAATGTCAAGGGCTATTAATTAAATGAAGGGCTGCATAAATTAGAAGATCTACTTAATGTATGTTTACGCATAGGGATAATAAAATTGTCCTATATTAATTAGATGTTGTATATATCATTCATGTTAAATATATATTTAACATGAATGATATTATTATAATAATTGGTATTAATAATTGGTATTAATAATTGGTTAGAAGCTAAGTGGCGACTATTAGTAATTTTTTCAGCAGTATTCCACACGCTTTTTCAATAAGGGAATGACAGCTGTCAAAGTGCTTACTTATTTACATGTTATAACATTGGGGCAACGCACTTACAATAGATTGCTATGTATTTTACAAAACTTAAATTTTTCTTAAAACACAGAGTTTATCAGAGAACATACTAAGGCTACTGACATAAACATCGGACGGTGATGGTATCTCTGGGCCAAGTGCCTTAACGACACCATCAGCCGCTTGCGGCATTATACAGACGACTGGCCGAACACTACTTCATGTTCAATTCACCCACAGAAGCTTACAGCACTTTATCAAATTCTAACATTTGATTATGATACAGGTTGGGGTATAGTAGAGTTGTGACTTGTCATTTTTTGCCCTATACACAATGGGTGCCTGTGACGCTGGTTTAATGAGTATTATCCACTCAATTACATGGCACTTGATCAATTTGCACGTGACGTATATGGTCAACATTGAGAGATGGCCTAATATTTAGGCCGGTCCGTTAAGCATATGCTGCTGCATTCCTTTTCGGTAAAGGGTATAAGTGGCACGGAAAAATAAACTAAAAAACGACTATTTTATTACGACTAGCTTTATAAGCACTTAAACTTTATATCTAAATTTATTGCGAATGTACCCTATCGATATAGTATCTTTGATTCAACATTTTCTAATGTTAAAATTGCATATAAGTAAACAGGTTTTTAATTGATAATTTTTTTTTCATGCAGCAGATAAAGGTTGGGTTTTGCGTTGCTTATGATTGGTACTATTTAGAGCAGTCAGTGCCGCTCATATATGATCATGCAGATGTCATATGCTTAGCTTTAGACAGAGATCGTATTAGTTGGTCTGGAAATCCCTTTACCTTCGATGAAAAGAAGTTTAATGATATGCTTGTACGAATAGACCCATTGAATAAAATTGACTTATATGAAGATGATTTTCATATAACTACACTTACTGCGATGGAAAATGATACTAGGCAACGTAACTTAATTGCTCAGAGGATGGGTAAGGGTGGATGGCATGTCCAAATTGATTCTGATGAATATTTCTTGGATTTTGCTAGATTTAGCAGTTGGCTACGGATGCAACACCATGATAGACCAGTTAATATCAGGTGCCAATATATTAATTTGTTTAAACAATTATCAAATTCATTCTTGGTTACAGGGAATAATAACTACTTTAAATTAGATGGTAATCCGATAGCCACTAATAACCCTATTTATGAATACGCTCGTGTTAATAGTTGGTTTAATATATATGCTCCTTTTTATATACTTCACCAGTCTTGGGCAAGGCCACATAAAGAAATTACTGAAAAAGTATACAATTGGAGTCATAAAGATGATTTTAATAAGGAGAATTATTTAGATTTTTGGGCTGGTCTTGACGAAAATAATTATAAAAGCGCGAAGAATTTTCACCCTATATGGCCGCATAAATGGGAATTTCTAAATAATATACCTGCTAATTCCATTGATCAGTTAATTT
Source organism: Hymenobacter tenuis (assembly GCF_054780495.1). NCBI lineage: Bacteria > Pseudomonadati > Bacteroidota > Cytophagia > Cytophagales > Hymenobacteraceae > Hymenobacter > Hymenobacter tenuis. The sequence goes on from NZ_BAAGWF010000001.1 coordinate 387,482, forward strand.
CTTATTATGATAGAAATCCTCCTTATATTCCAAGTGCAATCCGTTTGTTCTTGCAAAATAATATATGGTTTTCTAGATTGAAAAGTATTTTTGGGGTGTAATTTTCATTTTTCTTTCAATAATAATGGGAATAAAACATAGACTCAGTATATACGCCAAGATGGTTAAATCATGGCTTGAAATAAGTAAGAGTAAAAAAAACATCGGTTTATATTCTGAAGATATAAATTTTGTTTTAAATAGTAGGAGATTAGAAAGGGTGCATATTTTATTATTTTATTTTATTGATATATGCAAGATTAATTCTGTATTAAAAAATAATGCTTTGCACTTATCATCATTTATTAATTTTTATGATAATTTAATTAAACTGAAATCAGTTATAATTGCAAATAATATTTCAAAAAAACCAATTTTGAGTATTTGTGATACCGGTATTGCGATGGAGCGAATTGACAAAGATTCTAAAGTATTTAAAATTGATATAAATTGTTTTGAGTATGTTAATGGCAAAGTAACTCTGAAAAAAGATTTTCCTTTAATGCCTTATGCTATGCATCCTGATATATACAAGAATGGACAATATGAATCTATATTTTCTCTGAGGAGTACCAGAAAAAAGATTAAAATATTTTTTGCTGGTAATATCTCTGATATATATTATAATAATGATATTTTGAATAAAGTATTTAATATTATGACCCGTTGGGAAATTGTAAACAACTTGAAAATGGGTTTGTTGGATCATTTAATTGAGAAATTCAATTATAAAAAACATATAATTGAATCTGATTTTACTAATAAATTGGTTTTAAATGTATGGGATCAAAATGAAAAATTAAATAGCGAGAGTCATATCCCTTACTCCGAATGGTTGGCAACAATATCCAAATCTGTTTTTTTTCTTCATTGTCCTGGAATTTCTGTTCCGCAATGCCATAATCAAATAGAATCAATTTCAGTTGGCTGCATACCAATAACAGAATTCCCAGATATGTTTGATCCGCCATTAATAGATGGCTTTAATGCTATTACTTTTGAAGGAGAAGAGGGTTTAATTGCTGCAATTACAAGGGTGCTTAATTTGAGCAAGGAAGATTGTGAGATTATGAAAAACAATGTGATTGATTATTATGATAACTATTTATCTCCTCAAAAATTTTTAAATAAATTATTAGAATTTAGTGTAGATAATACTTGTAATAAATTCTACGTAATTAGCGATTATTCTACAGAGGGGATACAGAAACAATTGAAGTAAAATTTGATATTTTCATTCAACAAAGTTTTCAATTGTGCGCTCTAATTATGCCTGAAGTCGGAATGTCGGTTCTTTTGTGTACCTTTAATGGTGCATCGAGGTTGCCAAGAGTTTTAAGTCATTTGGCTGAACAAAACATTAGGGCCAATATTCCTTGGGAAGTCATTCTGGTGGATAATGCTTCAACTGATGATACTAGCAGTGTTGCTATAAATTACTGGAAGGATCTTGGCGCTACGGCGGAATTAAAAGTATTCTATGAGCCGAAACCTGGTAAGCCTGCTGCACTAAAAATTGCTCATTCTCAAGCCAGTTTTACATACATATGCATTGTTGATGATGACAACTTCCTGAATACAGATTATCTACAATTAGGTTTTGATATTTTACATAATAATGAGAGAATAGGTATTTTAGGCGGTCGTAACGATGCGGCATTCGATTCTAATGCTCCAGATTGGTTCTCCGCATTTCAAGGTATCTATGCAGTTGGTACACCAGAAATTATGTTAGATGGTAAAGCAGTGCCGATGCCTGATGGAGAAGTAAAAGATAGAGTCTTATGGGGAGCCGGGATGTTTATGCGTAATTCTGTCTGGCACGAAATGAACTACTATGGTTTTAAAAGCTTGTTTGAGGGTCGCAAAGGTGAAAGTGTTAAAAGTCTAGTTGGAGGAGAAGACGATGAAATATGCTATGTTGCCAAATTGCTTGGTTATAAAATATGGTATTGCTCAGATTTATTTTTAATACATTATATGACTCCTTCAAGGCTTAATTTTAAATACTGTATAAAATTGTATTATTCTTCCGCGAATGTAATGACAAGATTATATGCTTATCAAAATGCGTTATTAAATAAATATAATCAAAGTATAATTTTATTGATATTAAAAGATGCTTCGTACACGGCCTTGCCTATTATAAAACAAATTGTAAGTATGAGATATTTCAAGGCTCTCTTGCTTAATAAAAAAAATGAAATTATGAACTTTAATAAACAGGTTATTGTATTACTAGACTTTGTGCTAAAATTTAAGTTGGTTTTTTGTTATTACAGGCAAGTAAAGGAATTTCAAAAAAGAATTAAGTCATCAAATAACTTTGTAGTATAATAAGTTTTTGGTGATCTTTATTTTTACCTATTACGCTGTTTTATTTTTGGTTTAAGATATGTAGTTGCACTCCTGTGAAAAAAATCTGCACTCTAAATTTATAGGCTTGTCCTTACAGTGTAGTAATATAGCTGAATCGGTCAGTGAGAAGTCTTATCTTCCACTGCTCGTGACCGAAAAACTGAACCTTGGTGGGCTGACAACCACCCGCAAGAAATGTACCCCCGCTTTTAAAAAGTGGAGTGCGTGTACCAAATGGCGGCTGGCACTCGGTTAAGTGTTGTAGCCCGTTCCCAGCGTTGTTGGACCGCTGGCAGCGACAGGCGCTGGAACAAGCCGTACCCAGTAGCGCCGAGCGCGAGGAGATTAAGTGGCTGCGCGCCGAACTCAAGCCGTAGAAATGGATCGCGATGTGTTTAAACAGTCGTGAACATCTTTTTCCAACAGCTTTAGTCAGGAGCAAATACTAGTTCATTCAGGCGTGCACAGAGCCGTAGCCCCTGCATGCACTCTCCCGCTCGTTAACCGAAAGCACAGCTGGCTTTTGCTAGTGGCTGCAGCGGCCCGCCCTCACGTAGGTACCTTGTAACGCAGCAGCTCAGGAGGCCTTTGCGCGCATGCCGGCCGCTACGGTACTTGCCGGTTACGGACCGAATTACGCACCGAAGGCCACGTCATCGGCCGGTATACCATCCGTGCATAACTGCATCGGCAGGGGGTAAGGGCGTTAAGCACGCGGCCCAACGCCCGTGCACGCGGTGGCCGACACGGCGGCCGTTATAACCGAAAATCGGCTGCTGGGCCAGCCGGCTCCAACGGCCCCCAATCAAGTGTAGGTGGGCGATATCACGTACCTGCCTTAGTCAGCGGGCGCTGGTGCTATCTGGCTTGATGCCTGCTCGCGGCGCGTGCTGTGCTGACACCTAGCCAGCCACGCAGATACCCAGCGAACTCGTGCTCCACGCTCTGAAATAAACTCTGACGCTGCGCCAGCCCGCGCCGGGACTCATCGTCCACGCGGAACGAGGAAGTCAGTATACGTGTGTGGACTGCCGCGCTCGCATCGCCGCCGGCGGGGCCGTACCCAGGCTTCAGCCAGCCGGGTACCCCTACGACAACGCCTAAGCCGGCTAGAGCACGCTCAAAACTGAATTGCTGCCCGGTGGTAGCCCGTTCGCCTCACTGGAAGAGGCTAGCCTTGAAGTCGCCTACTACTTCGACACTTACTGCAACTTGGACCGCCGCCACTCCGCCTTGGTCTATCGCTCACCGCATCAATTTGAAGGCGACATCCAAATCAGCTTATCTCACTTTCTGTTTTTACTGGACCACATCAGTAATCATTCCCAAAAGTTTGAGCTGAGTTCTGAAGCTAGTGATATTATCCTTCTCGGCGCTGCTTTGCACTTCAAACTGTCCCTAACATAACCAGCCACATCCGTCTGCCATTACCCGCAGCTGCCCAGCAACTTTACTATGTCTTAAGGAGTAGCATGTAATTTTCGGAGGAGTATGTCACTATGTCCAAATATTATAAACACGTAATGCTGGGGCTGAAGAATTGAGTATAATATGGTCTTAGTGGGTAACGATACAACGAACTAGCATTTGTATACTATCTTTGTATTTGAAACTTCAATCGGCTTATTATAGATCGTAAGCCAAATAGTAGATCGTTCTACATGATAAATGGGGCTATTACTTAAGTTTCGCTCCCCCTAGGTAGTTAATCAAAAAAACATTCAAAATAAATGAAAAATTCATTGTTCAAAGGTAACATTGTTAATGAAGCTTTAATTAACGTTTTAAGTTATCTTGATAGAAAAGAAAAAATAAAAGCTATATGGATGTTTTTTTTGCTCATTATTGGATCATTGCTTGATGTATTTGGTTTAGCCTCATTAGTTCCAATTATAATGGCCGCATCAGAGCCGGGTTCTGTTTTTAAAAATAAATATGCATTATATATTTATGAAAATTTTGGATTTTCTTCTGAGAAAATTTTCTTATTATCAATAATTGTTTCAATTTTATTATTTTTTATATTAAAAAATGTTTTTGTTACCTTAATAAATTATCAACAAGTTAAATTTACTGCTAAAATAGGCGTGAGAGTTGTTCAACACCAGTATGATAAATATCTGAATATACCCTATTATGACTTTTTAGAAGTAGGAACTAGTACTCTGACCCATAATATATTAGCTCTTCCTATGACATTGGTGTCACAAGTGATAAGAAACTTGTTTACATATTTTTCTGAGGTTCTCATAATTTCAGTCATATGTATTGGTATTTTTGTATATCAACCTATGCTCATGTTTATTCTATTAGCGGTTTTGGCTCCAACAACAATTTTGACTTACCGATTTTTAAAAAATAGGTCATCAGTGATTGGCTCTCAACTTGATAAACTGAGACCCGTTTCTTATGGATTAATGATGGATGTATTTTCCGGATTTGTTGAACTAAAGTTATCAAAAAAACATAAATATTTTAAAGATAAATTATTAAGTAAGCAAATAGAGATTCAGAATTTGGAAGCGAGGTCATACCTTTTTTCACTATTACCTCTTAAAGTGATTGAAATGGCAGCTATTATGGCTGTTGTTACTATATTTATTTATTCGTTGCTTTTCTCCAATTCTAGTGCTCTAGTACTGACTATAGGACTTTTCGCAGCATCTGCTTACCGGTTAATGCCTTCTGTAAATAGACTTTTGTTGGCTGTAATGTCAATTAAACAACAAGGTTATATTTTCGATGCTTTATCTGAATATGAAGAATATAGTAATCCTATAAATCATCAGCAGAAAAAGATATCATTTACTCAAAATATAATCTTTAATAAAATTTCATTTTCATACCCAAAGTCAAATAAAGTTGTAATAGATGATATTGATATAACTATAAACAAAGGCGACACTATTGGTTTTATTGGAGCGTCAGGGTCTGGTAAAACTACGCTTATGAATATATTATTGCGATTTTATGTTGAAGGTAAGGGTAATATTTTCGTAGATGGACAGCCATTGAGCGATGAAAATATTGATTCATGGTATGATATTGTAGGATATGTCAAGCAGGATGCTTTTCTGATGCAGGCATCAATTAAAAATAATATCACTCTATATGATGAAAATATTGATAATGACCGTCTTGATTATGCTATTAGACAAGCTTCGTTAACTGATTTTATTGCTTCATTGCCTAATGGGATCGAAACTGAAATAGGTGAACGCGGCTCTAAACTATCAGGTGGCCAACGTCAACGCATTGGTATAGCGCGTGCTTTATATAAGCGGACTGAAATTATGATAATGGACGAAGCTACAAGTGCATTAGATAATCAAACTGAGCGTGAAGTAAGTGAAGCTATAAATAAGCTGTCAGAAACTAATATAACAATACTTATTGTAGCGCACCGTATTACTACTTTGCGTGATTGTAATCGAATTTATGAATTAAAAGATGGCAAAATTTATGCGGAATATCAGTATGAAGACCTCCTGAAAAAAACTTTGTCTTAAAACATATATTTAATTTTCGAAAAGATGGTTGTTTCAGTAATAGTGCCGACTTATAACGGAGCATATAAAGTATTGAATTTGCTTAGATCTTTAGAACAACAGACATATCCTATTGATGAAGTAGTTGTTGTAGTAGATGGTTCTACAGATAAAACGTTAGATTTAATATCGAACAATGAATTCAATCTAAAGAATCTCAAAATAGTTTCTCAGGAGAATCAAGGTCGAGCCTCCACTAGAAATAGAGGTGTTACAGAATCTACAGGGGAATTGCTTATTTTTCTAGATGATGATATGCGTCCTCTATCGCATTGTATTGAATCCCACATAAAGCATTTTATAGCTAGACCAAGTTCTATTGGTGTAGGAGTTCAAATAGAGGATTTTAATAAAACAAATACTGATTTCCTTAGGTTTAAAGCGGAAATGAGCAGAGGATGGATGGATAAATACAGTAATTCAAACGGGTATTTTTTATTGGATGAAAATAAACCATTTATAACAGCGGCGAACTTTTCTATTTCAAAAGATACCTTTCAATTGTTAGGTGGCTTCGAACCTGGTTTAAAAGATGCTGAAGATTTTGATCTTGCTATGAGGGCATCTGAAGCTGGTGTGCCAATTTACTTTATTAATAATGCTGAAGCTTGGCATGATGATTTAATAACTTGTGAAAAATATATACTTAGACTTCGAGAATATGAAACTGCTCAAAAAACCTTATCGGAATTGAGACCTAATTTATATTATAAATACGGATATTTTGCGCCAACAAAGCAGAGCTTTCTTAAGATGCTTATATTTTCATTATTCGGCCAATGGAGCTTAGTGCGAGCTATAGATAATGAAATTTTCATAAAGGTACTGCCGAAAGCCTTAAGGTTTAAATTGTATAGTATTGTTATAACAGCTCTAGGTGTATACTATGTTAAACGGTGAAATAAAATTGCATTTTTCATTTTTAATATAACTTAAATATGCCCGGTATGAAAATTGCATTTATCACGTCTGGAGTAGATAGGATGGAGACTTTAGAACAGACGCTATCTAGCCTGAAAAATAGGGGGGAGCAACTCTTGGTAATTCAACTAAACCCTGCCAGTGATAAATTTTCAAAATTTTTAAATGAGCAAGATATTAATACGCAAATTTTCTTTGTTAACAGTACTGTAGAATGGTTTTTTTGTGTGTGCAAAATTTTTAAGGCTTTAAAGGTAGGTAGATTTGATTTGATTCACAATCACTTTTTCTTAGCAGGTATATTGGGAGCATGTGCTGGTAGATTAGTAGGTATTCCTAAAATTATATATACTCGTCACCACGGAAATGAACATCACTCAAATCATACAAAGGGTGTGATAATCGATAAAATTACAAATTATCTCTCTACTAGAGTTATAGCTATATCACCATCTGTACTAGAAACTCTCAATAAAGAAGAAGATCTATCTTTAAACAAAATTGAGCTAATTCCTCATGGCCTAGATTTTGCTAATTACGAACAAATAGAATTAAGTAGGGTTCAAAATCTGAAGTATAAATATAATATAGAAGCACTTGATTATCCTGTTTTAGGAGTAGTAGCCCGTTATGATAAGCCTAAAGGTCATGAATATATTATTGAAGCTTTTCAAAATATTTTGTTGGAATATCCAAAAGCTAAATTAATCTTGGCTAATGCTCGTGGACCGTATAAAGATGAAGTTAAAAGATTACTTTCATTCTTGCCTAAGAACTCATTTGTTGAAATTAACTATGAGTATGATATTATAGCGCTTTATAAATCATTTGATGTTTTTATCCATGTGCCTACTTCAGCGCAATATGAATCATTTGGACTAGGGTATCTTGAAGCATTGGCATTGTCTCTCCCTTCTGTTTTTACTATATCAGGAATAGCTAGTGTGTTAGTAAAGCATAATCACAACGCTTTAGTCGTGCCTTATTCGGATTCACATGCTATTTGTGAAGCTGTTAAATATATAGTAAAGCATCCAGACTTTGCACATAAAATCTCGAACCAAGGTAAAGAGGATGTTCGCCAAAAATTTGCGTTTACTACTTATTTTGAGCGCTTAACTGCACTATACACAAAGTGAATTATATTAATTAACTTTGAGGCTTTGCACCATTAAGGAATTCATTTATGTGCGGTATTGCTGGTTTTTTAAATCGTACACCGGTTTCTCCTCTTACAGAGGACATGCTGCGGAGCATGACTACGTGTCTAGCGCACCGTGGGCCTGATGCAGATGGCTTTTATTTCGACGAGCAAATAGGCTTAGGTCATAGGCGCCTGAGCATTCTCGACTTATCCTCGGCTGCAAACCAGCCGATGTTTTCGCACAACGAACGCTACATTACAATCTTTAACGGCGAAGTCTACAATTTTCAGGAAATACGCGACCGACTAGGCCTGCAGATGCGTACAACTTCCGATACGGAGGTGATACTGGAAGCTTTTGTGAAGCTAGGCCCTGATTTTGTGCAGGAACTGAATGGAATGTTTGCTATTGCTATCTATGATAAGCAGACTAAGCAGTTGGATGTGTTTCGGGACCGGCTGGGGAAAAAACCGATCTACTATTATTTAGATGTTAACTCCTTCGCTTTTGCGTCGGAGTTGAAGTCATTGGTAAGCCTAACACCAATACGGCAGCGCTTAACTGTTGATAAGGCTGCTGTCAACCAGTTCTTATATCTTGGATACATTCCAAGGCCGCGATCTATCTACAATGAAATTAAAAAGATGGATTCCGGCGCGCACATCCGGGTAAATGCGTCGCATTTTTCAGAAGAACGTTATTGGAAGCTAGAGGAGAAAATTAGCGGTGAAGTACTGCAGGATGAACAGGAAGCTAAGAAGCAGCTACATGACCTTGTCCATTCTTCCGTACAGTATCGCATGATTGCCGACGTGCCGTTTGGAACCTTTCTCAGTGGAGGTATTGATTCCAGCTTGGTGACGGCTATGGCGCAGGATGTATCGGCCACACCTGTGAAAACCTTCTCCATCGGCTTTGATTCAGCTAAGCACAACGAATCAAGTTTCGCGGCGGCAGTGGCCAAGCATTTAGGTACTGACCACCATAGCTTCACGGTAACGGAGCGAGAGGCTCGCGACAGCATGGCGGAGCTAGCCACTATTTATGACGAACCGTATGCCGACTCGTCGGCAGTACCAACATTAATGGTATCGAAGTTGGCCCGGCAGCATGTGACGATGGCTTTATCGGGAGATGGAGGCGATGAGCTATTTCATGGGTATGGAATGTACACCTGGGCTAATCGGCTGGCAAAGGGTAGTGTAAACCTGTTGCGCCATCCAGCCCGGCTCGTGATGCAGCAGATGGGAAACCGCTACAAGCGTGTAGCTGACCTGTTAAATTATCCAGCTCAGGAGCGGCTGCGGAGCCACATTTTTTCGCAAGAGCAATACCTGTTTTCAGAGAAGGAAATAGAGAAGTTGTTGCGGCCCGGTATGAACGGTTTGCCAGCGCTTCCCGAGCAGTGGCCTAGTCCACGCATTCTGACACCTGCTGAGCAGCAAGCCATTTTCGACATGCAATACTACTTGCAGGATGATTTACTAGTGAAAGTAGACCGAGCGTCGATGCGCTACTCTCTGGAAACAAGGGGGCCGCTGTTGGATTATCGTATTGCCGAGTTTGCTCTAAACTTGGACCCAGCCTTAAAAGTGAAGAATGGAGTCAGTAAGTATCTGCTTAAACAAGTGCTGTATGATTACGTGCCTGCTCACATCTTTGATCGGCCGAAGTGGGGTTTCTCGATTCCTCTTGGCTCTTGGTTGAAGAATGACTTACACTATCTGATTGAAGAATACTTGAATCCGAAAGTGCTGGAACAGGCGGGCTTTGTGCGGCCCGAGGTGGTAAGCGAGCTAGTGCAACGGTTTGAGGGTGGAGAAGACCACTTGTACAACCGTGTGTGGCTACTTATTGTGCTGCATCAGTGGGCTACCACATATCTGCTAACTGCTTAACATTCTTCCTCCCGATAGCACTATGAGTTTATCCGCGCCACGCGTTCTGTTTATTTCTTATGATGGCATGACTGACCCGCTAGGCCAGTCGCAAGTGTTACCCTACCTAGTAGGCCTTTCTAAAGCCGGGTATAATGTCACGCTCCTTTCTACTGAAAAAAAAGAGCGGTTCTCTCAGCATAAAAAAACTATTGGGGAAATAACTGAGCAGGCGGGAATTCGTTGGGAGCATATCTTTTTCACGCGCAAGCCACCAGTACTTGCTAAGTTTTACGACAGATATCAGTTACGGCAAAAGGCGCTAGCCCTGCATAAAGAAGTGCGGTTTGATATGACCCATTGCCGCAGCTACGTTAGTGCAGAAGTTGGGCTATTGTTGAAGCAGAAGTTTGGGGTAAAATTTCTGTTTGATATGCGCGGTTTCTGGGTAGACGAACGGGTAGAAGGGGGTATGTGGAATATGCAGAGCCCTATCTACCGCCGCGCTTATCGTACTTACAAGCGAAAAGAGGCAGAGTTTATTGCTGCAGCTGATGGTATCATCAGCCTCACAGAGAACGGCAAGGGTGAAATGCAGACTTGGGCTTCTTACTCTGGTACACCTATTACAGTTATTCCTTGTAGCGCCGATTTTTCTGTGTTTCCGTTGCTAACGAAACATGATCGTCAGATAGCACGCCAGAAGCTTGGTTATGGCGCTGAGGAGTTAGTGATTAGTTACCTGGGTTCGATTGGTGCGTGGTATCTGCTAGATGAGATGCTTGCTCAGTTCGCCGTAATTAAGCAGATATATCCAGGAGCTAAGATGCTATTTATAACTCAGGAGCCGAAGGAAATGGTACTGGCAGCCGCACGCAAGATAACTGGTCTAGCGGAGACTGACTTCACTGTAAAATCTGCCACGCGCAAGCAGGTACCTGAGCTTGTAGCAGCGTCTGATCTAAACTTGTTTTTCATTAAGCAGAGCTATTCTAAGAAAGCTAGCTCGCCCACAAAACTCGGAGAGATTCTGGCAATGGGCCTGCCCGTAATCTGCAACGATGGGGTAGGTGATGTAGCAGATATCATTTGGCAGACAAATGGTGGCACAGTTGTGTCTGATCTGAGTGAGGTCGGTTATGAAGCCGCAGCTCGTAGCATCCCAGAATTACTACAAAAAGATGGCACCATCCTGCGGCGGAAGGCTCAGAAGTATTACGATCTGGAGACTGCCATTGGGCGGTACAAAGGCGAATATAAGCGTCTGCTTGGCAAGTAATGGCGAGATGGGGCTACCTACGGGAGCTACTGTGCTATACAAAAGTCAAGTGCCTAATTGATAAATCGAATCTACTATTCTGAACTCCTTCGAAGTTTTACCAGCTTAAGGCGCTACAATATCGAATATGAGCAATGAAACTTCTGAAAAGTAAGCAGAAGTGACAATTAAGTTTGCGTAGCCTAGTACGGAATCTTAATCATGAAAAAACTAAACAGCATAGCTAGATCTAGTGCAAAGGCTCCGTAAGCCAGCAGAATGTTGAATTTATTTATTAGCCAAAATAGCTTGTCAGATTTATATTCCAAAGTATACAACTTAATTGAAAAAAGTAGGGCAAGCTACAATGGGTATCCTACAGTTTACATAGTAAGTGACATAAAGTACTTATAATAATGAAGATACCTAGCTCACTATATTAGTGCAATATCGCATGCTTAGCTAGGATAAAGAAAGCTGTTGATTAGCTGACAATAAAGGATCCTTAATTTGGCTGCCTCAGGGGTCTAGCTCGTGACATAATTAAAGATGTTAACGACTTAGTGAAGCATCAACAAGAAGTAAAGCATCTTGTACCTTTGCTGACTGTGCTTAGCCTTACTTAAAGGCTAAGCTGTTGTTTTTCCTTATAGTAGTTATGAAAATTCTCTTTGTTGTGCCTTATCCGGCCGGTAAAGCGCCATCTCAACGTTTTCGATTTGAGCAGTATTTACCGTTGCTTACAGAGGTCGGGCACACTTGGCATTTAGCTTCGTTTATCGACTTGACTACTTGGAATATTCTATATAAGTCGGGTCATACGTTAGCCAAAGCATTTGGTATCCTAATGGGTTTCCTGCGTCGATTTGTTCTGCTGTTCAGCGTGCCTCAATACGATTACGTATTCATTCATCGAGAAGCCTCGCCCATTGGGCCTCCTATATTTGAGTGGGTAATTGTTAAACTGCTAAAAAAGAAAATTATATATGACTTTGATGATGCTATTTGGCTACCTAATACTTCACATGCAAATAAGATTGTAGCTGGTGTGAAATGGCATCATAAAGTTGGTGATATATGTAGTTGGGCATATAAGGTAAGTTGCGGAAACGAGTATTTGGCTGCTTACGCGAGGCAGTTTAACAGCCGCGTAGTAGTAAACCCAACGACTATTGATACAGTAAACCTTCATAATAAGGTGCGTAATCAGCTTACACCTGATCGTCTAGTAATTGGCTGGACAGGCACACACTCAACGCTGAAGTACATAGAGCAAGTGGTGCCTGTGCTGAGCAAGCTTGAACAGGAGTTCGACTTCGAATTCCGGGTGATTTCTAATCAGCCACCAAGCCTTCAACTTAAGTCGCTGGTATACGTGCCATGGAAAAAGGAAACCGAAATCGCTGATCTACTTCAATTTCACGTAGGGCTGATGCCACTAGAAGACGATATATGGGCTAAAGGTAAATGTGCCTTTAAAGCCCTTCAATATATGGCCCTTGGTGAGCCTGCGCTGGTTTCGCCTGTAGGAATGAACACAGAAGTAGTGCAGGATGGCTACAACGGCTATGTCTGCACAAATGCCGGGGATTGGGAAAATGCGCTAAAAAAGTTGTTGCAAGAGCCTCGCCTACGTGATGAGCTAGGTAAAAACGCGCGTCATACAATTGAAAAGCATTACTCAGTTACTGCTAACTTGCCTAATTTTATTGCTTTATTCAGTTGAGTAGGCCTACGAGCAACTTTAAGCGCTTTGGCCTTAATTTGCATGATATAAAGTGCACTCAAATAGAAGGGCATTAAAGGGATTTTGTATCGTACTAATGTTCCAAAATTTCCGCTATTTACTCCCACGCCAATTGCAAATATTATAGAGAAAATAAAGCAAAAGGACAGGATAGGTTCGCTGCCAATTAAGCGAAAGCTCTTTATTATTCCTGTTTTATAAAATAAGCTAATCGTTAAATAAATGAATAATGTAGCCTCTAATGCTGAGAGCAACATCACTGGGTTCCTTGCTTCAAATAAGAAGGGTCGGAATAAAGATATAACAATTGCTTGAGGAGCTACTTTAACTATTGAAGAAGGTGATCCGTCAAATTCCCCAATATTATAAGCAGAACCACTTACTTGCTGCACAGCGAGGTACTGGTTATTTATTTTGCTTCTTTCTCCAATTTTGTCTAAGTCATACTTTTCGTCACCGGCAGTCAAGCTAGTTGCACCAAGTGCTCCAGCTGCTAGGCCAATAGATATAAGTAGAGGTTTGAGCATCACACGTAATGCGCGCGACTTAATCTTCTGACTGTTTGCATTAAACACCCAAAAAAGTGCAGGGGGAAGAAAAGAAAGCAGTATATAAACTTTGACTGATATAATAATGTAAGCGCCTAATGAACCCAGTAAAATAGCGCTAAACAAATTGCGCCTATAAATTGTCGCATGATAAAATCCATAGAAAATCCAGCCTAAAGCTCCCATACAAAGCGAATCTTTCATTAACCCTGAGCCCCAAAAGAAGACGGAAGGCAGGAAAAATACAGAGACAGCTAGTTTTTTGTAAGCTAATGGGAATATTTTTAAAAACGTTATATACATAGCCCACATGCCTGTAAAGCTACTTATAGCAAAGAATAAGCTTATAACAGTATATGTGTTAAAACAGAATAAGGAAAAGAATGAAGCAACCTTAATAACAAAAAATTCTGTAGGAGCACGATACCATACCATCATATTAGCATAGCGAGTAGTCGCAGGGTCAAATTCGCCATTAGAAAATAATAGCTTTATTCCAATGGATGGGGATTCCATAAAGGCATTGTATACTATTTTAACATGGTTGTAATAGTTAAATGTATCACCACCGCCGTAGTAAAATTGATAAACAAGACCTAAGCCAATCGCGCCTATAAACTTTACTGTTAAAGCAGGGATAAAATATTTACGCGTAAGCGCATTTGTATAGCGCCTACGAACAGTGAAGGCAACGCCGTAAAATATTGCTAAATAAAAGGGTGTAAGAAATAAATCCTTAAGTTCCATGTGTGAGGCAGCCTTTGCTACTTTCGGTTATTCTTCAAGTACGCTTTTGCTTCCTTGTATTGTTCCGAGTCATGATCTGATTTGTCGAGGACTACGGAATAGTAGCGGCGAGCTGCTGTGATATCCTTGGTACGGTCAGCGAGGCGGGCTAGCGCTAGGTTGGCAAAGAGGTAGAAACCATATTTCGTTTCACCGTTGGTTTCGGCGAAGACTAGGCAACGCTGGTAGTACTCCTTGGCCTTCGCCAGGTCCTTATAGCGATTCTGCATGAGGTAGCCCAGGAAATAGGTAGCATACCGGCCGCTGTTTGCTTCGTATCCTGGTAGACCACGACTCAGTTTGTCTAGAATTTCGCGGCTGACACGTTCGCATTCTCGAAACTCACCTTGCCGGAAGCAGGCATTGGCATAAATGCGTTGTAGATATCCGTTATCCGGGTAAGTGGTAGCCAAGTAGCGAGCTACTGGCATGGCTTGTTCTGGCTTGTCCTCTTCATTAAGGAGGATCCTCATTAGAAAGACTCGAGCCTCCGGGCCTACGTAGAAGCCGTTGTCAGCCACATTGCGCAACTGCTGTAGGCCCAATTGCTTGTTGCCCTTTGGGAAAAACAGAAGTACTGGCTTCAAAAGCGGGTAATTATCAGGAATCCAGACGGCGTAATAATTGAATAGGGCCTGTCCAAATAAGAACTCAGGACTCAAGCCGTTGGCCTCCTTGCTTTTATCGAGGTACGTAAGCGACCTTTTGGCGCCTACTGTTGCCTTGCGCCAGTCGCGACGCTCGGCGTGTAGACGTGCATCAAAGCCATAGCCGGCTGCTAGAAAAAAACAGGCTTCGTAGTTTCGGTTGTCAGCTTGATATAGGGCTTCGCCTTTTGTTATGGCGGTATCCATGTAAGCGAAGAAAGTCTTGTCGTACTGGGTGGTTTGAATTCCCGACGGCATAATTTTCCACCATGTGCTCAGCCCCATTAGGAAATAGGGCATGGGATGATTGGGGTAGCGACGGCGCAGGCTGCGGAATTGGCGTTCAGCTTTGTCGTACTTAAAGTTGTAGAGGTTATAAACGGCTCCTTCTAACTCCGTTTGAATATCCTTATCTAATAGCAGCCATCCTTTGGTGTCAATTGCATTCGGCGCTACATCTACATTTTCCAGTTGTACCTGCTGCAATGAATCCGATAAGGGAGCGGGGCGAGCGGTGTCAGGCACCTGTGCCCATCCTGCCCAGGGCAGAAGCAATAGTAACAGGATAAAATGGAGTCGTAGGAGCATAGACATATCGGACTACAATATCAAATACAGGCAGAAAAACGCCCCACCCAGCTCATCCGAACAGCTAAAGTAGAACATTTGACCTAGGTTTGGACAAATAAGATACATCCTATGCAGCTTTTACAAGCCCTTTGTCAGATAGCAGCACCTTCAGGAAATGAAGCTCCACTGACCCAGTACTTACTTCGCTACATTCAACAGCAAAAGTCAACTTGGCATAGGCTGCCAACTGTACTAGCCGGGGGAGAGTTCCAAGATTGCATTATTTTAATATTCGGAGAGCCGCGCACAGCTGTATTTGCTCACTTGGACAGCATTGGCTTTACGGTTCGTTACGGGAAACAACTTGTGCGAATTGGAGGGCCTGATGCAGAAACCGGATACCACCTTGTCGGGCATGACTCAGGTGGAGACATCGAGTGTACACTACTAGTTGACGAAGAAACCGGGGCGTTGAGCTACAACTTTCATCGGGATATTGACACCGGAACGGAACTGACTTTTCGGTGCGACTTCCGGGAAACAGACACAACGGTGCAGAGCTGCTACCTCGATAATCGGCTTGGAGTGTGGAATGCGTTGCGTTTGTGCGAGACTCTAGAGGATGGCATCGTGGCTTTCTCGTGTTGGGAAGAGCACGGCGGTGGTTCAGTGGCGTATCTGGCTCGCTATATCTATGAAACGTATGGCGTGCGCCAAGCCTTAATTTCGGATATAACCTGGGTAACGGAAGGGGTTCAGCCAGGGAGGGGGGTAGTGATTTCCTTGCGCGATTCTCTGATTCCGCGGCGAAGCTACGTGGAGCGAATCCGACGGATTGCGCGGGAGGCGGCTATTCCGCATCAACTGGAAGTAGAGGGTAGTGGCGGCTCCGATGCCAAAGAACTACAACACGGCGCTCAACCCTGGGACTGGTGCTTTATAGGTGCGCCGGAAGACAATGTGCATACGCCACATGAGCTGGTGGATAAGCGCGACATTGAAAGCATGCTAGCTTTATATAAAGTGCTGATGCAGCAGCTATAGCAGCTGTTTAGGGCCGATAAGTATACTTCAAGAGCCGGATAGCTAGTGCTGCAGCACTAGCTATCCGGCTCTTCTGCTTATTACTAGCCCCTGATGTGGTGGTAAAGCTTGAGGATTAGCCAATAAACTCTATTTTACCTGCCCAATCGTTCATTGCCAGTTCTCACTCTCCCAAACACTTCAACCTATTCCCACCGTTTATGATGAATTTTCTTTACGTAGTGCCGGCGCTAGGTGTACTGGCGTTGCTTTTTACATGGCTACGCTCTGGCTGGGTGACTCGGCAGGATGCTGGTGATGAACGGATGCAAACCATTGCCGGCTACATTGCCGATGGGGCCATTGCCTTCCTCAAAGCAGAGTATAGGGTGATGATCATCTTTGGGTTGCTAGCCTCCGCATTCCTGTTTTACCTAGGAAGCACCGGCGAAAAATCAAGTCCAGTTATTGTAATTGCCTTCCTGATTGGCGCCGTTTTCTCGGCGCTGGCCGGCTTCATTGGGATGAAGATTGCCACCAAAGCCAACGTACGCACTGCCCAGGCCGCCCGCACTAGCCTAAGCCGAGCCCTGAACGTGTCGTTTTCGGGTGGTTCGGTGATGGGAATGGGGGTAGCAGGCTTGGCCGTGTTGGGGCTAGGCTCCCTCTTCATTGTGTTCTACCAGATGTTCGTGGTGAGCCGAGGGGGCACTGCCAACGGTATTGAGATGGAAACGGCTCTGGAAGTGCTAACGGGTTTCTCACTCGGGGCCGAAAGCATTGCGCTTTTTGCGAGGGTAGGGGGCGGTATCTATACCAAAGCAGCCGACGTAGGAGCAGACCTAGTAGGGAAAGTAGAAGCCGGCATTCCGGAAGATGACCCTCGCAACCCCGCTACCATTGCCGATAACGTAGGTGACAACGTGGGTGACGTAGCCGGTATGGGCGCCGACTTGTTTGGCTCGTATGTAGCCACGATTTTGGCTACCATGGTGCTCGGGCGCGAAGTAATAGCCCGCGGCGACGAGTTTCAGGGGCTTTCACCCATACTGCTGCCGATGGTAATTGCCGGTATGGGCATTGTGGCCTCTCTCATCGGTATTCTGATGGTGCGAGTGAAGGAGGGCGGCAACGTGCAGGCAGCCCTGAACTTGGGCAACTACATCTCGGTGCTGGTGTCGGCGGTGGCTTCGTACTTCATTATCCGCTGGATGCTGCCCACCGAAGACCTGACCATTCGGGGTGTCACGTTTAGCTCGATGGATGTGTTCTATGCGGTGGTAGTAGGACTGGTAGTCGGCACGCTCATGAGCATTATTACGGAGTACTACACGGCTATGGGCAAGCGGCCGGTACTGAGCATTGTGCGCCAAAGCAGCACGGGGCATGCTACCACCGTTATTGGCGGCCTGGCCGTGGGAATGGAAAGCACGGTGCTCCCGATTATTGTGCTGGCTGCAGGTATTATACTGAGCTTTGAATGCGCTGGCCTGTATGGGGTAGCTATTGCGGCGGCTGGCATGATGGCTACTACCGCTATGCAACTGGCTATTGATGCTTTCGGACCCATTGCGGATAACGCCGGCGGCATAGCCGAAATGAGCGAGCTACCCAAAGAAGTGCGCGAACGGACGGACATTCTGGATGCAGTTGGTAACACTACGGCGGCTACCGGCAAGGGCTTCGCCATTGCTTCGGCGGCCCTGACGTCCCTCGCCCTGTTTGCGGCCTTTATGGGAACGGCCAACATCACCTCCATCGATATCAGCAATGCCCGCGTGCTGGCCGGGTTGTTTGTAGGCGCCATGATTCCGTTCATCTTCTCGGCGCTGGCTATTTCGGCCGTGGGCCGTGCGGCTATGGCCATGGTGCAGGAAGTGCGCCGGCAGTTCCGTGAAATTCCCGGTATTATGGAAGGCACCGGTCGGCCGGAGTACGAGAAATGCGTGGCTATTTCTACCCAGGCGGCTATTCGAGAAATGATGCTGCCTGGCGCCATTGCCTTGGTAGTGCCGGTGATTGTGGGCTTTACGTTTGGGCCCGAAGTACTGGGCGGAACCCTGGCCGGCGTAACGGTTTCGGGCGTGCTGATGGCCATGTTCCAAAGCAACGCGGGCGGTGCCTGGGACAACGCCAAGAAGTCGTTTGAGAAAGGCGTGATGATTGACGGCACTATGCAGTACAAAGGCTCCGACGCCCACAAAGCATCCGTAACTGGCGACACCGTGGGTGACCCCTTTAAGGATACGTCGGGCCCTAGCATGAACATTCTCATTAAGCTCATGAGCATCGTGTCGTTGGTAATTGCCCCGCACATTGCTGCCCCCGAGCGGGGCGTGGCCAAAGCAGAAGTTGTGCCTGCTAGCCATCAGGTTATCGTAAACCAAATCAAATAAGTGCTGGCCTAAGGTTGAGCTGGTTTTGACCCCTAGTAATCAGACTCAAAAGTCAGGAAGCCGCCTTCTCACCGGGGAGGGCGGCTTTTTTCTGCTACCTTTGGCCGCCCGCTCACCACGGACCAACCCCTAACGGATGAACCCGGAACACATTTCACTGCACAACAAGCAGTTTGAGCCCTACCTGAAAGCTGCTGAGCTTGCGGCCGCTATCAAACAAGTAGGTGCCCGCCTCACGCAGGACTACGCCGGCCAAACGCCCATGTTTGTAGCCGTCCTCAACGGCTCATTTATGTTTGCCGCTGATCTGCTGAAAGAAGTAGCCCTCGATTGTGAGGTATGCTTTATTCGGGTAGCCTCGTACCAGGGCACTAGCAGCACCGGCGAGGTGAAGGAAGTACTAGGCCTCACGGAGGACCTAACCGGTCGGCACGTCATTATTCTGGAGGATATTGTGGATACCGGCCATACCATGCGCATGCTGCTTGATATGCTTTCGGAAAAGAAGCCCGCCTCGCTGGAAGTGGCTACCCTGTTTCTGAAGCCCGAGTGTTTGCAGCACGAGCTTTCTATCCGGTACGTGGGCCTGAGCATTCCCAATGATTTCATAGTTGGGTACGGCCTCGATTTCGACGGGCTGGGCCGTAATTACCCCGACGTTTACAAAGCCGTGTAAGAAGCAGCTTCCGGACTAGGTAGCTAAAATTCGCTAACGTCCGTAGAGGCTTTCCTATTCGTTGCTTATATTTCCAAAACCCACCCGATTTTCCTTCCTCGCGTAACTCACCGCTACACATGCTGAATCTCGTGCTCTTCGGCCCGCCCGGCGCCGGCAAAGGAACGCAAAGCCAGAAGCTGATTTCCCGCTATAACCTGGTTCACCTCTCCACTGGCGACCTGCTGCGTGCCCAGATTTCTCAGGGCACTGAACTTGGCCTGCGCGCCAAAAAGCTCATGGACGAAGGCTTGTTAGTACCTGATGAGGTAGTAATCGGCATGATCGGGAGTGCCCTGAAAGACAACAAGCAAGCCGCTGGCTTTATTTTCGACGGCTTTCCGCGTACTGTGCCACAGGCCGAAAGCCTTGACCGACTCTTGACGGAACACGACACCAAGGTCTCGTGCATGGTAGCGTTGGAAGTAGATGAGGAAGAATTAGTGAAGCGCCTACTGGAGCGCGGCAAAACCTCGGGCCGTCCCGACGACCAGGACGTAACCAAAATCCGCAAGCGCGTAACGGTGTATAATACCGAAACTGCCCAGGTAGCCGGCTACTATGCCGAGCAAAAGAAATTCCATGCTTTGAATGGCATTGGCGACATCGAAACCATCTTTGGGCAGATCTGCACCATCCTCGATGGGCACCTGCCCGCCGCTACCGAAGACAGCCGCCAAGCTACCGACGAAGTAAAAGCGTAACTTTGCGTTTCTAAATCGCAAAACTCTGTTCCTCTGAGCCTGCGAAGGGGCCTTAATCCATGATTAAGGTCCCTTCGCTGCGTGTAACCCGGAGGACAGAACTTCTCAACAACGCGCAGCATGGCTTCGAATAATTTCATTGATTACGTTAAAATAAATTGTCGTTCGGGTAAAGGAGGGGCGGGTTCGCACCACTTTTTCCGTGCTAAAGGCCTGCCCAACGGTGGCCCCGATGGCGGCGATGGTGGCCGCGGTGGCCACATTATTCTGGAAGGCAACTCCCAGCTCTGGACACTGCTCCACCTGCAGTACCAGAAACACCTGATTGCCAAAGCCGGCGAAAATGGCGGCGAAAACCTGCGCAGCGGCGCCCAAGGCGACGATATCATCATCCAGGTACCTTTAGGTACCATTGCCCGTGATGCCGAAACCGGCGAGAAAAAGTTGGAAATCACGGAGCACGGTCAGCGCCTTATCCTGACGCCTGGCGGCCGCGGTGGCCTCGGCAACGACCACTTTAAGTCAGCTACCAACCAAGCGCCCCAGTACGCCCAGCCCGGCGAGCCCGGCATTGATGAATGGGTAATTCTGGAGCTGAAGTTGCTGGCCGATGTGGGCCTAGTAGGTTTCCCGAATGCGGGCAAAAGCACGCTGCTCTCCGTCGTATCAGCCGCTAAACCCAAAATTGCCGACTACGCTTTCACGACCCTTACGCCCAACTTGGGGGTAGTAGCCTACCGCGACTACAAGTCGTTTGTAATGGCGGATATTCCCGGCATCATTGAAGGCGCGGCGGAAGGAAAGGGCCTAGGCCATCGTTTCCTGCGCCACGTGGAGCGCAACTCCATCCTGTTGTTCATGATCAGCTGCGACTCGCCCGACATTAACGCCGAGTACAACGTGCTGCTGAGCGAACTGGAGCAGTTCAACCCCGAGCTGTTGGAAAAAGAGCGGCTGCTGGCCATCACCAAATCCGATATGCTGGATGAGGAGTTGGAAGCGGAAATCCGTGAAACGCTACCCACTGACCTGCCTACCATCTTCATCTCCAGCCTGACGAATAAGAACATTCAGAAACTGAAAGATTTGATCTGGGACGCGATACAGCAAACTCGCCGCGACGCACCTGAGTCGGCACGCACAAGCTACCGCGAAGAGGACGACTATTCTAACCTCAGCGAAGAGCAGGACGAGGACCAAGACGCTTAGTAGAGTTGCTGCGAAACTTACTGCTCTGCTGTGACTTTACGCCACTGCGTCTGAACTAACTGCCCAACTACTGCGGTTTCTGTGCCACAATGACAGCCAACTAGGGTTTGGCAGGTTCCTTGTGCCCTAGTGAAACCCTATGTCTTCCCGATTCAACCCATTCCGACGATTTCAAGCGAAAATGGCTGACGATAAAAACACCCAACCCGACGAAACTCAAATCGACCCGACTAACGCCGCTACTGAGCCAGTAGCAGGTGAGCTGCCGGAAGAGCCTAACGCCCCCGAAATAGGCGAGGTAGAGGGCGATGCTCCGGCCGCAGCAGGCTCGAAAACTGAAGCCGAGTTGGCTGATTTAAAGGATAAATACCTGCGCTTAGCCGCCGAGTTTGAAAACTACAAGCGCCGCACCACTAAGGAGCGCGCCGACTTGTTCAAATCGGCTAACCAGGAACTAATGGTGGCCTTACTGCCCGTGCTCGATGATTTTGACCGGGCCCGCCACCACACCAAAGACACCGATGATGCCAACGCTGTGCGCGAAAGCATCGACATCATTCATAACAAGCTCCAGAAAACCTTAAACCAGAAGGGCCTAGCCCCGATGGAAGCCAAAGGTGGCGCTTTCGACCCCGATCTGCACGAGGCCATTACTCAGATTCCGGCTCCTTCGGAAGACCTGAAAGGCAAGATTGTAGACGAGGTAGAACGCGGCTACTACCTCGGCGACAAGGTTATTCGCCACGCCAAAGTGGTGCTGGGGCAGTAACATTTAGCGACGCGCACTTTCAATTGCCATGGCAACGAAGCGAGATTATTACGAAATACTGGGCGTAGCCAAAAACGCTTCGGGCGACGAGATTAAGAAGGCGTACCGCAAGGTGGCCATCAAATATCACCCCGATAAAAACCCCGACGACCCAAGCTCCGAAGACAAGTTCAAGGAAGCCGCGGAGGCCTACGAAGTCCTGTCGGATGAGCAGAAGCGAGCCCGTTACGACCGTTTCGGCCACCAAGGCGTGGGCGGCAACGGTGGCGGTCCGAACATGGAAGACATCTTCTCCCAGTTCGGCGACATCTTCGGGGGCGGCGGCTTCGAGGGATTCTTCGGCGGGGGCGGCCGTGGTCAGCAAGGTGGCCGGCGCGTGCGCAAAGGTTCTAACCTGCGTATCAAGCTCAAGCTCGACCTAGAGGAAATTGCAAACGGCGTTGAGAAGAAGATTAAGGTGAAGCGCTATGTAGCGTGCAACACCTGCTCGGGAACCGGCGCTAAAAATGGCACCGACCTCAAAACCTGCGGTACCTGTAACGGCCAAGGCCAGGTGAAGCGCGTGGTGCAAACTATGCTCGGCCAGATGGTAAGTGCCTCTACCTGCCCAACCTGCGAAGGCGAAGGCAAAGTGGTAACCAGCAAGTGCGATGTATGCCACGGCGAAGGCCGGCAGCTGCACGAGGAGGTTATTCCGATCAATATTCCGGCGGGCGTTGCCGAGGGCATGCAGCTGAGCATGAACGGCAAAGGCAACTTCCCGGAGCGTGGCGGCGTGCCCGGCGACCTGCTGATTCAGATTGAAGAGGAGCCGCACGAAGTGCTTAAGCGCGACGGCAACAACATCATGTTCGAGCAGTATATCTCGTTCGTGGATGCTGCGCTGGGCGCTAGCATTGAGGTGCCGACCATTGAAGGCAAAGTGAAGATTAAGGTTGACCCAGGTACCCAGCCTGGCAAAATTCTTCGTTTGCGCGGCAAAGGCATCAAGGACATCAACGGGTACGGCCGCGGCGACCAGCTGATTCATCTGAATGTTTGGACACCGAAATCCGTAACTGGTGAGGAGCGCGACTTGCTGGAAAAGCTGCGTGATTCGCGCAACTTCACCCCGAACCCCGGCAAAAATGAGAAAGGCTTCTTCGAAAAAGTGAAGGAGTATTTTCAATAGATAATTGAAGCTAGCGGAATAGTTTACTAGCCCCTTATCAGCTTTAAACCCGTTTCTCAGTTGTGAGGAGCGGGTTTTTTGCGTGTATAGGCCTAGTAGCTTGCTGCCTTTTTAGCGCCGGGGTTGGGGTATGTATATAGGCTAGTAAAAATATTTTTGCGGGAAGCTGTAATGCCAGCGCGGGGGTAGCGACCTATGTAGCAAATCTTCCCCTTATGGCATCTGTTGCTCCTTCTCCGGATTTTGTGGCCGCCCTCAACCAGTACCAGCCCCTGCTGCAGCGGGTGTGTCGCGTGTACTGCCCCGACCCCGACGACCGCCAGGATTTGTACCAGGAAATAGTGCTGCAGTTGTGGCGGGCCTGGCCCAGCTACGAGGCCAGGGCCGCCGCCAAAATCAGCACGTGGCTGTACCGCATTGCCCTGAACGTAGCTATATCCGACCTGCGCCAAAGGACCCGAAAACCGCCACCTACTCGCTTTGGAGATGCCGTGCCTGATGTAGCCACCCCGCCCGAAGGTGGCCCCGATGCAGAAGACCTAGCCCAGCTCTACCAAGCCATTGAGCGACTCTCGGATGTGGAGAAGGCCTTTGTGCTGCTCTATTTGGAAGAACGCACTTACGAGGAAATGGCCGACATCCTCGGCATCACCCAAAACAACGTGCGCGTGAAAATGCACCGCGTGCAAGACAAACTCCGTCAACTCTTAACGCAACCTGTCTAATGGAACTCGATACGTTTCGCCGCAGCTGGCAGCAGCCAGTTTCAACTGATGCTACCGCCGCTTTTGATGCTGCTACCTTGTCGCAACTACTGAAGCGTAACACCTCTGGCTCATTGGCCAACTTGGTGCGCAATGCCCGCCTGGAAATAGGGTTTACAGTGGCGCTCTTGCTGGTGACCTGTGTAGGGCTGTTTTATGCTAAGCAGGCTGCCAATCAAGCTTCTTTTATCTGGATTCTGATTCTGTGTCTGGTTAGCTTAGTGTCGTATCACCGCTATCTGTTCAATGGCATCAAAGGCCTAGGCAATGCCAGTGCTACTGTGCGCGAGAATGTGGCACAGCAAGTAGAGCGGATTCGGGATGTGATGAACCGTTCGTACCGTTCGGCGCTGTGGTCATTGCCAATATCCTTCGGTATTGGGTTTTACTTTTCTTTGACTAATGCGCTGGCTACCTATTCGGGCAAGCTGTTGCTGATGCAGCTGGCAGTGCTGGTAATTGGTTACGGGCTGGTGTGGTGGTTTACCCACTGGCTGATGGCGCGGTTTGCGCGGCAGTATTTGCAGGAGCTGTATGGCCAGCACCTCGACCGGCTGGAAGCTACGCTACGTGAGTTGGGGGAGTAAAGCGGCCGGTTGGTTGAATTGCTAGGCCACTGATATAGTAAAACCTCTACATTAGTCGTTGCCAATCAACTACACCTTTCTACCGTGCAACCCATTCTACAAGCCATCAACGTACGCAAGGCATACGCCCAGCACGTGGCCCTCGACGGCGTCAGCCTCGATATTCCGGAGCGCAGTATTTTCGGCCTGCTGGGGCCCAATGGCGCCGGCAAAACTTCACTCATTCGCATCATCACCCAAATCACTGGCGCCGACGAAGGCGAAATCAGGGTGCGGGGCGAAAAGCTGCACCCCGGCCATATTGCCCAAATTGGGTACTTGCCCGAAGAGCGCGGGTTGTACAAGAAAATGAAGGTAGGCGAGCAGCTGCTGTACCTAGCCCGCCTCAAAGGCCTTTCCCGCGCCGATGCTACCCAGCGCATCAAAAACTGGCTGGAGCGCCTCGATATCAAGGCGTGGGCCGAGAAGAATGTGGAAGACCTCTCGAAAGGCATGCAGCAGAAGGTGCAGTTTATTGCCACTGTGCTGCACGAGCCCAGCATCATCATCCTCGATGAGCCCTTCTCTGGCTTCGACCCCATCAATGCCAACCTGATTAAGGATGAAATTCTGAAGCTGCGCGAGCAGGGCGCAACCATCATCTTCAGCACGCACCGCATGGAGTCGGTGGAGGAGCTCTGCGACAACATTGCCCTGATTAACCGCAGCCGCAAGGTGCTCGATGGTTCTGTGCGCGACATCAAGGATACCTTCAAAACCCAAACCTACGTGGTGGAGGGCAAAGGCCGCCCCATGGTGCTGCACCCCGATTTTGAAGTGCTGGAACACCACGAGCGCGAAAACGGCCACTTCTACGATATCATTAAGCTACACGCCGGCACTACCTCTAACGACTTGCTGCGCTACCTCATCGGGAACGTGGAAGTGCACGCGTTCCGGGAGCTGATTCCGAGCATCAATGATATTTTCATTCGGCGGGTGCAGGAAACGATGCCCGAAAGTCTGGTAGAAGCCACCGTTTAATTCTGAGCCCTCATCATGGACAAAATCATACTCATATTTCAGCGCGAATACCTCACGCGGGTGCGCAAGAAAAGCTTCATCATCATGTCGCTGATTGGGCCGCTGCTCACGGTGGCTTTGTTTGCCGTGCCTGTGCTCATTGCCAAGATGTCGGATAGCGGCAAGGTAGTGGCCGTGGCCGATGCCGGCGGCATGTTTGCCGATAAGCTGCCCGAGGACAAGGGCGACATTCGGTTTGTGCGCACCTCGTCTGACTTGGCTACGGCCAAAGCAGAATTCCAGAAAGCCAAATACGATGCCCTGCTGTTTGTACCGAAACTGGACCTAGCCAGCCCCAGCGGAATTCAGGTGTTTTCGCGCAAAGGGCTCGGTTTGTCACTGGAGCGGGATATTAAGCGAGCCGTTGACAACGCCGTAGAAACCAAACGGTTAACCCAGGCTGGTATCGAGCGCGCCGTTCTCGACAACATGAAAGCCGATGTGGACTTGCAGACGGTTAGCTTGAGTGATGAAGGCGAGCGTAGCTCTAGCACCGGTGTGAGCACGGGCGTAGCCTACGCCTGCGGCTTCCTGATTTACATGTTCATCTTTATCTACGGCATCCAGATTATGCGCGGCGTGATGGAGGAGAAAACCAACCGCATTGTGGAGGTGGTTATTTCCTCGGTAAAGCCGTTTCAGCTGATGATGGGCAAAGTGCTGGGTATTGCAGCCGTGGGCTTCACGCAGCTGGGGCTGTGGGTGCTGCTCTCAATTGGCATCTCCTCGGCCATGGCTGGCTCCATCAGCCCCGATAAAATGGTGCAGAACCGGGTAGAGCGGGTTAATGCTGCCGCAGGGGCTAGCACCACGCAAGCCAAGGAAACCAAAGAAGAGGGCAACAAAATGATGCTGGCCTTGAAGCAAGCCGATTTGAATGTGCCCCTGCTGGTAGGTTGCTTCCTGTTCTACTTCCTTGGCGGCTACCTGTTCTACGGGGCGCTGTTCGGGGCCATCGGCTCGGCGGTGGATAGTGAAACCGATACGCAGCAGTTTATGCTACCCGTCACGATGCCGCTGGTGCTCACCTTTGTAGTGTCGCAGGCTGTCCTGACAACCAACCCCAACGGTACGGTGGCCTTCTGGATGTCCATGATTCCGTTCACCTCGCCCATTGCCATGATGATGCGTCTGCCCTTTGGTGGCGTGCCCATGTGGCAGCTGGGCCTCTCCATGCTGTTCCTGATTTTGGGCTTTATGGGCACCATCTGGCTGGCGGCCCGCATCTACCGCGTGGGCATCCTGATGTATGGCAAGAAAGTAACCTACGGCGAGCTGTCGAAGTGGATGTTTTATAAAGGCTAAGCCGTGGCGCTGGCTGTAAAATAGCCGGAGGCAGAAGTATTCTGAACAACCTGGGCCCCGGTAGCTGTTAAAAAGCAGCTGCCGGGGCTTTGTGCTTATGTTTGCCCTAGCCTTTTTCAGCCGCCTCCCTTTGCTTGTTTGTATGAAGAGAACCTACCTGCTGCTACCGCTGCTGTGCCTGCTGATGAACTTCACGATGAAAGCCGACGATAAACCCGCATACCGCCTGTTTACGAGCGCGGGCAAAGCCACTGGCTACGACAAAATGCTGAAAGAGCTGGCCGCCGCCGACGTAGTATTTTTTGGCGAGCAGCACAACGACCCTCTGGCGCACTGGCTGGAGTTGCAGGTAACCAAAGACCTAGTGCGCCTGCGGCAGGGCCAGTTGGTGCTAGGCCTGGAAATGTTTGAGCGCGACGTGCAGCCCTTAGTAGATCAGTACATTACCGGCGAGCTAGACGATAAAGCCTTCGAAGAGCAAAGCCGCCCCTGGCCCAACTACGCCACCGACTACAAGCCGCTGATGCTATTAGCCCGGCAACAGAAATTTCGGGTCGTGGGTACCAACGTGCCGCGCCGCTATGCCTCGCAGGTAGCCAAAGGCAGCCTCACGGCCCTAGACGAGCTGCCCGCCTCAGAAAAAGCCTGGCTGGTACCCTTGCCTCTGGTCGTTGATTTTGAGCTGCCCGGCTATAAAAACATGGCCAAGATGTTTGGTGGTGATGCCGCCCACGCGGCTGGGGTGCAGAACATCATTCAGGCGCAAGCCCTCAAGGATGCTACCATGGCGCACTCCCTCAACCAGGCCCGCCCCGAGGGCCACTTGCTGCTCCACCTCAATGGTGCCTACCACTCCGATAACCACGACGGCATACTAGCTTACCTGCGCCAGCAAAACCCCAAGCTGAAGGTGCTCACCATCACGACCGTCTCGCAGGAGCAGCTGAGCAAGCTGGATAAGGAGCACGCGCAAAAGGCCGACTTTGTGCTGGTAGTACCCACCGACATGACCAAAACGTATTAGCAGCTGGTCGTCATCTGCTTTACTAGCCCTCACCATGATATCAACCTTAAACCCAGGCGCCCTGCCCGACGCCGCTACCCTCCAGCGCCTCTGCCAATCCTTGGCTGCTCTCGATGCCATTAACTCCCAGGAGCTGGAATACCGCTACTACACCTACAGCCCCAACTGGGACGAACATGAGGCGCTGTTTGAAATGAGCGACGGCGAAGGCGACCAGATGTTGGTGTTATTCCGGCCCGAAGGGTGCTGCATCAACGGCTACCTAGAAGATTTTGAACAGCCCGACAAAGCGCAAGTAACACGCGGGCTGCCGGCAGCTTTTGAGGAGTTTATGCTAGGAGAGCCCGTAAACTCCATCGGAACCACCTTCTGCTTGTGGTATATGCCCGAGCACGGCTGGCAAACCGGTGTTATTGATAATGAAGATGATGGCTCGGAGGAGCTGCTGTTTATTTTCGACGGAGAGCCGGCTACCTACGCTGCCTGGGCCAACGAGTACTTCATTGACGAAACCGACCGCGACCCACTAGACGAGGCCGCCGTGGCCCGCATCTACCAGCACGAGCCCGTAACGCGGGAGCTGGTTAAAGAGCTGATTGACCCCTTAGAAGACTGGGCGCAGCTGGAAACTGACTTGCAGGGCATCGGCTACCCCTATAACTTCAGCTAATCGGCCGGGCCTGAGCCCATACCTGAAGTGCCTGCACGGCCCGGTGCCAGTCGGCAATGGCTTGCTTAATGCCGGTGCGGTTGGCGTTTGGCCGGAAGGTAGTGTCGGGTTGCGCTAGGCCCTGAATTTCCTCAAAGCTGCTCCAGAAGCCAACAGCCAGGCCCGCCAGATAGGCGGCCCCAAGGGCGGTGGTTTCGGTGATGCGCGGGCGAATGATGCACGTGTTCAGCACATCGGCCTGGAATTGCATCAGCAGGTTGTTGGTTGATGCGCCACCGTCAACGCGCAGCTCCACCACGGGCAGGCCCGAGTCGGCTTCCATGGCCCGTAGCACATCCATGGTCTGAAACGCTATGGCTTCTACGGCGGCCCGCGCCACGTGGGCCGCCGTAGTGGCTCGGCTCATGCCAAAGAGAGTGCCGCGGGCATAGGGGTTCCAGTGCGGCGCGCCCAACCCGGCAAAAGCCGGCACAAAGTACACGCCCTCGGTGCTGCTGACTTGCCGGGCCAGCTTCTCTACCTCCGCCGACGTTTTGATAATGCCCAAGTTATCGCGCAGCCACTGTACCACGGCTCCGGCCATGAAAATGCTGCCTTCCAGCGCGTACTGCACTTGCCCGTTGATTTGCCAGGCCACGGTAGTCAGCAGCTTGTTCTGGGAGGTTTTGGGCTCGGGGCCACTGTTCATCAGCAGAAAAGAGCCCGTGCCATAGGTGCATTTCACCATGCCGGGGCTGGTGCATTGCTGCCCGAACAAGGCCGCCTGCTGGTCGCCGGCAATACCTGCAATCGGGATTTTGGAGGCGAAAACGGTGGTTTTGGTTGCGCCATACACCTCGCTCGATTGCCGCACCTCGGGTAGCATGCTTCGCGGAATATCGAACAGGCCAAGCAGCTCCTCGTCCCACGCCAGCGAGTGAATGTTGAAGAGCATGGTGCGGGAGGCATTGGAAACGTCGGTGATGTGCAGCTTGCCCTGCGTGAAGTTCCAGATAAGCCAGCTATCCACGGTGCCAAAAGCCAGCTGTCCCGCCTCGGCTTTCTTGCGGGCCCCGCGCACGTTATCGAGAATCCAGCGGACTTTGCTGGCGGAAAAGTAAGCATCGAGCAGGAGCCCGGTTTTTGCCTGAATCCGTTCTTCGTGGCCTTCGGCGCGCAGTTGGTCGCAGTACTCGGCGGTGCGGCGGTCTTGCCACACAATGGCGTTGTAGACGGGCTTGCCGGTTTTGCGGTTCCAGACTACTACCGTTTCGCGCTGGTTGGTAATGCCGATGGCAGCAATGCTATTCCCGTTTTTGCCTGCCTTCACGGTAGCCTCGGCCGCCACCCCTGCCTGCGTCGACCAGATTTCCAGCGGATCGTGCTCTACCCAGCCGGGCTTCGGAAAAATCTGGGTAAACTCTTTCTGCGCCCGCGCCACCACGCGCCCTTTCTTATTGAATACAATAGCCCGGGAGCTGGTTGTGCCTTGGTCGAGAGCCAGTATGTAGTGCGCCGCCATGAAAGAGTAGGGTAGAGGTGGAGAAGTAAGTACTGATCAGCAAAAAGAAGAGGGGCTGATACTCAAGGCCGGTACGCTAAGCAGGTAGCGCATCAAGTCAGGGGACCGAAGAACCTCGCGTGCTGACGTTGCCAAAGTAAACGCAACGGTTCGAGCGAGATGCTTCGACATGCTCAGCATAAGAGTCAATTTTGGCTGCTTTACATCAGTTAACCAGCCATAGCTATTACGGTGGCCGGGTTATCCTGCAACACATAGTGCTGCGCTACTGCTGTAAAAGTCGCTACCTGCTGCTCCTGCCACTGTGGGGTTTGGCCGAGTTCTTGGGCTAGTAACGCGGCTACCGTAGGCGCCATCCGGATGGCGGCGCGGGCATCGAGGAATAGTACCCGCACCCGCCGGGCCAGCACGTCTTCTACGGTGCGGGCCATTTCGTAGCGGGCGGCCCACACTACCTCGGCCTGCACAAACTCCAGGGTTTCATCTAGTTTCTGGCCTAGGGTAGGCTGCTCCGCAATAAGCTGATGCAAGGCAGGCTGATCGGAGCCGTACACGTACAGGTGCTGGGTATAGTCGGAGGTAGGTTGGGCGCCGTGAATGGGCAGGTGTGCGGTTTGGCTGGCGGCGGGGGGTAGTCGGCCCAGGGCAATGGCCTTGTCCACGGTGTCCTCACCCATGCGACGGTAGGTGGTCCATTTGCCGCCCGTGATGGTAATCAGGCCCGAAGCCGATACCAGAATTTTGTGGCTGCGCGAAATCTCCTTCGTCTTTTCGGAGTTGCCTTGCGGAGCGGCCAGCGGCCGAAGTCCCGCGAAAACACTGAGCGCGTCGGTACGTTGGGGCGCGCGGATGAGGTAGCGGCCCGCAGTGCGCAAAATAAAGTCGATTTCTTCTTCCAGCGCCTGGGGTTCCGGGCTGTGCTGCTGGAGTGGCGTATCGGTAGTGCCGAGGACCACGCGGCCGTGCCAGGGCACCGCGAACAGCACGCGCCCGTCTTCGGTTTTGGGTATCATCAGGGCGTCATCACTGGGCAGAAACGACTTATCGAGCACAATATGCACGCCTTGGCTGGGCCGCACCAGCTTCCGGCTGCCGGGTGCATCCAGCTGCAGAATGTCATCCACGAAAACGCCGGTCGCATTCACTACCGCTTTGGCCTGAAGCTCGTAGGTTGCGCCGGTTTCCTGGTCGTTGGCTTTTACCCCCGAAACTTGGCCCTGTTCATCTTTCAGCAGCCCGGTTACTCCAACGTGATTGAGCAGCGTACCGCCGTGCTCGAGACAGGTTTGGGCCAGATTGATGGCTAGGCGCGCATCATCAAACTGCCCATCGTGGTAGAGCACGCCCCCTCGCAGGCCTTGGGGCTTGAGGTTGCCTAGGCGGCGCAGCGTTTCGGCCTTGCTCAGATGCACCGAGGCACCCAAGCTCAGCTTGCCAGCCAGCAGGTCATAGAGTTTCAGCCCGATGGTGTAGAACGGGCCACCCCACCACTCGTAGTTCGGAATGATGAAATCTTGATTTTTGACCAGATGCGGTGCATTTTTCAGCAGCAGCCCGCGCTCATACAGCGCCTCTCGTACCAGCCCCACGTCGCCCTGCGCAAGGTAGCGCACACCGCCGTGCACCAGCTTAGTGCTGCGGCTGCTAGTGCCTTTCGCGAAATCAACCTGCTCTAACAGCAAGGTTTTGTAGCCCCGACTAATGGCATCGAGTGCTACGCCCAACCCCGTGGCGCCGCCGCCAATTACAAGCATATCCCAGATGGGCTGGGTGCGCATCTGTTGCACTAGGTGTTCCCGCTGGTAATTAATTTCGGAGAGGTTCAGAGGCATAGGGAGGGTAGCAACTGTAGCTCGACGGCTCAGGGTGTGCTACAGCATCAACGTATTGCGCCGGAAATGGATAATTTCAGCCGCGCGCTGCCCAAAAAAGCCTGTTTATATAACGCCATTTGCCCATGATATTTCGCGAGGCCCTGGAGGCCGACATTCCGCAGCTCTCTACGGTGCGCCTTTCAGTACAGGAAAATCGCCTTTCTAATCCGGCCCTGGTCACGCATCAGCATTACGTGGACTACCTTACCCAGCGCGGGAAAGGCTGGGCGTGCGAAGTAGACGGCAGAATAGTTGGCTTTGGCATTGCTGACTTACTGGGCCACAGCATTTGGGCGCTTTTCGTGCTGCCAGAGTTTGCCGGCCTAGGCATAGGCAAAGAGCTGCACCGCCTCATGCTAGGGTGGTATTTCGCCCAAACCACCGAACCCATCTGGCTCAGTACGTCCCCTGGTACCCGCGCCGAAGAGTTTTATCGCCGCCAAGGCTGGCAGGATACGGGCCGGACCACCAGCGGCGAGGTGCGGTTTGAAATGACGGTGGGGGAGTGGGATGGTAGAACTACGATCTACCCCATTATTTAAAATCCTACTCATGCGCCTCAATACTTATGCCGCGATACTTGCTTATGCTTTCGTTTTACTTAGTCAGCTAGCGTGGACGCAAAAGGTCCAATCCAGTTTTACGGTAGTACCGCTCGGTGTAAAAGGTGGCCTGCAGGAAAGCAATCTTTCGGCCTACTTGGTAGCACCAACTGGCTCAACGTCCTACGTGTGTTTGGATGCCGGAACGGTGTATAGTGGCGTCGAAAAAGCCATTAGCAATAAGGTGTTTGCTGCTCCGGCCGGTGAGGTAGTACGCAATCAGATTAAAGCCTACCTTATTTCCCATGCCCACCTCGACCACGTAGCCGGCCTGCTCCTGAGTGCCCCCGACGATGCGCCGAAAAGCATCTATGGCCTACAAAACTGCCTCACTACCATCCAGAACGACTATTTCAATTGGCGGGCCTGGCCTAACTTCGGGGATGGTGGCAACGCACCGACTCTGAAGAAGTACCAACTGCGCGAGCTAGTGCCCCAGCAGGAAACGGCCATTGAAAACACGGCCATGAGCGTGCAGGCGTTCGCGCTAAGTCATGGCAAGCCCTACCAAAGCGCGGCGTTTCTGGTGCGTAGCGGCAGCAGCTACCTGCTTTACCTCGGCGACACCGGCGCTGACGCGGTGGAACAAAGTCAGAATTTGCGCGCGGTGTGGCAGGCCGTGCAGTCCTTGGTAAAAGCCCATCAGCTCAAGGCTATCTTCATTGAGGCTTCTTACCCCAACACGCAGCCAGAGAAGCAGCTATTCGGTCACCTCACGCCGGCGCTACTGATGCAGGAAATGGCGGCACTAGGCCAGTTGACCGGCCCAACCGCTTTGCGCGGCCTGCCAGTGGTTATCACGCATGGTAAGCCCGGCAACGAAGCTGCCATCAGAAAGCAGTTGACTGAAGTCAATAAGCTACAGTTGAAACTGGTGTTTCCAGAACAGGGGCGTCGGCTGGAATTTTAAAAGGTGTTATCTACTAGCTTAGCCACATGCTTCACTCCCCTCTGCGCACATCGTTTCTAGGCCAGGCTATGCTGTTTATTCTGGCGTTGCTGGTATTTTCCACTGCTCAGGCGCAAACTCAGCCGCCCAAGCGTGAGCCGTTCGTGCTAGGCCACATCGACCGCATTAAGTCGGTACAGCTGAATGAGGAGCGAGTGCTCAATATCTACCTGCCCGACGGGTACGACGCCGACCCCAAGGTGAAGTACCCCGTAATTTACTTACTGGATGGTTCTGCGGATGAAGACTTCATCCATATAGTAGGCCTAGTGCAGTACCTGACGTTCCCCTGGATTGATGTGCTGCCCAAGTCCATTGTAGTGGGTATTGCCACCGTGGATAGAAGGCGCGATTTTACCTTCCCAACCCACAATGCTAAGGATCTAAAGGACTACCCGACGACGGGTAAGTCGGCGGCTTTTATGCGCTTTCTTGAGAAAGACTTACAGCCTTACGTAGAGAGGACATACCGCACCAATGGGCAAAAAGCACTCATAGGTCAGTCGTTGGGAGGCTTGTTTGCTATGGAGGTGCTGCTGAAAAAGCCCACGTTGTTTAATACTTACGTTATTGCCAGCCCTAGCCTGTGGTGGGATGATGAATCTTTGGTAGCTCAAGCCCCCAGCTTACTGAAGCAGGCCTCAACGGCTGCGCCCGCCAACGTGTTCGTGGCCCTCGGCAACGAAGGCCCGGAAATGAAGAAAGCAACGGAAGCTATGGTGGCTACGCTGCGCGCTACGCCTGCCAGAGTCGGCCGCATTGAGTACGTCCCCTTTCCGGAAGAAACGCACGCCACTATTCTACACCGAGCCGTGTATAAAGCACTAGAGACGCTGTATAAGAAGGCGAAATGATACACTATTATTTGGGTGGATATTTTATCTAACCATCAGGTAAGGCTAGGGCCCTCGTGCATCATGCTTCGGAATCAGTAGATTGGGTGCGTTATCCATCTACTAGGTATTTCGCCCGATGAGAAATTCTATAACCTTGGTTTGCGGGGCTATCCTGCTGCTTGCCTCTAATTCCTCTATTGCTCCCAAAGAATGGGAACCCCTGCTCGATAAAAAACTGAGTAAGTGGCAGACCTTCCAGAGCTACCACCATCAGGTGGGCTACCGGGGCCAGCAGCCTACCGATGCGCAGGGCCAGCCGTTAGCACCAATTGGCTACGGTAAGAATGAGGCAAATGTCTTCTCTGTGGTGATGCAGGAAGGTGAGCAGGTGCTGCGCATCAGCGGCGAAATTTACGGCTGCGTGTTCACCAAGCAGGATTTCCGTAATTATCACCTGAAGCTGATGGTAAAGTGGGGTGCTAAAAAGTGGGTGCCCCGGCTAGATGAGCCTCTGGATAGCGGCATTCTGTACAACAGCCAGGGCGAATGCGGTGTGGACTACTGGCGTAGCTGGATGCTCAGCCAGGAGTTTCAAGTGTCGGAGGGGCTACGCGGTAATGCCATGGGTGACTTCTGGTGCATCGCTAACTCTACGGCCGATATCAGAGCGGCTTACAACAAAACCAACAACACACTTCGCTATAACCCAGCCGCTACTCCAGTAACTATGGGCCGCGGCGGCCCGGGGTTCTGCCAGGCTGCCGCCAACTACGAAGTGCCGAATGGCCAATGGAATGAACTGGAACTCATTAACGTAAACGGGCAGAGCGTGCACATCGTCAATGGTCACGTTGTGCTGGCTGTTAACAACTCTGGCACCGTTGTCAATGGCCAGCGTCAGCCGCTTACGTACGGCAAGATCCAATTACAAAGCGAGGCCGCCGAAGTGTTTTACAAAAACATCTTGATCAAACCTCTGGATGCCATGCCAGCCCAGTACGCCAAGTACTTCAATTAACAGCACATAGCAGGTCAGCAACAAAAATCCCCGGCTGTTACAGCCGGGGATTTTTGTTGCTGACCTGCCTAGGCCACTACTGACCCGGCGAGTACGTGCGCTTGGCGTGTTTCTTCACGTCTTCGGGGTAGAAGAGTACGTCCTTGAAGTTCTCCTCAACATATAGGCCCGCCTGATCGGTGAAATGGGGGGAGGAGGGTTGGTTGTTGTTGCCGCCAGCGAGCACCGAGCGGGCTTTGATGCGCGGGCCAAACTCTACTACTGCAATAAAGCTGTTGCCCACGTCGCCATAGCGCTTCTTGGTGCCAGGGCGGGTTTTGGAGCCGAAGGCAGCTAGTGAGCCCCAGGCAGAGGAAGCGAAGGCCACCGGTAAGCTGGGTTTCTGATCGTCGTAGGTTTCCTCAATGTTGCCGGTAAGGCGCTGAAAGCGGTTCACCTCGCCCCAGGGCTGCTTCCAGGTGCCGAAGTCGCGGGTTAATTCCTCAAGGGTTTCCTGAAGGGCGGCTACCTTTTCCGGAGGCGTAGTTTTAGCAATAGTAAATTTAGTGAGGCTGATATAGTCGAGGGGCTGATTAGCGGTGGCGCGGGTGCGGCCCAGACGTAGGATTTTCTCGCCCCAATAAATGGCGAGGGTTTGCGCTATCGAGGATTTGCTGTAGCGCTTGTCCCAGCCCTGCAACAGCTTCATGGCTTCTACCACGTCGCCTTCTGGTGGGTTGGAGCTATCCATCACAAACTGAAAATCCTTAGCTAGCGCCGGAATCAGCTCCTCAAACCCGGCCAGATAAGGGTCTTTGGCGGCGGCTATCAGGGTATCGAGGGTGAAGACTTTCTTGCGGCTGAGCACCCGCACGGCATTGATGCCGCGGTAGTTTTCCGCATCAGGAGCCATATAAGCCGGGTACTTTGCTTTGGTGGGGCTACTAGGGCCAGAAGCGGTAAAAGGTGTAGCATTACAGTTTTGGATCCAGCCGCTGGCTGGGTTTACTACTTGCACTAGGTCTTCGGGTTTGTGTAAGCCCTGCCACTCGGTTTTGGGGTTGCTGCCATCTACCGGCTGGCTCCAGTCAAACTGCGGATCACGTTTAGGCATGAAGTTGCCGTGCCAGTAGGCAATGGTACCTTTGCTATCGGCAAAAACGGTGTTGTTGGACGCATTGCCATTGAGCTTCATCGTTTCCCGGAAGCTAGCGTAGTCGGTAGCTTTGGTGCGCAGGTAGGACTGCTCCAGCGCCTCCAGTGGCGTATCCATCATGCGTACCGTCACCCACTTAGTATCAGCCTGCTGGCCTACCACGGGGCCGTGGTGCGTGCGATAGGTAGTAAACTCCTTGCGCAAGATTTTGCCGTCTTGCTTGTAGGGAATAGAGAGGGTAGTCGTCTGGATGGGGCGTAGCTTTGAGCCGTAGCGATAGTAGTACTTGCCGTCTTTCTTCTCCACCGTTTCCAGGTACTCATCCATGGAGTCGGCTTGGCTGGAGGTGTGCATCCAGCCGCAGTGCTCGTTAAAGCCCTGGTACACAAAAAACTGCCCCCACGTCACGGCGCCATATGCATTCAGTCCGGCTTGGCTGCTCACTTGCACCTCGGGCCGGAAGTAGAACGACGTATGCGGATTGATAAGGAGCAGGGCATGGCCGCTGGCACTTTTGGCGGGGGCAATGGCAAACCCATTGGACCCGACGGGCTCCCGCTCGGCCTTCTCAAAATCGGGGCGCTGCCAGGAAGTAGATTTACGGTTGGCGTAGAAGTTTTTGAGGCGCTCTAGCGGCACTACACTGATGTTGCCGCCAATGCTGCCTTCGCTAAACATCAGCGGCATCCAGGGCTGGAAGCGGCGCAGCAGTCGCGGCTGCACTTTGGGGTGAGTATAGAGGTAGTAATTGGTGCCGTCGGCGAAGGCGTTGAGCAGTTGCTTCATCCAGGCCGGGCTTTTCTGGTAGATGCTGATGGCCTGGGTGCTATCCATGAACAAGCGGGCCCGCAAATCGTGGTAAATGGCTGATTCGCCTTCTACTTCCGCTAGGCGGCCTATGGCATCCAGGTAGTTGGTTTCCACCCTCGGAAAATCGTCTTCACACTGGGCATAGAGCAGGCCAAATACCGCATCGGCATCGGTTTTGCCTTGTACGTGCGGCACGCCCCAGGTGTCGCGGGTGATGGTTACTTGCTTGGCTTGCTGCTGCCAGCGGGCAATTTCAGCAGGAGTAAACGCTTGTGCTTGGGCCGCAGTAGCAGCTAGTACAAGGCCTAGAGGAAGAAAACAACGCATCAGGCAAGGAAAATAAATGGACAGCGCGCCACAGGCGTGGCCGGAACGCTAACTTACTGCCAATATCCTCTATCCCGCGCACACCACAAACAGCCTGGAGGTGGTAAGCGGGTAGCTAACAGCATACCCAGATAAGCAAAAGCAACCCAAAAGCCAGAACCACACCAGTGGTTAGCGGATTTTACTAGGTCTTACTATCACACAAACCGCCTCAGAGCGCCACCATGTCCCAACTGTTTCGCGTAACCTTCTGCGACCCATTCGATCCGGATATTCTGGAGCTTGGTGAAATGGACCAGGAACAGATTCGCGCTTTTTTAGACACGATTCCCTGGGCCGACTTGCTGCGGAAAATGGAAACCCGGCCGGCAAGTGAAATACACTTTTCGCCTTCTTTGGAGGTCGAAAATCAGCAGAAGCACGGAATTTCCATCTCAGTTGCTGGTAAGCCCGACGACTACGAATTCTTACTGTTCTACCAACGGCCTAAGTTAAAAAAGTACTTTTTTGGCTTATTTTCACTTGATTGGAAGCAGTACTTATCAGACATATCCGGGCAAACCCGACAGGATGCCGAGGATTGCCTGGAAGCTCTACTAGCTGGCGATTTAGCCTATCTTGACCGGAGAATCCGGTAAACAAAAAGTCCCGGCTGCTAGGCCAGGACTTTCGGTCAAGTGGTTTGCCTCCCCGTAGCAGGGTAGGTGGCAGCGCTCTACGATGAGAACGAAGAGCCGCAGCCGCAGGTGCTTTTTGCCTGGGGGTTGTTGAACACAAAGCCGCGGGCGTTAAGGCCGTCCTGGAAGTCAACTTCCATTCCGAGCACATACATGGCGTGTTTCTTATCCATGATGAGGGTTACGCCATCCAGGTCGAAGGTTTCGTCCTGGTCTTTGGGTTTATCGAAGCCGAGCAGGTAGCTCATGCCGGAGCAGCCCCCGCCCTGCACACCAACGCGCAGGCCGTATTCGCCGGGCACGTTTTTCTCGGTGAGAATATTTCGAACCTCCGCCAGCGCGCGGGAAGTGAGGCTGATGGGAGCAAGTTTCGTGGAGACGGCCGTTGCCATAGTATGTTCGTCTTAAGAGAAGTAAGGCTGCAAATATACGAAGCCCGCGGCAGTCGCCTTACTTTCCCACCTAAGGGATAGGCACTACACGTAACACAAGCTTCGTTTCGGGGTATAACACGAAGCGTAGGCCCTCGGTTCACCTATATTTGCAAAGCCTTGCGTAGCTCCAGCCGCGCGCTTTTTCTCGGTTGTCATCTTATGGTAAGCGCCAAGCTGGAGTTGTGCGCTACCCCCGCACGGCCACTCTAGCCCCATGGATTCTACTTCCTACCTCTTCGATCTGCTCAAGATTATTCTGCCGTCCCTGATTGTGGCTGGGGCTATCTACTTTCTGTTTCAGCAGTTTTTGGAGAAAGAACAACAACGCCGCCTGATTGAGATGCGGATGGAGGCGAGCAAAACCACGCTGCCCTTGCGTTTACAGGCCCTGGAGCGCGTAACCTTGCTGCTGGAGCGCATTTCGCCCAATAACCTGCTGGTGCGTGTAAGCAGCGCCGGCCTGCCTGCCTCTGACTATCACCGCCTGCTCTTGCAGGAAGTGCGTGCCGAGGTCGAGCACAACCTCAGCCAGCAATTATATATGCAGCCCGAAACTTGGGCTGCCGTAAAGCAAGCTCAGGAAAGCGTGGTAAACCTAATCAGCTCGCAGTTTCGCAGCCTGCCCAACCCACAGGAAGCCCGCGGCCCCGAGCTAGCCCGTCGTATTCTGGAAAGCCTCATGGCCGACCAGGCTGACCCCACAGCAGGCGCCCTGCTTGCTGTAAAGCGTGAAGCGGTAGCTATGTTCTAGGTCATCGAAACGCACTAACCCTACAAGCGAATCCCACTGGCCGTCAGAGTAATTGCTCTGACGGCCAGTGGGATTCGCTTGTTTTGCAGTACTTGGGGGCTATACGGCAGCTAGTGTGGCATTGATAGCGCGCTGGTAGCAGGCCTCGTACAGCGGCACAATTTTATCTACGTCAAAGGTTTCGGCGTGGGCGCGGGCAGCTGCCTTAAAGCGGGGCAGGTTGTCGTCCTGCAACACATACAGGGCATTTTTTACCATGTCCTCTACGTCGCCGATGTTGCTGACCATGCCCGTGATGCCGTGCTCGTTCAACTCCGGGATACCGCCGGCGTTCGTGCTGATAACCGGAACCTCACAGGCCATGGCTTCCAGCGCCGCCAAGCCAAAGCTTTCCTTTTCCGACGGCATCAGAAACAGATCAGCAACGCTGAGTACTTCCTCTACCGCCTCCAACTTGCCCAGGAAGCGGACGTCGTTGCTGAGCAGGCCCAGGTCGCGGCAGATTTTCTCGATGCGGGGCCGGTCGGGCCCATCGCCGACCAGCAGCAACTTAGCGGGCATCTGTTTGCGCACGCCATCAAAAATGTGCACTACGTCTTCTACCCGCTTCACGGAGCGGAAGTTAGAGGTATGCACCAGCAGCTTTTCGCCTTCCGGCGCAATGGCCGCCTTAAAGTGACCCTTGTTCAGCTTCTGGAAGCGGGCGAGGTTAATGAAGTTAGGAATCACTTCAATGTCCTTCTCGATGGCGAAGTACTCGTAGGTTTCGCGGCGCAAATCAGCCGATACCGACGTAACTCCATCCGATTGGTTGATGCTGAACGTCACGACGGGCTCGTAGCTAGCATCTTTGCCCACCAGTGTAATATCGGTGCCGTGTAGGGTAGTGACCACCGGAATGCGAATGCCACGCGTGAGCAGAATCTGCTTGGCCATGTAGGCAGCTGAGGCATGCGGAATGGCGTAGTGCACATGCAGTACATCCAGCTTCTCATTCTGCACAATGTCTACCATTTTACTAGCCAGCGCCAGCTCATAAGGCGGGAACTGAAACAGCGGATACGGCGGAATGTACACCTCGTGGTAAAACAGATTCTCGTTAAAGAAATCGAGGCGAACGGGTTGGCTGTAGGTGATAAAGTGTACCCGATGGCCTTTCAGGGCCAGGGCCTTGCCCAGCTCAGTAGCCACGACGCCCGAGCCGCCGAAAGTAGGGTAACAAACAATGCCGATATTCATGAGAAGCTTTTGCTGGCCCCGTTCTGGTTAAAGAGCGGGTGAGGGGTAGGGAGGTAAAAAACGGATGGGCAGGCCTGGATAGCTAGCCTGCAACGGACACCGCTACAGCAGAACTGTTGCGGCGGAGTAGTCAGGGTAATGTAAAATTCTTGTCAGGAGGCAGAGGAATTTGGTTGGAGCTACAAAAAACTGGCGGCAAGACAACCCATTCGGATGTCTTGCCGCCAGTGCGTTTCAAGAGGCTAGTAAAGTCGGACAACAAATCATGTTTTCTGCAACGACTTGTAAATCACGTCGTGAATACGAGTGCGGATATTGTACTGACGCAGCTTGTTGTTGCCCGCGTCAGGATACACTCGGTTAGAAAGAAAGATGTAAAGGATTTTGTTTTCGGGGTCCATCCAGACGCAGGTTCCGGTAAAGCCCGTGTGACCAAACGTGGTGGCCGGCGAGAGGTTGCTGGTGGGGCCTTCAGGTTTACTAGGGTCTCCCCGGTCCCAACCCAGTGCGTGCCGGTTGCCGGCTACGGTGGCCCTAGCAAACTCCGTAACCACTGGGGTTTGGAAGAAGCGCTGCCCGCCGTAGCGGCCGTTCTGCATATTCATCTGCATAAGCACGGCCAAGTCGTTGGCGTTTGAGAACAGACCCGCGTGCCCACCTACGCCCCCAACCATGGCAGCCGTTTGGTCGTGCACGGTACCCTGCAGCAAAGCACGGCGGAAATACGTGTCGTTTTCAGTAGGCGCAATGCACGACTTCGGGAATTTCTCCAGCGGGTTGTACGTCATCGTGCCTAGGCCCAGCGGCTGATAGAAGGTCTTCTGCAAGAACTGGTCGAGGGGCTGCTGCAGTACCTTCTCGGCTACCCGCTTCAAGATAATAAAGCTTAGGTCGGAATACTCAACCGGATATTTGCCTTTCACTTTGGGGAGCAAACCAGAGCGTTGCACCCATGTCCAGACAGAGTCTTCGGTGGTACGCAGACTGTACATCTCCGGGGTCACCTCCCGCGAGAACTCCGCCGACTCGGTGCTGGCGTAAAACGTAGGCTTTGGGCCCGATTTCGTGATGGTGCGCTCCCAGGTAGGGATGCCGGCCTTAAGGCCCGCCTGGTGCATCAGCACCTCGCGCACCGTCATGTCGCGCTTGTTGGTGTTTTTTAGCTCGGGCAGGTAAGCCGCTACTTTGTCGTCAATGTTGAGTTTTCCCTGGTCTTTCAGGTACATAATAGCCTGCAGGGTGCCGGCTACCTTCGTTACAGAGGCCAGGTCATATAAGGTGCTGCTGTTGATAGGCTGCGACTTATCGTAGGTGCAGTAACCGTAGCTTTTGTCGAAGACCACCATGCCATCCTTGGCCACCAGCACCTGGCAGCCCGGGGCCGCGGCATACGCCACCGACTCTAATGCTACGTTATCGATCTGGGCTAGCACACGCGAGTCGAAGCCAGCAGCTTCGGGCGTGCCGTAACGTAGGCGTTTGAAATCTGGCGTGGGCAAACCCATTCCAGCCTTCAGGGTTTCAGACACCG
The DNA here is from genome assembly GCF_054780495.1 of Hymenobacter tenuis. Taxonomy (NCBI): domain Bacteria; kingdom Pseudomonadati; phylum Bacteroidota; class Cytophagia; order Cytophagales; family Hymenobacteraceae; genus Hymenobacter; species Hymenobacter tenuis. Next base: position 430,009 of record NZ_BAAGWF010000001.1, read on the forward strand.
TTACGGGTAAGCGGCCTTTGGCAGGCAACGCGCCAAACAGTACCTGCGGCACCACCAACTGAGCCGGGTAATTGTCTTCGTAGCCGCACACCAAGTTGCGCTGGCTTTCCAGAAACTTCAAAGCGTAGGCGTTGCCAAAGGCCACAACCACCGTTTTAATGTTTTTATTGGCCTGCAGCTCTTTCAGAAACTTGAGGGCCCCTTCGCCAATCCCGTAGTTATGGGTAGGCGTGTTGTTCATGTTGTGCAGGCTCACCACCACCACGTTGTAGGGCGAGAGGCGGCCGCTGATGCGGGCAAACGTTGAGTCAACGGCATAGCGGTTTGGTACCGCATACACCGGGCCGCTCTGATACTTGCCCATGATTTCCTTATACGTCGGCGCATCAGAGCCAATAGTAACGGACGCAATGCGCAAGGTATCAAGGCGTAGGAATGGAATCAGGTCGTCTTCGTTTTTGACCACGGTGGTGGCATGCTCATAAATCTGTTGCTGCACCAGGCGGCTCAGGGGCCGGTTCAGGTTGGTCATCAAATTCGGAACATCAATTGGCTGAAGACGCGTCAGTCCGGCCCAGTATTTGGCGCGCAGCATTTTGCGTACCCGCAGGTCGATATCTGTCTGGTCAATTTTACCGGCTGCCACGGCCTCCTTTATTTTCTGGATGGCCATAGGCACATCTTCCGAGAACAGCAGCACATCGTTGCCAGCAGCCAATGCCAATGCATCCAGTTCGCCGGGTTTGTAGAGGTCGGCAACGCTCTTCATGTTAAGCGCATCCGTAAACACGAGGCCGCGGTACGCCATTTTCTCTTTCAGCAGGCCCGTTACCAGGTTTTTGGAAATGGTAGCTGAAAGGCTGCGTACGGTATCGAGCAAGGGCATGTAGAGGTGGCCCACCATTACGCCCATTACGCCTTGCTCAAAGGCTTTCTGGAATGGATATAGGTCCACGTTGGTAAGCCGAGCCATGTCGGAGTTGATAACCGGCAGGGCCACGTGCGAGTCTACGTCGGTGTCACCATGACCCGGGAAGTGCTTTACTACGGCCATCACGCCGTGGTCTTGCAGGCCCCGGATGTAGCTAATGCCGCGCTTGGCTACTTGCTCTTTGTTCTCACCGAATGAGCGGTTGCCGATAACCGGGTTGCTCGGGTTAGAGTTGACGTCGATGACGGGCGAAAAGCTCACGTGCACCCCCAGCGTCTTCATCTTCAGGGCGATTTCGCGCCCCATCTGGTACACGTACTGGTCGTCGTCCATGGCGCCTAGGGTCATACCTTTGGCAAAGTGCATGGACGAATCTAGGCGCATATCCAGGCCCCATTCGGCATCCATGGCCACCAGCAGGGGTACCTTGGCGGCGGCTTGGTAGCGGTTAGTGAGGTTGGCCTGCCGGCGCGGACCACCCTGCAGGAACATCAGCCCCCCAATGTTATAATTCTTGATCAGGAACTCCGTGTACTGGACGTGTTTGCGGTCCTTGTTGGAGTAAGCGGCCACCATAAAGAGCTGGCCCAGCCGCTGGTCAGGCGTAAGCGAGTTAAACACGCTGTCAACCCAGTTCTGCTCGGCGGCCGTCATAGGGCGCACACCTTCCTCTTCGCGCGGGGCCGACGAGGAAATGAGCAGACCCGTAATGGCCAGTACTAGCAGGAAGAGTCCAATCCGAAAGTCTTTGAGCATCGGCTCCGGTGGTTCGCGCTGAGGTGAAGGTTAGATAAAAGGCGAGTCGAAAAGCCCTACTTTTGCCTCTCCAAAAAGGGTGCCGGGTAGTGCCTCTGACTGGGCGCCGGGCCATATTAACTGGCTTTCGACTCCCTGCCTTCCTCACTTACCAACGCATAAGACTAAGAATTGGTCTTATGCCAGACACACAAAAGTTGGCCACAAACTTACGGATAATTTCCCGACGCTGGTTGTTATCAAGCGGATAGCTCTGTTGGAGTACTCATAAAACGTGGTCCTTTTTTCGTTGATTTTGCCTTCATTTCGATAGTACATGGCAGATATTATTCAATTATTGCCCGAATATTTAGCCAACCAAATTGCAGCAGGCGAAGTGGTGCAGCGCCCAGCTTCGGCGGTAAAGGAGCTGCTCGAAAACGCAGTAGATGCTGGTGCCACGCAGGTGCAGCTGATTGTAAAGGAAGCCGGCAAGCAGCTGGTGCAGGTGGTAGATAACGGACTGGGCATGAGCCCGACTGATGCACGCATGAGCTTGGAGCGCCACGCCACCAGTAAAATTCGTACCACCGAGGACTTGTTCCGCATCCGGACCCTAGGGTTTCGGGGCGAGGCGCTGGCTAGTATTGCGGCGGTAGCGCAAGTGGAAATCCGAACCAAGCAGCGCGACCAGGACACCGGCTCGTTGCTTTTGGTGGAAGGCTCGCAGATCAGTAGCCAGCAGCCCGTTGCCTGCCCCGATGGTACCAGTATTGCCGTCAAGAACCTGTTTTTCAATGTGCCCGCCCGCCGAAACTTCCTGAAGAGCAACGCAGTAGAAATGCGTCATATCCTGGATGAGTTTCAGCACGTGGCCTTAGCCAACCCGCACATTAGCTTCTCGCTGTTTCAGAACGACCTGGAGGTATTTAACCTGCCAGCGGGCAAGCTGAGCCAGCGGATTGTGTCGTTGCTGGGCAATGGCTACAAAGAGCAACTGGCTCAGGTAGAGGAGGTAACCCCATTTATTGCGGTGAAAGGCTTTATTGGCAAGCCGGAATCGGCGAAGAAAAGCCGCGGCGACCAGTTCTTCTTCGTGAACAACCGCTTCATCCGCTCGGCCTATCTCAACCACGCCGTGCTGACTGCCTATGAGGGCTTGTTGCCTAAAGACACACACCCGTTTTACGTGCTGTTTCTGGAGCTTGATCCGAAGACCATCGATATCAACGTACACCCCACCAAAACAGAAATTAAGTTCGAGGACGAGAAAACCGTGTACGCCATTGTGCGAGCTGCCGTGAAGCAAAGCCTGGGCCTGCACAACATGGCGCCATCGTTGGATTTTGACGGCAACGTAAACTTTGGCCCAATTCAGCCGTTGCGCCTTTCCGGCAATGAGCGCAACCCCTTCGCCGATGATTTTCAGCCCGATGCGCTGGCCTCGGCGGCGGCGCGGGCGGCCGGCACCTCGGGCAGCTCGCGTGAGAAAGCAACCGGCTCCGATGCCTATGAGCGACAATTGCCGCCTAGGCCCACGGAGCAAGCCAAGCGCGAACTGGAAAATTTCTACAAAAGCCTGAGCCAGATCAGTGTGCCCGACGTGGAGCACGAAGCCACGGCCGTGGGTGTGCCTGTGCCTTCTGCGGCGGCAGTGGTTTCAACGCAACCACTACCTAGTGAAGTGGTACCAACTCAACCGGAAGCGGAAGCAGAGGCTGGAGCTACTCCGGTTGGGTTGCCCGAAGCAGAGGAGCTAGCGGCGCCAGAGCAACTAGTATTACCCGGCGTGGCGGCCACCACCCCCGAGCTTCCCCTGCGCGAATCCTCCACGGGGCCGGGCAACAAAGTGCTGCAACTGCATCAGCAGTATCTGCTGCTGCCTGTGAAGTCGGGTATGATGCTGATTGACCAAGTGGCGGCCCGGGAGCGGATTCTGTTTGAACAGTATGCGCAGGCGCTGGAGCGCGAGGTTAGTGCCTCGCAAACGCTGCTGTTTCCGCGTACCATCACCTTCACGCCACAGGACTTTGCCATTCTGCGCGAAATAGAAGAGCCCCTGCGCGCACTGGGTTTCCGCTTCACTGACTTCGGCAAGCACACCATTGCGGTAGAAGGCATTCCGGCCGATGTGCCGGCCCGCGACGAGAAAGAGCTACTGGAAGGTCTGATTGAGCAGTTCCGAACGCATGCTGGCCCTATGAAGCTAAACCGCCGCGAGCAGATGGCCCGTGCCCTAGCCCGCCGGGTGGCCGCAACCGCCGCCGGCTCGCGCCTTTCGGAGCTGGAAATGACCACGCTAGTTGATAAACTCTTCGCCTGCCAAGTGCCCAACTATACGCCCGATGGCCGCCGCACCATCGTGCTGCTGGAGCTGGGGCAACTACAGGAGTTGTTTCGGCGGTAGCGGCAGGAGCAGGGGCTAGTCCGCCTTTGGATGGCAAATGCCGTACGTAGTTCCGTTGCTACCGGAGCCAGGCCCTATCTTGCCCCGCGAAGTCATTTATTCTGCGCTAATCCGTCGTTCATGTTTCAGCTTACTCCTACCGTTCGCAACCTGCTTATCGCCAATGTGGCGGTGTTTTTTCTGAGTACGCAGTTGCGCGCGCTTGGCATCCTGAACCTGTACCCCATTGGCTCGCCCAACTTTGGCGCCTGGCAGTTCGTGACCTACATGTTCATGCACGCCAACATTGGGCACATTTTTTCCAATATGCTGGCGCTGGCAGCCCTAGGGCCGATGCTGGAGCAGCGGTGGGGGGCCAAGCGGTTTCTAACCTACTGGTTGATTTGTGGGCTAGGAGCTGGTATGCTATACAACGGCCTGCGCACCTACGAGCTGAACCGGATGCAGCAGGACATCGAGGTGTTTCAGCAGGACCCCACGGATGTGCATCTCAAGGACTTCGTGGAGCATAACCTGAGCAATAATGCGGAAGCTTTTGATCCGGTAATTCGTCAGCTTCATACTACCCCCGACGACGAGAAGCTTATTCAGGGCGTCGTGACAACTATGAACACCATCTACGAAAGCAGCCTCAATAGCCCCATGCTGGGCGCTTCGGGAGCCGTGTTTGGCATTATGCTGGCGTTTGCCTTCTTCTTCCCGAATACGGAGCTAATGATCTTTCCGCTCCCCATTCCAATCAAGGCCAAGTATTTCGTGATACTATATGGTCTCTACGAGTTCTATTTTGGAGTGCACCGTGTGCCGGGCGATAATGTGGCGCACTTTGCCCACCTAGGCGGAATGTTGGTTGGCTTGGTGGTGTTGCTGCTGTGGCAACGCAACCGCACCAGGCTCTACTAAGTATCTGGTTACTGGCTGAACCCAACTGCCACTCCGGCAGAATGGCTTCACTAAATAAGTAGCCATTTCCAGTCAGTTACTAGCCCTGTTTTGTTTACAAGCCATAAAGCTGCCAGTACGTGTGGCAGTGTGGTAGCTTGCACGAAAATTGTGGAAATTCCCGCCCCAGCCAGATACATTCCCTTCCTCATCCGGCTAGGTTCCAAATCTGCCCCACCTCCCTATGAGTATTGCCAACGATATCCGCACAGCGTTTAGCAAGCGGGATAATGCCCTGAACCAGCTGCTACTGCTGAATGTGCTGGTGTTCATTGCATTCATCCTGCTGCGGACGGTGATTTTCATCCTGACTAAAGACCGCAACGGACACTTGCCTGTACTGGAGTGGCTAGCGGTTCCTTCGGTGCCAGCTACCCTGCTTACGCGCCCCTGGACACTGCTGACGTACAGCTTTATCCATTTTGATTTCTTTCACATTCTGTTCAACCTGCTGAACTTGTACTGGTTTGGGGCCCTAGTGCGCGAGTACTTGGGCGACCGGCGCCTCGTGAGTCTGTATGTGCTAGGGGCTATAGCAGGAGCTGCACTGTATTTGCTGGCGTTCAACCTGATTCCGGCTTTTAAAGGCACTCCCGCCATTTTGTACGGTGCCTCGGCCAGCGTAACGGCCATCGTTTTGGCTGCTGCTACCTTGCTGCCTGACTACACGTTTAGCATTATTTTCATTGGGCCGGTTCGTATCAAATACATAGCGGCAGTAGTAGTTATACTGAGTATTGCCGGCATCAATGGCGGCAACCCCGGCGGCGAGATTTCTCACTTAGGCGGGGCGTTGCTTGGCTTCATCTTCGTGAAGCAGTTGCAGGCTGGCCGCGACCTGGGCCGCCCGGTGCAAGCCATTGGCGATTGGGTAACGCGTATCGCTACGGGGCGCCCTAACCTGCGGGCTACGCGGGGTGGTGCCGCTCCGGCTCCTGCTGCCGCGCCCAAAAAAGGTGTTATAGCTAAGCCCGAGCAAGATGAAATCGACCTGATTCTGGACAAGATTTCGCGCTCCGGCTACGAAAGCCTCTCGAAAGATGAAAAGCAAAAGCTGTTCCGCGCCAGCCAGAAGTAACGGTAATGTGCCTTTGGAATGCTAACAAGAAAGCCCGCTGACACCATCAGCGGGCTTTCTTGTTTAGGGGAGGGCTAGGCCTTATAGCTTAGGCAAGCGCCGGAGCTTAAACAAAACCGGCTGCTCCGCTCACGCGAAACAGCCAGTTTCTAAAGACTAGGTACGAAACTAAGCCGAAGCCTTGCTCATGTTGTCTAGGGCGTCCATCACCTCTTTCACGTGGCCGCGCGAGGTTTCTAGCATTGCTTTCTCCTCATCGTTCAGTTGCAGCTCGATAACCTTCTCGATGCCGTTTTTGCCGAGGATAACTGGAGCACCCAAGTACACGCCGTTGATGCCGTACTCGCCCTGTAGCTCAATGCACACGGGGAACACACGGCGCTGGTCGCGGACAATGGCTTCTACCATTTGCGCAGCGGCCGCACCTGGCGCATACCAGGCTGAGGTACCCATCAGCTTTACCAACTCGCCGCCACCTACAGCTGTGCGCTGTACAATAGCGTCCAGTTCCGCCTTGCCGATCAGCTCGGTTACGGGAATGCCGCCTACCGTGGTGTAGCGGGGGAGGGGCACCATGGTGTCGCCGTGGCCACCCATGAGTACTGCCTGAATGTCTTTAGGGCTTACGTTCAGGGCTTCAGCCAGGAACGCCCGGTAGCGCGCGGTGTCCAGGATGCCAGCCATGCCGAATACCTTTTCGCGGGGCAGGCCGGAGGTGAGGTGCGCCTGATAGGTCATCACATCTAGTGGGTTCGAAACCACAATGATGATGGCGTTAGGCGAGTATTTTACAACCTGCTCGGTTACCGTTTTCACGATGCCGGCGTTGGTAGAAATCAGGTCGTCGCGGCTCATGCCGGGCTTACGGGGCAGGCCCGAGGTAATTACTACCACATCGGAGTTAGCGGTGCGGCTATAGTCGCCGGTTACGCCTACGGTGCGAGAGTCGTAGCCGATGATGGGGGCTTTCTGCCAGATGTCGAGGGCTTTGCCTTCGGCGAAACCTTCCTTGATGTCAACCAGAACAATTTCGTTGGCAATTTCGCGGGTGGCCAATACATCGGCGCAGGTTGCCCCTACGTTGCCGGCTCCAACTACGGTAACTTTCATTGGGTAAGGAATTGGGTGTGAACTGTGGGTTTGGGCCGTAAAGCTAACCCAAAACGAGTTTCGGCAAACCCAAACCAAGCGAAAGTTCGCTGCAACTGCCCAACTGGCTGAACTTGTGGTGAAAGCAAAAGCCCGGCCTAGGCTAGTGGGGTAGCGCAAGCCGGACCTTCGTGGTTTTGTAACCACACGGGTGAATTACATTCGCCGCACTACCAAAACACGCTCTGTTTCCTCGGTCACCTTAAACCGGTCGTCGGGACGGAAACCGATAACCCAGGCAATTTTGCCATCGGCGGAAACCAGCACTTGCACATTGTCTTTGAGATTGAGCGGTACTTTCTGGTCGATGAGGAAATCGGAAAGCTTCTTCTTTCCTTTCATGCCGATGGGCATAAACCAGTCGCCTTCCTGCCAAGCGCGCACCGTGAGCGGGAACTTCAGCGCATCGGCATCCAGCGCGGCTACGGCCTTGCCTTTCGGAATGTCATAGCCTTCGGTTACTTCTACTAGCTCGGTGCGCAGGTGCAAGCCGTCGATTTTCAGGGCTTCCTGCCCGGCCTGCAACTGGTGCGTACCAAACTTGGTGAGGTTGCGCGGCGTGATGACCAGCTGCTCCCTGTCCTTTACCAGCAGATGCGTCGGCGACTCAAAGCGGCGCCCCGACTCCGCCCCGAAGCTCTGCACAATGTCCTTCACTACTAGGTACGAAAAGCCGAAAGGCCGCAGTAGCTCGTGCAGCACCACGGCCGTGGCCGCCGTTTTCTGCAGCATCCGGATATCGAGGTAGGTGGCTTCGGGCTCGGTGCGTTGGGCCTGGCTGGCGGTTTCTTCCACGTAGCGGCGCACGATTTCTTCGGCCCCACCCACGCGCTCCGCCGTGATGCTCATGGTATGGTCGAGGGAGGGGTTGATGTCGCGCAGTACGGGTAGTACCTCCAGGCGTAGGCGGTTGCGCTGGTACACGGGGCTGTCGTTGCTGGCATCTTCGCGCCAGATCAGGCGGTTTTCCACCACGTAATCATACAGGTCAGGCTTGCTGACGGCTAGCAAAGGGCGCACGAGGTAGCCCGATTTGGGCCGGATGCCATGCAAACCAGCCAAGCCCGTGCCGTGGGTGAGGTTGAGCAGCATGGTTTCGGCCGTGTCGCGCTGGTGGTGGGCGGTGGCAATGTAGTCGTAGCCCTGGGTTTTACGGATGCGCTCAAACCACTCGTAGCGCAACGCCCGGGCCGCCATTTGGGTAGATATGCCTTCTTGCTCAGCAAACTTCTTGGTCTGGAAAAACTCGGCGAAGTACGGCACCTCGTATTGCTTGGCCAGCTTGCGCACAAATTCCTCGTCGGCATCGGCTTCCTCGGCGCGCAGCCCAAAATGGCAGTGCGCTAGGGCAAACTCAGCGCCCAACTTATGCAGCACATGAGCCAGTACCACGGAATCGAGGCCGCCGCTGACGGCTACCAGCAGCTTATCGGTAGGGGAGAAGAGGGCGTGTTCTTGAATATACTGTTGAATCCGTTCGAGCATGGGGCAAGGTGGGTGAAGAAGCGGGGCAGAAGGTCCGGAGGGGTTTAAACTCTTAGCAGGCCTAGTAACCTGGGCCATGAGAAGAGGAATTACGTCGGGAGCTATGCCAGAGAGCTTTATTGAGCGCTGAAAAAACGTACTATTCCACAAAGAAAACCGTTAGCAACGGCCCTTCTGTACCTTTGCACTGAAATGTCGTTCCCGAAGCCTCTTTTTCTCTTTCTGCTCCTGCTACTGCCGAGCCTGGTTTGGGCTCAGCAACGCCCCGCTGCGCGCCCCGCCGGAGCCGCGCCTGTTCCGCAAAAAGGCCAGCAAATTGAGCTGCTAGGGGCCGGCCAATTGGAAGGCGGCACCTTTAATGGTATTGAAATCCGGAAGCTGATTGGCAACGTGAGCTTCCGGCAGGGCACTACGCTGCTCTACTGCGACTCGGCCTACCAGTACACCGAGCGCAATGCGCTGGAGGCGTTCAGCAATGTGCGCATCATCCAGAACGACACCATTACCATCACCGGCGACCAAGGCACCTATGATGGCGACACGCGCAAAGCCCGCATGACCGGCAACGTGACCATGCGCGACCCGCGCATGACGCTCACCACCCAACTGCTCGATTACGACCTAAACCGGAATACGGCTTACTACAGCACTGGCGGCCACCTTCAGGACCCAGAAAATACGCTTGATAGCCGGTTTGGCTACTACAATACGCAAACCAAAGTGTTCAGCTTCAAGCGCGATGTGAAGCTAGTAACCCGGGAGAACACCATCGATACGGATACGCTGCAGTACAATACGGTCAGTAAAATTGCCTACTTCTTCGGGCCCACCCGCATCAAGGGCAAACAAGGGAGTGTGTACGCCGAAAACGGTAATTATAACACAGTTACCAAGGTGTCGAACTTTGCCCGCAACGCCAAGATCGAAACGCCTAATTACCTGCTCGGCGGCGACAAACTCTTCTACGACGAAGCCCGGCAGTATGGCTTGGCCACTGGCAACGTCTCGATGACTTCCAAGAAGGACAACATCGTGATTCGGGGGGACGTGGGCAAATACTGGCGCGCCGATGGCCGGGCCAAGGTGTATGGCAACCGTGCCGTCATGCGCAACATCAACGATAAGGACACGCTGTATCTGGCGGCTGATACGCTGGTCAGCCTCGAAGGCCGTCCGCCCCAAAATAAAGCCGGCGTGATTTACGCCTACCGTAAAGTGCGCATCTTCCGCACCGACCTGCAGGGCCGCTGCGACTCCCTGACTTACGACCGGCAGGATTCCATCATCTACCTCAGCCACGACCCAGTTCTCTGGAACAACAAAAACCAGCTCACTGCCGATTCGATGCAGATCCAGCAGCGCAAGGGAAAAATTGACCAGATGCGCCTCTACGGCCGGGCTTTCACTATTGGGCAGGACACGCTTCTGAACTTCAACCAGGTGAAGGGCCGCACCATGGTGGCGTACTTCGGGGAGAAGGCCATAAAAAAAATTGATGTGGTTGGCAACGCCGAGAGCATCTACTATGCTCTTGAGGGAGACACGGCCGTGTCAGGGGTCAACAAATCCTTATCCGCGACCATGACGATGCGGTTTGCCCAAAGCAAGCTCCAGAATATCACGTTCCGCACCAACCCCGAGGCTAGCTTTATTCCCCCGAATGAGCTTAAGGCGGAAGATGCTAAACTGACTGATTTCCGCTGGCGTGCTACGGAACGCCCCACCCGCCGCCAAACGTTAGGCAAGCACTTTGCGCCCCCTGCTAAACCCAAAAAGAAAGCAGTGCCAGCTAAAAAGGCTCCTGTCAAGAAAAAGGTTACTGCTCCTAAAAAAGCAGCGCCTGCAACACCAAAACCGGCTGCTCCAAGCAAGCAGCCTGTCGTGAAAAAATGAGGTGGATGCCGGGTAATGCACTGGGGTTTAAACACCACCACTACCTAGTATTAGTTGCCTCACCGATTATCCTTACCTTTGCGCCCTTATGCTGTCTTTCCGTCCTGCCTTTTTAGTTCTGTTATTGAGCGCCTTGCTGCTCGGGTCTTGCACCGGCTATCAAAAGCTGTTGAAGAGCACCGACGTCAACAAGAAGTATGAAGCTGCCATTCAGTACTATGATAAAGGCGACTTTTTCAAGGCTGGCACGCTGCTCGAAGAATTGATTCCGCTGCTAAAAGGCCGCCCCGAGGCGGAAAAAGCCCAGTTTTACTTTGCTAATACCAACTACAAGCAGCGCAACTACACGCTGAGCGCCTACTACTTCAAAACGTTCTACGAGACGTACCCCAACTCGCAGTTCGCTGAGGAAGCGGCTTTCATGCAGGCCAAATCGTTGTTCCGCGACTCGCCTGATTTCCAGCTCGACCAGACGAACACGTACTCGGCGCTGGATGTCATCCAGGATTTCTTAAACCGCTTTCCCGAAAGCCGCTTCCGCGCCGAAACCGACGGTATGTCGCAGGAGCTGCAGAAAAAGCTGGAAAACAAAGCCTTCCGCGGTGCCAGCTTGTACTATGATTTGCGCTACTACCAGTCGGCCGTAACAGCGTTTACGGGCTTTCAGCAGCAATACCCTGCTTCGGCCTACGGCGAGCAGGCCGCTTTCTTGAAGTTGAGCGCCCAATACGACCTAGCAAAAGAAAGCGTAGAGGAGAAGCAACGCGAGCGGTACCTAGAGGCCATTGCCTTCTACCAGAACTTTGTAGACGCTTTCCCGCAAAGCAAAAACCTGAAAGAAGCGGAGCGCATGTACGATGCCGCCCGCGACGAAGTAGCCAAATTGAAAACAGCCGAGTCGACGGCTGCTAATTAAGGCGCAGGAAGTGCCGACGCCGATTTTTACCGGCACCACAAGCACTTTCCGCCCCTTTACCTTACCTTCTGCACATTCATAACACATCAGATAAGATGAAAACTCCGAACAGCGTACCAGCTTCCATCGTGACCCGCAACATGTCGGATTTCACCCACGAAACCGGCAACGTGTATGAGAGCCTGGCTATCATCTCGAAGCGTGCAAACCAGATTTCTGTGAAGCTGAAAGAAGAGCTGAACGGCAAGCTGGCCGAGTTTGCTACCACCGTAGATAACCTCGAAGAGGTGTTTGAAAACCGCGAGCAAATCGAAATTTCCAAGCACTACGAGCGCCTGCCTAAGCCTACTAACCTGGCAGTAGAGGAGTTTCTGGAAGGCAAGATTCACTACCGCACGCCTGCTGAAGAAGAGCAGCCTGAGGCCCGCAAAGCCGAGTAGCGCACGGACTTAGCTCACTAAAAACGGATTACACGGACGCAGTTAGTTGCTGGTTCGTGTAATCCGTTTTGTTTGGTAGCTATGGCACTATGGCAGGCTGCTTGGGTGGCTCTAAGGGGTTTGTGTACTTTGGAGGCCTAGTAGCCAAGTTAGTTTAAGTGCAGAAGGGAGCTAGCGAAAGGTGGTTTGTTAAATGAAGACATCGGATGCAGTCAATTAACTCTGTGTTGCAGGGACGTAAGATTTTGCTGGGCGTTAGCGGCAGCATTGCAGCCTATAAGTCGGCGGTGCTGGTGCGCTTGCTGGTGAAGGCCGGAGCTGAAGTGCAGGTTATTCTAACGCCCGCCGCCGCGGCCTTCGTCACGCCCCTGACCCTCGCCACGCTCTCGAAAAATCCGGTTCTGCAGGGCTTTCTGAAAGATGAACGGGCCGGCGAGTGGCACAACCATGTGCATCTGGGCCTCTGGGCTGACGCGTTGGTGGTGGCACCGGCCTCAGCCAACACCCTCGCGCACCTCGCCAACGGCCTCTGCGATACGCTGCTGGATGCCGTTTATCTCTCGGCCCGCTGCCCCGTGTTTGTGGCTCCGGCCATGGACCTAGATATGTACCAGCACCCGGCTACCCAAGCTAACCTAGCCCGTCTGCGCCAGTACGGCAATACAGTGTGGGAGTCGCCGGCGGGCGAGCTGGCCAGTGGCTTAAGCGGCCCGGGCCGGATGCTGGAACCCGAAGACATGGTGACGGAGCTAGAACGGTTTTTTTCAGAACCCGCTATCTTGTCGGTCTGAGGCGAGGGGTAGTATTTTGCTAGCTTCCTTCTGACCATCAACCTCCCGCTACTTAGCTCTCCAGAATGCGCGTTCTTATTACTGCCGGTCCTACGTATGAGCCCCTGGATCCGGTTCGCTTTATTGGCAACCACAGCACCGGCAAAATGGGCTACGCACTGGCCGAAACATTTGCCGCCAACGGAGCTGAGGTAGAGCTGGTAAGCGGCCCCACCAACCTGCCCAACCCGGCCCACCCCAACATCCGAACCCAGCGCGTACAAACCGCCGATGAGATGTTTGCCGCCGCGGCCGCCCTAGCGCCCGCCGCCGATGTATGGGTGTTTGCGGCCGCCGTTGCCGACTACAAACCCGCGCAGGTAGCGGAGAATAAGATTAAAAAGCAAGGCAACACGCTCACGCTGGAGCTCGTCAAGAACGTGGACATTGCCGCCACATTAGGCGAAATGAAGCGGCCCGAACAATTTTCGGTGGGTTTTGCGTTGGAGACAGACAACGAGCTGGCTCATGCCCTGGATAAGCTGCGGCGGAAGAATTTTGATATGGTAGTGCTTAACTCGCTGCGCGATGCCGGCGCTGGCTTCAAGCACGATACCAACAAGATAACGCTGCTGGAAGCCAACGGGGGCCTGACTACCTTTGACTTGAAGCCCAAAGCGGAGGTAGCCCTCGATATTGTGCGTACCGTTTTAGCCCGCCTGCAACCCCACCATGCGTAACCTCTGCCTGTCGTTTCTGCTGCTCTGCTTGCCTTTTCTGACGCGTCCTGCCCAAGCGCAGGAGCTACAGGCTGAGGTGAGCGTGACTACCGAGAACGTAACCATCTCGGACCGTCAGCTGGTGCAGCAGATGCGCAACGACATGCAGACGTTTCTGAACACGCGCACTTTTACCAACCAAACCTATCGGCCGGCAGAACGCATTCGGTGCCGCTTTTTCGTGGGTATTCGCTCTATTCCGCAGAATGGCACTTACGTAGCTACCGTGCGGGTGCTGAGTACGCGCCCCGTGTATGGCACCGGGTACGAAACCAATGTGCTGAGCTTTACGGACCCCAGCTGGACGTTTGCCTACTCCCCGCAAAACCCGATTGACTACTCGGAAAACGTATTCGTCGGCAACCTGTCCTCGCTGCTTTCCTTCTACGCCTACATTATCATTGGCATGGATCAGGATAGCTTTGCTTCCCTGAGTGGCTCGCCCTATTACGACCGCGCCCGGACCATCCTGACCAATGCCGCCTCTCAGAACACGACCAGTGAGGTAGATGAAGGCTGGAAAGATGCTAGCAGCGGCAACCGCTATTGGCTGCTCAACAACCTGCAGGACCCACAACTAGAGGCATTCAGAAAGGGCAGCTACGCGTATTATCGTCAAGGCATGGATGTGTTTATCACCAAGCCCGAGGAAGCCCGTGCCAGCATGGTAACGGCCCTGCAAGGTGTGCAGCAAGCGATACAGCGCCGGCCCGGAACGGTGCTGGCTCGTGCGTTCTTCACTACCAAAGCCGACGAAATTTCCAACGTATTTCGTACTAGCCCCGATCAGCAGCAGAAAACCCAAGTAGCAACCCTGCTTTCGGAGGCCGACCCTACCAACTCTGCTAAGTACCAATCCATTCTGCGGCAGCCGTAGCGCTAGTTTTAGGTACTAAGAAATATTTTTGGCGAATAAAGTTAGTAACTAACTAAATGAGCTAGTAGCTTTGCTAAAGCTACTAGACCCGGTTGTGCCCGGACCGTAGCTTTTCTCATTTATTAGCTACGGCCGGGTTCCCGGCCCTCATGTTGGATTGCTATGTTGGTTGACTTGCGCATCCGTAATTACGCCCTGATTGAGCAGCTAGAGCTGCAACCTTCGGCCCTTCTCAATATTATTACCGGCGAAACGGGTGCCGGTAAATCCATTATGCTGGGTGCCATTGGGCTGCTGCTGGGCAATCGGGCCGACTCACGCATGCTCTTCGATACGGAGAAGAAATGTGTGATTGAAGGCCAGTTTGACATCAGCGGCTACCAGCTCCAGGATATCTTTGAAGCCGAGGATCTGGACTACGACACGCAATGCATTCTGCGGCGAGAGGTAAGCCCCGCTGGCAAAAGCCGGGCGTTCGTGAATGATACCCCCGTAACGCTGGAAACCCTGCGCAACATCGGGGCGAACCTCATGGATATTCATTCCCAGCACGATACGCTGCTGCTCGGGGATGCCGTGTTTCAGCTGAACCTACTGGACCTTTACGCCGGCTTGGTGCCTAGTAGGGCGCAGTACAGCAACGCGTATCGCCAATACCGCAAGTTGGAAGCCGACTTGAAATGCCTAGAGGACCAAGTAGCTCAGGCCAACAAGGAGCTGGATTATCATAGCTTTTTGCTGAATGAGCTGGAAGATGCCCGTCTTGATAATGAACACCAGGATGAGCTGGAGCAGGAAGTAAAAGAGCTGGAGCACGCCGAAGAAATCAAGTTCAAGCTCACGAATGCCCTTCAGAGCCTGACGGAAAGCGAGTATTGCGCTACCGGCGCTATGAAAGAGGCTGCTTCTTTACTAGGTCAGATTGCAGCTTATTCTGAGCAGGCCCGTGAGCTAAAACATCGTCTCGACTCCTGCCTGATTGAACTGCACGACATTGCCAACGAAATAGAGGTAGTAGAGCGCCGCACAGAAGGCGACCCTGCCCGCATTGATGAGCTGCAAGGCCGCCTAAATGTGCTCTACAGCCTCCAGCGCAAGCACCAGGTGCGTGATGTAGTAGCCCTGCTGGCTGTCCGCTCTGAGTTGCGGGATAAGGTTAGCTCGGTGCTCAACCTAGATAAGCAGATAAACCGCCTGCGCCGCGAATCAGAAGGAGCCTTAGCCGCCGTCCGGAAACAGGCTACGCGTCTTTCGGAGGCTAGGCGTAAGGTGTTTCCGAAGTTCGAGAAGGAGCTAGTTTCGTTGCTTTCAGACTTGGGCATGCCTAACTCGCGCATTGTGGTGCAGCACCAGGAAGGCGCGCCCGCCGCGAGTGGTATTGACGTTATCAGCATCCTGTTCACGGCCAACAAAGGCGCCCAGCCTCAAACGTTGAGCAAAGCTGCATCCGGTGGTGAGTTCTCGCGCCTGATGCTGTGCATCAAGTACATGCTGGCGGATAAAACTGCCTTGCCAACCATCGTTTTCGATGAAATTGATACGGGTATCAGCGGTGAAATTGCGGTGAAAGTGGGCCGAATGATGCAGCAAATGGCCAAGAAGCATCAACTCATTACCATCAGCCACCTGCCCCAAATGGCCGCAGCCGGCGACACGCACTATTTCGTGTACAAAGAAGACCGTGCCGACCGCACTGTGAGCCGTATCCGGATGCTGAACCTAGAGGAGCGCATTCAGGAAATTGCTCAGATGATTTCCGGTGCCAAGCCCAGCCAACACGCCTACCAAAGCGCCCGCGAGCTATTAGCCATGGGCGGTGAGGAATTGGTAGGATAGAATGCGAAGGGGAAGAATTGTGACGTTGTGAATAGCTAACTTGGCGCCGCATAACTGGCCTTGCGCGGGTTGCTCTGGGCATTATATCAGAGGCAGCAGCAGGGCCATCCAACGTTCACAACTTCACAAGCTCACAACTTCACCACATGTCTAACAACCTACTCGCTGGCAAGGTCGGCATCATTTCTGGTGCTCTAAACGAGGAATCAATTGCCTGGAAAGTAGCCCTGAAGGCCCACGCCGAAGGTGCCCGCTTTGTGCTCACCAACGCCCCGCTGGCCATGCGCATGGGCGAAATCAACAAGCTTTCGGAGCAGTGCAACGCGCCCATCATCCCGGCCGATGCTACCTCCATGGAGGATCTGGAAAAGCTGTTCAGCGGCGCGCAGGAGCAACTCGGTGGCAAAATTGACTTTGTGCTGCACAGCATTGGCATGAGCGCCAACATCCGGAAGGGCAAGCACTACGGCGAGTTGAACTACGAGTGGTACCAGAAGACGCTCGACGTGTCGGCTATGTCGTTGCACCGCATGCTGGCCGTAGCTGAAAAGCAGGATGCCTTCAACGAGTGGGGCTCGGTAGTAGCGCTGTCGTACATCGCGGCCCAGCGCGCTTTCCTTGATTACACGGACATGTCGCAGGCCAAGGCAATGCTCGAGAGCATTGCCCGCAGCTATGGTCAGCGCCTCGGCAAGCTGAAGAAAGTGCGAGTGAACACCGTTTCGCAGTCGCCCACTAAAACCACGGCTGGTACCGGCATCAGCGGTTTCGATGCGTTTTACGAGTACGCCGACCGCCTTTCGCCGCTAGGCAACGCCCCGGCTGAAGCCTGCGCCGATTACTGCGTTAGCCTGTTCTCGGACCTGACCCGCTACGTGACCATGCAGAACCTGATGCACGACGGCGGCTTCAGCACCACCGGCATCTCGGAGGAAATTGTAGAACTGATTACCAACAGCAAAGCCTAGGTCGAATCAGGTGATAAAGCAGAAAGCCCGGCCAACTTGGTCGGGCTTTTTTGTGTTTGGGGGCTAGTAGAAAAAGCGGTTCAGCATTATGGCTACTTCTCTGTAGGAGCCCAGGGTCTGAACTTCGACCCCAAATTTGTAGTAAATGTTGAAGCTGTGCATGAGTTGGCCCTTCAGCTGCCAGTAACCGGGCCAACGAGTTGCCAGCGCATAACCAGCAAGGCTGAACGAATCGGGCAGTAGGTTGCCGCACACTCCAACGCTGTAGCCTATTCCTGAACTTGGACGAGTGTCGTGAGGGCCAGAGGGGTGGTGCCGGGCGTAACCGGCGCCTACCAGCAGATCTGGTACGCGTATGTTGCCAATGCGATAAAATCCTACGTCAGCAATAGCTGAGTAGCTCCTGAAATTTAGGTGTGTATCTGCGATATGCAACCGTTGGTACACCAGGCTCTCCCGGAAATGCAAGCGGTTTCTGGGAAATAAAGGCGGCAGGCTGAGCGTAGCCGTGAGGGCATGCTCGCAGCTCAGGTTTGTGCGGTAGTTGACGGTAGCAGTAATGGGCATGTCCACCAGGCCCTCACCAAATAGTTGCACAGATGCCCCCACTGGGGTGTAGGGCAGCCCGCTGGAAAGGCCCATAGCCAGCTTTGGCAGAACGCATAAGTCGCAGTAAGAAGTGGCGGGCGACTCCAGAAGCCGTACCATGGTGTTGCTACCTGCCGCTATCCGCAATTCCTGAGATTTGTAGCCGATAAACGATACCTGGAGCGTCACGCTGTCGGTGCCGGCCGCCAAGCTCAGCGTAAAGCGGCCGTCGGAGTCGGAGGAGATGCCGTTAAGGGTGCCTTTTTGTAAAATAGTGACACCGGGTAAACTGTGACCTGTCTTATCATCCAGAATGCGGCCCGCTACCACAGGCTGCTGGGCTAGGGTAAGGAATTGTTGAAATAGACACAAACAAAGCAGTAGTAACTGTTTCATAAGAATCGGATGAGTGTGCCTACTAGATGCATCACCTATCCGGATTCCATACCACAGTAGGAAGATTATGCTTACGGCATAAACAAACGGTCCATTTGCGGTCGGTCGTAGTCGAGTAGTAGGTGGCTGTACGTGTCGTAAAGAGGGCGCAAGGATGCTACGTCGGGGCCTAGTATATCCAGGCCACGGTCGTCGTACATGTGGAAGGCCAGGCCCGTGCGCTGGTTGAGAAAAAACACCTGACCATGAAGGGCTGGAATCCTACGGAAGTCCTGGTTCGCAATTGCCGCTAGAATGGTAGCGTGAGGAATCTGCGAAGCACTCGTAATGCAGTGTGCCCTCGACCATTTATGAGGCGCAAAAAAGTGAGGATACACAATGCGTTGAAAATGGGCATCGGTTTTCCGGACCAAGAGTTGCCGGAACAGGAAGTTGCTGTTTCTAAGCCGGTGCCTTTTGTAGCGTGAATACTGATAGACTACCAGAACAGCATCAGTAGGTGCGAAGACTGCTTGAAATAAGAGGGATGCTCTGCAAACTACTTCCTGAAAGTAAGAATCGTCAGAGGTAGCCAGTGCTTCGTCCTGTAAGTCAAAGCGAAGGTAGATTGGCCAGTTATGGAACAGAGGGTCAGCAAGTCTCAGGCTAGGATATTGTTGCCCTAAAAAGTGTGATAGGGCAGTGGGCATAGTTTGCCTGATGGCATGGAAAGAAATATCGGTGGGATACGTCCGCTTATTGAGCCGCGGTGGCTGATAGTTGCTGCAGCACCTGCAGGGCTTTTTCAGCGTCGGGCTGGGCCACAAAGATATGGTCGTGGTAGAAGCCTGCAATGACGTTGCAGCTGATGTGGGCAGCGGTAAGGGCCGTGGCAAAAGCTGCCGTGAGGCCCACTGCTTCCAGAGACGAATGTACGCGGAGGGTAATCCAGGCGGCTACAAACGAGTAGGGGAGGTGGTGCTGGTCGGCGAGGTGCTGGGGGATAATAACCGTAGTGCCTTCTGGCTCCCGAAACAGGCCGAGTACTTCTGAGGCAGGAAACACGCCAGGGCCGGGAATGGAGCAGAAAACGTAGGCGCCGGGGTTTAGCTCTGGCGTGAGGGTAGCAAGCAGCCGCGAAAGATCTGTTTCTCCGGTCATGAGGGAAGTGAGGCGTAAGGGCTATCAACCTGCTAGGTAGCAAGAAAGCCCGAACCCTCCGTGGCCCTGAGCGGCCGCGTGGCAGATACAGCTAGAAGTTCAGCTGGGCCTGCAGGCGCAGCAAGCCGCCGCGCTGGCGGTTGTCGGGACGCTGGAAATCCTCGAAGCGGCGCGAAGAAAGCGTATACATGGTTACCAGCTCAAAGCTACTAACCGGTTGCCATTCCAGCCCAAACTCAGCCTCTCGCACGGAGTAGCTGCGGGCATCCCGCTCGTGCTTTTTGCCGCCATCATAGGTTTGCAGGCGTACAAACGGATAAAACTGCTGCTGCTTATACTGCAGCCGATAGTTGAAAAGCACGTAGCCGCCGTGCAGCCGTCGAGTTTCAATGCTGTCGGTGCGCGGGTTAAACTCGGGTCCGCGGCCAATGTTGTACTCGGCCTGCACGCCGAAGGGCTGGGGATACAGCACAAAGGTGGCAGCCATGCGCTGATCGAGGTAGCGCAAGTCGCGGCAATACTTCACGCCTTCGGAAAGCTGGTCTTTGGCGAGTACATATTCGCCTGTGTATGCCTGCAAGGAGGGCTCGATTATCTGTTTTCCTATCTCAAAAGGGTAGGTGGCGCGGGCTACTATGTGGCGTTGGTTGTTGAGCTCCGGGCGGTTAGCGGTTTGGCCGTTGTAGGCACCTAGTCCGATTACGCCATAATCGCCAGAGCCTTTCAGCCCATCTTTCACCAAGCGGCTGAAGCGCTGCCGAATTTTGGTAGGCGCCCAGTACAAGAAAGCACCCAGGTCTCGCTCGTTGGCCACGGCACTGTTTAGGGCATCGTTGCGGTCAAGTGCCAGGCGGTTCTGGCTCGACTGCATGTTCTCGAAGCCGTAGGGAATTTTACTTTGGCCAATCCGGATGCGGAATTCGTTGGTTTTCGTCAGGCCCAAATCGAGGTATGCATCGCGGAGTTGCACAAAATTCATCGAGGTGCTGCCCCCGGGAGTGCTGGCAAAATCAGGCTGAATGTAGAAGTACACCCGCTCGTGCAGCTGCCCGAAAAAGATAATCCGGGCCCGGCGGATGGAAAAGCCACCATTATTGCCCCACGATCTATCACATTGCTCGCACGAAAGGTCGGCGTTGGTTTCGAGCAGGCGGTTATAGCGCGCCTGCACATAGCCCCGAATGGCAAAGGTTTCAAACCACTTTTTGGCCACCGGCGGCGCCTTTACTAGCGTGTCGGAACCTTGCCCGTGCGCGTATCCTGAAGCCAGAAACAACAGGCTGATTAACAGTTTCTTCATACAGAGGTAATGCTGACACAAAGTGCGGCATTACCTGTTACTTCAATATGTCCTGTGTATTATCTGAATGTTATGAATCCTGTTTTGGCCGAATCTAAGCCACGCTAACTTCCTCTCTCAGCTACATTTTACTAGGCCTGCAAACGGCTGAAACCGGCCGCCTATAACTGGGGAAGTAGCCAGCAGCTACGTGCTACTCCTGGGCCCGCAACCAGGTCTGAGCATCCTCTAGGGTCTCAAATAGATGTAAATCGAGCCTATCGCCGATGCGATGCTGCAGGTCCTCGATGGAAATCTGACTGAAAATATCTGGCGACACTACCTGCCCCATGTAGCGCAACCCGGCTCCTATAATCAGCGGCGTCCAGATCTGTTCAATCCAATCGTTGGCTTCTGTGAAAGTGCCTACCAAGTCGCGGTGGTCGTTGAGGAGCTTGGGGCAGGGCTCTTGGCGCAATAAGTCTAGGTAAGTGAGGCCGCCATCCATTACCGTGGCCAACGTTTGGCGGCCAAACCAATGGGCATGGATGTAGTTTTCTCGCTTGTTTCGTTCTACCGTCAGGTATACGCTTCCATCTCCCCGACGTAACGACGTAATCATATGCAGCTTATTGAGGTAGGCACGTTGGCTGGTGTGTGCAGCTTGCCAAACACCATCTGCTGCAAGTAACGGCAAGAAATCAGGAATGTTTGGTGCCTGGGTTTGCGGTAACCTTCCGAAGCAGGTGGCGTTCAAACTAGCTCCCCTCACCGGCGACTTTTATAAGGTCGCCTCTATCACTTACCCGTATGCAGCATCAACATAAGCTGGAAGAGGTATTGAACACGCCTCAAAAGAAGTTGGCCTTCTTTCAGAACCTAGTACTGGTAGCGGCTGCCGATGGCCAGCTGGACGAAGACGAAAGCCAGTTTCTGCTCGAAATTGGCAACCGGCTGGGGCTTACCGCCAAGGAGGTGCAGCCCATTGCCGATAACCTGTCGGTGCTCAGCTTTGTAGTGCCCTCCGAGGGGCTGCAACGCACCCTGGAACTCCAGACCCTGGTGCAGATGATGCTACAGGACGGCCAGATTGACCCACGCGAATACGGCCTGTGCATGGAATACGCCAACCGCATCGGGTACAGCAAGGAAATACTTGATGATATGGTCAGCCAGCTGGCCGGCGCTGGGCCCGTCGTGAACCGCAACCCGCCCACGGTGAGCTAGCCAGTAGGCAGCCATCAGAGCATACCAAAGCCTGGCGCTTTTCCTGAATGGGAGGAGGGCCAGGCTTTCGTGTTGAGTGGGGCTAGGTGCGTAGCTTATTCTCCAGCCACGAGCGGGTTTCTGGGCCGCTTTGCTGCTCTACAATCTGCAGGAACTCTTCCGTAGTGGCGACTTTGGCAGCGGCGGTTTTCGTCAGGATTTGAAAAAAGGGGTAGTCGCCTAGCCGCTGGTGCAGCTCATAGAGGATGATGGTTCCCTTGTCATAGATCACCGACCTCCTGGTTTGATAATCGTACTTCGTAAGTTCAAAGCCTAGTATAGGCCCAGGGGCTAAAACAGCCGATTTCTGCCGCTTTACAAGTTGCTTCCGAAAGCTGGCTGTATCGCCCACTGCCTGCAAGTAGAGCAAGCCTGAATAGCTGGCAAAGGCCTCATTCAGCCAGTTATTGTAGGTATCCCAGGCTCCGTAGCCCCACCACTTGTGGCTGATTTCGTGCGCCAGAATCATCAGGTCTTCTGGGTCCTGCTCCGTATTGAAGTTGAGGTAGGTAATTACAGCGGCGTTATCCAAAAGCCCTGAGGCAGAGCGGTTAAGACTAGGCAGCAGCAATGTAAAGCGTGTAATGGGGGCTTTGCTGCCGAAGGTCTGGTTCTGATGCCGGATAATCTTTTCAGCGTTTTCCAGTAATTTCCTGTCCAGCGCATTCATCGGGCGATTCGCTTTTACTAGGCTAACCTGCGGGCCTTTGACTTCCGAAGAAAGGGTAGTAAACCTACGGGCTGCTATTCCACCGATTTCGATATTGGGTGCAGTGCCTGTGAAGGTGTAACGGCCCGGAGCGGAGCGGCGAGGCAACTGCGTGCTCACCACGTGGTACGCCTCTGGCACCAGCACTACCAACTGGTAATCTACCAACTCATACTCTTTGTGCAGGATGTTAGGCAGCCAGCCAGCCTGCGCAGTAAAGTCTACCACACTATCGGCGTAAAAGCGGCTGGGTAGCGTGCCGCTATACGCCACCGTTAGGCGCTGGCGAGGCTTGGCAGTGGCAAACTGAATGGCCAGCTGTTGCAGTGTGTCTTGTTGAAATGCATCAAAGAAACGGCTGGAGCGGTAGCTGAGCACCTGAGGGCCTGTTACCTGCGCCACCTGAAACGTTTTGTTCACATACAGCACCAGACTACCCGGCGTGGCAGAAGCAGCATCGAGGGTATAGCGGCAGGAAAAGGAATGCGTGTCAGGCTGAATAGTTACTTCGACTTTTACCTTGTTTCGGGCTTGGCAAGGAAATAGGGTTGCCAATACAAACAGGCCTAGTAGCAGGATAGACTTCATGAGAATAAGCACATAACGTTGCTAAGCTATTGTATTTGGGTCTATATCAGATAACTGCTACAGTTAATACAGCCTTAGCCGTACACCGTCCGTGCAGGCTGTCAGCTATTCAGTAGGGGGCCAAAGCGCCAGAAAAGCGCTAGGGGCTGCTACAGCCAGAAACTAGGGTAGCAGCCCCAGCTTGCTAGCTTGCTACTTCAGGTAAAGCCTCGGCATGGGTAGTAGCCTGGTAGGAGTCGGCGTACTTAAAATCATCCAGCCAATAAGCCGAGCTTATTACCTCGTATATGGCCAGCGTTTCCTCTTGCTTCACCAAGTGCAGCTGCCAGATGATGTTCGGGGCTTCGGGGAAGCTAGTACCCTCCAGCTGCTCATGGAATAGGCGTTTCAACAGCGTATTGTCGGGCATGCCCTGGGCCAGCAAGCGCAGGAGCGGAGCTTCCGGCTGGTTCTGGAAAATCAGGAGGTCTTCCGCGGTTTCAGCTGTGAGCTGCACCTGAAACTGCACTGCTTCGGCCCTCGGGAACTTCCCGTTGTAGGCAGTGTAGAGCAGCTGTGTCGCTTTAAAAAAGCCTTCGTGCTGGCTGAGTTCGGGGTTTTCTTCCCACAGCTTCTCCGTCAGCATCTGGTGGGCCAGGTTTTCGATCTGGCCCGCCGTGAGCTGGTCTTCAAACAGGTGCTCCAGCACTAACTGCGCCGCCTCGGTAGGCTCCAGGTCGGTGAGGGCCATGTGGCACATGGTTTTCAGTTCGTCGGGGGGTAGCGTTTCGGGGCTGTCGTAGCCGGTTTTGAGCAGCAGGGCATTGTAATCAGCGGCTTGCCAGGCGTTGGGTAGTTCCGAAAGCGTATCGAAGGTGAGGCGTTCTACGGTGAAGTGATGCATGAGTGCAAGTACAGGGTGTCGCCGCTAGGGCGAAGCGCAGGAGAAACCCGCACCGGTTGGGTTTACGGTGCTTACCCAGAAGCAACCGGTTATTTCAGCTAAATAGCTTTGCCGGTGGCCTGGCAGTACTACTAGGGTAACCCCATCAAGCAACTGCCGGACCCGCCTGCATCATGGTGAAGAGCAGGCAGGTCCGGCAGTACAGAAAACCAAAACAGGATGCGTTACGGAATCAGGCGGTCGGCGCGGAGCTGCTCAAACAGGTCGAAGAACGAGTCTTCCGTAGACTGATACTCGCGGAAACCGAGCTTTCGGCTCTTCGCCATATCGGTCATCACCTCAATGGGCCGGCCCAGGTCTAGGTCGGTGTGCCAGGCCGAGGCCAGGCGCGCTAGGTTGGGCTCAACTAGGTTATGGCGTTCGGCAATTTGGCGCCACACCGGGCCGTCGTGGGCTATTTCAGCTTCCAGCGGGTGAATAGTGCCATCAAATCCTGCGGCTTCCACGCCAAACCAATCGGCCAGCCGGCCCCACAGCCAACTCCAGCGGAACACGTCGCCGTTCACGATGTTGTACGCCTCATTCTGGGCGGCTTCGGTGGTAGCGGCCCAAATGAGCTGTTTGGCAATGATGCGGGCATCGGTTACGTCGGAAAGGCCATTCCACTGCGCTTCTGAGCCTGGCCACCGGAACGGCCGACCGGTTTCCTTGCAGATGGTCGCGTACACAGCCAGCGTGGTGCCCAGGTTCATCTGGTTGCCCACGGCCTTCCCGATAATGGTATGGGGCCGGTGTACACTCCAGGTAAATCCGTCGCGGGCCGCGGCGGCATACACCTCATCTTCCTGGGCGTAATAGAAGTTTTCGATGTTAAGGCGCGGATGTTCCTCGCGTAGGGGAGTAAGCGGCAAAAAGCCTTCTTTGGCGTACGCCTCAAATGGCCCGAGGTAGTGCTTCAGCCCCGTAACCAGGGCCACGTGCTGCACCGAGCCCTTGGCAGAAAGCGCATCCAATAAGTTACGGACCATGCCGGCATTCACGCGAATGTTTTCGGCCTCCGTGTCATTGCGCATCCAGCTGGTGATGAACACATGGGTAGGCTGAATATCGGCTAAGGCTGTTTGCAGGCTGGCCGGGTCAAGCAAATCGGCCGCTACGGGCTGCAGGCCGCTGATGTCGGTGCCGGGGTTACGGGCCAGGCCGTACGTGGTCCATCCGTTGACTAGCAGCTCGCGGGCCAGGTTGCTGCCAATGATGCCGCTTGAGCCAATTACTAGGGCTATCTGAGTCATAAAGTGAAAGGCTGGTGTAAAGTTCTAGGGGTACTTGCTACGGCAAGCGTAGCGCATAACCCTTACGTGACACGCGTCAGCAAGGCCAGAAAAGGCCCGCAACTCACGTGGCGGAAGCTGCTAGAACAGATAAAACAGCATTTTGTAACGCACCATATAGCACCATGCTAACCAACAGCGGTTTACCGCTTCTGCAAGTACAGTAAGGTAGACTGGTTGGAGGGCCCGTATTTGTCGTTGATCAGGAAATACCCGCCCTTGTAGCCCGCAATTCCTTCCCAGTTGTAGGTCATGTATTCCTTGGGAAGCTCAAACAGCGGTTTCCAGCGTAGTTTCTTGCGCGTATACTTCACGCTGATTAGCCGGCAATAATTCTGGTAATCGGCCCCGTTTCGGATAAATCGAGTGTCCGGGTCAGATGGCGAAGTACGGTACACACTGTCTTCGGCGCCATTGTAGAAATAGTTAATGGCTGTAAAACGGTTCTTACCATCCGGCACTATATCTGTCACGCGGAAAGGCAGCCGAGCCACGGGCACATAGCGCGGAACGTCGGTTGTGGCCGCCGCCTGGGGTAGCAGAAAAGCGTAGTTATCGTGCGTGAAGTAGTTGTATTCAAAGAGCAGTAGCAGGCTGTTGTCGTAGCTCGTGATGCCTTCAAAGCCGGCGTTGTGCACGTGGGTGCCGTTCGTGAGAGCCGGTTTGGCCAGCGGCACCAGGTAGTGCGTATCCATCCTGATGATTCCTTGGGCATCATCTACCACTCCCTTCAGCACATAGCAGTAAGGCGAAGGCGTGGTGGTTTCGATGGAAAAGTAGGCTGTACTGCTCAGCATCGTCAGGCCTTCCAGCCCTTCGTATACCTGCCCCAGGCTGTCAAGTCGTGCCCTAAGCTTGTCGAGGTCCTGAATGACGTATTTCTTATACCCCAGCTCCTGCGCTGGCTTCTTTGCTACCTGGGTATCAATACTGGATAGGTCAATAGCATACACCTTGGCCTCGGCGCCTTCCTGCAAGCGGCTCTCCGCTAGCAGCAGCAGTGTATTGTTATAGATGTGCAACCCCGAAAACTGGTTGTTGCGGTCCGCAATTTCCTTCGGTAGACGGATGGTTTGGATGCTAAACGGAGGTTTCTGGGCGTAAACCGCTACACTACTGCTCAGCAGCGCGGCCAGGAGTAAACGTTTCATCAGGCAGGAGACAAATAATGCTCTCCAAAGGTAGGCGCTGCCGCCTACCCGTCATCCAGAAAAAGGCCGTTCTGCTTAATCCTACCACAAGGTGCTTCGGGGCTATTTCCTCGCCGTAACCACATGTTATAAAGCAGCGGCAGGCGGGTTCTTGCCGTAGAATACTGGTGGTCTTCTCGCTAAATCTTCTGCTTAGTTCTCAAAGCCTTTCGCGTTGAGTCAGAAATTAATAAAAATTGTTGCTGGATATATCCATTTAAACGTGGGAATCCAGCTTCCGGCAATGATACCTGACACCAGCCATCGGCCTGTATCCCCGCTAAATCCACAGTGCTACCTTCATTAACTGTCCCAATAACGTGAGAAGCTCGCGCGGTATCAGTAGCCATTGAATAGACAGGCACGTTTTTTCCAGTTACCGATACTGGATGCTTGGTTGGTCCTATCATATAGTTAACCCATAGTGTAAGACATATATTGATAAATAAAATCCAGATAGCCAGTTGTATCCAGTTTACACGCCATTTGCTATCACGATGTGCTATCGGAGTAATTGTAAAACCCATCTGTCGTTAAAGAAGATATGAGTTTCAAAGGTAGGCAGGCTATAGGATAGATGTACCTTACGCAGCTGTATCGCCCACCTCGTCCTCGTCGTCCACCATTACCCGGGCCAGCTTCTCGATGTTGAGGCTACGAGCGGAGGCGTCGAAGATTTCGCGGTAGGTGCCGCGCAGGTCATAGAGCTCTTCGTGGGTGCCGCTTTCCACCATGCGGCCTTGCTTCATCACAAAAATGCAGTCGGAATCTACAATCTGGGCTAGGCTGTGGGAGATGATGACCACCGTACGGCCCTTCTTGATGGCATCGAGGCTGTTCTTGATTTGCTCGGTGGCAATGGCGTCGAGAGAAGCCGTGGGTTCATCGAGGAAGATGATGGGTGGGTTTTTCAGGAACAGCCGGGCAATGGCAATGCGCTGCTGCTGCCCGCCCGAAAGCTGCTGGGCATCCGACTCATATCCTTTCGGCAACTCCAGTATCTGCTCATGCAGGTAGGCTTGCTTGGCGGCGTATTGAATTTGCTCTAGCGTGGCATCCATCACGCCGTAGCGGATATTTTCTTCAATGGTGCCCTTGAAAATGTGGTTCTTCTGGAGTACTAGCCCAATTTTCTGCCGCAGGGCATGGGTGTTGTAGTTGGCTAGCGGCTTGCCATCCAGGAGCATTTTGCCGTGGTCGGGCTCATAGAATTTGCACAGCAGGTTGATGATGGTGCTTTTGCCGGCCCCGCTTAGGCCCACCAGCGCCGTGGTTTTGCCGGCCTCAATAGTCAGGCACACATCGTGCAGGGCCTGGGTACCGCTTGGGTAGGTAAAGTCAACGTTGCAGATGTCGAAGGTGCCTTTTAAGTTGTCGGGTAAGAGCTGGCCGGTGGGCTCCACGGCATCCACGGCATCCAGGATATCGAAGAAGCCCTCGGAGTAGGTAAGGGCGTCGTTCATCTCATCGTAGATGCGGTGCAGCTGGCGGATGGGGGCCGATACGTTATTGAACAGCAGAATATGGAACATAATGGCCCCGATGCTGATCTGCCGGTCGAGCACTAGGTAGGCTGTCAGAATGATGATCAGTACTACCCCAATCTGCTCGGTAAAGGTCTTGAGGCCGTCGTAGAGGAAGTTGGTTTTGCGCGTCTGGAGCTGGGCTTCCTGCAGGTTTTGCTGTACGCGGGCCTGCTTTTGCTCCTCGTAATCTTCGCGCACAAAGCTTTTGATGACCACTGCCGAGTCAATCAGGTTCACCAGGCCCTGGCTTTTGGCCTCGCGCAAGCCGCGCAACGCCCGGCGCGTGCCGTTGAGCTTATCGGCCTGCCGGTAGCTGAGCCAGAAGTACACCGGCAGCACTGCCACGGCTACCAACCCCACGTACAGGTTGGCCATAAACATAATCACCAGCGCCACAATGGAGTTTGCAAAAAGCGGCAGAATGTCAATAAAAAAGTTCTGCACCAGCTTCATGAGGCTTTCCACACCCCGGTCAATGCGCGTTTGGAGCTTGCCGGTTTGGTTGCCGCTGTCGGAGTAGAAGCCGAGCTGGTAGCTAAGCACCTTGTGCACCGCATCCTGAGAAAGCGTGCTCGATACGTTGATGCGGATTTTCTCTCCGTAGAACTTCTGCCCGAACTGGATCAGGGTATTGATAACTTCTTTGCCCAGCAGCAAGGCGCTCACCAGCAGCAGCAGATCGGCGCCCTCTGCTAGGCCCTGGTTGCGGTCCAACATGCCTTGCACCGTGTCCACGGTATAGCGCAGCACAAACGGATTTACCTGAGCCGCCAATGAGCCCACCAGCGTCAGCAGCAGCGTAGCCACCACCAGCCCCCGGTAGGGCAGCACATATGGATATAGGCGCTTAATTATTTCCCAGAGGCTCATCGGGTCGTGTGGGGCTAGGTACTAGGTAGCCGGTTAGACGAGCTTCAAGGGGTAGGGGTTATTCGGAAGGAATAATAAAGTACTTCACCATTGTTCCCGGATATACTCACCAGTATCACCTGTTACTTGAATCTTATAGTAATGGCAGATTCATTGGGCTTTGCAGAACGTCATGCAGAGCGCAGCGAAGCATCTCGCTCGGATTATTGAACTGGTTTAACAACGTCAGCACGCAAGATGCCTCGCTGCGCTCTGCATGACGTTCTATTATGAGAAGCCAGTATTAACCAGCCCATGTGCTCAAGTCTATTAGCGCCCAGGTGGGGTTCAGGCTGCTAATTAGGTCCTCTTTCTTGGCACGGCTCCACCCTTTGATTTCCTTTTCTCTGCTAATGGCCTGGGCTGCAGTTGCACATGTTTCAAAATACACAAGCAGATTACACTGATAGCGACCAGTAAATTTGCCCCAGCTACCTAACTGCTGACTGTGTTCGTGGAGGCGCCGTTCCAAGTCGTTGGTTACGCCTGTGTATAGCACTGTACGGGTAGGATTTGAGAGCAGATACAGGTACATGAAACAGAAAAAGTTGCTGCCATGAGTTCGTTCTGCACTGCTAACATCGCAGAAGGAGTCTGATCCGTTGCGGGCGAGCTGCTCCGGTTTCGCCTGCACATTGGGCTAGTGAATTACCCCTTCCGCTCCGTTTTGCGCAGGAACTTGATCAGGGCCGGGAAGTAGTGCTTGGGGTCGTCCCACATAGCGTAGTGCGAGCCTTCGGGGCAGATGTATTTCTGGCAGTTCGGAATCTGCTTCTGCATGTACTCAATATCGGCGGTCGGGATAAAGTCGTGCTGAGCACCGATAACCAGGGTTGGCGGCTTGATGGAGGCTAGTCGATCAGAGAAGTCCCAGGCCAGCATGTATGGCATGAAATAGCCGGCGTACGTGCGCGTAATGTGGGCCTGGCTGCGCGTAAACGTGGCGGGCTCCTGGGGCAGGCGCATCATGTGCAGCTGCCGGAACTCCTTCATTACATCGGGCGTGATGTACGGCGAGAGGGCCTTGAGCCCCATTGTATCGAGGCCCGCTATAACCTTGCCTTCCTTGGCTGCCCGGCGCCCGATAATAGCGGCGTACTGGCTGAAGCGGTGCTTGTTGAACACGGTAGCCTTATAGCCAATATCTGATGTGATAAGGCCTTTCAGGTGCTGCGGATATTTGGCGGCGTATTCCAGGGCCAGCATGCCGCCCCACGAGTGCCCGAGCAGGTAAAAATTATCTAGCCCGAGGCCTTGGCGCACCTGCTCCACTTCCTCCACAAACCGATTGATTTCCCAAACGCTCTTGTCGTCGGTTTTATCAGAATGGTAGGAGTTGAGCTGGTCGTAGTAATAGATTTCGACGCCTTCCTTGGCCAAGTGCTCCGGAAAGTTCTCGAAGTACTCGTGCGTGTTGCCAGGGCCGCCATGCAGCAGCAGTAACTTGATTTTCCCCTGCCCAATTTTCTGGGTCCAGACTTTATACTTGCCGTCGATGGGTATCATTTTCACGCCAGGAGCCTGCAGTTTGGCCGTGTAGCTGCTGTCGGGGGCGGGCGTTTGGGCGAGGGCGAGAAATGGTAGCAGCAGCCATAAGCCGCTAAATACTAGGTAGCGAAACGACACAAACCGTTGATAAAGAATGAAGAATATTTTCCTAGAGCGCCAGCTTGCTGGCTACTCGGCCGAAGATGCATAAAGTTCTGAAGGTAGTAACCAGGCGCATAAGTTGGTCATGTGCGCTTGATTCAGGGAGTAAGCCCCAACAACAAGAGGTTTGAACCCATATAAGGGCTAGTGCTGCTAGGCGGCCATGAAGTCTTCCATGGCTTGCAGGGTTTCAGTGGGCGCGCTAATGTGCGGGCAGTGGCCAGACACGGGCAGGGTAATAAGTGTAGCATCCGGAATGGCGGCCTTCAAGTATTCTCCAACTTCGGGCGGTGCTATAATATCTTCGGCGCACTGCACCAGCAGGCAAGGCGTTTTCACCTGCTTCACATCCGTCCGGTTATCCGCCAGAAACGTGACGCGGGCAAACTGCTTGGCAATGGTAGGGTCATTCTGGCAGAAGCTGTGGATCAGCTCCGTGGCCAACGTAGGCCGGTCGGGGTTGCCCATGATAAGCTGCGCGAAAGAATCGGCCCAGCCCACATAATCCTGCTCCATAAACGCCAGCATGGCATCAATATCGTCGCGGTCGAAGCCGCCTCTGTAGTCGGCATCGTTGAGGTAGCATGGCGACGGGCACAACAGCAGCAACTGCTCAAAGTGCTCAGGCTCTTTGATTGCTGCCAGAACGCCAATCATGGCGCCTACGGAGTGACCCACCAGAATGGTTTGTTTCAGGTCAAGGAAGTGACAGATGTCAAGCAAATCCTGTGCATAGCCATCAAGCGTAGCGTACTTCGCGGGGCTGTAGGCCGAGGCATCAGAAAGCCCCGCGCCCACGTGGTCAAACAGCACCAGCCGGAAGTGCTGCGAGAAGGCCGGGATGATGTAGCGCCACAAGGTTTGGTCACAGCCAAAGCCATTGACAAACAACAAGGTACGGGACCCTTGACCTACTATCCTTACGTTATTGCGCTTAATAACATTTATCATGGCCGGGGGATAATGGGAGCATTGATAATATATACCATAATTCACTAAATAAGTCAAATATTTATCAAAATAGGATATGTTCCTGCTTTGGGAAGTCGTCAGTAACCCGCAGCGCTAGGGGCTAAAAGCCTCCAGGCTGCGTTTGTAGGCCACAAATTAGCGTTAGGAGGCCTTTACCTATTACTTGGACCTAGTGGCCTAACCGGGAAAGAAAACGAGCCTCTGCTTCTGGGAGGTTTGCCCGCGAGGAAGGGCTAGTATTACATTTTAAGCTGAACCTAACTGTGGTGGCGCAACGCCGCGCTAACTTCAGGTACTTTATCTTCCGAAGCATTTTCATTCCAACCAATCCTTGCATGAATACACTCCGACTTCTCGCGCTGGCCAGTGGCCTCGTGGTTGCTGCGCCGGCACTTGCCCAACAGGGCACCAAAGCCGACCCCGCTATGCTGGCCAAAATCAAGGACGAAGGCCTAAACCGCTCCAAAGTAATGGAAACGGCTTTTTACCTGACAGATGTATGCGGTCCGCGCCTGGCTAATTCCGATGGCTTGAACCGGGCCAACCAATGGACGCAGAAGCAGCTCACGAGCTGGGGCCTCACCAAAGCTGCTATTGAGCCCTGGGGCACGTTCGGCCGGGGCTGGGATATCGAGAAGTCGTATGTGGCCATGACGGCGCCGTATTACC
This sequence comes from Hymenobacter tenuis, assembly GCF_054780495.1. Lineage (NCBI taxonomy): Bacteria > Pseudomonadati > Bacteroidota > Cytophagia > Cytophagales > Hymenobacteraceae > Hymenobacter > Hymenobacter tenuis. Next base: position 462,311 of record NZ_BAAGWF010000001.1, read on the forward strand.
ACACGCTCATTGGCGCTCCTAAAGCCTGGACGCCGAGCACCAATGGCGCCCTCAAAAAGCAGGTAGTTGTGGTGAAAGTTACTACGGAAGCCGATCTGGACAAATACAAAGGCCAGCTGCGCGACAAAATTGTGCTGATGGATGTGGCCAACCCACCCAAACCCAGCTTCGAGCCCGACGCCAAACGCTACACCGACGACGAGCTGAAGAAAATGGCCGACTACAAGCCGGAAGCTACGGCGGCTCAGCCCAATGCTGCCGAAATGGAGCAGCGCATGGCCGCTCGCCGCACCATGCTGGCCTTGCGCACCAAAATGTCAGAAATGCTGATGAGCGAAGGCGCAGCGGCTATTCTGAGCACCACCCGCGGTGGTTCCGATGGCACTTTCTTCACCAGCAACGGTGCGCCCTACGCCGCCGATGCCAAGCCCGTGCTTCCCGAGCTGGAAATGGCGCCCGAAGACCAGCTGCGCCTCATTCGCCTCTCCGAAGCGGGCATTCCGGTAGAAATTGAGTTGGAGTCTCGCACCCGTTTTCAGGACAAAGACCTGAAGGGCTACAACGTGGTAGCCGAAATTCCGGGCACTGATAAGAAGCTGAAAAGTGAAGTAGTAATGCTGGGCGGCCACCTCGACTCGTGGCATGCTGCTACTGGCGCTACGGACAACGCGGCTGGTTGCGCCATCATGATGGAAGCCGTTCGGATACTGAAGGCTGCGGGCGTGCAGCCGCGCCGCACCATCCGGATTGCGTTGTGGGGCGAAGAGGAGCAGGGCCTTTTTGGCTCGCGTAACTACGTGAAAAACCACTTCGCTGACCCCGCGACCATGAAGGTGCTGCCCGAGCACGAAAAGCTGGCCGCCTACTTCAACCTTGATAACGGCGCCGGCAAAATCCGGGGCATCTATGCCCAGGGCAACGAAGCTGTGGCCCCCATCTTCCAGGAGTGGTTGGCGCCCTTCGCCGACCTAGGCGCTACCACCGTAACGCTGCGCAACACCGGCGGCACCGACCACCTCTCGTTTGATGCCGTGGGCCTGCCTGGCTTTCAGTTCATTCAGGCCCCCCTGGACTATGGCACGCGCACCCACCATACCAACATGGACACCTACGAGCGCCTGCCCGCCGACGACCTTAAGCAGGCTTCAGTGCTCGTCGCCTCGTTTGTGTATCAGGCGGCCATGCGCGACCAGAAGCTGCCCCGCAAACCACTGCCCGCTGCTAAGCCTGAGCAGCGCATGTAGTGTTTTGCTAGGTACGTAAACCACGAAAAGGCCCCGCAACGGTAGCGGGGCCTTTTTTGTGCACCATGGGCTAGTACCCCTAGTTTACCAGCAGCTTTTGTACTGACTTAGTTGTCGAGTTGGTTACCTGAATAAGATACACGCCGCTTTTCAGGTGCAGGTCTTTCTCTACTTTCAGCTCGGGACCGAAAGCGGTGGTGTTCCATACCTGCTTGCCATTCACATCCAGGATTTCAACTTGAGAAGGGCTGGCCAGGTTCTGGTTGGGTAGCTCAATAAACAATGCCTCACCAGCCTTGTAGGGGTTCGGAAAAACGCCCAAGTCCTTTCGGTGCAGGGGTTTGGTTGTAGCTGTAACGGTAGCAGTTTTGGCACTGGCGGGCGGCGTAATCCGGATCCAGTTCAGATTCCAGCCGCCGGTTTGGGCAAACACGCCAAAGTTGTAGGTGCCGGCATTGATGTACACGCTCCTGGAAACGGTGGTCCAGTTTTGCCAGCCACCAGTAGCCGGAATGGCCGTATTGCCGAGCTGTACTGCGCCGGCATTCAAGTCAGAGGAAAGGGTGCCGCCGCTGGGGCTGGCCACACGGTACTCCAGCGTGTAAGTGCCAGAAACGGGGAAGTTTACGTTGTTGTACGCCATCCAGTCGCCGGCATCAATATAACCTACGTTTTGGCCCCCGCCGGTGTCGGTGGTGGTTTCCAGTTGAACGCCGTTCATGGCACTGTAGCTTTCGGCCTGAAGGAGGGTAGCAGTAGGAGCAGGCGTGGTGGTACCTGATTTCTGATACACCCGCACATAGTCGACGTACATGGTAGCAGGCAATTTGCTTTCATCCACGGTTTGGCCCGGCCAGTTACCAGCTACGGCCAAGTTCAGGAGCAGGAAAAAGGGCCGCTGAAACTCCTCGGTGCCGCCGGTACCGTTGGTGATGTTGATTTCGTGGTACTTGGTGCCATCTACAAACCACCGGATGTAGGTGGGCTCCCACTCCACGGTGTACACGTGGTAGGCATCGGGCGTAGTAATAATGTTGCCGCCATACTCGGCGTGGCCGTTGCTGTCCCAGTGCACCGTGCCGTACACCTTGTTTTCTGAGTTAATGTGCTCCATCACGTCAATTTCGCCGCAGGCAGGCCAGCTAACCGTGTTGATGTTGCTGCCAAGCATCCAGAAGGCCGGCCACAGGCCCTGGCCCAGGGGCAGCTTCATGCGGGCCTCAATCTTGCCGAATTTAAACTCCTTTGTGCCCTGCGTTTTCATGCGCGAGGAGGTGTAGGGCATGCCGCCTACGGTTTCCTTTTTGGCTGTAATCTGCAGGATGCCGTTGGCTACCGTAGCGTTGGCGCGCTGGTAATACTGCTTTTCGTTGTTGCCCCAGCCGCCACCGCCGGTTTCAAACACCCAGCTGGAGCTAATGCCATTCGTGAATTCATCGGCCCATACTTGCTGGTAGGTTTGGGCTTGGGCGGGAGCGGTGCCTAGCAGCCATAGCGCGGCGGCTCCCAGCAGGGAGGTAAAAGTTCGTTTCATTGGTTGTGGGTTTTGGTGGACAGAAGAGCAGCGGGGTGATGCCGGGGCTTTACGCTAGCGAGGGGGCTAGCAAGGCCAGGCCGGCAACTCCACTTTCAGCCTGATGCAAAGCGTTACTACCATGCTAACAGTGCCAAAGCGGAGTGCTAAGTATCCGTGATTTTTCTGCCAATGCAAGCTCCTGCGTAGTGCCCAAATCGCGCCTTTAGCCGTCGCTATACGCTTACCTCACATCCAAGTAAACGTGTTATATATTGCTTTTGCGGCTCCCCCGCAGGCCTTGCCTAACCCTAGTGCATCAGTTAAAAAACAACTGAAAAACCAGTCAATTGCCAAAGTTTTTTACCCTAGCACGTGAAGCCGGCTGTGACCAAATGAAATGGCCGGCTCCATACCACGCAGGGTGGACGGGGCCGGCCAGGGTTTGCCCTCTCCAGAAGGCTAGTAAAACAGCAAAAGCACCTTGTTTAACAAGGCATCCAGTGGTCGATGCGGATTAGTTTGCCTTTGTCGAAAAACAGAAGCCATGCATCATCAGCAGGCGTTTTGCCGGTGGCCAGGCGCACAGCCCGCACCTTACCAAAGCCATCTACCGTCACGGCGTTTTGGGCCTTTACAGCCAATGGAAATAGTTTAGAAAGCTCCGCCATGGTGGTGTTGTGCGTGAGCGTGATGCTAGGCGTGTGCAGCGCTAGGCCGGGATTGTGCCGAAAGTCGATGGACTCCAGCACGGCCGTGTCGCCGTACACTTCCGCCAAGCTTTGTTTGAAATGAGCGTACTGAAACTTCCGGCTGTAGAAGGAGGTGCATACCTCATTCAGGTTAGGGCTTACTAGGCTATCGGGTTGGCCTAATGCCTGATATAGGTCTTGCGTTTTGCCAAGCAAGGGCTGCTTGCCGCCAATAGTTACCGTGTTCCACTCCAGGTACTCGTCGTTCTCCTCGGCCGCGGCCGCCGCTTTGCGCTGGGCTTTCTCTATCCGTGCTGCTCTGTTGACCAGGTCATCCTCTTGTTTGGTGTTCGCCTCCTGGCACGCGCCAAGCAACAGAGAGCAGCACAAAGCTCCTAGAAAACTCATGGGGTAGTAATTGTGTGATACCATTGAAATCGTACTGAGTCCGAATCTAGCGTGGTTGCCTTTACACACTTCCTCGCCTTACTATTCTACTTAAGGAAAGGCAGGATGACTGTGTCAGACTCGCATTAGTTCATGCTTCGATGGCCATAGCGAATAGCCAGCGCCAGCCCAAAGCCAAGAAACGTATGAACCACAATGGCACCTAGTACGGCAAATAGTCGCCCAAGGCCATATGCATCGTTCGCAAATGGAAGCACTGCCAGTACTATGTAGGCGTACCCAATGAGTAGCAATAGATTACACAAGAAGTAGCGCCAGAAATACTGCCAGTTCCGGAGCAGGTGCACACTTACCAGCCACAACAGCGGCGAAGTCATAATCATGACTAATAAGATATCATGCATACTGTGTACTGGAGCGCTAGCTTAGCTGTTGCTTGAACAACTTCAGCGTTCGGCTCCAGGCCAGTTGGGCGGCTTCGGCGTTGTAGCGGGCCGGGGAGGAGTCGTTGTTGAAGGCATGGTTCACGCCTTCGTACACATACTGCTCATACGGGATGCCCGCGGCTTTGAGGGCCGCTTCGTAGGCGTCTTTACCCGCATTCACGCGTTCATCAAGGCCGGCGTAGTGGAGCAGTAGCCTGGCTTTGATGTTCGGCACGTCTTCGATGGGCGGTTGGGTGCCGTAGTAGGCCACGGCGGCGTTCAGCTGGGCATCGTGGGTAGCGAGGCTGTTGGCCATGGCACCGCCCCAGCAGAAGCCCACGCAACCAGTTTTGCCATTGGAGTCGGGGCGCTGGCGCAGGTAGCGCAGGGCCGCTAAGTAGTTGTTGAGGTTCTGCTGCTTATCGAGCTTGCCAATAAGCGTGCGGCCTTCGTCTTCGTTGGCGGGCGTGCCCCCAAACACCGACAGCGCATCAACCCCCAGCGCCAGGTAGCCGGCTTGCCCCACACGGCGGGTTACGTCTTTGATGTGCGGCGTAAGGCCCCGGTTTTCGTGGATGACCACCACGGCTCCGCGTTTCTTCTTGCCTTTAGGGTGCACTAGGTAACCTTTCATCGTGATGCCTGCCTCGCCCACCCAAGTAACCTCTTCGGTTACCAGATCCTGTTTATCAACGGGAACAGTAGCGGCAGTAGCGTAGCCGGGCTCTAGCGCCGCCAGGGCAGCGGCGGCGAGGGCCGTGCCGCCGGCCAGCTTCAGCAGCCGATCTAGAAACTCCTTGCGCGAAAGCGGGGCGTGGGTGTACTCATCGAAGAGGTTGATAATGCGCTGGTCCATAGATCAAGATTATTATTTGTCCTCCAGATTTTCCGGCTGGTAGAATCCTGTTCGTCAGGCGGGGGCCCGGGTGCTACTCAGTACCGGGCCGTGCTCAGTTTGTTCAGAAGCAGGGGCTAGGGAAAGCGCAGTAGTGACACACAAAACAGTTGTTCAGTAGAGCGACGCTTCAGGCCGCCAAAGCACCTAGTCGGCAGACTTCGGCGGCCAACAGGGGCTAGGCTATTCCTCTTCTCTGTTCACGGTGGCCGGGCTGAATGCCGGCACACAGATAGACCAGTACTCGCACTCGGCATCAAACGGGTTAGAGTAACGCACCCGGGCGCCAGCCTTAATAAGCAACGACTCGCCGGCGCCCAGTTCAACTAGGTCGCCATCTACCTCAAACCGTTTGCGGCCGCGCACCACAATCGTTACCTCGTCAAACTCGGGGCGCTGGTGCGGTTCGCTCCAGTGGGGCGGGGCCACCATGTGCGCCACGCTATACTCGCTGGTGCCGGTGCTGGCCTGCCCAATGTGCTCTTCGATGAGCTTGCCATCCGTGGTAGGAACAATAAAAGGGTTTTGCTGGCGGAAATATCGTTTTTCAGACATCAGAAGAAGGAGTAGAGGGTGATGATGAGTGGGGTTACGGGCTTTGAAGGGGTAATAGCACACGCTATCCTTAAAGGCCTGAACCCAGGCAGGGTTTACTTACACTCGCCCTTCACGAAACTAGTTACGCCGGCATTGGTGGCCTGGCAGGCGTTGCCGTACACTTTGCCGTCGCAGCCGCACACGGGGTCATATTGCATGGTGCACATGGCATCCTTCCGGATCTTGCTGGCATCAATGCATGGCTTTTGGGCCGTGGGAGGGGTAGCCTGTTGGCAGGCCGCTAGCAACAGGGGCAGCGTTCCGAGCAGAAAAGCTTTTTTCATCATGGAAAACAGGGAAAGGAGCAAGATAAGGCAACTACTAGCTGTCAAAATACGGCAACCCGCACCGAATACGTGGAAGTGGCAGAATATTTTAGTTCGCTAATTTTTACTTTCGTACAAAACCCGGGCCGCACGCCTTCGTATAGCTGCCCATATCCGGGGCCCACTGCTCACCTTAGAAGGAGCCAGCTGGTTGCGCCGGGTAACAAGTACCGAACTCATTGAACCCTATTTTTTTCATTCCTTCTCTCCCCAAGAATTATGTCATACCACGAAGAAGACAACTCCGGAAAAATCCTTCTCGCTGCTTTGGCCGGTGCTGGCGCTGGTATCATTGCGGGCCTGCTGATGGCTCCTGATAAAGGCAAAGCTACCCGCGAAAAGCTGGGCTCGGCTGCTACTAAGTACAGCGGCCAGCTGGGCGAGCAGCTCTCTAAATATGGCGAAGACCTCGACTCGAAGTTCAAAGGCTATATCGAGAAGCTGGAAGATATGGGCATCACGCCTCCCGGCTCTAAACTGAAACTGAAAGGTGACTGGAACGAGTCGAAAGGCAAGCTGAAGCAGCAGTATGCGCAGCTCACCGACGAAGACTTGGAGTACGCTGAAGGCCAGGGCGACGAGCTCGTAGGCCGCCTGCAGAACAAGCTCGGCAAAGCCAAGCACGAAGTAGTTAAAATGCTGAACGACCTGTAAGCTACTTCCAGCTTACTTTTCAAATCCCCTGCCTTCCTTGAAGGTGGGGGATTTTTGTTGTCCTGCGGTTGGGCTTACTTCGCTACCTAGGCGCCTCAAGTATCCAAACAACTCTATACTTTTCGCGTTACCTACTAGCCCGGTGCGCAGCCGGTTGGTTCTACTCTCACCCTAACTTGTTCCGTCACATGCAAGACACGAAAGGCAAAGTAATTCTCTCGCTGCTGGCTGGCGCCACGGCTGGTATTGTAGCAGGTCTGCTGCTGGCGCCTGAGACCGGCGACGAAACCCGCTCGAACCTCAAAAAGTCAGCATCGAAATGGGGCGACGGGCTGAATAAGCTGGTGAAAGAAGGCCAGGCCCGCCTAGGCTCTCTGAAAGCCGAAGCCCCACTTTCCGACCAGCTGCACACCGACCGCTCAGCGGCCGACAGCCTGCTGAATTCACTCAGTGACTCCGCCTACGAAGTGTCGACCAACTCCGACGTGGATTCCGACTACGATGGAATGGGCGGCGACACCCGTCATTTTCCAGGGTACAAAGCCTGAGAAATTTTTTCGCAAATTGTGTAACCTCCTCACTAGGCTGCCGTTAAAGAACATACAATCGGCTTGTAAGAAGGTTGGAGAAGTTGTAGCAAGTAAAATTGCCGACGCGTTGAGCTTCTGATAGGATCTGGTCAAACAACCCGTCAGTAAAATCGAACGATGTCCATCGCACATTTCTTCTGCACACCCCAATCGGAAGGGTAAGCCAATTGTATTTAGGGAAAGCCTCTCGCACTTTTTTTAGCGAGAGGCTTTCTTTTTTTACTGCCAGAGCTGTCTGTCAAAAAAACATCTTGGCTTTGTAACCCTAGGTCTGTTACTGCGTTAAAGCTATCATAACCGACTTACAAGAAGTTGGATAAGCACCTGTCGTAAAATTGCCGGCTGTAGAGCTTCTACCACGGAATGGTTAACAAACCGAGGTAGTAAAATCGTACATGCCCATCGCAAGCTTCTTCAGGCAAAGGCTATTCAACGGAATTATTTATCGTCAGTTATAAAAGAAAGCCTCCCGCTATTCAATCAGCGGGAGGCTTTCTGATTTTACTCATGGATAGAACCCGATTTTTTGGATTGCCCGGATCTTGCTTAAATAAAAAAGGGACACGCTATTCTGCGTGTCCCTTTTTTGTACGTTGGATTGACTAAGGAATCCGTGTAATCCGAAAAATACGGTTCAATCCGTGATTTACGCGTTTGCGTCGGGGTGCGGTGCGTTCTCCGACTTGCTGTACTCTGGCTTCATTTGCGGGAAGAAGAGCACATCCTGAATGGAGTTGGAGTTGGTCATAATCATGCTCAGACGGTCGATGCCAATACCAAGGCCGGCAGTAGGGGGCATGCCGTACTCCAGGGCGCGCAGGAAGTCCTCATCGAGCACCATGGCTTCCGTATCGCCGCGCTTCCCTAGCTCCAACTGGTCCTCAAACCGGGCACGCTGGTCGATGGGGTCATTCAGCTCCGAGAAGGCATTGCAGATTTCCTTACCGTTGCAGATGGCCTCAAAGCGCTCTACCAAGCCAGGCTTGCTGCGGTGCTTTTTAGCCAGCGGCGACATCTCTACGGGGTAATCGGTAATGAAGGTGGGCTGAATAAGCTTGGGCTCAACGTGCTCCCCAAAAATTTCGTCGATGATTTTAGCTTTGCCCATGCTTGGGTCGAGGCCTACTTTCAGCTCTTTGGCCGCCGCGCGCAGTTCGTCTTCGCTCTTGCCGTCAATGTTGAAGCCCGTGAAATGCTCAATAGACTCAGCCATGGTGAAGCGCTTCCAGGGGCGCTGGAAGTTGATGAGGTTGTCGCCGACCTGCACTTCGGTTTTACCGTGCAGGGCCAGGGCCACGCGCTCCACCATTTCTTCTACCAGGTCCATCATCCAGTAGTAGTCTTTGTAGGCTACGTACAGCTCCATCTGAGTGAACTCCGGGTTGTGGAACCGGCTCATGCCCTCGTTGCGGAAGTCCTTCGAGAATTCGTACACGCCATCAAAGCCACCCACAATCAGGCGCTTCAGGTACAGCTCGTTGGCAATGCGCAGGTACAGCGTCATGTCCAGCGTGTTGTGGTGCGTTTTGAATGGGCGTGCCGCTGCACCACCATACAAGGGCTGCAGGATGGGCGTTTCCACCTCCAGGTAGCCTTTGTCGTTCAAGTAATTGCGCATGGCCTGCACCAGCTGCGTCCGCTTCACAAATGCGTCGCGCACGTGCGGGTTCACCACCAAATCCACGTAGCGCTGACGGTAGCGCTGCTCGGGGTCCGTGAAGGCGTCGTAGGTGATTTTCTCACCCGTGGTCTCATCTGTACGCTCTTTTACGACCGGCAATGGGCGCAGGCTCTTGCTCAGCAGCGTAAAGCCGGTTACGTGCACCGAGGTTTCGCCTACCATCGTCTTGAAGATGTGGCCTTTCACGCCCACAAAGTCGCCTAGGTCTACCAGCTTCTTGAACACGGTGTTATAAAGCTCTTTGTCTTCGCCGGGGCAGATTTCGTCGCGGTTGATATAGAGCTGAATTCGGCCCGAGGCATCCTGCAATTCCGCAAACGAGGCTTTCCCTTTTACCCGAATCGACATCAGCCGGCCCGCCAGGCTTACATCCTGGAAGTTATTGAGCTCAGGGTGGTAGTTATCGAGAATTTCCTGGGCGTAGAAGTTCACGTCGAATAACTCGGACGGATACGGCTCAATGCCGAGCTTCTGGAGCTCTTCCAGTTTATTACGACGGATTATCTCCTGTTCGCTGAGGTGATGCATAGTGCGAGGGGGTAAAAACAAAGCCCGCGTGGGGCTGGTCAAGTCAAGCTGCAAAAATAGCGCGGCTCACACACTTATTTGCATAAACCAACGAAGAGTTGGATGGTTGGGCCCGAATAGGAGGGTAGTAGCCATATAGGCAAACAAAAAGCGCCAGCCCAAAGGGCCAGCGCTTACGTGTATATGCAGTAAGACTACAAAAAAGATCAGGTGACTTAGGCCGCCATTCGCATGGTCGGTTCGTTGTCGCGGAGCTGAGGCTCAACGCGGGTGTGTAGGCGTTCCTGCACAAACGAGTTCTGCAGGTGCTTAGGCAGCTCTTGTACTAGCTGCTGGTAGCGCTCAAGGCCTACAGCTTTCGCCACGTAGGTTTCATGAATGCCGTTGAGGTAGCTCACAATATTGAGCAGCGACTGGTGGAAAAGCTTGAAGTCAATCTCGGCTTCCACGTAGCGCTCAATCTCGCGGCTGGTTTGCGAGATACGCAGGCGGCCCAATAGGTCGAAGATGGTGGTATAGCCTAAGCGCCACGTAATCTGCTGCCAATGCGAAGCCGTCCATTTGTCCAGCACCTTGCCGGTCTTCTGGCTACGCAGGGCCGTGTTGGGGTTGGCCTGTACTTGCTGCCTAGTCCACTGGGCCTTCATCTTGCGGGTAGTGCGCAAGAACTGACCAATCTGGGCCTGAGCATCAATTTCCTTGCTGGCAATATGTAGCCCCGCCTTGTAGCCCGCTAGGGGCAAGCGGTGAATGCTAAAGTCGCCGTACGCGCCAGCCGCATAAAACGAAACCGGACGCGGATAGGCATTGCGCACTACTAAGCGGCCCACCTCCCGGTTGATAAGCGAAGGGTTATTGCTGCGTACGCCCGCCGTGTAAAGGAACGCCTGCAAGCCAGCCATAATGGTATGGTGAGCCTGTGGGAACGTCCAGTGCAAGGCATTGCGCAGGTAGTCTTCGTCGCCTAGCTCAGCGGTAGAGCGAAGCGCGTACTCTGTGCTCCAGGAGGCATGCAGCATTTTGCTGATGGCCTGAATGTCCGTCTCTGCAAGCTCAGCCTGATGTGCCCGGAAGAACGGCAGGTGCTGTAAGCCACCCATGGCATCATCACCTTCCTGAATGTGATAGTTAATAGCGAAGAAGTAGTTGAGAAACACCTGGGCCGGAATCGATTTGCGCCAGATTTCCTCTGCCTGTTTCTGCTCGTCCGTAACGAGTGGAATGATGTTCGTTTCCATGTTCATCGTTGTCATGCTTAGTAAACCAAGTTACTAAGAATTGAGTTCATATTTGCTAAAAATATTGGGCAAATATGCATCGTAATTAATATGCTGATAATCAGAAAGTTGTATGAGGAAAAATGGTTGTAAATACGGGGTGTTTTTTAGGTCGATTTACTAAAGGAAATTGCGTGAATATAACGGGCAAGAAAAAGCCTCCGTCCCTAGGTAGGGCGGAGGCTTAAACCTATTCGGAAGCGGTACGCGCAGATCTTAAATTTGGTCTTGCAGTACTGCTACGGCTTCACGCAACGTGATATCCTTCTTCAAAGGCTTCACAAAGCGCGAGGCACGGTTCACCTTAATGGTATCAGCACCTAACTGGCGCAGGTCCGTCGTCAAAGGAGCAATAGCCATAGCCTGAGCCGCATTCTGGATAGTTTCGTATTTATCCGACTCTACCTTAGCCTGTGCTTGCTCAGCGCGGTAGTTAGCCAACTGCAACGATACTTTGGTGTCGTCCTTACGCTTTACCATGCGCTGTACCATACCGGAAAGCTGCTTAAAGCTAGGGCTGGCGTTTACACGAGCGATGCTAGCTTGGCGAAGCTTATCGATAGCTGGAGCACCGTTATAAGAACGGTAGCGAGCCGGCGTAATTTCATCCCACTTCAAGGGGTAGTCAGTCTCCTTTTCACCCTGATCCAAATAGCTGTAAGCATCGGGCAGAATGATATCCGGAATTACACCCTTAAACTGAGTTGAGCCACCATTGATGCGGTAAAACTTCTGGGTAGTCAGCTTCAGCGAACCAAAAGGCTTGATGCTGTTGAACTCAGCCGGCATGGCTTCATCCAGGTCGAAGATGCGCTGTACCGTGCCTTTGCCATAGGTGCTGGCTGAGCCCATTACTACGCCACGCTTATAGTCCTGAATAGCCGCAGCCAGAATTTCGGAGGCCGAGGCACTGTACTTGTTTACTAGCACCACCAGCGGGCCGCCGTACTGAATGCGGGGGTCACGGTCGTTGAGGATGGTAGCGGGGCCTTGGCCGCCGCGTACCTGCACTACCGGGCCGCTCTCTACAAACAGACCCGCCATTTCTACGGCGTCCTGCAAAGAGCCACCACCATTAAAGCGCAGGTCAAGTACTACGCCCTGCACGTTTTCAGCTTTCAGCTTCTCCAGTTCCTTCTTCACGTCAGCGGCCGAGCTACGACCACCGTTATCGTTGAAGTCGGCATAGAAGTTAGGCAGCTTAATGTAACCCAGCTTTTTGCCACCATCCTGAATAGTAGCCGACTGTGCGTAGGTTTCTTCAATTACTACTACATCCCGGATAATCGAAATGATTTTCGTGCTGGCATCCGGCTTTTTTACCGTTAGGCGTACTTCAGTGCCTTTCTTGCCTTTGATCAGCGACACAGCCTTATCCAAGCGCATACCTTCAATAGAAACCGGCTCATCAGCACCCTGTGCTACACGCATAATGATATCGCCGGCTTTCAACTCGCCTTGGCGGTATGATGCGCTACCTGGGATAATGTCAGAAACCTTAATCTGGCCATCTTTCTCCTGCAACGATGCACCAATACCCTCGAAGCGGCCCGTCATGGCGATATCAAACGTTTCCTTATCGCGAGGTGCGAAGTACTCCGTGTGGGGGTCATAGGTGTTAGCAATGGTATTAGCATACATAGCCAACCGGTCGTTGGCATCTGACTGCTGCAGATCTTTGAAGTACTCATCAAAATACTTCATTACACGCTTGCGTGCCTCTGCTTCCATTTGCTCCGGAGTACGCATTGGCTCGGAGGTGGTAGCGGGCGAAGGGGTAGCCGAAGTTGAAGCCAGCGGCTTATCCTTCTTCTTGGCCTGCTCGTCCATCATTTCCGAAACCCGGACCATCGTCTGGTATTTCAGAAACTTGCGCCACTCTTCGCGCTGTGCTGCTGCATTGGCGGCAAAGTTGGTTTTGTCAGGCTCTGTTTCGAAGCTTTCCTCCGTAGTGAAGTCGAACGGCTTCGACAGAATATCCCGATACAGCGTCTGAATATCCTTTACCCGCTGCTGCATCAGCTGCGTGCTCAGATCCAGGAACTCATGCGTGCCGCGCTGCACCTGGTTATCAATATCATTCTGGTACTTGCGGAGCTGCTCTACATCAGACTGAAGCAAAAACTTCTTGCTGCCATCAACACGCTTGAGGTACAGATCAAACACCCGCTTGGAGAAGGCATCATCAATACGCTCTGGCTGATAGTGGGCCGCGCTTAGGCCCTGGAGCATGGCCTTTATCAGGACTTCATCCTTCTGGGGGGAACGGCCGTCGTTGCGCCGGTACAGCTTATAGGAAGCCAGCACAAACACCGCCAGCAACACCGAGGCATATAGGCCTATCTTTAGTCGGGGGGAAGACATGAATAATCGAAATGAGATGAGGGAAATTCTGAGCTAGGCTAGCGCCTGTAAGATAGGCTACGCAGGGGGCAGACTATCGGTTGATACGAAAACGCCATTGTTAGCTAAATAAGTGCCAAAACTAAAAGCGCATTCTTCAGCTAAGGTTGAAAAAATAAGGCGAAAGGTTGCATATACCTTGCCTTAGCAATTGGATATATAGTAGGTACCTGGCAATTACGCACGTAAAAATGAATTAGCCATCAACTATGTTTCAGCTGATACCATAAAAAAGGCCCTCCCTAAAGATAGGGAGGGCCTTTTATACTTAAAGAAGCACTGCTAGTTACTAGTAACGACGCACCTTGTCGCCGTTATGACGACGGAATTCTTCTTCGAAATAGCGAGCATCTTCTTCGTTACGGGGTTTAACGCCCATTACAATACCGCCATTTTTCACGTCTGACTCATATTCAGCAGCGTGCTCCTCAGGAATACCTGAACCTACGAGGGCACCTACTAGGCCACCCGTCAGGCCACCAGCACCGGCACCAGCCAAGGCAGCGGCAATAGGACCAGCAATTACGAGGCCAAGGCCGGGCAATGCTACTGAAGTACCAATGGCAGCTATAGCGCCAATGATAGCACCAGCAGTACCACCAATAGCAGAACCTACACCAGCACCTTCCATAGCTTTGTCGCCGAGGTCAGTGTCAGGAGTGTTTTCGCCAAAGTGAGCTTTGCGGGTGTCGTCCGACATCAGCACGTTCACATCATCTTTGCTATAGCCACGCGAAGAAAGCGACTGGTATGCACGCTCAGCGCTGCTACGGTCACGGAAAGTGCCATAGGTATGGCTGCTGCCTGAGCCGTAAGTAGTATTGCTGCCAGTTACTGCACGAGCAGCGTCGCCAGCGGCGTTTTGAGTAGCATCAATGCCAGCACCTACGGCTGCACCAACCGAACCAGCGGCGGCTGCACCTTTTTGCGTGGCACTATGGTCATGATGAGGATTTGAATCGGAGCTCAGGCCACCCTGATTAGAGTAGTCGCCAGTGCTAGAGTTACCCATGTTACCGCTCGAGTTCGTGCTGCCAGTACCTGCGCTGTAGCCGCTACCTGCATTGCTGCCAGCAGCACCAGTGCCATAATTTGCGCCTGAGCCAGTACCTGTGTTCGTCGGGTTGTTCGAATCGTTGGTGTTCATGTGGGGGTGAGGGTTGAATGAATGATAGGAGAGAGACACCCCGCCGGACTGGAAAGGGAAAGGACGTGTCCGGTGGAGGTTTCACAAGGCTTAACGGTAGGTCTCTTGCTGGGGTTGCAATAAAATTCCGACTTAAGCCTCTTTATTCATTCAATATTCACATTATAAGCCCCACAACAGGCTTTTGGTATTACCCAAATTGTTCATAGTTGGCTTCCTCTTTCCAGAAAGCCCGGCATTCTCGTCGCATGGTCTTAAGGAAATCCTCTTCCTGCTTTAAGGTCCTCCATTCGCCTAGGCCCAGCCGCTCGCACAACTTATAAAAGTTGTCGCCTTGCCCTTTGGATCCTTCCACTTTTACCAAACAGCTCAGAATAGGACGACCCGCTTGGTACTCGTTTTCGGAAATCTCAGCGAGGATTTCGTTTAGCCGGGCTTTCTCGTGAGAAATTTCCAGGTTAAAGCCCAACTCGGCCTCCTGTACTAGGTTGAGGTAGCTGGTAGTGCCTACCTGTGTGCGGGCAAAACGGATAAGATGGCTGCGTACTCGGCCGGTCATGTGAGGGGCAATAGAGGGAACGAAAGCGGAATGTAATAAAAAAAACACCCGCTGCCTCGGATACAAACCGAAGCAACGGGCTCATGCTAACCAAAACTATGCCGCTCAGCTAAATATGATTTACGGACGGACCTTCCGGCGCTCCATTTCTTTCTTAATGAGTAGAAACTCCCGGCTGCTTTGGCCGGCAATAGCCGTGTTTTCGTCGGCACGGCGCAGCAGATAGGGCATTACTGCTTCTACCGGGCCATAGGGTACATATTTAGCGGTGTTGTAGCCGGCATTTGCCAGGTTATAGCTCAGGTTGTCGCTCATGCCATATAGCTGGGCAAACCAGATACGCGGATCGTTGGCCCGCAGTCCCTGCTTTTGCATTAGCTCCGTGAGCAGCAAGGAGCTTGCCTCATTGTGAGTGCCGGCGCAAATACTGATGCGGTCAACGTGCGCTACACAATACCGAAGCGCCTCATTGTACAGATCATCGGTGGCTTGCTTGCTGGAGTTGATAGGGTTTTGGCGGCTTTGTTGCGCGGCTACCCGGCCTTCCTTTTCCATGTAAGCGCCCCGTACCAACTTGCCGCCTAGGTAATATCCATCGGCTTCCGCATCGGCGCAAGCCTTCTGGATTGCATCGAGCCGATCATGACGATACAGTTGGTACGTGTTCCAGACAATAGCCGACTCACGGTTGTAGCGCTGCATCATGGCATATGCCAGCTGATCAATGGTTTCCTGGAACCAGCTCTCTTCTGCATCAATGAAAACCCGCACACCGTACTGGTGTGCCCGGGCACAAATAGCGTTAACGCGCTTTTTTGTCCGCTCGAAGCTTTCCTGCTCGGCCACCGTAAGGGGCTTGCCGGCCTGCACCTTTTCCAGAATAACGGCATCACCAACGCCCGTTACTTTGAACACCGAAAACGGAATGTTCTGAGAGCGGTGCGCCAGGTCAATGGTAGCAAGAATTTCGGTGGTGGTGGCGTCGAAGCTTTTGTCGTTGCCCTCGCCTTCCACGGAGTAATCCAGAATGGTTCCGATGTGGTAGCGGCCTAGCTCCTTAATAACGGGCAAGCACTCCTGAATGGATTCGCCCCCGCAGAACTGGCTGAAAATAGAGTTTTTGATAATGAACTTGGAGCCAGGCAGGTGCCACTTCAGCGCCGCTTTCATGAGCCCTCCGCCGGTCTTGACCAACGAATTGTTGTTCATGGCAGCAAAGAGCGCATACATTTTGCGCAACTCCCCATCAGACTTGGAGGCGAAGGCAACGGCGGTATCTTCGAAGGAAACGGGCGGGGCTTGAGTTTCAGGCATCGGGTGGAAGGTTTGAACGGCAATGGGTGGTGAGTTGCCGCCACAAAGATAGCCGGTAAACATTCTTTTAGGCAGTATAGTTGCGCCACCTGCTAGGCATTGCTGGGCGCTGATATCCTCTGCCTTATCAGTGCTGATGTGCTATAATGCTACTTTATCTGCCCAAATCTCCAGGGCACTAGCCCATCTGAAATAAGAAACCCTTGCGGAAAGAGTGTTTACTCATTCTGCAAGGGTTTTCATGTATTGAACCAGCCGCATTGGGTAGTAGCTGGCTGTGGTTAGTAAGGCTTGGTGGTAGGCAGCTGGGCCGACACTTCCGGGACTACCCGCGTATACGTATGCTCTGAAAGCTTACCACTCGCATCCTGCAAGCGCAAGCGGTTGCCTGATAAGGAGTAGAACTGGTTGCTTTGATAGCCTCGGTATATAATGACATGGCGAGAAGGCTCGCCTAAGCCGCCTTTAACGCGCCGAACTGAGAATACGGCGGCACTTACTAGGCTGCCATCCTGATAAAACCGGGCGCGGCCCCGACGGTCGAATTCAACTTCTACCCGATGGCCCGTGTTTGTTGGGGTGAGTAGGTGTTGGCTGCTGGCAGTGGTTTGCTGCCATTCCCAACGCCCAACTAGTTTTTCTTCTGCCGTAGGCAAGGACTCGCGGTTGCAAGCCCCACATAGTAACCCGATACCCGATACTGTCATGACGAATACGCCACGATTAAAGGAAGTCATAATAGAATAGAAGTAAGTTGCATTGTGTGGGCTGAAGCTGGGTGCTATAGTTGCATCAAATCAAGCTATTTTTGTCCGATTTCTTGCAAAGGTTGGGCCAAAAAATTTTTTAAACTCAGATAATTTTGAACAAAAACCTGTTTATAGGATTCAATGCGCTGTCTGAACTAGCCGATTTGCTGCTGCGGCCGGCTGTAAGTCAGGTAGTTGTGCTAGCTGATTCTACCACGGCCCGCCAGTGTGTGCCTTTGTTAGAAAAATTCCTTCCAGCCGGCTATACCTTGGTGGAGTTCCCAGCCGGCGAGGAATACAAAAACCTGGACACGTGCGAGGCCGTATGGACGCGGTTAACCGAAGCCCGAGCTGATCGGCACGCTGTGCTGGTAAACGTAGGCGGAGGCGTGGTTACCGACCTAGGTGGTTTCTGCGCATCCTTGTATAAGCGTGGCATCCGGTTTGTGCAGGTGCCTACCACCTTGCTAGCTCAGGTTGATGCCAGCATCGGGGGCAAAACCGGCGTCGATTTTATGGGCTTCAAAAACCAAATTGGCGTTTTTCAGGAGCCCGCCGCTGTTTGCATCGACCCTCGCTTTCTGGCTACGCTTGACCCCCGCCAGCTTAAATCAGGCTACGCAGAGGTGGTAAAGCACTGGCTTATTGCTGATGCCCAGGCTTTCATCGAAAACCGGAACATTGGGGTGATGGTGGAGGACTGGACGCCGATTATTGAGGCCTCGGTGGCGCTGAAGCAACGGATTGTAGAGCAGGACCCCCTGGAAAGCGGACTGCGCAAGCTGCTCAACTTCGGCCACACGGTAGGGCACGCCCTGGAAAGCTATCTGTTGCTACAGCCCGGGCGCGAAATACTACACGGTGAGGCCGTGGCGGCCGGTATGGTTTGCGAAGCGTGGCTAAGCCACCATAAAGGGCTGCTGAGCGCCGACGAGCTGGACCGGATTGAAACGTTCCTGTTTTCGATCTATGAGAAAGTGCAGTTTGTGACCTTGGAAGCCAATGCTATTGCCGATTTTGCGCGCCAAGACAAGAAAAACTCCGGCAATACCATACAGTGTACACTGTTAGAAGCCATTGGCCAGGGGGTATATGATCAGCCGGTAACGGTAGAGGAAATTGCGGAGTCGTTGCGGTATTACCACCGTTTGTAGCAACTTCATGAAACGGAGCTCCAGCTCTGTTTGCTACCCCTCTGGCCGGTTTGAAGTGGGCAGAGGGGTAGCGTATTTTTCACGAAGGGCGGGCTGGAGCTGCGCCCTGCAAGCCTGAAGTGCCATTAATACTTCTGTAACTATTGCCTGGCCAACTGGCCCACTGCGGGGCACGGCGCAGGTTCCTGCCTCGAAAAGCGAAAGCAACCGAGCCCTGATTATTCAGGCGCTGGCCGGCGGCGGAGAGCTGCACAACCTTTCCGACGCCAACGATACGCAACTCATGCAGCGCCTGCTGCAAAACCCGGCCGCGCCGCTTTTCGACGCCGAAGATGCTGGTACGGTGATGCGCTTTCTCACAGCTTATCTCGCCATGACCGGCCGCCAAACCCAGCTCACGGGCACGGCACGCATGAAAGAGCGCCCTATCGCTGTGCTAGTTGATGCACTCTGCCAGCTAGGTGCCCGCATTGAGTATACTGGCGAAGAGGGCTACCCACCGCTGCGCCTCGATGGCCGTACGCCCCAGCCCGCCACTGAAACTGATGATTTTGCCGAACTAACCGTGCGCGGCGACATCAGCAGCCAGTACATTTCAGCCTTGCTGATGGTGGGCCCCACTTTGCCTCATGGCCTGCGCGTGTGGCTGACCGGTAAGGTAGGATCCCGCCCCTATATCCGGATGACGCAGGCGCTGATGCAGCACTTTGGGGCTGAGTGCCGCGACCTGGGCGAAGTGCTGGAGGTGCGCCCGCAGGCCTATCAGCCTACCGACTACACCGTGGAAGGTGACTGGTCGGCGGCCAGCTATTGGTATGCGATGGTGGCGTTGGCACCTGCGGGCTCCCATCTCACGCTGCCCACCTTGCGCCGCTACTCCTGGCAGGGCGACCAAGCCATCGTCGGGATTATGGAGAAGCTGGGTGTGCAAACCGAGTTTTTGGCTGATGAAGCGGTGCGCCTTACCCAAATTCCGCCGGCTACTTCACTCACGCAAGACTTCACCGACTGCCCCGACCTAGCCCAAACGGTAGCCGTGGTTGCCGCCGCGTTAGGAGTGCCCACCGAAATGACCGGCCTGGAAAGCCTGCGCATCAAGGAAACGGACCGCATTGCCGCGCTTCAGGCGGAGCTGGCGAAGTTTGGCGGCTCCCTTACTGATGCGGGCGAAGGTCGGTTTATAGTTGGGGCCGCAAACTTTCAGGTACAGGGCCAGCACGTGGCTACCTACCACGACCACCGCATGGCTATGGCCTTTGCTCCACTAGCCCTGCGCGGCGCCCTAACCATCGAGGCGCCTCAGGTGGTGCGCAAATCGTACCCGCAGTTTTGGCAAGAACTGCAAAAGGTGGGGTTCGAAGTGCAGTAATAAAAAGCTGATTAACAATGCAAAACCTGAAAGCCTACTTACTCGATACCAGAGTGAGTAGGCTTTCGGGTTATAAAAGCCTAGTGTTGTTGCAACTCTTGGAAATACACCGCTGAGTGGCGCAGCCTACTGCCGTACCAACTGAACAACTCGCCGTCTACCACCCGCACAGTAGCTTCCGGACAAAGCGCCTGAAACTCGGCTAGGTGTTTTTGGCTGAATGGATAGGGCTCTGAAGAAAGCAAAATCTGCTGGGGCATAGCGGCTTGCAGCAGTTCAGCCGTAACTTCGGGGTAGCGTCCGAGGTGGCCGAATACGTTGGAAAAACCAGCTCGCGCCAGCATATCGGTAATAAACGTGCCGCCCGCTGCCACCATATAAGGCTTACGCCAGATGAAGTATGCCGCAGTTGTCATCTCAGCTGGTGTGGTAAGCTCCGCGAAGGAGGTTGCTATGCTGGTGGCCATTTGTTCTGCTGCGTCCTTACGCCCCATGATAAACCCCACCCGCCGAATCATGTCCAGTGAATCGTCAAGGGTCGTGATATCACTCATCCAGACAGGAAACATGTCTGCTAGCTGCTCTATGCCTTCCTGGTAGTTTTCTTCCTTGTTGCCAATAATCAGGTCTGGTTTCAACTCGGCAATCTGCTCGAAGTGGAAGTTTTTGGTACCACCAATAACAGCTGCATGAGAACGAGCTTCTGCCGGATGGATACAAAACTTCGTGACGCCCACTACCTGCTCTGCTAGCCCCAAATCATAGAGCAACTCCGTCTGGGAAGGTACCAGTGACACAATACGCCGCGGCGGAAACGGAACGGCCACACGGCGGTTCATTTGATCCGTAACAGTAAGCGGAAGGCTAGGAATAGGAGGCAGATCCATAGAAAGCAAAGTAAAGCATCCGAACTAAAAAAGGCCTTGCCCAACGCAACGCACGCTGGCAAGGCCTTTTGCTAGGCTTGGGTAAACCGTAAAGTCTTACGAGAAGTACCGGAAATCGTGGCCGTCTTCAATACGGAGCAGGCACTCGTAGATGAGCTTGGTTACGTTCTCAACGTCGTCTTTGTGCACCGTTTCCACGGTGGTATGCATGTACTTGAGAGGTAGCGAAATCAGGGCCGAAGCTACGCCCGCGTTGGAGTACGCAAAGGCGTCCGTATCGGTGCCGGTAGCGCGGGTGGCGGCGGCGCGCTGGAAAGGAATCTCTGAGCTTGTGGCCGTTTCGATAATCAGGTCGCGCAGGTTGTTTTGCACGGCTGGGCCGTAGGTAATAACAGGGCCTTTGCCGCAGTGCAGGTCGCCGGAGGTTTTCTTCTCGTACATGGGCGCCTGCGTATCATGAATCACATCGGTAATGATAGCCACATCGGGCTGGATGCGGTGGGCAATCATCTCGGCGCCGCGCAGGCCTATTTCTTCCTGCACTGCATTCACGATGTAAAGGCCAAAGGGAAGGGTTTTATTATTCTCCTTCAGCATCCGGGCTACCTCCGCAATCATGAAACCACCAATGCGGTTGTCGAGCGCCCGGCCCACATAAAATTTGTCGTTGAGCACCGTGAATTCGTCCTCAAACGTCACGACGGAGCCTACATGGATGCCCATTTCCTCCACTTCTTCCTTGCTGGAAGCGCCGCAATCCAGGAACACTGTTTCTATAGTAGGCGCTTTATCTTGCTCTACCTTGCGCACGTGGATAGCGGGCCACCCGAAAACGGCTTTTACAATGCCTTTTTTGGTGTGAATGTTCACGCGCTTGCTAGGCGCCACCAAGGGGTCAGAGCCACCATTCTTGCGCAAATAGAGGTAGCCTTCCTTGGTGATGTAGTTAACGAAGTAGCTGATTTCATCGGCGTGCGCCTCAATCACCACCTTGTACTTGGCCTCCGGATTTACTACCCCCACTACCGTGCCGTACGTGTCCACGAAGTACTCGTCAATGTATGGTTTGATGTATTCCAGCCACAGTTGTTGGCCTTCTTTCTCAAAACCGGTAGGAGAAGGGTTATTGAGGTATTTCTGAAGGAAGTCGAATGATTCTTGGCGCATACACGAATGGCTCAAAAAGGTAAGAGAATCAAAAAATAACTACTGGGCGCTAGCTGCCGCGAGCCAGGCCTTCGGGATGTCAGCTTCTAGTCCTTGCGCTCCGGCTACACGGCCCGTAAAGCGACCTTCCTGCCGGAAACCCAGCTTTTCGTATAGCGCAATGGCGCGGGTGTTACTTTCCCGAACCAGTAGCTCTACCCGCGTAACCTGCGGAAACCGGTGTTGTACTTGGGCTAGTAGCTCCGTAAAAAGCCGGCGGCCCAAGTCTTGGCCCTGCGCAGCGGCGTCATTGGCAACCGTCAGGTCGCCGAGCACGTGCGCAAATATTTTCAGGCCAGAGGAGTACACGTGGATTTCGGCCACCAGCTGCCCATCCTGCTCAGCCACTAGCCCTACCCCGTGCGCCAAACTGCGACCCAAGAAATGCGCTACATAGTCAGCTGTAATTTCTTCTGGCTGCCGGGCCAAGCCACCAGATTCGCGCGACACTCGTTGGTAGAGGCTCTGAATAGCCGGAGCGTCCTGAAGGGTAGACGGGCGAATCTGGATAGGCATGGAAGCGGTACTAGAGCGGAATATTTCCGTGCTTCTTACGTGGCAGGGTATCCACTTTGTTTTCGAGCATTTTGAACGCCCGGATGAGCTTTTGGCGCGTCTGCGACGGCAGGATTACTTCATCTACGAAGCCACGATGCGCCGCGCGGTAGGGGGTAGCAAATTTTTGCTGATACTCATCTACTTTCTCCTGCAGCTTGGCTTCGGGGTCCTCGGCCTGCGCTATTTCACGCTTAAAGATGATTTCAGCGGCACCCTTAGCGCCCATCACCGCAATTTCGGCTGTTGGCCAAGCGTAGTTCATATCGGCCCCAATGTGCTTGGAGTTCATTACGTCATAGGCACCGCCGTAGGCTTTGCGGGTAATGACGGTGATACGCGGTACGGTAGCTTCGCAGAAAGCATACAGTAGCTTCGCACCATTCGTGATAATGCCACGCCATTCCTGGTCGGTGCCAGGCAGGAAACCAGGCACGTCTTCCAGCACCAGCAACGGAATATTAAACGAGTCGCAGAACCGTACGAAGCGAGCGGCTTTGGTGCTGGCATTGATGTCCAGCACGCCAGCCAACACAGCCGGCTGGTTACCTACGATTCCGATGCTGCGTCCACCCAGGCGAGCAAAGCCTACCACAATATTCTCAGCAAAGTTCTGGTGTACTTCCAGAAACGAATCCGCATCAATAATGCCCTCAATCACCTCCCGCATATCGTAGGGCTGATTGGGGTTTTCAGGGATAATGGTATCCAACACCGCGCGCGACTCGTCCTGGCCGGCCTCGTAAGGCAAAGCCGGAGCCGTTTCCTCGCAGTTTTGGGGCATGTAGCTCAACAGCGCCTTCAGGTGGTTGATGCATGCTACCTCGTTGGCGCAGCTAAAGTGCGTTACACCGCTTTTAGCCGAGTGAGTGCTGGCGCCGCCTAGCTCTTCACTGGTCACATTTTCATGCGTTACCGTCTTCACTACGTTCGGACCCGTCACGAACATGTAGCTCGTGTCTTCTACCATCAGAATGAAGTCGGTAATGGCGGGCGAGTACACCGCACCACCGGCGCACGGGCCCATAATTGCCGATAGCTGCGGTACTACTCCGGAGGCCAAGGTGTTTTTGTAGAAGATATCGGCATATCCGCCTAGGCTTACTACCCCTTCCTGAATCCGGGCTCCGCCTGAATCGTTGAGACCTATAACCGGCGCGCCATTCTTCATGGCTAGGTCCATGATCTTCACAATTTTCTCGGCGTGCGTTTCGCTGAGCGAGCCGCCAAACACCGTGAAATCTTGTGAGAAAACATACACCAAACGACCATTTACGGTGCCGTAGCCAGTTACTACCCCGTCGCCTAGGTAGTACTCCTTGTCCAAGCCGAAGTCCTTGGAGCGGTGCATTACAAACTTCCCTATTTCCTCGAACGAGCCTTCATCTAGAAGCAAGTCCACCCGCTCACGGGCCGTAAGCTTGCCTTTTTTATGTTGGGCATCGATTCGGGCCTGGCCGCCCCCTAGTAAGGCTTCCTGGTTTTTGCGGTCGAGAACTTCGAGTTTGCTTAGTTGGGCTTCAGCGTGCGGGTCAGACATTGGGTGGGCTTAAAGGGAGGTCAATGTAGCTACTTAGGTCAGGAAGCCAAAGGTAACGTACCGATAAAGAAAAGCCGCACCAGAATTCGGGGCCTCGCAGATCAAGCATGTAAAGCTTAGCAAAAAGAGGAAAGGTCCTTCTGCTTCGTTTCTGCCAAGAAATAGGATGAGCTAAAACACAAAAAACGGCCGGTTCCTATGCAGGAACCGGCCGTTTAATTGCTCTTGACGATTACTCGCCTTTCTTCTTGTTGTCCTTCGGCTCGTCGTCGCTAGGCTCGGGAGCTTCCTCAGGACGCTCGTCGCTAGCTAGGTTGAGCGCTTCACCGCTTTTGCTTACGGCGAAGGTCAGTTCCTCGGCGCCTTCCGCGAAGTCGGCCGTAATAACGTCACCCTGGGCAATTTCAGCTTTCAGGATTTCCTCCGCAATCGGATCTTCGATGTACTTCTGTATAGCACGGTTCAGCGGACGTGCACCGTACTTAGGATCATAGCCTTTCTCAGCTACAAAGTCCTTGGCGGCTTCAGTCAATTCTACACGGTAGCCCAGCGTCTGGATACGGCCCAACAGCTTCGACAGCGAAATGTCGATAATCTTGTGGATATCGGCTTTCTCCAGGGAGTTAAACACGATAACGTCATCCAAACGGTTCAGGAACTCGGGCGAGAAGGTTTTACGCAGGGCGTTGGTGATGGTGCCCTTTGTCAACTCATCCATGTTCTCCTGACGCGCCTTGGTTCCGAAACCAATACCAGCACCGAAGTCCTGCAGGTCACGAGCACCAATGTTCGAGGTCATGATGATGATAGTGTTCCGGAAGTCAACCTTACGGCCCAGACCATCAGTCAGGATACCATCGTCCAGCACTTGCAGCAGAATGTTGTATACATCTGGATGCGCTTTCTCAATCTCGTCGAGCAAGATAACGGAGTAGGGCTTACGGCGAATTTTTTCCGTCAGCTGACCACCCTCTTCATAGCCCACGTAGCCGGGAGGCGCGCCAACCAGGCGCGAGATGCTGAATTTCTCCATGTACTCCGACATATCAATTCGCACCAGCGAATCTTCTTTGTCGAAGAGGTACGTTGCCAGCACTTTAGCCAGCTCCGTTTTACCTACACCCGTTGGGCCTAGGAATACGAACGAACCGATAGGTTTCTTAGGATCTTTCAGGCCAACGCGGGTACGCTGGATGGCTTTCACCAATTGCTTGATGGCCTTGTCCTGACCGATCACGCGGCCTTGCAGCTCTTCGCCCATTTTCAGGAGTTTGGAGCTTTCGTTCTGGGCAACACGCGAGACCGGGATGCCCGTCATCATGGCAATCACCTCGGCCACGTTCTCCTCTTTCACCGTGTAGCGCTTCTTCTTGGTCTCCTCTTCCCAGTCCTTTTTGGCCTGCTCGAGTTGATCAATCAGCTTCTTTTCGGTATCGCGGAGCTTAGCGGCTTCCTCGTATTTCTGCGACTTCACCACGCGGTTTTTCTCGCCTTTAATGTTCTCAATCTGCTCTTCGAGCTTGAGAATGTCTTCGGGCACCACAATGTTGTTGATGTGCACGCGCGCACCAGCTTCGTCGAGAATGTCGATGGCTTTGTCTGGCAGGAAACGGTCCGACATATAGCGGTCCGACAGCTTCACGCAGGCCTCAATAGCCTTATCAGTGTACACCACATGGTGGTGGTCCTGATACTTGTCTTTGATGTTGTTCAGGATTTCAATGGTTTCCTCAGGCGTAGTAGGATCTACCATTACCATCTGGAAACGACGAGCCAAGGCGCCATCCTTCTCAATGTACTGACGGTACTCGTCGAGCGTAGTAGCGCCAATGCATTGGATTTCGCCACGGGCCAGAGCCGGCTTGAACATGTTGGAAGCGTCCAGCGAGCCAGAAGCTCCGCCAGCACCTACAATCGTGTGCAGTTCGTCAATGAACAGGATAACGTCCGGAGACTTTTCCAGCTCATTCATTACGGCCTTCATGCGCTCCTCAAACTGACCGCGGTACTTAGTACCAGCTACCAGCGAAGCCAGGTCGAGGGTAACTACGCGCTTGCCGAACAGCACCCGTGATACCTTCTTCTGAATGATGCGCAGGGCAAGGCCTTCAGCAATTGCCGTTTTACCTACACCAGGCTCACCAATTAGAATAGGGTTGTTCTTCTTGCGGCGCGACAGAATCTGAGCAACGCGCTCAATTTCTTTTTCGCGGCCTACAATAGGGTCAAGCTTGTCTTCCTCTGCGAGCTTGGTCAGGTCGCGGCCGAAGTTGTCAAGCACTGGAGTGCGCGACTTCTCATTGCCTTTTTTAGGGGTAGCACCGGCTCCGGCACCGCCGCGGCCTGCTGAGCCCCCAAAGAGGCGGTCGTTATCGTCGTCGTCGGCCTCGGGGCCGTTGGTGGGGTTGTTCGCCGTGTTACCGTGGTAGTCCAGCGAATCACGTACGGATTCGTAGTTCACGTTGAATTTGCTCAGGATTTGGGACGAAATATTGTCTTCATCGCGCAGAATCGACAGGAGCAAATGCTCGGTGCCAATAATTTCGCTTTTGAAGATTTTAGCTTCCAGGTAGGTAATCTTGAGAACTTTCTCGGTCTGCTTTGTCAGGGGGATAGAGCCGGTTATGCTCGTTCCCTGCGTAGCTGTATTGCGAGTGGCTTGCTCAAGGGCGTACTTCAGCTCGTCCACGGAAACGCCCAATTTCTTGAGCAGCCCGATGGCCGTGCCTTCCCCCTCGCGAATCATGCCCAGCAATAAGTGTTCGGTACCGATATAGTCGTGCCCAAGCCGGATGGCTTCCTCCCGGCTCAGGGAGATGACCTCCTTGACACGATTTGAGAATTTAGCTTCCATGCAGATAAGGTAGTGAAGAAAAACGGAACCCCGCAAGCACAAAATCAGGCATGTGCTGGCGGGTTAGGCCGCTGTATTCTGAAAACAGAGTGATGCGGGCGAAGGTTCGGAGGCGGCAACTACATTACGTAAGAAAACTGCCGGCGGACGGTCCCTGCATAAATAGCAGGTCTAATATGCTGAGTTCCGGTACAAAATCTTTACCAAACGTCTGTGAGTACGGACGAACCGACTTCCTGTCAGGTTTTGGCTGGCTAGCTGCTTTCGGAGTAAGCCAATCGCGCCGGTCTAGGATGGAGGATTCTGGTAAAGAAGGGTTGAGGCCCGCAACAGGGGTAGTAGAAGGAGAGAGGAAATCCGAAGTGAGCTGTACCGGTAGCCGAAGCCGCAGGCAGCGCAAATGAAATTCCAGGAGGCGGTAGTTAAGCTCAAAAAGGAGCCGTGGTTTCTGTACGTAAATGTCGTGCAGATAGTCGGCGTAATATTCAAAGTACGGCGTACCGCCGTATGCGGTTTGCAAGGTGCGCCAGTGCCGGTGTACCCAGTTCTGGCTGTAGTCGATTTCAATTTCTGAAGTCAGGACTTTCTCACTGCGGTTGCCATTGATAACGGGCACAGTAAGGGGCTGTACGCCTTGGGCCGTGAGGATAAGGCACCGGTTGCGGTAGGTTTGCTTGTGGTAGTTGTCGTGGGCCTCCAGCAACAGGGCGTCGGCTCCAATCAGTTCAGCAAAGAAAGCGGCGGGCGGATTGTACTGCGACTCAAATAAAACAGCGGGCATGCAAAAAGTATTAGGCCTGAACCAGGCCATGCGAAAGCGTGATGATACAAGAAAGTGTGGAAATACCGGAGCAACTCCTATATTAGGAGAGTCCGGGCTGAATATTGCAGTATGCTTCCCGGATCTGGAACCGCAGTTGTAAAAGTGGGAAGACGTTTTTGAAACGACGTTTCGGGTCTTAGTGTTGGTCGGGCTTGTAGAGATGACTTTCCACAGCTTGCTCACCCTATTACCGCCAATCTGACATGATGCCTACTGTACTCCGGTTTTTACTACCCCTCTGCTTACTGGTAACCTCGCTGCTACCAGCCTTCGGGCAGCACCAGTTGCAGCTTGATGTAGCCACCTATCGGCATGATGATGTGGCCGTGAAGGGAACGGTGGTAGAAGTGTATGCCACCATTGCGGGCAAGCACCTTACGTATCAGCGGCGGGGCCCGAAATTGTATCAGGCCGGCGCTACGGTGCTGCTGGAGGTAATTAAGCCCGATGGCACGGCCGCGTACCAAGAAACCATTACGCTAAAGCCGCCTGTGCTTCGCGATACTACCGCGGCCATTAAAAATCCGGTGAGCTTTCAGAAGCGCATCAACCTGCCCGAAGGCCGCTACACGCTGCGGGGCCAGATGCGCGACCTATATCGCTCTGCCAACGTGGATATAGTGGAGCAGCCTCTGGTACTGGAGTTTGGCGGCACCAAGCCTCGCATGAGCAGCATTGTACTACTAAGCCGCCCGGCCAGCCGCTCATCAGTAGAGGCCAATAATTTTATGCGCAACGGACTTAGCCTGACTAGGGCTGTGGGTGGGCTGTATGCGCGTGGTATGGATAAGCTGTACTTTTACGCCGAGCTGTATAATGTCACGGCCGAGCAACCCTATACAGTCAGCTACCGCTTGCGCGCCGATAAGGCAACCAAAAATGTGGCGTCGGGCCAGGGCACTGTACTAGGTGCTTCCGGCAGATCAACCGTGCTGACGGGGGAGCTAGACATTAGTAAAGTGCCGGCCGGCGAGTATACGCTGACTTTGGAAATCCGAAACGCGAAAAAACAAGTGCTTTCCACTCAAACCACCCTGATGCGCCGCGACCCGGCCGATTACGCTCCGGTTGGGGCCGTTATGCCCCGATGAGTTCTGCTACCCCCGTTCTGAAGTCCTACCCCTGGTATTACCGGCCCCTAGAGTGGCTGCTGGTTGGTTTATCAAAATTGCCTTTACAGCTGCTGTACGGCCTTTCATTTATTCTGTATGTGCTGATGGCGCATGTTTTCCAGTATCGCCGAAAGGTAGTGCTGGAGAACATGCGCCATTCATTTCCTGAGAAGTCAGAGACGGAAATACAGCAGCTGGCTACGGCTTTCTATCGTCACTTTTCGGAGCTGATGGTAGAAATCCTGAAGCTGGCCTCCATGCCGGCCGCTGATCTTAAAAAGCGGGTGTGGTTCAGCAACCCGGAGGTGATGGAGCGGCACTTTGCGCAGGGCCGCACCGTACTCGGGCTTTCCTCACACGCTGGCAACTGGGAATGGGTGCTTACTTCCGGCGCCGTGTGGCTCTCGGCGCATACTGATGGGGTATACAAGCCGCTGAGCAACCCGTTTTTCGAGAACTTTATGTACCGGCTGCGCACACGTACAGGCTCGGGCCTCATTCCGATGCGCGACACACTCCGCGACATGGTGCAGCGCAAAGGCGAGGTGCGGGTGGTGAGTATGCTTTCTGACCAGGCCGCCGGCCCCGAAGACCGACCGTACTGGACCACGTTCATGAACCAGGACTCCGGCTTCTATACCAGCGCCGACCGCTTGGCCGCCAAGTTCAATTGTCCGGTGGTGTACGTGAGCATTCGGCGGCTCAAGCGCGGCTACTACCAGATTGTGCTCACGGAACTCTACGACGGCGACTCGCCGCTACCTAAAGACAGCTACCCCATTACGGACGCGTTTGTAAAGCAACTGGAGCAGGATATCCGCCTATTTCCGGCCGATTACCTCTGGACGCACCGCCGCTGGAAACACAAACGAGTAGCAAAATAAAAAGCGGAGAACGGAAGTTGCTGGCTGACTAGGTACGTCAGAGCCGCAAACCCCCGTTCTCCGCTTTTTTGTGTTATAGCCTACAAATACTGCTCAATGTCGCCGGCGCCTTGCCGAATGATATCGAAATCCTCATTGGTGCAGTCGACCACGGTGCTGGCGATGTTGTTGCCGAAGCCCCCATCAATTACTAAGTCTACCAAGGGCCGATACTTCTCAAAAATGAGGTCCGGATCGGTGCTGTATTCCAGAATTTCGTCGTCGTCGTGAATGGAGGTTGACACGATGGGGTTGCCTAGCTCGCGCACCAGCATGGTACAGATTTGGTTATCGGGCACCCGAATGCCAACCGTTTTGCGCTTCACGCCACCGTAGCGCGGGGCTTTGGTGCTGGCCTCAAAAATGAAGGTGTACGGCCCCGGCAAGGCCTTTTTCAGCACCTTGTACACCGGCGTGGTAATGTTGTGGGCGTAGTCGGTGATGTGGGACAGGTCGGAGCAGATAAAGGAAAGGTTGGCTTTTTCCGGATGAATGCCCTTAATCCGGCAGAGCTTTTCCACTGCCTTCGCATTATGAATATCACAGCCGAGGCCATACACCGTGTCGGTAGGATAAATGATAACGCCGCCTTTGCGCAGGATATCAACGGCTTGCTGAATTTTATTCTGAGGAGGATTATCGGGGTGAATGCGGAGCAGAGTGGCAGCCATAACAGAACAGAGGTTGAGTGAGCATTCCGCCCCGGTTCCCTAGGGCATCGGGGGCGGTCAAGGTACAAGCAGATCCAGAAACCTGCTACTCTTTTCGGTAAAAAGGCTCGGTAGGTTGTGTTGGTGTTGGTTTGAGGGCAGGAGGGACCTAGTAAAAGTGGTGCTACCTTCCGCAGACCTAGATTACGGCTTCGGATTATTGTGCCGGGTGCTGAATAGAGCAAATGAAGAAACCGTACTTTTGAACTCCTGAACTACCTTGGGTTTGCTGGCGCACAGGGGCTAGTAACACCAAGCAGTATTCCTGTTTTGCTACCTCTTCTGTTTTCATGGCCAAAACCCGCATCGATTACAAGGCAAAAGCTACGCGCCGCCGCAACCGCTTTGCTTACCTCACCGGCATTTTCGGGCTGCTGCTGGTTACCTTTTCCTACTATTTCTATCAGGTTTTCTTTACGCCCAACGTCGAGACGAAAGGCCGCCCCACTTATGTGCTGGTGCGCAAAGGGCAGTCGGCCCGGTCCGTTCTCGATTCTATTGATGCCAGCGGCGTGGTAGTTGACAAATTGAGCCTGCGCTTTGTGGCGCGCCTGATGAAGTACGAAAAGCTGGTGAAGCCCGGCCGCTATGAACTCAAAGACGGCTACACCAACCGCCAACTTATCAATGATCTGCGCACCGGCCGCCAGTCGCCGCTGAAGCTTACTTTTCAGAACATTCGGCTGCGCGAAGACCTGGCTCGCAAGCTCAGCACCGCCATTGATGCCCGGCCCGGCCAGTTCGATTCGTTGCTCAGCAGCCCCAGCTACACCAAAAGCCTAGGCTTCGATACCACGAACATCCTCTCGATGTTTATCCCGAACACCTACGAGCTGTACTGGAACTCCTCGCCCGACAACCTTATGCAGCGCATGAAAAAGGAGTATGCCAAGTTCTGGACCCCGGCCCGCGACGCCAAACGCGAAAAACTGGGCCTGAGCCGCACCCAAGTGAGCACACTGGCCAGCATTGTGGAGGCCGAGCAGCAGCAGCACGCCGATGAGCGTCCCCGCGTGGCCGGCGTGTACCTCAACCGCCTCAAGCGCGGCATGAAGCTCCAGGCCGACCCCACCGTGGTGTACGCCAACCGCGACTTTACCATCAAGCGCGTGCTGAACGTGCACCTGGCCAAAGATTCGCCTTACAACACCTATAAATATGGTGGCCTGCCGCCGGGGCCTATCAACCTGCCCAGCATTGCGAGCATTGATGCGGTACTGAACCCCGAAAGCCACGATTACCTGTACTTCTGTGCCAAGGAAGATTTTAGCGGTTACCACGCCTTTGCCCGCAATGAGCAGGAGCACCTTGTGAATGCCCGCCGCTACCAGGCCGCCCTCAGCCGCGCTGGCATTATGAAGTAAATTTGGTGTGATGATAAAGCTGAATAAGCTGATTCATGAAGAGTATCAAATGACTCTTCAAGCACCGATGCTAGATGTTACGGACACGGCAGAACCAATCCTGGATATCTGGCCATATGTCGAGTCAGTATCCATTATTGACTTGAAAGGACATACTCTATCAGATGGTTTGGTGCCATATGTGTACCAGCACCCCGATGGTAAGTTTCTACATGTGCTTGTCGCGACTGATAATGCAGATGCCTTTTTGGTGATAGTTATTGATGTGCCTACAATTAGAATACATGGTCATATCCTACTTGATTTTCTGGAGCTTTATCAAATAACACCTGACTTAACCGAATAGACCGATGTATTCTTCTGACACCCACATCCGGGTACGCTACGCCGAAACGGACCAAATGGGCTACGTGTACCATGGCAACTACGCGGCCTATTTTGAAGTGTGCCGCACCGAGGCCTTCCGGCAACTGGGCATCAGCTACAAAGACCTGGAAGCCGATGGGGTAGGGATGCCCGTAGGAGAAATCCGGACCCGGTTCCGACGCCCCGCCCGCTACGACGACCTGCTGACCGTACGCTTGCTGCTAAAGCAACCCGCCGAAGGCTCCCGTGTGTTATTTGAGTACGAAATCTACAACGAGGCCCAAGAGCTGCTCACTGAAGGCCATACCCTGATGGTGTTCGTGAGTATGGCCACCGGTCGGCCCGTGCCCGTGCCACAGGATATTCAGGCCAAGCTGGCGCCGTACTTCACCGACGATGAAACAGCCGGCCCACTCACGCCACCCAAAACACCCTCCGATGCGCCAGCCCCGGCAGCGTTCCTGAAAAAATGAGCACCTAGGAATGCTACCAGCGCCGTTGCTGTTTCGTGAGCAGTACTACTAGGTGCTTGTGTACTCGTAACCCATATCCATGCGTCTTCCCGTTCGTCGCTACCACTTGCCCGATGTACGCCGCCGCCGGTCTTACCGGCAGTTCATCGTGTTCTTGAAGCAGCTGCGCTTTCATGGCGGAAAGGCCTCGGTATATGATGTAGTGGATCGGCTCCTACAAGAAATAAAGCTTGATGGGGTGGCCAAGCGTGCCAGCTATATGGCGTTCAACTTTACCATCGCCATATTTCCCACCATCATCTTTCTGTTCACGCTGATTCCCTACATCCCCGTTCCCAACCTGAACGTGGACATTCTGCAGTTCCTGTCGGATCTGATGCCGAAGGAAATGTACGTGGCCGTTTCCGGCACTATTGAGGATATCTTGAACATTCAGCACGGCGGGCTGCTGTCGTTTGGTTTCGCTACGGCCCTAGTCCTCAGCTCCAACGGCATCATGGCCCTGCTCGATGCCTTTGAGAAAAAGTACCCCTCGTTTAAAAAGCGCACCTACGTCCGGAAGCGCGTCATTGCTACCCTGCTTACAGTGGTATTGTCGGCGGTGTTGCTGTTTGCGGTGGTGGGCATCTTCTTCGGAACCTACATTATTGATGCGCTGGTATTCCACGAAATTGTGCCCGAGCATCTTACCGATCAGCTTATCACGCTGCTGCGCTATGGCTCGGTGGTAGGCCTGTTCCTGCTCGCTACCTGCCTCGTGTATTACTATGTGCCTCCCATACACGATAAATGGCCTTTCCTTTCCGCCGGCTCGGTGGTAGCTACGTTGCTTATTTTCCTGGTGTCGTTTCTGTTTATTCTCTACATCAAGATTTTTGACAGCTACAACCACTTTTATGGCTCCATCGGCACGCTGGTGGGCTTTATGGTGTGGCTTGATTTTGTGTGCATGACCCTGATTCTCGGCTTTGAAGTCAACGTCAGCATTGATGCCGTGACCGGGCGCCTGAAGCGGCCGGAGCTGGCCGCCCGCCACACGGTATAATTAGTGATTTGAGAATGAGCGGCTAAGCCAAAAAGTGAAAGAAAAAAACTGCCGCCTTATTGCACCTTAATATTTGCTGGCTACTTTTGCCATCCCAAACCACTCAGTTGGGCCTTACAGAGAGGTGGCAGAGTGGTCGAATGCGACGGATTCGAAATCCGTTATACCTGCAAGGGTATCGGGGGTTCGAATCCCCCCCTCTCTGCAAAAAGCTTTTTCAAATCGAGAAGAAGCCGTATTATTGTTGAATACCGCAAGGACGCATCCAGCTTACTTTCTAGAGGAGTGGCAGAGTGGTCGATTGCGGCGGTCTTGAAAACCGTTGAGGGTTAAACCTCCGGGGGTTCGAATCCCTCCTCCTCTGCGAACCGCGCGGTATCCAACAGCAAACCGTCTGACTTAACAGTCAGGCGGTTTTGTTTTTTAGGCCCAGTTATGGGAACTTACTGCTCAGCTTAAGGGTAGTGAGGGTTCGCCAGACTACTGCTTCCGCTGTATAGTATAGGTAGTAGCTGGTATGCCTGTTGTGATTTTGCCCCTCTATGTCTGAATTGCTTTACGATATCAACCTGCAACAATTGCCCGATGAGTTTCTGACGGGCGACTGGCGGGTAGCTGACCGCATTCTGAACCGGACTGATCCGCATACGGCGCTGGCTCAGGCCGAGCGGTTTCAGCTGCAGCCCGGTCGGGTAGATGTGCTGGCCCCCGGACAAAAAGACTCGGGCCGCTGGCTGGTGCAGCGCGATACCTTGCTGAACCGGCCGTACCTGGAGCTGAATCTGGAAAAAGAGCAAACCCGAGCCCTGGTAACGCGCCTGCGCCGCTCCCGCGACGGGATAATCAGCCAGCTCAACCTCTATTTTCAGTCGGGCATGGAAATGCAGCTTACCCGACCCTAGTCTGTTTCTAAACGCCAAACGGTTTGCTTCATATGGCTTTAGCCGATTCTGATAACCTTGCTTCCTTGTCTGCCGCTTCAGCAGCTCCTATAAGCCCTTCCGTGGCTACTTCCGTACTTCTGGCCACTACGGATGCCGCCGGACAAATAGCGTACGCCAGCCCGCAGCTTCTTCAGTACACGGGCCTTTCGTTCACTCAGGTAGTTGAACAGTGGGCTTCACTGATTCACCCCGACGATCAGGCCCGCATTATTGGGCAGTGGCAAGCGGCACTGAGCAGCGGACAAGAGTACCAACTAGAGTTTCGGTTGCGCCACCACGATGGCCAGTACCGCTGGGTGCGTAGCAATGGCTACCCTCAGGTAGATGAGCAAGGCTCAGTGCAGCAATGGATTTCCAGCATCGTGGATGTAGAGAAGCTGCGCGACGGAACGGCAGCCGGCATTGGTTCGGCTGAGGATTTTAGCCTCTTGGCGGAGCTGATTCCCCAGCTTGTCTGGACTACCGATCCGCAGGGGTTTCATACGTACTTCAATCAGCGCTGGACCAACTTCACGGGCTACACCCTGGCCGACAGCGTGGGCCCCGATATGTGGAACAACCTGCTCCACCCCGATGACCGGGAGCGGGCCCGTCAGGTGTGGGGCCACTCATTGGCTACCGGCGAGTTCTACGAAATTGAATACCGCTTTAAATCGCAGAGCAACGACTATCGGTGGTTTTTGGGACAGGCGGTGCCCGTGCGTGATGAGGCCGGCCAGATTGTGAAATGGTTTGGTACCTGCACCGACATCCACGACCAGAAAATGCAGCAGCTGGCTCTGCGCAAGCGGGAGCAGGACTTCACCAGCCTAGCCAATGCCATTCCGCAGCTAGCCTGGATGGCCGATGAAACCGGCAGCATTGTGTGGTACAACGACCGGTGGTTTCGGTTTACGGGCACTACCCTGGATGAAATGCTGGGTTGGGGCTGGCAGAAAGTACACCACCCAGATTTTGTAGAGGCTGTCACGGCTGGCTTCAAGCAAGCCATTGCTGTTGGCGAGAAATGGGAAGACACCTTTCCGCTGCGCCGCCACGATGGGGAGTACCGCTGGTTTTTGAGCCGCGCGCTGCCCGTCCGCGACGATGATGGCCGAATAGTACGCTGGTGCGGCACCAATACCGATGTAACCGAGCAGAAGCAACTGCAGGACCAGCTGGAGCGCGCCTACGCTGATTTGGAAGCGAAAGTAATGTTCCGGACGCTTGATCTGGAGCGCGAAGTGCAGGAGCTGCGCCAGCGCCTCGGCGAATAACCAACCCTCGTAAACCATCAAAAAGCCCGTCTTGCTCAGGAGCAAAGCGGGCTTTTTGCGTTTAGAAGCGGAGGCTACCTAGTAAAATCGGCTAAACCGGTTGGTCGCTATTCTTCGGTGTCCTGTCCTTTTTTCAGTTCGGCATCCAGGAAATAGGCGCCGCGGCGAACCAGGTGGGTTGTGTCCGGAATGGGGTCTAGTACATTCACCACCACATCACCGTTTTCGGCGGCTCCCGTTTTCACGCGGTAGCGGTGGTACACGTTGGGCGCCGTTTGGGCGAAGATGTAGCTGAACTCACCCGCCTGCACAATGGCTTCCTCGGGCAGAGTACGCTGGCGGGCGCCCGCCGTCTGGATGTGGGCCGATACATACTGGCCGGGTAGCACATCGTCTCGCTCCGGCTCCAGGTGGGCGTGCACGCTCACGGTCCGGGCATCTTCATTAAAGGCCTTTCCTACCAGAAACACCCTAGCGCCCATGTCCTCATTGGAGCCGCGGCTGGGTATCTTGAACAGGATGTGCTGCCCAACTTTCACACGGGCAATGTCGCGCTCAAATACCTTCAGCTCCAGGTGCAGGTCGGAGCGGTCCACGATTTCCACCAGCACATCCTGCGGATTCACGAACTGGCCGGGGTTCATGCTCACGGTTTTAACGTAGCCCTTGATGGGCGAGACAAGTGGTACCGTAGCGGATATTTCGCCTTTATCGAGGCGGGCCATAGAAATGCCCAGCATGCGCAGCTGTCCGGCCGTAGAGCGCAGCAGTGCCTGCTCCGAGGCATAGTCGCTTTGTGCCTGCTGCAGCTTGCGTTTGGCCCCTACGTCTTCGGCATCGAGGGTTTGCTGGCGCTGCAGCTCCTTCTGCAGAAAGGCTACGCGGGCTTTGCTTTGGAGGTATTCTTGCTGGAGCTTCAGATAATCGGGGTGGCGCAATACGGCTACCACACCGCCACGCGCCACCTGCTGGCCCGGTAGTACCGCCACGCTCTGCACGTAGCCGCCCATCACCGCCGACACCGACGCATGGTTTTGGGGCGGTACATCAATGCTGCCGTTGGCCTGCACATCTGAAGTCATGTTTTTCCAGGTGAAGGGGCCCGTTTCCAGCCCGGCTGCTTTGGCCAGGGCGGGGCTTACGCTTAGCTGGTTAGGGTTTGGGACCGGAGCAGGGGTAGTAGGCCGTGCTGCCGCTTCGGTTTGGGTGGTTTTATCCGTGCCGCAGGAGGCCAGCACAAGAGCCGCAGCCAGCAGAAGAAAGGTCGATTTCATGAGGAAGAGGTTGGGCAGAGCAGGAGCGGTTTGAAGAGGAAAAGCACCTAGTAAACTGCGCCGCTGCAGAAGGCTATTGAGAATCGGGGCCGGTGAGGGCCTGAAGTTGCAGTACCAGCTCGTTGTATTGCCGGATTTGGTCGAGGTACGCCGCGCGTATTTGCCAAGCCGGCTCCGTGTTCACCACGTATTCTACATATTCCACGTCGCCGGCCCGGAAGCTTTTTTCAGCGGTGTCCAGAATAAGGCGCGCCTGCGGTAAGGCGCTCTGCTCATAGTACGCAAGCGAGGCCTGGGCCCGGCTGAGTTGTTGGCGCAGGCCGGCTAGCTCGCCGCTTAGCTGGGTGGCTGCGTAGCGTAGCTGAGATGCAGCCGCCTGCTCGCCCAGCCGGGCCGCCTGGATGCGGCCTTTCTGCACTCCACCCAGCAGCGGCACTGCTACCCCGGCCTGGGCCACATGAAAGCCGTTTTCCTTGTTGATGGTCTGGTTGAAATAGCCCAGGCGCACATCAGGCAGGCGGCGCAACTGCTCCACGCGCGTTTGGCGGCGGCTGGTTTCCACTTCCTGCTCCAGCAGGGCCAGGGTGGGGTTAGAGGCCGATGTGAGGCTAGCCGTATCGGCGGGCAGGAGGGGGGCAACGGCGGCGGCTGTGGTATCAATGGTGGCGGGGCGGCCTAGGTTCAAGAGTACGCCCAACCGCTGCTGCTGCACTTGCCGGTCGGTGATGACAATGGCCAGCCGGTTTTGTAGTTCCCGCATGCGCGCCTCCGCCGACACCTGCTCCAGACGGTTGGTTTCGCCCGTCTGGTACCGAATTTTGGCAGCACGGGCAGCACGGCGGTATAGGCTGTCTTGGCGCCGAAGCAGGGCGGCACGGCGGTAGCTCAGCAGCAACTCATAATAGGTGCTCCGGATGGTGCGGGTAAGCTCCCGGCGCTGGGCGCGCACGCGCTGCTCCGCCGTTAGGACCTGGCCTTCCAGCAGGCGGCGCTGGGCCCCGTACACGCCGGGCAGGGCTGTTTGCTGCACAATGTTCAGGCTCTGGTCGCGCAAGGGCCCTGAAATCTGGCCCACCTGAAAATCGACCACGGTGCGAGGTACATCGTAGCCGGTTCGCGCGAGGGCACGTTGGCGCTCTACCTCCAGCGCGCCGCCTTGCACCAGCAAGCTCTGGCGCAGCCCCGTTTGCACGGCCTGTTCCAGCGTGAGCGGCCCATCTGCCGGAGCAAGAGCAGGAGCAGGCGCCGCTGGGGACGGCAGCGTGCGGGGCGTCGTCTGGGCCCCGGCGAGGTCGGGCAACAACAGCAGCAGGAAAAAAAGGTATTTCAACATATGCAGTAGCAGCAACCGAGGCTCGGTTTGCGCGGGCCAAAGGGCTAAGAAAGGGTTATAGCTCATGATTCTCCCGGGCATCGGCCAGGGTTTCGGGTGTGGATTCAGTGGGGCTGGGCTCACCGTCTTTGGTAAAGAAGGTGTAAAGCACGGGCAGCACCACTAGGGTAAGCAGGGTAGCCGAAATCAGGCCCCCAATAACCACCGTAGCCAGCGGCTTCTGCACCTCGGCGCCGCCTGAGTTGCTTAGGGCCATGGGCAGGAACCCCAAGGAGGCCACGGCCGCCGTGAGCAGCACCGGCCGGAACCGCTCTGCTGTAGCCCTCACCACTCGTTCCCGCACCGAGTCAATACCCACCAGCGCCAGTTCATTAATGCTGGCTACCAGTACAATACCGTTCAGTACTGCTACCCCAAACAAGGCAATAAAGCCTACTCCCGCCGAAATGCTGAAGGGCATACCGCGCAGCCACAACCCCATAATGCCTCCAATGGCCGCCAGCGGAATACCCGTAAAAATGAGCAGGGCCTGCTTTACAGAGTGAAACGAAAGATACAGCAGCACGAAAATCAGGAGCAGCGCCACCGGCACGGCCACTGCCAGCCGCGACTTCGCCTTTTGCAGATTCTCAAACTGCCCGCCGTATTTTAGGGAGTAGCCTTCGGGCAGTTTGAGGCCAGCGGTGAGTTGCTGCTGAATGTCCTGCACCAAGCTCTCCACGTCGCGGTTGCGCACGTTTACGCCAATATTGATGCGGCGCCGGGCATCATCGCGCGATACCTGAATGGGCGCATTGCGGAAATCAACGGCAGCAACCTCTTCCAGGGGGACTTTCTCCCCGTTGGGCAGATCAACGTAAAGCGCACGCAAATCCTGAATGCCGCGGCGGTTGGTGCTGTCGAGGCGCACCACCAGGTCAAAGCGTCGCTCGCCCTCGTATACCTGGCCCGCTATGTCGCCCGCAAAGGAGGCGCGCAGCAGCGTGTTCAGCTCCGAAACCTGAAGGCCGTACTGCGCCAGCTTGCTGCGGTTGTAGGTTACGCGCAACTGCGGCAGGGCGGCAATCTGCTCCACCTTCAGGTCGCCAACGCCAGCCAACGGACGAATGAGGGCGGCCGCTTCGTTGGCTTTCTCGAACAGCAGCCCTAGGTCGTCGCCGTAAATCTTGATGCTGATATCAGACTTTACCCCGGAAATCAGCTCGTTAAACCGCATCTGAATAGGCTGCTGAAACTCCAGGCTCACGCCGGGCACGCCAGCCAGGGCTTCGCTCATCTTGCCGGCCAGCTCCTCACGGGTGGCCGCCGAGGTCCATTCCTTCTGGGGCTTGAGCACCACAATCTGGTCGGAGTCTTCCAGCGACATGGGGTCAGTGGGGATTTCCGAGGTGCCAATCTTGCTGACTACCTGCTCTACTTCCGGAAACGTATTCAGCAGGATTTTCTGCACCTGTGTGCTGGTAGCAATGCTTTGGGCTAACGACGAGCCGGGCGGCAACCCCACGTACACGGCAAAGTCGCCTTCATCGAGCTGCGGAATAAACTCGCCGCCCATGCGTGCAAACACTATTCCCGCCAGCACAAGCAACCCTAGGGCCGCCCCGGCCACCAACCCCCGCAGGCGCAGCGCGCCATGAATAATGGGCCGGTAGCCGCGGTACAGAAATTTCATGATGCGGTCGGCGAAGGTGCCTTCCTCCTTGATGTCCTTGCGCAGGGCCCACGCCGATACGGCCGGCACATACGTGAGGCACAAGAGCATGGCCCCGATGATGGCAAAGCTCACGGTAAGGGCCATGGGCCGGAACATCTTGCCCTCAATGCCAGTAAGGGCCAGAATGGGCAGATATACAATCAGAATGATGAGCTGCCCGAACAAGGCTGAGCGCATCATGCGGGTAGCGGCGGTTTCGGCTACTTGGTCCATGGTTTCGTGCTCCGCTTTGGCGCGGAAGTGCACGAGGTGGAAAATCATGGCTTCCACAATAATCACGGCGCCGTCCACGATCAGTCCGAAATCCAGCGCGCCCAAGCTCATGAGGTTGGCCGAAACGCCAAATGTGCGCATCAGGCCCAGCGCAAACAGCATGCACAGCGGAATCATGGAGGCAACTACCAACCCGGCGCGCCAGTTGCCGAGCAGCAGCAGTAGCACCACCATCACAATAATGCCGCCCTCAATCAGGTTTTTGGCTACGGTGTGAATGGCCGTGTCTACTAGCTTGGTGCGGTCGAGGAAGGGGCGCACATATAGGCCCTCGGGGAGCAGTTTGTTGATTTCCTCTACTCGCGCCTTCACGCCCTTGATGGTTTGCTCCGAGGAGGCACCCTTCAGCATCAGCACGATGCCGCCTACGGTTTCGCCCTTGCCATCGAAGGTCATGGCGCCGTAGCGCATGGAGTGCCCGAAGCGCACGTCGGCTACATCGCGCACCAGTAGTGGCACATTGTTTACCTGCTTAATCACCATGCTGCCTACATCTTGCAACGAGGCTGCCCGGCCTTCGCCCCGGATAAAGTAGGCGTTGCGGCCGCGTTCCAGGTACGAGCCGCCCGTGTTGGCATTGCCGGCTTCGAGGGCGCGGTACAACTCACCCATCGTAACGCCGCTGGCGTTGAGGCGCTCGGGGCTGACGCTCACCTCGTATTGGCGCACGTACCCTCCAAAGCTGCTCACATCTACTACCCCCGGCACGCCGGCTAACTGCCGCTTTACTACCCAGTCCTGCACCTCGCGCAGCTTAGAGAGGGAAAACTTTTGCTCGAAGCCAGGCTTAATGCCGATGCTATACTGGTAGATTTCGCCGAGGCCGGTTGTGATAGGCGCCATTTCGGGGCGCCCCATGCCTGCGCCCAGCTCGGCCTCGGCAGTGCGCAGCTTCTCGGCCACCAGCTGGCGGGTTTCCAGAGTGCTCACGTCATCATTGAACACAACCGTGACGACTGAAAGGCCAAAGCGCGACGTAGAGCGGATTTCCGTAACGCCCGGAATGGTGCGCAGGCTTAGCTCCAGCGGAATAGTAAGCAGCTGCTCCACCTCTTGGGCCGCCAGCGCCGGCGACTGGGTGATTACCTGAACCTGGTTGTTGGTGACATCGGGAATGGCATCGAGGGGGAGGTGAACGGCCGAATAGCCGCCCCAGCTCACCAAGGCCAGGAGCATGAGCACCACAAACAGCTTGTTGTGGATACTAGCCCTAATAATGCGGGAAAGCATAGAAGAAGGGGTTGCGGCCGCCGGCAGGGGTAGTAAAACCCTGCATGGCGCTGCGCCGCCCGCGCCGTAACGGCAAGGCAACCAGCAACAGCCAACCGCCGCAACAAACAAGCGTTCAGACGGGTAGCCGGAGGCAAATCAGCAGAAAGAAAAGGGGGTTGCGTGGGAGCAACGGGGCCAGGCGCGCAGACACGCTTCGCCTGGGGGCGGCTAGCAGACTAGGCTCGCGGGGGCTCCAGCAGGGGCCGCGCCATGCTGAACGCGTACAGCGGGCCCGAGGCCACGCGGTAGTCGGCGGCGGGCCACCCCATGGCCGGCGCGGCCAGCCGCAGGGGGCTGGCGGGCAGCACGAAGCTCACCATCACGCAATCGTGGTGGTGCTGCTCCAGCGGGAGTTTCTGGTGGTCCTGGGCGTCGCGGGAGGAGTAGGGGTGGCGGCGGTGGTCGGCGCCGTGGGGGCCGTAGTGCAGCAACAGAAACGCCAGCGGCGAGAGGTGCCCTTCGGCCAGGGTGCGGTGGTAGCGGTAGTGGCGAGCCAGCTCAGGCAGTTTGCCCAGCTCCGAGAGGTCGTTTTGCGGCACCAGGCCGCTACCCAACATCAGCATCCCCAGAAAGAAGGCCACGACCTGTTTCATTGTGGCAAAAGTAACTCCTCCAAAAAGGAGTTGCTTGTAAAAACTGCTTTTACCGGCAAATTTGGAATCGGTATGAATTTAGGCTCTCCGAAAAATCCGCCTCTCCATCAGGTGGTTGCTGGCCAAAACGACCCTAGCGGTACCCGCTGCCTTGGGCTTCGCGCCGCTGCATTATCTGGCTGAAATTAATTCATCTATGTAGCTACAACCACGGTACGGATGCGGCCGTACTGTCAGGGCTTGTGGTTGAGCTAGTGCGCTCAATCAGCCCATTGTAAGTATGCTGAAATTTCTTCTGAGCCTGGTAGTCCTGCTGGGGTTCACTGCGCGTCCGGCCAAGGCCTATTCCGTGCTCACTCACCAAGCGAACATTGATTCGACGTGGGAGCGGTGTTTGGTGCCGCTGCTGCAAAGCCGCTACCCCGGCGCCACCGATGAAGCACAGAAGGAAGCCAAAAGCTATGCCTACGGGGGCTCTATTCTGCAAGACATGGGCTACTATCCCTTTGGCTCGGTGCTGTTCACCAACCTGACGCACTATGTGCGCAGCGGCGACTTCGTGCGCAATCTGCTAGATGAGGCCCACAACCGAAACGAGTATGCCTTTGCCCTCGGGGCGTTGGCGCACTATGCCGCCGACGTGAACGGTCATCCGGCGGGCACCAACAAAGCCATGCCCTC
Source organism: Hymenobacter tenuis (assembly GCF_054780495.1). Taxonomy (NCBI): domain Bacteria; kingdom Pseudomonadati; phylum Bacteroidota; class Cytophagia; order Cytophagales; family Hymenobacteraceae; genus Hymenobacter; species Hymenobacter tenuis. The sequence continues at coordinate 505,034 of NZ_BAAGWF010000001.1, forward strand.
GGTATATCCAGAGCTGAAAGCCAAGTTTGGCAACTCCATCACGTATGAGGAAGCGCCGGTGCAGCACACGCAGCTGGAGTTTGCCTTTGATGTGGTGCAGGTGGCCGCCGGCCGCTACCGTTCCGCCGATTATCAGCGCTACATTGGCTTTCAGGTAAGCAAGCCCGTGCTAGAGCGCGCCTTTCTGAAAACGTATGGTCTGGAGCTGGGGCAGGTGGTGCTGAACGTGGATCTGGCCGTGGCTTCCTTTCGCTTTGCTGTGCGCAGCCTGATTCCGATTGCCAGTCGGGCCGCGTGGCAGTCGCAAAAAAATGATATCCGCAAGCTAAGCCCCCAGGCTCGCCGCCGCGAGTACGTGTACAAGGAAAGTGAGCGGCAGTACCGCAAGCGCTACGGCTCCGATTACGAACATCCGGGCACGGGCGCCCGCATTCTATCGTACTTCGTGCGGGTGCTGCCCAAAATTGGGCCACTCAAGCCGTTTGCCTTCAAAATTCCCACTCCGGAAGCCCAAGAGCTGTTTAAAGCCAGCTTTAAAGGCGTGATGCGCAGCTACTGCACGCTGCTGGAGAAGGAACCCCGTGATACCTTAGCCCTAGCCCCTGCCTTAGCCAATACCGATTTTGATACGGGCAAACCAACCAAGCTGGGAGAGTATGCGCTAACCGACGAAACGTACGGTGAATGGCTCCGCAAGCTGGCCGATACTAAGTTTGAGAAGCTGACTGCCCCGCAGCAACAGCACATACTAGCCTTCTTCAACTCGCCAACTACGGAGCCAGCTGCCAAGGAAGAGAAGGAAGCTGATGAGCGCCGTAAAACCCTAGAGGCCCTGGACCAGTTACGAGCCAAGCAACTGCCTAAGTAATAGCGAAAGTGCAAAGAGCCCCAGTGGGGCTCCAGCGTAAGCTATGCGCCTTTGTAATGAGAAGTGACCTAGTACGAGCGGTACGCCCGAAAGCGGCGATAGTTTGGCCGATGCACGTATGCCTTTCCTTTTACCTTGGCCCGCACAAAAGGTAGCTTGTGGCCCAAGCTAGGCAACGCCGCCGACGAGTCAATGGGCAAGCAAAACGACAACACGAACAACAGCAACGAAAAGCGGAGTACGAGAGCAGACATGAAGAGCAAGTAGTGCGTGAAAACAGAGCGTGTTTGTGACTCAAAACTACTGGCACTCTTCACCGCACTGCTAGCTTTTATCTCTACAGTCGTGCTTTCTGTTTGAACCGCTTTCCATTGTATCTGAAGCAATACCTAAAACCAAAAAAGCTGCCCCATCCAGATGGATAGGGCAGCTTTGGGTGGTAAGTCAACCGGTTGCCACAAAACACGAGGCTAGTAAAATCGGCTTGATAGGTTACGGCTGGGTGGTATTCTCGCGCACCAGCCCGCTGCTCAGGCGGCGCAGTACAATCTCAGCCTGTTTGGCCTGATACCGGATATCAAGCAGGCGCACTTCGGCGTCGAGCTGACTGCGCTGGGCTTCCCGCAACGCTAGGGGCGTCAGGAGCCCAAGGCGGTAGCGCTCCAGGGCAATGGCTACGTTTTCGCGGGCTAGCAATATGTTCGATTCTTCTAGCTCCAGTAGTTGCAGACGGTTCTGGTATTGGGCGTATGCCTGTTCGGCCTCGGCATCAAGCTGGAGTTGCGTTTGCTCGAGTTGGAGGCGACTTTGGTCGCCGGCAATGCGCGCATTCTGCTCCAGGCGGTTGCGGTTAAACCCATCGAAGATGGGCACCGTGGCTACTACCCCATAGTTGAGGCCATACGTGCGGCCCGTGTTGGTTACCAGCTGCGTACCGAAGAAGGCGGCGCCGTTGATGTTGCGGTTCAGGCCATACCCGGAGGTAAGCCCGATTTGCGGAAATCGCGACGCTCGAACCAAACGGCGGTCATAGTCGGCCACTTCAATGTTAGTGCGGGCCTGCTGCAACCGCGGGTTGTTTTGGCGCACCGCCTGCAGCACCGCTTCCCGCTCCAGGTCCTGCGCTACCACAATCGAGTCTTGGGGCTGAAAATCGAGGTTGGGGTTGCGACCCAGCAGGTTGTTGAGGTTGATTTTAGCCGTTTTCAGCGCTTCCTGCTGCTGAATGAGCACCGAGCGGTCGGCGTTGTAGTCCACGCGGGCCGTGAGCACCTCTACCTTGGCACTCACTCCTACATCTACCCGGGCCTGGGTTAAGTCAATGCGGGCCTGCCCAATTTTCAGGGCTTCCTCAATGGAGTTGATTTTGCCCGATTCCCGGACCACTACAAAATACGCGTCGGTGATGCTGGCTACCGTTTCCTCTACCGTAGCGCGCGTAAGCTGCCGCTGGCTTTGCTCCAGGGCCTTGAGGCGGTCGTAGGCAATGAACATCCCAAAGCCATCAAAAATGGTCCAGGTGGCGGTTACGTTGGTGTTTAGCAGGTTCGACTTGGCATTGTTAGCAATGCTAGGCTCGGGCCGGCTCGATGACTCCTGCCGCACATTGTTGCGGTTGAAGGTACGGGTAAGGTTGCCATTTACGGTGGGCAGCTGCCCGGCATTGCCGCGGGTTACGTTGTTCTCGGCAATGCGCACATCCTGCCTGGAAAGGCGAATGTCATAGTTGTTTTCAACTCCAATCCGGATAGCATCGGCCAGCGTCAGGAAGGGTGCCGAATTTACAGTTTCGGGCTTTTCTGTTTGGGGCTTGCTCTGCGGTGTAGTTGTCGGCTTACCAGAAGGCAGTACTGGCTGCTGCGCCAGCACGGCCAGGGGAGAGGCAGCTAACAGAAACGCTAAAACGAGGGGACGGCGCATGGAGGTAATCAAGGGCTGAAAGGAGCGCGGCGAACAAGAGGAATACATCAAAATTACGCTGCTACGGCTTTTTCTTCGGCTTCCGGCTGCTTGTGCTTATGCTTTTTAGCCGTGGCGAAATACGAGTACATCACGGGCACCACGTATAAGGTAAGTGCCGTGGCAAAAAACAAACCGCCTACTACCCCAATACCCATGGCCCGGCGGCTCAGGGCACCCGCACCCGACGCCACCGCAATTGGCAGAATACCCAGAATGGCGCACAACGACGTCATCAGAATCGGGCGGAAGCGAGCCGTGGCGCCTTCAATCAGGCCGGTCATGTAATCTTTGCCGTTCTCCACCTGTTGGTTGGCAAATTCCACAATCAAGATACCGTTCTTAGTTACTAGCCCTACCAGCATGATAATGCCAATCTGAGAGAACAGGTTAAGCGTCTGGTTGAAGTACCATAGGCTTAGCAACGCGCCAGAAAGCGCCAGCGGTACCGTCACCATGATGATAACCGGGTCGCGGAAGCTTTCAAACTGAGCCGCCAGCACCAGATAAATAAGTACTAGGGCCAAACCGAACGCAAACACCAACGACGAGGAGCTTTCCTGGAAGTCGCGGGAGGCGCCGGCCAGCTCTGTCGAGAAGGTATCGTCGAGGTTTTTGTCGGCAATGGCCTGCATGGCGGCAATACCGTCGCCGAGGGTACGGCCGGGGGCTAGCGAGGCCGAGAAGGTGGCCGAGTTGTAGCGGTTGAAGCGGTAGAGCTGCGGCGGGGTGCTGCTTTCCTCCAGCCGGATTACGTTATCTAGCTGAATCAGCTCGCCGTTGGCGTTTTTCACCGAAAGCAGGCGTACATCTAGGGGCTGGCTGCGGTCTTCGCGTGCTACCTGCCCAATAATCTGGTACTGCTTGCCTTCCCGGATAAAGTAGCCGTAGCGCTGCCCGCTCAGGCCCGACTGCAAGGTCTGGCTGATGCTCTGCACCGACACGCCTAGGCTTTGCGCCTTTTCGCGGTCGATGTTTACGCGCAGCTCGGGCTTGTTGAATTTCAGGTTTACGTCCACGAACTGGAACGTGGGGTCTTGGCGGGCAGCATCCAAAAACTTCGGTACCGCAGTGCGGAGCTTATCAAAGTCCTGGGTCTGGATTACGAACTGCACCGGCAAGCCACCGCCACCGCCACCAATACTCTGGTCTTGCGAAACCGAGGTGCGGGCCGCCGGTAGGCGCTTCACCCCTGCACTGAGCTTGTCGGAAATCTGCTGCTGGCCTACTTCCCGTTCGTCGGCGTCAAGCAGCAGCACCCGTGCAATACCGGAGTTAGAGCCTCCGCCAAAACCCGGCGAGGTCACGGCAAATACACTGCTCAGGTTTCGCTGGCCCGTCGAGTCCATAGCCAGCTGCGTGAGCTGGGTCATGTACTTATCCATAAACTCAAATGAGGCACCTTCCGGGCCGGTAGCATTCACGTTCACGCGGCTTCGGTCCTCAACGGGGGCTAGCTCAGAGGGAATCACTTTCATGAAATACCAGATGCCCACGCCGGTGCCTACTACCACCAGCCAGGCCAGCCAGCGGTTGCGCAGGAAGGTTTGCAGGCTGTCCTGGTAGCCGCCAATCATCTTCACGAAGAAGGGCTCGGTTTTGCGGTAAAACCAGTTGTGCTTTTCCTCGCGCTTCAGTAGCACTGAGCACATCATGGGCGTTAAGGTCAACGAGACGAAGGCCGAAATGAGTACCGAACCGGCTACCACAATGCCAAACTCGCGGAACAGGCGCCCCGTGATACCCGTCAGGAATACTACGGGTAGGAACACCGCCGCCAGTACCACCGTGGTACTGATTACGGCCATCAGAATCTCCTCAGAGCCTTTGATGGCAGCCGTTTTGGGGTCTTCGCCTTCCTCAATTCGCGAGTAGATGTTCTCCAGCACCACAATGGCGTCATCTACTACCAGACCAATGGCCAGCACAATGGCCAGGAGCGTGAGTACGTTGATGGAGAAGTTCATCAGGTACATCACGAAGAAGATACCCACCAACGACACCGGAATGGCTACCACCGGAATGATAGTAGAACGCCAGTCGCGCAGGAACAGGAAGATGATGATTACTACCAGCACGAAAGCCTCGATGATGGTGTGCTCTACTTCCGTGATAGACTTGCGAATGAACACCGAGTTATCGAAGCCCGGCTTTAGGACCAGGTCCTTAGGCAAATCTTTGCCATACAGCTCAATGCGCTTGTTAAACTCATCGGCAATGTCAATCTGGTTGGAGCCAGGCTGCGGAATTACGGCCAAACCCACCATCGGCACGCCATTTACCTTGAAGATGGTTTGGTCGTTTTCGGGGTAGAGTTCCGCGTAGCCAATGTCAGAAAGGCGTACTAGGGAGGCTTCGTCTTTGCGAATAATCAGGTTGTTGAAATCCTCGACGGTAGAAAGCCGACCCATGGTGCGCAAGGTCAGTTGGGTGGCTTCGCCCTGTACCGCGCCGCTAGGCAGCTCCACGTTTTCGCGGGTAAGGGCGGCCTGCACATCCACCGGCGATACGCCTAGGGCTGACAACTTCACCGGGTCAAGCCACAGGCGCATGGAGTACTTCCGCTCGCCATACACCCGGATTTCGGAAACGCCGGGAATAGTTTGGAGGCGCTCCTTTAGCGTATTGTTGGCAAAGTCCGTCAGCTCGAGCAAGGTGCGCTTGTTGCTGCTCATGTAGGTCATCACAATGGGCTGCGAGTCGGCGTTGGCCTTACTCACTACCGGCGGGTCGATATCACGCGGCAGGCGGCCCTGTGCCCCCGATACCTTGTCGCGCACGTCATTGGCGGCCGTTTCTAGGTCGGCGTCGAGGTCGAACTCTACGGTAATCTGGGTGCGGCCGTCGCGGCTGTTGGAGGTCAGGTTCTTGATGCCCTGGATGCCGTTGAGGGCTTCTTCCAACGGTTCCGTTACCTGGCCCTGCATAACATCGGCCGAGGCGCCGGTATAGGAAGCTGATACCGTGATGATGGGCGGGTCAACGCTCGGGTACTCCCGCACGCTGAGGTAGCGAAACCCAATCACCCCGAAAATCACGATGACCAGGCTCATCACAATGGCGAGCACGGGCCGGTTAATACTGGTGGAGGATAAGCTCATATTCGTACTATTATCTCGCAGGGTTGGATAGTGGTAAGGCAATGAATGCCCAAGCGGATAAGCCGGCGCTGCTTGCCAAGGCTTAGATTACCACAGCCAACTGCGTGGAATGTTACTTAGTGACCCGTACGGCGTCGCCGGGTTTAACCTGCAGAATACCAGTCCGGATAACCGAGTCGCCAACGGCTAGGCCATCCGTAATCTGAATCAGGCGGTCGGAGCGCACCCCAATCTTCACCTTCTTGGGTACCATTTTGCCGTTTTCCACCGTGTATACGCTATAGCCGGAAGCTTCCGGAATAACGGTTTCAGTGGGTACCTGCAAGGCTTCGGAGGTCTGGCCCAGCTGGAGGTTTACCTTCACGAAGGCGCCGGGGCGCAGTTCGTTTTGGGTGTTGGCGTAGCGGGCCCGCACGGTTTGGGTGCGGCTCACGGGGTCAATCTGAGGGTCGAGGGCGTACACCTTGGCCTCGTACTTCTTGTTGGAGGCTTCGTCGGTAATCGTGATGGGGTCGCCGGTGCGCACTAGGTTCGCAAAACGGCTGGGCACTGTGAAGTCGATTTTAACCGGTTTCACGCGCGAAAGAGTCGTGATTTCGGCGCCGGGGCTCACGTATGTGCCCACGGTTGCGGTAGTCAGGCCCAGCACGCCATCGAAAGGTGCCCGCACGTATGCTTTGGCCAGCGAAGCACGTAGCGTCGCCAAATCGGCCTGAGCCGTGAGCAGCTGGTTGTTGGCCTGCTCGTATTCCTGGGCGCTGATGTATTCTTTATCGAGCAGGGTTTTCTGGCGGCGCTCCTGGTCCCGAAACAACTTGATGTTGTACTCCTGCTTGCGCAGATTCGACTGAATCTCGTCGGCGTTGATGCTCAGCAGCAGCTGCCCTTTGCGCACCGGCTGGCCTTCCTTAATGTTGAGGCTGGTAATCTTGCCCGAAATTTCGCTTTTAATAACTACCGACTCCTCCGCCAGAATAGAGCCCGTAGCGGCTACTTCATCGGCAAGGTTGGTGGTTTTCACTACGTACACCTCTACCGGTAGCTTTTGTCCGCCGCCCTTGGCACCAGGGCCAGCGCCTCCGGCGGCACCTTTACCACCACCAGCTCCCCCTTTACCGCCGCCTTTTTCGGCCGTCTGGGAGGGGAAGTACGTTATTTTGATAAACGCCAGCGCCCCTACAATGGCTAACGCTACCAGCATCCAGATGATGCGGCGGCCGGTACTGCCAGAGCGGGTTTCGGTTACGTCTTGTTCGATGTGTTCTTGGGTTTGCATGTACCTCTAAGGAGTGGAACCTGGTTTAACGCAGCATCTGGGTGGGAAGTGCCACAGTCACAACGCGTACAAGTGGGTTTAGGTTAAGAAGAGGGGTAGGAGGCTTGTAGGCGGGGGTAAGACACAAAAAACGGGGCGAGGTTGCGCGAGGCACCTCGAGAACAAGGGCAAAGGCGGCAAAGCGGGCCGGGCTGTTTCGGCCGATACGTTGCGTCGTGTAGCTTTGTAACGCTAGCCCTTCCTGACTTCTAAACCGTATCGCCCTGCTGCATGTCTGTACCCCGCAACCCCACCGAAAAGCAGCGTAATTTCTTTCAGGAAGTACACGAAGTGGTGCGCCTAGTGCCGCAGGGCCGGGTCACAACGTATGGGGCCATTGCGCATTATCTGGGGGCTAGGCACGGCGCACGCATGGTAGGCTGGGCCATGATGGCCGCCCACACCGCCGAGGCGTACGTGCCTGCGCACCGGGTCATCAACCGCTTGGGGTTGCTCACCGGCAAGCTGCACTATGCCTCCTCAACGGCCATGCAAGAGGCGCTGGAAGCAGAAGGCATTCAGGTGCAGGATGACCAGGTGGTAGAATTCAAACGCCTGTTCTGGGACCCTTCCACAGAACTGGAATAAGCTGCCCGCAGAACGCCAAGCGTCTACGTACCTGTTTTACTAGGCCTTGAAGGCAGCCAAACCGATGTAAGCGGCTTGGCTCGCTCTGCCAAAACCATAACAAACGAAAAGGGCGCTTCTGGATGAAGCGCCCTTTTCAGTGAAAACCGGCAGCACACTAGTCAGCTCAGCCCATTCCGGCTGGAAGTTAGAATGAAATGGTAAGGGCAGAATGGGTAGATGAGCCAGTGTTAGGGGCAATGTTGATCACCGTCTGGATGGCCTTCAGCACCTCCTCGGGGCTAGCGTTTTTGAGCAGGTAGCCGTGCGCCCCTTCGGCCCGTAAAGAGTCAATCAGCTCAGGCTCATCGTGCATAGAGATGATGATGGTGCGCACCTGCGGATACTGGGCCCGTAGCAGCCGCACCGTCTGGAGGCCATCGAGTACGGGCATTTGCAGGTCCATCAGCACCACGTGCGGAATCGTGCCTTGGTCAAGGCGCTCTAGCAGCTCCTGCCCGTCGCCGGCCTCAAACACAACTTCCATCCCCGGAAAGCCGCTGATGAGCGCCCGTAAGCCTTTGCGAAATAAGATGTGGTCGTCGACTACGGCCAGTTGAATAGCAGGTGTGCTCATACTAAGGAAAGACTAGAGGGCTGATTGGTAGCGAGGTAGGGCAGGGGCAAGGTTACCCATACGCGGGTGCCCTGGCCGGGAGCAGACTCGTGGCGCAGCGTACCGCGCAGTACGGCCACGCGGCTTCGCAAATTGGTGAGCCCTAGGCCAGTACGGATGCCAGGCAAGGGAGGTTGATCGGCAAGAGTAGGGTCGAAGCCGACGCCGTTATCAGAATAGCACAGGGCCAGCGAGTCGGAGCCGAATTCTACCACAATCCGGATGTGGCCGGCGTGGGCGTGGCGCAGGCCGTTGCCCAGCAGCTCCTGCACCACGCGGTACACAATCAGCTCGTGCTTGGGCTCTAGGCGGCGTGGGGTGCCGTGCTGCTCTATTTCTACCTGCGTAGGGCCATCGGGCGGCATGGTGCGGGCCAGCGCCTCTAGGGCGAAGGGAAGCCCAAACTTCTGCAGGGCCGCGGGCAGCAGGTTGCGCGAGATGCGGCGCACTTCATTAATGGCCTGGTCTAGCAGAATAGTAGCTTCCTGGGTTAGATCAGGCTGGTTGAGCGTGTTGAGGTGAAGCTTGACAATAGCCAGCGTGGTGCCTACGCCATCGTGCAGGTCGCCGGCAATGCGGCGGCGCTCATCTTCCTGAGCCAGCAAAGCCGCTTCCAGTGCCTGTTGCTGCGACTCTTCCTGCATGGCCTGCATTTCCTGCTGTTGCTGAATCAGACGCCGTTGGTAGCGCACCACAAAGCCCACGATACCCAGCGCCAGCAGCAGCAGGATTGGCGTCACGAGGATTAAGGGAAGCAGTGCGTCGGGCATGGATGCGAGGCGGGCAGCAGATAGCTATATCAGGGGGCCAAGATACAGGGTTTACCTGACTAGATGGGCAGGTAATATTCGATATTGTGGAGGTTCCGTTGGGGGGCGCCACCCCACCCGAAACCGCAGCCAGCGCGGTAGCGCCCGCCTCGGGCGCACACCCAGCGGAAACAAGTTAATCAGGTAAATCAGCAGGCCCAACCGAATAGCGCGCAGAAACGGATACGGCAGCAAACTCAGGGTAGCAAAGGTGTGACTAGGCGTATACATTTTACTAAGTAAACTGAACTGCGGCAGCAGGGCATAACGCGGCAGATCCTGCGCTATAATCACAAGGGTGGTGCACGAATAATAAATGACTACCATACTGCTGAGCACAATTTCCGGGTTGTGTAGCGGGCGCAGGGTAGGGGTGGTAATAGCCAAACTCATCATGTGGCGTAAGGCTATAAACACCAGAAATGAATTTCCGATAAACCGACTGAGCGTATTAATATTCGTCACGAGGCCGTCAGTCCAGATCGCGCTGATAATAGCCGATACTATAAATAACAGCCACCCGATGATCAGGAGCTTTTTATCCTTTTTGGGCGAAAGATGCAGGTAAATAAGTGCTAAGCACGTAACGTCGCAGAGCGTTGAGAAATGAAACGTGGGTACATTGTTGCGGTGCATTCGGCTGCCATACACCCCTAGTACATACAGCAGCGCATCCCAAAATATATACCAGCGCAACGGGCGCAGGGCCGCCGGCAGCTGCGTATTGAACCCCCACAAAATACCTAGCAGAATAACACTGTCTCCTTTGCCTATCCGAATCAAAAGGTCAAAAAAAGACAGAAATGGAGTCATGCTACGTTAACCCAATGAGCTTGTTGGGTCACATACTACCGGGCATTTCTGCGAGCCATCTCCCACAATCCCATCGGCGTAGAGCGTGGCACCGGCCGCGGTTTGGCGCGGAATAATGTCGTACCCGTCTTTATCCACGCCAACGACCAGTAGTTGAGGCTCTTCCTTTTTCTGGCCATTCTCATCCTTTTTCTCTAGCCCCATGTAAAAGCGCAACCCCACGCAGCCCTCTTGCTGCTGAATACTAGCGAGCAGGTCATTGCCAAAGTAGTAAGCATTGATGCGCTTGCGGCCATTCGTTTCGGCATCCGTTAGGGGCTCGGCGCGGTAGTTGGCCGTCCATTCTTCCGCCGTGCCCAGCGCAATAGGAGCGCCAGCGGTGGGGTTAAAGCCAGGTAGTGGTTCGTTGAATTCCATGGGATAAGGCGTTGTCAGAAAGCGTATTAAATACTAGGGTAGTGCCAGTATCTGAACAGGCTTAAAGGTTGCTTTTTTCTTGGCTACATAAAAAGCGTAAGTGAAAAAAGCCGCCATAATCATCAGCATAATACTATTGAGGGCGAACAGTAGAATGATGCTGTTTACATCATTGGTGCTGATGTAAGTATTGCTGATGATGTACACCGAAACGGTTCCGTTCAGGTACAGGATGATACCAATGCCTGCAATAATTAACGGTTGCTCCAGCAGGCTTTCCGATGAAGACGTTCTGAACTTTTTGTCTAGGAACAGCAGCACTAGGCAAATACCAATGAAGCTTTCTAGCACGATGGTATAAGAGTTCAGCTGCTCTAGTCCTTCCCAGATCAAGGTATCAAGGAGTGCAAAAATCAGGAAGGAAGCCAGTATCAGTGTAAACCAGCGGACTGGGAACTTGAGCACGTGGCGAAAGGCCGCTAAGTAGAAGATGGTTTCGCCAACGCTGCATAAGTGCGCAATGATCATGTTCTGGTGCCAGAGGTAGGCAGCCAACCGCAACAGCACAAACATCAGGACCATAAAGCCGGCAAGGCTGCCCAGAATGCGCAACGGCGCCGACAGGTGTTTCCACCACATCAGCGCCGCTACAAACGGAATTAGCATGCTCGCATACGCAACTGGCTCTGAGTAGTCAGCCAATCGCAAAATCAAGGAAGATGAGTCAAGATTTTCCAGAGTGGCTTAGCTGTTAAGCGTATTTTCGGTGCTGCAATAAGGCGGGCAAGGCTTGCCAGGGCCAACGGTACCGGCATCGGTGGCGGCCATCATCGGGCTTTCCTCGGTTGTGTCCAGCGCCGCAAAGCTCTGAGCAGCTGGCAGCGGAGTTTCCAGCAAATCGTTGTCCTGAGCATCAATCCCGACCATAATCAGGCGCCGGTCGTTTTGCTCGTCGCGGCCATAGTACACGCGTACTCCTTCGCAGTTGGGTTGTGCCAGAATAGCCTCCAAAGTAGCACGCGAAAAGATGTGGCCTTTCACCCGGCCATCGTGCTGCTCCCGGTACCGGCGGGTCCAGTCGCTGGCTTGGTCAAGTGTAAATGAGTTGTTAAGCGTATCAGAAGTAGGCATGCAACAGGGTACTAGGTGTGTGAAAAAGAGAAGATCGTGAAACTCAAATATACAGGATCAGACACCTAGGGCAAGCGGCATATTTCGGCTATACTTCGTCCTCGTCTTCTTCCTCTAGGTTTTCGAACACCTGATCAATGGCCGACTCGGCGGAGCGAAGCTTTTGCTTGCACAGCCGGATCAGTTCGGCGGAGCGCTGCACGCGGGCCGTGAGGTCATCTACATCTACGGCGTCGGTTTCAAGAGCACGCAGGATGGTTTCAAGCTCTTCAATGGCCTGGCGGTAGGTAAGGTTTTGGGGCGACATGCTAAGGAACTACTAGGGAAGAAATAAGGGCAACTGGCCGCCAATGCGGGCCGGTACCACGGCATCGGGCAGGCGCAAGAGGATTTCCTGGCCCGGCCGGAAGGGGCCTTTAAACGGCTGGCCTTTGGGCGTAAGCAACCGCACGGTGCCGGCTGCTGGTTGGGTTGAAAGCTGCGCCAAGCGTAGCTCCGCGCGGTGCAACAGACGGGTGGCGGCCAACTGCAACTCGTAGCGGTGCACGAGCAGCCGCTCGCAGCGCCGGTGATGCAGGCGCCGGAAGTGTCGGGCCAGTATGCGGCTGCGTTTGCGGAGGCCTTGCTCGTGATGGCGCAGGCTGGTGCGGGCGGCCCGGTGCAGCTGGTGCCGCTTCCGGATGAGTAGGTGCTCCTGCTGGCGCAGCTGGGCGCGCGGTGTAGTAGCTGCCAGCCGGATGCGCTGGTGCAGGGTCTCGCGCTGGTCCTGGAGCTGGGCCTGGGCTGCTAGGTGGGCGTGGCGCAGCAACCGGTTCAGGCGGCTGGCTTCCAGTTGCACCCTAGCCTGCGCCAATTCCCGAATGCGGCCACCGTAGCCTTCTAGTGCTGCTTCTAGCCGGGCGAGGCGCTCAATCAGGAAAGCAGCTACGGCCGTAGGCGTTTTCAGGGCTGTGTGGGCCGTAAGATCTACCACGGCTTCGTCCCGCTCGTGACCAATACCTGTTATGATAGGCAGCGGGAAGGAGCCCACCGCCGCCGAAAGGCCGTAATCATCGAAGGCCAGCAAATCGGTTTTGGAGCCCCCGCCTCGGATTATCACCACGGCATCATACTCCTGACGGCGCTGCCGGATGGCCTCCAGCGCGGCAATGATACTGGTGGGCGCGTCATCGCCCTGCATAAGAGCGGGGAAGAGCGTGAGGTCAAAATTGTAGGGCGCTTCTTGCAGCTGCTGCACGAAATCCTGCCAGCCGGCGGCCGTGGGCGAGGAAATAACGGCCACGCGCTGCACCCCAATGGGCAAGGTCAGGCGCTTCTGGCGCTCCAGCAAATCCTGAGCCTCCAGCTTGCGCAGCGTTTCCAGCCGCAGCCGGGCCAGGTCGCCAACGGTATAGGTCGGGTCAAGGGCTAGTACATCGAGGCTAAGGCCAAACTGCTCATGAAACTTCACCTGCACGCGCAGCATCACCTTCAGGCCAATGCGCAACGAAAGGCCAGTGTGTTCCTCAAACACCGGCGCCAACTGCTGAAACCGCTGGCTCCAGATGGTGGCCCGGGCTTGCGCTTTGAGCTGGGCGCCGCGGCCGGTAGTATGTTGGTCGGTGAGGGTGAGGTAGCAGTGGGCGCCATCGTAGCGCGGCAACGTGAGGTCGGCAATTTCGGCTACTACCCAGTACGAGTCGGCAAACCGCTCGGTAAGCGTCTGGCGCACGCGGGCCAGCAGCTCGCTGAGCGGCAGGGCAGCAGGCGGCAACGAGGGCGAAGCAGCAGACAAAGGCCTGGTTTCAGGCCGGCGGTTATACAAAGGCATCAGATGCGCAAGTTACGCAGAAGGGGAATGAGCGAATGAAATTATAAGGCAAGAGAGTAGCCCTTCAAAAAAGGATAAACAGGCGTAAGGACGCTGCCTCTGGATACTGTAACACCACAGTTCCGCTTTGGTGCAAGAGGTACCCTAGTAAAGCGGCTTTCCTGCTTCGGAAGGCCTAGCGAAACCAACTGCTTCCTGCGCTTCTGCCTCCATATGCTCGTTAGGCCACGGACTACGGTTCGAAATCGACCTTGTGTTGGGCGGGATGGAGAGGTGCAGCCCGGAATTTCTTTTACCTTGCTTTCTACATTCCACCTCCATTCCTCAGTTTTATGAAAAAACGCAATAACCTGACGCTGGCAGCAGTTGCGGCGGCGGGTCTTTCGCTGGCTGGCTGCGCTTCCAGCAAGCCAGCAGCGCCTACGGCGGCGGCCGCTTCTGCCCCCACCGAAACGGCTCCGGTCGCCGCTGCCGATCCGAAAGGCACCGGACTCAACGTCGCCAACATTGATAAATCGGTTAATCCCTGCGACGACTTCTTCCAGTACGCTTCCGGTAATTGGCTGAAAAACAACCCTATTCCAGCTTCAGAGGTGCGGTGGGGCTCGTTTAATGAGCTAGCCGACAAGAACAACGCCGTGATGCGCCAGATTTTGGACGAAGCCGCGGCGAACACGGGCGCCGCCAAAGGGTCCAACGCGCAGAAAGTAGGCGACTACTTTGGCTCTGCCATGGACTCGATGGCTATCGAAAAAGCCGGCCTGAAATACCTGCAGCCGGAGCTGGCGCGCATCAACGGCATCAAAGACCTGAAAGGGCTGCAAAGCGAAATTGCTCGCTCGCAGCGTATCCGGACGGGTGCCTTCTTCACGGGTTATGTAGGCCAAGATGATAAAGTGAGCACGCAATACGCTGTGCAGCTTTTCCAGGGCGGCCTGAGCCTGCCCGACCGGGATTATTATCTGAAAGACGACGCCCGCTCGAAAGGCATTCGCTCCGCATACAATACGTATCTCGTCAACACCTTCAAGATGTTGGGCGAGAATGAGGCTACGGCGGCCAAAAATGCGGCGACCATCATGCGTATCGAAACGCGCCTGGCCAAAGCCAGCAAGAGCCGCGTTGATCTGCGCGACCCCTACGCCAACTATAACAAGATGAGCGTAGCGGAAGCCAACAAGCAGTTCCCAAACTTGGGTCTGTCGGCGATGCTGCCGCAATTGGGCCTAGGCTCGGCTAAAGAGGTAATCATTGGTCAGCCAGCTTTCTTCAAGGAAGTAAGCACCATGCTGAAGGCTGAGCCACTGGCTGATCTGAAAACCTATATGCGCTGGCACGAGGTAACGTCGCTGTCATCGGCGCTACCCAAGGCGTTTGCTGATGAGTCGTTCCGGTTCCAGCAAGTGCTGAGCGGTGCCAAGCAGCAGCAGCCTCGTTGGAAGCGCATGCTGCGCTCAACCGACGGTGCGCTGGGCGAGGCGTTCGGCCAGATCTATGTGGAGAAGGCCTTCACGCCGGATACCAAGCGCAAAGCGCAGGAGATGGTGACCAACATCAAGGAGGCCATGGGTGAGCACATCCAAGGGCTGGAATGGATGAGCCCGGCCACCAAAGCCGAAGCGCAGAAAAAGCTAGCCGCCTTCACCGTAAAAATCGGCTACCCCGACAAGTGGAAGGACTATTCAGCTCTGAACATCTCGCGTGAGTCGTACCTGAAAAACGTGCTGGCCGCCCGCGAATGGGGCTTCAAAGACAACGTGAGCAAATTCGGTAAGCCCATTGACCGCCAGGAGTGGGGCATGACGCCACCCACGGTGAATGCCTACTACAACCCGTCGATGAACGAAATTGTGTTCCCGGCCGGTATCATGCAGCCTCCATTCTTTGATCCCAACGCCGATGACGCCGTGAACTACGGCGGTATGGGTGCCGTAATCGGCCACGAAATCACGCACGGCTTCGATGACCAGGGCCGCCAGTACGATGCCGAAGGCAACCTGCGCGACTGGTGGACTAAGGAAGACGCCGCCAAGTTTGAGCAGCGTGCCGATATGGTGGGCAAGCAATACTCCGCTTTCTCGCCCCTCGACTCGGTGTTTGTGAACGGCAAGCTGACCATGGGCGAAAACCTAGCTGACCTTGGTGGCCTAAGCGTGGCGTACACCGCCCTGCAGAAGCAGCTGAAAAAGCAGTACCCCAATGGCCAGGCGCCGAAGTTCGATGGCTTGACGCCAGAGCAGCGCTTCTTCCTGGCGTGGGCGCAAGTATGGCGCACCAACGCCCGCCCCGAGTATCTGCGTCAGCAGGTCATGACGGATCCGCACTCCCCGGCTCAGTTCCGCACCAGCGGCCCGCTCATGAACATGCCGCAGTTCTACGAAGCCTTTGGCTGCAAAGAAGATGCGAAAATGGTTCGGGCTCAGGCTGAACGCGCCAAAATCTGGTAGTCGTACTAACCTGACTTAGTTAAAAGGCGGTCTGCACCTAGTGCAGACCGCCTTTTTTTATGACGAGGAATGTACTCTGAAATGATAGTCTCGTATTGTACCGGCATGAAGCACCTGTTTTGCGCCGGCCTGACCTTGCTGTTCAGTGCCACCCTAGTAAGTAGCTGTAGCCACGCGCCCACTACCGCCGACCTGCGCGAGCAGGTGCAAAACCCCAAGGTGGGCGACGTATACGTGGTGTGGTTTCAGCCGCAGGGTAACCCCCAGCAACGCTACTACTTTTACCGGGTAGCAGCTGTGCGCCCCGCCGACATTGACTTGCACCCGGCTCGCCAAGACGCAGCTGACTCATTGGCTGATGTAAGTGCACCCAATTTCTTCGCCGAAAAGCCCCTTGTCTATACCCGGCCTGAGGCGCTAGAGCTGCTGTATGAGCAACCCGGGGACGTGCAGCACTCCCGGTTAGTACTGGTGCGGCGGTAGGTAGGCAGTGCGTTTACTAGGTATCGGTTCAAGTGAAACCGGTAGCGGGTGGTTTCAGCTACGTAGCAACCTAGTCAAGGACTTTGATTTTGATATGTACGTCGTTAGTGGGCCAACTGTCGGTGCCGACGGGCTCGTTGGCAATTTTATCAATCACCTCGAAACCTTCCACTACCTCGCCGAATACCGTGTACTGCCCATCGAGGCTGGGAGTGCCGCCTTGGGTGGCGTAGGTTTTAAGCTGTTCGGGGGTAAGCTGTCGGCCGGCTGTAGCCTGGGCCTGAGCCGGCGTCAGCTTCTGGCCCTGCACAATATAAAAGTCGTTGTTGGAGGATAGCCGGCCCGGGTTTTCCTTTTCATCGTAGCGAGCCATACCCAAGGCGCCGCGTTTGTTATAGTGGTTGGGCCGTATTTCGGGTGGCAAGTGGAAGTCGCGCATCCGGATGGTGCGGAAGTCGGAGGTGCCGCCCTGGATGGCAAACCCTTTTACCACTCTGTTGAACACCGTTTCATCAAACACGCCCTTCCGGCTCAGCAGCAGAAAATTAGCGGTATGTAGGGGCGTATCGTCGTAGAGGCGGATGCGCATGTTGCCGTGGCGCGTTTGCAGCAGTACCTCGCGGGCCGGATACTGACGGCCATACTCCGTAAGCACAGCTACTGCGTTCGAGTCAGAGATACTCATCAGGTCCGGACCCGGTACCTCTGGTTTAGCAGGGGTTTCAGTAACTGCTTCCTTGGGTGACGTACGGTTGCAAGCCCCCAAGGAGGTAGCGCCGGTAAGTATGGCGGCCATCAGCCAGCCGGAAAGGGAAAGATGCTGAGGCATAAAGCAGACGCGTCGGTTAGTCAAGCGCAATGATACTACCCTACAAGCAAAGGGCCTCACTTAGTCAATGGCAACCGAAAAAACGCTACCCCAGCCAAAAGCCCGAACCGCCGCTATAAAACGACAATTCGGGCCTTTGTATGGTAACTTAAAATACTAGCTGACTACTTATAACTTGATGCCCATCTTCTTGGCGATGTCGGCAAACATCTGGGGGTCGTAATCGTCGGCGCCAGGTGAGTTTAGCTGAGGTTCCTCGGCAAGCTCGGGGTAGGGGACACCCTCAAAACCACCCTGGATTAGCTCCAGCGGCTGGCCATCCTCGGGGTGGGTACCGTTCCAGATAATGCCGGCCTGCTTGTAGTCATCGGGGCTGAAGGTGTAGAGCTTCAGGTGTAACTTCTGCTCATCCTGCAGCTTTTTAGCTTCCGGGAAAGCATCGTTGCTGAGCTCAGGCACGGGTACCAGCTTGCTTACTTCCACGCCTGTTAGTTTTTCTAGCGCTTTAGCATACGCTACCACGTGCAACCCGCCACGCACCAGCAGGTAGCCTACCATGGTACGAGCCGTGGGGTCAGATACCATTTCGTACACCCGCATTTTGTTGGCGCGGGCTCCGCACTCCAGGAAAAAGTTATGCAGCAGATCCAGCTTCAGGTTGCCGCTGGCGTGCACATACTGGCCAGTCCAGGGGTTGCCCATCGAGTCGAAGGGCACGGCGGCTTGGGCGCTGCTCAGGAAATGGTAGCTGTTGCGAGCATCCTTCATGTCGCCTAGTGGGGCCGGCACGGGGTCTTTGCCGCGGGGCGTTTGGCCCGTAAGAAGCAGGTTAATAGCGTAGGATACGGCCTCAATGTGGCTGTATTCTTCCGCCGCAATACTGCACGTCAGATCATAGAATGGCCGCAGCCGATTACGCCCCCGGAAGTTGAACGACTGGAACGTGTAGTTCATCAGCGTCGACATTTCACCGTATTTCCCACCTAGCAGCTCCTGAATGGCGGCGGCATCGTTAGGAGAAGGGTTTTTGGGTTTGGGCAGCTCCACGGCCAGCCGGTCATACCGTAAGATCATAACGCGTATTGTTGAGGTTAAACATATAGCTGTCGGCCAATTGCCTCAGCTCACCTCCTCGAATATAACGAGGGGCACCCCGCTTCGTTAACAAATGCCCAAATGTTAAACGATGTTATTTACTTGATAAATAAACAGTTACACTTGGATTGTGCTGCGTATATGGTAGAAAAGGAAGATCAGCCTGGCTCCTACGTCTGTTGCGTATGGCTGTTGATTAGCGAAGTAATGCTAGTAGATAAATTATTGAATACAAGCAAGTTAGATTCAGATTGTGGCCTAGGAAGAAATAAAAAACGAGCGGCCCGCTCAGTTGCAGACCGCTCGTATAAATTGGGATATGCCCCGAGGAGCTTACCAGCCGGAGCCGGCTGGCGTATCCCAGCCGTCGGAAGTTGCCTTCTTCTTGGGTTTGGCAGCTGGCTTATCGGCTTTCTTGTTTTTCTCTTTCTGGCTGGGCCCGTCGGCGGGCTTGCTCTTCACCTTTACTTTCGTAGTGCCTTCGGCTACGGGTGGCGCACCCGGAATTGGTGAGGCAGCCGCAGCTGGTGCCGGTGCTGCATCGGCGGGCAGAGGCTGCATATCCTTAGCAGCGTTAATCAGGTCGGGACGCTCTTCCTGCTTCACCTTCTGGAGGGCAAACAGCTGCTGCTGCTCTACTAGGCCGTTGTCTTTCCACAACTTCATTTCCGCGTCCAGCTTTTCTTTTTCCTCTTTGGTAGGCGCTTTTTTCAGCATCTGTTCCAGGTTGGGGCTGCCCGCATCTTTCCAGGCGGTCATCCACACAGAAGCCACCATGGTGGGTGCCATTTTCAGGCGATACGCCACCTGTCCGCCCACTTTCTCATGATAGGCGTCAGCAAAGGCATCGGAGTAGGAGCGCCGGGTTTTGCCGTATTTGTGCGAGAAAATGTACTTAGTTTCCGGGGTGTACTGGCGAGTTATAGCTTCTTCTTTATCGAAAGTATCGCCGAGGAAACCGTACGACTCCTGCACTACCTGCCAAATGTCCTTCAAGGGGTCTTTCTGGTAGCGGCCCGGATCGTTGTCGAGCTTGTACTTGGTGATGTTGCGTTCCGGCAATTTGCTGTCCCAGAGCGCCCGAATGCCTTCCTGCTTGGTTAGCTGCCCATCGTAGTTGAGCGTGGTATGCAGCGGTACGTGCGCATCGGCAACATAGTGGCCCAAATCGGCCGATAGCGCCAGAATGGCCGTGGTATCTTTTTCGCGGAAGGCCTGCGTGAGCTTGCCTTGGGTTTCGATGACGGCCCAGGGTAGGGTGCCATACTTGCGCAAGGTGTCAACGGTATATTTGGCTACTGCTTTATCCCAGGCTTTGGGCATAAGGCCAAACGGGTCGTCGCCGTAATGGTCCATGTAGATGAAGTGCTTGCTGGCCTCGCCAGGGTCTTGGTCGCGACGCTCATCAGCGGCCAAACTTAGTTTCAGCAGCTGGGGCAGGTGGCGGTAGTAAAAGCCCCGCATAGGAGCCGGCAGCGAATACACGGCAAGCTGAGTGATGGTTCGGTGCCCAAAAGAGCCCCAACCCGGCGACAACACCGGGCATAACAGCACGATAAAAAGAGTGAGCAGAAGTTTTTTCATACGGCAGCACAACGGTCATGAGTAGGCACTTGCGAAGTTACAAGAGAAGCAGTTGCGGTGCTGATTTTTCGTGGTCAGATTCAGAAAAGCCCTCCGCAACAAGCTGACCGCTACAGGAAGGCGGCGTATTTTCCCGCTTGCACGTACTTGCCAATTCCCACCACCCTAGTAGCTGCCCCACCCGTGACGCTCATTTCCAAAAAGAAGATACCCTATCCCATCCGGGAAGAATTGCGTGCCTACCTCAACCACTACGATCGGGAAACGCAGCTGCCCATCACGTACTTGGAAATGACGCGCATCAGTGGTGCATTTCCGCTGCTGGACCGCAATGGCCGCGACACGCTATGGGAAACGGTGTTCTACGAGCCGCAGGCGCTACGGGAGCTCAGCGACGGACTGACGCAGGTGTATGCGCTGCTTAAAACCGCCGGCGACCTTTCCTTTACCGATCACCTAGTAGCTGACCGCATTGATTACTGCCGCTTCGGCAACTCCAATCCGTTTCGGGTCCGCATCGTCAATCAGCTCAACGATAACTACGACTACTTCTATGTGAAGCGGGCCGATGCCTCCAGGGTGTACGGCCTGGAGCTGGAGCATTTGCTTTCGCCTAACAGCATGAATTACCTAGTGCACGGCGACACGCTGATTGAGGAGCACATTGCGGGTATTCCGGGCGACGATTTTATCCGCGACCATCTGAAACGGCCTCACTTAAACCAGGTGCGTATTGCCAAGGAATTTGTGAAGTTCAATGAGCGGTGCTTTGCGCGGCTGCTCGGCGATATGCGGGCCTACAATTACGTCATCGACGTGACGCCCGACTTCGAGGACGAGCAGTACCGCGTGCGCGCCATTGATTTTGACCAGCAGTGCTATGAGGGCAAGAAGAACATGTACCTGCCGCAGTTTTTCAAGGATAACCGCGGAGTAGTGCTGCTGTGCAGCAAGCTCCTGGAGCCCGAAACCATTCGGCAGTACCAAACCGAGGAACGCACCCTTATGGCCCGCCGCGCCCGCTCTGAGCGCTACCGCCTCAAAGACCTGATTGATTGTCTGCGTCAGGATGAAGTATCGCCACCCGAAAAGGTAGAGCAACTGAAAACCCAACTCAACCTGCACCATAAAACGCACCTGTTTAGCCGCTGCAAAGGCATGGGCGATGTGGTGCGCCTGAACCTGAAATTGATGCTGGGCCGGAATATAGCGTTGAAATAAAGCCTCGCGGGGTTTGCCGTTCCAGAAAGCCTAGGCCTTGGGGAGCGGCAAACCCCGCGGGGCTTTATTTCATTTTCTCTGCTACAGCTGAGCCGGCATTTTGCTGGGCATGCTCATCCAGCAGGTTATGGAGGTAGTCGAAAATGTAGTCGACGGCCAACAGGCGCACTTTGTCGCAGTTTCCGTTGAACTCCTGGCGCAGCTCATAAGCACGATTCTGGAACAGCACCGTGAAATACATGGTGCCCACCGGCTTATCATCTGACTCAGAAGCTCCGCCGGCGCATAGGCCTGTTACGGCCACGCAAATATCGGCAGTGGGCAAGTGCTTGTGCAGGCCCATCACCATTTCGTTGGTCACCTGCTGGCTTTCGGCGGTATAGAGGGCTAGGGTTTCCTTTTTCACGCCCAGCAGGCGCTGCTTGGCTACGGGGTGATAGGTAACCACGGAGCCCAACAGTACCT
This sequence comes from Hymenobacter tenuis, assembly GCF_054780495.1. Lineage (NCBI taxonomy): Bacteria > Pseudomonadati > Bacteroidota > Cytophagia > Cytophagales > Hymenobacteraceae > Hymenobacter > Hymenobacter tenuis. The sequence goes on from NZ_BAAGWF010000001.1 coordinate 526,624, forward strand.
CGCTACTGCCAAAGGCTTTCACAAACTCTGAGGCTAGCAGGCCCGCCGTGCAGCTTTCTGCAAAGGCAAGCGTGAGCTTATACTGCAGAAACTTCTGCGCGAGGGAATTCAGGTCGTTGGGCTTCATTGAAAAGTATAAACAGCGTACCTCCACTACGGCTCCAGGCCATGCTTTTGTTATGGTTGAGGTAGGTCGTTCATTTGCAAATCGGCCTGCTTGTGCTATTCCTGGCGGTATACTACCCCTTGCTTCATTACAAACCGCACCTGCTGCATGGCGTTGATGTCCTGCACCGGGTCGCCTTGCACGGCTACTACATCGGCCAGCTTGCCGGGTTCCAGCGTACCAAGGTTTGCCGTTTGGCCCAGCAACTCGGCCGCGCTTACGGTGGCCGAGCGCAGCGCTTCGGCGGCGGGCATACCGGCCTCTACCATATAGCGGAACTCCAGCGCATTCACCCCATGCCGAAACACCGAGGCATCAGTGCCAAACGCTATTTTCACGCCGGCCTTATAGGCGCGGCCAAATGTGCCCTGTAGCTTGGGCCCGATGGCCAGGGCCTTGGGCGTCACGAGGGGAGGGTAGTAATTGGCGATTTTGGCGGAGTCGGCTACGGATTTGCCGGCCGTGATGGTGGGCACGTACCAGGTGCCGTATTTCTTCATCAGCTTCATGGTTTCGTCGTCCATGAGCGTGCCGTGCTCAATGCTGGTTACGCCCGCCCGAATGGCGCGCTTCATGCCCTCGGCGCCGTGCGCGTGGCAGGCCACGTTCAGGCCCAAATCACGTGCAGTTTGCACCACAGCGCGTATTTCGTCTTCGGTAAACTGAGGGGCCGAGCCGTCTTTGGCTACGCTCAGTACGCCGCCGGTGCTGGCAATCTTGATTAGGTCGGCGCCGCGCTTGTACTGCTCCCGCACGGCTTGGCGGCCTTGGTCGGGGCCGTTGGCAATGCCTTCGGCGGGGCCGGGCATGCCCATCAGATCAAGGCGGTAGCCGTTGGTGGGGTCCATGTGGCCGCCGGTGCCCGAAATGGCTTTGCCGGCCGAGAAAATCCGCGGCCCCACTACTTGCCCGCGGTTGATGGCATTGCGCAACGACAGGTTCACGCCCGAGCCGCCTAGGTCGCGGACCGTGGTAAAGCCGGCCAGTAGCGTTTTGCGGGCGTGCTCCAACGAGCTGAAGGCCACGTCGGCGGGGTTCTGCGTAAATTCCTTGAGGTAATTATCCTTACTGGTTTCGCCCTCGAGGTGCACGTGGCAGTCGATGAGACCCGGCAGTACCGTCCGGTTTTTCAGGTCGATGACTTTGTCCTGGGCGCCTGTGGGCGTGGTGTAACCTCGTTCCACGGCCAGTACGCGGCCATTTTCTACTACCACCGTCATTTCGGTCTGGGCGCGGTCTTGGCGCATATCCAGCAGGCGGCCGCAGTGCAGGTAGGTTTTCTGGGCCCAAGCGGCCGGGGCCAGCAGGAGCAGACCAGCAAAAGCGAAACCGGAAAAGTAGTTTTTGGTCATGGAGGAGAGGTGGGAAAAGTCGAGCGTGAGCCCAGTAGCAGTGAAGGATGGAGGAAATATACAACGCGAAAAAACGCTGCATGCAGCCTACTTCCGTTCCAATCCGTATCTTTTGCCATCTAACTCTGGCACTACTGGTTTCAGGCTGCCGTTTTTCATCGTTTCCTTTTCACCCAACTCCACGTATGGCTACTCCCGAAGAATTTGAAAGCGCCCAACAGCGTGTGCAGCAGCTCCCCAGCAAGCCCGACAACATGACCCTGCTCAAGCTGTATGCTTTGTTTAAGCAAGCTAGTGAAGGCGACGTAACCGGCGACCGGCCCGGCGGCTTCGACTTCAAAGGCATTGCGAAGTATGACGCCTGGGCTGGCATGCGCGGCAAGTCGCAGGATGAGGCGCGCCAAGAGTACGTTGATTTCGTGAACTCGCTTTTCTAGTTCTACTTACTAGCTTTCTTAAAGCACCAAAGCCCGTTCCTACTAACTAGGAACGGGCTTTTCGGTTTCAGATGCGTATGGGGCTAGGCCAGCGGCTGAGCACCGGCGTCGGGAGTAGCCGGAGGGGTAGGAGCGGGAGCAGCCGGTGCGCCGGGGGTAGGCAAATCGAAGGCTACGGCGTTGTGCTCGAAGTGTCCTTTGTGCGACCCGTCGCAGAAAGGCTTGTTTTTGGAGAGGCCGCAGCGACAAATGCTGATGCGCTCACGTCCGCCCAAGCCATAAGGCTGTCCTTGCGCGTCTACCAGTTCAAAATCGGTGCCTTCCACCCGGAGAGAGCCATTGCTGAGGACGGTAAGTTTGGTTGCCATGTAGGTAAATTGATTTAGGTAGTGAAAGGAAGACAGAAGAAGAAAAAAGACTAGGTGCCCAAAAGCCCGAAAGCCAGCCAGGAAAGATAGGCATACCCGGCCGCAACGGCAGGGTTTACCGCAATTCCTTGCGCATCACGTAGTCATTCATCCAGTACGGGCCGATGGCAATGTCTTCTTCGCGGTGGCGCTGGAAGCCCAGGTGCTCATAAAAGGCCATGGCGGGGTTGTGCCGGTTCACGTTTAGCTCCAATACGCGGCCGCCGGCCGTGTGCACCGCTGTTTCCACGGCCTTTAGCAGCTTCTGGCCTAGGCCGTGGCCCTGCGCCGAGGGGAGCACGTAAATTTTGTGGAGTTTGTACACGCCTTCCTCAGCCTGCGCCGAAAAGGAAGCGTAGCCGCTCGGCTCATCCTCAACGTACACTAGCAGAAAGGTGTGGCCCTGCTCCGTCATCTGCCGCTCCAGGGAGGCCGGCGTATAAATCACGCGGTACATATAGTCAATCTGCTCCCGCGAGATAATGAACCGGTACGTAGGCTCCCAGGTAGCTTCGGCTAAGGAAATAATAGTTGGAATATCGGCCAGGGTTGCAGGCTGGATACGAAGCGGGGCGGCGGTAGAAACTGACATAGCAGGCAAAAAACGGCATTAATTGGCGTAATACCGAGTTGGATTTGTCGTTTTGCCTGCTTTTGGGCCGGAAATTGCGTAAGCACTACACCAGTACGGCGTACTAGTCGTTTACTGGCATTCCTTCACCATACCCGCGACCTAACTCCTTCCTATGAAATCAGCCCGTTTTTCAGTGGTGCTTCTGACAGTAGCTGGCCTGCTAGCCTCACTAGGGGCTTCAGCACAGCAAACCTCCAAGCCTACCACTACCCCCAAACCAGCGCCCAAGCCCACCACCAGCTCTACCACGGCTGCAGTGGAGCGCGACCTGCGCGTGTTCAGTGACTGGGTGAACGATAAGGTAGATAAGGCCGCTACCTCGGCCCGCCGCGAGCTCCCGCGGATCACAGAAGAGTTTGACCGCCAAAGCAAACGCATTGATAAAGCCGTCGATAGCCTCACGGTAGAGGGCAAGCGTGAGTACTCTACCCAGAAAGTACGCTACCAGAAGTGGGCCACCCGCCAAGATAGCCTCGATGCGGCGGCCCAGCGCCCTGCTACCGCCGATGAAGCCCAACGCCGCCTGCTCGGTGAAGACGTGAACATTGGCCGGGCCCGCGCCACAGAACTACCCGACTTGTACTTCCGCCTGGTAGAACGCATGCGCTCCGACCGCCAGAACTGGACGGCCGCTGACTGGAGCACGGCCAGCGCCGTACTGGGCCGCCTGAATGCCCGTTACGAGCAAGTTCGCGAGCAACTTCCTCTGGAGGAGCGCCTGCGTATCCGGAGCCTGCAGGGCGAGTTTCGGACCTTGGAAAAAGCCCGCAACGTGAAAGATGTGATGCGCGAATAACTGGTTTGAGCCTGATTATAGCCTAGGGCGCGGCCTCACCAAACCGGTGAGGCCGCGCTTTTTTGTGGGCAAACGGTTGCTGTTGCCAGGAGGGCTAGTTGCCGGGTGAAGTGCTGGTTTGCGGCCGCCGATGCTGCCGCAGCCACTGCCAGGCCGCGGGCACATCATAAAACATCTGGATGGAAACATACTGGCGCACGCGCTCAAAAAAAGTCATGCTAATGATCTGATTGCTCAGGTCAGGGGAGAAAACATACGCAATGGCGCGCAGGCCCAAGCTCTGAGCTTGCGGCACCCACTCATACTCCAGCCAGTCCATGGCTTCGCTCCAGTCGCCGGTGGCCAGGCTCTTATCATTCAGGGCAAGCGGGTAGTGGTATTGAGTTTGAAGCTGGATGACCTCAGTGGCAACTGAAATGACCTCGGTGCCGGTAATATTGCCGTGCCAGCGCACGTACAGCAGCTCATGCACGGGGGAATGCAGAATCTCGGCCAGCGGCTTGCCATGCGCGTCAGACAGCGTAACCAGCGCTTCCAGATGAAGGGGATGCATATGGATGGGAATAATAGATCAGGTATCAGAATATAGGGCTAATACTATCATTATACAACCCTGATTTTTCGCTCTTTGGTTCGGCTGGCATCCGCTATTTTTGCGGCTCCATTTTCTGAGCCTTTCTCATGCACATTGCAATCGTCGGCAACATTGGCGCCGGCAAAACCACGCTAGCCAATAAGTTGGCTCATCACTTCAACTGGGAAGTGTTTTTGGAAGATGTAGACCACAACCCGTACCTCAAGGATTTCTATGATGACATGCCGCGGTGGGCGTTTCATTTGCAAGTGTATTTCCTGAACAGCCGGTTTCGCCAAACTCAGCAGATAAAAGAACTACAGCAGGCCAGCAAAGGCGTTATTCAGGACCGCACAATTTATGAGGATGCTCACATCTTCGCGGCCAACCTGCACCAATCGGGCCTGATGTCGGAGCGCGATTACCAGAACTACCTGAACCTGTTCAACTCCATGATTAGCATGGTGAACCCGCCCGATCTGCTCCTGTATCTAAAAGCCGACCTGCCCAAGCTGGTGGCCCAGATTGACAAGCGCAACCGCGACTACGAAAACAACATCAAGATTGATTACCTGCGCCACCTCAACGACCATTATGAGGAGTGGATCAGCCAGTACAGCCACGGCCGCTTACTGATTGTGGATGTCAACAACCTCGATTACGTCAACAAACCCGAGGATTTGAGCGTGATTATTGACAAAATCAACAGCACACTGTTCGGCTTCTTCTAAGATACTAGCCCTATAAAAACAGCCCACCCATACCGGGTGGGCTGTTTTTGTGTTGATGGCTGCTGTTGGGTGGTTATTCGTCGCGCATGGCTTCGTTCAGGAACTGCACAAAAGGCCGTGCGGCCTGCCATGCTTCCAGCACGCGCGCCGGGAAATCGGGTCGGCGCACTTCGGCGTCGGAGAAGGAGCGCCACACGAAATAGCTTTTCAGCCGCAGCCACTCGATATCTGGATCGGTGCGGTCGTAGCCTTTGGGGGCTGTTTTAAGGGTTTGAGACGTGTCAAGGCCTAGGGGGAACTGCTGCAGCAAACCTGGGTCTTGGCGCAGGGCATGAAACGCGGGCGCATTGTAATGAATTTCCTGCCGGATGCGGGCCAATTGGGCGGGCTCAGGCATCCAGCGGCCGGCGCCCACGTAGGTTTCGCCGCCGGGCTCCACCGCCACAAAGTAGCCCGCCCACGGGCTATGCCGCCCGCCGGGCTTGAGGCCCGCGCCCATGTGCCGCTTGTACGGCTCGTCGCTCTGCTGAAATCGGTCGTTTTTATTGATGCGGAACATGACATCCTGCGCTTTGAGGCCGCGCAACCCCGGCTCAAATTCTGCCGCATCGCGCAGCAGGCCTTCTACAAAAGCGGTATACTCGGCGCGGGCCCGGTGGTAGTCGGCGCGGTGCGCATCCATCCAGGGCTTGTTGTTACTGGCGGCTAGGTCGCGCAGAAAATCCAGAACAAGGGAAAGGTTCATAGGCAGAAAAGTACGAGCAACAGGGCAAAAGAAAAGCGGCCCCGTGCCGCCAAGCGGTACGGGGCCGCTGGCCCAGTGGTTGGGTTTAGGCTTAGTGGCGGCCTAGTGCTTCCGAAGTGCTGAGCTTAGCGCGGTCGTTAAGGGCCCAGCTAAACGATAGAAACTCAATCTTGGCGCCGGGCTCAATGGGCGTACTGCCATACCGGTTCAGGAAAGCGACTAGGTCGGCTTCAGTACCAAACTCAGCCGAGTAGGCTTCAAACAAGCCCGAGAGCCGCACGTGTTGCGGAGTAAGCTGGTTATACGCCGGGTCGTTGAGGAAGCGGCGGGCCTGGCTATCTAGTTGCTCATTCAGGCGGGCGCCACTATAGGCTTCAGTAAGCAGGGGCGGACAGGAAGCGGCCCCATACATCAGGGCGAAGTGCACGCGCGGGTCGTGAAACGTATCCCGGAGCATCTCGCGCTCAATCTGGTTGAGAGTGTATGCCTGGCCGCCTACTGTTACTACCGGCGCTTCCCACGGCGACTTCAGGCCGCCTACCGTTTTCACCCGGATATCGTTGATGCTGGCAACAGGGTAGTATTGCAACACCAGATAGGTAGCCGCGGCATTGTAGGTGTTCACCCAAAAGGCTTTGGTTTCATCGGGCGTCCAGGTTTGCGGGTCGGGCTTTACTTTGCGCAGGCTAGTGAGGTAGCCTAGCAGCATATCTTCCTCATCCAGCAAGCCGTCGTAGTTCAGGCGCCCGTCGGGCGTAACGTGCTGCTGCAGCAGCTTGCTCCAGGGCGCATGGAGCTGCTCCAGCATGGGGTTATCGGCAGCTTGCACAGCCAGAGGGGCTAGCAAACCACAGAATAGGAATAAGAACAGACGAGCAATAAGGGGCGTTTGCAGAGGCATGAAACTGTACCGGTGCGCAAGTAGGAGGGCGAAAGCAGCGTAACTATCTAAATAAGATAAACTAGCTACTTAAGAGAGCAAAGCCAACAAAGCCGATTGTGCCAAAAATCAGATAAAAACCTGCTGGGCACTATTTCATCATTGACTACTCAAAAGTAGAAGTTTTTTGGGTGAGCTATAGCATGATATTTTAAAATACCTCACCAAAAAGTTCTATTTATAGTCCCTTGTGTCAAAACAAGGGTTTTGTGCCCATCACTTTTTGCGAAACTGGCAATAAAGCTGAACAGCAGCCCAGCTTTATTGCTATTTGTGGCTGACCACGGCCACCGGGTCGCCGACTCGAAGCTTGCCAGCTCCGCTACCGGTTACATTTTGCCCAAACAGTACGGAGTTGTCGTGGGTGCGGTAGGTGGCCAACGTGCGGAGCGGTTCGCCGAGGGGGCTTCGTTGTGCGGTGTGTTGATTTACTGTAGTAAGCACACAACGGCCGCAGGCGCGCACGGCCCGGAATGGCAGGTCACCAATGTGAAACTGACTCCATGTATCTTCCTCAAACGATTCGCCGCCGCTCACCACTAGGTTGGGCCGGAAGCGGTCCATGCCTACCGGCTCAGCTAGACGTGAATTCAGCTCGGCCAAAGATTCCTGCCCAATCAGCAGAAACGGATAGGCATCGGCAAAACTTACTAGCTGCCCCTCGGGGTTGAAGTCCGGGTCCACGTCGCGCCGCACCATATCCGACATGTACACCAGTTTGCAGGGTTGGCCCAAGGCTTCGGAAAGCCAGGCATCACACTCGGGGCGCGCGCGCCAGGCAAACACAATATCGTCCCAGATGGTAACAAACAGGGTTTTTTCCGGTGTGGCCTCAAACGGCACATACAGCGGCAACAAATCGGGACGGGCCTGGTGCGTGAGCAGAAAGCCGTTGTAGGCAGGCGCCACCTTCAAGTGGGCCATGCTGGCGGTCTGGCGCTGCGTCATGAACTGGTTTCGCTCATTCACAATCAGCCACCGCCGGTCGTGGCGCAGGCCCCGGGGCTCTACTTCTGCCTCCGTCAGGCGGATGCCGCCCAGAGATTTTACCGGATAAATATAGAGCTCGGAGAGAGTGAGAGTAGCCATGCGGCAAAGATGGCAAAATCCGTCAGAGCTGAATGCGTTGGCGGCTTCGGGTTTTACACTGCCTAGCAAATGCTTGGTTTGGTGCTAGCAGAACGGCACACGCTTCACGGGCTAAAACCAAGCCGGCCTGCTGTCGGAGACGTTCCAACAACAGGCCGGCTTAAAACCTGGCTCCTGAGCGCGGCATAGATAAGAGCTGGTTTGCCACAAATCAGGACCTAGGGTGTAGGTTGCTGCGCCAGCTGCACTGCGCGGTACAGGTTTACTAGCCCGCCGGTGCGCGAAAGCTCCGCGAAATCGACGAGGGTAGTGCTGCCGGGTTTGCGCACTTTGGTATGGTAGGGCACCGCCGACTGCATGATAATACGCTTGAGCTGCTCGGCTGTCAGCTGCGGGAAGTACGATTTCAGAACGGCCGCCATGCCGGCCACCACCGGCGCTGCCATGCTGGTGCCGCTTAGGTTACCGTAGCGGCTGCCGGGCAGGGTAGAGTAAATCTGGTTGCCGGGCGCAAACACATCTACTTGGGTTTTGCTGTAGTTCGAGAAGTCGGCCACCAAGTTCTCGTCGTTGGTGCGCGAAGAGGCCCCCACAGTCAGCAGGTTCGGAATTTGTTGGCCATTCAGGAACACTGAAGCCGGATACTGCACTACTTTCCCGAGGTCGTTGCTTTCATTGCCAGCCGAATGCACCAGCAGTACGCCTTTGCTACCAGCATACTTAATGGCTTCTTCCACAGCCTGGCGCTGAGGCGAATAATACTTGCCAAAGCTCATGTTGATAATCTGAGCCCCGTTGTCCACGGCGTAGCGGATGGCGTTGGCTACGTCCTTGTCCCGCTCATCGCCGTCCGGAACGGCTCGTACCGCCATAATTTTCACCTGCGAGGCCACGCCCAGCACACCCAGGCTGTTTTCCTGGTCGGCGGCAATAATGCCGGCTACGTGGGTGCCGTGCATGGGGTCGGGGCCGTGCACGTCGCGGTTGCCGTAATCTCGCTGCTTCACGTCCTCGGGCCGGTCGCCCACAATGGGGCGCGGATTGTACTTCAGGTTCAGGCCGTAGTCCAGTTCATCCTGAGTTTCCTTGAGGCCTTTCTTCATTTCCTCCAGCACATCATCGAGGGAAGCAAAGCCGGTTTGCAGGAGCGTATGGTACAACCCGTTGGTCACGGCGCGCAGCTTCAGATCGGGGGTAGGCGGGTTACGAAGCGTAGCCGTATCGAGGCGCGTAACGCCCAGGGCCTGCTTAAGGCCTTCGGCGCCTTGCGCATTTTCGGCGTAGGCCTGGCTGAACTCCTGCAGCCGCTGGGCATTTTCCTTCACTTTGGCCTCGTAGCTCTTCTTTACCTGTACATACAGGTCATATTCGGGGCGCTTGGCGGCTGGCACCGAGGTGCGGGTTTTGCCAGCGTATAGGGGCTGCAGCTTGGCCATGAGGCGGGTTTCTTCCACCGTCTCTTGGTTGATGTTGCGCCCGTCCGGGCCTCCCAGGAAATTCCACCCTAGTAGGTCATCCACGTACCCATTGCGGTCGTCGTCTTGGCCGTTGCCCGCAATTTCCTTGGTGTTGCGCCACAAAATCCGCTTTAAATCAACGTGGGCCGTATCAACGCCGGCATCAATAACGGCTACCAGCACCGGGGTAGCTGTTTTTCCCTGCAGCAGCTCGGCATACGCGCGGCGGGCACTGATGCCCATTATGCCTCCGTCCTGTTGAGGGTCAAGTAAGTGCCATTGCGGAGCCGCCGCCGGAGTAGCCGGGGCAGTGGTTTGGGCCGACACAAAAGCCGGAAACAGCAGCGAAAAGCCCAGCAACCGTAGCCGGGAGAAGGGGAAAAAGATCATGCAAACAGAATCAGGAGCAGGAAAAGCAGAATGCAGGAGGTACGCAATACGCCCACCGAGGTACATACGCAGTACGTAACCACCGACAAGGACAGCCCGAAAAGTAAATAGCCGCTTGCCCTGGCTATTATTTCTGACATGGGCTGTACCTGCAAGTATCTCGCCTGTTTTCTTTCTCGGCCTAAAATTCGCGGAGTAGGTTAAGTACACATAGCCGTATCAGCGTTAGTGGCGGTTACTAGCCCTATTCAGGGTAGTAACCGCCACTAACGCTGATATTGAACAAACTGCCGGCAATAAGTGCTGCCTTTGCTTGTCGTATGCTATTCCTTTATAAAGCGGAGGGTTTGCACCGATTCGCCCCCTAGGGCCCGGATGATGTACAAGCCGTTGGGCAAGTGGTCGAGTGGCAAGGTAGCTGCCGATGAGGTGGCCGTGTGGGCCAGTACCTGCCGTCCCAGGCCATCAATCACCAGTACTTTTTGGCCAGCTTTCAGGCCGCTGATGGTTACCTCATTACGGGCGGGCACCGGACTTACCTGCAATGCTGTAGCGGCTGCTTCAACCAGAACCGGCATTACGGCCGTTACGGTTTCGGTGGCAGTGGTGCTTTTGCCATCAAGCTGGCGCAGGCGGTAGTACCAGCGGCCAGCACTCAGGTTAGCATCCAGGAAGCTGTACTCCCCGCCAACCGTGGTGGAGCCTTTGCCTTTCACACGGCCTACCTGCTGCCAGCCCACGTTACTATCGGCGGCGCGCTCTATCACAAACTCCACGTCGTGCTCCTCCATGGCGGTGGCCCAGTTCAGGCGCGCCCCGGCCGGTACGGCTGCCACCTCAAACTTGGTAAGTGTAACTGGCAGCGGGCGGCCGCGGCCAGCCAGTGTAAACACGTCGTTTTGGGTGATGTTTCTAATACTAACTACCGTTACCTTATTCCCAACTGGGTCAAGGGTAGTAGCATGTAAGTCCTGCCAGGGGCCACCTTGTTCCGGCGTAGAAGAACGGAACAACTCCAGCGTGTTTTCGTCCATGTTGTACCCCGCGCTAGGTGTTAATTCGTTTGGCGTATTATCTCGGTACGAAAAGATCATCTTGAACTGAATACCTGTGGTCTTCGCCATATTTACTTTGTACTGGCGCAGAATGCTCTGGCTAAGAGCGGTGAAATCAGGTCCGTACGCTTTGCCGGTATAATACCTGCCGGTGTAGCGCGTAACAGTGGTTCTGCCCGGGGCTTCCGTTTGGGATTTCGGAGAAATGGTTACTCCAATACCGGCAAACGTAAAATCGTTGGGGGTGTCCAGCACGCCACTAGCCTCTACTGTGCCTTTAACATAGCCAGTTCCCGTCTCAGACAAAGCATTATTCTCAGTAGTGCTAAGGATTACTTTATAGTTTCCCGTTTCCATAACGCCGCCTGTAAGCGTCAGTGCGGATTTGATGGTGATATCGCCTTGCAACGCTTTGGTTCCGGTACCCGGAATGGACAACTTATAAAAAGTACCACCACCTAATTTTTGGAAGCCATTGGCGGTAAGCGTGACAGTTCCCTGATTTGCTACGAAAGTAGCCTCATCAGCGTTGAAGTCGCCCCCAACCAATAAGTTAGAGTTGCTGCTGGAATGCAGGAATTTAGCGCCAGGGTTAACCGTGAAGTTCTTGCCGATGCTCACGTTGTTCGCGCTTGAGTTCATGTCGACCTTCCCGGCCAGAATATTTAGGTTATTCGATACAGTCCAGCCTCCCGAATTTCTCACTGTCAGGTTTGGGTTGTTCACTGTGAAGTCGTACAGGGTAAGTCCGCCTTGGTCAATAGAAGTCGCTGATTCGGTGGTAGTAGGGTAACTAGCACTTAGGTATTGGAATGGTTTTGCTGATGCCATGTCCGGTATCGTATAGTAATAATGCGCGTAGCGGGTATCATCTGTATCAGTTCGATGCCCACTAGGATTTTCTTTAGGTACACACCCCTGATTTATAGTATTTGGATTATTAGGATTATAAAGCACATAGCCAAGCCAGTTAAACGATATAGGATTGAGTTTGCTAGGGTCAGAACCAACAGCAAACGTGCTGCGTGCAATGCGTAGCTCGCGGGTAGAAGTTTGCCCGGAAACTTTCACGCCATACTGTACCGTGGCGCTTTGAGTGGAAGTGGAAAAGGTGCCATTTTCAAGCCATTCGCCCCCATTCGCAGTTGATGCTATATATAAAGTTGCACCTAAATTGTCGAAAACTATCAAATGGTCTGCCGGGAATGGAGGAACGATGTTCACTGCACTAGTGGCAGAGAAAGCGAGCCTTTTCCCTAACAGCAGTCCTTCATTAGGTTTCGTGTCGAGTAGTACAACTCCTGGATCCACCGTTTTTCCTGATACGGCTATATAGATATAGTCCGCATCCCAGGTCATGTACCAGCCAAAATTGTTCGTGGACTCATTGGCGGCAGTTCCATACTCTCCTGTTGCAATAGTACCGTCGGCAACCGGCGGGGTGCTTTGTGCCTTAGCTACCCCTAGGCTCGACAATACAGTCAAGAGCATAATCAGCCATTGCTTCTTCAGAAGTAGATATCCTTTCATGGGGCCATTGTATTAATATGTGCAGGCAAATTATAAAAATTTGTTAGAATGATTATATACGAAGTAACTAAATTTTGTTATTTGTCTAAAAATTATAACCATATAAATATAATACCGTAACTGCTACGTTTTAAAAATGTGTGGCGCGCAGTACTACTTTGCCCAGTGAAGGTTTGTGAATCGGCCTCTCAGAAGCGCATTACGGGCCGGAATTCTGGGGCTGATATCCTGACCCGGCGTGTATCTTTACCGCTCAGCTCCCAATTCAGCCGTTCCATGCGCTTTCTACTTCTTCGTGCCGTGCTGGCCATGGCGGTACTGCCGCTATTGCTAGCAACACCAGTTGCCGCTCAGGCTCCCAAAACCTATTCCTCCTCGGAAATCCTGCTGGGCCTGAAAAAGCTCAACGTACTAGGCTCCGTACTATACATAGCCGCTCACCCCGACGACGAAAATACCCGCCTAATTGCCTACATGGCCAACGGCCGCCTGTTGGAAACCGGTTACCTGAGTTGCACCCGCGGCGACGGTGGCCAAAACCTCATCGGCCCCGAATTGCGCGAGCAATTGGGCGTAATCCGGACGCAGGAGCTGCTGGCTGCCCGGCGCATTGATGGAGGCAAGCAGTTCTTTACCCGCGCCAACGACTTCGGCTTCTCCAAGACGCCTGAAGAAACCTTCACCATTTGGGACAAAGAGCAGGTGCTGTCCGATATGGTATGGGTAATCCGGCAGCGCCGGCCCGATGTGCTTATCACGCGCTTTCCACCTGATAGTCGCGCCGGCCACGGCCACCATATTGCCTCCGCCATTCTGGCCGCCGAAGCCTTTGATGCCGCCGGCGACCCGAAGCGTTTCCCGGAGCAGCTGAAGTACGTGCAACCCTGGCAACCCAAGCGCCTGTTCTGGAATACTGGCTCGTTCTTCGTGAAGCCTGGCGAAAACATGGACGGCTACCTCAAGCTCGATGCCGGTGGCTACAACGCACTGCTAGGCCAGAGCTACGGCGAAATTGCCGCTCGCAGCCGCTCCCAGCACAAAAGCCAGGGCTTCGGCTCAGCGGCTCAGCGCGGCGAGGCGCTGGAGTACCTGCAATATGTAAAAGGCGATAAGGCGAAGTCAGACCCATTTGAGGGTATTGATATGAGCTGGAACCGGGTACCCGGCGGCGCAGCCATTGGGAAGATGGTGGATGAGGTTATCCGAAAGTATGACCCTAGTAATCCCAGTGCCAGCGTGGTAGGGTTGCTAAAGGTGCGGAGCAGTATTATTAAGCTAAAAGAGGAATCTGGTAATTTTTGGTTTGACGAGAAGCTGAACAGTTTGAGTCAGTTAATTCAGGCTAGTCTTGGTCTCTATTTGGCAGCAACTACTAGTGAACCCAGCGTTGCAATTGGTCAGATTATCAAGATTAATAGAGAGGCACTTAACTCCTCAAATGTCCACCTAACTTGGCATCGGGATGTGCATAAGTCGGATGGTCAGGCAAAAACAGGAGAATTGACAATCGGTAAAGTTGTGAGTGACCTCGTTGACTTTGAAGTCCCGCAAACTATTAATGTTTCGCAACCTTTCTGGCTCACAGCGCCAAGCTCAGTTGGTATGTATCGCATCGACTCAACTGGTATTAGAACGGTACAGGGGTTTGGCTTTAGTAAGCGTCAATGGATAACTCAAGAATTAATTGGTAAGCCAGAGAATCCTAATGGTGTAAGTGTTTGGAACGAAGTTTTAATTATGGCTCCTGGAATGAAGGAGAGCCAGACATTAACATTTGAAGTTCCCGTCCAATACAAAAGCACTGACCCAGTGGAAGGGGAGAGGTACCGCCCGCTGGTAGTGGTGCCGCCCGTAACGGTGAATATCGGTGGCCAGGCCTACGTGTTTGCTGATAATGCGCCCAAAACTATTCCTGTAACGTTGCGCGCTGGCAAAGCAGGCGTAAAGGGCTCGGTGGCCTTGGCCTTGCCGAAAGGCTGGAAGGCTGAGCCAGCGAGTTTCAACTTCGACCTGGCCAGCAAAGACGCTGAGCAAACCGTACAGTTCCGGGTGCAGCCTGGGGTAGGGGCCCAGGAGGGCAAATCCGAGCTGCGCGCCGTGGCTACCGTAGAGGGCAAGCAATACACGCGCGGCTATCAGGCCATCGAGTACAACCACATTCCGACCCAGATTCTGTTTCCTGAGGCTGTGGCGCCGCTCGTGAAGCTGGACCTCAAGCGCAAGGGGCAGGAAATTGGCTACCTCATGGGCGCTGGCGACGAAGTGCCCGACGCCCTGCGCCAAATTGGCTACACCGTGACGCTGCTCAAACCCGAGGACATCACCGACCAAAACCTGCGCCGCTTTGATGCCGTGGTACTAGGAGTGCGCGCCTACAATACCCTAGACCGCCTGAAGACCTTGCAGCCCACGCTGCTGCGCTACGTGGAGAATGGCGGCAATATGGTAGTACAGTATGTAGTGGCTCGCGGCACTGTGATGCCCGAAATTGGCCCGTACCCACTAAAGCTTTCCAACGACCGGGTAACGGTAGAAAATGCGCCCGTTACGTTTCTGAAGCCCCAGCAGCCGCTTCTAAATGCCCCCAACAAAATCACAAGCAAAGATTTTGAAGGCTGGGTGCAGGAGCAGGGCCTGTACTACCCCTCGCAGTGGGACCCCAAGTACCAGACCGTCATCAGCTCCCAGGACCCTGGCGAGAAAGCCAAGGAAAGCGCCATTCTGGTAGCCGACTATGGCAAGGGCCACTACATCTATACGGGTCTAAGCTTTTTCCGGGAGTTACCGGCCGGAGTGCCGGGTGCCTACCGCCTGCTCACCAATATGGTGTCGTTGGGCAAGTAGCACGCTGTAGCGCGGCAGCTGACTGGTAGTACCCGGTATGCTGTGCTTCTTAATCGGTAATTCTAGTTGCCTCACTCCAGCGGCATGCGTCAGTATCTGCGGCTCTTCTTGTTCGGTACGTTGGCTTTTGCGGTCCTGCTCGCGCTGGGAGTTTTCGTTGTGGATGAGCCGCTAGCTACTATAGTACACCAGCACGGGGCGCTACTCCAGCCTGTAGCTTCCCCTCTTATGCGCGGAGTTGACTGGATGCAGGAGCACTTTTTCTATCATGGGCTGCCGATAGGCTGGCTGGGGTTACTGCTGGCGTTTGTGGTAACGCGCCTGCTCCGGCAGCCGTCCAGTACCGTCTGGTTAGTCTCGTTGCTCACGGTAATAGGCAGCGAAGCGGCGGGCAATCTGCTGAAACTGTTCTTCAACCGCCCCCGGCCGCTGGATGTATGGAGTCAAACGGCTCCGGATGCGGCTTTTTGGCAGCCCATAGGTCGGTTCGATGCCTTTCCGTCGGGCCACACGGCCTGGGTGGCGGGCTTGTTGCTTCCCATTGCGCTGCGGTTTCCAAAACTGCGGCCTGTGCTACTGGTTGTCGTTGGGTTGGTTGCGCTGGGCCGGGTAGCGCTTGGCGTGCACTGGTTCAGTGATGTAGTGGCCGCCGTGTATCTAGCCTTGCTGCTCACCTGTGGTTTCGAAATCGGGACCTGGTGGCTGCGACCTAGGGCTAGCGTTCAGTTGACTCCAGAGGCGCGGCATGCAACCTGAGTACGTATCTTTCGCCTGTTCTACGTTCACGCCCTGACCTTGTGCCCAAACTACCCGTCCACTCAACTCCCGATTCTGGCGCCGCCATACCGCCTCCACCCGTGCTTTCCTCGTGGCGGGCCTGGTACTGGCTGGTACTAGGGGCGTTGGGAGCTGAAATCGTCTTCTTTGTGTACCTCACGCGGTTGTTTGCATGAGTGGACTTGATTGGTTGGTGCTGGCGGGCGCCTTACTGTTTATTGTGGGGTATGGCACCTGGCGCACGCGTCGCGCCGGCGACTCGCTGGATGGCTACCTACTGGGCGGGCGGCAGGCCTCGTGGTGGGGCATTGGCCTCAGCATCATGGCTACCCAGGCCTCGGCCATTACATTTCTGAGTACCCCGGGCCAAGCCTACGATGATGGCATGCGCTTTATTCAGTTCTACTTTGGCCTGCCCGTGGCCATGGTCCTGATTGCCATTTTTGCGGTGCCGCTCTACCACCGCCTGCGCGTGTTTACGGCGTATGAGTACCTAGAAGGCCGCTTTGATCGGCGCACACGCACGTTTACGGCACTGCTGTTCCTAGTGCAGCGCGGGCTTAGTAATGGCCTTTCCTTGTATGCGCCGGCCTTGGTGCTGTCGGCCATCCTAGGCTGGAATATTCACGTGACCGTCTGGCTGATTGGTGGACTGATGATTGCCTATACCGTATCGGGGGGCACGCGGGCCGTTACGGTAACGCAGCAAGGGCAGGTGGCAGTTATTTTCCTGGGCCTGCTGATTGCGGGCTATTTGCTGGTGCATTATCTGCCCGGCGATATGGGCTTTATGGATGCCCTGCGGGTAGCGGGCCATCAGGGCAAGCTCAATCTGGTTGACTTTCACTTCGACCCCAAAGACCGGTATAACTTCTGGTCGGGCATGACGGGCGGCCTGTTCCTAGCCCTCTCGTACTTCGGAACCGACCAAAGCCAAGTGCAGCGCTATCTCGCCGGCCGCGACATAACCGAAAGCCGACTGGGCCTGCTCATGAACGGCTTGCTCAAGATTCCAATGCAGTTCGGGATTCTGCTGCTGGGCGTGCTGCTGTTCGTGTTTTATCAGTTCAACCTGGCCCCGCTTACCTTCAACCGGCCCGTGTATATTCGGGTGGCACACTCGGCGGCCTATGGCCCGGCGCTACGCTCGCTTGAGCGGGAGCACGCTACGTTGTTTGCTGCGCGCAGCAAGGCTACTACCCAGCTCGTGGCTGCTCTCCGGACCGAGGATGCCGCTGCCATTGCCGCCGCCGATACCCATGTACAAGCCACCCAGGCCGCTACCCAAGGCCTGCGCGTAGAAGCGCAAAAGCTCCTAAAAACCGCCTTCCCCACCACCGAAGCCAAGGACACCGACTACGTGTTCCTGACGTTTGTGCTGCAATACCTGCCTAGGGGACTAGTGGGCCTGCTGATTGCGGTGGTGCTGAGTGCAGCCATGGGCTCGGCTGCGGCCGGCCTCAATGCGCTAGCGTCTACTACCATCGTCGACCTGTACAAGCCCCGCCGGCCGGGTCGCTCTGAAACGCATTATGTGGGCGCCTCGCGGCTCGCGGCCGTTTCGTGGGGGGTATTGGGTATTGGCTTTGCTACGTTTGCGGCCCGCCTCGAAAACCTGATTCAGGCCGTAAACATCCTGGGCTCCCTATTCTACGGCACCATTCTCGGTATTTTCATGGTGGCGTTTTTCCTGAAATCAGTAGGCGGCCGAGCCGTGCTGGTAGCGGCTGTATTCGCGCAGATTGTGATTTTAGCGCTGTTTTTCCTGACGGATATTGGCTACCTCTGGTATAACATCATCGGGTGCGCCGTGGTAGTGGCCGGTAGCCTGCTGGGCCAGCAAATCAGAGGCCCGCTACCTGCCCGGGCTGAGTAAGCCGCCAAGCCAGCACTTCCCTAGGGTGTTATAGGTCACCAACCGTTTTTACACACAAGCGCCCCGGACTTCAGATGAAATCCGGGGCGCTTGTGAGCTTAGGCAGGGGTAGTAGCTTACAGCTTGCCTACTTTCTTAGCCTCCATAATCAGGTCTTCGTTCATCTTCACATAGTCGGCATTTTTGGCTTCCAGCGCCAGCTTGCGCGACTGCTCCGCAGCCGTAACGGTGCCTTTGTAATCCTTCATCTTCATGCGGATTTTGGCTTCCGTGTGCACGTTCCAGAACTTAGGGTCTTTCTCGTTGGCCTTCTGCATCCACTCCAGGGCCTGCTTGGCGTCCTTGTTGCTGTCGTAGTAATACACAGCGGCGGCGGCCAGGTCGTTAGCTGAAGGCGTGGCGTTCTTGGTTACTTTCTCCTCAATCTGGGCCATCACTTTGGTTTCCACATCGGAGGCAATCTTAAACTTAACGCCGGTCAGCTCCCACTGCATATCCACATTGGCGGTAGCCGGCGTGAGGTCAGTGAAGTTGATGCTGAAGCTTTCCACCTTGGCGGGCAGCTTGTAGCTTTTCACCGTGAAGCGGGCTACGTCTTCGTCGTCCTTGAAGGCATCGACGTTCGCGCCGGCTTTGGTATTCTTGTTCAGTACCACAATCCACTCCGTTTTATTCGGGATGGTGTAGATGCCGTACTCGCCGGCAGGTACTTTTTTGCCTTCCACCGTCACGTCGTCTGAGAACTTAATGGAGGTAGTGGCATTAGCACCCGTGCGCCACCGCTTGGCAAACGGTACCACCGAGCCAAATGCCGTGCGACCCTTCAGGCTAGGGCGGGAATACACAATTGTTACATCCGTAAGGCCAACGCGCTGCTGAATAGTGCTTTTGGGGCTAGCCGCGGGCGTGTTGATCTGGGCGTGCGCCGAGCCAGCCACTAGCAGGCCGCCAACAAACAGCGTGGTGCCAGCAGCACGGGAAGCAGACTTCAGGAAAGTTGAAGTTATCATGAAACAAAGAAGACAGGTGAGAGAATGTATTACGCTGTAAAAATAGCTAAAACCCGCACATGGCTCAGGAATTTAGCTGAATGCTAACGTGCGGAATTATGCCTTAGCCGTTCAACTGTGGTACCTGCTGGCGGGTGAGCAGCTTTTCAATGTCGGCAGGGGTAGCAGGTGCCTGTAGGCGGCGCAGATCGAGGTAGTAACAAGCCGCCTCGGAGGGGTAAAGCAGCAGCCACTCGGGCCGCACCCACACGGCGCGCCGCAGCTGCGGCCAGCGGCTCGTGAAATTCCCTAGGCTGCTAGTGCCGCGCAACCCCTCTGCCGTCAGTTCGAAATTAATGGGGTGCTGCATGGAGGCGTTCCGAGCGTAGGCGCGGCGTAGCTGGTAGCGCACCAGCCCCGCCCGAAACAGCGCATACGCCACCGCAACGGCCAGAAGTACCAGCGTTGATGGGTTTTGCAGGTTTCCGTGTTGCCACAAATCTAGGCCCACACTCACGGCTAGCAGCAGCACAGCCGCCCCTAGTAGCCATTGGTTGATACGGGTTTTGGGTTGTGCACGCCAGAGCCGGAAGTTCAGTCGCACGTATTCCTCCGCCGACAAGTGTACGCCAGGCAGCCGGAGCGGCAACACGAGCCCGGATAAGTCAGAAGCAGTCATAGTTCCGGCGAAAGTAGCTTACGCCACGGCAACTTCGCGAAGCGGCAGCAGGTGCAGCACGTCTTGTGGGGTAGTAGGGAGCTGAACTTGACGCAAATCCAGGTAGTAGCAGTCTTCCATGGAGGTGTAGAACAGGATCCAGTCCTGTATCTGTTGGACCCGGTAGAAGGACTCCCACCGATAAAATTGTACGCCGTTCTGTGCTTCTACTCGTACTCCCTCCGCTGTGAGCGTAAAGGCAGTTGGCTTGGGCTTGGCGGCATAGGTACGGTAGGCTCGGTGGTATTCCCACCACTGGTACAGGAGGCTAAGGCCGGTAAACAAGGTCGCAACCATCATCCAGCCCAAAAACTTCCCGTTGCCGAAACCATAGCTCAATGCCCCGCCCGCTGTGACAGAAGCCAGCCAGAACTTTACCTTATTTCGAAAGGAATCGGAGGTGTTAGGTCTTCGGTTAGGGTTTGCCGGGTGCCATTTTTCTTGCTGAAGCTGATGAATGGTTTGGTACTCAGAGAAAGTAGGCGCAGTAGCGGGAATAAGGAGTTCAGTCATCGGGAAGTTATTCCTGCTCAGTTATTATGGTAAATCGGTTCACGCCCAACGTCTGTAATTGCTGCAGAAAGGCATAACCACGGATGCTGGTAGCCGCTGGTCGAGCCGCAAACACACAATAGCTCGGTGCCTATGCATGGTAAGTGCGGCCTGATTAGCAGCCTGCAGTAACGTTGCCAACTGGTTGTCAGCAGCAGAGTAAGGAATGCCTTGTGCGAATAACTGCCGCTCCCGTAAGGGCGCGTGTAGCCAAGCTGGAAGTTGCCGCACATTAACGCTTAGGTAAGGTATCTTCTCTAACTCCTGATGTTGCTCAGCTGACAACTGCAGGCTATACCGCTGGGCAAGCAACTCAACAGCTTTGGTTTGCAATTCTGAGGTGCTGGCGTGCATATACAAACGCCTTTGCGCATCCAGTGAGAATGTAAATTGTGTGGGAGGTATTTTCGAGCACACGTTGCTATTGCTAGGCAACTGCACGCGGGGCAACTCGGGTGAAAACCTAGCGGAAGTCAGAAAAAGGGCAGTAAGTAGCAGCAGTACACCGCCCCATACTCCTAGCTCCGGTCTGAGCAACTCAATTCGAGGTAACCTCGCTGTATATCGGTTGCGCATCATAATGATACGGATACTGATTGTTCAATATACATAGCTGAATATAAGAGAATAGAAAAAGGGCGAAGCAGTGCTTCGCCCTTTCAAAGTACACAGAAAACGCTAGGTGTTAGCTCAGCTCAAACTGTAACTTTAGCAGATTAGCGTACAGGCCATTGTCGCTGTGGGCCAGCTCGTCGTGGGTGCCTTGCTCCACAATGCGGCCACCGTCGATGACCAGGATCTTATCGACTTTGCGGATGGTGCTGAGGCGGTGGGCGATGATGATGCTGGTTCGGTCGAGCATGAGCTCATCCATGGCACCCTGCACCAGCTTTTCGCTTTCGCTATCAAGTGAAGACGTGGCCTCATCGAGGATAAGGATGGCCGGATTTTTCAGGATGGCCCGAGCAATGGCAATGCGCTGGCGCTGCCCGCCTGAGAGCTTGATGCCTCGCTCGCCCACCAACGTGTCAAGCCCTTCCGGAAACGACGAAATGAACTGCCAAGCGTTGGCCTTGCGGGCTGCCTGAATGATTTCCTCATCGGAGGCAGTGGTTTTGCCATAGGCAATGTTCTCCCGGATAGAGCCGCCGAATAGGATGGTTTCCTGGGGCACAATGCCAATGTGGCGGCGCAGCTCCGTGAGGTCGTACTCGGTGATTTCGCGTCCGTCAATGGTGATCTGACCGCTGCTCAGGGTATAAAACTGCATCAGCAGCTGCACAATCGTGGATTTGCCTGCGCCCGAGGGGCCTACCAGCGCAATCTTCTCGCCGGCCTGAATGGTGAAGTTGATATCCTTCAGCACGGTTAGGTCGGGGCGGGTGGGATAGCGGAATGCTACGTGCTGGTACTCGATGTCGCCGCGCACCTGAATGGGGGCCGCACCCGCTAGGTGCGTGGGCTCCGTTGGCTCATCCAGAATTTCCAGAATCCGCTCAGAGGCACCTAGCGTACTTTGGATCTTGCCAAACAGCTCGCCCAGGCCCGCCACGGAGGCGCCAATAAAGATGGTGTACAAGGCAAACTGCGTCAGGTCGCCGATGGTCATCTGGCCCGACTGTACCAACGTTGCGGCCCGCCATAACACTAGCACAATGCCACCAAACAAACCAATAATCACGAACGACACAAAGCCGCCCCGGTATAGGTTGCTTTTCAGCGCGGCCCGCACGGTTTTGGTAAGCGAGGTGGTATAGCGCTCCGTTTCAAACTGCTCGTTGGTAAATGCTTTTACCGTGTTGATGCCCTGCAGCGTTTCTTCCACGATGACGTTGGTTTTGGCCAGCTCGTCTTGGGTGGTTTTGGCTAGCACCCTGATTTTCTTGCCGAACACCATGGCCAACACCACAATGGGCGGGAAGGTGAGCAGCATGAACATCGAGAGTTTTACCGACACGATCATGATAAACACGATGCCGGCTACTAGGGTCATCACCTGCCGAAACAGTTCCGCCAGCGTCAGTGAAAACGAATCCTGAATAATGCCGACATCGGACGTGATGCGCGAGGTAATGGCGCCGACCCGGTTTTTCTCGAAGTACGGAATCGGCAGCGAAACAAACTTCTGATACAGCGCCTGCCGAATGTCGCGCACCGTGAACTCGCTGACCTGTGTGAACAGCCAGATACGGCCAAAGGAAAGCAGCCCCTGCGCCAGAATAACGGCAAAAAAGCCAGCCGCAATCTGGTTAATGGTCAGAACGGCGCCGTTGGGCAGTATCACCGGGTGGCCACTAGCCGTATCAGCCAGCTTGCCGATAATCCAGGGGAAGGCCATGGTGGTGGCGCTGGAAAGCGTGAGCAGCACCAGGCCAATAGTAAACTTGGTCCGATAGGGCAGCGTGAAGCGGAAAATCCGCAGACCCCGCCGAAAACTCTCTTTGGTAAGCTTCTTTTTTTCGGGCTCCGGCGCGCTGCCGTTACCACTTGTATTCAGTCCACTTCGGGCCATTAGGGAAATAGAAGTGAGAACTGAGCCGTAAGCTCTGAAACCTGCTCTGGTGCGTTGGAAACGCTCCCGATACAAGTTTCACGGCTTACGGCTCAGTTCTCATGTCTTAACGTATATTACTCAAATTTCGGCTTTCCCTGCTCTACTTTCAAATCCTGGGAATTGCCGAAGGGAATTGGAATGCGGACCTGGGTAGCAATAGGCTGGCCTTTGCGGGTAGCAGGCTTCCAGTTGGGCATCTGACCAAGCACCCGCAAGGCTTCCGTATCGCACTCCGGGGAGAGAGGCTGCACTACCGATGGGTTGGTCAGGTGTCCGTCGGCCTCTACCGTAAACGTCATAACCACCGTGCCGCTGATTTGCTTGACGCTGGCCGCTTCCGGATACTTTAAATTCTGCTCAAAAAAAGAGTTCAACCCCTGGGCACCCCCCGGAAACTGCGGAGGCGCATCAGGGCGGTTAAGCGCGGGCTTGGCCTGCGCCTGCATGCGCCGAGGCTGCAGCTCAATAGGCTGCTTGGCCGTGCCAGTGGCCGGGGAGCCCGAGGTTGTCTGGGCTTGGGTTGCACCTGCCGCGGAAGCGAGCAGCAAAAGTAAGAAGACCTGTTTCATAGGAGATGGTGTTAGAGAGCGTGGGGCCAAGAAGCCTTCTAAACGGACATCTTGTAAGAAAGTAACCAGAAACTACTAGGCCCTGAGGCCGCTTAAAGCGGCGAGGCCTGTGCAACTGCTGGCACCGATACCGGCAAAGGTACGCCTCTCTAAACAACCCCTACGCCACAGGGTTCAATTCGAGGTTGCGCGGACGCGAAATTATCAGCAGGCCCAGGAAGGTAAGTAACCCATTCAGAATCAGAATCTCAAACCCAAACTTATAGCCCCACCAGCTTTCGGAGTTAGAGTTGATAAACCAGGTGAGCAGCGGCGTGACAATGCAGACGGGCAGCACCAGCTTATCGTGCAGGCCGCGGCTAGTGAAAATGCCGAACGAGTACAGCCCTAGCAGCGGCCCATACGTATAGCCCGCCGCCTTAAACACGGAGGTAATCACGCTTTGGTCGTTAATAGCTCTGAATATCAGGATAATAACGATCAGTACAATGGAGAACCCAAAGTGCGTGAGCTGGCGCAAACGCTTCTGCTGGGCCTCCGGATACTGGCCAATCACGAGCATATCTACGCAAAAGGAGGTAGTAAGCGCCGTAAGGGCCGAGTCGGCGGAAGCGTAGGTAACGGCGATGATGCCCAGGATAAACACGATGCCCGCAAACAAGGTGAAGTGGTTGGTGGCCAGCAGCGGAAACACGTTGTCGCCGATGACGGCGCCGGTACTCGGGTTGGTGGGTAGGGTAATGCCCTTGGCAGCTGCAAACTGATACAGCAGCACCCCCAACGACAGGAAGAACACGTTGACCAGCACAATGGCAATGGTAAACCAGAACATGTTTTTCTGGGCGTCCTGCAGGTTGCGGCAGCTCAGGTTCTTCTGCATCAAATCCTGGTCGAGGCCCGTCATAACAATGGTGATGAACGCACCCGAGGCAAACTGCTTCCAGAAGAACTTGTCGTCTTTGGGATCTGAGAAATAGATCTGCGACATGGTGCTTTCCTTCACCGTTTTCACCAGCCCGGCAAACCCCAGGTTTAGCTCATCGGCCATCAGGTAAATGCTCACACCCACGCACACCAGCATGGCCATTGTCTGGAAAGTATCGGTCCAGAGAATGGTTTTAAGGCCGCCACGAAAGGTGTAGAGGTATATCAGGAAGATGCTGACCGTAACGGTTAGGGCAAACGGCACCCCTAGCTGATCAAACACGGCAAACTGCAACACGCCCGCCACCAGAAACAAGCGGAATGCCGCGCCCACGGCCCGGGAAATCAGAAAGAACAGCGCCCCGGTTTTGTAGCTCCAGAACCCGAACCGCTGCTCCAGGTAGGTGTAGATGCTCACGAGACGCATGCGGTAATACAGCGGCATAAGCACGGTTCCAATCACCACATACCCCACAGTGTAGCCCAGTACTACGGCCATGTAGCTCCAGCTCTGGGAGGCCACCATGCCGGGAATGGAGATGAACGTGACGCCCGAAAGCGAGGTGCCAATCATGGCAAACGCCACCATGTACCATGGCGCATTGCGGTTGGCAATGAAAAACGATTCGCTGGTTGCCTTGCGGGAAGTGAGATAGGCAATGATGATCAGCACGACAAAGTAGCCGGCAATCAGACTCAGAACGAGGGTAGGAGACATGGGGTGTTGCCAGGAATGAGTTGCCGGTTGCCAGACAAGTAGAGGCTAGCAGGCCGGGCGGCAGTCGGAAGTATAAAACACCAAAGCTACCAACTAGCCGCCAACAACCGGCATGTGGCTATTAGAAACCCTTTGCCGAAGATTAGCGACCAACTTAGGCCGCCCGCCGCTCACCACAACCGCTACCTGCGGATGGGTTATTCCCACTCGGGCCACCGTAGCACCTCACCTACGGCCGGCGTGTGCAGCTCGCCGCGTAGCATGTGGCCGTGCGCTACCATCTTGAGCTCGCGCAAAGGCTCCGAGGCTGGCTCGTCCGATAAATCGAAGGTGCCGTAGTGCATGGGCACGACGTGGCCGGCCCGCAGCAGGTTCACGGCTTTGGCCGCCTCATGCGGGTTCACGTGGCTCATCTGCATCATGTAGGGCGGCTTGTAGGCACCAATGGGCATCAGGGCAATATCTAGGGGGCCAAACTGCTTCTCAATTTCCTCGAAGTGGCTGTGCATGGAGGTGTCGCCGGCGAAGTAGATGGTGCGGCCATCAGTAGTCCGGATCAGGAAACTGCCCCACAATACTTGGTTCAGGTCAGCGAGGCCGCGGCGGTGCCAATGGGAGGCGGGCAAATAAAACAGCTCGAAGGCCGCGTCGGGACCCAAATCGAACTGCTGCCACCAGCCGGCCTCCTGCACCGGCAGCGCCGGGGCCATACCTCGTACCAAGCCAGCCATGCCCAGCGGCCCAAACGCACGCATCTGCGGATTTTGCTGGGCCAGTAGCTTCACTGATTTCTCATCCAGATGGTCGCGGTGGCCGTGGCTAAGTAGCAGCAGGTCGACGTTCTGGAGGTCATCGGGCCGGCAGGGTAGGGCATGGCGGCGGCGCAACCCAAGGGAGGAAAACAGCAAGGGGTCGAAGAGGATGGTGGTGCCGGCCACGCGCAACAGAAAGGTGGCATGCCCCAGCCACACGAGGCCTTCTTCCTGGCTTTTCAGGAAGGCAGTGCAGTCTACCACTTCTGGTACCCACGTATCGGCCTTCTTTTCCTCCTTCTGCGGATTTTTGCTCAGCTGCCACTTAAGTACAGTGTTGAAGCTAGGCTCATATAATTCCTCGCCGTTGCAATACTGGCGCCCAATCATCTTGTTGCCCGGATAGTTGGGCTTGATAGTGTTCAGCTGCGGGTTGCGAACGAAGCGGGGAGCAGAAGCCATGCGGCGCGGATCAGAAGTAAACAGGTACGAAATCAAAGAAACAATAAAACCTGCGCATTGGCTACGTCGCAAAAAGCCCTCCGGCCGCAGCAACTGCACCAAAAAGGTGTTCGTTGCTGCGGTCGGAGGGCTTTTTGCTAGCTAGTGGTTTAACCCAAACTGTAGGCTAGTAGCCGAAGGGCATGCCGGGCCCATAGAGCGGGGTGTAGGCACCAGGGTAGGCACTAGCCCCGTTACTGACCCGAACTCCGCCTGATACCGAGAAGTTTTCGGTGATGTGGTAGTCGGCGCGCAGGTTCACGCCGGAGCCCATGTTACCGCCGAAGCCGGCGTAGGGGTTTACCTGCAAACCAGAGGTAGGCGTGAGGTCTTTCCAGGCAGAGCCCGTGAGCAGTAGGCGCGGCGAAAGGGCATACTGGCCGCCGCCCTGAATGAGGTACCGGTTGGTGCCTGAGGTTGCCACGCGGCCTGCTTCACCGGCTGGCGCATAGCCAAGGCCGGGCATGGTACGCAGATACGTAACGCCGCCAAATACTGAAAAGCGCTGCGTAAGTGGCACTGATACGGTAGGGCTAAGGTAGCTAGCTGAACCATATCGGCCCGCAAACATGGCCCCCGCGTTGAGGCTATACGAAGGCCGGAACCCTAGGCGTAACTTGGGCTGGGGCTCTACTTGAGCCTGGGCCGCTACGCCCATCAGCAAGCCGGAGGTCAGAAGAAAAACAAATCGAAGCATAGAGGAGACTGCCGCGGCAGTTAGTAAACCTGTCGCCTAAGGTACGAAACGCCCGGCAAGCCGCTTGCGTGCCCGACCCAGGAAAAACAGACAACTTCACGGCAAGGTTATACCAGAGTCTATGTCCGAATTCCAAACGTATCAGCGCTTTCCGAATGTAGAGGTAGCGCAGCCGCTGCTGCAACTTTTGCACGAGCATGGTATCGAGTATGAAACCAAGCTCGATCAGCCCCGCATCGACCCCAGTTTTGCGTTTAACCCCACGAACTCTTATTTTCTAGTGAAGCTGCGGCCCGCCGACTTTGAGGCCGCACGGGCCCTAGAGCGCACCACCGACGAGCAACTCAGCGCCGACGCCCCCACCGACCACTATCTGTTTAGTTTCTCAGATGATGAGCTGCTGGATATTCTGCTGAAAGCCGATGAGTGGAGCAGCTTTGATGTGGCCCTGGCACGCCGCATTTTGCACCAGCGCGGTCAAGAGGTAAGCCCGGCCCTCACGGAGCGGCTCCGCCACCAGCGCCTCACCGACTTAGCTCAACCCGAACCCAGCCAGAAAGCCTGGATTTTCTTTGGCTACGCTATGGCCTTGCTGGGTGGGCTGGTGGCCGTGTTTATTGGCTGGCACCTGTATTCGCACAAAAAGCAGCTCCCCAATGGGCAGCAGGTGCAGGCCTTTCGGCCCCAGGATCGTGCCCATGGTCTGCGCATTTTGGTGCTTGGTGGCATATGCTTTGTGCTGCTACTGGCGTTGCGGTTTTACGCGGAAGAATAAGTACTAGCCCTAAAAACGCACCAAACCCGCCAAGCAGCTGTGCCAACGGTTCAGGGTTGGGAGCTGCCTAGCGGGTTTGGTGCAGATAATAAAGGAGACGTTACTTGGCTTTGCTGCCTAGCCACTCAGCCCGGAATTTCTTCTGTGCTTTGGTTAGGGGGCGCTCGGCTTTTTCATACGGCACCACTTCCAGGTCTGAGTTTTCCTGGAGCGTAACGGGCACCGTCCGTACGCCGTCTCGGGCCTTCACTTCTACCTGAATTACGTCGCCGGGCTTGTGGGCTGCCAGGAATTTTTGCACTTCCTTTGCATTGATGGGCTTTTTACCATCCATCTTCAGCACCACATCTTCGCGGTCGAGGCCAGCTTGGTAGAAGGGGCTTTCAAGCAAAGTGGAGCCTAGTGTGGCAGTGCTATCGGGGTTGAACTGCAGACGGGCCTCCAAGGTAGCCTGGCCGGCATGGGCCCGGCGTACCAGCAAACCGGCGGGTGCCAGCAGTTGCTCATAGTTGTGCAGCTCATGGCCCGTGATGTGCTGGCGGAAGAACTGACCGGCAAAGGCTGTATCCTTGGCTACCTCGCCCAGCACGCGTTGCAGGTCCAGGAGCGTGTAGGGCTTGGCCGGAGCATAGCCCTGCTGCTGGCCGTGCTGCTTCCAAAGGGTGCGCATGTAGGTATCGAGGTCGGTTTTATAGCGCTGCCGCAGCAGCAGATCAAGCGCCAACGCATTGCCCGCCCCGATGTAGTAATAGCTCAGGTAGGTATTCGAGCGGTTGTTGGGGTCGATGGCGGCGGCGGCATCCACGAAGGGGGCCTGCTGGCTCATATGCACCGGCGAGTAACGCTTGGGGCCGGGCATGGTGAGCATGGCATCTACGATACCACTCAAGGCTTCCTGGCCATACTGCTCATCGGTGTAGGCGCCAGCGCGGCGTAGTAGCAGCTCGCCGTAGTACTGCGTGAAGCCTTCCGCAAACCACAGGTTGCTGCTCATGTTGGCCCGCTGAAAATCAAACGGCTCGAGGTCCTGCGGGCGCAGGCGCTCCACATTCCAGCTGTGGAAAAACTCGTGCGATACGGTGCCCAGATTATCGAGGGCGCCGGGGCCGCGCAGGGGGCGGTTGCTGGTGAGGCTGGTGGAATTGCGGTGCTCCATGCCGTCGCCGCTGGTTTGGGGCAGGTAGTTGGCAACGAAGGTGTAACGCCCGAAGTCGTAGTCGGGCAGTCCGCCGAAAATGGCGGCGGCTTCTTTTACTACTTTCTTGGTTTGCTCGGTGTAGGCATCTAGCTCAGCGGGCGTGCCATCGTGCAGCACCTGTAGCTCAATGGTTTTGCCTTGCTCTTTCCAGGTTCGGACCTGCTGCGGGCCTAGGGAAGTAGGCGAGTCCATGAGGTACTGCAGGTGCGGGGCGTGCCAAGTGGTGCCGTTGGCATCGGGGCGGAGCTGCGAGGCTACTGTCCAGCCCTGCGGTAGCGCAAACTGTACCTCAGCAGGGCGTTGCTCCAGGCCTTGGGCGTAGGCCATGGTAGCGGGCATGTTGAGGTGGGCATGGCGACTATCAATGCCGGCGTAGGTGCCATCGGTCCGGTCGCCGAACAGGGTGTACGTGAATATCACGGTGCCATCGTGGCCCGCCACGGCCCAGCCGTAGGGGTCGGGCTTGGTGACGGTCAGCTGCTTGCCTTTCGAGTCGGTGGCTTGCACGTCGTACACGTTCTTGGCAAACTCATGCAGGGCGTAGCGGCCGGGCGAGGAGCGTGCCATGCGCACCTGCAGTGGGCTGGCCGGCAGCTCCCGGAACGTGGCGGTAATGCGCGCCTCATGGTGCAGGGCATTCGGGAAAGCGAGGCTGTATTGCACTGGTGCCTGGGCCTGCACCTGAGCCGGCCGGCTCAGTGCCAAAGGAAGTGCCAGCAGCAGGAGCGCAGCAGATTTCCGCATCATCATACGCAAAGAAATAGGGGAGAGAAGGAAAGGAACTGCTAACCTAACAGGAGTTGGCAGAGCAAACCAATAGTTGCGCTGGAATAAAGCCGGTTTAGGGCTCGAAAGCACCTAGTCTTGCGCTGAAGCGCTGGAGTAGCTTTCAGATGAAACCAGCCGCCATACCGTTGCCTCCACCATGTTCCGGAAGAAGGAGCCTGCGGGGTGCGGCTGCAGGCCGAGGCGCGCCAGCTCGGCTTCAATAGGCGGCCGTTGGCGGGCACTAATGCCGGTAGTAAGGCCAAAAAAACCGTACATCAGCCCGAGCAAACCACGGTGCCACCAGGTGCGTGGCGCCGCAAAATCGGCTAGCAGCCAGGTGCCCTGAGGAGCTAAGGCTGCCCGCAGCTGAGTTGCCATACTACGCAACCGCACAGGCTCAAATAAGTCCAGAAAGAAAAAGGTCAGCACGGCATCAAACTCTTCATCAAAGGACAACGCAGCTTCCGTTCCCAGCCGAAACTCTACTTGCGCGGCGTGCTGCGGCAGGTGCTCCTGAAGCCATTGGCGGCTGCGGGCCAGCATTTGGGGGGAGGCTTCGAGGTACAGCACCGTAGCCGCCGGCCGGCGACTGAACACTTCGCCCAGCACCCAGCCCGTGCCGCCCCCAATGATGAGGATGTGCGGGTTGCCGGAAGGTAGTCCTGCGTCCAGGGCAGCCTGCTGCGCCTGCTGGAGCGCCCGGCCGTACACCAGGCGAGCCAGCGGATCGTAGAACGCTGCTACCACATCAAAGCCAGAATCAGGAAGGGCAGGCATGCAGCAACATACTAGGTCAGAAAAGGGGCCAAAAGTGCGGCGAGGAAGGGCGGTAAAGGTAGCGGGAAGGGAAGTTCAGGCCGTTGCTGTGCCTTGCAGCCATTTCTGCCGTATAGATTCGTTATGACAAACCATCTGCGCCGGCTGCTGGCCGGGTTTCTGCTGTTTGCAACGGAGTTTGCCATCACCCTGTTTCTCGGGGCGCTGGGCGTTATTGCCTTTCTGGCGCTGGGACGCGAAGTGTTTGACCAGGATGCGGCCACCTTTGATGCCAATGCCTTTCGCTGGTCGAGGCAGCTACTGGGGGCCGAGCGGCAACAGTGGGTGGAAATGGTCACGTTTCTGGCCTCGCGCAATTTCATTACGGCGGCGGGGCTACTGCTGGTCGGGTGGTTTTTGTTTATGCGCCGGCACCGGTGGTACTCCCTCCTGATACCAGTAGTTGCCCTGGGCAGCATCACTCTGAATGTAGCGCTAAAGCAGGTGTATAACCGGCCCCGGCCGCTGCTGCCGCTTACCTCCGCTACGGGCTTGAGCTTCCCGAGCGGGCACGCCATGATATCGGCCTCCTTCTACGGACTGCTTATGTACCTCGTCTGGACGCACGTGCGCCGGCCGGCTCTGCGCTACCCATTGGTAAGCGTGCTGGTACTTCTGATTCTGCTTATTGGCCTAACGCGGGTGTACCTGCGGGTGCACTACGCTACCGATGTGCTGGCCGGCTTTGCCGCGGGCGTTAGTTGGTTGCTGATTGCTATTCCGATGCTGAAACACATAGAAATACTGGTAAAAAAACGCTTTAAAAACGAGATGCAATCAGCTGAAAAACAGCCTACATAGCGCAGAATCGTACTATTTTCGAAATTATTTTATGACTTTTTTTAAGTCAAAGCTTGACACAGGTCGAAAAAGCCTTCTATCTTTGCAGCATCAAACGGCCCCGCAAGGCAGCCCGCTGATAAAAAGTGCTGCGCTTGTGGCGAAATTGGTAGACGCGCTGTCTTCAGGCGGCAGTTCCGAAAGGTGTGAGAGTTCGAGTCTCTCCGAGCGCACGAAAGCCGATCCAGAAATGGATCGGCTTTTTTCGTTTATACTTGTTTCCCTAGGTTGTCTGAGAAAGCAAAGTCCTAGTGGTCAGCTATAGGCCGGGTTCTGGGTTTACGTGGATAACTAACCTAGTAGCTGTGGATAAGCAGCCACTAATTTGAGGCAGCAGAACAGTCTAGGTAAGCAAACCTGACGAATCCACGTAAAAACCGGCATATCCCTTCACTGATTGCGTGCTTCCATGAAGTCGTTCACCGCTCGTTTGCTGGCCTTGCTGAGTTTGCTTACCGTAGAGGCCGCGGTAGCCGTGGGCGTATTCCTGACCTCAGCGCTGCTGTTTTTTTATCTCACGCGGGTAGTATTTGGGGCGCGCTCCGTGGAGTTTGATGCTTGGGCGTTCCAGCAGATGGATGGGATACGCACCTCGTGGCCAACCCTAACTAGCTTCGTGCATGGCCTTACGTTTTTTGCGTCGTTCCCTTTTCTCGTCACTACAGGGCTAGTACTGCCGGTACTGCTGCGGTGGCGCGGATTTAAGCGTGAGGCGCTGGAGGTGTTGCTGGCCGTAGGTGGGGCCTCCTTGCTCAACCAAGTGCTCAAGGTGCATTTTCAGCGTGCCCGTCCTTCTACGGCCTTGGTTTTACAATCGGGCCTGAGCTTTCCGAGCGGCCATGCCATGATTGGGGTGGCCTTGTATGGGTGCCTGGCGTGGCTGCTGTGGCGTCACCGCCACCATCCGGTGTGGGCCGCGCTGCTCCTCTTGTTTGCCCTGCTCATTGGCCTGACACGGGTGTACCTACACGTGCATTACATCACCGATGTGCTGGCCGGCTTCGCTATTGGGCTGGTTTGGCTGATTCTGGTGAGAGCAGGTTTGCACCTGTGGTGGCGGGAGAGAAAAGAACTGATAGAGGCCTAAAAGGCAGCTGTTCTGCTGGATCTTCTAAGCCTCTATCAGAGGCGCAACTACATGCCTATAGTTGCTTACAATTTCACCTTCACCCGTAGCGCCAACAGACCTTTCACACCCTGTAGCTCTTCCAGCTCCAGCTCCTCAATGTCGGGCAGAAGTAGGCCGCGGTCTTGCAGGTAATCGATGTACTCGATGTACTCATCGGCTTCGCGCTGCTGCGAGTACACAAGGGCAATGTGGTCGGGTTGGGTTAGCCGCTCACCGGTGCCTAGTACCGTGGCCTTATCGATGCGCTTTTTAATGATTTCGTAGCGAATGTTATAGGCGCCATCCACATCAAACTGGCGCTCATCCTGCCGAAACCGAATGCTCAGGGGCTGGCTATGAATCAGGATAAGCTGCGTGATTTCGAGCGGCACGGGCAGTGTAGGCTTCAGGGCTGCCGTGCGACGCGTGATTTCCACCATCACCAGCAATTGCCACAACCGCAGGTTTTTCAGGAAAACCAGGTCAAACGGCTTGTTTTCCACCAGCGAAGCACCCACGTAAATGTTGTGCTCTACGCCATCGGTCTTGAACCGCTGGAAGTAGTGCGGAAACATGTCCTGGGCCTTGGCATCTTCCTCATCTAGGTAGCTACTGACGGCATCATTAAGGATGGTGGTAGTTTCCTCGAAGGCCTTGCGACGCTTATACAGAATGCCCAGCTCCGGATCGATGTTGGCCCAATACTGGCTGATGATGGGCCGCAGCTCCGGCGTGTTCTGGCTCAGGTACTCAAACAGCGGCTCCACCTCCGTCCGCAACGACTCAAAAATGCTCACTTCATCGCCCGTCAGGATGCCCTGGCGCAGGCGGCGCAGGTTTTTATTCACGTAGAACTTCAGCTCATCCAGAATGGGCAGCTGCTGAAACTCGGAGGCCCGCCGCAGCACTTTGCCTGCTAGGGTCAAGTGTTCAATCAAGTCGCCCTGAATGGCCTCATTGCGCGCCGTGCTGCTCGCCCGGATATCACTGGAGCCATGAAGCGGGTACACATCATGAAACACAATGTCTTCCATTTCGGCGCTTTTGTTGCCGTCTTCCAGCTTTTGCAGCAAGTTTTGGGCCGCATCTGTAAAGCGCCACTCCATGGTGGGGTGAATAGCTGTAAACTTCTCTTTAATAATAGCTTGCACCCGCGTCTGGATGTCCTCAGCGTTGCGCTTTACCGCTACCGCAAACAAAGGCACAAACTGGTTTACGTTTTCAAGGCTGAACTCATTCAGGTCGCCCACATTCGGTGAGCCCAGCTCCAGAAGGCCCACAATATCGTCGCCGTACGGCAGCAGGGCCAGAATAGCAGAGCGGATGCCTAGGCTTAGAATTTGCTCGCGCAGGTCTTCCGGAATGTCGGCTTTCTCCACGTCTTCCAGCACCAGTGGCTGCCGGTTATCCCACAGGCGGTTGTAAATCTGGCGGAAACCAGAGCTGGCATCGGGGTTGTGCAGCTGTTTGGTCAGGAAGCTGTGGTTGATTTTGCGGCCGAAGTCAACGAAGGCCTTTTTCTTCTCATCGAATGCCGCAATGCCCAATTGCAGAAACGGCCGCCCAAACAGCACGCGCAGCTTTTCCTGAATCTGCTCCAGGCGGTCGGAAGCCTGCAGCACGTCGCGCTCCAACAGATCGTACTTCAGCTCCGACAGAATTTCCTGCTCCGTGACATCAACCAAGTGTAGAATGTTAAAGCCTTCAAGCTCAAAGTGATGCGGAGGCAGCAATTGCTGCCACAAATCGGCGCGGTGCGGATTGCGAGCCAGCAAGTCAAGCTGCTCGGGCGTAAGTTCGGGCTTGTCCCCGTGCACTTTTATTTCTACAAAAGTGGAGTTAAACTCCACGCCGTAGTGCCGGTACAGGCCAATGCTATAATCCGGAACGGTGAAAATGATATTGCCCTGCAGCGGCAGCCGCACGTCATAAATCTGCTCCAGAATCAGTTGGTACGCCATGCGGGTGGTGTACATATCCAACGTCCGCATGGTGATATTCAGGGGCTGCTTTATGGATTTAGACGCGTTGAGCAGCACCTCCGCAAAGCGAGGCGTATGATAAAAGCTGTGACGCTCGAAAGGAGCAATGGCCCCGGAAATATCGGTGGGGAAGGAGGCCGGCGGGAATACGGCCAGCATCAGGGTTTCTACTAGGTCGCAGTGGCACTCCAGCAAGTTCAGGTCGGTGATGGGGCCGCGCACCCAGTCGGCGGCGGCAATCTGCTCGCCAACAGAACGCGAAAGCAGCGCAATTCCGGCATTCAAGGATACTTCCCCCGCCTTCCAGTACGCAATTAGCGGCTCTAGGCTAAGCGTGGTTTTAAACGGAAACGTGGGCGAAACAAGGGGAGTAGGTTCTTTCAGCATAACATCAAAATACTACCCCCACACAACACACCAACCGTGCAGCAAGAGTAGGCAGACAACTACTATACGGCCATCAAGGGCATCCGGACGTACCCGAAAGCCATAGGCTGTTGCGTATAACAGCAGGGTGCCTAACTTGTGTTCCGGCGGGTTATTTTCTGGTTAGTACAATCGGTACCAATTTATTCGTTTGAGCCGGATCAGTGAGGTTAAGGACTTTGGACTGTAAGTTTTGCGTGATGAAGGCCTGCTTGTTGGTGTTGCGGAAACAGGAGCAGCAGCCGTCGCCTTCGTAGGTGGTAGCCAGCTGCACACTGTCAATCGTATAGGTGAAAGTAGGGGTAGCGCTGCGTGTGGGAGCCAGGTACAGCACATAGCTGTATTGGGTAAGCTTATTGCCGGATGCCAGTGCAAAAGGCGTGGCATTGTTGATGATAACCTGCTGCGAAAAAGCCTTGCTGCGGCTGCGCGTCACGAGTACCGTATCGGCCCTAGGAACCTGTAATGGGTCGCGGGGTATGCGTACCAAAAACACATTCTTTATACTATCTGAAGCAAATCCATTTGCAGTAGCCGAATCGGTGGGGCTGAACTGAAACCCGATGGCATCGGCGTACGCGTCGTCGCACTCACAGGCTACGGAGCCGCAGCAGGCCGCCAGCAGTACGGTGGTAGTCAGAACAGAAAGCCAGGTCAGGAAGGAGCGTACCATAGAGCGTAAAGATAATAAGCTGCCTACAGCCGGAACGTAAAAGTAACGTACGGGCCACCAGCAAAAACCGAAAAAACCGGCCCGCCAAAGCAGACCGGTTTTCATAACGCTTTACTAGCCCTGTTTAGTAGCTAAACCGGCTAGGGGCTATTCCTTCACAAAGCGCCGGGTTTCGGAGCCCGCGCGGGTCGTGATTTTGAAATAGTAGGTTCCGGCCGGCAGGTCGGCTACGTTTGCCGTGAGCGTGTGCATGCCTTTTTCCTTTTTGGCTTCCTGCGCCACGGTGCGCAGCGTGTTGCCACGACCGTCTAGCAGCTCAACCGTCACGGGGCCGGCCTTTTTCACCTCATACTCCACCTGGTTAGTCGAGACGGAAGGGTTGGGGTACACGCCTGCTTTGGTTGCCTCGGTGGCGGCTTGTGACTGCGCAGGCGCGTTGGGGTCGAGGAGCAGGAATGTGGCGGGCTGGAAATAGCGGCGGGGCCCGCCTATGTGCTTTTTGCCGTTCCGGCGGCCAGCTTTTTCGGGTTGGGCAGGGGTAGCAGTGCGGGCCAGAATAACTTTGGTATCGGCCGTCCATTTCTCTTTCTGCGGCTGCACTTCCTGGGCAAGTTTGGCAATGTCGCCTTCGTATTTCTGCGCCAGCAAGCTCACGTTCTGCAAAATGGCTTTGGTTTCAGAGCGTTGCTGCTGAAGCTGCTGCTTTTGGGCCTCCGTTAAAGCAGGGCGCTTGCCCTCGGTGGGAGTAGCGGCGGCCCGGAAGCTTTGGCGCAGAGCTTTTTCCTTCTGGCGGCTTTCGCGCAGCTGCGCCCGATACAAGGCAAGTTGGGCTTTATCAGAAGTAGAAAGTTGGGCTTCCAGTTTCTGGCGCTGCTGGCGCACTACGGGCAGCACGTTTTGCTGGTAGTAAGTGCGCAGCTCGGTGCGGGCTGGCGAGTTGTGCCGGGCCTTCGTATTTTGGGCGTGCACGGCCGGGCCGGCCAGCAACAGAAAAAAGGCGAGGGTGAGCGTACTGGCTTTCATGAACAAGGTAAGGCTAACAGAAAATGAGAAGGGATATCCGGATGTATTGGCATAGATGAGGCCAGCCGGCGTGGGTTTAATCAGGTCCCAGAAAAAAGCAGTAATCCGGCTCGTAGCCCATTAAAAACACTAGGCCAACTAGGCCCGCAAACCGTCCTGAATTAGTTTTTACCCGGGCTGATTTCTATAGCTCTAGGCACCGGTCATGGTTCAGATACGCCCGTAAATCCGCAACTTGCGCCAGTATGCTTCTGGTTTTTTTTCGGCGCTTCTGGGCGCTATTGTTCCTGCTCTTGCCTTTAGCGCTGCCCGCGCAAATTCCTATTGCTACTAGCCCTGCTCGCCTCCCAAACCCTGTTTGGCTGGAGAAGCTGGTGCGAGAGGCCGCAGCGCTGCAACGGCACCACGTGGGCGTGTGCATTACTGATGTAGTCACTGGCCAGCAGCTGTATGGCCTCAACGAGGATCGGTATTTCACGCCGGCCAGCACCATGAAGCTGTTCAGCCTGTACGCGGGCCTGCAATTATTGCCCGACTCCTTGCCCAGCCTGCGCTACGTAGTGCGCCCTGATACGCTGCTGTTCTGGGGCACCGGCGACCCGACGCTGCTTCACGGCGATGTGCCCTCGGGCCGAGCGCTGGCTTTCCTGGCTGGTCGGCCCGAAAAGCTACTGTATGCCGAAGTGCCTACCGTAACCACCTTCGGGCCGGGCTGGAGCTGGGATGACTACAACTATTATTTCCAGCCCGAGCGCAGCCCTTTGCCAGTGTACGGCAACACCGTGCGCTTCTACGCCAAAGCCGGCCAGCCCTGGCCGCGCCTATACCCGCGTTTCTTCCAGCCAATCACGGAGCTGGCTGCGTCCGGAGCTAGCAACCCAACCAACGACCATGTGCGGCGCGAGCAGCTTGAAAACCGCTTTGTGGTGTTTCCGAGCCCCAAAAATTGGGTTGATGAAACGCCCTTTCGCACCAGCCCGGCGCTGCTGCTCCAGCTGCTTCAGGACACACTACGGCGGCCCGTGCTGCAAACCCCGTTTCGGCTGCGGCCCCAGGATGCAGTGTACACCCTGCGCGGCTTACCCGTCGACTCATTGTACCGCCGGATGATTCGGGTCAGCGACAATTTTCTGGCCGAGCAACTGCTGCTCATGTGCTCCTCCACACTAGGTCTCGATTCGCTGAATACCGCCCGTGTCGTTCGCACCATGCAGCAGCGCTACCTACAGGACCTGCCCGACCCGGTAACCTGGGTTGATGGCTCTGGCCTGTCGCGCCTAAACCTAGCCACGCCCCGCACCCTAGTGGCCCTGATGCTGCGCCTGCACCAACAGGTAGAAGAGCCGCGCTTATTGAACTTACTAGCAGCTGGTGGAGGGCAGGGCACCTTGCGCCGCCGCTACCGTCCGGTAGCGGGCAAACCGTGGCTCTGGGGCAAAACCGGCACCCTCACCAACAACCACAACCTGGTCGGCTACCTGCGCACTAAATCGGGCCGACTGCTGGCCTTCAGCTTTTTCAACAATAACCTCCCCGGCGACGACGCACCCGTCCGTACCGAAGTGGAGAAAATCTTGACGCAGGTGCGAGACCGGCTATAGCCGCGAAGGCCACTTTATTCTGGCTTCGCGACTTTTACCTGGGTAGTGATGATGGATTTGTATACCAGCAAATCAACCCCTTTTTTGCTTCTGAGCGCTGTTTTTGTA
Source organism: Hymenobacter tenuis (assembly GCF_054780495.1). Taxonomy (NCBI): domain Bacteria; kingdom Pseudomonadati; phylum Bacteroidota; class Cytophagia; order Cytophagales; family Hymenobacteraceae; genus Hymenobacter; species Hymenobacter tenuis. The sequence continues at coordinate 564,716 of NZ_BAAGWF010000001.1, forward strand.
CGCCACGGAATATTGAATGCCACTTGGTTCTGGCAGTTGTTTTCTAGTGCTACCTCAAAATACAGCTTCTGACCATTGTCATGCCAGGCCAGTTTGTTGGCTTCGGGAGTTAAGGTCAGTACCTGCATTTTTCGGGGCTCAGTGGCTGCTACCTGCACCATATCAAGTGCCGCAAGCTCCTGCATGGGCTCTGAAAACGTGATTTCGTACGCGGCCTTTAGGCTGTTGGTGAGGTCAGCGTTTTGCAGAGGGCAGGCCGTAATGGTGGGTTGGCTGAGCTGCGGCTGAGTTTTCTTACACCACTTCAGTAGCGCCGGGTACAGGTCGCTGATTTTCTGGTTTTTGCCCTTCTTGTCATACAAGGCTTTCAATTTGGCATTGAACAAGGAGCTGGCAAAAAAGCCCCGGCTTTCGTTTTGCATGGCCCAGTCCTGAGCAACTTGTGGCGCTATCTGGGGAAAGGATTTGTACAGAAACAGATCGTACACAGCCCAGGTCATGTACTCATTAAACGTAGCTAGCGTCAGGTTCTCGTAGCCGCTGCCCGTGTCCCATTGCTTATTGCTGAAAGCCTGAGTTATCTGGGATGCGTGCTGGTCGCTTACTGGGTTTACAAAGCCATGATCCATCTCGGTAAAGAGCATATGGATTTCGGAGGCTTTCTCGGCTTCCGAGACCTGGGTGGGGGTAGTACCATCAATCACATAAGCTGGCAAGCTTACAAAATCAGTGGCCACGCCATTCACGGTGCGGTGGCAGTTCATGCGGTGTACCAGCGGCGAAATCACCACGGCATACTTCACCGGCGTCCAGGTGCCGCCCATCTCCACCTTCAGAAACGCCAGCATCTCGGGCAGCATCTGCGACTGTTGATACGCCACCGACAACGAGTCGTAGTAAGGTTTGTGGGCCTGATAAAACGCCCGGAAGCCCGAGGCCCGCACGAAATCATTTACTAGGCCCAGGTTATCCTCAAACGGCTTCATACCGTCTTGCGTCGCAAACGGGAAGCGCCGCTGCAACTGTCCATCGGCCCCGAAGTCGAAGGCATACGAGTCGGTGCGGAAGCTCAGATACTTGTCCCACTCCTTGCGCGAATAATTGACCTTAGCCAGCAGCGGATGCTGCATATACGGCCCAAAATGCGCCAGCACCTGCCGGTAGTACGTTGACTTTTTATACACCTCAAACTCATCCTCACGGCCGTACGGCGTGAGGGCTAGAATGATGTTGGTCAGCTCGTAGGGCTCGGAGCCAGTAATGGTAATGGGCGTTTCAGGCGCTGCCGCATAGCTGGCCGGCCCAAACCCAAGCAGCAGGCACAGAATGCCCAAAAGTCGCTTCATATAGTTGAGTAGCTATAATGGTAGTTTGATGCTGAAAGATACCTAGTAGAAGTACGCGCCGCGCGTAGGAGCACTTAGTACAGCACCCGGAACTTAATAGTGTGCTCCACTTTGCGCAACTCGCCAATTACTTCCTGTTCGTACTGCTTGTCGATGTCGGTAATCACGTAGCCGATGTGCTCGTTGGTTTTCAGGTACTGACCCAAGATGTTGACGTGGTGCTCGGCCAGTACATTGTTGATGCGGGCCAGCACGCCGGGCACGTTGTGGTGAATGTGGATGAGGCGGTGCGCTTGCTGCTCGGGCAGCTGGATATTGGGGAAGTTGACGCTCTGCTGGGTGTTGCCAGTATTCACGTACTGCATAATCCGCTCAGGCACAAACTCGGCAATGTTGCGCTGGGCCTCGGCGGTACTACCCCCAATGTGGGGCGTAAGCAGCACGTTGGGCAGCCCACGCAGCTCGCTCTCAAAGTTTTCGTGGTTGGTTTTGGGCTCGTACGGGAATACATCCACAGCGGCGCCGCCCAGGTGGCCCGAGCGGAGTACGGCGGCCAAGGCCGGCACATCTACCACGTGGCCGCGGCTGTTGTTGAGCAGTAAGGCACCAGGCTTCATCATGGCCAACTCCGTAGCTCCAATAAGGTTAGTGTTGGCGGGACGGCCATCTACGTGGAGGGTCACAATATCGGACTGGCGCAGCAGCTCCTCTAGGGTGCGGCACTTCACGGCGTTGCCTAGTTGCAGCTTCTCGGTTACATCATAGTAGAGCACCTGCATGCCCACGGCCTCGGCCACTACTGAGAGTTGGGAGCCAATGTTGCCGTAGCCCACTATGCCCAGCTTTTTGCCCCGAATTTCAAACGAGCCTTTCGCCGACTTATCCCACTCGCCCTGGTGCATTTTGGGGCTTTTCTCCGGGATGCGGCGGGCTAGCATGATGATTTCGCCGAGGGCCAACTCTACTACCGAGCGGGTGTTGCTGAAGGGCGCGTTGAATACGGGCACGCCTTTTTTCATGCAGCCTACCAAGTCAATTTGGTTAGTACCGATGCAGAAGGCCCCGATGCCGATCAGGCGGTTGGCAGCTTCCAGCACCCTAGCGGTTACCTGCGTTTTGCTCCGGATGCCCAATATGCTTACGCCCTCAATCTGCTGCACCAACTCATCTTCATCGAGGCCGCCGGGCACGGTTTCTACTTGGTAGCCTTCCTGGCGGAACATTTCGGCAGCGCGCGGGTCGGGGTTTTCGAGCAGCAGGACTTTAATGCGGTTTTTGGGGTAGGAGAGCGTCATCGGAAGCTTATTCTGGTAGAGAAATTCGTCGAAAGAAGGCAGAACTTCATCGGCACGCGCTACCACGGCTTCGCGGTGCACGTTTTCGGTGAAGGCATAAAAGCGGTTGGCGAGGCCCGCTTCGCGGATCTGGTAGTCGGTGTAGCCGTCGCCGAGGGCGTACACGTCGCCGTCGAGGTCGAGTTGGCGGAGCTGCAGAATTTTGCCGCCGTCGCGGCTGAGCACGTTTTCCGTATCAAAGCCTGAAATGCGGCCTTCGGCATCGAAGGTGAAGGTGTTGGCCAGCACGTGGTCGGCATCGATGCCAAACTCAGCCACCACGGGCTCGATAAACTCCCGGAAGCCGCTGCTGACAATGTACACGCGCCCCTGAAATTTCTCGAAAAAGCCGCGGTTGCGCTGAATGCTCTCGGATACCTTGCCGCGCAGGCGCTCTACCAGCAGCGGCAGGTGCTCGCGCCGGGCCGGCAGCAACGCCAGCCGCTGCTTCAACGACTCCGAGAAGTTTAGCTCGCCGCTCATGCCACGGTCGGTGAGGGCCCGGATGGCGCCTACTACTTCTTCGCGGTTGGGCTGACCCTGTAGGGCAATATCGGCTAGTTCATCAAGCCCTTCTACCTGGGTGAAGGTGCTGTCGAAATCAATAATAAGGTAGGGGAGCGGTTGGTACGTCTCGGGCATAATGGGGGCAAGGTAGAACGGAACCATCAATAGGTGGCAAGTCGGTTATGGCGCGTTCTACGATTTCAAACGAAAAACAACCGATGTGCTTGGCAGTGTAGTAAAGGGCTCGTTGCTTACTTTTAGCCTATGCACCAGATAGCGATACTAGCCTCTCTGCTAACCTTAACCGCGGCGCTGAAACCGGTTACCGTAACGTTTACGCGGATTACGGCAGCTACATATGCTGGTGCGCGCCAGAAAATGCGGCCAGTGGTACCACCAGTTACGTTTCCGGTGAAATCCCGCAACGGGCAGCTCATCATTCCTACCACGGCCGGGCCCCAGGTTTTTCGAGATGTTATAATAAACGAAGCCAGCCTCGCCCGCGGCATTTCCGAGGCCGAATCAACTATTTATACCTACCGCGGCTATTTAACAGGCTTCCGGCGGCATGTGGTGGAGGTTGGGTTCTATGAGTCAAGTGAGTGGTGGCTGGTTTCGCCGGAAGGCCGTCGCCTGACTTTATACGGCCCGCCTCAGTATTCGCCTGATCAGCAATGCATTGCTACTGTTTGCCCAGGGATTGAGTACGAAGGTGCTCAGCCCAATGCACTTCAGTTGTTTCAGCTGCAGGAAGGCGTGTTGCGCAAAGTATGGGAGGTGCAGCCCGAGAAATGGGAGCCAGAGGAGCTGTTCTGGGTCAGCCCCCAAACCCTTTACCTGAAGCGCGATGAAACGGCCGGAACGGACAAAAGAATACTTACCTACTGGAAGCTCACCATCGCGCCTACCACCTAAACACCCGCCACCCTACACTTCATAAAACTCAATGGGCAGGCCGTCGGGGTCCTGAATGAAGGTAAAGCGGCGGCTGGTAAACTCATCTACGCGCACCGGCTCTGAGGCTACGTTCTGCGCGTTCAGGTGCTGGATGGCCGCATCGAGGTCGGCGACGGCAAAGGCCAAGTGGCGCAGGCCTGTAGCCTCGGGCCGACTGAGGCGAGACGGCGTTTCGGGAAACGAGAACAGCTCCAGCAGGTACTGCCCGTTCAAGGCCAGATCCAGCTTCCACGACTGGCGCTCCTCGCGGTACACTTCGCGCATCACCTCCAGGCCCAGCACGTCGGTGTAAAAGCGCTTCGAGGTGGTATAGTCGGAGCAGATAACGGCAATATGGTGGACCCGGAGTATGGAAAGCATGAGGCGAGGAGATGAACGATTGAGCGCAAACAGATGAGTACTAGCTGCCCCGTGATGTAAGCCGCAGGAGCTAGCCAGGAAATGGCCCTAGAGTAAGCGCAAAAGGTAGTCACATTTCCGGGGCTGTACGGAGGACACTATCGGCTCTTGCGGGTGTCGAACCCTTATGGAGCTTACTGTTACTGCACACGCAGGGCCTCGCAGGACGGTACCCACTTGTCTTTCTTGCACACCTCACAGCGGGCAACACTGCCTTTGCTTACTTCCCGTAAGTGGCCACAGCAGGCACAAGCGTATAATCCGGCCTCTTCCACTCGTTGTTGGGTTTGCTGTACGCGCTCGGGCCAGATGGGCAAGCCGGGCTTAACTTCTTCATCTTCATAGAAATAGATGCTCACGTTGCCGGTAGCTTCCATGTAGGCGCGCCGGACTTGCCCTAGGTGCTCTATCTGATACTGGCGCAGCTCGCCAAATAGCTCTTTTTGCGTGAGATTCTGCTTTTCCAGGGCTTGATGCTTGATTTCACCGTTCTCAACCAAGAGGATAGGAGCGCCCTCCAGCCAGTCAGAAAAGCGAGGGAAACGCTCGGTGAGGCGGTTGAAGAGCAGATACAGGGCCGATACCATCACGAACACCACCGTCACGTGCAGCATGGGCACATCGTCGTAGAACATGGCGTCGCCGGCGGCGGAGCCCAGCGCCAGAATAATGCTGAGCTCAAAAATAGACAGTTGCCGTACCCCGCGGCGCCCGGTTACCCGCAAAGCCCCCAGAATAAGCAGGTAGGTGACCACGCACCGTAGCGCAACCTCTAGTAGAAATAACGGTGGCGCATCCTCGGATAAAAAGAAACGCTGCCAGTCGAAGGGCTTAATAGAAGCGGCAAGAAGCATACACAGGACGAATACTAGCGGTAGATGAAGGTGTCTAACGCAAGTTTTAGCTGAACAGTTAGCTTCTTACAACCTCAACGGACGGTGCCCAGGTGGCGGAGTAGGCGGTTAGCGGGCTTGGTAGGGGGTAGCAGAATTGAGCGGAAGCACCAGGTGCTGCGTAGAAGCAGCAAAGCCCAGTGCCGCCCAAAACTGCATGGCACCAGGGTTGGCAACGGCCACCTGCAGCTCCAGGTGGTCGGCGCCGTGGCGGGTGAGCCATTCTTTGGCGGTTTCAAACAGCAGGCTGCCTAGGCCCGTGCGCCTGTACTGAGGGCGCACAATGGTTTCGGCAATGTAGCCGCGGCGGTTAAAGTGCATACCGTTGTTGCCGATTTGGTACATGGCCACCAACAAGCCCGCAAGGCCGCCTTCTTTCTCAATCACGAAAAACCGAGTGTAGGGCTCTTGTAGGCGCTGGAGCAAAGAGCGCTTCAGCTCCGTTTCGGCCTGCCGGTGGTAGCCAAAAACGGGGTGGTAGGCTTCGTGCAGGTCCATCAGCTCACACCAGATGAGGTAGAGGCTATCAAGATCAGAGCGAGTGGCAGTACGAATAATCATCAACGAAACAAGGCAAGCGCAACAACAGACAGTAGCCGAAGTTAAGACGGAAAGCGCAGCATACACTACTACCTGAACAGTAACTTTTTGGGTTGGGGCGCTACACAGGTTGCTGCCTACCGTTGAGCTAGGGAATAATTGCCCAACAAAAGCCGGCCCCACCAGCTGGCTGCTAGCGGGGCCGGTTGGGGCCTTGCCTAAGCCTAGTGTTTTACGCGCTGGCTTGGTTCAGCTCCTGCACGTCGTCGGGGCTGAGCTGCAGTTCCGTGGCGTGCAGCAGTTCCGTTACCTGCTCAGGGCTGGTAGCGCTGGCAATAGGGGCCGTAAGGCCAGGCTGGGCGATAATCCAGGCTAGCGCAACCTGCGCCGGCGTGGCTTGCTGGCGGGCGGCTACGGCATCAAGCGCCCCTAGTATTTTCAGGCCTTTCTCATTCAGGTATTTCTGGCCAACTCCGCCGCCACGGGCGCTTTTCTTGAGGTCGGCTTCGGTGCGGTACTTGCCCGTCAGGAAGCCCGCGGCCAGGCCGTAGTACGGAATCACGCCGATGTTGTGCTCCTGCACTAGGGGCAGCAGTTGCTGCTCAAACTCGGCCCGATCGTAGAGGTTGTACAGCGGCTGCAACGACTCGTAGCGTGGGAAACCGTGCGCGGCGCTGGCCTCCATGGACTCCCGCAGGCGAGCCGCATCGAAGTTAGAAGCCCCAATAACACGCACTTTACCTTCCTTTACCAGCTGGGCGTACGCCTCCAGGGTTTCCTCAACGGGCGTCGTGGGGTCGTCCTTGTGCGACTGGTACAAGTCAATATAATCGGTTTGCAGGCGCTTCAGCGAGCCTTCCACGGCGCGCAAGATGTAGTCTTTTTTGAGGCCTTTATTTTCGGGGTTTACTTCCCAACCTACTTTGGTGGCGATGATGACGTCGTTGCGGCGGCCGCGCTGCTGCAGCCACTTGCCAATAATGGTTTCCGACTCGCCGCCCACGTGGCCCGGCACCCACACCGAATAGCCATCGGCGGTATCAATGGTGTTGCCACCGCCGGCCACAAACGCATCCAGAATCTGGAAAGAAGTAGCCTCGTCGGCGGTCCAGCCGAAAACGTTGCCGCCCAGCACCAGCGGGGCAATATGCAGGCCCGAGCGGCCCAGTTCACGATGTTGCATAAGGTAGTAGCTAATGAAAAGAGGATGCAATGAAACCGATTGGCATAAACTGCTTAGCGCCGCGTTAGGTTATCAGGGCCCGCTAAATGCGGGAGTGTGTTAGCTGGCCATGCTACCTTCACGGCCATGCTACGGACCCTTTTCTTACTGCTAAGCCTGAGTTGCCTGCTGCTGTTGGCAGCTGCTCCGGCTACCCCTGTTACAGAGCGCAACTTCCGGCCGCATTTTGAGCGCTATGGCGTGCAGGGCTCTATGCTGCTATATGATGCCTCGGCGGGCCGATTCCTGGCCTATAATGCTAAGCGCTGCCGCCAGGGTTTTTTGCCGGCTTCTACGTTCAAGATTCCGAACACCCTGATTGCGCTGCAAACCGGCGCCCTGCCCGATACGGCCGATATCTGCCGCTGGGATGGCGTGACGCGCGATTTTCCGCAATGGAACCAGGACATGACATTTGCTTGGGCCCTGCGCGTTTCGTGTGTGCCATGCTACCAGCAGCTGGCCCGCAAAGTGGGCGTGAAGCCGTATCAGGAGTGGCTGCGCAAGCTGCGCTACCCCGGTATTGTGGTCAAACCCAACACACTGGATACGTTCTGGCTGGATGGTGAATCGCGCATTAGTCAGTTTGAGCAAATTGCTTTCCTGCGCCGCCTGCACGCCGAAGCGCTGCCGCTGGATGTGCGCCATCAGCGCGCTGTAAAGCAGCTCCTCGTCCTGAAAAAAACACCCGCGTACACGCTAAGCGGCAAAACCGGGTGGCGCTTCCGCTCTGCTTCCAATGCTGATAATGGCTGGTTTGTGGGGTGGCTCCAGCGCGCAGATGGCCGCGTCATTTTCTTTGCGCTAAATCAAGAGCCACCAACTGGCCAACCCGCCAACAACCAGTTTCTGGTCAGCCGGCGGGCTATTGCCGAAGCGGTACTGCAAGAGCTAGGCTGGATGTAATGCCACCTGGGTTTGCGGCCGACGATGACCTAGTGCGGTACGAGCTTTTCCAGTACGCGCCAGCCGTGGGCCGGCACTACTAGGGTCTCGCCGGCCTGAAACTGCAACTGCTCACAGCTAAAAATGTCGGACCAGGTTCCGGCCGCATCAGAGGGTAGCGAAATGGTGCGAGGGGCGGCCGCACTATTGATAACGGTCAGAACGGCAGCGTCGTCCTTTTGGCGCAGGAAACCATACAGCTCCGGCGCACTAATTAGTCGCCGGAAACGACTGTTCAGGTCGCCGTTACGCAGGGCAGGGTGGCGGCGCTTGAGTTGCAGTAGGCGGGTGTAAAAATCCTGCAGCGGGTAGTTTTGCCAGTCAATGGGGTCTTTGTCGAAGAAGGCCAAACGTCGGTCTAGGGCCGCTTCCTGACCTGAATATACCAGCGGCATGCCCGGCAGCAGCACCGTAAGCACGGCAAACGGCAAGGCCAGCGGCCCCAGGCGCTCATACTCGGTGCCGTCCCAGCTGTTCACGTCGTGGTTGCTGGTAAAGTGCATCAGATACACCGAGGCGGGATATTTCGCCCGCTCGGCCGCCAGGTAGATGTCGATGTCGTGGAGCGGATGCTTTTCTTCGGCAATGTGGTCGAGCAGATAATGCAGGCGCAAGCCAAAGCACATGTTGAAAGAGCGCTCCATCAGTTGGGTGTCGGAGTTGAACTCCGACCAGCTTAGGCCCCCAGATGGATACAGCTCGTCCCACTCGGCCAGCATAAACAAGGGCTTCACCTCATCCAGCTCCAGGCGCGCTTCGTCCCAGAAATCCGTAGGCACGAGGCCGGCCACGTCGCAACGAAACCCATCAATATCGGCTTCGCGCAGCCAATACAGCAGGGCATCAATCATGTAGCGGCGCATGGCCGGCTGCCCGTAATCAAACGTGACGACATCCGTCCAGTCGGGCACGGGCGGAACTAGGTTGCCTTCAGCATCGTGCTGGTACCACTCGGGGTGTTCGTGCACCAGCGGGTTGTCCCAGCTGGTGTGGTTGGCCACCCAGTCGAGCAGGACGCGCAGGCCTAAGTTGTGCGCCGTTTTTACGAGGTGCTGCAGGTCTTCTAAGGTGCCAAACTCCGGGTTCACGCCAAAATAGTCGCGCACGGCGTACTGGCTGCCTAGGGTGCCTTTGCGCTCCAACTCCCCAATGGGGTGCACGGGCATCAGCCATACAATACTCACGCCCATGGCGGCTAGGCGCGGCAGGTGCGTCTCAAAGGCCCTGAATGTGCCCTCAGGGGTGTATTGGCGCAGGTTTACCTCATAGATGGTGGCGTTGGCGGCCCACTCCGGGTGACGAACCTGGAATAAGTGGGCATACGGATGCAGGGGAGTATCGGGCACGGCGAACGGACTTACGGATAGAGGAAAATCGGCTCCTGCCTACGCGAAACCTGCCATTGGGGCCGAACCATTTCAGAATTCTGGGCTAACTCTTTGCTCATCAGCAAGCAGACACAGAAACCAGAAAAGCGTGGTTGGGGGCAGGGGTAGTAGGGCGGAGTGCCGGACGAAGGGTAATGGTAGGTTTGACGCTTAAAACCAGCTAGTGTCGGGGTTGGGCAGCTGCTCGTACACCTCGTAGCTGTGGGGCGTGAGGAGCAGTTTGGATCCCGCCCCGAGCTTGATAATTTGCCCGGTGAATACCTCACGGTACACGCCTGGCAGCAACTCACGTAGCGGCAGCTCATGGGGCTGGGCGCCGGTATTCACGGCCACCAACACCGACGCCGCGTTCTTGCGCCGCACAAAGGCGTAGGTTTCAGGGCTGGCGGTGGGGGCAATGCGCGTAAACTCGCTGCACGGGTCGCCGTTGCGGAGGGCGGGGTGGCGCTTTTTAAGCTGGAGCAGGGTAGTGTAGAACTCCTGCAGGGGGTAGTCGTTCCACGGAATGGTGTCCTTATCAAAGAAGCGCAGGCGTTTTTTCAGGGCTGCTTCCTGGCCGCTGTACACCATCGGGATGCCCGGTAGCAGGGCCGTCAGCACGGCTTGGGGCAGCGCATCTTTGCCCAGGCGCTCGTACTCGGTGCCATCCCAGCTGTTGATGTCGTGGCTGGTGGTAAAGTACATGAGGTAGGCCGAGGCCGGATAGCGGGCGCGCTCTACCTCGCGGTAGGCATCGAGGGCGGCGAAGGACTGCTGGCGGCGGCTAATGCTGTCGAGCAGGTAGCGCATACGCAGGGCATAGGTGGCATCAAAAGCCTGCTCTAGCATGTGGGTATTGGGCGTGAACTCACCTTTTTTCAGGAAGGGTGGGTTGTGCAGCTCGTCCCACTCGGCGAGCATAAACACGGGCTTTACTTTTTCCAGCAGGGGGCGCGTCTGGTTCCAGAACTCCATGGGCACGAGGCCGGCTACGTCGCAGCGGAACCCATCAAAATCGGCCTCGCGCAGCCAATACACCATGCTTTCCTGCATATAGCGGCGCAGATCGGGCTTGCTGTAATCCAGGTCGATGACGTCCTGCCAATCGGCAACGGGCGGCATGAGCTGGCCTTTGGCGTTGCGCGTAAACCACTCGGGGTGCTCTTGCAGCAGCTTGCTGTCCCAGCTGGTGTGGTTGGCAACCCAGTCCAGAATCACGTGCATGCCTAAGGAGTGCGCCGTTTTTACGAGGTGCTGCAAGTCCTCTAAGGTGCCAAACTCCGGGTTCACGGCCCGATAATCCTGAATGGAATACTGGCTGCCGAGCGTGCCTTTGCGCTTTTCCTGGCCAATGGGCTGCACGGGCATCAGCCACAGAATGCCCACCCCCATTTTCTGCAGGCGCGGCAAATGCGTTTCAAAGGCCCGAAATGTGCCCTCCGGGGTGTATTGCCGAATATTCACTTCATAAATACTCGCCGAATCTGCCCACTGGGGGTGGCGAATAGTGTAGGCTTCCGGGGCATCGGGGGCGCAAGGGGTGGTGGGCTGCTGGTTACAGGCGCCAAGTAGCAACCCAACCAGCAGCAATAGAAAAGCACGAGACATGGCGAAACTTACCGTTTTCCGGGCACTTAGCCGTTACCATCGGGCTACAAAAAAGTCGGGCCGCATACCATGCAGCCCGACCTTAGCCAAATCAAATGTGCTTTTGGCAGAATGTACTAGGTGGTTTTAACGCCGGAACCCTGATACGTGATACCGCCAAACCAGTACAGCATCAGCGTGCGGGAATAGCGCAGGCTCAGGGGAGTAAAGAGCACAGCCAGCACGGCCACGCTAGTCACGTACACCCACACCGCCGGGTCGTGGAGCAGGTAGTACACCAGAAAGCCCGTTACGAGCATAATGGCCGTAGAAAAAGCATAGCTGATAAACATAGCGCCCCAGTAAAAGCCGGGTTCTGGCTCGTACGCCTGCCCGCATACCGGGCAGTGCTCGGGCATCTCCGCAAACCGCACAGGATTCGCGGCCGAGTGAGTAAACAAAGCGCCTTCGTGGCAGCGCGGGCACCGCTGCTGCACCATTGCCAGGGCCGTAGAATCTATCTTCGTCATGATTTCCAGTAGGTAGGTTGAAATCGTATGACAAAGGTACGCTACCCCACACGCGGGCGTGAAGGCCACTTCCGGGTTTGTATGGTACAAATCAACGCAAGGGTGAAAAGCCGACTTTTACTACCCACCGTTGCTTATGTTGCCTCCCGGAATGCCTCGGGCGTTTGGCCGGCGTGCTTGCGGAAGTAGCGGCTAAAGTAAGAGGCATCATCGAAGCCCAGCGTGTCAGCAACTTGCGCAATAGTGGCGGGCGTGTGGCGGAGCAGGCGGCGGGCCTCAATTAGAACGCGCTCCTGAATCAGGGCGCTGGCCGTTTTGCCTAAGTGGCGGCGGCACAGGACATTGAGGTGGTTCGGCGACACATGCAGCAAATCGGCGTAGAGCTGCACCTCGCGCTGGGTCCGGAAGTACTGGTTGATGAGCGTACCAAACGCGCGAAGCAGCTGTTGGGCGTGGCGTGGCTCCTCACTGGCCGGTTTGGGCGCCGCGGCAGGGTAGTGACGCGCGGCTAGCTCCAGGCAAATATGCAGGTAAGAGCGAAAAACCTCATCCTGCTGCGGCGCCGGGGTAGCCTGTTCCTGCCACATGCGTTCAAACAGCGGTAGCAGCTCTGCATCGGGCGTGCTGAGGTAGAGCACTGGCTGATACACGTGGTTGAAGAAGGGGTACTCAAACAGCCGCTCGCCGGGGTAGCGCGAGAGGTAGAAATCAGCCCCGAACAGCACTACATAACCCTGGGCGTCGTCGGACAAGAGCCAGTGGTGCACTTGCCCGGGCGTCATGAAGAACAGCGTGCCCGGCTGCAAGGGGTAACTGACTAGGTCAATGGTGTGGGTGCCGTGGCCGTGCGTAACATAGAGCAGCAGGTAGAAATCGTGGGCATGGGGCTGGCTTACGCCCGGAAAGTTGGCCACGTGGCGTGCCAGACGCTCTAGGTACCATGGCCGGGGCCGCCCTTGCGGAAACGAGTCGAGCGTCAGGACCGGAAGGGTAGGAGACTGCATGCGTAGAGCAGAAAAGGGTTTAGCGGCGAGTAAGGGCTAGGGAACGGTCGTAAGCTACTCGCCCCCGAAATTACGCAGGCGCTTTTTGCTGAGTTCGTAGCTGATAATGGCTGGTACGTAAAAAGTAACATCGGCCAGCAGCTTTGCCACGAGAATACCGCCGGCGCGGCTGCCCATCAGGCGCGGCAACCAGTACATCAGCGCCGGCCGAATCAGGAGGCTGTCCAGCACCTCGGCCGGACCAAACTCCACGGCCAGCGCCCGCACATTAAAGGCAAAGGTGCGGCGCGTGTACGGGCGGCCCAGCGCGTGCAGCTCCCGCCGGGCTTGCACCAGATCTTGCCCTAGTAGCCAGCCAAAATACGCCACGTTGCCGGCCCACGTACCCGCCAGTGCCGCTTTAAGCTCGTGCCCCGGGGCTAGGTGCCAGGCCACACTAGCCCCGGCCAGCGTGGCCACCACCGACAGCCCTTCGGCGGGCAGGTAGCGGCGCAACCATTCCCGGATTTTAGGTTTCATGGGCAGAAAGAAAAGCAACTGGGCGGAATCGGTTATTTTGCTGAGGCCGGCCAAATATACCGGCCTGGTTTTCATTCTGCCGCTGCATGCACATCCCGTTTACTCCGTTGGTCGTTGGGTTGCTGGCCGTGGTGGCGCAGGCAATTTTTGCGGCGGGCCTGCTGTGGGTGGCCCCCGCTAACCGCCTGCCTAACCGGTTTCTGTCGTTGCTGATGCTGAGCCTGGCCCTGTGGCTGCTCGATGGGTTTTTCAGGGTGGCAGGCGTGTACAGCCAGAATGCAGAATGGTATTTTTTGCCCATTTACTACTCGTTTGCGTTTGGCCCGCTGCTGTATTTTTATGTGCGCAGTCTTACCAACCACGCGTTTCAATGGCAGCCTCGTCACTGGTGGCATTTCGCTCCGGTATTGGTGCAGGCGGCCCTGTACGGGTGGCTCTGGATGCAGCCTTATAGCACGCGGCTCTGGTTCTGGCAGCACGTGCACCAACCCTACACGTACCGGGTAGAGTTTGTCGGGACATGGCTGTCCCTGGCAGTCTATCTGGTTCTGAGCCTGCGGTTGCTGCGCCAGTACCAGCGCTGGCTACCCAATAATTTCTCAGAGGTATCGGTGCTGCGCCTCCGGTGGTTACGTGTGTTGTTGGTAGCGGTGGGGGTAGTAAGTGTGCAATGGCTAGCAGAAGTAGTGCTGCGCGAATTCTTCGGGCTGTATTACCAATATGACTACTCCACGGAGATGCTGGGCGGTATGCTGTTCCTGATTGGAGTAGTAGGGCTGCGCCAGGCCGATATGCAAGCCGTCAACTTCGTGCCGGATGCTAGCGAGCTGCCTCTTCCCAACGGGGCTCCTGCACTTGCTTCTGACCTAGATCTGGAAGAAGATAGAAGTGCCCTAGGCTTACCCGCACCACCCGCGGCCGATGCAGACGTGCTGGCGCGTATCCGGTATGCATTGGAGCAAGAGCGGCTTTACTTGAATCCTACCCTAACATTGGCTGAGCTTTCGGCGCACACGGGGCTGGCGCCGCGCCTAATTTCCTTTACCGTTAATGCCGGATTTGGACAGTCGTTCAATGAGGTGGTGAACAGGTACCGCGTGGAGGAAGTGAAGCGCCGGTTAGCCACGCCCGATGTGCAGCGCCTGACGTTGCTGGGCATTGCCTTCGAGAGTGGCTTCAACTCTAAAACCACCTTTAACCGCATCTTTAAGCAGTTTACGGGGGTAGCGCCGCGAGACTGGAACAGCCATGGGCAGGCTGCGGCAAGTGCTACGTAAGCCGGTAAAAGAGCGGGTAGGATACCGCCCACATCATGAAATGGGGCGTGCCAGCGGTTGATATGGGGCGTTTGGGGTACCTGAAGCGGCCACCTTTGAGCCATTCACTAACCCTCCGAACCACGCATGAAACCTCTTCTGCTCCTAGCGGCCTTAACGCCTGCTTCCCTAGCGCTAGCCCAAACCAAACCCGGCGCCACTGCCTGGTCCGACCACGCCCGGCTGCTCCCTGATAAACTGCGGCAGGTGCCCGTGGGCCTCACTCTTTGGCACACCCCCAACCCCAACTACCCTGAGCCCAACCCAGCCCAACCCGGGGGCTACGTCTGGAAGCACAGCACCATGGTTCGCTCCGAGGTAGGGGAGTTGCAAGTAGTAGAGTGCGGCAGCTTCATCTGGTACAGCGCGGCCGGCTGGCAAGCCAATATGCACGAAACGCCCGCCGAGTTTGCTGAGCTATTCCATTGCCCCGGCGGGAAGTTGCGAGCAGGGCAAACCTACACCTTTGCCCGCAACTACCGCTTTGCCGATAACGCACAGCGCCTATATGGCGGCGATGCCCTGTGGTATATTCTGGCGAAAGACAAAACCGGAAAGCTCTATAAAGGCACCGGGCTCATCGAGACAGAAGCGGGTCAGTAAGCTACCTATCAATACTATGAAACAGATTTGCGTTCTGCTGCTACTAGCCTCGTTGCTTGCTTTCCGGCCTGCTGCCACCCCTTACTACGTGCTGCCTGCTGCCAGCCGCTTAGCCTGGACGGGTTATGCGGAAGTTGGTAGCTATAGCCAAACCGGTACCGTGCAGCTGCGAAGCGGCACCTTTGAGTACGATGGCCGCTCGTTGCGTCAGGGCCGGTTTGAGTTTGATATGCGCACCATTCAGCACCAAGATGCCAAGCTCACGGAGCATCTGCGCGCCGCTGACTTCTTTGATGTGGAGCAGTATCCTAGTGCCGTATTTGTGCTGAATCAAGTCCAGAATGGCGTTGCTGCCGGTCGGCTTACCTTGCATGGCATCACCAAGCCGGTTCAGTTTCCACTCACCATAACGCGCCTACCCGATGGCCGCTTGCGCATAACAGGCACTGCCACCCTCGACCGCACGCAGTATGGTGTAAACTACAACTCCAGCAGTTTCTTCCAGAATTTGGGCTCGTACGCTATTCGAAATGAGTTTAAGCTGGCTTTTGAGGTAGTAGCTCAAGTGAAAAAATAAGTGGGAGTACAAACCCCTACTTGGTTCCGGATCAGTAGCCAGCCCTTTGCCGGAATGAGTGGTGATATGGCTCACTAACAGGGCCCGATGCGCCCCGTGGGCCGGAGCTGTTCTTTAAGGCATTACTACTAGCCGCTGGTGTTGGCCGGCCAGCTCCGCCCAGTATATGCCGCCGGACACAGCCTGCTGCTGGTCGTCCTCGGAGTTCCAGCTGACGGTGTGCGCACCTGCCTCCGTAGCGATGGGTAGGGTGCGCACTAGCTCCCCCTGGGCATTCAAGATGCGCAGAACGCCTGCTTGACCCGGCTGGTGCAAGGTGTAGCGCAGCTCGGTGCTTCCTGTGAAGGTGCGGTTGCTAGGGGCTTCCAGGGTTACAAACTCCGGCTGCAGGTTAGCGGCGGGCGTGGTATTCAGCTTGAGCCCGCCAATGCGTATCTGAACCGGCTTACCTAGCTCTAAAGGAAAGCGGAGCAACACCGTTTGGGTGGCCGAGTTATAGTCCCAACCGGTAGCTGGCAGCAAGGCGCCGTTGAGCTGAATGCTGGTAGGGTCGGTGGTTATGCGCGGAATGAGCAGCTCCACCACGCGCTGGCCGGGCGCTCCTTCGTAGGGGTTTCCGCTGGCGGCTACTTTTATATCGGCCCCATCCGTGGTGGTCTTGCCTGTAAAGGTGATTAGCTGGTACTGGCCGGTTTTGGCAGCTTGGGCTGAGTGGCCGTCGTCATCATACATCGTGAAGCTGGTGGCGCCGGCTGCAGCATCGGCGTAGTAGCGCACTTGGAGCGTATCGGGGCGGTAGTTGGCAGTGCTGGCCACGTAGCGCGTCATCGGCAAAAAGGCCCCTGCCCGCACCAACAGCGGAATAGTGGCCAGCGGGGCCGGGCGTCCCACGGTACGGTCTCCGGCAATGGTTTCGTGGGTATAGAAATCAATCCAGTTGCCGGCCGAAAGCACCACATTGCGGCGCCGCTGGCCGGGCTGCAGCACCGGCGCTACCAACAAATTAGGACCCAGCAGAAACTGGTCGTTGACGTTGGCTAGGGTAGGCGCATATTTATCTATGGGCTGCCACTCACGCCAAGATTTCTGATCGGGAGAAAACCCCCACTCTCCATCATCATCCTTCGCATTTGGAGCAAAGCCCGCTTCCTTTTCCTCGGCAGTAAGTGTACTTGATGGAATTTTGGGCGGATAACTAGGAATCGGTGACAGAATAAAGTTAGCCGGGCCGTAACTGAGTGGGCGCGTCAGGGGCGTGCCGGTTTGGCTGTTTTCCCAGGCTAGTGAATAGAGGTAGGGCAGCAACTGGTAGCGCAGGTGAGTAGCCGAGCGCACAAAGCCTTGGTAGGGCTCCGGAAACCAATACGGCTCGGGTGGGGTGCCAGCTCCGTGCGGGCGCAAAATGGGCCCGAGGCTAGCCATTTGCAGCCAGCGGGTGTACAGCTCAGCATCCACGGTATTACCCGCAAAACCGCCCGCATCGGAGTGCATGTAGCCCACGCCGCCCAGGCCCATGCTGAGCATGATGGGCACCTGCGCTTGAAGTCCACTCCAAGAGCGGCTCACATCGCCCGACCACGGAAACACGCTGTTGCGCTGCATGCCAGCCCAGCCCGAGCGGGCCAAGTTAAACAGGCGCTGCTCGGGGTGCTTTTGAGCGTATCCTTCCTGCAGGATACCAGCCCAGGCCTGCCCGTACGCATTATGAATGCGGCGCGTGGGGCCTGCATCATATATCATGTCGGCGGGTTGATTTTCCGGCTCGCCCAGGTCGCTCCACCAGCCGGCCACGCCGTCCTGCTTCAACCTGTCATACTGCTGCCACATCCACTGCCGGGCCTGGGGCTTGAACATGTCGAGGAGGGTAGCAGGCCCGGCCCAGAACGACTCCACGGTATAGGGCTGACCGTTGGCATCGCGCCCTACTAGCCCTTGGCGGCGCACCAACCCGTCATTGAGCGAAGTGCGCATGATGTAAGGCTCCGAAATCAGGACGGTTTTAACGCCCGCGGAATCGAGGCGGCTCATCATGCGAGCAGGATTGGAGAAGTTGGGCTTCAGCCACTGGAAGTCGCCTTGCTGCGCTGTGCCGCCAAACCAGTACAGGTCGAGCACCAGTGCATCAAGCGGAAAACCGGCCCGGCGCATCCGGCCCGCCACCTGGTACATTTCCTGCTCCGATTTATACCCAAAGCGGCTCTGGATAAGGCCCATGGCCCAGCGTGGCGGCAGCGGCTGCCGGCCCGTTAGCAGGGTATAGCGGTCCAGAATTTCGGCGTAGGAGCGGCCCGTGATGAGGTAGTAGGCCAAGTTGGTCAGCTCCTCGCCCTGGTACGTTAGCACGTTTTTATCGGTGGCGCCGAGGTCGAGGGTGCCAGCCGTGTGATTATCGAAGAACAGCATGTAGCCCTGGCTGCTGAGCACGGTGGGCAGGCTCACATTCAGCGTCGGTTCGCCGTTTTGGTAGCCGTAGTGGGCTTCGTTGTAGAGCGTGAGTTGGCGGCCGCGGCGGTCGAGGGGCAGGGCGCGGGAGCCGGTGCCATACAGGTGTTCCTCGGGAGTTAGCCGCAACGAGACGCCGGCGCTGCCTGGGGCTGTAGCCGTAGCGGGCCTCCGAAATGCGCCCGCTGCCTCTGCGGTCAGCGTCTCGCCGTTTTGGCGGTAGCTGATGCGTAGCGGGTTCTTATGGATGATGAGCGTACCGGGACAATCCAGATTCCATTCCAAATGGTCGGAGTACGAGAGCAGCCCAGAGCAGAAATCGGGCTGTTTGGCCAAAACGGCAGCCGGCGGCGGACCATCACACCCAGGATTGCAGGAGCGCACGAGCGAGGGGTTTTGCGGCTGCACTACACTTACCGACGGAATATCCTGCACGGGCTGGCCGGCCGGGAAATACTCTATGCGCACCACGCCTTCCTCCCAAGGCCGAACGCGCAGCGTGCTGCCGTCGGTGCTTTTGATGGTGAGGATTCCACCTTGAAGCGTGTGGCTGCGGTAGTTACCGATTGAAACGGGCAGAGCTTCCGGTGCTTTGGGTCGGGCAAATGGGTCCTTAGTGGGTGGGCCGCTCATTGTGCGCTGCCCGTATCCAGGCGTAAGCAAACACAACAGCAGAAACGGCAGCAACTGCCAGGCACAGCGGAAAGGACGGAACATACTTGGGGAGGGAATCGGGAACGGTACGCCAAGATAGGGGCCAAAACGGCTTCTGGGCCCTTGCGTGCATGCCAAATTGCCCCAGATCAGCCGGGCTGCAAACAGCGCATTCAAACCAGCAAATCAGGCACCATAGCTGCCCACCCCAACCGCTCGGTTTAATCGGCTGGCGAACCTAGTACCGATGAGAAGGCAACGCCTGAGCCAGTGGCGGCGTACAGTTCTACTACCTCTTTCAATCCTTCAAACTTCCTCGCGCCATGAACCATGCCGACCGCATCGAAGAAACCATTGAAGGCATTTACGCCGCTCTCGAACAACACAGCAACCACCCCGCTGATGCGGGCCTCTACCACATTGATAGCTGGATTGAGGCGCTGGAAGGCCTAGGCGGATCAGCGCTGGGTGGCCTGCAGGCTGAACTCCGGAACCTGCGCGCCCACGTGGAGCGCGACGACCGCGCCGCCATTGCCCACTCCTTGCAGCGCCTCGGCCAAGACACCTCCCTCGTAGCCCGCGACATGCACGATGGCGTAGGCGACCACCTCCGCCACTTGGGCCAAACCCTAATTACCGCGGCCGGTAACCTGAAAGTATCGTAGCCAACTGCCGCTTATCGGCGCCCTTCCGGCAGCCTTGCCCACTGGGCAAGGCTGTTTTATGACGCTAGGTTGTAGCAGCGCACTAGCACCTGCCCGCTGAAAGCGGCCTAGTGCTAGTGCGCTGCCTGTCCTTCGCCGGAAGCTGTTTTCTTTCACCTCATCTATTGCTTGTACTTATGAGTTTTGACCCCACTGCCGCCGATAGCAATGCTGCTCCTGGCTCCTTTCTGGCGGGCAGCCAGCCCCACCTCGAAGCCACGCTGCATGCCCTCCAAAACGACCAACTGCCGCACCTACTCCCCGCCGCCGGCGACAACCTGTACCGCTGGATGAACCTGTTGCAAACCGTAGAAGGCGACCGGTTTGCACCTCTCATTGCCGAGCTCCAAAATCTGTACAACGCCATCGACCACGGGAACCCGAACGGCCCGCAGGTAAAGGAAAGCTTGCAGCGGCTAGCCCAACTCACTACCCAGGCGGCCAGCACCGCCGACGCCGGTTCGCAGAACAAGGTTGCACAGCTGGGCGAGGCCTTACAAGCCGCTGCCAACTCGCTTTAGCGCCAGCGCATTGGCTCGCAGGAGGGTGGCCGCAAGCTGAAGGGTAGCAGGTGCTTATCGAGGCCTGGCCAGAATCTTACACCAAGGTTAGGGCCAACCCTAGGTCTGGGTACGAAGTAAACCCAAGGGTTCCTGTTGTTTCACCCAACTTCTTCGAGTATGTCTGTTTCGAATTCTGCCAGTGCCGACCAACTAGATGCTTCTTTGCGCGTTCTTCGCGCCGACGACATAACGCAACACCTGGCTAAGGCCACCGAAAATATTGATGGCTGGATTCAGATGCTCCGCGCCTCGGGCCAGGATGCACACGCCACCATCGCCGCCGATTTGGTGAAACTGAAAGGCTACCTCAGCGGCTCCGACCCCAACCCCATCAGCGACTTACTCCAAACCCTGGCCGAGCACATTCACAGCTTTGTAGACGATGCCAACCCCCGCTTCATCAACTCGCTCGATGAACTATCGAAGGCCCTGTCGGATGTAGCCCGCAGCTTGCAAGCCACCACCGACCAGCAAGCACAATAGCAGCTGTTCCTCACTACCCGTATAAAAAGCCAAAGGCCTTGCACGATGCAAGGCCTTTGGCTTTTAAAGCAATTCGCAACCTAGTAACCCGCTGCCGTATCGTCGCCGCGCGGGTCAGCGCCGCCTTCCAGCTTGCCCGTGGGCAGCACCTGAATTACTTCTACCCGGCCCCAGGGGCTGCGTGGGTTGAGCTGGTAGCCGCGAGCCCGCAACGAGTCTTGGGCGGCGGGCAGCAGGGCGCCTTCTTCCACATCAATCTGATCGGGCAACCACTGGTGGTGCAAGCGTGGTGCCGCTACGG
This sequence comes from Hymenobacter tenuis, assembly GCF_054780495.1. Taxonomy (NCBI): domain Bacteria; kingdom Pseudomonadati; phylum Bacteroidota; class Cytophagia; order Cytophagales; family Hymenobacteraceae; genus Hymenobacter; species Hymenobacter tenuis. Next base: position 585,509 of record NZ_BAAGWF010000001.1, read on the forward strand.
CCTGCTGGGCGTTCAGGCCATAATCGAGGGTAGCAAGAATAGCTTGTAGCACGCTCGTAATGATGGTGCTGCCGCCGGGCGTGCCCACCAGCAAGGCCAGCTTTTTATCCTTGGTCAGGATAGCCGGCGTCATGGAAGACAGCATGCGTTTGCCGGGCGCAATGGCATTAGCAGCGCCGCCTACTAGGCCATAGGAATTGGGCGTACCGGGCTTGCTGCTGAAATCATCCATTTCATTATTAAGCAGAAAGCCTGCTCCGGCCACTACCACTTTGCTGCCATACGCACCATTGAGAGTTGTAGTACAGCTCACGGCGTTGCCTTGGGCATCCACAATGTTGTAGTGCGTCGTCTGGTCCGACTCATAACCAGGCAAGCCAGGCCCGGCCGTTACTTGGGCGCTGGCAGTGGCGCGGTGGGGTAGGGTAGTGGCCATGCGCTGCTTGTTGTAGGGCTTCGCGAGTAGCTGCGCTACGGGTACTTGCCCAAAATCGGGGTCGCCGAGGTAGGTAGCGCGGTCGGCGTACACGCGGCGCTGGGCCTCGGTAATCCAGTGCGTGGCTTGCGGAGAGTGCCAGCCGGCGCTGCCCAAGTTGTAGGGCTCCAGCATTTGCAGCATCTGCAGCAGCGCTACCCCGCCGGAGCTGGGCGGCGGAAACGTGATGACCTCGTAGCCGCGGTATTGGCCATGCAGCGGCGTGCGCCATTTGGGGCGGTACAACAGCAAATCTTGCCTAGTAATGATGCCTTTGCCGCGCTGCATTTCAGCTACCACCATGCTGGCCACCTCGCCCTCGTAAAAGCCGGCGCGGCCCCGGTCGCGGATGGCCCCCAGCGTGCGGGTCAGGTCGCGGTACTGGATAATGTCTCCGGCTTTCCACTCCTGTCCCTGCGGGTGTACATAAGCCGGAGGGGTAGTAGGGTTATATTTCAGAAATGCCTCGCGCTGGCGGTTCAGGCCAGCGGCTTCTTTTTCGGTGAGCTTCAGGCCCGTAGCGGCTAGGTTCACGGCGGGCTGCACCACATCTTTCCACGGCAGTTTGCCCAGCTTCCGATGGATTTCTACCATGCCGGCCACAGTGCCCGGTATCCCGGCTGCTAGGTGGCCCAGGGTGCTCAAGTCCGTTACCACGTTGCCGTCCTTGTCCAGGTACATATCGCGGGTGGCAGCGGCGGGGGCCGTTTCGCGGAAATCGAGGGCGCCTTCCTGGCCATCGGCGCTGCGGTAAAGCAGAAAGCCGCCGCCGCCTAGGTTGCCTGCTGTGGGTAAGGCTACGGCCAGCGCAAACTGCACGGCCACGGCGGCATCATAAGCGTTGCCGCCTTTCTGCAGAATTTCTACGCCAATTCGGGTGGCCTCCGGGTGCGCCGAGGTAACCATGGCCTTGTCTGCCACCACGGGGGTAGCCGCGGGTACCGGGGCCGCCAGAGTTGCCGTAGTAGTAGTGGCTGGGGTAGTAGCGGGTTGCGTGGTAGTGCAGGCCACCAGCAGGGCTAGGGCTGCCGGAGTGAGGAAGCGTTTCATACAAACAAAGGTAACCCCGGTAGCAGATTTGCCACCGATTTCGCGCAACTCTGCTCTAAAACCGGCGCCGGAGCAAATTCTATCGTATCAGGGGCCGCCACCCAAGGCGTTGCCAACACGTCAGCTAATCCTGTAGCTTTGGGCCGGACCCGACTTGAGACTTGTGCTATGAACTCAGAACAGCCTACCTCCACTGCTACCCCCGAAACCACGGCCGAGCTGCTCTTGGTGCAGCAAGATCCCTGGCTAGCACCGTTTGAGCCAGTGTTGCTCCGTCGGCAAGAGCGCCTAAAAGCGCGGTTGGCCGAAATAGTGGCCCAGTACGGCTCCCTCACAAAATTCGCGTTAGCCCACCAGCGCCTCGGCCTCAACTACGACGCCCGGCGCCGTGGTTTTTGGTTTCGGGAGTGGGCCCCGGCGGCGGAAGCACTGTTTCTGGTAGGCGATTTTAACGGCTGGGACCGGCAGGCCACCCCGCTGAGCAAGGGCCAGGATGGCGTGTGGGAAGTGTTCCTCTCCGATAAAGAGTACCAAAACCGGCTCACGCACCACTCGCTCTATAAAGTGCACGTGGTAACCAGCAAAGGCGGCAAAGACCGCCTGCCCGCCACGTTGCGCCGGGCCGTGCAGAACCCTGAAACCAAAGATTTTGCCGGCCAGGTATGGAAGCCAGAAACCCAATTCGTCTGGACCGATCAGAAATTCCGGGTGCCGAATTTTGTGCGCGAGCCGCTGATATATGAAGCGCACGTGGGCATGGCCCTGGAAGAAGGCAAGGTAGGCTCTTACCTAGAATTTGCCGAGCAGATTCTGCCGCGCATTCAGGCCGGCGGCTACAACTGCCTGCAGCTGATGGCCGTGATGGAACATCCGTATTATGGCTCCTTCGGCTACCACGTGGCCAATTTCTTTGCCGTGTCGTCGCGGTTTGGCACGCCCGAGGAACTGAAGCATCTCATCAACGAGGCCCACCGCCGTGGCATTGCGGTACTGCTCGATGTGGTGCATTCGCACGCCGTAAAAAATGAGGCCGAGGGCTTGGCGGATTTCGATGGCTCAGGAGGCCAGTACTTCCACGAAGGCCCGCGCGGCAACCACCCGGGCTGGGACTCCAAGCTGTTTGACTACGGCAAGCCCGAAGTGCAGCAGTTTCTGCTCAGCAACCTGCGCTACTGGCTCGAGGAGTTTCACTTTGATGGCTTCCGATTTGATGGCATCACCAGCATGCTCTATCACCACCATGGCGAGGGGGTAGCGTTTGGCTCCTACGACCAGTATTTCGGTCCTGAGGCCGATGAGGATGCTATTCTGTACCTGCAGCTGGCCGCTAGCCTGGTGCGCGAGTGCAAGCGCAGCGCCCTGCTCATTGCCGAAGACATGAGCGGCATGCCCGGCCTGTGCCGGCCTATTAGTGAAGGCGGCATCGGCTTTGACTACCGGCTGGCCATGGGCATTCCGGACTACTGGATTAAGCTCCTGAAGCACACCCGCGACGAAGACTGGAACCTGCACGACCTGTGGTACACGCTCACGAACCGCCGCCAAGGCGAGAAAACCGTGGCCTACGCCGAAAGCCACGACCAGGCCTTGGTGGGCGACAAAACGCTAGCCCACTGGCTGCTGGATAAGGCCATCTACGAGCATATGCTTAAAGATGACCCCGACCCCGTAACGGCCCGCGGCATTGCTTTGCACAAACTCATTCGGTTGGCTACACTTAGCTTAGGCGGCGAGGCGTACCTCAACTTTATCGGGAATGAGTTTGGCCATCCCGAGTGGGTTGATTTTCCGCGCCAAGGCAACGAATGGAGCCACCATTTCGCGCGCCGACAGTGGAGCCTCGCCGACAACCCCGACCTGAAGTATCAGTTTCTGCTGAACTTTGACCGTGCCATGCTGAAGGTGGCAAAAACGGCCCGCGTGCTAACCGGCGGCCCGGCCCACGAGCTCAACATCGACTCCAACAACCAGGTGCTCATTTTTGAGCGCAGCAACCTGATTTTTGTGTTCAGCTTCCACGTTGACCGCAGCGTGCCCGACTACCGCTTCTATGTGCCGCAACCCGGCCGCTACCGCATCCTGCTCAACACCGACGACACGGAGTTTGGAGGCTTCAATCGCATTGATGCCGGCATGACCTACGATACGTTTGAGGAAGATGGCGTAAACAAACTCAGTCTCTACGTCACGAGCCGCACAGCCCTAGTGCTGGCGCGGGTTTAGGCCCCCATCGGAACCCTAGCAAAAAGCGCAACGCCCGGCCACTACAAGTGGCCGGGCGTTGCGCTTTTTGCTAGATTAGGCAAAGAATTAGTGTCTGGTTTTACGGCCTGAGGTGGCTTGCTCCAGTGCTTCTTCAATGCGCTGGGAGCGGGCATCGGGCTTTTTGGTGCGGGCTACGCGCTGGGCCAGCTGCTTGCGTTGCGTATAAGGCAGGGCGTCGAAGCCGGTCTGGAGGCCGGCCCGGTCCAGGGCGTATTGCAGATCCTCGGGAATATCAATGCCGCTGGAGTCTGTGTCGCGCTCTAGTATCACGTGCACCGTGTCGGTCCAGGTTTTATTGATGGCGTTGCGTACTTCTTTGCGCACGTTAATCATGTGGTTTCCGTCGCCCATGGGCACTAGGTTCAGCCGGATCGGAAAGCCATCAATAGTGCCGCGAACGGGCAACTGGCCCTGAATAGCATACAACTCGGGTACGCTGAAGGGTACTACCAGAAAAACGCCGCTGTCGGCGCCATCCATTTCCATGGGGGCATCAAACTCGTGGCGGATAGGGGTGTCGGAACTCATGGGGCAAGTAAAAAAAGAAGGGCGGGCTAGCGGCCGGTTCTGTCTCCCAGCTCACGTAGCGTGGCGTTTAAAGTGTCAGTATCAGTAGCGGAAACTACCCGTAAGCGGCTGGCCGTGAAAAAGTAGCGCGTGCGCAGCAGCTCGGCAACCTCTTCTGTAGCGGCCAGCACTAGGTCGGCGCGGCGTAACGTGAGGCGTTCCAGCTCCAGGGCCCAGCTTCGGTCGGCGGGGGTAGCGCGTTCCTGGGCTAGGGTGTGTACGTGCAGCACCAGCGGGCGGCCCGTTTGCTGCCGAAGTTCCAGTGCTGCCAGCCATGTGGGCCAATCGGAGGCGTAAATGACGGCAAAATCCTCGAGCAAGGCGCGGCGCGTGGCAAAGCGGGCGTACTGTATTACCTGAAAGTTGAGGTCGGCGGTTGACGGCAACTCAGCCCCTAGGGCCGCCAGGGCCTCGGGCAGCGTAGCGCGCTGGGCCGGCACCACCGGCTGCGCCTCGGCGTCAGCGCTCAGGTTATCTTGGGGCTGGCTGAGGGCTGAGGCTTCGGCAGCATCCGGCTCGGAGGAGGTGCTGGCGTGTACATCCTGGTTCAGCAGCAACTCATGCTCTGTCATTTCCAGCAACCCAGAAGCTAATGATGATGCTTCCGTTGCCAGCTCCTGCGTTGGAGCGCTAATTTCTGCGTCATCAAAATCAGCTGTTTGTACGGTTGAGGCCGCAGCAGGGGCTAGTGAAGCGGTAGCCGGCTGAGTTAGGTAGGCAGTGCTGTTTGCAGTAGCCGGGGTGGCACCCAGGTACGGCGCGGCCGGTGCCGTCCAGGCCTCAGCGGGCACGGCGGCAAGAGTAGGCGTTTCGGTGCTGCCAACGTAGGGCGCCGTGGGCTGCTGCCAAGCGCCGGGGCGCTGCTCGGGGTGCGGGCGTTGCGCGGTTACTTCCTCCAGCGTGAGGCTAGCCAGGGCCGTAATGCGCGTAGATGCCGGCACCGCAAACGGCGTACTAGGTGTGCGCGGCAGCATAACCGAGAGCTGCGTGAGCGGAGCCAGGGCCTGAATCAGGGGGCGCAAAGCCGGCGCGGCCAGGGCGCCGGCACGTGGGGTCTCATTCCAACCAAGTAATAATACAGACGAGGGAGCAGATGGCATAAAGGCAGATAGATGAGCGGCTGGCACCAATGAGGTATGGCAAGGTAGAGAAAAAAGCCTCCCGAAGCGCCCTTAAATGGCCTTTCCTCTAAAACACCTAGCTAACGGGCTCCACAGTACCCCGAATCATTTTTACCTTTGTCAATTGCCTGAGGCAGCTCCGGTTCATCTGGTGTGTGGCTGCCTCTTTTCATTTCCGACCTATACCCCGCATGGCTGATACTTTTCAGGAGAACAATTACATGGTCAATGACTTGGCCGCCCAATCTCGGCAGGAGTTTTATCCGGGCCGGGTTATAGCGGGTGAGCGGCAAGGCACTGATTTTATTTTCCGCTGCGACAATGGCGTGCAGCTCAGCTTACAAGTTATTTCCGATAAGGTGCTGCGCTTCCGCTACACCACAGAAGCCAATTTTCCGCCCGATTTTAGCTACGCCTTTCCCGAGGGTGTGCCCGCCCGGCAGGAGCTGGAGTTTCTGGAGTTCCGCGAAAAGCCCGACCACTACCGCATCACCACCGACCGCCTGATTTGCGTGGTGGACAAGGAGAACCTGCGTACTAGGGTGCTCAACCGCTCCGGCCTGGTGCTAAGTGAAGACGAGAAAGGCTTCCATTGGGAGTACGAGTATGAAACCGGCAACGACATCGTGAAGATGAGCAAGCTGGTGCAGAGCGGCGCCCACTACTACGGCCTCGGCGACAAGCCCGACAACATGAACCTGCGTGGCAAGCAGTTCACCAACTGGGGCACCGATACCTACGGCTACCAGAAAGGCTCCGATCCGCTCTATAAGAACATTCCGTTTTACCTGGCCCTGCACCAAAAGCTGGCCCACGGCATCTTCTTCGATAACACGTTTAAGGCTTCCTTTGACTTTGCGGCCGAGCGGGCCGATGTAGCCAGCTTCTGGGCCCAGGGCGGCGAGATGAACTACTACTTCATCTACGGCCCCAGCCTCATGGAAGTAACCCAGGAGTACACCCGCCTCACGTGCCCGCCGGAGTTGCCGCCGTTGTGGGCCCTAGGCTACCACCAGTGCAAGTGGAGCTACTACCCCGAAAGCAACGTGAAAGCCATTGCCCAGGGCTTCCGCGACCGGAAAATCCCCTGTGACGCGTTGTATCTGGACATTGACTACATGGATGGCTACCGGTGCTTTACCTGGAGCCCTACCCATTTTCCGGAGCCCAAGCGCATGGTGCAGGAGCTGGCCGAAGATGGCTTTAAAACCATCGTTATCATCGACCCCGGCATCAAGATTGACCCCGACTACAGCGTGTACCAGGAGGGGTTGAAAAACGACTATTTCTGCCGCCGCGCCGATGGCCCCCTGATGAAAGGCTCGGTATGGCCCGGCCTCTGCAACTTCCCCGACTACACCCGCCCTGAGGTGCGCGAGTGGTGGGCTGGCCTGTTCAAAGGCCTTATTGCGGAAACCGGCGTGAAAGGCGTCTGGAACGACATGAACGAGCCGGCTGTGTTCGAGAAGGGCACGTTCCCCGATGACGTGCGCTTCCACTACGAGGGCCACCATGGCTCGCACCGCAAGGCTCACAACGTGTATGGTATGCAGATGGCCCGCGCCACGGCCGCCGGCGTGAAGCAGTTCAGCTACCCCAACCGGCCGTTCACCATCACGCGCAGCACCTACGCGGGCGGGCAGCGCTACTCTTCGGGCTGGACCGGCGACAACATTGCCTCCTGGGAGCATTTGTGGCTGGCCAACATCCAGTGCCAGCGCCTGAGCATCTCGGGCTTCAGCTTTATCGGCTCCGATATTGGGGGCTTTATTGATACGCCCGATGGGGAGCTGTATGTGCGCTGGGTGGCTCTGGGCGCCTTCCACCCGTTCTTCCGCACCCACAGCTCCGGGGACCACGGCGACCAGGAGCCCTGGTCATTTGGCGAAAACTATATGGAGCTGGCCCGTGGCTTTATTGAGCTGCGCTACCGCCTGCTGCCCTACATGTACACCACGTTCTGGCAGTACACGGAGCAGGGCACGCCTATGCTGCGCCCACTGGCCTTCCTCGACCAAGCCGACACCGATACCTACCTGCGGATGGCCGAGTTCAGCCTCGGCGACCACCTGCTAGTGTGCCCCATCACGCAGGCCGGCGCCGATGGCCGCTGGATGTACCTGCCCCGCGGCGACTGGTTCTACTACTGGACGGATGAAGCCAAAGCCGGGGGCGCCGAAGTATGGGCCGCCGCCGACCTGACGCGCATTCCGCTGTTCATTAAGGCCGGTGCCGTAGTGCCCATGTTCCCGGTGATGCAGTACGTAGGCGAAAAAACCGTGGAAGAAGTAACCCTGCACGTGTACCACAAAAACGGCACTGAGGCTAGCGTGCTCTATGAAGATGGCGGCGAAGGCTACGGCTACCAGAACGGCCAGAGCACTACCCGTCGTTTCACGGTTACCGGCACTGAAACCGGCTTAGTACTCCGGCAGGAAGTTGAAGGCAGCTTCCAGCCCACCTGGACTGCTTACCGCGTGGTGCTGCACGGCCTACCCTTCACTAGCCCCGCTTTCAGCGTAGATAGCATAGCCACAGATGGCACCGACGTAACCACTGAAACCGGCCTCACGCTTCCAAGCGTGGTGGTAGGTGCTGACTTTACGGAGCTGGTTATCGGCTGAGGTTTGATAGAGAGTGTTACCTAGTAAAAAGGCTTCCAGCACTGTGCTGGAAGCCTTTTTTATTGTCTTGATAGGTGCTGCGCTCAACTTACTAGCTCCAGCTAAAGCTGTAACCGCACGTTGCCGCCTAGTGGGTGCCCTACGCAGGTCAGGGTTAGGCCTTCAGCGAGGTCTCGGTCGGTGAGTACTTCGTTGTAGGAAAGCCAGACGCGGCCTTCTGTGCAACGCGCCAGGCAGTTACCGCACACACCGGCCTCGCAGCTGTAGGGCAACGTGATACCGTGCGCCCTAGCGGCCCGTAGGATGGTAGTAGGGTAGTGAACCGGAATAGTATGCGTGTGGCCATTGGCTTCAATAGTAACCAGGTGGCTAGCCGTATCAGGTGGCAAAGAGGGTTTTACGGGTGGGGGTAGCACAAAATTCTCGCGCCGAATCCGCTCGTGTGGTAGCCCGACGGTATGCAGGCCATAGCCACACATGCGCATATACTCGCCGGGACCGCACACATAGGCCAGCATCTGGCTGGGTGAGGTAGTGGCGTGGTGGCGCACTAGCTGCACGAGCAGCTCTTTGTATAGGCGGGCCCGGGCCAGGTTGGGGTGGTCGCTGTACAGCAGCTCTAACTGAAACCGGCCGGCAAATTTCACTGCCAGCTGGCGCAGCTCCGCTCTAAAAATGGTAAGGGCCGGCGTACGGTTGCTATACACCAGCAGCACGTGCACCTGCGGATGAAAATACAGCAGCTCTTTCAGCAGTGAGTAAATGGGCGTGATGCCGCTACCTGCAGCAAACAGCAAAACCTGCTCATAAGGCAAGTTAGTGGCATTGGGCAACGTAAATAGGCCGCCGGCGCCGGCACTCAGGAGCTGGTCGCCGGGGCGGGCTTCATCAATCAGCCACCGCGAAAAGAACCCGTTGGCCACGCGCTTCACCGTAATAGCCAGCCCCTCATCTAGTCCCGGCGTCGAGGACATGGAATAGGAACGGCGCAGCTCGGGGTGGCGGGGCTGCAGCAACGTGAGGTATTGCCCGGCCTGGTAGGGGAGGGGCTCTGCCGGATCCAGCCAGAACGTCTTGACTTCCGGTACTTCCTCTGCAATGCGGCGAATAGTAAGAGGTTGGGTCACGAGGAGGGCGGGGTAGAGGACGTGAGCATACTACGCCGGGTCCAACTACAGGTTACCCGCGCAACTGGTCGAGTAGATACTGGTATACCTCCGGGCTGCTGAGTAAGGTGCCATGGTGCAGCTGAGAGTAGATGTGCGTAGTCACGTGCAAGTCGGGCGGAGCGGCTGGGTCCTGGAACACGCGGCCCCGGGCACTGCCAGCGCCCACCAGTCCGTCGCCGAAGTAGTCGTGCAGGGCCGAGCTGGCCGATTTCAGCAGGGAGCCCACGAGCACATGGTACCGCACGCCCGCCAGCGGCGGAACCACCGTGCGGGGCGGAAACAAGTCGTCGGCACGCGCATGCTGCCAATCCTCATCTACCAAGCGGGCATGGCGTAAATCCTTAATACCGTTGCTGCGCTTATCAATCAGCCCACTGATTGCGCGCGTGGGCCAGATGTTGATTTTGCGTAGAATTAGGGCCGTGAGGTGGCTGTTCTGTTCCAGAAACGAGCCATCGTTTGGTACGCCCAATAAAAATACGTCGCGCAGCAGTGGCAGCCACGGCGTGGGCTGCCCTAGTGGTTGGGGATTCTCATTAGGTAGAGGTCCAACCACACTTTCTGCGGGGTTGGGTTTGAGCTCCTGCGAGGCATAGTAACCGGCACTCCGGATAATGAGCCCGCCCATGCTATGGCCTACCAGCACCAGCTCGCCTACCGCCTGCGGGAAAGTGTGCACCAGTTCCGTCAGTAGCTGATGCAGGAGGCGGCCGTTTTCGGAAATGTGCAGGCCCGAGTTGTAGCGCACATACAAACAGCTAACGCCCAGCTCGCGCTGGAGCAGCGGGCCAAAGCGCAGATCATCAGCGCTACCGCCGGTTTGCCATATGATTTCGTCGCCCATCAGCCCGTGCAGGAACACCACTACTTTGCACGGCTTGCCATCGGGGCCAGGCATGAGTCGCAAGTCTGGCACCGCCACGTCGGTTAAGTGGCGGCGGAAACTCATCCGGATAGTGCGTCGGTCATTGCGGGCCTCCAGCTGGTCGCCGAAGGCGCCATTGAGCACCGGCAGCGTAAAGTGCAGATTCTCCTGACTGACCCGGTAGAGCACGCCAGCCCCATCAAACGGAGCCCGAGCCGCCCGCCCCACCGCCGTGGCTACGCGCTTCCAGCGCGTTGGCTTGCCAGCAGAGGCAGCAGACTCAAGAGGTAGTTCGGGTTCAGTCACGGTACAATCGGGTAGCTGCCAAAGGAATAGCGAATTCAGGCAATGAAAGGTAAAGTTTTACTAGGTAGTCGTTTCGCGCGAAGTCCCGGTAGGCGGCGGTCCAGTTTCTGGAGCTGGCGCAACGGCCTTTCGCGGAAGCAAGGCCCCTAGTACTCCACCTGTCAGCAATCCGCCTACATGGGCTGCGTTGTCGGTGGTATGGTTTTCCAGGCCGCCGGCCAGACTACCGGCCATCAGGTACAGTACAAACAGCAGCACTGTATACCGCTCTGCCCGGGTAAAAGCAATTGGCCGCCGAACCAAAGTTGCTAGGAGCAACCCGTACAGCCCAAAAATAGCTCCCGAGGCCCCCACCGAGTTGATGCCCGCCGGGTGCCAGAGCAAACTAAGCAGGCTGCCGCCCACGCCACTTAGCAGGAACACCAGCAGCAGCCGGCCCGAGCCCGTCAGGCGTTCCGTTAGCAGCCCCAGGAACACCAACGACGACATGTTCAGCAGCAAGTGGCCCACACCGCCGTGCAGAAAGCAGCTGGTAAGCAGCCGCCAAGGCTGGTAGGGCAGCGTAAGCGGCGAGTAGTTGGAGCCCCACCGAATCAGGTCGGCGCCCGCGGGGTCCAGGGCATCGGCTCCGCCCAACACCAGCAGGCTGTACAACAGCAGGTTCAGCCACAGCAGAAGGGGCGTGACGAAGTAACCCGAACGGGGTCCGAAGATGCCGCGAATAGCCGCCCAGCTCACCGAGCCCGCGCTAGGGTCCGGAGCGGCCGCAACTGCTGGCCGGCGGGTGTTGGAGGTGGGCAAATTGTCGGGTATCAGGCCGCGCCGTTGCAACTCGTGCACTGCGGCTTGCCCAACTGCGGCCGGATATTGCGGGGCATGCTGCGCCAGATACAGCAGCTCGGCATCGGTTTTCTGGGCGAATAAGTTGGCAGGATCAGGAGCAGACATACGCAACAAGCGCTGGCAGGCACCGTGGCCCGCCAGCGCTTGTGGTGGTTCATAAACCCTGCCAGCCCCACCAACCTGACAAGGTTGCTGATGTGGTAGCCTAGATATCGGAAAGGCGGCCCTGTATAGGGACGCGCTGCCGGGGCATCCCACGCAGCTCGTTGCCAATGTCAGTGGCCTCAAAATCAGCTTGGTTCATGTCGCGGTCCATCATAATGGTCTTGTTCTCAAACCGATACTTGAAATTATTCAGCATGGTTTTGCGCAGGACCAGACCTTGCTGCATCAACGTTAGGTGCTCTTCCATATTGGGCGTTAGGCTCTGGTTGTAGGCTTTGGCTTGCATAAACCAGCTGATTTTCTCCAGCGCAATATCCACCTGTCCCGGAAAAACGTCTCCTACCGAGTCACTCTTAGCCTGTGCGGTAAGATAGGCCGCCGCATTTTCGGCCAGCCAATAGCGCCGGGCCATGCGGGCGTAGCGGCCAGTAGCGGTGGTATCGGCCCGGTCAGCGGCCGAGAGTTGGCGGCGCGTGGCCGCTACCTGCGCGGCGGTTTCCGCCTCGAAGCTAGGTAGGCTTTTGGTTTGAACCGCTTCCAGCACAATGGGAGCCGTAGAGACCGGCTTAGGGGCTGCAGCTTCGGGAGTAGAAGCCGCCTGTAGGCCCCACCAGCTTAACCCAATTACCGCGACGCCCAATACACCAGCTGGCCACCAGCGGGCAGCCACCGAGCGTTCCGGCGCATCATAAATGGAAGTTGTTACAGCAATAGGGTCCGGAGTAAGGACCGGAAGGGAAGTTCCGCGGCGACGCAGCTCACGGCTGGCCTCGGCTAATAGGGCCGGATGATACAGCGCCGGGTGTTGTACCAAATACAGCAGTTCCTCATCGGATTTCTGCAGAAACGAATCGGGGGTAGAAGAGGCTGACATGCCAGCTACAGCAAAGGAATAGAGGTAGAAAATCTCACCAAATTGGTGAAAAACTGCCGGACTTCCAGCCCATTTCTACCACCTCAGCTACTAGGCCCACGTATAGCCTAAGCCGGACCTACCCTGTCCGCATTGTTTACCTCAAGAAATCAGACTATGGATACTCCTCGCGAAGAACCCACCGATGGTCGCAACCTGCTGAATTCCACCGACTCGCAACCCGAGCAGCGCCAGCCCGAAGGCCGTCAGGCACCCGGCAGCCACGATACCGGCCTCAACGCCGACGATAACTCCGGCAGCGGCGGCACGGAAGGCGGGCAGGCCATCAGTGGTGCCCGCGTGCGCTCCGGAGCGCCCAACTACGATGCCCCCGGCAATGCCCAAGATGGCGACGTGGGTGGCAACACCACCAGCAGCGGCACCGGCGTATCGGGCGGCGAAACCGGCCAGGTAAACCTCTAACATTTCACTTCCTACCCCCCCAGCAACTATGGCAACTCCCCATAATCCGTCTCAGCCCACCCCCTCAACTCCTACCCAACCCGCTACTACCCAGCACGAGCTGTCTAACGATACCGGCGAAGGCATCCGCGGCGGGTACGGCGACAGTGACCAAACCAACGGCCTGGAAGGTGGCAACCAGAAGCAAAGCGCCGACCAGGAAATCGAGCGCGAGCAGTCAGAAGAAGAATAAGCCCTGCTGCGTTCTATTACGGTAACTAGTGCGCTGCCCTGCAGCGCCGCCCGAGCCTAGGTTCGGGGGGCGCTGCAGGGCAGCCGCATGGAGGGGCTAGCTATCTGAAGGGCTGGTGATTTTTACCTCTTTTTTGCTGCCAGCCGCCTCCCTCTGGGCCAAAGCTGCCGCGCCCTATGGTTGACATATTCGTATGCAATAGAACATTTCCAAGCAAGCGTAAGTTAGGATACTGTTCAGTTACGGCCCCGGCCCGTTTTCTTATGTCTGCCAACTCATTTGAATTTACACCTATCACGTCACTGGAGCTGTATCAGCAGCAAGTGGCACAGGATGCAAAGCAGGAGCTGGTTGACCTGACCATAGCCATTCCGGATGTGGTGCTGGATGTGCGGTATGCCACCCAGCGCAACCTGCTAGGTAAACCATTATATCAACGAGCCTGCGCCTATCTGCGCCGCCCGGTGGCAGAGGCACTAAGCCGGGTGCAGCAGGTGCTGCAAAAGCGGGGCTTGGGATTGTGCGTGTACGATGCCTACCGCCCCTACAGCCTAGCCACCAGATTTTACGAGCAGTTGCGCAGAAAAGGCGCCGATGAAATATCGGGTTGGCAAAGCTTTCGGCCCAACCGCGGGTGCTCCGTTGATGTGAGTCTGGTGGAGTTTGGTACGGGCCGGTGTGTTCCGCTTCCTACTGAGTATGAGGCAGCAACGCCAGCGGCGCATTCGCGATTCAGCAACCTACCGGCCCATATACTGCTGAATCGGTGCCTGCTGATGGCGGCCATGAAACAGCAGGGCTTTATCAATTACCCCGGCAAATGGTGGCGCTTCGACCACAAGTGCTGGTCGGAGTTCGACCTGATTGATTTGCCCTTCGAGGCGCTGGAACGCTAGGCAACCGCCGCGTCGCAACCCCACTCACACCTACACGCCGCCCGAGTACTTGCGGGTAGCCCATTCCACCGTCAGGAGCCCCAGCAGCAGGAAAAATAGCCACTTCAGGTTAATGAGGTCTTTCAGGTCTTCCTGCTCGTAAATGACGGGCTTGTAATTGGCCTTCCGGATGTCTTGGGTGAGTTGGGCAAACTGCGAAGGGTAGTACAGGCGCTGCCCGCTGCGGCTAGCTACTTGGTAGAGCAGGTTATGGTCGGCGCGCGACTGAATGGCTTCTAGCTGCTGATCCTGTACCAATACTTCACCACGGTCTTGCTGCTGTTGGCCCCCTAGGGTAGCACGGGCCACATAGCGGTACACGCCCGCCGGCAAGGGCCCCAGGTGCAGCGGGGCACTGTCGTCGGTGTTTGTGAACGAGAACGTGCGCGTCTTCTGCTGCTCATTGGTGAGCGTGAGCGTGATTTGCTGGCCGAATATGCGCTCGAAGATGGCGTTATAGGTTTCGGCCCCGAACGTTACGTCGTCCTGCGAGCTGAAAGCATCCTGCGTCGGATACACATCAAGGCGCTTTTTATTGGCGTTTTGGGTGAGCAACTGCAGGGTACGCAGAATCAGGCGGTCATACGTTTCCGGGCGGTCATCGTGCTCTACGGCTTCTTGCAAGCGCCACTGCCAGCTACCATCGGTGAGCAAGGTGGCCTGGCGCTGCGCCGGTGTGCCCCCAAATACTAGCAGCGGCTTCTGGGTTTTCAGGCGGCCTACCTGCTGCCACAGGGCTGCTTCGGCGCCACCTCCCAGGCGTACATCCCCGAAAGGCACCGGCGCGGGCGGGTAAGCAGCAAAACGGCGCAGGGCATCTTCCTCAAACGAAAACCGCGTGAAAGTCCCGTTCGGAATAGGCGTTACGTCATCGGTTTGGGAGCCCCGGGGCGTTATCGTCAGGCCCGTGCCTAGGGCATTGAACGCCGGGAAGTTGGTTTGGGCGCCCAGCACGTAAAGCGCCGGCACGCGGCGGGCTTTCACCTGAGCCAGCACCTCGGCGCCTACCCCACTTTGGGCAGGCAACTGGTGCAGAATGGCTACATCAAAGTCTTGGCTTTTGAGGGGGCTGATGCCAGGTAGGTAGGTAGTCAGGTCAAAGTTGTCGTTCTGCAGAATGGCGGCGCGCAACGCTTTCAAATCGGGGTGCGGGGCCGCTCCGGCTAGCAGCACGCGCAGCTTGCCTTTCACAATGTCGAGGTAAGCAAACTTCTGGTTGTTGAGGAGCGTGAACTCGCCGGGAAGCTGGCTTACTACTACTTCATAGCGCCGCTTGCCGGGCGCCGGTGCTGTAACCAGAAACGTAGTTTTCACGCGCCGTTGGCCGGCCGGCAGGTTCACGCGCTTGCTCTGCAGCACCCTTCCGTTTTCGCGCAGCACCACGGTAGCCGTAGTGCCGGCGTAGCCATCGTAGCCTAATTCGGCCTCAATCGGGAACTGGTTGCCGCTGAAGGCTACGCGGTTGTAGGTCAGCGCGGGCAAGCTTACATCTTTCTTCGGTACCGTGTCGCCCACGCCAATGGCATAAATCGGGAAACGATAGTCGGTGTACTGCGGGGCGCGACCCTGGTTTACGAGGCCATCGGAGAGCAGCACTACGCCCGCCAGGTTGCGCCCTTCATATCCTTCGCCGATGCCGGTGAGCAGCCCATCGAGGTCAGAGGCGGGGGCCTGAAACTGTAGCGAGTCTGGCCGTGGGGCCCGGCTAGTGGCCGAGAGCGTGCGAGTTTCTACCGTAAAGCCCTGGCCGCGCAGTGTTTCGGCTAGCTGCGTTAGTCCTTGCGTGGCTTGCCCCAGCACGGGTTTCGGCGTAAACAATCCCACTGACTGCGAATCATCAATGGCCAGTACTACGGTAGGCGCCTCGGTGGTAGTGGAAGTTGATTTCAGGAAGGGCGAGAGCAGCAAAAAGCACAGGAAGCTCACTACTACAAAGCGCACAAAGGCCAGCGCGAAGTTCACGGTTCGGCTCCACGGCGACTTAGCCGAATAAAGCAAAGCCGCATAGCCCACCCCTACTAGCAGGCACAACAAGATAAACCAGGGAGAAGCAGATAGTAACAAAGGCAGAACGGTATAGCAACTGCACCAAGAACCCGGTTTCGCAGTACTAGGTTGCGCAGACAGGGAAGGCTAGGCAGCGAAGGTAGGAAGTTGTGAGAGAGGAAGCGGATATACAAAAAACTGATAGCTTCGCCGAGTTAGTAATCAGAACGCCCTAGCTGGCCTTTATCCTTTAGAAGTGATGCATAATTATTTTTACAAAGCACTGGCTGCCTTTGCGCTGGCATGGGGTAGCCCAGCAGGGCAATTGGTTCAAGCACAGTCATCAAACGAACTGGTAACAGTTGCGAGCCAGCAACTGCAACGACAGGAGTATGCGGCCGCTAGCGCTACCTACCAGCAAGCCCTGAAGCTGCAGCCCGGTACCGCCCGCACCTATTATCAAGCCGCCCAAGCCGCTGCCCAAAATCAAGAGCCCAAAGTGGCGCTTCAGCTGCTAGGGCAGGCCGTTTCGAAAGGCTACTTCCGAGAGCAGGAAATACAAGCAGATGCGGCCTTCGCAGCCCTCAGCAACCAGCGCGGCTGGAAAGAAGTGCTGGCTAGTGCGCGCCGTAAACAACAACAGCACGAAGCAGGCTTTACGCAGCCGCTGGTGGCCCTGCTAGAGAGAATGCACTATCAGGATCAGCATTACCGCCAAATTGCCGCGGCCGCTGACCGTCAGTACGGGCCCAACTCAACAGCTGCTAAAGTGGCAATGCAGCAGCAAGATGCCCTAGACCTCCGTCTTATCCGTCAGGTAGATAGCCTTATTACACGCCATGGTTATCCGGGGAAAGCAATGGTCGGAGAGTATCAGAAAGAGGTAGCGTTCTTTGTCATTCAGCATCATCCTGATGAAAAGTATCTGCCCTTGCTGACGGCCGCCGCTGACCGTGGGGATATATCCTGGTCGGCACTTGGCCTTCTGATTGACCGAGTAAAGACGGAAAAAGGCGAAAAGCAAGTGTATGGCTCACAGCATAGAGTAATTGCTGATGGCCGAAAACAGCTGTATCCTATTGAGGACGAGCCCAACGTAAACCTGCGTCGGGCCAAAATTGGTATGGCGCCTCTAGAACACTACTTGCAACAGTATGGTATCGTCTACCAAGTTCCTAGCCCTACACACAACCCAAACCCACCGGAGTTGTATCTGTCGCCACAGATTACTGAAGAGCATCAGTCGCCGGTAGAGTTGATTGGCGGCTACGACGCGCTGGTTGCTCAACTAAAGTACCCTGTCCAGGCGAGAAAAAGCAAAGTTTCCGGCGAAGTGGTCCTGCAAATGGTCATTGATCCACAAGGAATTCCGCGAAACGTGCTGGTAGTGAAAGGCATCGGTTCCGGCTGCGACGAAGAAGCACAACGCGTCATGCGCATGGCCCGCTTTACCAATACGGCCGGCGAAGACCACGAAATTCGGATGAGCTTGCCCTTTTCGTTTGAAAAAGCTGCCGCAGGCGGGGGCAAATAAGTTGCCTTATTGCACCGTCACGAGCTCCTTGCTTTCCAGCATCCGGACCGGCGAAATAACCTTTTCACCTAAGGGCATGTGCTTGCCGTAGCGTTCCTGCAATTTGGCTTGCACGGCGGGGTGGCTCAGGTCGAACTCGCGCAGCGTCTGGAGCTTCCCAATTTCGCGGCCAGTGGCTTGCTGGTACATCTTCCAGAGTAGCTCCGAGCAGTAGATCCGGTCATCTGACCATCCAAAGTACAGGTCGTAGTTCTTGCCGCGGTATTGCTCGCCGGCGGCTTGCAGGCGTTTCAGGGCGGCGGGCGTAAGTACAGTTGCAGCGTCGCGGAGGCGCTTAACCACAAACTTGCCCCCTAGGCCGCGCGCTGTCCAAGCTTCCAGTGAGGTTTCACTTACGGGCTGCACAGCTTCAAACACGCGCCACTCGCCGTTCTTCTGAAACAGAATGCCGCAATGGCTGTACGGCGACTTTGTGGCGAGCTGAATGGCCTTGCTTTGGGCCGATTGTGAGGTCTGGAAAATAAGGTCGCCGTTGTGCAGCTTTCCGGCAATGCCTGCTACTGCGGTCTGTGCCGTTCGCCGCTGCTGGTATTGTGTCACATACCGTTGCAGCCGCGGGTAGGCTACTAGTGAAACGGCGAGCAGCAGAAAAATAGCTAACAGATAGCGACGCATATAATTACAGGATTGGAAATATAAAAGAACGTCCTGCTGAGCGCAGTCGAAGCATCTTTACCTCTGGCTAACTTCTTTGATCAGCTCCGGTAGAGAGGCTTCGGATGCGCTCAGCAGGACGTTCTATTGTATCATATCATAGTAGGTCGGCCTCGGGACTAGCCTAGGTCAGCATGCCGCCATCCACCTGCAGTACTTGGCCAGTGATGTAGGCTGAGTTTTCGGAGGCGAGGAAGGCAGTGGCTTTGGCTACGTCGTCGGGGGTGCCGCCGCGCTTGAGCGGAATGGCTTTGCGCCACTCGTCTACCTGCTTCGGGTCGAGGGCATCGGTCATTTCGGTTTCGATGAAGCCCGGTGCAATGGCGTTGCAGCGAATGTTGCGCGAGCCCAGCTCTAGGGCCACCGACTTCGTGAAGCCGATAATGCCCGATTTGGAAGCGGCGTAATTAGTCTGGCCGGCGTTGCCTTTGATGCCTACCACCGACGTCATGTTAATAATGCTGCCCGCTTTGGCGCGCATCATGGGCTTGGTAGCGGCCTTAGTCAGGTTAAATACCGACTTCAGGTTCACGGCAATTACCTGGTCCCACTGCTGCTCGCTCATGCGCATCAGCAAGCCATCCTGCGTGATACCAGCGTTGTTTACTAGGATGTCGAGCTTGCCGAACTCCGCTACTACATCATCCACCAGCTTTTCCGCTTCGGCATAGATAGAAGCATCGGAGCGGAAGCCTTTTACCTTGGTGCCGTGGGCGGCCAGCTCCTGTTCCAGCTGCTGGCCTTTCTCCACGCTGGAGAGGTAGGTGAAGGCTACCTGAGCGCCCTGTTGGGCGAAATACACCGCAATGGCGCGGCCGATTCCTTTGGAAGCACCCGTAATGAGGGCCACTTTTCCGTCGAGCAGTTTCGTCATGAAGGCGAAGGTAGTAAGAAAGGGCACTCTCACTAGCCCTCTGGCGGGCGCAAACCCAAACTTGTTGGCGCGGTGCTAGGCCATATAGAGGAGCTATACCGTCAACCGTTTCTGGCTCGTATCTTCGTCGCGTCTATGCCCGACATTGCAATCTGTATTCTGGGTGCCGGCCCCGGCGGGGCCACGGCCGCCCTGCACCTGGCTAACGCCGGCCACTCTTGCCTGCTCCTCGACCGCGCTACCTTCCCCCGCGACAAAGTTTGTGGCGATGCCCTCAGCGGCAAAGTTATCAGTGAGCTGCGCCGTATCGGCGAGGCGCTGCCAGATAAGTTGGCCGCCGAACCCATGCAGCTCCCCAGCTGGGGAATCGACTTTTATGCCCCCAACGGCAGCCGCCTGGCTGTGCCCTTCAAACCAAAGTACAACCCCGCCTCTGACCGCTCCGCCGGCCACATCAGCAAGCGCCTGCACTTCGATAATTTCCTGATTGAAGAAGTGCGCCGCCGGCCCGAAATCGACTTCCTCGAAAACACCGACGTAGCCCGCCACGAGCAGCTGCCCGATGGCCGGTGGCGCCTACTAGGCCCTGATGGCGAGGAAATCGTGACGACTAGGTTGCTTTTAGTGGCCAACGGGGCTCAGTCCAGCTTTGCTCGTCTCATTGGCGGCCACGAACTGGAGCCGGCCCACCACTGCGCCGGCCTGCGCGCCTACTACCGCGGCGTAACCGGGCTGCACCCTGATAATTTCATTGAGCTGCACTTCATCAAAGACTTTCTGCCGGGCTACCTCTGGGTGTTTCCGCTGCCCAACGGCGAGGCCAACGTGGGCGTGGGCATGCTCACAGAAGCCGTATCCAAAAAGAAAGTAAAGCTGCGCGAGCGGCTGGAAGAAATGCTGCATACGCATCCGGCCCTGAAAGACCGGTTTGCCACTGCCGAGCGCCTAGGACCGGTGCGGGGATTCGGGCTGCCGCTGGGCTCCCGGCGCCGTTCGTTATCGGGTGCGGGCTACCTGCTGCTTGGTGATGCCGGCTCCCTTATCGACCCCTTTTCAGGAGAGGGAATCAGCCACGCCATGGTATCGGGCCGCCACGCCGCCGACTGGGCCGGCCGCGCCTTGGCTGCGCAAAACTTCACTCCCGAGTTTCTGAAAGGATATGATGGCGCTGTGTACAACCGTTTGTGGCAGGAACTGCGCCTAAGCCGGGCCATGCAACGCCTACTCAGCTACCCATGGCTGTTCAATTTCGTAGCCAACCGCGCCGCCAACAACCCCACGCTGGCTGAAACTATCAGCAACATGTTCCTCGACCTGGATTTGCGCGAGCGGCTCCGACAGCCCAGCTTCTACGTAAAGCTGCTCCTGGGTCGCTAAGGCGATGTAGCTACCCCATATACTAGGTGCAGTTTGCTTCCAAACCGCTAGCCCCCGATTAAGCTCTAACTCCCGGTAGGGGTTTGGGCTTGATCGGGGGCTAGTAGAATGAAGCTGAGGCTGTTTGGGCCTAGTTGATTACTTGCCTGTGTACCGGCGCAGGCTTTTTTCGGCCTCGGGGTTCAGTTGGGTAGCTTTCTCCAGGTCGGCTTTGGCTTCGTCGGGCTTGTTAATGGAGGCGTAGCTGATGCCGCGGTACTCGTACGCATCGGCGTAGGAAGGGTCGAGGGCTACGGCCTTAGTGAAATCGGGTATGGCTCCCTTAAAGTTGAAAAGCTGCATTTTGGCGGCGCCCCGGCCGAAATACGCCTCCTTGTCCTCGGGGTTGTACTTAATAGCCTTACCAAAATCGACGATGGCGGCGTTGTATTCTTTCAGCTTCAGGCGGTTAAGTCCCCGGTTGTAGTAGGCTTCAGGGCTAGTAGGTTTCAGGCGCAACGCTAGGTTATAGTCCGTTACGGCTTCCTTATATTCCTTTAAGTGGCTTTTGGCTTTTGCCCGGGCTAGTAGAGCATCAAAATCGCGCGGCTTGGCTTTAAGGGTGGCATCCGCCGTCCGGATTGCCGCCCGGTAGTCGGCGTTTGATTTACGGGCAGCTGGCTCAACGGGCGTGGGTAGGGTAGGGGTTTCCGTACCAGTTGGCACAATATCGGGGCTAGTAGCCCGGGCCACAGAATCGGCGGCGCGGGCTACAGCTGTTTCGCGGGCGCTATTCAGGCTAGAGGACGTAGGCCGTTCCACTTCGGTTGTGCTGCGGGCACAATCAGTAAGCAAGAAGAGGGCAGCGCCGGCTAAAGCGGAAAGTATGGGTGTTCTCATGTAAAGCAAGGAGAGGAAATTGTGGCGGTACTTTTTACGCCAAATCAGGCAATGGCTCTTGTACGGGCAAGTTCTGGCAACGGCTGAGTGCGAAGCCATAATTTTGTCGGGGCCAGATGAGAAGCCAAGTGCGGGCACGGTGGCAGAGTAGCGCGGCCTGCCTATCTTTGCCCGCCCGCCGGTTAGCCCGATGCTGCCAGCGGCCCCTTCCTTCTTAACCTTCAACCGAACACAACATGGCATTGCAATACGACCTGGTCGTTATCGGCAGCGGCCCCGGCGGCTACGTAGCCGCCATCCGGGCTTCGCAGCTAGGTTTGAAAGTAGGCGTGGTAGAGCGTGAGTCGCTCGGTGGCATCTGCCTCAACTGGGGCTGTATTCCTACCAAAGCCCTGCTCAAAAGCGCCCAGGTATTTGAATACCTTAACCATGCCGCCGACTACGGTCTGAAGGCTGATGGTATTGGCTACGATTTTGGTGCCGTTATTCAGCGCAGCCGCGGCGTGGCCGATGGCATGAGCAAGGGCATCAACTTCCTGTTCAAAAAGAATAAAATCGATACCATTATGGGCACCGGCAAGCTGCTGGCGGCCGGTAAGATAGAGGTAACGAAAGCCGACGGCGGCAAAGAAACCGTTGAGGCCAAGTCCATCATTCTAGCCACTGGCGCCCGCTCGCGTGAGCTGCCAGCGTTGCCCATTGATGGTAAAAAAATCATCGGCTACCGTCAGGCCATGGTGCTGCCTGAGTTGCCGAAGCGTTTGGTGGTAGTAGGTTCTGGCGCCATTGGCGTTGAGTTTGCCTACTTCTACCGCACCATGGGCTCCGAGGTAACGGTGGTTGAATATCTGCCCCGCATCGTGCCCGTAGAGGACGAAGAAATATCGCGCCAGATGGAGAAATCCTTCAAGAAAATTGGCGTAAACGTGCTGACTAGCGCAGAGGTAACCAAAGTGGATACCACCGGCGCAGGCTGCAACGTAACCGTTAAAACGGCCAAAGGCGACCAGCAAATTGAATGTGACGTGGTGCTCTCGGCAGCGGGTGTGGTGACCAACCTCGAAAACATCGGCCTCGAAGAGCTCGGCATCAAAGTAGAGAAAGGCCGCATCATCGTCGACGACTTCTACCAGACCAACGTGCCCGGCATCTATGCCATCGGCGACATTGTGCCCGGCCCCGCACTGGCGCACGTAGCCTCCGCCGAAGGCATTATTTGCGTTGAGAAAATTGCAGGCCACCACCCCGAGCCGCTCAACTACCAGAATATTCCCGGCTGTACCTATGCTTCGCCGGAAATTGCCTCTGTAGGCCTCACCGAAGCCGAAGCCAAAAAACAGGGCTACGATGTACTGGTAGGTAAATTCCCCTTCTCGGCCTCGGGCAAAGCCTCCGCTGGCGGCGTAAAGGATGGCTTCGTCAAAGTTATCTTCGACAAGAAGTACGGTGAGTGGCTAGGTGCCCACATGATTGGCGCCAATGTAACGGAAATGATTGCCGAAGTGGTGGTAGCCCGCAAGCTGGAAACTACCGGCCACGAAATCATTAAGTCAGTGCACCCGCACCCCACCATGTCGGAAGCCATTATGGAAGCCGCTGCCGCCGCGTACGGCGAGGTGATTCACTTGTAGGAAAACAGAAGTACATAGGTTTAAAAGCCCTTGACCACAGCTGTGGTCAAGGGCTTTTTGTATGTTTGGTGCTTACATCGGCTTCGTTTTATGCCCCGACTCCCTTCTTACACGGTTCTGTTTATCTTAGGCACCCTAGGCTTCGCACTTTATACAGGCGCATCTTTTTGGGCCTTTAGTCACTTTGGTACTTTACCAGCGTGGTTTGCTTCCTTTCTAGGGGTAGCAAGATTGATTGGATTTGGCTTGGTAGTGCTTTCACCTTTCCTGATGCTACTCAAATTCTTCCGCCAGCAGGATAGTAAATAGCAGCGGCCTTTCTGATACAAAAAAGCAGAGCCTTAACTAGCATATAGTTGAGGCTCTGCTTTTTCATTAGTAGGCTGTGTCTCAGAATTCCAGACCGCTCTGCCGGCCTGACGGCGCATCAAAAGGGCAAGGCATCTGCCTCGCATTGTTGGGTTAGCACTGCAACATCAATCCGCGAGATGCTGCCACAAGTTTACGCTAGATCAAGCATGCCGCCAGGAGAATCAAAAGCTTCGTCTAGGGGCTTATTGCGCTTGGTACTTGCCTTTGATGAAGTCCAGCATTTCGCGGCCGTGGTCTTCAGTTTTGGTGGCTTCCATTTTCCAGAGGGCCTCTACCAGCAACAGCAGCAATTCCGTTTCCTTTTCTGGGTCCGCATAGTCAAGCTTCTGAAATGCCTGCCGCAGCAAAGAAGGTACAGGTTTCATGAACCGCTCATGTTGCTGTCGGGCCATTTCCGAGTCAGCCAAGCGGTATTGGAGCTTCCAGAAGTGCGGCTCAGCCTGTACTAGCTTAAAGGGAAGCTCAATTACACTATGGATGAAGGCCAGCGGGTCCTGCTCTGCCAGTCCGCCCCGGTTATCCTCAATTATGCGCTTGTATCCATTGCGGATTACAAACTCCAGGAGTTGGTCTTTTGAGCCGAAGTGCTTGAAAATTAGTGCTTCTGAAACTCCAGCAGCTTTAGCTATCAGCTGCGTAGAGGTGTTCTCAAAGCCTTTATCCCCAAATAGCTGCAATGCTACTTCTGCAATGTGCTGTTTGCGGTTCGTCATGTCCAGACAAGTTCAATTTAACGGCCTAGGCCTAGTAGTACGCCTTCTTATTCGCAGAAGAAACACTGCAAGATCGGGTTCAGTGAGCGAATACACGCTATTTTTTACAAATTCCTTGCTGCCCACTGTTCACGGGCAGGGCCTCCTAAAACAGAAGCCGGCCGATTTGGGAGTACCAAATCGGCCGGCTACGTGGGATTCAAAAACCGGCATGCAACAGTACCGGGGGTAAGGTCGCGTAGTTTTTGAAGGGTTCCGAATGAGGGTGGGAATACATTCGGGTAAACAGGGCGTGGGAATTGTCTTTCAGATAACTAGTGGGAGTCGTTATCTGATAGCGAGAGCAAACTTACACAAGGATTTTATAAAACAGTAAGTATTGCCTCACTTTTCTTTGTAAGTAATCACTCACCAATGCTATAACTGCGTGCAATAGCTTGATTTATAGTGAGTCGCTTAATTGTTCAAAATTTTGGCATTGTATACAGTTGAGTAAAAAATATTTAGAAAACGTTGGCTAGTGGCAGTGAAATGCCTTCTTGAGGAAGGCTACAGGGCTTTAAACAACCCACTCTTCTCCCGCAAACGCTGCACCTTCTCTTGAATTTCCTCTAGGCCTAGGTTATGTACGCTGCCCAAGTGAGTGGTGTGGAACTCCTTGTGTGGCACGTAGCTGCCATCTTCAACGGCTAGGCCTACCTGCTTATAGGCGGTGCGAAAGGGGGTACCACTTTGAATGAGCTGGTTGATGTTTTCGACGGTGAACACGGCGTCGTACTTCTCCTGGTTCAACAGGTTGGGCTTGATTTTCAGCTGGGGCAGGGCGAAGAGCACGATGTCGAGAATGTTCAGGAACTGAGTCATGGGCTCGAAGAGCAGTTCCTTCAGAATCTGGAAGTCGCGGTGGTAGCCGCTGGGCAGGTTGCTGGTGGCTAGCATGAGCGTATTGGGTAGGGCCTGCAGGGCGTTGCAACGGGCCCGGATAAGCTCAAACACATCGGGGTTTTTCTTGTGAGGCATGATGCTGGAGCCTGTAGTAAACTCCTTAGGCAGCTCCACAAAGGCCATATCCTGCGAGTTGTACATCACTAGGTCGTAGGCCATTTTGGCGAGGGTAGCAGCCATGCCGGCTAACGCAAACGCCACCGTTTTTTCCGTTTTGCCGCGCAACATTTGGGCGCCCACGCTGCTGACGGCCAGGTTGCCGAAACCCATTTCCTGGGTGGTCATCAGGCGGTCGATAGGGAAGCTGCTGCCAAAGCCAGCACCCGAGCCGAGCGGATTTTGATCGGCTACGGTGTGGGCCGCTTCGAAGAGGGCCAGGTCCAGCAGCAGATGCTCGGCATAGGCCGAAAACCACAGCCCGAAGGAGCTGGGCATAGCCGCCTGAAAGTGCGTGTAGCCAGGCATCAGGTCTTCCTTATGCGCCTCAGCTTTTTGCAACAGTACCTGCACCAGCTCCAGCGTTTTGGCAGCGGTGCGCTCCGTATAGTCCTTCAGAAACAGCTGGATAGCCGTCAGCACCTGGTCGTTGCGGGAGCGGGCCGTGTGGATTTTCTTACCCGCGTCACCGAACTTCTCCGTCAGGTAGTACTCGATTTTGGAGTGCACATCCTCGAAGTCTTCCTCAATGGTGAAGGTACCGTCCTCGAGTTGCGTGCTCAGCTCCGTGAGGCCCTGCTGGAGCTGCTGATTTTCCTCCTCCGAAAGCAATCCGGCCTTCGCCAGCATGTTGGCTTGGGACTTAGAAGCCTGTACGTCGAACTGCGCCAAATACATATCCAGCTCTCGGTCGCGACCTACAGTGAACTGTTCAATCTTCTTATCGACGGCAATGCCTTTATCCCAGATTTTCATGCGTTTGATGTTAAGCTAAAGTCTAGTTCCCTTCCTCAGATGAGGAGGGGCTAGGGGTGGTTGAACTGGCCTAGAACGGTTTTCAGAGCTAGCAAACTAGAAGTAGTTAATCGTTCATCGATTGTCAACCACCCCTAACCTCTCCTCATCTGAGGAGGGTAACTAGACATTGGAATCCTACAACTTCAGCCCGTCGAGCAAAGCTATGTATCCCTGAACGCCCGCCCGGATTTCACTGAGCAGGATGTACTCATCGGGTGTGTGGGAGCGGGCTGAGTCGCCAGGACCAATCTTCACCGTAGTAAACGGCATCATCGATTGGTCGGACAAGGTAACTGAACCAAACGTGCGGCGGCCCAGTGCTAGGCCTCTTTGCACGAGAGGGTGACTTAGGTCAATGCGGGAGGAGTTGAGGTAGATAGAGCGGGGGGTGACATCAGAAGTAACATGCTGGCGCACCAGTTCCACTACTTCCGGGTTAGAGTAGCACTCATTGGTGCGCACATCCACCACGAAGGTGCAACGGTCGGGTACTACGTTGTGCTGAGAGCCGGCCTGTATCTGGGTTACGGTCATCTTCACCGGGCCTAGCAGCGGCGAAACTTCCGGGAAGCGGAATTGCTCGAACCACCGGATGTCAGCCACGGCTTTGTAGAGGGCGTTTTCACCTTCTTCGCGGGCGGCATGGCCAGTCCGGCCGTGGGCCACGCAGTCGAGCACCACTAGTCCTTTTTCAGCCACCGCTAAATCCATTTGAGTGGGTTCACCCACAATGCCTAGGTCAATGTGGCCTAGCTGGGGTAGCACGCTCCGGATACCATTCACGCCTGAAACTTCCTCCTCCGCCGTGATGGCGCAGATGAGGTTGTAGGCCTGGTCAGTGCGCTCATGAAAATACAGGAATGTAGCCAGCAGGCTCACGGCCGAAGCGCCGGCGTCGTTGCTGCCTAGGCCTATCAGCTTGTCGCCTTCCACGGTGGCTCCCAACGGGTCGTAGGTCCAGGTGTTGCCGGCCTTCACGGTGTCGTGGTGGGAGTTGAGCAGAATGGTCCGTTTGCTAGGGTCGAAATGCTTCGACACGGCCCAAACGTTGTTTTTATCCCTCCTGGGGTGGGCGCCATGGAAGGTCAGAAACCGAAAGATTAGCTCAGCGGTCTGGTCTTCTTCCCGCGAGAGTGAGGGCGTCTGAATCAGCTCCTGCAGCAGCTCAATGGCATCCTCGGTCAGCCGCTCGATTAGCTCCGGCATAGTACAGTTTTCACGGGTTCGTTGATTTTGAGCGCGTTTTCAATCACCACGCGCTCTACCCCGGCTTCCAGCGCGGCAAAGGCATTATCCAGCTTGGGTACCATACCGGCGGCAATGATGCCTTCGGCTTTTAGCTGCTGGTATTGAGCCGGCACAATCTGCGGAATCACCGACTGCTCATCGTTGATGTCGGAGAGCACACCGTCCTTCTCGAAGCAGAAGTGCAGTTCCACCTCGTAGGCCACTGCCAGGGCGCGGGCAAGGGTGCTGGCAATGGTGTCGGCGTTGGTGTTGAGCAACTGGCCTAGGCCATCGTGCGTGATGGCGCAGAACACGGGCGTGATGCCGGCCTGCAGCAACTGGCCTAGCAGCGTGATGTTGATGCTGCCTTCGGGCAAGTCTCCTACAAAACCGTAGTCAATCTCCTTCACTGGGCGCTTCACGGCCCTGATGGCGTTGCCATCGGCGCCGGATAGGCCTAGCGCATTCACACCGGCTGCCTGCAGCAGCGCTACCACTTGCTTATTGGTTTTGCCGGCGTAGAACATGGTCACAATGTCAAGGGTAGCGGCATCGGTGATGCGGCGGCCTTGCACCATTTGAGGTTCGATGCCCAAGTCCAGCAGCATCTGGCTGGCGCCTTTACCGCCCCCGTGCACCAGAATTTTTCGGCCGGGTATGCGGGCCAGCTCCGTCAGGAAGTGGCCTAGCTGCGCTTCATCGTCGATGATGCCGCCGCCAATCTTAAAAATTTTTAGGCCTTCTCGCATGGTTTTCGGAAGAGGTAAAATGCGGCGTACTAGGCCACGCAGCGCCAAAACGTACTTTCTGTTCGGCTATTATCTACCCAATGGATACATTAGGCAGCAACTATTTTTGCCCGTGGGCCGACAAAGTTTCCGAAAAAAAACATCTAGTTTTGCAACGATTTAGCGGTCCTATTCATTTTAAACCGCAGAAACACTTCCCTCGCCTCACGGCAGTCTTCATGATTCGTCTCTCTTCTATTGCGCTTCTGCGACGACCCAACCTAGTCGTGCGAACAATGCCAGCTTAAGCGCTGGCATGCAATATCTCGTCGGCCAGTAAGCACCCTGCTCCCCCGACGAAAGGGCCCCAACCTAAGCGCCCTGCTGAAGAAAGTTTCTACGAACAACGAACTGACACGAGTGTAAGCCCTAGTGCGCCTTCCCTAGCCGATTTTGCCTGACCACCCACTGCGGCGGCTTGCTGAATGGGCCCCTTTTCAGAGCTTCCATTTTGGTGCCAGACCTTGCTCTGGTTACGGCGCAGCCACATCCCTCCGCTGCGCCTCAAGCTCCTCCCTTACCGTCTTTCCGAGTCTGTTGCCGTATACCAAGGCAACCAACCGAGCTTCGACCATGTTTTTACGAGTCGCCGATGCTGCCGATGCGCAGTATGTGGAAACCCTCTGTCAATGGTACGCCGAATCCGCCAAATCGCGCGGCGTCGGCATCGCCAAGCGTGACCCTAACTATCTGATTAAAAAGATGGTGAAGGGCGATGCTATCATTGCTTTCATTGATGAGCAACTAGCCGGCTTCTGCTACATTGAGACCTTCGAGGACAACAAATTTGTGGTCAACTCGGGCCTCATTGTGAACACGGAACTACGGAAAGAGGGCCTGGGCCGCGCCATCAAGCACCGCGTGTTTGAGCTCTCCCGCACGAAGTATCCGGCCGCTAAAATCTTCGGTATCACGACCTCAGCGGCCGTGATGAAGATTAACAACGAGCTGGGCTACCGCCCCGTCACCTTCCCCGAACTAACCCAGAGCGACGATTTCTGGAAGGGCTGCTCTAGCTGCAAAAACTACGGCATCCTGATGGAAAACGAGCGCAAAATGTGCCTGTGCACTGGCATGGTCTACGACAAGCTCGATGACCAGTACAGCCAGCGCGTGCAGGAGACGATTGAGATTCTTACACCCCAAGGCCAATAATGAAAAAGGTAGTTTTAGCCTACAGCGGCGGCTTGGATACGTCCTACTGCGTTGTATATCTGACCCGCGAACTGGGTCTGGAAGTTCACACCGTCATCGTCAACTCCGGCGGCTTTTCTGAGGAAGAGCTGGCTGCCATCGAGAAGCGAGCCTACGAACTGGGCTCCTCGAAGCACGAGGTAATCGACGTGACCCAGCGTTTCTACCACGACTGCCTGCGCTACCTCATTTTTGGCAACATCCTCAAGAACGACACTTACCCGCTGAGTGTCAGCGCGGAGCGTATGTTCCAGAGCTTGGCTCTGGCGGAGTACGCCCGGGAGCACAAGGCCGACTACATTGCTCACGGCAGCACCGGCGCCGGCAACGACCAAGTGCGTTTCGACGTGGCTTTTTCGGTTATCGCGCCCAACACAGAAATCATCACGCCCATACGCGATCTGAAACTGTCGCGCCAGGCCGAGATTGACTTCCTGAACCAGCACGGCTTCGAGATGAGCTGGGAGAAAGCCAAATACTCCATCAACAAGGGTATTTGGGGCACCAGCGTGGGCGGCGTAGAGACGCTGACTTCCGACAAAGCACTGCCTGAGTCGGCTTACCCGACGCAGATCAGCGCCACCGAACCTACTACCGTTGAAATCACCTTCGAAAAAGGCGAGCCGGTGGCTTTGAATGGCAAGTCGATGGACTCGGTGGAGCTGATTCAGGAGCTCAACGACCTGGGTGGCCGCTACGCCATTGGCCGCGACACCCACGTGGGCGACACGATTCTGGGCATCAAAGGCCGCGTAGGTTTTGAAGCTCCTGCCCCGCTGATTCTGTTGAAAGCGCACCACTTGCTGGAGAAGCACACTTCTTCGCGGTGGCAGCTGCTGCACAAAGACTACATCGCCAACTGGTACGGCACGCTGCTGCACGAAGCCCAGTACCTCGACCCAGTGATGCGCGACATGGAGGCCTTCCTTACGTCGTCACAGGAGCGGGTGTCAGGCAAGGTGTTCGTGACCCTGAAGCCGTATCAGTTCGAGTTACAAGGCATTGAGTCGAAGTACGACATGATGCGCTCCAAAGTGGCGACCTACGGCGAGGAAAACGACGCTTGGGATGGCCGCGACGCCAAGGGCTTCATCAAAATCTTCAGCAACCAGCTGCGGATTCATAGCTCATTCAACGATGAAAATTAAGGTCGGCATCGTAGGCGGCGCTGGCTACACTGCTGGGGAGCTGATCCGCATTCTGCTGCACCACGAGTACGCGGAGCTAGGCGCCATCGTCAGCTCTTCTAACGCTGGCAACCCCGTCTACCAGGTTCACGACGACTTGGTGGGTGAAACGGACTTGGTTTTTGCCTCGGAGCTGGCGGGTGACGAAGACGTGGTATTTCTGTGCCTGGGCCACGGCAACTCCAAGGCGTGGCTCGAAAACCACGAGCTGCCCGAAACCACCCACATTATCGACCTCAGCAACGACTTCCGCCTGGAAGCCGACGCAGAGTTTGAAGGACGTGAGTTTGTGTACGGGTTGCCGGAGCTGAACCGAAGCCGCATCCAACAGGCCCAAAGCATTGCCAACCCCGGTTGCTTTGCTACGGCTATCCAGCTGGCGTTGCTGCCACTGGCGCAGGCGGGCAAGCTGACCGATGATGTGCACGTGTCGGCCATTACGGGCAGCACGGGAGCGGGCCAGAGCTTGTCGGAGACGGTGCACTTCTCGTGGCGCACTAATAATGTGTCCATCTACAAGCCCTTCACGCACCAGCACCTCGGCGAAATCGGGGAGAGCCTGGCGCAGCTGCAGCCGCAGCTAGAAAGCGCCATGCACTTCATCCCGTACCGCGGCAACTTCTCACGGGGCATTTTCGCCAGCGTCTACACGCCATCGGATTTGACTCAGGAGGAAGCGCGGGAGCTGTACCAGAAATTCTATGCTGATGCGCCTTTCACCACGGTATCGGACAAGGAAATTCACTTGAAGCAGGTAGTAAACACCAATAAGTGTCTGCTGCACGTGCAGAAATTCGGCAAGCAGCTGCTCATCACCTCGGTTATCGACAACCTGGTGAAGGGCGCTTCGGGCCAAGCTATCCAGAACATGAACCTGCTCTTCGGCCTGCCCGAAACGACAGGGCTTCACCTCAAATCGGTGCTTTTCTAATGGAGCTTTTCAACGTATATCCGCTCGTCAACATCACGCCGGTAAAGGCGCTGGGGGCGAAACTCTGGGACGATAAAGGTCAGGAGTACCTGGATTTCTACGGCGGCCACGCCGTTATTTCCATCGGCCACAGCCACCCGCACTACGTGCAGCGCCTCACCGAGCAGCTGCAGAACATCGGCTTCTACTCCAACTCGGTGCAGATTCCGATTCAGGCGCAGCTGGCTCACAAGCTAGGCCAGGTGTCGGGCTACGAGGACTACTCGCTATTCCTGTGCAACTCCGGCGCCGAGGCCAACGAGAATGCGCTGAAGCTAGCATCTTTCCACACCGGCAAAAAGCGCGTGGTGGCCTTCAAAGGCGCTTTCCACGGCCGCACCTCCGGCGCGGTAGCCGCTACCGACAACCCGAAAATCGTTGCTCCTTTCAACGCCGACCACGCCATTTCCTTCGTGGAATACGACTTGGCGGCGGTAGAGCAGGTGCTGCAGGGCGGTGACGTGTGCGCAGCCATCATCGAGCCGATTCAGGGCGTAGGTGGCATCATCATGCCATCCGATGAGTTCCTGACTGGCCTAGCGACGCTGTGCAAGCAGTACGGTGCCCTGCTAATTGCCGACGAGGTGCAGAGCGGCTACGGCCGCAGCGGCAAGTTCTTCGCGCACCAGCACGCCGGTATCCGCCCCGATGTCATTTCGGTAGCGAAAGGTATGGGCAATGGCTTCCCCATCGGCGGCATCCTGATTGCGCCGGAGCTGAAGGCGTCTTATGGATTGCTAGGCACCACCTTCGGTGGTAACCACTTGGCTTGCGCTGCGGCCCTAGCAGTGCTAGAGGTTATTGAGCAGGAAGATTTGCTAAATCACGCCACCGAGCTAGGCCACTACCTCCGCTCGGAGCTGGAAGCCAATGCCGGTGCCGAGGAAATCCGCGGCCGCGGCCTGATGGTGGGCATCAAATACGACTTCCCTATTAAGGATGTACGCGACAAGCTGCTTTCGGACTTCCACATCTTCGTAGGCAACGCTTCCGACCCTGGGGTGCTGCGTCTGCTGCCGCCGCTCAACATCACAAAGGCTGAAGTTGACCGGTTCCTGCAGGCGCTGTACACACTTATTCCGGCCGAGGTGAAAAAGTAAGCAACTTGTGGCCTAACTTGCAGCCCCAATGAGTAGCACGATGAGGTTTACGAGCCAAGCTCCCCTTCTGATTAGCTGCACGCTGCCATTGGCCACAATTGCGCAGCAACCGGCTGGTTCTTTCCGTGAAAGAACGGCCTCTCACTTTTTCTTTCAGCAGTCGTGCCCACCAAACTTCCCGATGCCTGACATCTGGGAACGGCAGGGCGCGGGACCGATTGATATACCTTCTCTCGCTCCCGTTTGGCTTAAGTCCTCGTTCGGCTGGAATAGACCTCTGTTGTTTGGTTCTGTTCCAGCCGAAATTGTATCCGGGCGGTTCCGAAAGCTGGCTGAGACAACGCCACATCCCCGCAAACCACCCCGCATAAGGGGCGCTGAATCGTTGCATTCCCTTACCACGACAAGGTTCCAATCAGCGTTGGTTGGAATGATGGGCATACCTGCCGCTTTCCCCATCTCAACGAGCAAGGAAGCTGCGTGCCTGACTACTGCAGAAAATCAACAACAGAGTAAACCTATTTTCGCATAACAGAGTGGAAAACGCTAAATCGGTAAAACTCATTCTCGAAGACGGCACCGAAATCGAGGGTACTTCTTTCGGCGCATTTACTTCCGCCGCGGGCGAGGTAGTGTTTAGCACGGCCATGACCGGCTACCCCGAAAACCTGACGGATCCGTCCTTCGCCGGCCAGATTCTGGTGCTGACCTACCCCATGGTGGGCAACTACGGTGTGCCCGGCGAGGAACTATACGAGTCGATTTCCAAGATTTTCGAGTCGGATAAGATTCACATTGCCGGCCTGGTGGTGAACTACTACTCTGAGGAGCACAGCCACTGGAATGCCGCCAAGAGCCTGGGCGACTGGCTCAAGGAGTACAACATCCCCGGCATCTTCGGCGTGGATACCCGTATGCTCACCAAAATCCTGCGGGAAAAGGGCGCTATGCTGGGTAAGATTGTGGCCGAGGAAGATGTGCCTCTGCACGACCCCAACCAAGACAACCTGGTAGCCCAGGTGAGCCCCACTGAGGTAAAGCACTATGGCCACGGCCAGCACAAAATCGTGCTTGTCGACTGCGGTACCAAGACCAACATCATCCGCTGCTTCCTGCAGCGCGACGTGGAGCTGATCCGCGTGCCCTGGGACTACGACTTCACGAAGCTCGACTACGACGGCCTGTTCCTCAGTAACGGCCCCGGTGACCCGAAGATGTGCACCGCCACTATCCAGCACCTGCAAACCGCGCTAGGCCAGGACAAGCCCATCTTTGGTATCTGCCTAGGCTCCCAGCTCATGGGCCTAGCAGCCGGCGGCGACACGTTCAAGTTGAAGTACGGCCACCGCAGCCACAACCAGCCCGTGCTGCTCACGGGCACCAAGCGCAGCTACATCACTAGCCAAAACCACGGCTTTGCGGTGGATACCGACACGCTACCCGCCGAGTGGGAAATGCTGTTTGAGAACCTCAACGATGGCACCTGCGAAGGCATCAAGCACAAGACTAAGCCATTCTTCTCTACTCAGTTTCACCCCGAAGCAGCCGGCGGCCCTGAGGACACGGAGTATCTGTTCGATGACTTCCTGAAGGCCGTGGCTGAGCACAAAGCCGCCAAGTAGACTGGCCTAGAACACCGCAACGCCCGCCTGTCATGCTTCGGCTACGCTCAGCAGGAGCTTCCTTACCTTCATATCTATCTATTCTAAAACACTAACCTTATGCAAGAAAAAGGTAGCGGTCTGCAGAACTGGGTATATGTGCTGTTGGGATTCTTGGCGTTTGCGGCGTTTTATATCATCAAGAGTTTCAAGACGGAAGACTTTGTCAGGCTGGCAATGGGCAAGAAGTCGGAGATAATTCTTGCGGCACTGGATGGGGCTAAAGTCTCCCCCCGAATTCTAAGCCGCACAGGGAAGATTGTCTCCAAAAAATTTGACGCCGGCAAGCCAGGCCCGAAACAGGATTCCCTCACCTTTCGGCTCGTTTTGAAAGGCGAGAAAGCTACTGCTACTATCAAAACCAAAGTGATGAGGCAGCCATCTGGCGAATGGAAAATGCTGCAGAGCGACACCACTTTCACAGAGTAACCCGCACTACGCCCATGCAAGTAAAAGGTAAAGGCTTTCCGAATTGGGGGTATGTGCTGCTGGGCGCTTTGGCTTTCGCTGGGTTCTATTTCGTCAAGAACATGGGCCAGCGGACGGTTTTGAAAGCTGTACTGGGTGGGCCAGGGGATTTAATAAGCAAGTCCATGAGTTCGGCCCGCGTTTCTCCCAGAATAATTAACAGAACAGGAAGAATAACGGCCAAGAACTTCAAGATGGAGAAGCTCGGCGCTAAAAAGGATTCTCTCTCCTTCCGCTTCTTCTTGGATGGGGAGCGGGCCGACGCCACTATCAGGCTCTGGATGGCCAAACGCCCATCCGGCGACTGGGAAATAATTAAAAGCGACACCGTCTTTACCAAATAGAAAAACTGCCCTGCACGCGCAAATAGCTTGCTGCAGGCGTTGCACGACTGCCTTTTAACATGACCGCACCAGCGGCCCCAACCCTTAGAATGGAAAAACCCAACAAAGTTCTCATCCTCGGTTCCGGCGCCCTCAAAATTGGCGAAGCCGGTGAGTTCGATTACTCCGGTTCTCAGGCCCTCAAGGCGCTGAAAGAGGAAGGCATCCGTACTATCCTCATCAACCCCAATATTGCCACCGTGCAGACGTCGGACAACATTGCCGACGACGTGTACTTCCTGCCCGTGACGCCCTACTTCGTAGAGGAGGTCATTAAGAAGGAGAAACCCGATGGTATTCTGGTAGCGTTTGGCGGCCAAACGGCCCTGAACTGCGCTGTGGCGTTGTTCCGCGGTGGGGTGTTTGAGAAGTACAACGTGAAAGTGCTGGGCACGCCCGTGCAGAGCATCATCGACACCGAGGACCGGGATATTTTCAAGGAAAAGCTTGACCAGATCGGGGTGCTTTCGGCCCGTAGCGTGGCCGTCACGAATATGGAGGACGCGCTGGCCGCGGCCGAGAAAATCGGATTCCCGATTATCGTTCGGGCAGCGTTTGCGCTAGGTGGCCTAGGCAGCGGTTTCGCCAACAACATGGACGAGTTGCGGACCCTAGCCCAGAAATCTTTCACAACCTCCGACCAGATTCTGGTGGAGGAGTCGTTGAAGGGTTGGAAGGAAGTGGAGTACGAAGTGGTGCGCGACCAGTATGACAACTGCATCACGGTCTGCAACATGGAAAACTTTGACCCCATCGGTATTCACACCGGGGAGAGCATCGTGGTGGCCCCGTCGCAGACCTTGAGCAACCGCGAGTACCACAAGCTGCGCAGCATCGGCATCAAGACCATCCGCCACCTCGGCATTGTGGGGGAGTGCAACATTCAGTACGCCCTCGACCCCGTGTCGGAGGACTACCGCGTGATTGAGGTGAATGCCCGTTTGTCGCGCTCTTCGGCACTGGCCTCTAAGGCCACGGGCTACCCGCTGGCGTTTGTAGCGGCCAAGCTGAGCCTAGGCTACTCGCTCTCGGAGTTGAAAAACAGCGTGACCCAGACGACGTCGGCCTTCTTCGAGCCGGCCCTAGACTACGTGGTGGTGAAGCTGCCGCGCTGGGATTTGGCCAAGTTTGAGGGCGTGAACCGGCAGATTGGCTCGGCCATGAAGAGCGTGGGCGAAGTAATGGCCATCGGCAAATCCTTCGAGGAAGCCATTCAGAAGGGTCTGCGTATGCTGGATACTGGCAAGCGCGGCTTCGTGGCCAACAAGCCTGAGCAGGTGGATAACAAGACAATCGATCTGCTGCTGAGCGAGCCAAACGAGGAGCGCATCTTCGCTATCAACCTAGCGTTTGAGGCCGGATACACCCTAGACCAGGTGCACGATCTGACCAAGATTGACCACTGGTTCTTGCAGCGCCTGTTAACCATTTTCGAGCTGGGCAAGAAGCTGGCAGAGAAGCGCGGCAGTGGCCTAGGCGCGCTGGAGACTGGCCTACTGCGCGACGTAAAGAAAGCTGGTTTTTCGGACCAGCAAATTGCCGTGAAGCTGCTCGGGGAAGGCGACGTGAAAGCCGACGAGCTGCTAGTGCGGGCCCGCCGCAAGGCCTTGGGTGTACTGCCGGTTATCAAGCAGATTGACACACTGGCAGCCGAATTCCCGGCCAAAACCAACTACCTCTACAGCACCTACCACGGCACTGAAAACGACCTGGCCCAGGAAACCGACAAGTCCATTGTGGTGCTGGGCTCGGGCGTGTACCGCATCGGTAGCTCCGTGGAGTTCGACTGGTGCGGCGTGAATGCCGTGCAGACGGCCGCTGAAGAAGGCTACAAAACCATCATCATCAACTACAACCCCGAAACCGTTTCTACGGACTACGACGTTTCGGACCGCCTGTATTTCGAGGAGCTGAGCTTTGAGCGGGTGATGGACATTCTGGAGTTCGAGCAGCCCCAAGGCGTAATCCTGAGCACGGGTGGCCAGATTCCGAACAACCTCGCTACCCGCCTAGCCGATGCTAGCGCGCCCATCCTGGGCACCGCGCCGGCCCGCATTGATGAGGCTGAGAACCGTCACAAGTTCAGCAGCATCATGGACGAGCTGGGCATTGCCCAGCCCCGCTGGAAGGAGTTGACTTCTCTGGACGCTATGTTTGAGTTCGTGGGAGAGGTAGGCTACCCCGTGCTGATTCGTCCGAGCTACGTGCTGTCGGGGGCCGCGATGAATGTAGTTTCCAACGCCTTTGAAATGGAGGCGTTCTTACGAGCCGCTACCGAGGTAAGCGCCGAATACCCGGTGGTAGTGTCGGAATTTATGCAGGAAGCCAAGGAAATTGAACTGGACGCGGTGGCCGACAAGGGCG
Source organism: Hymenobacter tenuis (assembly GCF_054780495.1). Taxonomy (NCBI): domain Bacteria; kingdom Pseudomonadati; phylum Bacteroidota; class Cytophagia; order Cytophagales; family Hymenobacteraceae; genus Hymenobacter; species Hymenobacter tenuis. Next base: position 622,783 of record NZ_BAAGWF010000001.1, read on the forward strand.
AAATTGTTAGCTACGCCATTTCCGAGCACGTGGAGTTTGCCGGCGTGCACTCCGGTGACGCCACCATGTACTACCCGCCCCAGCGCGTGTACGTGGGCACGGTGCGCAAGCTCAAAATCATTGCCGAGAAGATTGCCAAGCGCTTCCAGATTAGCGGGCCGTTCAACATCCAGTTCCTGGAGAAAAACCGCGAAATCCGAGTGATTGAGTGCAATATCCGCGCCTCACGCTCCTTTCCGTTCGTGTCCAAGGTTTCAGGCAACAACCTGATCAAAAAGGCTACCCAGGTGCTGCTGGGCAAGGACGTAACGCGCGACGAGAGCGAGCGGGTCTACGATTTGCCCTTTGTGGGCGTAAAGGCCCCACAGTTCTCCTTCACCCGCCTGCCCGGCGCCGACCCAGTACTGCGCGTGGACATGGTGAGCACCGGCGAAGTGGGCTGCCTGGGCGATACCGCCGAGGAAGCCCTGCTGAAGTCGATGCTGAGTGTGGGCTACAAGATCCCGCAGAAAACGGTGCTGATTTCCGGCGGCCCCATCAAGTCGAAAGTCACGCTGCTCTCGGCCGTAGAACTGCTCGTGAAAAAGGGCTACACTATCTATGCTACCCAGGGCACTCACCGCTTCTTCGCCGAAAACAGCGTGCCGTCGAGCCTGCTCTTCTGGCCCGACGACTACCAGGAGCCTAACGTGCTGACCTACCTGAAGGAGAAGAAGATCGACTTGGTCATCAACATCCCCAAGAACCTCTCGAAGGGCGAACTGGACAACGACTACAAAATCCGCCGTACCGCCATCGACTTCGGGGTTGGTTTGCTGACGAATGCCCGCCTAGCCAAAGCCTTCATCCAAGCCTTCTGCACGCTGGAAATGAAAGACCTGAAAATCAAGAGCTGGAACGAGTACAAGGCCATGTAAAGTTATGAGCCTCTCATATTTTGAGTAATTACTCAAAATATGAGAGGCTCATAATATGAGATGTGCTACATAAACATTTATGATAAAATTATTTTAAAGTCACAAAACAACGAGTTCAATAATTCGTAATGACCATCATCTGCAATTATCAAAGTACTGAATACATACAAGCTGCTATTTAATCTAAAATCTAATATGCTGCTATTGAAACTTTTTGGTGGTAACAATATATTGTACCTGTACTTAACCTTATCGACTAACTCCTTGTTGCCGTCATAACCAAATAATCCACCTTTTCTTTTTAGGATTGTTTTGGGAGGTATTAAGCCTGTTAAGAAGGCATTAACCAAGTGTTTGGTTCTGACATTATGATTGTGTTTAAATTCAAAGCCAAAGTTCCTTTTCGTATTTTTCGACAATACAACGGACTTCTCTTCTAGAATATATCTACCATCTCTACGATGTTTGTAGTGTTGAAATTCAGAGTCATGTATCAAGGTTACACCTTCATCAGCTAAGGCTTCTTTGAGGCCATCATGCATTCTTAGGGCTTTTATCAAATTCCCAACAGATTTAAATGCTGATAAGAAAACACCTTTGATAGATGCATCTAATTTTGAATCTAAATACATTTCAAATAATTTTATTGGCTCGATATAATAGTATAATTCTTTCCAATTTTTATAAGATTTAGGAAAGTATCTGATGAATAATTTTTCAAATAAAGCTATGCCCACAATTCTATTCTCTATTTTTCCATAGTCGAATATTTTATGCTCTATATAACCTTGTTTTGTTAATCCTTCTAGTAAATTGATAAGCCCGTTAGTTGGTAAAGTGGAGTATATTCCCATAAAACCTTGACAGCCATTGCTAATTGTTCTGTCTAATATATTTTGCTCGATCGATGGCCCAATTGCAGTGTCAGAGTGAATATAATGCTTACAACTTGCTAGCCAATAGAAATCGACGTGTCCATTTTGCGTTTTGCGGTTTTCTTTTACTTTAAAATCGATGCCTCCATCTGCACCTCTAGCTGGACCACTTACTATTTCGTAGCCAAGCAATTCGATAAAATCTCTAGAAAACAATTCGAAAGAGTCTTGATACCCTCCTGGTTTATTTGCTTGTGGAATCTCCTTGAAGTCTATTAACATAGAGCATATACTACAAAAGGTAAAACTTAAAAAGTAGTCTTTAGGCAAGTTAGGAATAACTATAACTCATTACAGTTCTACATCACCTATGAATGGCATATGTTTAGCGAAGTGCAAAATTGTGTCATGAAATTTTAAGTGATTAACTCCCAACACCTAATGAAAAACTTCACCTCCTTCGCCGATGCGGGCGACTATAAAGCCCTGTTGCAGCAAGCCCTGGAAATCAAGGCGAATCCATTTGGGTACCAGCACATCGGCAAAAACAAAACCGTAGGGCTGATATTCTTCAACCCCAGCCTGCGTACCCGGCTTAGCTCGGTGAAGGCGGCCTACAACATGGGCGCGCAAGCCTGGGTGCTCAACGCCGGCGCCGATTCCTGGACCCTGGAAATGGCCGATGGCGCGGTGATGAATGGCGGCACGCAAGAGCACATTAAGGAAGCCATTGCCGTGATGAGCCAGTACTGCGACGTGCTGGGCGTGCGCACTTTCCCAACGCTCAAGGACCGCGAGGCTGATTACAGTGAGGAAGTCTTCAACAAGATTCTGAAGTACGCCACGGTGCCCGTAGTAAGCCTGGAAAGCGCCACGCTGCACCCGTTGCAGTCGTTTGCCGATCTGATTACGGTAGCCGAAACCAAGAAAAAGGAGCGCGTGAAAGTGGTACTGACATGGGCCCCGCACGTGCGCGCCTTGCCCCAGTGCGTACCCAACTCGTTCTGCGACTGGTTTTCGGAAGTAGACTGGGTGGACTTCGTTATCACCCACCCCGAGGGCTACGAGCTGGACCCCAAGTTCACGAAAGGCGCCCGCATTGAGTACGACCAGAAGAAAGCCCTAGAAGGCGCCGACTTCGTGCAGGCCAAAAACTGGAGCAGCTACCTCGATTATGGTCAGGTTATCAGCAACGACCCGTCGTGGATGCTCACCCCCGAGCACATGGCCGGCACCCACGACGCCAAATTCCTGCACTGTTTGCCCGTGCGCCGCAACGTAGAAGTATCGGATGCCATTCTGGATTCGCCGAATTCTTTAGTGATTCAGGAGGCGGGTAACCGGGTGTTTTCCATGCAAACCGTGCTGCACGAGCTACTGAAGTAGGTTTGAGGCGGGGCAGGGTCCGGACGGTTTGGTAGAAAAACGGGGGTAGTAGAAAATATTTTTGGGCAACAACACAACAACACAAGCCAAGGCTTCGTTGAAGGCTAGTCAAAAGGCAGCCGTGTGGTTGTCTGATTAGTTCACCCTGAAACCAACTGCTATGAAAAAGCTTCTTGCTCTAGCCGCTGTATTAGTTGCCGGTGTTTCTGCCGCTAACGCGCAGACCAACTCCAGCACTACCACCACGACCACGACGCAGCCAGCCCAGACTACAACGACGACTCAGCCAACCACTGAGCCGATGCAGGGTACTATCAACCAGACAACTACGGCGCCTGCTAGCACTACCACTACGGTAGAAACGCAGTCGAGCACCACCAGCGGTAGCATTGCGCCAACGGAAACCAAGGCCACTGAGGCCGACGTGAAAGTGAAAAACAAGAAGAAAAAGTCTAAAATGAAGTCTGATCCTCAGTAGAGGATAGGTTCCTTTAGCATACGAAAGGCCCGAAGCGAGATTCGCTTCGGGCTTTTTTGTGTTTGATTTTTGCGAGTTGCGAAACAAGTTTGCTACAAAAGCAGGGCTAGCTGCTTACCAACGGCTTCCTCTGGGGTTTCTAGGCTGGACAGCGAAATGCCTAGCAGGCGGATGCCTTTGTCAACCGGCAACAGGACGGTAAGCAGTTCGCGGCTGATTTGCTCAAATGCTTCCTGGGTGCCGATGGGCCCGAAAAGCGTGCGGCTGCGCGTGATTTGCTGAAAGTCGGCGTACTTAACCTTTAGCGTGAGGGTGCGGCCCCGCAGTCCCGTGCGTTGGCAGTGGCTCCACACTGATTCCAGGCAAGGTTGCAGGCCAGCTACTAGCTCCTCGGGCGTACGCAAGTCTTGCTCAAAGGTGGTTTCGGAGCCGATAGATTTGCGCAGGCGGTCGGGTACGACAGGGCGGTGGTCTTGGGCGCGGGAAATGAGGTAGTAATGCGAGCCAGCCTTGCCAAAGTGCTGACGTAGGAACGTCTCGGTCTGCTGACGTAAATCGAGGCCCGAGAAGATGCCCAGTGCGTTGAGCCGGGCGGCTGTGGCGGGGCCAATGCCGTGAAACTCGCCAACCGCTAGCTTCTCTACAAAGGCCAACCCTTGGTGGGGCCGAATAACAAACTGGCCGTTGGGCTTGCGGTAATCAGAAGCCAGCTTGGCCAGAAACTTATTGTAGGAAATACCTGCCGACGCAGTAAGCTGCGTTTGTTGGAAAATAGCGGCTCTGATTTCGGCGGCCACTTGGGTAGCCAAGGCTATGCCTTTAAGGTTCTCCGTAACGTCGAGGTAGGCTTCATCGAGGGAGAGCGGTTCAATAAGCGGCGTGTACTCCGCGAAGACGGCCCGAATTTGCCGCGAAACCTCCTTATATACCTCAAAGCGAGGCTTCACGAACACTAGCTCCGGGCATTTGCGCAGCGCTACTGCCGAGGACATGGCCGAGCGCACCCCAAACTTTCGGGCCTCATAGCTGGCGGCCGCTACCACGCCACGTTGCCGGGAGCCACCCACGGCTACGGGTTTCCCGCGCAGCACCGGGTTATCGCGCTGCTCCACCGAGGCATAGAACGCATCCATGTCGAGGTGAATGATTTTACGGGTTTCGGCGGCGTCCACTAGGTTGGGTTTAGGCTCAAACCGGGGGTAGGGAGTTATCTGGCTTGGCCTTTAGCAAAGGTCTGAGTTGCTCGTGAGAGAAGAAAGAATATAGGAAAGCCGGAGTATAAGGCAAAACTGCTACTAGGTACCTAGCGGAGCCCAACCGACAACAAAAAAAGGAGCCCGGCTTACGCCAAGCTCCTTTGAAAAGGCACTGCACAAGCTCCGCTATTTGCCGACTTGCTTGTCTAGAAAGAGGTAGCGGGCGCGGTCGGTTTCAGGTTCAGGGCGGGTCCGCACGTCAATGCGGAGGAGTTGGCTATTCTTGCCGGCGGTGGTCACGGGCCACACCGGAATGCCTTTGCTGTTCGGGTTGCCGGTTTTAATGAAGTTGGCAAAATAGGTTTGCATCGTCTCGGATACCTTGTAGTCATCGGGAGTCCAGGCGTACACGTGGTTGGTGCCTAAGTTGCCCAGGGCATATTCAATTTCTGCTGAGTGCACAGCGCCGGTAGCAAGCGGAGCCCTAGGAGCTGAATCGGGCTGTTTTACTACGCCGCCCGCTAGGCCCGGCGTTGCGTTGCCCATTTCGGGCACCATGGCCGGGCGGGGGCGGGCATACACATAACGGTACACCGGCTGGCCGCTTGTCTGGCTGTGGGCATCGGCCCATTTCCAGGTGCTGTACACAATAAACCGGTCGCTGGCCAACTCATTAGCCGAATGGCGGGCCTGCTCTGGGGTATCGGCCGGGTAGTACTTCAGTACTTCCTCGGCCTGCTCGCCGTAAAGCCGTTGCACCGCCTGGCGAAAGGTGTCCGGCGTTGGTTGCTCCTGGCCCAGAATATAGGGGTAGTTCATTTCCAGCGAGTTCCAGCCTACGAGCAAGGGCACGCGGGCCTGTTGGCCGGCCATGAAAATAGCTGTGGGCTTCTGGGGGAAGAAGTAGCCATCAAGGGTAGCAGCGAAGCGGGGCGTGCCGGGTTTGCCGGTGGCTTCTAGCAGTTGTTGGGCTGGTAGCGCCCGGAGCGCGGCCAATGACGAAGCCCCTAAACTGGTAGCGAAAGCAACACCGGCCTGTTCGCCCTCCGCCAGCGGAACCGGCCCGAAACCGGTATTCAGCATCGAGCCGCTTTCGCCAATGGCCCGGGCAAACAGCGCTTTGGACAGAGGTGATGCCATCTGGGCGCTCACGGACATAGAGCCAGCCGATTCGCCGGCAATGGTTACTTTACTTGGGTCGCCGCCAAAAGCAGCAATATTTTCTTGTACCCAGCGCAGCGCCGCGGTCTGGTCGAGGAAGCCATAATTGCCAGATGCTTTGTTCGGCGATTCCTGCGTTAGCTCGGGGTGAGCCAAGAACCCAAATACGCCCAGGCGGTAGTTTACCGTAACGGCTACCATGCCACGGCGGGCCATGCTTTCGCCATCGTAGCGCGGCTCGGAGCCGTCGCCGGCCACAAAGCCCCCCCCGTAGAAGTACACCAGCACTGGCAGCTTCTCCTTGTCTGATTTGGCCGGCGTCCAAACGTTCAGGTACAGGCAATCTTCACTGACGCCGTTGGAGCGGAAGTTCATGTCGCCAAACAAAGGCAACTGCATGGCGCGGGGCCCAAAGGCTTTGGCTTGCCGCACGCCCGTCCAGCTTAGGGGTGATTGGGGGGCTTTCCAGCGCAATGCACCCACGGGCGCCGCCGCAAAGGGCACCCCTTTGAACGTGCGGATGCCGCTAGCAGTAGTGACGCCTTCCAGTATGCCGTTTGCGGTTTTTGCTTGGGTAGCAACAGGGCTGGCCACTGCGGATTTTGCGGTTTGAGCCCACGCGGCCGGGGCCGTCGGAGCCGTAAGGAGTGCAAGCAGGAGAAATGCTTTCATAGCAGGAAATAGGGTAGTAGCTACAAGGTAGTAGGTTCCTGCCTTTCTACGGGCAACGGGTGTTGTTTCTACTTTCCCGAATTTACAGAGCTAGTAGCCACACCCAGTAAGCCGAAAGCAGCAGAAAGTTAGTCCTGCACTGGCTCTAGGGGCACCACTGCGGGCGCCGGCTGCTTTGCTCTGCGACTTACCAAAAACACCCCGCCGAAAATCAATAGGGCCTGCAACGCTTTGGTGAGGGTAAGGGAATCTTTGCCGAGTGCCACGGCAATGCCAACAGCCAGGGCGGGCTGTAAGTAAATGTAAGCGCCCAGCAGGGAAGGAGAGGCGTACTTCAGGGCCCAGTTGTTGAGCAGATACGCCATTATGGTCAGGCAGATAACCATGTAGGCAATAGCTGCCCAAATGCTGGCTGGAAAACTTGCGTAATCGGGCGCCTGAATTTGCTGCCAACCCGCGGGCACCGCCAGAAAAGCGCCCACCAAGAAAATACGGGCCAGCACCGTAAACGCATGATACTTGCGCATCAAGGGCATCACGAGCACCAGGTACACGCCAAAAGCTGTGGCATTGAGCAAGATGTATACGTTGCCCAACAGGCCGTCTTGCCCGCCTGCCGCTACTGGGCCCCGACTCAGAATAATACTAGCTGCCCCCACGCCCGCAAGTCCAATACCCAGGAGCCGGGGCAGGGTCAGCCGCTCGCCCAACAATACCGCCGAGGCCAGCACCGTAACTACCGGTGCAATCGTCTGGATAAGCGAGGCATTGATAGGAGAGGTAAGGTTAAGGCCCGAAAAGAACAGCAGCTGGTTGAGCCCAATGCCCAGCACTCCGCAAGCAATGGCGCGCAGTTGGTCGGGGCGGCCCGTAATGCGGTCTTGGGGTGCTACCAAGCGGCTCAGAATGCCAAAGAAGAGTGCAGCCCCCACAATACGCAGCAGTACCAGCCCAAACGGGCCCATGTAGCGCGGCATCACATCCTTGGAAATGCTGTAGTTAGCCGCGTAAATGAGCGCCACCACAAAAAGCGCCGCGTGTACTTTCGCTGAGTTTTTCATTGCAAACGAAGGTAGGGCTGAATTGCAGGAAGGCAGCGCAAATCCCCTGCCTGACGTAGTTAACTTTGTTTGCTGCGTAAGTGAGCGGGCCGCCGGTGTGTATCGACGTCACCTGTTCAGCTTGCGTTCTTTCCATCCGCGCTTCCTTCCTATGGCCACTGGCTCCCTTTTCGATTCTGACCCCGCTCCCCAAGGCCCAACGCCTTACACGCCTAGGCCAGGCGCGCCGCTAGCCGAGCGCATGCGCCCCCGCACCCTCGATGAGTACGCCGGGCAGCAGCACCTGATTGGGCCCGACGGGGTGTTGCGCCGCTACCTGCAAGCCGGCCGGCTACCGTCCCTGATTTTGTGGGGACCGCCCGGCGTAGGCAAAACTACGTTGGCCAACTTACTAGCGCAGGAATTGGGTAAACCCTTTGCCTCGCTTAGCGCCGTGAATGCCGGCGTGAAAGATGTGCGCGAAGTAATTGAGCGCGCCAAAAAGCAGCGCGGTACGGTGCTGTTTATTGATGAAATTCACCGCTTCAGCAAAAGCCAGCAAGACGCGCTGCTAGGGGCCGTGGAGCAAGGAATCGTTACGCTGATTGGGGCCACCACCGAGAACCCGTCGTTTGAGGTGATTCCGGCCGTGCTAAGCCGGGCCCAAGTGTACGTGCTCGAATCACTAGGCAAGCAGGTGCTCACAACCCTCGTGGATAACGCCCTGGCCCACGATGAGATTCTGAAGCAGAAAAAGGTACGCGTACAGGACTACAACGCCTTGCTTACCATTTCGGGCGGCGATGCGCGCAAGCTGCTGAACTTGCTGGAAATTGTGGTAGAGGCCGGCCGCCCCGACCCCAAAACCGGTGAAATCATTATCACTGATGAAGGCGTGCAGCAACTGGCCCAACAGCACCTAGCGCGCTACGATAAAGGGGGCGAAATGCACTACGATGTTATTTCGGCCTTTATTAAAAGCATTCGAGGCTCTGACCCCAACGCGGCGCTGTACTATTTGGCCGTGATGCTGGAAGGTGGCGAAGACGTGAAATTCATTGCCCGCCGACTGTTGATTCTGGCCAGTGAAGATGTAGGCCTGGCCAACCCCAACGCCCTGATTTTGGCCCAAAGCTGCTTTCAGGCGGTTACCGTTATCGGCATGCCGGAATCGGATATTATTCTGGGCCAAACGGTGGTATACCTGGCTTCGTCGCCAAAAAGCAACGCCAGCTACAAGGCCATTCGGGAGGCGCGGGCGCTGGTGCGGCAGCAAGGTGTGCAATCGGTGCCCATTCCGTTGCGCAACGCCCCCACCAAGCTCATGGAAGAACTTGGCTACGGCAGCAAATACATGTACTCCCACGATTATGAAGGCAATTTCGCCTACCAGGAGTTTATGCCCGAACCGCTCAGCGGCACCGTGTTCTACCACCCCGGCCATAATCCCGCCGAAGCCAAAGCCCAGGAGCGCCTGCGCCAGTTGTGGGGCGAGAAGTACGGCTACTAAGTAGGTATAAGCTAGTAAACCCATTAGAAGAACGTATCCTGCTTGATCTGGCGTCCGCACAGTTGAAGCAGCTCGTGTGCTGACGGTGTGATGCTTGCTGTTGCGACATTACCGAGTACTTCAGGCAGTTTCTCGCTCCATAAAACAGGCGCGCTAGGGGCGTTCAGGCGCCAAACCGGCCCGTTGGTTGAATACCCAAAACCGGGGATTAAAAGCCGATACTTTTGTTACAGGAAGTAACCTGACTATTCATTTTCCGCTGATGAGACAGTTTTTTAAATACGTGCTGGCCACCATTACCGGCGTTATCATCCTGGGCCTGCTCGGAATGATTTTGCTGGTAGGCATTCTGGTGAGCGTAGCATCGTCTGACAAAGAAGTAACCGTAGCCAGCAACTCTGTGCTGGAATTGACCCTTGACAAACCTATTGGCGAGCGGGATTTCAACAACCCACTGTCGGCTTTTATGGGTGGGCAAAGCAGCACCATTGGGCTGGATGAGCTGAAAGATGCCATTAGGCGGGCCAAAAACGACGAGGACATCAAAGGCATTTTCCTGAACCTAGAGCTGGTGCAAGGTGGCATGGCCTCGATGGAGGAAATCCGCAACGAGCTGGTCGCCTTCAAAAAGTCGGGCAAGTTTGTGGTGAGCTACACCGATGCGCAATCGGAGAAAAGCTATTACCTGGCTTCCGTAGCCGACAAGATTTACTTGAACCCACAGGGCACGCTGGAGTTCAACGGCCTCAGCTCCGAGACCATGTACTACAAAAACCTGTTCGATAAGCTAGGCGTGCAGGCCCAGATTTTCCGCGTTGGTTCGTTTAAGAGCGCCGTGGAGCCGTATTTCCGCACTAACATGTCGGATTCGGCCCGTATGCAAACCGCGTCGTTCCTGAACTCGATGAACAACTCGATGCTGGCCGAAGTAGCCGCCGCCCGCAAAATTGCGCCGGCTCGCCTCAAGGTTATCAGCGACTCGATGCTGGTGCACAACGCCGATGACGCTAAACGGTTGGGCCTGGTAACGGACCTAGGCTACTACGACCAGGCTACCGACTACATGAAAGGCAAGTTGGGCGTGGAGAAAGACAAGAAGCTGAGCCTGATTGACTACTCGGACTATAAAAAGACCAAGGACGAGGAAGGCAGCACCAGCGGCAACCGCATTGCCGTGATTTACGCCGAAGGCGACATCGTGACGGGCAAAGGCAGCAACGAAAGCATTGGCAGCACCAACTTTGCCGAGGCCATTCGCAAAGCCCGCCTCGACAAGAAAGTAAAAGCCGTGGTGTTGCGCATCAACTCGCCCGGCGGCTCGTCGTTGGCCTCCGATATCATTTACCGCGAGGTGATGCTGACCAAGAAATCGAAGCCGGTGATTGCCAGCATGTCGGATGTGGCGGCTTCGGGCGGCTACTTTATCGCCATGGGCTGCGACACCATTGTGGCGCACCCTACTACCATCACGGGCAGCATTGGCGTATTCGGTGTACTCCCGAACATCGAGCCCTTCCTGCGCGAGAAAATCGGCATCACGACAGACCGCGTTACCACCGGCAAGTTCTCCGATTTCCCGACCATCACGCGCGCCCTGACTCCCTTCGAGCAAAGCCAATTCCAGGCTGAAATCAACCGCATCTACGCCGATTTTACCACTAAAGCTGCCGCAGGTCGCAAAATGCCGGTGGAGCGGTTGCGCCGCTTGGCTTCGGGCCGCGTGTGGTCAGGCACGGAAGCCAAGGCGCGTGGCCTCGTGGATGTGCTCGGCTCGATGGATGATGCTCTGCGCATTGCCGCTCGCCGGGCTAACCTAAAGGAAGGTGACTACCGCATTCAGAAGCTTCCCCGTCAGAAATCATTCGCCGAAAACCTCTTCAGCTCTTTCTCCGAAGAAGCGCGTTTGCGGATGGTGAAAGAAGAAATGGGCCCCATGTACCCCATGTACCTGCAATACAAAAAGCTGTCAGAAATGAAGGGTGTACAGGCTCGGATGCCGTTTGAGGTAAACGTGCAGTAGTCGTAATCGGCTTACTTTGTCAGCCTGAACCTAGCGCAGCTTTCTGTGTTAGGTTCAGGTTGATTTGTTTTCTACCCTAGCCTTCGCTTTTCATGCACCAACTTCACGAAGCCGCCGCCTATCTCCGCCAAACCCTGCAAGATTTTCAGCCCGAAGCCGGCATTATCCTCGGCACGGGGCTCGGGGCCTTGGCCAAGGAAATAGAGGTAGCGCACCGCTTTTCTTACGCCGATATTCCGCACTTTCCTGTCTCGACGGTGGAAAGCCACGCCGGAGAGCTGCTGGCGGGTACGCTGGCGGGTAAGCGGGTGCTAGTGATGCACGGCCGGTTTCACTACTACGAGGGCTATACTATGGACCAGGTAGTATTTCCGGTACGCGTGATGAAGCTGCTGGGCATTCGGCGCCTGTTCGTGAGCAATGCCAGCGGCGGCCTCAACCCCGATTACGACTATTCGGACCTAATGCTGCTCGAGGACCACATCAATCTGCAGCCTACCAACCCGCTTATCGGTAAAAACCTCGATGAGTTGGGCGCGCGCTTCCCCGATATGATGGAGCCCTACGACCTGCAGCTGCTGCAAGTGGCGGAACAGGCGGCTTTGGAACTCGGGCTAGGCCAGTATCTGCGCCGTGGGGTGTACGCCTCCTTACCCGGTCCCATGCTCGAAACCCCCGCCGAGTACCGCTACCTGCGCACCATTGGGGCCGATGCCGTGGGGATGAGCACGGTGCCAGAAGTTATTGCTGCCGTGCATATGGGCTTGCCAGTGCTGGCCATATCCGTCATTACGGACTTATGCGCGCCGGGCAAGCTGAAGAAGGTAGATATTGCCGACATCTTGCGCACGGCCGCCGTAGCAGAGCCGCGACTGACCGCGTTGCTCCGCCGGGTGCTGGAGAAGCTGTAAACGACGAGAACTTACTAGGCACAGAAAAGGCCGCAACCGGGGTTGCGGCCTTTTCTGTGCCTAGGGAAATCAAATAAGCCAGCAGCTTATTTAGTTGATTTAAAGGAGTAGTACTCCGTTTGGTTGTTTTTGTCTTGGCGGTAATACGCAAGCATCACGGTTCCGGCGGTGGCCATCATGAATTCCTGGGTGCTGCCTTTGTGGTCGGTGAGGTGTAGGGTGCGGTTGTCGGTGCCCATCAGCATCCAGGTACCCTTATATTCGGTGCCATCGCTCAGCATCGTTTGGGTGTAGGTGCCATCGGCTCGGAACTGCATCGAGAACCGGTCCTTGATAGCATCCTCGCGGGCGAATTGGTCGCCTACCTTATGCTCATACAGCCACCACGTAGAAACCTGGCTTAGGGCGGCCGCCTTTATGGGCTCGGGGGGTGGTGGGGTGCAGCCACATTTGGGCTCTGAGAACACCTCACAGCTGCTTAGGCCAAACCCGGCCGAAAGCAGCAACATCACTAGCAGAGAAGAAATACGGATCATAGAAGTAGCACTAAAAGGCCGGGATATTTCGAGAAAATAGACTAGGGTTTGCGGCTTATAGCAAGCTAGTAAAACGCAGTTCCTCCGTTTCGGCTTTGCTGTTCACGCGGGCATAGCGCAGCACTTGGTTCGAGACGGCACCCACCACGTACTGCTGCAGGTCGCCTTTGTGGTCAGTCAGTTTGAGCGTCACCACGGTGCCTTCTTCCAGCTTCCAGGTGCCGGCATACGTGGTGTTATCCGCCAGCATCGTTTGCACATACGTGCCATCAGCACGAAACTGAATCGTGTACCGGTCTTTGATATTGGTGCCGCTGGCCGATAATTGGTTATTAATGTACACTTCATCGAGCTGCCATTTCTGTACGAGCTGGGCAGCCGTAACGGAGCTGGTAGGAGCTGGCGTTTCGGTGTCTTTCTGGCAACTGCTCAGGGCTGTCACCAGCATCAATAGAAAAACGGATACCAGAGAATGAAAGCGATACATACGTCTAACAGGAAAATAGAAGGTGGGTAGATGCCTGGTAGAGTAGCAGAAGCAAGCCGGTGGTTGCACGCCTCGGTGTTACTTTTTCTACCGAACTATTATCTGTTTGCGGTCATAACTCAGCACCGTAAAAACGCCCACGCCGCCTTGCACCGTGCTCTTGATGGATGAGGGCTGCGAAAACGGATTGCCATTGGCGTTGCGCGCATCATCTACCGATTGCCGGAACAGGTAATACGGCTGATCCAGGTGGTAGAGCGTAACCAGCAGCGTATCGTTGGGGTCGAAGCGGTAGCTGCTGCCCAGCGTAAAGCGAGTGCCATCGTTCAGGCGGTCTTCCACATCATAGTCCAGCTCCGGCTCATCGGAAATACTGTCGCGGTGAATTTGGAGTCGATAGTAATTGCCCACACCCACCGGGTCTTGGAAGCTGGTCAGTACGTAGGCTTCGCGTTGCTCTGGCGGCAGCTCGTTGAACTTAAACTCCAGCGAGTCGATGGGGACGAGGGCGGGCATGGTGGCCGTGCCCGTTACCCGGCGCCCCTTGGTATCCGTTACCTCCAGCCGGAACGTGTCGCCGGGGCGGGCTACAAGGGGCTGACTGCCAAGGTGGGTGTAGGCCTTGCCAGTACGGGTATTCAGACCCGGCCCAAACCGCAGGGTTTCCATAGTGCCGCTGGCTAGCGTGAGCTGCACGGTTACATCGGTAGGCACCACCGGATTAGGATCCGAGAGGTACGGTACGGTTTCCGTCACGGTCATCTGCGGTACCTCGCCATTCTCTAGGTAGCATTCTACCACCAACTGTGCGGGCAGGGCCGGCAGCGCCACATCAATATCCTGCTCTAAGTCGCAGCCGGTAAGAGCCGCCAGGGCGAGCAAGCAGGAGAGGTAACGCGTTACTAGGCTGTTTTTTACGTGAAGTGTCATGGAAGCGGCAGGCCTAGAATTTAAAGTTGTACGTCACGGCCGGAATAACCGGGAACAGGGAAACCTGGCGGGCACGGTAGCTGGTCACCGGGCCATCTTCGCCATCCCGCACCTGATCAAAGTACACGAAGTAGGGGTTACGCCGGTTGTAAGCATTGTAGGCACTAAACGTCAGGTCAGATTCCGGAAACCAGCGGTTCGGCTTCAACTTCCACACCACACCCAGGTCGAGGCGGTTGTAGGGAGCCAGCCGGAAGGTGTTGCGGTCGGGGTAGATGGGCACTGCCGAGGGGTCGTCGCCGTACACATCCTGTACTGCAAAGCGGCCGGCGGGCAGGGTAGTGGCGTTGCCGGAAGTGTACACAAAGGAGCCCGTTAGGTTGAGGCGTTCGTTGAGTTGGTGCAGCACTACCACCGTCAGGTTGTGGCGCCGGTCGTAAGTAGGGTAGAAGGTGCGGCCTTCGTTAATGCCGCTGGTGCCGCGCTGGGGCGGAAACCGGCGCTTGCTCCAGGAAAGCGTGTAGCCAATCCAGCCGGTAGTGCGACCGGTTTTCTTTTCCAGATACAGCTCTGTGCCGTACGCCCAGCCCTTGCCAAACAGGAACTCCGAATCCAGATCAGGATTGACAAACAGCTGAGCGCCATCCTTGAAATCGACCTGGTTTTGGGCCCACTTATAGTACAGCTCGTTGCTGAGCAGGTATTTGCCGTCGCCGAGCAAGAAGCTCACGCCCGTGGCTACCTGTTGCGAGCGTTGTGGCTTCACGGACAGGCGCGACGGATACCAGATATCGGTGGGGAGTGTGGCGCCGGAGTTCGTAACCAGGTGCACGTACTGGTACATCATGGCGTAGCTGGCTTTAAGCGAGGTTTTGGGCGTGAGCGAGTACCGGGCCGCGCCGCGGGGCTCTAGGCCGCCATACGCATTAGACCCGCTCTGGAAACCCGTGAGGCGCAAGCCATACTCCAGCTGCCATTTGTCGGAGGGTCGAAAATTGTCGGAAGCATACACGGCGCCTTCCAGCCCGTTGTAAGCTACATCCGAACCGATATTCAGGCGCCCGTCGCCGGAGCCGGCCTGCAGGCGGCCTACCCCAAACCGGTGCTTAGTGCCCTGCACCCCAAACTTCAAGGTGTGCTGCTCATTGGGCGTGTAGTCTAGGTCGGAGCGCAGGGAATAGTCGCGGATGGTAGAGCCGAGGTTGAAGCTGAACTGGTCCAGCTTGTTGGTCACATCATACTGATAATTCGTGACGGAGGCTGTGGTGTTGAGGTAGAGGCGCTTGTTGAATACGTGGTTCCAGCGCGCCGCTGCTAGGGTGTTGCCCCAGGTAAAGCTGAAATTGAAGCCGCCCTGCGAGGCAAAGCCAAAGGCGTCGCGGCCGTAGTACCCGCTCAGAAACACTTGGTCTTTGGGGCCTAGCGTGTAGTTAGCTTTGGCGTTGAAATCGTAGAAGTAGTAATCCGGAATCGGGTTATAGTCGGGGTTGTCTTTTTGGAAGTTGTTGATTTGACGCGTAAAGACATCGAAATAGGTGCGCCTACCTGACAGGATAAAAGAGCCCTTTTTCTTGGCTAGAGGGCCTTCCAGCGTAAGCCGCGACGAAATCAGGCCGATGCCGCCGCTCACGCCCAGCTTTTCGCGGTTGCCCTCGCGCAACTTCACATCTATCACCGAGGAAAGCCGCCCGCCATATTGCGCCGGAAAGCCACCCTTGTATAAGTCCACGGACTGCACCGCATCGGGGTTAAAAACCGAGAAGAGCCCAAATAAGTGACTGGGGTTGTACACCAAGGCATCATCCAGGAGCACCAGGTTCTGGTCGGAGGAACCGCCCCGCACAAATAGGCCCGAGGTGCCCTCGCCGCCGTTCTGCACACCCGGCTTCAGCTGCAGCGTTTTCAGAATATCCACTTCCCCAAATAGGGCCGGTAACAATTTGGCCTCGCGGGCCGTGAGGCGTTCCACGCTCATCTGGGGCGTTTGGAGCTTCTGCTCCAGGTTGCCGTAGCCCTCTACCACCACCTCACCCAACTGGTTACCGGCTTCCGCCAGCTGCCACGAAAGCCTCTGATTGCGGTTCACGTTTAGCTCGCGGGTCTGGGTGTCGTAGCCAATAAACGAGACCACCACCTGGTGGCGGCCCTCCGGCAGCGTGAGAGAATAAGCGCCAGTTTCATCGGCGGTGGTGCCTAGCCCGAGCACCGGTACTGCCACCGATGCGCCGGGCAACGGCCCGGTGGTGTTAGCTGCGCGCACTACTCCCGAGATAGTATATCGGAGCTGGGCCTGAACCTGTACTGAAAATACTACCCGGATACCGAGCAGGATACTTAAAATCGTAAGCCGTAGCGCCATTCCAACCAACCGTGTGCGTGAAGCCCAAAAGTAAGGGCATGCTTAGGAAACGCCTTTACCCGGTGGTTAGTTTAGAGCTACTCGCCACGCTAGCCCATCACGCCCTGCAAGGCCTGGCTGATTTGGGTAGCAGGCACCACGCCCGCCTGCCGCCACACGGGCTGGCCCTTATGAAATAAGATCAGGGTAGGGATGCTTTGCACCCGAAACTGCTGCGCTGCTGCCTGGTTCCGGTCTACGTCAATCTTGATGACCTTGAGCTTGCCCTGGTGTTGGGCAGCTACCTGCTCCAGGATAGGGGCCATCGTTTTGCAGGGGCCGCACCAGTCGGCATAAAAATCAACGAGCACTGGCATGCCCGGACTGTTAATAAGCTCTGAAAATGACTTCTTAGGCATGGCGCAGCTGAGTAACAAGTGAAGTATACGGGATGAAATATACTGTCTTGTGTACGGCGCCTAGGTTTGAAAGTGGCGCAAACAGCGAAATTTGGGCACAAAAAAGCCTGGTGCTGCAACACCAGGCTTTCGATTGTGGGTGAGTGGGTAAAAGGAGGGGTTAGTTCTTGCCCACCAAGGTAACATCATTTGCGACTTCAGAAAAGGTAAAGCGGCCACCAACCACTTTTTTTCCGCTTACCAGGCACTCCCAGGTGTAGCGACCGGGTAGGGCACGAGCTGCTTCGCCGGTTTCAGTTTTGAAGTAATCGGCTTCGGAAGGCTCCGAAGGAAAAATCACGTCGGCGCCGTTCTGGCCCTTTTCTACCTGCTTCACCAGGATGTATTCTTTCCCGGTGCTTTGGTTGATAACCACAAACTTGGCAGTATAGCCGCCCAGCTGGCCAAACTTATCCAGTACGCCCAGCTTGACGTAGGCATCTGTAGAAACCAGCCATGTTTGGGCCTTGGAAGTAGTAGGGGCAAATACAATCAGCGCCAGTAGCAAACCCGCTACCCGTAAAAAGCGACCGAAAGAAAGTGCAGGAGTAGAAATTTGCATAGGTGTGCAATTAGTAGTGAAAGAAAACCCAGGATTTAAAAAGAAGCGACTACTACATCATTCGCTCGCTCAGTGGAGCGCATGTAGCTGTAGCGCAACCAAATATAGTCCTTATTCAAAATCGACAACAAAATATTGGCATTTATTTTATCATAATTCAAATAGAGAATCCTAGGCCGTTGGATCATGGTTAAGTAAAGAAACTAAACCCAATGCGTAGAAAACCACCCGTACCCCTTCAACCTGCTCCGGCACTGGCTGAATCCCGTTGTGGACTATGTGAGCGGGAAGTGCAACACACGTCTCGCCATCATTTGGTGCCACGGGAAGAAGGCGGCCGCTTTGGCCCAACGGTAGAGTTATGTCAGCCTTGCCATAGCACAATTCACCTGCTACTCAGCAACCGCGATTTAGCTCGCCGGTACAACTCAGTGGAGGCCTTGAGAGAGGCCGAGGAACTGCAGAAGTACCTGCACTGGGTGCGGCGCAGCCGGGTTGAGCGCATCAGCAACCGCCGAGTTAAAAGGTAACGGTGAGTTACTCTCCGCAGGTGAAGGAAGCTGATTAGGAAGCTGGAGTAACTCAACCTGATGAGCTACTAGTGCATTAGGGCAGTCCGCCTCCGCTTCTTTTAACGTTTCACTTGCTACCTGCTAGGACCTGAAAGCCTCTGAGCCGCAGGTGAGGCGTTGGCGCTTACTTTTGTGGGAGTACCTTTTTACTTGTTTCAGCCTTGCCCAAGCACTTCGTTCCGTTTCAGCACCTGCGCCAGCAGCCAACTATTGTAGTGGATAGCACCGGACTAGGGGCGGCCCTCACGCTGGCGCACTGGCGCGGAGCCGCCACCCCTGAACTGCTGCGAGATGATACCAGCGCCGGTTCTGTGTTGCGGGCCTTGCACCACCTGGAAACGACCGGAATGGAGGCTGCGGCCGTTACCGCCAACCATTTTGATATTGACGGTTTTGTGGGCGTGTGGGCGCTGTTGCACCCAACTCGGGCCCTGGAACACGAGCACCTGTTGCGCTTGGTAGCGACCCTAGGGGATTTCCGGGAAACAAACTGGGCGGACCCAGTTGCTGACCACGCCCTGAAGCTGGTGTGCTGGCTAAATGCCGAAGAGAAAACCAGGTTTTACGTGCCCTTTGGTGCGCCCGCTCAGCGGCGCCGGGAAGACGAAGCATCGGCCGAGAAGTTCGCCTGGTTTTTGCCGCGCTTCGAGCAGGTAGTACTAGCCCCGGAAACAGCTCAAACCGTTTGGGAGCCGGAATATGAGCGCGTGAAAGCGGCGCTGGCCATCCTGCACAGTCCGGCCACCACGGTGCGGCGCTACCCCGAGCTAGGACTGGTAGTGGTGCAAACCCCGGAGCCGTTGCCATACTATGCCTTGTTCAGTGCCACTTTGGGCGCCGATATGGTGCTTAGCATCTATAGTGGGCAGCGCTACGAGTTTGAGTACAAGTATACCACCTGGATTGACCTGGAAAGCCGCCCCACGCTGCCGCGCCTGCCGCTCGATGCCCTGGCCACCCAACTTAATGATGAGGAACTAACCCCGCGCCGCTGGACCTTCGATGGCATTACCGATACCGGCCCGTTGCTGCGCCTGAGCGGCAAGGCCCTTACTAAAGTGCAGCGCTACGCCGACCCCGACCAGCGGCCCATCTATGCGTCTTCTATCCCGGCGGAGCGGCTGGAGCAACAGGTAACTGCTTTTTTTAGCGCGGGGTATGCTGGCATTGAGCCGCGCCGCTATTGGAGCTGGGCCGAAATCAGGGCAGTAGGAGAGGGGTTGAGTGCGAGGTAAGGGCTAGGCTACAGTTCTTCGCCAAACCCCAGTACGCGCAGAGTGCTAATGCCGCCGGCGCCCTTGCGCACATTGATTTGGGTAGTTACGCGTTCTTTCAGCGCTTCCACGTGCGAGATAATACCAATGGTTTTGCCCGTGCCCTGCAACAGCTCCAGCGCCGAAAGGGCCACATCCAGCGTGTCGGGGTCAAGAGTACCGAAGCCTTCATCAATAAATAAGGTATCAATCTGGGTACGGCGGCCCGCTAGCTCCGAAAGGCCCAACGCCAGCGCCAGACTCACCAGAAAGCTTTCCCCACCCGAGAGTGAGTTCATGGAGCGCACGGAGCTAGCCTGATACTCATCCTGAATTAGCAGGTCGAGGTGCTGCTCGGGGTTGCGCATAATGCGGTACCGGTCCGTAAAGCGGTGCAAGTGGCGGTTAGCCAGGTCAACGAGGCGCGCTAGAGTCAGGCCTTGGGCAAACTCACTGAACTTCTTACCATCAGCCGAGCCGATAAGCTCCGCCAGCTGCCGCCAGCGGCGTGCTTCCTGCTGCTGCTTTTCCAGCTCAGCGGCCAAGGCTGCGTGGCGCTCCTGCCCGGCGCGGTGGCTGCCCAACCGCTCCTGCCGCTGCCCTAGTTGCTGGTTGAATGAAGCTACTTGTTGATTTAAAAAGGTAAGCTGATGATCCAGTGCCTCAAGCGGCTCAGTTGTGAGGGCGCGCGCCTCTTGCTGCGCTAGTTGCTGGGTGGTTTCCTGCTGCACTTGTTCTGTGAGAGCCACTTCCTGCTCGTGGCGGCGCAGTTGGTTTTGCAGGGTTCCCAGCTCGGCATCAGCTAGCAGCAAGGCCGGCAACGCTGCGGGGGCCGGCGAAAGGTTGGCGGCGCTCAGGGCTGCAGTGAGGCTAGTGAAACGCTGCTCGCGGGCCTGCTGCTGCTCGTTGGTGTCCTGCTCGTGCTGGCGTAGGCGGGCGGTAGCCACGGTAAGGGCAGTTTCCTGCTGCTGAAATTGCTGCTCGGTGTGCTGCCGGCGCTGCTCAGTGGTGCGCACGGCTTCCTCCAACTGCTGGCGAACCCGCGCTACGTCGGTTTCGGGCAGCAACTGTTGCCGCTGTTGGTGCATGCTCTGAATGCCGTGATGGCGCTCCACTAGCTCCTGCTTGCGCGCCCGAAGCCACACCTGCAGCTCTTCCTTCGCCGCATCCGATTTTTCCGCTTCTACGCTGACGCCGCTTAGCTCTAGCTTGGCGTTATTAAGCTTTTGCTGGTTCTGATCAAACTCCTGAATGCGCACGCGCGCCTGCTCCATCAGGGCCCGACCGTTTTCTTCGGTAAAGCTCAGCCCGAAGCTCTGGGCCTGGCTTTGAATCATGGTGCGGGCCGTTGGCAGCCGGTCTTCAGCATCGGCCAGCTCTTTTTCCAGCTGATTGACAATCTGCGCGTATTCCTGCTGCTGCTGGGCGGCGGCTTCCTGCTGCATGCGGGCCTGTTGCACCCGCTGCTCGGCGGCAGTGCGCTGCTCCTGTAGCTGCCGCAGCTCCTGCACCAAGGCTTTTACTTCTTCAGCGGCAGCTTTTTCGGCCCCTTCAGGCAGCAGCTGGATGGACTCACCAGAATCGGTGGGAGGAGCAAGGTCGGGCCCGGTTTGCTCCAGCATCGTAACGTAAGTATTGAGGCGGTTGAAGCGGGTGCCTAATGCTCGTACACGCTGGCTAAGCTCTTCTTCCCGCTGCCGGTCGCGCTGAAACGTATCCTCGCTCACACCCAGCACGCCAGCCACGTACGGGTGCTCAGTGGCACCGCACACGGGGCAGGGCTGGCCGCTTTCCAGCAGTTGGCGCGTATCAGTATGTGAAAGGATGAGCTGCTGCATGTGCAGGCTGCGGCGCAAATCGTCCCAGTGCTGCTGCTCGCGTTCCTGCTCTTGGTGCAAGCTGCTCACATGGTAGTGCAGCCGCCGCAGCCACCCATCGCGCGAGGTACTGGCGGCCTCGTGCTGGGCGGTGAGGGCGGTGAGTTGCTGGCGGGCGGCATCGGCGGTTTGCTGTTGCGAGGCAGCTAGGGCAGCGGCCTGCTGCTGGCGCTGCCGGGCTTCGTGCAGGCGCTGGCGCAACTGCCCCAACTCAGCCTTCAGGTGCTCCCAGTGCTGCAGGTTAGCCGAGAGCTCCGGCAACCCCGCCGACAGCTCACCCACCGTTGCATTCAACGTAAGCCATTTATCCAGGTCGCGGACCTGCTCTCGCAGCGCGCGGGCGCGGGTCCCGGCATGCTCGGCCGTGGCTTTCAGGCGCTTGCACTGCTCATTTTTTTCCTCGTATTCGGCCTTGCCCTGGATGAGTACGCGTTGGGCCTCGGCTACCTGATGGTCTAGTAGCTCCGCCTCGCGTAGTTTGGGCTCCTGCTTCTCTCGTGTGGTAGTGGCTTGCTCATAAGCTGTACGAGCCGTCACGCGAGCCTCTTCCGCAGCCGTACGCTTCTCTTGTAGTTGAGGCAACTGCTGGCGCACTAGGTCCAGCTCCCGCCGTAACCGGGCCAACTGCTCATCGGCCTGGCGGAGCAGGGCATACTCGGTGGCAAAGGGGGCTGCCTGCTGATGCAGGGCCAAGCGCTGATGTAGTGGGGCCAAGGTTTCGGCCTGGGCGGCAAGCTGGTGCTGGCGCTGTTGCGTAGCGGTTAACTTTTGCCGTAGCTCCTGCAGGCGCAAGTGCCACTGGCGAGCTTCTTGCAAGTGCTCCTGGGCCGCGGTGGCGTCTTTTAGCTGGGCCGTAAGCTGCTGCACTTCTTCCTCCAGAAACGCTACCTCCTCCGGCGTGAGCAACTGTACGCCCGCCAGCCCAGCCCGCAACTGCTCTACTTGTTGGGTTTCCTGCTTGGCCCGCTCAAACGCCGCCCGCGAAATATCGGAGTACTTTTTGGTGTCGGTTATTTTTTCCAGCAACTGGGCCCGCTCGCCAGCCGGGGCTTTCAGGAAACGGGTGAAGTCGCCCTGGGCTAGCAGCACGGAGCGCAAAAACTGCTTGTACTCCAGGCCGCTGAGCTCGGCAATGCGCGTAGGTACTTTTGATTTATAGGTTTCCAGAAAGGGCCACGTTTCCTCGCCATTCTCGGCTACTTTCCGCTCGCTCAGCTCCATGCGCGGATCCTGGAGCTTGCCTTCGGGCCGCCTGCGGGCGCGGTACTGGCCCCACTTCGAGCGGTACTGCTGGCCATTCACCTCAAACTCTACCTCTGCCCAACTCTCGCCGGTGCCGTGGCTCATGACGTGCTCGGGGCCGCTGGTTTCGTGGCGCGGGACCTGGCCGTAAAGAGCCAGCGTAATGGCATCAAGAATGGTGGTTTTGCCCGCGCCAGTAGGCCCCGTAATGGCAAACAGGCCGGCATCCGCCAGGGGAGTCTGGCTGAAATCAATGGTGTGCTCTCCGCGCAGGGAGTTCAGGTTATAAAATCGGACGCGAAGAATTTTCATGCAGCAGTGGCCTTTCTATACCATTTCCACCTGCAGGGAAATTCCGCGGAATGAAATAGAAAGAAGCATCGTAAGAGAACCTGCAAGTTAAGACGGTTCGCCAGTACTTGCACCCTAGCACGGCGGCCTGAGCGCCAAGTTAAATCGGCCGGAGTATGCTTCCTGCTAGGCTGCATTCGCAAAGAAAAGCCGGTATCATTGTAGCCTCCGATTACTTGCTATTTCTTGCCTAGTTATGCATCGTATTTTACTTGGATGGTTTCTTTTTATCGGTACTCTGGCGCAGGGGCAAAGTATTGAAAGCCTATACCGCCAGGGCAAGCACGCCGCCATTGTGCGGCAGGCAGCAGTTGCCAAGCAGTTAAGCGGCCCGGAAGCGTATATGGTTGGCCGCTCCTACTTTCAGATTGGGCAAGACGACCTTGCCGTTACCTACCTGGATATGGCGTTAGCTAAAGGCCTGACGACCGGGCCGGTATACTTCCAGAAAGGCGTGGCCTTGCGGTTTGGGAAGCGGTACCCCGAAGCACTGCAGGCCTTTGAGGCTGCCATTCAGGCCGAGCCTACCAACACGGAGTATCAGGTAGAGAAAGGCCTGGTATACTATCATGCCGGGCAGTATGAAGTGGCCCTGCGTTATTTTGAGCAGCTGAAAGCACAGCCACATCCGTCGCCGGATGCGCTGTATATGGTGCCGCACCTATTGCATTTGCAGCAGCAGTATCCGCTGGCATTGGCGGGCTTTTATGCCGCCGCGGCCGTAATTCCTCCTACGCACCCGCGCTATCTGGAAACGCTCCTGGATATCGGGAAGCTGGAGTACAGTTTTACCGGCGACTACCGCAAAGCTGCTGCCGCTTATACCCGCGCCCTGCGCCTGTTTCCGGAGGAAGCGCAACTGCCGGGCAAGCTGATGAAGGCGCATAATGCAGCAGGCCAGTACAGCCGCGCCGACAGTGTATTTAAGGAGCTGCAGCGCCTGTATAAACGCAACAAGCTGCCTCAGGCCTCCAAATCCGGCATGGTAGCGGTTGCTGAGTTGCACTGGAACAAGCAAACGCTAACCGTACATCGGAATCTGAACGAGCCCGATAAGGTGCTAGATGTGGCTTACCTGGTCTACCTGCTTACGCCAGATGGAAAGACGGTGGAGCGCAAATTCACCATCGAACGGACGTTACCGCTCAACAACGGACCTAGTTACCTACTGTGTGAAGCTGACCGGGCATCAGGCGCGCACCGTACCTACCCCTATGGGTGGAAGCCGACCGAGTTATCCGTTGGTGCCATCGGCGAAGGGGTACTGCTGGTGCTTGACGGAAAAATGACACCTAGTGCCAGCTCCAATTTCGGGAAGGAATGACTACTCCCTGAGGCTGCTCAGGTAGGTGGCAAGCCCGCTAGCATAGCATCAGAAAGGCGTCTGTAAGCTCCTGCAAGGGTGAAATGCAGCTACGGTTGATTGGCAATGATTCAGTAGCTTGGGCCATTCAAGTTTCAACCGGTAATAGGCGCGCTATGCTCAGATATTTACAGTCGCTTCTTGTTAGCACGCTACTTCTGTCGGCGTCTGTTGTTCAGGCCCAGTCTGCTAGCCCTGCCGACCTAGTAAACCCGCTGATGGGCACCGATTCTAAGCCCAGCCTATCCAACGGCAACACCTATCCGGCCATTGCGCGGCCCTGGGGCATGAACTTCTGGCTGCCCCAAACGGGCAAAATGGGCAGCGGCTGGGCCTACCAATACTCCGCTGATAAGCTCAAAGGCTTCAAGCAAACCCACCAGCCTTCGCCCTGGATGAATGACTACGGGCAGTTTGCGCTGATGCCCATCACCGGCGCGCTGCGCTTTGAGGAAGAGGAGCGGGCTAGCTGGTTTTCGCACAAAGCTGAGGTAGTAACTCCCTATTACTACAGCGTATACCTAGCCGACTACGACATCACCACCGAGCTGACGCCCACTGAGCGCGCCGCCCGTTTCCGCTTCACGTTCCCGAAAACCGACAGTGCCTACGTGGTGCTCGATGCGCTGGATAAGGGCTCCCACGTGCAGGTATTGCCCCAGCAGCGCCGCATTATTGGGTACACCACCCGCAACAGCGGCGGCGTGCCCCAGAATTTCAAGAACTACTTTATCATCGAGTTCGACCACGAGTTCAGCAGCACCACTATCTACCTAGATAAGGTGCTTTATGGACAGCGGCTGGAAGCTACCGGCGGCCACACCGGGGCCGTGGTGGGCTTCAAAACCCGCAAAGGTGAGCAGGTGCAGGCGCGCGTAGCCTCCTCCTTCATCAGCCCCGAGCAAGCCGAGCGCAACCTCCAGGAAATTGGGGCCAATGATTTTGAGGCCGTGAAGCAGCAAGGCAAAGCAGCTTGGAACGAACAGCTTGGCCGCGTGCAAATAGAAGGCGGCACCGATGCCCAGCAACGCACGTTCTACTCGTGTTTATACCGCTCCCTGCTATTTCCGCGCAAGTTTTATGAGCTGGATGCCGCCGGTAAGCCCGTGCACTACTCGCCCTACAACGGCCAGGTGCTGCCCGGCTACCTCTATACTGATACCGGCTTCTGGGACACGTTCCGGGCTCTGTTTCCCTTCCTAAACTTGCTCTACCCCGATGTAAACAGCCAGATTCAGGAGGGCCTCGTGAACACGTACAAAGAAGGCGGTTGGCTGCCAGAGTGGGCCAGCCCCGGCTACCGCGACATTATGGTGGGCAACAACTCAGCCTCCGTGGTGGCCGATGCCTACCTGAAAGGCGTGCGCGGCTACGACATCAACGCACTCTATGAAGCCATGTTGAAAGGCGCCAACGCCCAGGGCCCGCTCGAAGCGGTGGGCCGCGCCGGCGCCAGCTACTACAACAAGCTCGGCTACGTGCCCTATGATGTGAAAATCAATGAAAGCGCGGCCCGCACCCTGGAATACGCCTACGATGACTTTGCCATTGCCCAGCTTGGCAAAGCGCTAGGTCGGCCGAAAAAGGAAGTGGCGCTTTACCAGAAGCGTAGCCAGAACTACCGCAACCTCTTCGATAAGCAAACCCGCCTGATGCGCGGCCGCAACCAAAACGGCACGTTTCAGGCACCCTTCAACCCCTTTAAGTGGGGCGACGCCTTCACGGAGGGCAACAGCTGGCACTACACCTGGTCGGTTTTCCATGATGTGCAGGGGCTAATGACGCTGATGGGTGGCCCCAAACCCTTCGTGGAGGCTTTGGATACGGTATTCACCCTAGCGCCCGTGTTCGATGCCTCGTACTATGGATCCGTGATTCACGAAATCCGGGAGATGCAGATTGCGGGCATGGGCAACTACGCCCACGGCAACCAACCCATTCAGCACATGGTGTACCTCTACAACTACGCCAGCCAGCCCTGGAAAACCCAATATTGGTCCCGCGAAACCATGAACCGCCTGTATCTGCCCACCCCCGATGGCTACTGCGGCGACGAAGACAACGGCCAGACCTCGGCGTGGTACGTCTTCTCAGCCCTGGGTTTTTACCCCGTGTGCCCGGCCACCGACCAATATGTGCTAGGTGCCCCGCTTTTCCCTAAAGCCACGCTGCACCTTGCCAACGGAAAGAAGGTAATACTCAATGCCCCCACCAACTCCGCTGCCAACCGCTACGTGCAAGCCGTGCGTCTCAACGGCCAGCCCTACTCCCCAAACTGGCTTAGCCACCAAACCCTGATGCAGGGCGCAACGGTGGATTTCGACATGGCCGATAAACCAAACACCACCCGCGGCACTAAGCCCGAAGACGCGCCCTACTCATTTTCTCAGGAGAAGAAGTAGGGGCTTCTTATCCAACTTAATTGTACGTCATGCTGAGCGCAGCCGAAGCATCTCTATCGCTTCGTTGAGTCGGGGCTAGGCCTCTTGGTTAGCCAGAGGTAGAGATGCTTCGGCTGCGCTCAGCATGACGCCAAAAGAACTGAGGTATGAAAAATTGGTATGTGCTTTTGAGTAGTGTGGTCATGCTGGAAGCCTGCGCCACGGGTAAACCCACCACGCCGGAGGCGGTAGGCGCCTATAAGCCCGTCGATGCGCAGTTGTACCGCACTATTGCTCAGCAGGACAGCCTCATGTTTGTTGCCTTCAATCAGCATGATGTAGAGAAGCTACAAACTTTCTTTGCCGAAGACCTGGAATTCTACCACGACAAAGGCGGCTTGGCCAACTTCGAGCAAACCATGCAGGGCTTCAGGAACATGTTTGCCCAGAACAAAACTACCGGCCTGAACCGCCAACTGGTTCCGGGCACGCTGGAAGTGTATCCCATCAACAGCTACGGCGCTGTGGAAACCTACCAGCATCGCTTCTGCCACGTGGAAAACGGCAAAGATGACTGCGGTACTTTCAAAAACATGATGGTGTGGCACCTACGCGACGGGCACTGGAAAGTGACGCGGGTAGTGAGTTATGGGCATTAATGCCTTTAAACGTTGTGTTACTAGGTTGAAGTTGGAAACTTGGATTATGTTAAAAATTTGTCGTGCTGAGTAAATGAAATTACTATTCTTCGCCTTACTTCTACTGGCTACTACTATTGCCACTGCCCAGCAGCAACCAGATGAGGTCTGGGCTAGGTTCGATAAAAAGGTGAAAGAGAGCTATAGGTTTGGGTATAAAGACGCGGCGGGGCATGTTCGGATTCCAGCCCGGCTAGGAGGCTTTACTAATGCTCAAAAGTTCCGGCATATTATAGCCGCGGACGAAAATGAATTACTCAAGCAATATTACCTGCTAAAAAGTGGCCGGCAGGTGGGCCAGGACAGTGTATACATGTCTTCCGACTATAATTTCGACTGCGAAAGCGAAGGCAAAATTAGATTTCGTGACCGTGCGAAGAATCGCATAGGCTACTTTAATAGTGCAGGCAAGGCAATTATTCCGGCTATTTATAGTTACGCCACCCCGTTTTACAATGGCTTATCCTTGGCGCTGATTGGGGGCCGTCGCAAGTGCTGGAGCGGCGAAAAGGATACAATGCAGTGTGAGCATCCGGGCTGGGTAGGTGGGCGAAACGTGTTGATCAATGAGCGTAATGAAGTACTGATCGATACTATTCCTGCCCGACAATTGGACCTCATTAATTGGTACTCCTTACAAATTAATGCCCCGGCCATCGACACGGCTACTACTCGTACTTTTCGCGCCGTGAACGGCGACCGATACACGTTCACGGATTACGAAAAGGAATTTACCCATTGGTTCTACGGCGCGTTTCTGCCCGCTGTGGCCTCCGGCGCCGCCAACAAGGTAGAGCCGCTGTGCTATTCCGAATTAGCTGTTTCAGGCAAGCCATTTAAGGGCTGGCCGCACTTTGAGCGGGCGCACTTCGTGCAAAGGTTTTACCAGCCTGTGCTGCTCCCAAAGCTGAGGGGGCTGTGCTATGGTGCAAAAAACGTTTTAATCTCCTCCGAAGATCTGAACCTATTCATATTCACTAGTCAACGCTTTCAGGTGTTTCTCACCGATTGCGGCGCGCATTTCCAGGAAAAATATCCGGCATTTAATGTCGTCATCACTGAGGTCGACGAAGCAGGCCAAAAGCACTACGACCGCCAGCAGCATTTTGCCTTCATACGTACGGCTGAGGGCTACCGCCTTTTCAGTGTCTCTCTCTAGCTCCAGCCATATTCGAATACCATAAATGCCCGCATTGCCAGGACTTCCTTATAGGCGAGGGAGGGTGGGGTGAGGTTCACTATCTTGGCGGAATGAACCGTCTTCCCCTCGCCGCGCTCCTTCTTACATCGTTTACTAGCTTCGCTCAGAAGCCAATGCCTGCCGAAAACCTCGTCCAATACGCGCACCCCATTGTGGGCACGCAGCGCATGGGGCACACGTTTCCGGGGGCCACGGTGCCGTTTGGCATGGTGCAGCTCTCGCCCGATACCGATACCATTAGCTACGAGCTGAACGGCAAGTATAACCCCAAGGTGTACGAGTACTGCGCCGGCTACCAGTATGAGGACAAAACCATCGTCGGGTTTTCGCACACGCACTTCAGCGGCACCGGCCACTCCGACCTCGGCGACTTCCTCATCATGCCCACCACCGGGCCATTGCAGCTGAACCCCGGCACCGCCGATAAGCCCGAGAGTGGTTTCCGCTCGCGGTTTGTGCACCAGAACGAGGTAGCAGAACCGGCCTACTACAAGGTGAAGCTCGACGACCACAACATCTTGGCCGAGCTGACGGCTACCAACCGTGTGGGTTTTCACCAGTACACTTTTCCGAAGGCCGACGAGGCACACATCATCCTCGACCTCACAGCCGGCATCTACAACTATCCCGATAAAAACGTCTGGACGTTTGTGCGGGTGGAGAACGACTCGCTGGTGACCGGATACCGCCAGACCAACGGCTGGGCCCGCACCCGAGTTGAGTATTTCGCGCTGCAGTTCTCCAAACCATTTCGGCAGTACGGCGCCCGCAATTATGCCAAAAAGCAGGCCTACCGTGGCTTCTGGGGTCGATTCGATCAGGCCCACAACTTCCCGGAGCAGGCCGGCGAGCAACTGCGCATGTACTTCGATTTTCAGACCCAGACGGGGGAGAAGATCAAGCTGAAAATGGCCTTGTCGTCGGTAAGCACGGAAGGTGCGCTGCGCAACCTGCGGGCCGAATTGCCGGGCTGGGACTTCGAGCAGACGAAGCGCCTAGGGCAGGAGCAGTGGCAGCAGGAGCTAAGCAAAGTGACCATTGAGTCGTCGAAGAAGGTAGATAAGGACAATTTCTATACGGCCCTGTACCATGCTTTCCTGAGCCCCACTACCTACCAAGACGTAGATGGCCAGTACCGCGGCCTCGACCAGAATATTCATAAGGCCGAGGGCTTCACCAACTATACTACCTTCTCGCTCTGGGATACTTACCGCGCTTTGCACCCGCTGTTCAACGTGCTGCAGCCCAAGCGCAACGCCGACATGATTCAATCCATGCTGGCGCACTTTGGGCAGAGCGCCGAGCACATGCTGCCCGTATGGAGCCACCACGCCAACGAAAACTGGTGCATGATTGGCTACCACTCCGTGCCCGTTATTGCCGATGCCATTGTGAAAGGCAACGCGCCCTTCGATGCCAACAAGGCCCTGGATGCCTGCGTGACCACCGCCCGCCAGCAGTGGTACGATGGCATCGGGGACTACCTGCGCCTAGGCTACGTTCCTGAGGACAAGAGCGGCTCGTCCGTTTCGAAAACCCTGGAATACGCCTACGACGACTGGTGCATTGCCCAGGCCGCCAAAAAACTGGGCCGCCAGGATATTGAGCAGGAGTTCAGCAAGCGTGCCCTCAACTGGCAAAACGTGTATGATCAGCGCATCGGGTTTATGCGCCCGCGCCTCTCCGATGGCTCTTTCCGCAAGGAGTTTGATGTGCTGAGCACCCATAACCAGGGCTTTATTGAGGGCAACGCCTGGAACTACAGCCTTTACGTGCCCCAAGACCCTAGTGCACTCATCGCCAAAATGGGGGGCAATGCCCGCTTCGTGTCGCATCTGGACTCGCTGTTCACCATGCACCTGCCTGATAAGTTTTTTGCCGAAACCGAGGACATCACCCGCGACGGTATCATTGGGAACTACGTGCACGGCAACGAGCCCGCCCACCACGCCGCCTACCTCTACAACTGGACCAACCAGCCCTGGAAAACCCAGGCTCGCGTGCGCATGATTCTGCCCAAGATGTACCGCCCCACGCCTGATGGCCTCGGCGGCAACGACGACTGCGGACAGATGTCGGCGTGGTACGTTTTCTCGGCCCTGGGCTTTTACCCCGTAGCGCCCGGCTCCCCGGAGTACGCCCTCGGCAGCCCTGCCATTCACGGCGCCACGCTCCGCTTCGAAAACGGCAAAACCTTCCGCATCACCGTCAAAAACCAGAGCGACAAGAATGTGTACGTGAAAGAAGCCCACTTAAACGGCCAGAAACTGACGCGTCCGTTCCTAAATCATCAGGATATTATGAGCGGTGGGGAGTTGGTGTTTTTGATGGCTGGGAAGCCGTGAGGTAAGTTAATATTTTAGTATATAGAATGAAAATATTCTTTTTAGGTATTTTGTTGCTTATAGCGACTAGTGGGTTTGCCCAAATTGATATACCAGAGGCCGGTATTACATTCATATTGCCAAATAAAAATTGGAAACTAATCAATAAAGAAATAGTCAATGATCGGGTCGTTTATCATTATAAACGATTGCCAATCAAAAATGCTGATGGTATTGATGTAATACCCAATATTGCTGTTATCGTAGAAAGTGTTGGTTTCGATATTCCTATTGGTCAGTTTTCTAATGTGTTGCTGGAAGATAATATGTTCAATATTGACAGTGTATATGCCAGAGAAAATAAGCTAATCAGTTTTAAGAATGCTGTTGCTTATAAAGGTAGTTATGAAGATAGGCAGGGACTACATACTGTTTATGTCGTTCATGCAATGAACGGAGGTAACGGAATACAAATATTGTTTGATGTAACAGCTGACTTATTTAAAATTATTGGACCAGAATTCAGAAAAACATTAAAATCCATCATGTTAACCAAGTAATAATGTCTAAAAACTATTCAGTGGTTGGGCCATATACCTCTGTGTTTGTAAACGTGTAAACTTCTGAATAGCCAAAAGCCCCACCGCTAACCAAAACTGGCTAACGGTGGGCTTTCGATTGTTCGGGCACCTAGTCTATAGATTCGGGTTGAAGCTGGGGACGGAGGCGTTCTTCTTTTTGTTGCGGTTGTAGAGATACGCAGCACCGGCTGCTAGCAACGCGCCACCTAGCAGCTTGCTGTTTCCGCCGGAGCGAGTGGGCGTATTATATGTTCCGGTGGTTGGATTAACGGCAGTACGGCCACCAAACAAGCCTGAGAGCAGGCCGCCTAAAGTACCGCTGGGACGGTTGTTAGAACCAAATATGCTCATGATTGACAAGGGAAATGGTGAATGAAGCCATAACGCAGATTGTGTCAGCAGGGTTGAGATGATCAGCTGTTCAGCTTCAACGTACAAGTGGCTTGCAGATACTGCTTCATACGCAGTGCTCATCATTTCCTAGGTCTAATTCTCATGCAAACCTCCCCTGACCCCAAACAGCCCAAGCCAGCCGATAACTCGCTGGCCTCCAAGGGTACTACCGATACCCAAAGCGCCGACTCGGACGCAGGCACCAACCTGCCGCGCCCTGAAAGTGCGCTGGCAGCTGCCCCCAATTCCGAAGAGAATATGCCTGCTTCGGAAACCGAAGCGGCCAGCGAAACGCCTACTGATGCTACCGCTTCGGATACTGACCTAGACACGGGTGGCGACTCGGACCCCAGCGCCAGCAACACCGGCCACGACGAACCACTTTAAGCAAAAGACGGGGGTAGAGCAGGTTTAGCGCCACAGAAGGGCTAGCGAAAGGATAGAAAATACCAGTTACTTTGAGTAATTCATTGCTCTCCTGAATTTGCCGCTAGCCCTTTCTGCGTATGAAACCCCACCTTGTCCTTTCCCTGCTTGCCCTTACTACTGCCGCCTGCGCACAGTCAGTGCCGGTAAAAGTAGAAGTTAAACAGGCCAACGGCCGCTACGAGCTGCTGCGCGCAGGTAAGCCCTACTTCATTAATGGTGCTGGTGGCGGGCAGTTTCCGGAGCGCATCAAAGCCTACGGCGGCAACTCCATCCGGACCTGGAGCACGGACGGCGCAAGCAAGGTGCTGGCCGATGCCAACAAAAACGGCCTTACCGTGATGATGGGCCTTGACGTAGCCCGGGAGCGGCACGGCTTCGACTATAACAATCCGCAAGCCGTGGCCGAACAGTTGCAACGGCTGCGCGCCGACGTGCTCAAATACAAAGACGATCCCGCTTTGCTGTTTTGGGGCATCGGCAACGAGCTGAACCTGGAGTATACCAACCCCAAGGTGTGGGACGCCGTGCAGCAGATTGCCCAAATGATTCATGAGGTAGACCCCAACCACCCCACCAGCACCGTACTGGCCGGCCTCAACCAAAAGGAAGTCGATTACATTAAGGCGAAATGCCCGGCCGTGGATATTCTTAGCATTAACACCTACGCCGGGCTGGCAGCTATTCCGGAGCAGGTGCGCACGATGGGCTGGACGGGCCCGTACGTGGTGGCCGAGTGGGGCCCCACCGGCCACTGGGAAAGTCCCGTTACACCCTGGAAAGCTTCCGTAGAAGAAACCAGCAGCCAGAAAGCGGCCGTGTACCAAAGCCGCTACGAGGCCTCCGTAGCCAAAGACAAAACCCAGTGCCTGGGCACCTACGTGTTTCTGTGGGGCCAGAAGCAGGAGCGCACGCCCACCTGGTACGGCATTTTCACCGAGGATGGCAAGGAGTCAGAGGTGGTAGATGTGATGCAGTACCTCTGGAGCGGCAAGTGGCCCCAGAACCGTGCCCCGCACCTCGCGTCGTTTCTGCTCGATGGAAAAAAGGCCACCGACAACGTGTTCCTGCAACCCGGCCAGAGCTACCCTGTCGTCGTTAGCGTATCGGACCCCGACAAAGATGCCCTGACGTATCGGTGGGAATTGCTACCCGAAAGCACCGATCTGAAATCAGGCGGCGACCGGGAAAGCCGCCCCGTGGCCATTAAAGGGTTAATTCCGGCCGGCGCTACCGCTCAAACCAAACTAAAAGCACCTACTAAAGAAGGTGCCTACCGCCTCTTCGTGTACGCCTATGATGGCAAGGATAACGTGGCAACCGCCAATATTCCGTTTTATGTGAAGGGGAAATAGCCAACCGCGCTAGGCGCACTACTGAGGATTTGTCTGAAGGCTCAAGCACGTCATGCTGAGCGGAGTCTAAGTATCTCTATCTCGGGCTAATCAAAAGGCCTAGCAGCCAGCGGAGGAAATGCGTTGTCTCCGCTCAACATGACGCTCGAGAAGCGTAAAACGGCTTTTCAAACGCTGCCTAGCCTATCTGTTCAGTGAAACCTGATTGTATTACCGCCGCGCCCTATGGAGTTCACTCTTCGTCCCTGGACTGAAGCCGACCTGCCCAACCTAGTTCGTTATGCCGATAACCCAGCTATAGCAGGCTTCATGAACGACCAGTTTCCGCACCCTTACACCGAGGAAACCGGCCGCAACTTCATTGCCATGGCCAGCCAGCCCAGTCCGCTGCATATTTTCGCCATTGACGTTGACGGTCAGGCCGTAGGCGGCAGCGGAATTCACCCGAGTAGTGACATTGAGCGCAAAAATGCCGAGCTAGGCTATTGGCTGGCTGAGCCATTCTGGGGGCGCGGCATCATCACGGAAGCTGTAAAGCAGATGATAGAGTATGGCTTCCGCACTTTCGATATCACACGCATCTTCGCGCGGCCCTTCGGTACTAACCTCGCCTCGCAACGCGTGCTGGAAAAGGCTGGTTTTATGTTGGAAGCGCGTTTTGAGAAGACGTTTTTCAAGAACGGCCAGTACCTGGACGAGCTAGTATACGCCGTGCGCCGCCATGAATAACCTAGAAACGCCGCGGCTGCTTTTGCGCGAAATGCAACTGTCGGATGCCCCGGGCGTCCTAGCCCTCGACTCTGACCCAACTGTACTGCGCTATGTTCCCAATAAAGCTATCAGTGCACTAGCTGAAGCCGAGGCTATCATTCGTTACATCCGGCAGCAATACGAGCGCAACGGCATTGGGCGCTGGGCTGTGGTGCGCCTTGATACGCAGGAGTTTATCGGCTGGTGCGGCATCAAGCTCGTTAACGATAGTGAAGTGAACGGCCGCTCGAATTACTATGATATTGGCTACCGCTTGCTACCCCGGCACTGGGGGCAAGGCTATGCATCGGAAGCCGCGGCCGCCAGCATGCGCTACGCCCAAAGCGTACTGAAGCTGCCAGAGATAAACGCCACCGTGATGCAGGACAACCTAGCGTCTCGCCGGATTCTGGAGAAGTTAGGTATGCACTTGCAACAGAACTTTACCGAGCCCGATGGAAGCTTGTGGTGCTGGTATGGAATATGAGTTTCTCATGCTAAGCGCAGGCGAGGCATAACAAATACTTTAGCACCAGCGGCTACTTTCTACATCCGTTCCAGCAGCTCATCGAAGGTGCGGAGCAGCTCGGCGCGGCTGGTTTCGGGCTCGGCTTCCAGGCGCTGCTCAAACACCTCGCGCTCCGTAAAGTCATGGAGGCTGCGGGTGAGTGGGGTATCGTCGGCTTCTTCTTGTTCGCCGAGGGCGCGGAGCTTTACTAGCCGGAAGTGGCGGCGGGCCAGCACTTCGAGCTGTTGGCGGTCGAGGGCCTGAATGACGTTGAGCAGCGCATCGGCTACTTCCAGTTGGGTAAGCTCAGAATGAATCTGCACATCGGCCCAAGCAGGAAGCAAGTAGCCCGCGTTATCATAGCTCGTGAGGCCTAGCGTCACTTCATCGAGGGTGCCGTGGAACCGCACCAAGCGGCGGGCACCCGGAACCGGCAGGCTTTGCAGCTCGGCAAGTTTGCCGCCCTGGAAATCCAGCAACAGTACTTCCTTGGGGTGGTCGATTTCAGAAAACGACAGCGGGATGGGAGAGCCGGAGTAGCGGATATGCTCGCGGCCGCCTACCCGCTGGGGGCGGTGCAAGTGCCCCAGGGCCACATAATCGAAGACAGTAGGGAAGTGGTCGGCAGTAATCTGACCCAGGTTGCCCACATGAATTGTGCGTTCCGAATCGGAGGGGGCGGCACCGGCGGCGTAGAGGTGGCCGGTTGCGAGTACGGGTAGACCTAGGTCTTTGAGCTGCCATACCTGCTCAATGTCGGCGCACCGGGCGTAGTGGTCGGCAATGCCTTGCTTGATGCGGGCTTCGCGTTCTTCGGCCGTTTCGCCGGGCACGGATAGGCGTACGTCCCGGTCGCGCAGGAAAGGCACGGCGCATACCACCAAGCCAGGTTGGCCGTGGGCGTCATCCAGCACCAGCACTTGGTCCTCGAAGCAGTCGGGCACGCAGCCTACTACGTGCACGCGCAAGTGGCGCAGCAGCCGGGCCGGCGCATTAAGCGTAGCAGGCGAGTCGTGGTTGCCGCCTACCACCACAATATCGCGGCAGCAGGTGCCGCGCATGTTCAGCAGAAAGGAGTAATACAGCTCCAAGGCTTGGTTTGAAGGCGAGCCGGTATCGAAAATGTCGCCGGCCACTACCAGCACTTCTACCTGCTGCTCGCGCACAACCTGAACCAGCCACTCCAGAAAGTGGCGGTGCTCCTCGGTTCGTTCGTGGCCTTGTATGAACCGCTGGCCCAGGTGCCAGTCGGCGGTGTGTAGTACGCGCATGACTACGAAGATACTTCATCTGGCGGGCAGAAGAAAGCCCCGGCGGTTTGGGCCAGGGCAGGGGGTAGTAAAACGGTAGGCCAGCAGTACCGCCGCTATTGCTCCCAGATGGTGCGCTTAAACTCGGCTTTCGAGAAAGGCTCGCCATTGATAGTGCTTCCGCCGCTAAAACCGCCTAGGTACCCTAGGGTGTTGCACTGCTCATCGGCTACCTCAAAGCTGGCATCAGCAATGCAGCTGCCCGGGTTGAAAACATACACCGACTTACCCTGAAAGATGTATTCCTTCACGCTCGCGCCTTCTTCACAAGGCGTATCCCGCTCCAGATTGATAGTCTTCTGGCGAATACAGCTCGGGGTATTTTTAGAAATATCGGTTTCATCGCATGCCGTGAGCAGGAGGGCGGCGGCCAGAAAGGAGTAGAACGAGGTTTTCATGGAAAAGCAAGGAGTACAAGAGCAAGCGTGAAAAGCAAAAATGACCAAGACTGGGTAGCCTTGGTCATTTGAAGAGTCAGAACACGTACGGAAGGTTGCACCCCTAGCAGCACTGGCTACGCGTGTGCCGACTGAGGCTGGAAGGTGGAAATAGCTTCGCCTAAGTCATAAACGGTGGTGCCCGGAAGGGCGGCTTCCAGAATGCTGGCGCCGGCGGCGGAGCGGTACCCACCGGCACAATGCACTAGCACGGGCTTATCAGCGGGTACCTCGTGGGCCCGTTCGCGCAACTCGGGCAGCGGAATCAGCAGGGCATTGTCGAAGATAGGCTGCTGGGCCTCGGTACGATTGCGAATATCCACGATGGTGAAGTCGTGGGGCTGGTGACGCACCCGGTCTACATCCGTAGCAGGGCTAGTAGCAGGTAGCTCGCGGGGCGTGAGTAAGGCACCTTTGATGCCGCCTTCGTAGCCGATTTTGGCCGTTTTCCGGATGATGCTATCCAGCGCGAGCTGCGAATCGGCAATTAGGTAAAACGGCTCCTGTGGGCCTACAATAGAGCCCAGCCACGTCTCAAACTTGCCGCCATCCATCAGGTTGATAGCGCCCGGCAGGTGGCCCGCCCGAAACTCGTTGGCGGGGCGGGTATCTATTATCACTACGCCGGGCTCCAGCCCAGTATCGGAGGCCAGGCGTGGCACGGCCCGTACGCTATCCTCAAAGGGCAAGGCGCCCTGCTTGTTCAGCACCACATCGTGCCCGAAGTACTTGGGCATGAACGGCTGATCTTCTAAGAGTACTTTTATAAACTCCTCCTCCGACATGGGCTGCAGAGCATAGTTCGTACGGACTTCCTTGCCGATGGAGCTATCCAGGTCGGTGCTGGTGGTTTTGCCGCAGAGCGAGCCGGGGCCGTGGGCCGGATATACGCGGGTGGCGGCGGGCAGGGTCATCAGCTTTTGGCGGGTGCTGCGGTAGAGTTGCGCTGCCAGCTCCTCGCGGCTGTGGCCACCTACAATATCCGCTTCGCGCAGGTCGGGGCGGCCCACGTCGCCCACAAATAAGGTGTCGCCCGTGAATACAGCGCGGGTTTGGCCTAGCTCATCTATAAGCAGAATACTGATGGAATCAGGAGAGTGGCCGGGGGTGTTAAGGGCGTGCAGCTCCACAACACCCAGGGCGATGCGCTGACCATCGTCAAAAGGCTGGTGCGGATAGCTGGCCTTCACCAGCTTGCTGACATAAATAGTAGCGCCGGTTTCCTGGGCAATTTCCAGGTGGCTGCTCACGAAGTCGGCGTGGGGGTGGGTTTCAATTACGGCGATAACCCGGGCTTCGTGCTCGTCGGCGAAGTCGTAGTAGGGTTGCGGGTCGCGAGCCGGGTCGATGATGGCTACTTGCCGGCCGCTGCGGATGGCGTAGCTCGCGTGGGCCAGGCCTTTGTCGTAGAACTGCTGAATTTGTACCGAACTGGTACTACTGGGCAGAGGACTCATGGGGTGTTGGATGTGGTGGATGCTCCTCAGTAGGCTGAGCTGTTGCCGAGGCGCATATTTTCAAATATAAGCAAGTGTAGTTCCTTTTGTATGGTATCGGGCCTATCTGTGGCAAATTGGCAGTCCGCAGCCGTAGGAAGGTAGCTGCAGCATGTCCCACATACTACACTGTTTCAGTATGGCACCGCCTGAGCTGTGAGGTTGCTGCCACAACGGGAGCTAGCAAACTACCGCATCATCAGAGGAAAGAGCTTCAGCGCTAATACAGTAAATGGGTACCTCACTAGCCCCACGTATGCACAAAAGCCCTAGAGATGCTGGGTTTCAGCTTACAGGGGACCTAGTACTTGCAACCAATGAGTTTTTTGCCTTGAACTAGCAAGCCTTGCACCGCAGGTGGGGCCGGTAGTGCTTGCAATCATGCTCGGGAGCAGTGCCTTTTTAACAGGGTACGCTGAGTTTTAAGCCTAGTAATGTACTAGGTAGTACGCGTACAGTAAGTTATGTGGGTTGGGGGAGTGGCTATGCGTTGGGCAGTGGTTGCAGCGGCTACTAAAATAAAAGGGGCTAGCCGAGCAAGCATCTTTTTCCCGTGGCAAGAGTCTTTGGGCGAAGTTACCGTAGCAGGTAGGGGAGGAAGGCAGCGGAGAGTTTACTCCGACGCCGAAAATCATCCACTCAGGATTCGTTTCAAGTTCAGCTGTCCGGAGAAAGGGCTATATTCGGCCCACGTAGCTGCTTGCAGGCGGCTTTTTTTGCAAATTTCATAATCCCCATCTCACCTTTTCTCTTCTCTCATTAACCTGTATGGCAAATATTTTCGCCAAAAAACCGCTGGCCCAGCTGCTGGGTGAAGCCAACTCCACCGGAGAGGGCTCGCTGAAGCGTACCTTGGGTGCAGGCAACTTAGTGGCGCTGGGCGTCGGGGCCATTATTGGTGCCGGCTTGTTCGTGCGGACGGCTGCGGCGGCAGCTCAGGCCTCGGGCCCGGGCGTAACGCTGGCCTTCATTGTGGCCGCCATTGGCTGTGCTTTCGCGGGCCTGTGCTACGCCGAATTCGCCGCCATGATTCCGATTGCCGGCTCGGCGTACACCTATGCCTACACCACCATGGGTGAGTTTGTAGCCTGGGTAATTGGATGGGCTTTGATTATGGAATATGCCCTAGGGGCCGCTACGGTAAGTATTGCCTGGAGCGAATACCTGAACAAGCTCTTAGAGGCGTTTCATATATCGCCGATATCCTACGAGCTCAGCCACTCACCCTTCGAAAGTGCGGCCGTTGATGGCGTTATGCACAGCGGCATCATCAACCTGCCTGCGCTGCTCATCATCATTGCCCTGTCGTTGCTGCTGATCAAAGGCACGCAGGAGTCGGCCATGTTCAACGCTGTGGTTGTGTTTCTGAAAGTGGCTATCGTGCTGGTGTTCATCGCGGTAGGCTGGCAGTTTATCAACCCCGCCAACCACGAGCCGTATCTGATTCCTGAAAACGCCGAGCCGGTTAAAAACGCGGCGGGCGCAGTAGTACGCGAGTACACGGGCTGGAACAAGCACGGCTGGGGTGGTATTCTGGGTGGCGCGGCCATTGTGTTCTTTGCCTTCATCGGCTTTGATGCAGTAAGCACCGCGGCACAGGAAGCCAAGAACCCGAAGCGCGACATGCCCATCGGTATCCTAGGCTCGCTGGCCGTGTGTACCGTTCTGTATATCCTGTTCGGGCACGTGCTGACGGGCGTTGCCAACTGGCGCGAATTCGCTGACCCTGCGAAGGGCGGCGAGGCTTCGGTAACCTACGCTATTAAGGCGCACATGCCCGGCTATGAGTGGTTGGGTACGGCCGTAACCATGGCTATTCTGCTGGGCTTCTCCTCGGTAATTCTGGTAATGCTGATGGGCCAGAGCCGCGTGTTCTTCTCGATGGCGAAGGACGGCCTGATGCCGAAAGCGTTTTCTGAGCTGCACCCCAAGTTCCGCACTCCCTATAAGTCGAACTTGGCGCTGCTGGTATTTGTAGGTGCTTTTGCCGCCTTCGTACCCGGTTCATTGGCCGGCGACCTGACCTCGTTTGGTACGCTGCTGGCCTTCGTGTTGGTATCGGCCGGTGTTTGGATCATGCGCAAGTCTGACCCCGCACAGCCTCGTCCGTTCCGCGCGCCGCTATCTAATCCTTCGTTCCCCTTCGTACCGATTATGGGTATGGTGGTGTGCCTGGGCATGATTGCTGCCCTCGACGAATTCACGCTGAAGGTAGCTATGGGCTGGATGGTGCTCGGCTTTATTGTGTACTTCATCTATGGCAAGCGCAACTCCAAGTTGCAGCAAGGCATTGTGGTAGTGCCCACCGAAATGGAAGAGCAGGCCTTCATTGAGCCCGACCCCAAAAATGCATAATGTAGCCTCAGGCTACTAGGTCAAAGCCCCACTGAAACCTCGGTGGGGCTTTTTCTTTGCCTGTACAGGGAAGCGGTTGCTGGGATAAAACACCCTAGTACATAGTCCTATTTAGCGGCCTTCACCTCGCTCTGCAGCTTCAGAACTTTGTCTCCATTTTCCTGCACAATCAGGTACGCGGGGTTGTCGGCGGTGCCATGCCTAGTGATTTCGGCGCCCTGCAGCTTGCGCGTTACGGACTCCTTGTGCGTTTCTTCAATTTTGCCGGTAGCCGTGCCGGTACCATACTTCCAGGTTACTTGAGTGCCTTTGCGCATAATAAGGTGGGAGTTATCGGTTTTGGTGATAAGTTGAGTTTTCTTTTTAGCATACTGAGCTCGTGCAACTCCGGTTGCCAAAGTGCTTCTTTCCCCGCAGCAGCTTCATCTGCTGGTTCACGCAACTTTCTTTCTATTCCACAACTTCTACCACATGCACATTGATCTTCGCCGGCTGGGGCTGGCTGGCAGTTTGTTGGCCGGCAGCCTCACGGCGGCCCAGGCCCAGCAGCCGGCTACGTTCCCCCGCAACGGTGTCTACGACCAGCGGCCAGGCGTATACGCCTTCACCCACGCCACCATTTTTGTCGATTACAAAACCCGCCTGCAGGACGCCACGCTGCTGATTCGGGATGGCAAAGTAGAAGCCGTGGGTACCAAGGTGAAGATTCCGGCCGGCGCGGTGGTGCAGGACCTAAAAGGCCGCTTTATTTACCCAGGCTTCGTGGATTTGTATGCCAGCTACGGGGTGCCCGAGGTGAAAGCACCGGAGCGCTCAGGCCGCCGAGCAGGGCCGCAGATGGAAAGCCAGAAAGCCGGCGCCTACGACTGGAACCAGGCCATTCATCCGGAGGCCAGTGCCGCTGAGCTATTTAAGGTAAATGCCGAGCAGGCCGATGTGTACCGCAAGCTGGGCTTCGGGGCCGTACTCACGCACCAGCCCGATGGTATTGCCCGCGGCACGGCCGCGTTGGTGAGCCTGAACACCAGTCGCCGCGAAAGTGAAGTGCTGCTCCAAGACCGCGCTGCATCGGCTTACAGCTTCGAGAAGGGTAGCAGCACGCAGGATTATCCAGCTTCTCTGATGGGCAGCATTGCCCTACTTCGCCAGAGCTACCTCGATGCCGCTTGGAACCAGCGCAACCCCACCCGCGAGCAGAATTTGTCGCTCAGGGCTCTGAATCAGCAGCGCAGTCTGCCCGCTATTTTTGAAGTGCGCGACAAGCTGAACGCGCTGCGGGCCGATAAGCTCGGCGATGAGTTTGGGGTGCAGTACATCATCAAAGGCCAAGGCGACGAATACCAGCGCATAGCCGACATTCAGGCCACCAAAGCCCCGCTCATCCTGACCCTCAACTTCCCCGATGCCTACCAGGTAGACGACGTGTATGATGCCGCGCGCGTCTCGTTGCAGGAGCTGAAGCACTGGGAAATGGCGCCCGCCAATGCGGCCATGCTGGCCAAAGCCGGCATCCCGTTCGCGCTTTCCGCCGCCGACCTCAAAGACAAAAAGAAGTTTCTACCCAACCTGCGCAAAGCCGTACAGTACGGCCTCAGCGAGGAGCAGGCGTTGCAGGCCCTCACCGCTACCCCCGCCGCGCTGGTAAAGGTGCAGGACAGGGTAGGAGCGCTCAAGCCAGGCATGGAAGCCAACTTTCTGGTGTGCTCGGCCCGCCTCTTGGCCGAAGACAACGTGCTGCTTGATAACTGGGTGCAAGGCGAGCGGTACCAGCTCAGTACGCTGCCCGCTGATTACCGTGGGGTGTACACCTTGCAGGTAGCTAGCCAGCCTGAAATGAAGCTGTTGCTGGCCGGCAAGCCCGAAGCGCCAGAGCTGAAAATAGTAAAAGCTCCCGCCGATACGGTGAAAGGCACACTTACCGTGAACGGTGAGCTTGCTACCCTCGTGTTCAACCCAAACCCCAAAACTAAAGGCAGCGGCGCTATTCGGCTGAGCGGCTACTACACGCCCGAAACGCGCATCTTCCAGGGCGACGGCCAACTGCCCGATGCTACGGCCGTGAAATGGAGCGCCCGCCGCCTCGAAGAAGCGAGCAAAGTTGCCCGCCGCGACTCTGCCAAAGCGCCACAGGTGCCGCAACTCGGTGCCGTGCAGTACCCGTTTGTAGCCTACGGCCGCCCGGAGGTGCCCACGCAGCAAACCGTACTGATTAAAAACACTACCGTCTGGACCAGTGAGGCCGCCGGTAAGCTCGAAAATACCGATGTGCTGCTGCAAAACGGTAAAATAGTGAAAGTGGGCCGCAACCTCTCGGTGCCCAGCGGTGGCCGCAGCATTGATGGTACCGGCAAGCACCTCACGCCCGGTATTATCGATGAGCACTCGCACATTGCCATTTCCGGCGGCGTAAACGAAGGCACGCAGTCCGTTACCTCGGAGGTAAGTATCAGTGATGTAGTAGACCCCGAGGATGTGGACGTGTACCGCGACCTGGCCGGCGGTGTAGTGGCTGCCCAATTGTTGCACGGTTCCGCCAACCCCATTGGTGGCCAGTCGGCGCTGGTAAAAATGCGCTGGGGCATGACACCGGAGCAGATGAAAATTCAGGGTGCCCCCGGCTTTATTAAGTTTGCCCTAGGTGAAAATGTAAAGCAAAGCAACTGGGGCGAAGCCAACGTGGTGCGCTTCCCGCAGACGCGCATGGGCACGGAGCAGGTGTTCGTGGATGCCTTCACGCGGGCAAAGGAATACGAGCAAGAGTGGAAATCCTGGAACAAACTCAGCAAGGCTAAGCAGAAGAAAGGGGAGGCCCCGCGCCGCGACCTGGAGCTGGAGGCGCTGGTAGAAATCCTGAACAAGCAGCGCTTTATTACCTGCCACAGCTACGTGCAGTCAGAAATCAACATGCTGATGAACGTAGCCGACCGGATGGGCTTCCAGATCAACACCTTCACGCACATTCTGGAAGGCTATAAAGTAGCCGACAAGATGAAGCAGCGCGGCATTAACGCCAGCACGTTCTCCGACTGGTGGGCGTATAAAAACGAGGTACGTGATGCCATACCGTACAACGCGGGCATCATGCACGATGTAGGGCTGAACGTGGCCATCAACTCCGATGATGCCGAAATGAGCCGCCGCCTCAACCAGGAAGCGGCCAAAATGGTGAAGTACAGCAAGCTCTCAGAAGAAGAAGCCCTGAAGCTTGTCACCATTAATCCGGCTAAAATGCTGCACCTCGATAAAAACATGGGCAGCATTAAGGAAGGGAAAGATGCCGACGTAGTGCTCTGGACCGACCACCCCCTGAGCATTTACGCCCGCGCCGAGCGCACCTTCGTGGATGGCCGTGAAATGTTCAGTCTGGAAACCGACCAGCAGCTGCGCCAGCAGATGGAAAAGGAGCGCCTGCGCATTGTGCAGAAGATGCTGGAAGCTAAAAAAGGAGGCGCCGCTACGCAAATGCCCTCAGCGCGCCCCAACAAGCACTTCCACTGCGACACTGTGGGCCAGGAGAAAGAGCTGGATCAGTAACCGGTTCGGGTACTAGCTCAGGCTAGAGCGGCTTTCTATCAGTACAACGACATCAACTCCATGAAACATATACTTTTTTCCCTGGCCTTGCTCGCGGCTACGCCCGCGCTGGCCCAGGTACCGGCGCCAGCTCCACCCCAGAGCAAGCCCGTGCTGCTGCTCGGGGGCACGCTGCACGTAGGCAACGGCACGGTGGTGCCCAACGCCGCCGTAGCTTTCGATAAAGGCCGCATTACCTACGCCGGCGCGCAAAGCGGCTTCAGTCAGGACCGCGCTGCTTTCGAGGTGATTGACGTGAAGGGTCAGGAAATCTACCCCGGCCTGATTCTGCCCAACTCCACACTAGGCCTCACCGAGGTGGAATCCATCAGGGCAACCGTAGATGCGCGCGAAGTGGGCGATTTTAACCCCAACGTACGCAGCATCATTGCCTACAACACCGACTCCGACATTA
The DNA here is from genome assembly GCF_054780495.1 of Hymenobacter tenuis. NCBI lineage: Bacteria > Pseudomonadati > Bacteroidota > Cytophagia > Cytophagales > Hymenobacteraceae > Hymenobacter > Hymenobacter tenuis. The sequence goes on from NZ_BAAGWF010000001.1 coordinate 667,121, forward strand.
TCCCGACGGTGCGCACCAACGGCGTGCTGCTGACCCAGGTAACGCCTAGGGGCGGTATTCTGTCGGGGCAGAGCAGCGTGGTGCAGCTCGATGCCTGGAACTGGCAGGATGCGCAGGTAAAAGCCGATGATGGCCTGCACCTGAACTGGCCCGCCATGATAATCAAAACCAATCCCAACGAGGACGCACAGGTACTAGAGCGGCGCGAAAAAGCCCGCCAGGAACAGCTGCGCCAACTGGAAAGCTTGCTCACAGAGGCCAGTGCGTATCGTCAACAGCCCGCCAGCCGCAAAGAAAACCTGCGCCTGACTTCCTTGGCCGGCCTCTTTGATGGCACCAAGACCCTCTTCATCCACGCCGACTACGGCAAGGAACTGCTGGAGTCGGTGCGCTTTGCCAAGCGCCTGGGCGTGCAGAAGGTAACGGTAGTGGGCGCCCGCGACGCCTGGATGATGCTGGACTTCCTGAAGCAAAACGACGTAGCAGTGGTGTTGTCGCGAATTCATGCGCTGCCCCGCCGTGAAGGCGACGACTACGACCAGCCTTACCGCCTGCCCAGTATGCTCCAGCAGGCCGGAGTGCGCTTCTGCCTGGATTATGAAGGCTCGCAGGAAACCTCGGGTGCCCGTAATTTGGCCTTTATTGCCGGAACCGCTGCGGGCTACGGCCTTACCAAAGAGCAGGCCCTAGAGGCCATAACGCTAAGCCCCGCTCGCATCCTGGGGGTCGAGAAAGACTATGGCTCTCTGGAAGCCGGCAAAAGCGCAACCCTGGTGGTAAGCCGTGGCGACCTGCTGGATATGCGCACCAACGACGTAACCCGCGCCTGGATTGATGGCCGTTCCTTTGGCCTCGATACCAAGCAAACTTATCTGCGCGACAAATTCCGGGGCAAGTTTGGGCTGAAATAAAACGGGCAGCTCTACCGGGAGCCTCTTCTGCTTTTTGTGGGCCTAGTAGGTTGCAGAAAGCAGAAGAGGCTTCTTTGCGTAGTGCCCAGCAGGTACTAGGTATGGTAATAGGCTAAACCCTTGGCGGAAAGGTAGTTTGTAGAAAAAACTCAGGAAGTAGACCACTAGCCTTGATAATTTGGGAAAGGGTGAATATTTGACTGTATATATGATATTTTTTATATTGATAATCCAAGCACATTAGACTACCTTTCTCGAGTAGGAATCAGCTGCCTTCCACCCGCTCGGCAGTTAGCGTAACGTTGTTCCATTGTATGGCTGCACCCACACCTGAAAAGCACGTGATTCCGCTTATGCTGGTTGATGATCATCCGGTGGTAGTGGAAGGGCTGAAGAATATGCTGCGCCCAGCCACCGATTTACGGGTAGTGGCCCAGGCGCACGGGGGAGCGGAGGCCTTACGCCTTCTCGCTGAGCATCCGGAAGTGCAGGTGGCCGTGCTGGATTTGAACATGCCGGAAATGTCGGGGGTAGAGCTGGCCCGTGCCATCCGAACCTCCTGGCCCCATATCAGGGTGCTGATTCTGAGTATGTTTCATGACCACGCCACCGTTGCCGATGTACTGGAGGCTGGTGGCTCAGGCTACGTGCTCAAAACCGCTACCCAGGCTGAGCTAAGCGAGGCTATCCGGCAGGTTGCGGCTGGCCACAACTATTTTAGTCCGGAAGTGGCGGCCACGCTCCTGCAAAACATCCAGATACCCAACGCACTGGATGCAGCTACTAGGGCCGCCGAGCTCACCAGCCGGGAGCGGGAAATTCTGCGCCTTATTGCCCGTGAGTATTCCAACCAAGCCATTGCCAATGAGCTGTTCATTAGTGAGCGAACGGTAGAAACCCACCGGCGTAACCTATTTACCAAAACCAACTCCAAGTCGGTGGTTGGCTTGATTCAGTATGCTATGCGCAATAAGCTTATTCCGTAAGGAGGGATCGGCTCAAAATTGTACCAGAAAATAGCCATAGTTATAAGGTGCAGCAGGTACATAGCGGGTAAGCACTTGGGAGCAGGAAGGAAAGGACGCATGCTACTCCCACAAGCAGGTAAGGTGTAAGAGCAGAGAAGAGTAGGCAAACCTGAAATCAGAGCGGTGCCCTGGCGCTACCTGATACCTGTTTATAGAGAAGAAAGTGCCTAAAAATCAAATTTAGGCACTTTTGCGCGTGTCCGCAATGTGCAACCAGGGAGTTTAAGGGCCTAGCAGGCAGCAGACAAGGATTACGTGGTTTATATCCGTACTGGTACGGATATAAAAATAAGGGCTGCTACTTATTTACATTTTAGAAAGAAAAAATATACCTTAGCATCGTTCAATGAAATGGCAATATCTTTATAGTACCGCCTTTTTATTGTTTAGTTGTCTTGCCTGAGTACAGATTTTTCCCTTCAAATCACACCGCAGCTCATGTCTAAATCTCTAAACACTAACGGGAAACACACCATGCCCTCCAAAATCCTCTCCTTCATCTGCCATGTCCCCGGTATGGCGCCCGGCGCGTATCCATCCGTACCTACGGCACCTGTAGCACAGGCCAAGCCGGTTGAGCGCAAGCCGGAGCGCAAATCAGCGGGTGGACACTTTACCGCTATTTATGAAAACGACCGTTTTGTTCGCTTTAAGTATATAAACAATAACTAGTGGCTTTCCTTAACCGCTCTGCTAGGACGCTATCTGCTACGTGTACTAAAAGGCGCTGTTCTCCCGTTGTGGAGGACGGCGCCTTTTTGATGCGCTAAGGCGCAGGCGCAGGCGCAGATTTCGGCTAACTTGCGGCCCCGTCTATCTGTTTCGCGTGCATGAGTAATCCGCTATTTCGATTGGTGCTGCTGTTGTTAGCACTTGTAGTATTTACCGCTGAACCCCTGCAGGCGCAGGGTACATTTATCCCCGATGAGAATGCCTGGTACGGGGTTATAGCCCGGGGCAGTGGCCGCTCGCTTGATATTACCAATGCCTCGGCCGAAGCCGGCGCTACTGCCATTCAGTGGGAGTTTACCCACGCTAATAGCCAGCAATGGCGGTTTGTGCCAGCTGCGAAGGGTAGTGATTTTTACCGCATTGAGGCCCGCCACAGTGGCAAGTGCCTTACCCTGGAAAAGCCTGATGAAAACGCCCCACTGGTGCAGCGCCCCTGGACTGGCAGCTTCTACCAGCAGTGGAAACTGATTCCATCGGGCCCGATTGGCAGCTACACATTAGTGAGCCGCGGCAACGATAAATGCGTTTCCCTGGCCGCCGCTGATAAGTTTAACGGTACGCCCATCGTAGGCCAGCGGGTACAGAACCGGGCCAGCCAACAATGGAAGCTCTTTAAGCTGCGCCTGAACGTTGATGATACCCAACTGGGTTTTGGCTTGCCGGCTCCGCTATCCAACCACAACACCCCCATGGGCAATGAGCTACAGCCCGTGGTAGCGCCCGATGGCCGCAACCTATACTTTGTGCGCACCCGCTATGCCGGCAACACCGAGGGCATCACTGAGTCGGGGGATATTTGGGTAGCCTCGTCAGCAGACGAAGGCCGTACCTGGGGCCCGGCTACCCGCCTCGATGCCCTAAACACTACCCAGCACAACGGCGTGATGGCCATTACAAACGAGGGCAAAACCCTGCTGGTGCGCGGACGCTATGAGCGGGACGGCTCTTTCCGCGACGAAGGAGTAAGCCGTGCTGCGCGTACGGGCAGCGCTAAAAACACGCACCCGGAGGCCCTGACGATTGCCAATTACTACTCGGCTGGTCCTGCCACGTCGTTCTTCATGACGCCCGATGAGCAGGTTCTGCTGCTTTCCCTGGAGCGCGGCGATTCGCAGGGCGGCAACGACTTGTACATCAGCCGACCCTTGGCCGACGGTACCTGGAGCGACCCAACTAGCCTCGGCGACGTCATCAACTCCCCGGGCTTCGACTTTGCCCCGTGGCTGGCGCCCGATGGCAAAACGTTGTACTTCAGCTCCTATGGTCATGCTGGTTTTGGTAGCGCCGATATCTTTGTGAGTCAGCGCCTTGATGATACCTGGACCCGCTGGACGGAACCGCGCAACCTGGGCGCCCCCATGAACGGGCCGGGCTTCGATGCTTACCTGAGCCTTACCGCCGATGGCAAGCAAGCCTACTATTCCTCGTCGCGCACGGCTAATGGCCCGGCTGACCTGTTCCGGACCGTGACGGGGGTAGCGGTGGTGCGGGATACCGCCACGCCTCCGCCAGTCGCCGTTGTGCTCCCTTCCGTCGCGCCCCGCACGCTGCTCACAGGACGCACGCTCGATGCCAAAACCCGCCTACCGCTGGCTACTGAGGTGAAGGCCATTCGGCTAGGCAACGACCTGGCGTTCAATGCCACTGCCCGTACTGATGTGTCAGGGGGCAACTTCCAGATGACGCTGCCGCCCGGCCGCTACCGCCTGCTGGCCAGCCGTGTAGGCTACCTAACGGCCACCGATACCATTACCATGAGTGGCTCCCGTACGCTGGAATTGACCCTGGTGCCCGCCGCCGTAGGCTCGAGCCTGGAGCTGCCGACGCTTATTTTTGCGCAGGGCAAATACACGCTGCTGCCCGCTTCGTACACCGAGCTGAACCGCTTGGCCCGTACCCTGCAGGACAACCCCACGGTAAACATCCGGTTAGAAGGACACACTGATAACCAAGGTCGCGCTGACCTGAACGTGAAGCTCTCGGAGGAACGGGTTGCAGAGGTAAAACGCTACCTCGTTACGCGTGGCGTACCGGCAACGCGCATCAGTACTGTGGGCTACGGTGGAAGCCGGCCGCGCGCTTCCAACGATAAAGAGGAAACCCGAAAGCTGAATCGGCGCGTAGAGTTTACGATTGTAAAGTAGCCATCCGAAGACTAGGTTGATTGAGCGCTGCAAGCGGTTTGCTAGGCTGTGAGACCTAGTAAGCCTGCTATGCAGGCCTGCCTACTTCGCCCAGGAACCTAAGCTAACGTCCTTAATCTATGCGCGCTCTTATTCGTCATGAAGCCGTGTTACCAAATTTGCCTTCGGCCTCCGGAGTAGAGGTCGTCGGAAATATTGCCTACGTCATCGGAGATGATGCGCCGTATCTGTATCAACTGAATGCGGCTACTTTGGCGGCGGGTCAGCATACGCAGCTTTTTGAGTCAGCGCATTTCAGCAGTGGTCGGATTCCGAAGGAGCTAAAGCTGGACCTGGAATGCCTTACCGCCCTAACGACACCCACAGGCGAAACCGGCTTGCTGGTGCTGGGTTCGGGCGCCACGGCGGCACGGGAGCAGGGCTTCTGGGTGCCGCTGCCTAAGGCGGCAGGCAGTGCCGAAACAGTGTACCCTATAAGCTTGAGCGGGCTGTACGCCGCCCTGCGCACGCACCTGCCAGGCGGGGTGGTGCTGAACCTGGAGGCCGTAGCGGCTACTGCTACCGAGTTACTCATGTTTCAGCGCACGGTAGGCTCAGCGAAAGGCAACTTGCTGTTCCGGTTGCCCCTAGTCGCCACTTTTGAGTTTCTCCAGCACCGCACAACCCAGGTGCCATCCATTCGGAAGCAACTGTTTGAACTGCCCATGATTGATGGCAAGCCAGCCGGTTTCTCGGGGGCTACCTGGTTTGAGAATACGCTGTTTGTCACGGCTTCTGTAGAAGACACCCAGGATGCCGTGCTGGACGGTGCCGTGTTGGGCTCGTTTGTAGGGATCCTGCGCCTAACTGAATCAAGCAACAAAGTTCTGCCCGTTACGCTGGCCCAATTAGAGCTACCCGGCGGCAAACCGTATCGGGGCAAAGTAGAAAGCATAGCTGTGCGCCGTCGCGTAGGCACTAGCCGCTATGAGCTGCTGCTGGTTACAGATGATGATGCCGGCGGCTCTACGGCCGTAACGGTGGAGCTTACCTTGTAGGTTTGAGTTGCCCAAGGACCTAGTGGTGTACAGGTTTCGGGCCTTGGGCAACGGCCGAGGTAAAAAATGCATCCGGCAGTCTGGAAGTCATTCCGGGCCGCCGGATGCATTTTTTCTGTCACCTCAAACCTGCGCTTATGTCGTATTCTCGCCTCAAACAACTGCTTGGCGTGGGGCTTTTTTTGCTCTCGTTGGGCGTGTATTGGCTCACGCTGGAGCCCACCGCTTCGTTCTGGGATTGTGGCGAGTTTACGGCCAGCGCCTACAAGTTGCTGGTACCGCATCCGCCGGGCGCGCCGCTGTATTTATTGCTGGGGCGGTTGGCCTCGTTGCTGGCTCTAGGCGAGCCCACGCAAGTAGCAGTGCTCGTGAATATGGTGTCGGCCGTGGCCAGCGCCGCTACGGTAGCCCTGCTGTTTGGTATCATCACGCACCTAGCTGAGCGACTGGTATTTACTAGCCCCTTTCACGCCTCAAGCCCTCAGCCTGGTAGCGCAACAGCCTTGGTGCTCAGCAGTGGGGTAGTGGGAGCACTGGCGTTTGCTTTCTCCGATTCCTTCTGGTTTAATGCTGTGGAAGCCGAGGTGTACGCCTTATCAACTTTCGGAACGGCGCTGGTAGTTTGGCTGATGCTGCAGTGGGAAAAGCGGGCCGATGACGCCGGTGCCGACCGGTGGCTGCTGCTCATTGCCTACGTTATCGGGCTGGGCATTGGGGTGCATCTGCTGAATCTGCTGGCTATTCCGGTGCTGTGCCTGGTGTGGTATTTCCGGCGCGCCGCGCAGCCTAATTGGCGTGGGGTTGCTGTGTCGTTGTTGGTGGGCAGCGCGCTAGTGCTGGTGGTGCTAGAGGGCATTATTCCGGGGCTTCCGACGCTAGCGGGGGCTAGTGAAGTGTTCTTCGTGAACACCTTCGGGTTGCCGTATAACTCGGGGCTAGTACTGTTCCTGCTGCTGTTTGGCGGGTTGCTGGCAGTTGCATTTCGGGCGGCTTACCGGTCGGGGCGCGTGGGGTTGCACACGGCGTTGCTAGGCCTAGTGTTCGTGCTGATTGGCTATTCCTCATACCTGATTGTGCCTATCCGCAGCAGCTTCAATCCTACCATCAACGAAAATGCGCCTAACGAAGTCCTGTCGTTCGTGAGCTATTTGCGGCGCGAGCAGTACGGCGACCGGCCCCTGCTCTACGGGCCGCATGTGTTTGCCCAGCCCACGGCGCAGGAAGACGGCGCCCCGCGCTATACCCGCCAAAACGGCCGCTACGAAGCCACCGACCACCGCTCGGAACTGCGCTATGAAGCTTCCGATAAGATGCTGCTACCCCGCATTTACAGCGGTCCGGCGGGTACTACCCCGGACGTGGTGCGCAACTACCGCAAGTGGGTTGATGATCTGGAAGAGGGCCGCAAGCCCACCATGGGGCAGAACCTGCGCTTTATGTGGCAGTACCAGTTTGGTCATATGTTCTGGCGCTATTTCGGCTGGAATTTCATTGGCCGCGAAAGCGACGTACAACACGCCGGCGTGCTCTGGCCCTGGAACTCTGACCAGGCGGTGCCAGCCAGCGTAGCCGAAAACCGCGGCCGCAATGCGCTATTGGGATTGCCGTTTCTGCTGGGGGTAGTAGGGCTAGCGTGGCAGGCGCGCCGTAATAGCCGGCAGGCGCTGGTGGTGGCGTTGCTGTTTGCGCTTACGGGCCTAGCCATTGTGTTCTACCTCAATCAGCCGCCGCAGGAGCCCCGTGAGCGAGACTACACCTTTGCCGGGGCCACCATGGCCTTTTGCATCTGGATTGGCCTAGGCGTTCCGGCCCTGCACGCCGCATTCGGGCGGTTGGTGGCATCAGCGCGGCTGCGGTTGGTGCTGGTTTCGGTGCTAGGCCTAGCAGTACCCGCCCTGATGGCCTTGGAAGGCTGGGACGACCACGACCGGACCGGCCGCTTCAGCTCCATTGACTATGCCAAAAACGTACTGAACACCTTGGCCCCTAACGCCATTCTCATCACTGAAGGCGACAACGACACATTCCCGCTCTGGTACGCCCAGGAGGTTGAAGGCGTGCGTCCCGATGTTCGGGTGATGGTATCGGGCTACCTCAATACCGACTGGTATGTGGAGCAGATGCGGCAGCGCAATTACCAATCGGCGCCACTACCCTTGTCCATCAGCACGGCCCAGTACCGGCAAGGCACCAACGACTACCTGCCTTTCGTGGAAAACCCTGCCGTAAAGGAGCTGAATGTGCGTGAGTTTGTGCAGCTCGTGTCTCAAAACAGCCCGCTACTTCAAGTGTCGTATGGCGACGGCTCGAAGACCCTGCTGTCGTACCCCTCCACTAAGCTAGTGCTGCCCATTGATACCGCTGCTGTGCGGCGCAGTGGCATTGTGCCGCCCGAGCGGCTGGGGCAGGTAGTGCCTCGTATGGAGTGGCAGGTGAGCCAAGGCGCGCTGGAAAAGAAAAACCTCGCGCTGCTGGATGTGCTGGCCACCAACAACTGGCAGCGGCCGGTGTATTTTGCTAATACCGTGAGCTCCGCCAACTACCTTGGGTTAGAAGCCTACCTGCAGCTAGAGGGCCTGGCCTGCCGCCTGCTGCCGTGCCGTGCGCCGGCCGTACGCAGTACAGCAATACGGCTGCCGGAAGAAGGCGTAGTAGCGAAAGACCTGCTCTACGACTCGCTAATGCGCAAATACAGCTACCGCAACCTCGACAACCCTAAGGTGTATTACGATGAAAATCAGCGTTTCAGCCTAGCGCCTTACCGTCAGCAGTTTGCCCGCCTGGCCCGCGCCTACACCGATGCTGGCAACCTGCCCCGTGCCCGAGAGGTGCTGCACAAATGCCTCACCGTGCTGCCCGACGCCGCGCTGCCCTACGATGCCTACACGCCCGACCTGGTCCCGTCGTTGGTAGCCGTAGGGGAAACTGAGCGGGCCAAGGAAATCATGGACACGCTTACTACCCGTACCACGCAGCACCTGGCCTACTATGCTTCCCGCCCCGATGCCGCGTTATTCGACCGGGAAATTGGGATGCAGCTGTTCACGCTGCAGCACCTGTACGTAGCCGCCGCCGACACGGGTGATGTAGCGCGTGCCAACGAGTTAGCGGGCATTCTGCAGCAATATGGCGGTTGAATGCAGGGAGCGACCTAGGCGTTTTTTCAACGGTGTATCTTTTCACTTTACTAAAGGTAAAAAGCAGGTCAAATAGCAAGCAGTCAGGAATTAAGCACCCCAGAAAGGTGTTGTCAGGCCAGCACAAACTGGCTTGAAATTCTACTACATGATTCTCTTCAACACGCGTTTTCTTTACCCCGTCAGTGCCGTGAAACTGCAGGAGCAACACGGACTACTACCCGCGGAGTTTCTGCATACCATTCAAAGCCTGCAGCCCTTCCTGGAAAAGGAAAAAGCCTACGGCGACATTTGCACCACGCACGTAACCTCGCCCCGTGGCCGGCAGCTGGTAGTGCACTACCGCAAAACGTATTCTCCGCAGGATGGCTTTATTGTTGAAATTCTGGATGCCGAAGTGGTTCGCCCGCTGGCTCAGGTAGCGTAGGGTATCCTTCGTCTGTAACCGATTACTGGCACTCTGCACTTATGTGGGGTGCCAGCTTTTTTTAAGTCCTGCTCTTACAGTGGCTTACATTCATCAGGCGCGGATAAAGAAGCAAAATATTACTACCTACTTACTAGCTAGCTTGACCTGCTTCTACTTAACAGGGGGCGCCAATTGCTGAATCCAGTTACGGATAGCATCCAGCCCGGCAGCGGAGAAAACCGGCGAGGGTTGCCCATCAATGAGCGGCCACTCGGTAGGCGAGCCTTGGAACAAGTGGTTGATACCCTCTAGGCGCCTAGTCTGTACCTGGCGGTTGTTTTTAAGCCCTTTTTCCAGCAGCGGCAGGTTTTCATTTGCGCTGATCTGTAGGTCATTGGTGCCGTGCAGCAGCAAAACGGGGCATTGCACGGCCTCTAGCTCGCGTTGGGGGTAAAAGCGCAGGTAGGAGCGGGCCCAGGTAGAGGTCAGCCAGGTGGCTCCAGCCGCATATATGGAGTCGGGGAGGCTGGGTAGGTTTTGGCGCAGTGCCTTGGCCACTGCCGCGCGGGCGGCCTGGTCGTCGGGGTTTTGGCGGACTAGCTCTACCATGGCCCGTTGCTTCTTTTGCAGAGCATCCAGGCGCTTTTTCTCGTCTGCTTTTTGGCGCAGGCGTTGCTGATCCAGGTAAATCTGAATCTGGGCGGCATTGGCTCCATCGGCTCGCATTTTCTCCACCTGTTGCTGGGTGGCTGTCTGGTTTTGCTGATACTGCCGCGCCAACGTTTGGAGCGCGCTATCGGCCATGGCAGCGGGGAAGCCCAGGGCGGGTTGGGAGGCCAGCACCTCGGACCCCGATAGTCCGGCGGCGGCCAGCGCTACCACAAAAGCAGGTGGGTTGGGCCGGGCAGCTGCTAGCAACGCCACATTGCCGCCTTCGCCGTGCCCAATCAGGCCCAAGTGCTGGGTATCAAGCAGCGGTTGCGTGCGCATATAGTCAAGAGCCGCCTGGGCATCATGCACCCGGTCATCGGGGCTGGCGGCGGCATCTTGCCCGCCTGATTTTTCCACGCCCCGATCATGAAAGCGCAGCACCGCTATGCCGCGGCGGGTAAGGTAGTCGGCTAGGCCCCCCAGCAGCTTATAGTTGCCAACCTGCCCGTCCTGGTTTTGTGGGCCCCAGTCTGAAAGCAGCGCCACGGCCGGAAACGGGCCTTGCCCTGCCGGAATGGTAAGTGTGCCGCTCAGGCTGAGCTTGTCTACCAAATTTGGGACTACAACTTCCTCTACCCGGTAAGGCGGCGGAAACCGAAACGTTTTCGGCGGACTAGGTGGCGGCGCCACAAAGGCTAGGGTAAGCGAGGCCTTAAACCCCGGCTGGGTCCAGACTCCTACTAGCTGTTTGCCATCGGCGGAGCGCTGGCCTTTAAATTGGCAGCCTACCTGCTCGGCGTAAAAAATAACCGTGTCGCCGTTCTGCGCCACAGCCGTTGGAATCCGGTCGATGCGCTGGAGCGGCACATTGAGCACGGCAAACCGGTTGCCGCTGGCCAGCTCCGTTACAATAAACTGAATGGGCAAGCTGCCGCCGGGCACCGTTAACGGGCCTTTCCACTCGCCTTCCAGCGAGTACTTGTTGATAGCCTGCGCCTGCGCCACTCCGGGCAGCACCAGCCAGCATGCCAGCAGCCACAGTTGCCACCACGCCCGAAGGCCGGTTTGAAACTGCTGAAATACCAACCCGAAGCTCAGGCCTGAAGTACGTGTAAAAGCGCCGGATATCATGAAAAGCTAGCAGATAACGCTGAACGAAGAGGCTTAAGTTAAGGAAGCAACACGCGGTCGATGACGTGCACGATGCCATTGGTGCATTGCACATCCGGGATAAGCATGCGGGCAGGGGCCGCATTACTCTTGCCCTGCACGGTTAGCACTCCGTTCGAGAAAGCACCTAAGGAAAGTGGTGTGCCACCCAGCGGGGTAACGGCGGTATTTTCGGGTAGCTCGGGCGTGAACTTGCCGCCTACCAGCACATGGTTGAGCAACACGGCCGTAACGGTTTCTTTGGGCAGCTTACGAATGTCGGCGGGTACTAGCAATGGCACCTGCAGCAACGTGCCTAAATCACGGAAAGCCTGGTCACTAGGGGCGAAAACGGTGAAAGGCCCTGCGCCCTTGAGGGCCCCGGCCAGTTCTGTGTACAGCACTGCTTCTACTAGGTAGCTTAGCTCCGGCGTGGTAAACACCTGCGCATCTTTCAGGGCTACCGCCGACTGCACAATATCGCCACTAGTAGCCAGCAGCACTTTGTCAATGGGGTGAATGGTGCCGTTGGTGGCTTTTACATCCGTTGCCAGTATGCGCGAGCCATTCACGTAGCGCACGCCGTTGCGTCCCAGTATGCGGCGGCTCACGCCAGCGGCTGAGCCCGAAGTTAGGCCCGGCGTAAGGGCAGCGCCGGGTAGCGTTCCGCCGCTTACGTGATAAAGCAGGGTATTCGTGAGGAAGGAGGGTTGTAGGCCGTTCAGGTCAGAAGCGGTGCGCAACCCTAGGCGGGCAAACGCCGCATTAGTAGGTGCAAAAACGGTGAAGTTTCCTTCGGCATCATTTGGATTTTTATTGGACAGTGTCTCGACAACTCCACCCCGGACCGCGGCATCTTCCAACATCTGGAAGTCTGCGTTGGCTACGGCTACGCTGGCAATTGAAGCATCCGACTCCGTGTCCTTGGCGCAGCCCGAGAAAAGCAGGACACCGGAGATGAAGAAGTAAATAGAGGCAGTAGAGAGTTTTTTCATGCGCCAGCGGTACTTTTAGCGGAAAGTTTGACTAGGCCTCCGAATAGAGGCAAAGTACAAACGAAAACAAATGTTCATTGGATTTGCCTCATAAACAAACCGATTCGCAATTTGCTTTCGTATGTGCGCAGCAATTACCCACCGTATTTTCCTAAATTGAGAATAGAGCACAAATTGTGTTTTACGGCTGTGGGTCTATTGTTAATTTTTTTGAAATCGTCCTCTTTTATTCGATGAAGCACACTTACTCCTCGCCCATCGTGGCATTTCTTCTGTTGAGTTGTTTGGCGGGCCGGGCCCAAAGCCTGAGCAGCGGCTTTATGTCGGGTAAAAACCACGGCTCGGTTTCCGTTTCGGCAACCCAAGAGTGGTATGAAAGTGTGTATCTGGTGCCCGAGAAAATTGATGCGGTGCCTATTTTCAAGCGCATCGAAGTGCGCTCCGTGAGTGTGTATGCCAACTACGGCATCACCGATAAAATAGAAGCGGTACTGAGCCTGCCTTATATCCGTTCGGAAGGAAATGCGGACAGCAGAGTGGTGCAAGACCTGCGCTATACCAATGTGCGTCAGGGGTTACAGGACATTTCGGGCCTGCTTAAGTTCAAAACGTATTCTACGGAGCTGGGCAGCAGTATCCTGAACCTAATGGGGGTAGTGAGCGTGAGCACGCCGGTCAGCAACTATAAGTCGGAGCAGGGCCTGGAGTATATCATTGCCATCGGCAACAAGGCCACCAAGGTTTCTACGTCCGGTATTGCGCATTTACAAACTGTTTCGGGCGTATTTATCACGGGGCAGGCAGGCTACAGCGTGCGCTGGGGTAGGGTACCCAATGCCTTTGTGGCCGAAACTAAGGTAGGCTATGCCGGTCCCAAGTTTTATATCGATGGCTGGGCCGCTTTTCAGAAGTCAGGCAGCAACGGCACCGATATTCTGCAGCCCGGCTTCGATAATTTTTTTCCGGCTACCCGGGTCGATTTTACGCGAGTAGGGGTAAGCGCATTTCGGCCGCTGGCCCAGGGGCTTGGGCTCGTGGTAGGGGCTAGTACCTATGTGGCTGGCCGCAACGTAGGCAAGTCTACGGGCGTAACGGGCGGGCTGGCGTACAACTTCTAACTTGTTGAGCATCTGACCTATAAAAGTGCCTTGCTTCTGTTTTGGAGCAGGGCGCTTTTGTTTTGGGAAGAGGCTAGGTGCAGCTAAAGCTTCAAGTGAGCGGCTCTTAGTTAAGTTTGCTGTAAGTGTAGTCAAGAGCTAACGTTGTGCTCTTGGATGGAGAGCCGCTGCATTCAAAGTTGAGCTTTTACCTTCGCAGCTGCGTACGTAGGCCTTGACCTCTCACTCCACCCAATTCCTCTTTATGGAAGCGACTACCCTTGAGCAAGCTCCCACCCGGCTTGAACACGATTTTCTTGGCGAGCGAGCCATTCCTGATAATGTGTACTATGGCATCCAGACGCTGCGGGCCATCGAAAACTTCACCATCACGGGCATTCCGCTGAAATCGGAGCCGCTGTTTGTGCAGGCGCTTGCTTATGTGAAGAAAGCCGCGGCCATGGCCAACCGCGACCTGGGTGTACTAGCTCCCGATATTGCCGAAGCCATTATTCAGGCCTGCGACCGGGTAGCCAGCGGGGCGCTGGACAATGAATTTCTGACCGATATGATTCAGGGCGGCGCGGGTACATCCGTGAACATGAACGCCAACGAAGTAATTGCCAACGTGGCCCTGGAGCTGATGGGCAAGCGCAAAGGCGACTACGAGTTCTGCCACCCCAATAACCACGTCAACTGCTCCCAGTCTACCAACGATGCATACCCCACCGCGTTTCGCATTGCGCTCAGCAACAAGCTGATTGGCTACAGCGAGGCCCTGGGCAAACTGGCCGACGCCTTTGCCGCGAAAGGGGAGGAGTTCCGAAATGTGCTGAAAATGGGCCGCACCCAACTCCAGGACGCCGTGCCCATGAGCATGGGCGACGAGTTTAAGGCCTTTGCTACCAACTTGCGCGAGGAGCTGCTGCGCATTGAGGACAGCCGCAACCTCATCAGCGAAATCAACATGGGGGCCACGGCCATTGGCACCGGCGTAAATGCCCCCAGTGGCTACGCTGAGCTGGTAACCAAGCATCTGCGCGAGGTAACCGGCCTCAACCTCAGCCTGGCCGGCGACTTGATTGAGGCTACCTACGACACCGGCGCCTACGTGCAGCTTTCCGGGGTGCTGAAGCGCACGGCCGTGAAGCTCTCCAAAATTTGCAACGACTTGCGCCTGCTTTCTTCGGGCCCACGCACGGGTTTGTTTGAAATTAATTTGCCGCCCCTGCAGCCCGGTTCCAGCATTATGCCTGGCAAAGTCAATCCCGTAGTGCCCGAGGTAGTCAACCAAACCGCGTTCTACGTTATCGGGGCCGACCTTACCGTGACGATGGCTGCCGAGGCTGGCCAGTTGCAGCTGAATGTAATGGAGCCCGTGATTTCCTTTGCTCTGTTCACGTCCATTTCCTACATGACCAACGCCTGCCATACCTTAACGGATAAGTGCGTGGTAGGCATCACGGCCAACGCCCAACACGCCGAGAACATGGTGCGCAATAGCATTGGCATCGTGACGCAGCTTAACCCGGTGCTCGGCTATGAAGCTTCCGCCGAAATTGCGAAAGAAGCTCTAAAAACCGGCAAATCGGTGTATGATATTGCCGTGACAGAGCGCCAGCTGCTTACCCAGGCCAAGTGGGACGAAATTTTCACGTTTGAAAACCTGATTCGTCCGGGCTTTATTCAGTAAGAGCACCTAGTAAACACTACAGCGCCCTAGCCTCCGAGTTATCGTGAAGCTAGGGCGCTGCTGTGTTTACTAGGTGCCTGGTAAGCTCAAACCTCTGAAAAGCGGCTCCTCCGCTCCAGATATTGCTCCTATGTTTTCTAGAATTCCAGAATAAAGCCGATGGTGGGCGTAACGGTGGGGTCGTCGTCTTGGAGAAGGGTAGGAACCGCATTGGAGCCGTCGGGGCGGATAGGCTGGCCGTCGGTGGTGATGAAGCCGGTATTGTCGTCGGTGCGCTGAAAGGTGTAGCTGGGCAGGCTGGGGTTTTTCAGCAAAAACGCGTTCTGCACATCCAGGAACAGGTCGATGCTGGTGCGGCGCCAGTTGAACTTCTTATCGAGGCGGAAATCAAACTGCTGGAAGCTGCCCAGGCGCACCGTGTTCAGCTGCGAGTAGTCGAGTACGCCGCGGCCCACGGCCAGGTAGCTGGCCTGCGAGGCTTCGAGGTCAAAAGGAGTGTAGGGCGAGCCGCCGGCAAACCGATATTTGAAGCCCATCTCCCAGCCTTTGTTGAATTTACGACCTAGCAGCGCTGAGGCTAGAAACCGGGAGTCCCAGGCGGAAGGCCGGTACTGCCCCGTAGCGCCCGAAAACTCTGAGCGGAAAGCCGTGAGTGAGGTTACCGCAAAGATCTTTTTGGTGAGCTTCTGCTGGAAAAACAGCTCCGCGCCAAATGCCCGACCCTTGCCGGTGCTGCTCACAGCCTCGTTGCCGAGGGCCGCAAAGTCGCCGCCCAGGTTGGCCAGCGAGATACCATCACGCACGGAAATGGGGTAGTGGCTGTACTTCTTATAAAAGCCTTCGAGCGTGAAACGGGTAGCGGCCGTGGGCAGAAACTCCAATCCGGCTACGTAGTGGTCGGAACGGATGTAGCGGCTGCCTTTATTAACGGGGTTACCTGCCTCATCCCGGAACCCAAGAATGGTGGAAGGCGGAATTTTGTAGTAGCGGCCCACGGAGGCGTTCAGGTTCCAGCGCTGAGCCAGGGCATACGAAGCTGATACACGCGGAGACAGGGTGCGCAGCAGGTTACCACCGTCTTCCGTGAAGGAGTTGCCATCGGTGCGCAAACCCGCCGACAGCGTCAGTCGGTCGTTGGGGAGCAGGGTGCGGGTTACTTGCCCGAATGCTCCGAAGCGTGCAAAGTCAATAGCTGTCTGGAAGCGCACGTCCACGCGCGGCGACACCAGGTTGCCCTGCGCGTCGCGCACCTCGTTGCGCACCCGGTTGAAGAAACGGCTGTCGTACTGCACGTACTGGCCCACTACTCCATAGGCATACTGCCAACGCCCTATGGCCTTGTTCACATCCACGCGTAGCTTGTTTTCGGTTTCGCCGGAGCGCGTCAGCAGCACCCTTCTCGATTCGTCCGTGGTGGTGCGGTCCTCGAATTGGTCGAGCTTGTTGTCGAGCTGGGTGCGGCTGAGAGCCACGTTCAGGTAGCCATTTTCCAGCAGCTGGCGCAAGGCTAGGCCCACTGTGTAGTTCCACTGATCAATAGTGGGCGTGGAGCGCAGCGTGTATTCTTTGTCGGGAGAAGTTTTCCGGGGCACGGCCAGCTCAAAATGGTCGATGGCACCCAGGCCCAGCGAGGTAATGGTGGTTTTAGGCGAGAGTTTGGTAGTGACTTTGTACTGGAAATCCCAGTAGTTGGGCCGAATGGGCAGGTCGATGGCTTTGAACAGAAACTGGAGGTAGGAGCGCCGGGCCGAGGCCAGAAAGGTGGTGTTCTTCGCTAGTGGTCCTTCCAGCGTGGCTGCCACCTCGGTGCCGCTCAGGCGCACATTGCCTTGCACGCGGTCGGGGTTGCCGTCGCGCTGCCGGAACTGCAGCACCGACGATAAGGCGTTATCGTAGCGCGCCTCAAAGGCCGAGGAACTCAGGGTTACATCTTCAATAAACGACACGTTTAGAATGCCCGTGGGCCCGCCCGAGGAGCCCTGGGTCTGGAAGTGGTTGATAACCGGTACCTCAATGCCATCGAGGTAGTACACGTTTTCGTTGGGCGCGCCACCCCGGATGATAATGTCGTTGCGGAAGCCCGAGGTACCGCCCGTACCACCGCCGCCTACACCCGGCAGCGTCTGAATCACCTTCGAAATATCGAAGTTGCCGCCGGGGTTGCTCTTGATTTCCTCGGTATTAATGCGCTGCACCGAC
This sequence comes from Hymenobacter tenuis, assembly GCF_054780495.1. Lineage (NCBI taxonomy): Bacteria > Pseudomonadati > Bacteroidota > Cytophagia > Cytophagales > Hymenobacteraceae > Hymenobacter > Hymenobacter tenuis. Next base: position 684,303 of record NZ_BAAGWF010000001.1, read on the forward strand.
AAGGGCGTTTCGGCCGTGGCCACCCGGATGGCACGGCTTCCTACCACCTGTACCTCGCTCAACTGCTGGCTGCTGCTGTTCAGCTCCAGGTTAATAATGGATGCATTGCCGGAGGTAATGACCACATTGGCCCGCAGCAACGGCTCATATCCTACAAACGAAGCCCTTACATTGTAGCTGCCCGTTGGGATATTAGCCAATCGGTAGCGGCCCTCTGCATCGGAGGAGGTGCCCAGCTCCGTGCCTTCCAACACAACCGTAACGCCCGGCACTACTTCCTGCGTTTTTCGGTCGCGTACAATCCCTGTGAGGATGCCCGTTGATTGGGCCATAGCACTGGTTGCGCTGAGTAGCAAAAGCAGCAGGTAAAGTACTCTCATGGTAGGTGGAGGTAATATGACGATATTTTATTATCGCAAACCTATAGCTTTTTAGTATGTTTTCGTATTACTAAAACTATTTTTGGTATTGTATTCTAAGCCTGCCTTCCCGATATGAACTATGCCTTTTTCCGTCAGCTAGTAGATCTGGCCGAAGCTTTTGAGGCGCAACATTCCACCAGTGGGTCGGCGGATGATATGGCAGCATTTGCCGCGTGGCTACACACGCGCACGGCCACCGTGCCCGATGCTACGGCCGTAACCCGCACCGCGGCCCACCAAGCCGAGTTCGACGAGTCGCGCATCAGTAAGCTGATCACCTTTATGTATCGGTATGCGCGCACCTATATGCGGTTGGCGCTGGAGGGCTCGCCCTTGCTGACCTATGATGATTTCTCGTACCTGGTTACGGTGTACGGGCAGCAGCCGCTCAGCAAAACCGAAGTGATAGTGCGCAACATTCACGAAAAACCCACCGGCACCGAGATACTAAAGCGGCTCCTGAAGCAAGGCCTGCTAGCCGAGCAGGCCCACGACACCGACCGGCGCAGCAAGCTGCTTACCATCACGGAGAAAGGCCGGCAAGTGCTGTTTATGCTGTTTGGACGCATGGGGCAAGTAGCCCACATGGTGGCCGGCACGCTGGAGCCCGCCGAGCGCAAGCAATTACTCTACCTGCTGCTCAAACTCGATACCTTCCACCACGATATTTTCCTGAACGACCGTTCCCAGACGTTTGAGCAGCTGCTGGAAAGCAGATTTCCGGACTTGCCAAGCACCAACGCGCCGCGGGAATAATGCCCCGGATAGCTTTAGGAGCGCCAGCAAGACCTCAATTTTAAAACAGCCACTAGGTAATCAGGTCTCGGAATGCCTATTTTAGATAAGATTTTATAGCATATACCATGAGTGAGAATAGCCAACCGGTTACCACCGTTGAAGAGGATAAGTCAGCTAGCACCGGCCACGCGGGGTTGCGGACTACAGCTCGGAATAAAGTAAGAGCTATCAATTACAAGTACGCTCAGCCTACCATTGATGTGGCGTTGGTTTCCACGGCCTGCAAGCTGTTGCCGTTGGTGCACCTTATTGAAGCCATCAAGCCCCACATTGCCACCGAACCCGTGTTCGAGTCGCGGCGTGAGAAGATGCATGTGCAAATGGCGCTGGTACTGGAGCAGCTAAAATCAGAACGGCCGAAGCGCAAAGCCCTCACACACGCCTTCAAAACGCTGGGCGATTTTACCATTGAATCGGTGAGAGAGGTAAAAAAGGAGGAACTGAAGAACTCAGCTAAAGGATTTGTAGTGGCCACTATCAAGAATGCGCCTTCCCTAATCAGTGCGGCCAAGCAAGCTGGTTTGTTGTCATAGCCCCAGCAGCTTACTGAACGACCATACAATAAAAAGGCCTCTCTGCTTAGCAGAGAGGCCTTTTTATTGTACCCAGAGCCGGGGTCGAACCGGCACATCTTTCGATATCGGTGTTTGAGACCGACGCGTCTACCGATTCCGCCATCTGGGCATTTCGAGCCGTTCTTGTCGGTAGATCAGGAACGGGATGCAAACTTAGCCAGACTTTCGCGAATGCGCAACAGGTAGCGCTTTTTCAAATAATAGGTGCGCACTTGTTCCAGGGCCTGATGGCGGGCATCTACGGGTAATCCTTCGTAGCCCGCCAGCACCGGCTCAATGCCAGCTTCCAGCGTGTCCGTCAGGGCGTTGACTTCATTTTCGAGGCGTTCAACTGCCGCCTCATCAGGCTCGAATTCCAGCTCCATGAGCTGTTCATTCAGGTCCATAACTTCCATCAAAAAATCTGCGGGAAGCTCCTGTTTTCCTTCTTCCAGCATGCCATGGCGACCTAAAATATAGGCCATTCGCTGGTCGGGGTGGGAGAGGGTGCGGTAGGCGTTGGTGTTGAGCGTGGCTAGGTGTAGAATTTCCTGCTGACGCTCGGGACTCTCCGTGGCATGAAAATCAGGGTGATATTCGCGGCTCAGAGCGTAGTAGCGGCGTTTGAGCGCGGCCTCGTCGGGGCGGAAAGTTTCGGGAAGCTCGTAGAATTCGAAGTAGTCGGGAGTCATCAGCAAAAAGGGAAGCTAGCCTGCGTGAGGCAAGTACTAGGGCACATACGGCCGCCAACCGGTAATGGCTGACGGGTACAAAGCCCTAAAGCCAGTAGAAGGTTTGGCAACTGGCAGGGCCTAGCCCAGATCGGCGGGCATGGTGGCGGGCTCCACTTTGTGCACCGAGAAAGCCACCGGCGCTGCCGCAAATAAGGTTTTGGTGGCGGGCCACACTTGCCCAAATAGCTCAGAGCGGCGGTAGGCATTTAAGGAATCGGCTGAGTCCCAGTGGCTGTGCGTGCAGAACACGTGGGGCATGTCCGCATCTTGCCACAACTCCAGGAACTGGCATCCCGGCATCTGCCGAATTTGGTGTTCAGAATCTCGAAAAATCTGAAGAAATTCCGCCACCCTTTCGGGAGCAAACGTCATACGCACAATCCGGATGAGCATAGGATGAATAAGTGTGGAAGTGGTGAGTAATATGAGGGGATAGAAGTAGCCTTAAGAGCATGTCATCCTGTCAGGTTTTACTTAACATAATAAATAAACAGAACGAAAAAAATGCTTTTTTAAGCCTCTAGTGAAGGTTTGAGCTATTGTTAGACCTAAGCTTCCTCCAGCGGAAAGCGCACATCCACCTGCGAGTCGAAGTGCAGACCTAGTAGCTCCGAAGCGTTGCCTTGATTGATGCCAATGCACAGTTGGTCGCGGCTGTTGAAAATGCACACAGCCTCACCAGGCGAGGTAGACTGAAAATGCGGCAGAATTTCGCGCACCGTTTCGCGGGCAAAGTGAATGGTGCAGGGCCGGTTGCGGCCAATAACTTCCACTGCCGTGCGCGTGATATCGGTAATGAGGTTGCCGTAATGATCCACGTGCACCACGTGGCCGGTAATGCGGTTATCCTGCAGGCGCAATTGGCGGTTCAGCAACTGATACACTTCCGTGGCAGCAGGGCCCAGGGCGGCTAGCTCGTCGCCGAGAGCCAGGCGCACGGCGGCGGGGGCCAGCAGGTCGCGGGTAGGAGAGGAGGTTGCGGTGTGCTCAGTGCCCAGCTTCACGAATTCTTCGGGCGGACCATCACACAGCAAAGGTAGAATGCCGTTGTCGGCGGACACAAAATAGTGGCCTTTGAAACGGGCCGCATGCCAGGCGGCGCGTGGAGCGCCTAGGTCGTTTACGCCAATTAAGTGTACCGTGTCCTCCGGAAAATCATGATACACTGAGCCCAGCACGTGCACGGCATGCGCGATGTTAAACGGCTCAATACCATGCGTAATATCGATTACGGGTACTTGCGGGCCTAGCTGCAGAATTTTGGCTTTCACGGCCGCCACGTAATGGTCGCGGTACCCAAAATCTGACAGAAACGTAATCAAGCCCATGACCGGAAATTCGGAGTTATTCGTACTATTGCCAAGACCCCTGCGGGGGTGGCAAAAGTAGGCGTTTTGCCGCGAAACAGGTACCGCAACGATAATCTGATTTTTGTTGTTCTATCCTGTAGAAGGCTCCACGGCTCTGGCCTTCCACTTCTTTTCTTCTCCTTCCGCTTTTTAATTCCCTCTAGTTTGGTCGAGAAAATCATCACGCTCGAAAACGTCTCCCTGGTTGAATTCCTGGGTCCTGACAATCAAAATATCCGCCAGTTGGCAGCTGCCTTCCCGGGCAGTAAAATCATTTCCCGCGGTAACGAAATCAAAATCCAAGGCCAAACGGCCGTGATTAGCCGCATCAACGAAATCCTGTCAGCCTTGCTGGAGCACTACCACCAGTATGGCCAAATCACCGATAAAACCGTGAGCCAGTACCTGACTTCGGCTGATGAAGATCAGCAGGACCGGATTCTGGCAGTTTCGCCCGACGTAATCTTGTTTGGGGCGAAGGGCGGCGTTATTAAAGCCAAAACGGTCAACCAGCAGCGCCTGGTAGATGCCGTACTAAAGCACGACCTAGTGTTTGCGCTGGGGCCGGCTGGTACAGGCAAAACCTACATTTCGGTGGCGTTGGCGGTGCGGGCGCTTAAAAACAAAGAGGTCAAGAAAATCATCATCTCGCGCCCCGTGGTAGAAGCCGGCGAAAGTCTCGGTTTCTTGCCCGGCGATATGAAGGAAAAGGTTGACCCGTATCTGCGCCCGATTTACGACGCCTTAGAGGACATGCTGCCGCCCGAGAAGTTCAAGTTCTACCTCGAGAACAAGACCATCGAAATTGCGCCCCTAGCCTACATGCGCGGCCGAACCCTCAACAATGCTTTCGTGCTGCTGGATGAGGCCCAGAATACCACGCCTAGCCAGCTAAAGATGTTTCTGACCCGGATGGGCCCGCACGCTAAAGTGATGGTGAACGGCGACCGAAGCCAGATTGACCTGCCCACCAAGCAAAAATCCGGTCTGATTCAGGCCCTGGATATTCTGCGCAATGTGCAGGATATCGGGTTTGTGGAAATGACCTCGGAGGACGTAGTGCGCCACCGCCTGGTGAAGCAGATTGTGCAGGCCTACGACCAATTTGACGTGCAGCAGCAGAAGGAGCAGGCCAACCAAGGCAACCGCCCCGTGCGCGACTACCAGCCCAGCTACCGCCGTCGGCAGGACGAGGTAGCTAACCACGACGCCGGCAAGCACCCTGATGCCCGCCGCGAGAATGATGGCATGCAGGCTTTGCCCGTGAACGAGGAGCAATAAGCCCTCGGCGGTTTGCCGCTCTCTAGTACCTAGTAAAATAGCCACCCACCGGGTGGCTGTTTTTTTAGCCGTGGTGGAGCCGCCAGAAACAAGTGGATCTACTACTTTCGCCCAAACCCAATCCGCAGAAAACCCTGCCCAACTCATCCCCCTGACGAAAGCTCCCATGCAGGTACATCGTATTTCTTCTCCACAAGCGCCGGAACTCGATGCGGCGCTGGCTATTCGTAAAACCGTGTTTGTGCTTGGCCAAAACGTGCCCGCCGACCTGGAAAACGATGCCCATGACCGTACCGACGCTACGCACTACTTGGCACAGGCCACCGACGGAACACCTTGTGGCACGGCGCGGTGGCGCGTAACGGAAAAGGGCGTGAAGTTGGAGCGTTTTGCAGTGCTAGAAGGCTTTCGCAATCAACAGGTTGGCGCTGCGTTGCTGGCCGCCGTGCTTCAGGATGTAGACGCTGCTTACCCCCATGCCACCGTATATCTGAATGCGCAACTGCCCGCCGTACGCTTCTATGAGCGGCACAACTTTGAGAAAGTAGGCGAGCAGTTCACTGAAGCAGGCATCGAGCACTACACCATGGTTTGGAAGCGGCCCTAGGCTGGTTTAGAAGCTGAACCCTGCCGAGGCCCCGGCAAAAGCGCACAATATTAACGCCCTGTTTTCAGTGATGAGAGCAGGGTTTGCTTTTACTATTCAGCTTGTTTTACTCGCTTCGCCTCCCGATACTGCCGGCTTCTACGCAACTAGCTAGCCACGCTACACTATCGGTTTATGGTCATCAAATGGGCTCCTAACGCCTTCGTTCGGCTCACGCTGCCGCTCATGGCCGGCATCCTGACGTATCTGTATTTCGGAGAAAGCCTGCCCAACGTGTGGCCGGCAGTAGCAGGGCTGGCTGCACTATTTTTCGGGGTGCAACTGTGGGCAGCCAAGCAACCGAGCCCGGCACCTACCGATTTCGCGGGACTTGTGGCCATTATAGCGCTATACGTGGCCGGTGCGGCGCTAACCCAACAAGCCACCGAAAAGCGCGCCCCTGACCACTTATATCGTTTCGGGAGCCGTGTGGAGTTTTACCGGGCGGTGGTTGATGACTACACCGTGACGCGACCCGCTACGTATGCCACCACCGTGCGCGTGTCGGCAGTACGGGTGGCAGGCAAATGGCAGCCGGCGCAGGGCGGTATTCGGGTAAGCATTCCGCGCGAGGAAGGAGTGGCAGCTCCGCAATATGGAGAGGTATGGGTGGTTCGGGGCGCGCCGGCACCTAGTAAACCGCCTCTGAACCCCGGCGAGTTCGACTACCGCCGCTACCTGGAGTATCATCAGGTGTACCACCAGCAGTTTATTCACCCCGATCAATACCAGCAAATTGCCTTTGCCCCACCGAGCCGCCTGCGGGCCACGGCCATGCGTGCGGCTCGTGTGCTAGACGGAATATTTCGGGAATATGTGCACGCCAAGCGGGAATACGCACTGGCCTCAGCGTTGGTGTTGGGCATTAAGGATGAGGTAGATCAGGAAACCAAGCAGGCCTATGCCAGCACCGGCACTACGCACATCATGGCGGTATCGGGGTTGCAGGTGGGCTTATTGTTTGGGGCCGTTACATGGCTATTGAGTTTGGTGCCTGGGCGACGTAGTGCCTGGTTCCGGTTAGTGGCTGCCGCGCTGGGGCTGGCTACCATCTGGAGCTATGCGTTTGTCACGGGGCTTTCCGCCTCAGTACTGCGAGCTGCCGTTATGTTCTCGTTCATCATTGTGGGCCGAGCCGGCAACCGCCAAACCTCCATGTTCAACCTGCTGGCCGTAGCGGCCTTCGTGCTACTCTGCTACGACCCTTACCTGCTCTGCGACGTTGGGTTTCAGCTGTCGTTTCTGGCGGTGCTCAGCATCGTGTACCTGCAGCCCCGCATAGCGGCCAGGCTGCAGCCTCGGGAATATTTTCTGGATAAGCAGCGGCCCTGGCAGCCCAAACCGGTGCAACACGCCTGGCAGTGGCTGGGCACGGCGCTAGACTATGTATGGCAGGCCACGGCGCTGTCGTTGGCGGCGCAGGTGGCCACGTTTCCGCTGGGGCTATTTTATTTCCATCAGTTTCCACTCAGCTTTCTGTTTTCTAACCTGGTAGCGGTACCCATCTCCAGCGGCGCCGTGTACGTGGGGTTGCTGTTGCTCGTACTGAAAGGGGTAGTGGCCGTGCTAGGTCTGATTTCCGGCCAAGCCGCTGCCGCGCTTGAGTGGCTGCCGCAGGCCGTGGCGTGGTTGTTTGAGCAGATGGTCTGGCTGTTTAATGAATACATCTTTTCCATTGGCCGCTTCATGCCGGGCGCTCTGGTATCGGGAATTCAGGTGACGGCGCCGCAAGTCTGGCTTCTTTTTGCCGTAATTCTGGCGTTGCTGGTGTTTTTCCGGGTTCGGAAGCTGCCGTGGCTGGGTGTGGCGTGTGCGTTGTTAGGCGTATTTGCCGGCAGCCGGGTATGGGCCGCTCACCAGCTCGCTCCTGATAAGCGTGTGGTTATTTATAGCATTCCGCGCCGCTCAGTAGTAGGCTTTTGGCACGGAGCTGCGGCCGAAGTGGTTACCCTTGACTCATTACCGCTTACTGAAACTGAGCGCACGTACCGCATTGTGCCCGGCAGCATTCAGCGCGATGCGCAGCAGGTAAACTACCGGTCGGGGTGGCGCGGCAGCCCCATCCCAGCCCGGATAGCAGAGCCAGGCCTAACGCTAACTGCTTGGCGCGGCATGCGGATTGCCTTTGTGAACGGGCGCCTAAGCGGTGCCCGCCAGCCGCTGCCTGGTGTTCAAGCGGTTGTGCTGCGCCGTAATGCCCGCGTAAGCCCGCCGGAGCTGGCTGCCGTGTTCGGCAACTCGGCCCCTATTATTTTCGATTCATCCTGCAAAAGTTGGTACGTGGCTCGGCAGGATTCTATGTTGCAGAAGGCTGGTTTTCAGACGCATGACGTGACTATGCGAGGTGCTTTTACCGTTCAGGTGCAGCCCTAGGTAGGGCCACCCGGGGTGTTGGCCGAAACTTACCACGCATTCCCTACGCTATAGGCTTTATTAGTAGCATGTAATTTGTTACGTTTAGCTTTCGAGCTCCCGTTCAAGGCGGTTGGTGTACTCTGTTCGCCCGGCGCTTTTCTTTCACCGATTTGCAACGCTCCCTGACTATGGAAAACATGCCCACTCAGGAACTGGAAGATCTTCGCTTCATTCGCTATGAGGTGCAGGATTCCATCGGTTACATCACGCTCAATCGGCCCGAAAAGCGCAATGCGCTAAGCGCCGAGATGGTGACCGAGCTAAAGCATGCGTTCGAGTTTGCCGAGGATGATGAGGCCTGCAAGGTGATTGTGCTACGTGCCGCCGGAGAAGTATTCTGTGCCGGAGCCGATTTGGCCTACATTCAGGAATTGCAGGGCTTTGGCTACAACGACAACCTAGCCGATTCCACTCACCTCATGCAGCTCTTCCACCAAATCTATACCCTCAAGAAGGTAGTGATTGGGGAGGTGCAAGGCCACGCGCTGGCCGGGGGCTGCGGCCTGGCTACCATCTGCGACTTTGCGTTTGCCGTGCCGGAGGCCAAGTTTGGCTACACAGAAGTGAAAATTGGGTTTCTGCCGGCTATTGTGAGCGTATTTCTGCTGCGCAAAATAGGGGAGGCCCGCACCAAGCAGCTGCTGCTCACCGGCGACGTAGTTTCGGCGCAGATGGCTCTGGACTTTGGCCTAATAAATTTCCTGGTGCCCAAGGCTGAGCTGGCCAAAAACGTGTACGAGTTTGCTAGGCGCTTATGCACCGAAAACTCGGCGCAAAGCATGGAAACCACCAAGGAAATGCTGGCCCGCATCCCGGAAATGCCCTTGGAAGAAAGCCTGCGCTACGCCGCCCGCATGAACGCTGAGGCCCGTGGCTCCGATGACTGCCGCCGGGGTATTGCAGCCTTTTTAAGCAAAGAAAAAATTACCTGGGAAAACTAGGTCCCTTCTGTACGCAAACCTGTTTCAACAGCTGCTACCAATACCTGGTGGCAGCTGTTCTTGTGCCCAGCTTGTAACAGTCAGGGCAAACTGCATGTTCAGAGTCCGGGAAAGAGTAGTAACTTTCTTCCTTTTACACTTTCAAACTTCTCGGGAGCCCAACGGTTTAAGCCCTATGACGACATTGGCAGCCGTAGCCGTTACCACGGCTACCTTTCTTGGGATGGAATTAGTGGCCTGGTTCATGCACCGTTTTGTGCTACACGGGCCGTTGTGGTTTCTGCACCGCTCGCACCACGTGCGCCATCCGCACCGCTTTGAGCGCAACGATTTCTTTTTCCTTTTCTATGGGTCGCTCTCCATGCTGCTCATCGTTTACGGCTCCGCTGCCAAGGACTTCCGGTTCTGGATGGGGGTAGGGATTGCCAGCTACGGTACGCTCTATTTTTTCGTGCACGATGTGCTGATTCATGGCCGGCTGCGCTTCTGGCGTAAGTCGCGCAACTCGTATCTGCGGGCCTTGAACATGGCCCACAAAATTCATCATAAAACGACTGGCCGCGATGGCTCCGAAGAGTTCGGGCTGCTGTGGGTGTCGCCGAAATACTTTGCGTTGGCTCTCCGCAAGCCAGCTCCCACACGAGTACTTCGGCAGCGGTCTGGCGCATCCGTTTAAATAGTTAGTACAAGTATCGTGGGACAATTTTCTATCAGTGAACTGGAGCAGCTTTCGGGCATTAAGGCGCACACCATCCGCGTCTGGGAACAGCGCTACGGCATTCTGCAGCCCGTGCGCACGGCTACCAACATCCGCACCTACTCCGAAGACGACCTGCGCCGGCTGCTGAACGTGGCTACACTATGCGGACGCGGCTACCGCATCTCGCAAGTGGCTAAACTCACGGAGCAGGAGCTGTCCAAGGCCGTAATTTCCTGCGACGACGAAACCACCACCTACTGCCAGCACGTGAACGGACTGCTGGCCGCTATGCTGGAAATGGATGAGCTCAAGCTTACCCACATCTTTCAGCAGGCCACGGAGCGCAGCGGCTTCGAGCAGACGATGCTGCACATTATCTATCCGTTTTTACAGCGCATAGGCGTAATGTGGCAGGCCGGCACGGTAAATCCAGCCCAGGAGCACTTAGTCACGCACCTGATCCGGCAAAAGCTGATGGCCGCCACCGATGGACTGCCCCCCGTGCAGCCCGCTACTGCCAGGCGCTGGGTGATGTTTCTGCCGGAGGGCGAAATGCACGAGCTGGCTCTGTTGTTTATGAACTACGCCTTGCGTTCCCGGGGGCACCACGTGCTGTACTTGGGCCAGAGCCTGCCCCTCGAGGATCTGAAAGCCGTTTACAATAGCTATCAGCCGTACGCGGTGCTGACGTGCATGACCGCCGTTCCGGAGCGCCATGAAGTACAGGATTTTGTGAATAGACTAAGTGGAATATGTCCTCGGCTGACCTTGTATTTGTATGGGCCGCTGGCACAGGCCGAGAGCTTGCAGTTGCCGGATAATGCCGTTCGACTCCGCTTAATCACCGATTTCCTGACCATAGCCGACGAGCTTAAGGCAGCGCCCTTGCCAGTTGCGGAAGCCTGCTAGGTCCTGATCAAGCTCCAACCTCCCGGTTCAACAACACAAGCCCGGCCCAAAGGATAACATCCGGGGGCCGGGCTTTTGCGTACCTACAGTGGAGCATGCAAAGCCCGCTGTATAAGGAAAGTATCTGTTAGGTATTCGTTGACTAACAGCACGTTGTGCTGGTTTTTGAGGGCATAGCGGGGAGTTAATCAGAATAAAAAAAAATAAATCAGTATGTGTGCGTCGACTTTCAGAATCCCCCGTATATTTGTTTAACTTTTTGCCACGAAAAGCTAAACAGCATGACCTCTCTGGAATTCACAAATCAAGTACAGAAGATTTCTTACTCGCTAAAGCCCGTGGCGATGAACCTGACCCGCGATGCTGACGATGCCAAGGACCTTGTCCAGGAAACGTTAATGAAGGCGTTGCTGAACAAGGACAAGTTCAAGGCGGGCACTAACCTGAAGGCATGGTTGTACACCATCATGCGCAACACCTTCATTAACAACTACAATAAAATAACCAAGCGGAACAGCAATATTGATAGCACAGAGTATTTTCAATATTTTAATACCGACGAAAATTACATTACACACAACGGTGCTACCTCCGATTTCGTAGTAACAGACATCAACGAAGCAATAGCCGGATTATCTGCCGATTATCGCACTCCGTTTATGATGTACTACATCGGTTACAAGTACCTGGAAATTGCGGAAAAGCTGCAAATCCCGATTGGAACCGTGAAAAACCGTATCCACATCGCTCGCAAAGAACTCAAGCAAGCGTTGAAGACATACGCCCCCGGCGTGTAGGGAATAGGGAGAGAGTACAGACCCGCCCCGGGCGTATAGCGGGCCGCGGACTACGTTTAGCTTCGGCTGCGTGGTTCGCGGCCCGTCTGTTTTGGGTGCTACCCCACTTTGGAGCGCCAACCCACCTAGTAAATTCAGGCTAGTAGCTTTCGGAAGCTAAACAATTAGGAGTGTCTGCTGGATTGTAGCTTGCATCGTTTTCACTCACCCAATCACACGCACTATTGGCACCTTCCGCATCATCTAAGGATATTATCGTTATCGGAGCCGGCTTTGCGGGGCTGGCAGCGGCTACTTCATTGGCCCAGCGCGGCTACCGCGTTACCATTCTGGAAAAAAACGAAGGTCCCGGCGGACGGGCCCGAGTATTTAAGGCGGAAGGTTTCACGTTTGACATGGGGCCGAGCTGGTACTGGATGCCGGGCGTGTTTGAGCAATATTTTGCCCGCTTCGGCAAAAAGGTGGAGGACTATTACGACTTAGTGCGGCTGGACCCCTCGTACCAAGTGATTTTCAAGGGCCCGGAGGCCGTTGATATTCCGGCTAAAATGAGTGAGCTGCGGGCCTTGTTTGAGCGCTATGAGCCCGGTAGTGCCGCTCGCCTCGATGAATTTCTGCGGCAGGCCGCTTACAAATACGAGGTAGGTATCAACAAATTCGTGCACATGCCCGGCCGCTCGTTGCTGGAGTTTGCCGATCCGCGCCTGCTAGTAGATGCCATGCGTTTAGACATCCTGAAAAGCATGCACAAGCACGTGCGGAAGTTTTTCAAGGATCCGCGCCTGCTGGAGCTCGTGGAATTTCCGATTCTGTTTCTGGGCGCTACCTCCCAGAATACGCCGGCCTTGTACTCGCTCATGAACTACGCCGACCTGGCGCTGGGCACGTGGTACCCCATGGGCGGCATGCACAAAATTGTGGAAGGCATGGTGCAACTGGCCCAGGAGCAGGGCGTGCAGATAGAATACAACGTGCCTGTGCAGCAGATTGTGGTAGAAAAAGGCAGCGCCACCGGCGTGCAAACAGCCGCCGGGTTTAGGCCCGCCGATGTGGTAGTAGCCGGCGCCGACTACCACCACGCCGAGCAGCACTTATTAGCCCCCGAGTGGCGAAACTATGACGAAGCCTACTGGAACTCGCGCACCATGGCGCCGTCATCGTTGCTGTTTTACCTTGGCATAAACAAGCGGCTGCCTAACCTGCGCCATCACAACCTGTTCTTCGATGAAGATTTCAGCCTACACGCCGAGGAAATATATGAGAACCCGAAGTGGCCTAGCCGGCCGCTGTTCTACGTGTCGGCTCCTTCTCAAACTGACCCTAGTGTAGCGCCCGAAGGCAGTGAAAACCTGTTTCTGCTGATTCCGGTGGCCCCTGATTTGCCCGACCCGGAGGAAACGCGCGAGCACTATTACCACCTGATACTGGACCGGCTGGAGCGCCACTGCGGCACCAGCATCCGGGATGCGGTGGTGTACAAGCGCAGCTATGCCCACCAGGATTTTGTGCAGGACTACAACAGCTACAAGGGCAACGCCTACGGACTAGCTAACACCTTGCGCCAAACTGCCGTGCTCAAGCCCACGCTCAAAAGCAAAAAGGTAAGTAATCTGTATTTTACAGGCCAGCTTACCGTACCTGGCCCCGGCGTGCCGCCTTCGCTCATCTCGGGGCAGGTAGTGGCAAAAGAAATCGAGAAAGAAAATTAAGCAGGAAGTAGCCAACCGAGTGGTGGCCCACCACCCCTCAGGCACCGGCAGCTATTCTTACTTAATCCCTCAGAAAAATGGACCACGTTGCCCTCTTCACCGAAACCAGCCGGGCGTGTAGCAAGCTGATTACCCAATGCTACAGCACCTCGTTCACGCTGGGCATTCGTACGCTCGACCAGCGGTTTCACTTACCCGTGTACTCCGTGTATGGCTTCGTGCGCTGGGCCGACGAAATTGTGGACACGTTCCATGCCCACGACAAAGCCGCTTTGTTCGCGGACTTTAAGCGCCAGACCTATGAGGCGCTAGATCTGAAGCTGAGCCTGAACCCCGTGCTGCACGCCTTTCAGGATGTAGTACACCAGTACGGTATTGACCGGGAGTTTATTGATGCCTTCCTCTATAGCATGGAAATGGACCTCGACGACCGGAGCTACAACCAGTCGTTGTACGAGAAGTACATTTATGGCTCGGCGGAGGTAGTGGGCTTGATGTGCTTGCGCATTTTCTGCGAAGGGGATGATGCCCTGTTCAACCACCTGCGCGAGCCTGCCCGCCGCTTGGGTTCGGCTTTCCAGAAAATCAACTTCCTACGCGACATCCGCTCTGATTACGAGGAGCGGGGCCGCGTGTATTTCCCCGGCGTGCAGTACGAGCGGTTCACCGATGAGGTGAAGCGCACCATTGAAGCTGATATCCGGGCCGATTTTGAGGCCGGATACGCGGGTATTGTGCAGCTGCCGCGGGCGGCCCGGCTGGGCGTATATCTGGCGTATGTGTATTATCTCAAGCTTTTTCATAAGATTAAGAACCTGCCGGCCAACCGCATTCTGGGCGAGCGGGTGCGCGTACCGAATAACACCAAACTGCTGCTGCTGCTGGGCTCTTACTTCCGCTACCGCCTAGCCCGCGTGTAGGCGCAAACCTCCGCTAGCTCCTCCTGAGCCAAGACATATAGTGCGCTGCTTAGCGCAACAGTAACGATTCACGCCAAAATTTCGGTTTGAATTTTGCTCCCCGTCCGTTCTTTTTACCGTTAGCAATAGGTAGTAAAAGCGGGCACCCATGAAATTCCTGTTCCTTTCCTTCATTCTGTTTCTTATTACCCTCGTGTCGACCGAAGCAAACCCCTATTCTATAACGCATTTGCGCCGCCAATACCAGCAGGCGGCTGCCAGCAAAGAAGCCGGCGAGAAGTTCTACCAGTTAATGGCAGCCTACACCAAGCAGGACGCCGTGGTGCTGGCGTACAAAGCCGCCGCCGAAGCCATCCGGGCCCGCGACGCCTCAATGTTCAATAAATTGACGTACGTGCAGAATGCCACCAAGCAGTTTGATCAGGCCGTGAAGCTAGACGCCGATAACGCCGAAATCCGGTTTCTACGCCTGAGCGTGGAAAGCAATCTGCCGAGCTTTTTGGGCCTTAGCCAGCACGTCGACGAAGACCGTCAGTTTCTGGTGGCTACCCTGCTCAAGCACCCCAACTCCGGCCTCGATACGGAGTCGTTTGGGCTGGTGCGCTCCTTTATGCTTGACCGAGGCCATGTCTCGGGGGAAGAAGCCCAGAAGCTGGCGCAGATATAATAGGGCAACGGCCCGCTTTTTAAAAAGCTCCTTCAGGGAGCTTTTTTTGTGCCCAGCGCGGCGGCGGTGGCAGCGGCAAGAACGCACAATAGCAGCAGGTTAGGGGTTCCACGGCTTTCGGGGGCTAGTCAGTATCCTTCCCAAAATAAGCAGGAGCTAAGCCTGTGGCACGGAACCTGTACTGGAGCTTCGCCATCCCCGTCTGCAATCAAAATCGCAGTTTCGACGTTTCTTACACCTCCTATTTGGCTTCTGCTTCCCTGAATCTCCCTTCTACCACATGAAACAAGCTTTAATCCTGACGACGCTGGCTTTAGCCACTACTACGGCCATCCAGGCCCAGCAGATTACGGTGAAAGGCCGCGTGCTTGATGAGCAGCAGCGCCCCGTGCCGTATGCCAGCGTGGGCCCACCCGGCAATGAACCCGGTACGGCCACCAATGAGGCCGGCGAGTTCACGCTGCGCGTGGCCAAGCTGCCCCAGAAAATTGTGGTGGTCAGCTTGGGCTTTGCCCCCGTTACGCTTGAGGTCAGTTCTACCGCGCCGGTTACGGTTACCTTGAAGGCTAGTACCGTGGCGCTGCCCGAAGTACGCGTTCGGAACCCCGAGCAAGTGGCTATGGAACTGGTGCAGCGGGCCTACGCTAAGTTGGCCCGCCACGAGCGCCAGGAATACTATGGCAAGGCGTTTTACCGCCAGAAACAGCGCCACAACGGCAGCTACGCCGAGTTTTTGGACGCCTTTTATGATGTGCGCTTCACCAACCGGCAAGTAGGCGGCTGGAAGCTGGAGCAGGCCCGCTACGGCACGGCCGAGGATGACATGGGCGTTGATATGGCGAATTTCTCGTCGGCCGTGCGATTGATTCCGGTGTTTGAGCCCAAACCCAGCCGCCGCACGCTGGCCGTGCCCCTAAGCCCAATGGCTGATAAGCAGTTCAAGTTTCATCTGCGCGAAGTTATTCAGGACAAAGGCCAGGAAACCGCCGTTATCGACTATACGCCGCGGCTGGATATGAACGAATCGGCGCCATTTGGAACGCTGTATATCGACTTTACTTCGGCCGCGGTGCGGCGCCTGGAAGCCAACGTGCCCATCGGAAACCTGATGAGCATGCAGTTGCTGGAGGGCACTACGCTGGCATCCCAAACGTTTCGGATGACCACCGACTTCAGCCCCGTGGCCGATTCTCTGAGCCGGGTACAGGCGGTGCGGGCCGAGCATACTATTGTACTAAATCGCGCCGGCAAGCCCGATACAACGGAAATCAGCGGCAACCTGTTCTTTTACCAGTACACCAATAAGCCAGCTGCAAAAGGCTACAAAACCACCAGCGTGAACTACAACGACCTGAAGCACGCCATGAAGCATCGCTATGATGCTACCTTCTGGCGCAACCGGGAAGTGCTGCGGGCCAGCCCTATGGAGGATAAGGTGATTAAGGACTTGGAAAAGCGTAAGGCCTTCGGCTCGTTCTAGACCTAGTAAACCGGCAATCCAAAAAAATACTGCGGTGCTCTAGGCTGTATGCGGCTGATAGTGGGCTTGGTAGCTACCACCCGAGCTAGGCGGGCAGAAAGCTACTGGCACCAGGAGATCTGGGAAGTAGGGCTGCGCCGTATGTTTTGCGCCATTCTACAACCGGGGGGCCAGTTTGGCTTCCCGGTTTTGCGTTCTGCCAGGACTCGTAACTTCGTTCTCGGAAGCTCAACGCTAGTAAGAAACACAGCACTACAAGTTTTGCCTTGCCAATGCCTTAACTTTATAGCATTCCCTGTTGTTAAGTGCGCAAACGAACTTCTTGACGGAGCCATATACTGGCGCATTTTTCGTATTTTCTGCTTCTTATAACCTTCAGGCCACCTCGACAGTTACTCTGCTAGCTATGCCGTACCACCTGAGCGTCCGTATCGACCCCAATTCTGGCTTTTGCTTCGGCGTGATCTATGCTATTCAGATGGCCGAAGACCTGCTAGAGGAGCAGGGGTATTTGTATTGCCTCGGCGATATTGTGCACAACGATGAAGAAGTAGAGCGCCTGGAGCAGCGCGGCCTGCGCATCATCGACTACGACCAGCTGGCTCTGCTACGCGACGAAGCCGTGCTCATTCGGGCCCACGGCGAGCCGCCGAGCACCTACCAGATGGCCATGGAAAACAACCTGACCCTGATTGATGCCTCCTGTCCCGTCGTGCTGAAGCTTCAGAACCGCATCAAAACCAGCTACGACCGTAAGGAGAAAATATTTATTTACGGCAAGCACGGCCACGCCGAGGTGCGTGGGTTACTAGGTCAAACCAGCGGCCAAGCCGTGGTATTTGAAAACCTGGATGAGCTGCTGCTCCATGAGCTGCCTTCCAACATCACGCTCTACAGCCAAACCACCAAAAGCACCAACTCCTTCTACCGCATCAAAGAGGAGTTGGAGCAGCGCGGCTACCTAGTAAATGCCAACGATACCATTTGCCGGCAAGTAAGCAACCGCGACAAGGATCTGCGGAAGTTTGCCGCTCAGTTTGACCAAGTGGTATTTGTGTCGGGCACGAAAAGCTCCAATGGCAAGGTACTGTACCAGGTGTGTAAGGAAACAAACCCCGCCACGCACTTCATATCCAAGGCAGACGAAATCTGCTCCTCGTGGTTTGAGCCGGGCCAGTCGGTAGGGATATGCGGCGCTACCAGCACGCCCATGTGGCAGATGGAGCAGGTGCGCGACTCGTTGCTAGCCCTGTAGAGCCGCCCCGGTTTTCGGCTATTTCTCCGCTATTTTTACGTTTTCGTCGTATTGAGCATCATGCCTTCCGTCAGTACTCAGCACCCTAGCAACGCAACCGTGCGCCGCGTGAAGCCGGCACCGCTGGGCCAGAAGGGGGTACTGATGGCCGCGCTGATTCTGGTGGCCTGGGCCGGGCTACTGACGTTTTCACTGGCGTTCTACCAGCCCGACTGGCGCACGCCGTGGCCGTATTTGCTGGCTCTGCTGCAAACGCACCTGTACACGGGCCTTTTCATTACCGCGCACGATGCCATGCATGGGGTAGTAAGCCCCAATAAGCGTCTGAACAATTTTATTGGCCTGCTAACAGCCGGGCTGTTTGCCTTCAACTGGTTTCCCGGGATGCTACCCAAGCACCATGCCCACCACCGCCACGTGGGCACCGATGACGACCCTGATTTTCATGATGGCCGTCACCCGAGCTTTGTGCGCTGGTTTGTGCGCTTTGCTTGGAACTACGTGACGCTGGGGCAAGTCGTGCTCATGGCCGCGACCTACAACGTGCTGAAGCTGTTTTTTCCTCAGGCCAGCGTTATTGCCTTCTGGATGCTGCCCGCGGTGCTGGCTACGCTGCAGCTTTTCTACTTTGGTACCTACCTGCCGCATCGGGGCGAGCATGCTCCTGATAACTTGCACAAGTCGCGGAGTCAGTTCCGGCACCATATGTGGGCCTTTGTGAGCTGCTATTTTTTCGGCTACCACTACGAGCACCACGACCAGCCCTATCTGCCGTGGTGGCGGCTGTGGCAAGCCAAGGAAGCGTAGGGTTGTGTATTCAATAACAGGTAGTTACTAGGCCGCCGCTGCTGGCCAATATAAATCCGAACCGGGAGAGTAGCTCGTACATGGCTTTTTGTATATTGCTAGGTAGCATGTTCTTAAAAGGCGTGTTGCTGGCAGTACAGTTGAGCTAAACGGCACACCCATGTGGCAGGTATTTCCGGAAAAGATGAAAGCACGAAGCTGGAGTGCCGGCTTAGTTGCGCTATTTCTTTTCCTGGTGGGGAGCTGGCCGGGGCCGGTTATGGCGGTTGTTGCGCCCCAAACCTCGCAGGAGTTTCCGCTCGATTCGTTTTCGCCCCTAGAGGCGAAGGCCCTGCTGCGCCGTACACCTGAGCAACTTCGGCGGGCCACTGTGGCTAAGGATACGCTGCGTCAGCGCCAGCTCCACTGGACCGCGGGCCAGGCCTGCCACGTACTGCGCCGCTATGAGTCGGCCATTCGGCATTATCGGCGGGCGTTGGCCCTCAGCCAGCCTAGTGGCAAGTCGGCGGCCTGGTCGGGGTGGTTGCTGGGGCGCGCCCTCCATAGCCAGGGCGATACTGGCAAAGCCCGTCAAACGTATCAGCATGCCCTGCATAGCTTTCGGAAGCTGCGCGATGTGGCAGGGCAGGGGCAAGTACTGGAGCACCTTGGCGAGCTGTATGGGGCTAGTGGGCAATGGGGGCGCGCCCGCTTTCATTACGAGCATGCCCTAGCAGCTTGGCAGCTGGCGCATAACCAGCAGCGCGTGGCCCATGTGCTGAGCCAGATTGGGGTAGCGCATCAACAGCAGCGCAACTACAGCCGCGCCTTATACTATTTGCGCCAAAGCCTGACCAAAGCACAGGAAATCCAGGATAGCGTCCGGATGAGTGAGGCGTTGAGCAGTACGGGTCGGATTTATCAGGAGCTGAGCAACCACGAGGTGGCCATGGGCTATTTCGCCAAAGCACTGGCTTTTCTGCCTACCAACGCTACCCTGCTGGCCCGTACCAATACCCTGCAAAGCTTGGCCGCCACCGAGGATTCAGTGGGTAAACTTTCAATGGCTGAGCAGCACCTGCGGCTGGCTCTTGCACCCGCCGCGCAAACGGGCTCCAAAGAGGTGCTGAGCCGAGTTTATTATTCCCTGGCCAGCGTGTACCGGCGCATTGGGCAGCCGTGGAGGTCATTGGGGGCGCTTACCCGCTACACTGGGTTGCAGGACAGCGTATTTGCCGAGCAGCGCTCCATACAGGTGGCAGAACTGCAAACCCGCTACGAAACAGAGAAAAAGGAGCGGGAGATTCAGCTGCTCACCAAAGACAAGGAATTACAGGAGGCCAAACTCAACCGGCGACTTTTGCAGCGCAACTGGTTGGCTGCCGGCACCATTTTTCTGCTACTGGCGGTAGTGGCTCTGTTTCGGGCCCAACGGCGACAGCGCCATACCAATACGCTGCTCCAGCGAAAAAATGCGGCCATCAATCGCCAGAAGGAAGAGCTAAACCGGCTTAATCGTACCAAGGATACGCTTTTCTCTATTATCTCGCATGACCTGCGCGGCCCCCTGAGCTCCTTGTACTCGTTGCTGGCGTTGCTTAAGCTGGGCCAGATGCCGGCAGAACGGCTGGCTATGCAGTCAGAGCGGGTTACGCGCATGCTCGACAGCACGCTGCATCTGCTCGACAACCTCTTGAACTGGTCGGCCTCGCAGCTAAAAGGAGAAGCAGGGGCTCGGGCCGAACGGCTGCGACTTGATTTTTTGGCCGATGAAACGGTGGCCCTGCTGCACGGCGATGCCGAGCGGAAAGGAATAACGCTACTGAATGAAGTGCCGGAAGGCTGCCTGGTACGGGCCGATGTGAACATGACGCGGCTAGTGCTGCGCAACTTGCTCAACAACGCCCTCAAATTCACGAATGCCGGGGGCCATATCACGCTGGGTGCCAGGCGGCAGAATCAGTGGTGGGAAATTAGCGTGGAGGATACCGGAATCGGTATTGACCCCGCCGACCACCACCGGGTATTGGGGCAGGGAAGCCACTTTTCTACCCCGGGCACGGCCAACGAAAAAGGAACCGGCTTGGGCCTGCGCCTATGCCAGGAGTTTGTGGAGCGCAACGGCGGCACGTTATCCTTCAGCAGCACACCGGGCCAGGGCTCCTCGTTCTGGTTTACGCTTCCAGCCTTAGACGAGGAACAGCCGCTAGGCTACCAGGAAACTGCCCGGGTTGAAGCGCAAACCGCGGCTAGTGCTGACGCCGGATAAGCG
Organism: Hymenobacter tenuis; assembly: GCF_054780495.1. NCBI lineage: Bacteria > Pseudomonadati > Bacteroidota > Cytophagia > Cytophagales > Hymenobacteraceae > Hymenobacter > Hymenobacter tenuis. The sequence continues at coordinate 704,938 of NZ_BAAGWF010000001.1, forward strand.
AGCGGTTTACAATGCGTTCCGTTACCCGGTCGCGGTAGGTTTGGCCCAGCGGCAAGGCATGTCCGCCCACTTTCACCTCCAGGTTGCTCACGGAATCAATACGGGCAGCATTTACCAGGTAGGAACGGTGCGTGCGAACAAACAGGCCGGGCGGCAATTGCTCCTCTAGGTTCTTCAGGTTCACTAGGGTAAGGTGGGTGCGGCCGTCAGAGGTGTTGATCTTGGTGAAATCTTTCAGCGCTTCGATGTACAGCACTTCGCGGTAGTGCAGGCGTACAAACTGCGCATCAGTCCGAATGAAAAAGGAGCCCCAGCCCGCCAGGGCGTCGGCCTGGGCATCTGGACTAGCCGTGTTCACGCGCAAAATGCCTGCTACCTTGTTTACGGCTTTCAGAAAGCGGTCGAGAGAAATAGGCTTTAACAGAAAATCAATTACATCCAGATTAAAGCCTTCCATGGCATACTGCGGGTAGGCCGTCATCAAGACCACTAGGGGCGGCTGCTGCAAGGACCGAATCAAGTCAATGCCACTTAAATGGGGCATGGTCACGTCTGAGAACAGCACGTGCACATGGTTTTCCATCAGGTAGCGGTGCGCGTCCAAAGGGTCGGTAAAAGCCGCTTTTACATCCAGAATATCGGTCATGGCAACGTAGGCCTGAAGCAGGTCCAGAACCAGCGGATCGTCATCTAGAAGCAAGCAGGAAATTTTCATACAACAGGAGCGGGAGGCGGGGTGTCTGGGGTCAATATAAATAGATAAAATCGAATCGTCTTATAAATTATTAAAAGAAAACAATTTTAGAAAGCTAAATTTTACCAGTTGGTCTACTTTTCAGCGAGGTTCCTATACTTTAAATAGGTAATAATTAACATGTTACGTATATTATACAAAAACCAGTTTTTCTAGTGCGTTGCCCTGATTACAGGCTTTTAACAGCCTATTCGTTCTTACCAGCCATGGTAGCGCAAGCTGCTTCACCTATTGCGTATGAAACCTGCAACTGTTCCTTCGGCCTCACCGCCAGTAGTGCTCGGTGTTGCCCTTACAATAGCGCACAATGAAGGACTGCGGCGGTCATTGCAGTCGGCTTTTGGTTTGAGTACCAAAGCCATTAACCTACGCATTGACCCCGGAATGGACCTTATTTTTCTGTGCGAGGCTACGCTACCGAGCACCTTGCCCTGCCTTGCCTCCCTGATGCACCCTAGTATAACGGCCGTAACGCTGCGGAAAGCAACGCTCACTTGGATTCCGGAAGAAGGCCAAGCAATTGGGCGCGGCACGCCCACACTGGGGGCACTGGAAAGCGGCAACTGTTTTCTGACGGCCAACAGCCGGAAAGTTTCCATTGCTACGTTCGGGCCGCACCAAGTCCACCCCACGCACATTGACATGGAGCTCCAGGGCCAACCCAACCTGATTGAGTTTCTGCGCTCTGATTGGTTTACCCTGGAAATTTCAGGCACCAACCGGCGCCGGCTTACCCGTCCGCTTGCGTTTCAGGTGAGCTTGCAGTTTGAAATCCAAACCATGACGCAAGCCATTGCCGCGTAGCTTCATATAGAAGTAGAACCCGATAAGAGCCAAAAAAGCCTAGGTAGCAGTACCTGGGCTTTTTCGTGAGTAAGGTTAGTGGTTAGTGTACGCTGTTGGTTTTCTTGCAGCAATCGGGCAGCCGGTCATAAGCACGCGCGTCAGCCGTCTGATCGTCGGCATCGTAGCCGGTTTTCTGCACGGCGGTGCGCAGGGCCTCAGCAGTGGTTTTTTCGGGCCGATACGTCACGGTCAGGATCTGGCTAGGAACGTCGAGCTTAGCCTCCTGCACGCCTTTTTCATACGCCATGGCTTTTTCGAGGCGAGCTTTGCACATGTCGCACACGGCGGAAGTTTTAAGCTGCACTGTTTCAGTGGCCGGTCCTTTCGCTTTGGCTTTACTAGCCTGAGCAAATGAAGTAACCGAGGCTAGCAGCAGCGAAAGGGTGAGCAGGAAAGATGAGAAGAGCTTCATAGTAAGAAGAAAAGCGAAAAAGTGGTACAAAAGTGCCGGTAAGGCAAGTAGAAATAATGATGCCAAACGCTTTGGCAGGTCTGGCTACCTAGTGACTTAGTTTAGCGTCAGGCGCAAGCCGGCGTAGGTCATGCGGCCGTACACGGGGCCCCAAATCATGGCCGCATCGAAAGCTGGGCCGAATGGAGCAGTGGCCCCCTGAATAGGGTTAGGCTGCCGATAGTTGGTGAGGTTCTCTACCCCCGCGTACACCTCAAACCCCTTAAACGCCCGGGTGAGCTGCGTATTAAGTAAGGCATAGCGCGGGGCAGATGGTAGCGTCTGCTCACTGACTCCGCCGTGCTGGTGGCTTACGCTGCCCGGCTCATGAGCCAGGGGACGTTTGCCAAAGCCCTGCACCGTAAAATCGGCGCGCCACTTATCGTAGGCCGAGGCGTAGCCCAGGTTCAGGAACAGGCGGTGCCTAGGCGTAAGCACCTTCGGCAGCAGCTGCCCGTTATAGGTAGTTTTTACGTCGAGGTATTTGTAGGCCGCTTTGGCCTGCAGGCCCTTGATAGGCTCTATCTGCACCTCCGTCTGGAAGCTGCGCGAGTAAGAGCGCCCGCCCGGCTCCAGGTTCGTGATGGTCAGTCGGTCAGTGAGAGAGTAGGGGTCGGCTACTACTTGGTTCTGGAATTCGGTATGGTAGTAGTCGGTAATGAAGGTGGCCTGGCGACCGAGCGCCGTAAAATATTGGGTGAAAGAGCCGCCTACATTCCAGGCAGTTTCGGGCCGCAGTACCGGGCTAATTACAAACTCCCGCGAGCTAACCAGCATGCCTGAGTTTTCAGCAATGGGGTTGGCGGTCCGGAAGCCGCGGCCGGTGGCCAGGCGCAGAACCGTGTTTTTGGCCGGGTCAAACTTCACATTCAACCGGGGCGTCAGGTACCAGCCGTACAAGTTGTGGCGGTCAAGGCGCAGGCCACCCACCACGGTTAGGTTGCGAGCGTTCTGGTACGTGTACTCTGCAAAAGCCCCGGGCACCTGCTCCAGGCGGTTGCGGTGTTCTCGGGCGTAACGCTCATCCGGCGTTTCGGTGGGGTAGGTAAACCCGGTCCGGAAGATTTCCCGGTAGTCGTCGTGCAGAAAGCTAAGGCCGGTACGATAGGTGTGCGCCGTGGTTCCTAGCACGCTCTGGAACAGCAATGTGGCCAAGCCGGTGCGCTGCTTGCCATCGTAGGTGCGCAGGCCATAGCGCGACTCGAAGGCATGATCGGTTCCGCTCAGCAAAAGGCCTAGGCTCTGATACGGGCGACCGGGCCAGGTATAGCTGGTTTTAGCGAATGCAGTGTAGCGGTCCGTTTCCTGCGTGGTGCCATAAAAGCCACCCGGGTTTTCCGTGCGGAAGCCCATCTGGCCACCCTGGCGGGTTTCGCGCAAGGCGCCTAGGCCCACTTCCATCACCAACCCCTTGCCCGATAGGTACTTCCACTTGTTGAACAGGTTGTACTGGGTTGCCAGTGGTAAATCCAGGAACCCATCCTTATTGCGGTCAACGCGGCGGCCCAGGTGGTCGGTGTGCAAGAGCAGGGCCGTGCTCACCTTTTTGCTCACGGGCGTGGCCAAGTTCAAGTTCAGGTCGAATTTGCCCAGGTCGTTGACGTAGGCATTAAAGAGCAGGCGCTCGGCTTTGTCTGGCTCCTTGAGGCGCACATTCACCTGCCCCGAAATGCTTTCGTAGCCATTCACCACGGAGCCCATGCCCTTGATGATGTCGATGCTTTCAATCCAGGGGCCAGCTAGGTAGCCCAGTCGGTAAGGGGTAGCCAGTCCGCGCAGGGCCGGGAGGTTGTCTACCGTCAGCAAAGAGTATGCTCCATCAAGCCCTAGCAGCTGTATTTGCTTGGCGCCAGATACGGCATCCGTGGTCGAGACTTCTACTGAAGCGTTGGTTTCGAAGCTTTCCGCCAAGTTGCAGCACGCCGATTTGGTGAGGTCGCGGCTGCTGATGACTTGCGTATTCGTGGGCGTGAGGCCGGAGTAGGAGAGGGCGCGGCCCTCTACTTTTACCTCGGCTAGCTCAGCTGAGCGCTGCAACGGAATGCGCAGATAGCCTGTGCCGCCGGCTTGCACCGTATCGGCCTGGTACCCCAGAAAATTAATGATGAGGCGGTTACTACCCTTGCCCGCCGGCCGAACCAGGGAAAAAGCGCCCTGCTCATCGGTGGTGACTGCCTCGGCGGTAGTGCCCAGCCAGCGTACCACGGCGCCCGGCACCGGCGATTTAGTTGTGGCATCCAGTACCTGCCCTCGAATAGGGGCCACAGAGGCATCAGGGGTTTGGGACCAGGCGGGCAGCACGCTGCCAAGCACAACGCCAGCGCTGGCCAGCAAGCGCCCAGTGCTATTAAAGGAACTCATATCGTCAGATTGTTAGGGTTTTACTCAGATACGGCTGGGACACAACGGACCCAACTAGGTAGCCAGTGGAGGCTACCACATCAGAGAAACCCTAGACGATAAGCACGCCCACAAATGTGAGCAAGTCTCGGCCGGCAAGAGGTGGCGGCGAGGTATCAGAGGCATACCAGCACGCGGCCGCTACCAATACAGGCACCAGTGGCAGAGTAGGCCAGGAAGTGGTTGCGTCAGTGAGAGGGGCTAGTACTGGCACCGGGGCTTTCACCCAGGAAAGCTTGGCCGAAGGAGTGTCGAGTTTGTGAAAATGCGCCCCAAACTCACAGCAAGCCTTCTTGATCTGGGCGTTGTTGGTGGCGTGGTCAGTCGCTACGGAAGCGGGACAACCGTGCTCCGCCGGGCTGAAAATTACGGTGGCCGTATGCTTGCCGCTCTGCCGACACACGTGCTGCTGCACCGTAAGGCCCACCGAAGAGGTGAGTACGAGCAAGGCTAGCCAAAAGCTAAAAAGCCGATGTAGCAGAGGGCGTTTCATTTGGATGCAAATATACTGCTTCGGCAGGGAAAGCGCAGTGTAGAATACTGGAGCTGTCGGTATAGAATCTGGGTTTCAGTACTAGCCCATCCGAAAGCCCCAAGTGTTTCACGATGTGCCTGACAATCTGTCAAGGCTATAACACCATATCCCGCTCCTTCCTTAAAAACCCTTTAAAATCGCTAAAAACGCGTATTTTGGAAGTGGTAGAAAATGGTAAATCGTGGTTGTCTTTTACAGGGGGTTCCGTACTTTTGCTATATCCCGTATCTGTGCCCTGCGGGAATACTGCCTATGACCCTGCTCCTCTCCGGCGAATATGAGTGCAAGCTCGACCCTAAAGGTAGGCTGGTACTACCGTCGAAGGTGAAGGCCAACTTGCCGGAAGCCTCGGGTAACCAGCTTGTGCTGGTGCGTGGGTTTGAGCCGTGCCTAGTGTTGTACCCAAGGGCGGCCTGGCGCGTGATTCATGAGAAGGTGATGGCCCTCGACGAGTTCAATGAGGAGTACCGCCAGTTTCAGCGCAACTTCTTTCGGGGCATGACGGAGGTGGAACTGGACTCAATTGGCCGCTTTATGCTACCTGGCTCGATGCGCCGGTATGCGGGCATCGAGAAGGAGGCTATTATTGTAGGACTGGGAAACCGGTGCGAAATTTGGGACACGGCCCGCTACGACGACTTCCTAATCAAAGATCAGCAAAGCTTCTCGAAGCTGGCTCAGAAATTTCTCACCACTGAAACTGGCCCCGGCGGCCCCCTGGCCGCATGAGCAACGCCTTGAACGATTACCAGAACGATACCGACTACCACCGCCCCGTGATGCTGCGCGAGTGCCTGGAAGGCCTTGACTTGCAGCCCGGCGGACGTTACGTGGATGTCACGTTTGGCGGCGGCGGCCACTCAGCGCGCATTCTGGAACGGCTGGGCCCGGAAGGCCACTTGTACAGCTTCGACCAGGATGCCGATGCGGAGAAGGAAGCCGAAAAGCTGGCCCGACCTGAGTTTACCTTCATCCGGAGCAACTTTCGGAACCTCTATAAAGAATTGGCTCGTCACGGCGCCCTGCCCGTTGATGGCCTACTGGCTGACTTGGGCGTGTCGTCGCATCAGTTTGATACACCGGAGCGCGGGTTCAGCACCCGCTTCGATGGCCCGCTGGATATGCGCATGGACCCAGATGGCGACGATGCCTCCGCTGCTGACATTATTAATGAGTACTCCGAAGCGGAGCTGCACCGCATTTTTGGTATGTACGGCGAGGTCACGAATGCCCGCACACTAGCCGCTACCGTAGTGGCAGCGCGACGCGGGCAGAGCATCACGACCATTGCCGCCCTGAAAAAGGCGATTGTACCCTGCACGCCCCGCGGCAAAGAGAATAAGTACTTGGCCCAGGTGTTTCAGGCCTTGCGCATTGAAGCCAACGATGAAATGGCCGCATTGCAGCAAATGCTGGAGCAAACCGCCCAGGTGTTGCGCCCCGGCGGCAGGCTAGTGGTAATGAGCTACCACTCGTTGGAAGATCGGCTGGTGAAAAACTTCATTGCGAAAGGTAAATTCTTCGGCGAGGTGGAGAAGGACCTATTTGGGCGTACCAACGTGCCATTTGAGTCCCTAACACGCAAGCCAGTTGAAGCCTCGGCGGAGGAAATTGCCGCCAACAGCCGCGCCCGGAGCGCCAAGCTTCGCATCGCCATCCGAAAAGAGTAACCGCATCCATTTAGGAGTAATCCAGCAAGAACAGTGGCCGTCAACACCGTAAAACCCGCCAATACGCCCCGCGTGAATGCGCCGCGGGAAGTTGCGCCTATCGCGCCGGAGCCGGTGCGCCCACTTGAGCCCGAGCCTGCACCAGCGCCACGACCCGCCAAAGCCCCGCGCATGCCGCGCCCAGCGGCCCAAAAGCGCAGCACCTGGAGCGTGTTCTCATTGCTGGAGCGCGTCACGCGGCTCGATGGGTTGTTTCGGGAAGGGTTGCCAGTGCGGTTTCTGCCGCATCTGCTCTTTGTCATGTTTCTGACCCTAGTGTATATCGGAAACACGCACTATGCTACCCGCATGAACCGCAGCATCCAGAAGCTGAAGCTGGAAACAGAAGACCTTCGGGCCGACTACACCACGCTGAAATCAGACTACATGGAGGCCAGCAAGCAAAGCGAGGTAGCCCGCAAAGTGGCCGCCTATGGCCTGATGGAAAGCTCCTCACCACCCTTCCGGATTTCAGTGCCAGCCGGCCGGCTTGATGAAGCGGAGCTGGACATGCTGCCGGTGCTAACCGCCGACTCCGTAGCGGCCATGACGGCCCGCGCCAAGGCCGACTCGTTGCGCCGGGCCAGCGGACCATCCGTTGGCGACTCCGTAGAGGTGGGCGCGCCGCCCGTGCCCATCGGTACCGACCTGAACGGCGAACCTGCTACCCTTTCATCTTCTTCCAATCGTTCTGCTACCCCACGCCGCAATGAAAGGAAACGTTAAAAAAAGCATTGTTACCCGCGTTCGGCTTGCCTTTTTGGGGGTGTGCCTGTTCTCGTGCGCCATTGTGTGGCGCATAACGCACGTGCAGTTTACGGAGGGGGCCAAATGGAGTGCTTTGGAGCAGGAGCGCCGCATTGTATACCAGCCGGTGTTTGCTACGCGTGGCAATATTTACTCAGATAACGAAAGCATTATGGCTACCTCGCTGCCCTTCTATCGGGTGGCCTGGGACCCAAGCGTAGTGGATAGAGCGCTGTTCAATCAGAAAGTCGACTCGTTGGCGCTGCTGCTTTCCCGATTCTTTGGGGACCGCACGCCGGGCGAGTATGCCCGCAAGCTGCGCAACGCCAAAAACGCCAAACCCTCAGTGCGCTATCTGCGCCTGAACTCGCGGCAAATCAACTTCCAGGAGAAAAAAGAGCTGACCCAGTGGCCTATTTTCCGGGAAGGCAAAAACAAGGGCGGCGCTATTTTCGAGAAAGTTGATAAGCGGTTTCGGCCCTTCGGAGGCCTAGCCCAGCGCACTATTGGGTTTATCAACGAAGACAAAAACGGCGCGGGCCTGGAGTTTACCTTCAACCGGCACCTAGCCGGCCGCGACGGTGAAGCCCTATTTGAGCGCCTGCCCGGTGGCAACAAGCCTATTTACGATGGCACCGAGGTAAAGCCCCAGCCCGGCTACGACGTGAAAACCACGCTCGATATTAACCTGCAGGACGTAGCCGAGAATGCCCTGTACAAGTCGTTGGTGAACAACAACGCGCAGTACGGTACCGTGATTTTGATGGAGGTGAAAACCGGCGAAATTAAGGCCGTGGCGAACCTGGGTAAGGTAGCTGATGGCGTGTACCGCGAGGACTACAACTATGCCATTGCCGACCAGGGCCGCACCGAGCCGGGCTCTACCTTTAAGCTGGCCTCCATGATGGCGGCGTTTGAGGAGAACCCTGACCTAGAGCTGACCGATACGCTGAACACCGGCAACACTGGCTCGATGAAAATAGGAGGGGCCGTGAAAACGGACTCGCACCCCTACGGCCGCATCACGCTGCAGCAGGTATTTGAGAAGTCGTCGAACATTGGGGTGGCTAAGCTGACGGATCAGGTGTTCAACAAGAACCCCGAAAAGTATACCGACTACCTCAAGCGGTTTGGCCTCGATAAGCCCCTAGGGTTTCAGATGGCTGGCGAGGCGCGGCCCTACATCAAAGACCCCCGCGACCGTAGCTGGAGCCGCACCTCACTCACGACCATGAGTATTGGCTACGAGCTGAAGCTGGCGCCGCTGCAAACGCTGGCCTTCTACAATGCCGTTGCCAACGGTGGTGTGAAGGTGCAGCCCATGATTGTAAAAGAAATTAAGCAGGCCGATAAGGTGCTGGAGCGCTTTGAAACGCAGGTGCTTAACCCCAAAATCTGCTCCGATGAAACCTTGCAGAAGGTGCGGGCCATGATGGAAGGGGTAGTAGAGCACGGCACCGCCCGCGGCATCCGAACCACTGACTACCTGATTGCCGGCAAAACTGGTACGGCCTGGAAGTTTAAGAACGGCGCCTACACCCGCACCTATTCAACCAGCTTCTGTGGCTATTTTCCGGCCGATAACCCTAAGTATTCGTGCATAGTGGTGGTCGATTCGCCAAAGAACGGCCGCATTTACGGGGCCGATGTAGCGGCGCCAGTGTTCCGCGAGCTGGCCGATAAAGCCATGGCCCGCGACGCCGCCAGCCAGCGCCCCTTGCTAGCCCGGGCTCCCCTGCATAAGTCGCGGGTGCCGCTAGTGCAGGCGGGTATGCAGGATGAGCTTTCCATGGTATTCACCAAGCTGGGCGTAACGCACAATGGTGCTACCGGCGCCGACGACTGGGTACGACTAGCCCCTACGGATTCGGAAGCCGCTAGCCTGAGCCTAAAGCCTATGGCCGTGCGACCCGGTCGGGTGCCGAACGTACTGGGCCTCACCCTGCGCGACGCGCTGTTCCTGCTCGAAAACCGTGGGCTGCGGGTTCGCACCTCGGGTACCGGGCGCGTTAAGTACCAATCAGTAGCAGCTGGTTCGGCGGCACGGCGCGGAAGTGTCATACAGCTACAACTAGAGCCCATTGGCGGCCGTGTGAGTGTGCCGGCCCCAGCTGCGCCGCCCACGCCGGGCTTGGCCACACTAGCTGAAACTAGGGTTTCGAAGCCTGGAACAGCTAGTGCCACTTCCGCTTCTGTAGAAACATCGCCTCCTAACCGGAAGGCAAGCAAACCGCAGGCCGCACTACCTACTACTAGGCAGAAGGAGAGCAGCAAACCCGCCAAAGCGGCCGCAGCCCTGACGAAAGCTAAGTCTAAATCAAAAGCATAAGTAAAACGGCTCTACTTCCTGCCGCCTAACGCTCCGGCTTTTACCACGACCACCTCGACTTGAATCACGATACTACCCTTTCTGCTCTACTCAATGCCATAACGGTGCGGGCACAGCATGGCCCCTCCGATGTAGTAGTTTCCAGCCTCACCCTGGACTCCCGGCAGGCTGGCCCCGGCACGGTGTTTTTTGCCTTGCGCGGTACCGCTACCGATGGCCATCAGTTCATCCCGAAAGCCGTGGAGTTGGGGGCGGCCGTGGTGGTAGCCGAAGAGTTGCCTACTGAGCTGAACCCCGCTACTACCTACGTGCAGGTGCCCGATAGTGCCGAGGCCATGGCGCGCATGGCAGCTGAGTTCTACGGTCATCCGTCGCGCAAGCTCCAGCTGGTGGGCATCACGGGCACGAATGGCAAAACTACCTGCGCCACCATGCTGCACAAGCTCTTCCGGGAGCTGGGTTACCATTGCGGCCTGCTGAGTACGGTGCAAAATCAGATTGATGAGGAAGTAATTCCGGCTACGCACACCACGCCCGATGCTATTCGGCTGAATGAGCTACTGGCTCGCATGCTGAAGGCCGGCTGCACCCATGTATTCATGGAGGTAAGCTCGCATTCGGTGGTACAGCACCGCGTTACGGGGCTGCACTTTGCCGGTGGCATCTTCACCAATCTCTCGCACGACCACCTCGACTACCATGGCACCTTTGATGCGTATCTGAAGGCCAAAAAAGGCTTTTTCGATATGCTGCCGAAGTCGGCTTTTGCTCTTACCAATGCCGATGACAAGCGCGGACCGGTGATGCTGCAAAATGTGTTGGGCCGCCGCGAAACGTACTCTATGCGTGGTGCCGCTACGTTCCGGGGCCGCCTGATTGAAAACGCCGTACATGGCCTGCACCTGGAAGTAGATGGCTGCGAGGTGCAGTTCCGCCTGATTGGGGTGTTCAATGCGTACAACCTGCTGGCTATTTACGGCGCGGCTGTGCTACTAGGCGAGGAGCCAACCGAGGTACTCACAGTGCTGTCGGGGCTGACTTCCGCGCCGGGCCGGTTTGAGCCGGTGGTATCGGAGCGGGTGCGCATCACGGGTATTGTGGACTACGCTCATACGCCCGACGCGCTGGAAAACGTACTCCAGACGATTGCCGACATCCGGCAGCCTAGTCAGCAGGTGATTACGGTAGTGGGCTGCGGCGGCAACCGCGACGGAGCAAAGCGGCCCATTATGGCGCGCCTGGCCACCCAGCTTTCCGACCGCGCCGTGCTGACATCTGACAACCCCCGTTTCGAGGACCCCCAGGATATTCTCAGCCAGATGCAGGCCGGCGTTCCGGTGGAAAACCTCGGCAAAGTCCTGACCATTCCAGACCGCCGCGAGGCCATCAAAACGGCGGTAGCCTTGGCTAACCCCGGCGACATTGTGCTGGTAGCAGGCAAAGGCCACGAAACGTACCAGGAAATCAAAGGTATCCGCTCGGACTTCGACGACAAGCAGGTGCTAGTAGAAATGTTCAGCTTACTAGGCAAGTAGTAAGCGAAAACCGGCTGACCGCTGAATAATCCAAAATCAGCAGAAACACAACGTTGGACCAACGCACAAAAAACGAAACCTTTGCAGCTTGGACTACCTCTGAATCCTAACTGCTGACCCTCGCGCCCATGCTGTATTACCTCTTTGACTACCTTAATCGGCACTTTCACATTCCTGGCGCGGGTGTGATTCAGTATAGCTCGTTCCGGGCCGCCCTGGCGGTAGTTACTTCGCTTATCATTGCCCAGTACTTTGGCGCCCCACTTATTCGGGTGTTGCAGCGCCAGCAAATCGGGGAGACCATCCGGGACCTGGGCTTGCAGGGCCAGGCTGAGAAGAAAGGCACCCCCACTATGGGCGGCCTGATTATTCTGCTGGCCATTCTGGTGCCCGTGCTGCTATTCGCCAAGCTCGATAACCTGTACATCGTTCTGATGCTGCTCAGCACCGTGTGGCTGGGCCTGATCGGCTTTATCGATGACTATATTAAGGTAGTTAAGAAGGATAAGGAAGGCTTGGCCGGTCGGTTTAAGATTCTGGGTCAGGTAGGGCTGGGTATTACGGTGGGCTGGGTGCTGTTTTTCTCGAATGATGTAACCGTGCGCCAATATGCCCTGCCTAACGGCTCGTTTTCGGCCGTCGATGCCAGCGGCGTGTATCAGGATGTGAAGCTGATGATTACCACGGTACCCTTCTTGAAAAACAACGAGCTGAACTACGGCGACTTGTTTGCCACGGCCGGTTCGTTTTTCAACGAGTACTACGCCTTCTTCTACATTCCTATTGTCATCCTCATCATCACGGCAGTAAGCAACGGCGCCAACCTCACCGACGGCCTCGATGGCCTGGCCGCTGGTACCTCGGCCATCATCGGTCTCACGCTAGCCATCTTCTGCTTTGTAAGTGGTAACGCCCTGCTGGCCGACTACTTCGACGTGATGTTCATCCCGAACTCCGGCGAGCTGGTAATCTTCTGTGCGGCGTTTGTGGGGGCGTGCGTTGGGTTTTTGTGGTACAACTCGTATCCGGCCCAGGTTTTCATGGGCGACACCGGCTCTTTGGCCATTGGCGGCATCATTGCCGTGCTGGCCATCATTGTGCGCAAAGAGCTCCTGATTCCGGTGCTGTGCGGCGTGTTCCTGATTGAAAGCCTCTCGGTAATGGTGCAGGTAAGCTACTTCAAGTATACCAAGCGCAAATACGGCGAAGGCCGCCGTTTGCTGCGCATGTCGCCGCTGCACCACCACTACCAGAAACTAGGCTACCACGAGTCGAAAATCGTGTCGCGCTTCTGGATTGTAGCCATCATGCTAGCCGTACTGACGCTCGTAACCCTGAAACTTCGCTAGGCTCCTTCCCGGTCTCAACCATCGGCGCTCATCTGATACACAAGTACGTACCTTTCTATGTCTAAGAAAATAGTTGTTCTGGGAGCCGCGGAAAGTGGGGTAGGGGCCGCGTTGTTGGCGCAGGCCAAAGGCTACACCGTGTTTGTATCGGACCGCGGACCAATTCAGGACTCCTATAAGGAGAAGTTAACGCAGGCAGGTATTCCGTTCGAGGAAAATCAGCACACGCTAGACGAGATTCTGACGGCCGATGAGGTGGTGAAAAGCCCCGGCATTCCGGAGAAAGCGCCGGTTATTCAGGCGCTACGGGAAATGGGTACGCCCGTCATCTCGGAAATTGAGCTGGCCGGCCGTTACACCAAAGCCAAGTGCATCTGCATTACGGGCACCAATGGCAAAACCACTACCACGCTGCTCACTTATCACTTGCTGAAAGAAGCGGGGCTGAAAGTGGGCCTGGCCGGCAATGTGGGTTACTCACTGGCCGAGCAGGTTATTGCCGATGAAAACGATTACTACGTGGTGGAGCTGAGCTCTTTTCAGCTGGATGACACGTATCGTTTTCAAGCCTGGATTTCAGTGCTGCTCAACATCACCCCTGACCATCTCGACCGGTACGGGTACTCGATGGAAAACTACGCCAAAGCCAAGCTGCGCATCACCCAGAACCAGGATAGCAACGGCTACTTTATTTATAACGCCGACGACGAGTACATTCAGCGGTATTTTCCGGCGGCGCTGCGCTCTATGCAGCAGTTGCCCTTTAGCCTGCACAAACGCCCCGACTACCAGTTGGCCGGCTACTACTCAAGTGAAGACCGGCTCTGCGTGGATATGCAGCCCGGCTACTACAGCGAAACCGAGGAAATCAGTACGGCCCGCTCCGTGCTAATTGGCCAACACAACCGCCAGAACACGCTGGCCGCCGTACTGTGCGCCCGTGTGGTGGGCATCGAGAAGGAGCAGATCGAGGCTAGTCTCCAAACGTTCCGCAACGCCGACCACCGCCTGCAACTGGTAGGTGAACTAAACGGCGTACGCTTTATCAACGACAGCAAAGCCACCAACGTGGAAGCCGCCTGGTATGCTCTGGATGGCATAACGCAACCCATCGTCTGGATTGCGGGCGGCACCGACAAGGGCAACGACTACACCAGCCTACTACCTCTAGCCGACTCTAGCGTGAAAGCCCTAGTGTGCCTGGGTGTTGATAATGAAAAGCTGAAAACCAGCTTTGCCAGCGTAATTTCCCATATTGAAGAAACTCAGAGCATGGAAGCAGCCGTACAGCGGGCCGCCGCACTTGCCTCGCCCGGCGATGTGGTGCTGCTTTCTCCGGCCTGCGCTTCCTTCGACCTGTTCAAAAACTACGAAGACCGGGGCCGGCAGTTTGCCGACGCCGTAGCTGCCCTCCAGAACAAGCCAGCTTACTAGGTCCGGCAACGGACCAAACTGTTTTAGCCGCCGACCACGGCCCGCCCGATACCCTTTCATCCTCTCATCATTTCACCGTATGGATCCTGTTACCAATTGGCTGCGGCAAAATCTGAAGGGTGACCCCGTGCTGTGGGGCATCGTGCTGCTGTTTTCGTTTATTTCCATTGCGGTGGTGTACTCGGCTACGGGTACGCTGGCCTACAAGAAAATGGGTGGCAACACCGAGTACTTCCTGTTTAAGCACACCAGTCTGATTTTCGTGGGCCTGTTCTTTATGTGGTTGGCGCACCGCATCGACTACCGTTACTACTCGCGGCTTTCCCTGTATGCCCTCCTAATTTCAGTGCCCCTGCTGATTTTCACGTTCGTGATGGGCTCGAACATCAACGAGGCCTCGCGTTGGCTGACCATTCCGGTTATCAACCAAACCTTCCAGCCCTCTGACTTAGCCAAGCTAGCCCTGATTTCGCACCTAGCCTCCATGCTCAGTCGCCGCCAGCAGCACGTCGATGATTTCAAGACCACGCTGCTGCCGGTTATGCTGTGGGTAGGCGTTATCTGCGGTCTGATTATTCTCTCGAACGCCTCTACGGCCTTGCTGTTGTTTGCTACCTGCCTGCTTTTGATGTTTATCGGGAGGGTGCCGCTAAAGCAAATGGTGGTCATGGTCATTATTGGCGTGGTAGTAGGCGGCGTGGGCCTGACGGCGGGCCAGCGCTACAAAACGGTTATTTCCCGCATCGAGAGCTTCACTGACAAAAGCAAGCCCGTACCCTTCCAGCTGGAGCACGCTTACATTGCAGAGGCCACGGGCGGCTTGTTCGGGAAAGGCCCTGGCAAGAGCACCGAGCGCAACATTATGCCCCACCCGTACTCCGACTTCATCTATGCCATCATTATAGAGGAGTATGGCCTGTTTGGAGGGGTAGTGGTGTTGTTTCTTTATCTGGCCTTCCTTTATCGAGGTCTGAAAACGGTGATAAACAGTTACGGCGCCTTTGGCGGCCTGCTTTCGGCGGGACTGAGTTTCAGTTTGGTGTTACAGGCTATGGTAAACATGGGAGTAGCTGTGGGCCTGGGCCCGATTACTGGTTTGCCGCTGCCGCTGCTGAGTATGGGTGGTACGTCTCTAATTTTCACTGGTATCAGTATCGGGATTATTCTGGCTGTGAGCCGGGGCGAGCGGGAAATCCGTCCGATGGCCGGCGAGCCCGAAGACACCGCCCGAATTCCGCGGGTGTCGCAATACGCCTAACTGGAGCTGCGGCCTGTGGATGATGGTTGCGGGCGCTGCTACCCCTAGTAAACACCTACAGCCTAGCCACCAGAACCCAAACACACGAATCCACCACGTAAGTACATGAAGTTAATTATCAGCGGCGGCGGTACCGGCGGGCACATTTTTCCGGCAGTAGCCATTGCCAATGAAGTGCGTCGACGCTACCCCGAGGCAGAAATCCTGTTTGTGGGCGCTAACGGCCGCATGGAAATGACCCGAGTTCCGGAAGCGGGCTACCGCATTGTCGGGCTCGATATTTCGGGCCTGCAGCGCAGCCTTTCCGCCCAGAACCTGCTGTTTCCCATCCGGGTGATGCGCGCTGTGCGCAAAGCCGGCAAAATCCTGGAAGAGTTTCGGCCCGATGCGGTGGTAGGGGTAGGGGGATATGCCTCCGCTCCGGTGCTTATGGCGGCCACCTCGCGCGGAATTCCGGCCCTGATTCAGGAGCAAAACTCTTACGCAGGCCTGGTAAACAAGCTGCTGGCCAAGCGGGTGCAGCGCATTTGTGTGGCGTACCAAGGCATGGAGAAGTTCTTCCCACCGGAGCGGCTAGTGCTTACCGGCAACCCCGTGCGCACAGAAATTGCCGACGGACAGCGCGCCGAGGCCCTGGCGTTTTTCGGGTTGCAGCCCGACCGGCCCGTGCTGTTGGTAATAGGAGGGAGCCTAGGAGCCCGCACACTCAACCACGCTACCGCCGCCGCCCTGCCGCGCCTACGCGAAGCTGGCGTGCAACTGCTCTGGCAAACCGGCAAAGCATATTTCCCGGAAGCTGAAAAGCAGGCGGCTCCATATGCTCAGGATAACCTGCTGGCGCTGGAGTTTGTGCGCCGCATGGACCTAGCATATGCGGCAGCTGATGTAGTGATTAGCCGGGCCGGTGCCTTGTCAGTATCGGAGCTTTGCCTTACGGGCAAGCCTAGTATTCTGGTGCCCTCGCCTAACGTAGCCGAAGATCATCAGACCAAAAATGCCTTAGCGCTTACTCAGCATAATGCCGCGTTACTGGTTCGGGACGCCGAGGCAGCTAGTAGCCTCTACACCGAAGCCCTGAACCTGCTGAACAACCCGACCCAACAACAACAGCTTACCGCTAACATCAGACAGCTAGCTTACCCCAACGCCACCGCTACTATTGTAGATGAGCTGCTGAAACTAATGCAGCCGACGCGCTAGCTAGTGGTTGAAAAGGCTTTCTGACCTAGTAAATACTTCGCAATTGGCCTGCTGATTCCTGCTTTTAAATTTCTAACTTACCGTTGACTTGAACCCCGTAGCTGCTTTTCCCCACGTCTTCTTTCTTGGTATCGGTGGCATTGGCATGTCGGCGCTGGCGCGGTGGTTCCGGGCGAACGGTCACTCAGTGAGTGGCTACGACAAAACCCCCACGCCGCTCACCGAAGCCCTGGCCGCCGAAGGCATAGCCGTGCACTACGAGGATGCGGTAACCAACATTCCGGCCGAAGTACAGGCTAACCGTGCCCAAACGCTGGTTGTGCTGACCCCAGCCATTCCCAAAGACCATAAGGAGTGGGCTTGGCTGCGGGAGCAGGGCTACGATATTCGCAAGCGCAGCCAAGTGTTAGGCCTGCTTACGGCCGGCCGCCCCACCATTGCGGTAGCAGGTACTCACGGAAAAACCACCACCAGCAGTATGGTAGCGCACCTGCTGCACCATGCCGGCGTGCCATCCGCCGCTTTCCTGGGCGGTATATCCGTTAACCTGGGCTCCAACCTGCTGCTACCCCCTCCGGCCGCCGAAAGCCCCCTGACGGCGCCTGAGCAAGTACCCGTAGTGGTAGAGGCCGACGAGTACGACCGAAGCTTCCTGACCCTGTTTCCTGATGTGGCTATCGTTACGAGTACCGACGCCGACCACCTCGATATCTATGGTCACAAGGAGGCGTTGGTAGAGTCGTTCCGGCAGTTTGTGGGCCAGATCAAGCCCGGCGGTACCCTCATCATTAACCACACCGCCGACCCCAGCGTGGCGGCCGCTGTGCCGGCTGGCGTGCGCGTGATTCGCTACGGCCTTTCACTGGAGCAAGGCCCCGAGCTGTATGCTTCGGATATCACCGCCGTAGGCCACCAGTTTCAGTTTGCCTTGCACGGTCCGCAGGGGCTAGTAACGGGGCTGGAGCTAGCGGTGCCCGGCTATCATAACGTAGAGAATATGCTGGCAGCGGCC
Source organism: Hymenobacter tenuis (assembly GCF_054780495.1). Classification (NCBI taxonomy): domain Bacteria; kingdom Pseudomonadati; phylum Bacteroidota; class Cytophagia; order Cytophagales; family Hymenobacteraceae; genus Hymenobacter; species Hymenobacter tenuis. The sequence continues at coordinate 722,497 of NZ_BAAGWF010000001.1, forward strand.
TGCGTAGCGCAGCTGTATGGGCTCACGCCAGAGCAGCTTACCGCCGCCGTAGCAGCGTACCGGGGCGTGAAGCGTCGCTTTGAGTTTATCTTAACGGCTGGTACGCCGGAGCAACCTAAGGTATATGTGGATGATTACGCCCATCATCCACGCGAAATTGAGGCGTTTCTTCGTTCTCTGCGGGCGTTGTATCCGGGCCGCCAGCTGCGCGTCATTTTCCAGCCTCACTTGTTTAGCCGCACTCGCGATTTTGCTCCGGGATTCGCTGAAAGCCTGAGTCTTGCCGATGAAGTCGTGATGCTCGACATCTATCCGGCGCGGGAGCTGCCGATGCCTGGCGTAACCTCGGAGTTAATTTTGTCCCAAATAACGGCACCCAAAAAATCACTGCAGACGAAAGAAGAAATTTTGCATTATGTCGAAACCAATGCGAATTTTGACGTATTAGCCACTGTCGGAGCCGGCGACATTGATCAACTAGTACCACGGTTAAGGAATATTTTGAATATTCGCTGGAATGGAGCTGAAGCGTAAAGCCAATAATTTGTTGTTTGCCACGAGCTGCTTGTTGCTGCTCGTGGGGCTAGGCGCATTCGCTGCCGTGCGGCAGGCCAATCGGCCTGTGGGCGGCGTCATTGTTTCCATCAGCAATGAGTTCAACAACTTCTTTATCAGTGAGCGGGAAGTAACTAGCCTGCTTACCCGGCAGGGTGAAGACCGCCTAGAAGGCACCGACCCTGCCGATGTGGACCTAAAGTCGTTGGAGGCCCGCCTGAAGGCGCACAGTTTTGTAAAAGACGCCCAAGTGTACCGCGACCTGGCCGGCAACCTCCATGCTGACGTACGCCAGAACCGCCCTATTGCGCGCCTCGTGCACCCTGACTCGCGTCAAGACAGCTACCTCGATGCCGATGGTTTTCGTTTGCCACTGTCGCCGCTATTCACGGCGCGGGTAGTTCCTATCTCCCGCCTAAACGGCCAGCCGCTGTCGCAGGAGTTTTTCCGGGACAGCACCGGCCAGCGCTACCTCGAGTTTTTGCGCTACATCGACGAAAAACCTTTCTGGCGGGCCCAGGTAGCTGAAGTATTTGTAGGCGCCAACGGGAAGCTTTCTTTTACCCAACAAGTAGGCGACCAACGCATAGAATTTGGCTTTCCTGAGAATATTTCGGAAAAATTTGCGAAACTGATGGTATTTTACCGGCAGATTCCTCCTGTTCTCGGCTGGGATACCTACCACCGGGTTAATGTCGAGTTCAAGGATCAGATTATTTGCGAATAAAATTATCCGTCTAAAACGCTACCTTAAAGCGAATTAGCACCCTTTCCTCCTGCAATCAACCGCAACCCTCTCGCTTCCCCCTCCCATGCAACATGATAAAATTGTAGTCGGTCTCGACATTGGCACCACCAAAATCTGCGCCTTGGTAGGGCGTAAGAACGAGTTTGGCAAGCTCGAAATTTTGGGCATGGGTAAAGCTGTGTCGGAGGGGGTAGTGCGCGGCATTGTGTCGAATATCGACAAGACGGTGGACGCCATCAGGAAAGCCATCCGCCAGGCCGAGGAACAGTCGGGCATCAACATCGGGGTAGTGAATGTGGGCATTGCTGGGCAGCACATCAAGAGCCTGCAGCATAATGGCAGCATTACCCGCGCTTCTGCCGAAACGGAAATTACCGTGGACGATGTGAACCGCCTGACCAACGATATGTATCGGCTGGTGACGCCGCCCGGCTCGGAAATTATCCATGTAATGCCGCAGGATTACAAGGTAGACTACGAGGAAGGTATTCTGGACCCAGTGGGGATGTCGGGTGTACGGTTGGAGGGCAATTTCCACATCATCACTGCCCAGAGCACGGCTATCAACAACATCAATAAGTGCGTAACAAAAGCCGGCCTGGAAATCGACAACCTGATTCTGGAGCCGCTGGCTTCGAGCATGTCGGTGCTGAGCGATGAGGAAAAGGAAGCTGGTGTGGCACTGATTGATATCGGCGGCGGCACTACTGACCTGGCTATCTTCAAAGACGGCATCATCCGGCATGCCGCGGTGCTCCCGTTCGGCGGCAACATCATCACGTCAGATATCAAGCAAGGCTGCCTGGTAATGCAAAACCAAGCCGAGCAGCTCAAAGTGAAGTTCGGTAAAGCCATTGCTGAGGAAGCTTCGGAATATGAAATCGTAAGCATTCCGGGCCTGCGCGACCGGGCACCTAAGGAGATTTCTCTGAAAAACTTGGCCTACATCATTGAGGCCAGGATGGAGGAAATCATTGAGCTCGTGTACGCTGAGATTCAGCGCTTGGGCTTCCAAGATAAGCTAGCGGCCGGCATCGTGCTGACCGGTGGCGGCTCGCAGCTCCAGAACTTGGTGCAGCTAGCTGAGTATGTAACCGGTATGGATACCCGCATCGGATATCCGAACGAGCACTTGGGCAAGAGCAAGATTGAGGCTGTGAAGTCGCCAATGTATGCTACTACCGTGGGCCTAGTGCTGGCGGGCTACCGCTCCATCGATGACCGTATTGCCCAGCGTGGTTATGAAGAGCCCGAGCAGAATTACTACCGTGCGGCAGCTCCCGAGGTTCGGGCCACGCCTGCACCGGTAGCCGCTCAGCCGGTAGCCCCGCAACCGCAAGCGCAGCCAGCACATCAGGCCGCAACTGAGCAGCCCAAGAAATCGTCAGGGGCCGGCGACTTTTTCCAGAAGATCATCAGCCGCACGAAAGGGCTGCTTATCGATGACTTCGACGACAAGCAATACTAGGTGATTGGGGTCTTTGGGGCTTCAGGCGGCGTTTTTCAAGCATCATTTACGCTTACCCCGCCTGAAGCCCCTAGTGCCCAGACTCCAGAATCCTAAGACCCCAAGAACCCAACTCATGAACTATACTTTCGATATTCCGGCGCAGTCCAAGTCAATCATTAAGGTGATTGGCGTGGGGGGAGGCGGCTCCAATGCCGTGAACCACATGTTCAGCCAGGGCATCAAGGACGTGGAATTCGTCATTTGCAATACCGACAAGCAGGCCCTGGCGTCTTCTACGGTGCCCAATCGACTGCAAATAGGCGCCGACCTGACCGAAGGGCTGGGGGCTGGTGCTAACCCTGAACGGGGTAAGCAAGCCGCCATTGAGAGCCGCGAGCAAATCCGGGAGCTGCTCAGCAACGGCACCAAAATGGTGTTCATTACGGCTGGTATGGGTGGCGGTACCGGTACCGGTGCTGCACCGGTTATTGCTAAGGTTGCCAAGGAGCTAGGTATCCTCACAGTTGGCATCGTGACGGCGCCCTTCATGTTTGAAGGCAAGAAGAAGCGCCAGCAGGCAGAGCAAGGTATCAAGGAGCTAAGCGACAACTGCGATACGGTGCTGGTGATTCTTAACGATAAGCTGCGCGAGATATATGGCAACCTGCCTATTCGCTCGGCTTTCGCTAAGGCTGATAACGTGCTTAGTACGGCTGCCAAATCCATTGCCGAAATCATTACGGTAACGGCAGATGTGAACGTGGACTTTGAAGACGTGAAAACCGTCATGAAGGACTCGGGCGCAGCCGTTATGGGTAGCAGCATCACGGAAGGTGAAAACCGCGCTAAGCGCTCCGCTGAAGAGGCGCTGGCCTCGCCGTTGCTGAACAACACGGACATTCATGGGGCGCAGAAAATTCTGCTCAGCATCATGTCAGGCGACCAGGCCGAGCTGGAAATGGATGAACTCACCGAAATCACGGAGTATATCCAGGATAAAGCTGGTCAGAACGCGGAGGTTATCTTCGGTCACGGCATCGACCCAACCCTAGGCCAGAGCATTCGGGTAACTGTTATTGCCACTGGTTTCGCCCGCGACGCGCACAATATCACCAACGTTATTGCGCGCGGCACAGAGCCTGAGTCGGCTCCATCACAGCCCGATCCTCAAATCAACATCTTTGACAAGGAGCGCCAAGATGCTCCGGCCATTCCAACATTCGGAACGCCTGTAGCAGCGCCTGCTCCGGAGCCACAGCCGGTAAAGTTTGACTTGGAAACGTCGCCGGCTCCTATTGGGTACGTGCCGCCAGTGGTGTCTGCACCATCCACGCCAGCCCCAGACCCAGTGCTTTATCAGCAGCAGCCCGTGGCAGCGCCCTCAGTGGCACCACAGCCGTCCGTAACGCATCATTCTCTGCCGCGCCCATCACTTGATGCTCGCGCAGAGGAGCGTCGTCAGCGGCTGCAGGCCCTAAGCAATGGCCTCACCAATGATGCTATGAAGGATCAGTTGGAAACTCCAGCCTATTTGCGTCGGCAGGTGAAACTGGAGAATGTAGTGCCCTCTTCAGAGCAAAACATTAGCCGCTTCAACCTCTCGGATGACAATGAACTGCTAGGTGATAACCGCTTTTTGCACGACAACGTGGACTAATCCAGCAGCAAACAGAGTTTAACCTCCTACATAACCTAGTACAACAAAACGCCCCTTCAGCTAGCTGAAGGGGCGTTTTAAGTTTAAGGGCGTTTAGCCGGAATGGAGTCGGTGGGGGAGGCCTGCTCCGGAGGCAGCGTATCGGAGGGTAAAACTGCTGGTTCAGCCAATTCCCGATCAGGGTTCAGGCCACCACCTTTCGTTGAACGCCGGGGAGTAAGGGTGCAGGCCGAAGAAAGGAGACCAAGGATGAGAAACAGGCTGAAGACGCGCATGATAACGAGCAGGAATGTCACAGTCTTCAGATACGCTGCACTTGGGGTGCCTAGTAAGCAAAAGATGGTGGTAAAGGAATCGGTTGTGCCAGTAGTTAACGAATAAGGATTCGTAACGTGAGTCTGGCCAAGCAACTACCTTCTAATATCGTGCTGGAAATATACTTTATTCTCCGTAACCTGAAATTTTCTTCCTCTGTAAGTTACCTAACGCTTAGGCACTACTAGGGTAGTAAACTGTTAGAAGGCCAGTAAATGCGTTACCTGTTCCCGAAGTACCTCCAAGTAAAGAGGCTCTGTAAGTTGTCCCTCTGATGTCAGGTGCTTGTCAATAAAGGGCAGCCGTACGCGCTGAGGCAATACGGCAGTACCAAGGTACATCAGCACATCGGTGAGGTGGTTGAGCGGGAGCAAGCCACCTTGGCCTCCGCTGCTTAGGCCTACTAGGGCGGCCTTTTTGCCGCGTATACCGCCTGGGTAGGGTAGGCCGTCAATAAACGCCTTTAGCACGCCCGGAAACGAGCAGTTATACTCCGGTACTACAAACACGAGCTTATCAGCGCTTTCGGCTAAGGCCACTAAGTGATTGAATTGAGCGTGCTGGCCGGTGTTGGCGTACAGCGCGGAGGTAGTGAAATCAAGGGGCAACTCTTTCAGGTCCAGCATCTGCGACGCTACCCCATGCTCGGCGAGCAAACGGGTATACAAGTCAGCTACGCGCCGGGCGCGGGAGTTTGGCCGGTTGGTTCCGGCAATGACGGTTATCATCAGGAGGTGTGTGCGGTTGGATATGAATACATTGCCAGCAGACAACTAATCAGCACGGCTCAGGTTTCGTTCTGCAACGCGAAAAACAAAAAAAGGCGAAACGGAAGTCCGTTTCGCCTTTTTTAAAGTGTCAACAGGTTACTCCCTGTGACTATGCCAGGTTGTTCGAGGTAGCCTTGGCCGACAAGAATTCGCGGTTCAGGATGGCAATGTTTTCCAGCGAAATGCCTACTGGGCATTCTGCGGCGCAGGAGCCAATGTTGGTGCAGGCGCCAAAACCTTCTTTGTCCATTTGCGCTACCATGTTTTCCACGCGCGACTTGCGCTCTACATGACCCTGGGGCAGCAACGCCAGCTGGGAAACCTTCGCCGAAACGAACAGCATAGCAGAGGCATTTTTGCAGGAAGCAACGCAGGCACCACAAGCAATGCAGGTAGCCGCTTCAAAAGCACGGTCTGCAATTTCCTTCGGAATTGGAATTTCGTTGGCATCAGGAGTGCCACCGGTGTTTACAGATATATAGCCACCTGCCTGAATAATCCGGTCGAAAGCAGAGCGGTCTACGCTGAGGTCTTTGTTGACTGGGAAGGCAGTGGCACGCCAGGGCTCAATGGTGATGGTGTCACCGTCATTGAACTTGCGCATATGCAACTGGCAGGTAGTGGTGCCAGCCTCTGGGCCGTGCGCCCGGCCATTAATGAACAGGTTGCACGAGCCACAAATGCCCTCACGGCAGTCATGGTCGAAAGCTACCGGCTCTTCACCGCTACGCAACAAGTCTTCATTCAGTACGTCCAGCATTTCCAGGAACGACATATCCGGAGAAATGTCCTTTACCTGGTAATCAACGATGCGGCCTGCCGTGGTGCGGTTTTTCTGCCGCCACACTTTCAGCGTGAGATTCATCGGTTTGGCATTGGGGTTACTTCCAGCCATTTTATTTCAAAGGTATTGAGTAGTGAGGGTTGGGTAGCGAGGTAGGGAGCAAAATCTAGGTGGCTGCTCCCTACTTTCTTTTCGCTACTACTTATAGCTGCGCTGGGTAAGCTTCACGTTTTCGAACCGAAGCTCTTCCTTGTTCAGTATTTCAGGCTGATTATCGCCTGTGTACTGCCAGGCAGCTACGTACGCGAAGTTCTCATCATCACGAAGGGCTTCGCCTTCTGGGGTCTGGTATTCCTCGCGGAAGTGACCACCGCAGCTTTCATTGCGGGCGTAGGCGTCGTCCACCATCAGTTCACCTAGCTCCAGGAAGTCGGCAACACGGCCAGCCTTCTCCAGTGCCTGGTTCATTTCGGTTTCGGTACCAACCAGCTTTAGGTCGCTCCAGAACTCACGACGAAGCTTCTGAATCTCCGCCTTAGCGAATTCCAGACCTGGCGCCGTACGCGCCATGCCGCAGTATTCCCACATGATGTGGCCCAAAGCTTTATGGAAGTCATCGGGAGTACGCGTACCGTTGATGCTCAACAGCTTCTGTACCCGAGCATTCACTTCAGCCTCAGCTTCTTTGAAAGCAGGGTGTTCGGTCGTAACAGGCTTTGGCGGCGTCTGGGCTAAGTAATCACCAATGGTGTACGGGATTACAAAGTAGCCATCAGCCAGGCCCTGCATCAAAGCCGAAGCTCCTAGGCGGTTGGCACCGTGGTCAGAGAAATTGCACTCACCGGTTGCATAAAGACCCGGGATAGTAGTTTGCAGGTTGTAGTCAACCCACAGGCCTCCCATGGTATAGTGTACGGCTGGGTAAATGCGCATTGGCTGCTCGTATGGGTTTTCGCCAGTGATTTTGGCGTACATATCGAACAGGTTACCGTACTTCTGCGCTACCGAATCAGCACCGGTCCGCTTAATGATATCGGCAAAATCGAGGTACACAGCTAGCCCCGAGGAGCCTACGCCACGACCTTCGTCACACATCTGCTTGGCATTGCGCGAGGCTACGTCGCGGGGTACTAGGTTGCCAAAAGCAGGATACTTGCGCTCCAGGAAGTAGTCGCGCTCTTCTTCTGGAATGTCCTGCACCCGAATCTGGCCGGCACGCAGGCGCTCAGCCATTTCTTTGGTAGCCGGCACCCATACGCGGCCGTCGTTACGCAGCGACTCCGACATCAACGTCAGTTTCGACTGGTAGTCGCCCGAAACCGGGATGCAGGTAGGATGAATCTGGGTAAAGCAGGGGTTCGCAAAGTAGGCGCCTTTCTTGTGGGCGCGCCACGGAGCCGTTACGTTGCAGTACTTGGCGTTCGTGCTCAGGTAGAAAACGTTGCCGTAGCCACCAGTAGCCAGCACCACGGCGTGGGCTGCGTGCTGCTCTATTTCACCTGTAATCAGGTTGCGCGTGATGATGCCGCGGGCTTGGCCATCTACAACTACCAAGTCCAACATTTCGGAGCGGGTGTAGAGCTTCACCTTGCCATATGCTACCTGACGGGATAGGGCAGAGTAAGCACCTAGCAAGAGCTGCTGTCCGGTCTGGCCGCGGGCATAGAACGTGCGGCTTACCTGTGCGCCACCAAACGAGCGGTTCGCCAGCAGTCCGCCATATTCCCGGGCAAAAGGAACACCTTGGGCTACGCACTGGTCAATGATATTTACTGATACCTGGGCCAGACGATACACGTTGGCTTCACGGGCGCGGTAGTCACCACCTTTAATGGTGTCATAAAACAAACGATGCACGGAGTCACCGTCGTTCTGGTAGTTTTTAGCGGCATTGATACCTCCCTGCGCGGCAATGGAGTGGGCGCGACGAGGAGAATCGTGATACGTGAAGGCTTTTACGTTGTAGCCCAACTCAGCCAATGAGGCAGCAGCCGAAGCCCCGGCCAAGCCAGTGCCTACCACGATAATGTCGTACTTCCGCTTATTAGCGGGGTTTACGAGCTTAACGTTGAACTTGTGCTTGTCCCATTTTTCGGCTAGAGGGCCTTCGGGAATTTTGGAATCCGGAAACATCGGCGGTCGAGTTTAGGACTTATTTAAAGAAGTAGAAGTAGATCGGCATGGCGGCAAAAGCGGCGCACACGATGATCGAAAACCCGTAGCCTACTAGCTTGATAGCAGGCGTATACTTGCGGTGGGTGAGGCCCAGCGTTTGGAAGGCGCTGCTGAAGCCGTGTAGCAAGTGGTAGAGCAGGGCAACTTGGCCTACCACATACAGCGCCACATAGAATGGGTTTTTGAACGCCGACAGCACCAGGGCATAGGCATCTTCGTTACCATTTGCGTCGCGCGGAACGTCCGTGAAGCGCAGAGAGCCGAAGAAATTGTACAAGTGTACAATCAGGAAGAAAAGCACAATAGAACCAAGCATAGCCATGCTACGCGAGTGCCAGGAACTGTTCTGCTCGATGTGGTCGGATACGTAACCTTGAGCACCACGAGCTGCGCGGTTTTTTGCGGCTAGTGCTAGGCCCTCGTAAATGTGAAAACCAAAGCCCAAAACCAGTACAATTTCCATTGTCCTGATAAGAGGGTTATGGCCCATAAACTCTGAGTAGGCATTGAATGCCGCCCCATTGTCTGCATTAAATAACTGCAAATTACCTACCAGGTGAACTACCAGGAAAGTGCAGAGAAATAGACCGGTAACGGCCATAATAATTTTACGGCCGATGCTGCTGGAAAAGGTTTTTGTAATCCAACTCATAGAGAGCTACTAAAGGGTGTGGGTAGGTCGGTTGTACCAGCCAAAGGTAGGCCCCAACCTAGTAGGAAACAATCTGAATAAGCCTTTCGCGTTAGAGTGAATCTATAGCTGGCCAACTCCGTTAGTACCTTGTGCCAAATCCTAACCGAGAGGCCTTGCTTTTTGTTAGGTTCTCGTCCGGTTTTTGCTGAACTTCCTCTCCCTCGTTCTCCTTCCGCTTAGTAAGACATTGACTTTATGAATATTTCGCTACTTAATCGCCCATTCCGCCTTGTGCTGATTGGGCTTTTATTTCTAACAGCCTGGCTGGGCGTAACTCCCGAAGCGCAGGCTACGCACCTTCGGGCCGGCGACATCCAGGCCAAGACGGATACGACTGCAGCCCGTAATCCACGGCGGATATTCTTTAAGTTGGTGCTCTATATTGGGGTAGGACAAGGCATTGCAGATGCTCCCGAGGCAACGCTCTATTTTGGTGATAATACCTCCCAGACCACGAAAGTTGTCAAAAGCACGCCTGTAACCTTAAACTGCGGCACAGGCACTACTTCCGGTATTCTTAGAAATGTATATTACTTTGAACACACGTATAATGCACCTGGTTCTTACTTAGTAAGTTATCTGGATGTAAACCGGGTGGGAGGGGTAGTCAACCTCACCAACTCTATTAACGAGTCATTCTATATTTCAACCCGCATTACTATTGACCCACTGCTAGGGGTAAACCGCTCACCTGTGCTAAATGCGCCTGCAGTAGATAGAGCAGGCCGGCGCCAAGTGTTTTTGCACAATCCCGCGGCCTCTGATGCAGACGGCGACTCCCTTGCCTTCCGGCTCCGGACCAGCCAGCGGGCAATTGTAAACGGTAATAGCACTATAGCCTCTACTGCCACCGGCTTTCGGTACCCCGATGACCCTTCATTTCGGGCAGTGCAGGTACCGTATGCTGGACCGCCCGTAGGTCAGCCGAACGCGGCCGCCATCTTCCAGCAAGACCCGATCACGGGGCAAATTGTGTGGAACTCTCCGGAACAGACAGGAGAGTACAATGTGGCCTTTATAGTGGAGGAATGGCGACGAATACCTGGGGCCCGCCCGCGCCTTATTGGCGAGGTAGTGCGGGATATGCAGATTACGGTTACGCAGGCTACCAACCTGCGGCCTACCATTACGGTGCCACCTGAGTTGTGCGTGATTGCCGGAACGCCTATTCCTCCTACTATTATAACGGCTACCGATCCGGATAATAACCCTGTGTTGCTGGAGGCTTTCGGCGGCATGTTTCCGCCGGCAACCTTTGTGCGTAACTCGTCTGGTCCGCCTACGGCCCAGGGCACCTTCAACTGGACCCCGACCTGCACCGATATTCGCTCGGAGCCGCATCAGGTACTCTTTAAGGCTACCGACCAGCCGGCGTGTACCACAACACCACTTATTGATCAGCGAACTTTAAGAATTCGGGTAATTGGACCGGCCCCGCAAAACCTACGGGTTACGCCCATAGGCAATACCGGCCGCCTCGACTGGGACAGTTATGCCTGCCAGAATCCGGGGGCTCAGATACTGATTTACCGGCGCGAAGGACCTAGTGGCTGGACGCCGGACGTTTGCGAAACCGGGATACCGGCCTCCCGTGGCTATGTGCAAATTGGCACCGTTGGAGTTGGCAGCCGCACTTTCCTGGATGATAACAATGGCCGGGGACTTGATCGGGGGAAGAACTACTGTTACCGCATTTATGTGCAGTTTGCTCGCCCCGCTGGCGGCCAGAGCATTGCCTCCAATGAAGCGTGCTTGTCACTGACTGGCACTCCTGCCCGCCTGACCAACGTAACGGTCGACCGGACGGATGCAGCTAACGGTCAGATTACAGTGCGCTGGACAAAGCCCACGTCTACTTCTGGCTTCAATGCGCCTTCTGGCTACCGCCTGTTCCGTGCACTAGGTCAGAATCCGGCCGCAACCGATTTCCAGCAGGTGTTTACTACCACCAATCTGGATCAGACTTCGTTTGTAAATACGGGCCTGAACACTACAGAAAATGCGTATTCCTACCGGCTGGAGTTTTACAGTGCCTCAGTGCCCGGTGGCGCCGAAATTGTAGAAACGGCAGGTCCGGCTTCTAGCGTGCGCGTTACCGCTACCCCCAATCCGCTGACCAACTCCATTGGTGTAACCTGGACCTACAACGTGCCGTGGGACAACTCGCAGCGGCCCACAACCATTTACCGGCGCGAGCCAGGCGGTACGTTTGTGCCCGTTGCAAAAGTAACAGGCACTACTACGGCTGGCGAGTTTACCGACCGCGGGACTACGGCGCGCCCCTTGACCCTGGGCAAAACCTACTGCTATTACGTTAAAACGAATGGCACTTACGATATCAGCCTGCCCGACTCGCTGATTAACCTGAGCCAGGAGCAATGCGTGTCGTTGCAGCCAGTGCCGTGTACGCCGGTGCTTACACTGAAGCCTACCAACTGCGACAGTTTGGCCAGCCGCTTGTTTGAGCTGCCTGCTACACCTGCTGGCGGGGAGGTATTTACCAACTATCTCAGCTGGACCTTAAGCAGCCAGCCTACCGCCGACTGTAGCCGTGACATTACGTCCTATATCCTGTTCTACGCCCCCAACGACACAGAGCCACTGCGGGAGCTGACGCGCTTGCCGGGTACTCAAACCAGCTATGCCCATCAGGGGCTAACGAGCGCCGCGGGTTGCTATGCAGTGCAGGCCATTGATGTGAATGGAGCGGTTAGTGCCCTAAGCAACAAAGAATGCAAAGACAATTGCCTGCTATTCCTGCTTCCAAACGTTTTCACGCCTAACGGCGACGGCAAGAATGACACGTTCCGGCCCAAGGTGTTCAGCCCCATTCAGCGCACCACAGTGAAAATATTCAACCGGTGGGGTACTAAGGTGTACGAAAGCGACAAAGACCCGCTCATCAATTGGACCGGCGGTGGCACTGGTGATGATTCCGGCTCTAGCGGCAAAGTATCGGAGGGTATGTATTACTACCTGGCCGAAGTGGAGTTTGCTGACGTGAACCGCACCAAGCGCACCTTCAAAGGATGGGTTCAGATTAACCGCTAGCCTAGCATTCAGGCCAAAGCCTTATCACGACTAGTAACAGGACGGTTCCGGAAGGAGCCGTCCTGTTGTGTTTTGGGGTCTTATATTTCGGGCCTGAAACAGTGCGCCAACCGGGCGGCCCTTTGGGCATCCGAAGCGTTTTATGCAGCTTGCAGCCTCGAGCGTCCTGCCCGCTCCGCGCCACTTTCGGGGCGAAAAGTACTTAGTATCCCACCTTACGAGTTTAACATCCACAGAATGAAAGCAGTTGTTTTTCCTGGCCAAGGAAGCCAGTTCAGCGGCATGGGTCGCGAGTTGTACGAGCAGCACCCCGAGGCGAAACGCCTGATGGACCAAGCCAACGACATCCTGGGCTTCTCGCTTACCGACGTAATGTTTAGCGGCTCGGAAGAAGACCTGCGCCGTACCGACGTAACCCAGCCCGCTATCTTCCTGCATTCTGTTGCCCTAGCTGCTGTTGTACCTGACCTGAAGCCCGCTATGGTAGCTGGGCATTCGCTAGGCGAGTTTTCGGCGCTAGTAGCGGCCAAGGTCCTGAAGTTTGAAGACGCCCTGCGCCTAGTAGCCCAGCGGGCGCAGGCTATGCAAGCGGCCTGCCTAGAGCAGCCTGGTACCATGGCTGCCATTTTGGGTCTCGATGATGCCACCACTACCCGCATCTGCGAGGAAATTACGGCCGGGGGCAACGCCGTAGTAGCGGCTAATTACAACTGCCCCGGCCAACTGGTAGTTTCTGGCTCGCAGCGTGGCATTGAGTTGGCGTGTGAGCAGCTGAAAGCGGCCGGCGCCAAGCGCGCGTTGCCACTGCCAGTTGGTGGCGCTTTCCACTCGCCCCTGATGCAGTCGGCGGAGGCAGCCCTGGCGGCAGCCATTGCGGCTACCACTTTCTCGGCAGGCATTTGCCCCGTGTACCAGAACGTGGATGCCGCGCCGCACACTGACCCCGACGAAATCCGCGAAAACCTGGTGCGCCAGCTCACGGCTCCGGTTCGCTGGACGCAGATTGTGCAGCGCATGGTGCAGGATGGCGCCACTGAGTTTGTGGAATGTGGACCCGGTAAAGTGTTGCAAGGCCTCGTCAAGAAAATTGCCCCCGAAGCGGCTGTGAGTTCAGCCACAGTGTAGGGCTAGTGTTTTTTTAGAAACCCGAAACGGGCCGTGCTGCAAGTACAGCACGGCCCGTTTCGGGTTTTACTAGGGTCTTAATTTCTCAGAAGCCGTACTGGCAACTTATCCTCGCAGTCATCCAGCAACTGAGCCACAGTGCAGTTCAACACCGGATGCACAAGATCCGGTGCAATTTCCGCCAGGGGCACCAGTACAAAGCGCCGCTCGGGTAGCCGCGGGTGCGGCACCGTCAGACGCTCGGTAGTGAGTACTTGGTCGTCGTAAAAGAGGATGTCGACATCGAGGGTGCGGGCGCCCCACCGGACTAGTCGTTCGCGCCCGGCCAACTGCTCCGTGTGCAGGCACACGTGCAGCAGCGCTTCTGGCGGGAGGGAAGTGTGCAGAGCCAGTGCCTGGTTCAGGAAAGCCGGCTGATCTTCTAGGCCCCAAGCGGCGGTTTCATACAGGCCGGAAACTGCTACCAAGGGGCCCGCTTCTGCTGTCAAGCACTGCACGGCTTCCTGTAAAATAGCAATACGGTCGCCGAGGTTCGAGCCGAGTAAAAGGTAAGCTATAGGCATAGAGTTAAAGAACGCGGCGAAGGAAGGCTACCGTTTCTTCGGCGGCTAGCTTGGCTTCGGCGGGCAAGTCATCGGCCGGCCAGGGGTGGCCGCCGCCGAAGTTGTGCGTTACTTCTGGCAGAATCACTAGCTCCGCATCGGGTTTCCACTGCTTCAGCTCCTGGGCGCGGGTGACGGGCACGGTTTCATCCTGGTCGCCGTGCAGGATAAGCAGCGGGCGGCTCCGTAGTTTGCGGCGCACGTTGTGGGCAATATCGAGGCGCAGGCGGTTTTGGTGGTAATCTTCCACAATCTGGAAGTAGAGGGGCAACTGTTGTTTGGTACGCGTGTTTTCCACGTGGTACACGCCTCGTTGCTGCCACGCCTGCATTAGCTCATCGGTCCAGCCGGGGTTCACGTTGCTGATAGCGGCCCACGTTACCACGGCCTTTACCCGCGCATCTTCGGCTGCCTTGAGCAGCACTAGTCCGCCGCCGCGGCTATGGCCAATTAGGGCCAGGCACTCGAGGTCAGTTTCCTGGGCCGGAATGCCGGTTTTTTTGGGGTCGTGGAGGGCATCGAGCAAGGCGCCAATATCGTCGAGTTCTAAAGAGAAGTTGTTTTGGCCGAAAGCCTCCAGGTCTTCTAGGTCGCCGCTGCCGCCTACTACTAGGCCGTTATGCGAGAGGTTCAGCTTCACGAACACAAACCCCTGGTGGGCAAAATAATCGGCCAGCAGGTTGAAGTGGCCCCAGTCTTTAAACCCCTTGAAGCCATGCACAAATACCACGACCGGTTTCGGTTTTCCATCGGCTATAAAGCGCGCATCGGCCGTGAATGGGCGACTATGACGGGAGCAGGAAAGTAGAAAATCGACGGAAGTAGGCTGGCTCGGCATACAGCTAAGATAAGCTGCAAAGCCAGGAAAACAGAAACTATTCCCTTGCTGGCAGGTTCAGTCTGACGTTTGGGCGTGCTGCTGGGCTAGCAAACTCAACATTTCGGGGCGGCTCTGCTTCACCACCTCACCTTTTACCCGTATCATTGCACCGCCCAAAACACCTGCATGAACGTAACGCTGGACCAGATACAGGCGCCTATTGCCGCCGAGATGGAGGAATTCGAGAAGAAATTCCGACAGTCCATGCAAACCAAGCAGTTGCTGCTGGATAAAATCATGGGCTACATCGTGAAGCGCAAGGGCAAGCAAATTCGGCCCATGTTCGTGTTCTTCACGGCCAAAATCAGCGGCGGCGACCCGTTGCCCGAAGCTTCGTTTCGGGGTGCGGCCCTCATTGAGTTGCTGCACACAGCCACCCTAGTGCACGACGACGTGGTGGACGAATCAAACTACCGCCGCGGCTTCTTTTCCATCAATGCGCTCTGGAAAAATAAGATTGCCGTGCTCGTGGGCGACTACCTGCTTAGCAAAGGTCTGCTGCTAAGCCTGGAAAACGACGACTATGAGTTGCTCAAGATTGTGAGTAACGCCGTGAAGGAGTTGAGCGAAGGTGAACTGCTGCAAATTGAAAAAGCGCGTCGCCTTGATATTACCGAGGACGTGTATTTTGATATCATCCGTCAGAAAACAGCTTCCCTGATTGCCTCCTGCTGCGCGGTAGGGGCAGCCTCGGCCGGCGCCGACAAGGAAGTAATTGAGCGCGCCCGTCTTTTCGGCGAGAAAGTGGGCATGGCTTTCCAGATCAAGGACGACTTGTTCGACTTTGGAACCGACGAAATCGGCAAGCCAGTGGGCATTGATATCAAGGAGAAGAAGATGACCCTGCCGCTTATTTACGCCCTGCAGCAGGCCGATTGGCTAACCAAGCGCCGCGTGATCTACAACGTGAAAAACAACGACGGCCGCAAAGACCGAGTGCAGGCCGTTATTGACTTCGTAAAGAAATCGGGTGGGTTGCAGTACGCTATTGGCGTGATGGAGCGCTACCGCGACGAGGCCCTGGATATTCTGCGTACATTCCCTGAGTCAGCCTCGCGCACCTCGCTGGAGCAACTAATTAACTACACCATTGAGCGGGAGAAATAGCATTAATAGGCTTCTGGTATTTCGATTACGGTAGCTTGTGTAGATGCTTCAGAACATGAATTTATAGTTGTTGCCATACTTATATGAAGTTCTGTATTATATGTCTATTGTTATTACCCTTAACTGCAACAGCGCAAAAAGTAACCTTAGCTACCGCTTCTGACAGTACGTACGGATATTCGGCGTCTAACCCATTGCGACTTAAGCAGGGTGAGCCCTATCGTAGTGCAGCACTTGCCGGAGTGTTCGTGCGCAACCTCCGCACGGTCGATAATCAACCGCTAATACTGCTCACCCGGTATTCAATTAAGGATCCGGCATATTCACCTCCTGCTATAAAGGTGTATGATCGTCAAACCGGGTTGCCCATTGGAGGCAAGCTAGGGCGACTTGATGTTTACTTACTACAAACACCTGCTAACGATACGATAAAGCTCTACGTGGACATCTATCATAAGGGGCCTAGAATGATTCCCCAAAGGCTAACATACGCAGGTTTTGAATAAGAAAAGGCGGAGAGCTGTCAGGAAGCTTTCCGCCTTTCTTGTTCACGAATAAGTCTGGCCTAGGCTTGTACCTGGTACGAAACGCTATCAGGTTTCACTTCCGATACATCGAAATGCACGCCATCGAAGGTGCTTTTTACGGTGATTTCGTGGGTCATTTCACAGCCGGGGCATTTTATTTCCTCGGTTTCATACTGCCCATCATCTTCCATCGAGTTAGCTAGGTGGTCGGCGGCCGGAACCCCAATCAGGTCAGTAAATACCTCGGTATCACACTGGTTGCACTGAAATTTGAGGCCTACCGTACGACCCTGGAGCTCATCAAGCGGGGCAGGGGTGTTTTTTTGCTGAATCCACATAAGAAACCGGGGTTTAGGAGTTAAGGAAAGATCGGGAAGCCGCAGTGGGCTAGTAACCTGTACGGGCAGAAGGTAGCTTGGGGTTATACCAAGGCCTAGTAGGGGAGATGTAAAAGGCGGCGGCATCTGCCTTTTGCCGTATATTTCCTTGCTTAGAATTTGCTACCCACCACTCGTATGTCATTGCCTTTGCCTTCCGTTGCGGAGCCCCCCGTGTTGCCCTTTCCGTGGGTGCCGCGGTGGCGTACGTTGCTTTCGTCGCTAGCCATGGCCCGCGACCCAATCGGGAATCTTGACCGCTCGCACGCGGCGTACGGCGATACGCTAGGGCTACATTTGGGCGGTATTCGGGCGTGCTATGTCACGCGCGACCCCGCACTGGTGCAGCACATTCTCCAGAAAAATCACCGGCGCTACCTGAAGTCGGACCTGACGCATG
Source organism: Hymenobacter tenuis (assembly GCF_054780495.1). Taxonomy (NCBI): domain Bacteria; kingdom Pseudomonadati; phylum Bacteroidota; class Cytophagia; order Cytophagales; family Hymenobacteraceae; genus Hymenobacter; species Hymenobacter tenuis. Next base: position 739,714 of record NZ_BAAGWF010000001.1, read on the forward strand.
GGTTGGTGCGCTACATTGGCCGTGGCCTGCTCACCAATGAAGGCGCCGATTGGCTTCGGCAGCGCCGTCTGATTCAGCCGGGCTTTCACCGGCAGCGCCTGGCCAGCCTCACCCGCCTGATGCAAGCCGCCGCGGAGGAATGGACCCAAGAACTGCACACACGCACGGCTGCCGGACCCGCCGAGGTAGATATTCATGAGGCCATGACGCGGGTAGCGTTCCGGGTGATTGCGCAAGCTACGTTTGGCACCAGCATGAACGATGCGGAACGCGACCGGCTGTCGGAAATTCTGACCCAGATTCAGGCGTTTTACGTGCGCACCATTCGGCAGCCGTACCTACGGCCGTGGCTGCAAGGCACGGGCAGCTACCGCCGCCACGATGCGCTAAGCCAGGAGCTACGCGAGCTAGTGCGCGGCTACATCCGGCAGCGACTAGGTACTGGTGCGCCCGCAACCCCACCCGACGACCTCTTGCAGATGCTACTGGATGCGCGCTACGAGGATACGGGCGAGCCCATGACCGAAGACCGATTGGTGGATGAGGCAAACATTCTGTTGCTGGCTGGGCACGAAACCTCGGCTAATGCCCTCAGCTGGCTGTTTTATCTGCTGGCCATGCACCCCGAGGCCGCGGCCAATGTGCGCCGGGAGCTGGACGAAGCCAGCCTAACTAATCGCCCGCCCGAGTTTGAAGAGCTGCCACGTTTGCCCTACTCTATGCAGGTGATTCAGGAAACTCTGCGCCTGTATCCACCGGCCTGGATTCTGGACCGCGTGGCGCTGGAAGACGACGAGTTTCAGGGGCACTCAATTCCGAAAGGCACGCTGTTTTCGTTGTACCTCTACGGCATGCACCGGCACCCGGGGTTGTGGCCTGAGCCAGACGTGTTTCGGCCGGAGCGGTTTGCTGCCGGCGCTGAGCCGCCCGTACCCGCGTATGGCTACCTGCCCTTTGGCGGTGGCCCGCGCCTATGCATCGGCAACCACTTCGCCCTCACCGAAATTCAGCTGGTTCTGCTCCAAACGCTGCGTCAGTTTACAGTAGCCCCGGTTTCAGATGCGCCCGTAACATCGGTGCCGCTCGTGACGTTGCGGCCGCAGGAAGGGGTAGTACTGCGGTTTCAGCGGCTCTGATAAATTATTGCAAAACCTGCCGCAGGGCTTACTGCCACCACTGTTCCTGCGGCAATGGGCCCGCGCCTAGGATGATGGATTGCCCCAACCGGGGTGTGGTGATGACTTGCCCGAGTCGGCTGGCTTCGGCTGAGGCGCGTTTCACTGGGTCGTTCCAGGCGTGGTGCGCTTCCGTGAAGGCAGCCCAATGTACCGGCATAAATACCCGGGCCTGAACATCACGGGCAGCCTGCACCGTTTGCTCGGGCAGCATATGAATCTGGGCCCAGTTGGCATCGTATTGGCCGCATTCCAGCAAAGCCAAGTCAAAGGGGCCGTGTTGTTGGCCGATGGTCTGGAAGTGCGGTCCATAGCCCCCGTCGCCGCTGTAGAATAAGCGCTTATCGGCTGATTTTATCACCCAGGAGCTCCAAGAGGTAGAGTTGCGGTTGGTGAGGCCCCGGCCCGAGAAATGGCGCGCCGGTGTGCTCACAATGGTGAGGCCCGGCAATTGTACTTCCTGATTCCAGTCCAGCTCCTGTACCCGCTCGGGGGCTACACCCCAGGCCAACAGATGGGCGCCTACCCCCAGCGGTACAAAAAAGTGGGCTGTTTTATCCTTGAGCTTCCGGATGGTCTGGTAGTCGAGGTGGTCATAATGGTCGTGGGAAATCAGGACGGCATCAATGGCGGGCAATTGCTCGGCCCGAATAGGCACGTGTGGGTTGTAACGGTTGGGCGTTATCCACGAAATCGGACCCATCTCCATGCCTAGCATGGGGTCGAGCAGGATGTTCTTCCCCGCTATTTCTACTAGGCTCGCCGAGTGCCCAAACCACGTGACGCGCACCATATCGGCGGGCTTTTGCGTGATGGTCAGCGAATCGAGCATCTGCATGGGCAAGAGAGCAGCCGGTTTGGAGTTGGGTGTTTTGCCAAAGACAAAGCGCCACAACGAGCCTAGGGTGCTGCCGCCCGTCATGAGGGTAGTAGGCACCAGGTTCTGAAATTCGCCGTCAAGGTAATGCCCAGTTTTGGCATAGACTGCCCGTTGTGCTTTGGTAGGTTTGCCCCCGAATTGAGGACTCAGATTAGCAAAGGCCACGCCCACTACCAACAATAACACAAGTAGGCTGCCCAGTAGCCGGCCAATAATTTTCACGGGGTTGCGCATACATTTTCTGGTGGTTATCCCGAAGTACGCTCGGAATACCTAGGTAGTCGGTAGCAGAGGGCAAATACTTTACGCGGCCTAAGCTAAGTCACACCGTAAGCAACCTGCACGCTCGCAGCTTACTACCCCTTGGCTGGAGCTAAACCGCACACAAAAAACCGCCCTACCCACTTATAATGGGTAGGGCGGTTTGGGTTCGATGGCAAGCTAGTGGTTTAGCTGCGGCCGTTGTAGCTGTGGCGTTCTTGGCCCGGACGGTCGCCACTAGGGCGGCTCATCTGGCGCATGCGGTCCTGGCGCTTGGCCTCAAACTGAGCATACTGCTTTTTCGACAGCACATCCTTCAGCTTTTTGTCGGTGCTTTCACGAATGCGTTTGGCCTGGGCCATTTTCTGGCTGCGGTCCATAGAGGTAGAGCCGGAGTTGCTGCGCAGCGCTTGCATTTGTTGCTGCTGATCCTGGAAAATTTTCTCCACCTTGGATTTTTGCTTGCTGCTCAGGCCGAGCTCTTTAGCCAACTCATCGGAGCGGTGCTGGCGGTCTTGTGCGCTTTGCTCGCCTCTGCGGCGGTCTTTGTCGTGGTCACGACCTTGCGCTTCGTCGAGGCCCTGACGTTCGTGGCCAGTGGCGGGGCGCAGGTCGGCGGCAATAGAAGAGGTAGCAAAAGGAGCGGCGAGACCGAGTACTAGGGCGAGGCTAAAAAGTTGCTTTTTCATGGTAGTGGGTAGGGTAAGTCTGAAATTGAAGGAAAGGAAGAGCGCTGCGTTCTGTCAGACGTTATTCAAACCCAGTGCCCTATTTCCGCCAACTCCGGTCAGTTTCTAGCACCGACCCCAAAACGCCGACCAATTGCCTCGTTTTATCGCCCGACCTGAATCTGTCGGCAAAAGCTTGATGCCGTAACTCAAACCCCGTTTTACTGTATCAGCGGGACGTTCGATTTTCAACAGTAGTACAGGCCAGCTCTTGAAGCCACTTTACTAGGCCTCAGTATAGCTTGAAGTGCGCCCGGAGCAGCGGGCCGCATCTTTATGAAGCGTGCTATGCAACGCGGTAGCGGGTTTTGCTACCTTGCCGGCATGCTGCAACTCCCCATCCAACTCACGGGCATCGATTTGCTGGTGCCGCAACTTGAAACCACCGACCTGCTCCTGCGCGGCCACCGCCTCACCGACCTAGCCCCGTGTGTGGCGATGGGTCAGCAACCCGAGTTCTATAAGTACTTGGGCGGCAAGCCCATGGAGGAGGAGGATGTGTGGCGGCGCATTTTGGCGCACCAGGGTCACTGGGCCATGATGGGCTACGGCTACTGGGCCGTTGAGGAAAAAGCTACCGGCGAATTTATCGGCTCGGTAGGCTTTTATGATATCATGCGCAACCTGTCGCCCTCCATCAATGGGTTTCCAGAAGCGGGCTGGGTGATGAATCCGCGCGTGCATGGCCGTGGTTACGCCAGCCAGGCCGTGCGGGCCATTCACGTGTGGGGCGACGCTCACTTCCCCGATCCGCGCACCGTCTGCATCATCGACCCTCACAACGAGCCCTCCCTGCGACTGGCCCACAAGCTAGGCTACCAGGAGTACGACCGGAGCACGTACCGGGATGAGCCCATTGTGCTGCTGGAACGGTTTAGGCCCACAGGTACCCTAGGAAAATAGCACAAACCAAAAAGGCCCGCCTCTTATCAGAAGCGGGCCTTTTTAACACTTAAGCGGCACAGATGCCTGCGCCGCAAAATCTGGTTCGAAGGTTTTATTCGGCTAGTAGCTGGTCAATCGTCTTGTTGAATTCAGCTACTTCCTGCTCGTAGTACTTACCCGTGCCAGGGCCCGAGAAGCCAGTATGAATCTTTCGTACTTCGCCTTTCTTGTCGAGGAAGAGGGTAGTGGGGAAGGCCAGCACCTTCTGCACCTGCGGCAACGACTGGCTGGCCGCGTCCTTGCTAGCCTCGCCGGCCACGGCTAGGTCGTACCCTACGTTCATGCGCTCTTTCATCTTCAGCAGCTTCTGCGAAGCTACTTTCTGATCGGCGGTGCGCTCATAGCCCAGGCCAATGATTTCAACACCGCGGCCTTTGTTTTTCTCGTACCAGGGGGCTAGGAAGTTGGTTTCATCCATGCAGTTTGGGCACCACGAGCCGAGCAGCTGTACTACCACTACCTTGCCTTTGTACTTAGGGTCGGAAGGGGAGATGCTGCCGCCTTCATAAATGCTCGGGAATTTGAAGTCGAGCTTTTTCTGGCCAGGCTTCATTCCAGTAAGGGCATTGGCATCCGGCAGCTTTGCCTTCGGGTCGAGGGTAGCCGTCCAGGTCTCGTGGCCCGATTTACCGCTGTAGAAGTCGCCATTGATTACAGTGTTCGTGTCACTGTTGCGCTGAGATGTGAATAAAAAGCCGTGGCTACCATCAAAGGTCGTCAGCTTCATTGTGTTCCCATCCACCTGACCATCGAGGTAACGATAGTCGCCGGTAGAAGTCAGAAAAGTACCTGTTACATCACTGCCGTTTTGCTTAAATACGCCTACGGCTGGATAGGTCTCGCCATCTGAGCCCTTAAAAGTTACTTTCCAAGTGCCATCAAATGAAGCCGCTTTCTGACCCTCAGTTACCGGAAAAAGCTTCTGCTCACCCTTGGTAGCCGAAAAAGCCACGCGGTACGGCTCTTTGCCATCGTACTTCACCCAGGTGCCTTTCAGCTTATCGGCGCCATCGGCGCGCACCACTAAGGCTGCATCAAATACGCCGAGGCGGATGGTCGTGGAGTCGCCGGCGGTGGATATTTCGTCGAGCTTCAGACGCTCCTCGCCGTTGCGCAACGTTACGGTAGGCTTGCCGCCCTCGGTGGCTACATCAAACAGGAAAGGAATTTGCTGGCCTTGGGCAGCTAGTACGCCGCGCCAGGTTCCGGCCGTAAGGGCAGTAGCGCCCGTCGTGGCGCCCTCGGAGGTGGCGGCTTGATTTTCAGAAGAGGTCGAATTGGACTGACAGGCCACCGCGGCCAGCGCGAGTCCGGCCCCGGCTATGGCCTTGCGAAACGAGAAGGCTACGGGCATTGGAAAAAAGTTAGAAGGTTAGTTCGCGGCTAAACTACGGAGGGCCGATGATAGTTTAATACACAGGGCCGCGAAGACAGACCTAGCCGGCTAATTGGCCCGCGCCTAACCACGCAGCACTTTTGGAATGATTCTAAATCAGGCTTACAGGGCTGCTATAGGCCCGAAAATTTAGGCGGCGCAACGACCGACAACTATATTTGCGTACCTACTAATAATAGGTACGTTCTCTCCACTTTTTCCATTTCGCATTATGGCGTTTGACTTAGAAATGATCAAGGCCGTGTACGCTGGCATGGGCTCTCGCATTGAAGCCGCCCGTACCGCCGTTGGCCGCCCGCTTACCCTGACTGAAAAAATCCTGTACGCTCACTTGTACGGCGGCACTGTTTCGCAGGCGTTTGAGCGGGGCGTTTCCTACGTCGATTTCGCTCCCGACCGTGTAGCCATGCAGGATGCTACCGCCCAAATGGCGCTGCTCCAGTTTATGCAGGCTGGCAAACCTCAGGTTGCAGTACCAAGCACCGTGCATTGCGACCACCTGATTCAGGCCAAAGAAGGTGCCGATCAGGATTTGGCCATTGCTAACTCCGAAAACAAGGAGGTGTATGACTTCCTAGCTTCTGTTTCCAATAAATACGGCATCGGCTTCTGGAAGCCCGGTGCTGGTATCATTCACCAAGTAGTACTTGAGAACTACGCCTTCCCCGGCGGCATGATGATCGGTACAGACTCGCACACGCCGAACGCCGGCGGCCTTGGCATGATTGCCATTGGTGTAGGTGGCGCCGATGCCGTTGACGTAATGTCGGGCATGGCGTGGGAGCTGAAGTTTCCTAAGGTGATTGGTGTGAAGCTGACGGGCAAGCTTTCGGGCTGGACTTCGGCGAAAGACGTAATTCTGAAAGTAGCTGGTATCCTGACCGTAAAAGGCGGTACCGGTGCTATTGTTGAGTACTTCGGTGAAGGTGCTGAAAACCTGTCGGCTACCGGCAAAGGTACCATCTGCAACATGGGCGCTGAAATTGGGGCTACCACCTCGGTGTTCAGCTACGACGAGAAGATGGGCGACTATCTGCGCGGCACTGGCCGGGCCGAAATTGCCGATGCTGCTGCCGCCGTTGCTGCTAACTTGCGCGCCGACGACGAGGTGTATGCGAACCCTGCAAACTTCTACGACCAGCTCATCGAAATCGACCTGAGCACCCTGGAGCCTTACGTGAACGGTCCGTTCACGCCGGATGCCGCGTGGCCTATTTCGGAGTTTGCGGCTGCCGTACGAGAGCACAACTGGCCTGCTAAGTTGGAAGTTGGCCTCATTGGCTCGTGCACCAACTCTTCTTACGAAGACATTACCCGTGCCGCCAGCATTGCCAAGCAAGCGGCCGACAAAGGCCTGACGGTACAGGCGGAGTACACCGTAACGCCCGGCTCGGAACTGGTGCGCTACACTGTAGAGCGTGATGGCCTGCTCGATACCTTCGCCCAGATGGGTGGGGTAGTACTGGCTAACGCTTGTGGTCCGTGCATCGGGCAGTGGGCCCGCCACATGGACGACATGAAGCGTCCGAACTCCATTATCACCTCGTTTAACCGCAACTTCGCTAAGCGTAACGACGGCAACCCGAACACCCATGCTTTCGTGGCCTCGCCCGAAATCGTGACGGCTTTCGCTATTGCTGGCGACTTGACTTTCAACCCTCTGGTTGACACGCTGACTACCAAAGATGGCCAGCAGGTGAAGTTTGATGAGCCTCAGGGTATTGAATTGCCTCCCCGTGGTTTCGCCGTAGAGGATGCGGGTTACCAAGCTCCCGCTGCTGATGGTTCGGGCGTGCAAGTACTGGTTGACGTAGCTTCGGACCGTCTGCAGCTGCTCGACCCCTTCAAGCCTTGGGAAGGTGTAGATCTGAAAGGTCTGCGTCTGCTCATCAAGGCGCAGGGCAAGTGCACCACCGACCATATTTCGATGGCCGGCCCTTGGTTGAAGTACCGTGGCCACCTCGACAACATCTCGAACAACATGCTTATCGGGGCTACCAACGCCTTCAATGGCGAAGCCAATGCCGTGAAGGATGCCCTCACCCAGGGTACGCCGTACTCGCCGGTGCCGCAGGTTGCTCGTAACTACAAAGCTCAGGGCATTGGCTCGGTGGTAGTAGGTGATGAGAACTACGGAGAAGGTTCGTCGCGTGAGCACGCCGCTATGGAGCCCCGCCACTTGGGCGTGCGTGCCGTGCTAGTGAAGTCATTCGCTCGTATCCACGAAACCAACCTGAAGAAGCAGGGCATGCTGGCTCTCACCTTCGCCAACAAAGCCGACTACGATCTGATTGAGGAGGACGACACCATCGACATCCTCGGTCTGACCACGTTTGCTCCCGGCCAGCCCCTGCAGGTGCGCCTGCACCACGCCGATGGCGACACCGACCTCATCACGGTAAACCATACCTACAATGAAGGTCAGATTGAGTGGTTTAAAGCCGGCTCGGCCCTGAACCTGATCCGCTTGAAAGAGTCGGGCCAGGCACAGCTGTCGCAGAAGTAATCCCTAGAGTTGTGATAATATAGAATGGCCGCTTCCTGCAAAGGGGGCGGCCATTTTAGCTTTGATCAGTTTTAATAAAATATGCAAGTAGAAGAAATGGATAAGATTCAGGTGTTTTCATTAATTAAGATTGGTGATAGGCGGTTTATGGAAGATCTATACCAGAATGGAACAATATACATGAATCACATAAGTGAATTCGTGAGAATTGAAGATGATAATGTTAGAGGAGATAAGCATGAACATTTAGATGAACAGCAAGAAATTAACAATATAGTTATTTCACTGAGGGAAAATAATGTGTTGCGTGGAGATACTGGAAAACTACAGGTATGGAATGAAGAGCCGGTTGGCAATATATATTCTATGTACATGCTTGAAACGGTTGATCATGTAGAAGACTTGATAATTGATAGTAAGTGCAAGGAATTTGGTGATACAGCAGTAATAATTCTCAAGGTTGATGAATTTTATAATCTTATCGAATCAGCTATTGAAAAAGAAGGTTTTAAAGTATTAAGTGGTCCAGTGACTTATGTAGATACTAATACGTTTTTTGGTAAATGGTCGCTATTTAAAAAACCGTTAGAGTATAAGTATCAGAGCGAATTTAGATTTGTAGTAAAAAAAAATGGATATGGTCCTTTCGTTATCAAGATTGGCTCTCTAAAGGATATAGCAGTTATAATAGAAAGTGAAAAAATTGATCAGCTGCGCATTTCAAGGAAATAAATGTCCTCTCCCAAACACGCTGTTTCTGTTATTGGCTTCCTGATTACGTTACTAGGGGCCGTACTCTTCTCAACCAAAGCCATCATTGTAAAGCTGGCGTTTGGCCACACGCATGCTGATGCCGTGACGCTGCTGGCGCTGCGAATGGTGTTTTCACTGCCCTTTTATTTGGCGGCGGCGTTTCTGGTGAGCACACAGAAAGACAACGTTCGGATGACCGGCCGGGAGTGGCTGCTGGTAAGCGGTATTGGCTTGCTGGGATATTACATAAGCAGCCTGTTTGACTTTATTGGCCTGCAGTATATCTCAGCAGGCTTGGAGCGCCTGATTCTGTTTCTGTACCCCAGCTTTGCCGTGTTTATCAATGCGTATTTCTTTAAGCAGCGCATTTCCAGAATTCAGCGACTAGCGTTGTTGCTTACCTATGTCGGTATTGGGTTGGCTTACGCAGGAGAGCTATCTGTTGACTCTAGCAACCCCAACTTCTACTTGGGCAGCGTGCTTGTTTTCATGTGCGCCGTTACCTACTCCGTGTACATCGTGGGAAGTGGCCGGATAATTCCGCGCGTAGGGGCTAATAAATTCACGGCCTATGCCATGCTAGCGGCTACGTTCGGAGTTTTCGTTCACTTCCTGCTAACCCATTCGCTACAGAAGGTTGAGCTAGGGCAGGGTATGTGGGTGTATGGGCTGCTATTGGCTATTCTGGCAACCGTGCTGCCTTCTTTCCTGATATCACAGGGAATGAAAAAGATTGGCTCGAATAACGTAGCCATCATTAGCGGCATTGGGCCGGTATCTACTATTGTGCAGGCGCACTATATCCTCGGGGAGAAGATATTCGTGGCGCAGATTATAGGAACCGTACTGGTAGTGATAGGCGTGTTGCTGATTGGATGGAAACGGAAAAATACGGAGCTGTTACCGGCCGCAGCTGCTACTACTACTGCTGAAATTTCATCCTGAAATAGAAACCCGCTAGCCTGAAACTAGAGCGTGGCCACCTGCTCCGGCCGCGCCTCTTGCGGCTTTTGCACGAGGTAGTAATACAGCAGAATCACTAGGCCCGTGAGGAAGGGCAACAGGGCCAGGTGTTTGCCGGTCAGCTCACCCCAGATGCGCACTTCATCAAACCCTACAAACTCGCTGACCATCCAGTAGGAGTTGGCCGAAATCCAGAACACGATGGCCAGGTTGTGCGCCAACTCAGCCTTGATGTCGCGCGTGCGCCAAGTGATGAGCACGGCAATGAGCAGCGTCGGGAAAATCATCAGGATGCCCAGCGGTTTCCAGACCATGCACCACCCAATATCTTTGAGCAGCCAGAACAAGATGTGCATGTTTTCCATGCGGCGGTATGGGGCCGGAATGCTGTATACTAGGTCGTTGGGCTGGCTCATGGGGCGTCAAAGGTGAAGCTCAAAGATATTGCCTTGCTTGCGTCCCGGAAAATCTGCTCTACCAGCCCTAGGGTAGCGGCCGGCTCAAACCTCGGCTTTTTTCAATGAGCTGCGTAAGAGGAGCCTGATTTCAACTTCTGATTAAGCAGTAATGGCCGGAGTGCTTCGGAAAGTAGCAAAAGGAGCCGCCTGGGTGGGTGGCGGCGTGGTAGGCGCGGTGGCGTTGTATTTGGTGGGCTCCGTGGGGCTTTCGGCCATACCGGTGGGGCGCCAGAACTCGCCAGAAACCGGCACAATTGAAACCTACATCCTGTCCAACGGCGTGCACACCGATATTGTAGTGCCCGTGCGAACCGACCAGATGGACTGGACCCAGCTAGTGCCCTACACAGCTACCCCCGCCATGGACACCAGTCGTGACTACATCGGGTTTGGCTGGGGCGACAAGGGCTTTTACCTGAACACGCCTACCTGGGCCGAGCTAAAGCCCAGTACGGCCGTGAAGGCCATGTTCTGGCTTAGCACCACGGCCATGCATGCCACTTTCCACCACCAGCCCCAGGAAGGCCCCGACTGCGTGCGGGTGCTGCTGACCCGCGCGGAGTATGCCCACCTAATCGCCTTTATCAAAAACAGCTTCGATTACGATGCTCAAGGCCGCTCCCAGCACATTCAGGGGCATAGCTACGGGCAGCACGATGCGTTTTATGAAGCCAAGCGCACCTATAACCTCTTCTATACTTGCAATTCCTGGGCAAACGAAGGGTTGAAAGTGGCCGGGCAGAAAGCCGCCCTCTGGACACCATTTGAATTCGGTATTTTCTGGCAGTATCGCTAGGGCAGAATAGGGGGTTGAAGTCAGAAAATGAGCTAGCACGCACCCTGAACGCAACTTGTGCGTATGGAGGAGCATGACGACATATGATGCCATCTTCGAAAACAACCGCCAGTGGGTAGCGCAGCACACCGCTAGCAATGCCAATTTCTTCCAGCGCCTGGCCACCAACCAAAACCCCGATTACCTCTACATTGGCTGCAGTGACTCGCGCGTAACGGCCGAGGAACTAATGGGCGTAGCGCCGGGGGAAGTATTCGTGCACCGCAACATTGCCAACCTGGTTAATAACATTGACCTGAACGCCATGTCGGTGATTGAGTATGCCGTGCATCATTTGCAGGTAAAGCACATTGTAGTGTGCGGGCACTATGGCTGCGGAGGCGTTAAAGCGGCCATGCAAGCCAAAGACCTCGGGATTATGAACCCCTGGCTGCGCAACATCCGCGATGTGTACCGCTTGCACCATGCCGAGCTAGATGCCATTGAGGACGTAGATGCGCGCTACGACCGGCTAGTAGAGCTGAATGTGCAGGAGCAATGCGTGAACGTTATCAAAACGGCTGTGGTGCAGCAGCACTACGTGAAAGGAGGCTTCCCAACAGTGCATGGCTGGGTTTTCGACCTCAAGACTGGCCTGCTGAAGGACCTGAAGCTGGACTTTGAGCACATCCTGCACGACATCCAGGAAATCTATAACCTCAGCGACCAGCCAATTTTTGGGGAGGCTATAACGCCTGCTCAAGAAATAGGGAAAGCCGCTGATGAAACTACCCGGGTTACCCGCTAGCCTCTAGGTAGCAGAGCACCTCAAACCCCAAAGCCAGACAAAAAGAAACCCGGCCTGTTCTGCATATGCAGCAACAGCCGGGGTAGGGGGTGGAAAGAAGAAATGATGCTAGTTAAGCCACACGCTGGCTACTGGCTCGAACCGATGGCGTGCGAAGGCACCGTAGGGCCGCTCGGCATAGAAACCCAGTACATGCACCTGCAACTCCCCGGTCTGGGCATTGCGGCGCATCTGAATGGGGTACACCTGCCCGGCAGCGGGCCAGTCTCCAATGTGGTCGGCGGGGCGACGGCTAGCATCAACGCAGCGGGCGAACTGCTGCACAGGAAGCGGAACAGGAAGCTTTACTTTCGACATATCCAAAGATAAGAATATAACTGAGGAAAAGCTAATCCTGTTAGATATTTATGTGTCTTTGGCAATAGCAATAAATAGAGAACAAACCGCTGAAAAGTTTGTTCTAGTGGAACTAAATCCAAATAATGCTTATGCTTTGTATAACAACAGGTTAGCGAATGATCTGCTTAATTGCTAAAAATGTTAGCAAAAACAAGGGCTGGTTTTCAACGAAAGTATAGCAAGGAACCCAGCAAAGCCCCTTGCCTATTTTTAGAGGTTCACTCCATTAAGCAGCCTAGGGAACTGCCTAATAGCGTACTATGCGCTGCGTGAAGTTGCCCTTAGCCGTGCGGATTTGTACCAGATACATACCCGCTGGGTAGGCGCTCAAATCCAACAAGACTTGGCCCTTGCCAGTGGCCGTGCGCGACACCAGTACTTGGCCTACAGCTGATAGAACCTGAACGGTAGCCGACCCCGTGGGCAGCTCCAGCTGTAGGCGCCCGGTTGTAGGGTTAGGATACACAGCAACTCCGGCCAACTGCACTCCGCGTACTGGCAGCACCTGCTGGTAGCGGCCCGCGGCAGCATCAGCAGCGCGCTGCAACTCCGGCAGGCTAGGCGCGGCCAGCACAGCAAATGCCACCACTACGGAGTCAGAGGGAGCAAGGAAAGGCAACGTGGCCCCAACAACCTGCGACACATCGGCGCCGGCAGGTAAGCCTGCTGTGCGCTGGCGGGTGCCGTTACTGAGCGTGAGCAATTTTTCGGTGGTATTAAAGCCATCGGACAGGCGCACCCCCGCACCCGAGGAAGCACCGTTATTTATCGAATACACGGTAGCTTGTCCACCACTTAAGTGTCGCACACCAGTATAGAGCTGCCGGTCGAGTGGGCTATACACGTAGCCCAGGCGGCGTACTGAGTCCCAGTCTGCCACGTTGCGGCTGTACTCTTCGGGCAAGTCCCAATCCATGTACAGGCCGGCATGCAACGGCTCCAAGGTATCGGGCGTGAGGTTAGTGAGTAGGTATTCCAGAATCACGTAGTCGCGGTGCGGGTCAGCGGCCCAGGCATAGGCCCGCTGCTGTATCCGGACGCCAACCGACCGGCCTTTGGTAAGTGCTGGCAGTGAGTCACGAAGTACGCCATACGCCTCTTGGTCGGCGCGCAGGGGCTGTGCCAGAAGGGCGGTGCGCGTCTGCGAATAGAAATCATGATCAGCCCCTTGGTTGTCGTTGCGCACGTTGTCCGATACCCGGGGGCTAGGGGTAGAAGTGGCCACTAATAGGCCGCCTTCGGCTACCAGCGGCCCGCTTCCACGATACGTCACACTTTCCCCAAACTCCGAGCCTAGTCCGTCGTAGCCAATATTGCCGCGACTAGTAAGCGTAAGGGCCAGGTCATTGGCGTTCAGCATTACGTAATCGGGGTTTATAGTCAGGGTTTCGTACTGGTCTTCTTGGTAACCTGTGGCGGCATCCTGCAGATGGTAGCGCACCACGGCGCGGGTGTTAAGAGGGGCATTGGCGGCTACTTTCAGCAAGAAAGGCACGGCCGAGTTAGTGCGCCGCTCTAGGGTAGCCAATGGGCCCACGCCAAACTCTGCTTGCCGAACCTCTAGGTAGGGCGAAAGCGAGGTAAGCGTTACAGTAAGGTTAGGAAGGGGCTCGAGCAGGTTTTGTACCGTTATGGCCAGGCGTATGGCGTCGCCGGCGGCATAGGCGTCGCGGGAGGGCAGGTAGGTGCGGCCTACTACCCTGGCCGAGTGCTGGGCTTCCGTTACGGCCCGTAGCACGTTCAGGCGGCCCGAGCCGATGCGGCCCACGTAGCCGGTGTTGCCTGGTAAGGCATCAATGTTATCGGTAGTGCGCCGCAGCTGGGCCGCCACCTGGGCTGCCGTGAAGCGGGGGAAGCGCGTGCGCACCAACGCAGCGGCACCAGCAACTAGGGGAGAGGCAAACGATGAGCCTCCTACCGCTACATAGTCCTTGTCGGTATCGCCATACACCGTCAGGATCTGGACACCGGGCGCCGACAAGTCAACGCGGCGGCTATAAGTAGCATTGGCGCTGCGCTCATCGGTGCGGGTAACGGTGGCCACCGATAAAACATGGTCGTAGCTGGCGGGGTAAAAGTCGAGGTCGGCGCCAGTATTGCCAGCCGCCGCTACTACTACGGCGTCACGGTTTACGGCGGCGTAGGTAATAACGTCCTGCTCATACTGCGAGCGGGCGCCCACGCCCCCCCAGGAAAGGTTGATGATTTTGCAGCCATGATCAGCCGCGTACACAATGGCCTCATAGCCGCCAAACGTACCGGAGGGCGTGCTGGGGTAAATCTTCAGCGGCATAAACCGGCACTTGTAGCCCACACCGGCCACGCCCTTACCGTTGTTGGTAGCGGCGGCGGCACACCCGGCCACCAGAATGCCATGCACGCTGCTGGGGTCGCGCGAGGGGTCATTATCGTTATCCGCAAAATCCCAGCCGTAGTAGTTGTCTATGTAGCCGTCGTTGTCGTTGTCGATGCCGTCAATCGGGTCCTGGCGGTTTACCTGAATCTGAGAAGCCAGGTCTTCGTGCGTGACGCGGGTGCCGCCATCCACGATGCCGATGGTAACGCTGGTGTCGCCTTGCGTTATGTCCCAGGCCCGGTACGCCCGAATGTTTTTCAGATGGTACTGGCCGTTACTGCGGGTAGAGTCGGCCAGCGGGTCGTTGGGCTGTTGCAGCGGCGGGTAGCTGTACAAGGGCTCGGCATACTCCACGAGGCCGGTTTTGCGCAGGGCCTGGCAAGCCGCCGCCACCGACTGAGTAGAGCTGGCAAGCTGCACCTGATATATTAACCCCAGGTCAACTGCTCCGGGCTTACTGGAGGAGCGACTATGCGCAAACTTGGGTTGAACAGCCTGCACTCCCAGGCGCCCTAGCACACCATCGAGCACGGCCACGCCAGTAAGGCTGGAGGCCGAGCGGCCGGCCGTAGGTGCCGCTTTCAGCTTGTACACCAGCCGACCGCCCACCACGGTTTTGGACGGCTCTGGGGGTAGTGGTTGCTGCTGCCCAAAACCAGTATGAGCGCCGGCCAGAAGCAGCACCAGGCACGCAAGCGCTAGCCCAGAAAAACGGCCAAAAGATACACGTAGAGGTAGCAGCATTCCGGAAAATAAAGCGGGTGGGGCGAGGGTGCGAAAGCAGAGCAACAGTCCGGCTAACAACCTGCTGACTAGCCTTTCAAGAAGACGAAACCAGCAGCGGTTAGCAGAAATATTGAGTAGGACCGTTTCTGTAAATCTAGCCATACTACAGCAGCCTGCGAAGCGTTGTTCCGTGCTTTTTCACTAATTTTCTCAAGGCGCTACCACTATTTTTTGCGAGCTAAGCCATTCTCAGGCAGCACCAACCCTTAGGAACTAGCCAGCTACTGGTAGCGCAGCCATAACGATGCGGCCCGACTAGACTCATTGAGCCTCTTTACCGAACAACCACCGCGGTAGGATGCGGAGCAGAGGCTGATTTACTAGGCTTGGTAGAGGGTAAAACCGAGACGTGAACACAAGGCAGGAAGGTTTTTTTGCTGGCCAGTAAGCACACTAGGCTGAGAAAGCAGCTAAACCCACCCGGCTAGGGCTGTCAGAGAAGCCAGCGGTTTTCAAATTGCGAGGTCCCGATCCAGGTGATGTAGAGCCAGAAAGTCCTTTTTATGACTAGTAACTGCCTTATAGCAAAATGGATAGGTAGTAAACTATCTGCCTGAAAACTCGGAAAGGAGCAGCTTTTGGAGTAGCTGTTGCCAGAGTAAGAGTGTAAGCTTGTGGCTTGGCGCCTGTGGTGCTGTATCCTTTCCGGCCATGAGAAACCCGTTGCTGCTGATTTCGTGGAGTGTGCTGGCCGCTTTGTGCAGCTCGTGCAGCCGTCCGCACTACGCTTTCCTGCCAAAACCGACAGCGCTCACAGCGCCCGTGCCGGCTGCGGCAATAGCACCCGCAGTAGTTTCGCTAAAGGCTGGTACGCTAACTCAGCTAGCTAGAAGACAGGTGGTTAGTGTAAAAACTAGGCCTAGGCCCCGGAGAACTGCCAAGCCGTTGGTAGCAACCGTTTCTGGGTTAGCGCCTCGCTTGGCTACCGCTCTGCGGCGGCTACCAACTTGCCGAAAAGCACCCGCGCCAGACGTTACCGTGCGCGCCCGCCGCCACTCCGACACTGCCCAGGTAAGCCGCCCGGCTTCCAGAGCATCAGGCGCAATTATTCGGGTACTCATTGGGCTCGGAGCGGTTGCGTTAGGTATTGCAATACATGACCTTATTGGCCTTGGATTGGTAGTATTTGGGACTATACTTATCGTGGTTACGTTACTTCAAGTACTTTTTGATCTGTTATTATATAGGTAAGTATTGCTTAATTAGGAGGTTATAAAAAAAGCCCGCCCAGATATTGCTGGGCGGGCTTTTTGCTTAAAAAAAGAACGGATTACCGGCCGCCTTTGCTGTACTTGTACTTCTTAGGCGAGGCCACCGTCCGGAACTTGTAGGGGTTGTTGGCATTTACATCAAGGCCCAGGCCAATGGGGCCGCGGGTTTGCTTGAACCTGGATTTGTCGTTCGTTCGCTTTTGGCGGTCCATCGAGACGTTGCCGTAGCGGTTGGTTTTTTCCATGGCCTTGTCGCCGCTCGAGCAAGAAGTGCTAACCAACAGGAAAGCCAGGGCTGAATAAAGTAGTATCGTTTTCATGGGAGAGAAAGCAAGAGGGAAAGAAAGGCTCTGACTGAGAGCTCAGTATCTGCCCCATGTACTCTGGTTTGCTTAAAAAGGATACAGCAACCGGTCAATAATCTGGCCTTGCGCACAGGCTTGCTACAAGCTCAACATTTCCCGAAACCGTACCGATTGCTGACGCGAAACCTCTACTTCAGGCCCGCCCCGCAGCCGTATCTTTAGCGTGTTGCTAAACCAGGGCTCAATGCTTTCTACCCATTTCAGGTTGATGATTTGCTGGCGGTTGGCCCGGAAAAATACCCTAGCGTCGAGGCGCTGCTCCAGGTGCTGCAGCGTGCGCGGAATAAGGGGGCGGTGCTGCTCGAAATAAATCTGGGTATAGCTGCCATTAATTTCAAACAGGCGAATGTCGGAGAGGCGCACAAACCAGCACCGCTCCCCGTCTTTCACAAACACCTGGTCGTGCTCCGTGAGCGGGGCCGGCGCGGGCTCTTCGGGCAGGGTTGGGGCCAGGGCAGGGCCTAGGGCCGGTACGGCTGCCGCGTGCTTGTTGTAGGCTTTCTGCAGGGCGGTGGCCAGCCGGTTTTCCTGAATGGGCTTCAGCAGATAATCCAGGGCATTTACCTCAAATGCGCGCAACGCATATTCATCGTAGGCGGTCGTGAAGATGACGTGTGGTGCATCTACTAGGGAGGCCAGCAGCTCAAACCCCGTTTCGCCGGGCATATGAATATCCAGAAACAGCAGGTCGGGCTGCAACTCCCGGAGTTGGGCGCGGGCCTCGTCGGCGTGGCGCGCTTCGCCCACAATGGTTACCTCCGGAAACGCCTGCAGCAGGTGGCGCAGCTCCGTGCGGGCCAATCGGGAATCATCAACAAGCAAGGCATTCATAGCGGAGCAGGGCAGAAGAAATAGCTAAAACGACACAGTATGCGGAGTACGCGGTGCCCTCACGATACAACTGCCACGCCTGCATGGCGAGGCACCACGGGCGCCCCCACTATTGGCAGCTGCAAATGCGCCACCACCATGTCGGGCGTGTGTGGGTCGTTGGCGAGGTGCAAGTGGGCGGCTGGGCCAAACAGCAGGGCTAGTCGCTCGCGGGCGTTGCGCACCCCTACACCCTCGTGGCCGGGGCGCGGTTCGTAGCGGCCAGTGTTGCGTACCGTCACGTGCAGCGTGTTCGAGTCGTTGAGCTGGGCGCACAGGCAGATGCTGCCTCCGGCGGGGCGAGGCGCCAGGCCGTGCTTGATGGCGTTTTCCACCAGCAGCTGCAGCGTCATGGGCGGAATGAGCACGGGAAGGGCGGCGGGGTCAATGTCCAGGTGGTAGGAAAGGCGCTCTTCCAGCTGCATGGCTTCCAGGGCCAGATAATGCTCCACAATCTCTAGCTCGCGCTGCAAGGGCACTTGCTCCGTGCTATTAAGCTGAATAGAGTAGCGCAGCAGGTCCGAGAGGTGCGTAATCATATCGCGGGCCCGGGCGGGGTCTTCCATCACGAGAGCCCGGATGTTGTTGAGCCCATTAAACATAAAGTGCGGATTAATCTGGGCCTTGAGCGTACGCATTTCGGCCTCGTGCACGGCCGCCGTCAGCTTCCATTTGTCTACCTCGGCCTGCTTATAGCGGCGCAGGTAATGCCAACCAAAATAAAAGCCTTCCCAGAGCCACAGCACGAAGTTTACATTCAGGCAATAGCCAATAAACTGTGGCCAGCCGTGCGGCTGCGCAGTAGGGGCCGGCCGCACCACCCAGATAATCAGGGCCCAGATAATTACCTGGCTCAGCACCGAGAGCAAGGCGTTGGTAATCAGCAGACGACCCAGCAGTGGCAGTGGCGAGAGGTTGTCCCAGCCCAGCGCCCGGATAGAATACCGCAGCGCGTGCGTAAGGGCTAGCAAGGGCAGTACAATGGCCAGCGTAACGGTAAACGAATCAGAAGTGAGCTGGGCAAACGAAGAAAACAGGGCCAGATTGAAAAGCCCGTACGCCGTCCAGCCCAATAGCTGGCAGCGCCAATACAAACGGCTTGGGGGCGGTACGGCAGCGTACGAAATCATGAGGGTATCAGGCTGGCCGCAAGGGCGGTAGGTTGCGTTGCCACCTGGTGGTATAGGTGCTGATTGCGGCGGTAAGAAAGCAGGAGCAGCCCGGCAAGTACCAGCAGCGCGCACACAATGAAAACCGGAATTAAGTACAGCGTTTCGGCGGAGGTGCGCAGGCCCAGCACCAAGCATCCTACCGAAATCACACCCGCCATAACCGCGTAGGCCTTCGCGCTATAGAACCAGGCGTACGGGAAGAAATGAGCCCCCGTGATGATGCCATAGGTCATGATAAAGTGCTGCGGATACCGACTGTAGATGAAGATCAGGAAGGGGAAATAGAAGAGCTGCGCGAAGTTGAGCCACAGGCCCAGGGGCTGCAAGGGGTTGTGCGGCAGCGCCCACGTAGTGCGGAAAACTTTGGAGAATACCCACGCCAGCGGCAGGGTAGCCGTGCCCACAAAAAACGTGATAAACGCCTTTTGCACCACCGAGAGTGGCATCATCCACCACAGGATGGCTATAGCAGCCCACACCAGGCTGGCCGCCACTATAAAATCAAGTCCGTTTTTGGCCTTTACTGACAGCTCCAGTTTCAGCGCCGCAAATTCTTGTTCGAGAAGCATACCCCAAGGAAATGTATTTCTGCGAAATATATACTCGGCCAGATGTATATACCGCCCCTGTAGTTGCTTTCTGAGGCAGTATATACACTCTGATAGGTTAGTGGGCTTATCTTTTAGCCACCGCGTTCTGCTTTAGGAAAGCATCGGTCTGGGCGAAAAACCACTGCGTATCGTCGTACATCAGGAAGTGCCGGCCCGCCTCCGACATCTCCACGTGGTGCTTCGGGAGCTTGGCGTACTGCTGCTCGAAAATGGCTTTGGTGCTTTCCTTGGTGGAGCCGTACTGCTTATACGCGGCCCAGGCTCCCAGCACCAGCACCGGCTGCTGAATGCGGGCAATATCCTGGCGCAGGTCCGTAGTCATCAGGTCGTAATAGGCCTGGGCTACCGTGGGCATATCCGAGGCCACGCTCCAACGCGCTGTCTGGGTAATGCGGGCCGTGTCGGTCATCATGCTAGCCGACATCTGCCGGGCCATAGTCAGGTTGTTTTGGCCCCGGCTCATTTGCTGGCGCATCATTTCGGCGGCCGGTTTGGCTTCCTCCGCCGTTTGTGAGGGGTTTTGGATGGCCGCCATAAACGGAAGCGAATCAACGATAACTAGTGGGCCCACCGCGTCGGGCTGGGTGCTGCTCATCCAGAGGGCCATGAACCCCCCAAGGCTGTGCCCAATGATGGCGGGCTTCGAGAGCTTTTGAGTTTTGATGTAGGCCAGCAGCTGGTCGCGCACGTTCAGCAGCAGCTTAT
This sequence comes from Hymenobacter tenuis, assembly GCF_054780495.1. Classification (NCBI taxonomy): domain Bacteria; kingdom Pseudomonadati; phylum Bacteroidota; class Cytophagia; order Cytophagales; family Hymenobacteraceae; genus Hymenobacter; species Hymenobacter tenuis. The sequence continues at coordinate 759,837 of NZ_BAAGWF010000001.1, forward strand.
CGGTACTGGCGGGTGCAGCCTGGCCCCCAAAGCCTGACAGCGAAATAACGTGGCACTGGTACTGCTTCTGGTAGCGGGCCACGGTTTCGTCCCACACCGCGCCGGGGCACGTCAGGCCCGGAATCAGCAGCACGGGCTGGCCTTTGCCTACCACCCGCACTGTAAAGTTGGGGTGAGCAGCTGGCGTATCGGTACTAGGTGCCAAAGCAGTGGCAGCCGCAGGGGCGGCTTGGGCCTGGGAGAGGGCTAGCAGCAGCGCCGCGGCCGAAAGCAGCAGGGCAGAACCAAGGGGGCGGAGGGTAGCGGGCAGGTGTAGCATAGCAAAAAGCAGGTAAATGGAGGTGAGGTAGGGTTAAATGATGCCTCAAACCTAGCACCCAGGGCCGCTGCCCGAAACTACTTTTCCGCGAACGGTAAATCTGCCTCCCGAACTGCTGAAAACCACACCCAAACCGAAGTAGCGCTAAGCACGAACAGAATGAGTTGCGCTCAACGACAAGGGTAGTAAACACAAAAGGCGCCCTGGTAAGGGCGCCTTCTGGCTAGTAATACATACGGTTTAAGCGGTAGTTGAGGCTAGCGTTCGGCCATGTGCCTACTCCTGAAACCCAATCCGGCGGTAGTTAAGCTGCGGTTAGATGATGTTGCGCAGATCCTGGCGCAGGTTTTCAATGCCGCGCCAAATTTCGTCCCAGGTGCTGCGCTCCTGATCAGGGCTGGCCGCAGAACGGGCCGTGCCGGAGCCAGTGGCGTCGGAGCCGAGGCGCTCGGCCAAGCGGGCACGTTTGGCTTCCAGCGCATCGGCGTGCTGGTGGTAGGTGTTGTGGGAGCTGGCCGTAGTGGCGTGGGCCCGGTTGCGCAGGGTCTGAATTTTGGCATCGAGCTCCGTGAGGGCCTGGCGCAGGTCGTCAGAGGTCAGATGGTCGGGCACGCGCATGTGTTCGGGGGAAGGTGTGGTAGCCATAACAGCAGAACAAGAGGGATGAAAGGGAAAGACCGTGGGAGAGTCTGCTAGTTGTACTAAGCCACGCCTAAAAAGGATACACGATTGGGTCCTAACAAATCAACAATACAAAGGCAATACAGGGGTTACGCGCCCGCCAGAAGGCTCCGGTAGCTTTGGCGCATCGTTCAATAACTCCTTTTGGTTATGCTCCCACGTGTACTTCTGTTCGTCTGCTTCGTGTTTCTGGTGGTGCCAAGCTTTGCCCAAACAGTGGGCCTAGTAGCCAATGCCGACAGTGGCCTTAAATCGGCCGCCACGGTAGTTTCGTTGCCGGCTGCGGTATACCATGCCGTAGATGAAATGCCCGAGTTTCCGGGCGGCACGGCGGCCTTTCAGAAATTTCTGCGCAGTGAGCTACGCTACCCGGAGGAAGCTTTAAAGCTTGGCATTTCGGGGAGGGTATATGTGCGCTTCATCGTGACGGATGAGGGCCGCATCAGGGATGCCGAAATTGTGAAAGGACTAAGCGGCGGCCTCAATGAAGAAGCGCTGCATTTTGTCCGGATAATGCCCTGGTGGAAGCCGGGCAAAAACGCCAGTATACCCGTGTGGGTTGAGTACACCTTACCCATCGAGTTTCGAGCCATGAAGTAGGCTAGCGCAGACTACACCTGCTGCGGAAGGGCGAGCTCCCGGGCCAGCGGTGCCGCTGCTGAGGCGTATAGCAGCGTAAGCAACTCGTTGGCCGCCGGCGCTAGCTCCACCAAATAATCCTCGTGCAGCTTCTGGATGGCTTTTAGCACCTCGTGGGTACGCTTGGCCAGGTGTTGCAGCAGTGGTTGCGTGGGGCCGTGTAGGCGGCCTACCGCAGCGGGTTGGTGGCGCAGCACGTTGGTCAGCAGACGCAGCGTCAGCTCAATTTCACCCATGGTGTCGCCTGTTATTTTGCAGTGGTAGCCAATGCGCTGTTGGAGCTGGCGTACAATGTGTAGCAGGTCGTTGGGGGTTTGATGGAAGCCCCGCACCGGGTCATCTACCTGCTGCTCGAGGCGCTGGCGGCGCGTTTCCAGGGCATCGTCGCCCTCCAGCAGCCGGAAGGTAAGCTGCTCCGTAAGCACCACATCTTGGGCCACGAGGCGGGCTAGTAGCTGGTCTTTTTCTTTTTGCGGCAGGCTAAACAGGGCTTTGCGCAGATCAGGGGATAACGTGGCCATAGATGCTCAGAACAAACTTAGGCGGCTTCTGATTCCGGCCGCACCAACCCCAGCAAGGCGGCTTGGTGCTTCTCTTCATCGAAGGCGTTTTCGCTTTTGGCAATGACCACGGTGGCCACCGCGTTGCCAATGATGTTGGTGATGGCGCGGGCCTCGGACATAAACCGATCTACGCCAATGAGCAAGGCCATACCCTCCACCGGAATAACTTTGGTGGCGGCCAACGTGGAAGCTAGCACAATAAAGCCTGAGCCCGTGACGCCTGCCGCGCCCTTGCTGGTCAGCATCAGAATGCCAATAATGGTGAGCTGCTGCCCTAGGGTCAGGGGTACGTTAAAGGCCTGCGCCAGAAAAATGCTGCACATAGAAAGGTAAATGGTAGTGCCATCGAGGTTGAAGGAGTAGCCCGTGGGCACCACCAGCCCCACCACTGGCCGGGCGCAGCCAAAGGCCGTGAGCTTGTCCATGAGCCGTGGCAGCGCCGACTCCGACGAGGACGTGCCCAGCACAATCAGCAGCTCTTCCTTAATAAAGCCTAGCAGCTTCCAGAGGCTAAACCCGTACCAGCGCGCAATACCGCCTAGCACCCCAAAAATGAACAGCGCCATGGTCAGGTACACCGAGCCCATAAGCAACGCCAGGGGCCGTAGTGTGTCCAGCCCATACTTGCCAATGGTGTAGGCCATGCCCCCAAATGCACCAATGGGAGCCAGCTTCATGACCATGCTCAGAATGCTGAAAAACACGTGGCTTAGCTTCTCGAAGGTGCCTAGCAGCGGCCCACTTATACTTGGCCCCACCTTGGCCAATGCCACCCCAAACAGCACCGCTACCAGCAGCACCTGCAGTACGTCGCCGCCCGTGAAAGCACCCAGAAAGTTTTCGGGCACGATGTGGGTGAAAAAGCTCACCCAGTCCATGCCGGCGGCTTTCTCGGTGTACTGTTGCGTGCTGGCGGCTTGGGAGGCTACGCGGCTGGTATCTACGCCCACGCCGGGCTTAATGAGGTTGGCGGCGGCTACTCCAATTACGAGGGCTAGGGTGGTTACGAGCTCAAAGTAGAGCAGGGCTTTGCCGCCCACACGCCCCACCTTCTTCATGTCGCCGATGCTGCCCATGCCCAGCACCACCGTCAGGAAGATGATGGGCGCAATCAGCATCTTGATCAGGCTGATAAACGTGTCGCCGAGGGGCTTGAGGGAGGCGCCCACCGCGGGGAATAGCCACCCGACCAGCACGCCCAGCACAATAGCAGTAAGAACCTGAAAGGTAAGGTTGCGAAAAAGTTTCGGCATAGGCCGGCAAGATAGATAGGAAGACAAGGATGCCCACTGCCTAGGCTGCGTTCGGCCGTAAACCGCTGGGCCAAGCCAGCCCACTTGCGTACCGACAACGGGCTAGTAAAGTCGTCCTGTTGAGCAGGTGGCGCATCAAGCTAGGTACCGAAGCATCTCGCGTGCTGAAGTTGGCTAGTTAAGTTACCCTATGGTGTGTGGACAATAAGCTAAAAGAACGTTATGCCGAGCTGGTCGAAGCATCTCTACCGAACTATTCAAACCAGGCGAAGCGGTAGAGATGCTTCGACCAGCTCAGCATGACGTGCTAGAAAGGCGCAAAAAAATAGCATTCTGTTACTGTCTATACACCCCAGTAAACAGCACGTCATGCAGAGCGCAGCGAAGCATCTCGCGTGCTGACGTTGCAATGATAACCCCAAAGATTCGAGCGAGATGCTTCGCTGCGCTCTGCATGACGTGCTGTTTACTAGGGTAATATACGTATACCAGGGGCAGCTTTGCCTTGGCTTGATGCGCCACTACATGCTCTAGAAGAGAAGGGAGTACGCCTGATGCTGGGGCTAGCTGCGTTTCTTGGCTGGCTTGGGGGCGGCTTTACTGTTGCCGGTGTAGGCCACGCGGTAGATCACGCCGTTGTCGTCATCGGATACCAGCAAGGAGCCGTCGGTGGCTTGCACAATGCTGCACGGGCGGCCAAACTCAGACTTGTCGTTTTCAACCAACCAGCCCGTTACAAAGTCCTCGAACTGCTGGGGCTGGCCCTGTGCGTTGAAGCGCACCCGCACGATTTTGTAGCCCGAGGGCTGGGCGCGGTTCCAGGAGCCGTGCATGGTCACGAAGGCATCGTGGCGGTACTCGGCCGGGAACTGGGCGGCACGGTTAAAGACCATGCCTAGGGGCGCCGAGTGAGCTTTGTACAGCAACAGTGGGCGCACAGCTTTGGCGTCAAACTGCTCGTAGGTTTCGCCCGATTTGGGCTTGTTGGCGGGGTAGGGCTTGCCGTCGGCAATGATGGAGGGCCAGCCGTAATTGCTGCCTTCCTTGATCTGGTTAAACTCTTCTTGCTGGTCCTCGTCGCCGAGCCAATCGATGCCGTGGTCGAGGCCGTAGAGCAGCTTGGTGCTAGGGTGCCAGTCGAAGCCAATGGTGTTGCGCAGGCCGGTGGCGTACACCTTGCGCCCTGAGCCATCGGTGTTCACCTGCAGCAAGGTGGCGTTTTCGGGGTTGTCTTCGTCGCAGGCATTGCAGGTGCTGCCTACTGAGAGGTAGAGCTTGCCATCGGGCCCAAATTGCAGGGTGCGGTTGGCGTGCTGGCCCGCGTCGGGCAGGTCGGTGTACAGGGTTTTCAGCTCGCCTAGGGTGCCATCGGCCTTCACATCGGCCACGTACAGCTCCCGGATGGCAGCCATGTAGAGCTTTCCGTCTTTCAGGGCCAGGCCGTGCAGATGCGGTTTCTGGGCTACCTGCTGCATTACTTCGGCTTTACCATCCTTGTTGGCGTCGCGAATTAGGGTAATGGTGCCTTTCACGCGGTTGGAAACGTACACGTCGCCATTGGGCGCCACGGCCAGCATACGGGGCATATCCAGCCCCTCGGCGTATTTGCTGACGGTGAAGCCCGCCGGGGCTTTTAAGCTGGCCACGCGCTCGGGGGTAGCGGGCAGCTTTTTGGGCAAGTAGATGTTGCCCGTCATCTTGAACGGAGTTGCCTCCGGCGGCACATTCTGAGCCGTAACAGATATACTAGCCAGCAGCGCAGCCGCCAGCGGAAAAGTCAGTTTAGAAAGCATAGCACAAGCGAATAGTTGTGCTTGGTTCAACTGCTTTTACAGTGTTGGGGTTACGCCGCAGGGGTTGCCCGCCATTCTCTGCCTAGGCGCCATATAGAAAGCAACGTGATGAGCAGTAGCAGGAGTGTGGTATTGCGCCATTCGACAAATAAATATGCTATATGACTGAGGTTAATCTTCAGAATCCATAATTGCTCCAGCCGCGAATGTGAAGACTAGCTGGTTGAAGTGGTGCCGCAAATGAATGAATAATGTGGTGGGATAGGAGGATCATTGCCCAGCAGATTGAAGGTGAAAGGCGGCCTTCTCAAATCCAGCCAATGCTTATGGATACCCATTCGTATAGGTATATCCAGTAATTGGATAAGTGTATTGTAGGAAGTTGATTCGTCAAAGTACACACGCAATGCACGTTGCTCAGGTATATCTTCTTTGATAAAAAGACAGACGCTCTCTACCATCCTCATATCGAAATAACCTGCCCATTCATTACTTGATACTGTGATATTCTGCCAAGGGCCCCATTTATCAATTTGTTGAGGTGTAGGGAATCCAACTAAGCAACCCTGAGGTCCTTTCGGATTGAACAATCTTATTTCCATTACTGCTTGCCGGGGTATAATACTTGGCAATGCTAGGCACCCTAGCAACAGCAGCCACGCCAGCGCCACTAGCCCCGGCGGGAGCAGCAAGTGGCGATGGTGGCGGCGGGGTAGGGGATAGAATAGCATAAGCATACAGGGTAAATATATCAATCGAACGCAGTACTAAGCCAAACTACACCACATACTGCTGCCACACCTAAGCAGGCGAGTAGTGCCGTGCCCCAGGCCGAATGATGAAGTGGCTTCACTACCCGGTCTGCCCACTGGCTGGTAGCGGAAGATGCCGAATCGGGGGCTGTCCGCTCAGGTACTTGTGTTGGGCTAGGTTCCAGCTCAGAGGCTAGCGCTGGGCGCTGCCAGGAGTCGGTGAGGGCATACACAGCTATAACAGGAGAGTAATGGTCGATAAAGTATTTCTTGACCTCAAGCTGGTTTAGCTCATCCAGCACATCAATGAGGCGGCCGTAGGTAGCATACGGACCAAAGCGAATGGATACCCCGTTGGTGTTGTCAGGAAACTGCATCATGTGCTTTAGCTGGTCGCGGAATAGCAGCAGATTCAGGCTGTCGTTGTACGTCTCTCCGGTCAGAGCCGTAGTGTGCCACAGGCGCATTCGACGTAGCTTGTCCGGCGGTGGCACCTCAAATCGGATGGACAGTTTAGACTCCTGGAAAGAGCGTGGGCGGGGGCGCAACGGCATGGCAATTTCCATTACAGTTTGCTTTGGTCTGTCCTGAACACTGAGCAGCAGAATTAGGCTTACTACCACCAGAAATGCTAGGTCGAGCAGCAATGATGGTGCAAATAAGAGGTGCTGCGGCCGGCGTAGGAGAGGCAGAATCTTGACCATGATACCAGGCAAAACCGGGAAGAATCGAAAGACAATAGCTGATTAACCTGATACGAAGCCAATGGAGGGTTTCGTATAGGTGAGAGGGTAGTACCGCAATATTTCCGCCTATCTGCGCAAGCAGAACCAAACGAAATTGGCTGGAAGCGGTATAGCACCTGTGACCAACAACGCCCTAGGGTGTGGGGCTAGGGCAAGCTGCTGCCCAATGCACCCGGTCTACCAGCTATTTACTGCTTTTCGAATGTCCTACCGTTACGCCGCGCCGCTGCTGTTGCTGCCGCTGCCTATGTTGGCCCAAAACCTCACGGCCACTCCTCCTGATACTACCTTGTTGCGCCCGCAAGTGCTACCCGAAGCCATGGTAACCGGCTACGGTCAGCAACTGCCCCTGCGCCGCACCGCAGCGGCCGTGGGCGTGCTGGATGCTGCCGTGCTGGAACGGTTTCCGCAAACGGCCCTCACGCAGGCGGTGAACACGCTGCCCGGCGTGCGGCTGGAGGAGCGCGCTTCGGGCAGCTACCGCCTGAGCGTGCGGGGCAGCACGCTTCGCTCGCCGTTTGGGGTGCGCAACACCAAGGTGTATTACCAGGGAATTCCGTTTACGGAGGCGAGCGGCAGCACCCCGCTTAACCTGCTTGACCCCGCGCTCTTGGGCGGAATAGAGGTAGTGAAAGGCCCGGCGGCCAGCGTGTACGGTGCTGGCACGGGCGGAGCAGTATTGCTGACTGGGCGTCGGCCCGCCGAGGGTAGTCGGGCCCAGGTGGGTTTCACGGCCGGCAGTTTCGGGCTGCGGCGCTACACGGCCGCCGTAGAAACGGGCACTGCCACCGGCTACCTGCGCGCCAGCTACGCCCGCCAAAACCTTGATGGCTACCGCGAGCAAAGTGCCCTGCGCCGCGATGTGCTGGCCTTAGATGGCCAGTGGCAACCTTCTGAAAAGCAAACCATCAGCCTCCACACACTCTATTCTGACCTGAACTACCAGCTCCCGGGTGGGCTTACTAGGGCGCAGTTTGAGGCAAACCCCCGGCAGGCGCGGCCCGGCACCGCCACCAGCCCCGGCACGGTGGCACAGCGCACCTACTACGCCTCGCGCACGGCGTTGCTAGGCGGTACGCACGAGGCGCGGTTTACCGAGCGGTTCAGTTTACGCACGACTCTGTATCTGAGCGGCAGCAGCATCCAGACGCCGTACCTGATAGACTTTGAGCGTAATACGCTGCTAGGCGGCGGCGGCCGGGTAGTAGCCAATTACCGCACCACGCTGGCCGGACGTACGCTGCGGTTGCAGGCCGGCACCGAAGGCCAAACGGGTTTCGAAAGCTCCCGCAACTACCAGAACCGCGCCGGCACGCCTGGCCCGCTGCGCTACGACGACGAAATCCGGACCCTGACGGGCTTTGCCTTCGCGCAGGCCGATTATGAGCTGCCAGCTGGGTTTCTGCTGACGGCCGGGGCCAGCTACAACCGCCTGCGCTACCGCATCAGCCGCATTTCCGACGCGGCAACTGCTCCCGATGGCTACCAGCTTACCCGCGACTTTCGGCCGGAGGTGTCGCCGCGGGTGGCGCTGCTACGCGAGTTTGGAACGGGCCTATCCGTGTATGGCAGCGTGAGCACGGGGTTCTCGCCGCCTACTGAGGAAGAAATTCGACCTTCGGATGCCTCTATAAACCGGGCGTTGCAGGCCGAGCGCGGCACTAGCTACGAGGTGGGTGCCCGCGGCCAGCTCTGGAATGAGCGTTTCCGTTACGACGTGGCTCTCTACGATCTGCGCCTGCGCCAAACCATTACCACCCGCACCACTGACCTAGGCACGCAGCTCTTCGACAACGCCGGCAGCACCCGCCAGCGCGGAGCAGAGGTAGCGCTCAGCGGCTGGCTCTGGCGGCCTACGGTGGCTGCAACCGATGGACCAGCCGCCGTAACGGCCCAGGCTGGCCTTCGGGCGTTTGCTAGCTATGCCTACAACCACTACCGTTTCCGAAACTATGAAAGCGGCGGCAACAACTTCAGCGGTAACCGCCTCACGGGCACTGCGCCGCACACCCTCACCGCTGGCCTCGATTTCAACGAAACGCTAGGGTTCTATCTGAGCCCAACCGTTAATCACCAGGCCCGCATCCCGCTCAACGATGCCAATACCCAATACGCCACCGGTTACTGGACCTTTGGTACGCGCGCCGGCTGGCGCCGCGAAGTAGGTGCGCTGGCACTGGATGTGTTTGGCGGCCTAGAAAACATAACCGACCGCAACTACAGCCTCGGCAACGACCTGAATGCGTTCGGGGGACGCTACTTTCAGTCCGCGCCCGGTCGCAACTGGTACAGCGGTGTGCAGCTAGCTTGGAAATGGTAACGCTGCCAGCTTGCTTGAAAAACGCTAGGCCCTAGAAAAGCGAAAACCCCTTAACGCCACGGTATGGTGTTAAGGGGTTTTCGCTTTTCTAGGGCCTAGTGGAATGACGTAGCAGGCAGGTTATACTTTCACTTTTTTGCCCGTGCGAGCAGCTTCGTAGATGGCCATGATCAGACGGATGTCTTTGATGCCTTCTTCGCCGGGCGTTTTGGGCGTTTTGTTTTGCATCACGCACTCGGCCATGTGGTCGAGCTCGGCAGCAAATTGGTTGCCTTCCTTGAGGCTGGGCTTCATCTCGCCGTCTTTGGTCCCGATGGTCATATTGTGCTCGTAGTAATCGGTGGCCGGGTCGAGGTCGAGGAAGGCTTTGTCGCCGAAAGCACGGTAGCGCTTCACCTCCTGAATGCTGTAGGAGCTGGTGCACGAGGCTAACACCCCGCTCGGGAAGCGCAGCGTGAAATGAATCGTGTCTTCTACCTCCTTGAAGCGCGGGTCAGACTTATCCGTGAATTCCTGGGCTGTTACTTCCACGGGTTCTTCGCCGGTGAGGTAGCGCGTGGCGTTCAACGAGTAAATCCCGATGTCCATGAGCGAGCCCCCGCCAGCTATTTTCTTGACTACGCGCCAAGCTTCGGCCTTTTCTTCGGTGGGTTTCACGGCGCGGCCGTGGTCGGCGGTTATCTGGCGCAGCTTGCCCAGCTCGCCCTTCCGGATGCGCTCAATGGCATCGAGGTTGAAGGGCTCGTACTGGGCCCGGTAGGCAATCATGAGCTTCTTGCCAGCTTTCTTGCAGGCGTCAATCATCTTCTGGCAGTCTTCCACGGAGGTGGCCATGGGCTTTTCGCTGAGCACGTGCTTACCGGCTTTGGCAGCCCGCAGCGTGTACTCCATGTGCATAGACGGTGGCAGCACAATGTACACTACATCCACGGCCGGGTTGTCTTTAATCGAGTCGAAGGTGTCGTAGGTGTAGATGTTCTTCGGATCAACACCGTACTCGGCCGCCAACTGCTTGGCTTTGTCGGGCGAGCCGCTGACCAGGGCCGTGATTTGGGCATGCTTACATTCTTTGAACGCCGGCATCATTTGCTGAGTAGCAAATTTGCCCAGGCCCACAATGGCAAAGCCCAGCTTCTTCTGATTATCGTTCTGCATAACGGATTCTGGTTGAATGAGGGGTAGTGCCGCGGCAGGCCCCGCTACGGCCACCAAGGCTGCGCCTAGGCCGGCTTGTCGCAGAAACTGCCGCCGCGAATCGGTGTCGGATGGTACAGGCATAGCGCTAAATTGAAATGCACGAGCTACACACAACGGCCAGATCCGGACAGGCGTTACGAAATGCCCAAGTCTTTTACCTGCTTGTCGTAACCTGGCAAGGGCTTTGGCTGCTTCAGGTGCCTAGTAAAAGCAACGGCCCGCTCGCAGGGTGCAAGCAGGCCGTTGCCTTATACCATGGATAGGGCCTAGTCCAAGGCAGGCAGCAGCAGAACGGGCAGGTGACTGTGCAGCACCACCTGGGGCGTAACGCTGCGGTTGAACAGCTGCCCCAGGAAGCTGCGGCGCCGCGCTATAAGCACCAGCATGTCGGCTTTGGTTTCGTGGGCCGCCTGTATGATGCCTTCCGGAATTCGCCGGTGCCGTACCCCGTGGGTCCGGACGCGCGACGGGAATGAGCCGAGCAGCCCACTAGCTGCCACCGCATCCAGCGAGGCCGAGCAGGAGTCACTGTCTTCGGGCTCGGCCACGTGCGTAACCGTTACCTGGGGTTGTAGGCGCTCCAACAGTATTCTAACCCCCTCCGACTGAGTTTTGAGGCTGATAGCCGAGTTGTCGGCGGCAATGGTTATGCATTTGGGTGGCACCGGCGCCGTGGTGCCCAGCGGAATAACCAGCAGCGGCGTGCGGGTGGCGCGCAGTACTTTTAGGGAAGTGCTGGTAACAAGTTCATCCGGAACAGTTTCGGTGTTGGGCTTGCCTAGTACAACCAGGGCAGGGGAGTGGCGGCGCACGGCATCGGCCACGGCGGCCTCCACGCCTTCCATCGCCGACTCAACGGTGGTGGGTACGCCCAGCGCCTGCACCCGCTCCGCCAACGACGCCGCTACCTCTCCCTCCGACATATGCCGGATGCTGCCATTGAAGGCATCGGGGTCGAGCAAGGATTCCCGCCGGATGTGGACGAGCACCAAAGGAGCCGCCAGCGGGCCTGCCAGCGCGGCGGCGTACCGGAGTGCTTGGTCGGCGGCAGGTGTAAAATCAGTCAGGACGAGGAAAGGAGCAGCCATATGCGGAAACAGATTTGGAAGAGAGTTGCAGGCGAATGGTGAGTTAGTATACGCTAAAAGCGCCATTCCGTAAGTTTTTCAGCTATTTTTCTGGCCGCCCGGCAGCGTTGCACACGGTTTGAGGCCCCACCAGGCCTAGTAAAGTATCAACCTTGAGAACTCCGGCTAACCCTACTCGCCTGGCTAAATATATTGAAAGCCATCTATCTCAGTTGGCGCTTTGCATAAGGCTAGTACCAAAGCCGAGCGTGTGAATGTAGTCCAGCGCCACTGCCCGCAGGCCTCTTGTAACTACTGTGCATCCAAGGCTCCAAGCCCGTATGTCACTCTGAGAGCTGTTCAGCATAAAGGGGTGTTCTGGAGCCCCAGTGCGTAGGTTTGCTGAACAGCTATCAAACAAAAAAGCCTTTCTACGCAGCGTAGAAAGGCTTTTTAAAAGGGTTGCCTTATAGCAACGCGTGGTCCTAGCGGTTGTTATCGTCAATAGGGTTGTTGTAGCCCGGAATATCCAGCTCGTCGCGACGGGTTTCGTTGTCGGGGTCGGGGCCAGTGGTGGAGCTCCCCATAGGAATGCCGGTGGTCTCCTCCTCTAGTCGGGCAGAGGTATCGAGCGTGCCTTCTTCATCGCGCTTGTAGCCATACAGCTCTTCGCGGTGCTTGCGTTGCTCGTCGGTCAGGTTAGCGCCCGATTTTGGGTCCAGCGCTGCCGCTGGATCTTGGTTGTTATCAGTGGCCATAGAAGTAGAGTAAAGAGGGAAAAGTAGGAAAGCCAGCGCCGTTATTTGCCGGAACCCGGAATGTCGCGGCCTTCATCGGGGCGCAGTGCGCTGAATTCATCGGGGTTATCGTTACTGCCAACGTTCGGGTTGTGGCCCTGGTCGTCGGTGTCCGGGGCGGGGCCGGTGCTGTGGTTGGCGGGCTCATTGGTGGCCCAGTTGCGGGTACCACCGCCGTAGCGTGGGTCGTCTTTAGCCCAGCCTTCGCGCTGCTCTTCATACTCGGCATTGGCTACGTGCCGAACTTCCGGCGTATCGAGGTTCTGTGGCACGCTGCCCCGCTGCTCCGGAAACGCAATGGGTGGCGCTACAGCACCGCCTTCGGTTACACTATCGCCTTCAACTGAGGCATTGGTGGCGCTAGTGGAAGCGTGGCCAAAATCACCGTACTGTGGCGACTTATGACCGTGGCCTACCGTGGGCTCCGGTGCCTGCGTAGGGGCATTGTTGGAGCGGTTTACTTGCTGCTGCTCGTCGGAGGCATTGCTCTGGTTAGAGGCCGGCGTATGTTCAGGGGTAGGTTGCATATCGGAAAGAAAGTAAGGGTAGAGGTGGGAAACGGGAGAATACAAACTGGGCTGTACCCGGTTTTGGTCGGTATACGTAGACCGACCTAAAAAAGCTACCACTCGCGCCTCGCAACCTATAGCCGGCGCTTCCCTCTCACACCCTATATACTTTTTCTTATGGCCGCAAACGTAGAACACAGTGCAGAAAATCAGGAATTTACCCTTGAAGAAAACGGGTTTGGCGGCGAGCTGGCCTATAGCCAGAATGGAAACGACATCATCGACTTTACCCACACCTATGTAGACGAAGAGCTCCGGGGCAAAGGCATGGCCGATACGCTGGCCAAAGCCGGCCTCGACTATGCCCGCGAGCAGGGGCTGAAAGTGCGCACCAGCTGTGAGTTTATGCGGGGATTTTTGCAGCGGAATGCCCAGTACCAAGACCTGCTGGAAACGCCCGCCCAGAGTTCCTAAGTGCCAGATGCGGAGAAAGCACCTTCTGTATTTCCGCTGTCTTGCCCGCTACCCCAAGTTGTCTGCTTCTGAAAGTTTGTTCTGATTCTCCTGCCAGTCGTGCGAAGCGAGCCGAAGCATCTCGCTCGCATCGTTGAATAGATACTCTACCTCAACACACCAGATGCGTTGATAGGCGGACGTAAGACCAAGCATGCCTGTTTTTGCGTTCTCAGCCACAACCTAGCCTCATAAAAAAAGCCGACCTGCTAGGGTCGGCTTTTTTAGTATCTGCTTAGCAGATAGAAGGTTATTTAGTCGGCATCAGCACCGTGTCTACTACGTGCGTCACGCCGTTTTTCGATACCACGTTCGGGATGGTAACGTTAGCCATGCCGCCTTTGGCATCATGAATCATTACCGTGTCGCCGCTGCGGTGCACCGTGAGCAGTTCGCCTTCCACTGTCGTGAGGGTTTGTCCGTCGCGCAGGTCGGCAGCCAGCAGGCGGCCCGGTACCACGTGGTAGGTCAGGATGGTAGTCAGCTTCTGCTTGTTTTCGGGTAGCATAAGCGAGGTAACCGTGCCGGCCGGCAACTTATCGAAGGCAGCATTGGTGGGGGCAAACACAGTAAATGGACCCGCGCCTTTCAGGGTTTCTACCAGCCCAGCGCCCTTTACGGCGGCTACCAGGGTAGTGTGGTCGGTAGAGTTGATGGCGTTATCCACGATGTCTTTGTCGGGCGTCATCATGGCGCCGCCCACCATTACGCCGGCAGCGGTGGTGCTGCTCATCTCCATCGATTTCATGTCGGCGCCTTTGCGGGGTTTGGTGGTAGCCTTCAGCTTGGCCCCGTTATCCGACTTGCCCTTTACCTTCACCTTGCCGTCGTCGGCTACTTTGGTTTTGCTGCTCATGCCAGCTTCTTTGGTCTTGGTCTTCTCGTCATCCGACTTGGTCTTGACCTTGTCTTGGGCCATAGCGGAACCAGCGGATAAAGCAAACGAGAGCGTGAGGGCGGAAAGCAAATACTTGTTCATAGGAAGAAAATTGAGGTGGAGAGAGAAATATGCAGCCAACAAAAGCTGGGGTGCGGCCATATACGCAGAAGCTCAGCACTTAGATGTAAACCGGTGGCCGCGCGCCTTGTTACTACCGTCGTTTCTGCCTGCCACGTGGGCAGGGTGGTTCAGCTTTCATCGGGCGGGGCTTCTGGCGTAGTGGGGGTAGCTGCTAGGGGCAGGCACACCGTAAACTCGCTGTACTTGCCTTCTTCCGACTTTACCGTGAGGGTTCCGTTGTGGCCTTTCGTTACCATATCGTAGCTTAACGAAAGGCCCAGGCCGGTGCCTTCGCCCGGTGGCTTAGTAGTAAAAAATGGATGGAAAATCTGGTCTAGCATGGTAGCCGGAATGCCGGTGCCATTGTCATACACGTTCAGCAACACCATGGAGCCTTCGCGGCGGGTAGAAATGGCCACCGTGGGCCGGTAAGAGCCGGCTGGCATCTGCTCGGCTTTCTTTTTCACGGCATAAAAGGCATTGTTGAACAGGTTCAGCAGCACGCGTCCAATATCTTCGGCTACCAGTTCAAGGGGTTGAAGCTGCAGCGAGAAATCAGTGGAGAGCGTAACGTTGAAGGAGGGGTCTTTGGCGCGCAGGCCGTGGTAAGCTAGGTGCAGGTATTCGTTGCAGAGGGCATTAAGGTCAGTGGGGCGCCGCTCCCCACTGTTGGCGCGGGAGTGCAGCAGCATCGAGCGTACAATGCTACTGGCCCGGGCTGCGTGCTCGCTCACGCGCTGCTGGCTTTGGGTTAAGTCGTCGAGGGTAGGTAGTACTGCTTTTTGGCTTTCCTCCGATAGCGGTTCCTTGGCCAGGGTTTCGCGCAGCTCCTGCACCAGCTCCTGGCCCACCTCCGAGAAGTTGGTAACGAAGTTGAGCGGGTTCTGAATTTCGTGGGCAATGCCGGCGGTTAGAGCCCCCAGCGAGGCTAACTTTTCCTGCTGCACTAGTTGGGCCTGGGTGGTGCGCAAATGGTGCAACGACTGCGCCAATGACTCATTCTGGCTGGTAAGTAGCTTTTCCTGCTCCAGGTTCTCGCTACGGAAGTAGTACACCACCAGAAACAACGTCAGGAAGCATAAGGCCACGTTCACGTTGTAGAAATACGCACTGTTGGGCGCATACAGCGAGTACGTGACGAGGGTCATGGCGTGGCGCACCGCGAAGTAGGCCAACACGTTCACCAGAAACAGAAACGCTAGCTTCCAGAACGTGCGGAAGAACAGCATGGCCACAATGCTGTTGGTAATCAGGTAAAACTCCACGCCATCGTGGCGCCTGACGATGGCCGTAGCTCCGCAAATAACCGTTACGCTCAGGATGTTGTAGTACGCCGAGGCATCGAAGCGGTGGTAGTAATTTAGGAACAGCGGCGGAATGTGCAGCACCAGCCCGGCCACGCACACCCGGAACGTTACCCAATCCGGCGAGTTAAAGTACAGCACCACATAGCCAGCATAAATTAGAATAGTTATCCAGCAGATGCCATTGAGCAAGTGCACCCGCTTGAGTTGCCATACGGTAAGTGTAGGCAGCACCCCCAGATTAATGGCCCGCAGCCACAGCTCCCTGGCCCACTGCTTTAGCCCGGCCCAAAAGGGTGGAGCGGTAGCTTGGGGTGGGGTAGGCACGGGAGCAAGCATAAGGTAAGTTGATAAGGGGATGGAAATAAAGCGCCACGCTAGCTCTGCGTGTGCACAAAATGACACATAATTTCCTGAAATAAATTCCTATTTAATAATACTATATTTATAATTAAAAACTACTTAAGCATTTGGCCCACTGAGTGCTGCTATCAAAAAGCCTTTATCCACCCCGCGCCATGAAAGCCTGTATCCTGCTGCTATTGGCCATTGCTATGCGGGTGATTTCGGTGCAGGCCGAAAGCATGGAGCCAACCCTTACGTTTACCACCATGCCGCCCGACGGGATTGTGCTGAACCGGGGCTGGAAGTACATGCCAGGGCACAATCCTGCGTGGGCACGCCCCAAGGCCAATGACGACAACTGGCGGCCCATTAACCCTACGGAGCGCCCGCGCCTGCTTCCTCAGTTGGGGCAAACGGGTTGGTTGCGGCTGCGTTTCCGGATTGCGCCGGAGCTGCGCCACCATGCCCTAGCACTGCGGGTGTACCAGTTTGCGGCCACTGAGGTGTACTTTAATGGCAAGCTGGTACGGCGCTACGGCGTGCTTCATCCTGACCCCAGTGAGGTGCTGCCTTACTGGCCCGATGGAGAGCCGATTGAGCTGTCACTCAGCAATCAGCCGGAGCAGGTGCTGGCCATACGCTACGCCAAATGGCCCGGTTTCACCACGTTCAGCGACTTTTTCGTGCCGCTGTTTTTTAAGGCGCACTTAGATGGGTTGCGCCAGGTAGTGATGTACAATGAACGCGAGGCCACGTTCAAAACCTCCGATATGCTGCTGTTTGGCATCTTTTTGCTGCTGAGCATGCTGCATCTGGCCTTCTTTCTCTATAACCCTGCGCAGCGCGCCAATCTGTACTTTACGCTCTATACGCTGGCGGTATCCGTAAGCTTTTGCTGCACCGGCTTCCTGGATGAGGTGCACCGGCTGGATATGCGGCTGGTCCTCGATATTCTTTCCTATATAAGTCTGCAAACAGGTGGGGTGTTGGCCGTACATGCCCTGTACTGCCTCTTTGATGTGCCTCGGGGCAGGCTGTACTACGGGCTTTGGATTGCGAACGGTATAAGCCTAGCGCTGCTCACGTTTAGCCACCAGTTGAGTTGGTACCCCACGGTAGCGTTTATGGTGCTGGTTTCGGCGGAACAGTTGCGACTTACGCTGGCGGCTATGCGGCAGCGGATACGGGCGGCCGGCATTATTGCTACGGGGTTTGCAATTGCGCTGGTCTTGCTGGTGGTATTCGCTACGCTGGCCCGCTTCAACTATGAGTGGCTGCAGGTGCAGGTGCTGTCGGTTCCGGTGCATACGCTGCTTACGTTTCCGGCATTTCTGAGCCCGGTGCTGGCCATTTCGCTGTTTCTGGCCCGGCAGTTTGCCCTGGATAGTCGGCTGCTGAAAATCAAGCTGAATCAGGTAAACAAGCTCTCGGAGCAAACGATGGCTCAGGAGCGCGAAAAGCAGGTGCTGCTGGCCCACCAGAACGAAACCCTGGAGCGGCAGGTGCAGCAGCGTACGGCCGCCTTGCAGCGCACGCTCAACTATCTGCAAACCACCCAAGACCAGCTGGTGCAAAGCGAGAAAATGGCGAGCTTAGGCGAGCTCACGGCCGGCATTGCCCACGAAATCCAGAACCCCCTCAACTTCGTCAATAACTTCGCTGATGTGGCCGTGGAGCTGTTACTAGAGCTCAAGGAAGGCCCGTTGCAGGCGCTGCCCGCCCGCGAAAAAGAGTATGCCAACGAACTGCTGGAGGAGCTGACCCAGAACCTGGCGAAAATACACACGCATGGGCACCGTGCCGATTCCATTGTGAAGAATATGCTGGAGCACAGCCGAGCCAACACCGGCGAGCGGCAGCCTACCAACCTCAACGCCCTCTGCGACGAGTACCTGCACCTGGCCTACCACGGTTTGCGCGCCAAAGACCCCTCCTTCAACGCTACTCTTACAACCCACTTTGATGCCGAACTGGGCCTAGTAGAAGTGGTGCCGCAGGATATGGGCCGGGTGCTGCTCAACCTGTTCAACAACGCCTTTTACGCCGTGCACAAGCGCCATCAGCTAGCAGAAACCGGATACAAGCCCACCGTAACCGTGAAAACCTGGCGCACCGACGACGGTGTGCAGATTGCGGTGCATGATAACGGTACGGGCATTCCGGCCTCAGTAGTGGAGAAAATCTACCAGCCGTTTTTCACTACTAAGCCTTCCGGCGAGGGCACTGGCCTGGGGCTTTCCCTGAGCTATGATATCGTCACGAAAATCCATCATGGCTCCTTGCGCGTTGAGACGGAAGAGGGCCAGTTCACGGAATTCACGGTGTGCCTGCCCGTCGGGCATGAGGTTCCCACCCAACATAGCGTGTCATGATAAAAATTCTGGTGGTTGATGATGAAGCCGATGTGCGCCTGTTGTTTGAGCAGCGCTTCCGCCGCGAAATCAGAAGCGGCGTGTTCTCATTTGCCTTTGCCTTTACCGGCGAAGAGGCCCTAGCGTATCTAAAGCAGGAAGGCCACTACTCAGAGGTGGTCCTGATTCTGTCCGACATCAATATGCCCGGCATGAGCGGCCTGGAACTGCTGCGCTACATCAAGCGCGACCACCCCACACCGCCCCCGCAGGTGATGATGATTACGGCCTACGGCAACGAGGCCAGCTACCAGGAAGCTATGCGGCTGGGAGCCAACGATTTTCTGGTAAAGCCGCTCGACTTCAACATGCTGCGCCAGAAATTACTACCCCTCCACGAGCTCTGAATCTACTCTGGCCCATGAAAATCAAGATTCTGGTAGTAGACGATGAGGCCGATTTGGAGCTGCTCATCAAACAGAAATTCCGCCGCAAAATCAGGGAAGGAAACTATGAGTTTGCCTTTGCCCACAACGGCCAAGAGGCGCTGGACTGCCTAGCCCAGCGCCCCGACTTTGATATTGTGCTGAGCGATATCAAGATGCCGGTGATGGATGGCCTGACGTTGCTCACCAAGCTGCAGGAACTCAATCCGGTCCTGAAGACGGTGATAGTATCAGCCTACGCCGACATGCAGAATATCCGGACGGCCATGAACCGCGGCGCTTTCGATTTCGTGACCAAACCCGTCGAGTTTCAGGACCTAGAAGTAACCATTGAGAAAACGGCTGCCCACGTTCAGCAGCTGCGCGAAACCTTGCGGGCCATCCAGGAAAACAACATCCTGAAAATGTACGTCGATGAAACCGTCATCAACTTTGTGGCTCGGCCCGGGTTTGAAAACCAGTTGCTGGTCAGCGAAACCATTGAGGCCACGGTGGCTTTCATGAACCTGTGTCGCTTTACGGAGCTTGCTGAAAAGATGCCCGCCGCCGCCTTAATCGAGCTGCTGAACTCGTACTTCGACCAGATGGTGAAGGAGATTATTGCGCAGGGTGGCTACGTAGATAAGTTTATGGGCGACGCCGTGATGGCCGTGTTCCGTGGCCCCTACCACCTAGACAGGGCTATTGATGCCTCCCTGGCGGTGCGTACCCTGCTCCAAACCACCTGCAACATCTCCCTCAATGGCCTTGATTACCAACCAGAAATATCTATTGGGGTTAATGCCGGCGAAATGGTATCGGGCAATGTGGGCGCGGTTTCCCTGAAACGGCTCGACTACACCATTATTGGAGATGCCGTGAACGTGGGGCAGCGCCTGCAGTCCATTGCGCAACCCGGCCAGATTCTTATCACGGAGGCCACGTATCAGCGGGTCAAGGAGTCGTTTCAGTGCCAGCCCATGGGGGAAGTAAAGCTGAAAAACAAAGCTCACCCCGTTATGGTGTACGAGGTGGTTGCGTAGGCCGAATAGTCAGGTTGGTGTGCTACTGATAAGTAAAGATCGTCATGCGGAGTCCAGCCGACGCAGCTTCCGTGCTGAGGTTGGGGTAGTAAGTTGCCCTAGTGAATAGAACGGTTCTGCGGAGCAGGACCGTTAATGGGCGCGAAGAACCTTTGTTGCTTGCTGTGCACCCTAGGCCGGGTGCGGCTGCGAAAGGTTCTTGATCTTTTCGTTCTGCAGCCGTAGCCGCTGGCACAGCACCCGCAGAATGTTGTGTAGCACCTCGTCGCAATCTTCCATCACATCATAGAAGTCTTCCTGATCCAGGCGCAGGGTTATCACCTCGCTCTGGGCCGTAGCCGTAGCGGAACGGGGCTCGGTATCTAGCAGCGCCAGCTCCCCAAAAAAGTCGCCTTGGTGGAAAGTTGCTAGGTGCTGTTCCTCATTAAAGATGCCGACTTCGCCATCATAGATAATGAACAGGGAAGTGCCCAGGTCGCCTTTGGCAAAGATCTGCTGGCCCTCGTGAAACGGTACTTCCTTCATGATGGGCACAATGTTGCTGAGCACGTTCTCGGAAGTTTCAGCAAACAAGGTGGTGTGTTTCAACAGCAAAAGCCGGTCGATGGTGGGCACGCGCGGCGGGGCAGGTGGCAGTTTCGGCGGCGCATCGGCAGGCGGATATAGGGTAGT
This sequence comes from Hymenobacter tenuis, assembly GCF_054780495.1. NCBI lineage: Bacteria > Pseudomonadati > Bacteroidota > Cytophagia > Cytophagales > Hymenobacteraceae > Hymenobacter > Hymenobacter tenuis. Next base: position 780,126 of record NZ_BAAGWF010000001.1, read on the forward strand.
CCAGTGCTCGTGCACGGCCGGGTAGCGGGCCGGCAGCAGCTGCAGCACATCTTCGGCGCTTTCGCGCACGAGCGGGTTCGTGGCCTTCAGGTACTCGTGCAGCTGCGCCACGGTGGCAGGAGTAGGCTGCCACTGGCGCAAGGCTACACTGATGGTCCAGGGCGAGAATACCTCCTGCCCCCGTTCCAGAATAACATTGATGATAGGTTCCGGCGAAAGCGGACCTAGTAACCCATCCAGCGCCTGCACTTTTTTCGTGAGCCGTCCTACATCAACCAAGGCCTGTAAGCCGTGGTACAGGGGCCGCGGCAGCAGGTTTTCCAGCGCCTCCAGCGGGTTGCTGTGCCGCTCCTGAATAGCTCGGGCCAGGCCGCGCTTAGCTTCCAGAATGGGTTGCCGGTCGTAGAGTTGCAGCAGCAGACTGAAGAGCCGTTGCTCCACCTTGGTCAGCTCGTATTTCAGGCAGCTACGCAGCTCAATGTTCGCGCCCAACATACCGTGCAGTAGCTGCTGGGCCAAGCGCATTTCCTTTTGCATCAGGTGCTGAAACAACGGCGCATCGGCCTGCACCGGCTCCACGCCGGACAGGGCGTGCAAGGCCGCGGCCCGCCGCGTCAGATGGGCCTGCTGCGCCAGCGTAAGTAGCACGTGGCGGCTGCCGGGAGTGCCCAAGCGGGCGCAAATACCGGCCAGCCGCCGCAGTAGGGGGTAGTCGGTTTCGCGGTGCAACATAGATTCCAGCGTGGGCAGGGCTGCCGGGCCCATCTGCACCAGCGTAGTTGCGGCCAGCTTACGCATGGTTTTCTCCTGGAGCAGCGCCGTGAGCAGGTGCACAACCTCCACCGATGGAGCCCGCGTAGCTGCCTGACTGGCCGCCTGCATCAGCGCGTGGTCGGTGCTGCGCAGGCAGGAGTTCAGGAGAGCAGCCTGTTGGGACGGCTCCAGAAACTGGATGAGTAGCAAGGCTGCCTGCCGGGCTTCGGGTGCATCGGAGACTACCAGCTGCTGCAGGCTGTCGAGGGCCGGCGCATAGGTGGGCTCCAAAGTCAGGCGGTTCCAGATGGCCTGCTGCCGCACCTTCAGATCAGGATGGATCAGGTCGGCATCTGACAAGGGCTGCAGGTCGGTCATTTCTGGGTCCGGAGCGGTGGCCTCGGGGCTTGACGCCACGGTGTGCAGGCTGGCCTCATGGTGGTCCAGCGCTTCCCGCACCCGAATCAGGTCAGTAGTAAACCACACTGAAAGCGCTGCCCTATTGGGGGCCGGCTGGGGTAGCTCAGAGGGAAAGCGGCGGGCCAGAATAGCTTTAAGCTCGGTAAGGTAATACTGGTAGGTGCGGCGCAGCAGCAGCACGGCCCCCAGCAGCATAGCGCCCATCCAAAGGAACGGTCCCCATTGCTGCAGTATCGGGGAGCCGCGCATAATCATCAGTAACAAACCGTTCAGGCCAAGGCCCAGGGGCTCGAAAAAGCTTTTAACCAGTGTGTGCGCCTGCAGCCGCTGTGCCGGCGGCAAAGGCTGCAGCAACACCAGAAACACCGGCGAAAACACGGCGCGCCGAAGCACTTCTAGCCCCAGATACAACCCACAGAAATACACTAGATAGCCACCAGGGCCGAAGTGAGCCGCCTGTATGCCACCTACCAGCAATAGCCCGCCCAGCGTGGCCAGCGGCAGCAGCAGCAAGGTGCGGTGCAAGCCCATCTTATCGAGGCCATGGCGGGTGAGCAGCAGCTTCCCGAGCAGGGCTAGGCCGTAAGTGAGAGCTAGTACCGTGCCCAGGTAGCGCACTAGGGTATCCTGAGCCGCAAACTGCTGCCGGGCGGACACCAGGAAGAAGTACTCAATGCCCGTAGCTACGGCCGCTACCGCCAGCATGCTCAGTCCCATGGTGATTACCATAGGGTTGCTACCTAGCAATTGCTGCCAGAACGAAACCCGAGGCTTGCCCAGCTTGGGTACGGGATGCTTGGCTGCAGCTGCCGTGTGCGACTGAAGCGTGAGGTACTGGGTAAACAATGCGGCCAGATATGCCCCGAACGCTAGCAATACCAATGAGGGTAAATCAACCTGGTTATGAATGAAAACCGCCAATAAGGCCCCCAAGGCTTTGGCCGGAATATCGCCGGCGCTGATAGGGCTGAACAGTCGGCGCCCTTGCCGCACGTTAAACACCACCGCCGACACGCCCCAGAATTCCAGCGTCGTGAGTAGGTAAATCAGGTGATAAAGCGTCAGCAGGGCAATGGCCACGCCCACGGTGGGGCCAGCAAGCAGCAATATGGCCAGCAGCCCGGCAAAGCCCGCCGCTACCAGCAAGGTTCTAGTAACCAGCTTTTTCAGGGCCAGTTTGCGCTCAAAGTAACTATATACCTGTCCGCCGGCCAGCGAGGCCAGCGCGCTCAGGGTATAGGCTAGTGGCAAATTGCGGGCGGGGTCGTGGTCGAGCAGAATAACCGTGACGGCCACATACAGGAAAATGGTGCCAATGCCCAGCAGGAAATTGTGCAGGAAAAACAGCCACACGGTTTTTGCCTCGCGTGAACGGACACCCAGAATGCGCTGCCAGTTTTCCATCAGAAATCAGATTGAGGAGGTGGCCAAAACCCATGCAGCGCATCGGTTTTGGACAGGAAGGGGGCTAGTGCAGGGGCCTTTTCTTTACCAATCCACCTCGGGTGTCACTCACGCTCTGCATCACAATAAAAGCGTGTGGATCTATCTTACGAACCTCATCGGTAATGGCCAGCACTTCCAGCCGCGTCACTACCGTGTAAATGGTTTCCATACGCATGTGCTGGTGCCCATGCGAGCCAAAGCCACGCGTGCATTCATACACGGTGGCGCCGCGCCGTAGCTTATCGGTAATAAGTTGCCGGATGGCCTCGCTGTGCGCTGAAATAATGGTCAGGCTGGTGTATTCCTCAATGCCCGATACCACGAAATCAACGGTTTTAGCGGCCGATAGATACACTAAAATAGAGTACAGCGCCGTCTCGACGGACAACAGCCAGGCGGCCACCCCAAAGATGAGGATGTTGATAACCAGGATGATGTCGCCGATGGAGCCGGGCAGCTTCCGGCTGATATACACGGCTAGTATCTCGGTGCCATCTAGCACGGCTCCGCCCCGCATGGCCAGCCCAATGCCGGCCCCCAGGAAAAATCCGCCAAACACGGCAATCAACAGCTTATCCTGCGTGAGCGAAGGAAACGACAACACCAGCAGCGCTAGTGCCAGCAACAGAATAGTGGCCAGCGTACGGAAGGCAAAGTTGCGCCCAATCTGGAAGTAGCCCAGGATAATGAACGGCAGGTTAATCAGAACGATAAGGATAGAGAGCGAGAAGCCCGTAACGTGGCTGACCAGCATGGAAATGCCGGTTACGCCACCATCAATAAAGCCATTGGGAAGCAGGAAGCCCTTGAGCCCCAGCGCCGCCGAAAAAATGCCGGCCAGCAGTAGGCCCCCGTTCACCACAAACTGCCGCGCCCACCGAAACGACATCCGGTAGAACAGGCGGTGGTCGGGGGCCTCGGCCGGCAGCGGTACCCCCATGGGCGGACTCACTACGCGCCGAGGAAACCTTCGGCTTCGTAGCCGCGGCGGAATTAGTTGCTCAATAAGCATCGTACTCAGCCTGAAATAGGTGTGTAACCGCCCAGGGTAGGGGACTCAGGAAGCTAAAGTTCTTTGGGTAAAGCTGCTAGCCCCCAGCCGTGGCGTAAATCACAGCCCTAAGCACAAGCAGTAAACTCACTTAAAACTCCGCGCTAATCAGTTCAGCCGCTTTTCACTTTCGTGTGCGCGCTACCTCCGGTGGAAGGGTGCCACCAGCTCCTATTCTGGGCAAAACCACTCACTAACTCAACACGAAAGCCAGTACTGGCCACGCCCAGGGTTCCTGCTTGCTTCCAAGCTTTATTCGCCGTAAAGTAAAAATATAAATAAAATTCATCATATAATAGTATTGTTGGGCTTTTATTTAAACATGTATTTACAGCCAGCTTACTGCCCAGATAGGGGGTAGTACTTACCGGGGCAGACTAATGCAGAACTCCGTGCATTGGCCGTCGGGTGAGCTGACCGTAAGCGTTCCGCCATGACCCTTGGTGATGATGTCGTAGCTAAGCGAGAGCCCCAGGCCGGTGCCCTCACCGGTAGGTTTGGTGGTGAAGAACGGCTGAAATATCTTCTGTCGGATATCGGCAGATATTCCGGTGCCATTATCGCGCACCTCAATTACCACTTTTCCAGGAAAGGCATGGGTATTGACTTCGACTTCGGGCTGGTAGCTAGGCTCTGCCTGCTTTTGTCGCTGCCGCACGGCGTAAAAGGCATTGGTAAATAGATTCAGCAGCACCCGGCCCACTTCCTGGGGCACCACTTCTACTAGGCCCAACTCGGCATCAAAGTGGGAAGTGAGGGTGCAGTTAAAGGCTTTGTCCTTGGCCCGAATGCTCTGGAAAGCCAAGCGCAAATATTCTTCTGCCAGCAGGTTAAGGTCGGTGAGAGCCCGCTCGCCGCTGCTGCTGCGCGAGTGCTCCAACATGCCGCGTACAATGGCAGCGGCCCGCTGGCCATGCTGCGTGATTTTTAGTAGGTTCTGTTTCAGATCATCGACCAGCTCCGTTTCTGTTTCAGAGCGTAAGACGGACTTTTGCTGCTCTTCTTCCAGCTCTGTAATCAGCTCACTAGACACCTCCGCGAAGTTATTGACGAAGTTGAGCGGATTCTGAATTTCGTGGGCAATGCCGGCCGTGAGCTCGCCCAGGCTCGCCATTTTTTCGCGCTGTACCAGCTGGGTTTGGGTGTTGCGCAGCTCCAGCAGCGCCAGCTCCAGGCTGTTGCGCTGGGCTACTACCTCCGCCGTGCGCGCCGATACCTGCTGCTCCAGTAGCTCGTTCTGGTGAGCTAGCAACTGCTGCTTTTCCTTTTCCTGCAACAGCCGCCGCCGATGCTCCCGCACCAATACCCCCACCATCCCTAGTGCCAGTAGCAGCAGGATCGGGCCGATGAGCAGCAGAGGTAGTAAGGAATCGGGCATAGTAGCCACTCTTCAAGTTGGGCAACACTTTCAACCGCTTCATGACCTAGGACAACCGGCCACGGAGGGAACTACTAGGGCACTATCAGCTTCAGGCCGCTGACTTGCGACGGCGCGAAAACATCAAAATGGAAATTGGGCGGCCCAGCAGCTTATAAGGTCGCCGGTGCCAATTGCTGTAATGCAGCCAAGCCGGTAGGGCCCGCCGTGGCTGCACGCTCAACGGAAAAAAATGAAACATCCAGGCCAGCAAGCCCATTTGAACGGCCATCAGGAGCGTGTCGGGGCTGCTGATAAGCGTGTCCAGACGCATAACAGTTTCCCGGTCATAACCCGAGTTGTACACGATGTTGAGGGCCACGTAGCTGACAATAGAGCTGGAGCAGTACACCAGTGTAGCCACGCACAGAAAGAAATCGGGCTGGGCTTCCAGCTCCTGCGTAGCCGCGTTGCGCGTGAGGTCCACTACGTGCAGAATGGCCAGAATAATCAGGAACGCACAGCCAAATGCCTGCGAATAAGAATTCACGTCCTTGAACAACCCATTGAGGGCTACTGCATCAAGCATTGCCACCAGCGCGAAAAGCCAGACGCCGGCCGGTACCAGTTGCCGAAACCGCTGGGGTTCCAGCCGCAGATAGGTACGCGCGAGTAGCACTACCATCACCACCGCGCTCAGGTGATAGAGATACACATTGTTGCGGAACACGATGCGGCTAAACGTATCCAGAAAATAGAAACTCGTTTTGATTGCCACAAAGTAATATACTGGCCGGAACGCATACGGAATCTGATGCCGGCGCACCCAAGCACAGGCAAATGGTACCAGAGGCGCAGCCTCCAGTGCCCGGTTAAGCGCGTGCAGGGCTGCTGAGGTGTCCATTTACGGTAGGTACTGAGAACGTAGTCAGGCCGCTACTTAAGTATGCTTTTGTAGTCGCAGTTTTGGGGGCATTTCTCAACCGGATACGCCAGGAATTTGGTTTCAACCAGCGTTTCGGCTCCTACTGACTGAAACGTGTCATCTCCGTTTTTATCCACCCCCACAATCACCAGTCGGTTTGCGCCGGCGCTGTCAATAGCCGGATAAATCCGGATGCCTTCCGTGTTATTAAGGATATCTTTCAGCGTCGACTTATCTATGTAATGCGAGCGGGTAAATACCTCGGCGTCTGGGTTTTTTAGTCGGTACCGCGAGGTCCATTTTACTAACGAGTCAATCCGTTGCGTCTCGGTTTTCTTTACCTTCTTGCTTTTTTTGAGCTTATGCTCCGGAGCCGCACCTGCTAAGAAGGTACTTGATTGCCACCCAATAATACCACTCAGGATAATCAGCAACAGCAGATAAACCCAGGCAAAGGAGAACAGCTTTTTCATTGCAGTAAGAGAACACAAGGACAAGAACGGTTTCCGGCGGGCAACAGGCTAGGACACAGAGAGAAAGCCAGCAACCTTGAGAATACTATAATAGTAATAAAATAACTTTAAATAGTAGTAAGTTAATTTTCAAACTAGGCTAAAAGCTACTGTTGAGGCTGATATTTCAGGGTTACTTGAAAAGTGAGCTAGCGAATAGATGAAAATTAGGAAGGCATAGAAATAAAAAAGCCATTACCTGCACAGGTAATGGCTTTGAATGTGGTCGCGCTAGGAATCGAACCTAGATCTAGAGCTTCGGAGGCTCCCATACTATCCGTTGTACTACGCAACCCGGGATTGGGTGGCAAAACTAGAGAGAAAATGCGGCGCTGCCAAACCGTATACTGCATTTTCAGCAAAATCCTACACTGCCGAAGAGTAACCTTCGGCACGTCAGTACAGTTAACTAGCACTACCAACACACACTGAATCTATTCTTATATGGCAAGCACTGAAAAAAAGACCCTGTACACAGCCGATGCAACGGCAATTGGCGGCCGCAGCGGCCATGTCCGCTCCGCTACTGGCATTATTGATCTGGATATGTCGGTGCCAGAAGGCTTGGGGGGCAAAAAGGGGGCTACTAACCCTGAGGAGTTATTTGCGGCAGGCTACTCTTCCTGTTTTCAGCAGGCACTATTGGTGATTGCCCAGCGCGCCGGTGATAAACTTGACCCGCAAACAGAAGTTAAATGCTCGGTGTCGTTGTTTCAGGAAGGGGAAGGCTACGGCCTGAGCGCCATACTGGACGTGGACCTGAAATCGTTTGACCACGACAAAACAGTGGAGATGGTTCGCCAGGCGCACAAAATCTGCCCGTACTCAGTAGGTACCCGCGGCAACATGGAAGTGGAATTGCGCGTGCAGGGTGAGCCTCTGCCGGTACAGGCCGAAGAAAATGCCGGCGTTGCTGAAAAAGGCGGCGTGCAGTAAAGAAGGCTACGGCCTTATATATAGGTCGCTACCCCGTTTCACACGGCAAAGCGATAAGGCAAGAAAAAAGCCCATCCGGTGATACCGGATGGGCTTTTTTACTAGGTAGAGAAGTTGCTTAAAGCCTAGGCAAGGCCTTGCTCAGTCAACACTTCTTTTACTTTCTGCGCAGCATCTTTCAGCAATACGGCAGAGTATACTTTCAGGCCGCTCTCATCAATGATGCGGGCGCCTTCCTCGGCGTTAGTGCCTTGCAGACGTACAATAATCGGTACTTTGATGTCGCCGATGTTCTTGTAGGCTTCTACTACCCCGTTAGCAACCCGGTCGCAGCGTACGATGCCACCGAAGATGTTGATGAGGATGGCTTTCACATTCGGATCCTTCAGGATGATGCGGAAACCAGCTTCTACGGTCTGGGCGTTAGCTCCACCCCCTACGTCGAGGAAGTTAGCAGGCTCGCCACCCGAAAGCTTGATGATGTCCATGGTTGCCATAGCCAGACCAGCACCGTTCACCATGCAGCCTACGTTGCCGTCAAGCTTCACATAGTTCAGGTTCGAGGCAGATGCTTCTACTTCCAAGGGGTCTTCCTCGTTGGTGTCGCGCAGCTCAACAAAGTCTTTGTGACGGTAGAGGGCGTTTTCGTCGAGGGTTACTTTGGCGTCGACGGCCAGAATTTTGTCGTCCGAGGTTTTCAACACAGGGTTGATTTCGAACATGGCTGAGTCGGTTTCATCGTAAGCCTTATAGAGGGCCATTACGAATTTCACCATCTCTTTCTGTGCTGCGCCGGTTAGGCCCAGATTGAACGCAATTTTAGCGGCCTGGAAGGGACGCAGACCCACGCGTGGATCTACATGCTCGCGGTGGATTTTCTCGGGATGCGCTTCTGCCACCTCCTCGATATCCATGCCGCCCTCGGTGGTATAGATGATAACGTTCTGGCCCGTAGTGCGGTCCAGCAGCACGCTCATGTAGAATTCCTTGGTTTCCGACTCGCCAGGGTAGTACACGTCCTGGGCAATCAGGACTTTGTGCACTTTACGGCCTTCGGCGCCGGTTTGCTTGGTAACGAGCTGCATGCCAATAATCTGACCGGCAATTTCCTTCACCTGCTCCAGGTTTTTAGCGAGTTTCACCCCGCCCCCTTTGCCGCGTCCGCCAGCGTGAATTTGGGCTTTGATAACGTACCAGCTGGTGCCGGTCTGTTCGGTTAGCTTCTTGGCAGCTTCTACGGCTTCCTCAGCCGTATCGGCCACGATGCCTTCCTGCACGCGTACGCCGTAGCGCTTCAGAATGTCTTTGCCCTGATACTCGTGAATGTTCATAGAGGTCAGTTAAGAGGGGGTTTCGGGGTGGTTTACTAGGCGCGAAAGTAGGCAGAAATGAGTTGTGAGTTGCCAGGTACCTAGTAGCAGTTGGTAGTTTTTGCCTTTTCAAGCCGAAAACCACGCTCAGAACCGGGATATGAGTTGCCCGTTGCCAGTTGCGCATGAGCAGTTGAGATGTTCTCGCAACACACAAGCGGCTCCTTATAAACGGCAACAGATTACTTGCTGTACCATTCAGTGAGTATCTGCTCGGCGGGCTTGTGCTGGGGCGTAAAATCAAGGTGGCGGCGGGCGGAGCCATCGGGTTGCAGACCTGGATACCATTTCCAGATAAACAGGCCGCCAAACCAAGGCTGGTGCCAGAAGGTCTCGAACATCGCCGCATAGCAGGCGGCTTGGGTGGCTTCGTCGGGGGCAGTTAGCACGGCCGTGCGGTCAGGCCAGGCCCAGGGTTCAATGGCTGCGTCGGGGGTAGTCTTGTACCCGATTTCGGTGAAGACAACAGGCTTCCTAAAACGCTTCTGGATGGCTTTGATGCGGCGCAGTGGTCCTTGCCAAGCGGTAAGTAAGGCTTCTTTACTAGGTCGTGTAGTGGTGCTAAGTGGGAAATATCCTTGAATGCCAATAAAGTCGAGTGCATCCCAAAACTGAACCTGCTCGAACTCTGCGTTCCAATTGGCGGCGTAGGTAAGCTGCCCGTGGTATACACTCCGAATCTTGCTGATCAGGGCCCGCCACTCTTTTTCATGCGCTACGCTGTGTTGTAGCTCCGTGCCAATGCACAACGCTTCCATCTGGTGTTGCTCGGCTAGTTCGGCGTAGTGCAGTATAAAGACTGAGTAGCTGGCAAACCACTGCTGCCAATCAGCCTCCGAGGTCATCTTGATGTCGCCGGGCCAGGAGCCGCTACCGCCGCGCAGCCATACGTGCGGCTTGAGCAGCGTCCGGATACCGCGTTGGCGGGCCCGCTGGCTGGTCATGATCAGGCCTTGGTCACTTTCCCCCCAATAACCCCGGTTACCGGTGCCGGTGTGCATCCGAATTTCCGGTGTGGCGGCTCCCGCTTGCCAGCCAAAGGGCGTTTGGGCAATCCAAGTGGCGTGGGCGCGTACCAATGGCTCAAGGTCAAGCGCGGAAACTGAGTCGCCAGCCACCCAGCTTACCCCGCGCATAAGGTTGGGGTTAGCCGGAGGGCTAGCAACTGCGGTATACGCTTGGGAAGGGGGTAGCGGCTGCGGCCGTTGCCACCACAGTATAGCTGCCGCGCCAGCTAAGAACAGCAAAACCCAAGGCAACCAGTGGCGCACAGAGAGTTTGAAAAGGGGCATAGGTAGCAGCATACAGCCAGTAAAGTAGGGCTAGTTTAAGGAAAGCAACTGACAAACTGTGGCGGCTAACTGCGTGCTTGGCGGCGCAGGTTGACAGTTTCCGAAGGTGGGCACTACCGCAACCCGCTACATTCCGTAGATTTGTTGCCGTACCCTCGGCTCACTTTACTTAGTCCCGTTTTGCTGCAAGCCATCAACGTCCGTAAAAGCTACAACACGCTGGAAGTTCTCAAGGGCATTGATCTCACGATTGAGAAATCGGAAATCGTGTCCATCGTTGGTTCTTCAGGAGCCGGCAAAAGCACGCTGCTGCACATTTTGGGCACCCTCGATAACCCCGACTCCGGCGAAGTGCTGTTCGATGGCGAATCGGTGAGTTCTTTGGGCCGCTCTGATCTGGCACGCTTCCGGAACCGGCACATTGGCTTCATCTTTCAGTTTCATAACCTGCTCCCTGAGTTTACGGCCCTGGAAAATGTGTGCTTGCCAGCGTACTTGGCGGGGCGCTCAGAAAAGGAAACCCGCGTGCGAGCCCGCGAATTGCTTGGGATGCTGAATCTAGAGCGCCGCGCCGACCATAAGCCCTCTGAAATGAGCGGTGGCGAGCAGCAACGGACCGCTGTAGCGCGCGCCCTCATTAACTCCCCCGAAATCATTTTTGCCGACGAGCCCAGCGGTAACCTCGACTCGCAGAATGCCCAGGAACTGCACCAGATCTTCTTTCTGCTGCGCAAAGAGCTAGGCCAGACGTTCGTGATTGTGACTCACAACGACCAGCTAGCCGAAATGGCCGACCGCAAGATCACCATGAAGGATGGCGTTATTTGGGAGGGTTAACAGTCTAGGAACTTTCTTTATTTACTATTGATTTTCAGGGGAGTAGCTTAGTGTTGTGCTAGGCTACTCCTCTTTTTTTGAACTAGGACATGCGTCCGCTGTTGCCCCGGACCGTGAGGAGAAGCCTGCTGTTGCGTTTCCGGTGCGCGGCGGCAGGCTAGCGTTTTACTAGGCATAAGAAGCGGCCAAAGCACCGAGGAAAGGATAGAGAGGAGTAGGGAAAGACTAAAAAAAGCAGATAGCTAAACCGGTTAGAAATATTATTTGTAACTTATTGATAATCAGTAAGAAAAAATACATATAAAAACGTCGCTTTTTGCACCTTTTCGTGGGCCGGTTGGTTATATTCACGTAACACAATACGGTACTACAGGACATAAAAGGAAAGACGCCATGAGCGAAGCAACTAAGAACATCAAAGAGCCGGTTCGTAAGACTAAAGTGGAGAGCTTTGACATCTCGCGCTCCGACGAGACGCTGCACTTGGCGACGGACCTTGCTAAATTCATCAAGGACAACAAGCTCAGCACCACGGTGCAGGGTAAGGAGTTTGTGAACGTGGAAGGCTGGCAGTATGCCGGTTCGCGTCTGGGCATTGTGCCGATCGTGGACCACGTGATTAACGTCTCTACCGAGCAGGAAATTAAATATCAGGCCAAGGTGACGCTGTTCGACATGAAGTCGGGCCACACCGTAGGTGCGGGCTTCGCTATCTGCTCGAATAAAGAGCAGGGCAAGAAGTTCTACCAGGAGTTTGCCATCATGAGCATGGCTCAGACCCGAGCCATAGGCAAAGCTTACCGTAACATTCTGGCCTGGATTATTCGGGCGGCTGGTTATGAGCCTACCCCGGCTGAGGAAATGGAGTATGGCGGTAACACGCCCACTGCTCAGCCTGCCATGGTAGTAACGCCTGCTCCGGTAGCTGTTGTTGATGCTCCCGCTGCTATGAAGGCAGTACCTGCTGAGGCAGCCTTGGTAGCTGAGTCGCCGGCGCCTACGTATGCTTCGGCTGCACAGAAGGAAGAAATTATCCGTCTGCTGAATCATCCGGTGATCACTCGTCCTGAAAAGACCAAGATGCTGTTGAACATCAATCGTCTGGACGAGGAACGTGCTACGCAAGCTATTGCCAAGCTGAAGAAGGCTATTGACGACCGTGAGAATGGTCAGTCGGCTGCTGCGTAAGCTGCGCACTATATATCGTTTCGAAAGCCCGACTTCTTCTGGAGTCGGGCTTTTTTGTGGACTGAGGCTTAGTACAACGTTACCTTTGCCTCCATGCTTCACCCTACCGATGATATTCTGCACGTGCTGCGCCAAACGTGGGGGCATACCCAGTTTCGGCCTTTGCAGGAAGATATTATCCGGTCGGTACTGGCGGGTCAAGATACCCTGGCACTGCTTCCTACGGGTGGGGGCAAAAGCATCTGTTTTCAAGTGCCCGCCCTAGCCCGCAACGGGCTGTGCTTGGTTGTGTCGCCGCTGATTGCGCTGATGAAGGACCAGGTGGAAAACCTACGGCAGCGCGGCATTAAAGCAGAAGCGGTGTACGCGGGCATGAGCCATCAGGAAATCGACCAGACTCTGGATAACTGCGTGTATGGTCCGGTGAAGTTCCTGTATGTGTCGCCTGAGCGTCTTCTGACGGATATGTTCCGGGCCCGGGTGAGTAAGATGAAAGTGAGCTTGCTTGCCATTGATGAGGCCCACTGTCTTTCCCAATGGGGCTATGATTTTCGGCCGCCATACCTGCGTATTCAGGAGCTGCGCGAGCTGCTGCCCGGAGTGCCCTGTATTGCCCTTACGGCCACAGCTACCGAGCAGGTGCGCGCCGATATTGTGGAGAAGCTAAAATTTGGGGCGAGCCACCGCGTATTTCAACAGAGCTTCGCGCGGCCTAACCTGTCGTACTCAGTGCTCAGTACCGAAGACAAGCTTAAGCGCCTCTTTGAAGTGATAAAGGGGGTAGGGGCCGAGAAAACCAGCATTGTGTATGCCCGTACCCGCCGCCAAACGGAGGAAGCCGCCACCTACCTGCGCCAGCAAGGAGTGGCCGCTGCACCTTACCACGCAGGCCTACCTAGTGAGCAGCGCACCCGCACCCAGCAAGACTGGATGCAGAACAAGACTAGATGTATTGTGGCTACCAACGCCTTCGGGATGGGTATTGATAAGCCTGATGTGCGCCTCGTAGTGCACTTGGAAGCCCCCGACACCCTAGAGGCATATTACCAGGAAGCCGGCCGCGCCGGCCGCGACGAGAAGTATGCCTTTGCTGTGCTGTTGCAAGGGCCCAACGATGCCACAGAACTGCGCCGCCGCACGCAGCAGGCCTATCCGCCCCTCGACACTGTGCGCCGCGTGTACCAGGCCTTGGCCAACTTTTCGCGCACGGCAGTAGGAGGGGGCGAGCTGGTTGCCTTCGACTTTGATATGCAGCAGTTTGCCGAAACCTACCGCATCAAGGCGCTGGACGCGCATAATAGTTTGCGCACCTTAGGCCGTGAAGGATTCGTGCAGCTAAACGAAGCCGTGAACAACCCGGCCCGCGTGCATATTCCCATCGACCACAATGACTTGTACCGCTTCCAGGTTTCCAACGTCCAGCATGATCAGCTGATCAAGAGCCTGCTGCGTTTTAATGGGGGCGAGCTGTTTGCGGGGTTTCAGCGGATTTCCGAGAACAGCCTAGCCCAGCACTTGCGCCTAAGTGTGGTAGATGTCCGCAAAATGCTGGTGTTTCTGCATCGTTCGGGTATCATTCAGTACCAGCCCAAGCATGAGTCGCCGCAGGCCTTGTTTACCACTCCTCGCTTCGATGCCGACAAGCTTCCGCTGGATCAGAAGCGCCTTACTCAAGCCCGCGAACTAGCCCTACATAAGTCCGAGTCGGTGATTCGGTATGCGGCTGGAGGGCGCTGCCGGCAGCAGTTGTTGCTGGAATACTTCGGCGAGCTCAATGCCGCAGCCTGCCACGTCTGTGATTTCTGCCTGGCCAAAAAGAAGGCTAGACAGGCTGCTGCGCCACCGCAAGAGCTCCGTGAACAGTTGGTGCAGCTGGTGAAAGCCGCGCCGAAAACGCCGCGGGAAGTCCTCGCGCATTTTTCTCCGGCCCAGGCTACCATCGTTACCGAGCTACTGCGCAACCTAGTGGAGCTGGGAGAGCTGCACTATGCGCCCGATGGCAGGTTGGGGTAAGTACCATGCCTAGCAAACACCTTGTACCTTTGGGGCGCAATGGCATCTTCTCTTCTTGATCTTACTACGCGTCCTATCGGTATTTTCGATAGTGGCATTGGAGGCCTTACCGTAGCGAGGGCCGTGAACCGCGTGCTGCCGCATGAACGGCTTGTGTACTTCGGCGACACCGCTCACTTGCCCTACGGCGATAAAAGCACGGCCGCTATTCAGGCGTATTCCGTCAAAATCTGTGATTTGCTGCTCAAGCAGCAGTGTAAGGTTATTCTGATTGCCTGTAATTCAGCCTCGGCAGCGGCGTATGAACTGGTGCGCGAATATGTGGGGTCCAAAGCCCGTGTCCTGAATGTGATTGACCCTATTGTGGCCTATATCGGCAAGCAATATGCGGGCCGCACCGTGGGGCTGATTGGGACCAAGCAAACAGTAAACAGCAACGTATACCGCAAGAAGATTGACGATTTGGACGCCGGTGTGCAGCTGTGCAGCCTAGCTACCCCGCTACTAGCCCCCATGATTGAGGAAGGCTTCTTCGATAACTCCATTGCCGGCAATATCATTGAGGCCTACTTGTCCAATCCAGCGCTTCAGGATATCGAAGCGCTAGTACTGGCCTGTACGCACTACCCCCTCATTAAGCAGCAAATAGCCGCGTTTTACCAAGGCCGCACGGAAGTGCTGGATGCTTCAGATGTAGTAGCAGCTCACGTGAAGGAGTATCTGACCTCAACCAAGCTAGCAGCCAAGCCCAGCGGCAGTACCCCGGTGCATCATTTTTACGTATCGGATTTCACTCGGTCCTTCGAGGAAAGTACCCGTATTTTCTTCGGGCAGGAAGTGAATTTGGAGCATTACCCTTTGTGGGAGTAGTGACGCTTTTTTAATTCCGAATCAAGCCCAAAACATACTGGAACAGGCTGAACCGTCGTTAGCGTATGCCTGTTCTATTCTTCGAGCCCCTTTCTCTTTCCTTCTATTTCTGCTATGAACAAGCCTTACTACCAACTCAGCGACTGGCGCCGTAACGTGCTGCTTGTGGCGGCCGCTACCAGTCTGGGACTGATGCTACCGGCCTGCTCCGGCAATTCATCGGAAGCCGACCGCACCGCTGCCGAAGGCGACTGGGGAAGTGGCGACTCGTACTCAGAAGGCGTTATTACGGAAATGACCGAGGTGAAGCCCGGCGAGTGGAAAATCACGGCGGAGCGGCCAGCCGGCAAGGAAGAAGTAGCGGCTATCCTGCATCATTTCGATGGCAAAGTAGATACGCTCCAGGGCCAAGCGCTGCAAAAGCAAATGCAGGACTACTCCCGCGTTAACCCCGAAAACCGCGCGGGCGGCACCGGCATGATGGACATCCTGATGTGGGGTGGCATTGGGTATATGGCCGGGCGCTTCCTTACGCCTAACGTGGGGGCATATGCCAACCCCGGAATTATTCAGCAAAACAACGGCTGGCGCGGGCGCGTTGCCAATGAGCGAGACCGGGGAAGAGGATTTTTCGGCCGTGGTTTCACTGGCAGCCGTAACTCAGCGGCTTCAACCGGAATTCGACCTAGCACAACCGTTACGCGCAGCACGGGCTATGGCCGCAGCAACGTAAGAAGCACCGCGCCTAGTTCGGGCCGCAGCTCTGGTTTTGGTAGCCGCGGATATGGCGGTGGGTTTGGCGGCTAACTTTGCCTAGTAAAAGCCCTGCTACATCCGCGCTGTTTTCCGTATCACTAGGTGGCTTACGGCTTGTAAGTACCCAGTAGTTATTCGTGTGGAAATCACAAGCGCATTCCTCCTGATACCTTCCTTATTGTGGCTTTACCTATTAAACTTTTGCCGCTTTCTGGCGATGTTGCTCCCGCAGTGCGGGCTCTTGGTTGGGATTGGGCGGTAGAAGAAGCCTGTGCGAACTACGTAGCCCGCGAGGCAGTACAATTGCTGGAGGCTGAGGCCGATGCCTTGCTACAAGCGGCGGATATCCTATATGAAATGCTGGTAAACAGCATCCCGGACCCTATTCCTGATTCTTTGCTTCAGGAGCTAGCCATCCCGCAGCTATTATGGGAAGCCGTCCGCCACTCCTGGAACGATGACCGTCATTGGCATTTGTACGGCCGTTTTGACCTAGCGCAAACCCCCGAAGGGCCCAAGCTTATTGAGTTCAACGCCGATACGGCCACCAGCATTCCGGAAACGGCCGTAATGCAGTGGGCCAGCCTAGTAGCAGCCGGTTTGTCCGATGATGACCGTCAGGCCAATGGCCTTTTTGAAGGTCTACAAGAACAACTGGGGCGCTGGCTGGAGTTAAACGACGACCTAGAGCCTACTTTATTGCTGGTGCATTTGCCCGACAGTGCCGAAGACGCTACCAACTGCGCCGTACTAGCCGAAGCCGCCTTAGGGGCCGGCTTCACCGATGTACACATATGCCCGGTTGATGCCATGCAGGTGGCCACAGCAGGGGAGGAGCGGGGTGTATGGGCCGAAGTAGGACCTGAACAGTGGCAGCGGTTTGGCTTTCTGTTCAAGCTAGTGCCGTGGGAGGTTCTGGCCGATGAAGAGCCGGAACTGACCAGCTCGTTAGTGAGCTTACTACAAAGCCGCGACGTGATGGTTGCCAACCCGGCATATACCCTGCTGTTTCAAAGTAAAGCAATTCTGGCTTGGCTGTGGCTGTGTTATCCGCATCACCCATTATTACTTGAGGCATCTCGCTCAGAGCTTTCAGGGCATCAGGTTCGCAAGCCGGTGTTAGGCCGCGAAGGCCAGGATGTAGCCGAGTTGAAAGGCACTGTAGCAGCACCCGCAGTACCCGGCGAGTACGCTTTGCAGCCAATGGTCTATCAGCGTTTCGCGGACCTACCCCAAGATGCTAATGGGCGGCAGTACCAATTGGGCGTATTTTGGTGCGGTGAGGGTGCTGCCCTTGGGTTTCGCCGTGAGCAGGGAATAATTACTAATCTATCTGAATTCGTGCCTCACTTAATTCAGTAGTAGGTTAATATAATTCATTTTCTAAATATGAAATATCATCAGATGAATATAGTTAAATATTAATAATAATGGTAGTTGGTACTTCTCATTGATAGTAATAAAGAGCTGATAATAAGGGTGCTGACATGATATGTGCAAAGCTGAATGTTAATGAAGAAAACTAGGACTATGAATATATAATTATATAATAATAAGTCTTTTACGAAAAAAAATAAAGCACTTAATCACGGAAAGTGCAACTTTGTATTACGGACTTTGCTTTGGTAACCCCGGAATTCGTACCAATCAGAAAAAACAGCAGCTACAAATCGTTCAGGAGAAAAGAGGGAGTGGTTGGCTAGGAGCGCAATATATTATACGATCTAGCTTGCCCCCAAACTTAAGCTTGGCATGACTTATGTTAAAAGTTCCCAAATTTAATCCGTTACGTTTTGTGTAAAAAGTACTCTTGTATATAAGAAAAATTATAGTCTGAAAAGTAAGGCTTACGTATAGGTACCGGTATTGCTGATCAGGCTATAACATTTAAAAAGACTTCATTCCGCACACTTCTTCTTTCCATAATAGCATATGAAAAACAAATACTTGCCTAGCCATGGGCGTGGCCAGTTGAGTCGTCAATGGCTCTTTGCACTGATTGCCCTATTGCTGCTGCCTTTCTTAGGAGCAGCGCAGACTCTAAGTGTTACTTCATCTGATCCTGCTAACCCGCAACGATTCGGTGATGTTGCTACTGGTACTACATCAGCAGCGAAGTCTTACCGTGTAGAAGCGAACAATCTGAATCGTGATGTTACTGTCGCAATTCCAAACGGTTTTCAAGGGAGCCTTAACGAGACTGACTACAGTGCTGACGGAGTTGATCTAACTATCTCAAGAAACGGAAACCGTGTATCAACCACAATTTATGTTCGTTTTGCTCCAACCCAGCAACGTACATATGATGAAGATCTAACCTTCACTTCAAGCGGTACTATTGCGGGATTTATCGTGTTGGGTACCGGCATCGCGGGAAGTCCAAAGATTGAGGTTAGTCCTGTTGCTCTTGGTTTCCAGTCGCAGGTTATTAACACAAGTTCAACTCCGCAAAGTGTCGTAGTAACAGGAAGCTCGCTTACTAATCCCATTGTAGTAACTGCACCAGCAGGTTTCTTAGTTAGCTATAATGGCACCACTCCAAGCTCTACTGTTTCTCTACCAGTTTCTGGTGGAACGGTAAACGTTACTTTCCGCCCGACAGTAGTAAAGGCGTATATTGCTAATATCACGTTTAGCAGCGAGGGAGAAAGCGGTTCACCGAGTGCTGAGACCAAAAATGTTCAGGTCTCTGGTGAAGGGCTTGCTGTTCCTGCTTCTGTAACTGTTAGTGGGTATAACAGCCCCTTGTCTTTTCCAGATACGCAGGAAGGCACAGCTTCAGCCTCGCAGACGTTTACTGTTAATGCTAGCGGATTAGGCAATACTCCGCTTACGGTTACTGCTCCTACAAACTTTCAGGTTCGTATTGGAACTAATCCCTTCAGCTCAACTGCGACGATTGTACCCGTTAATGGCTCAGTTGCGAACGTTGTAGTGGATGTTCGCTTTACGCCTAGCTCTACTGGTAACAAGACAGATAACGTAACTATTACTTCGCCTAACTCTCCAACCCGGACCGTAGCAGTTGAGGGAAGAGGTACAAGTGCTCCAAATGGCGCTAACATCAATGTAACCCCAACAACTCTTGCCTTTGGTAATGTAACCCAGAGTGGTTCTTCAACTGTTCTTCAACTAACAGTTAGTGGCACCAATTTAGGGTCCAATCCAATCACACTAACGCCTTCGGTATCTAATATTCAGATTCGGAATGCATCAGCTGGTAATACTGCTTTTTCAAGCGAACCGCTTGTAATTCCATCAGTAAGCGGAACTGTTACTCCGGTTACCATAGAAGTGAAATTGGTTGCTTCTATCAATA
This sequence comes from Hymenobacter tenuis, assembly GCF_054780495.1. Lineage (NCBI taxonomy): Bacteria > Pseudomonadati > Bacteroidota > Cytophagia > Cytophagales > Hymenobacteraceae > Hymenobacter > Hymenobacter tenuis. Next base: position 799,171 of record NZ_BAAGWF010000001.1, read on the forward strand.
CTGGCGCGTTCAACCAGAATATTGTGGTTTCTAGCCCACAGGCTGCTAATGCTGTACAGGTTACTGTAACTGCCAATTCAAATGGTAACGTATCGGATATTTCGATTACGAATCCCGCGAACAACACCTTCACGTTTGCCACTCGCCCAACAACTGTTTCAAAGTCGCAGTCGTTTTTAGTATCAGGAACCAACTTGTTGCAAGATTTGACTATTGCGCCAGTTGAAGGAACAAGCACTACTTACTTCCAGGTTTCGAAGGATAATGTAAACTTCTCTTCGTCGGTTACATTCCAGCGTGACGCAAACAACAACGTAATCCAGGCACCGGTGTATGTACGTTTCGTGCCTGGCAATGATGCCATCACGATTAATGCTCTGATAAGAGCTACTAGTGCTCCGGCTCCTCAGCGCGACGTATCTGTAACTGGTATCAGCCAACCTACCGTTCGTTTGCTCCAGCCAATTGGCTACTTTGGAGATGATATTGTAAAAAATACTACTTCAGCTTCGAAAAAGGTACGATTGGAAGCTTTCCTGCTGACGGGACCACTGAATCTAAATTTCCCCCCTGACTTGGAGGATCCAGGACGTAACAGCGCTGGTACTCCTCAGTATGAGTTCTCGACCGATGGTGGCCTGACGTATGTAAAGGCTGACACGTTACTCAACAACAATGAAGGCAACCGTATCCTAGACCTGCTTGTGCGCTATGCACCTACTCGTGTTGGTGCATCTACGCAGTCTTTGACGTTCCAGAATGCTGCTATCAGCAACGGTGCACCTACTGTGCTAACGAGCGGTAACGGAACAGCTAACGGCTTTGCAATTGCAGAAGTGCCAGGTGCTCAGTCAACGGCTAGCATCGTGCGTGGAGCAAATTCTACCACGGCTGTAATCACTTTCAATCTGTCCAACCCTCCGGCCGGCCAGAGCTACGGGCAGAACCGACTGATTATCGCTTCTTCTAAGTATAGCCAGTTGCCTATTTCTTTGTTTCCGCAGTTGAAGCAGAATTTCACTCCTGGTACTACTGTTAATGGTAACTACCAGTTTGGTTCAGGCTCTGTTATCGAGGCTGGTAATACCTACGTAGTGTTCAGTGGTGCTACCTCATCCTTCACGGTTGGTAACCTAGATCCTGCTACTAAGTATTATTTCTATGCTTTCGAGTTCAATGATGATGGCTTGCTGAATGCCGAGAACTACAAGGTTCCGAACAACCAGCCTCAAATACCTCTGCCCGTTACGTTGGTGTCCTTTGATGCTAAAGTGCGTGGTAAGCAAGTAGCACTTACTTGGGTAACAGCTACTGAACTCAACAACAAAGGGTTTGAAGTACAGCGCAGCCAGGATGGTAAGTCATTTGAAACCATTTTGACGCGTGCTGGCAAAGGCAACACCGCAACTGGTTCTACTTACGCTGGTGTTGATGAAAAGCCTCTGGCTGGACTTTCTTACTACCGCTTAAAGCAAACTGACTTGGATGGTACCATCAACTTCAGTGCGCCAGTTGTAGTAACGTTCCTCAGCTCGGGTGAAATCTCTATGTATCCGAACCCAGTTACTGACGTTCTGAATATTGAGGTTCCTGGTTCTGCTGCAGGCTTGCGTGCAACCATCACTGATATCAGCGGCCGCGTAATTCGCTCGCAGGTATTGGGTGCTGATAGCAAGCTTCAGATGAGCGACTTGCAATCGGGTACTTACCTAGTAACCGTTGGCGAAGGCACTACTAAAGTGACCCGCCGGATTGTTAGAAAGTAGCACTCCACTTGACCTACTAGCCCATTAAGAACAAAAAAGCCACTCCCAAATTTGGGAGTGGCTTTTTTGTTCTTAACACTGAGTTGCATTGCAGGAAGTACCAAATACTAAGGAAAGAAGCTCAAGTTTTGTAGCCAGCTTCTCTGAAAAAGAACGCTCAGTCTGCATAGTAGCCCTACTCTTACAGCAAGAGTTGCTGTAAGAGTAGGGCTACTATGCTTTTTTCTGGTCATTTATTCAGCCAATTTTCTATTAAAAGAGTATAAGTCCCATTGTTACCATTCTCCTAAGAAACTCCTATGAAAACCTCCTTCAAAACCCTCGCTATTCTGGCAGCTTTCACTGCCTTCGCTACTACCTCTTGTTCCGAAAAAACGCAGGACAACGCGGAAGCAACTGCTGAAAGCGCTGCCAATGATGTAGGCAACGCTACCGATGAGGCTGCCAACGCTACTAGCAACGCTGCCAATAATGTGGAGGCTGATATGGCTCCTGAAGCCGGTGATACCGCCGTAGTTCAGAATAAGGAAGCTGATAAGCTTGTAGAAGAGGTGCCCCAAAAGCAGTAAACACTGCCAAAGTATCGCCTAACTACCCAAAAGCACAAGGGCTGCCGGATACAATCCGGCAGCCCTTGTGCTTTATCTACCCCATTTATTAAGGGCAGTACTTATCAAACTGTGTCTATACTGAGAAGCTCTCGCCACAACCACAGGTGCGGGAGGCATTGGGGTTGTCGAAGTAGAAGCCTTTGCCATTCAAACCATCGGAGAAGTCAAGCTCAGTGCCGGCCAGGTAAAGGAAGCTCTTCATGTCAACTACCACGCGTACACCTTTGTCTTCGAACTCCTGATCCATAGGTTTTACCTCATTGTCGAAGTCGAGCTTGTAGCTTAAGCCCGAACATCCGCCGCCAGCCACAGAAGCACGCAGACGGTAAGTCGCATCCAACTCTGCATCGCGCATCAGATGCTCGATTTTTGCTTTGGCTTTATCAGAAACGGTAATCATGAGAATAAGGCTTGAGGTTGAGTGCCAGCAACATCCAATACTAAGCTGCTAGCAAGTAATACAACACGAATTACCGCATTTGTGTTCAGCACGTGCCTACCGAACTACAGCCGTCAGGCTGCAGTTGGCACTTGGGAGTTTAGCTTAAGCCAACTCCGACGCGGGGTAACCGGTTTGAAAGAATCTGGAGGGTAGTGCCACGCGGAGGTTGACACCTAAATTAATAATGCTAACAGCAAAGTGCCCGGGCCCAACATCAGATAGACTTCTATCGATGGCTGAATCCGGGCACCTTCTGTAAACTACCTCAACATATATTTTGTCAAGGATTGTCAGTTAGTACAGTTAAAGAGCAACACACGAAAGGTGCCGGCTTAAACTGTCAGTTGACTAGTGGTGCGACTTGGCCATTTCCAACTCAGGCAGGCCATTCTTCACGCGGTAGTCGTTGATGGCCGATTTAATGGCATCTTCAGCTAGTACCGAGCAGTGAATTTTAACGGGTGGCAAGGCCAATTCCTCCACAATCTCCATGTTGTCGATAGCCAGAGCTTCGTCAACGGTTTTGCCTTTCAGCCATTCTGTAGCCAACGATGACGAGGCAATAGCCGAGCCGCAGCCGAAGGTTTTGAATTTAGCATCGGTGATGGTGTTGGTGGTTTCATCAACCTCAATCTGCAGACGCATTACGTCGCCGCACTCAGGAGCGCCTACCAGGCCGGTACCAACGTTCTTTTTGCTTTTATCCAGCGTGCCCACGTTGCGGGGGTTGCTGTAATGGTCGATTACTTTATCGGAATAAGCCATGGCTTGTTTGAGAAGTTTAATATGAGAGTGTAAACCTTGATACGAGAACCTAACCTATTCAAGTACAGGTTGCTCGCACTAAGTTCAACAATTCTTAGTGTTCAGCCCACTCAATAGAGTTGAGGTCGATGCCTTCCTTGAACATCTCCCATAGCGGCGACATTTCACGAAGCTTGGTAACAGCTTCTTTCACGTGGTTGATGGCATAGTCGATCTGCTCATCGGTAGTGAAGCGCGACAGGCCAAAACGCAGGGAGCTGTGAGCTAGGTCGTCGCTGAGGCCTAGGGCTTTCAGCACGTACGAGGGCTCCAACGAAGCAGAAGTACAGGCCGAACCCGAAGAAACAGCGAGGTCTTTCACACCCATCATCAGGCCTTCACCTTCTACATATTTGAAGGAGATGTTAGCCACGTGGGGGAGACGGTGCTCACGCGAACCGTTCACATAGCTTTCTTCCAGCGTCAGCAGCTCGCGCTCCAGACGGTCGCGCATTTTGCTGAGGCGCTCGGTGTCGGCGGCCATTTCAAGGCGGGCCAGCTCACAAGCTTTGCCCAAGCCCACAATGCCAGGAACGTTGAGGGTGCCAGAGCGCATGCCCCGCTCGTGTCCGCCACCGTCCATCTGGGCGGTAACCTTTACGCGTGGGTTTTTGCGACGCACATACAGCGCACCCACCCCTTTAGGACCATACATTTTGTGGGCCGTGAACGCCATCAGGTCAATGCCATCAGCAATGACGTCCACTGGAATTTTGCCAACTGCCTGGGTGCCATCCGTCATGAACAAAGCGCCGTGCTTGTGTGCAATAGCAGCAATTTCGCGGATGGGTTGGATGGTACCGGTTTCGTTGTTGCCGTACATGATGGTCACCAGAATGGTTTCTGGGGTCATGGCAGCTTCCAGCTCTTCCAGGCTAATCAAACCTTCAGCGTTAACGGGCAGGTAGGTTACGCGGCCACCTAGCTTTTCAATGTGCTTGCAGGTGTCAAGCACGGCTTTGTGCTCGGTGGTAGCGGTGATGATGTGGTTGCCTTTCTGCGAGTACATCTCAAAAACACCCTTGATGCCAAGGTTGTCGGACTCGGTAGCACCCGAGGTGAAGATGATTTCTTTGGGGTCGCAGTGAATCAGGCTGGCAATCTGCTCCCGGGCGTAGTCCACGGCTTCTTCGGCGGCCCAGCCGAAGGGGTGGTTACGGGAGGCAGCGTTGCCGAAAACCTCGGTCAGGTACGGCATCATGGCCTCTAGTACCCGAGGGTCTAGGGGCGTGGTAGCGTTGTTATCGAGGTAAATAGGTAGCTTGAGCATGGCTCGGGGGTTCTGGTTTCAGCGGAGAATCATTCGCAGGTAGAACACGAAAACCGGCGAACTGGTTTTACTTTGTCTCCACAAAAGTAGAACAAATCCAAAGAAGCCGCGCTATACGGCTACCCCGCATTTTCGACCAACCTATGCTCACCAACCTCGAACACCTAGGACTTGCCGTTAAAGACCTGGAAGCAGCCACCGCACTCTACACCACACTGCTTGGTCAGGAGCCTTATAAGCGGGAGCATGTGGCCTCGGAGGCCGTTGATACGGTGTTTTTTCAGGTGGGCGGCTCCAAGATTGAGCTGCTAGCCGGCACCTCGCCGGAGAGTGCCATCACGCGTTACCTCGATAAGAAGCCTGAAGGTATTCATCACGTTGCGTTTGAAGTAGATGACATCCGGGCCGAGATGGCGCGGCTGCGGGAAGCTGGCTTCACGTTACTAAATGAGGAACCCAAGCCCGGCGCCGATAACAAGCTGGTGTGCTTTGTGCATCCGAAGTCGGCGAATGGCGTGCTGGTAGAGCTGTGCCAGACCATCCGCTAGGTACCCTTCCTCAGTAAACCTCAAGTCAATATGAACCCGAAGTTCTTTCGCGAAGAAGTAGAAGCTGCCGTTGATGCGCTACTGTTGCAGCAAGTAATTCTGTACCCAACTGATACTGTGTGGGGGCTGGGCTGTGATGCCGAGGTGCCACCGGCAGTGGATAAAGTATACCAGCTCAAGCAGCGCCCAGCCGAAAAGGCCTGCATTGTGCTTGTGGCCGATGCCGAAATGTTTGCCCGCTACGCCGAGGTAGTGCCTCCTAATCTGGCAGAGCTACTAGCTAGCCAAACGCGCCCAACCACCTATGTCGTACCGGGTAGCCGCCACCTGGCCGCCAACCTGCTTGCTCCCGATGGAACCATTGGGCTGCGCGTGGTGCAGGATGATGAGTTTTGCCAGAAGGTAGTGCGGCGCCTAGGGCATGGCTTGGTATCAACCTCAGCCAACCTGAGCGGGCAGCCCACGCCGGCTATTTATAAAGACATAGCGCCAGAACTGGTGCGCGGAGCCGACTACGTAGTGCGCTGGCGCCAGGAGGATGACGCGCCAGCCATGCCCTCCCGGGTGGTACGCGTGCTGCCCGATGGAGGCCTGGAAGTGGTGCGCGACTAGAAACGAGCAGGCCGCACTTCGCTCCCAAAGCCAGAGCCCGTACCTTTGCGGCTCAACGTACTGCGCATGAAGACCCCCCAACTGCCCGATTTGCCCCTGTTTCAAACCATTGCCAGCGCCGCCGGCGAGCTAGGTTACCCCGCCTACATAATTGGTGGCTTTGTGCGAGATTTGGCGCTAGAGCGGCCTAGTAAGGACGTGGACGTGGTATGCGTAGGTGATGGAATTAAGCTGGCGCAGGAAGTTGGCCGCAAGCTCCCGGGGCGCCCTCGGGTCACGGTGTTCAAGAACTTCGGGACGGCGATGCTGCCTACCCCCGAAATTGAGGTAGAGTTTGTAGGCGCTCGCAAAGAGAGTTACCGCGCTGAAAGCCGCAAGCCAGAAGTGGAAGCCGGTACACTAGAAGAAGACCTCGCCCGCCGCGACTTTACCATCAACGCCCTGGGCCTGAGTTTGAACCCCGAAGATTTTGGCGCCTTAGTAGATCGGTTTGATGGCATGGGCGACCTAGGTCGCCGCATCATCCGGACGCCGCTGGACCCCGATATCACCTTCTCTGATGACCCATTGCGCATGATGCGCGCCATCCGGTTTGCCACGCAGCTGAACTTCGATATTGAGCCCGAGACCTACGATGCCATTGCGCGCAACAAGGACCGGATCAAGATTGTGTCGCAGGAGCGCATTACCGTTGAGCTGAACAAGATTATCATGGCCCCGAAGCCTAGCTACGGCTTTAAGCTCTTGTTTCAGTGCGGGTTGCTGCACCTCATCTTCCCGAAAATGGCCCAACTGTATGGGGTAGAGAAGGTTGGTCAGCACGCGCACAAGGATAATTTCTACCACACGCTGCAAGTGCTCGACAACGTGGTGGCAACTGGCGGCGACTTGTGGTTGCGCTGGGCGGCCATTCTGCACGACATTGCCAAACCTGCCACTAAGCGCTACGACAAGCGGGTGGGCTGGACCTTTCACGGCCACGAAGACAAAGGCGCGCGCTGGGTACCCAACATCTTTACCGATCTGAAGCTGCCGCTAGGCGAAGAAATGCGCCAAGTACAAAAGCTCGTGCGCCTGCACCTCCGGCCCATTGCCTTGGTCAAGGAAATCGTGACGGACTCGGCGGTGCGGCGCTTGCTGTTTGAAGCCGGCGACGATATCGACCGCCTAATGCTGCTGTGCCGAGCCGATATTACCAGCAAAGACCACCAGCGCGTGGCCCGCTACCTGCGCAACTTCGATGTAGTGGAGCAAAAGCTCAAGGAAGTGGAGGAGAAGGACCACCTGCGCAACTTCAAGCCCGTGATTACCGGCGAAATCATCATGGAAACCTTCGGTCTGAAGCCTTCCCGCGAAGTGGGCGAGCTGAAAGAAGCCGTGCTGGAAGCCATCCTAGATGGCAAAGTGCGCAACGAGTACGACGAGGCCTTTCCGCTGCTGCTGGAGTTGGGCCGCCACAAAGGGCTAGTAGTGCCAGTAAAAGAGTAGGGAGCGTCGTTGGGGAGGGGCCTAAAAATAGTGAAGGAAGCTCGGGCCTTCCTGTTGCAGCAGGAGGGTAGGCCAAAGCTTCCTTCGGGTCTCACCTTTTCACTCACTAGCTTGACCCACTATCGGTATCCGAAGTCGGAAGAATGATGCGATGGAAATAGAGACGGTTACCTAAAATGAGCTAGGAATATAGCACTATTTGCTTTGTCTAGTATACAACGGCGGAAGAATCAGATTGTTGCAACTGCCACCTTGAATGTTGAGCTACTAAAAGCGAGGTTGCCCGCAGGTGTTGAGCTAGTATCCAAAGCTCAACCGTTAAGCCCTTTCTTGGGCCGACAGTACTCATCCCGCAAAGCGAAGCCCAGTAGAATCCGGGCTTCGCTTTGTTAAATGACCTAGTCCACGGAGCGTACCACGGCCGCCCCGATGGCCTCGCGGCGCACCGTTTTGGGGCTGCCGCTGTACTCAATTTCGCTGGCCCCAATGGCATCAGCTTCCAGTTCTTCCGTTACGCGCACCCGCACTTTGCTGGCCCCGATGGCATTGATATCGGCGCGGCGGGCGGTGAAGTTGGCGGCGGCTACCTCGCAGGCACCGGCGCCTTCAATGCGCAGGCGGTCTGCGCTGCCTTTTAAGCTAGTCTGGCAGCCACCGGCCAGCTCCAGCCTCAGATCATTCAGGTTACCCTGAAACCGCAGCTGGCTACCGCCGGCCTGCTTTATTTGCAACGAGCCGGAGTTAAAACCGTCCACATCAGCGCGGGTGCCGCCCACCAACTCCAGCTCATTCAATTCGGGCGTTTCAATGGTGAGCAGAATCCGGTCGGAAGAGTCGTTGCGCGAGTCGAACAGGTCGCGGTTGCGGGGACGGATGGTGAGTTCATTGCCATTGCGCTCAACTTTGATGTCGCGCAGGGCCCGGCCATTGCCAGCCGCCTGCACACTATGGCTGCCGCCTTGGCGCACAATCACCCGGAACGGGCCCACGATGCTCACGTGGTCGAAGCCATCTTCATCGAAGCGCTGGCGATCGGGGCCATACGAGTTTTCGTCGGTGCTGAACGACTCGATGCTGCCAAAGTTCAGGTCAACATCTGAATCCTCGCGGCCGGCCTCATAATCCTCGTTCTCCTCGTTGTCGGCATTAGGGCCGCCCTGTAGGTCCTCTTCCGTACAGCCGATGCACTCTACGCGGCTACCGCGCATCCGGTAAGTGCGCCGCTCGGGGTGGATGGGGGCGCGGCTATCTACGTAGTCTTCATCACTGAGCCAGTTAGCAAACTCCTCGCTCATCCGGAAAGTCCGGTCACGGGGCATCAGCAGGCGCAGGCTTACTTCCTGGTCGCGGAAGCGGGCTCCGGACTTGATGGTGAAGTGGTCATCAATGCTGAGCGTAGAGTCGTTGGGCGTCCGGATGGCGTGAACCACGGAGGTGCTGGCCGTCTGGCGGGCTTGCTCATCAGTAGCACCGCGGGCCGAGATGATACGCTCCAGACGGGGAGTTTGGGTGCTGTCTATGCCAATCAGGTCTAGGTCCAGCCACTCGCCATCGTTTTGCTGGCGGCGCTCCAGCACCAGGCTGGGTTTGGTAAGAGGAGTCAGGCTAACCGTCTGGGTAATTTCCTCTTCCCGCTGGAACTCCCGAGCCAGCCGGGTGCCGGCAATGCTGCTGCCGATGATACCTAGCAGCCACAAGCCTAGCAGGGTGAGCGAGGCAGTGCGGTGCAGTACCGTGCGGCGTAGCAGCAACCCAATACCAGCTAGCAGCAAGGCCAGGGCCGGAATGGCCGTCAGCAGGAAGAAGCTTAAGATAGCTAGGGGCGAAATATCATTGAAGAGAATGAAGGGTTGCAGGGGCCCAAGTTCAATGTTGTCAGAGGCCGGAATCATGCCCAGGCCCACGCCCAGCAGAATGGTGCAGGCCAGCAGCAGCGAGAAACCCAGCAGCACCAGCAAGCCGCCAGCAAATATCCGAATAGCCGAGCCCAGCAGATCAATCAGCGGGCGGATGTTCTGGAAGAAATTCTCCAGGAACGTACCCACCGGCCGGTTGTTTACGGGGGTGCCGTCATCCTGCAACTCATTGTTTCGTAGGTTGCTATCTAGCGCCGATAAGGTTACCGCGTCGCCGCGCATGCGGAGTTTGTCGGAGGCGGTTTTCGCCTCCGGCAGAACTATCCACAGGATGATATAGAGCGGAATGGCAAAGCCTCCGGCAAAGAACCCGATGATGAACAGAATCCGAATCAGGACAACGTCAACCTTAAAGTAGGCAGCCAGCCCGGACGATACACCCCCTACTTTGCCGGTATCCGTGTCGCGGTACAGCTTGCGGAATACGGGGTCCTCGTCGGAGGGGGGCGTGTCGTAGCGCTTGGGCAGCGCAATCCAGAGCACCACATAGGTGATGAGCGTGACAGAGGCCAGCTTCTCGCTGAACTCATCCAGCCAGGCGTTGTCGAGCAGGATGGGCAGCAGGATAAAGCAGGCCAGGAAGCCCAGCCGGATCCAGAGCGGGTTGGTGCCGAAGTAGCGGGCAATACCGGCGGCCACGCCCGCAATCTTGCGGTTGTTCATGTCGCGGTACAGGCGCTTGGTGCCGTCCTCGGGGGTAGCAGTGTACTCAGTGCCTGCGCTGGTGTAGCCAGTGTAGGCGCCCTGGGCGGTGCCATTGGCCACGGCCGAAGCGAGGATATCCTCGTCGTCCTCGGCCTCATCGGCCGACTGGAAGTCACTGACCCGACCCATTTTGGCGGTCATGGCCTGCACGTCTTCCAGCGTAATCACCTGTTTGAGAGGGGATAGGCGGGCAGCGAACAGCTCGGCAATACGGCCTTCGATATCCGCCACAATTTCCTCGTGGCCCCGGTACCCGCTGAAGTGGTTCTTCACTTCCGCCAGGTAGCGGCTGAGCACGTCGTAGCCATCTTCCTCAATATGGAAGATCATGCCCTGAAGGTTGATGCTGATGTTCTTTTTCATCTCGGTGCTGCAACAATTCAACAATAACTAGAAGCGGGCGGGCGCCTAAAGCAGCGGTTCCGCTGGGGCGCTGCCATTGGCGTGGGGCTTCTGGCGGATGATGCGGATGGAATCCTGGACCTCTTCCCACGTGAGCCGAAGCTGGTGTAGGAACTCTTGGCCTTCGGCCGTGAGGGTGTAGTACTTGCGGGGAGGGCCACTGGTAGATTCCTTCCAGGTGTAGTCCAGCAGGCCCGCGTTTTTGAGGCGTGTCAGGAGCGGGTAAAGCGTACCCTCGACCACAATCATGCGGGCTGCGGTAAGCTCTTCGAGCATGTCTGACGCATACACCTCTCCGCGGGCAATGATTTCCAGAATGCAGAACTCCAGGATGCCCTTCCGCATCTGCACTTGGGTGTTCTCGACTTTCATGGGCTGAGGCAGATATCGGTGAAGAATGAGTCAAAGATAATCAAAGGTACTATGTAACGCAAGGTACTAGTGAAAATATTTTTTTAGCGCATTCCGGCTGCTCTGAAATCTTTTCAGTTGCGGCCTCTTCCAGGCCTTCTATCAGAACTGGATATGCTTATATTGGAGGGGTTGCTACCCGCTTAGGTGCTTTGCGCCACACACGAGGGTAGGCGGTGTGTTTGGACCTGGTTATTTACCCGCTGATATTCAGCGTTTACCGAGAACCTGAATCCAAACCGCACTATAAATAAGTATCTTGCGTTGCTGCCGCGTTAATCTTTCTTTCCTGATTATCTGGTTCTACACTTCTATGCCTCACTTTTCCCGTTGTGCTGCCTTCGTGTTGGGCGTGGGCCTGAGCCTGGGCGCGTTTAGCTCCGCCCTGGCCCAGACCAAAACGCCTAAATACAGCAATGAATTTTTGAATATCGGGGTAGGAGGGCGCGCGCTTGGCATGGGCAAAGTGCAAGTTGCACTGGCCGATGACGCTACCGCTGGCTATTGGAACCCGGCCGGTCTGGTCAACCAGAAAACCAAGTACGATGCCGTGCTGATGCACAACGAGCTGTTCTCGGGTATCGTGAAAAACGACTACGCGGCCTTCTCTATGCCGCTTGATGACAAAAGCGCCCTAGGAGCCAGCATTATCCGGCTAGGCGTAGATGACATTGCCGATACCCGCGACCTAGTAAATGAGTACGGCTACATTGATTACACCCGCATCCGCTACTTCTCTGTAGCCGACTATGCGCTGTTGCTATCCTACGCCCGCAAAATAGAAAGCGTAGAGGGGCTTCAGGTGGGAGCCAATGCCAAAGTGATTTACCGCAATGTGGGCTCTTTTGCCAATGCCTGGGGCTTTGGTATTGATGCCGGCGTGCAGTACAACCGCAACAACTGGCGCCTGGGCCTGATGGCGCGCGACATTACCACTACCTACAATGCGTGGTCCATCAACAGCGACGAATTCAAGTTTACTAGCTCCCCGGAGGGCACCGACCCTATTCCTAAGAACAGCACTGAAATCACGCTTCCTCTCTTTGTGTTAGGCGTGGGCCGGCTGGTGCAGTTGCCCGGCGAGTTTACCGCCCTAGGTGCCTTCGACCTCGAAATCTCCACCGATGGGCAGCGTAACACGCTCGTATCGTCCAGCGCCGTTAGCCTTGATCCGCGGGCGGGCCTAGAACTAGGCTATAAGCAGTTGGTGTATTTGCGCGGCGGTATCGGGAATCTGCAGCAGGTGCAGTCCTTTACTGGCTCCGAGGAGTGGAAAGCGCAGCCCAGCTTAGGCGTTGGGGTGGCATTAAGCGGCTTGCGGCTGGATATGGCACTTTCCCGACTGGCCGTAGAAAAGCTAGGCCAACGCTCTCAGCCAACCTCTATTATAGTATCACTAGGCTACGGTTTCAAGTAAACCCTGCCCTGTACCAATAGCTGCAGCTCTCTGCAGCCTTTACCTTCCTCATCGGAACCCTAACGCACTACTATATGAAACAGGCTTACCCGAAGTTACGGTGGCTGGCGTTTCTGCTCTGGATTTTCAGTATTTCGGTTGCGCAGGCCCAGTCTGGGCCGTTTGGCAACGAATGGATTGTGCCAGGGCAGCAATATTACAAAGTACAGGTAGCCCAGAATGGCATCTATCGGCTCGACTATCAGTACCTGCAGCAAGCGGGCATCAGCGGCGTAAGCCCCGACCGCCTGCAGCTGTGGCGCCGCGGTAAGGAAGTGGCCATTTATGTGGGCGGCAACCAAACCGCTCTCGATGCCACTACCTACATCGAGTTCTTTGGCCAGAAGAATGATGCGGCCTTGGACCGGGGTATGTACCGGTTGGCCGCCGACCAGCCGCAGCCGTTGTACAGCATGTTCACCGACACAGCCGCGTATTTCCTGACGTGGTCGAACGCCGCTACTGGAAAGCGTATGGCGCAGTCGAATCCGGCGGCCTCGGCTCCGCACCCACACCGCCTGAACCGCGCCTATCAAGCCTACACCAATGCCTTCAACGTTATCAGCGACGAAGACAATATTTACCATCCGTGGGCAGAGGAGGGTGAGGGCTTTCTGAGTGCAGATCAAGCACTGTTTTTCACCCAGAATGGCAGTTCTACTCCTACGGTTATCAAGCTGAACGTGCGGGCTGATTCTGTGTGGTCGGTATCTACGGATGCTACTCGCATGCTGCTGGATATTCAGTTGGTAGGTTCCAGCATGGGGCAGCACATATCGGAGGTATCGGTGGTGGCCCCCGGTGGTACACGCGTGCTCGGAACCATCAACTTCTCCAACTTTGGGTCGGGCCGTGGCATGTTTCCGCTGCTACCCTCTGACCGCACGGGTAGCCGTATTCAATTGAGCATCACGCAAAAAGGCTCGGGCCTGCGTGCCGCTTGGGGCGACCGGTGTCGGGTGGCCTTCACGCGCATCATACATCCGCAAACCAACCGCTGGCTGTCCAAGCGCCGGCAGGTGTACTTCTCCAACGACTCTTCCCTAACCGGCCCGGCGTACTTCCAGCTCGATTCTATTCCGGCTACCGTCCGCGGTTTTGATATTACCGATGCCTATAATGTGCAGCGGGTTGAAGGCAATGAAGGACCTAGTGCTAGCCAGCGCGGATTTGGCTTTGCCTCTGCTACTGATGGGCGCACGCGCAATCTTCTGCTCTTCGATATCAGCCAGCCTCTGCAGCCCCGGCCCGCCAAACGGGTCCGTTTCCGGTCGATTTCGCCCGGCGCCCATAACTTCCTAATCGTGTCGCACCCCGTGCTGATGAAGCCGGTAGGCAGCGTAGCTAATCCGGTGCGGGCGTATGCTGATTATCGGGCCTCCAGCCAGGGCGGCCGCTGGGATACCCTGGTGGTTACCTCCCAGCAGCTCTACGACCAGTTTCACTACGGCGAGATGTCGGCGCTGGCGGTGCGGCAGTTTGCTCAGTTTATGCTCACCGGCTCCAACCGGCCCCAGTCGTTGCTGTTGCTAGGCAAGGGCATTGGCGTAAGCGAAAACAACTGTGGCTTTATCCGAACCAGTCCTAATACATTCGGCTGTAACAGCGCTAACCCGGTGCGTAACCTGGTGCCCGCCAGCACCCGAGGCATTTCCGATGCCTTCTTCACGGCAAACTGGCAGACCAACGATTTTGTGGCCCGCATGAACACCGGCCGCCTTTCTACCCAGACGCCTACGCAGGTGCTCAACTACCTGAACAAGCTAAAGGAACATGAAGCGCTGGGCTACGAGCCGTGGCGCCGGAATGTATTGCATATGTCGGGCGGCCGAGGTGCCGAAGAAGATGGTGTGTTTACGAGCTACGTAAACACCTATGCAGCGTACGTGCAGAAACCGCCCTTCTCAGGAAAAGTGGTAAAAACCTACCGCCGCTCCGATTACCCCGGCACTGCTCCCGGCGATACGCCTCCGCTGAACCTAGCCGCCGACTTCAATGCCGGTTTGTCGTTCATCTCCTATTTTGGTCATGGTGGTCCGCATAACCTGATGTGGAACATTGCTAACATCAACGATGCTACCACTGGGTTTGCCAACAAAGGCAAGTATCCGGTGTGGTACATCAGCGGCTGCTCGGCGGGCAACTCGTTCCGCGGGCCCACTTCATTTGGCGGCGAGGATTACCTGCTGGCTGATTCCAAAGGCCTTATTGGGTTCCTGAGCGATTCGGACCTAGGCTTTGAGACTGACTTGCACGTGATGCACACTGAAATGGCCAAACTGCTGTTTTCGGACGCTATGTGGTATGGCCGGCCGGTGGCCGAGGTGCAGCGCGAGGTAACTCGGCGTCTGCAGGGCAACAGCCCCCGCCCAACGGCCCGCACCGCTATGTTGATGAACACCATCTGGCAGGGTGACCCGGAGCTGAAATTGTTCTCGCCGGACAAGCCAGACTTCCAGACGGCTGACAACCAGTTGCAGGTTTCACCCTCACTAGTGCCCATCACGGCCCGCACGTTTGAGTTGAAAGTGGGCGTTAGTAACCCCGGCCGCAGCACGAAAGGCACGCTGGAAATTCGGGTGACGCGCACCTATACCAGCCGGCCGAACGAGATACTGCTGTTCTCGGTGCCTCAGGCCCGCCGCGATACTACGTACACTCTCACCATCACGAACCCAACTACAGGGAGCAGCATTGCGGGCCTGAATACGTTCACGGTGGAACTGGACCCAGCTAATAAGATCGACGAGCTAGATGAAACCAACAACCGCGCAACCCTGGAGTATTCGTTCCTGACGGGCGGCGTTACAGCGCTTAGCCCGCCGGAGTTTGGCATCATAGGCACCACCGTGGTGCGCTTGGTTGGCCAAAGCAACGTCATCACGACTACTGCCCGGGAATATGACATGGAAGTGGATACCGTTCAGACGTTCAACAGCCCCCTGATTCAGAAAACCAAGCTCTCGGCCGTGATGGTGCCGGAGTGGCAGGTAACGCTGCCTACGGTAGGCCGCGACAGTGTGGTGTGGTATTGGCGCTTGCGTCTGCATGCTGCCCAGGGCGATGAAAGTCCCGAGTGGGCCACTAGCTCCTTCCGAGTGATAAATGGCCGCTCGGGCGGATGGTCGCAGAGCCACCCCGGCCAGTTCCGCCGCGACGAGCTGAGCGGCATACAGGTGGCCGTGCCCGGTGGGCAATGGTCTTTCAATAATAATGGGCAGGAAGCTACTATCACCTCTACCCGCATTGGGCCGGCCCGCGAGTGGCAGTCCCTCTTCCATACCATCCGGACAACTACCTCAAACAGCTACACGCTCCGTCTTATTGGCATTGATGAATCGGGAAATGAGGTAGTACTGAATCCGAATATCACCAACCGGACCGAGTCGTTGAGCAGCGTTTCCGCCGAAAAGTATCCGTATCTGCAGTTGCAGGCTGTATTGCGCACGAATGGTGGAGGCGCTACTCCGCAGCTGGAGCAGTGGCTAGTTACTTACCAGGGTGTGCCGGAAGGGGTTGTGCGCCGCGATGTGGTGTTAGCCACTTCACCTACTGCATACGATGCCGCTACCTTCGCCCAGCAGGCCCAAACGGGTACCATCACGGTACCGGTAAGCTTCCAGAACGTATCGGACTTCGACTTTACGGATCCGCTGGTGGCTTCCATTCTCATCCGCGACAATGCCAACCGCACCGTGGAGAAGAAGGTGGAGTTTAAGGGCAATCCGCTGCTAGCGCACACCCAGCGCACCTATGAGGTGAAGTTGAACATCATTGGGCTGGGTGGAACCCTGACCGGACAAGTAGTGATGAACCCACGGGTGCAGCCCGAGTTGTACTACTTCAACAACGAGCTGGCACTGCCGCCGTTTGAGCTGAACAGCCGTGATACGCCACCCACGCTTGATGTGGCATTCGATGGCCGGCACTTACTCAACGGCGACATCGTATCGCCGACGCCTATTATTACCTTGCAGCTGCGCGATGTTGATAAGCTGCGGCCCATGCGCGATGCCTCGTCGTTTATCGTGGCCATCACACGACCGCTCAGTACCACCTCCGAACCCGTTGACCTAAATGCGGCGGGTATTACGTTCGTGGCCGACTCTGCCCAGGGAACTGCCCGACTGGAGTATCAGCCTGGCAAGAGCACGCCGCTGCCGGATGGGGTATATACCTTGGAAGTGCAGGGCCGTGACGGCTCGGGTAACCTAGCAGGCTCCGAGCCTTACCGCATCACGTTTGAGGTAATCAGCAATTCTACCATCACCAACGTATTCCCGTATCCAAACCCCGTCACGAGCAAAACCAAGTTCGTGTTCACGCTCACGGGCTCCACGTTGCCGCGCGACATGAAAATCCAGATTGTGACGCTAACCGGGCGGGTGGTGAAGGAAATCATGATGGCGGATCTGGGCCCGTTGCGCATCGGTAACAACATGACCGAGTACGCCTGGGACGGCACCGATACCTACGGCGACCGGCTGGCCAACGGCACCTATCTGTACCGGGTAATTCTCGACGACCCAGAAGGCAAATTCAAGCAGCGTACCACCGCTGGCGATAAAGCCTTCAAAAAGGATTGGGGCAAGCTGGTATTGCTCCGCTAAGCCAACCCATCTGACAAAAAGAGGCTACCGGATTCGGTAGCCTCTTTTTTATTGCATACAAGTCAGTCAGAAAGCCAGCTAGTGTGTCGTGTCTGCAGATAGTGCTGCTTTCAATCGGTTTGGGCTCTGGCAAGAGCTAGTAAAACCAGGATGCTTACCGGCGCCGCAGCGTTACGAAGCTGAACGGATAGGCGTGCTTTTCGTCGGGTTCGTGTCGCTCCCGGCTTTCCTCACGCCACTCCGTAGAGGTGAGTTCTGGGAAGGTGATGTCGCCGTCGAAGGAGTGATGCACCTCGGTTAGGTACACAGTATCGGCAGCGGGCAAGGCCTGGCGGTAAACTTCGCCGCCCCCAATGATGAAGACATTCTCATCGAGCGTGAGGGCATGTTCTAAAGCCTGCAGCACTGAGTGCGCCGTAGTGCAGCCCTCGGTCTGCCAGTCTTGCTGCTTGGTGATGACAATGTTGGTTCGGTTAGGCAACGGCCGACCGATACTCTCATAGGTGCGTCGCCCCATAACCACAGGGTGGCCCTGCGTGAGCTGCTTGAAATGTTTTAAATCCAGAGGCAAGTGCCAGAGCAGGCGGTTGTCGCCCCCAATTACACCGTTCTCGGCCACGGCTACTACTAGGGCAGTCATAGGGTTGAAGGGCTGATGCGTGATAAATTATGAATGAGTAAGCACAGTTGCTACCCCTGCGCGGCGCTCTAACCGGCAAACCGCTTGGGTAGGGTTTAGTTAGCCGGCAAGGCTAGTAGCATTGAACCCGCGCAGAAACTCCTGGACCGGCATGCGCTTTTTGCCTTCCAACTGCACATCAAGCAGGTCGAGTAGGCCATTGGCCGTTTGCACGCGCAAGTAGGTGCGGCCATCCGTAAACCACTTGCCGGGCTGGTTCGCATCGGGGCCGCTGGCTTCCTCGTCATCGAGGGGTAGTGCCTTGAATACTTTCAGGGTGCGGCCATCGGGTAGCTGCGTGAAAGCGGTAGGAACCGGCGACAGGCCCCGTACCAAGTTGGCCAGTGCCGGCGCCGACTGCTGAAAATCAAGGCGGCCGGTTTCCTTCTGGAGCTTAGGCGCCGGGCGCAGCTCAACTATTTCTGGCTGCGGAATGCTGGGTGCCGTGCCAGCGGCAATGGCCTGCACGGAGCGCAATGCTAGCGCAGCACCGGCTGCTTTCAGCTTTTCGTAGAGCGAGCCAAAGTCATCTTCCGGGGCAATGGCCACGGCATCCTGATAGATGAGGTTCCCCGTGTCAATTTCGTGGCGCAGGAAAAAGCTGGTTACGCCCGTCTGCGTATCGCCATGAATCAGGGCCCAGTTGATAGGAGCGGCCCCACGGTATTGCGGTAGCAGGGAAGCATGGACGTTAATGGAGCCTAGCCGCGGCATATTCCAGACGGCTTCGGGCAGCATCCGGAAGGCCACTACTACCTGCAAATCGGCGGACAAGGCGCGTAGCTCCTGCTGAAACTCCGGATCCTTGAGGTTGGTGGGCTGGAGCACGGGCAGCCCGTGATGCAAGGCCGCCTGCTTCACGGCAGACCCCTGTAGCTGCCGTCCGCGGCCGGCGGGCTTATCGGGCGCCGTAATGACGGCCACCACCGCAGCCCCAGACCACGAGAGCAAGGCTTCCAGGGTGGGCACGGCAAATTCCGGCGTACCCATGAAAATGATGCGAAGAGTAGATGTATCAGCCATGCAAAGAAAACAACACGCCCCGACCGGCGGGGCGTGTTACTAGGGTAGAGGTTAGTTGAAATCGGGGTAGAGCAGGTATTTCTTCCGCAGCGCTTTGTACTGGCCCAGCGCCGGCTCCCAGGATTTCCGGATTTCCTGCTCTGTTTTGCCTGCAATAATCTGCTGGCGCAATGCTGCAGTACCCACCAAGCGCTCAAATCCTTTGTTAAAGAAGTTGGCCTTGTCGGTGCTTTGCTGGTAGAAATCGAGCAGGTAGCGTAGTGTGAAGCCTACGTCGTCGCCGGTTTGGCGCAGGTCTTGGCCGTAGCAGAGCTTGCCGTTCTGTGGAGGGGTAGGGGAACCGGGGTTCGGCGTTGGGGTGAAGCTGAACGGCCGGGTTTTGGGCTGGGTGGGCGCTCCAATTACCTCAAACGGCATGGCAGTACCCCGGCCCACACTTACGTCGGTACCTTCAAACAAACACAGGCTAGCATACAGCGAGACGGAGTGCGCAGTAGGCAGGTTAGGCGAAGGCCGGTCGGGAAGATTATACCGGGTAGTGTGGGTGTAGCCCGCCACCGGAATAACCGTCAGGCGGCATTGGCGGCCACCGGCCAGCCACTTTTCGCCGTTTATCATCTGAGCCAGTTCGCCCACCGTTAGGCCGTGCACCACCGGAATGGGGTGCATGCCCACGAAGGTCTTGAACTGCGGCTCCAGCACAGGGCCATCTACATACCAGCCGTTGGGGTTGGGACGGTCGAGGATAATAACCTCCTTATTCTGCTCGGCTGCGGCCTCCATCACGTAGTGCATGGTGCTGATAAAGGTATAGAAGCGGGCTCCTACGTCCTGAATATCAAACACCAGTACGTCCACATCCTTCAGCATTTCGGGCGTAGGCTTTTTGGTGGCTCCGTACAGGCTAAGGGCGGGCAACCCACTGCGGGCATCTTTGCCGTCTTTGATGGTTGCGCCATCGGCGGCTTCGCCCCGGAAGCCATGCTCGGGCCCAAAAATAACTTTCACGCCTACCCCTTTAGCCAGCAATGTATCTACTAGGAAAGCCCGGCCTACCCGAGCGGTTTGGTTGACCACCAGGCCCACGCGCTTGCCTTTCAGCAATGGCAGATACGTGTCAAACTGCTCGGCCCCCATGCGCAACTCCGCGGCCGGCAGCACTACCTGGGGTGGCGAGGTGACCGTCTGGCGCAAAGGCGCTGGGTCAGAAGGAGGGGGAGTAGCCTGCCCAGAAGCGGTTTGGGGTGGCCGGGTGCAGTCAGCGAGGAGAAGGGCGAGGCTCAGGAGGCCCGAAGAAAGGAAAGACGGCATGGAGGAAGCGAAGGACTGGAAAACTAACAGGATTCGTCTAGCTTTACGCCAGTGAACGTCTCAAAGTACATATCTAACAAGATTGACAGCGCCGACGCAGGTTCGTTTACCTCGTCGGTGACAAAGATAGCCATCATCAGCATTGCCATGGGTTTGGCCGTGATGGTGGTGTCGTTTGCTATACTGGAGGGCTTTCGCAACGAAATTCAGAACAAGATTTTCTCGTTTGGCTCTCACCTGCAAATCAGCAAGTACGATACCAACAATTCAGTGGAGGTAGAGCCCATTAGCTCTCCTAGGCTTGTGCAGGAACTGCGCCGTAACCCGCAGGTGCAAGGCATTCAGTCGTTTGCCCGTAAAACCGCCATCATCAAAACCAAGGATGAAGTGCTGGGCGTGGTGCTAAAAGGAATTGACGAAAAGGCCGGCCGCTCCACGATGCGCCAGAATATGGTGGCCGGGCAGTTTATCACCTTCGCCGATTCGGCCGCCAGCAACGATATTCTGGTGTCGCGCAAAATTGCAGATAAGCTGAACCTGAAACCCGGCGACAAAGCGCTGTTCTATTTTATTCAGAATCCGCCGCGGGTGCGGCAGTTCACCATCAAAGGCATATACCAAACCGGCCTCGATGAGTTTGATGAAGCCTACGTTATCGGCGACATTGCCCAGATCAGGGACCTGAACGCCTGGCCCGACTCGTTGGTGGGCGGCATGGAGGTGACGCTCAAAGACTTCACTAAGCTAGACCCCATTGCCGATAATCTCTACGAAAACCTGCGCTACGACCTGAAGCTGGACAAAATCACAGACCAGTACGCGCAGCTCTTCGACTGGCTGCAGCTGCTGAACCGCAACGTGGTTATCTTTCTGATTCTGATCATTTTCGTGGCAACCTTTAATATGGTAGCGACGATTTTCATCATGATTCTTGAGCGCACCAACATGATTGGCGTACTCAAGGCTATTGGCGCGACCGATAACCAGATTCGCAGCATGTTCTTTTTCCGGGGCCTGAGCCTCACGGTACGCGGCATGCTCTATGGCAACCTCATCGGATTGGGTTTCTGTGCCATCCAGTACTTTTTTCACCCGATTCCGCTGGACCCCGAGAACTACTACATGGACCGCGTGCCAATCCATTGGGACCCTTTTATTATAGTGGTGCTGAACGCCGCCACCTTTGCTACCTCGCTGCTCGCGGTCCTGATTCCAACCTATCTAATTTCCCGCATCAAGCCAGTAGTAGCCATCAAGTTCGACTAATTGGGTTTGGGTTAGAAGCCTGGCTTTTACAAAAAATACTAGCCCTTCCAGAAGCAGAAAGCCCCGCACTAGCAGTAGTGCAGGGCTTTCTGCTTCTGGAAGGGCTAGTAGCTATGAACTCAGCCAGCGGCTCTGCAGAATAAGGTTTGGGTCGGGGCAGAGGGCGGCCCATTTCTCGCGTTCTGCTGGCAAGGCTACGCCGGGGAAGTCGCCTTCCAAGCCCAGCGTATCTGAGAGCACCTGGAAATGAAGGTGTGGGGGCCAGTCGCCGTTTTCAGGGGCAGGGCCAACTTCCGTGAAGGTTTCGCCTTTGGCGATGGACATGCCGGGACGCAGCAGCAGGGTTTCGCGGCGGCTGAGGTGGCCGTACAGCGTATAGAAAACCGTGTCTTCGAGCTGATGCTGCAGAATCACAGTGGGGCCGTAGTCGCCGAAGTTGTCGTTATCCTGAACGCTGTGCACTACGGCTTCCAGCGGGGCGAGTACGGGGGTGCCGGCGCGCAGCCACACATCCACCCCCAGGTGCAACGAGCGAGAGGGCAGGGCTTCATCACCAAAAAGCGGGCTGCGGCGGTAGATTACACGGTTTTCGAGGTAACCGCCTACTCCGATATGGGCGTCTTGGGCAGCTAGCAGCCGCCCCACCAATTCCTCAAACGCCGCGGTATCGCGCAGGTCGGCATTGGCAAGCAACGGGTTGGCGCTGGTAAAATCAAGCCGGGCCACGTCGGGCGCATTCAGGTCAACGGGTAATACGGGGCCGAATTCGTGTTGGTGTCGTTCGAGAAGTTGGGCAAGCATGCAGGAAGATAGGTTGGGTTGCAGGAGAGGGGTAGGGCCGAACAGAGGACAGTGCCCAGCGGTTACTAGGCCAGCCAAACAGGTAAGCCGGTGCGCGGTCAATATTTTATACGTGACTTCAACGAGATGCAAGCTACGGCGTACGCCACATTATCCTGTATTTTTGCCCCTTGCCTGCTGCCACTCAGCAGTTCTTCCTGATTCCAAGTTTCGCCTCCATGAGCAGCCCGTACCTTACGCTTAACGTTGTTGAGCTCACCCAAGAAACACCTGATGCCGTTACTATTCATTTTGAACGCCCTGACCGTCAGGTTATAACCAGCCAACCTGGTCAGTTCCTGACCCTGATTCTGCCCTGCGGAGCCGGGGGCAAGAAGGAGCGCCGCGCCTATTCTCTGAGCAGCACGCCCAGCGAAGCGCCCCGGCTGGCCGTAACGGTAAAGCGGGTGGCTGGTGGCCTCGTAAGCAATTATCTGCTGGATACCGTGCGGGTAGGGCAGCAAGTGGAAGTGATGGCGCCGCTCGGCAATTTTGTTCTTTCGCCGCAGCCAAACTCAGCGCGCTCCATTGTGCTGGTAGGTGCCGGCTCGGGCATTACGCCCCTGATGAGCATGCTGAAAGCGGTGCTGCGCGAAGAGCCCCAGAGCCACGTGCTGTTGGTATACGGCAACCGCAACGAGGAATCAGTAATTTTTGCTAAGCAGCTGCAGCAGCTGGAGCAGCAGTACGCCGGCCGTTTTCAGGTAGAGCACGTGTTTAGCCAACCGCTGAACCCCACTGCCGGCCACCGGCACACCGGCCGCCTCAACCGCACTATGCTGCTCCGTATTCTGGAGCAGCGCCACCAATTCCCAGCCCCACAGGCCGAATACTACCTCTGTGGGCCCGATGGCATGATGCTGGAGGCGCAGGCAGCACTAGAGCTACTAGGGGTGCCAAGTGCCCGAATCCGCCGGGAAAGCTTTGTGGCCGCAGCCGATGCTACGGAAACTGCCGCAGCGCAGCCCAACGGGCACGGCGACGTATCAGTGGCCGACGACGACAGCCAAACCCAGGCCCGCACCGTTACCATCAACTACGAAGGCTCGGAGTACCAAATTGCGGTGGCGCCGGAAGAAACCATTCTGGAAGCCGCACTAAATCAGGATATCGACCTGCCGTATTCCTGCCAAGCCGGCTTATGCACTGCTTGCCGCGGCAAGTGCCTTTCCGGAAAAGTGCATCTTGATGAGCGCGAGGGCCTTTCCGATGCTGAACTGAAACAAGGCTACGTACTGATTTGCGTTGGGCATCCGCTCACCAACGACGTCGTTATTGAAATAGACTAGGAACCACTTTCTGAGGCAAGAGGGAAGTAGCCGTACCGGAAAGCGTATCATGCAAGTGGAACTACCGCAGGCAGGAAGCTGCTTTGCTGCCCCAACTGAACAGTTGGCGAAACCTTGTACCTTGTGTGTTACTACATAATTCTAACCCACGGAGCCTGTTTGTAGTACTAGTCTTTTTGGGCCGAAGCGTGCGCGGCCTCCCTTTTTGTTGATCTGATTATGACTTACTCTGCCCCTGCCGCCGAGCTGGCAACTGAAACGCAGCGCCCGCCCCGGTACTACCTACCTGAAACCTTTACAGTTACTGACTGGTCGGCCATTGAGCCGCACTTTATTGAGCTCCGTGACCGGCCCATTCGCTCTGCCGAAGAGCTGGAGCAATGGCTGCTGAATCGGTCGGAGCTGGAGGCAGTGCTAAGCGAAGATTTGGCCTGGCGCTACATCCGCATGACGTGCGACACGCAGGATACCGCCCGCGCCGATGCTTTTCAGTATTTCGTTAGCGAGATTGAGCCCAACGTAGCTCCCTACGACCATGCGCTCAATGAGAAAATGATTGGCTCGGAATTTCTCAGCGAGCTAGATCCGGCCCGTTACCGCGTATTCACGCGCTCCGTGCGGCAGGCCCTGGAAATTTATCGGGCCGAGAATATTCCGCTCAAAACCGAAATCAGCACCAAGCAGCAGCAGTACGCCGCCATTGCCGGCGCCATGACGGTTACCCTTGATGGGGAGGAAATGACGTTGCCGCGCGCTGCCGACCGCCTAAAAAGCCCCGATCGTACCGTGCGGGAAACCGCGTGGCACGCCATTCAGGAGCGTCGTTTGCAAGATGCGAAGCCCCTGGATGCCTTGTTTACTGAACTCATTGGGCTGCGTCACCAAGTAGCGTTGAATGCTGGCTTCGCTAATTTCCGCGACTATATGTTCGCGGCGCTAGGTCGCTTCGATTACACCCCCCAGGACACCTTTGATTTTCATCGCGCCATCCGCGAAACGGTGGTGCCGCTCATCGATGACCTGGACTTGGAGCGCCGCCAGGACCTAGCCCTGCCCGAGCTGCGTCCCTGGGACCTTGATGTAGATGTATCAGGGAAGGCTCCGTTGCGCCCGTTCGAAACCGGCGAGGAGCTGCTGGAAAAGACCGTAACGGTCTTTGACCGCCTCGACCCCTTCCTGGGTCAGTGCCTGCGCACTATGCGCGAAATGGGCAACCTCGATCTGGAGTCGCGTAAAGGCAAGGCGCCGGGCGGTTATAACTACCCACTGGATGAAACGGGGGTTCCGTTCATTTTTATGAACGCCACCAGCTCCCTGCGCGATGTGGTGACCATGCTGCACGAAGGCGGCCATGCCGTGCACAGCTTCCTGACGCGCCGCTTGCCCCTCAGCGCCGATAAGCACCCGCCATCAGAAGTAGCTGAGCTGGCTTCCATGAGCATGGAGCTAATCAGCCTCGACCATTGGAATGTGTTTTTTACGGACGAGGATGAATTGCGGCGGGCCAAGAAAACCCACCTGGAAAGCGTGCTGGAAACCTTCCCGTGGGTGGCCACCATCGATAAATTCCAGCACTGGGTATATGAAAACCCAGAGCACACGGAGCAGGAGCGCCATGATTGCTGGACTCAGATTTTTGATGATTTCAACCAGCGTACCGTTAGCTGGAAAGGGCTAGAGCACATTAAGCCCTATATGTGGCAGAAGCAGTTGCACTTGTATGAAGTGCCCTTCTATTACATTGAGTACGCTATGGCGCAGCTGGGGGCCATTGCCGTATGGCGCAACTATCGCCAGAACCCCAAGGCCGCTCTGCAGGGCTATCAGCGGGCATTGGCGCTGGGCTATACGGCCCCAATTGGCGAAATCTATGCTGCTGCCGGTATCCGCTTCGATTTCAGCACGGAGTATCTGCGTACCCTCGCAGATTTTGTGCGGGATGAAATGGCCAAGCTGTAAACGCACGTTGCTCCTGAGCAAAAAATAGAAGAGGCGTCCGGAGTTATCCGGACGCCTCTTCTCATATCATAACCTAGGCGTATAAAAACCGCTGACGAAAAATGAGTTGGAAGGAATAGGCAAATAAGGTGGCGGTAACACCCACATGATCAGAACAGGGCTGCTAAGGTTGCGTCAGTAGACAATAAATAGGCAACTATCTGATTTTGAGTAGGAAAATTTTCAGATTTGGTGAACTCAAGCAAAAAAGGCTAGGCCACAACATCGGGCCTAGCCTTTTCTAAGTAGGAGCCAGTTTGGCTAGTTTTGAAGCGTGAAGAGGGGTAGGGGCTTGAGTTTGCGGTACTTGCTGCCCAACTGCTCTAGCTCAGCCGTATGGAGCTGCAAGTAGTTGTTGAAGCGGTTGGCCGCCTGATCGTAGCGCACGCGAAAATTGACCAACTCGGCATCCGCCGTCTGAATCCGGTCGGTGAGAAGTTTGACTGGAGCAAGCGGCTCACGATCAGGGGGTAATGCCACGGCATATACAGCGCGCAGCAACGAGTCCTGGGCCGCATCATAGGCATCAATCAGATTTGATGCTGCCATCGTCTGCTGATCGTAGCGGCGGCGGGGCAGCCGGTCGTTGGCATACTGAAGCTGCGCCAGCTGGGTACGGTCGGTGCCAGGTTGGGTTGTCAGTTCCCGCAGTAGGTCCCGGGTATCGCGCATTTTAGCATCATCTGAGGCCTGCATTTCGCTCCAGCGGGCTTCCACGGTATCGCGCAGAATATCCAGCTGCACCTTCACGGCCTGCGCCGAAGCCGGATCAATAGCTTTGGGTGTTCGGTTGCAGCTCACTACGGTGGCCAGCATAACTAGTAGTAGAAAATAAGAGGCAATGCGCTTCATGCAACTAAGTAGGTAAAAGGAAGTGTAGGTACGCCAACGCATTTTCTTTAAAAAACGCTCAACATCCAAGCCCCGAAACGGCCAAAGTACTGCCACTTTCGGCCGCTAGGCATCCGAGAAACACAAAGGGCCGCTAAGGCAACTTTGTTTACATGGCGGGTTTACTAGGGTGGGCTGTGCCTCAAACCTGCCTGAATACGTAATGAATTCAGCTTGCTAACCGGTTTTGAGTTGAAAAGAGCCTAGCAGCTGTACTTTCCGCTGGCCCCTTACCTTTGTAAGCTGATTGGGCGGGCGCAGCGTAACGGCACTGCCTGCTAATTAGGATACCCCCACAACTTTTTGTGATACCATGACGCCTCTCGATAAAGTAGGTGAGTTTGGACTAATCCGCCGGATTCAGGACACAGTACAGCTCCGCCAACCCAGCACTATTCTCGGCATCGGCGATGATGCCGCTATTCTGGCCCCTGAGGCCGGGCAGGAGCTGGTCATCAGCACCGATTTGCTGGTAGAAGGCGTGCATTTCGACCTCACCTTTTGCCCCCTGAAGCACCTAGGCTACAAAGCTGTGGCCGTAAACGTGTCGGACATTGCGGCCATGAACGCTTTGCCCACGCAACTAGTGGTAGCGTTGAGTATTCCGGCCCGCTTCACGGTAGAGGCTGTTGAGGAGCTATACGAAGGCATGCGCTTGGCTTGTGAAGCGTACAACGTGGATCTGGTAGGCGGCGACACGACCAACAGCCGGAGCGGCCTGACCATCGGCATCACGGCGCTGGGGCAAGTAGCGGCTGGCAAGGCCGTACGCCGCAGCGGTGCTGGCCCCAACGACCTGTTGTGCGTTACCGGCGACCTAGGCGGTGCCTTCCTCGGCCTGCAAATACTGGAGCGCGAAAAGCAAGCCTGGCAGGCCGACCCCGAAACTCAGCCTGAGTTAGGCAAATACCCTTATGTGCTCCAGCGCCAGTTGCGCCCCGAAGCCCGCATGGACGTAATTCATGAGCTGCGCGACCTGGGCGTAGTGCCCACCAGCATGATTGATATTTCCGATGGCCTAGCCTCTGAGGTGCTGCACTTGTGCCAGGCCAGCGGCACCGGCGCGCGCATTTTCTCCGAGAATCTGCCCATAGCCAACCCCACGCTGGAGGTAGCCGAAGAGTTTAACCTCGACCCCATCATGTGCATGCTCAACGGCGGCGAAGACTACGAGCTGTTGTTCACTGTGCCACTGACCGACCACGCCAAACTCAAAAACCACCCCGATATCACCATCATCGGTCACATGGTAGAGAAAAGCGAAGGCGCCAACCTCATTTCCAAATCAGGCCAGCCTATTCCGCTGCGCGCCCAGGGCTTCAACCACTTTGGGTAAATAGTAGCCCTAGTACTGCCATACGCGCCAAGCTATTCGCGGAGAAGGTGCAAAAAAGGTAAGCCCTTGCTGCTCATGGAGGCGGTAAGGGCTTACCTGATTTTAGGGGCTAGTAAAGTAAGAGGATGTTTCCAGCGCAACTTGTTACTATGGGTTTAAGCTAATCCTCGGGGTAGGGGATGTACACGAAGTTGGTGAACTCCTCATCCAGTACAAACAGGCAGCAATACTCATCGGCATCGCGGTAGGTGCTCTGAAAGGCTTCGATGCCATCCTGCCCCACAATACCCTGCTGCACAAACAGCTCCAGGTAGCTGGCAAACACGTGCCACTCCAGGTTCAACTCGTCGGCATTGATCAGCAGGCCACCCAGCGGCACCTCCTGGCGGGCAAACACGAAAATGGGGTACTTTGAAATATCCCGCTTACGGATCTGGGAGGAAGCCTCGCTTAGCGTATCAGAAACGGTAGCAAAGTCCTTGGTGATGGTGCCAAGGTATTTGCCGTTCAGTTCGGGGTCGTTGGTGTAGTCCATATATGATGAGATGAGTCTGATTATTCGTCCTGTCATTCTGAGCGCAACGAAGGATCTTATTATGTTGCAGTGCTATAGTGTAGTGCCTTATCGCTCTGTCATGATAAGGTCCTTCGTTGCGCTCAGGATGACAGAAGAGTTATTTTAACTCCAACAACACCACATTCTCTACGTGGTGCGTGTGCGGGAACATATCCACGGGCTGGACTTTCACGACCTTATACGCTTCATCCAGCAGTTCCAGATCGCGGGCCTGTGTGCCGGGGTTGCAACTGACGTACACGATGCGCGGGGCGCGCATTTCAAGCAGGCGGGACACTACATCAGGATGCATGCCAGCGCGGGGTGGGTCGGTGATGACCACGTCGGGGCGGCCGTGCTTGGCAATGAACTCGGCGTTGAGCACATCCTTCATGTCGCCGGCGTAGAACTCGGTGTTGGTGGTGCCGTTGATTTCAGAGTTGATGTACGCATCCTTCACCGCCGACTCCACATACTCTACGCCCACTACGTGCTTGGCCTGCCGGGCCACAAAATTGGCAATGGTGCCGGCCCCGGTGTAGAGGTCGTACACCAGTTCTGTGCCGGTTAGCTGAGCGAAGTCGCGGGTGATTTTATAGAGGTTGTAGGCGCCTTCGGAGTTCGTCTGGTAGAACGATTTCGGCCCAACGCGGAAGCGCAAGCCTTCCATTTCCTCGTGAATGTGCGGCTCGCCTTTATAGCACACCACCTCCAGGTCGTGGAAGGTTTCGTTGCCCTTATCGTTGAGCACGTAATTCAGGGACGTGATTTGCGGGAAGCGCTCACTGATGAAGTCCAGGAGCGGGAACAGCGCGTCGTGGGCGTAGTAGCACTGCAAAATCACCATCAGGTCGCCGGAGTTGGCCGTCCGGATGATGAGGTTGCGCAGGAAGCCCTCCTGGGTTACGAGGTTGTTGAAGGGCAGATCGTGCTCGTGCGCATAGTCGCGGATGGCCAGCCGAATCTGATTGCTCGGGTCTGGCTGCAGCCAGCAGTGGTTTACATCCAGAATTTTATCGAAGCGGCCGGGCGTATGGAAGCCCAGCACACGGCGCTCGTAATCGTGGCCACTGTTGATCTGCTCGTTCGTCAGCCAGCCGTTGTGGCTGAAGGTGTACTCCAGCTTGTTGCGGTAGTAGGTCTGGTCGGGCGAGGCCTGAATGGGCAGGATTTCAGGCAGTGCTACCTTGCCAATGCGCTGCAACGTATCGGCCACTTGCTGGTGCTTGAACTGCAGCTGGGTTTCGTAGCCCAGATGCTGCCATTTGCAGCCGCCACAGGTGCCAAAATGCTCACAGAACGGAGTTACGCGCAGGTCGGAATACTTATGGAAGCGCGTGGGCACGGCCTCCAGAAAGTTCTTCTTGGCTTTGGTCACGCGTAGGTCAACCACGTCGCCGGGAGCTACCTGCGTCACGAAGATTACTAGGTTCTCGCGGCGCACCAAGCACTTGCCCTCGGCCACCATGTCGGTGATTTCGACTTCGCGGAGCAGCTCCGCCGGAATGTTTTTTACTGATTTCCTCACAAGCGCAAAGGTAATCACGGATTCAGACGGATTTCTCGGATTTCACGGATTTGCTAGGGCAAGGCGGCGGATAAAGCCCGGACTGCATACTAAGGGTCTGGTGGCCCTGTGCAGATGATGTGTTGAGGGCTTTTTCACACAGCTGAGGCTACTGCATGGGTGAGTAAAGTCTGGCTGAAATACCTGTAGTTTTGTGGGCTGCCGGCTGCGGCAGGATGGTAGTTAATCTTCTCTCATGAAAAATAAAGTAGTACTTATTACGGGTGGTACTTCTGGCATTGGCCGGGCAACGGCCCTAGCGTTTGGACAGGCGGGTGCCCGCGTGGCCATCACGGGCCGCGACGAGGCTCGCCTACAGGAAACCGGTCAGGAACTGGCCCGGCTAGGAGTGCAGTACCTGACTATTCGGGCTGATGTGGGGGTAGAGGTCGATTCGGAGCGGGCCGTGCAGGAAACAGTGGCGGCTTTTGGCGGCCTCGATGTGCTCATCAACAACGCGGGCATTAGTATGCGCGCCTTATTTCGGGATGCTGACCTGGAGGTAATCCGGCGCCTGATGCAAACCAACTTTTTTGGTACGGTGTACGCCACCAAGTTTGCGCTACCCTACATTACGAAGGCCAAAGGCTCCATTGTAGGCATCAGCAGTATTGCCGGCTACCGCGGCTTGCCCGGCCGCACGGGCTACTCAGCCTCTAAGTTTGCGATGCACGGCTTCCTGGAGGCCTTGCGCACCGAACTCTTGCCGCAGGGCGTACACGTACTGCTGGCCTGCCCGGGCTTTACGGCTTCCAATATTCGGAATGTGGCCCTAGCTGCCGATGGATCTGCCCAAGGCGAGTCGCCGCGTAATGAGCAGAAAATGATGAGCAGCGAAGAGGTAGCTCAACACCTACTCAGCGCTATCCGGGAGCGCCGCCGCGACCTGGTACTAACCAGCCAAGGGAAATTGACGGTTTTCCTGAATAAGCTGCTGCCCAGCCTGGCCGATAAGCTGGTGCTGAATCATTTCCGGAAAGAGGAGCCTGATTTCAAGCTCTAATAGGCAATAGCCCAAGTGGAAACTAAAAGAGCGGTTCCTACCTAGGAGCCGCTCTTTTGGGTTAAGGAGAATTGAGTGCCTAGTCAACCAGCATTAGATCCGGGCGGCGGATATAGGCGTCGCGGCCTTGCCACTGCACTCGATACCAAATGTCCTGCTTGCCCCGGATTTCAAACCGGTCGCCGGCCGCAGCAGTAGTCAGCCAGGTTGCGCCCGCGCTCGGTCCGGCCATCAAGGGGGCCCGTGGCCTGGCCACCAATCCCACCTTGCTAGGGCCCAGTAGGTTGACGAAAGCGGCTACACTTACCAAATAAATCCCATAGGCCGTCCACCAGGCGCGGTCGGCGGTGCGGCGGCGCACTAATAACAAGGTGCCTGCCGCTACTGCGGCTGCCAACATACCCTGCAACAACCGATAATAGTACCGTTGCGCCGTAATGGCCAGGTGTTGCCGCCACGTATCAGGGTAGCCTGTAAGCCGGTGCTCCTGAGCTAATACCACCATTTTACGCCACGTATCCTGGCGTGGCTGCCACGCGTGGGCTACACTCAGGTAGTAAAGCGCCGCTGGGTAATGCCCTAGTCCTTCCTGTATGTAGGCCATGCGCAAGAGCTGTTGCACCGATTGAATTCCGGCCCTTTCGCGCACCTGGCGGTACAACGGGTAGGCTTCCTCTACCTGTCCGGCGACAAACAAGGAATCGGCTTTCGCAAGCTGTGGAGTAACTTTTTGGGCCTGAATGGGTTGGCCGACAACCAGCAGAAGCAGAAAAAAAAGGTGGGCTTTTTTTAACAAAACAGTTGCACGGTTAGATTTGGGCCTCTACTTTTGTGCCACAATCAGCGAAAAAAGTTCGCCGTTGCAAAGAAAACGATTCTGTAGCTCAGCTGGTAGAGCAATACACTTTTAATGTATGGGTCCTGGGTTCGAATCCCAGCGGGATCACCAAAAGCCTCGCCTCACCGGCGGGGCTTTTTTGTTGCCCTACAGGCAGATACGTCATCTGGTTAACTCAACACTTTTCTGCGGAAAGTAACCTGGCGCTAGCTTACTGGAGTATTGGGCACCAAGTTTAGTCCGAGACGGCTTATGATGCTAAAGAAGCTAGTAACTGTAAAAATATTGTCTTTGAAAGTGAGCGAGTTACCGTAAATAGATGAGCCAAACCGGGTAAAACCGTTGAGGTGAGTTGCAATTATAGACTTCGCCTTCTACTTTTGCACTCCCTTCTGAAAAGCATCACGCTTCTGGTCGGGACCTGATTCTGTAGCTCAGCTGGTAGAGCAATACACTTTTAATGTATGGGTCCTGGGTTCGAATCCCAGCGGGATCACCAAAAGCCTCGCCTCACCGGCGGGGCTTTTTTGTTGCCCTACAAGCTAGGAGCGAGGGTAAGTAGCCGAATAGCGAGGGGGTAGGAGTAGATAGCAAGCAATGCTTTTGTAACCAAAGGGAGGGTTTACCAGTCTAGAAAGGCAGCGTCTTGTCCATTATACTTCCTGCTTCTATGGCTAACTCCCCAACTACTTCCCAACGTCTGTTAAACCAAATTGCCCTTATCACGGGTGGTAGCTCCGGTATTGGGGCCGGCGTAGCGAAAGCCATGGCGGCAGAAGGCGCTACGGTGGTAGTCAATTATGCTAGCAGCGCTGATGAAGCAGAAGCAGTAGTTGCCGAAATCAAGCAGGCCGGAGGGAAAGCCATCCATATTCAGGCTGATGTAAGCAAGGAGCAGGATGTACTGCGCATGTTCGACCAGATTCGCCAGGAGTTCGGGACGTTACATATCCTAGTCAATAACTCTGGCATTCAGCAGGACGCGGAATTCCTGGATATGACATTAGAGCAGTGGCAGCGGGTGATTGACGTTAACCTGACCGGGCAGTTTCTCTGCGCCCGGGAGGCCGCGCGCGAGTTTGTGCGGCGCGGCCCACAGCCGGAAATTTCAAAGGCTACGGGTAAAATACTGTGCATGAGTTCTGTGCACGAAGTAATTCCGTGGGCTGGGCACGTTAATTATGCCACGAGCAAGGGCGGCATCATGCAGCTAATGAAGAGTATGGCTCAGGAACTGGCCCCGCATAAAATCCGAGTGAACAGCATCGGGCCAGGGGCCATCAAAACGCCCATTAACGAGGAAGCCTGGGCTACGCCAGACGCCGCCAAGAAGCTCCTGACATTGATTCCGTACAACCGCATCGGCGAGCCGTCGGATATTGGGCAGGTGGCCGTGTGGCTGGCCTCCGATGAAGCCGATTATGTAACAGGTACCACCATTTTCGCTGATGGCGGCATGACCCTGTATCCGGGTTTTGCTGATAATGGTTAGGTTGAAAGCGGCTGACAACCTCATTTGTCCGGTATCGAAGCCAACTAGTGGCACTTCTTACCGGTTTAGCCACTGATGCTACCTAGTAACTGCAAATCTCAGAAGGCTGCAGGATTGTCGAGCGGAAGAATATGAGATGACCTGGGATTACCAGCAAAAACCGAACAGGGGCCTGCCAGTCAGCGGTAAGCCGGGCTGCCGGTGCTGCCTTTTTGCTAGCTATTGCCTTCCAGCGAAACCGTGGGGTAGGAGCATTCTGTAAAAATGCGTATACTCCCTCATTCAAACTTCTGCTTTGTATTTTCCGGAGCTTTTTACCAAGCTCCGCTGTTCTTTCTTTGTGACTGATTCCATTGCTACTGCCCCGCGTCCTGATCTGCTGCGCATCGCGTACGACGATTACCGCGCCCTGCCCGCTATTGCCAATTCCGACCTTTCTCGCCTGCGCGATGCCTTGAATGGCCGCCCTCCGCGGCCGCATAACAGCATAGGTGGCGCCTTAGGTTTAGGCACTGCCTTCCATACTGCCTTGCTGGAGCCTGACCTCTACGAAGCCGGCCAGCCCGGCATCAACGACACCCTGATCTGGTGGATGGTGGATGGTGTGAAGCTTAACCCGGAGGTAAACGCGCTGCTGGAGCAGGGCACTCCGGAGCCTAGTTGTGTTTTCACGGAGCCTATTACCAATACGCTGTGCAAGCTGCGCGCCGATCTGGTCATTGATCAGCCTGGGCAACCTTATACCATTGTGGATTTCAAGACCACTATGGCCCGCGACCATAACCACTTTGTGGAGCAGTGCACCCAGTATGATTACGACCGCCAAGCTGCCTTTTATGCCGATGCGCTGCACGCCGACCGTTTCCTGCTGATTGGGGTACAGAAGACAGAGCCCTTCAAGGTGTTCGTGTATGAGGTGCCGCCGTTTATGCGCAATGAGGGCCGCGCCAAATATCTGCGCCTGCTCAAGCTGCTACAGCCAGAGTCGGCCGTGCCGCACTCCGTATTGCAAGCCGTGCGTGAAGTGCGTGAGGCATTAAATGGCAGTGAAGAATAAAATCAGCCCCAGCGCCCCAATACTGCCGATTGATAAATTAATTACCGATTTTAATTGGATAACTAATTATCGTCGTTTATACTTGCATAAATCTGACGCACATCTGACTTCGCAAATGCGTATTTTTCGCAATAATCTTCTGAATAATAACTCGAATAATAATCTTATTCGAGGCAGGAAGGCTATTGCTCCTTAGGAGAAACGGAAAATCACTACTTGATATTCCTTTTGAAAGCCTTCCGTAGTTCGGAAGGCTTTTTTTGTGCCTACACAGCTGGGTTGCCCACTTCGAAACCCTAGCGACTTTGTAATTCTCACGACACAAATTGATTTCCTAAAATTCAAAAACTCCCGACGGGGAGAGGGGAATTTGTGTGCCTTTTTGAAAATAAAATCTTTCTACAAACAGTAAATACTAATTGCCATGAGCGCGCAGGAATTATTAAAAACAGAGGAAGCAATCAGTTTTGTAAAAGAGGTTTTTACGAAAGAACTGACCATGGAATTGCACCTCAGCAAAGTCTCGTCGCCGATTGCCGTGCTAGATGGCACGGGTATCAACGACGACCTGAACGGCATTGAGCGTCCGGTTGCTTTTCCAATTAAATCCCTGGATGAGCGCCGGGCCGTGGTGGTGCACTCCCTGGCCAAATGGAAGCGGGTGCGCCTACAGGAGCTGGGCATTGAGGCCGGCCGCGGGCTGCTGACGGACATGCGCGCCCTGCGCCCCGATGAGGACTATTCACCCATTCACTCCATTTATGTAGATCAGTGGGATTGGGAAAAGCACATCAGTGCCGAACAGCGTACCACCGAGTTTCTGAAGGCCACCGTTGAGCGCATTTATGATGCTTTGCGCACCACAGAAGCCCGCGTAGTGGCGGAGTACCCGGAAATCACGCCGGTTTTGCCGGGTAAAATCACGTTTCTGCACGCTGAGGATTTGCTCCGACAATATCCCACGCTTACCGCCAAGGAGCGGGAGCACGAGGCTGTTAAGACCTATGGTGCCGTATTCCTGATCGGGATTGGGGGAGAGCTGAGCCATGGGGAGCCGCACGATGGCCGCGCCCCTGACTACGACGACTGGAGCACCGAAACGGCCCAGGGCTACCGCGGCCTCAACGGCGACATTCTGTTGTGGCATCCGGTGCTGCAAACTTCATTCGAGGTGTCTTCAATGGGTATTCGGGTAGATAAGCACGCACTGGTACGCCAGCTTGCCTTGCGGGGCTGCGAGGACCGGCAGGAGCTTTCATTTCATGCACGGTTGCTGAAAGATGAACTGCCCCAGAGCATTGGCGGTGGCATTGGGCAAAGCCGGGTGTGCATGTTTATGCTGCGCAAAGGGCATATTGGCGAGGTGCAGGTAAGCATCTGGCCCGATGCAGTGCGCACAGAATTGGCTGAAAGTGGCGTAGCGTTGCTGTAAGCACTCAATTTGCTGCTGCAAACAGCACGGGCGGGGGAGCAGGTTTGGCGGCCGTAGCTTCTCCGCCTGCATTTTTGGTGGCCCACTGGGAAACAGTGCCGCACATCAACCGGAACTACCACAAGCTGGCCTAGGTCCTCAGTAGGCACCAACCCTGGCATCGTAGTAGGTGCTGGGGTTGGTGCCTACTGAGGACCTAGGAAGAGGAAGTTAATGCTAGAAGTTGCCGGGCTACGTCGGCGCCGCTGGCCAGTGCTGCTTCTACGGTACCGGTATAGGGGCCGTCGTACACGCCTTCGCCCGCAATAAACAGGGTGTCGGCCACGGAAGTAGCCAAGGCCGCGCGGGCTCCAGCAGCCCCAACGGTTGAGTAGGCATAGGCACCTAGCGCCAGCGGATCGGCGGCCCAGTTCACGATGCGCTGTCCCCGCAAATGCTGTCTTAAATAAGCTGAGGTTGAACCCAATACGTAAGCTAGGGAAGCCAGCGCTTCCGTGAGTAGTTCATCGTCAGAAGCGTGCTGGCGTTGCTGCGCATCGGGGCCGGCCAACCAGCCCGTCAGTACCGGCCGGCCGTCAGGCAGCTGACTCCACCAAGTAGGTATCGGCGCATCGGAAAACAGAAATGCCAGCTCCGGCAGGGGCTGGGCTACCTCTGCTGCTGCCTGCTCCCAAACGGGCGCATCAAATTCCAGCAACACCTTCAGCACAGGCCCGAACCCTAGGGCGCGCGCCGCAGCGCGGTGGGCCGGAAGCTCGGGCACCAGATGTAGGTAGCCGGGTTGGTTGGGTTGGGCTTGCCAGATGCCTAGCGGCACGGTGAGCACCACGTGCGCCGCCTGATACGTGCTGCCATCGGTAGTGTGCACCGTAACCAGTCCTGGCTGCCACCGGATTTCGCGCACCACCGTGCCTAACTGAATGTCACCTCCAGCCGCCTGGGTTTCCTGGGCCAGGCGCTCCATGAGGAGCCCGTAGCCGCCCTCAGGCCGCGGCGAGTCTTCGGCGCCACCCGCGCTCCACTCGTCGCGCAGGGCAAATGCGCTCACTCGGTCTGAATCGGCGGCATCATAGCCTTCCGCTAAGCGGCGCACTTGCTCTCGTAAGGCCTGGTGTTGGTCGCCGGGTAGGTGCTGAGCTAAGAACTCCGTAAGTGGCTGGTCGTGCTCGAGGGCGTACAGCTTCTCGAGTAACAGGGGCATATCATCCAGGAAGCTTTCCGAAATACGCGCTTGGCCGCGGCTAACCTCATAGTTGGTGCCCGTGGTGTCTTGCAGCTCGGTGTTGGCCTCCCGGAGCAGTTGCCGGGTCAGGGGCACTTCGCCATGCAGAAACTCAGCCCCACTTTCCACAGGCTTTGAAAAGCCTCCCTCTGATGAAGTATGAATGCGGCCGCCAACACGGTTGCGGCCTTCCAGCACGCGTACGCGGCGCCCGGCGCGGGCTAGGGTGCGGGCTGCCAGTAACCCGGCGGCACCCGCGCCTATAATAAGAATGTCTGATTCGGGCATAAAAAAATTACTACCCCCGACTAACGCCTCAACCAGTAAAATGTTAGGCAAGCGGGCACCAGCAGAACCGATTTACCGGCTCTACTAGCGCCTAGGCATGAAACTGATTTAAACCGCCAGCGCTTAATTTTTGCTTACCAAGTTTGCATTAAACCAGTTGCCCGTGGTGAGGAGCGGACGGCTTTTGTTCTGAGCGTCATCTGCAAACACGACTGCTTTTACCTCGGGGTATTGCTGGGTAAGCAGCTCCTTTTTTTGTGCGTTTGTACAACGGCTATCGGCTCCCAGCAGCATGACGGGCTTGTCGTGCAATGCTAAGTTCAGGGCAAACTCATGCCGGTACAGCTGGTAAGCAGCCAGAAAGTTAGGGGCCAAAGGCGACGCCTTTTCATAGTCTACAGCTACCCAATCGGTATAGTCTTTACCGGGGTAATGAGTCTGCACGGCATCGGGGCGAGGCGGAGTCCACACCCACACCACTTTAGTGATTTTGGCGGCCCGAAACTGTTTTACCAACCCGTGCCACGCCCTGCGGTATGCTTCTGCGGGCATGTCGGGCAGAAGTGGGCGCAATAGAATAGGGCGGTTTAGAGCACGAAGGGCTTGCGCTGTTTGCTGCCAGGCCAGCTTAGAGGCCGGAGTTACAGTCCAGTTGAGCAACGGCGTAATTTCCTGCTGTTGTAATGCGACTATCTCTCTGGTCGGGAGTTGATCCGTCATAGTAAGCCCCACAACATCTGGGGCGGTTTCTGAAGCGGACGACCCTAGTAAACGCTCCACTGAAAACGACGAAACCTGAACCGGGAATGCGTTCTGTTCAACGCCAGTATGCAATTTGTCGCCGCCATGCAGAACCCAAGCCGCCGACCCCAGGCTATTTGCCCGCTGGTCAGCATAATGTGCGGCGTCGATGCCGCTTACCAATACCAGGCTACTTGCCGCCAAGGAAACACCTAGCGTTTGGGTGCGCTGCGTCAGGGTATGCGTGATGCGGTGGCCTAGCTGCACCAACCAGTTCAAGGGCTTGTTTTTGAAGTCGTCTAGCACGGTTTGTACCCAGGTATGCTGGCCCATGCCAACCGCGGCCAGCAGAATGCCAGCATTGCAGGTAGCCAAGAAGGCCATCAGGCGGGAGTAGGGGCTCCAGTCAACCCGCCCAGCATATTTAACTGCCACAGCGCACAGCACAATGGCCAGAATATTAGGCAAGGAAATACGCAGTTCATTGCGCGTGTTGCCTTCTTTGGGCGTTGGGATGTAGGGCACGCGTACCCGCAGAAAGGTGTATACCAGCCCCAGCAGATACACCCACCAGGTGCCTACGCGCAGAATGCCGCCGGCCAAGTGCAGACCGGCTTCCTGTGGCTCGCGCAACCAGCGTTGTGCTTTGTAGCGAATCAGCAGGCTAATTACTAGCAGTGGAGCCAGATGCAGGGCAAAAGCATCGAGGGCTATGTGCCAAGGATATACTGAGAAAGCCAACGAAGCAATCGGAACACCTAGGTCAATAAGCGTAACCAAGCCCGATAGAAAGTACAGCGGGAGCGTGGCGTAATGTAGCCGCTGACGCCAGGAAAATCGGCCTATTAAGCGCGGGTACACCGTAAACAGCAGCTCAAAAGCACCACGTGCCCATTTCAGTTGCTGAGCATAAAACGCCCCCAACGTAGAGGGTACTAAGCCCCGGCTCAGCACCCGCGGCACGTACACCGATTGCCAGCCCTCAGCATGCAGCAGCATAGCCGTGTGCATATCTTCGGTCAGGCCGGCGGCGTGACCCCCAATGCTATCAAGGGCAGCCCGGCGGAAGGTACAGTTTGCCCCAATGGCCTGGGTGGTGTTATAGCTGTTCATCCCCATCATCAGGGGACCATAGAAATGGTAAGTCTGCTCGGCCGCACCCAACGCAACCAGGCTTTCGTCCTGATTACCGTAGGCTTGTACTACCTGCACGTAGCCCACTTTCGAGTTCGTGAAATAGGGTACCACATGATCCAGGAAATCTGGCGCCGGTACGTGGTCGGGGTCGAGGACCACGCACAACTCTCCGGTTGCCTGCTGCAAGGCATTATTGATATTACCGGCTTTGGCTTTGACCTTGTGCTGCCGTGTAACGTGTACCACGCCCAAGCGCTGGCAGACGGCCCGCAAATACGGGTCGTCGGCCTCGTCGCAGAGGTAACTGGTGTGCGGATAAGTAATGGCCTGCATGGCCTCCAGGGTCTCCACTATCATGGCATGAGGCTCCCCGGCGCAAAACGTAGTAAGCACATCTACCGAAAAAACAGGTAGTGGTCCGGCTGGCACTACGGGCTCCGTTACGTTCACATAGTGATACCATTCGTGCAACGTGCGCAGCAGCTTGAATCCCAACGAAACGGCCAGCAGCCAAAACAAAGGAGCATACCCAATGGGGTTTGAGGTAGCGAACCACACCACAAAATACAGCAGGCTTGCCAGCCCTAGGCCTACCAAAACCCGCATCTGCCGTACACCCACAGCATCACGTACTACAACACCTGCTGCCGTACTCCGATTAGCTTCTTGTGTCAAATGAAGTTTCTTTTCATAAGGCAAGCAGTGCTCGTTGCTCTCCAAAACATTTCTCCGCATACAACTTCAACTTGGCTTCTTGCCTAACGGGGACTATAAGGGTTTGCGTACGCTCAAAGTTCTAAGTTTTAATAATTTCTATTAAAACTTATATTTTTAACTACTGCATACTCCAATGCAAAAACCAACACTGCTTTTGTCAGGCATTTGCAAACGCCTAATACGGAATGCCTTACTTTCAGTTCTGACTATTTATCTGGCAGTAGGTTGCAACCCAAGAGAAGAACCTGAAAGCCAGTCGCCACCTGAAGGAGTTGTGCCTGTAAAACTGGTGCATACACCCCAAGGGTACCAACTCCTACGTGGAGGAAAGCCTTACTTTATTAAGGGAGGTGCCGGGTTGCAACGCTATGAACAGCTAAAAGCGGCCGGCGGAAACTCTGTCCGGTTATGGTCTGCTGACTATGCCGACGACCGAATGGCAGAAGCGCACCACCAAGGTTTAACTGTTATGCTGGGACTCTGGATGGAGCACGAGTCGAAGCATTTCGATTACTATAACAAAGAGCAAGTAGCCCAGCAGAAGGAGAAACTACGGCAGCAGGTGCTCAAATATCGGTACCACCCTGCGTTGCTTGCCTGGGATGTGGGCAATGAGATTAACCTGGAGTCCGCTAATCCTCATCTATATAAGGCAATAAATGATGTTGCCAGGATGCTCCATGAGCTAGACCCTTATCATCCTGTAACTACATCTCTTACTAGTACACTTGAAAATCTTGAGCGGGTAAAGCGCCTGTGTCCTGACCTAGATTTTGTGAGCATCAATGCCTTTGGAAACCTGACTGGCCTGCAACAAAGGCTACAGGCAAAGGCCTGGACCGGACCATATGCAGTAACGGAATTCGGGGCCAGAGGCTACTGGGAGTCGCGCAAAACGGGCTGGAAGGCGGCGTTCGAACAAAGCAGTACGGAAAAAGCATCGTTCACTCGTGAGCGGTATACTCAGGCCGTGCTGGGTAACCCAGCGACGTGTTTAGGTGCGTATGTCTTCTTCTGGGGCAATAAATATGAGTACACTTCAACCTGGTTTAGTTTGTTTGCCCCTACTGGCGAAAAAACAGAAACTGTGGATGTGATGCAGGAACTGTGGTCTGGGAAGGCACCGGGTAACTTGGCTCCTCGGATATCGGGTTTGTTGTTTGCGGAAGCTAGTGTGCGCAATGGCCGGCGTCTGGTACGTAATTCAGAGCATGAGGCTATGGTTTTGGTTTCTGACCCCGAAAATGACTCGCTCACAGTAGTTTGGGAAGTGTTTCCTGATATGAGGCAGAATACGGCTCCCGATGCGGTTGAGAACTGTGTGCAGGCTAGTGGTGTACAGGCCGTTATTAAGGCACCTCAGCAGCCAGGACCGTACCGGTTGGCAGTAACTGTATCAGATGGGAAGGGAAGTATAGCTACTGCCAACGTACCTTTTTACGTGCAATAGGCCTAGCCGCCCAAGGGCGGCCTATGTGCCCATGTGCGGCTGGCAAGCATACAAGCCGAGACGTTATTGCCAGATTAACTAATTAAGTGCCGTAACAGCATCTACCTTTATGTTAAATACAGTGTCTGAGGCAAAAATCATCACTCTTGTTAAAAGCATACTTCCTTTCTACCGTCGTGTTATGTAGGAAGTGTAACTTTTCTGATGATTAAATATTAAAAATAGATACTTAATCTCTTGGTTATATTGTAATTACTTATTTGGATAATTTGACTCTAGTAAGCCTTAATTGCGTTATAAATCTTTGAAAAACATTCATATTTTTATACTTCATCTCTTTTCATAGTATTGCAACTGTGTTCCAGACAGCTTCGTGATGCGTATGAGAATTGTACTTTTACTACTAGTATTTGTTTCTTGTTTAGTTAGTTCGTCCGTGGCACTGGCTACGACATATTACATTAGTCCGGTCGGAAATGATGCTGCCTCGGGAGTATCAGCTGCCACTGCCTGGCAAACAATTAGCCGAGTGAATGCAGCTCAGTTTCAGCCCGGCGACCGGATATTGTTTCAAGGGGGCGAAACCTTCACCGGGTCCCTTTGGCTCCAAAGCGGTGGTAGTGAAACAGCTCCCATCATCATTGGGTCATATGGTACCGGCTCGGCTACCATCAGCAGTGGCAACAGCCATGGCTTCTATGCTCCAGAAGTAGGTGGCATTGAGTTGCGTAGGTTGAAGTTTGTAGGATCCGGCCGCCTGACAAATGGTAACTCTGGGGTGATCTTTACTACTGACATAGCCGACAAGCGGTTGCGGCACATTGTGCTGGATAGCCTAGATGTGAGCGGCTACCTTCGGTCAGGCATTATTCTAGGCAGCTCTAAAGCCACCAGCGGCTACGATGAAGTGCTGATTACCAATTGCCAAGCCCATGCAAACGGGGAGGCTGGCATTTCCTCTTACAGCGCCTACCCCAAAATGAGCCACAAAGGCTGGTATGTGGGCAATTGCAAAGCCTATGACAATTCTGGCCGCAAAGACGTCACGAACACCCATACGGGAAGTGGAATTTTGCTGGCAGGTATCGATGGCGTATTGGTTGAGCAGTGTGAGGCATATAACAACGGCTGGCTCAACAGCAACCCAAGCGGTGGTCCAGTGGGTATCTGGGGCTGGCTGTGCAACAACCTTGTGATTCAGGACTGCGAATCGCACCACAACCGGTCGGGGCTGGCGCATGATGGCGGCGGATTTGACCTGGACGGTGGCTGCACCAACTCGGTGATGC
This sequence comes from Hymenobacter tenuis, assembly GCF_054780495.1. Classification (NCBI taxonomy): domain Bacteria; kingdom Pseudomonadati; phylum Bacteroidota; class Cytophagia; order Cytophagales; family Hymenobacteraceae; genus Hymenobacter; species Hymenobacter tenuis. The sequence goes on from NZ_BAAGWF010000001.1 coordinate 841,634, forward strand.
AATACAACTACTCCCACGACAACGATGGCGCTGGGTATCTGTTGGCGCAATTCGGCGGGGCTCCGGCCATGCACGACCTTACCATCCGCTACAATATCAGCGAGAACGATGCCCGCCGCTATGGCCAAGGAGCCATTATGCTATGGTCATCGGGGGCAAACGGCGGTATCCAGCGGGCGTCCATTCACAACAACACGGTGTACCTGACGCCCGCCACCGATAACACGAAAGCCAAAGCGTTTTACCTTTCCAGCGGCGGCGTAAGTAACATTACTGTTCGCAACAACATTTTTCAAACCACCGGCGGTATTCCGCAGGTGCAAGCGTTGTCTACCAGCAACATTCAGTTCCAGGGTAATTGCTACTGGGGTACAGAGACGCCTTTAAACATTGAATGGGGCGGAACCATGTTTACTAGCCTCAGCGCTTGGCAAAGCGCTACCAGCCAGGAAAAAGTAGGCACGCGGGCAGTAGGAGTAAACCAAGATCCCGGCTTCATTAGCCCTGGTAGTGGCGGCACGCTCAGCGGTGCGCAAAACCGCTCCTTGCAAACCTCCTGGGATGCGTATAAGCTGCAGTCGGGCTCCACGGTTATTGGCAAGGGGCTAAACCTGCAGAGTGAGTTCAATACCTCGCCCGGCCCGCGTGACTTCTTTGGGACTGCTACGCCGGCTTCGGGGGTACTAGGGAATATTGGGGCGGTAGAACTGAGCTCGAGCACGGCGCCGCTGCCTGTTGGGCTACTTAGCTTTACCGCTGCTAGTCAGCAGAACGGTATTCTGCTGCGGTGGGCAACGGCCACTGAGTTTCAGAATGCCTACTTCGAGGTGCAGGTGAGCACTGACGGGCGCACGTTTCGGGCAGTGGGCAAGGTAGCCGGCCAGGGTAATGCAAATCAGCGCACTACCTACTCCTGGCTCGATAACCAGTCTGACTTTTCGGGCAACCTACTATACTACCGCCTAAAGCAGGCAGACGCGGATGAAACGGCCCACTATTCCTCCGTGCTAGCCGTGAACACCACCGGAACAGCAGCAAAGCTAGCCGTGCAGGCGTGGCCCAATCCGTTTCTGGAGGAAGTAAATCTGCAAATCAATTCTCAGGAAGGCGGTGCCGCCATCATCACCTGCACCAATGGCCTGGGGCGGATTGTACTGAACCGCTCAGTACAGGTGGAAAAAGGCGTTTCGGTTGTCTCGCTGCCGGAAGTAAGCCAGCTGCCGCTCGGGGTGTATGGCCTTTCGGTGCAGCAGGGTACGCAGCGCACCACCACCAAGCTAACTCGTCAGTAGAAAGTAGCAAGCCACCTAACTAATAACGGCCCCATTGCCGGCAACTACTAGGTAGCTGCTGTTAGCAATGGGGCCGTTGTCTGTTAGGTCGGGGAACCTAGTGAACTTACGGGCGAGGTATGCAGGGTTAATGCAAGGTTACCCAATTCGGGCCAGCCGGCAGTCCCATCGGATGAGCCTGCACAACCCGAGATGAAATCGTGGACAGGTCCTGGCAGTTGCGGAAGCGCACCATGTACTCTGGGGCCGCATCCGTTGGGAGCCGTTCCTGATCCAGGAACGGGCTACGGGCATCCTGCGCCACGCATTCCCAGCCCTGACACTGGCAACGACGGTAAATGGAAGCGGAACAACCCGGAACCAGCGCAAAATCCAAGCGACGGCCAGTAGGTACTAGAAGTAGGTGTAAAGGAGAAGTAGCCAGTGTTAGCATAGCAGGTGGTACAGGAGCGAGAGAAAAATTAGTTGCTGGTAGCTAACTAACTGGTGCTTAAACGCAAAGCCCGTTTCTTAGGATCCGGTATTTCTACTGATTTATGGCCCAGCTTCTACTGATTTACCTTATTATTTCTGGCTATTTATACTGAGTTGATTGTGTAATGCACTGTTAGATAAGGAGCTAACAGGTTCACGCTGAGGTAGTATAAAATCGCGCACTGCTCTTCGCCAACCCAGGATAATGAAGAGGATAAAGCAATAGGCCATAGCTCCTGCAGCTTCGCCTGTTCTGCTGACCTGGGTGCTGGCCATCTGGCGTGAGTACTAAGCCTTGGCTATGTTCTAAGTGCCAGAACAGTAGTTGCCCTACTTCAATTTTTTGCCTCCAGGCCAGCCAGTTGCCGAAACTATGGAACGTGGCCAGTAGCTTTCATCCAGCAGCACAACACCTGCAGCCACTAGGCCTCAGAAAGGCGCAAACCCACCTGATGGCCCGAATTGGGTACCGGTGGGTTTGCGCTTTTCTGAGGCCTAGTGGCTATGCTTTTTCTGCTACCGGAAATGTGAGCAGAATAGCGGTGCCTTTACCGGGGCGCGACGTAACCTCAATGGTGCCGCCCAGCAGATGCACGCGCGTGCGGATGCCGGCCAGCCCAATGCCGTGTCCCTGACTTTGGCGGTTGGTGGTATCGGGGTCAAACCCAATTCCATCGTCCTTTACCTGCACCTTCAGCGTGTCATCGGAGCGGGTTATCCTGATGTTAACTTTGTGGGCTTTAGCGTGCTTCATCACGTTGTTGAGCAGCTCCTGCACGGCCCGGTATACCACCGTTTCCATGGCCGGACTAAGACGCTCGCGCAGGCCCGGCATGCTCAGGGTAGTAGCCAAAACCTGCGGCGGTATCCGTTTTACCAGCTCCTGTAGCGCCGAGCTCAAGCCAAAGTCTTCCAGGATGCTGGGCGTCAGCTCAAAGGAGATTTTCCGGGTGGCCTGAATAGCTTCCTTGAGCAACTTTTTGCTGGTTTTTGCTTCCTCGGAAGGGGGCAGGCTGTCGAGGTGGAGGCTGGTGGCGTACAGCAGCTGCCCAACGCCGTTGTGCAACCCTTCCGCAATGCGGCGGCGCTCTTCTTCCTGCGTAGTCAAAATAGCTGAAAGTACTTCTTGCTGCCGCCGCAGCTTCAGGCTGGTGGCCTGGGCTTGCAGGGCATTGCGCTCTGTTACGTCCCGGGCCATCAGCAACACACCGCTCAGGGCGCCTTGCGTGTACAGGGGCACAAAGTTCAGGTCCATGATCATGGGCCGGTGGCGGCCGGGCCAGTTGGGGTACTCCGTGGCCTGCCCCTGCAGGGCCAGCTGCAACAGCTCCATGGCCTTGGGGTCGTCGGCTATGCCGGGCAGTACTTCCGCAAACGGACGGCCGAGGGCGTCGGCTTCGGTGCGGCTAAGGATATCGGCTACGGTAGTGTTCCAGGCGGTCGTCCGGAGGTTGGTGTCTAAGGCCGCTACGGCATCAATGGTGCTGTTGAGCAGGCTTTTCGTGAATTCCTTTTCTACCTCCAGCTGGGCCCGGCGCTGCTCAGCTTCCGTTACGTCAATCGAGAAGATAACGCCCTGCTGGCGCTGCGTGTCAAAGAACCCGTATTTCTGGAACGATACCCGTTCTCCGTTGTACACCTGCTCATCCAGAAAGGAAATTTGCTGGCCGGAGAGCAGATGCCGAATGGGCTCCGCAATGGTAGGGAATACCTCAAAAATGTTTTTCCCTACCACAGCATTATCAGGCAGGCCAATACGGCGCAGGCCCTTGCCGGCCATTTCCAGGTACTTGCCTTGGGTAGTGAAACGCGAAAGAATAACGGGCAGGTTGGCCAGAATGTGCTCCAGCAATCGGTTTTTGTAGTGTAGCTCTTCTTCATCCTTCCGGCGGGCCGTGATGTCGCGCATCAGCCCCACAAAACGCTGCGCTTCCCCGCCCGGGCCGGTCTCTACCTTGCCAAACGCCGAGATGTAGCGCACCGAGCCATCGGGCCACAGAATGCGGTACTTCAGGTCGAGGGGCAGGTGGTCGTCAGCTGACTGCTGCAGGGCCATGGTAATGTCGGCGGCGTCATCGGGGTGATAGGCGGCCTGCAATAGCTCATACGGCGCCGGATTGGGCCCCTCTGGGTGGCCAAAAATAGTTCGACTGCGAGCATCCCAGTACACCGTACTCGTGGCGTATTCTATCGTCCAGACGCCGGTTTCAGAAGCTGCTAAGGCCATTTGGAGCCGTTCTTCGCTTTCCTGAATGCGCCTAGCCGCTTCCTTTTCCTTGGTGATGTCGCGCCAGGCGGCGTGCACCAAAAAACCATCAGTTTCTGGAATGGCGGTCAGCAGCACGTCTTCCCAGAACTGCTCCCCGGAGCTCCGGTTGCGGCACCACTCAAAGCGGCAATGCCCGTTCCGGATGGCCTCATCCCAGTACTGCTGAGCCTGGGTAAAGGAAAGCCGGCCATTGGGCTGCCGCTCTGGCGAAAACGCCGATGCGTGCTGACCGAGCAGCTGGCTGCGGTCATAAATGCCCAGCATCCGCAGCACTGCGCCATTGCAATCTACAAACCGGTTGTCGCGCATGAGCAGCATGCCATCCTGGTTTTGGTTGAACAGCAACCGGAAGCGCCGCTCACTCATTTCCAGCTCCCGGCGTGCCTGGTACTGCTCCGTTATATCAATAAGGGCAAGGTTGCATACCTGCTGGCCCTCCCGGTTGGTGGCAGCGCTACCTTCCAGCCGGGCGTAAAACGACGTGCCGTCCTCGCGGTGCATTTCGGTGGCCAGCATCTGGCGCTCTTGCCGCTCCAGAATGGTGGCCAGAAAATCAGCAAAGGCGTTGCGCTTGTTTGGGGCCACAAACACGGCCAGACGGCGGCCTAGCAGCTGTTGGCGGACCATCCCGAACAACTGACTGGTGCGCAGGTTGAGCTGCAGAAGGGTGCCATCGGGGCCAATGGTGCAGTACCCTACCGGTGCAAAGTCGTAGAGCTCCATGTACTGGGTACTGGCGGCTTGAGCTTCCGACTGGGCTAGCAGCAGCTCCTCATACTGCATTTCCAGCTCAATCTGATGCACCTGCAAGTCCTGCACTAGCCGCTGAATATCCGGCGAGGCATCGGGTGGCAGGCTATGGGTAACCAACTGGCGTCGCTCGGCCCGGTTTCGTAGGTCGCGCAAGGCGGCCTGCAAGTCCAGGGGCTGATGCTGGTGGTATAACCCGGGTTCGAGTTCAGACATAGCGGTGGAAGGTGGAGAAGGAGTAAGGGCTAGGCTAGTACGTAAGGATGCTACGCTAGCGTAGGTACGGCGTTACACATCAATCGGTCAGCTTCGGCTACTAGGGCAGAAAGTGAGCGTAATGCCGGCCAGGCTAGGGGAGGGTTTCCACCGATTCGATGCCTAGTAGCACCCGGTCGGTTTGGTGGCCGCCGCGCAGAATGGCGCGCCCGTACAGCAGCACCCGCCGGCGCCCCAGGTGTGGGAAGTTGGCCTCTATGGTCAGCTTCTCAATACGGGTGGTTTCGGAGGCTGGGTTGAGCAGGTCGGTTAGCTGCTGCCGTAGCGCTGGCGTATCCCAGGCGCCGTTGCAAAGCGAGGTAAAGGGCTGGCCCTGCACTTTCTCTGGCACTACCTGAAAAGTATCGGCAAAGGCCTTGCTAACGGTGAGCACGCGCAGCTCCCGATCAAGGGCGAGCAGGGGCTCGCGTACGGTTTCCACTATGCTTTCCGCCGAGCGAGCCGCTTCCTGCAATTGCTCTTCTAGCTTCTTAAGCCCTGTTACATCCGTAAACGTAATGACGGCGCCACTGATGTAGTTATCGAGGGTGCGGTAGGGCAGAATGCGCATGGTGTACCACTCGCCGCTCGTCGTCTGGATATTGGTAGAAATGCTCGTGAGGCGGTCCAGCACCTGGCGTACGTCGCGCAGCAAATGCTCGTAGCGCAGGTTGGAGGCAAAGTGCAGCAAGGGGCGGCCCACATCGGTGGGCATGAGGTGAATAATGCGCTCTACGGGCGGCGTAAACCGCTTAATGGCCATGTCATTGTCGAGGAAAATGATGGCAATTTCGGTGGCGTCCAACAGGTTTTTCATGTCGTTGGCCGTTTCTGAGAGCTCCTCCGTTTTGGAGAGGTACTGCATGTTCATGGTCATCAGCTCCTCATTAAGGCTCTGCATTTCCTCCTTGTTGGTCATGGCCTCCTCATTGGTGCTTTGCAGCTCCTCGTTGGCCGATTGCAGCTCCTCGTTGATACTTTTCATTTCCTCCAGAGAGCTTTCCATTTCTTCCAGGGAGGTTTGCAGGCGGTACTTAGTGTAGTGCAGCTCTTTCTCCAGGGCCGCTACCACCTCGTCGCGGCTCAGGTCGGGGGTGTAGCGGCTGCCTGCGGCCTTGCGCAGCCGGCGAGGGGTAGGCTGGTCCTCGAACACCACCATCAGGAGGCTGGAAAGGGCATTGGGCTCATCTAGAAACTTTACAGAAAGGCGTACCAGCTGCTGGCCGCTTTCCGTTTTCAGCCGCACGTTCTCCACCATCACATCCTGGCGGGTTTCAGTGGCGCGGTGCACGGCTTCGCCCAGCTCAAAGGTGAGCTCTTCGCGGGCCATATCGAAGAGGTTCATGCCGCTGAGGCCAGGCGCCGGCTCCAGGTACTTGCCCGTACGCCCATTTACGTACAGTATTTCGCCTTTGCTGTTGATAACCACGGCCGGTGGGGCATACGCGCGCAACAACGTCTTCTGCACTAACGCGGCGAATGCACCGCCCTCGGGGCGGCTTGATACGGATGATGACATAAGCGCACTAGGGGCCGAGGGCAAGCTGGGGTGCCGGGCCAGAGAAGATGGAAAATTGGCCAGCCTGGGCAAAGGCGTAGCGGAGTCAGAGCGGCGCGAAATCTTCCACTTCAGGTCCAGGGGCTGAAACAAGTCCTGGAAGCCGGTTATGTTTTCGCTGGGGCCTAGGAACAAGATGCCGCCGGGGTTAAGGGCATAGTGAAATACCGGCAGTAAGTTGCGCTGCAGCTCAGCACTCAGGTAAATAAGCAGGTTGCGGCAGGTGAGTAAGTCCAGCTTCGTGAAAGGCGCATCCTTATGAATGTTGTGCAGGGCAAACACCACCATGTCGCGCACATCCTTCCGAATTTGGTAGCGCCCTTCCTGCTTCGTGAAAAAGCGTTGCAGCCGTTCGGGGCTTACATCGGCCGCAATGTTTTCGGGGTAGGAGCCTTGGCGGGCAAACTCAACTCCTTCGGGCGAGATGTCGGAGGCAAACAGCTGAATTTTCAGGTAGCGGTTGGCTGCCAGCTCATCCAGGCACTCTTGCAAGGTCATGACCAAGGAATAGGCTTCTTCGCCGGTAGAGCAGCCGGGCGCCCACACCCGAATGGTGCTGCCGGTTTCCTTTTCGCGTAGCATGGGCAGCAGGTGGCGCTTCAGGCTGTCGAAGGCTTCCGGGTCGCGGAAAAACTTGGTTACGCCAATCAGCAGCTCCTTAAACAGGTGCTCTACCTCCTGGGGGCTTTCCTGCAGAAAGCGCACGTAGTGCGAAAACTCCTTGATTTGGTGCGATGCCATGCGGCGCTCAATGCGCCGAAACATGGTGTTGCGCTTGTAAAAACTGAAGTCGTGGCCGGTTTGCGCCCGAATGAGCAGAAATATCTTTTGAAGGGCCTGAGCGGGCATGGTGCCGTCTGCTAGGTTGCGGGCAGGGCGCAGGTGCAGCGGGCTCTCGGCGTACTCCAGCAGCTTAGCTGGCATCAGTTCAGGAGGCAGTACAAAGTCTACAAACTCCGTGGCCATGGCCGAGCGCGGCATGGAGTCGAAGGCCGCCGTTTCGGGATCCTGCACCATCACCATGCCGTAGTTTTCCATGATGAGCTTCAGGCCTAGGGTGCCATCAGAGCCCAACCCCGAGAAGATGATGCAGATGGCCCGGTCGCGGACATCTTTGGCCAGCGTTTGCAGAAAGAAGTCGATGGGCAAGTGGTGCCCTTGCGGCATCGTGGGAGTCAGCAGCACAAACCGGCCCTGGAGCAGGCTCAGGTCGTAGTTCGGCGGAATGACGTACACATGGTTGGGCACCGGGCGGGTTCCTTCCTGTACCTCCTCCACGGGCATAGCAGTAAAGCGCTGCAGTACCTCCGGCAAGTGGCCGTTGGCCGTTGGCAGCAGATGCATCACTACCACAAAAGCCATTCCGTTGGTAGCCGGCAGATGTTTGAAAAACCGCTCAAGCGCCTCAATGCCACCCGCCGAGCCACCCAGCGCTACAATCGGAAATTTATCAATGGCAAGCGGTACCGCTTTGGGTTTGGCTAAAGCGCCGGCAGGTGCCAGGTTCGCCTCCTCAACGGAGCTAGTAGCAAGCAGCCCGTCTTCAGCCGGGCTCTGGGGAGCATCTGAGTTCATGTGCAAAGAAATTCGGCCCGACGAGCATGCTTCGGGTAGCTGGCCAAAGAAGGGGGGCAGCCTTAGGTCAAAGCTATCTATTTACTAGTCGGACTTTGGTAAGTAGGCATTTTTTCCGTGGAAATAGAAGCTCAACCAAAGCCTCAGTGATCGAATACACGTAGTATATGGCTGACTTCCAGACTCCGGCTTCAGCGTAGTTTTTCATTCTCTCTAGCTCTGTTTTTTGTGTCCGGCACTCCTTCTTTCCTAATTGTCATTGGAACCTCGGCGGGCGGCATGCCAGCCCTGACGCGGTTAGTAGCTCAGCTTGATGCCTCCTTGCCCGCAGCGGTGTTGGTTGTACAGCACCTCTCGCCCGATTCTACCGGCGAACCGCTGGTGAACCGGCTTAATTTTCATACCTCTATGCCGTGCCAACTGGCTCGGCACCACGTGCACATTAAGGCCGGGCACCTGTACTTAGCCCCTCCTGACCGGCACTTGCTCATCAAAGACAACCATCTGCTGGTTACGAAAGGTCCGCGTGAGAACAATTATCGCCCGGCCGCCGACGCCTTGTTTCGGTCCGCCGCCGTTGCCTACGGCCCCAACGCCATAGGAGTAGTCCTGACGGGCATGCTGCACGATGGCACCGCCGGGCTTGAGTTTATTAAGCGCTGCGGTGGTACGGCCGTGGTGCAAGACCCTGCCGATGCCGAGTTCCCGAGCATGCCGGAAACTGCGCTGCGCGGAGTAGCCGTTGACTTCGTAGAGCCCCTGGACTCAATGGGCAGTTTGCTGGCTGAGTTAGTGACAAGGCCGATAGCTGAGCCAGGTGCCGTATCGATACCGCAGGATTTGATAATTGAAGCCTCAATTGCCGAGCGTGTTATGGGAACTACGGAGGAAGTAACCAAAATCGGGCACCAGATTCCGCTTACCTGCCCTGATTGCGGCGGGGCGCTCTGGGAGCTGAACCAAGGCAAAATGCTACGCTACCGCTGCCATACCGGCCACTCCTTTACGGCGGATAGCCTGCTGAAAGAGTCGCAGCAGTCATTGGAGGAAACCTTGTGGGTGGCGCTGCGCATGATGGAAGAGCGCAAAATCCTGCTAACCAGCATGGCAGTGCGCGGCGAAGGCTACTGGAGCGTGCAGCAGGAAGAAAAGCTAGAAGAAGTAAAGAAGCACATCAACCGTCTGCGCGAGTTCTTGGTGAACGGCCAGAAATACGAGAACCTGAACCGGACTGATGGTATGCGCGGGACAGTATCCTGAAGACTAGGTGGGTTGCTGGCGCCAACCGCCCAATTGGCAGGATGGTGCAACTAGCCAAAGCGGCTTGGCAAGCAACCGTGCAGGGAAGGTTACCGTTGAGAAGCAAATGGCGCCCTTGTGGCGCGCTGCCTTTTCCTAGCCCTTACCTTTCCGCCAATGGCAACCAAACGCACCGCTTCCGATGACATCTACGCCGACTTCAAGCGCGATGTTAATATGACTACTGCTGAGCTGGAAAAGTGGCTGAAAACTCCCGATTCTAAGGCAGTGGGGCAGGACAGCGGCGACGGTACCAGCATTGGGCATCATTCGGGCGAGGAGATTGTGCGGATTCTGCGCAAAAAGAAAGCCGATTTCACGGAGGCCGACGAGCAGCACATGCACAAAGTACACAGCTACATCAGCCGCCACCTAGCCCAAGGTCCGCACGACAAGTCTGACGTGGAAACGTCGCGCTGGCGCTATTCACTTATGAACTGGGGCCACGACCCCATGAAAGACCGGTAGGTACTAGGCTGTTGCAGAGCCGAAACCGGTTTGCCACAGCCAGGACCCTAGTACCTTAGCCGGGCAGCAAGGCAGCCGGCAAATGAATCCGGAAAGTGGTGCCGCTGCCCAGGGTGCTGCTCACCTCAATGTGGCCGCCGGCCTGCTGCACAATGCGGTTTACGAGGTAGAGGCCAAGTCCTGAACCGGGCACATGGTCGTGGAAGCGCCGGAACATCTGGAACAGGTCAGGCCCGAATCGGCTTAAATCAAGGCCTAGGCCATTATCCTGCACCAGCAGCAAGGGGCTGCCAGCCGCAGTGAGGCGGGTGGTTACGCTCACTACCGGCGGCCGATCGGGGTGGCAATACTTCAGGGCATTGCTGATTAGGTTGTACAGAATGCTTTGCAGATTGAGACGGGCAAACAACAAGGCGGGTACTACCTTAAAGTCAAGCTTAAACTCAGCTTTTCGCTCCGTAGCCTGGGTGCCGATGCTCTGAATAATGCTTTCGGTGAGCTTTTGTAAATCAACGGCTTCAATGGGGAATTCCTGATTCTGGCGTTCGGCCTGCACTACCTGCGCCAGCCCCTGAATGGTGCCCTGAATCTGGTGCAACGCCTCCTCAAACATGGTCATCAACCGCTCCGCATCGGGGTCGTGGAAGGTAGCAGTGCGCTTGAGCTCCTCGAACACGCCGGCCATATTGTGCACCGGTTGCTGCAAATCATGCGAGGCGGTGTACACAAAATTGTCCAGGTCTTGGTTGATGCGCGTCAGGTGCTCGTTGGTAAGGCCCAACTGGGCATTGGCGGCTTGGGCTTTGTCGTTGGCTAGGCGTAGCTCCTTGTTAGAGGTGGCCAGCTTCTGGCTTGCTAGCTGCAAGGCCTCCGTCAACTCTTTCTGCTGATGAATATCGGTGTTGGTGCCAAACCACTTCAGCGGGGTGCCTTGCTCATCGCGCAGGGGTAGGGCCCGTACCAGAAACCAGCGGTACCGGCCATCGGTGCGGCGTAGGCGGGCTTCTACCTGGTAAGGCTGCCCGGTTTGCAGAGACACGTTCCAGAGCCGACGCATAGTGGGCAAATCCTGCGGATGAAAGAAGTCCATCCAGCCCGTGCCAATGCCTTGTTCTGGTTGGCTGCCCGTGAACGAGATCCACTGCTCGTTATGGTACTCTACCTCACCGGTAGAGCTGGCCGTCCAGACCTGGTTGGAAATGGCATTGGTGAGCGTGCGGAACTCCATTTCGCGTTGCTCCACCTGCCGGCGCGCCAGCACCAAGTCGGTTACCTCGTAGGCAAACACCAGCACCCCATCAATCCGCTCCTGCTCATCATAGCGGGCCTGAATGATGTAGTTGAAATACAGCTCTTCAATAGGGCCCTCTTCGTAGCGGGCTACCGGCACAAGTAGAGCTTGATCTTCGTGGGTTTCGCCCGTTTCGTACACGTGGCGCAGGTTCCGGTATATGGCCTGGTCTTTCAGCTCGGGCAGTGCCTCCAAGGTAGGCAACCCCGCTAGCCGCCGCCCCGGAAACAGCTGCTGGTAGCCCGGGTTTACCAGCTCAAACACGAAGTTCGGACCATCGAGCACGCAAATGGCCGCCGGCGCCTGCATGAAAAACCGCTCTAGCCGGGCCCGTTGCCGCTCGGCCTCGGCGTGGGCCGCCAGGCTTTCCTTGGTGCGGGCTGCTACCCGGTTTTCAAGCTCAACGTTGTTATTCAGAATTTCGGAGTTGGCCGATAGTAGCTCCTCATTGGCAGCCGCCAGCTCCTCGTTGGTAGCGGCCAGCTGCTGCTCACTTTCCTCTACGCGGCGCCGGGACAATACCTGCACAGTTACCTCGTAGGCAAATACCAGAATGCCGTCAATGGCACCTTCCAGATTGCGCGTTGCCTGGTAAATAAAGTTGTAGTACCGCTTTTCCAGCTCCTGCACCCCGGAGTTGTTGTGGTCGAGCTGAACCAGCATCTCGGTAGCGAAGTACGTTTCGCCGGTGCGGTACACCTCATCCAGCAGCTCAAATATAGGCTGGCCGGCCAGCTCGGGCATGGCTTCCCGAATGGGCTTGCCTAGCAACGGCCGGGTGCCTACCAGCTGCTGATACAGCGGATTAACAAGCGTGAAAACGTGCTCCGGGCCCTCGAAAATGGTAATCATGGCCGGGGCCTGCATAAACAGGTGGTGCAGACGGTTGCGCTGCGCTTCGGCTTCGGCACGGGCCGCTTTTTCGCGGCGCTGACTTTCGCGCAGGGCCAGCTCCACGGAGGTGCGCGTCTGCTCGGCCGTATCGGTAAAGCTCACTACCAGCCCTTCGCCCACGCGCCGCGCGGCCAAATGGAAGTAGTTATCTAGGTTGTCGCCTTGGTAGTTAATCTGATAATACTCCGGCTTGCCCGAGCGGAACGCTTGGCAGTGAAACTCGAAAACGCCGGTAGGCTGGGTGTGCGGAAACAGCTCCAGATACGTTTGGGCCGGCTGGGCCGGCAACTGCAGCATCTGCTGAGCTTTCGGGTTGAGGTGCACAATCCGGAAGTCCACAATCTCGCCGGTACCAGCCGCCGCATACAGCGGATGATAGAGGGCTATTCCGGTGAGGGAAATATCCAGAATGCCTTGTAACAGGTCGTTCGCCGCGAAAATATCCTCTGCATCCGGGATACTAAAGGCAGAAGCAGGAGTAGGTTCAGGCACAATAACACGCAGCAAAAAGCCAGAAGATCAACTCACTAAAGGTGGCTCTGAGCACAACTTAAGTACCAAATACTGCTCTTGTACTTTAAATGTTGTGTTGTAGCCTGCCTGGGCCCTGCCAGCACGAGGCTGGAGGGGCGCTTACGTAATGCGGCGAGGCTAGTAACCTAGGCGCCTAGCTGCTTTCGGCGGTGATATCCGCCACGGTAAATCCGGCGGCGGTAAGTGCCTTAACAATAGCTTCTTTGCCGGGGTCGATGGCTGCCACGGCTACTTCCGCCTCGCCAGCTTCCAGCAGGTCAACCACCAGGCCCAGGCCAGTGAGTACCTGCCGAGCCTGGCCAATGTTTTCCTGGCTGGATAAGGGCGAAATCTGTAACCGGTACCGGATCAGTTGGGTAGGGTTCGAATCGGGAGGGGTGCTGTGCATGGCGTGAGTAATGATAGGGGTGGAAAGCGAAACCAGGGCCAAGCCCACTTCTATGTACTCTAATGGGCGAGCGAAGTTATGTTGAGTCGGCTCTAAGGCGGTTGCCATGCAATCCTGTAGCTTCGTGCTTTCCGGCGCAACCGGCCTTGGCTTTGCGCGTCAGTAGCCCATCCTCACTTTTCATGCTTTCCTCCCGAATGACTTCTTTTTTCCGCCCGGCCGCTGTGGCCGCGCTTCTGGCCCTGGCGGCCCCGGTACTGGCCAAGGCCCCGCGTGAACTGACCTACACCGTGAGCATGGACCCGGCCACCAACAGCAACGCCTTTCAGGTGAAGCTGCAACTGCCCAAGCTCAAGAAAAACCAGGCCGTGTATCAGTTTGCAGCCACCGCGCCCGGCACCTACCAGGTAATGGACATGGGCCGCTTCGTGAGCAACTTCCAAGCCTTCGACGACAAAGGCAAACCGCTGGAAGCCAAGCAAATTTCCACGAACCAGTGGCAGCTGAGCAAGCCCGAGAAAACCCGCGAAATCCGGTACACTATTGCCGAAACCTGGGATACGGAAGTAAAGGAGCACAACATCTACCGCATGTGCGGCTCTTCGCTGGAAACCGACCATGCCTTGCTCAACGGGCAAACCTTGTTGGGCTACCCCCAGGGCATGCAGGATAAGCCCCTGCGCCTGAAGCTGGAATACCCCAGCGGCTGGAAAGCGGGCTCGGTGCTGGTAACCGATAAAGATGGCTACTACAACCTCCAGAACTACGACCACGCCGTTGACTCGCCGATTTTACTAGGCCGTCTGACGGAGGCAAGCACCAAGCTAGGCAACGCCGATGTGGCCCTGTACTGCTACTCCGCTACCGACAAGGTGCAGGCCGAGCCGCTGCTGGGCTACATGCAAAAAATGCTGAGCGCCGCCCAAAGCTTTTTTGGGGGCCAGCTGCCCGTGCAGCGCTATGCTTTCCTGTACCACTTCGCCGACCGCTCGGCAGGAGCTTGGGAACATTCCTATAGCTCTGAGTATGTGCTGCGCGAAACGCCGCTCACGCCGGAGTCGGCGCAGGGGGTAGTGGATATTGCCGCCCACGAGTTTTTTCACGTGATGACGCCGCTCAACATCCACTCTGAGGTAATTGAGCGCTTCAATTTTGTGGAGCCCACGGGCTCGGAGCACCTCTGGCTGTATGAAGGCACCACGGAGTGGGCCTCGCACATGATGCAGCTGCGCGGCGGCTTGGTGCCTCTGGATGACTACCTGAGCATGCTGCACGACAAAGTGCAGTACGACCGAACCCGCACCGATACCACCTACAGCCTGAGCCGCCTGGGCCTGAACTCTTTCAGCGACGAAGGCCAGCAGCAGTACGGCAACATCTACCAGCGGGGCGCCCTCACGGCCGGCCTCCTAGATTTGCGCCTCCTGGAGCTAAGCGGTGGCAAGCGCGGCCTGCGCGACGTACTGGTAGAGCTTGCCAAGCAATATGGCCCTAGCAAACCCATCAGTGAGAAGAATTTCTTCCAGGATTTCACCAAAATGACCTACCCCGAAATCGGGGACTTCTTTAAGCGCTACATCCAGAACGCGGAGCCGCTGCCCTTACAGGAGTACTACGCCAAAGTGGGCATTCGTTACGAGCCCATTCAGCACACGGGTAAGCAGGTGGCCACGCTAGGGCCACTAGGCCTCGCGCCCCGCGAAACCAGCGTGTACTTCACTAAAGTAGGCGGGCCAACGCAAGCGGCCGGCATTCAGGTTGGCGACCAGCTAGTGGCTGTGGATGGCGTGCGCAACGACTTTACGGCCCTGCGCCGCGTTTCTAGCCGTCAGCCGGGCTCTGAGCTGCCTATCACCATCAGCCGTAACGGGCAAGAGCAAACCGTGCGCGTAAAGCTGGGCAGCACTGAGGAGGTGAAGCGCTACGTGTTTACGCAGGACGCTGCCGCTACGCCAGCCCAACTGGCTCTGCGGGAGGTATGGCTTAAAAACCTGTAAGCTGCTGCCTAGGTAGCGCTAGGGCTTAAACCGCCTGAAATCAAAAAGCCCCGGCAAGAGTTGCCGGGGCTTTTTGCGTAGGGGCCTAGGGGCACAGAAGCTAGGTCAGTGCGGAGCGGCCAGGCACTTCAGAAAAGGCGGCTGAGGCAATGCGGGTAGCCGCCTTAATGTCGCCGGCGGCATCACAGTAGCAGACGACGTATTCGGGGATGGTGTACGATGGCAGGGGAGTGCGGTCGATGTGGGGACTGCAGGCGTTGCGGGCAATGCATTGCCAGGGTTGCTGGCCATAACGCCGATAGAGGTAGGCAAACAAGCCGCGCGGCGTATCAAAATCCAGGCGCCGGCCGGCCGGAACCTCGTGGAGCTGCAACGCTACCGAAGGACGAATTGTGGACTGGGTACGCATTGGGGTTGATTGTTAGGAGAAAAATGCCGCCCAAGCCTGCTTACATCGTGGCGGCTTCATAACAATCAAGTTAGCATAATAAAGTTGTTAACTGCTAGGTAGTTAGCGGCGAAATAAAACTGATTTTGGGTGCGTGAAATACGGAAGCTGAACCGAGCGCACGGGGACAATGCCGCAACCCACTAGGTAGTGCCACCCATACCCCTAGGTACTTCAGAGAGCCCAACCCCGGCTACTGCTCAGCGGCCACCACATACAGCGGGTCTTCCACAATATTAACTTCAATGAGGGCGTCGGCATTGCGTAGCAGCTGGCGGCAATCGGGGCTGAGGTGGCGCAGGTGCAGCGTTTTGCCGGCCTTGTGGTAGCGCTCCGTGAGTTTGTGTAGGGCCTCGATGCCTGACATATCGGCCACCCGGCTTTCGCGAAAGTCAATTACTACCTCAGCCGGATCGGTGGCAACCTCGAACTTATCGGTGAAGGCCTGCACCGAGCCAAAGAAAAGCGGGCCGTAGATTTCATAGTATTTCACGCCGGCCTCATCCAGGTACTTGCGGGCCCGAATGCGTTTGGCGTTTTCCCAGGCAAAAGCCAGCGCCGAAATCACTACCCCCAGCAATACGGCCAAGGCCAGGTTCTGGGAAACGGCCGTCACGAGGGTAACCAGCACCATCACAAGCACATCGGTGAGCGGCATGCGGCGCAGAATCCGGAGGCTGGCCCACTCGAAGGTGCCAATCACCACCATAAACATGACGCCCACCAGCGCCGCCAGCGGCAGCCGCTCAATTAGCGAAGAGCCCACCACCACAAACAACGCCAGCGCCACGGCCGCCACTACCCCCGAGAGTCGCCCACGGCCTCTGGACTCCAGGTTTACCATGGTTTGCCCAATCATGGCGCAGCCGCCCATGCCGCCGCAAAAGCCCGATACGATATTGGCCACGCCTTGCGCCACGCAATCTTGGTTGCCGCGGCCGCGGGTGTCGGTTATTTCATCCACCACCGTTAGCGTCAGCAGGCTTTCCGTAAGTCCCACCAGCGCCATGATGATGGAGTAAGGAAAAATGATGCGCAGCGTTTCCCAGGTTAGAGGCACCAGGGGCAGATGAAACTGGGGCAAGCCGCCCGCAATGGACGCAATATCACCCACTGACTTGGTTTCCAGCCCGCCCAAAAGTACGAGAGCCGACACCACAATAATGGCCGTGAGGGAGGCCGGCACAGCCTTCGTGAGCTTGGGCAGAAAATACACAATAGCCATGGTAAGGGCTACTAGGCCCATCATGAGCAGCAACGGGGTGCCCGTAAGCCAGTGCTCGGTGCCGGCGGCATCTTGGGTTTTAAACTGCTCTAGCTGAGCCATGAAAATGATTATGGCCAGCCCGTTCACAAAGCCAAACACCACCGGCTGCGGCACTAGCCTGATAAACTTGCCAAACCGCAGCACGCCCACGCCAATCTGAATCAGGCCCATCAGGGCTACGGCGGCAAACAGGTACTCTGCGCCGTGCTCCGCTACTAGGCTCACAATCACTACCGCCACTGAGCCGGCGGCTCCGGAAATCATGCCCGGCCGTCCGCCCAGCAAGCTGGTAAGCAGGCAAATGATAAAGGCCGAGCCAATGCCCACCAACGGGCTAATATGCGCCAGCAAGGCAAACGCTACTACCTCGGGTACTAGGGCTAACGCCGTTGTGAGGCCGGCCAGGATTTCGTTTTTAGGATTGACTTTATATTGTGCCAGATAAGGCAGGAACGTGGGCATACGGAAGGCAAGACAAGACAAAAGAAAAGCCGCACGCTCCCGGCTAGGAAGCGGCGGCGCAGAGCAAGTCAGCCAGCGCTCAGGGTGGTGTGAGCGGCAAGAAAAGCAAAGAATAAGCTGACATGCGCAGCCGCAAAGATAGATGGCGGCGAGCGTAGGGGGGAACTACTAGGGTGGTATCGACTTAAAACTGGTTCATAAAAAAGCCCCACCTAGTACCTGTTCGGCAGAGGGGAGAGGCTCCTGCCGTTAGGTACCAAGTGAGGCAAGCGGTTTTAGCAGGCCTAGTGGGCGTGGAAGGTAAGTACCGGCTGCGCCGCGTTCAGGGCTACACTTTCCGAAACACTACCCTGCAACAAGTGGCTAAGCCCCGTGCGGCCATGCGTCAGCATCACCACTAGGTCGGCGTGGGCCTGCTCCGCAAAGCGAGGAATGCCAGTGGTGGCGCGGGGCGCATCAAATACATCGGGTTCGTAGCGCTTGAGCTGGTGCCGCTGCGCAAAGGAGTGTATGCTTTCCAGGGCGGCTTCGTGGCGGTCGGCAGAGGGCACCACGTCCAGTAGGTGCAGCAGGGCGTCGGGGAATATCTCCTGCAGCTGCCGCAGGCTAGGAATGGCGCTATCGGCTTCAGGCGAGAAATCTGAGGCAAACACAATGTGCCGAACCTCGAAATGCGGCGCCGGATGTTTTACCGTGAGCACGGGGCAGGGTGCGCGTCGCACAATATGCTCGGTATCAGTGCCCAGGAAATACTCCTGCCAGGAATTGTGCTTCTGAGCGCCCATCACCACCAAATCGATATCCAGCTCCTGAATCGTGTCCAGTACCGCCGACTCGAACTCCGTAGTATGCGTGGTGTGCACCAACTCCTGCACTTTTACCCCGGGGGCCAGGTGGTGCGCTTCATCTATCAGCTCGTGCATGCGGTGCTTTACTACCTGCAGCATTTTCAGGGTAAATACATTGTTGAGGCCGCCGCCGCCCGCTAGCCCCCCGGTGGAGGCAAACCGGGCGGTTTCGGGCAGTTCCACTACGTGCAGGAGCGTAACCCGCCCGGCCGTCCGGTGCGCCAGCTGCATGGCTACTTCGAAGGCGTTGTGCGCTTCGGCAGAAAAATCGGTGGGGACCAGGATATTTTTCATGGGAGTAGCGGAAGGGTAGGGAGAACAGGAGTGCAGGCCAGGTACAGACGAGTTGTATATACTGCATAATTTAAATATAATTTTGTCTGGTGTCAAGGAAAGAGCCAGCTATATTTTACGGTGTCAAGGATATATTTATGCAGGTAGCCAGAGAGTTATGAAGGAGTTTAGACGTTTATCTGAGGTTGGCTGCTGTACAAGAGCTAGTACAGCAAGCTTGGGCTAAACCCACCAATGCCCGGACCCAAAGCATAACATCACTTCGGGCCCGGGCATTGGTGGGGAACTGCTCACAAAGTCTTTTTCAGAGCAGCCTACCTGAAAAGCAGCTATTCGCCGCCGTAGCGGCTTTTACCTCCGCCGCCGGCATCCATGCGCACGATGCGGGGCAGGAAGGAGCCTAGTACATCTACTAGGTCCTGCTGGTGCGCCATAACTTGATGAATGTCTTTGTAGGCCATCGGGGCCTCGTCTAGTCCGCCCCCGATGAGCTCAATACCATGGTCGCGGAGGTGGCGGCGTACGTCGCCTTCGGAAAGGTTTTTCTTGGCCTCCGTGCGCGACATGCGGCGGCCCGCGCCGTGCGAGGCCGATTGGATGGAGTCTCGCTCGCCGCGGCCCCGTACAATAAAGCCGGGCGCCGTCATGGAGCCCGGAATGACGCCCAGTACCCCTTTGCCAGCGGGCGTTGCGCCCTTGCGGTGCACTATAGCTTCGCGGCCATCGGGCAGGGTTTCTTTCCAGGCAAAGTTGTGGTGGTTTTCCACTTTTGCCAGCGGCTTCTCACCCAGGGCCTGGCTAAGGCGGCGGTGAATGTCGCGGTGGCAGGCCGAGGCGTAGTCGCCGGCCAGGTTCATGGCGCGCCAGTACTCCTGGCCTTCCTGGGTGTCGAGGTCGAGCCAGGCGAGGTAGCGCGCCTCGGGCGGCAGCGGGCACTTGCTCATGGCCACCTTGGTGTAGTGCTGCGCAATGGCGGCGCCCAGCCCCCGCGAGCCGCTATGCGACAACAACCCCAGGTACTGCCCCACGGGCACGTCCAGCTCATTATCAGGGCTAGTAATATCTACAATGCCCCACTCCACAAAGTGGTTGCCGGAGCCGGAAGACCCGAGCTGGTTGATAGCAGCTTCACGCTTGCCCCGCACCACGGCAATTTCCTTGAACTCCGGCCGGTCCAGAATCGGGTCGTCGGTCGGGTTCTTAAACACTTCTTTGCCCCCAAAACGGGTATGGTTGTGCAGCAGCTTCTTGAGTTCCTGGGTGCGCTGCTCCAAGTAGTGCGGGGGCAAGGGGAATACCGACAGCGCCATGCGGCAGCCAATATCCATGCCCACGCCGTACGGAATCACGGCATTATCCACGGCCAGCACCCCGCCAATAGGCAGGCCGTAGCCTTGGTGGGCATCGGGCATCAGGGCCCCATCAAGCGTAACGGGCAATTTCATAGCTGTGTCCATCTGCTTGCGGGCGCCATCCTCAATAAAGGCTTCGCCGTAGCGGCGGTAGTCCTTTATCTCAGGGTTGAGGCCTACGTCGCGCTTAGGGTCGGGCACGAATTCCTTGGCCAGTTCCCGCCACAACGAGTCGCGGAGGTAGGCGTAGGGGTCTTCCTTGATTTTCTGCAACAACGCCAGGGCGCTGCCTTTATCCATTTTTTTTAGCTGCCGGTCTTCCAGAATATCAAGCGCCAGCGTGGTGGCGCGGCCTTCGGGGTAGCCTATTTTGCGCAGATCGTTGCCGCGCAGTTTGTTGGTTGCCATAGGGTAGGAGAGAAGGGTGGTACTAGGTTGTAGCGGGCAGATGGCGTACTAGGTTATGGTTGAGCTTGAACCAAGAGCCGCCTTCCTGCTAGCCCGCCGTTAGGGCTCAACCCATGCTAGCTCGTCCGAAACATGGCCCGTGGTTTCGCGTTGGCGAACTTGCAGGCCACGTGGCTCTCACTGGGGAACTACTCCGCGCGTTGTTGCTTTATACCTCTCTGGGAAGAAAATTTCCTAGCCTTCTTATGTCCATGAACCCACTCGAACTAGATAAAGCCACGTTTCAGAACTCCTTTGTGGAAGAGCTGCGCGGCGAAGACTCCGGCGACAATCGCCCCCGGCAGGTGCCCGGCTACACCTACTCCCGCGTAACGCCCACTCCCGTGCAGGACCCGCGGTTGCTGGCCTGGTCCGAGGACTTGGCGGCTTACCTTGGCCTAGTGCGCCCATCCGAGCGTGGCCAGGCCGTAGATGCGCTGGCGGGCAACCTCGTGACCTCCAGCATGAAGCCCTTTGCGGCCCGCTACGGCGGCCACCAGTTTGGTAACTGGGCCGGGCAGCTCGGCGACGGCCGCGCCATTTCGCTGGGTGAGCTGACAGCTACTGATAATACCATCTGGGAAGTGCAGCTGAAAGGCGCCGGCCCCACGCCCTACTCTCGCCGCGCCGATGGCCGGGCGGTGCTGCGCTCCTCGGTGCGGGAGTTTCTGTGCTCCGAGGCCATGTACTACCTCGGCGTGCCCACCACCCGCGCGCTCAGCCTGGTAGCCACCGGCGACCAGGTAGTGCGCGACATGTTTTACAATGGCAACGCCCGCCCCGAGCCCGGTGCTATTGTGGCCCGCGTGGCGCCTACCTTCATTCGGTTCGGCAACTTCCAGATTATGCTGGCCCACGGCGAGATGGACAACCTGCGCGCCCTCGCCGACTACGTGATCCGGCGCCACTACCCCGAATTGGGGGAGCCCTCGCCGGCGGTGTATGTGCGCTGGTTTGAGGAAGTGTGCCGCCGCACCGCCGTCATGATTGCGCACTGGATGTCGGTGGGCTTTGTGCACGGCGTAATGAACACCGACAACATGTCCATCCTGGGCCTCACCATCGACTACGGCCCCTACGGCTGGCTGGAGCCCTACGACCCCGACTGGACGCCCAACACCACCGACTTTGGCGGGCGGCGCTACGCCTTCGGGCAGCAGCCGCGGGTAGCACTCTGGAACCTGATGCAGCTGGGGCAGGCCATTTCGCCGCTGGTAGAGGACGTGCAGCAGTTAAATCCGGCCCTTGATGTGTACATCCAAACCCTGGAAAACACGCGCCACGACATGATGCTGCGCAAGCTGGGCCTTACCTCCCTAGCCCGCACCGAGGACCAAACCCTCTTCGATGACTTGCACGAAGTATTAGCCGCTTCGGAAGTGGATATGACGCGCTTCTTCCGCCAGTTGTCTCACACGGCCCCAGCTGTACTGACGGCCCCGGAAACCGAGGAGGCTGCCTTGCGCCTACTGCTACAAGATGCGGCGTACTCCATGGCTCCCGCCGAAGAGCAAGCCTTGCTGGCGTGGCTGCAACGCTACCTGCAACGCCTGCGGCAAGAGCAAGCTAGCCCGGAAGCCATTCGGGAAAGCATGCTGCAAGCCAACCCCAAGTATGTGCTGCGCAACTACCTGGCCCAGCAAGCCATTGAAGCCGCCGAAACTGGCGACCTGTCGTTGCTCAACCGCCTGATGGAAGTGCTTAAAACTCCGTTCGCGGAGCAGCCCGAGCACGATGACCTGGCCGCCAAGCGCCCCGATTGGGCCCGCGAAAAACCAGGTTCCGCCACGCTCTCTTGCAGCTCCTAAGCCCAGCTTTAATTAAGTAAACCCAGAAAGCCTTGGCAGTTGCCGGGGCTTTCTGGGTTTACAGGGGCTAGCAGTTACATATCCAGCACCAATACCAGGGCATTTTCACTGAGGGCTTCCAGTTCTATTTCGCTCGTTTTCCACAGCGCCAGGCCGTCTTTTTCGTGTAGCAACCGGCCTGCTACCTCGAAGGCCCCGGCCAATACAAATACAAAAAGCTGCCGGTTGGAGCCTCTAAGCGTATGAATGGCCTCGTGCCGGCCGGCAAACCGGCCTAGGCTTAGTGAGAAGGGCAAGGCCGCTCCCACCTCGGCAGCCACCACTTCCGTGAGTGTGTTGGCTATTTCCGGCGCCTCGAAGGTGTATATGTGGTCGGAGAAGGAAGCTGCAGGTTCGGCGGTTAGCCAGAGGTGCAGAAAGCTGATCAGCTCTGTATCATAAGGGTTGGTGAACTGTACGGTGCTTTGGGCCGGCAGCGTCAGGAGTTGGATTTCCTCCACGTGCACCAGAGCCGCGTAGCCGGGCGAGGCCGCCACTTTCACGCCACCGGTGATGGGGATAACCAGCAGATGAGAAGCCTGCTCGGCCACCAATTCCAGGCTGTGCGAGGCGGCCAGTGTTTCTTCATTCAGCCCAAAAAGGCCACCGAATGCGCCCTTGTGCTCATGCTGGAAGCTGCCGAAGCTAAAGGTGCTGTAGCGCCGGTGCTGTGCCGATTCTGCTTGCCCCCGTTGCTCGGCCAAGTACATCTTTCCGGGTGTGTGCCGCATCATGGTACTAGGCAGGTTGCAAGGAGTGGATAGATAGGTAAGGCTGCAGCTGAATCAGGTGCGTCAGGGTTTCAGCGCTAGGCTCTTGCGGCGCCGAAACCAACAGGTACGTCCCGATGGTGTCGTGCCACATGAGCGGCTCCGAGTAGAAGTTGATGGCTACCTGGTGCCGGGCTTTATCGAGCAGGTCGGAATTGATGATTTCAAATTGAAACTGGCTGAACGGCAGGAAGTGCCGGCCTAGGTTGTTGAGCACTTCCGGCACTAGGCCGCCCAACTGCTGCAAGTACCCGCGCACGGCCGCACTCACCAGAAAATGTAGCTGCCCGGCGCCGGGCGCGTGCTGAACTAGCTCCCCAAACGTCCGAAACCGCCGCTCCTGATTGAAATACTGTGCCTGCAGCCGAAACTCCGCGTACGTATCCTCGAACACTAGCTTATCCCAGGGCTGAGCGGAGCTGGCATCCATAATTTTTCGGTAGCACAATGTGATGCGGCGGTCGGCCATAATGCAAAAGGAAATTTAGGCGGGAGGTTGGGGAGCAAAAGAGGGCTAGGCGGCCACGGCAAAGGCAATGGAAAGCTCAAAACCGGCCGTAGTGCTGCCCGTTACGGTAGCCAGCTGCTGCGAAACTCCGTCGCTGAACACGTTGTCGTTGGCATTGGAAGTGTAGCCGCTCATGCCTTTGGTGTAGCCGTTCACAGCCGCCACCGCCGAGCCGGTACCTTCCGGAAATGCAATCTGGGTTACTTTAAGCGAGGTGCCACTTGCAGAATAGATATGCACATGAATGTGGGTGGCGCGGCCCGAATACCAGCCCGGAAAAATGGTCGTGAACGTGACCTGCCCGTTGGCGTTGGTGGTTTGGCGGCCGCGCAGAAAATGCACCGCCTGGTAATTAGTTGACTGCATGCCTGAGCCGCCGTACTCTGAGTAGTTGCCTTGCGCATCGCAGTGCCAGATATCGACTAGGGCGCCAGCCAACGCTGCGCACCCCGCGTTGCTGTTGGTTACCGTAATGGTGGCCGTCAGTTGGTAGCCCGAACGGCCATCCGTGATGTCGCTGCGCACATAAGAGGCCGGCACTTTGGTTGGGAAGGGCCCTTGGGTTTCGGTGGGCGCCACGGCACAATTGCTGGTGCTGCCCGTGCCGCCAGTTGCCCCGCCGGTGCTGGTGTCGGGCACAACGGTTTCGGCGTCTTTGCTGCAAGCGGCCAGCAGGGCGGGCGTCGAGATGGCGCCTACCAACAGGCTTTTAAGGAAGTGCTTTCTTTCCATGGGGTAGTGAGAATGATAGGTGAGGTAGTGCAGCGGATTTATGTCTCGAAGGTGGGCACCTGAGCCGCACTAGGTCGCCTGCAATCGACAACCCCGCCGGTATTCCCGACGAACTCCGACTTTCTTTCGCGTGGTAACTGCCTTGTTTTCTGCGGCCAAAGCAGAAGGCCGCGGCTTGGCTGGTGCGCATCAGGCCCTCGTTCCCGACCTTTGCCCGCATGCACACCCTAGCACAGCTGCGCGCCGGAGAGCTGGCCGGCACCCACCGCCTAGACCTATCAGCCGGCCTCACCGAGTTTCCGCGCGAAATCTTTGACCTGACCGACACGCTGGAGATCCTGAACCTCTCGGGCAACCAGCTCTCCTCACTGCCCGATGACCTGGGCCGGCTGCGGAAGCTGCGCATCCTGTTCTGCTCTGATAATCTGTTCACGGAAGTGCCCGCTGTACTTGGGCAGCTGCCGGCGCTAAGCATGGTGGGCTTCAAGGCCAATCAGATTCAGACGCTGCCCGCAGCAGCCCTCTCACCCAACTTGCGCTGGCTGATTCTCACCGATAACCAACTCCGGGAGCTTCCCCCAGAAATTGGAAACTGCACGCGGTTGCAGAAGCTGATGCTGGCCGGCAACCAGCTGCGGGAGCTGCCCACTACCCTGGCCGCCTGCACCAACCTGGAGCTGCTGCGCATTGCCGCCAACCGCCTCACGGAGTTGCCCGCGTGGTTGCTTACCCTGCCGCGCCTCACGTGGCTGGCCTACGCCGGCAACCCATTCAGCGAGGCGCCCGAAGCCGCGGCCTTGGCTAAGCATCCTATTCAAGCAATTCACTGGCAGGAGTTAACGGTGCAGCAGCAGCTAGGCGAAGGTGCTTCGGGCAACATCTACCGCGCTCAGTGGATTGCCCCGGCCGCTGTGCCGCAGGACGTAGCCGTGAAAGTATTTAAAGGCGCCGTAACCAGCGACGGACTGCCGCACAGCGAAATGGTGGCCTGCATTAGTGCCGGCGCGCACCCACACCTGACCACAGTAGAAGGCAAGCTCATCGGGCATCCAACCGGCGCCGAAGGCCTCGTGCTTAAGCTCATTGACCCAGGGTTTCGAATTCTGGCCGGGCCGCCTAGCTGGGCTTCCTGTACGCGCGATGTATACGGGCCGGAGGCTCAGTTCAGCCCTGCAACGGCCCTGCGCATTGCCCGCGGCATTGCCAGCGCCGCCCAGCACCTGCACGCCCAGGGCATTCTGCACGGCGACCTATATGCCCACAACATCCTCACCGATGCCCACGGCCACGCCCTGCTTAGCGACTTTGGCGCCGCTTGTTTTTTTAATCCTGCTGATGCCGAAACGGCCCAGGCCTTGCAGCGCTTAGAGGTGCGTGCCTTTGGCTGTTTGCTAGAGGAGTTGCTGGACCGATGTCACTTCTTGCCCACGGACTTGGGAGCCCATCAAAGCCTAGCAGAATTACAGCGCCGCTGCCTGTTGCCGGCGGCAGCAGAGCGTCCCTTACTGGCCGAGGTGGTGCAGGCACTTGCCGAGGTTGAGCTGGCGGAAGAGCCTAGCCGCTAGATCTGCCTGGCAAGCCACGTGTAGGCTGAAGCTACGTCATCAAACAGCACCACCATGGGGCGGGTTACAAACTGCATGGCCGTATCCATAGACTTGCGTGCCGACCAGTGCGGCGGGTACACCCAGGCCACAAAGCACATGCCCTGCTCCGCTAATTGGCTGTAGTAGCTGCCGCCCACCCAGCGGGCGCCGTCTTCCCAGTCGCTGGTTACCTGGCTGTTGTCGTTGAGCATTTTGCGGCATGGGCGCTGCGCCAGCAGCTGTAGTATCAGCTCGCCGCCGGTCCTAGCCGATTCGGCATTGTGCGTGCCTTTCCATTCCACGTACAACCAGCGGTTGTTGAGGTCATAGCAGATAGAAAGGGAAGGGGTATCGTAGAGTTGCTCCATACGTACGGCCAGCGAAAAGACGGAAGCATCCAAGTCAGGTTCTGGAAGATAAGCGTTTCATTTCAACCTCGAGAGTAAAATATCAATGCTGCGTTGGATTGACATCCTGACCTTCGCCAAATACAGCAACCCCGAGCCGCCCCATCGGGTGCAATGGCCGGAGGCGGTATGGCAAACCAAGCTCACGCCCGCGCAATTTCAGGTGCTGCGCCTGAAAGCCACTGAGCCACCCTACCGCAACGCTTTCTGTCGCTCGTATGAGCCGGGCCTGTACGCCTGTGCCGGCTGCGGCAACCTGCTTTTCAACTCCGTGACTAAGTACCACGCCATTTCCGGCTGGCCGAGTTTTACGCAGCCGGCAGCCAAAAACGCCATCCGCTATGCCTTTGATGACAGCCACGGGATGCAGCGAATAGAAGCGCTGTGCAACGTGTGCGGCGGGCACCTCGGGCACGTGTTTCCCGATGGGCCAGCGCCAGCAGGAGTGCGCTACTGCATTAATTCGGAAAGCCTGGTGCGGTTGGAGCCCAATGAAGACCTAGCAAAACCCTGATCTGAAACATTCAGTATTGTCATTCCACCTGTGCGGCGCCTCTACCGGCCAGCAGGAATCCTTCTAACTGCCGATAGTTTTTATGCCCAAGTCACCCGATCCGGCTTCCAGCCCTGCTTTTACTGGTTTCGTGCACGTGCGCGGCGCCCGAGAACACAACCTCAAAAACGTCGATCTGGAAATTCCGCGCGATGCCTTGGTGGTATTTACGGGTGTGTCGGGTTCCGGCAAATCGAGCTTGGCATTCGGGACCCTGTACGCCGAGGCCCAGCGGCGCTACCTGGAGTCGGTGTCGCCGTATGCGCGGCGCCTGTTCCACCAAATGGCCGTACCGGAGGTTGATGCCATTGAAGGGCTGCCGCCTGCGGTGGCCTTGCAGCAGCAGCGCGGCACGCCCACCACGCGCTCCTCGGTGGGCAGCGTTACTACGCTTTCCAATCTGGTGCGCATGCTCTACTCCCGGGCCGGCGACTATCCCGCCGGGCAGCCTATTGTGTACGCCGAGGGCTTTTCGCCGAATACGCCCGAAGGCGCTTGCCCCACCTGCCATGGACTAGGTCGCGTGTATGAGGTAACCGAACAAAGCATGGTGCCTGACCCCTCGTTGACCATACGGGAGCGGGCTATTGCGGCTTGGCCCCAGGCCTGGGGCGGTCAAAACCAGCGCGACATTCTGGTAACCATGGGCTTTGATGTAGACCGGCCCTGGCGCGAACTGCCCCAGAAGGACCGGGACTGGATTCTGTTCACGGAAGAGCAGCCCGTGGTGCCGGTGTACCCCGGCTACTCGCCCCAGGAAACCCAGCGGGCGCTGCGGCGCAAGGAGCCACCCAACTATATGGGCACCTTCACGAGCGCCAAGCGGCATGTGCTGCACACCTTCGCCACCACGCACAGCCCCCTCATGAAACGGCGGGCCCTGCAGTACATGCTCAGCACCGAGTGCCCGCTCTGCCACGGCAAGCGCCTGCGGCCCGAGTCATTAGCCGTAACATTTGCCGGGCTGGATATTGCTGAGCTGTCAGGGTTGCCGCTAAAGCGCGTGGCCAACTTGCTGCGGCCCTTTGCCGATGGCACGGCGCACGGTCGCAAAAAGCACGATGCCGCCCACCCCGAGCAGGTAATTGTGGCCCAACGCATTGCTGCCGACTTGGTGGCCCGGTTGGCCGTGCTACTGGACCTAGGGCTGGGCTACCTTTCGTTGGAGCGCAGTACACCCACATTGTCGCCGGGGGAGCTGCAGCGGTTGCGGCTGGCTACTCAGTTGTATTCCAATCTGTTTGGGGTAGTGTATGTGCTTGATGAACCGTCGGCCGGACTGCATCCTTCTGATACCGAAGCTCTGCTCAACGCCCTGGCCGGCCTGAAAAGCGCGGGCAATTCGCTGTTCGTGGTCGAGCACAACCTCGACGTTATCCGGAAGGCGGATTGGCTGGTAGATGTCGGCCCAGCAGCCGGCGAGCAGGGGGGCGAGGTGCTCTACAGCGGTCCGCCCGCGGGGCTGGAACACGTACCTGCCTCTCAAACCCGGCGCTACCTCTTCGGGGAAGGCAAACCAGCCAGCCAGCCGCCGCGCACACCCTCGGGTTGGCTGAAGCTGGCCGGCGTGCGACGCAACAACCTAGTAGGGCTGGAGGTGGCGTTTCCGCTAGGAGTATTTACCACCGTAACCGGCGTGTCAGGCTCGGGCAAATCCAGTTTGGTTAGCCAGGTGCTGGTAGAGCTGGTAGCTGCACATCTGGGCCATGAGCTAGCCCCCGAGGAAGAGGAAACCGACCCGTTGGAGCGCACCACCCCGCTTGAAACGGGCGGCCATATCGTGAGTGGCATGGAGCACATCAAGCGCTTGGTGCGCGTCGATCAGAAGCCTATTGGCCGTACGCCGCGCTCCAACATGGCTACCTACACGGGCCTCTTCGACCACGTGCGCAAGCTGTTTGCTGCCACACCCGCTGCCCGCAAGCGCCGCTACGATGCCGGCCGGTTTTCCTTTAACGTAGCTAAAGGCCGCTGCGAAAATTGCCAGGGCGAAGGCTTCGTGATGGTTGAGCTCTTGTTCTTGCCTAGTGTGTACGCGCCCTGCCCGGTATGCCACGGCGCCCGTTACAACGCCAAAACCCTGGAAATCACCTACCGCGACAAGAACATTGCCGAGGTATTGGGCCTGACCGTGGATGCTGCCTGGGAGTTTTTCTCAGAAGAGCCCGCAGTGCAGCGCGCCCTCACGGTATTGCGCGAAGTAGGGCTGGGCTATCTGCGCTTGGGCCAACCGGCCACCGAGCTTTCGGGCGGTGAGGCCCAGCGCATCAAGCTGGCTACGGAGCTGCAGCGCGCCCAGCGCGGCAACTCGCTATACATCCTCGATGAACCAACCACCGGCCTGCACCCCTCAGACGTAGAAAAGCTGCTGGCCCAACTGAACGGCCTCGTGGAGGCTGGCAATACGGTACTAGTAGTAGAGCACGACATGCGCGTAGTAGCCAGCAGCGACTGGGTGCTGGACATTGGGCCCGGCGCCGGCGACGAAGGCGGCCGCGTGGTGGTGGCCGGTACGCCGGCGGAGGTGGCCCGCGCCAAGGAGAGCCGAACGGCGCCGTATCTGGCTCGTTTTCAGAAGTAATCAGTTCACTTTTACGCAGTAGGGTATGTCTTCTTTCCTGGAGGAATTTCTGCGCAATCCGGCGGTAGTAGGCTCCATGGTGCCTAGTTCGCGCGAACTCACCGATAAGGTGATGGAGCCCATTGACTTCGCCAGCGCCACGTGCATAGTAGAGTACGGGCCCGGAACCGGTGTTTTTACCGATGTGCTGCTGCAACGGCGGCGGGCCGAAACCGTACTTGTACTGGTAGAGGTAAACCGCCGGTTTTGCAAGTTGCTGCAGGAGCGATACGCGGGCCAGCCCAACGTGCACGTGGTGCACGGCTCCGCCGATAAAACCAGCCAGTATCTGCAGCGCTTTGGCGTTGAGCAGGTTGATTATGTAGTGTGCGGGTTGCCGTTTTCCTCGTTGCCCCGGCGCCTGGGCTGGCGCATTCTGGAGCACACACGCAGTATTCTGCTGCCCAATGGCAAGCTGGTGTTGTTTCAATACTCCTTGCGCAATGAGCGGCTGTTTGGCAAATTCTTCCGCCAGATCAACCAGGAGCATGTGCTCCTAAATCTGCCCCCTGCCTACGTCCTAACGTATATTCCGGAGCCCGCTACAGCAGAGCGCACGCCTGCGTCGGCTACTAGGCAGCAAGCACCTGCAACAGTGCCGGGAGCGGCGCACCCGTAGCAGCAAGGCCCCAGGGCGTACCTTCGTGCATCAGCGGAAGCAGGAGCGCAAACTCCAGGCGGTACGCCCGGGCATTGGCTTCCAGGAGGAGGCCCGTTTTCTTTATTTGTTTTGGCTGGTATGAGTTTGTTACGCGTTGCGGGAATTGGGTTGCAGGAGAGGGAGAACCTAGTGTTGCACGACATCACATTTACGCAACAAGAGTTTCAGAAAGTAGCTATTGCGGGCGAAACCGGTTCCGGGAAAAGCACCTTGCTGCAAATCATAGCCGGCCTAGTACAACCTACCATCGGCGACGTGTGGGTGGATGGCACGCGCGTAAAAGGCCCGCTCGATAGGCTGGTGCCCGGCACGCCCGGTGTGGCGTACCTTTCGCAGCAATTTGAGCTGCCCAAGTTTTTGCGCGTAGAGCAGGTGCTGCGCTACGCCAACAAGCTCTCGGTCCCGGCCCTGGATAATCTGTATGATGTGTGCCGCATCCGGCACCTGGCCCAGCGCCGTACCGATCAGCTTTCGGGCGGCGAGCGGCAACGCATTGCCCTGGCCCGGCTGCTGCTTTCCTCGCCTCGCCTGCTGCTGCTCGATGAGCCCTTCTCCAACCTCGACCTGGGGCACAAGCAGATTCTGAAAGCCGTGATTCAGGATATTGGCGAGCAGCTGCATATTACGTGCACGCTCATTTCCCACGACCCCCTCGATACCCTTTCCTGGGCCGATGAGCTGCTGGTAATGCAACGCGGCCAGATTATTCAGCGCGGTACGCCCCGCCACATCTACACGCAGCCCGTGAGCCCCTACGCTGCCGCCCTGTTCGGCGACTATAACCTGGTAGAGCCTGGTCCGCTGCTAGGTGCCCTTACGGCCCAAGCCGGCCTGAAGCCCAAGCGTGGCAAGCGCCTACTCATCCGGCCCGAAATGCTAACACTAGCCCCCGCCGGAGCCGGAACCCTGACCGGTACGGTGGAGCGCATCCGGTTTTTCGGAAGCTACACTGAGGTGGAGGTGAACCTAGCCGGCGGGAAACTGAAGCTACGAACCACTGCTGCTGGCCTGCACCCGGGGGGCGATGTTTCCCTAGCCGTGCCTGCCAACGGTATATGGTATGTGTAGCCATCAGTAAGAGAGTAGACTAGGGTGCTACTTGCCGCCAACCCCACGGCGCAAAAAAATAAACAACAGCTTAAACCAGCCACGCAGATTTTGTCGTACGGGGTAGTCTATCTATACCTATAAGCTGTTTTTATGAACGATGACGTTCGCTTACTGGAAGGTGACCGGCGTTTTAGGGCCCTGTTCGAGCACAACCCCGATTTCGTGCTGTTCCAGAATGATGCGGGAATTATTCTAGATGCCAATCCGGCATTTCTGGCGCTGGTGCATCAGGAGAAGGAGGCTGTGCTGAACCGCCCATTTGCCGATTTTTTGCCGCCCGAGGCGCGCCCCTTGTTTCATGAGAAGCTGATGGAAGCTTTCCAGGGCCATCCGGTGCAGTTTGAAACGGGTGTGCAGCTGCTCGGAGCTGAATTCAAAGTGCTGAATGTGACGAAAGTGCCGCTCTGGATGGGAGGCAAAATTGTGGGCGTGCACGTGGTCAGCAAAGACATTACGTCTGCCGCCATTGCCCAGCAAGTCATTCAGGACCAAGCAAAGAAGCTCAACACCATCTTCGAGAGCATTACCGACGCTTTCTTTCTGCTCGACACGCAGGGTACGTTCACCTACGTGAACGGGGAAGTAGAGCGCCTGTTGGGCATTGCGCGTGGGCAGCTGCTAGGCAAACGAATCAAAGAAACCTTCTCCGGCGACTTCATGATTCCGTTTTACAAGCACTTTGATCAGGCCATTGACACAGGCACTGCCGTGCACTTCGAGGAGTTTTTCGAGCCCCGGCAGCTGTGGCTAGAAGTGAAGGCGTTTCCCTCTGAGGAAGGCCTGTCGGTGTACTTTTCCAATGCCACGGAAAAGATAAAGGCGCACCAGCAGCTATACCGCCACAACCAAGACCTACAGCAGTTTGCCTACATCGTATCGCACAACCTGCGCGCGCCGCTTACTAACATGCTGGGGTTAGTTGATTTGCTGATTGACTTGGCCAAAGACGCGCCCGAATACGATAACCTGCTGGCGCACTTGCGCTCCAGCACCGAGCAGCTCGATACAGTGCTGCGCGATATGAACACCATTCTGACCATCCGCGACAAGCAAGAAACTACGGAGCCGGAGTTGGTGCCTTTGAAGGAGGTAGTAGAGCAAGCCACGCAAAGTCTGCACGATGCCCTACAGGAGGCCGGGGCCGAAGTGCACTGCACCATTCCGGATACCGTGAGGGTACGCGGTAACCGCGCTTACCTCTACAGTATCTTCTTCAATTTGCTTTCCAACTCCCTGAAGTACCGCATTAAAACGCGGCCGTTGCGCATTAATATTTCGGCGGCCGACGCTCATACGGAGCCCGGCGTGCAGGTAATTGTGGCAGATAACGGGTCTGGTTTTGATATGCAGCGCGCTGGAAATGAAGTGTTTAAGCTCTATAAGCGGTTCCATGATCATCCGTCTGGCCGGGGTATGGGTCTCTATCTGGTAAAAAACCACGTAGAAGCTATGGGAGGCCATATTGAGGTGTACAGCGAAGTAAACCACGGCACCCGTTTCACAGTACAACTAGCCTGATTTTACGATATGCGCATTGTTCTCATCGACGACGACTCCACCAGCATTTTTCTGATGCGCATGTTGCTGCAACTGGAAGAGCTTGCTGATAGCGTTACCTCGTTTCAGTCGGGACAGGAGGCGCTGGAGTATTTGCGCCAAAGCCCACCGGAGCAGCGCCCCGAAATTATCCTGCTCGATTTGAACATGCCCGTTATGAGTGGCTGGGATTTTCTGGAGGCCGTTTCAGCCGAAGCTTCGGACCTGCTAAGCGGCTGCCGCATCTATATTTTAACGTCCTCACTGGCCCAAACCGATTCCTTGCGGGCGGCAGATAACCCCTTGGTTACGCGCCTGATACATAAACCCCTAGATAAGGCCGAGCTAAAGCTTATTAAGGCAGAAGTGGGCGTAAACAGCCACTAGCTTAGGTAAAAGCGTGAAGTGGCTAAGCCACAGCGCAGTATTGAATACCGAAGAATAAACCAGAACTTGCCTACTGCAGCCAGCAGGCGCTAGCCGCCTTAGCTCAACAATGCGGTACGTTTGTTGTTAGGCTTATATGAACTTAACCTGGCTGCCCGCTCTTTACTGAAGCAGTGGCCGGAAGGAGTAGCCCGATCGAAAACGGTTCGGGCCTCCGCTGCACCTAGTAGCCTACCGCATAGCCAGCTGGTTGCGCGTCCCTTTTAGGGTTTCCCTTTCTATGTCTGCTACTTATCAGCCCTCTGCCGAGCTTCTGCAGACATTTGGCTTTTCCCGCCACAACGCTCCGCCTGGGCAGGTCCGCTTTAGCCGGCCTACCGACTGTGGCCAGGAAACCATTGTGCTGTATCCTGATGATGAGCTAACCCTGCTCGAGGCTATAAATGGCCAGATGCTGTACAGCTTCCAGGGTAGAGTGGCCTCCGAAGCCGAATTTCGGGTATTGCTGCGCCAGGTAAACTGGTCGGCCGAGTTGCCATCTTCCTCCTGATTTTTTTCTGCTGTATACATGACCGATACGTACCTGCAAAGCCTGGGCTTTAGCGCCACCGACCAAACTCAGAATGCCAACCGTCCGGCCTTCAGCCACGCCTGGCGCTACCAACACGAGTGTCCAGCTCAGGATGGGGCTACTCTTTTCATTGAGCATCCGCTCGGGATTGATAGCTGCCGCTTAAGCACACTGGCTGCCCCGCTGGCTGCCCAGGATGTGTTTGCCACTGTGGCGCTTCATGACCTGCCTGGCCTGGAAACTGCCATTAGTGCCTTTTATGCTGCCCATGGCGGCAAGGGCCCGGTAGCGTCCCGCTTTACGCCCCACGTGTACCTGCCGTATCGCCGGTCGCGCTAACTTCAAACCCCGACTCTTTTTTATATTTTCCGTGGATCAAGATCTTCAACTTAGCCTGGCCAACAACGCCAAAGAATGGCTGGCCCTCTCGCTTACCATCTCCTCCGCTGAGAAGGTAGCCTTCAGCAAAATCCACGACGGTTTCTTTACTACCTACGGTGCCGATTTTATGGCCCATGTGTACCGGACAACCTTCGAGCACGTGCTGCAAAACATGCCCGACACCGAGCGTAGCAAGCTTATGGTAGCCTTCCAGCACGCCATGGATCAAGCCATCGACGAGCACTACTCCTCACGGCAGTCCTAGCGCACTTGGGTTGCGCCTGTAGCCTTGCTAGGGTGCATGCTGTCCGCCCGAAAACGAAGACGCCGCTGTTGCCATATGCAACAGCGGCGTCTTCGTTTTCGGGCGGACAGCACGTACTAGGGTGCCGGTATTCTCAAACCTGCTTTGCTGTACTGCGGCGGTTAGGTTGTCCGCTTAGCCTAGTCCAGAATCTGATACCCGATGGGCTTGAAGGAGTAGTTATTCGACATTTCGGCGGAGCAGGCCGTCATGCCAATCAGCAAGTCGGTTTTGGCTTCCAGTATCACGTAGTCGCCGGCTTTGCTTTTGGGCGGCAGCACGTCTACTTTGCCGGTGGTGCCGTCCACCGTTACGTGCATAAAAATGTTGAAGCAAATAGGAATAGCATCGGGGCTGATACCGTACTGCTCCAGCGCTTCGCAGAGGTTGCCAAAGCAGCCCCGGTGCGGATGCTGATGCCCATAGATAATCCGGAACGTATCGGCGCTGCACGGCGTCAGCAGGAAATCGTGGCGGCCTACGGTGTCCTCCACCAGCTCAAACATGATGTTGCTGCGGTTCGAGTAGAAGGGGTGGCCTTTCGTGAGGAAGATAGTTTCGGCGTAGTCGATGGTACGGCCCGAGGAAAGGTATTCAGCCCGGTCCTCGAGGTTGTAGCATATAAAATCCGAAACCTGCTCCCCCTCGATATCGACTACTTTGAGCTTTTGGCCTTTGCGCAAAACAAAGGCAGTACCGCTACGCGGCGGAATGATGGTTAGCTGCGTCATGTTGACTTAAAAAAGGACATTTCCAGGCCTGGTCGTAGGCTTTGCCGCTGTACTGATACGCTTCGGAGGCTTCGCCGAAATCCTGCAGCATAGGGTTAATGGAACCTGCATAGGCTACGTCGCGGGTACGGATGGTGTTGCGGAGCTTGTCGTAGCTACCGTTGCTACGGATCTGCTCAAACTGGGCGTGGGCATTAAACACCAGGGTAGGGTAGGCAAAGCGCCGGGCCGGCCGCGAGCTGCCAGGGTGCAGTCCAATCACGAAAAAAGCTTCTTCCTTGAGGCTAAAGCTAAAGTCCGGCGATGTAGGGTCCGAGACCACACGCCGGTCGTAGCCGTAGCGCTGAGCGTCGAGGTTGGAAAGGGCCTGCAGGCGCTGCCAAAACAGCTCCTCAAACAACGCTTCATTCGGCGTTTCAGGCCCTTTAAAGATGACGGCCGCGCTGTGGTACAACTTATCTGACTGGCGGTACGTGTCCACAAAATCGTAGATAAACTCCAGAATGGCCGCATCATCTTTCGGGCAAGCCAAATGGTCGACTACATGGCAATGGAGCTGCTGCCAGGTTAGCGCAGTCTTGGCAGCTACACAAGGGAATTCTTTCTTATTTATAAAAGAAAGATATTCATTAGTATATATATTGTGTTGTGAGTCAAGCATGTGTACTGTATAGTTTTGTCAGGAAAACTGGAATAGTCAAATTCCTCCTGTAAAACTTTACGCAACAAGTAGCTCCTATGTTGATACAGAAAAATAATGGCACTTATCAGTAAGCTGAACCATAATCCAATTCCTACGCTTCAGCTTGGCGCTACTAAGCTCATCAGCAAAAAAAGCCAACCGCTTAGCTGAGCGGTATTTACTCCGAAGCTGGACTCTAGCACACTTCCTATCTGAAGTGGTACTAGGTAAACAAGGCTGAGCTGTTTTGGGTGACAATTAGCTTAAAATCATGTACGAAATAAATGGATGCACCTTGGGCCTAGGTACCCAAAAGGCCCCAACTACTGCTGGGGCCTAAGGAAGATTTCATACTGAAAACCGTTGCTTGCCGGCGCGGTGTCAGGGCTAGCTGCGGTTTATGCCGCTTTGTGAGGTAGGCTTTTCACGAAGCTACGTACGGCTTTGCGGAAGGCTTCGGGTTCTTCCACGAAGGGTACATGGCCGGTTTGCAGCTGAACTACCCGCTGGTTGGGAAAGCGAAACAGCTTGTAGTGTTCCGGGCCCACGCAATAATCCGTTTTGCCGGTTATTACGAGCACGGGCGCCTTGATCTGGGGCGTGAGCAGGGTGAAGTCTTTGCGGTAGTCGGGTAGGCGGAAGCCGTAGCCGCCAAACTCGCCGGTGCCGGGGTTGCCCTGGTCGGCGGCGGTTACTTTCTGGTGGCCCGCTTCGGTGGTGTATTGCAGCTTAAACCAAGCGTTCTGGGCGCTGAGCTCGGGCATCAGCAGTTGAAAGCGCTCATCCAAGGGCTTGCTCTCATCCAGGAACGGGGCTTTATCGGGCACGTTCACGAAGTTGAGGCCGTGGTGCAGGGTGCTTTTCATAGCTTCTGTTATGCTGAGTGTGCAGTTGAGCAGCACCAGGCCCCGCACGCGTTGGGGGTAGCGCGCGGCGTACTCCGTGGCGATGGTGCCCCCAAACGAGTGCGCCATCACTACCCACGTTTCGAGGCCCAACTGCTGGCGTAGTTCCTCCAGATCTTGCACCATGCGCGCCAACGAGTAGTCGTGGTTGGGGTCGTTCTGGGACCGGCCGCTTCCCCGCTGGTCGTACCAAATCATCTGCAGCTTGTCTTCCAGGCTGGGGCCGGCCAATGCCTCCGGCATGCCGCTCCAAGCGCCGGGCCCGCCGTGCACAAACACGCAAGGCAGTCCCTGCCCAGAAATTTTGGTGAAAAGCGTTACTCCATCAGAGGTGGTAATGCGCGGGGTGCCGTTAGAAAGCGGCTTGCGCCCGGGAGAAGCAACCAGAAGCGAGGGCAATAGCAACCCCAACAGCAGCGCGAGGGAAAAGCTGAGGCGAAGAAAGCGGAACATGATGAGGCAAATAGGGTGGAAGAACAGTAGCGTGGTTACTCTTCTCCAGACACCTGGCCAGCCTAGTTCCGTTGCCTGAACTCAAGCATTTGTTGCCGTTTTTACTAGGTGGTTCGGTGCCTTAAACCCCACCGGTTGCCTGTGTAAGGGTCTATTTTGCTGAATTACAGAACTGTGTGGAGCTTGTGGCCGCTGCTGGCGCTATTCCCAGTCGTGCAGCAACCGCCTGACCAAAATAATCTGGCCGGTGTGGTACGCGGTGTGGTCGGCAATAAGTAGGGCCTCTCGCAGCAGGGTTTGGCCAGTGCCATGGGGTAGGGGCCTGAGCAAATCACGGGTGGGGTCTTCGAGCAACTCCAGAAACCGGTTGCGGTCGTGCTCAATTTGCGCAAGCGTGGCCTGCCAGCGGGCGGTATCTGCCTTGGCGGCGGGCGCAGGCCAGTACCCCTCGGGCCACGGCGGCGACACATGCTCGGCGCTAAGGCAGAACTCCACAATATCCCACTGCGCAATCCGGATATGCTCGGCCAGTTGCCACACCGTGTAGGGCAAGCCGGGCGCCGACTGGTTCAGCAGCGTTTCGGAAACATCGGCACAGGCCGCTTCCAGCGTAACGTGGGCATTGCCTTGGGTCAGCAGCTCAGTTAGCTCTTGCACAAGGTCGTGGCGGGTGGTGGGGTCCATAGGATACTCGTATAGATGAGAAGCGTAACCGGTTTAAGAACAATGAAGGGCTAGTGATTAAGGCCCCAACGGGCTGCATGGCTATCCGCGTTGGTAAGGTAAGCGAAAGGCTAAGGCTTCGGAAGGTAGTTAGTAGCCAACGTGTTTCGATAAAGCGCTCTGGTATTCCCGCAACAAGTCCAGACGAGGAGCCGGCAAGCTACACGACACCCAGAGCCTGCTGCATATGGCCCCGCTCTGGCCGCACCGCCTCAACATACTAGCCCCGGAAACAGGTCGAACCCTTACGCGCTTCGCCAGTAAATGCAGCTGCCCGATAAAGCAAACCTGAACGTCTTCGGTTGGGCGGCGTACAGCAGTACGTAAGGCCTGCGGGCATTGCCGTATTGCTTCTTGCCCAACTACCTCTCCATACTACCCTCTATGAAAAAGCAAACCACCACTGCCGCCTGGCTGGGCGGACTGGCTGCCGCTGCGGCCGCTGTTTTCTTCTGGAAGAAGAAAGACAAATCGGCTTCCCAAGGCCGTAAGCAGCCAAAGCTAAAACTGCGCACCCCCCGGCCCGAGCTATTCCCTATTTACAAGCCTTCTCCCAACGCTGGCTCCACCACACCCACACCCGAAAACGGCCATGTTCGGGAGGTGCCCGCCACCAACCCACCCGCCGATGATGCCGGCAGCAACTTCAGCCTGCAGGGCGATGTGCACCAGCCCAGCACTACCACCAACAACCGCTAGCCCCCGCCACGCCTCAAACTGGCAGGGTTAGAGAATAAAATAAATGGCGTCATGCGTTTACTGCTAAACGATGCCTGGCGCTGAGTGAAATAAACCACCCTTTTCTCCGCGGGCTTCCCTGTAAAGGGTAGCCTGCCCGAAAAAGCCTCGCGCAATATTTAGTGCCTGCTCATGCAACCGCCGCACTACTTCCCGACTCTTCCAACCGGGGCCGCGTTCCACTACGCGGCCCCGGTTTGGTTACATCACAGCTGGTATTATCTAAAACTATTACCTACGCCATGAAACTCTCACAAGCAGTACTCGGAGCCGTTCTGGTTGGGCTAACTGTGCAAACCACGAGCTGTGTCAAAAAGGGCGACCCCACCCCCAAGGAGGAAAGCAAAACCGGCTCGAAAACGCCCAAAGTGCCCGATAACTGCCCGGCTTGCGGCATGGGCTAAGCCATAGTATGCCTGCTGCTCTTTCCCTCGAAGTCGTGCCGCCCGGCCCCTTTTCCGCTGTAGCCTGTAACCTCGATGCCGATATCCTGTCGGCGGCATTTCCGTTGCTGGCCGAAGGGCGGGTGGAGGCGCTGGAGTGGTCGTTCGATACGCTGTTCTGGGCCGAGCAAATACCGGAGTGGTTTACCGAATTACTG
The DNA here is from genome assembly GCF_054780495.1 of Hymenobacter tenuis. Taxonomy (NCBI): domain Bacteria; kingdom Pseudomonadati; phylum Bacteroidota; class Cytophagia; order Cytophagales; family Hymenobacteraceae; genus Hymenobacter; species Hymenobacter tenuis. The sequence goes on from NZ_BAAGWF010000001.1 coordinate 880,602, forward strand.
CAGGCTTATGCTTCCCAAAACCGGCTAGTAGGGCACGGCGTGTATTTTTCCTTGCTCTCGGGCCGCTGGACGCCGGAGCAGCAGCAGTGGCTGCAGCACCTACAGGAGCTATCCAAGCAGTTTACCTTCGACCACATTACCGAGCACTTTGGCTTTTTCACGGGCCAGAATTTTCATTCCGGCGCTCCGCTCCCCATTCCCTACACTAGCACCGCCCTCCGCCTAGGCCAAGACCGCCTGCGCCGCCTGCAAGAGGCTTGCGCGTGCCCGGTGGGGCTAGAGAACTTGGCCTTCGCCTACTCCCTAGAGGAAGTAAAGCGCCACGGCGAGTTTCTGGAAAAGCTGGTGGAGCCCGTGAATGGCTTCCTGATTCTGGATTTGCACAACCTATACTGTCAGCTCCACAACTTCTCTGTTCCCTACGAAGACCTCATTGCCCTCTACCCTCTGGAACGGGTGCGGGAAATCCACATTTCGGGTGGCAGCTGGGAATCCTCGGGGCTGATGCCGGGTCGGCAAATTCGGCGCGACACGCACGATGATTCCGTGCCGGAAGAAGTGTTCCGGTTGCTAGAAATGACCTTGCCTCGGTGCCCAAACCTAAAATATGTGGTGCTGGAGCAACTAGGCAATGCGCTTAAAACTGAGCCCAGTCGCGCCCAATTCCGCAACGACTTTGGCCGCATGGAAACCCTAGTAACTCGCTTCCGCCGCCAAGGGAATAGGCAGGCCAGTACGTCGTTTTTGCCTTTGCAGTCTGGGGTGGCTAGTCAGGTAGTAGAAGATGAGCAGCTCCACGCGCAACAGCAGCAGCTTTCCCGCATTCTGGAAACAGCTCCTTCCTATGAGGATGCTCGGCTCCAGCTCCATGCCTCATCCCTGGCCCATACCGACTGGCAGATAGAGGTGTGGGAGCCACACATGCTGGAAACGGCCCTCAGCATTGCTCAGAAGTGGAAGTAGGTGGCCTACGGTAGGCCATCCGCTTAGCTCTCAATAGGTAAACAGGGCAAAATTGCTAAGCTAAAGGGGCGGCCAGGAGGAGAAACAGAAGGCTCAACGGTAATGCAATGTGGAGCGACGAGGCGCTGAGTGCGATTGGCTACATTTCCGCTAGCTACGTTAAACTTCCTTTTCGGTCTTCTATTCCGTTGTTATGGACCTTAGTGCGGCCCCGCCTCAGCACTTGCAGGCCTTGGAAACAGTGCCCGATTCTTACTTGGTTGTGTCGCCGGAGTTGTTCATTCTTACGGCCAGCAATGCCTATCTGGTCAATACCCTCACGCGCCGCGAGCAACTGGTAGGCCGGTACATCTTCGATGCCTTTCCCGACAACCCCGCCGTGCCCGAGGCGAATGCCGTGCGCAACCTGCGGGCCTCTTTGGAGCAGGTTCTGGCTACGGGCCAGCCGCATCAGATGCCCCTGCAGCACTACGATGTGCCCGACCGCGAGCAGCCTGGCCGCTTTGTAGAACGCTACTGGCAAGTGCTGAATACGCCCGTATTTACTGCCGATAACCGCCTACAGTACATCATCCATAGCATTGTTAACGTGACGGAGGCGGTGCACACGCGCAAGGCCCTTCACCTAAGCCAACATCGGGAACACGATGCGCTGGCCGAAGCCGAGCGGGAGCGGCAGCGTCTAAGCCACTTGGTGCTGCAGGCCCCAGCCGCCATCTGCATTCTGCAGGGTCCCGACATGGTTTTTGAGCTGGTAAACCCGGGGTATCAGCAGCTATTTCCCGACCGGAAGTTGCTAGGCAAGCCTCTGCTAGAAGCCGTGCCTGAGTTTCGGGATACGCGTGTGTGGGAGCAGCTGCAGGAGGTTTTCCGCACGGGCCAGACCCATGAGGAGCAAGGCCTGTGCATCCCGTTGGTGCGTACGGCCAAGGCGGGGCTGGAAGACTCGTATTTCAACTATACGTTTCAGGCCCGCTACAACGACTCCCGGCAGGTAGATGCCGTGTATGTATTTGCCTTCGAGGTGACGGAGCAAGTGCGCGACCGGCAGCAGGTGCTGGCGCTCAACCGGGAGCTAGACCAGGCCAACCAGCAGCTTACCCGCGTCAATGCTGACCTGGATAGCTTCGTGTACATGGCCGCCCACGATCTGAAAGGACCCATTAACAACCTGGAGGGCCTAGTAGAAGCCTTGCGCGACACGCTGCCAGGCCAGCAGCTCGCCGAAACAGGAACGCTGCTGAACATGATGGAAGATGCCGTAAAGCGCTTTCAGCGGACGCTAGTCCAGCTCAATGATGTGCTGCAGCTACACCATGCCTACGACCCCACTGCTCCGCCAGTAGAACTGGCTACTATAGTAGATGACCTCCGCCAGGATCTGCTTCCGGCCCTGCAGCAAACCGGCGGCACCTTGGAGGTAGATGCTGCTGCCTGCCCCTTGGTAGCAATGCCAGCCAAAAGCCTGCGCTCCTTGCTGTACAATCTGCTCAGCAACGCCATCAAGTACCGCCACCCCGACCGGCCTCCCCATGTGCGCCTCAACTGCCACACCCAAGATGGGTTTTGGCACCTCACCGTGCAAGACAATGGCCTAGGCCTAACTGCCAGCCAACAGGCCTCCTTGTTTGCGTTGTTTCGCCGCTTCCACAACCACGGGGAGGGCTCTGGCCTAGGCCTCTATACCGTCAAGAAAATAGTGGAAAACCTGGGTGGCCGAGTGGAGGTGCAAAGTGAGCTGGGAGTAGGCTCCACGTTCTCAGTATACGTTCCGAGCTAAAATCATTCTCTAAAAGGCAGTAGGGCCTACTCCTAGGGCTAGGGGCAAGTTGTTACAAGAGGGTTCAGGAGAAATAGACGTACGTCCCACCTATTAAGAAACCAGCTCCTCCTACCAGGAAAATATACGGTATAAGCCACTGCTGGAAGGTGTTCAAAACGAAGTCCTCAGGGTCGGCTGGGTTGTAGTATAAACTAACCTGTTCGCCTATTTTATTGAACTGACGGTAAGCACTGATTGGCGGCTTTACGATAACCGTAGTAGTATCCCGGGTTGTGTATTCCACAATAGGCCCATAGTCATGTCCCACTACCACGCCGGTGGTCAGCAACCCCGTTTTCTCCAGCCGCCGCCGTTGGCGCCACAGGTGCTGGCCCCACCAGAACAGCGCCACCCCTCCGACAAGCGTAATCAGGTATTCAACCGGTGATTTCATGGTAGAGTAATGTACCAATTACACCTTGTTTTTTACTCGTAGCAGGAAAACAAAGTGCCCTGGAAGCTGACAGGGTGGGTTATTTTATCTGAAATGAGCAAGGGAGTGGCCGCTAGCCATATACCGCAGCCGATTACCTTAGGGCAGGTTTTACCCTATCAACTATTGAAATATGCGCAGTAAAAGCATCCTTGTTCTGCTAGTAGCTACAGCAGCCAGCCTGAATGCCTGCTCGTCGGGCGAGAGCCGCTCCGAGGTATCTGATACCGTTCCGCCTAGCACCGGAAACGCTTCACAGCCTATCAACACTGCTGCAGAAACCAACCATGCTACCACTGCGCCGTCCGCCGAGGATGTGGTCATGAACGGCAGCAGCCTGGTGCAAACTCAGGCCCTACGTGGCCAGAATGTTGAGGTAACCGGCGACGGTAATACGGCCACGTTCACGGGCCACAGCCAGGAGTTCAGCATCACAGGCAGCGACAATGTAGTCGTGCTGGAAAACGTGAAAGCCATTGAAGTAACTGGCGACAACAACAGCGTAACCTGGCGCGGCAGCACACCTACGGTTACCAACCTGGGTCAGCATAACGTAATCGAGCGGGCCAAATGAGTAGGGCGCTTTGTAGCCTGGGTTAGCACTGGCCTAGCGTAGAGTAGCGCCGACACTTTCGTGGCTGTTTGCGTAAGCTGGTTTGCTGAAGTTGCTTTTCATCCCTGCTTCCCCGCCATGGTTATCACCCGCATCTGGCACGGCATCACGACCGCCCACCAAGCCGATACGTATTTGCAGTACCTGCAGGAATCGGGTATTGCCGACTATAAAAATACGCCGGGTAATCTGGGCGTGCAGGTGTTGCGGCGGGTAGAGGGCGAGTTCTGCCACTTCTGGACGGTAACGCGCTGGGACAGCTACGAGAGCATCAAGCGCTTTGCCGGCGAGCAGTACGAGCAGGCTCGCTACTACCCCGAGGATGCGCACTACCTAGTAGAGTTCGAGCCCACCGTGCTGCACTGCGAAACCTTCGAGTTCTAGGCCAGGGATGAACCCCTTAGCGCCTTGCTTCACCGGGTTTCCGCCGAGGCGCACAGAGGTGGCCTAGCCTAGATACCGGTGGGCTTGCCGTCGATGCTGCGGGCGTTGCGGTTGTGCCAGTACTGCTCCACCTGGTCGGGACCGCGCTGTTCCATGTAATCGTTTAGCTCGTCGCGCTCGGCCCGGTAGTCGAAAAAGGGCACGGCCATACTACAGGAGGTTTGCACCAGATCTACATCAACCACCACTATCTGCCGGGAGCCGGGCAACGGTGGGAACAGCGGCAGCAGTTCGGCCCACTCCGCGTCGCGGGGGTGGTACACGGTAGCGGTGCCGTAGAGGCGCAGGATGTTGGGCTTGCCCTCGAAGGCGCACCACATCAGGGTAATGCGGTTTACCTCCAGTAGGTGGGCAGCAGTTTCGTTGCCGCTGCCGGTCAGGTTCAACCAGGCAACGCGGTTGGCATCGAGCACGCGCAGGGTATCCTGGCCCTTGGGCGAGATATTGACGCGCCCATCCGCGGCGGCCGTACCCACGAAGAACACATGCTGCTGCTCGATAAAGGCCTGGATGTCGACGCTGATGGCGGGGTATTGCTTGCCCATGTGGAAAGTGGAATTTAGCAGGTGAGCAAGGTAGACGTTACCTTAATGGAAAGTCCTCGCCTTCATTGACCCACCCATTCATGTTTACACGCAGGCGGTATTTACCAGTATAGCCAAACCAACCTAATAGCACCAGTTCTAAATGCCATAGGCCTAACTGCGATACTTCATACATGACTAGCGCGTTGCTCAATAATGCCTTCTCCGCAGAATCATTAGTGCTATGCGCAATCTTGTTACGCACGCTCACCAATACAGAGGGGCCATCAACTACTCCACTAGGCCCCTTATTCCAATTTGTAAAAGGTGGTTCAGTTAGCAGCGCAGTTAACCGAGCTAGTTCTGCTGGTACCGCTGAGCTAACGGTTGGAACCGTCAATGCCAGCAAATTTCGTACACGATGTTCTGCTTTACCCTTGACTTTGTGCCCTAGCAAGGGAGGCAATGCGCCTCCTAATAGTTCTAGTGCTACCTGAGTAAGAACAATGCGGCTATCCGATACGAGCTTATCTGACAAGGCTTCAACATACCAAGAAATTGATAATCTTAATAAGTCAGGTGCCGTGCTGTAACGCGCAATAAACAGAGGAAAAAGTAAGCTAATATGGTCGGCACTCTTACGGCCTTTGGGGTTAGCCCAAGAATGCACCTGCGTCCAGCTATCCAAACGACTGTGGGTAGGAGTCAACATCTGTGGCTGATCACCCTCACTTCCTAGAACCCACCATAGTATTGGCTGACTCCAGCGTCCAGCAACAAATGTTAAGAAAAAGCTGAGGCGTTCCATGAAGGCTTGCGCTTCCTCAAGACTGAAAACCTCGCCAGAAGTCCGACAGAGCCGACCAACATGTGTTATAGCGTACCCTCCAACTGCATCAAGTTTCTTAATCATTGCAGTTGTTTCTGGCAAGCTGTCTAACGTGACCTGCCACCCATCAGCAACCATTTCCATGCGGCCAGAATACCAACCATCCTGACTTGGGCGAGCAATAACGCTTCCATGATAATCAGGGAAATTTGGGACGTGGAAATAAAGCTCCTTTAATTGGCACAAGAATGAGGGGCGAAACATGCCGCTTGTGCGTCCTTCAATAATTACCCTGTTGTCAGTTTTAAAACCTGTTGGTAGAAAATTTATAGGCTCAAATTCTTGAATTTGTAGACGTATATCTGATGACAAGAACGCGTCGTGCGCATCATGAAAATTAGTCAGTTGTACTTCCGCGAAAACAACAGGCGAGATTCGCCAACGCCACTGAACAATTCCTTGTCCAATCATTGGCTCCTTGTCAGCTTGGGTTATTTTCATATCCCCTTGGTATAATGTAATTGGGGAGTTAGGTTCTGGCGTCCGGAATAATGGTTGCAGTCCTATCGGAGCCGAGGCGGGAGCCATGAGTTGTGGTTTAGGTGCGCGTAGAATGGTAATATCTTACCGATAGAAGGAATTCATGAGGTCAGTTAAGAAGAACGTTTCAACACCTCCCGAATCCCACTTAAGCCACCGGCAATGTTTTCCAGCTTGTCCAGCATCTGCAGGAGCTGGCCGGCGCCGGAGTTGCGGAGGTTGTCAAGGTAGGTTTGCTTGATTTGCTGCCAGCGGGCGGCTTGCTCGGGCGTGAGCCAGTCGAGCAGTTCGCGCAGCTTGAGCAGGTTGGCTTCGGTGGCGCTGGTCAGGGTTTGGGCTTCGCTTTCGTAGTGGGCGGCCAGGAGCTGCTCTATTTCCTGGTCGTTCATCACGGGGCGCACTTTCTCGGCCAGCTTGTTCATGTTGCGGTAGGAGCCCTGCAGCTTGAACGGCGGCTCGGTGCGGTAGGCGTCGGCCTGGGCGGCGCTGGCAATGTAGGCCGCATTCACGCGGGCCACCACGTCGCGCAGGCGCAGCAGCTTTTGCAGCACGGCCACGTACTCGTTCAGCTCCTCGGGCGTGTGGTTGCCTTCGAAGCTGAGGCCGTCCTGCTGCCCGGTTTCGGCGAGGCGGATGAGGGCGGGCACGTCCTGGGGGCTTTGGGTGGCGAGGCGGCCTAGGGCCGAGTTGCTGGTGAGGGCGTTTTCGAGGTAGGAAAGGCGGAAGGCTTCCTCGGAGCCGGCCGTGAGAATGTCGCCGAGGTTGTAGATGTCGGCGCGGTTGGCCAGCATGTCGGGCAGCTGGAACACGTCGCCGCTTTCGGTGTAGGGGTTGCCGGCCATCACCACCGCCACCTTGCGGCCGCGGAAGTCGTAGGTGCGGGCGCGGCCCTCGTACACGCCCTCAATCTTGCGCTGGGCGTCGCAGAGCGAGATAAACTTCTGCAGAAACTCGGGGTTGCAGTGCTGGATGTCGTCCACGTAAATCATCACGTTGTCGCCCATCTCGAAGGCCAGGTTCAGCTTCTCCAGCTCCTGCCGCGCCCCGGCGTTGGGGGCCTGGGCGGGGTCGACGCTGGTGACGGCGTGCCCGATGGCCGGCCCGTTGATCTTCATGAAGATGAGGCCCAGTCGGTTGGCCACGTACTCCATGAGCGTGGTTTTGCCGTAGCCGGGCGGCGAGATGAGCAGGAGCAGACCCATCAGGTCGGTGCGCTTGCCCTCGCCCGCCGTCCCGATCTGCTTGGCCAGGTTGGCCCCGATGATGGGCAAATACACCTGGTCGATGAGGCGGTTTCGCACGAAGGACGTGAGTACGCGGGGGCGGAAATCTTCCAGGCGCATATCCTCGGCGGCCCGGGCCAGCAGCTGCTTCTTTACCTCCTGAAACGCCTCGTACTGGGCCACCGTGGCGCGGTCGTAGTGCAGCAGGCGGCGGCGGAAGTCGGGGAAATTGAGCTGGTAGGTACGGTCGTCGGCTAAGCGCGAGTGAGTGCCCTGGAAGTCGGCCAGCGTTTCGCGCAAAGGCGTGTGCACCACGCGCGCCGAATCGTAGGAGCCAGTGAGCAGGAGCACAGCGCACTCGTTGCAGAAATCGGAGAGGGTAGCCGCGGCTGGCGATTGGCGCAGGTAGGCCTGCAGCCACTGCCGAATCAGGGGGAGCTGGGCGGCGGGCTGGTCCTGTAGGCCAGTCACCGACTGCTGAAACAATTCCGTGGCCTGGCGCTCCTGCAGCTGCTTCTGGAACTGCTGGTACAGCTCGGCGGCTTCGGCAGCAATGATGAAGGTGCCGGTGTGGGTTAGCTCGTGGAAGAGATATTCGCCGGCTTCCGCTACCTGGCCTAGGGTGAACAAGCCGGTCTGCTCGGCGAAGTGGTTTACGGCCGTTTGCAGCTCGGTTTTGAGCTTGTCGAACTCCTGCGAATCGGGGAAGACCTGGAGCAGCACCCCGATGCCCAGCAGCTGCCGCTCCCAGTGAGCGCGCTGGTCGGGGTCGGCGAAGCGCATCCAGTAAAGGGCCGCGGCGGCGCGGGTATCGGCGGGGTAGCGAAGCAGGTCGGCGGTGCGGGTGAGGCGCACCAGGGCCGTGAGCAGCAAGGCCGCGTCGTGGTCGTGCACGCCTTTGAGGTAGCCTTCCTGGTAGCGCGCCGCCATAAACTGCTGCACGTAGGCCAGTAGCTCGGCAGAGCTGAAGTGGCCTAGCTCGGTTACCGACAGCACGGCTGCGCGGCCAGCTTCGGGGTTGGCCGGCGCGGGGTGCTGAGCCGCCTGCAGAATGCGCCAGGCCAGAAATTCGGCCCGGTACACGTCCTGGTTTTCCGACAGCACGGTCTGCTCCCAGACTGGCCTAGAAGCCAGCAGGGCGGGGTCAGTTATCTTCTGGAAGAAGTTGGTGCCGGTGAGGTGGTAGTGCAGGTCACTGTCGCGCAGCACCACGGTCAGCTCCAGGGGCTGGGTGTTGACGGTGAAAGCATGGGGGCCGAACTTGAGGGTCTGGCCGCCATCAGCGAAGAGGTCGGCCCTGTCGCGGAGCTGTCGCACGGCGTCTTCGCGCAGAGTTTTCAGCCGGCTCTGCACATCATCTGATTTCACCGAGTCGCCGAGGTTGAGCAGCTCCTGGGCCGTCTGGCGCACCTTCTCTACCATCACGTCGGCGGCAAAGTACCCGTTGATATCGGCCACCGATTCTAGGCGGGTGAGGCGGCTTTGCACCGCTTTCAGCAGCCGCTCGGCGCTTTGTAGCAGGGCCGTGGCGCGCTGGTTGCGGGCGGCTACCAGGGCTACTTTCTTGGCCTCGAAGGCTTCCACCACCTGCTCGCGGCGGCTGGTGAGCTGCTCGATAAACTGGTCGAAGTCGGGAAACTTGCCTTCCAGCTCTTCGAGCTGCACCATGAGCTTGGTCAGGTACTCGTCGCACTTGGCGGGGGTGTCGGCCAGATCGAGGTAGTTGGTGAGAGCCTGTTCCAGCAGCTTGAGCTGGGCGGTAAATTCGGCCTGGGCCTCAGTGCCGGCCAGGGCCTGCCGCCGCCGCTTCAGGGCCGCCCGAATCTGGTTGAAGCGGGCGTACACCGTCGAGATGTTGTCGATGATGGCCGTGGTCTGGGTGGGGTCGGGGATGGGCAGGTTGCTCACTACCTCAATCAGTAGCTCCAGCTCCTGAGCTACGGCGGTGGCTTCCTGCTCGCGCTGGTCGGCCTCCACGGTTTTCTGCACCAGCTCTACGCCGTCGGCAATGGCCTGCACGCGCTGGGAGTAGGGCGCCAGGGCATCGGGCCGGAGCAGGAAGTCCACGGTTTGCAGGGCCACTTCCTTGCTCAGCTCCTCTAGTCCAGTGGCATACTGCTCCACCGCTGGCAGCTCCACGTAGCGCAGCTCATTCAGCGAAATGACCTCGCCCCGCACCCCGCGCAACTCACCCAGCAGCTGGACAAACTCCGTAACGGTATCGGGGGCCGAGCGGCGGATGCGGCCGGTCAGCTCGTCGGCTTTCTGGAACACGGCTGCCGTTTGCTGGGCGGTATTCTTGCGGATGCTCTGCACCTTCTCAAATTCCTCCACGGCCGCCGTGGCCGTCTGCCGGATTTCGCCCAGGGGCTCGGCTAGGGTCTGAGCAGCCGGCTCGCGTAGCCAGTGATAAGCGTCGGTGAGGGCGGTGGTCTGGCGGATCAGGTCGAGGTAGAGGCCGGCGTAGGAGTCGTCCTTGCTGGTCAGCGTCAGGACTTCCTGCACCTCGCTCATGGCCCGCACAATCTCCTTGTTGCCCAGCTTGTAGAGGTAGGAATCGGAGGTGACAGGTAGCTGGAAATCGGGCGCAGTGTAGGGCGTCTGCCAGATCTGCACGGCGTGGTGCTTCTTGGGCTCGTCGTCGGCCCGGAAGTAGCACAGCTCCCCGTTGGTAAATAGGGCGTAGCCGTGGCACACAATAGGGTTGTCGACGCGCTGGGCAATGCGGTTGTAGCTCAGCAGCAGGTAGGTGCCGTGGTCCTTGTTGAAGAACACATACAGAAAATCCTCCCCGTTCGGCGACACCACGCGCTTTTCAAACAGCATCTCGCGCAGGCCGTTATCGAAGAGCTTGTTGTCGCCGGTTTGCAGGTAGAAGCCGTGTGGAAAAATCAGACCTTGCCCGTCGGGTAGCAGCACGCAGGCATCGGCCAGAGCATCGAGGCGCTGGGCAGTTTTGAGCTTGTGGTTGAAGATGAAGTAGCGGTAGGTTTGTTCCTGGTAGGGCCTGATCTTGAGCAGAATCAGGTTGCCGACCATCGCGTAATAGATTTCCGAGTCGTCCAGGGTCTGGTCCTTGTCGTCGACCGGCTCGCTCAGAATGCCCTGCCCGGTGCTAGTGTTGTCCTCAACTTTGATGGTCAGATCCCCGCCCACCGTTTCCACGAACACCTTGTCCTCGATGCTGATGTGGGGGTGCTTGCCGCCGCGCTGCATGTCGCGGGTGGCGCGCTTCCACTGGAACTCGTGCTGGGGCGGGAAGGTGTACTCATGGTCGGAGCGGTTGTCAATGTAGGCCAGTGCTTCGCCTTGGATGAGCCACTTAAACGTCTTCACATCCGAAGCACTCTTGCCCACCCGAAACACCATAAACAAGTGGTGCCCAATAACGGCGAACTTCACGAACTGAGTGTTCTTATAGTAGCGGTACAAGTTGCGGAACTCCTCCAGAAACTGCGGGCGCTCCAGCAGCTCCAGCCCCAACGGCCGGAAGTCATGCTCAGCGTACTCGTACACCCCAAACACGTCGGCCAAATCCGGCTCCGCCTTGAGCCCCAGTACCACGTTGTATCCAAAAATAAACCGCTGCCCCACCGGCACCATGTCCCAGGGCACGCAGTTGTTTTCGGTGGTAATGCGGCCAGTGCCCAGCAAGCGGGTATCCACGGCCCCAAACACCTGCTTACGCTCAGTATTCAGCTTGTCGAGGCGCTGGCGCAAGTCAGTGCTGCTCTTGAGCAGGCGGTTGCGCAGGATTTCGTAGGTGCCGGTTTCGAGTTGGGTAATTTGCTCCATAAGAGTAGCGCTTGCCAGAGCTAGCGCTAAGGCTAGAAACTAGTTTCCCTCCTCAGATGAGGAGGGGCTAGGGGTGGTTGATGATGATAGAACGGTACTCTGAAAAGCAGCTTCAATAGCAGCTAATACACTCTCTATATGTTGCACAACTAACTTATTCTCAAACCGCAGCACTTTCAGACCTAGACCACCTACGTAAGCATCCCGCTCCACATCCTGCGCCTCACCGCTAGCCGTGAAGTGCCCGGCTCCATCTAGTTCTACCACCAGCTTTTCAGCCGAGCAGTAGAAATCCACGATGTATGGGCCAATGCCATGCTGGCGGCGAAACTTGCGGCCGGCTAGCTGGCTACGCTGGAGGGCTTTCCAGAGGAGAGCTTCGGCAGGCGTGAGGTTGCTGCGTAAAGTGCGGCGAATAGGTTTCTGATAGCCTAGATTATGGATATGCTTAGTATCGGGCATAGATATAGGGTCATAAGTCTAGTTCCCCTCCTCAGATGAGGAGGGGCTAGGGGTGGTTGACTAATCGTTGAACAGGTAGTAGAACCTAGTTCTAATAGTTGTTCTGGTGTTTCAACCACCCCCAACCCCTCCTCATCTGAGGAGTGGAGCTAGTATTTAACTCTATCTAGGGAGACTTACCTTACTTCAGCTCTAGCATCTTCGCCGGCTTATCCCCGATACCCAGGGCTGTGGCCGTGCTGGCCAGCTCCGTGATGGTGTTGCGGGTGGTTTCGTCGCCTGCTTTGTGCATCATCTTCAGCAGCAGGGCCGAGACGCTGAGGTTTTTCACTTCTTCAGCTGAGAAACCGAACTGGTCCACGAAGCGGCGCAGGTTGGTTTTGAAGTCGCCACCGCCATTGCCGTCTATAGAGAAGAAGGCGTCTTTCACGGTGCCTAGCACTTCGCTGTTGTGCACGGTGCGGTCTACCATTTTGCCTTTGGTGATAGAGCCAATGATCTGGTCGAAGAACATCGTTTCGCCGCCCACGATGTCGATTTTGGCGGCTTTGAGGGCCTCGCCGATAACCTCGGCCTGCGAGGCGGCAATATCCTTCTGGATGTTGATCTGAGCCAGCTCCACCGACTTGTCCTTGTCGAGGCGCAGCTTGAACTCCTCATGGTCTTTACCTACGCCGTCGAGCTTCTTCATGGCGTCGGCCTTGGCTTCGATGCCCTTGGCTTCTACCGCAAACTTCTGCTCCGATACGGCGGCTTCGGATAGGCCTTTCTTCTGGTCGGCGTCGGCGCGGGCCTCGATAATGGAGGCATCGGCGAGGCCTTTTTCGCGGCTGATTTTGGCAGCTACTAGGCCTAGCTTCTCGTCGGCTTCGGCTTGGGCGCCGGCTTTCGACTGGATGGCCTGGGCCTCGGCGGCGGCAGTGAGCTGGAGCACGTTGGCCTCGGTTTCGCCTTCTTTCTGGCGGGCAGTGGCTTTGGCCTGCATCACTTGTGCTTCGGCCAGGCCTACTGCGGTGGCTTTGCTGGCTTCGGCTTCGGCCAGAATTCGGATAGCCTGACCTTTGAACTCGGCGCTGGCTTTTTCAGCTTCGGCATCAATGAGGGCTTGCTTGGCGCGGTATTCAGCCCCTTGTTTCTCCATTTCGGCGGTGCCCACGAAGTTGATTGTGGCTGTGTCGTTTTGCTGCTGAGCGGCCGTTACGGCTACTAGCTTTTCACGGTCGGCTTGGGCTTGGGCGCGGGTGTCCTTGATTTTTTCTTCTTCCTGAACGGTGGCTTTTTCGACCACAATTCGCTCGCGGATGATGGTCTGGATGTTCTTCTTCTCTTCTTCCAGGGCCTTTTCCTTCTCAATCTGGGCTAGCGCCACAATCCGCTCCCGCTCGTTGGCTTCCAGGGCTTTGGCCTGGGCCACGCGCTCGGTCTCCACGGCGTCGGTACGCTGCTTGTTGCGCTCGGCAACTAGTACCTGCCGGTCGCGGTTCTGCTCGGCAATGCCAACTTCTTCCTCGGTAGTAATGCGGGCTTTTTCGCCTTTCAGACGCTCTTCCTGCAATACCTTCTCGGTTTCAGCTTGCTCGCGGGCTTTGATGTTGGCGATTTCGCGCTTCTGCTTTTCCTGGTTTTCGATGAGCTGCTTATCGAGCTGCAGAATAGTTTCCTGAGCTTCCACGTCCTGCTTCTTGATGGTTTTCTGCATCTCGCGGGCAATGGAGTTGGCCTGAATCTTCTGCTCCGAGGTCAGGGCCACAATCTTCTTGATGCCCTCGGCGTCGAGGATATTATCCTGGTTGAGTGAGGTAAGCGGAGTTTGCTCGAGGTAGTCAATGGCGCAGTCATCGAGGACGTAGCCGTTGAGGTCGGTGCCGATGATGCGCAGAATTTCCTGCTTGAACTGCTCGCGGGAGTTGTAGAGCTCAATGAAATCAAACTGCTTGCCTACGGTTTTCAGGGCTTCCGAGAACTTAGCGTCGAAGAGGTTTTCGAGAGCCGTAGGGTCGGAGGCACGGCGGCAGCCGATGCTCTGGGCTACCTGCACCACGTCGTCGTGGGTTTTATTGACGCGCACAAAGAAGTTCACCTTCACATCGGCGCGCAGGTTGTCTTTGCAGACCAAGCCCTCGGAGCCAGCCCGCGAAATCACCATGTTTTTAAGGGTGATGTCCATGACCTCCAGCTTGTGCAGCACAGGCACCACAAAAATACCGCTGAACGACACCTTCGTGTCGCCGAGGCCGGTGCGCACGAGGGCTTCGCCTTGCACGGCTTTCTGGTACATTCTGACCACTATGGCAATAAAGCCCAGCAGCAGCACGGCAATGACGATAATCACCGCCAAGGAAAGTTGTTCCAACATGGAAGTAGGGAGTAGGAGTAGGGAAATAGTTTCAGGAGTAGGGCGCCCATTTGGGCGCCGGTTGATGCAATAGGGTATGCCGGGGCCTGTCTGCGCCGGGTTTCAGCCACGGGCAGGGGTAGTAAGAGGGTAGCGAGTTAGAAAGTGTAAGCAGGCCGCGGGCAGATTGCTCACGGAAACAGCCATTCGGCCAGCCAGGCGAAAAAGTCAGCCAGCAGGCCATCCATCAGTAGGCTGCCTAACCAGTGCCAGAAGGTTTTGAGGGTACCCAGCAAATCAATCATGACGAATAACAGGATTAAGCTGTAGCAGCGCGGCCAGGAACCCCGCTTTGTCGGCGGGCGAAACCAATACAGAATCAGAGTTGCCGTAGCGAATTTCCAGTCGGTCGAGCGACAGGGCCGGGGAACTGAGGGGGTTGTGGGTTGGATAGATGCTAGTGATATGGTGCACTGGCAGGCGCTTGCGTAGCGGGCCAGATGTAATCAGCAATTCATCGGCGGTAATAGTATAAGCGGTAGTCACCAGTAGATAGATGATAAAGCAGGCTGTCAGGAGCACCACTAGGCTTGCCGTCCAGCGCTGCTGAACCAAAGATAGAAGTAAAAAGAACCCGATGGTACCTAAAACTGGTCCAAACATCCACCAGCTGATTTTCGACTTAAATACCTGATTCATAACGGTAGGCTTGAGCGTAATAGTGGGGCTAGGACGCGTCGTAAGGTTCAATTAAATAACAGCGGCGTTGCTCATCGTAATCAATCACGAGGGCCGAATCGCCTTTGCGCAGCTGCGTGGCAGCGGAGGCAGCCCGTACATTCAGGACCAGCGGCGAACCACTACGCATGGGCACGCTGGCCTGGCCGAGGCGGTCTTGGGTGGTGGGCAAGAGCACGGTGCACACTTTGCCAACTGGTCGGCCGCCGGCATCGTGGTTTTTCTCCATGGCGGCAAACAGGTGCAGGAAGGGAGTGGTCAGGAGCTTGGCCAGCAGCAGGCTTGCCAGCAGCAGCGGGGCTAGTAACCCCAGGCCCAACAAAAAGCTTGCGTTGCCGAGGTAGTAGTTGAGCAGGATACTGGCCACCCAGAGGGGTAGTACTACCAGACTCAGGAACACCATCAGGGGCACGCGTCCCAGGTTGAAAAACGCCAGGGCATGGTTAAGCCAGCTTACGTTGAAGGCACTGGGCTCAGAGGCGAGGTGCCCGCCGTGGTGCACGTCGGCGGGGTGGCTGGTGTCCAGATCAAGCGACTTAAAATCGAGGAGCCCAACAATTACGGTGAGCCAGTACAGCAGCACAAATACCAGCAGAGCCGTGGGCAGCAGATTGGGCGGCAGCAGCGCCGCGTGCAGCAATTCGGACATAGTGGTAATGGCAGGCAGAGCTTTGCTCCGGAAAGTTGAGAAAAAGTCAGGTAAGCTGCACTATAGTCTTAGGCATGAGGTACCAAAATTTGCTCCCGAAGTGCTTTGTTTTCAGCTTTCAGCCGCTGAGTGTAGCGGCTCAGGGCCACGGCATAAAAAGTGATGCCGGTGGTCATCATCCGAATCACGGAGGGCGCTTCCATCTGCTCGAAAGAGTGTAGCAGGATAGCCGTGATAAGCAGGGCCACGCCGCCCCAATGGAATAGTTTTTCAATGGTATTCATAGTTGGGCTTGTAACCAGGGGTAGGAAATAGACTAAACGGCCGGCGTAGTTGGCGTTGCTAACAAGGCCTCCAACTCCTCGTTGCGAAGCTGTAGGCGCTTGGCGTATTGCTGGTAAGCGCGAACAATAATTACCCACGCGAACATGCTAATAGAACTCATATCCTTCAACTCAATGTAGTGCAGAACGCGTGCAATAAGCAGAACAATAAGAGCTGTAAAGCCTAGGTATAGGAGTGCTTTTTCGCTTGTATTCATCGTTAATCGATTCGACTTGTAGTGTAGCGGTTACAGCCCTAGCTTGGCCTTGAGGGCTTGTAGATCAGAGGAGGCTTGGCTGCTGCCATCTTTGCCCAAGGCCTTCTCAATTTCCTGATCCACGGACCTGCTCTCGTGCGCAATTTGGCCGTACGATTCGGCTAGGGCTTCTTCGGTGGCAATCTTCTCCTTCATGCGCTCCAGCAGCGCCACCGTACCCGACGAGTCGAGCTGGGCCATTTGCTGGTTGATGGTTTTGGTAGCCGTGCTCACCGTAACGCGGGCCTTGAGCGTGCGCAACTCGTTGTCCCACTGTGAAATGGTTTGCTTGAGCTGCTGCACATTCTGGCTGAGCTGCTGCGCCGAGGCCTCAAACTTTTCCTGCTCCTGAGCGGCGCGGGCGGCGTGGGCTTCGTGCTGGGTTTTTTTGGTTAGGGCTTCGGTGGCAAGGCGGTCGGCTTCGGTGGTATCCAGCTCCTGGCGGCTGGCTTTCTGAAGCAAAAGCACGGCTTTGTTTTCGTAGTCGAGGGCGCGGCTGCGTTCCGTTTCGCTGTCGTTGCGGCTCCGGATGGCCAGGGCTTTCACTTCAGCCAGGGCGTGCAGGGCTTTATCTAGGTCCAGGCGCAGGTCGCGTAGGCCCTGCTCCGTCATCTTAATAGGGTCTTCGAACTGATTGACGGCCGAATGGGCTTCGGCCTGTCCGATTTTGAAAATGCGGTTGAAGAGGTTCATGGGTTCGAGGAGGCTAGGGGGCTAGTGGATAAATGGCCTTGAATACAAACGGGCGCTGAATATGAAGCTGCCGACGCATCAGCTATGCCCCGGATTTTGCTAGCTCCGGAGCCTTTGAAAACTCAATTAGCTCGTCGCTGAACTCGCTGAGCAGCAGCGCCAGGGAGTTAAACACGGCCTCTAGGTGGGCGCGCGTAAGGTTTTCAAGCTGGAGCGTATCGCGAAAGATGACTTTGCGGCCCGACTCATCGAGCACGAACGCGCCGTGGATAATGTCCCGGTTCTTTTGCAGCAGCTGCTGATATACCTCGCAGCTGGGAGCAGGCAAATCCAGTAGGTATTGCTCCAGAATCAGGAGCGGGTCGCAGCAGCCCATCACTAGGTTGTCAATGCCCAGCTCCGGCTTACTGACTACCAGCAGGCTATTGGCCTGGTCCTGATGCTTGAGCTCGAAGCCCAGCTCCAGCAGGTAGGTTTGCACTAACGGAAAGTAATGATTGGCCATAGAAGGTAGTTGGAGGTGAGCAGGAGGGTAGTAAGGTAAGGTTGAGCTTTGAGAGTTTGCCTAGCCCTGAAAAGTAGCCATGCTCAAAAAAATAGAATGACGGGAGAGGTGGTTCAGATGTTTGTGGTAAGTTTACGATGCAATCATACTCAAAGTTTTAGATGTGCTCAAACTTTGAGCTAAATATATTTTTGCTGCATGTCACAGGTAGGAAAGAACATTCGCAAAATAAGAACCGTTAAAAAGCTGAGTCAGGCGGCATTTGCTGAGCTTTTTGGCTTGGCAAGACCTAGTGTTGGTGCGTACGAAGAGGGGAGGTCGGAGCCAAAAATGGAGACACTGATTCAGATTGCTCAGCATTTTGGCTTATCCGTTGACCTGCTACTTACGAAAGAGCTTACGGTAAATGAGCTTTACAATTTTGATATTTTTCAGCAGCAGGCTCAATCAGATCCGGCTCCCGATCTGCAGGCAGCGGCTGATCAGCAAAACGACCTGACGCCGTACGTACCCACGGCGCGGCTGCTGGAGTACATTGTGCAGCACCACGATATCAGCTTCATCGATAGTCTGCAAACGCTCACGTTTCCGCATAGCCTGGGGCCGTCTACGCGTGCCTTCGAAATTAACGGGGCCGACATGCAGCCAACCCTGCGCCACCAGGATATTGTGCTGTGCTGCCGCATTGATAAAGCAGCTCCGCGCCTGTACCCCGGCCGGGTGTATGCCCTGCTCACGCAAAGCCGCCTGCTGGTGCGCCGCCTCAGCGAGCAGCTGCCCAACAAAATGCTCAAGCTCCGAGCCGACAACCCCGACTATCCGCCGCAGGAGTTTTACTACCCCGATGCCCTGGAGCTGTGGGAGGTGCATGGCAGCTTCAGCACTCACTTGCGCCCACCCGCTTTAGTAGAAGAGCGCCTGGCGCGCCTAGAGCAACAGGTAGAGGAATTACTAGGCCGGCAAGGGTAAGGAAGGCATGCGGGTGTCTACACGTGTTGCCGCAGGAATAGGCTTCGGGCTGATGGTAGTGGCTTTTGCCTTTGCCAGCAGGCAGCCTTTCCGGTCACCGCAGCCCCAGGAAGTACGCCTCCGGCTCAACTACCTGGAGCGGGTACTACGGGAGGGTGGAGGGCCTGACACAGAGCTGGGGAAGCTGACTGCCCAAAACCCCGAGTGGGGCCTGTTTACCCTGGCCTTCACTGGTTACGCCCTTCAAAACCTGGCCCAGCAGGATAGTAGCTGGCGAGAGGAAGCAGCCCACTACACGGAGCTGGCTATTGAGCAGGCACTAAGCCTGCCCATTCGGGGAACCTTTGAAAACGGAGAGTTCTCGGCCCAAGCAATTGATACTACTGGGTCGGTATTGTACTTGGGCCACCTGAATCTGCTGCTGGGTTGCCACCGACAATTACGGCCGGCTTCTGCTTACATACCGCTGCACAACTCCATTTCCAGAGCCCTGGCCCGGCGGTATGCCCAGGACCCCAGCGGTTGTTTGGAGTCGTACACCGGTATGCGTTGGGTTCCAGACAATACGGTGGCCATTGCCTCACTGGCGCTGCACAGTCGCCTGACGGGCAGCAGCTATAAGCAGGTAGTGCAACGCTGGGTTGCCCGGGCCAGGCGCCAGTACGTACTAGCCCCTACTCAGCTGTTAGCCTCCAGAGTTGATTCGTTGGGCAACCCCGAAGAGGCCCCCCGAGGCTCAATGGTGGGTTGGAGCATCTGGTTTCTAACCCAAACCGACAGTACGTTTGCTAGCCAGCAGTATGAGCGCTACCGGGACGCGCACAGCACCAACCTGGGGCTGATGCAGCCATTTCGGGAACAGGCCGGCCGCTGGGAAACCAGCATAGGGGATGTAGATAGTGGCCCATTAGTACTAGGCTATGGCATACCCGCAACTACGTTTGCGTTGGCTGATGCCGTGGCGATGCGCGACTGGCGCACTGCCCGCCGAATACAGCGAATAATTGGGCTGGGCAGCCGCGAAGTAACAAGCACTAGCGAAACCCGCTACGGTGTGCGGTTAGTAGAGCTTGACGTAAGCCCGTTGGCAGAGGCACTTTTGCTGTGGGCCGAAACCGCTCAGCCATAGCAACAGCCGGTTTGCGGCGTTTTCGGGCCTAGTATCTACGACATAAAAATAGCGCTCAACATAACGTCGGCGCTATTACAACAACTCAGGAAAACGCCATCCGGATGGCAGCAACAGGACTGGGTTACTAGCTGTTGTTGGAAGGCGAAACCCGCTGGAAGAAAGAGGAAATTTCTTCGGAAAGGGACAGCTGCGGAAGCGTACGCTGCCGGTTAACAGCACCTAGCACAAGCAGCAAAAACAAAACTAGAAAACGGAAGAGGGTAGAAAAACGGTTCATAACAAAAGACTGTGTGCATACTGTCAATTCGGGACAGCGAGGGTACATACGGGAAAAGTTTCCGCTAGTCTATCAATCCCGGATTATTATTAGATGAACACCCCTTGTTGACAGGTCGAACACGAATATTTATATAATATTCGCTTTGATAAATATAGTTAAGTTAATTCTCGGGTCAAAGGAATATGCTACTGATTGTCAATATTTTGTAAATGATGAAAATATATCCCACTATAAGCTTAACCTTAGTAATAAAGCATTTAACTCGAGGGTAGATAATTAAAAGTTTATTGAAAAATACAAGATTCAAGTAAGGGTACAACTTGATTTAGTGTGCCATGTACTAGGGCGGTTTTCTGCTTAAACCACCTCTAATAGTGAAAGGGGCTAGTAGCCACATCAGCTAGTCTGGATAGCCTAATAATTACCTCCAGAGAAGTCGAGTGTGAAGCTGTTAGAGCAAAAAAAGCTCCTCAACTAGTGAGGAGCTTTTGCCTTATCAGCACACGCCAGGGGTTACTGCCCGGTGGTAGTGCCTGTAGTGGTGGTGCCTGCCGTAGTGCCCGTGGTAGTAGCCCCCGATGTAGTGCTACCCGTGGTGGAAGCACCGGTAGTACCCGCCGTGGTGCCGGTGGTGCCCGTGCCGGCGGTGGTGCCCGTGCCGCTGGTCATGGAGCCGTCCGTAGATGCTCCACCGGAAGTGGTGGTGGAGCCGGTAGTAGAAGCGGCGCCAGCGCCCGTATCCGTGATGGTGGAGTCAGTGGTAATGGTCGTCGTTTCGGAAGTGCTTGATTGGGTGCTGGTGCCTTCGCTACCCGAGCCGCCACACGAAGCCAACGAGAGGGAAGCGGCCGACAAGGCTAAAAACAGAACTTTTTTCATGGTGATGGTTGGTTAGAGTGATAAATAACTAGTTGAAAGACAAACAGCTGCGGCGTATAGCCCTGCATCTGAAGGTTAATACCACTGCCGGACGGAGGTAACCTTATCAGGCTAAAAAATCATGATTTTATTATAGCGCATCACATGGTCAGCCTCACTACCCATTTACTAGGTTAGCGTAGCGCTGAAACTGCTGCCTTCTGCTTATAAAACTTGGTGCCTAACAACAAAAAAAAGCTCCTCAACCAGTGAGGAGCTTTTTGAGAGTTGGCTGAGTTGGATTAACGACCCGTGGTGGAACCGCTGCCGCCCGTGGTAGTAGAGCCGCCGGCGGTGCTGCCACCAGTAGTGGAGCCAGTTGCGCCCGTGGTGCTGCCACTGGTAGTGCCGCTAGTGGTACCGCCCGTGCCGCTGGTAGAGCCGCCAGCCGTAGAGCCACCGCCTGTGGTTGTGCCACCCGTGGAGGTACCACTGGTAGTAGAGCCCGCGCTTTGGTCGCCGTTGCTGGTAGTGCCACCACCACCCGAGCCAGTGCCCATGGCGCTGGTGTCGCTGCCCATACCCGCTTCACTGTTCATGCCAGCATCCGTAGAGGCATCGCCGGAGCCAGTGCTTCCGTCGCCGCTGCCTGTCGATTCAGTACCAGTGCCACCGGCACCGCCTTCGTTACCGGATCCACCGCATGAGGCAAAGGAAAGTGAGGCTGCAGCCAGGGCTAAAAAAAGGACCTTCTTCATAAAAACTAGATGTTTGGTGATGGTATAATAGATTTCGACTACTGCTTGAATACTAGCGGGTAGTAGTCTTTATACTCTCAGGGAAAAATTAGTAACCCACTTACTATGAAAAAATTATGACCAATTTGTGTTAAGCTCATCTTTAGCCATGTTTAATATAGTTTTTTAAATATTTAATTCAATGTCATAAAACCTGCGCAGAAGCATCAAAACATGCATTTTGCTGCCAGAAATGAAGCCAAAACAGTCAGAGGTTTTAGTGACGTTTTGCTACCACATGGTAGGGCGCTTACTACCTCGTCCCGCGCCGAAAACCTATATTCGCCCTTCTGCCTCCCACTCAACTTCTGCCATCCGCTATGTCCCGCTCTGCCCTCGATACCCCTGAGCTTAACCTTGAAGCTACTAGCCAGTCTAGCAGTCAGTTACCGGCTTCTGTCACTGCTTCTTCTGAAGGAGCAGGCCAGGCTCGCCCTATGTACTACGAGTTCAAGCCCACCGAAACGGTAAAAGCCCAGCACGGCACCACGTTGCGCTGCAAAACCTGGGAAGCCGAAGCGGCCCTGCGCATGCTCGAAAACAACCTGGACCCCGCCGTGAGCCTAGTATATGATGAGCTGATTGTGTACGGCGGCGCCGGCCGCGCTGCCCGCAACTGGAAAGAGTACCAGACCATTGTGCGCACGCTCAAAAACCTGGAACCCGACGAAACCATGCTCGTGCAGTCAGGCAAAGCAGTGGGTGTAATCCGGACCTGGGCCCACGCGCCGCGGGTGCTTATTGCTAATAGCAACCTAGTACCTGCCTGGAGCACCCAAGAGTACTTTGATGAGCTGGATAAACTAGGGCTGATGATGTACGGGCAGATGACGGCCGGCTCCTGGATTTATATCGCCACGCAGGGAATCTTGCAGGGCACCTACGAGACCTTTGCGGCAGTAGGGGATAAGCATTTCTCAGGTACACTGGCTGGCACCGTTACCGTTACGGCGGGCCTGGGCGGCATGAGCGGCGCCCAACCCTTGGCCGTAACCATGAACGACGGCGTGTGCCTCGTCATTGAGCCCATTGATGCCCGCGTGAAGCAGAAGGTGCAGGAGGGCTACCTCGATGAGCAGGCCCGCGACCTAAATCACGCCCTGGAGCTGTGCGAGCAGTATAAAGCGGCCCGCAAAGGCTGGAGCATTGGCCTCACCGGCAACGCTGCCACCGTGCTGCCCGAGTTGCTGCAACGCGGCTACCCCGTCGACATCGTGACAGACCAGACCTCGGCCCACGACCTGATGGACTACATTCCGGAAGGCGACATTGATGCCGTATTGCAGCTGCGCAAAGACCAGCCCGAAGAGTTCAAGCGCCAGGCGCTGCAATCCATTGTGAAGCACTGCCAAGCCATCATCGACATGCAGGCCGCTGGGGCTGTGGCTCTCGACTACGGCAACAACCTGCGCGGGCAGGCCGAGAAAGGCGGCTTGAAAGTGCGCGATGAAAACGGCCAGTTTCTCTACCCTGGCTTCGTGCCCGGCTATATTAGGCCCTTGTTCTGTGAGGGCAAAGGCCCGTTCCGCTGGGCGGCCCTTTCCGGCGACCCGCAGGACATCCTGCGCATCGACCGCGCCCTGCTCGAAACCTTCCCCGAGAACAAGATGCTGGCCCGTTGGATTGAAAAGGCCCAGGCCAAAGTGCCCTTCATTGGGTTGCCGGCCCGCGTGTGCTGGCTGGGCTATGGCGAGCGGGAGAAGTTCGGCCTGGTCATCAACGACCTCGTGGCCCGCGGCGAAGTATCGGCCCCCATCGTCATCGGCCGCGACCACCTCGACTGCGGCTCCGTGGCCTCGCCCAACCGCGAAACCGAAGGCATGAAGGACGGCTCCGACGCCGTAGCCGACTGGCCCCTACTCAACGCCCTGGCCAATACAGCCTCCGGCGCCGACTGGGTATCCATCCATAACGGCGGCGGCGTGGGCATCGGGAACAGCACCCACGCCGGTATGGTGATAGTAGCCACTGGTACCCCCGAAAAAGCCGAGCGCCTGCGCCGCGTGCTCACCACCGACCCTAGCATGGGCGTCTTCCGCCACGCTGATGCCGGCTACGAGCTAGCTCAGCAGGTAGCCGAGGAGCGCGGCGTGAAAATTCCGGGGCAGGAGTAAGGTTCAGAGGCGGCAACCTGGCCTTTCTGGCTGGTTGCCGCCCTAGTGTATCAAATAGTAGTGGTAGTTAGCCATGCAATAGTTCTAAGTCCCGCCCCCTCACCTGGAGTCGGGTTGACAGCGTTTAGTTGCTGCCAAGCCCAGGCTAGCGCTTTTGCAACAATTGTTGCCTAGCCTGGGGTGGAGAGGGTCGCCAGATTAGCCAGCGTTTACACTGGTTGCAGCAAGCGTGATATAGGACATGGTCTAAGTCAGCTATGCCGCAGAATTTCGTTGCGTGTCCTGTTGCGGTTGAAAGGTTCTCGCGTCAGCGGGTGCACAATTCTTGACTTTTGTTTTGTTTATTATCTACTATAAAATGTAAATTAGGCAAGACATAAAACAGGAATTCTATGAATGCACGTGCCAAAATTCTGGAAGCGGAAGCAGGTGTTCAGCTGGTTGTAATCGGGGACCATCAACGCATTCTGCTCACTGGTAAGGACACCAACCAGCAGTTTACGCTGGTTGAGCAACTGAATCAGCCTGGCACGGGCGTCCCGCGGCATGTGCACTCGCGGGAAGACGAGGTATTTCATGTGCAGGAGGGGGAGGTGGAATTTGAAGTGGACGGCAACGTGCAAGTGTTGCAGGCCGGCGAACTGGCGTATGTGCCCAGAGGCGTGCCGCATAGCTTTAAAGTAGTGGGGCATGCCCCGGCCCGGGTGCTGCTCTCCATTTTTCCTGCCGGAATCGAGGACATGTTTCAAGAGTTGGCCCAGCTGCCGCCCGGCCCGCCGGAATTTGCCCAGGTAGCTGAAATTTGCGCCCGGTACGGCATTCATTTTCTGTAAAATCACGAGCCTGACGTTTTGAAAGGCATCCTGCCAACACCAACCGCTCCCGCTATACTACGCCCTCCTTCGTAGTTCCTACTATCGATACGCTGCAGGACTTTACCCACACGCCGGACGGGCCAAACGCAGAACTGGCTCCGGCGTAGGCAATTGAGTTCGCCGCCGCGCTTCAGTTATTTGGAGGATATGCCAGCCGCCGCGCCGGACCATAAACGGGTTTTCCGCACTCACCAACGCCGCTCGAGCCCAGCTCCGGCGGCGTTGATCATTCTAACGCTCGTTTTAAGAAAAAAAGCAAAACGCCTGCCTCCGTTGTTTACCTCCCTGCGGCAGCACTTCGCCACCGCGCAAACCTGCAAACTCTCTCAACTATGAACATTGGAATTATTGGCGCCGGTCACATCGGTAGCGCTCTTGCCGTGCGGCTCACCAGCCTCGGCCATACGGTGTACATTGCCAACTCCCGCGGACCCGAAACGCTGAAGGACGTGGCCCAGAAAACCGGCGCTACCCCCGTTACGGCTGAGGAAGCGGCCCTGCGCGGCACCGACCTCATCGTAGTGACTATCCCGCTGAAAAACATTCCGGACCTGCCCAAGGATCTGCTGGCGGGCGTACCGGCTGAGGTGCCTATCATCGACACGAGCAATTACTACCCCATGCTACGCGATGGCAAGATGCCTGAGCTGGAAACCGGCGACCTAACCGAGAGCGAGTGGGTGCAGCAGCACCTGGGCCGCCCGGTAGTGAAGGTGTTCAATAACATCTATGCTCACCACATTGTGGAGAAGGGGCAGCCTGCTGGCACGCCAGGCCGCATTGCCCTGCCCGTAGCCTCTGATGATGCCGTGGCCAAGCAGAAGGTTATGGCCTTGGTAGAAGAGCTGGGCTTCGACGCCGTGGACGACGGCACCCTGCATGAGTCATGGCGGCAGCAGCCGGGTACGCCCTCGTACGGCGCTGATATGCCAGCCGACAAGCTGCGCGAGCACCTAGCAAGCCTCGGCACCAAGCGCACTGAAGCGCAACACGCCGAGTTCCTGGCCAACCATGCCAAGCAGGAGCAGGCTATGGCTGCGCAAGGCATCAAGCTATAATAGCCACCACCACTGCGCGTCCTGGGCGCCCAGCACACGGGCTAATTTCAACGGCCCCTACCGTATGTACTACCATCAAACAGCGCCGCTCCAGGAAACTGGGGCGGCGCTGTTTATTTGAGCTGGAGGAACTGCCATATGCAAACGAACTGCCCTAAGCTTCCCTAGCCTAAGCTTGCTACGCAGCCCGGTTCAACCCTAATGAGACGCGTGGCGTAGGTTGGGGCATGCATTCGATTGTGCCTTGGTTACCTGTGTTATTTATTCCGGTGTTCGTGGCCTTTTTTGGCCTCATCAGTTTTCTGGTGGCCCAGATGGGTTGGAGCCGCCTGGCCAGGGTGTATGCCGTGGCCGAGGTGCCGGCCACCGTGGAGCGGACGTTGCTGACGTACCTGCGCATTGGGATGGCCAACTACAAAAACTCCGTGCGGGCCGGTAGTACTCCGGAGGGCGTGTGGCTTACTACCTGGAAAATCTTTTACCTGGGCCACCCGCCGCTGTTTATTCCGTGGTCGGCGTTTGGGCCGGTGCAGGAGCAAAAGTTTCTCTGGGCCACTAGCTATGTTACGGTCGTCAACTGTGGCCAGGACTCTGTGAAGCTCACTTTCAGCAGCGAGCAGCTGCGGCAGGCACTATCGGCTAATAGGCCAGTGCACTAACCGAACGGGGTAGGGGAGCCCCAGCGGGTAAGGTTGCGCCACTACACTTGCTTCGGAAAACTGCCCTAGCCGGCTGTAGCTTCAGTAAGCAGCCAAGAATGCTTTGTGGGTACTCCTGACGTGCGCTTTGCCTATCATTGCGCTGCTTACACGGCAATTTTTCCTCCCCTCATGAAACGGTTGCTGACCGAACGCTTCGCCGCCCGGGCCTTGCTCTGCATAATCGCGCTGACGTTGGGCTTCCACGCGCTTGTTATGAGCGGGGTAATTCCCTACACAATTGTGTGGGGAGGCCGATTGCAAAACCAGAGCCAGATGATGGCTTTCGAGCTGGTATCCATAGCTATCAATCTGCTGATGCTGGGCGTAGTGGCCGCGCGTGCCGGCCTGCTGAAAGCCGTGCCCGTGCCCCCGGTCGTGCTAACGGAATGCTCTGGTTGATGGCCGCCCTGTTTCTGCTGAATACCCTAGGCAATCTGGCATCGGAAAGCACGGTTGAGAGAGTGGTTTTTACTCCCGTTACGCTAGTATTGGCCGTTTGTAGCCTGCGTTTGGCCCTCGGCAAGAGCTGCGCGCCCCATCAAACCCGCGTATAATTTACCCCATTGATATGAAGCAATTTTTACCCCTAGTACTTGGGCTATGCGGCCTGGCAGCCTGCCAACACAGCCCTTCTGCCCCCAAGACCGAGCCCGCCGCACCTGAGCTCGTACAGCAGCAGCAACCTGCCGTCGTGCCCGCTAAGCAAGAGTTTGTTGAGGACGCTATGCTCACAGTGAACGGGAAGCCACACCAGGAGCTTTCGACTACGGTGTTGCAGAAGCAGTTGGGTCGCCCCGACAGCATTGCCAAAGGAGCTATAGAGTGCGGCGGCGTGCTGGAAAGCCTGAGCCAACCCGATAGCCCGAACGGCGACTGGTGGTACTATGGCAAATCGATGTATGAAGTAGATGGCAGCCAGGCCATTCTGCACAGCTTCGACGTGACGACGGGCAAGTTTCAGGGCAAAATAGGTGGGCTTGTACTCAACCAGCATACTACCCTCGAGGACGTGCGCCGCATCTACCCGGCAGCGGTTAAGGCCGCTGGCGCACCTAGCACCGTCACCCAGGAGCAGACGATGAGCTTACCCTTTTTCTATGAAGGCACGCCGACAGATGCTTCTTTGAGCTTGAAATTCAAAGAAGGACGCCTGCAGGAAGTGGAGTTTTTCTTTCCGTGCTAGCCCATTTTTAAGTTGAAACCTCCCTTCCCAAAACGCAAAACCGGATGTGTCCGGAAAGCTTTCGGGAAGGGAGGTTTTGCGTAAGCTACAGCTAAAATAGCACCTTTGGAGCTGCCAGATACGAAGGCCAGGGCAGATGTTAGAGCTTTTTTGCTGCCACGCCTTCGTTGGTGATTTTCACCGGTTGAATGCGACCCTGGCTATCAAAGTACATCCGCTCGATGCATGTGACGCGGTGATTCTGGTCGGTTTCGGTGAGGGGGCGGCGGTGGTACACAATGTACCACTCATCAGTGCCCGGCACCTGTAACACGGAGTGGTGGCCGGCGCCGGTAGCCACGGTAGGGTCTTGCTGCAGAATTTTGCCTACCCGCTGGAAAGGGCCAAGCGGCGAATCGGCCACGGCGTACGCCACGGAGTAGTCGGGCCCGGTCCATCCGCCCTCCGACCACATAAAGTAGTATTTGCCGGCCCGCCGGAACATAATCGGCCCTTCTACATAGCTCTGAGGCGTGATTTCCTTGTAAATGGAGCCATCGGGGAAGGGCAGAAAGCCGGTGAAATCGGGCTTGAGGCGCGTGATGTTGCAGTGCGACCAGCCGCCGTAAATCATGTAGTACTGCCCGTCCTGGTCCTGAAACACAAACTGGTCGATGGGTTGGGCGCCGTTGTGAATGTTGCCGACCAGGGGTTTGCCCAGGTAATCTTTAAACGGGCCTTCCGGCCGGTCGGCCACGGCTACCCCAATGCCGCCTATTTCGCCCTCGTGCACATCATTCGCCCCGAAAAAAAGGAAATACTTGCCGTCCTTCTGCACCACGGCAGGCGCCCACATGGCCCGCCGTGCCCACTTTACGCTGGTAGTGTCAATGATGCGCGGGTGCTTGATCCAGTGCACCAAGTCAGATGACGAAAACGCATCCAGGAACACCTGCTGATTATAGGGCGCCGAGTAGGTAGGATATACCCAGTATTGCTTACCGAAAATGGTGGCTTCGGGGTCGGCGTACCAACCTGGGAACACGGGGTTTCCGCCTCGTACGGGGGTAGTAGCCGGCTTGGCCGCGCGGGCCGCAGGCGCGGTCGATTGAGAAAACGCAGCTGAGGAGAGGAGCAGGCTGAGCCCCGCGCCCAGCAAGAGTTGTTTTTTCATGGGGGCATAATACATTTAATATTCAGGAATGCCGCACGCAAGCGGTTGACGGGCGTGGCAGGGGTAGTGCCAGCAGGCTATTGTTGGCTTTGAGCTTGCTAGCCAAGCGTTTATCTTCGCCCATGCTCGCTACCCCCGCCACCGCCCCAAACCCCTCCATGCCCGAGTCTGGCCTTATCCGCACGCCACGGGTGCAGGCAGTGGATATAGTGCGCGGCCTAGTGATGGTGATTATGGCCCTCGACCACGTGCGAGAGCTCTGGAGCCCCACGGCCATCCGGCCCGAAGATATGGCGCACACCACCGCGCTCTTGTTCTTTTCGCGCTGGATTACGCATTTCTGCGCGCCCACTTTTGTGTTTCTTTCCGGCGTAAGCATTTGGCTGCAACAGCAGAAAAAGGCGAGCAAAGGTGCTGCCAGTCGGTTTTTACTTACGCGTGGGCTATGGTTGCTGCTGATGGAAGTAGGACTCATTACCTGGCTGTTGCAGTGGAGCTATGACCTGATTCTGCTACAGGTGATCTGGGTAATTGGGGGTGGAATGGTGGTGTTGGCCGGGTTGCTCTGGCTGCCTCGTTCTGTGCTGATAGGGCTGGCCGCGCTTATTCTGCTGGGCCACGATGCGCTGCCATTTACGCAGCCCGTAACCACGGCAAATGCCGGTTGGGCCATGGTGTACAACAGCCCGTTTGTGCTGACGCTGGAGGCTTTGCCGCCAC
Organism: Hymenobacter tenuis; assembly: GCF_054780495.1. Lineage (NCBI taxonomy): Bacteria > Pseudomonadati > Bacteroidota > Cytophagia > Cytophagales > Hymenobacteraceae > Hymenobacter > Hymenobacter tenuis. Next base: position 909,590 of record NZ_BAAGWF010000001.1, read on the forward strand.
TATTGGTGGCCTATTCCATAGGGCCTTGGCTAGGAGTACTGTTGGCCGGATACGCCCTAGGGCCGTGGTTTGCGCAACCGCTGTCCGAACGAAGGAAACTGCTACGTAGGGCTGGCGCGGGCCTACTGGGGCTATTTGTGGTATTGCGCTTCACTAATTGGTACGGCGACCCCTCGCCCTGGAGCGTGCAGTCTCGGGGCTGGGGTTACACAGTGCTGTCGTTTCTGAATGTGAGCAAGTACCCGCCATCCTTGCTGTTTGTGTCATTGATGCTGGGCGTATCGTTGCTACTGCTGAGCCAACTGGAAACAGCAGACAACCGCGTGGCCCGCTGGCTCCGAACCTTTGGGCAAGTGCCGTTTTTCTACTACCTGCTGCATCTAGTGCTCATCAGTGGCGGAGCCTGGCTCTGGACGCGCTGGGCGTTTGGGCACCCTATCAACCTAGGGTTTACGCCATCGGCTTCCTGGCCCAAGGAGTACGAGCCCAGCTTGCTGCGCGCCTACGTGGTGTGGGCGGTAGTGGTGGCCTTGTTGTATGGGCCCTGCAGCTGGTATCGGCGCTTCAAGCAGCGGCACACGTATTGGTGGCTTTCTTACCTGTAAGCAAGGTTTGCGGCCAAACAGGGGCTAGTGTATAACGTATATTTTTTAATTGCACTCTGAATCAGAGCTTCTCGCCGCAGCGCCAGCAAAACTCGGCATCGGGACGGTGGTTTTGGGCCTGACAGACGTGGCACACTACCTGTTTGAAAGCGGGCGGTTCGGTGGGCCGGCCACCAACGGGTTGCGCCATCTGGGCCGAGACGATGCCAGTGGGCACGGCAATGATGGCGTAGCCCATAATCATCAGCACCGAGGCCAGGCTTTGGCCCAGCACAGTGGCAGGCGAAATATCGCCGTAGCCCACGGTAGTCATCGTCACGATGGCCCAGTAAATGCTTTTTGGGATGCTGGTGAAGCCGTTTTGGCCGCCTTCCACCACATACATAAGCGTGCCTACCACCACCGCCAGAGTTACTACGGAGCTCAGAAATACCAGAATCTTGAAGCGGCTGGCCCGCAGCGCCGACAGGATAAACTCGCCCTCGCCAATAAATTGCCCTAGCTTAAAAATGCGGAACACCCGAAGCAGCCGTAGCGTCCGGATCACGAGCAGGTAGCGGCTGCCTGTCATGATCAGTGCCGCCAGCGCAGGAACGGTGGAAAGAAAGTCGATGATGCCCAGTACACTAAAGGCGTACGCCAGAGGCCGCCGCACTACTACCAGCCGCATTATATACTCTATCAGAAACAGGCCCGTAAATACCCATTCCACCATCCGCAGCAGCGTCCCATACCGGGCATTAATGCTTTGGACACTTTCCAGCATCACGGCCAGCACGCTCAGTACAATGGCCACCAGCAGCACAATATCAAAGAGCTGTCCCGCCCGGGTGTCCGACTCGAAAATGATGCTGTAAGCCCTTTGTTTCCAGTGAGAAGCAGTGGCGCGAGGGCGTATATCCATAGAGAGGGAGGTGATAGTTGTATATGTCGGGCTTACGCAAATAGGCCCTGACAAGATGAATTCGGAGTGTATACTGCCTTAATTGAGCCACAGCACTGCCGTACTGAACCTAGCCAGCGGCTGCTGGCCAATATTTTAGTCAGGGGCGTTCCGCTACACTTCTTTTTTCTGAGTAGGGGTAGCACGTCTTGTTATATGATGTGCCATCATTCTGCCCCTATATTGCTGTAGCAATTGTATATACATGTTCTTTTATATCAGCCATAATCATGCATAAAATCATTGTCCTGTGGGGGATTCTATTGGGTGGGCTTTTGCACCCGGCCGTGGCGCAAAAGCCGTTGGAAGTGGTTATCGTAGGCACCTCCCACTACAACGGTGACCCAGATGCCAGCTACCGTCCTATTATCAATAAGCTAAAAGCTTACCGTCCGGAACTGGTTTTTGGCGAATATCTTGCCCCCAGCGATGCCCGGCAGCTACCGGCCAACCAGTACGAGGCCACGCCCTACCAGCGGCGTTTGCTGTATCTGAAGCGACGCGAACTGCAGACGCCGCCTCTAAGTGACAAGGCTGCTACAGCTGTGCGCCGCCAGTTGCGCAAGAATCCGCAGTTACACCAGCAGCGCGTAAATCTGGCCCGTTACTACGCCTATACCTACGACCGGGGCAATACAGAATATCAGCTTTATCAGCTGGAGCAAGCCTCTAAAAGCAGCTTTAGCCCCGCCGATAAGGCCTATTACACCCAGGCTTTCGGGTCCGCTGACTCCTTGTATAAAGCGGCCAAACTGGTGCGCCCGCTCACGGAGTATCACCGAATCTTCTTCCCGCTGCTGCAGGAGTTGGGCCAGGACCAGATTTATGCCATGGACTGCCAGCGGTACGGCGGGGCTTTTGATGAGGCTTCTGGGGAAGCCTATGGCCAATACTTAGCTCTTCAAACCGCCTTCAAGGCCGATTCAACGACGCCGCAGGCGGCCACTTTTCGGCAGATAGCCAAAGCCAAGCCCGCCTTTTTTGCCTACCTGAACGCGCCCACAACCACGGAGGGAGTGTACAAGGTCATGAACGACCCCGCCTTTGGTAAATTCAACGATGATCTGAACTTCTTCGGCGATGAACCGCTGTATGGGGCTCCGGGCTTCCCAACGGAAGCCGTGAAAAAGATGAAAGCCCAGTGGGCACTCCGCAACCAAGGTATGTGCGAGAACATCGTGCGCCAGGCCCGGGAGCAGGGAGCCCGCCGAGTAATGGTGGCTGTTGGCTCGGCTCATGGCCTAGTGATGCAGCGCATGCTTGAAGCCATGCCCAACGTGCGGGTGCTAACCTATAATGACCTTCCTTAATCTGAGGCAGTTACCTACTCTAGAAACGCTCCCCCCAACAGCAGCGCAGGCCGCCCAGAATATTTTGGGCGGCCTGCGCTGTTGTTGGGGGGAGCAAGGGTACTACTTACTGACGGCTAGCACTTCCCGCACGCTCGTCCATCGGATGTCGGGGTAGCGGGCATTATCCAGCGGGTCTAGCTTGGGTAGGCCGCTGAACATGTTGTGCAGGTACTGCATACCCTGCCACGGCGGAAATACGTCATTGGAGGCTGGCATCAGGGCTTTCGTGACCTTGATGACGGTAGCAAAGGCGCCTAGGCTCCCAACCCGAAACAACTTAAACGGCTGCCCGGTAGCGGCCGTTGCGGCTGCCTGCAGCCCGCGGATGCTGGCCACTTCGCCGGCTATGCGCAGGTAGCGGGGAGTAGTGGCATCGAGGGCGGCGGCGGCCGTGAATTCAGCGGTGTTAACCATTGTGGTGAAATCGAGCGGCTGATCGGCATCGCCCCAGTACACTACCCGTCGTGGGCCCTGCAACACTACTGGCGCCTGCCCGGTCAGCAAATCTGTGAACATTCCATTGAGGATGGAGGTAGCCTGAATGGGAGCCTGGTCGAGGTGGCGCTGAAACTCCCGGCGCAAATCCAGGTTGCGGTTTGAGCCCTCAGGCAGCCTAGTAAAATCGATGGAGAAATCGGAAGGGATGAAGCGGGGCACACCCGCTGCTACAGCCGCGGCCAGTAGGCGCGTTTGCAGGTCTACAATCACCTCGCGCAGCCCCGATACGGCCGAAACCACGCAGCTTGCGCCGGTGCAGGCCGTGGTGAGCGCCGCGACATCGGAGTAGTTTACTTCCACTACCGTTACTCCCTGCAGCCGCAACGAGGTAGCCTCGGCTTTGGTGCTGGCGCCAGGCCGCACCAAAGCCCGCACCGTGGCGCCGCGCTGGCGCAGGTGGTGGGCAATAAGCAACCCGAGGGCTCCGGTAGCGCCCGCCAGGACAACGGTGGCTGGCTCGCTAGGGGTGTTGGGGGAGGAAACAGGCGTATGTGCTGCCATCATCAGGAGTGGGTTGTAGGGCATCAATATGTAACTGGCCGGGCAACTTGGCGGCGCAACCGGCCCTAGGGGCTTGGCCAAGCTCAACCAAGAGTTGGTAATACCGTGGGCCTAGCCGGAAGGTTGTGAAGGTAGCGCTGGCCGGAAGGCTAGCGGGTGTAGTAAAACTGCCGGATAAGCGAATCCTGTAGGGCTATGCCGCTGCGCTGCGCCGTACGTAGCATCAGGGTATGATCGGTAAGCTCTTCTATAGTCTCAATTCGGCTGTTTAGGGTACCAGCGGCAATAAATAGCTTTTTGCCTTGGCGCGTGTACGGCTGATTGAGCGGCCCCGAGAGCCGGGGGCTGCGATACGCAATGTCTTGGGCTGAAATATCAATGAAGTTATCAGGCTCCGATTGATAGGAGGTGGGTTGTGTAGGGCCGAGATACGAGGTTTGCAGGATAGTATAGGATTTCTGGGTCCAGCGGCCTTCCAGCTGCGCCGGCTCATCCTTCTGACAGCCAAGGCAAAAAGCCGATAGCACCACTACTGTTGCAACGAAAGCCTGTTTCATATGCGAAAGGTAGGCTATTTGGCAGGTGGAAAGTGTCTGGTTTTCTGTTGCTGTAAACTTTATTCGCTGGCCTCGCAAGTCGCTAGGGTAGCTGCGAAGCCGAACCGTTGGTACGGCCATATGGAGGAGCTTGATAGTTCGCTGCTGAATCGTTAGCTTACTTAAGAAGATGTATTCTTAGCGCCGCTGCTTGTTAAGTTGGGGCATGCATATCCGGATATATCGTGTTGGCTGTGCACCATATTGTCTACCAGAGCAATGCCGTGGGCCTGCCCACCCCTGCAGAACTGAAGTTTCTGTTGCAACAGTCACGCGCTAACAACAGCCGGCTGGGCATTTCAGGTGTACTGCTGTACGGCAACGGCGACTTCTTGCAGGTGCTGGAAGGGGAGAAGGAAGTGGTGCACGAGATGTACGCCACTATTCAGGCCGATTACCGACATACCAACGTCCTGACCCTTTCAGACGGGCCCATCACAAAGCGGGTTTTTCAGGAGTGGTCCATGGGGTTTCAGGTGTTGACGGAAGATGATTTCAGTCGGCTCAAGGGCTATTTCAACCCGTACCGGTCCAACTTTCTGAATGCCCTGCTACCCGATATTGGGGAAGGAATGCTGATTCTGCTCAAGTCGTTTGTGGTCAATGCTGAGTCGCAGTACTAGGTATTAGCGCTGCCCAAACGGCGCGCATCGGCCGTATGCCCTAGCAGGTCACGGAGCCTGAGAGTGGGCTTATCATTGTGGGGCTGGGCGGAATTTTGAGGCTTGGTGGGTGTAGGGAAGCGCCACAGTAAGCTACCCGGGGCCTGAACCTACGTACGCCAAGGAAAGTAACCGCTGCTACCCAACCCCACGTGCCCATGAGCCAGCTTCCCTTCGCTGCAGACCACACCTTCGGGTTTGGCTACCTCTCTTCAAAGGCCAAACCTACTGCCCGCACACTGGTACACGTCCTTCTGCTGGGGGCCGCGCTGCTGACTTCCTGCTCCGATGAGAAAGCCAGCCGCAGCTCCGAGCTTCGGACCGATACAGCCACTACCCCTCGGGAAGACCAGAACGCTACTACTGCTAACACCCCAGATCCCGATGATAGAGCCGATGTCGGCCAACCGATGCGTGCGGAAAACCGCTACCGCGTGGTAGTGGAAACGGCCTACTTCTACGACTCGCCGAAGCATACCAAGCCCAACGGCAGATACCTACTCCGGGGCGACGTGCTGTATGGCGAGGAGCAGCAAGATGGTTTCGTCAGGACGCGATTCAAAACGCCGAACGGCGCTACGGTTACGGGGTGGCTGAAGGCTGCTGAGCTTGGACGCCTGGCCGCCAGCCCCAGCACCATGGAAGCGCAAAACCGCACCCGCCCAGCTGCCCGAAAGCCCGCTGCAAGCACTGAGCCCACTGAGTTCAGCTATGAAATGGAACCGCCCAAAGAAGCAGCGCCTGCTCCGGCCCCCAGAGCTAGCATGGCCAATGCCAAAACAGCGGTAGTGCAGGCGGCCAAGTCATACTTCTACAATTCCGCTGACCTAAGTCAGCCCCGCAAAGCCCATTGCGTGCGCGGCGATAAAGTAAGGCTGGGAGAGGAGCGTGGCGAGGCGGTATACGTGACGTTCACGAACTGGGAGAACGTGACCAGCACCGGCTGGATGCGCAAAGACGCCCTGCGCCCGGTTCGGTAAGTGCGCAGGGGTAGCAATGGTGCCCGCCCGCTACTTTGGGTCGGCCTGGGCCAGCCGCGCCACCCAGTCTGCTTCCGTGGCCGGCTTGGCTCCCTTCAGGGCAGGGGCCAGTGCGGGGGCAGCGGCCGTAAGGCTTTTCATGTTCAGCTTCACCGGAACCACCTCGGCATTGGGCCGGCGCACATAGTACACCGATACGTCCTCTACCTGCGCCGACTGGACATCAACGCCGTAGCCGGAACGTACGGGAGCCTTGCGCACGGCCTTCAGGTGTTGCTTAAGCAGTACGTACTTGCCCTCGTGCAGCACTTCCACAAACTGGGTGCGGTGCTGCTGCACGGGGGCCTCAGTAAAGCGCCGAAACACCCGGCTGCGCGCTGGGCTGGTAGCCGTAGCGGGTTCCTGCAGCACAAAGCTGAGCAGCAGCCTATCATCCAGTTGAATGGAGTCAGTAGAAGTGCCCTGCTTGCGCATGATGAGGCGCTGATTCAGTACATCGTACTTAAGTGGTACCGGCGCCAGTGGCACCTGGCTGCTCATCGTCAGGTTGGCCTGGAGCCAGCGCTTATCTGCGTACGGCGAGCCCTCAACACCATCGGTACGCCCCATATAGATAGGGGCTGCCGCACCAGTACCCAATGCGTTAAGGTTCGATTGCCCTGCAGCGCCTACCTGCTCAATATTAGCCTGTTGTGCCTGCGCAAGTGCGCTCGATAAAACCAAAGGAAGTAGGATAAACCACCGCATAGTACTTGATAAAAAAGGCGCGTTTCAATAGAGTGCTCAGCTAATTTAGCACTATTTGCGCACTGTAGAACTGCTTTTTACTAGGCCACCGGCACACCTGAACCCTAATCAATATGTCTTCACTCTCCAGTTGATAGGTTTAAGGCAACCCCTTGGCTAGTAGACCGGGAATTGATAGGGTGAGAGCAGGCCGGGTAAATTACTTGCTACGTTACGTCAATTGTAATGCAAGGGCGGTGAACTGATTGATAATGAAGTAAATGGAATGCGGTTGGTGCCTATTTGGCCACGTGCTTACACTAGTGGAAGCAGTGGGGTAGAGCGGCTATACTGAGAGTAGGGGAGGGCGTTTGAAAAATAAAGCCTATCTTTACATCGTTAAAGGCAAATCGCCTCGTGTCACTATCATTAATTCGCGTATTGAATTAACAATAGGGTTTCGCTGCTGGTTGCTTCATCATCATTCACTCCTAGCATCATGCAGACAGGAACCGTAAAATTTTTCAATGAAACCAAAGGCTTTGGTTTCATCAACAACGCCGCAACTGGCGAAGACATTTTTGTACACGTAACCGGCCTCGTTGACGAAATTCGCGACAACGACAAGGTTGAGTTCGAAGTAGAGCAAGGCCGTAAAGGGCTGAACGCTGTTAAAGTGCGTCGCGCTTAACTGACCTTCTCCTTCGTAGAAGATAAGAAGCATGCCTTAGGGCATGCTTCTTTTTTTATGCCAATATCTGGTGCGCGAAGCAGCCTATGGGCCTTTCACTAGGCCTAAACTAGAGTAAAAGTGGCTTTGGTAGCAGCCTTACGCAGCAGATGCTAGCCCGCCAAAACCTTTTTAACGCGTGATGCTTGCTAACATCATGGCTGGTTGTGTGATGCCAGGTAGTGCGGAGCAACAAACAAGCAGTCAAGTATAAGGAAATGGTTTTTCAGGCTTTGTAAACGCTTTTTCATGCACGACGAGCACCAATCTGCTTTTCCCGCTCATACCTTCCGCCGGGCCGATGAAACGCCGGACGCTCTGTTTTACCAGCAGCCGCGCTTCGTAACGCACCTTGATGCTGCCGCAATTGAGGCCGTGACCCAACTGTACCGCGAATATTTCCCGGCGGGTAGCGAGCTACTGGACTTAATGAGCAGCTGGATCAGCCATTTGCCAGTCGAGGTACCCTTTAAGCAAGTAGTAGGGCTAGGCATGAACGCCGAAGAGCTGGCCGCCAATCCAAGGCTGACTTCTGCCGTTGTGCAAGACCTTAACCAGCAACCTGCTTTGCCCTTCAGCACTAATAGCTTTGACGGGGCCGCCATTTGCGTTTCCATTGATTACCTCACGCAGCCGGTGCAAGTGCTACAGGAGCTGGCGCGAGTGCTGCGACCACAAGCGCCGCTGGTCATTACGTTTTCCAACCGCTGCTTTCCCACCAAAGCAATTGCCGCCTGGCACACCCTCGATAGCCAAGGCCACCTGGCACTAGTGAGGCGATACCTGGAAGCGGCCGGAAATTGGAATCCCATCAAGCTACTCGACCGCAGCCCCAGACCACATGGCGCCTCCGACCCATTATATGCCGTAATAGGCAGGATTGCCAAGCCCTGAGGCCCTAGTCTGAAAAACACTATCTCATAGGGAATATTATTTTAATAAATACTGGTATAATTCAAAATTTATGAAATGACATACCCCATCAAAATATGGTTTCTTCACTCATAAGCCCTTTGTTTAGGTGAATAGAGTAAATAGCTGATTAAGTGCGATATAAACCATGAATGAAGATTTGACTTGCATACTATTTTGCTTAAAACGGCATTAGCAGACATTAACACAAAACCAATGAATAGTGGGTTTTAAGGCCATATTTGTAAAATAGTATTCGTAAAAATATTATACTTAGAGGAAACGTGAGGTAAATGCTAGATATTTGAGCTTCTATACCGCGCACCCACCTCATGCAATCTACCAATACGGTCTTTCTGGTTCGGCCCACTCGCTTTGCGTTCAACGTTGAAACAGCTTGGTCCAATCATTTTCAGCGGTTTTTGGCTGGCTTGGATGATGAAGCAATACAGACGCGGGCTTTTGCCGAGTTTGATGCGGTAGTGGCTACGTTGCGGGGGCGGGGCATCCAGACCCTCGTGTTCGACGATACGCCGGAGCCGCACACCCCGGATGCCGTCTTCCCTAACAACTGGGGTACCTTTCACCCCGATGGCCGGGTGCTGCTGTACCCTATGTGTGCCCCCAACCGCCGACCCGAGCGCCGCCCCGATATTCTGGAGGCACTGGGCGAGCAATTTGCTATCCGTGAGGTGCTTGATTTATCCGATTTCGAGCAGCAAGGCAAGTTTCTGGAAGGCACAGGCAGCATTATATTCGACCATGTGCACCGCGTTGCGTACGCTGGGTTGTCGGCCCGGACGGAGCTAGGCTTGTTTGAGCAGGTGTGTGAAACGCTAGGATATCGGCCGGTCCCTTTTCGCTCTTGCGATGCACTGGGTCAGGAAATCTACCACACCAATGTTATGATGTGCGTAGGAGCCCAGTTTGCAGTTATTTGCCTGGAGAGCATCCGGGATGCGAAAGAGCGCGCCGCCGTGGAAGCTTCCCTCACAGAAACCGGGCACCACATTATTGATATCACGCTGCAACAGGTACTGGCCTTTGCGGGCAATATGCTTACGCTGCAACCCTCTACTGGTCCCGAACTGCTGGCTATGTCGCAGAGCGCCTACAATGCCCTTACGTATACGCAGCGCCAGCAACTCTCCCGCTACGCCGAGCTGCTGCCCTTGTCCATCCCAACCATTGAAAGCATTGGGGGTGGTAGCGCGCGGTGTATGTTAGCCGAAATTTTTCTGCCGGCGCGAGCTTCGTAGTACATCTAGCGTAGCTGGCAAAAGGCAACTGTGCTACCCCATAAAAGCGCAGTAATTACTGCCGGAATTTAGGTTTTACGGGAGCTATAAAGGCGGTTTGGGTGTTATAACTAGCTATGACCAAACCTCAGCTGTTTCCTTCTCTTGACCTAATTTCTGCGGCGCCTCAGCCGCGTACGCATTCCGCCAAAGTATGGCTGCCCAAACGCGTGGTGTTTACTCCCGATGCCCTTGAGCAGCCGTTTGGGCAACAGATTTTAGAACGCGTTACGGTCCACGGGCTGGAAGTGGAGCTGCTGAAAAGCAACCGCCTAACCGGCGTGCGCGGCGACGATGCCCGGGATACGTACCGCCGCGCCAAGAGCACGCTGGCGGTGGTGTGCGCCCCGCCCAGTGCCTTGCGGCTGCAGCCCACACCACCCTCCGCCGATTGGCAGATGAACCTGGCAGAAGGCTGCCCGGCCCACTGTCAGTACTGCTACCTGGCCGGCAGCTTATCGGGGCCGCCGGTGGTCAAGGTATTCGCTAACCTGCCCCAGCTTTTGCAGAACACGGCCGCCTATGAGCAGCCCAACCGACTGACCAGCTTTGAAGTGAGCTGCTATACCGATGTGCTTGGCATTGAGCATCTGACGGGCAGCTTAGCCGAGTGCATCCGGTATTACGGCGAGCGGGAAGGGGCTAGGCTCCGTTTTGTAAGCAAGTTCGATCAGGTAGATTCCTTGCTGCAGCTTCCGCACCACGGGCACACAAGGGCCCGCATCAGCCTGAACGCCGAGTCGGCGGTGCGGCGGCTGGAAGGAGGTACAGCCTCGGTGGCAGCGCGACTGAAGGCATTGCGCCAGCTAGCCCTACCCCCTGAGCAGGGCGGTGGGGGCTACCCGGTAGGCGTGGTGCTAGCCCCCATTATGCCGGTGCCGGGCTGGCAGCAGGAGTACCGCGACCTTCTCGACCGCTTGGCCGAAACCCTGGACTTTCCCTGCGACCTTACCGCTGAATGCATAACCCACCGCTTTACGCCCGGCTCGAAAGATGTGCTGATGCAGTGGTACCCCAACACTACCCTTGATTTGGAGGAGGCCACTCGCGCCGTGAAGCGCAACAAGTTTGGGGGCACTAAATTCGTGTACCAGCCCGATGATATGCGGACGCTCAAGCAATTTTTTGCTGAGGAATGGCAACTGCGCTTTCCACATGCTCCGCTCTTGTACTGGACGTAAAGCGCAGAGAATCCTTAATTCAGAATATGCAAAAAAGCCCGCCAGAATTAGTTCCGGCGGGCTTTTTTAGTTGCGATATTACTTTACTAGGCTTGGGTTGGGGTTGGAACCTCCGTGAGACCTAGTACCACATTGGTTCGGGCGCGAAGCTCTTCTACTAGCTGTGGTTCTTGATTCAGGTCTTTGCCAAAGGAAGGAATCATTTCCTGGAACTTGGCTTGCCACTCGCGGGTGCGGGCGCGCTCCGGGAAGCACCGCTGAATAAGGCCCACCATAATGCTAACCGCCGTAGAAGCACCCGGCGAGGCGCCCAACAGCGCCGCAATGGAACCATCAGACGCGGCTACTACCTCCGTGCCGAACTCCAACACGCCGCCTTCCTTCGCGTCTTTTTTGATTACCTGTACGCGCTGGCCGGCCGTTTCCAACTGCCAGTCTTCGCCGCGGGCTTCGGGCAGATACTCGCGCAAAGCTGCCAGCCGGTCCTCCGGCGACTGCCGGACTTGGTTGATGAGGTATTTGGTGAGCGGCATGTTTTTGAGGCCCGCAATAATCATGGGGCGCATGTTGCTCAGCTTCACCGAAAGGGGCAAATCGAGGTAAGAGCCTTTCTTGAGGAATTTGGTGCTGAAGCCCGCATAGGGGCCAAACAGCAGTTCCTGCTTGCCATTAATCATGCGGGTATCCAGGTGGGGCACCGACATGGGCGGCGAACCCACGGAGGCCTTACCGTACACTTTCGTGTGGTGGCGGGCAATGACTTCAGGGTTTATGCACTTCAGCCACTGGCCGCTCACGGGGAAGCCGCCAAAGCCGCTACCTTCCGGAATACCCGACTTAATGAGCAGGGGCAGGGAGCCGCCGCCCGCGCCAATAAACACGAAGGGCGCTCGGATTTTGACGGTGGTATCGTCGGTGAGGCTTTGGGCTTTCACGCGCCAGAGGCCGTCTTCTTTGCGGCGGAGCTTATCTACGTCGTGGTGGAAGTAGAACGATACGCCGGGCTTCTGCTGGAGCAGGTTAAACATGCCGCGGGTAAGGGAGCCAAAGTTGACGTCGGTACCCAAATCCATGCGGGTGGCGGCTACGGTTTGCTGCGGGTCGCGGCCTTCCATTACCAGCGGCATCCAGTCGTAGAGCTCGGCGCGGTCCTGGCTGAACTTCATGCCCTCAAACAGCGGCGACTGCGTAAGGGCGGCGTGGCGCTTGCGCAGGAATTCCACGTTTTTGGGTCCCCACACAAAGCTTAGGTGCGGAATGTGGTTAATAAAACGCGTTACGCCCGTCACCTGATATTTCTCTACCAGATACGACCAGAACTGCTTGGACTGCTCAAACTGCTCGGCAATTTTAATGGCCTTGCTGATATCAATGCTTCCATCAGCCTTTTCGGGCGTGTAGTTTAGCTCGCAAAAAGCCGAGTGGCCGGTGCCGGCGTTGTTCCAGGCATCAGAGCTTTCGGCGGCGGCTACATCGAGCCGCTCAAAAATGGCAATGGTGAGGTCGGGTTGCAACTCCTTGAGCATCAGGCCCAGAGTTGCACTCATGATTCCGGCTCCAATCAGCACCACATCGGCGGTGAGAGGAGCAGCGCTATCGGTCGTGCTCATGCGTATTTCAGAAATAGGACTTACGAAGTACGGGTAAAGTCAGAAAAAGTAGCCTTTGTTTGAAAAGAAACTACTGCTGACTTTCCATCAACCACCTTGGTAGTGCTGATTGATTGGCGGTTACAACAGCCAGCTGAGCAACTCTGTTCCGTTGTATTTCACTAGTGCTAGGTGTACTGTTCTGCTGTCATGCCACCTCATTGGCCAAACTGCCACAAACAAAAACGCCCGGCGTGGCGCCAGGCGAAGTAGTGAGGTTGCAAGGTGAGCAGGGGCTAGGGATGGAGCGCCCGGAACCATAGGGCAAACCCAAGCGCGGCTGCGGCTATAACCACCATAAAAGTATAAATCACCCGGTTTTGCCGGTCTTCAAGTTCATCGTGTTTCATGTTCTGAGGAGAAAAAATGTGCAACGCTCCCAGAACAACTACCCGGCGCACTAGCTAGTGCGCTAGGCGGCTTCGTTGCTGGCAGCTTGGCGTTCGGCCTGATACTGGGCTACCAGCGGTGTGCTAGCTACTACAATCGTAGCAAAGCCCTTCGGCATTTCAGTGTACACCAGCCGTACTTGCGGGTTAACCCACTGCTGGCTAGGAGTGGCAGCCAGTTGGCTTGGCCCGTAGGTGCGGGCAAGCAGCGTCTGGATGCCTTGGCAATTGGTAGCGCCCAACACGCGCAGCTCAATGCAGCACAACAGCCCTTTGTAAAAGCCATAGCTGATGCCCGTCACCTGAAAACCACCCACATTGAGGGTTTCATCGGGGCGGGAGTAGTACGTGATGGAGGAGGGGGTAGCGCGCCGCTCAGGCACTAGGTGCTGAAAACGCCGCAAGGGCGTGCCCAGCCATGCAGAGCGCAAATCCATGGCCAGCTCCTTTTCCCGCTCCAGCGCCGCCGCCGATTTAGGAGGTACGCCCGTACCAGCCAGCACCGTAGCCGGAGCAGCACTCAACAGGAGCAAAAGAAAGACAAGGCAGTGCTTCATGCGCGGACACCTAAGCCAAAGCAGGTCAGTGACCTGAATTAGAAAGTGGGAAGGTACAGAAAAGCACGGGGCAATACGAGTAAAATATTGGCTTTTGTGCCACACTACCCTCCACAAGAGGCTGAACCGTAGAAATAGCGTACCTGCGAGGCTATTCGCGGCGGTAAAATTCGGGCCTTAGCTGCTGAAAGGTTTTACTGCTCTACTCGGCTCAACCAAAAAGACTAGGCCCCGTTTGCCATCCAAGCTATTGCTGTTCGGGTAGGTGCTGCGCTGCGTGGCAGGACCGCTACGAAGCATATTTAACGGTTTGGTGTATGCATCTGGAAGGAAATACGGTTTTGATTACGGGCGGTGCCTCGGGCATTGGGCTAGCCTTGGCGGAGCGGTTTATGCGGGCGGGCAGCACCGTGCTGGCTGTAGGAAGGCGCGAGGATAAGCTGCAGGAAGCCCGGCAGCAGCTCCCGGGCTTGCATACGCGGGTCTGTGATGTGGCGGAGGCTGCCGAACGGGTGGCCTTGCTGGCGTGGGCGCAGCAGGAGTTTCCGCGTCTGAACGTGCTAGTAAATAACGCCGGCATCCAGCGCCGCTTGCAACTCACCGAGGAAGAAGAGTGGGAAACTCGCCGGCAGGAGCTGGTAATAAACGTGGAAGCGCCTATTCACCTGACCACGCTGTTTATTCCTCATTTGCTGCAGCAGGAGCGCCCGGTACTTATTAACGTTACCTCGGGGTTGGCATTTGCCCCCATGGCTTCGGCCCCGATTTACAGCGCTACGAAGGCGGCGCTGCATTCCTTCACGCTTTCACTGCGCCATCAGCTGGCTGCTACGGCCATTAAAGTGCTGGAAATAGTGCCGCCCGCCGTGAACACCGACTTGGGCGGGGCCGGACTGCACACGTTTGGCGTGCCCGTACATGACTTTGCCGACTCTGTGATGCAGCGCCTGGCCGCCGGCGAGGAGGAAGTGGGCTACGGAACCTCCGAAGAAATCCGGCAGGCTTCCCGCCAGCAAATGGATGCCCGCTTTCAGCTGATCAACAACCGCTAATAGCCACCACAGCAAAAGGCCGACCCAGCATGCGCTTCGTCGGCCTTTTGGTGTAGGTGCAGCCTAGGAAAATGTAACCGGGTGCTTCTGGTTTACTAGGTGGTTACTTGAGCTGAACCGGCCAGTGTTTGGCTGACGGGATGCAAGGCGCGCCACTCGTGCTGCAGCATGCTCATTTCAATGAGGCTCCAGTATTCGCCTTCGTACTTTAGAATGTCGCGCGAGCGGCCTTCAGCGTGCATGCCGGCCCGGGTGTACGCCCGGATGGCGGCTTCGTTGAAATCGTACACACCTAAGTCAATGCGGTGCAAACTGAGCTGCTCAAAGCCAAACCGCAGCGTTTCGGTGAGCATGCGGCTGGCTAGGCCGCGGCCCCGCTCAGCAGGGGCAATAAACACCCGACTGATGCGCGCCGAGGAGTTTTTCTGGCTGATGCTGCCCAGCGAAATATGGCCCACTACGCGGCTAGTGGTAGTGTCAATGGCCTTGAAAATGAATACATCCGAAGCAGCCACATCGTTGGTATCCTGGATGTACCACTCCAGTTTATCCGCCGTGAGGGGGTAGTTGAACATCGGGCCCGACCAGTTCATGAGTAGGTGCGGGGAGTCAATCCAGGTAATGAGTTGGGAAAAATCGGCAGGGGTGAAGTATTCGAGCTGAATCATGAAGCAAAAAACGAAGAGCCATCAAACCAAAAGCGGCGTATGCACCGCTCCTTGATGGGCTCCCAATCTGCTAAGGTAGAGCTTAACCAATGAGTTCCCGCATCCGAATTTCCTATTCTATGGTTGAGCTGCTGGCGGCGGTAAACGGCTGGTCGGTGGCCTCGGTGAGGGCCCGGGTTTTGGGCAGCGCGTGGGGGTAGTGCGCCTGAATAAAGTGCACCATTTTCTCGCGCACATCACAGCGCAAATCAAAGGCGCGGCTGGAGTTGGAGGCACTCACCAGGCACCGCAACTCCAGAGTGCGCTCCTTGGAATCCGTGACCTGCAGCACGCACACCCGCTGGTCCCAGAGCGGATTATCGCCTACAATTCGTTTCAGCTCTTCCCGAAGCGCGTCTACCGGAATGGTGTAATCGGTATACAGAAATACGGTGCCTAGCAGCTGCGAGGCCGTGCGGGTCCAGTTCTGGAAGGGTTTCTCAATGAAGTAGTTAAGCGGAAGCACCAGCCGCCGTTCGTCCCAGATGCGCAGCACCACATAGGTAAACGTAATTTCCTCAACCCGGCCCCACTCGCCCTCCACCACCAGCACATCATCCAGCCGAATGGGCTGCGTGAAGGCAATCTGGAAGCCGGCCAGCAGGTTGCTGATGGAGCGTTGGGCCGCAAACCCCACGATAACCGACGCAATGCCCGCCGAGGTGAGCAAGCCCGTCCCGATTTTGCGCACCGTGGCAAAGCTCATTAGTACCAGCGCAATGGCCACAAACACAATAAGCGAAACCACCAGCTTCCGGACAAACTGCAGCTGCGTGAACAGCTTGCGTACCTGCAGGTTATCGTCATCGGTGAGGCGGTAATGGTGCAGCACCAAGTCTTCCACCACGTCCACGGTTTTCACCAGGCCCCAGGCAAACGTGGTCAGCAGGGCCGTTTCCACTAGGCGCCGGGCTACTTCCAGGGGGCGCGCTTCTAGGGCGGTAAGCGGCAGCAGAAACGAAAGCACCAGCACCGGAAAAAACCAGTTACTAGGCTGGCTCAGGTGCCGAAGTACGGAGGTTGCCAGCAGTATAGGCTCCCGCCGATTGTAGGCTGCCAGTAGCCAGAAACATACTTTTTTCAGAAACCAGCCCGCAAGTAAACTTCCCACCACCACGCCTCCGGTGTGCAGAATCCGGCGTAGGGTTTCCAGGTCAGTAAAGAAATCAGTCATAGGTGCAGCTGCCCCGCGCAGAAGTAGACGCGGCGGCCAACGAAGCCTTTTCTACCTGAAAGCTACCGGAAAGGTTAGCACACCTGCGCGCCCCGCGCCAGCAGCTCCTGTCGGGCGCGGGCGTACCCTTCAACGGAAATAGCGCGGGTAGCCGCCTCCAGAACCGTAACCTCGAAGCCTTCGCGCAGCGCATCCAGCGCCGAGAAATTCACGCAAAAGTCGGCGGCGAGGCCACAGAGGTGCACCTCCCGGATGCCCCGCCCGCGGAGGTAGTCGGCCAGGCCAGTGCTTTTGCGGCGGCCGTTGTCAAAGAAGCCGCTGTACGAGTCGATTTCCGGTGAAGTGCCCTTGCGGAAGATGGCCTCAATCCGGTTCTGTTCCAGCTGTGCGCTGAACTCAGCTCCGGGAGTGCCCTGCACGCAGTGGTCGGGCCACAGGGTTTGGGGCAGGCCGTGCAGGTCAATCTGGTCGAAGGGCTGGTGGCCCGGATGCTGGCTCGCAAAGCTTTCGTGCCGGGCCGGGTGCCAGTCCTGAGTGGCTACTACTAGGTCGTAGGTGGGCTGCAACTGGTTAACCAGGGGCAGAATGGCGTCGCCGTCGGGAACGGCCAGCGAGCCGCCGGGCAGAAAATCGTTCTGAATATCAATCAGCAGGAGCGCTTTCATAAGGAACAGGGATTGGGGCTTCAATAATAAGAAAGCCACCGTTTATACGAGCTTAGGCGCTAACGTTGGACGCCAGTGTAAGGCTTCCCCCTTATTCATGCCTACCTTGCACCCGCTGAGCGGCAGCATGGCCGCTCCTATTGGTTTTGCATTTCTGATGGCAGGTTACATTACTCCGCGGGTTTTCGGGTTGATTGGGTTGCTGGCATTGCCCTTCAGCACCTTGGCGCAGGCGCCAGCAGGAGCCCGGGCCGTGGGCGGTACGCAGGTGTGGCTGGTGCCGCCCGCCGGATTCAGTGCCACGCCCGGCCTCACCGGATTCCGAAAAGGCGAAGCCGCGGTGCAAGTCTATGACCTGAAAGGCGGCAACTACCACCGGCAGGCAGCAGGGTTCAATCAGGCCCGGTTTGAGGCGAGGGGTAGTAAAGTGCTTGATTTCAAGGAAATAAGTGGAGCCGCCTATCCAGCCCGGATGGCGCGGGTGCGGCTTTCGCCCACGCAGGAGTCGATGCAGCTCCTGTTCGGCGACTCTACTTTTGCCGTGCTGCTCGATGCCCGCTACCCCGCCGCCGATACGGCCACGGCCACGGCACTGCGCCGCAGTCTGCTTTCGGCTACCTACCAGAAAGCAGGAGCTGGAGAAGTAGCTTCGGCAGCCACGGCTGTGTTTGCGCTGGATGAGAAAAAGTCGCCGTTTGCGTTGGCCGAGGCCAGCTATGGCACTTATACTTACACGCTGAGCGGGCAGCGCAAGCCCGATTACGGTACGGAGCCCGTACTGGTAGTAACCACCCACGCCTACAATCCGTCGCTTACGGCCGCCTATATCAGCCAGCAGGCCATGAGCCGCCGCGCCGGCCTTACGGGGTATACGGCCCGCAAAATGTCGTCGTCGAAAGTAAACGACCTAGTAACCTACGAAACCGAAGGATATGCCCAATTGCAGGGGCAGCGGGTGATGGTGTATCAGCAGGTGAGCATTATCGGTAGCACGGCCGTGGCCCTACAAGGGGTAGCCCGCCAGGATTTCGAGACGGCGCTTACCAACTTCAAAAGCCTGACGCACACCATCACGCCCCGCAAAAAGTAAGCGCTACGCAGCGCCCGTGAACGCAAACTGCCGTAGCAGTTCCCACGGCCCGCCCCGGTAGGCCCACAACCCGAGCCCCGTCCCTAGCCCCGCAAACGGAGCAAACCGGTTTGAAAGCTCCTGGTGCAAAGCGCGGGCTACCTCGGGCGCTACTTTGTTCTGCACCGTAATGTGGGGGCGCAGTGGCTGCTTATCCTGGGGTGTAAGCCAGCTAGCCCATTCCTGCTGCAGCTGCTTGTGCAGGGGGCGCAGCCGCGGGTTTTCCAGATCATAGGCCACGCCCCTTCCCAGAAACCGTAGGCCCGTAACGGCAAGTGGCAGCGGTGGTATGTTGGCGGTAACCTGTTGAAGGTGAGATTCAATGGCTGTTTGCTCGGGCCCAGGCAAATGATGAAACAGCGTCACGTGGGCTTGCAAGTAGTTGCGCTCCGGCGGAAAATGCTGCTGCCGCAAGGCATTGAACAGCTGTTGCGTGGGTTCGTCGAGCGTAAGCGTCAGGATAAGGGGCGCGTCAGTGGGGGCAGGCAAGGGCATACGACTTTGGATAAGACTCCAGACACGTACGGGAAACCCGGGCATTAGGCTTGTATGTGCTTGGTTGATATATTTCGGAATGCCCGATGAGCCCGACTACCTCGATCTGAACCGCACCCTGTGGAACGCCAAAACGGAATATCATCTGAACTCTGCATTCTATGATGTGGCCAGCTTCCGGGCGGGCCGTTCTTCGCTGAACCCGATCGAGCTGGCGCTGCTGGGAGATGTCAGGGGGCAGCGCATCCTGCACTTGCAGTGTCATTTCGGGCAGGACTCGCTTTCCCTGGCGCGGCTGGGCGCGGCCGTAACCGGCGTCGATTTAGCAGACCAAGCCATTGCCGCCGCCCGGCAGCTGGCTACGGAGCTGCACCTGCCGGCCGAGTTTATTTGCTCCGATGTGTACGAATTGCCTCGCGTGCTGCCCGCTGAGCCCGGCTTTGATGTGGTATTTACCACGTACGGCGTGTTGGGCTGGCTACCCGACCTAGACAAGTGGGCCGCGGTGGTGAAACACTACCTGCGCCCTGGTGGCAAACTGGTGCTGGTGGAGTTTCATCCCGTCGTCTGGATGTTTGATGAGCAGTTCAGCCGTGTGCAGTACAACTACTTCAACCGCGAAACGATTGAGGAGGAAACCACCGGAACCTACGCCGACCAGGCGGCGCCCATTACCAACCGTTCCGTCTCCTGGAACCACGACCTAGGTGAAGTGCTAGGCAGCCTGCTGCGGCAAGGCCTGCTGCTGCGCGACTTTCAGGAGTACGATTACTCGCCCTATAATTGCTTTGTGGGGCTGGAGGAGGTAGCGCCCGGCCGCTTTCAACTACCACAGCACGCTGGCCGCCTCCCGATGGTGTACTCCGTGGTGATGGAAAGGCCGCTGCACTAGCCCCTCTGTAACGCCAAACCGGCCGCCACTCGCAAGGAGTAGCGGCCGGTTTGATTTAAGGCCGTTGGCGGGCTAGTGACCTGCCAGCACCACCCGGCTGGTGTGCGTGGCGCCGGCTTGCCGCACGCGCAACAGGTAAAAACCCGCGGGGAACTCAGTGGTACGGAGCTGCGCCGCGCCGGCCTCACTTTGTCCCTGCCACACCCGTTGTCCTTGCGCATTCAGCAGTTCCAGTTGGGCCGTGGCGTTGGGGTCTGGGAGCTGCACGTTAAGTTGCTCATGCGCGGGGTTGGGGTACGCTACCACCCTAGCATCTCGGGTCCGGGTTATCGTTTGAATCTGGGAGTACGCAACCCGCCCATCAAGGTCATGCATGGCGAGGCGGTAGTACGATTGGCCCGGCAGGGGCGTGAGGTCCTGTGCCTGGTAGGTGCTGCCATCCCGACGGTTGCTGGCAGCTACGCGGGCGGCGGGCTCCCAGGTATGGCCGTCGGCGCTCCGTTCGGCTTCAAAATACGCCGCGGCCTGCTCCGTAGCCGTTGCCCAAGTCAGGCGCACGGTTTCGCCGGTGGCGGTGGCCGCAAAACGGGTTAGGGTTACGGGCAGGGGTAGGGCATCGGCAAAGCTTACAGCATCGCCGCGGTTGCACCCCAGGGCCGCCCCAAACGACTTGTTTACATAGTTACCAGTGGTAGCATCAATCTTGTGAATTTCGCCGGTAGCGGCGCGCACCACATATACCTGGTTAAAAACATCTGAGAACATGGAGCCGATGTTTTTGTCGGTGCTGCCGTTCGAGACGGCCGGCAGTGGAATTGTGGGCGTGGTAGTGACTCCAACTGGTGCCGATGCCGGGTTGCTGATGGTCAGGTACTGGCCGCTCTGCCCCAGGTAGCTGACCAGCCGGCCGCTTGCTTTTTCATATACCCAGTCCTGAATACCGCCATCGGGCACCGTGCCGGTAAAGCCACTGCGGATATACGCCTGCGTCCGGACTCGAAAATCCTCGACAACCGCGGCTGTAGCAGGGTCAGAGATATCGAGGCGGTTCCAGGTGGGAGGAGCTATGCTGGTCAGATTTAAGGTGCCTACATACAGGCGCACATCCGTTACGCGGGCCGTACTGAAGTTTGGAAACCCAAAAAAACTCTGCGCCAGCACCCGAAACGTAACCCCGCCAACGTAATACCGGGAATTAGGGTCGCTGTCGGCCACAAAGGTCAGGGTCTGGCGCAGATCCAAGGACGTCTCGCCCGATGCCCGGGGGGTGAGCTCGCTTTCAGGAGGAGTATCGGGCGAGGTGAGCGGCGTTTCGAAGGTAGCCTGCGCCGTGCTCAGGTTGATGCGGTACAGGTCGGGCGGAGTGTTGCTAAGAATAGAGGCAACGGTAGGCGTTACCACCCGGATGCCGTACAACACGCTCCGGTCGGCTGCATTATAGCCCAGGCCGTTGATTACCAGCTCTGTGCCAGCTGCCGTCCGGATGGTGCCCACGCGGGTCATGCTTCCATCCGTATTGATTTTCTGCAAAGACGATGCAGTTGCAGTGCTTCCCGGGCAAGGCGAGGTTACGGCAAAGCTGTTCGTTTCTTTCGGAAACTGCGCCCACAGCGCCCGGCTACCCAGTAAGAGAACAAAAAGTAATGTCTTTTTCATAGCGGCAGGTAAAGGCGGAACGGCAAATTGACTTAAGCGTGTTTCATTACGGATAAATCCTAAAACAATATACAAAACTTGAGCAGTAAACCCTGCTTACTTCTAAATAGATAGAAGAATATGGATGTTAGCTTTGTCTTTTGTAATTGCTTAATGGTCTAGTAATTATTTCCTTAAGTCTGATAAAGCAGGTAGCAGCGAAATCCGCCACGACAAGGCTTGGCGGGTGCATCGAGGCTTCTTGGTGCAAGAAGAAAAACGGTCGGTTTGAGCTTGGACCCTAGGGTACCAACGGTCCCAAACCGGGGGCTACTTTCCAGCTTCTGCGCATATTTGAGGGCACTTCTTTTTCATTTGCCTGCGCATGGCCTACTCGCTACTAATCCAAAATTGTGGACAGCTCCTGACCCTGGCCGGGCCGGTTCCCAGCCGGCCATTGGCGGGCCCGGCTCAGCGCAGCTGGGCCATCATTTCCAACGGCTACATTGCGTGCCAGCAAGACCGCATTGTGGCCCTAGGGACTATGCAAGAGCTGGATGCCACCCAGATTTCGGCCACCACTACCGTGTTGGATGCCGGGGGCAGGGTAGTGATGCCAGGCCTAGTGGAGTGCCATACGCACCTGGTGTTTGGCGGCAACCGGGCCCACGAGTTTCAGCGCAAGCTTCAGGGCGAGTCATACCTCGATATTCTGGCTAGCGGCGGCGGTATTCTGAGCACGGTGCGCGCCACCCGCGCCGCCTCCGATGCGGAGCTGCTTGAAAATGCGCTGCATCACCTGGCCGGCTTCCGGCGCTACGGCATCACTACTCTGGAAGCGAAAAGTGGCTACGGCCTCGACCGGGAAACGGAACAGCGGTTGCTGCACCTAACCCAGGAAGCGGGCCGCCGCCAGCCGGTGCGGGTAGTGCCTACCTTTCTGGGTGCCCACGTGCCCGGCCCCGAGTACAAAGGCCGCCCCGCTGATTACCTCTCGATGTTGGCCGAAGAGGTGCTGCCGGCCCTGGACCCAGCGGCCGTGCCCTTCGTGGATATCTTCTGCGAAGAAGGCGCGTTTTCAGTGGCAGAGGCGCGGCAGTACTTGGTGCGGGCGCGGAAAATGGGCTTCAAGCTGAAAATTCATGCCGAGCAGCTCCACGACCTTGGCGGCTGTGAAATGGCCGCCGAGCTAGGCGCCATCAGCATCGACCACGCCGACTACCTCACGCCGGAAGCCGCCGCCCGCATTGCTCACGTTACCGAAGGCCAAACGGTGGGCGTGCTACTGCCCTTAGTGCCGCTTTTTCTGCGGCAGGAGCGCTATGCTCCGGGCCGCGCCTTTGTTGATGCTGGTTTGCCCGTTGCAATCAGCACCGACTTTAACCCTGGTTCCTGCCCTAGTAAAAACCTGTGGCTGGCCTTATCGATGGCGTGCCTGAAAATGGGCCTGACGCCGATGGAAGCCGTTGCGGGCGTTACCCTTAATGCTGCCTGGGCCATGGGTCAGGAACAGGAATGCGGCAGCCTGGAAGTGGGGAAGCGCGCCGATATCCTGATGCTGCAGGTGCCCACTCTGGAGGAAATACCGTACTGGCTCGGCGAAAATCCTGTGCAAGAAGTAATCATAGGTGGCCAGCTGCAAGCGAAGTAAAAGGGTTCGAGTCGGCGCCATTCCTTTGCGTTACTACGCACAAACGCCCGGCTACTGCAGTAGTAGCCGGGCGTTCGGGTTAGGGCGGTTTGAGGTTATAGGGTAGCTAGTACCGTTTGCAGATCCGCTTTGGTGATTTCGCTGAGAGCGGGGGAGAAGCGGAAGCCGGCGGCAATGGTGCCATCTTGGCGGCCGTAGTACAGCTTTCCGTTCAGGGTCTGGATGACGATTACGCTGATGGCAGTGCCACCCGGTGCCCGTTTGGCTTCGAAGGTGCCGGGAGCCGTGAAGTCGCAGATGCGAAGCGTGCCATTCATGTTTTTAAATACCGCAAACACCATGGTGTTCTTCACCGGATCCACGCCGGTGCCGGGCACATCTACCAGAATAGGCTGCGGATCAGCAATATCATAGAACCGGTCGCAGTTAAACCAGCCGTAACCAGCGTCGTAGAGCACGCTGCTTACGTTCACTACGTAGCCCGTGCTGGTAGGCTGCAGGCTGGAAGCGGGGTCGAAATTAATTTGCCAGTTGAAGCACGAAGGGGAGCTAGGGCCCGTGGGCGGCGCCACAAAAAGCCGCATGCTGTCTAGGCTAGCAACGTTGGGTGGGTTTTGGGTGCGCAGCTGAATCACGGCGCCGGGTACCAGCCGGATACTATCAAGGCGCTGATTTTGGGCCGGCCGCAGGTATACCTCGCCCGCCGACTCCAACAGACGGCCATTAGACACCGTGGGCATATTGCTCAGCACCATATCGGCTTTGCCGAAAATCTCCCGCAGCTCCATCTTGAAAGGCGTGGTAATGGGCACACCATTAGCCCTTATAAATGCGTTGGCCGGAATGGTTACTACCGTGCCTTTTGCGCCCGCGAACTGGTTTTGGCGAGTTGGGTCGTAGCTGAACGTCTGGACCGGGGCGCCCAGCTGGGTTTGCAGCTCGGCTATAGAATACACCGGCGCATCGGGGGGCGTAGGAGTGGGCGTGCTGCCATCCTCACAAATAACCAAATCGGAGCCCTGCTGGCACCCGGGCAACAGCGGCAAGGCGAGCAAGCCGGCCATGAAAAAGGAACGTTTCAGAAAAAGCATAGGGGTAGCGCTAAGAATAGAAAGGATTAGTGTTTGCGTGGGTCAAGATCCCAGGAGTAGCCAGCCTGAAAGCCCAGGCTCCAGGGGCGGCGCGGCGCTTTGCCTGAGGCCTGCGTGGTCAGGGAGTTGAGGAAAATCTGGCCTTGCGGGCGCAGCGTAAGCCACTGGCCCGGCGCAAACTGGTAGTTCGCAAAAGCCCCCACATTCAGCAGCACATTGGTGGCTTGGAACGGAATGCTGGTGCCGCTGCTGGGCTGCCACTGGCGCTGTGAGCAGTTGCAGGCATTGCCTTCGGTGGTGCGGGCACTGGTCAGAAAGGCCACGGTGGCCCCGCCCAACACCCCGGTGCGCCAGCGGTGGTTGCCTTGCAGCGTGTACTGCAGCTGCAGGGGCACCGTCAGGAAGCGGTACACGTCGCGGAACTCTACTTGGAGCGTTTTATCCAAGGAGTCCTTTTTCAGCCGATAGTTCAGGTTGCTGGCATACTCGGCGTAGCCTAGGCCTGCCGAAACGGTAAGCTGCTTGGTGAGAGCATAGGCGCCGCTGACCTGCCCAGAAAAGCCCACGCCAGGCCGCTCCAGCTGCTGAAGTTGGCTAGGCGTGCCGCCCAGGGCCCGGTACGTGAGGCCCGAGCCAAGCAGGGCCTGAGCGCTCCAGCCACGCAACCGCAACTCGCGTTTGGTGGGCCGGGTGCGGGAGCGGCGCTTGGCGCGCACTTCGGGCTCTTCGGTTTCCAGCACCGGTGGCTTCACGACAAGCAGAGCCAACGGAGCATTACTAAACCGAGTGCGGCCTGCTTTCTTGTTGACACCTGAATTAGATGGGTTCTGAGCGTCCGTGAGGCTAGTAGCTTCATCCGGGCCTATACCCGTAGCCGTCTTCGCTCCGGAGGCTGCGCTGTGCCGGACCGTGCCCAGCCGGCGGGAAACATAGCGGGAGGCTGTTGTGCTGGCTGAACTAGTGGCGGCAGTTTCAGAGCGGCCCGCCACGCTACGCTGCCCGAGGCGGCGGGTGGTGCGCGTTGGGGCTACGGCGGCAGCTCCGGGCAGTAGTGTGTTGCTTTTTTTCCGGGTTCGACTGGCGGTTGCGGAACCTGAAGCAGCTAGTGCGTTTGAAGCGTCACTGGTTTCCGTCAAGTCCCTTTCCGGCTGGCGCGTCGGGCTGATGGCGACCCCACCGGGTAGGGTTGGGCGAGATGCAGCGGTGGGAGACGTGACGGAAATAGCATTACCTGCCTTAGGAGCTGGGTTTGCCTTCGCGGCAGGGGTAGTATTTTCAGCAGATGTTACCGAGCCAGCTTCCGCCAGTGCGTCAGACTTTGAGGCCACAGAGGGGCTAGTAAAGCGGGAGCCGGAGCGTGCGGCATCGGCCGCTGATAGCCGGGCTGCTGTGGTTTCCGCAGAGCCAGCTGCCAGGCTACCAGGGGTAGCTTGCTGCCGCCACGGACGGGTGCCAATGGTCAGGCAGGTGAGGGCCGTGCCAATCAGCAAGAACAGCAAAAGTGGCCGCCAGCGGCGCTTGGGCTCAGCGGGCACCTGCTCCCGAATGCCGGCCCATACCGACTCGGGCGGCGCGCTGCCGTAGCCTTCCAGTTTGCGCCGCAGGTCGTGGTAGAATTGTTCCGATTCGCGTTCAGTCATTGTAGTGAGGAGTGTGAGCCTGAAGTAGGAGCCGCTCTTCCAGCAGCCGACGGGCCCGGGAAAGCTGCGACTTGCTGGTGCTTTCCGAGATGCCTAGTAATTCGCCAATCTCGGCGTGTGAGTAGCCTTCAATAGCGTAGAGGTTGAGCACAGTGCGGTAGCCCGGAGGTAGTTTGTTCATCAGCCCCACTACATCCTCGGCGGAAAGCTGATCGAAGGGCGTACCATCAGGATGGTGCAGGTCCGTGGCCTCTTCGTAGTCTACTTGGGGGCCTCGCTGCTGGTGTTGGTGCCACAGATTGAGCGAGGTAGTGACGGCAATGCGCCGCGCCCAGGCCTCGAAAGGTCCCTGCCCCCGAAACTGATCGAGGCGGGTGAAGATCTTGACGAAGGTGAGCTGCAGGGCATCCTCCGCTTCGGCCTGCGAGGGGCAGTAGCGCAGGCAAACGCCCATCAGTTGGTAACTAAGTCGTTCGTAGAGTGCCCGTTGCGCCGCCGGGCGTCCTCGTCGGCAACCATCCAGAAGGTCAGTAAGTGAATCGGGCATAAGTAGCCGCAGATAAGGGTATAGGATGTCGTACGCTAGCGTTCTGCACCCATGACCGGAGCCAGGTTGAGCAGGTTGCGTGGGGTAGTAACTATTTTTATATTCCGATACTAAGATGAGGTAAGGGTGCTGATAAGGCCGCAAATGGCCACCTACATTTGCGCCGAAGTTGTAGCTTCGCCACACCACCCAGCCCCGGTGGTTTTCCACCGACTTCTTCCTTGTTATGCTGCTACCCCTTTATCAGGTTGACGCCTTTACTAGCCGGCCATTTGCCGGCAACCCGGCCGCCGTATGCCCGCTCACGGAGTGGCTGCCCGCCGAAACCATGCAGGCCATTGCCGCCGAAAATAACCTGGCCGAAACGGCCTTTTTCGTGCCCCGCAGCGGCCATGAGTTTGATATCCGGTGGTTTACGCCGGCCGTAGAGGTAGAGCTGTGCGGCCATGCCACGCTGGCCTCCGCGCACGTGCTGTACCGTCATCTCAATTTCAAGTTGCCCGAAATCGTGTTTCATTCGCAGAGTGGGCCGCTGCGCGTAAGCCAGGGCATAGAAGGCCTCCTGACGCTTGATTTTCCGGCGCGCCCGCCTAAGCCAATCAGCATTCATCCCGATGGCTTGCTAGATGGCCTGCGCGCCACTCCACTCAGCATTCTGGCTGGCCCCGACCTAGTGTGCTTGTTTGCCACGGAAGCCGAAGTGCGCGCCCTGCACCCCGACATGGGCCACCTAAGCAAAGTTGAATACCGCGCCGTTATTGCCACCGCCCCGGGCACCAGTGTCGACTTTGTTTCGCGGTTTTTCGGACCTAGGGTTGGCGTTCCGGAGGATCCGGTAACCGGCTCGGCCCACACCACGCTGGTACCCTATTGGGCCGAGCGCCTGGGCAAAAACACCCTGCATGCCCGCCAGGTGTCGGCCCGCGGCGGCGACCTGTGGTGCGAGCTGCGCGGCGACCGGGTATTGATGAGTGGCCACGCCGTCACGTACCTGAAAGGCGAAATCGAGCTAGGATAACGTGACGCGTGTTCCTCTGGAGAGGGTGCTGCGCTACAGCATAGCGGTGGTGTGGCTAGCTAATGGGCTCATGTGCAAATTGCTGCACCTTGTGCCGCGGCACGAGGCCATTGTGGCCCGCATTCTGGGTCCAACGTATGCTGCCCCGCTTACCCGTCTCATTGGCCTGGCAGAAATTGGAGTAGCGCTATGGGTACTAAGCAGGCGCTGGGTACGGCTCAATGCCGGGCTGCAGATTGCAGTGGTGGCTACCATGAACATCATAGAGTATTTCCTGGCCCCTGAATTATTGCTTTGGCATCAGTTTAATAGTGTATTTGCGGGGTTGTTTATGCTAGTGGTGTACTACTACGGGTTCGTGCTGACGCCAGCTGATGGCCAGACTGTGTAATGGCGGCCCGGCTTGCTTCACATCCGTTTGCCGTGGAGGCAGTTTTGGCCCGCACCACGGTGCTCACCTTTGCTGCGCCAGTTGCCAGCCTGCAACCACTCATTCCGGAAAGCCTAACCCTCGACACTCTGGATAATACCTGGGGGTTTGTGGCCGTAGCGCTCGTCCAGACGAATTCACTTCGTCCTCAGGGCCTACCCACCTGGATGGGCCGTAATTTCTTTCTAATTGGTTACCGCGTATTTGTTCGTTACACCACCCAGCGGGGCAAGCGGCTCAGGGGGCTGTATATCATGAAATCGGAAACCGATAAGCAGCAAATGCAGTGGCTTGGTAACCTGTTCACTAGCTACCATTACGCTACTGTAGACATTCAGCAAACATCAACTGAGAAGGGCTGGGCAATCAATTCCCAAAAAGCAAAGCTGGCTATTGAGGTGAGCAGCATGATGCCGGAGCCGCCGTTGCCCGATGGCTCGCCCTTCAGTAGCAGGCAACAGGCGCGCCGTTTTGCCGGTCCGCTGCCGTTTACTTTTTCCTATGATGCCGCAAGCCAGTACGTAACTATTGTGGAAGGCACCCGCGAAGATTGGCACCCTCGGCCGTTGCAGGTGCAGCAAGCGCAGGTAGGATTTCTGGATGAGTTGAACCTAGCAGGCCTGCAACTCGCCAGTGCTTTTGCTACGGAGAATGTGCCCTATTGCTGGAAGAAAGGCCGCGCCGAACGATGGATCAGGTAAGAAAGCCATTCCAGGGTGTCTGGAATATTGTGCGGTTTAACTGGCATTTTTATGTGGCCGCCGCCTGCGCTATGCTGGGGTTTTGGGCGTTGGCAGGGGCTAGCGAGGCCCCACTGGCATACGGGGCGCAGGCACTCGCGCTGCTGATTGGCGGCACCACGCTCGTTTCGCTATTGGTTTCCTGGTATGTGTATGATGTGTCGGGGTTGTACTCGCTGGAGTGGCTAGGAAATCAACCGTTTTCCGGAAGCAAGCGAGTAGTAAACATTCATGCCGGATTTGATGAAAGCAGTGCGTTGCTCAGTCGCCACTTTCCGGGTGCTGAGCTGGCCGTCTTCGACTTCTACAATCCAGCGCACCACACCGAGGTATCTATCCGGCGGGCACGGGCCGCTTACCCTGCGTTCCTAGGTACACAATCTGTGCAAACCCACCACTTGCCGCTGCCAGATAACAGCGCCGACTGGGTGTTCATCAGCCTGGCGGCGCATGAGGTGCGGCAGCCAGCAGAGAGAGTTGCGTTTTTCCAGGAAGTGCGCCGCATAGTGCAGCCTTACGGCCGCGTAGTGGTAGTGGAGCACCTGCGCGACGCGGCTAATTTCATGGCGTACACTATTGGCTTTTTTCACTTCTATTCCCGCCGCAGCTGGCTGAAAGTATTCAATGCAGCTGAGCTGCATCTTACGCAGGAAAAAAAGATAACACCTTTTGTTTCAGCCTTTATTCTTCGCCGTGGAAGCGCAGCTTGAGTTCATAGGCGCTCTGTTGATACTGCTGGCGCTGCTGCACATTGGCTTTCCGCGCTATTTCAACTGGGCCACGGAGCTGACACCGCTACGCCTGATAAACCGGCAGATGGTGTACGTGCACACCCTTTTTGTTGCGCTGGTGGTGTTGCTAATGGGCATACTGTGCCTGACGTCCGCTCCTGAGTTGGTTGGCACCGGCCTCGGCCGAAAAGTATCCTTAGGGCTGGGGGTATTCTGGCTGCTGCGGCTGCTGGTGCAGTTCTTCGGTTACTCAGCTGAGCTGTGGCGCGGTAAGCGCTTTGAAACGTCCGTGCACATCGTTTTTTCAGTGCTCTGGAGTTATTTGAGCTACGTTTTTCTGGCTGTGTACTGGAACTAACACTCAGCCATGCCATAAGCGCCATGACGTGGCGGCGCTATAGCCTGCGCCTGGTTGAAGATGCAATGCCTTCGGGTGCCCTAGCCCTCACCGCAGGGCAAAGCCCAGCTTAACTCCGGCCGGAAAGTACAGCCCTCCATGACCATAGTCGGAGGAGCCGGCCTGGTAATGACTCCTGACACGGGCGCCCTCAGCACGGCTTTGGCTTTCCCGCCACCCTAGCCCCACATACAGATCCAGAAAGAACCTGCCAGGGGCCAGCGGTGCCTGGTACCCAAGTTGGGCACTGGCGCCGTAACGACTGATGGTTTCGGTATGGCGGCCCTGCCGATACTCGTAACGGGGTAGGCCCGTGGGATCGATAATTTTCACCCATTCTTGTCCTTGGCGCGAGACGGAAAAGTGCTGAAAATGCGGTCCGTAGCTAGCATACAGGCCCGCGGGGTAACTGGCTTTCGATTCGCCGAGGTACCAACGGTGCATGGCTTGCAGCCCGCCGCCGCGTACTTTCTCGTCTGATTCGAGCAGGGTAACGGTTGAGCGGGCCGCGTCGGGGCGGCCAGTGGGGCCGGCGTAGAGTTGTGGCGTCAGGCTGAAGCTGTGGCGCGGGTGCTTGCGCCATAGCTGCTCCAACTCCAGCCAGTAGCCACCAACCACCACGTATTGCGGCGTTGCTTTCACCAGCAGGGTGCGGCTCGGCGTCTGGGCCTGCGCTGATGCGCTCAGGCCCAGTGTCAGCAACGGTAGCCACCCCAAACCATACAGGCCAAGGGAAGCGCTCATTGGGCCGCCGGCGTGATGGGCAAAAAGCTCAGCTGCTCCAGCTGGGTGCCGGTATAGCTGTACTGATACAACCCATTGGCGCCAATGGCCAGCAGCGTACCGCCGTTCGGAATTACATCAACCACCTTCACCGGAAACGCCTGGATTTGGGTTAGCTGAGGAGCCTGGCTGGTGTCGAACACCTTCAGGCCGTCGTTGTCGCAGACGAAGAGCTGGGTGCCATCAACGCCTAGGCCCTGCGGCCCCGTCATGGCGTACGTTTGGGCCAGGCGCGGCTGGCTGAGGGTGGTCAGGTCAATAACCTGAAGCTGGTTGGGCCCGCCGCCGCACGTACGACCGCTCCGCAGCGTCACGTACGCATATCGGTCATCCACTACCACGGGGTCGCAGCTCATCACGTGCTGGTAGTAAGCTACCTGCTGGGGTACTTGTGGCACGGCCACATCAAAGATGTACATGCCGCGTTGCGTGCCCAGGAAAAGGTAGTGGTCTTTGGGGAAGATGGTTTCAATGCCGAACTGCAGGGGCAGTTGCTGGCCTGGAACCGGGTAAGTAGCGTTGGTCAGGTCAAATAACTTCAAGCTCTGCTCATCCACTGTATACAGCGTCTGATCCAGGATGGCAAACCGTGCCAGCGAGCCACCTTTGCCTACCAGGGCCGGCGCTGGGGCCGACGCTCCTCCACTCGTTGACCAAAAAACGACTCCTCCGTTGTTCCAAGTTCGGTTATAGGTATAGGCGATTTTGGTTTTGTTCCAGCCGACCACCACCGTGTTGGCCGGGCGATGGTCGGGGGCACATTCCTGGGGCATACCAGCCATTTCGGGCATAGGCAGCTCGCGCAAGGCATTGCGCACCCGGCTTTTTACCTGCACGGCGGCGGGGTTGCTGATATCGATGGTTATCAGGTCAGGTCCGTTGTCGGCGTAGAGCAGGTCGCCTTTTACGGCTATATCAACGTTGCCTGGAATGCGCAGGAAGCTGATAGGGCGCGGGTGTTTTGGGTCCTGATTATCGATGATGTGCAGGCCTTCGTAGCGCTCATTAATAAAGAGGTAGCGCCCCTGCAAGTAAATCTTGCCAGTCGTGCGCATGGGGCGAGCTGGTAAGGCTTCCACCGATTTTTCCAGTACGGCCCGCTCCATGAGCTGCGGGCAATAGCCATCGTAGTAGCCCACCAAAGGCTGCGGGTTATCGTCATCGGTGGGGGCTGCGCAGGAAATCATTCCTAGCAGCAAAATCCAGGTAAACAGATACGTAGCAATTCGGGTCATAACACACAACTATGCTGGGTGGGAGGAAACACTAAAGCGAGCTAGCCCAGGGTAATTCCCTGGCTTGTTCACTTCTGAGCCCATCACCCGGCAAAAAGTTGCATGCCGATTATGCTATATAGCAACTACAAGGGCAGCTCCCCTCCATGCCGTTTACCGAACAGCTGCCGTTACCCGCGTACCTGCTCGCGTTGGTAGTCGTTGCGCTCGATCACCTGCTCAATAAACATGGCCTTGCCCGGCACATTCAGCAACGCCTCATAAATGGTAGCGGGCACGCCCGTGTAGCGCACCACCCCGCCGTGGCGGTACTCAATTTCCAGCGTAAGCGTGTCGGCATCGTAACCAACAGCTTTAACAGATGTAGAACGAACAGGACGACGTAGCATAGAAAGTTTAAATATGCTGTCAAAAAAGCGTTAAGTCAGTATCTTGTACTAACAATCAAATTTAAGCTTACTTAAGTTTTAATGAGAAATTATTCTTGGTAAGGTTGTAATTAAATAAAATATATATATTAACAATATGTTTTATGCTACATATTTAGGGATGAACAAATTGGAAATTTTATTGGCGTTGATGCCTCTTTTGATGACGTATTTTATAGTGTATTCCAGGTCTCACGGTTTAAGAAGACGGATGCGCCACTTGATAATGCTTATTTCTTTATTAGGTGTACTATATCTACTTATTTTTGAGCGGAGTTTATCTTTAGGCCATATACTCTATGGGGTATTTTCCTGGCCTGCTATTGCTGGTGTTTTTTATGATTTGTTTGATTGTATATCTTTAAAAGCTCACAAAAGGCCTTTCTATCTGTATGCAAAAGGCTCGGATGATGTTGTAGGCTTAGGGTTTAAAAAGAATAATCCACATTTTAAATTTAGCGACAGGTTATTCTCACTTATATTAATCTTTATATGGCTATCATGGCCAATTATTTACATTGTGATATATAAATTATTTTCAACATAATAGCACTCAATTTATTAAGCTGAATAGTTAATTACGCAGCCGGCTTTTTCTTGGCGGCGGTGGCTTTTTTGCCGGCTACGGGCGCGGCCAGCTTGCCGGGGTTATCGGCTAGAAACTTGCCCCAGCTCTTGCCGCCGGCCTTTACGTTGTTGCCTTTCTGGTAATGGTGGCAGAGGGCCACGGCCAGTGCATCGGTAGCATCGAGGAATTTTGGGGCTTCCTCGATAGGGGGGAGTTGTAGCGTCTGGCGCAGCATGTGGGCCACCTGCTCTTTGGTTGCGTTGCCGGAGCCCGTTACCGATTGCTTTACTTTGGTGGGCGCGTACTCCACGTACGGAATCTGGCGAGAGAGGCAGGCCGCAATGGCTACCCCCTGGGCGCGGCCCAACTTCAGCATACTCTGCACGTTCACCCCGAAAAACGGCGCTTCAATGGCCAGCTCGTCGGGCAGAAATTCGTCAATCAGCTCCAGCATCCGCTCGAAAATGCGCTTCAGCTTCAGGGCGTGGTTGGTGCCCAGCTTCTTCATGTCGATGACGTCGTACTGCAGTACCGTTACCCGCTGGCCCTGCACCTCAATCACGGCGTAGCCCATAATCTGGGTGCCCGGGTCGACGCCCATGATGATTTTGGGAAGCAGATCGGTAGAGGTTAGAGGCAAAATCATGGCTAGTACTGGCGAAGAGAATAAGGTAGGTAGAGTTCCGTTGATTTTCGTCGGTAACTTGCCAAGGCAAATCAACACGCCCGCATCTTGCCCCCGCACCATTTACAAAACTACGCCCAAAAGCCCGAAGAAACCGCACCGCGGCGGCGTGGCCTGGTAGTAGCGGGCAAGCTGCTCATCACGCTGCTCACGCTGGGGCTGCTCTGGAACTCGGTGGTAGCCGATGACGCCACAGCGGCGGCTTGGCGCGGCTTGCTCACGCGCAGCCTCGGGGGCGAAGGACGAGTACCTGTGCTGCTGGCTCTGGCTCTTATGCCTCTGAACTGGGGCCTAGAAGCCTGGAAGTGGTGGCGCTTGGCCCGGCACCTGGAGCCGGTTTCGTTTCGGCGCAGCTTTCGGGCGGTGCTGGTGGGCCTTACGCTGGGGTTTGTAACGCCGAACAGGGTAGGCGACTATGCCGGCCGCATCATTGAGCTGAAAAGCCGCCGGCTTGATGCGCTGGGTGCCGTGTTTTTGGGGCGTTATTGCCAGTTGGTAGCTACTGTAATGGCCGGCACGGCTGGCCTGCTGTATTTCCTGCTGCAGTTCTACTTAGTAGGATACCCGGCAACTAGCGTCGGCTTGGTCATCGGGACAGTGCTAGTAAATGGGGCCGTGCTGTTGCCGCTTTATTATTCGCAGGTGCTGGTGTCGGCAGTGCAGGCGGTGCCGCAGTTGAGGCGCTTTAGCCGGTTTCTGGCCGTCATGCCAACGTATCGGGCCCGGGCACTTACGGCGGTGCTGCTCATTTCCAGCCTGCGTTACCTGGTGTTTTGTGCGCAGTTTGGCCTGCTGCTGGTAGCGTATGGCGTAGATGCACCCGTTGGGCCGGCAGCGGCGGCTGTTGCCGGTACGTTTCTGCTGAAGTCATTGGTGCCCTCCCTGAATGCGCTGGCTGATGTGGGGGTGCGGGAGCTTTCGGCCACGCACTTGTTCGGGCTGCTGGGTCAGCCGGTGCTGCCGGTGCTAAGTGCTAGCCTGAGTTTATGGGTTCTCAATATTGCGGTGCCTAGTGCCATCGGACTCATTTTTGTGCTCCGCATGAAAGTGTTGCGCAAGCGGAAGAAGGGCCAAACGCAGCCTCACGCATCGGTATGAGCAGCATGTGGCTTGCAGCAGCTTTAGCCGGCCTGAACGCAGCTTACTTGTGGCAAATGCTGCAGTACCGTCGCAGCTGGCAGCAACTGGTTTCAGGGCAGCAAAGGCCTAGTGCGGCAAGCTCATCAGAAGCAGCCGTACGGTTTACCGTCATAATAGCAGCCCGCAACGAAGCCGAAAACCTGCCGCATTTGTTGCAGGACCTGGCAAACCAAGACGCAGTTCCCGGCGGTTTCGAGCTACTACTTGTAGATGACCACTCCACTGATGCAACGGCGGTGGTGGTAGAGGAGGCAGCAGGCCGAATGCCGTTTCCTGTACAGCTGGTTCAACTAGCGCAGCAACCTAGTACGCTAACCGGCAAAAAAGCTGCGGTGCAGGTTGCGCTTGCGCACGCCACTACGCCCTGGGTCTTGCTTACAGATGCTGATTGCCGGGTGCCGAACGGGTGGGTGCGGGCGTATGCTGAGTTGGTTGCACAAGATGCCGACGCACGGTTTATCAGCGGGCCCGTGTTGCTTACCGGGCGCGGCTGGCTGGCCACGCTGCAAGGCCTGGAGTTGGCCGGGCTGGTGGGGGTAGGGGCGGCTTCCATCGGGCGGCAGGCGCCTACCATGTGCAACGGCGCCAACCTCGCCTACCGCCGCGCCGATTTTTATGCTGTTGATGGGTTCCGAGGCAACGAGAACGTACCTAGCGGCGACGACGAATTCCTGTTGCATAAGCTGCACGCTGCCTTTCCGGGTAGTATTCGGTTTCTGGCAGATGCTGCTGCCCTTGTGCGCACGGAAGCTCAGCCCACCGTGCGCCTGCTGCTGCGCCAGCGAGTACGGTGGGCCAGCAAGTGGCGGCATTACCAGGCGGCAGCCCCGCGCCGCTTGGCGGTGTTGGTGCTGCTGAGCAACCTCACCTTCCCAGTAGGATTAGGGCTATGGCTGGCCGGAGCCGTGCCAGGCTGGGCAGTACTAAGCATATGGAGTCTTAAATTACTTGCCGATGCCCTGTTTCTACGGCCGGTACTGCGCTTTCTGGGGCGGCCGCGGTGGCTGTGGTGGGTGCCGGTGCTGCAAGTCGCCTATGGCCCCTATGCCTTGGCAACCGGATTGCTGGGCCTGCGCGGTGGCTATGAGTGGAAGGGCCGCAAGGCTACCAGAGGGTAACTTCAAGGGTATCAGAGGCCTAGTAAAAGGAGCCGTAAAAAGCGTGATTTTGCTTGTTTTTGCGGCCTTTAGGGGTGTACTTATTCTATTCTTATTTCTCATCTACTAGCTCCTATCTGTATGAGTAAGTCGTGGTTGGAGATAGTGCTGCCGGCCGGCTTGGCCGTGGTAGCGCTGGCTATTATGGCCGTATTGTTTAGCGCCGGCAATTTGTTGTTGCAGCCACCGCGTGCTGCGCCAGAAGTTGTGGCGGCCGTTCCCGATTCGGTGGTGATTACCGAGTTCGGTGTTATGCGTGTCACGGAAAGCGGCATGGAGCGTCTGCCTGACTCCGTAGCGGCTCGCTATCTGCCCGCACCTGATTCGGCGCTGCTCAACCTGAACCCGGCAGATGTGGCGGCCGGCGCTGCCTTATTTAAAAGCAATTGCGCCCAATGTCATGCCATGCAGGATGTGGTAGTGGGCCCTGCCTTGGCCGGGCTGCACAAGCGTCGTTCCGACAGCTGGTTATTGCCCTGGATTCGGAACTCCAGCAAAGTAGTGGCCAGTGGCGATGAGTACGCCGTTAAGATCTTCAATCAATATGGCAAGCAACAAATGCCAAGCTTTCAGATTACGGATAAAGAAATCCAGCAGATCTTAGTATATATTAAATCAGAGCATAACTATGCTTCTGCGGTGGCCCGCGCAAACTAAGCTGCCCAAAACCACTTGTATCGCGCTACCTTTGTTTTGAACCTCGCTCATCCCACTTTCCTGTGACCGACGCCGAATTTGACATCCTAGACGAACTGTACTTCGTTACGCCTTTCGCCGAGCTAGCCCAAAAAACCCGCCAAACTCCCGCCGAGCTGGAGCGCCACTTGCGCGGCATGCTGGAGCAGGGCTTGGTGCGCAGCTTCTGGCCCGACCCCGATACGGAGCAGGCCTTCGAGGAAAGCTCTTTTGGAGCCATCGTGCGCGACTGTTTTTTTCTGGCCTCGAAAGAAGGGCTGCTCCAACATAACACCCGCTAGCGTTGGCCGCAACTGCTACCCAAGCTGCCCCGGCGGCCCGGCCGCCGGGCTATTACGTTCGTCAGCGCCTGTTGCGCAACACGCCGGCCATGCTGGGCCTAGGCTTTATTGTATTGTGTACCCTAGTGGCGGTGCTGGGCTATTGGGTGCTGCCCGATAACTCGCCGTACGCCAACAACGGCCTGGTGCAGCTGCAAAAAGAAGCGCCCGGCTTCCGGGCCACCGTGCTGCGGCTGGCCCGACCCGACTCGGCGCGCGCTACCTCCGACAATGTGTTCCGGACGTGGTGGCAGGGGCGCGAGCCACGCTACTCTGAAGTGCCCATCGGGAGTTACCGCTTCCAAGGCGACTCGCTATTTACAGCGCCTTACCAGAATCACTCGGCCCTGGCCGATAAGCCCCAACGCTACGCCCTAACCGCCATTACTGGTCATACGGGCTCGGCTGCGGAGCTTCGGCAGGAGGTAGAAAATACCCACCTGCTCACGCGCACCTACTGGCTGGGAACTGATAAATCGGGTCGCGACGAGCTGAGCCGGCTGTTGCTGGGCACGCGCATCAGCCTCGGCATTGGCCTCGTAGCCGTCCTGATTTCCGTGGCGCTGGGTATGCTGATTGGGGCCGTAGCCGGCTACGTGGGCGGCTGGGTAGATAGCCTCCTGCTGGGTTTGATGACGGTGGTGTGGAGCATTCCGGGCATCATGCTGGTAATTGCCATTTCCCTGGCCCTCGACAGCAAAGGCGTTTGGACGTCTTTTGTGGCCGTGGGCCTCACCATGTGGGTTGATGTGGCGCGTGTTGTGCGTGGTCAGATGCTGAGCCTGCGCGAAAAAACGTTTGTCGAAGCCGGGCGTGTATTGGGTTTGCCCCAGAGCCGCCTGATCTGGCGCCATTTGCTGCCCAACATGACCGGCCCCCTGATTGTGCTGGCGACTAGTAACTTTGCGGCTGCCATTCTGCTGGAAGCGGGCCTAAGCTTTCTGGGCCTGGGCGTGCAGCCCCCCGCGCCTTCGTGGGGCCTGATGGTGAACGAAGGCTTCCAGTTGCTGGGCACTGAGGCCGGCCTGTGGCTTACGTTGCTGCCAGGCCTAGCCATTAGCTTACTGGTGCTAAGTTTTAACTTGTTGGGCAACGGCCTGCGCGACGCATACGACCCCAAAACTCCGCTGGGCTAACGGCATGCGGCAACGGCATAACGTAGCTGCTGGCCTGCTTCTTCCCCTAATTTCTACTTCCCGAACTTCTGAGTATGAATACTATTACTTCCGAAAAGCGTTTGTTTCTCAAAGAGCGGGAACTGGGTGCGCTACTGGAGATTACGCAGGCCATCAACCAAGACCCCACGGAGGCTTCGCTCTACAAGATCTTCCAGTTTACGCTGCTGGGCCAGCTCAATATTCGGCGGCTGGTGCTGTATGTAAAGGAAGAAGGTGAGTGGCTGTGTATGGTTTCATATGGGCCGGGGTTAGTCGATTTTCGGAAGGTAGCACTGCCCGAGGTTATCCGCGAAAACTGCACCCAGCTGCCATGCCCGCTCGATAGTTTCGCGGGCCTAGGCGCTGAGTGGGAGTACTTGGAAATTGTGATTCCGGTAGTGCAGAACGGCAACGTCCTCGCTTACGTGATGGTGGGCGACGTGCACGACGACTACGCCAGCGAGGAAGCCACCAAGTTTCTGCAAACGCTTAGCAACATCCTGATTGGGGCCATCGAAAACCGGCGCTTAGCCCGGCAACGGGTAGCTGCCGCCGCCATGCGCAAGGAAATTGAAATTGCGCAGGAAGTGCAAACCATGCTGTTTCCGCGCACCTTGCCCAATGATGCCGCCGTGGCCGTGCACGCCAGCTACGTGCCCCACAGCGCCGTAGGCGGCGACTACTACGATGTGGTGCCCCTAGATGCGGACCGGTTTCTGTTCTGCGTGGCTGATGTGTCGGGGAAAGGCGTAGCGGCTTCATTGCTCATGTCAAACTTCCAGGCCGGGCTGCGTACCCTGCTGCGCCAAAAAGTTGATTTAGCCACGGTAGTGCAGGAGCTTAATAACCTAATTTTCCGTAACGCCGGCGGCGACAAGTTTATCACTGTGTTCTTCGGCCTCTACAATAAGCGCACCCGCGTGCTGCAATACGTAAATGCCGGCCACAACGACCCCTTGCTGATTCCGGATTCCGGCCCCGTACAGCTGCTCAAGTCTGGCTCCATTATGTTGGGCGTGATGGATGAACTGCCCGTGCTGCAGGTAGGAGAGGTGGTAGTGGAACCCCGAACGACGCTGCTCACCTACACCGATGGCCTCACGGAAGTGTTTGATAGCAACCATGATGAGTTTGGCGAAGAAGGCGTGCTGCGCGTGATGTACCACAACCGCTACGCCCCCCTCACCACCGTGCACAAAGAGCTGCTTCGCGAAATCAACACCTTCAACCAGAGCGGTTCCGGCTTCGCCGATGATATTACCATTCTGAGCTGCCGGTTTAAGTAAGCCACAGGCCTAGTAAAGTTGCTGGCCTCCGGGTTAGTTACTAGGCCCTTATTACGCTTGAACTCCCCCGCGTACTACAGCGTAAGCGCCGTGGTATGCGGGGGAGTTCAAGCGTAATAAGGGCCTAGGGATTGACGTCTGCACGACAAGGCTCAGGGTGATTACGTGCAGCTCAGGCCTCGCTTATCAGTGTTAGGAGGTTACCAGCGTAGTCTGCTCATGGCGTATCCAGGTGCCTATCCGGATAAACATGGCCAGGTTCAGGAAGAAAAACGAGCCTATTTTGTCTACCTCAACCAGCTCGTTTAGCAGCAGGTGAAACACGATGATGATAAAGCTCAGACTGCAGGCTAGTAGCAAATTGCGCAGGGCGGTGCCACGCACCGTTCGGACGTACAGCTGCTGAATGGTAAGCAGGGCCGTAGTCAGTAAGCCAATAAACAGAATAACGCCCGGAAACCCCTGCTCAGCCATCAGGAGCAGAAAGTAATTGTGCGTTGTCGATTTCTCGGGGTTGTCGCTGACGTAGGTCCGGAAGCTGCGGACGGTGTAGCGCTTATACTCGGGGTAAAACGTGTTGGGTCCGCTGCCTGTCATCGGCTTATCGGCTACCATGCGTGCGGCTGCTACCCAGCGGTACACCCGCTCCATCCCCGACATATCCTGAAGCTTGTAGGTAGCTTCTAAGTGCTTGCCGAAATTGTCGCCATTGAACACGGTTTTCTCGAAATCAGGCGCGTACAGCATGTAGTTGTTGGCACTGAGAAAGTACCCGGCTCCGGCCAGCACGGCCGCTAGGCTCCCGATGAGCAGCAACCGGGTTTGGCGCAACCGCACAACCAGATAATAGATACCGGCCACCGGCACGGCCAGCAACGAGGCGCGCGTATACGCCGTGAGTAACCCAAATAGCATCAGGCCAGTAGCAATACGCCAGCCCAGCCGGGGTAGGCCCTTTGAGTCGCGGGCACCATACCAGGCAAAGGGCAGTAGCATAGCCAGCACCGTGGCATACGTCACGTGGTTGCGGTAAAACAAACTTACCGCCGGGTTAATGGCATCGAAGGCAAAGCCATCGGCGGCGTGCCGCACAATTACTACCAGCACGGTAAAGCAAGTGGCCCCAGTGTACAGGCCCGCCACTTTCCAGGCCTCCTTCGGGTCCTGAACCAGCAGCAACGTACCCAGGATAAACGGCACTAGGTACCACACCTTGGCCAACAGGTACTTTACTGATTTGGTGGTATCAACGGAAAAGAACGTGGAGATAAACGACCAAAACAGCAACAGGCACACCATCACAATGATGGGGTGGAGCACCTCCCGCGCCGAGAGCTGCACGCGGCGCATGAGCAAGGTGGCGGCCACGCAGCCGGTTAGCACCAGCATTAGCGGCTCCGAGGGCATATCCATGCTCAGGCCGCCGGGCAACTGAATTTCGCGGGCAAACGCCAGCGTCAGGAACAGCAGGTAGTAGAACAGCGTCCAGTCAGTGAATACAACCAGCAAGCCCAGGCCAATGCCAACGGGGAGTAATGCCAGCGGCGTTTGCAGCAAAACTGCGGTTGCCCCACCCAGGATCAGCAGGAGCATGAGCCCCACAAACAAGCGCTGGATGGGGTCGGCGGGACGAAGCCGGTTCAGCAGCTCACTCACAGCGCAGGTGCCGATGGGCGCTGGCTGCGCCGATATAGCTCCAGCAGCGTAATCAGTACAATAGAGAAAGCCAGCGTGAGGAATACCGAGCCTACCACAATCAGCCAACGTACGGGCTTGCTTTTCTTGGTAGCGGGGTAGGCTTTCTGCACGACATACAAGGACGAAATCCGGGCTTTAATTGACAGCTCCGCCGTTTCGTACTCGCCTTGGGCTTTCACGAGGCGGTCCTGCAAATCGGTAACTCGGGCCGTTAATAAGCTCAGCGAGTCGATGCCGTTGATGTAGTTTTCCATGTTGATGGCACTGCCGCCGTCAGCGCGGGTAAGGGCCCGGAGGGCGC
This sequence comes from Hymenobacter tenuis, assembly GCF_054780495.1. NCBI lineage: Bacteria > Pseudomonadati > Bacteroidota > Cytophagia > Cytophagales > Hymenobacteraceae > Hymenobacter > Hymenobacter tenuis. The sequence goes on from NZ_BAAGWF010000001.1 coordinate 950,617, forward strand.
GCTTAAGGCTGGCGGTTTTGGGTCCATCGTTTCTGTTGGCTTGCTGCAGCGCGCTTTCCGTTTCAATAATTTCGCGCGACAGGTAGCTTTCGGCATTGGTGGTGTGCTCCAGCTCATCTTGCTTGATGCCCTGCAGGGCGCGCCGTAGGCCTCGGGTTTCAGTGGTATAGCCCAGGTTTTTCTCCAGTTGAATAATCTCGCGGGCAAGGTAGCGCGACTGTTGCTCGGGCCCGAAAATGCCGTACTGCCGACGGGCGCGCACTACCTGCCGCCGAGAGTGCTCGTATTCTTTGTTCAGAAACTCATAGCGCTGCTTGTACAGCCCCAGCACGTTGCGGCGGTTTTCCAGGGTCAGCTGCTGGTTGATGGAGTCGATGACGGCCACCATAGCATTGGTAATGCGCGCGGCCAGCACTTTGTCTTCATCCTCGAACGTCAACTCAATCACGTCGCGCTCATTGCGCACAATGCTCAGATTATCCGCGAACAGCCGGAGCGCTTCGCTTTCGGCCTTGTCATCGCCGGGGCTGCCTACTTTATAGTGCTCATACAGGTTGAAGCGCTTCAGCATCAGCTCCGCCACCGGCTGCGATTCGCCTACGGTGATGACGCGGTCCAGGTCTTCGGTGCGGCCGCCGAGCTCCAGCTTGCCGCCTTCCACAATGCGGTCGGGGTCAGAGTTTTGTGGGTTGGTAGGAAAGAAAATAGCCGTGGATTTGTAAATATTAGGCAGCAGCAATGCCACCCCCAAACTGATAACGAAGGCCAGCACCAGCGCGGCCAGTACCAGGTTTTTCCAACGGTTAATAATAGGCCACAGGCCTAACAATGAATAGGAACGCTCAGACATACGGTAGGATAACCACGGGCCTCGGAATGGAAAGGTGCTGAGGCCGTGGAGCGCAAAGATATTGGAAAAATGCCCTCAGCCGCGCCAAAACCCGTTATCCGGCCCGGCTGGTTTTTATGTAGTTTTGCCCGTCGCCTACCCCCAGCTGCTGGCTGAACCGGGCTCAGGCAAGGCAGAAACACAAGTAAAGCACGCACGGCATCAAACGATTTTTTGGAAATATTAGTCTGGTGGTGCTGCTAAACCTGCTGGTGAAGCCCGGCTGGGTGGTGCTTGAAAACGTGGTGCAAGACCGCCTGGGCCACGCGGCGTTCGGGCTTTTCACGGCTCTTTCAGCCCTCACCATGGTGCTCACCACGGTTTCCGACCTGGGCCTGACGCACTACAGTGTGAAGCGGGTGGCCGCAGAGCCCTCGTTTCTTACGGAATACTTCCCCACCATACTACCCCTGCGTGGCGCCCTAACCGTGGTGGCGCTGGGCGCTATGCTGGTCGTGGGCTGGATTATAGGGTACAGGGGGTACGAGCTGGCGTTGCTAGGGGCCATTGGGTGTAGCCTGTTGCTGGTGCAGTACGGGCAGTTTCTGCGGGGCACCCTGCAGGCCCATCAACATTTCAACACCGATGCGGTACTGTCTGTATTTGAAAAGTTTCTGCTGCTGGGCCTGGTGCTGGTATTGCTCCCGATTGGCCTGACGCTGGAGCGCTACGTGAGCGTGCGGATAGTAGCGGCCGTGTTCAGTACGGTAGTACTGTACGGCCTGATGACGCGCCTGTTTGGGCGGGTGCGCTACCGCTGGCAGTGGGCGCAGGCCCGCACCATTCTGCGCGAAACGGCTCCTTTCGCCGTCATCACCTTGCTGTATGGTATCAATGAGCGGGTTGATATGGTGATGCTGGAGCGCTTAGCTTCCCCTACCGAAGCCGGCTACTATGCCGGTGCCTACCGTTGGGTCGATGCCGTGATGATGTACATCTGGACGGTGCTGCCCCTGTTCTTTGCCAAGTTTTCGGGGGCTGTGCACAACCGCCAGGAGCAGCGCAACTTGCTATGGTTTGGCCAGCGCGTGGTAACGGCGCCCATGCTGCTGCTCTGCGCCTTCGTGTTGTTTCGGGGAGAAGTACTGTTCTGGCAATTCACGCACAGCTCTGCGGCCGAGCTAGCCCGCATGACCTGGTGTTTGAAAGTGCTGTTTATCAATGTGCTGGTGCATTCCTTTTTTGCGCTGTATGCCTCGCTGCTCAATAGTACTAGGCTGGTGAACAGCGTCAGCTGGCTAGTAGCGGTAAGCGTAACGCTCAATATCGGCCTGAATATCATTTTCCTGCCTCGTTTCGGAGCCATTGCCGCGGCCTGGAATACACTGTTCTGCGCCGTGCTGGTGTCGGGGGTATATCTGTGGCTGGTGCAGCACCGGGCCGGCGTGCCCGTGCCGTGGGCCCTGCTGGCGCGGCTGGGAGCTGTATTTGGGCTCTTGTGCGCGGGTTGGTATGGCATGCAGCAGCTCTGGCAACTTCCGTGGTTGTTGGAATCGGTAATAGCTGGCGTTCTGTTTGTTGGCCTTGTGTTTGGGCTGGGGGTAGTCCGGGTAGCTGAACTTAAACAGCTGCTCAATCGCCGAACGGAAGCGTAATCTCCGATATTTGCCCGCTCGGTTGCCTTTTTGGCTCCTGAGACTGTTTTGCTGAATCTATTATTAGTGCATGAAGTATCTCCTGAAGCAGCTTGATAAAGTAGAAGCCCTGGCCCAGGCCACCAAATGGCACCGCTTACTGCATGCTCCCGGGAAATATCTGTACGCCATCGGGTTTCGGCGGCTGGTGTACGCCCGCTCCAAAAAAGGCCTAGTAAAGCAGGTGAATACGTTTTTTGGGGTGCCCATGCAGGTGGTGCTACCCGCTGGAACCGATATTTATCTGACCGGTGGCAAATCGCACAGCTCCGAAATCCGCCTAGCCCGTTTCCTGATCCAAACCCTGCAGCCCGGCGACGCCTTCCTAGATGTGGGCGGGCACTTCGGGTATTTTTCGCTGCTGGCCTCGAAGTTAGTAGGCCCCACGGGCAAGGTGCTGGCCTATGAGGCGTCGCGGAGTACCTACGCGGTGCTGACCGAAAATGTCAAGAGCCAAGCCAACATTAAGGCGGTAAACCAGGCCGTTTCTGACAAGCAGGAAACCATATCCTTTTATGAGTTTCCGGTGCTCTATAATGAGTTCAACTCCATGGATGTGTCGCAGTTTGCCGACGAGAAGTGGTATCAGGAGTTTAAACCCACTCGTATTGATGTTCCTGCTAAGCGGCTGGATGACACCCTATCGGCTCTCGATTATCAGCCGGCTGTTATTAAAATTGACGTGGAAGGGGCGGAGCTCAAGGTAATTGCGGGTGCCAAAGAAAGCCTGCGCCGCCTGCGCCCTTACGTGGTGATAGAGTACCTGGAGCCCAAGCGCCATAACACGGAGCATCAAAAGGCTGCGGCGCTGCTACGGGAGCTAGGCTATAGTTCCTTTTCCCTGAATGCTGCCGGCCAGCCCGTGCCATGCCCCAATCTGAACGCGTTTCTGGAGGAGCATGGCTACGACTCTGATAATTTCGTATTCATCAAGCAATAGTTGCCGCGCGGGTTGGAAAGCAATTGAGGCCTAGTAACTTATAGTCGCGGCTCTGCTTATGCAGTATAGTTTACAGTAACTCAGATACAGTAGAGCTGAAGCAGCTGCAACTGCTGTTGCCAGCTCGCTGAGTTTGCCCCGGATTTTTTTGCTTCTTCGAATAGCTACTCCCTTGAACATTGCGGTAAACGTGCGCTTTCTGCTGCCCGGCGACAAGCTCGAGGGGATTGGGCGTTTCACGTTCGAGACGCTCAGCCACCTAGTGCGGCAGCATCCGGAGCACACGTTTCATTTTCTGTTTGATCGGGCGTTTGATGAGCGGTACGTGTTCGGGCCGAACGTGGTGCCGCATGTGCTTTCCCCGCCTGCGCGCCATCCGTTACTGTGGCTGGCGTGGTTTGAAGGGGCCGTGGCGCGCTGGTTGCGTCGGCAGCGGCCCGATGTATTCCTCAGTACCGACGGCTACACTACCCTGCGCACCCGCGTTCCTCGCGTAACGGTGCTGCATGATCTGGCTTTTGAGCATTTCCCGCAGGATATCGACCGCCTCACGCTGCGGTATTATAAGTACTTCACGCCGCGCTTTGCCCGCGCGTCACGGCGTATAATTGCGGTTTCAGAGGCCACCAAGCAGGATATTGTGCATACGTATGGCGTGCCGGCCTCCAAAGTGAGCGTGGTGTACAACGCCGCCGACGCGCATTTTCGGCCCCAACCAGCCGAGGCCCAGCAGGAAACCCGCGACCGGTACAGCGCCGGCAAACCCTACTTTCTGTTTGTGGGAGCCTTGCAGCCGCGCAAGAACCTAGTGAACCTGCTGCGGGCCTTCGATGCGTTTAAGCAGCAGAGCGGCACTAACTGCAAGCTGCTGGTAGTAGGCCGCACCGCCTGGAAAGCGGGCCCCATTTTCGATGTGTACCAGCACATGCAGTACCGCCAGGATGTGCACCTAACTGGTCGCGTGACGGAAAACGAGCTGGCCGACTTGTATGCGGCAGCCCTGGCCACGTGCTATGTTCCTTACTTCGAAGGATTCGGGATTCCTATCATTGAAGCCCAAGCGTGCGCTTCACCAGTTATTACCTCCAACTGCAGCTCCATGCCCGAGGTGGCCGGCAATGCCGCTCGGCTCGTAGATCCGCTTTCCGTAGAATCTATTGCCGAAGGCCTGGCGCACGTGTATGCCTCAGAAAGCTACCGCAGTGAGCTGATGATGCGGGGTTTGCACAACGTGAAGCGGTTTTCGTGGGCCGAAAGTGCCCAGCGCCTATGGCAGGAAATTGAAGCATGTGTGCGCTAAGCCGTAGCTTGCAGTCGGGGTTGATGCAGAAAACCGCCGCCACGTGACTAGGTGCTGTGGGCACACAAACCCGGTAACTGCCACTGTCCAGAAGCCGCAAGCAACTGCCAACCTGTACCTTTTCACTCGCAATTAACACCGCATGCATCTGTTCCGAATGCCGGCTTTGGTACAACGCCTGCTGCCTGAATGCCTCTGGCAGATGCCTGCTACCGATCCGCCGACGCTCTACCTCACCTTCGACGACGGACCTATTCCGGAGGAAACGCCCTTCGTGCTGGAAACGCTGGCCCACTACCACGCTAAGGGCACTTTTTTCTGTGTGGGCGACAACCTTCGCCGATACCCGGAGGTGGCCCAAGAAGTACTAGCGCAGGGGCACCGCTTGGCTAACCACACCTACCACCACATCAACGGCTGGAGCCACTCGCGCCGCCACTACCTGCAAGATGTAGCCGAATGCCAGCAACTGTTGCAGCAGTTGCAGCCCGAGTCGCGGCCCCTGCTTCGGCCCCCATATGGCCGCATTACCATTCCGCTTTCCCGGGCGTTGCAGGCTACGCATCAAGTGGTCATGTGGGACGTACTTACCTGCGACTACGACCGGGACTTTGCGCCCGAAGCGTGCCTAGCAGCAGCCATTGCGCACTCACGGCCAGGCTCCATTGTGGTATTTCATGACAGCCTAAAGGCCAGCCCCAACCTGCGCTACGTGCTGCCGCGGTATCTGGCGCACTTTGCGGCGCGTGGGTACCAGTTTGCTAGCCTCTAACCTGGCGGAAAGTGCGTACTTGCAGCCAATAGCCTCTCTGGTATTTATTTGTGCGGTATGCTGTTGCTGATTCTTTACTTCACGGCGTGGTTTCTGTTGCTGACGGCCTCAACGGTGCTGTTTTACCAGCGGGAGGGAAGCCAGCCGGAGCCGCTGCCCGAGCCGTTGCCCCGCGTTAGTATTCTGATTGCTGCCCGCAACGAAGCCCAGGCCATCACGCGCTGCCTCCAATCCATCCGGGCTCTCGACTACCCCCCGAACCTAGTGGAAGTGCTGCTCGGCGACGACGGCTCCGTGGATGCTACCGCGGCCGTGGCGCACGCTGCCATGCACGGGTACGCTGGCTCGTTTCAGGTGGTGCCTATTCACGATACGCTGGGTACGGCCCACGGCAAAGCCAACGTGCTGGCCCACCTGGCTCGTGCTGCTACTACTGAGTACTTCTTCATCACCGACGCCGATATTGCCGTGCCCCCCACTTGGCTGCAGGGGCTACTAGCACACGCCCAACCCGGCGTGGGCATTGTGACGGGCCTGACGCTGGTGACGGGGCCGCGCCTGTTTCACCGGTTACAAGGTCTCGATTGGCTGATGTCGCTAGGCTTGGTGCAGGTGGTAACCGACCTGGGGCGGCCCGTTACGGCTATGGGCAACAACATGCTGGTAACCCGCGCTGCCTATGAGGCAACGGGCGGCTATGAGCAGCTGCCCTTTTCCGTCACCGAAGATTTTGAGCTGTTCAAGGCTGTACTGCGAAAGGACTTCACTTCCCGCAACCTGTTCCGCCCCGAAATTCTGGCTGAGTCGTTGCCGATGTACACGTGGAGCGGTTTGCTGCACCAGCGGCGGCGGTGGTTACGCGGCGTGGAGGCACTACCTACGTGGCTGAAAGTGTGTCTGGCGTTGTACGGCTCTTTTTATCTGGCGCTGTTCATATTGGCCTTCGTGGGAGGGCTTGGCGCAGTTCTGCGCATTTGGTTGGTGAAGATGCTCCTGCAAGGGGGCCTAGCATGGGTGTGCTTCCGAAGGGTAGGACGTCGGCCCCCGTTGGAGTTGCTACCCCTGTTTGAAGGGTACACCGTAGCCCTTACCGTAGGCCTGGTAATCTTCCGGCTCCTGCCGGTTGCGTTTTCCTGGAAGGGTAGGCAATACCGATAAAAACTGGTTGTTTTTTATCTGATTTCGTAGAGTTGCCAAATGCCGTTCAGGGGCGGTTGATGCCCGTTGCTGCGTGTGTAGTAAGTGTATTGGGAAAATAAAAAACGCCCTGTAGCAGCATTAGCAGGCGTTTTTTAGGTGTGTTTTCCTCTCTCCAGAGAATATCTTTGGCTTAGCCAGCGGCTGTTTGCTAGCCCTCTGTTGCCGCAACAAGCTCCGCTGTCCGCCCCGATGCACAATCGGTTGTTGCCCCTTGCTTTACTATCTCCCCGCCCATTCTGCTACGCTGTATGCTCTTGTTCCCACCCTCTAGCCGCGCCCTTTTGCTGGCGGCGTTATTCTGTGCCAGCACCCAGCTGGCCTCGGCCCAAACCAAACCCGCGCCTGCTCGCCCCCAAACCACTAGGTCGGCCACGGGCACCAACCGGCAGCAAGAGCTGCTGAAGAACGAAGCCAAAATCGACCAGTTGCTGAAAAAGCTCACGCTGGAAGAAAAGATTGCCATGATCCACGCCAACTCCTCTTTCACCTCGGGCGGAGTGAAACGGCTGGGCATCCCGGAAATAACCACTTCCGACGGCCCGCACGGGGTGCGCCCTGAACACGGCCGCGACTGGACTCTGGACGAAGGCGTGAACGACTCGGGCACCTACCTGCCCACCGGCAATACCCTAGCTTCTACCTGGAACCCAGCCCTAGGCTATGCCTTTGGTTCGGTGCTGGGCAGTGAGGCCAACTTCCGGGGCAAAGACATTATTCTGGGTCCTGGCATTAACATCATCCGCACGCCCCTGAACGGCCGCAACTTCGAATACCTGAGCGAAGACCCGTATCTGGTATCGAAGATGGTGGTAGGCTACATTCGGGGCGTGCAGGACCAAGGCGTATCGGCCTGCGTAAAGCACTACGCGGCCAACAACCAGGAAGAGCACCGCAACGACGTTGATGTAAACATGAGCGAGCGGGCCCTGCGCGAGATTTACCTGCCGGGCTTTCAGGCCGCCGTGCAGGAAGGCGGCGTGAATACACTCATGGGCTCCTACAACAAATTCCGGGGCCAGTACGCTACCCACAACGCCTACCTGATGAACGACGTCCTGAAAGGGGAGTGGGGTTTTAAAGGCTTGGTAATTAGCGACTGGGGCTCGGTGCACAACACCATGGAAGGCTTGCGCAACGGCACCGACCTAGAAATGGGTACCGACCTGTCCTTGATGTATAACAGCGTCGACCAGACGGCCAGCGCCGGAATGCCCAAGCTTACCCCCGCGCTTTACGACAAATTCTTCTTCGGTACGGCGGCGCTGGATGCGGTGAAAAAAGACAAGTCGCTGGAGCCACTGCTGGATGATAAAGTGCGCCGCATTCTGCGCGTAATGTACCGCACTAACATGCTGGACGGCGCCAAGCGCAAGGCCGGCGCTTACAACACCCCCGAGCACCAAGCCACGGCCCTGAAGGTGGCCGAAGAGGGGATAGTGTTGCTTAAGAACGAAGGTGGCCTGCTGCCCCTCAAGAAAACGGCCAAAACCTACGCGGTAATTGGGGCCAACGCTACCCGCGAAAACTCTATGGGCGGCGGCAGCTCGCAAGTGAAGGCTAAGTATGAAATAACTCCGCTGAAGGGAATGCAGAAGGCCCTAGGTACCCAGGTCAAGGTCACCTACGCCCAAGGCTACACCATTGCCCGCGACCAGAAAGCCGACCCCAAACTGATTGCCGAAGCCGTAGCTGCTGCAAAAGCCGCCGAGGTAGCTATTATTGTGGGCGGTGCCACTCACGGCTACGACTACAAAGTATGGTCAGACAATGCCTACGATGCCGAGGGCTACGATAAGCCAGACATGAAGCTGCCGTTCGGGCAGGATGAGCTGATTAAGGCCGTGCTAGCTGCCAACCCCAATACCGTAGTGGTGCTAATGAATGGCGGCATGCTCGATGTGTCGGAATGGGCAGGGCAGGCCAAGGGCATTGTGGAGGCCTGGTACCCCGGCATGGAAGGCGGCAACGCCCTGGCGCACGTGCTGTTCGGCGATGTGAACCCCTCCGGCAAGCTGCCGATGACCTGGCCCGTGAAGCTCGAAGACTCGCCCGCCCACAAGCTAGGCGAATACCCTAGCACTCCTGGCGACCCTCTGAAACAGACCTACAAAGAAGACGTTTTCGTGGGCTACCGCTACTTCGATACGTATAAGGTGGCCCCGCAATTTGCCTTCGGCCACGGCCTGAGCTACACCTCCTTCGACTACGGCAAGCTGACGGTAAAACCCGGCACCCAAAGCGCCACCGTTACCCTCACGGTGCGCAACTCCGGCAAAGTAGCCGGCGCTGAGGTAGTGCAGCTGTATGTGCAGGATGAGCAAGCCAGCGTGAAGCGCCCGGAAAAAGAGCTGAAAGCTTTCGAGAAAGTATTCCTGAAGCCGGGCGAGTCGAAAACTGTAACCCTGAACCTCGGAGCCGATGCCTTCCGCTTCTACGATGAAGGCAAAAAGCAGTGGGTGCTGGAGCCTGGCCAGTTCAAGGTGCTGGTAGGTAGTTCCTCCCGCGATATTCGCCAAACCGGCGACTTGAAGCTGTAAGCACCTTTTCTCTTACAAAAGGCCCCTGCCATGGCAAAAGCGCCGCGGCAGGGGCCTTTTGTTTTCACCGGTTTCCCTACTTCCGCACCCTAGGCGTACCTTCGCGGTATGCAACTCTCTGATTCGCACGCTCACGTTTACTCCGAGCAATTCAAACCCGACCAGGACGACATGCTGCGCCGTGCTTTCGAGGCCGGGGTCCGCACCATCTTCATGCCCAACATCGACCACACCAGCATTGATGCTATGCTGGAGGTGGAAGCCAAGTTCCCGAGCCATTGCTTTGCCCAGATGGGCCTGCATCCCTGCCACGTTACCCGTCATTTCGAGAAGGAACTGTACGAGGTAGAAACCTGGCTGAACCGTCGGCCTTTTGCGGCAGTAGGGGAGTGCGGCATTGACTTGTACTGGGACAAAACGCACCTACCGGAGCAGCAGGAAGCCCTCCGGATTCAGGTAGAGTTGGCCCGCAAGTTCAACCTGCCCCTGGTGCTGCACACCCGCGACGCCTTCCGCGAAACTGCCGACATCATAACCAAGGCGCAGGACGGCACGCTGCGCGGGGTGTTCCACTGCTTTTCCGGCACCCGCGACGAAGCCGACGAAGCCATCCGGCTAGGCTTTAAGCTAGGCATCGGGGGCGTGGCAACCTTCAAAAACGGTGGCCTTGATAAAGTACTGCCGGGCATCGAGCTGGAGCATTTGCTGCTGGAAACCGACTGCCCGTATCTGGCGCCGGCCCCGCACCGCGGCAAGCGCAATGAGCCTGCGTATTTGCCGCTGGTAGCCCGCCGCGTGGCCGAAATACTAGGCAAGGAAGTAGAGGAAGTGGCAGCAGCTACTACCCGCAACACCCTGGCCCTGTTCGGCGAAACGGTAGCCTAGGGTGCCTTGGCTGGCTAAGTGTTGCTCCACGGTTGAGTGCGTTTGCCTTTCCCAGATTACCGATACCTTCGCTACCCCTTCCCACCCAACCTCCCTGCCTGTTGGCTACCGAAATCCTTCCTCCCAAGGCCGAGTCGGCCATTCTGGTCATTTATACCGGCGGCACGGCCGGCATGGCCTACAATAAGCGCGGCGAGTTGGTGCCGATGGATTTTGAGCAGATACGCCGCAAAATCCCTGAGCTGCGCCAGCTGAAAATGCAGGTCCATGTTGTAAACCTGGGCGAGCCCATCGACTCCAGCAACGTAACCGTGGATGACTGGCTGCGGCTGGCGGCGTTGATTCAGGAAAACTACGCCCTCTACGACGGCTTCGTGGTGCTCCACGGCACCGATACCATGGCCTACTCAGCGGCGGCGCTCAGCTTCTTGCTCGAAAACCTGGGCAAGACGGTGGTGTTTACCGGAGCACAGGTGCCCGTAGGCCGCATCCGGACGGATGCGCGCCGCAACCTGGTTACGGCGCTAGAAATGGCGGCCGCCCGCCACCCTGTGGCTGGTACCGTGCGCGTGCCTGAGGTATGCCTGTTTTTCAATGAGCAATTGATTCGGGGCAACCGGGCCAAAAAGGTGGAAAGCCAGCAGTACAACGCCTTCCGCAGCGAAAACTACCCGCCGCTGGCCCGCGCTGGCATCGAGCTGGAATTCAACGACAAGCAGATTCGGATGCTGCCCGCGGCCCCGTTGCATGTTCACCAGCGCCTCGATGACCGGGTCACTATCATGCGCCTGTTTCCGGGCATTTCGGAGCCGATGATGCGGGCGCAACTGGAGGCCGATGGCCTACGCGGCTGCGTACTCGAAACCTACGGCTCGGGCAACGCGCCTACCGCCCCCTGGTTTCTCAAGTGCCTGCGCGACGCGGCTGATAGGGGCGTGTTTCTGCTGAATGTAAGCCAGTGCGAGGAAGGCCGCGTGATGCAGGGCCGCTACGAAACCAGCGCTTACCTCACCGAGTTGGGCATTATCGGCGGCGACGACATCACGGTGGAGGCCGCTATTACCAAGCTCATGTTTGTGCTAGGCCTACAGCAGGACCAAGCCACCACGCGCCGCCTCCTAGCTCAGGACTTGCGCGGCGAAATCACGCTAATGTGAGCCGAAGCTGGCTTGGGGCTTGCGTATCCCGAAAATAGGGTGTTATTTTGCGCCACTTCCCCGCATCCTAGAGAGGTGTCCGAGTGGTTGAAGGAGCACGCCTGGAAAGTGTGTATGGGTCTAAAGCTCATCGTGGGTTCGAATCCCATCCTCTCTGCACAAAACTAAAAGCCCGCTGGTGTCCTCGCCAGCGGGCTTTTGCTTGCCCGGCACCCTAGTAGGCTGGGGGTGTTGTAACCTCATTTCAGGTAAAAGCCCGTCCTGCCGAAAAACAGCAGTCATGCTGAGCCAGTCGAAGCGTCGCGCGTGATGATTCTGCCAAAGTAACTGTCATGCTGAGTTGAGCCGAAGCATCCCTACCGCTTCGTCATCACGACAGGAATTACCCAGCGGTAGAGATGCTTCGGCTCCGCTCAGCATGACGGGGTATAGCATTTCTATGGCAGCCAGACCAGGTGCTTCGGCCCCGGGCTTTATGCGCCACCTGCTCAGCAGGATAGTTCTTTTTCAGTACGCCAGTTTCTCTGGCAACTCAGCCTAGTATCCTGATGAGTAGCCGACAGGCAGCGGTACGAACACCATATTCTGGTGTTTGCCGTTAACAGGGCTCGACTATACTTATTATGCCCTTTACGTTTTCGCATCCGGCGGCTGTATTACCGCTTATGGCCCTGCCCAAACACTGGCGCTCCGCAACGGGCCTGATTATCGGGAGCATGGCTCCGGACTTCGAGAAATTTCTGCGCATGAGTGCCCATGACCCCTACAGTCATACGTGGCGCAGTATTTTTTACTTTAACCTACCCCTAGGTATTCTGCTGGCCCTGGCGTTTCATCTGCTCCTGCGCGATGCCCTGATTCTACATTTGCCCCAGTTTCTGCGGGAGCGGTTTGCCGGGTTTATGGGGCTAGACTGGCTGGGCTACCTGCGCAAAAACTACTTTACGTTCTTGGTTTCTCTGCTAATCGGTATTGTGTCGCATCTGGCCTGGGACAGCTTCACGCATGTGGAAGGGCGCGGGGTGCAGCTGTTTCCATTGCTGAAGGCCCACGTGCTGGAAGGCCCGTTCCGCACGAGGTTGTATTCGCTGCTGCAAAAGCTAACTTCTGTAGTAGGCGCGGCCGCTATGGTGGTGTATATCTGGCGCCTACCCACTACCAAGCTGGCTCCGCCCAAAACCAGCCTCCGGCTATTCTGGGGGTTGGTGCTGCTTCTGAGCCTAGTGGTTATCGGGGTGAGGTCGGTGGTGGGGCGTGGAATAGAGCTCCACAATATCTACTTGCTCTCTATTGTCCTCATTTCTGCCGGCCTTACCAGCCTGCTGCTTGCGCCCATGCTGCTTCCGGCCTTGACTAGGCTGCTCACGCGGCCCAAGTAGCGCCAGCTACAGGCGGCAGCGGACTCTGCTGTTTCCCTAGGCCTAGTAAACCGCTAAGCCGGCACGAACGTGCTGGAGGGCCTGTTCAAACGGCGTGATTTTACTAGCTCCTGGGCCGCTGGCAACCTGAGCAATTGCCGTTTAAATTTACTATATTAGAGTATAGCATTGCCGATATAGTTGATGCATGCGGGCATGTGCTCGGTTGGCTGGGGTTGGGCCTGAGGAAAGATACACTTGCTGTCCGGAGCAGGAGAATCGGGTTCTTATGCGGCGCAGTGCCCCAGCAAAGCCGGGCAGGTGAAGCTACCCAGTGAGAGGCTCTTTCTCAGCCGGATGTACTTTCAGTTTTCTGCCATGAAAACGGTGTGTGTGCTCATATTGTGGTGGCTGAGCCCGGTACTCAATACGCGCGCCACTGCCCAGGTCGGGGCCCACATCGACAGCCTGAAGCACCTGCTGACCCAAACGCACCCCGATACCACCCGCGCCCTGTTGTTGTCGCAGCTGGCATACGAGCACACCCAGAGCAATCCGCTGGCTACCATTGCCTATGGCAAGCAGGCCCTGCAGCTGGCCCAGCAAATCAACTTTCCGAAAGGCACCACGTGGGCCCTCATCCGGATGGGGGCCGGGTTTCGGGAGGCCGGCAACTACCCGGCCGCGCTACAAGTAGGCCTGCAGGGGTTGCACCGCGCCGAGGACCTAGGCGACCCCGAGCTAATTGGGCGGGCCTACAACGCACTGGGCTACCTGTATTGGGAGCAGCAGAACAGCCGGCCAGCCTTGGTGTATCTGTTTAAAGCCAAGGCCGTGGCCGAAACCATCAGCAACCAGAAGCTGCTCACACGGGTGCTGGGCAACATGGGCAACGTATACTACCAGCTCAACCGTCTCGATTCAGCCTTACTGTACTTAAAGCAAGGCTATGCCCTTGATTTGATTAATAAAGACCTGATTAGTGAGGTAGGCGACGCGGCCATGATGGGCAACGTGTACGCCAAGCTCGGCAACCCCCGGCTGGCCCAGTACTACTACCGGCGCAGCATCCGGCGGGCGCGGCCCCAGCGCATTACGTTTGCCTTGTGCCGGGCGTACCTGGGGCGGGCCCGGCTATTTGAGCAGGCCGGCAGCCAGTACGCCGACTCGGCCATTTACAACGGAAAGCAGGCCCTGTTGGCCGGCCAGCAGGGCCACTACCCCAAAGGCGTGCTCGAAGCCAGCCAGTTTCTGGCCGCGGCCTGGGCAGCCCGCCAGGATAGTGCCCTGGCATTCCGCTACCTGATGCTAGCCAGTGCCACCCGCGACAACCTGTTTAGCCTCAGTAAAATGGCGCAGGTGCAGGCCCTCGATGTAAGTGAGCGGCTGCGCCAGCAGGAGCAAACCGACCGGGAAGAGCAGGCCGCCGCCGAGCGCCGACAGCTGTGGCTGATTACGGCGCTGGCTGGGGCCTTGCCAGCCCTCTGGCTGCTGTGGCGTAACAACCGCCTGAAACAGTACACTAACCTTCAGCTCAACCGCCGCAACGCCCAGATTGGTGCCCAGCGCGACCGGCTGCGCGAAGCCCTGGCCGAGCTGAAAGCAACCCAAAACCAACTGATGCAGCGCGAGAAAATGGCCTTCCTGGGCGAGCTCACGGCCGGTATTGCCCACGAGCTGCAAAACCCGCTCAACTTCGTCAAAAACTTTGCCGATGTCAGTACTGAGCTGGTGGAGGAAATGACGGGCCCGGAGCGCGACCTGGCCCGCACCAACGGCGTAGATCAGGAGTTTCTGGCCGGGCTGAAGGTGAATCTGCAGAAAATCAGTCTGCACGGGCAACGGGCGTCGTCCATAATCCGGGATATGCTGGAGCACTCCCGCTCCGGACCTGGCCAGCGCGAGCCTACTGATCTGAACGCCCTGGCCGATGAAGCCCTGACCCTGGCGTACCAGAGTTTCTGCGTCAGCAACCCCGCGTTTCAGGCCACCATCACCCGCGACTTCGATGCGCAGCTATGCTTGGTGCCGGTTATCCGCTCCGATATGGTTCGGGTGCTGCTAAACCTGTGTGCCAACGCGTTTTATGCTGTGTACCAGCGCCAGCAGCAAACTCCTGTCGGCACGCGCTATGAGCCCGCCGTAACGATAAGCACTCGCCGCACCAACGGCCAGGACGTGGAAATCCGGGTGCTCGACAACGGAACCGGCATGCCCGAGAAAATCCGCTCGAAGGTGTTTCAGCCCTTTTTTACTACCAAGCCGCCCGGCGAAGGCACCGGCCTAGGCCTTTCGCTGTGCTTTGATATTGTGGTGCAAAGCCACGGCGGCACGCTAGGGGTAAAATCGAGAGAAGGCGAGTTCACGGAGTTCACCATTCGCCTGCCGTACCGCTGATGCACTTTTCTCCTGACGGGGCCAGATCAAGCAAGACTGTGGCTGGGCTCTTAAGCTACAGTGTAGTAGCACACGGGTGTGCGTAGCGGGCTAGGTCAGGTCGATAAAGAACGTGGTGCCTTCTTGCTCTTTGCTTTCCAGCCAGATTTTCCCTTCGTGCATTTCCACAATCTGCTTCGTGATGAACAGGCCCAGGCCGGTGGTGGTGTCGCCGTAGAGGCCGGGCCGGGAAGCTGCCGTAAACTTATCGAACACGTGGGGCTGCAGCTCCTCCGGAATGCCCAGGCCCGTGTCCTGCACCATCAGGCGCACATTGCCCTCGTGCTTTTGCAGCCGCACATAAATCTGGCCGCCGGCGGGCGTGAACTTAAACGCGTTGGTGAGCAGGTTATCGAGAATGCGGCCAAACCTGTCGGCATGGATGTTGGCGTGAATAGCATTTTGGGGCAGATCCAGCAATAGGTTGATGTTTTTTTCCTGCGCTGCCTTGCGGTAAACAACCAGCCGATCATCCAGGAAGGCCCCCAGGTCGGTGCGGTGCATTTCTAAGTGGCTGGCTTCCAGCTGGCCCAAATAAAGCACATCTTTCAGGATGACGCTGGCCTCCTGGCACGCGCGCTCCATTAGGGTATACAGCTCCTCAACACTCACTAGCTCCGGGGCGGGAATAGCCTTAATAGCGGGCTCCAACCGCAGCAGCTCCACCAGCATTTGCAGGTTGTTGATGGGGTTTTGCAGATCGTGGGCGGCTAGGTGCAGAATAGTTTCCTGGGCGTCGTAGAGGCGCTTGTGGGAAATTTCCAGCTTTTTGCGCTCCGCTATATCCTCTAGGGTAGTGTAGCCCAGCTCGCCGCCATCGTCGGGGAAAAGGACGGACGTTACGCGGCACCAGAATGAGGTGCCATCTTGGCGCTTCAGGCACGTTTCCAGCTGAAAGCTACTCTTGCGGTGGGCCCAGAGGCTTTCCTGTAGTTTAGTCCAGTCAGCTAGGTGGTCGGGGTGCGCGAACTCCAGAATGCGCCGCCCCACTAGGTCTTCGGCCGTGCTAAACCCCAACATGTCGGCCAGCGCCTGGTTGGCTTGGCAAATGGTCAGATCGGGGTCAATAATTTTTTGGCCCAGCGGTGAGTTTTCGAACACCGTGCGGAAGCGTTCCTGACTTTGATCAAAAGCAGAGGCCAGCAGAACCTGCTCTTTGAGCTGCCTGATTTCCTCCCGCAACAAGTGGTTTTCGGCTTCCAGCAAGCTAGAAGCGGGGGTAACAGGGGTAGGGGCTGATGACATGATGAAACGTGGCGTGAGAGCTGGCTTGTTTATCCGGACTGCCCAACGGCAAGATGCAAAAAAGCAAACGGTTGGGCCCCGTTAATGCGAAAGCCAGCTCTCGCATGATGTGGGCAGCGCGGCGGGCAGAGCGCGCGTAGCCGAGGACTTGCTAGCGGGCGTGTGTCCTCCTTTCGATTAATTTGGCGGAGCCCCGCACGGCGTGGCCCTTGTGGCACTTCTTACTGGCAAGGCCCAACTCGATGCGGTTCAGCTTCCGCTATGGTCGGGTGAGTCGATAGTAGGGTTGGGGCGCGGTACGCCGAGTAGGTTGTAGAGGTCTTTTAGAAACAGGCCATTATTGGCCCGCTTCGCGCAGCCGGTCGGGTGCCAGTGGGCTTCAAATTTGGGGTATTTCACACAAACAGTGAGAAGAAGTATAAATCGGGTTGGGAGGATACTAGGCCGTGGCAACAATCTGGTAAACAAAGGCGGCTAAAATGCGTCTGGCGGGGCTTACGGGGGGCTCGGGCTAGGGTGTGGTGCCGAGCAGAGGGGAAGCAAGTAGAGGCGGTTTAAGCAGGACACTAGGCTAGTGAAAATCAGAACTGGCTAAGCATCAGTCTAGTATTTCTCGAAAAAGGCCAACCGCTCACCCCATATCTGCGTATGGCTAAGTCCTGCCAGCGGTAAGGTTACTGCTTGTTATGTACTCTTCACCCTTCACTATCAACTTTATGAAACTGATTCAAAAAGCAACCTGGTCTGTTCGGGTACTGGCTGTGCTGTTCAGCGCTGGCGCTGCCCTCTCATCGTGCTCTTCTACCAGCACCACTCCTTCGGGCTCGGGTACCACTAGCGGCACCGATATGAGCACTACTAGCGGCTCTACTACTTCGGGCACTACTAGCGGCTCCACCACGTATGGTACCACCAGCGGCTCTACTACGGGCACTACCACCAGTGGCACTACCTCGGGTAGCACCACAATGGGTACCAGCACCTCGGGTAGCACTACCATGGGGTCCACTACCGGCACCACCACAGGTACCACTACCGGCACTACCACGGGTACCACCAGCGGTACTACTTCGGGTAGCACCACCAGCGGCACCACCACTTCCGGCAGCACCACGGGTACCACCCGCTAGGTTCTGCTAGGTAAGTAAGCCACCCCAGGGCTATGCAGGCAGTTTGCAGGCCTTCGGCGTTGGTTACTCATTCGTCATGCTGAGTTGAGTTCACGCAACTCTACCATAGGCTACCTCTTTTGAGAAGTCATGCGGTAGCGTCGCTAGAGCTTAACTCAGCATGACGCGTTTTTGTGGGCTTAGTGCAGTAACTGCTTCTGTGTTTAAAAGAACTCACTGCTCAGCAGCACGCTCTTCAAACCACGATGTCATTCGAACCAAATTGTCACGTTAGACATAGCCTACGAACTAGAAGGTCATACAAACCAGAACGTCCTACCCTGCAGAACGTCATGCTGAGCTGGTCGAAGCATCTCTACCGCTGGCTAATCAACTGATGTAGTAACGGCTCAACGAAGCGGTAGAGATGCTTCAACTCCGTTCAGCATGACGGTTTCTTTGGCAACATCAGCATGTGTCCCTTGGCTTGATGCGACACCTGTTAAGCGCCATAATATGCTATAAATGAGGGTATTGTGTCTGGATTTCGGTCGATAACCATCAGGCGTGCTAGCCCAGGAACAGCTGCAAACCTTTAGCCCTACTAGCCTAGGTAGAACCCCAAACCCAACACGGTGGCAGTGTTGGGTTTGGGGTTTTTATTGACCTAGGAAGATGCACATAGGCCGGCCCGGTGGCGGCGTAGGTAGGGCAGGGGGTACTGCCCACCGGCAGCTGAACAATAGACTGCCGCCCGCCGTAGTACATATCACGGGCGCTGGCTGGCGCCGAACCCCAAATTTTATAGACTGCACCAGGCAACCACTTAGGGTTGTGCGAGTTTTTCAGGGTGTGGTTGGTACGCGCCGGGGCAGGTTTTTTCATTTCGATATACAATGGCAACATTTCCTACTGATACTCCGGACGGCGAGCAGCCGCTGGAGCCGCGTCCCGAGGACGGCACGCGCCGCTCGTTTATGAAGCAGGCCGGCGGCATCCTGGGCTTGGCGTTGGCTCCACCTTTCGTGAGTCAGGCCGAGCGCCTGGGCGCTTTCTCCAAGACGGTAGAAGGGGTGTCGGCCATGCAGCTGAAGGTAAATGGCACCGTGCGCACCATCCAGGCCGAACCCCGCGTAAGCCTGCTCGATGCCCTGCGCGAATACCTGGACCTGACCGGCACCAAAAAAGGCTGTGACCATGGCCAGTGCGGCGCCTGCACCGTGCACGTAGATGGCCGGCGCGTGAATAGCTGCCTGACCCTGGCCGTGATGAACCAGGGCAAGGAAATAACCACCATCGAGGGGCTGGCCCAGGGCGAGCAGCTGCACCCCATGCAGGAAGCCTTTATTAAGCACGACGGCTTCCAGTGCGGGTACTGCACGCCGGGCCAGATTATGAGCGGCATTGCGTGTGTGCGCGAAGGCAAGGCCGGTACCGATGCTGAAATTCGGGAGTATATGAGCGGCAACCTGTGCCGCTGCGGGGCTTATCCCAACATTGTAGCCGCCGTGCGCGAGGTGCAGCAAAAAGGAGGAAAAGTTTAGATGAACAACTTCAGCTACACCCAGGCCAATTCGGCAAAGGAAGCCACCGGCCTCCGCAAAGACACGCCACAGGCCGCTTACATTGCCGGTGGTACTACCCTCCTGGATCTGATGAAGGCCCACCTGGAGGAGCACCCACAGCTCATCGATATTAACCTGCTGCCCTTCAAAGGCATTGAGCAGACCAAGGACGGACTGCGCATTGGGGCCATGGAGCGCATGAGCGACGTGGGAGAGCATCCACTGGTGAAGGAGCAGTACCCGGCCGTGTCGGAATCGTTGCTGCTGGCGGCCTCGCCGCAGTTGCGCAACATGGCCAGCATTGGGGGCAACATTCTGCAGCGCACCCGCTGCGGCTACTTCCGCGACCCCGCGTTTCCGTGCAATAAGCGCGTACCGGGCTCGGGCTGCCCCGCCTTACAAGGCGACAACCATAACCTGGCTATACTAGGCACCTCCGAAGCCTGCATTGCCACTAGCTACCCCGGCGACTTATCAGTAGCCTTGGCCGCGCTGGATGCGGTGCTCACCCTGGAAAACCAGAAAGGCAAGCAGCGCCGCGTACCCGTTACGGAATTTTACTTGCTGCCCGGCACCACGCCTCAGCGGGAAACAGTACTGGAGCCCGGCGAGCTGATTGTAGCCGTCACCATTCCCAACACTGTCCACGCCCGGCGCTCTACCTACCTGAAAGTGCGCGAGCGAGCCAGCTACGCCTACGCCCTGGCCTCAGCCGCGGTGGGCCTCGATGTGCAAGGTGGCACTATCCGCTCGGCCCGCGTGGCCTTGGGCGGGGTAGGAACTCAACCCTGGCGCTCCCGCGAAGCCGAGAAAGTGCTAACCGGCGCCCCCGCTACCGAAGCCACATTCCGGGCCGCGGCGGCGGCAGCCCTGCAAGGTGCCCAACCCCGGGAGCACAACCGCTTCAAGGTAGAGCTGGCTCAGAACACGCTGGTGCAGGCCCTGATGAAAGTAGCCGGGTAGCAGCCTATCAATCTGGTGCACTCCAGACAGTTGTTTGCCCGGCGCTTTGCCCTTTGTTGACTGCCTACCAGGCAGCTAGAATTTAGCTCTACTACCCTATGGATACCGCAGAACCAACCTTTTTTGAAACGAACCCCAAAGCCGGCTCGGTGGGCCAGCCCATGGACCGGGTAGATGGCCGGGCCAAGGTGATGGGCCAAGCCAAGTATTCGGCGGAGTTCAACGGCCTGCCGGGGCTAGTGCATGCGGTGCTCAAAACCAGCGACGTGGCCAAGGGACGCATCCAGAGCATCGACGCCAGCGCCGCCCTAAAACAGCCGGGGGTATTAGCCATTCTTACCCACCAAAACCTGCCCAAGCTGGCCAAAACTCCCAACGACCCTGATGGCAAAAAAGCCATTGGTGCCCCCATGGGTTTCCTACCCCTCACTTCTGACCAAATTCATTATGCCGGGCAGGCGGTAGTAGTGGTAGTGGCCGATACGCTGGAGCGCGCTCAATATGCGGCCGCCCTGTTGCGGGTAAATATAGTAGCCGAAAAGCCGCTGGCTTCCTATGAAGACCCGCGTGCCGAGCTCTTCGACCCCCAGAAAGTGCAGGATGGCAAAACGCCCGGCCATACCGTGCGTGGCAACCCTAAAGAGGCGTTTGCGGCGGCTCCGGTGCAGCTCACGCACACCTACGTGCATGCCATTAACCACCACAACCCCATGGAGCCCGGCGCTACCACCGCGCACTGGGAAGCCCCCGACCGCTTGACCGTATACGAGTCGACGCAGGGTGTAACCCGCACCCAGAAAGCGCTGAGTACCATGCTGGGCTTGCCCACGGAACAGGTGCGCGTGGTAACGAAATACCTCGGCGGCGGTTTTGGCTGCAAAGGCTCCTGCTGGCCCCATACCATCCTGACGGTGCAGGCGGCTAAAGCGGTAGGTCGGCCAGTAAAACTTTCCCTGAGCCGCCCACAAATGTTTACCAGCATGGGCCACCGCGAAGACCAGACCCAGACGCTGAAGGTAGGAGCCACCAAGGAAGGCAAATTACTAGCCCTCATTCACGAGAAAACCTCCACTACCTCGCCCTGGGACAACTACGCCGAGCCCAACAGTCGCATTATCAACCTGCTGTATGCCTGCCCCAACTTCGAGGCGACATATCAGCTGGCCCGGGCCAACGTGATGACCTCTACCTTTACGCGTGCCCCTGGTGAGGCGCCCGGTTCGTTCGCTATAGAGTGCTCCCTGGATGATCTGGCGTATCAGCTGGGTATTGACCCCTTGGAAATCAGGCTGCGCAACTACGCCGAGAAAGACCACAGCACGGGCAAGCCCTGGAGCAGTAAAAGCCTGAAGCAATGCTACGCCCGCGGTGCCGAGCTATTTGGCTGGAGCAAGCGTAACCCCAAAGCTGGCGCCACCCGCGACGGCCGCCTGCTGGTGGGCTGGGGCATGGCCACGGCCAGCTACCCCGTACACAACAACCAGGGCACGGCCCGCGTCCGCCTCTATGCCGATGGCCACGCCCTGGTGCAAACCGGCGCCACCGACCTGGGCACCGGCACCTACACCGTCATGACGCAGGTAGCTGCCGATGCCTTGTTTATAGCCCCCGACAAAGTGCGATTCGAACTGGGGGATACCAAGCTGCCAACCGCCCCCAACTCGGGTGGCTCGGTGGCGGCGGGCACGGTGTCGTCGTCCATCTATATGGCGGCGCAGGAGGTATGGCAGAAGCTGATTAAGCTGGCGACCCAAGATAAAAAATCGCCGCTGTACCGGGCGAAGGCAGCTGATGTAGTCGTGGAAAATGGCCGCATGGTGCTGAAAGCAAACAAAAGCAAGGGCGAGGACTTCATGGCGCTCATGAAGCGCAACGAAACCGCCGACATAGAGGGCACCGGCAACGGAAAGTACGGCGCCGGCTACGAGTCGGGCCTGGCGGCTGGCCCCGCTGATTCGGGCCATCAGGATGACATGGCGGGCCACTCCATGCATTCGTTCGGTGCGCATTTCTGCGAGGTGAAAGTCGACCCTGATTTGGGCACGGTGCGCGTAACGCGCTGGGTTAGTGTGCACGGAGCCGGCCGCATTCTGAACGCCAAAACCGCCCGCTCCCAAATCATTGGGGGCAGCATCTTCGGCATCGGCTCGGCCCTGATGGAAAGCACCCACCGCGACCAGAATTTCTCACGCTACACCAACGCCAGCCTCGCCGACTACCATATCCCAGTCAACGCTGATATTCCGGACATGACGGTGGAGTTTGTGGAGGAGCACGACCCCTACATCAACGCCATGGGCGTGAAGGGCATCGGAGAAATATCTATGGTAGGTGTGGCGGCGGCCGTGGCCAATGCCGTGTTCCATGCCACCGGCAAGCGCATCCGCAGCCTACCCATCACGCCCGATAAAGTACTAGAAACAAAGATAGTACAAGCCTAGCAGTTTGCGGCCAGAATGAGCCTAGTAGATTTTACTAGCCCTTAAACAAGCAAAAAGCCCGTTTCCGCAGTGGAAACGGGCTTTTTGCTTGTTTAAGGGCTAGTAACTACCAGGTGCTATTGCGCCTAAAAGCCGGAGGTTACGGCTCGGTAGGCATTCACGCGGCCATAGCCATAGAATGCGTCGCGGCCGGCTTTGCCCAGGTCGTCGGCGGAAGCGCGCATGATGGCTTGCACGCGAGATGGCGCCATCTGGCCGCCGTTTTTACCGATGATAAGTGCAGCTACGCCAGCGGCATGCGGGCCGGCCATGCTGGTGCCTGCTGACCAGGTATAGCCGTTTTTAGTGGTGCTGAACACCATATCGAATACCCATGCTGGGCGCGCTATGCCGGCTACTGTGGCCACATCATTGCCGGGTAGGGCAGCATCGCCACCCGGAGCAGCAAAGGTTACATCTGAAATACCGTAGTTGGTGTAAGATGCTACCCCGTCGAGGTTAGTGCCCTGTGGGTTCAGCGCCCAGCCGGTAGGAGCCGTAGCCGAAATTGAAATAACGTTGGTTGCTCCGGACGGGAGGTGCACCAAGTCCTGGTCGCGTTGGCCGTTGTTGGCGTCGTTGCCGGAGGAGGCAATGACCGTCACGCCTTGCTGTGTGGCGTAGGTAGTGGCCTTACTGATGGCCACCAGCAACTCCTGAATTTCCTTGGTTTCGTTTACCACCTTGTCATCGGAGGTATCGTTGGGCGTACCGTTGTCATCGAGGTACTTGCTGTTGCGCGGAATAGCAGCGCCCAAGCTCATATTGATAACGTTGGCCTTCTGCTGCACGGCGTAGTAAATGCCGTTAATCATCCAGGAGAAGGAGCCGGAGCCGCCATCAGCCAACACTTTCACTAGCAGTAGTTTTGCCTCCGGGGCTACCCCAATAACGCCCACGTTGTTATCAACGGCGGCAATGGTACCGGCCGTGTGGGTGCCGTGGCTGAAGGAGGCGAGCCCAAACTCGGCTGGCTCATTGGGTACAAATGACTTGCTGCCGATAATGTTGGCTTTCAGGTCAGGATGCGAAAGATCAAAGCCGCCATCTAGCACGGCTACCACTGCGCCTTTACCGCGGGCACCGGCCTGCCAGGCCTGCGGGGCCTGAATAGCGGTGTGGCCCCACTGCATCGGGAAGAATCGGTTGCTATTGACGGCGGTGGCTGCGATAGTGGTGACTTCTTCCGTAAGAACCGGCGTTTGGCGGGCCGTTACGGGGTTATAGCCCTGGTAGCTGAAGTCATGAATCACGGAGCGTACGCCACTGATTTTAGCGGCCTTGGCGGCAAAATCAGGGTCAGCGGAAGTAGCCATAGCTAGGCCCGCGCCGGGTAGCTGATCGGTGAGGGTGCCGTTGGCAGCTTTGGTTTGGCCAGCCAAATCGGCGGGCAACTCATTCGTAGAGGACAGGATAATGTAGTGCTGGCTGCGCCGCAGAATTGAGCTAGTAGAGGCCGCCGTTGCGTTGCTGCTGGCACTGGCCTGAGGTGCAGAATCTGCTACCTGAATATCCTCTTTGCTGCAACCGGCCAGCAGGCCAAGGCCCAATGTCAATAAGGAAAACGAACGACGAGTAAAAGATGCTTTTATCATGAAATAATGGGTAAAAATGATGTCGGATGAAGGTGTAAGTTCTTTAAGTTGATTGGATAAAGCATTGAGCTAATTGACAATGCATAAATTATGCACATAGAATATCCAGTATTCTTTACATATTTAAAATAGGACATAAATAATGTTGAACTGGTAGTAACAGCTAAAGGGTTGAGACGTAATAGGATGCTGCCACAGCTCTACCGTAGTGTACAGTTCAGTTAACCTCCTGTGGAGCTACTGCGTACCAAGTATTAGCTGTAGCAGACATTTGAGCTTCCGAGCGAGAATTCCCCGCATTAGAGGAGGCATGTTACAGGTGTGAAAAAGATGCTTCGCTAGCTTTGTATTATGACTGAACTTCACCGACTTCTGCGCGCTTACGATGAGCACCGAGCCGCGGGCCGGGCCTGTGCATTGGCATCTGTGGTTGATGTGGCAGGCTCCGCGTATCGGCGCCCCGGTGCGCGCATGCTCGTGACGGATGAAGGCCAGCTTACGGGTGCCATCAGTGGTGGCTGCCTAGAAGGGGATGCGCGGCAACGGGCCCGGCGCACCATTCAGCAAGGCAAGCCCAGCCTCGTTACCTACGACTCCACGGACCCCGACGACGACCTGCAATTTGGGGCCGCCCTAGGCTGCCAAGGCGTCGTGCAGATTCTGCTGGAGCCTCTGAATTTTCAGGACCCCAACAACCCGGTAGAGCTACTGCGCCGCTGGTCTGACGGCAAAGAGGAGGTAGCGGTAGTAGCCACCATATTTAGTGTGCCCGGCCCCAGTGCCGAAGTGCGGGTAGGAGAGCGGCTTTTGCTCACTGGAAATGATGCCGCCCTAGGTACACTTCCGGTCCAAACCGCCCTGTATCCATTGATTTTGGCCGATGCTCGTGCCGCGCTAGCCGCCCGCCAGCCCGCTACCCGGCGCTATGCCACGGCCACCGGCACGGTGCACGTAAGCCTCGAAATATTACGGCCACCTGTGCGCCTGACGGTATATGGAGCCGGCAACGATGTACAGCCGCTGGTGCGAGCAGCAGCAGGATTGGGTTGGCGCGTGCAGGTAGTAGATGGCCGGCCCGCCCAAGCCCAGTCCGCTCGCTTTCCGGAGGCAGATGTTGTGCGTGTGCTATCCCTGGCTCAAGTTCCCGATGAACCCTATGACGGCAGCTTTGCGCTGCTCATGACACATAATTATTACTACGACCTGGCGGTGTTGCGCCACTTGTTGCCAGATGCCACCACTACCTATATAGGTCTGCTCGGCCCGCGCAAAAAGTATGAACGCCTCCTCGACGACCTGCACCAGCACACGCCCAATGCGGCCGAGCAACTGAAAGGCCGAATCCATAGCCCCGTGGGCCTGAACCTGGGTGCCGAAACGCCCGAAGAAATTGCGCTGTCCATCGTAGCCGAAATTCAGGCCGTGCTCACAGGCCGTCCCGCGGGCTTCCTACGCGATTCTCCTCATCCCATTCATCCGCCCCTGCACGCCAATGGCCCGCTGGCCCCGGAAGGCCGGGTAGATGCCGTCTGCGGGTTGTAATGCCTGCGCTATTGCTTCTGGCTGCCGGGGCTTCTAGCCGCCTAGGCCGGCCCAAACAGCTGTTGCCATACCAAGGAAAAACGCTGCTGCGCCGGGCTGCTGAAACCGCCGTGGCGGCCGCTGCCGGCGGGCCGGTGGTAGTGGTAACGGGGGCCTTACATGAGGAATTGCTGCCGGAGCTACAGGGCCTACAGGTTCAGGTAATACGGTGCCCTAGTTGGCAGGCCGGCATGGGAGCCTCGCTGAAAACGGGGCTGCGCCACCTGCAGGAAATAATGCCCGGGCTGGCAGCCGTAACGGTGCTACTCTGCGACCAGCCCCACGTAACTCCTGCGCTGCTCCGGCAGCTTGCCGAAACGCACACGGCTACTCAACTCCCAATTGTAGCCAGCGAATATGGTAACGTGCGCGGCGTACCAGTACTTTTTGGGTCTGATGCGCTGCGGTTGCTCCACCAACTGTCCGATGCCGCTGGCGCGGCCCAACTCCTCAAGCAGCATCCTGAGCTAGTAGCCACGGTATCGTTTCCGGAGGGCGCCATTGATGTGGATACAGAAGCGCAGTACGCCGCTTTACTAGCCCGCCAGTAAGCCTTAACCGTTCCGAACTGCCGGACCAATGTCGTGCTGGCAACTGCAACCGGTAATTCCCGTTATCTTGGCTGGTGCCATAATATCATCCTGTTTGTATGACAACTACTCAGGCCGCTGTAGCGGCCCCTTCCTTCGAGGATATTCCCAAAGATGATAAGCGCATCACCCGCGCCTGGACGTTCTATGACTGGGCCAACTCGGTGTACCCGCTCGTAATCACGAGCTCCATCTTTCCTATTTATTGGGGCGCCATCACCAAACAACTCAGTCCTCAAACGGATATAGTTAACTTCTTAGGCTTCAAGGTGCCAGGGTCTTCGTTGCTGACGTATGCCATTTCAGCAGCGTTTCTGCTGATTGCCATTGTAAGTCCGTTTCTGACATCACTAGCTGACTTTTCGGGGCGGAAGAAGCTGTTCATGCAGATTTTCTGCTACCTGGGTGCTGCCTCCTGTGCCGCGCTGTTCTTCTTTACCCCCGATACGCTGACGGCCAGCACCTTCATCTTTATTTCAGCTACGGTGGGCTTTTCCGGCTCCATTGTGTTCTATAACTCGTATTTGCCCCTGATTTCCAGCGAGGAGAAGTACGATTCGCTGTCGGCGCGCGGGTTTTCCATGGGCTACATTGGCTCAGTGCTGCTCCTGGTTATCTGCCTGGGCCTGATTATGGGGCACGAGAAGCTCGGGCTGGAAGAAGGATTTGCTACCCGGCTCGCCTTTCTGCTCACGGGCGTCTGGTGGGCTGGTTTTGCCCAGATTCCCTTTTTCACCCTGCCCGCCGACCCTGGCCGGCCAGCCGGGGCCGTCTCCGATTCGGGCTGGCTCCTGAATGGGTTTCATGAGCTAGGCAAGGTAGTAGACCAGCTGAAGCATTTGCCCAACCTAAAGCGGTTTCTGTTGGCTTATTTCACCTACAACATGGGCGTACAGACGGTAATGTACGTGGCAACCATCTTCGGCGACAAAGAACTGCATCTGGAAAGTACCGCCCTGATTGTAACGATTCTGTTGCTCCAGATTGTAGGCATTTTGGGGGCTTACCTGTTTGCCAAGCTCTCAGAGCGCATCGGTAACACCCGGGCCCTAAGCTGGTCGGTGTTTATCTGGATGTGCATTTGCGTGGCAGGCTATTTCGTGCAGGCGGGCTGGTCATTCTATGCGTTGGCGGCCGTAATCGGCCTAACAATGGGAGCTATTCAAAGCCTTTCGCGCAGTACGTACTCGAAGATAATTCCGGAAAACACCCCCAACACGGCGGCCTTCTTCAGCTTTTTTGATGTAACTGAAAAGCTGAGTATTGTTATCGGAACGGCCGTTTTTGGTGTCATTGCCCAGCTAACTGGCTCTATGCGCAACAGCATCCTGTCTCTGATTGTCTTCTTCGTACTAGGGCTGGTATTTCTGCTAACCCTGCGCGGCAAGAAGCTGCGCGACGAGCCCGCTGCTTCTGATGCTGCCATCACGGGTCCGCCACCGGCTACGCCCAATGTAGGCATGCCAGCTTCGGCCCGCTAACGAGTGTATTTCGTAAGGTGAAAGCCCCGCTAGGTTACCTGGCGGGGCTTTCTGTTTTATCCGGACCTAGTAACCATCCGAGCCGTTAGTGGTTACCTTGGCACCGTTTCTCTCACCCTTCATAGTACATACGCATGACCGACACCCAACCCACCCTACAAGCCGCCCTTAGCCAGGAGTTACGCCAAGAGCTAAAGCTTACCCGCCGCCTGCTGGAGCGCGTACCTACGGAGCAGTTCGGCTGGAAACCCCATGCCAAATCCATGTCGATTGGGGCGCTAGCTTCGCATATGGCCAATCTGGTAGGCTTCCTGGAACTGTCCTTGACGGGCCCCGATACGGACGTGACCACCGTGCAAATGCCCCAAGCTGAGGATACCGATGCCGTACTGCGCCGCTTCGATGTGAACGGTGAAAATATTCACAAAGCCCTGGAGCAGGTAGATGATGCTACTTTCCACGGGCTGTGGTCGTTACGCCGGGGTGAGCAGGCGCTCATGACGCTGCCACGCGCCGCCGTGGCCCGGACCATGGTCCTCAACCACCTCATTCATCACCGTGGACAGCTTTCGGTGTACTTGCGCCTACTCGATATTCCGGTGCCCGCCATCTATGGCGGATCCGCCGACGAGGCCCCGCAACGCTAGGCTTGGTTTCTGCTTAAACCGCCATAGAAAAGCGCGGCATCCTACTGAAAGGATGCCGCGCTTTTTGATTTCAGGTCTTTACTTCCCGCCGAATACTTTTTCGCCGGCAATCCAGGTTTGCTGCACTTTCGCGCCGCGCAGCTTTTCCTTAGGCGCTTCCAGCAAGTCGGTGTTGAGGATAACGAAGTCGGCGGCCATGCCGGGCTTAATGCTGCCTTTCTGCTTGTCCTCGAAGGCGGCGTGGGCGGCCCAAGTGGTCATGCCGCGTAGGGCATCGGGGCGGCTCAGGGCGTTTTCTATCTGGAAGCCGCCCGCAGGGTAGTTCTTGGCATCCTGGCGCGCCACGGCCGAGTGAAAGCCGAACAGCGGGTTGATATCTTCCACCGGAAAGTCGGAGCCGAGGGCTACCTGGCCGTATTGTTTGCGCAAATCGTTGAAGGCATAGGCGGTTTTGAGGCGCTCGGCACCTAGGCGCTCACCAGCCCAATACATATCGGAGGTAGCGTGGGTAGGTTGCACCGAAGGCACAATACCGTACTGCCCAAACTTGGCGACATCGGCCTTACTTACCACCTGCGCGTGCTCAATGCGCCAGCGCCGGTCTTTCTGGCCTTTCAGCGCTTCACCATAAATATCCAGCAACAAGCGGTTAGAGGAGTCGCCTATGGCGTGAGTGTTCATCTGGAATTTGCTGGCGGCCAGCTCCTTCGCCAGGTTGCGGAAATCAGCCACCGAGGAAAGCAGGAAACCCGTCTCCTTGGGCCGGTCGGAGTAGGGGTGTATCAGGCAGGCACCGCGGGAGCCCAGGGCGCCATCGGCATACACTTTAAACGAGCACACCGTGAGGCGGTCCTTAAACACCGGGCCGTTTTTGAGGTAGTAGTCTTTGTTTTCCTGGGTAGGAGCCAGCATGGCGTAGAGGCGCACCTTGAGCTTGCCTTGTTGCTGTAGGGCATCTAGGCGCTCTATGTTAGCTTTTTCCAGACCCGCGTCGGCCATGCTGGTGAGGCCCACGGCCACGCAGCGCTGCTGCGCATCGAGCAAGGCGGCATCTGCTTCGGCGGCAGTCGGCTCCGGAATTTTGGCGCTTACCAAACGCACGGCGTTATCAACCAAAAGCCCGGTTAGCTTGCCACTGGCGTCTTTGGTGATGGTGCCGCCACTGATGGGGGTGCGCGCCGTGATACCGGCCAGGTCCAGGGCCTTTTGGTTTACTAGGGCCGCGTGACCGTCAACCCGCGTGATGAACACCGGCGTGTTGGGAAACAGGGCATCGAGGGTGTCTTTGGTGGGGAACTGCTTGTTGGGCCAGTCGTTTTGGTCCCAGCCGCGGCCGGTAAGCCACGCCGCCTGTGGGTATTGCTGGCGCTGCTGCTGCAGCTTCTGGATAACCGCCTGCCACGATGCAGTACCTACCAAATCGGCATCGCGCAGGCCCAAGGCGTAGCGGTAGAAATGGCAGTGCGCATCATAAAAACCGGGGTAGATGAATTGGCCCTGGGCATCTACCTCCTGCGTGGCCTGAAACTTTCCGCGTAGCTCTTCTGCCGTGCCTACGGCCACAAACTTGCCATCTTTAACGGCAAACGCCTGCGCCTTGCTAAACGCCGAATCGACGGTGTACACGGTAGCATTGTACACGAGCAAGTCGGCGGCCTGGCGGGAGGTTGTTTGGCAGGCCGTGAACCCTGAGAGCAGCAGAGGCAGCGCAAGTAGCGAGCGGAAACGTGGGGGCATAGAGTTGGGAGTGGTTGTAATGAGGCAGAGTCGGGGTTTGCTGCCCGCAGGCTGCAAGTTGAGGTAGAAAATCGAAAGGATGATGAATAGCGGTGGTTGCTAGGTGTGTTTGGTGTTTAAGACTGTAATGTTAGACAGATAACTCATCACGCCCGGATCCCACGCATTTGGCGTGCTGAGGTTGGGCAAGTACGTTTCCTTAGTATTCACACCAGAACGTCATGCTGAGCGCAGTCGAAGCATCTCGCGTGCTGACGTTGCCATGCTATTCAACGATTCGAGCGAGATGCTTCAGCAAGCTCAGCATGACGTTTTTTTGGCCTACTGTCCGCACACCCTAGGGTGGTTAACCAATGCAACCTCAGCACGCGAGAAACTTCAAATTCTCTTAGAATGACGACCTTTTAAAAGCATCTACCGCTCTACCACACCTCAGCTCGTATCTAAAAGACACAAAAAAGCCCCAACACCAGAGCAGGGGTTGGGGCTTTCTGTGGGGTAGCAATGGGCTATTCGAAGCGCATGTGCTTTACCGATTCACCGGAGTTCTTCAGCTCCAGCAACGAATCAATGCCGATTTGCAGGTGCGAGGTCACGAAGTCGGCGGTGACTTTCTTGTCGCTTTCCGAGGTTTTCACGCCTTCCGGCGTCATGGGGTTGTCAGATACCAGCAGCAGAGCGCCGTGCGGAATCTCGTTCACGAACCCTACGGTGAAGATGGTAGCCGTCTCCATATCCACGGCCATGGCCCGGATCTGGCGCAAGTACTCCTTGAAGTTCTCGTCGTGCTCCCATACGCGGCGGTTGGTGGTGTATACGGTGCCGGTCCAGTAGTCTTTCTCGTGCTTCTTGATCATCGAAGACACGGCGCGCTGCAACCGGAAAGAGGGAAGGGCCGGAATTTCGGCAGGCAAGTAGTCATCGGAAGTACCCTCGCCGCGAATGGCCGCGATGGGCAGAATCAGGTCGCCGAGCTTGGTTTTGTTTTTCAGGCCCCCGCATTTGCCTAAAAATAGCGCTGCTTTCGGCTTCACGGCCGAAATCAGGTCCATAACGGTGGCTGCCATCGGGGAGCCCATGCCGAAGTTGATGATGGTGATGCCGTTGGCCGTAGCCGTTTGCATGGGCTTGTCCAGGCCACGTACCTCCACGCCAAACTGCTCAGCGAACATGTGTACGTAGTTAATAAAGTTGGTCAGCAGAATGTACTGGCCAAAGTCATTGAGGGGCACGCCGGTGTAGCGGGGCAACCAGTTTTCAACAATGTCGGCTTTCGTCTTCATAGGGTATGGAAATGATGAGTTACTTGGCAAACGGCTGCGTCGGTATCGGCCGCGGCTGTTTGCCGCCACCAGCTACGTACAGCCGGAAAATTTAGGTACAAAAAAACCGTCGGAACCCAAGGGAAGTGGGTGCGACGGTACGGGAAGAAAAGCGGGAGTTGCGTGCCCTGGGCCGTACCTTTGGAGGTGATGCAAGAGTTGAACCTGCCGCCTTTCGAGTACAAAGTTACACAATCCAGCGAAAATTTGCTAATCTGGGACGTTCTGCGCCGCCGCAACGTGGTGCTCACGCCCGAGGAATGGGTGCGCCAGCACGTAGTGCATTACCTCATGCATCATCGGGGCTACCCCAAAGGCCTGCTGAGCTTGGAGCGCGGACACCGCTATAACCAGCGCCAGAAACGCACCGACCTAGTGGCCATGGATGCGACCGGTAAACCACTGTTGCTGGTAGAATGTAAAGCGCACACCGTGCCCATTACGGCTGCCGTGGCCCTGCAAGCGGCTACCTA
The DNA here is from genome assembly GCF_054780495.1 of Hymenobacter tenuis. Lineage (NCBI taxonomy): Bacteria > Pseudomonadati > Bacteroidota > Cytophagia > Cytophagales > Hymenobacteraceae > Hymenobacter > Hymenobacter tenuis. The sequence continues at coordinate 982,513 of NZ_BAAGWF010000001.1, forward strand.
CAACCAAACCATTGGGGCCCCGCTGCTTTTGCTCACCAATGGCCTCAGCCACTTCTGCTGGCGCGTTGACTTCGAGCAGCGTACCAATGAGCGCCTGCTAGAAGTGCCCGCATTCGGCGACCTAGTGCGCTAGACTAGGTCCTGAAGGCCGGTAAAGCCTTATTTGTAAAAACTGTTATCGGCCAGCCCGTTCAGCATAAACTGCACGCAGGCTTTGAGCTCATCGCCGTATTGGCGCAGCTTTTCGGGGTTGGGGTTGGCCAGTGGGGTAGCAGCCAGCTGGTGCCGGCGGTAGGGGTACAGCTTCACCTGGTTGTCCACGGTCAGCTCCGTTACGAAGTCAGTGTGCACGAGAAAGTAGCTGCCGCCGCTCAGGAACAGAGCCCGCCCCGTGTTCGTGGAATCGAATACGGAATAGCCGAAGGGCAAAAGACGGTGCTCCGGCGGCACACCAAGGTAGTCGAGGACAGTGGCGGGTACGTCGGCATGCTGCGTGATGCGCTCCACGTTGGCTGCGGGTAGCTTCCGGGTTGGGTGGAACAGCAGCAACGGTGTTTTGTAGCTGCCCAGCGTGTTTTGGTAGTCGGCCCGCAGGGTTTGCGAGGTGTGGTCGGCTAGCAGGATAAACAGGGTATTGGAGTACCAGGGCTGAGTGGCGGCGGTTTTAAAGAACTGCCGCAGGGCAAAATCGGTATAGCGGATGGAGGCATGAATGGGCAGCCGACCGGGCGCAAACCGGCCTTTGTACTGGGCCGGCACCGGAAATGGCTCATGCGAGGTAAGCGTAAATACCGTGGAGAAAAACGGGGGCTTTTGCTGCGTGAGCTGCCGAGCAAAGTATTGCAGATACGGCTCATCATAAATGCCCCAGTTGCCATCGTAGTCGGGGCTGCGGGCGCCCTGGGGGTATTCGTTCAGGCCGTAATACTGCTGCATGCCCGTGATGCCAGCAAATGTGTTGAAGCCCATGGTGCCGTTTTCGGCCCCATGAAAAACGGAGGTTGCGTAGCCGGCTCGGCCTAGCAATTCACCTAGTCCGTGCAACTCGTTGGTCTGGAAATTGGAGGTGATAAACGCACTTTCCGTCAGGGCCGGCAGGCCCGCCAGCACGGCCGGTAAGGCCTCTATGGAGCGGCGGCCATTGGCATAGTGGTGTCGGAAAAACAGACCCTGGGCCGCCAGCGAGTCAAAAAAAGGCGTGTACCCTTTACCCCCGTTTTCGATGCCGTTGTACTCTGAAGCAAAACTTTCTACCAGCAGCACCACCACATTATCGCGCGGCGGCTTTGGGCGCGGGGCCGGGAAATGCGCGGCCAGCGCGGGTTGCAGGGCGGCCATAGATGGGAAATACTCGCGCCGCTCCGGGGGCTGGTAGCCTAGGCTTTTAAGGAAGGTAAAGGTGCTGTTGAGCGTAACGTGGCCCAAGATGGGCGGCGTCTGGACAAAGGCGTGGCCGGTGCGCAAGGGCTTCAGCTGCAACCCGCCCCGGATGCCGAGCACCGTAAGCCCCGCCACCAGTACAAACTCCAGCCCCGGCCGCAACCACCGCTTGGGTGAAGTAGAAGTGAAGGGCGCTTCTACCGGTTCAGGCTTTGGAAGGGGGTAGTAATACCACAGCAGCCCGAACAGCAGCGCGAAAGGAATCAGTAAAAACCAGTAGTGCCCGGCCAACTGGCCAGCTTGCCGCTGAATATCATCGGTGATGGTGAACAGCTCATTGCTAGTGCGCCGTCCAATAAACTTGAAATACTGTGTGTCAATTAGATTAACGGCTATGCCTGTGGCGTTCAGGGTCAGGTACACGCCCCGCACCGTCCCTTGCCACCGCCGCCCCCGCGAAGGAACCAGGGAAAGCAACAAAAAGGGCACATTCAGGAGCAGCAGCCCCGCTATATCAAACCGAAACCCGTGCCAAAACGCCAGCACTACCTGGGCTGCAGTGGCCTCGCGGAACACATCGTGGTTGGCCCAGTAAAAGCCCAGGCGCAACAGCACATAAATGCCCAGCAGTAAAGCAAACCGCCGAATCAGCAGGCGCAGGAATTCAGATGGCATAGCAGAGAACAGCAAAGGCGGCTTCGGGGCTTTCGGGGCCTAGTAAGCCGGCCACAAGCACTACAATGGTTTCAGGCGAACCTGCTGCCCATCGGGCAGATTTTTGATCTGGCGGTAGAAATCAGCCAGCCAGGTGAGGCGCGCGGCCGCGGGTACGGCCTTTGAGCTAGACTTTGTGGTGGTAGCAATGCAAACAGGTGGGTGCAAGCTCAGCAGCTCGCCGGGGCGCAACACACCGCCACCTTGCTGGAAGGTTCGGAGCGGTTGCATACCTAGGGCGTCGAGCGGAAACTTCTCGGCCCCGAACTGAAAGTGCTTAAAATCAACTTCTAGGTCGGCTAGCTCACCCGTTTCGGTGTCCAGGAACAGCACCGCGTCGCCACGAAGCAAGAACTGGTTGCCCACGCAATCCTGCGCAAACGGGATGTCGGTTTCTACTACCGTATCATAGGTGCGCCAGAACGCGTTTTCGCCTTGCCAGGCTTCGGCCAGTGAGTGCCACGTGGGCTCAGTTACGCAGCCCCGAATGTGCAGTCCGCCAAAGTAAGCCACTACGCCGTTTTGCTCGCGCAGAAAAGCCTGCAAGTAGGAGGGAAGACGCGCAAAGCTGACCAAGTCCGTCAGCTCGCCGCCCGTGTATAGAATGCCTTTCATAGGAATAGCAGCGTGAAGCTCCAGCTTCGGGTTTAAGTGAACCATGGCCCTAGGGAGCCAGTTCAACAGCAGAAAGCAAGCACAAAGCTGGAGCTGCGTGCTACAGAAAAAGCCTTTCCGACCACGCGGCCGGAAAGGCTTTTCCGTTAAGCTTAAGAGGGCCAGAAGTTACGCTACGGCTTCTTCCATTACCGACTCCACCGACTCCAGGGGCAGGCCCCATGCATCAGCAACGCCTTTGTACACCACTTTGCCGTGCACCACGTTCAGGCCGAGGCGCAGGGCCTCGTCGCGGCGGCACGCTTCCTGCCAGCCCAGGTTCGCTAGCTTCACGGCGTAGGGCAAGGTAGCGTTGGTGAGCGCCAGCGTAGAGGTGTAGGGTACGGCACCCGGCATGTTGGCCACGCAGTAGTGCACGATATCGTCGATGATGAAGGTTGGGTCTTCGTGGGTAGTGGGGCGGCAGGTTTCGATGCAGCCACCCTGGTCCACGGCTACGTCAACGAGTACAGTGCCGGGGCGCATGGTCTTCAGCATGTCGCGCGTGATGAGGTGAGGAGCCTTCGCGCCAGGAATCAGAACGGCGCCGATGATGAGGTCGGCGGTTTTGATGGCTTCGCGAATGTTGTACTCGTTAGAGTACTGGGTTACCACGTTCTTCGGCATGAAGTCGTCAAGCTCGCGCAGGCGGTTCAGGCTGATGTCCATCACGGTTACTTTGGCACCGAGGCCAGCGGCAATTTTAGCGGCTTGGGTTCCTACAATACCAGCACCTAGTACCAGTACTTCGGCAGGCTTCACGCCGGGTACGCCACCTAGCAGAATGCCCCGGCCCTTCAGGGGTTTCTCCAGGTATTTAGCGCCTTCCTGCGGAGCCATGCGGCCAGCTACTTCGCTCATGGGGATGAGCAAGGGCAGCGCACGCGAAGGCAACTCTACGGTTTCGTAGGCCAGGCACACGGCTTTGCGCTCAATCATGGCGTGGGTCAGTTCCTCGCCCGAGGCAAAGTGGAAGTACGTGAACAGCAGCTGGTTTTCCTTGATGAGAGGATATTCCGAGGCAATCGGCTCCTTCACCTTCACAATCATTTCGGCCTTGCCATACACATCAGCAATGGTAGGCAGAATGGTAGCGCCTGCCTGCTCGTACTCCGCATCAGAGAAGCCGCTGCCGTTGCCGGCGGTTGACTGCACGTACACATCGTGGCCATGCTTACGGAATTCAGCTACGCCGGCGGGGGTCAGGCCCACGCGGTTTTCGTTGTTCTTAATTTCTTTCGGTACGCCGATAATCATGGCTCGAAGCAAAGAGTGAAGGTGGGGTGGATGAGGATTGCCGGGAAAGGCGGGGCAAAGATAAGGCATACCGCTGGCATTGCGAGGGTACGCTGGTTCAATCCTTAGGCCAGAAGTACTACCCCCTAAAACGCAACAAGCCTCCGCTAGCAGCAGAGGCTTGTTGGGAAGTGCGCAGGCCCAAAAGTTGAACAACTTTCCGCCTAGGCCTACTTTCTATTTAAAGGGTACCGAAGAGCCGCTTTCCTTTACCATGCTGCCCGAGTTCAGGTCCTGCACCACATTGGCTTTCAGGGTCAGCTTGGCGTCGCCGGTGAGGTCGTTGCTGGTAATAACCACGGGCTCATTTTGCACGCCCAACTTGCGCTGGCCATACACGAGTTCAATGGTAGCGCTCTGACCGGGCTTGATGGGGGCAGGGGCATTTTTGTAACCTACGCAGTAGCATTGCGAGGTAATGGAACCTAGTACCAGATCTTGCTTGCCGGTATTTTTCACGGTGAAGCGCGCTACGGGAGCCTGGCCAGCCTCCATTTTACCAAAGTCATGCGTGGTGCGGTCCAGCGTCAGGCGCGGCGACTGCGCCAGCTGGGCCGGCGTCAGCGTCGATTTTATCTGCTCTTTGTTCAGCACGTTGCCTTTAATGGTCAGCACCGAACTGGGCGTGCTGGCATTACTGGTAACCGTTACCGTTTTGTTGAAAATGCCAGGCCGGCCCGAGCTGTTGTACACTGCTTTTACCATACCGGTTTTGCCGGGCAGTACGGGCGTCTTAGTCCAGTCGGGGGTGGTGCAGCCGCAGCTGGCCTGCACATTGGCAATGATAACGGGTTGGTTACCGGTGTTCTTGAACCGGAACTCGTGGGTGGCCATGGTGCCTTCCGGTACATTGCCAAAATCGTGAAGCTCCTTATCGAAGGTGAGCACGCCCTGAGCCTGGGCAGCAACGGACCCCAACAAGGCCAGCAGCAACGTGAAAACGTGTTTCATTGTGCTTAGAAGCTAAAGTGAAAAGCTAAGAAGTTAGAAAGAAAACAGCTGCCGTGCGCAAAAAGAGCAAAAACCGGGTTGGCTGCCCACCCACGTTGTGCTGTTCGCTTCCTAATCCAAAGATAACAGCAAAAACGCCTATCACCGCATCTAGCGTAAATCCGTACTTTTGGGGGCCTGCTTTCCGGGAAGCAGAATCCCACCCGCCTTAGTTCCCGGTTCCCAACCACCCGCCTGCCTCCCTTATGTCCACTGCCGAAACCGCCGCCGACGTGCAGATTAGCATCGCCTCCCTCACCAAAGAAGACCTGCTCCATGATTACCGCCTAGGCTGGGAAAGCCGTCAAGCCTCCCTGGCCGGCCGTAAGGAAGTATTCATGGGCAAAGCCAAGTTCGGAATTTTCGGCGACGGCAAGGAAGTGCCCCAACTGGCCATGGCCCGCGCTTTCCGGGCCGGCGACTGGCGCTCGGGCTACTACCGCGACCAGACGTTTATGCTCGCCATCGGGGAGCTGACTTTGCAGCAGTACTTCGCCCAGCTCTATGCCCACGCCGATGTAGAGGCCGAGCCTTCCACCGCTGGCCGGGCCATGAACGGCCACTTCGGTACCCGCCACCTCGACGAGGACGGCAACTTCAAAAACCTGGCGGAAAGCAAAAACTCCTCCGCTGATATTTCCCCGACCGGTGGCCAAATGCCCCGTTTGGTAGGTCTAGCGTACGCCTCCAAACTCTACCGCCAAAACCCCGAGCTGCACCAGTTTTCGCAGTTTTCGGTGAATGGCAACGAGGTAGCATTTGGCACCATCGGCAATGCTAGTACGTCCGAGGGTATGTTCTTCGAGGCCATTAACGCGGCCGGCGTGCTGCAAATCCCGATGCTGATCAGCGTGTGGGACGACCATTACGGCATTTCAGTGCCCGCCGAGTACCAGACCACCAAGCAGAACATCAGCGAGATTCTAAAAGGATTCCAGCGCGAAGGTGAAGGCCAGGAAGGCTTCGAGATTTTCCGGGTGAAAGGCTGGGATTACGCTGGCCTCGTGGATACGTATCAGCGCGCCGCCGAGGTGTGCCGCACCCAGCACGTGCCCGTGCTCATTCACGTGCAGGAAGTAACCCAACCGCAAGGCCACAGCACCTCGGGCTCGCATGAGCGCTACAAAAGCAAAACGCGCCTTTCGTGGGAAGAGGAGCACGACTGCCTGCGCAAAATGCGCGAGTGGATGCTAGCCGAAGGCCACGCCTCGGAGCAGGAGCTGGACCAGATTGAAAACGACGCCAAAGAAACCGTGAAAGTGGCCCGCACAGCCGCTTGGAGCGAATTCTTTAACCCCATTAAGCAAGAGCGCGACGAGGTAGTGGTGCTGCTGAACAAGCTGGTGGCTGAAACCGGTACCGAAAACAAGTTGCATGAGCTGGTAGAAGGCCTCGAGCACAACTCCGCACCCATCCGTGCCGATCTGGTGCGCACGGTGCGCCGGGCTTTGCGGCAGGTACGCGGCCAGCGCAGCGGTGCCCGCCGCGAGTTGCAGAACTGGCTGGAGCAGGCCCTGGCCGAAAACGCCGACCGCTACAACTCCTACCTGTTCAGCCAGAGCGAAGAAGCCGTGCTGAATATTGAGGAAGTGAAAGCCGAGTTTGCGGCCGACGCTCACCTAGTAGATGCCCGCGAGGTGCTGCAAGCCTGCTTCGATGCCAACTTCCAGCGCGACCCGCGCATCTTCGCCATTGGTGAGGATGTGGGCCGCATCGGCGACGTAAATCAGGCCTTTGCTGGCTTGCAGGAGAAATTCGGCGAGTTGCGCGTGACGGATACGGGCATTCGGGAGTGCACCATCGTAGGACAGGGCATTGGCGCTGCCATGCGCGGCCTGCGTCCCATCACCGAAATCCAGTACCTCGACTACCTGCTCTACGCCATCCAGATCCTGAGTGATGACGTGGCGTGCTTGCAGTACCGCACCAAAGGCGGCCAGAAGGCTCCGCTGATTGTACGTACCCGCGGACATCGTTTGGAAGGCATCTGGCACAGCGGCTCGCCAATTCAAATGATTTTAGGCGCCATCCGGGGTATGCACTTGTGCGTACCGCGCAACATGACGCAGGCAGCCGGCTTCTACAACACGCTGCTGCGCTCCGATGAGCCGGCAATCGTGATTGAGTGCCTCAACGGCTACCGCCTCAAGGAGCGCATACCCTCCAATGTGGGCGAGTTCACGCTACCCCTCGGTCAGCCCGAAACCCTGCTGAAAGGTGACGACTTGACCATTGTAACCTACGGCTCGATGTGCCGCATTGTGCTGGATGCCGCCAAGCAATTGGCCGAAGAAGGCATTTCGGTGGAGGTAATTGACGTGCAGACCTTGCTGCCCTTCGACGTAGACCACGTTATTGCCGACAGCATCCGGCGTACCAACCGCGTGCTGTTTGCCGACGAAGACGTGCCCGGCGGTGCTACGGCCTACATGATGCAGCAAGTGCTGGATGAGCAGCAAGTATTCCGCTTCCTCGACTCGCAGCCGCGCTGCCTTTCGGCACAGGCCCACCGCCCACCCTACGGCTCCGATGGTGACTACTTCAGCAAGCCCAACGTGGAAGACGTGTTTGATGCCGTGTATGAGCTGATGCAGGAAGCCGACCCCAAGCGGTTTCCCCAGATTTACTAGCTAGTAACACAACAGCGGGCTCCCGCGCTTGCCTGAACACCTCAGGCAGCGCGGGAGCCCGCTGTTGTAAGCTCAACTGCTTATGGAAGAATAACCGGACTAGTGGTTATCTCGTTGCTTTCGTGCAGGGCACGGTCGGCGATGTACACTTTAAACCGCACGGCGGTATTAGGGGCAAAGCTACCTTGGCCGAAGATCAAGCCGAAGGTCAGGTCGCCACGGAGCGGCGCTTTACGGTCGCCTTGGGTATCCGGCTCCAGCCGTGGGTAACGGCTGTTGTAGTTGAACCCGCCCAGGTCAAGGTCGCTGAAGTTGCCGTTATCGTCCCGAATCTGGGGGGTTATGAAGTAGTTGTTATAGTACTTGTTGGGCTGGCCATTTGCATCCACCTCATTAAAAGGCGGATCGGTGTCCTCGTTGCTGAGCCCCAGGTCGCCGTCGCCGTCCTTGAACGAGACGGTTATTGAAATGGTATCGTAGGTGCCTTCCCGTTTTTCGATGCGGCGGCTCTCAATTTTGCTGAAGCTGATTTCCGGCGTATCGGAATACTCGGGGGCATTCAGGCAGGAGGCAACGCCTAAACCGGTGAAGGCCAATAAGGCCGTATAGCTGAGAGTACGAAGTATGGCCATAGCAAGTAGAAATGACTGCCGGGAGGCGCGGCCTCCATCGGCTGGAAGGTACAACATCTAAACGAACGAAGTGCCGCCCGCATTGTTCTGTAATTTCGCTAACCCTATCACCCGCGAATGAGTTTCCGCGAAGACTACCTGGCCGCCTTACCCTTGCTTACCTACCAAACGGCGGAAGCCGCTGCGCTTCAGCTGTTCCGCTACCAGGCCCAGCACTGCCCACCCTACGCCGCCTATCTGGCAGCGCTGGGCCGCGACCTGAGCCACGTGAGTAGGGTAGAAGATATTCCGTTCCTACCTATCGAGTTCTTTAAAACCCATGAGGTGCGCACCGATGCCGCCGGCTGGGAACCGCAGGAAACTTTCCTGAGCAGTGGTACCACCCAACAGCAGCGCAGCCACCACTACGTCCGAGACCCGCACCTATACCGTCAGCATGCAGCCCGTATTTTTGAGCACTACTACGGCCCGCTGTCTGGCTGGACGGTGCTGGCGCTGTTGCCCTCATATCTGGAGCAAGGCAACTCCTCGTTGGTGGCCATGGTGGAGTATTTCGCCCAGCAAACGGGCCAGCAGCAACCCGCCTTTTTCCTGCACGATCATGCGGCGCTGGTTCAGGCCTTGGGTGAGGTTAAACAAGATGCTTCGCGTAAAGTGCTGCTGATTGGTGTGAGCTATGCCTTGCTGGATTTTGCCGATGCCTACGCTGGCCGCCCCGAGTTACTAGGCCTCACGGTGCTCGAAACCGGCGGTATGAAAGGCCGTCGCCGCGAAATGATACGCCAAGAGCTGCACGCCGAACTTAAGCAGGCTTTCGGGCCCGACGGAATTCACTCCGAGTATGGCATGACGGAACTGCTGGGCCAAGCCTATAGCTTCGGCGACGGCCGCTTTCACGCGCCACCCCAGCTACGGGTGCTGCTGCGTGAGCCCTCCGACCCGTTCTCTGTTTCGGCCACTAGGTCGTCGGGGGCCATCAACGTCATCGACTTGGCCAACGTCGATTCCTGTGCCTTTATCGAAACCAAAGACCTAGCCCGCATGCACCCCGATGGCTCGTTTGAAGTTCTCGGCCGCCTCGACAACTCCGATATCCGAGGGTGTAATCAGATGGTGTAATGACTAACTCAACTTTATTGATGGGGCCAGGATACCACTTTATAAATGTGAACTTCTGTTAAACGAATTTAGGAATTAGGAAATAATGACGAAATACAAACAAACGAAAGGCAATGAAATCGAAGGACTTCTGGACATATTCATTGCTCGATATGAAGACGACGAGGACGGAGAAATAATAAAAGGAACGGAAATATTAATCCATGGGAATCCAGAAGGACTTAAATCCCTTGCGAAACTGCTCTTAGAAATTGCCGAACTCGATCAGGAAAAAGTAAACAATAACTACTTGCCAGTAGGAGCACGAGAACATTACCAGCTAAGGCCAGGCATTGAATTATCGAATAGTTCTGATCAAGTAATTGTTGGAAGGCTCGATGCAAAAGGTACAGGCGCTTTTTACGAAAGGTTTATACCAAAAGAGAAGGGAAAATGAAAGGATAGCTTTACTTCCTTGATCATCCTACTGCAGAATAATAATGAATCGAGCTACAACAAAAAGCGGCGTCAGAATCAATTGATTCTGACGCCGCTTTTTGTTGCCAAAACGTCAATTTTACTTCCCAGCAAAAGCTCGGGCGTCGGCTTCCGAGATGGTGTCGTCGCTCATGATGACGAGTCGCTCCACCACGTTGCGCAGCTCCCGGATATTGCCGCGCCAGTCGAGGCCTTGCAGGTAGGCCAGGGCGGCGTCTTCAATTCGCTTGGGCTTAGTGCCGTAATCAGCGGCAATATCTTTCAGGAACTTCTCAATGAGAGCCGGAATATCGTCGCGACGGTCGTTGAGGGAAGGAACCTGGATGAGGATAACGGACAAGCGGTGGTAGAGGTCTTCGCGGAAGTTGCGGTCGGCAATTTCCTGGAGCAGGTCCTTGTTGGTAGCGGCCAGCACGCGCACATTCACCGAAATTTCTTTCTCGCCGCCTACCCGCGTGATTTTGCTTTCCTGCAAAGCGCGCAGCACTTTAGCTTGAGCCGAAAGGCTCATGTCGCCGATTTCGTCCAGAAACAGCGTGCCGCCATCGGCCTGCTCAAACTTACCAATGCGCTGCTTTACGGCCGAGGTAAACGAGCCTTTTTCGTGTCCAAATAGCTCGGATTCGATCAGCTCAGAAGGAATAGCGGCGCAGTTTACCTCAATCATGGGGCCGCTGCTGCGGTTGCTGAGCTCGTGCAGTTGGCGGGCTACCATTTCCTTGCCGGCGCCGTTCGGGCCCGTAATGAGTACGCGGGCATCAGTGGGAGCAACCTTCTCAATGGCTTTGCGCACGGCCGTGAGGGCTGCCGAGTCGCCAATCATTTCGGAGTTCTTGGCCAGCTTCTTCTTAAGGGTCTTGTTTTCAGAGGCCAGCTTGGTGGTTTCGGCCGTGAGCTTGGTGCGGTCGAGGGCGTTGCGCACGGTTACCAGCAGGCGGTTCAGATCTGGTGGCTTCTGCAGGAAATCGAACGCGCCTTTCTTGGTAGCGTCCACGGCCATTTCCACGTTGCCGTGGGCTGATACCATGATGAAGGCCGCGTTGGGCGCCAGAATACTAGCCCGTTCCAGCACCTCAATGCCATCCATCTTGGGCATTTTTACGTCGCAGAGCACCACGTCGTATTTATCGCGGATAAGCATGTCGAGGCCAGTAGGGCCATCTTCGGCTTGGTCAACCTGGTAGCTTTCGTATTCGAGAATTTCTTTCAGCGTGTGCCGAATGGCTTTTTCGTCGTCAATTATTAAAATCCGGGGCATGGGCTAGGAAAGGCAAATGAAGGAAACCAAAGTAACGAAAACCCGACCGTAAAAGGATTCATCGAGCCGGAAACCTTACCAATGGGTACGTGCGCACTAGATACGTACGTGCCCGACAAGGTTTGCTGCCGGTTTGGGGCTAGCGGGGTTTCACACTAGGTATCGTGAGAGTGGCAACCGGCAGGCCATCGGCGTTGGCCGTGAGGCGCACCGTGCCGGGCGTAATGCCAGCCCGCAATAGTACCGTAGCGATGCCCGCTTCGGCTGGCACAGGATTGTCACCTAGTAGTTCCGCGTCGCCGGTTGCGGTGAAACGGATGGAGGTAGTGGCATCGGGAACCGGCGTGCCCTGGGCATCGACGACAGTGGCGTACACAAACACGGCGTCCTGCCTTCCAGTGGTCAAGTCGCGCCCGCTCTTGTCGAAAGTAAGCTGAATGTGGTGGGCAGCACCTGGCGTGCGGCGCGTGTGCTCCGCGGCGGCTTTACCGTTCTGGTAGGCCACGGCTTTTAAGGTGCCGCTCGTGAAGCTAGGTAGCGTGAACGTGAACGACGGATGCGCTAGGTGGTTGGAATACTGATCCTGGTCGGGCTTCTGGCGGGCCAGCGGGCGCCCATCAAGTTGCAGCTCTACTTCCTGGCAGTTGCTGTACACGCGCACCTGCCGCGCGGAGGTGGGCTGGGCGTAGCTGGCAATGAACACCATCGGCTTGCCAAACCCCAGGGCATCGGGCGCGGGACCGTACTGGCTTTGATAGAAGTAGAACGCGAACTTCGGCAAGCGGTATATGTCCATCACGCCAGACGATTCGATATCGGGGGCATAGCCGCGCTTGTAGTCAAACATCAGCCAATTGGCGTCACCGATGGCGGGCCCCACGAAGTTGTCGTTGTGGGCTTCCTGGAAGTTGAGCGCCTGCTGCACCAGCGCCCGCTCGCCTTGGCCCCGCAACTGGCGCGAGGTACGTTCCGACTCTTTCAGGCCCGCGTAGGCAGTTTGGTTAAAGCCAGCGTTCTGGGCATAATACTCCCAGTCGCCGTACTCGCAGAGCAGGATGGGCTTTTGCTTGTTGTATTTGTGCCAATAATCGGGGGCTTTGGCGTGCTGGCGGGCCGGTATGAACACGTCGTAGGCGTAATCCAGCCAACCGCAGGTGTACACGTCGGATGGGAAGGGCAACTCCTCATGCACGGCCTGGTGGGCTTGGTCCATGAACGATTTGCTCATGTCCGTTTCATTGAGGGCTGCTTCCCAGAGCACAATGCTGGGGTGGTTTCGGTCGCGGCGCACCATGTCGCGCACGTTCTGGAGGCTGTTGCGCTGGAAGGCCGCGTCGCCAAAGAACTGCCAGCCCGGAATAGAGTTCATCACCAACAGCCCCAGTTCGTCACAGGCCTGCAGGAAAGCTGGCGAAGGCGGGTAGTGAGAGCAGCGCACGAAGTTGAAGCCCGCCTCCTTGATTTTCCAGGCGTCGCGGTACTGCATCTCATCCGATAGCGCGTAGCCCAGATACGGGTATTCCTGGTGGCGGTTAGTGCCGCGCAATCGGGTTCTTTGGCCGTTGAGGTAGAAGCCATCGGGTGCGAAGCGGATGGTGCGCACGCCGGTAGTCAGCTCCTGCTGGTCCACGGGTTTGCCCTTCTCATCCAGCACCTCCACTTTCAGGCGGTAGAGGTAGGGCTGGGTTGGGGTCCAGAGGGTGGGCGAGGAGAGGGAAAAAGTTTGCTTAACGGAGGTAGCACCGCCTGGTGTCAGCAGCGGCGCATCAGTTAGGGTACTGGCCACTTCCTTGCCTTCGGCACTCAGCACCGTGGTGCGCAGCTTGGCAGGGCGCGCGGCCTTATAATCGTTGCGGATTTCCGTCTGGACGTGGAGGGTGGCCTGCTGCGGGCTCACGTTTTCGTAGTGCACCAAAATGCCGCCACCAGCTGGGCGGGCCGCTTCCACAGCATCAGTAATGTGCAACCGGTCCTGTAGTACTAGGTGCACGGGGCGGTACAAGCCGCCGTAGAAGTTAAAGTCGAGGTCTTTAAGGGGCTTGCCGGGCGGAATGGCCTGGTTGTCCTGGTTATTAAGCTTGACCAGCAGGCAGTTTTCAGCATCGACTTTCAGATACGGCGTCAGGTCGACGGTGAAGGGCAGGTATCCGCCTTGGTGGCGCATGAGGCGGCGGCCATTCAGAAACACATCGGCCTCACTCATGGCGCCCTCAAACTGCACTGCTACCCGCCGGCTGGTATCTGCAGCGGAAACCCGGAAAAAGCGGCGGTAGAAGCTGGTGCCTTGCCACTGCTTGTTCGGCGTCACGACGGGCTCCAGGCGCGGCGTGTGGGGCAGCTTTACCGTAGCCCACGGCTTGGCATTATCGGCTCGTGCAAAGAACGTAGGGCCCACGGCGGTGTCCACGTCCCGCACAAATTCCCAGTCGGCAGTAAAGGTGCTTTGGAGTGAGGTGACTTCCGGACTAGTGGTGCTGCCCGTGCGGGTGCAGGCGCCTAGGCCTAACAGGGCGGCCAACAGCAGCAGCTGGCTTTGGGATAATAAACGGCGATACAGCATTAGCGCAGGTATATCGATTCAATATCAAGGAAGGGGCGGGCTTCAGCGGTTGCCGTAGCGGCCGGGCCTAGCAATACTTGCAGCACTTCGGCCTGGGCCAGCGGTAAGGTGGCGGGGCCGTTGGTCTGGAAGGTGAGTGGCAAGAAGCTGGGGTAGGGGCGCGGCAACAGCAGTTGAGCACCCGGGCGGAAGGCCGAGAGGGGCACGCGTACTTCCTGCATGTCGGCTCCCAACTCAACGTCGGCTACGTAAGCTGCCGCGTCGCGGGTAGTAAGTACCAGCCGAACGACGCCAGCACCTGCACCCCGGCGGCCACGCACCACAACCTCCTTAAAATTGCTGGCATCGGCAGCACGCGTGACTAGGCGGTCGCCGAAGTAAGCGCGCAAGAACGCTACTGGAGCCGTGGGGTCGGAGAAGGGAATGGGGCTAGTAGGCGGGGGACTTTGCAGCAAACGCAGGGCTAGCAAGCCATTATTGGAGGTAACGTAATCCGACCAGCCACCGCCGTTGATGCCGCCGGTTTCGGTGCGCTGTTGGTCCTGGCTGGCTACATACAGCGGCAAGGCTGTGCCCGGCGCTACAATAGACGCTTCCCAGTACTCTCGTGCCGTGTAGTCCCAGTCGCGCGGGGTGCCGGGGTGGTTGCCGGGGAAGGTAATGGAGGTGTTGGCTTGTTTTACGACCACCCAGTAGCGGAGCAAGCCCGGATACAGCAGATCCGCCGGCACGGTAGCCTCGGCAGTAGTGAGCGTAACGCGGCGCATAGGCAGCGTGCGCGTGCGGCCATAATAATGCTGCGCTACCAGAAATACTGAGTCGGTGGCTGCGGCGCCGGCTATGGTAGCGTGCAAGGTAGCAGGCTGGCCGGCGGGTAGTTGAGTAGGAGCCGTATGGAATACCTGCGTGGGCAAGTTGGTAGCGGCCGGCGCCACAAACTCGCCAAGCCGGATAGCGCCTAGCTTCGATTGCGCCGTAAAGCCCGCTGCATTTTTGCCTTTCGCCGACACTAGGTACACGCCTGGCTGCAACCGCACGGTGCCGTTGCTGGCCTGCCCCTGAAACGCGTTGCCCTCATTCAGGCCGCGCACTGAGAAATCGGATCCAACACCTGGCAACGCGAGGCGCATGGGCTGGGTATTCCAGACAATGCGCGTAACGGGCTGACGCAAGGATGTAGTAGCAAACGGGTCACTGACCTGCACGGCATCGGGCATTACCTCCAGCCGCCACACGCCATTCGCCAGCTTATCCAGAAAATAGGCGCCGGTACCTTCGTAGGTAACTATTGAGGAGGAGCCAGTTCCGGCTAGGTGGCGCAAGGAAGCTGGTTTGCGGGGCTGCGTGGAGGTAGTGCTGGTGTAGTAGAACTCCTCAGGTGTATTCAGCTCGCTCACGCCGGAGCGGTAGCTAATCCGGAAGTTGTTGAACGTAGAGTCGGCGGGGTAGGAGGAAAACTGCTGGCCGAGCTTGGTCTGGCGGAACACCTTGCCCGCAATCAGCAAACTCACCGCTTTAGCGGGCGTGTAGGCCAGGTTCAGGTAATGGGTCTGGTATTCGGTATTAGCAAAGGCAATGTTGAGCGGATCGTAGGCAAACTGCGTGGCCCACTGCATGCCGGCGCTCCGGAAGCTGCGCGCCATCATCGGGTACATCACTGGCTGCAAAATATCCGCCGACTCAAACTCATACACCATCCGGGGCTTGCTCGCGAAGCGCGGGTCTTTGGCGTACGGAATTGGGTACTGGTTCACGAGGGGCAACATATTGCCGCGCAACGTATGCCCGCCCACCAGCGCCGAGGGGTACCACTGAAACGTAAAGCCCTGCACCGGGCTGCTCAGGATGGCGTTCGATACCGTAGGGCTTTCAGCAATGTTATAGAAGATAGGCTTCTTATAACCCGTTGCCCGCATAGCCTGCACCATGCGCTTTACAAAGCTTGTTACTTCTGACTCCGGCTGGCGGTAATGCGGCTCGTTACACACCTCGTAGGCAATGATATCGGGGTCTTCGCGGTTGAGCTGGCCAGTGTACTGGTTGCGGTGGTTTAGGAACTGAGTGAGGTAGTTTTCCTGGGCCTTCACGGCGCGCTCGGTATTGTAGGCGCGGCCCTTGGGGTAGATGCTGGAAAAGCCGGTTTGCGCGGTATCCTTCTCGGGGTAGCCATTGCCCCAATACGCAATCGGCGTGAGAATAATCTTGATCTGGCGGGCTTTCAGCTGCTGCACTAGGTAGTCAAGCAGGCGCAAGTGCTCGTTCTGGAGCAGATTGCCCACTGTGTCCGTCACTTCTACATCCCATACGTGCACCCGAAAGGCGTCAACCCCCAGGCGCGAAAGATGATATACATCCTGATCAATGGCCTTTTCCAGATTTACACCCAGCTTCTGGTGGGCGCGGTAGGAATAGGCAAAGGGGGTAGTATAATTTACCCCAAACAAAGCCACTTCCTGCTTGCTGCCCTGCCAGCGCATAATGCCTTTGCCATCAATGTACACATCGGCCTTGGCGGGAGGAGTTCGTTGGGCTAGGGTTGAGGTGTGTCCTAGACCTAGTAAAAGCAATAGAGTGCCGGCGCGAAGGCCGGTTCGGGCTGGAAAGGAGGGTAGCAAAGCAGGCATAGAAAAAACGTATACGCGAAATAACACTACGCAGAATCAAAAACGGCCGCTGCACCGGAAGTTGCAGCGGCCGTTTGATGGCGGTGATGAGTCTGTAAGCCGGGTTTTGTCCGCCCTTGCAAGCAAAAGCGGCCCCACCATTTATCTAGGCCAGTCCTCGCGGAAAGGCTCCATCAACCTACCCGCTGGCGCCGAACGAGCCGCCCGGTGCCGGCCCCGAAAGGCCTGCATACCAGCTTATTTGGTCTTTCAACCCCTGAGGTTTACCCAGCCGACACGGTTGCCCGGCCGCTGGTGCGCTCTTACCGCACCTTTTCACCCTTACCAGAAGTGAAATTGTGAAGTGGTGAGTTTGTGAATTTCACACCTTCACCTCTCTCAACTTCACTGCCTGGCGGTAATTTTCTGTGGCACTGGCTGTCCTGAGAAGCTTTACGCCGCCCAGTCCTTCCCGTTAGGAAGCAGGGTGCTCTGTGTTGCCCGGACTTTCCTCGTTGCCTTGCAGCACCGCGGTGGGGCGACCCATCACTAGGGCAAAGGTACGGCCTAATCGGGCAGAAAGCAGCAGACAGAGCTTACATGCCTGCACTAAGTGCTTTGTATATGGCAAGGAACAGAATGATAATATATAATGTATTTAAGATATGCGTGCCGAGAAAGTCTTTGTTTGGTTTAATTAAAATATATGATTTATATAATTAACAAAATTATATTAATAACAAATTAAACCGTTGTTAATCACTACTAAAAGCGGTTTTTAATGATGAATTTGCTAATAAATTGGCTCAACAGTAATGATATTTTCAATCGATTTGTCGGTTTGTTGAAATGAGTTTCTACTTTGCATCCAACAAAAGCGCTACAAACCGACGATGGCTCAAAGTTGAACTTCCCTGAGAAGGCCTCTTTTTAGCTTCTTCCGAATGTGTACTGTTCGCTCTCTTTCTTTCCACTTTTTACCCTAGTAGAATGCAGAAGAAACAACGCAATGCTCGCCTCGCTTGGCTCCTGAGTGCCTCGGCTATTGCCGCCAGTGCTTCGTTTACCGCTTGCTCGCAGGAAGATGCCGTAGCACCTTCGCAAGCCAGTGCATCGCAAAGCAGCGACGCTAAAAGCGAGGGCGACGTTATATCGGGTCAGTACATTGTGGTACTGAAAGATGGTGCAGTTGAAGTGAGCGGAAGTGACTCGTACACGCAGAAAGTAAACAAAGTAAAAGCAGTAGGTCAGGGCATCCTGAAAGCCCGCGGCGCCAGCGCCGATGCGCTGGGGTTTGCCTACGGCCATGCCCTGAAAGGCTTCTCGGCCCGCCTGAGCGCTCAGGAAGCTAAGGCCCTCCGCGAAGATGCTCGGGTGGCCTATGTAGAAGCCGACCGTGTAATCTCGTTGGGTAAGCCTGCCGGTGGCGGCACTACGCAGCCTGCACAGGTTACGCCTTACGGTATTGCCCGCGTGGGTACGGCCGATGGCACCGGCAAAACGGCCTGGGTTATCGATACCGGCATTGACCTAACGCACCCCGACCTGAACGTAGATGCTGGTCGTAGCAAGTCGTTCCTGACCAGCGGCGCCAACTATGCATCTCCTAATGATGGCAATGGCCACGGCACGCACGTAGCGGGTACCATTGGTGCCAAAAACAACACCATTGGTGTAGTTGGTGTAGCCGCCAATGCTACGGTAGTTGCAGTTCGCGTACTTGATTCCCGCGGCAGCGGCTCCAACTCCGGCGTTATTGCCGGCGTTGACTATGTAGGTGCCAACGGCAAAGCCGGTGATGTAGCGAACATGAGCCTCGGTGGCGGCGTTTCGCAAGCACTTGATGATGCTGTTCTGCGTGCTTCGGCCGGTGGCGTGCTGTTCGCCCTTGCCGCTGGCAACGAAACGGATGATGCCAACAACCACTCGCCAGCGCGTGTGAATGGTGCTAACATCTTCACCATCTCGGCCATGAACAACACCGACAGCTGGGCCTCGTTCTCTAACTACGGCACTCCCGTTGACTACTGCATGCCCGGCGTAAGCATCCAGTCGACTTGGTTGAGCGGTGGCTACAACACTATCAGCGGCACCTCTATGGCAACCCCGCACATGGCGGGCGTCCTGCTCCTGAAGGGCAAGAGCTTCACCCTCAGCGGCACCGTGAAAAACGACCCCGACGGCAGCGCCGACCCAATTGCTCACCTGTAAGCTGAGAAGCTTCTAATTATAGAAAAGGCCAGCCTGTAATGGGCTGGCCTTTTTTTATTGATGATTTAACTCACTAGCTACTTCAAATGCTACACTGGGGTTTACTTTCTAGCTGGTTCGTTAATATTAGGATCTGGAATATAATAGCGGACAGCAAGTGTGTCACCTGGCTTTTTACTAGGATCACGACTGTCGCCAAAGTATTTAATACCATCTATTTTGAAGTAGTAACGATAATAATATTGCCAGCTAACAGGGCTATTACCAAAGAACTCTTTGTCATTATTAATATGCCCAACAATGATAGATGTTCGCTCGCTATCAAGCCGTTTACTCATCTGAGACCCTATGATAAGTCGACTGACAAATAAATACAGAACACCTGCCATGACGGCTAAACCGATGTAATCAGTTAAACCAAAGCCATTACGGTCATGAGCAGTCTTCTTTCTCATACACTGCTTTTTGCTACAAGCAATAACCTACTTTACTACCCATACATTATCCTTCGGGTAGCTGTCGGGTACTAGGGTAGCGCCTAGCTTTAACTGCTTCACGACTTTAGTGGAGGCAATGGGCACCGTGACGGTGCGGGTGCCGGATTCCCAAACGGCAATGGTGCGGTGGATTTTCTCAGTGGAGTTATCGGCGTACGTAACCGTCAAGTCAACGGGGACGGGCTTGGTGCCTTTGGATTCCACTACCACATCGTAGCCAGCGCCGGTTTTCGTGACGGTTTGGATGGCCAGATCGGGGTAGCCGCTATCGAAAAACCAGCGCTGCCAGAACCAGTTGAGGTTGCGTCCCGCCCCGGCGTTCATCGAGTTGAAGAAGTCGTAGGGCATGGGGTGCTTGCCGTTCCAGTTGCGGATGTAGGTATGCAGCGCCTTCGTGAACAACTCGTCACCGAGCATATCCTTCACGTAGAGGTAGCCCAAGCCCGGCTTAGGGTAGGAGTTGAGGAAGAAGGCGGTTCCGGTTTGCTGGGTGCTAAGCGTGGTAATGGGCACATCTACCTCCGTAGCCGCAGCAGCAGCGTAAGGTGCTATGCCATAGTCGTCGTCGAGTTTGGGGTCGATTATGCCGGAAATCAACCACTCGCCGATGGTGGCCCAGCCCTCGTCCATCCAGCCGTACTTGGTTTCGTTGATGCCCATATAGAATGGGAACATCGTATGGAAAATCTCGTGGTCGGTGAGCGTAATAGCGTCCTCGCGGGTGCTGGTGGGGTTATCGTTCACCATCATGGGGTACTCCATCTGGTCGAGGCCATCGAAGATGGTTTCGTGGGAGTAGGGGAAGGGCCACTTCGGGAAGGTATACGACATAGCCTCCACCGTTTTGCGGGCGAAGTGAATCACCTCCTCGTAGTCTTTGTGCTTGGTGTTGTACACGGCATCTACGCGGGTGCGGCGCTTGGTTGCGGGGTCCACCACAAGGCTGCTGGCCTGCCATACGTAGTGGTCGGTGGTAGCAAACACAAAGTCTGTAACGTTCTTGGCTTCGAAGTGCCAGGTGTTTTGGGCATTCGGGGCGGTGATACCGCCCGCCTTTAGGTCGGCTTCCGTAATGATGCTGGTAATGCCGTCCTTTTTCTCGGCTTCCTGCAGCCTTTGGGCGTATTTCTTACCTAGTACTTTGTCGGCATTGGTGAGGTCGCCGGTGGCCCACACCACAAAGTTCTTGGGCACGGTAATGTCGGCCGAGAAGTTGGCGAAGTCGTTGTAGAACTCCTGGGAGCCGTTGTAGGGGTTGCGGTTCCAGCCGTCGATATCATCGTACACCGCAATGCGCGGAAAGAAGTAGGCTATAAAATTCGCGTTAGGCTCTACCTCGCCGGTGCGCGTGTGGGAGCCTTTGTTGAGAATGTAGGAGTAGGTGATGGAAACTTGCGCAGTTTGCTTGGGGCCAATGGCCTGCCGTACCGGTACCGTCAGGTTGGTAAAGTCGGCGCGGAGTTGTGCCACATCTACGGGCTGGCCATTGATGGTCAATTTGGTAATCTTCACGCCCTCGCTCACATCTGCCGCACTGATGCCGGAAGCCCGCGGTGCTCCTTTCTGGTACAGGTTGGGGTAGAGCTTCAGCAAAAGCTGGCGCAACGAGTCGGGGCTTTGGTTATGATAGGCAATCGTTACGGTGCCCGCCACTAGCCGCGAAGTTGGGTTAAAGCTGACGTTGAGCTTATAGTCGGCGGAGTTCTGCCAGTAATTGGGACCCGGTAGGCCTGACTCGGCGCGGGTGCCTTTGGCGTAGGTAGCCTGCAGATTGCGCGGAACCGGCAGTTGCTGAGCCGCAGCAGTGAAAGCGAGGAGAGAGGCAGCGAGAAGCGCGGGAAGTTTCATGCGGGAAAAATAGGTCTGCCGCAAAGTAACCAGATGCCGCCCACGGTTGCGCAGGTTTCAGCCTAGGCAACATGGATTGAAATAAAAAAAACGTCATTCTGAGAGAAGCGAAGAATCTTGCCTGCTCCGTTGAGAATAGCTCTGCAACGATTCAAGCGAGGTTCTTCGCTTCTCTCAGAATGACGTTTTAAGTAAGTTAACTGGTTACTTCAACCGCACTAGGGTAGCGCCGTAGCCGAACTTCTCCTTCTGCGAGTCCTCGAAGAACTTGATGTCGCGGTTGCGGCTCAGTAGCTTGTGCAGCTCTTTGCGCAGCGTGCCATTACCGGAGCCGTGGATAAACACGATTTCGTGCATATTGGTGGCTAGGGCGCGGCTGAGCGTATCCTCAAAGGCTTCGAGCTGGAGCTTCAGGATGGCGGTATTGCTCATGCCTTCTGTGCCGCCTTCTGGCATGAGAGCTTCCAAGTGCAGGTCTACCTCGTGGGGTGGTGCTACCAGGGCTTTAGCAGGCTCGGGAGCTGGTGCCACGGCAGCCGGCTTAGCGGGCGCGTTGCCACTGAGTTGGGCCTTAAGGGTTTCGGCCAGCTTTTCGGGCGCAATGGCTACCGGCGCAGCCGGCTTCTCATCCAGCTGGAAGATGTAGGCCTCGCGCTGCAGTACGGGCACGTTGGGCTGACGGCTGGTATAGAAGCTGGACGCCTTGAACTGCAAGCGCTTGGTGAGTAGCTCGTAGGCCGTGGTTCCGTTCAGCTGGTAGGGTAGTAATTGCACTACGGCGGCGGGCCATTGGTCGAAGTCCTTCAGGTGCCAGTGCCCCAGCGGCTTGCTCGCCGACTTAGCTGCCAGCTTCTCGGCCGATAACGCGCGGTACTGGCCGTTGCGCTCCTCCCCGAAAGTGTACAGCACTTCCCGGTCAGTATGGTTCACGATTTGTAGGGCCAGCAGCTCCGGCGACTGGTGTGTCAGGGCCAGATACAAGCCTTTCTGAACGGGTGGGGCCAGGTCTTTATCGGCCTTGATGGGGGCCGGGCCTTCCGTTTTACTAGGTGCCGGCGCGGCCGGAACCCCGGCGGCTTTGGCAGCACGGTTGGCGCCGGTGGTGGCGGCTTTCTTTTCAGCAGCGACGGAGGCAGCGCTCTGGCCAAACGCTTTGGTTTCTTCAGCAGCTACTACCACCACTTCGCGGCGCAGCACCGGAATAGTGAAATCATTATCAATGGCTACCTCAACCAGCTCGTCGCTGAGCAGGCGGGTGATGATGCCTTCTTCGCGGCCGGTAAGCAGGCGGACTCTGTCTCCTACGTTCATATCAACTAAAACAAAAAAATCGGGTGGAATGGAGTAAACAAAGGTAACGGGCAAATCGGCCCGCATCGTTTGGCTTAGTACGGCGCGGACCGGCTAATCGGTTTGATAGGGTTGCAGTCGGTGCGAGGCCTAGTAATACAGCCCGTGCATGACCAGGCCCCGCCGCGAGTTCCACTCCAGCGCTGGCGCGGGCAGGTGGAAGATGCTGGCCACGTAAAACACGCGCTTCAGAAGCTTGGAGCGGGTAGGAATGTGGCGCAAATCAACATCCAGCGAGAGGTAGTACTGGCGGTAGGGGTAGAGGCCAAGGGCCGCATTGGCATCAGGGTCGTTATAGACCATTTGTTGCGCGCCGTAGCCCACGGCCGGCTGCAGCCAGCGGGGCCAGCGTGAGGCAGCCGGCATCCAGGCACCTACATCCACACACAGCCAGTAGGTTTGGCCATTGTAATCTTTCAGGTGCTTTTCGGCCAGGCTTCGGCCTAGTACGTTGGGGCGCAGGCCGGAGTAGCGGGTAGTATGAAACGAGTATTTGGGCATGATGCGGACCTCGTTCCAGGCCAGCTGCTGCCCAATTAGGCCCACCGAGCCCAGCAAGTTGGCTCCCAAATCAGTAGCTGAAGCCCCATAGAGTGGGTCACGGCCATCCAGCAGTTCAATGGGGCTTTGCAGCATAAAACCTACGAAACCACCATACCAGAGCGCCCGCCGGTCGGGCACGCCGGCCCATCGGAGCATATCCACGGCGCCGCGGCTCTCATGAAAAGCCCCCCAGAAGTGGCCGGCCTTGTCCATCTGCTTCCATTCGGGCCAATCATTAAACCAATGCAGGGGGCTCCGCTCGCCGGTGTACCAGCCCTTGCTTAGCAGATAGAGGGTAGCAGAGTACGACACCACCAAGCCGCCCGCCAGCACTGGCAGGCGCCGGCTCAATAGGTTTGGGTTGGAAGCAGGGCTAGTAGAGGCGAGGGTTGAGTCAGGGAAAGCATGGTTACTAGACAACTGGCCGGCCTCAATCGGTTGGTTTGCTGTCAGTGCCATAGCTCTGGCTACGGTTGGCGCCTGCCCGTGGGCGGCTCCCGTAACTAGCAGGCTGGCTGCCAGTAACCTCCACCGTAGCAGGCTCTGGGCTAGCCAGAAACGAAGGTGAGCAGTAGGCA
Source organism: Hymenobacter tenuis (assembly GCF_054780495.1). NCBI lineage: Bacteria > Pseudomonadati > Bacteroidota > Cytophagia > Cytophagales > Hymenobacteraceae > Hymenobacter > Hymenobacter tenuis. Next base: position 1,005,853 of record NZ_BAAGWF010000001.1, read on the forward strand.
TGAATCTGCAGGAAGCACAAAAAGATTAAAAGGTGCTTAAAGCTACGATAAAACCCACTAGCGCCTTGGTTGAATAGCCTGCTTTCGCCTATCTTTAATGCCCCCTTGCGCTAAGTTGCCGGGTGTGTACCGCTGGCAAGTCAATACAGCATTGTACTCAAGCTGCACTTTCTAAAATTCCCAACCTTACTTTTTCATGAAAACACTTCGACTTTTATTCACCCTAGTCGCTCTATTGGCCGGAATTCCGGTTTCCTGGGCTCAGGTGGTAACGGCCCAGCCCACGTTCTTCCGCGATACGGATGCCGTCACGCTGACGTATGATACCAAGCAGGGCAATAAAGCATTAGCCAATTACACCGGCGACGTGTTTATCTGGACGGGTGTCATCACCAACCAGAGCACTTCCAACTCCGACTGGAAACACGTAAAAGGCACCAGCTTTTCGGCTCCTACGGCCGCCGAAAAAATGACCCCGCTAGGCAATGGTAAGTATAGCATCACGTTTACACCGCGCACGTACTACCCCGGCCTGACTAGCGCCGAAACCATCCTGAAGCTGGCCATGGTATTCCGTGGCACCGGCGGAACTCCAGAAGGCAAAGGAGAAGGCAACACCGATATTCTGATTGATGTAGCCCAGGGCGCTTTCTCGGTTGGGTTCACCAGCCCGGTGGCTCAGAATGGCAACCCTATCTTTAGAAACAGCGGCGAAACCGTGGCGGTAACCGGTGTGGCTTCTACTGCCTCTACACTTACGCTCACACTGAACGGCACCCAGGTAGCTCAGCAAACCAACGCTACTACGCTCACGGCTAACGTGCCCGTTACGCAAGCCGGTACCAACGTACTACGCCTAACGGCTACAAGCGGCGCCAACACGGTATCCAGTACACTCAATGTGCTGGTGCGCGTAGCCACCGCAACCGCTGAGCTGCCAACCGGCGCTCGCAAAGACGGTGTGACGTATCTGAACAACGGCACCTCGGCCGTTATTGCGCTTACCGCTCCTGGCAAACAGTCCGTGTATGTAATCGGTGATTTCAACGATTGGCAGCCGTCCGCCACGTATCAGCTTAAGAAAACCAGCGCTACTGATGCTGCTAATGGCCGCTGGTGGGTACAAATTGATGGCCTTACGGCCGGCCAAGAGTACGCGTACCAGTTTCTGATAGATGAGAATCTGCGCGTAGCCGACCCCTACACCGAAAAGGTACTGGACCCCAACAACGACCAGTATATTCCGGCCATTACGTATCCTAATCTGAAGCCTTACCCAGTGGGCAAAACCACCGGTATTGTATCAGTATTGCAAAGCAATGCCCCTACATATGCTTGGCAGGTGACCAATTTTGCGCGCCCGAAGCGCACCGATATGGTGATTTACGAGTTATTGGTGCGCGACTTTGTGGCTCGCCACGATTACAAAACCGTAACCGACTCGCTTGACTACCTCAAGCGCCTAGGCGTGAACGTACTGGAGCTGATGCCGGTAAATGAGTTTGAAGGCAACGAAAGCTGGGGATACAACCCATCGTTCTTCTTCGCTCCGGACAAATACTACGGTACTAAAAACGACCTGAAAAAGCTGGTAGATGAGGCGCACAAGCGCGGCATTGCCGTGGTGTTGGATATGGTTCTGAACCATTCCTTTGGCCAAGGTCCCATGGTGCAGATGTACTTCGAGAATGGCAATCCGTCGGCTACTAGCCCGTGGTTCAACACCTCTGCCAAGCACCCCTACAACGTAGGTTACGACTTCAACCACGAAAGCGCCTACACCAAGTACTTCACCAAGCAGGTAATTAAGCACTGGCTAACAGAGTACCACATTGATGGCTACCGCTACGATTTGGCTGGTGGTTTCAGCCAGGTGCAGAAAACCGAAGCCACATACGATGCCGTTTACGACCAGTCGCGCGTTGATATCTGGAAAGACTATTACAACTACCAGATCAGCGTTGACGCTACGTCATACCCCATACTGGAGTCATTTGCTGCCAACACGGAAGGCAAAGTGCTGGCCGACTATGGCATGATGCTGTGGGGCAACCTGAACAGCAACTACAACGAGGCCACCATGGGCTACCACGAGAATGGTAAGTCAAACTTCAACTGGGGATACTACAAGGAGCGTACCTGGACTATGCCCAACCTCGTGACCTACATGGAAAGCCACGACGAGCAGCGCCTGATGTACAAAAACCTGCGTTTCGGTAACAGCTCCGGCAGCTACTCCGTGAAAGACCTGAACACGGCACTGGCTCGTCAGGAAGCAGCCGCTGCTTTCTTCTTCACGGTGCCCGGTCCTCGTATGATCTGGCAGTTTGGCGAAGTAGGCTACGATAAGTCGATCTTCATGTGCACCGATGGCACACTGCCCGGTGACAACGGTTCGGCCGACCAGTATGGCAAAGACCAGAGCTGCAAACTCAGCAACAAACCGGCCCTGTGGGATTACTACAGAAACGCCAACCGTCGTCGGCTCTACGATGTATACCGCAGCCTGATTCAGTTGAAGAAGGACGAGCCGGTATTTGAGAACTTCACCGCCTTCACGCAGGATGTGAGTGGTGCCGTAAAGACCATCCACCTCAACAACGCCGACCAGAACGTGACGGTACTCGGCAACTTCGATGTGAAGTCGGCTACGGTAAACCCCAAGTTCCAGAAAACCGGTACGTGGTACAACTACCTCGATGGTACCAGCCTCAAAATCAACAAGACAGATAGCACCTTCACGCTGGCTCCCGGCCAGTACATTGTATACCTGTCGAAGAAAGTGGCCAAGCCACTTGGCACGGTGCTTTCCACCAAGAGCCAGCGCGATGCTGCTGTGCTGCAATTGGTAGCTTTGCCTAACCCGGCTGGTGCCGTTGCACAGCTGCGCTACGAACTGCCCCGCACGGCTAACGTCCAGATTACGGTATCCAACCTACTGGGCGCCACTGTTCAGACGCTGCCAGCCACTCGGCAGGCTGCTGGCGCGCATGAGGTGGAGCTGCCCACGGGTACGTTGGCCAATGGCGTGTACCTAGTGCGCCTGACCACCGGCGAGCAGCAGCAATCCATCCGGTTAGTAGTTCAGAAGTAAGCTGCCTTACCAGCCGGCAAACCAGTTGCCGGCTGGTAAGCACCTAGTAAACAGAAGAGGCCTCCCTGCACAAGCAGGGAGGCCTCTTCTGTTTACTAGGTGCTTACGTAACACAAAGTGCACCAACTGCCGAAGCAGATACTCCAGACTTATTTGTTGCGAAGCTCTTCTTCGTGGAAGGCAACCAGATCATCGATAGGGGAGCGGATGATTTTACCGACTTCCATGCCATGGTCACGAGCCACTTGGCTGAGTGCGTCGCGGAAATTATACCCCACCGAGCCGATGCAGTTGAAGGTATACTCCTGGTAGCGGGGGTAGTGGCGCACGATGTTGGCAAAGAAGGTTTCGAAACCTTGCAGCACAATTTCGCGGCAATAGCTGATGTTGTTATGGTCGTAGGTGAACTTGGCAAAGCTGGCCAAGAAACGGTTGGGCAGCGGCTGGTTGTATAGCCGGTCCAGAATGTCCTCGCGGGTAAGCTTGAACTCCTCCTGAAAAATATCCTGCAACCCATCGGGCAGCAACCCGCGCAGGTAGTCGCGGAGCAGGCGTTTGCCAATAAACGAACCGCTTCCTTCATCCCCCAGGAAGTAGCCTAGCGAATCCACGTTGTACGTGATTTTGGTGCCGTCGTAGAGGCAGGAGTTGGTACCAGTACCCAAGATGGCTGCAAAGCCGGCCTTGCGGCCCAGCAGGGCCCTAGCAGATGCCAGCAGGTCATGGTCAACTACAACGTTGGCATTCGGGAACACCTGACGCATGGCTTTGGCTAGCACTTCGGCCTTCTTGGCTGACGATACTCCTGCTCCGTAGTAAAACACTTCCGTTACTTCCGGGCGCGGCAGTGTATCCGGCAGATTCTTCTCGAGTGAAGTCACCACATCGGCTGTGCTCACAAAATCAGGGTTGTAGCCCTCCGTATTGAAGTATACACGGTTGCCAGCTTCGCTAAGCTGACACCAACTGCTCTTGGTCGAGCCACCGTCGGCAATAAGAATCATATCCGGTTGGAAAGGTGAAGAAAAATGGAAAGCTAGCTAAGGTAGCTCTAAACCCATAATTCGCGTATCGAAACGACAAAACATGGAAAAGATTCTGGCAGAAAAAAATGCAAAGCCAATTCCAAAAGCCCTTTTCCTCAACAGTGCTATCCAACGCCGTACTTAAGTGCGCCCTTCCTAGCTTGGAAATGGCTATAAAAACAAAAGAGCTGTCTCTCGACAGCTCTTTTGTTTTGCATACGAAGCGTGTTAAGCTTACTTCTCGATGGAGTAGCTATAGTTACCAGCTCCTTTGCTCAAGTCGAGGGTAACGGTATATGTACCAGCGGCACCTACTTTGATGTTGTCGCCATCGTAATCAGGCATGCCGTCAGCACCCTTATCACCCATGTTGATAGCCCAGTCGTTGTTGGCACGGAATTTCAACTCATCCGCTTTCAGCGGCAGGGTTACGGTCCAAACCTGCTTGGCAGCATCATAAGTCATTTTGGTTTCAGAATCCCAGCCGCCTGGAGTTGCAGCTCCAATAACCGCCCACGAGGTCTTAACCGCCGTATACTTCAACGTGTTCAGGTCAACGTTGAGGCGATAATATCCAGGAACAGCAGCCTTAATATTGTCGCCGTTTTGCTTAAGTGCGCTTGTCGCCGTAGGTCCATCAAGACCATAGTTCAAATCCCAGGTACGAGCAGCGGTAAACTTGAACTCCGTGTTGGCATCAGCAAAATTCACGTAGCCTTCGTACTTCTTGTCGTTATTAACAGAAGCCAGGAATGGAGCCTTATCAGGAGACCAGCCCTGGTGGCTGCCGGGTACGTAAATAGAAGGGTACTCGATGAACACCAAGTAGGGCGTTCCTGACAAGGAGGTAACCGATGACATCATTGGAGCAGTGCTAGCACCTACGCTAGCTACTACACGCACATCAACATTACCTACGGCGCCAGGAGCCATTTTCAGGCGGATAAGCACACTATTCAGCTCAGCAACCGTCAGAGCACGCGTAGTGGCATTGCCAGCCTCGATTTCGATTGGTGCTGTGAAGTTGCCACCTTTCTTATCGAACTGCAGAATGTATTTTACAGCAGCCTGATATCCGAAAGAAGCAGGAGTCCAAGTATAAGTTACAGCAGTTGCAGAAGCCTTATCCTGCATCAAAACTGCTGTAGTAGCCGACGAAGTCAAGGCTACAGGGGTTCCCGTCTGCAGAACCACACGGTCTTCGTCCTTCTCGCAGGAAGCCAGAAACAAGGTAGCAACTAAGCCAAGCCCTGCTAGTTTGGTAAAATGATTCATATTGAAACTGATGAAAGTGGGAATTTATTGGGTATGTACCGGCTAAACCGGGAACCAGCCATTGCTGGTTCCCGATTAAGGACAAACCGGAATTAATACCCAGTGTTCTGCTTCAGATTTTGGTTTACAGCCAGATCAGCAGCCGGAATGGGGAACAGAACCCGGAAAGGTTCCACAGCACGCCCGTTGGCTACACCACCCTTGAAGGGCCACAGGTAAGAACCCTCTACGAACCGGCCGAAGCGGATGAGGTCGGTGCGGCGGTAGCCTTCCCAGAACAGCTCACGGCCCCGCTCATCGATCAGGAAGTTGAGGTTAAGCTGCGAGTCATTGATAGCGCTGCCAGGCTGATTGTTGAAGGCCCGTGCCCGGATATCGTTCACGTATTTCAAGGCCAAAGCCCGGTCGCCGGTGCCGCCGCGCACTACTGCTTCAGCATAGGTAAGCATCACTTCAGACAGACGAATCATGGGAAAATCAACGCCCGAGAAGTTTTGAGCACCACCCTGCCCCTGACCGGCCGAGTTTACGTTGCGGTACTTAATTACACCAAAGCCTTCTTCGAAATTGTAGAGGTCGGTGATTTCTAACGGACGGGCACTGCCGTCTACTTTCTTCACCCAGAAACGACCACGCGTATCTTTGGTCGTGTCAGAGGTAATGCCGCCGCTTGGGTTCTGGAACAGATCAAACAGGGATTTGGTGGTGCGAATACCGCCCCAACCAGTACCCATGCCCACCCGAGCCTGCCATCCAGCGTTCTGGCCAGTAGCACCGTTCACCAGGAAGGTAGTACCGCCGTAGCTCTGCGTGCTGTTCACGTCGAAGGCAACAGGCCAGATGATTTCATTGCGAGCCGGAGCCGTGTTGTTGTCGGCCAGGAAGAGGCGAGCGTAAGGCGAGGCCACAGTACCGGCTCCAGTAGTTGACAGCGTATAGCCAGCGTCAATTACTTTCTTAGCCTGAGCAGCCGCATCGTTCCAGCGCTGGGTGCCGGTGTATACCTGAGCATTCAGGTACAGACGCGCCAACATGGCCCAAGCTGCCGACTTGTCTACGCGGGCATACTCATTAGAGCGAGGCTCCGCGAAGTCAGGATCAGCTGCCAGTGCAGTTAGTTCCTTCTCAACATACGTGAACAGCTCTTGGCGAGTCGCATACTTAGGTTTAGCAAAGCCAACGGCATCGCTTTCCGTTACAAACGGACCGTTACCGAACAAGTCGATTACGTGCATGTACGCCACAGCGCGCAGGAAGCGGGCTTCGGCGCGGAAACGCTTAGCCGATGTGGCATCAGCACCTTGCAGACGCGAAGAGAGCTTATCGTCTGATGCTTCGCGGATGAACTCGTTGCAGGCAGCTATTTCGAAATAGATGCGGCTATACAAACCACGGATCAGCGGGTTGCTGGAATCCCAGTTCATGTTGTGCCAATCCCGAAGGCCCAAGTCGTTCCACACGATAGTCGCCTCGTCGGTGGTAAGCTCTTGTGCGCTCCACAGCTGACGAATGTAGTCGGAAGTACCCTCGTCAATGCCACCAATATCACCAGCGCCTGCAGGGCCTTGCTGGCCGGTCAGGGCGAAGCCGGCGTACAGCTTAGCCAGTACCTGACGATAGCCGTTCAGGTCTACGTATACTTTATCAGGAGTAAGCTCATATTTAGGCGTCTGATCAAGCTCGCTAGTGCAAGAGGTGCTGCCCGCAGATAGCGCCAAGCCGGTCGCCGCAACGACGAAGCCACGGATTACATGTTTATTCATGGGTGGGAATATTAGAAGCCTACGTTTAAGCCAAAGGTGAACGTGCGGGCGCGGGGGTAAAAGTTGTTGTCGATGCCGCCAGCTATCTCAGGATCAAGTCCATTGTACTTGGTAATGAGGAATGCATTCTGAACAGCACCAGTTAAACGAAGGTTTGCTTTCTCGCTGAAAACTTTGCCCACGTTGTAGCCCAGCGTGATGTTCTCACACCGAACAAATGAGCCGTTCTCCAGATAGTAGTCAGAGAACAGTTGCTGCGTGTTGAAACCCGTGTTGCGGATATCAGTTGGCAAGTTGAGCAGGTAGTTGGTAGAGCCCTGCGCGTTGGAGAAGTTGCCGAGGTTAGCAGCAATAGAGTTGTACACGTAGTTGCCTACGTTGCCACGCAACAGGAACGACAGGTTTACCTTTTTATAGGCTACGTTGGAAGAGAAGCCTAGTACAGCCAGCGGAGCAGGCTGCTTGTAGCGGTAGTTGTCACGCTCGTTGATAGTGCCATCGCCGTTGCGGTCAACATAGATGCCTTCAAGCGGCCGGCCATCGGCGCCATATACCTGCTGACGCACGTAGAAGGCGTTGTTGGGAGAGCCTACGGAGTTCACCTGAATAGTGCTGCCGGTACCACCGGGTATACCACCGGTCAGATAACCTTCGAACCCTTCTTGCTGGTCACCTAGCTCAGTGATTTCGTTTTTATTGTAGGCGACGTTGAAGTTAACATCCCAGTTCCAGCTCTCGGAGCGAACTGGAATCACGTTGAGGTTCAGTTCAACACCACGGTTGCGCAGCGAGCCAATGTTAGCGTTCAGCTGGTTAGTCAGGTTAGAGCCAGCAGCTACGTTTACCAGAGAAAGCAGGTCGCTGGAAGTGCGCTCGTAGGCATCGATAGAGCCCGAAACACGGTTTTCCAGGAAGCCGTAGTCCAAACCAACGTTCCAGGTAGTAGTGGTTTCCCAACGCAGACCTTGGTTGTAGCCTGATGGACGTAATGTTCCAACGCCATTATACTGAGCGGCAGCATTGCCTACCCGGTAGCGGGGGAGGTAGTCGTATACACCCCCAATGTCCTGCTGGCCGGTGCGGCCCCAGCCGGCACGCAGCTTCAGCTCCGAAATGGTGTTGTTATTGGAGAGGAATTCTTCTCCTTTCAGGCGCCAGCCCAAGCCAACTGCTGGGAAAATACCGCTCCGCTCGCCATCGGCGAAGCGTGAAGTGTTATCGTTCCGAACAGTAGCCGTGAGCAGGTAGCGGTCCTTGATGTTGAAAGTGGTCCGGCCAAAGTAAGAGAGCAGAACGAGCTTAGAATAGTAGCCCGGCACAGTCAGCTCATCGGCGGGGTTAACCAGGGTAGTCCGGTCAAAGCGGTAGTCGAGGAAGTTGTCGCCTTTGTTGACAAAATCCTGATAGGAGTGACCTGCCTGAATATCGAAGCGGGTGCCACCAAACTGCTTACCGTACGCCAGGTAGCCTTCCAGCAGGCGCATGTCCTTCTTCTGGTTGTACTGCGTGAAGCGGCCTTGGTTGAGGAAGTTGCCGAAATCTGCCAGGCTAGTAGTAGCTGAACCTTCGCCGCGCGCAATGTCGGTAGCCAAGTTCAGGTTAGCACGCAGGCCCTCGATACCGTGAATTTTATAGTCGAACTGCACATTGCCAATCAGACGCTTTACATCACTAACGTTGTTCACGTTGTTCAGTGCTGCTACCGGGTTACCAATGGCCAGGCCCAGGGGGTTGCCATTGCTTTGCAGAAACTGGAAGTAGCCACCATAGGGAGCATAGCGGGCTTCATCGCTACGTACGGGCTGCGTTGGGTCAAACAGAACGGCGTTGCCAATCTGGCCTGCATCAATGAAGCGGTTATCAACCTGAGTTCCTTTCGCATTAATGTCAATGCGCAGGCGGTCATTAAACAGCATTGGCGAGAGGCTAATGGAGCCTGAATTACGCTTCAGCTTGTTTGTGATGACAATACCTTCCTGCTGCAGGTTGCCATAGGATATCCGGAAAGGAATTTTGGCCGCGCTGCCCGTCAGGCTTACGTTGTTGTCGAAAGTAGTAGCAGTGCGGAAAATTTCTTCCTGCCAATCGGTTGAGGCTGCGCCGAGCGTAGCAATTTGGCTCGTGGAGCCATTCTCGCGTATGATGTCAGCAAACTCCTGCGCGTTAAGAACGTCGTAGGTTTTGGTGCGCTTAGAAACCGAGGTTTGTGAGGAAAGATTAACCGTTAGTTTTTCGCCCTGCAGACCCTTCTTAGTAGTAACCAGAATAACACCGTTAGAGGCGCGGTTACCATAGATGGCCGTGGCCGAAGCGTCTTTCAGTACAGTTACGCTCTCAATATCGTTGGGGTTAATAAGGCTAAGCGGGTTAGAAGCACCCGAAATACCTTCTTTATCAACCGGAACGCCATCAATTACATACAACGGGTCGTTGTTGGCGTTCAGGGAAGAGTTACCACGAATACGGACCGTAGAAGCAGCACCAGGAGCACCGCCGCCAGTGGTAATGCTTACGCCGGCAATTTTACCCTGCACCAGTTGCTCGGGGTTGGTTACCTGGCCCTGTACAAAGTCCTTGGCCTGTACCGTAGATACGGCACCGGTAACGTCTTGCTTACGCTGGGTACCGTAACCAATTACAACTGCTTCGTTGAGTAGGGTAGTGTTTTCCGACAGCGTTACGGCTGCTACTGCCGTGTTCTGACCGGCCGTAACGTTGATTGACTGACGCTGCGTAGTGTAGCTCACGAACGACATCACCAGCGTGTGGGGGCCGGAGGGAACGTTCTGAATCGAGAAGGTACCGTCGGAGTTAGTGGAGCCACCGAGGTTGGTGCCTTCCACGATTACCGTTACTCCGGGCATGCCTTCGCCCTTTTCGTCCAGCACACGGCCGCTTACCGTCCCGATTCCCTGCGCGTATGCGCTGCTAACGCTCACACCTGCGCACAGGAGAGGCAGCGCCAGTTTCGCTAGATAGGGGTGTTTCATTGAAAAAAAGTTAGGGGTTGAAATGGATTTTTCCGGACTGACCGGAGTGGGAATTTAGTGGTCCTAATTAGGGCTGCTGCAGTGATTAATGCGACGAGTATTGCCGGCTTCATCTCTGCGTTTGCCCACGTTCAACATCACCAAATCAGTTGAGAAACAACGCAAGTTAAAGTGTTGGTGCCAACAAAAACAATGGCCTTATGGGGCGAAGCAGGTATAGTGATAATTGGACTTAGTGCCTGTTGGTCTTCATTTATGCAGGGGACAGGGAGAGCCGTAGCTGTCTGAGCCTCTAAAACACTAGGTTGACTAGATGAATAAACCAGTGCTTTTAAACAAAAAAGCAACCCCTACATGGTTTTAGCGGCATAAGTAGTTTACTAAAACGCTTGTTCTCTGTTGACTTTAAGTAGTGCTGTATTGCTTGATGTTGTTAAAACGTTTTGCTTCCTTATAGCCCTAGCGAAAGTGGGTATTTAGATTATAAGTGGTGCTGAATTGATACGATTTTCTCCTGATTGGCAGTTATGGTGGTGATGAGGCCTTTATTTCAGAGGTGTAGATGAAATAAACTACTAGCTAACGGAGGATAATGATAAAATCTGACTCATTGTATATTGTCAATTTAGCAACAGTGCGAAGTCGATATTTTGCCACTTTCACGGAAAATAATTTGCATAAAATCTAGGCTATTCCTGAACGGCTTTTAGTAGGTAAACTACATGGGAATTCGGAGATAGTATGCCGATTAATTTTTAATTCTGGTAAGGGCTTACTTACTGGTGATAGTGCTTAAAAAAGTAAGATATAAAAGTGATTTTCATGGAAAAGTGCAGATTGTCTTTAATCGATAATTAGGGGATTACTGCTCCATGGCTTTACTAATGATGAGAATGTAAGTACTCGCTTTCAGTTGAGTAGCTAGTAGCCGTAGCTTGCAGCCTGTAACATATTGCTCGTTGTATGAAAACTTCCCTCTGTGGTGTCTTTCTGGTTCTGTTTACTTTCCTGACCGCGAGAGCACAGACCGTTTTTCGAATAACAGGCTTACCTGCCCAAACTCCTGCTGGCTCAGTACTTTACATGGCTGGTAGTAGCAATGGTTGGCAACCGGCTGATAAGGCCTATGCCTTCACCCGCCAGCCGAATGGTACTTATGAGTTGTTGCTACCAGCAGCTGCCACAGGTGCGCTGGAGTTTAAAATTACGAGAGGCTCATGGGCTGCTGTAGAAACGGACAAGCAAGGAGCAGACGTGAGCAACCGTCGCTACAGCGTAGGCCGGGAGCCGGCTACGGTGGAGTTGCAGGTGGCCAACTGGAAAGACCAGGGCAGTCCGGCGCCCGCTTGTGTAAGCACGGCGCTTCGGCCCAACGTCCAAATCATTAGTGCGGAATTTGCGATGCCGCAACTAGGGCGTACACGCCGAGTATGGGTGTATCTGCCCAACGACTATGCTGCTGCGCCGGCCAAGCGCTATCCGGTAGTGTACATGCACGACGGCCAGAACGTATTCGATGCCTGTACCAGCTTCTCGGGCGAATGGGGCGTAGATGAAACCCTAGCTCAGCTGCAACAGCAAGGCTTTAATGTGACGGGCAGCATTGTGGTGGCCGTAGACAATGGGGGAGGCGAGCGGCTGAATGAACTCTCTCCCTGGAAAAACCCAGAATACGGCGGCGGGCAAGGACAGCAGTACGTTGACTTCATGGTTCAGACGCTGAAGCCGTATGTGGATGCTACCTTCCGCACCCTGACAGGGCGGGAATATACGGGCATAGCTGGCAGCAGCATGGGCGGGCTTATATCTACATACGCGGCACTTCGCTACCCCCAGGTATATAGTAAAGTAGGCGTGTTTTCGCCGGCGTTTTGGTTTGCCAAAGACTCTTTGTTCCAGTACCTGCGCCAGCATCGGCCGCAGCCCGATACCCGCTTTTACTTTGTGAGTGGCACCACAGAAAGCGAAACCATGGTGCCCCTTATGCAGGCCATACGTGATTCGCTAGGCCGCGCGGGGGTGCCAACTGCCAATTTGTATTTCACTACGCCCCCCGATGGCAAGCACGCTGAATGGTTCTGGAAGCGGGAGTTTTCGGCGGCGTACACGTGGCTGATGAAACCGGCCGTGCGCACAGGCAACCGCACCGAAGCGGAGTTGGCATTCAGTGCGTTTCCGAATCCAGCCACCAACCGCTTAACTTTTCAGTTGCCCGCTGGCATCAGGGCGGCGCATCTCGAAATTCGGGATATGACGGGCCGTGCGGTACTAAAAGAGAAAGTAAAATCAGGAGAGAGCCTGGCGTTGGATCGGTTGACAAAAGGAAGCTACCTGTTACGGTTGCGGGCCGGAGCAGCCCTAGGAAGCCAGCTGCTGGTGAAAGAGTAAGCTGAGCAGTACTCGGGATAAAAAATTCGGGCTTCTTCTTGCAGGAAAACAAACTGAACTTACCTTTGCCCCCGTTCAACGCCTCAACTTAATTCTGGCAATGACTTTCTCAATGACTCAGCAAGCGTGGTGGTGGCCTTACGGAAATTCCGGACGGGACATCCTGTGCGTGCGCTAAGGTCATCTGAATAACCTCTTCGCATCTGCTCAAAAGCCCGGCCGCTCAGCCGGGCTTTTTTTATTCCCGGCACTGGTCAACCTCAACCATCAACACCAGCTTGCCCTATGCACCACTTCCAGCTCAACACCCGTTACCTGCGCGTTCTGGCCGATACCGTTACGCCGGTAGGTCTTTATTTGCGGCTGCGCGACCGGTACGCCAACTGCATTCTGCTGGAAAGCTCCGATTACCACGGCCAACAGAACGCCTTCAGCTACCTGGCCTTCGACCCCCTGGCCCGGTTTGAGCTCAACGACCGTGAACTGACCCTCACGTTCCCCGACGACACTACCGAAACCGAAACCCTGGCCGAGCCCCGGCAGGCGCTGGAACGGCTGCAGGAGTTTGCTAGCTGCTTTCAGACCGAGGATACGGGCCACGATTTTATTACGGGCGGGCTGTTTGGCTACCTGGGCTACGAGGCGGTACAGTACTTCGAGGATCTGGAGCTGAACACGGGTAAGCAGCCGGCCGGCAACACGCCGGATATCCTGTACAGCACCTACCGCTACGTTATTGCCGTCAACCACTTCCGCAACGAGCTGTATGTGTTTGAGCACACGCTGGCCGGACAGCACGTAGATGAAGATGGCCTGACGCGCCTAGTAAACCTGATTCGGAACCCTTCCTTGCCCGATTTCAAGTTCAAGGCAACCGGCGAGGAACTCACCAACCAGACCGATGAGGAGTTTCTGAAGGTGTTGGCGCAGGGCCAGCAGCACTGCCAGCGCGGCGACGTGTTTCAGATTGTGCTCTCGCGGCGGTTTCAGCAGGGTTTTACCGGCGACGAGTTCAACGTGTACCGGGCCCTACGCTCCATCAATCCGTCGCCGTACCTGTTCTACTTTGACTACGGCTCCTTTAAAATATTCGGCTCTTCGCCCGAAACGCAATTGCTCATCAAAGGCCGTACCGCCAGCCTCTACCCAATTGCTGGCACGTTCCGGCGCACTGGCCACGATGCTGAGGATGCCGCGCTAGCCCAAAAGCTGGCCGATGACCCCAAGGAAAACGCCGAGCACGTGATGCTAGTGGACCTGGCTCGTAACGACCTGGCCCGCCACGGCGACGAGGTGAAAGTGAAGGTGTTCCGCGAAATTCAATTTTACTCGCACGTTATCCATCTGGTAAGCGAAGTGACGGCTCAGCTGGCGCCAACGGCTAGTCCGCTGCAGGTAGTGGCCGATACGTTTCCGGCCGGTACGCTGTCGGGGGCGCCAAAGCACCGGGCCATGCAGCTCATTGATGGGCTGGAGCCCACGGCCCGAGGCTACTACGGTGGTGCCATCGGCTATCTTGGCTTTAACGGCGACTTCAACCACGCCATCATGATTAGGTCGTTTCTGAGCACGGCGGGCCAGCTGTACTTCCAGGCTGGGGCGGGGGTAGTAGCCGCTTCTGATATTCATTCGGAACTCAATGAAGTGCACCACAAGTTGGCTGCGTTGCGCAAAGCATTGAAAGAAGCTGAATCGGTTTAAGTGAAAGCGCATCCTAGTAACCACAAGCGCCTGACCACTAGCCCTACCATTTCAAGCAACCCTAACCTAGGCTTCTGGCCATCCCCTCCGTTTAGATCATGAAAATCCTTGTTCTTGATAATTACGACTCCTTTACCTACAACCTAGTGCAGGTACTGCGGGAGTTGGGTCACACGGATAACGTTACCGTGGTTCGCAATGACAAACTAGCGGTAGAAGAGGTGGCGCAGTATGATGCCTTACTACTTTCTCCCGGCCCGGGCGTGCCTTCTGATGCGGGCCTGATGCCGGAAATCATTAAGCAGTATGCCTCCACGAAGCGGATTTTGGGCGTGTGCCTGGGCCATCAGGGGCTGGCCGAAAGTTTTGGCGGCGAGCTGTATAACCTGGATACGGTGGTGCATGGGTTGGCCACTGAGGCCGAGGTAGTAGCCCCGGATCGGTTGTTTGAGGGCTTGCCAACTTCTTTTAAAGTAGGGCGCTACCATTCCTGGAGCGTGCGACCCGAGTCGGTGCCAGCGGCGCTGGAAGTCACGGCCGTAGATGCCGAGGGCGAGGTAATGGCGTTCCGGCACCGGGAGTATGATGTGCGGGGCGTGCAGTTTCACCCAGAGTCTATTCTGACGGAGCACGGACACCAGATGCTGCGCAACTGGCTGGCCTAATACGCACGCGCTTATCTCGCTCTTTCCCTACTTCTCCCCACCACCCAACTGCTGAAAGCTACTGCTGCCAGCTCCCGCACATCGTGAAACAGATTCTAAACCAACTATTCGACCAGCAACTGCTGACCCACGCCGAGGCCCGCGAGGCCATGCTGCGCATTGCGCAGGGCGAGGCTAACACGTCGGAAATGGCGGCATTCATGGCCGTGTACCGCATGCGGCTGATTTCGGTGCCGGAGCTGGCGGGCTTCCGCGACGCCCTGCTGAGCTTAAGCCGCGACCCAGAGCTGGGCACCCACGATACCGTGGATATTGTAGGCACCGGCGGCGACGGTAAGGATACCTTGAACATCAGTACGTTGGCGTGCTTTGTAGTGGCCGGAGCAGGCTACAAAGTGACCAAGCATGGTAACATCGGGGTGTCATCGGTGTGTGGCTCCTCGGATGTGCTGGCCCAGTTAGGGGTAGATTTTGGCGTAACCAACGATATGCTCAAGCGGCAGCTGGAGCGCGCTAACATCTGCTTTCTGCACGCACCATCCTTTCATCCGGCTATGCGCCACGCCGGGCCAGTGCGCCGGGAGTTGGGCGTGCGCACCTTCTTTAATATACTAGGCCCACTCATCAACCCAGCCCGGCCCAACTACCAGGTGGCCGGCACCTTCAGCCTGGAGCTGCTGCGCCTGTATCACTACTTGCTCCAGCAAACCGACATTCGATACGCCGTGGTGCACGCCCTGGATGGCTACGATGAACTCTCATTGACGGGCGCTGCCAAGCTGGCCTCGCCGGAAGGGGAGCGGTTGGTGTCGGCGCAGGACCTAGGGCTGCTGGCCACAAAACCCGAAGAGCTGGCCGGCGGCCGCACCGCGCAGGAATCGGCGAAGATGTTTGTGGATGTGCTGGAAGGCCGCGGCACCCGCCCTCAGCGCGACGTGGTGACGGCCAACGCCGCCCTGGCCATCAGCTGTCTGGAACCCGGGTTCAGCTTTCCTGATTGCCTAGCCACGGCGCAGGAATCGTTGGAGTCGGGGCGGGCGCGGCAGGCGCTGCGGGAGCTGGTTGCCGTTACGCACAGCCACGCCACTACCCTCTAACCAGGCGCCAACCGCATTATTACGCTTCCGGTCGGCTCTTTTTCCGGAAACGTTGTTCTACTGTTCCTCACCCCTAGGGTGAGACTTCACTTAAACTCCCGCCGAGGGAAACCGGGCGGTACCACAATGCCTACCATTCTCGATACAATCATTGCCCACAAGCGCCAGGAAGTAGCCAATCGCCAAGCCCTCGTGCCCGTGAAGCTCCTGGAGCAAAGCCTGTATATGCCGGCCCAACCCCTGAGCCTGCGCCATTACCTGCTGCGCGACGACCTGAGCGGCATCATCGCCGAGTTCAAGCGTAAGTCGCCGAGCAAGGGCTTCATCAACCCCCACGCCCCAGTGGAGCGCACCACGCTCGGCTACATGCAGGCCGGCGCGTCAGCACTGTCGGTGCTGACGGATACGGAGTTCTTTGGCGGCAAAAACGAGGACCTGACAACGGCGCGCCGCTACAATTTCTGCCCCATTCTGCGTAAAGATTTTGTGGTGGATGAGTACCAGATTCTGGAAGCCAAAAGCATTGGGGCCGATGCTGTGCTGCTGATTGCAGCGGTGCTGAGCGGCGAGGAAGTGCTGCGTCTGGGCCGCTTGGCCAAAAGCCTGGGCCTGGAAGTACTGCTCGAAATTCATGATGCTGAAGAGCTGGAGAAAACCCTGCACCCCGACGCCGTGAGCTTGGTAGGCGTAAACAACCGCAACCTCCACGACTTCTCCCTGACCCTGGATACCTCTGGCGAGCTGGCCCAGCGCATTCCGGCTGAGTACGTGAAAGTGACGGAGAGCGGCCTCAGTTCAGCCGCTGAAATTGAAGCGCTGCGGACCGTCGGGTATCGGGGCTTCCTGATCGGGGAAACCTTCATGCGCCATAGCCGGCCCGAAAAAGCCTGCGCCGCCCTGGTGCAGCAGCTCCGCGCCACCGAAGCCATTACCTTACTATAATGTCGGTGCGCCTGAAAGTCTGCGGGATGGCCCAGCCCGAGAACTTGCGGGCGGTAGCGGCCCTGCGGCCCGACTTTCTGGGTTTCATCTTCTACCCGAAGTCTAAGCGCTACATGGTGCCCACGCTCACGCCCGCCGAGGCGGCCGCGGTTCCGGCCAGCATTCAGAAAGTAGGCGTGTTTGTGGATGGTGACCTCGAAACGGTTCAGGCGCGGGCTTCAGAATACCAGTTGCAAGCGGTGCAGCTGCACGGCCACGAAACACCGGAACTGTGCGGGACATTGCGAGCGGCGGGCCTAACGGTAATTAAGGCGTTTGCGGTAGGAGAGGAGTTCGAGTTTACTAGCCTGCTTCCGTACGTAAACCAGGTCGACTACTTTCTCTTCGATACGGCGGGCGCGCAACCTGGTGGCAATGGCACTGCCTTCAATTGGCAACTGTTAGCAGAATACATGCTGCCGGTGCCATACTTCCTGGCCGGCGGACTAGCCCTTGAACATGCCCAAACCCTCCGAAACTTGCAGCTGCCTGGCTTGTTTGCCTTGGACCTGAACAGCAAGTTCGAAACGGAGCCCGGCGTGAAGGATGCCGTCCAGCTCCAGCACATGTTCGCCGCCTTGCGCAATTCAGACGGCCAGCACTCCTAGTACCCTCAGACTCTTCATTTCATTCGCTAGGCCGCCCACACCTGTGAAGCCTAGCTGTCAGAACGAAAGCAGCATATGTCCATGAAACCAACCTACCAGCAACCCACGGAGCGCGGCTACTACGGCCAGTTTGGCGGTGCCTTCATTCCGGAAATGCTTTATCCCAATGTGGAAGAGCTGCGCCAGCAATACCTGAGCATCATGGCCGAGCCGGAGTTTCAGGAGGAATACCAGCAGCTCCTGCGCGACTACGTGGGCCGGCCTACCCCCTTGTTTGAAGCCAAGCGCCTGTCGGCCAAGTACAACACCCGCATTTACCTGAAGCGCGAGGATTTGTGCCACACCGGCGCCCACAAGGTAAATAACACCGTCGGCCAGATTTTGCTAGCCAAGCGTTTGGGCAAAACCCGCATCATCGCCGAAACCGGCGCTGGTCAGCATGGCGTGGCTACGGCCACGGTGTGTGCCCTGATGGGTATGGAGTGCATTGTGTACATGGGCGAAATCGACATGGAGCGCCAGAAGCCCAACGTGTACCGCATGCGCCTGCTCGGAGCCGAGGTACGCGCGGCCATGAGCGGCAGCCGTACCCTTAAAGACGCCACCAACGAAGCCATCCGCGACTGGATTTCCAACCCCGTGGACACGCACTACATCATCGGCTCGGTAGTAGGTCCGCACCCGTACCCCGACCTGGTGGCCCGGTTGCAGTCGGTTATCAGTGAAGAAATGCGCAAGCAGCTCCTGGAGAAAACCGGTTCCGAACTGCCTCATTATGTGGTGGCTTGTGTGGGCGGTGGCTCCAATGCAGCGGGCGCTTTCTATCATTTCCTAGAAGAGCCTTCCGTGAAACTGGTAGCTGTAGAGGCCGCCGGACACGGTATCCACTCGGGGCACTCGGCGGCTACGTCGGTGCTGGGTAAGCCAGGTATTATTCATGGCTCGCGCACCTTGCTCATGCAGGACGAAGACGGCCAGATTACCGAGCCGTATTCTATTTCGGCAGGCCTTGATTATCCCGGCATTGGGCCGCTGCATGCTTTCCTGGCTGATGCCGGCCGGGCACAGTTTATCAGCATTGAGGATGAGGATGCCCTGCGTGCCGTATCGGAATGCAGCCGCCTGGAAGGTATCATTCCGGCCCTCGAAACCGCACACGCCATAGCCGCCCTAGGCCAGCTGGGCGCCGGCCCCGACGATGTGGTAGTTATCAACCTCTCCGGCCGCGGCGACAAGGACCTGGAAACTTATCTAAAATACGCCGACACGATTCTCTAGCTCTCCCATGACCAACCGAATAGCGCAGGCTTTTCAGAAGAAAGGCAAAAACCTGCTCAACGTATACTTCACGGCTGGCTACCCCACGCTTCACGCCACGGTGCCGCTCATTAAGTCCCTTTCTGCAGCCGGCGCCGACCTTATCGAAATCGGGATGCCATTCTCGGACCCCCTGGCCGATGGTCCGGTAATTCAGGCGAGCAGCACCGCTGCCCTCAACAACGGCATGAACATGCGCGTGCTGTTCGAGCAGCTCGATGGAATCCGAAAGGAAGTGCCCGAAACACCTATTCTGCTGATGGGCTACCTCAATCCGGTGATGCAGTTCGGGGTAGAGAATTTCTGCCGCGAGGCCGCCGCTGCCGGTGTTGATGGTATTATCCTGCCTGATTTGCCCCTGGATGACTACGTAGCCGAATACCAGGAGATTTTCCAGCGCCACAACCTGCGGCCGGTGTTCCTCATCACGCCCCAAACCGCTCCGGAGCGCATTCGCCGCATCGATGATCTGACGGACTCCTTCCTCTACCTGGTGTCGGGCCCAGGTACTACGGGCGGCGCTAACACCCAGGCCGAAGGGGTGCAGGAGGCCTACTTTCAGCGCATCGAGGACATGAAGCTGCGCAACCCGCGCCTCATTGGCTTCGGTATCGGCGACAAAGCCTCTTTCCAAAACGCCTGCCGCTACGCGGAGGGAGCCATCATCGGCTCGGCCCTGATCCGCGCCCTCGACGACACCGACGATGCGCCTGCCGCCGCCGCGCGCTTTGTTTCCTCTGTTCTTCATTAACTAGCTAGTAAGAAGCCGTCATCTGTTGCTGCACGCAGCACGAAAAGAGCTTCTCCCATTCCATGATTATCCAACTCGACCCTCATATCACCGAAGCAAATAAGGCCGCTATTGAAGCCCGAATTCAGGAGCTTAAATACAAGGTCACGGAGGTGAAAACGCAGCGGGCTCACTACCTCGTTGCCATCGGCAAAGCCGACATCGACCTGCGCGCCATTGGGCAACTGCCCGGCATTCTGGACATTCATCGGGTTTCCGACGAATACAAGCTAGTAAGCCGGAAGTGGCGCGTGCGGCCCACCGTGCTGGACCTAGGCGACGGTGTGCGGATCGGAGAGGGGAGCCTGACGCTGGCGGCCGGCCCCTGCAGTATTGAGAGCGAGAAGCAGATGGAAAGCATCATGCAGCACCTCTTGGACAACGACGTGCGCATTATGCGGGGCGGCGTGTTCAAGCCGCGTTCTTCGCCCTACTCATTTCGGGGGCTGGGCATGGAAGGCCTGAAGCAGTTCCACCAGATGGCCCGGGCCCGCGGCATCAAAATCGTGACGGAAGTGATGCAGGTGTCGCAGGTAGAGGAAATGCACGATTACGTGGACGTGTTTCAGGTAGGTGCCCGCAACACTCAGAACTTTAACCTGCTCGATGCCCTAGGCGGTGTAGATAAGCCCGTGATGATTAAGCGCGGCATCTCGGGTACTATTGAAGAACTGCTGTCGTCGGCGGAGTACGTGTTTTCGGGCGGCAACGAGAAGCTGATTCTTTGCGAGCGGGGCATCCGGACCTTCGAAATAGCCTCGCGCAATACCTTGGACCTGAACGCGGTGCCCATCCTGAAGGAGAAGACGCACCTGCCCGTCATCGTCGACCCGTCGCACGGCATCGGCATCCGTGACTATGTGCCCGCTATGGCCCTAGCCGGCGTGATGGCCGGAGCGGATGGCATCATCTACGAAGCCCACGAAAAGCCCGAAGAAGCCGCTTCTGATGGGGCTCAAACTCTGAACTTCCAGGAGTCGGAGCGCCTGATCCGGAACCTGCGCAAGGTATATGCCCTCCGGCAGGAGTTGGAGTAAGTAGAGCAGCTAGTGCAGTGCACCCTACCACAGCCCGCCGCGGTGGAACGGCTGCCGGCGCATTGTTGTACTGAGTAGTGTAACTTGTTCCCGCAATTTCACTTTCAGGTCATCAATCTATTAGTATGAAACATTTGTTTGCGCTCCTTTTATCTGCCGGAGTTTTACTATCTGGCTGCGATAAAGAGTCAGAAAACGTAACAACCACCCCTGGCCCAAAGGAGTACACAACGGCTATTTCGGTAAGTGAAGCGGGCGCGCCGCCGTACGTGTTACCTGAAGCACAGGTAGGATCGGCTACGTATCAGGGACCAACTGCTACTTTCACGGTTAGCGGCAAGCTGCTCAGCGGCACTGTTGTTCGAATTACCTTTGAGCAAAGCAGCCCTACCGCTACTGGTGCCAACGTAACCGATGTGGTAGAGGTGTACTCCGAAAAACTGGGAAACGCCACACAGGCTAGCGGCCGGACTACCCGGGACGCCACGCGCAGAACGGTGAATGGAAGCTTCACCAGCCGATTTGCGGATGGCACTACGCTGGATGGAAACCTGAAGGACTTAGTGGTGCAGTAACCACTGGCAGTGTTCAGTTTAGGAAAAGGCCATGGGTTTAGCTTAGCTTTAACCCATGGCCTTTTCGTTTAACGTTTACAGTGGGTTGCTGCTGCCGTTTTTCGTGCAGGGAGTAGTGGTAAGTGCCATATTGCTGGCCCGTCGGGAGCGGGAGGAAGTAGCTGCGGATGGCTGGCTGGCGCTGCTGCTGGCATTGCAGACGTTGCGGCTGGCCCAGTGGATGCTTGGCTTTGCCGGCTGGTACGACGCGCACACGGCGGCTACCACCTTTATGTTTTACTTCCCCTTCAGCAACTGGTTGGCCATAGGGCCCGTGCTCTATTTCTATTTCCGAAGCCTGACAAACCAGGAGTTCCGGTTCACCCGCCGCATGCTCTGGCATTTTGTTCCCGCGCTGGTGTACGTTGGCTGGCACATAGCCCTAGTTGTGGTGGATGTGGTGGGGCTACACTGGCTGATGGGCCAGCCCCTGCCCGGCCACTATGGCACAAAAGGCGTGGTAGCGGTTTGGGCCGATAGGGTGGGGTTTCTGAGTTGGATTGATGCCTTGGGCTACGTGTCGGTGGCGGTATATGCGTGGCGTGCCCTGCGCGAGTTTCGGGCCTACGCTCAGTACCTTAACAATAACTTCTCCGATACGGAGCGAATCAGGTTTAGCTGGTTGCGCCATGTGCTGGTAGCCGTTTTGGTGAGCACTGCCGTTACGTTAGGGTTTGGCATTACCAACCTGCTAGTAACTCCTCTCAGCTATTACCAAGCCTGGTACGATTACTTGTTTACAGGCTTTCTGATTTATTACCTGAGCATTGCCGGGCTGCTGACGCATCATCGGCTGTTGGCACTACGCTTCTCGCCGAACCTAGCCGCACCAACCCATACAGCAAGTTCAGCCTCTGGCGATACGAGTACGCTGCCCACCCTGCCTGATACATTCGTTGAACCACATCAAACGGCCACTGCGTCGGGAGTGCTTACGGCTCCGGCAGTAGCGACTGAAGCCCAGGATGTTTCCAGTGATATCAAGCGCTGGACCATCCGGCTCGCAAAGCATATGGAGCTGGAGCGACCGTACTTGGCCCCTGAGTTGACCCTAGGCGAATTGGCAACCCAGCTGCAGACTAATACCTCGTGGCTCTCGAAGGTGATTAATAGCGGGTTCGGGCAGAACTATAACGACTATATAAATGAGTACCGCGTGCGAGAGGCCGAGCGCCGGCTGCGCGACCCCCAGTTTCGGCATTACACGCTGCTTGCAGTGGCCTTAGAGTCGGGTTTCAATTCCAAATCAACGTTCAACCGGGTATTTAAAAAGCTCCGGGGTGCCACGCCCAGCGAGGTGGCTCGCCAAGGCTAGCAGGTATCGGCACCACGTGCCAAACTATAAGTTGGGTCGGGTCAGATTGCAAACTAGGGCGTTTTTCGTGTGTAGAGCCGGTTTCTTTAAGGTGTTATTTCACTTCAAACCTCTTGGTCATGCGCATCTTTTTGAGTTTCCGCCCCGTGCTTTTTCTGCTGGCAGCCGTCTTGCTGGCTGGGACTATTTCGGCGGGTCGGTCTGGTATTCATTCCCAACTGCTCATTGAGCCTGGGAAGCAGTTTGTGCTGGGCGGTGGGCAGCCTGGGGCCTTTAAGGTGGAAGCCCGCAACATGGGCAAAGTGCCGGTTGAGTTCAAGGAACGGCCTAGAGGTGGTGGCATCTTTGGGCGTACTACGCTGGCCCCGGGGCAGCAGGCTACGCTGCGCTTTATGGCTGGTTCATCGGCGCTGCTGCTCAATCCATCTGCCCAACAGGCCGAGCTGAAGCTACACGTAACCGGTGACACACGCCTGAGCATGGGCTATGAACCGAACGGAACCAGGGAGGCCGCTGGCAAACTATAAAACACAAGCCACTAGGTCTTGTCTTGCCACTAACCCCACTGGATGCTGCGCCTAGCTTTGCCTCGCCATACAGCAGTAACGCTTCGTGGCTGCTTGCTATGTAGTGCGATAGGCTGAAGCGGTTTGTGTTTAGGCCAAAATCAAATAGCTTAATGATGAAAATAGAAATAGGCCCTTAATAGCAAGGGTGAATCTCATGAAAAGAGCAATTTCATTCAATGATGACCCTAAAACTTATAGGGGAATTTGCAATATGAATAGCCAAGGTCAAGAAATAGGGTTGAAAAATATATTGCCTGATGGTGTTGGTTATTTCTGAAGAAGTATATATTTGCATCATCATGCTGAACCTAACCGCGAAATGCTTTAACCTGATTAATGTCCGCCCTATGCAGGGTGGAGTCGGGCTCTTTTGCGGTTATGAAAGCTAGAAGCAACATGAAGCTTCTCCTCTGAAAATCACACAAGAGCCCGACTCCGCTAGGAGCCGGGCTTTTTTTCTGCCCAATAATCTGCTTTAACCTTATGGTACAGCAACACTACGACCAGTACACGGCCCAAGACCAGTTGGTTTGGAAAGTATTGTTCGACCGCCAGACGGCCCTGCTGCATAAGCGTGCCTGCGCTGCATTCGGGCAGGGGCTGGCTGCCATTGGCTTTCACCGCAACGCCATTCCTAACTTTGCGGAAGTAAGCCAGCGGTTGCAGAAAGCCACGGGCTGGCAGTTGGAGCCAGTGGCGGGCATGCTCAATGATGCCGATTTCTTTGGGTTGCTGGCCCAGCGCAAATTTCCGGCTACGGTCTGGATTCGCTCCATGGCGCAGTTCGACTTCATTGAAGAGCCTGACTTGTTCCACGGTGTGTTTGGGCACGTGCCGCTCCTGATGGATAAAGCATTTGCCGATTTCCTGTATTTCCTGGGCCATGTAGCCGCGCAGCATCTGCATGATCCGGTAGCCTTGGCCCGGCTGGAGCGCTTGTATGGCTTCACGGTGCAGTTTGGCCTAGTACAGGAGCGGGGCGAAGCACGTATGTACGGCGCGGGTTTGTTGTCCTCATCCGGTGAAATTCACCATTGCATCAGCGACGTAACCCGCCGCTACCCCTTTGATCTGGCCACTGTGCTGCACACGCCCTACAGCGAGGCGCACTTGCAGGACCAGTACTTCGTGCTCAACAGCTGGGACCAGCTCACGGAAAGCGTGGCGGAACTGGCGGCGCTACTGGCTACCAACTGGCAGCTGAAGCCGGTGGAATAAGTGTAGCTTGCCCGCGGCCGTAGTATCTGGTTTCGGGCATGGTCATCTGAAACCAACAAATCAAAGTGTAGAGACTGACTTCGCAGAAAACCGGTTTTTTACAGAACAAAGCAGCTTTTGGGGGTGGGATACTAAGTGCTGCTGTTGCCCGGTTATCCGCACACGCGGGCTGTAAGGTTAGTTTCTACGCTTTTGGTTTGTTTCCTAAGCTCGTCCGTTTACTTTTGCATCACATGTTGTTACTGACCTCCCGCTATTACGCCTACGCTTATTACGCTCCTGCCCGGAGCGGAGCGGCCACGGCGTGTTTCAGAGGATAATAACTTTCTCTCCTGACACTTTCAAAAGCCTGCTTCCGCTCTGCGGAGGCAGGCTTTTTCTTTTTAACCCCCTTCATTTCTTACTCACTATGATGTCGCTTTCTGCTCCTGCCCCCACTGCTGCCCCCGCCGCTTTACCGTTTCTGACTCAGGAGTACAGCGCATATACTGCCGATGATCAGCATGTGTGGCAACTGCTCTTCGACCGCCAGATGGCCTTGCTGCCCGGCCGCGCCGCCGATGCTTTTCTGGAAGGGGTGCGTCTGATTGGATTCACGCGGGATGCCATACCCGATTTTCGGGAAGTGAACCCGAGGCTGCAGCAACTTACAGGCTGGGAGCTGGTAGTAGTGCCGGGCATCGTAGATGATGCCGTGTTTTTCGGGTTGCTGGCTCAGAAGAAGTTTCCGGCTACCACATGGCTCCGGAAGCTGGAACAGCTGGATTACCTGGAAGAGCCCGATATGTTTCATGACGTGTTCGGGCATGTGCCATTGCTGAC
The DNA here is from genome assembly GCF_054780495.1 of Hymenobacter tenuis. Lineage (NCBI taxonomy): Bacteria > Pseudomonadati > Bacteroidota > Cytophagia > Cytophagales > Hymenobacteraceae > Hymenobacter > Hymenobacter tenuis. The sequence continues at coordinate 1,031,122 of NZ_BAAGWF010000001.1, forward strand.
TGACCCTGGTTTCGCCGATTTTCTGCAGCAGCTCGGCAGTGCAGCTCAGCACCACGCTCAGCGTTGGCCCGGCACCCTGGAGCTGTTCACGCGGCTGTACTGGTTTACCGCCGAATTTGGGCTAGTAGAGCAGGCAGATGGGTTGCGCATTTACGGCGCCGGGCTGCTGTCGTCGCACGGAGAAGTAAAGTTCAGCCTCGGCGAGCAGCCTACCCGCCTCGATTTCACCCTGGATGGCGTACTGGATACGCCCTTCGAGAAAGACAAATTCCAGGAACTCTACTTCGTGCTGCGCCAGATGCAGCAACTGCCCGCTGCACTCACCACCTTGCTGGCACGACTAGCTGAATAACAGGCAGCGGTTCAGCCCGTTTCAGGACCTAGTAAAACAAGCCGTCCCGCGCCTTCACAGCGCCGGGGCGGTTTGTTGCCTTCTGTGGCCTAGTGCTTTGGGCTCTGAGAAGGCCTAGTAGCGCCAGCCCAAACGCCGGTAGATAAAGTGCAGCAGCCACAGCGGCCCAATGAGCAGAAATTGCAGGTCTTTCAGAAACGACGGCTTTTTGCCTTCTACCTTATGGCCCCAAAACTGCCCAATCCAGGCCAGCACAAACACGATCAGGCAAACCGCCCATAGCGGCAATCCCGCCGCGGCATCTACTACGTGCAACAGGCCAGCCATTAGGGCCCACACCAGCACCATGCCCACAGCCAGCCGCCCCGATAAGCGCAGGTAGTAGCCCACGGCCAGTACCATAATCAAGGTAGCCCAGTTCAGCCAAGGGCTAATGTGCTGAAGACTTTGCGGCACCGGAATCGACCACAGCAGCCCCAAAATCGAGAACATGATCAAGGGCACGCACACCCAGTGCACCAACTTGTTGGTGGGGTTCTGGTGGCTTTCGCCGTACTCGTTAAGCAAACTTTGAACAGGGGAGTGGAGGTCGGGCTGCATAGCGCAAAGAGTGGTGGGAGCTAAAATATAGCAGTTTAAAGCCTATATCGAAAACAACCCTAGCATGGTGCCCGCCAACAAAAAGGGCTGCCCCAACGAGCAGCCCTTTTCAACGGTACAGACAGATGCGTACAATCTCACGCATCCGTTTACATCCGTGATTTACTTCAGTTTTAGGTTTTTCTTAAGGTAGGCCACGGAAGCGGCATGGGCTTCTTCCGCAAAGGTTTTGCTGTATTTGGGGTTAGATGGGTTGGCGAAAGCGTGGTCGGCATCGTAGGTTTTCACCGTCAGGCCTTTTTTGGCGGCGGCCATGTCTTTCTGGAACTGGTCTACTACTTCCTGATTAATCCACTTGTCCTGCTTCGCAAAAACGAAAAGCACATCGGTGTTCAGGGTTTTGAGCTTGGCCACGTCTTTCTCGGGCATGCCGTAATAGGCTACGCAGGCTTTAGCTTTCGAGCCGGCTAGCAGCGCCGTCTGGATGCTCCAACCGCCGCCGAAGCACCAGCCAATGCTGGCAATCTGGGCTTTAGGGCCGGCGTGCAGCAAAGCCCCGTTGATGATGGCCTGGGCGCGCTCTGTTTTTACGCCTTGCATAAGCTTGCCGGCCTGGTCGGCATCGGTGGCTATCTGGCCATCGTACAAATCGAGGGCAATGACATTCACGCCCGGCAACTCTTTAGCAAAACGAGCCGCTTCCTGCTTAATGTAATCGTTGAGGCCCCACCACTCATGAATCACGAACAGATACTTGTCGGAGCGAATGTTGCTCTTGATTTCGAAGGCTTTGCTGCTTTGGCCGTCAGTGGTTTTAAATTCCACCATTTCGCCGGTTCCTTGGTAGGTGAAGGGTAGGGGTGCATCGTGGCCGCCGGAAAAGTCTTCGTTTGAAGCCAGCATGGCAAATACCTCCGTAGCATTTTGGCCAGCGGCGGGCTTGGCACAGCAGCTCAGCGTCTGGCCAGAGGCCATAGAAACTACGCTCAGGAGCGCTACGCAAAGGGTCCAGATTTTTTTCATGAAAGGGGAAGATGGAAGTGAAAAAAGAAGCAGTCCGATGGTACCAGTGTAGATACACGAGTACCGCCGGACTGCTTAAACTGCTCAGCTTCCGTTAGGTTTAAGAATTGCTTACGTCCGTTGGATTTGTTTGAATGCAGGCGCGCAATTCAGTAAGTAAAGCATAGAGGCCCACATAGGTACGGTTCAGGTAAATAAAGTGCTCTGAGCCGCGTGGCTCCCGCTGCTGGCGTAGTTCGGGCTGCTGCATCAGGTCGTCGCCGAGGGTATAAAGGCTTTGCATATAGGCCGGGTCCCCGAAATCGAAAGTAGCCTGCCGGAAGGGGCGGCCCACCAGTTCGAGCGAAGACTGCATGGTGCTGACGTAGAACGTGCGTTGCGCTTCAGAGTCTTGCGGGCGTACTACCCCGGCTTCGGTCAGCAAGTCGGTTAAGCGGGTTTGATCAGCTAGGGCTTCGGGCGTGAGCAAGGCCGTGAACAGGCGGTGCACATCGGCCGGGATTTCCTTGACGCAGCCAAAATCCAGCACGCCCAGCGTGCCACCCGCCTCAGTGCGCAGCAGGAAGTTGCCCGGGTGCGGATCGGCATGCACCTGCAGCAAGGTGTTCAGCTGAAACATATAGAAATCCCAGAGCGCCTGCCCAAGCTGATTGCGGACTTCCTGGCTGGGCTCGGTGGTAAGAAACTCTTTGAGATGCTGGCCGGGCAGCCAGTCCATGGTAAGAATGCGGGCCGAGGACAGTTCCGGGTAATACTTCGGGAACTGCAGGTGCGGCAGGGTGGCACAAGCGGCCGCAATCTGCTGGCCGCGCCGTAGCTCCAGAGCGTAGTCGGTTTCCTCAATCAGGCGCGTTTCCACTTCCTGCAAATAGGGCCGAACGGTAGCTTCATCTAGCCCCAACACGCGTAAGGCAATGGGTTTTACCAGCCGGATATCGGAGCGGATGCTGTCGGCTACACCAGGGTACTGCACCTTCACAGCCAGATCCAATCCATCTTTTCGGGCAAAATGTACCTGACCGATGCTGGCGGCCTGGCGGGCATTCAGGTCAAATTCCTCAAACACCTCAAACGGCGACTTTCCGAAAGCATCCCGAAACGCCTTCACTACCAGCGGCCCCGAAAGCGGCGGGGTTTGGTACTGGGCCTGGGCAAACTGGTCGGCGTAGGCAGTGGGCAAGATGTTCTTTTCCATGGCCAGCATCTGGGCCACCTTCAGCACCGAGCCTTTCATTTCGCTGAGGGCGCCGTACAGTTCCGCCGCGTTGGCTTCGTGCAGGTCGGCGGTGGTGCTGTTGGCGCCTACGGCACGTTTGGCGTAGTGCTTCACGTAATTGGCGCCCACATTCAGGCCAGTTTTGGCAAAACGGGCCGCCCGCGCCACTTTGGTAGTGGGCAAGGAGGATAGTGATTTGGAGGTTTCGTCCATCAAAGGGGTAAAGAGAAACGCCAAAGCAGCAGAAGCCGCCAGCTTTTCAATGGAGATGTTGCGCAGGGTTTGGCCATCTAGGAACCCTAGCGAAAACGCACACTATTTCTGCACCAGAAACCGCACCAAGTCAAGGGCCGAGTCGAGGGTGTTGCGACCCACCAAATCGAAGCTGAGAGTAACGGCTTTCTCCACGGCGGCATCGGTGCGCTGGAAATCTACGGTGTCGTCTTTGGCAAAGAAGCCGAGCACAAACAGCACCTGCTGCCAGAACGCGCGCGGATACTGGTCTTCTACCAACGTACGGCGCGCTACTTCCTCGGTGCGGCGGCCGTCGCGCAAGATGCCGCCCACAAATACTTCAAAATCCTGGCGGAAATCATCGAGCACGCGGGGCGTAAGGCCAGGCATGCGATGCATAGAGCGGCGCAGGCTTTGCAGTGCGAAGCTGCGGTTGCGCTTCAGAATCTCAAGCAAAGTATAATAGAAACCCAGCAGCTTTTCGCGGGCGCCATACTGCTCCCACACGGGCTCTTTGCTGGCCGTAGCCAACGCCTCGCGCCCAAAATCGGCCCACAAATCCCGGTCGATGGCATCAAAGGTGGCATAGTAGCGGTAGAACTCCTGCTCAGGCAGGCCTAGCTTTTTGGTGAGTTTGAATACGGAGGCCGGCTGCACCCCTTTGCGCAGCACGTAATCGAGATAGGCTTGTTTGATGCGGTCCTTTTCCATGAAACTATAACCGATAAGATGGCCGGAAGTTGCTTGACACGGGCGTTTCGCTAGCGTAAAACCAAGGGTAAACCCAAGCGGGATTCAGAGATGCAGAAGGCCTAGGGAACAGGGCCCTCACGAGCCAGCTGCTCGGTAAGCCGTGCGTAGGGTTTCGATGGCGCGCTCCCGCGCAAATTTGTGGTCAACAATCGGCTTGGGGTATTCGCAGGTGCCAAACTCGGGTATCCATTGCCACACGTAGGCAAATGTGGGGTCATACTGCTCCTGCTGACTTTGGGGGCTGTACACCCGGAACCACGGCGCGGCTACTACGCCGGTGCCGGCCATCCACTGCCAGTTGCCTACGTTCTGCGACATATCGTAATCCAGCAGCTTATCAGCAAAATACCGGTCGCCCCAGCGCCAGTCAATGAGCAGGTGCTTTACTAGGAAGCCGGCTGCGGCAATGCGGGCTCGGTTGGGCATATAGCCGGTTTGGTTTAGCTCGCGCATGCCCGCATCCACCAAGGGGTAGCCTGTCCGGCCCTCGCACCAAGCCCGGAACTCCTCTTCGTTGTTGCGGTAAGGCACGTGGCGCAGGCGCGGATCGAAGCTTTCGGTGGCCGTAATGGGGTAGTGCCAGAGCAGCATCATGAAGTAGTCGCGCCAAATCAGCTCAGCCAGCAGCTTCGGGTTCAGCTCGCGGGCCTGGCGCATCAGCTCCCGCACGCTCAGCGTCCCGAAGCGCAGGTGCACGGAGCGACGCGTACTGCTGTCCACACGGCCGGGCGTGTCGCGGGTGAGGTGGTAGTTGCGCACCAGGCTTTCGGGGGGCAGTTCGGCTAGGGGTATTTCCTGCCGGAACTCCTCAAAACCCATGTCCTGGAGCGTAGGCCGCGGTGGGGCATCGGGGAGTTTGGCTAGGTGCTCTGAGGTATACAACTCTGCTGAAGGGTAAGGTTGCAGATGCGCGTCCTGAAGCTTTTCCAGCCACGCCTTGCGGTAGGCCCCGAACACCCGCGCCGGCTTGCCGGATTTACCCAGCAGCTCATTCTTGGCAAAAATCACCTGGTCTTTCAGGGCCTGAAAGGTGGCGCCGTAGCGGGCTGCCAACGCGGCCACGGCTGTATCCCGCTCCGTAGCGTAGGGCTCGTAATCCTCGTTGGTGAAGATGGCCGCTACCTCGTGTTGGGTTAGCAACTGCTCCAGCACCTCCAGCGGCCGCCCATACAGCGCCAAAAACGTACCACCGTGCTGCTCCGTCTGCTGGGCTAGGCGCTCCACCTGCTCATAAATAAACGTAACCCGGGCGTCGCGGCGGGAGGGAAGCAAATCCAGAATTTCCCGGTCGTAGATGAACAGCGGCACCACCGGGTGGCCGCTATGTAAGGCGGCAGCTAGGCCGGCATTATCATGCTGCCGCAGGTCGCGCCGATGCCAGAACAGAGTAATAGGCATAGATACAAGTATACGTTAGGCAAAAGCTAAAAATGGCTGGGGCAAGCGGTTTACCTCAGTCTGAAGGCTAGCAAAAGAATACTCGTCGTGCTGTACTAGCCTCCAGATCAGGGTAAACCGTTATTTCAATCGGCTCATTCCGCCATCAACGGGCAACACCTGGCCGGTTATGAACGAGCCGTGGTCGGAGAGGAGGAACGATGCCATGTAGGCCAGATCTTCGGGCTCGCCGATGCGTTGGAGCGGATGCCGCTTGGCGCTGGCCTCCATTTTTTCCGGCGTATTGAGCAGGGCAGCGGCCAGGGGCGTGTTGGTCAGGGATGGCGCCACGGCATTCACCCGGATGCCACTGGCAGCGTACTCAGCGGCCAGGGCACGCGTGAGACCCTCTACGGCTGCTTTGGCCGTGGCAATGCTGGCATGAAACGCCATGCCCGTATCGGCAGCCACAGTGCTGAAAAGCACTACAGAAGCCCCATTCGCCTTTTTCAGGCGCTTCATGGTGGCCTGCAGAATCTGAACTGCGCCTAGCACATTCAGCTCAAAATCGGCCCGGAAATCAGCCACCGGAATCCGCTCAAAGGGCCGCAGCTTGATGTTGCCGGGGCAGTACACCACGCCGTGCAGCACCTCAGGCAGGCCATCGAGGCGGCCTGCTAGATCTTGGGTTACGTCCAACTCCACAAAGGTAGTGCCCAACTCAGCCAGCTCTGGTGAGAGGTGGCGGGAGGCCGTGTACAGGTTGGCGTTGAGCTTGTGCAGCAGGCGGGCGGTAGCCAAGCCAATACCGGACGATGCCCCAACGAGGAGAATATTTTTGTCAGCAAATTCCATGGGAGGCGGTTCAGGTGAAAATGGTCTTCTGCTAACTGAACCGTGGCCGGAAGGTTTAGCTCCGGGAGTAGGCTAGGCGAAGAGGCTTCGGCAAGTTGCTGGCCCTAGGGTGCCTAGGCCAGTGGCTTCACCAAACCTTCTGAATGAAACGTCCCTCGGACAGGCCACCAGCGTCCTGCTGCTTTCCGTTATTTTCAGCTCAAAGGGTCTTCCCAGACGCTGCCGACCCCGACCAAGGGTGTTGGTATAGCTGCGGCACGCTTCTCACTGCTCGCCGTTGAACTCATACTCATATACCGGCTCCATCGCCGCGCTACTAGGCGGGCACCACGATAGCTGCCTTCAACACCTAGTCTGTTCTCACACCCCAGTGCCCGCTTGCCAGCCGGTAGTTGGGGTGTTGTGGGCGTGAGGCTGCGCGCTTAGCACTGGTACAGAAAGTACTAGAGATAAAAACACAGCCAAATAAAAATACATATTCTTATACTTGAATGAATAACTCTTTATGCGCTCAGTTCCCTACACAGCTTTCATTCGGAAGGGTGCACAGGTTTCCTCTTGACTGCGCTGCGTAGCTGGTGACTGTAAAAGTGGTTCTGTAATGCTGAGCTTATTTGCGAAAAAACACTTTTTAGCAAAAATTCGCTAACTGTTGTAAGTCGCTTTCCGTAGCTTGCACTCTCTTCCCTGTTCTACTCCTAACACCGCTTTCCACGATGAATATCCGCAAACTGCTGGTCGCCAACCGGGGCGAAATTGCCATTCGAGTACTACGGGCGGCCACCGAGCTAGGCATCCAGACCGTCGCCATCTACACCTACGAGGACCGCTATTCCCTGCACCGTTACAAAGCCGACGAAGCCTACCAAGTGGGCCGCGACGATGAGCCACTGAAGCCCTACCTCGATATCGAAGGCATCATCCGGACGGCTAAGGAAAACGGCGCCGACGCTATTCACCCCGGCTACGGCTTTCTTTCGGAGAATGCCACGCTGGCCCGGCGTTGCGGCGAAGAAGGCATCATCTTCGTCGGGCCGCGACCCGAAGTGATGGATGCCCTCGGCGACAAAGTAGCGGCTAAGAAAGTGGCGGTAGAGTGCCAGGTGCCCATCATTGAAAGCAGCATTCAGGACCTCACCGACCTGGACATTGCCCTAGAAGAAGCCCACCGCATTGGCTACCCCGTGATGCTGAAGGCGGCGTCTGGCGGCGGCGGCCGTGGCATGCGTGTCATCCGCGACGACGATCAGCTGGAACGCGGTTTCTTTGAAGCCCGCAATGAGGCCCTGAAAGCCTTCGGCGACGATACCGTGTTTCTGGAGAAGTTTGTGGAGCAGCCCAAGCACATTGAAGTGCAGCTGGTAGCTGATAACTACGGCGGCCTCACGCACCTGTATGAGCGCGACTGCTCGGTGCAGCGGCGCTACCAGAAGGTGGTGGAAGTAGCACCCTCGCTGAACCTACCGGACCACATGCGCCACTTGCTGTATGAGTACGCGTTGCGCCTAGGCCGTGCTGTAAACTACAACAACGTGGGTACTGTGGAATTCCTGGTGAACCCCGAGCACGACCGGATTTACTTTATCGAAGTGAACCCTCGCATTCAGGTAGAGCACACCGTAACCGAAATGATTACGGGCATTGACCTGATTAAAACGCAACTGCACATTGCCGATGGCCGCCGCCTCACTGACCCCGAAATAGGGTTAGGCCCGGAGGTGAAACCTATGAAAATAGGCGTAGCCATTCAGTGCCGCATCACCACCGAAGATCCTGAGCAGGACTTCAAGCCAGATTATGGTACCATCACGGCCTATCGCTCGGCGGGCGGTTTCGGCATTCGCTTAGACCAGGGCTCGGTGTATACTGGCGTCAAGGTGTCGCCCTTCTTTGATTCTCTATTGGTAAAGGTTTCGACGCACGCGCCCACATTAGCCGACGCGGCTCAGAAGATGGCGCGGACGCTCGATGAATTCCGGGTGCGCGGGGTGAGCACCAACATCCAGTTCCTTCAGAACATCATTGCCCACCCTGTTTTCATGGCGGGCGAGGCGAACGTGGACTTTATCAAAGACCACCAGGAGCTATTCAAATTCAAGGCGCGCCAAGACCGGGCTACCAAGGTGCTCAGCTTCCTCGGCGACGTGATTGTGAACGGCAACCCCGATGTGAAGGGCAACTTGGACCCCAAGCGTGAGCTGCGCAAACCTCGCCTGCCCGATGCTGACCTGACCAAAGCCCCTAGCCCCGGAACGAAGGACAAGCTCACGGAACTGGGCCCCGACGGATTTGCACAGTGGCTTCGCGCCGAAAAGCAAATCCATTATACCGACACGACCCTGCGCGACGCTCACCAAAGCTTGCTGGCTACGCGCATGCGCACCTTCGACATGCTGAAAGTAGCGGAGCGCTACGCCCACCAACATCCACAAACCTTCTCGCTCGAGTGCTGGGGCGGCGCTACCTTCGATGTGGCCCTGCGCTTCCTGCACGAAGACCCCTGGGAGCGGTTGGCTAAGCTGCGCAAAGCCGTGCCAAACATTTTGCTCCAGATGCTGATTCGAGGGGCCAATGGCGTAGGCTATAAGGCGTACCCCGATAACCTCACGGAGCGTTTTGTGCAGCAGGCCGCCGAAACCGGCATCGACGTATTCCGCATCTTCGACTCGTTGAACTGGATGCCCGGCATGGAGGCCTGCATTGAGTTTGTGCGCAATAAAACCGACCGGCTCGCGGAAGCCAGCATCTGCTATACTGGCGACATCCTGGACCCCAAGCGCAATCAGAAATACTCGCTTGAGTACTACCTCCGGTTGGCCAAGCAAATTGAAGATGCCGGCGCTCACATCCTGTGCATTAAAGACATGGCCGGCCTGCTGAAACCGTATGCCGCTACCGAGCTGATTACCGCCCTGCGCGACACCATCAGCCTGCCCATTCACTTGCATACTCACGATACATCTTCTTTGCAATCAGCTACTTATTTAAAAGCGATGGAAGCAGGAGTTGATGTAATTGACGTGGCCCTAGGCTCACTTTCGGGGCTAACCTCCCAGCCGAACTTCAACTCCATTGTGGAGATGCTGCGCGGCCAGGAGCGACACCGCGAGTTCGATCAACGCTCACTCAACGACTTCTCGAATTACTGGGATACGGTGCGCGAGTATTACTACCCCTTCGAGTCGGGCCTGAAGGCCGGAACTTCGGAGGTATTTCAGCACGAAATTCCGGGTGGGCAGTACTCTAACCTCCGGCCACAGGCCGCTTCCCTTGGCCTGATTGATAAGTTTGAAACCGTGAAAACCACCTTTGCCGATGTCAACCAGCTGTTTGGTGATATCATTAAGGTAACGCCTTCCTCGAAGGTAGTCGGCGATATGGCGCTGTTCCTGGTTTCCAACAACCTCACTACCTCTGATGTGCTGGACAAGGCCGCCACGCTGAGCTTCCCGGAATCGGTACGGGAGCTGTTTCGCGGCGACATTGGCCAGCCGGAAGGTGGCTGGCCCAAGGATGTGCAGAAGGCTATTCTAAAAGACGAGCAGCCCTTCACCGACCGGCCCAACGAGCACCTCGCGCCCATTGACTTTGAGCAGGAGTGGCAGAAGTTTGAGGATAAGTTTGGGCAGCGCGCCAAGTTCACCGACTTGCTCTCGTGGCTGCTCTACCCCAAGGTATTCGAGCAGTACTGGAAGCACCAGCAGGAGTACGGCGACGTTTCCGTTGTTCCGACCGGTGCCTTCTTCTACGGTCTGCAACCTGGCGACGAGACCATCATCGAAATAGCCCGCGGTAAAAGCATCATTGTAGGCCTGCAAAGCATCGGGCCGGTAAACGAAGACGGCTGCCGCACCATCTTCTTCAACCTGAATGGCCAGACGCGCAACCTGGAAATTCGGGATACTTCAGTGGAAGTCAAGAAGGTGCAAAACCCCAAAGCCGATAAAGCCAACACCAGGCAGATTGGGGCACCGCTACAAGGGCTTCTTTCCAAGGTACTCGTGGAAAAGGGCCAGCCGGTAAAGCGCAACTCACCGCTGTTCATTATCGAAGCCATGAAGATGGAAACCACCATCACGGCTACCGACGACACAACGGTGCAGGCCGTGAATCTGCCCGAAGGAACTCTCGTGAATGCCGACGATTTGGTGCTAACCTTAGGCTAGGGTCTGGTTGGCAGAAAACCAGTAAATTGGGGAATAATTGCTTTCACCGTTTCCGTTCTTCCTTATGTTTATTCGTTCTTTTCTGCTAAGTGCTCTGTTGGTTTCAGCGGGCACCGCGCTTGCCCAGCAGACAGCTATTGAGCAAACCGGGGCGGCCGCCCAGGCCAACCTCAATGCCTTGGTAAGCGGGTCGCCTACGGTGGTGCCGCGCGGCGCTACGGAAGCGACCAAAGGCTCGCCGTACGCGGATGGCCGCTGGCTGCCCGCTAAGCTGCGCATGACCAATAATATGCCCTTGGCATCTGTGCCTCTGAAATACGATGTGCTAAACCAGCGGCTGATGATGCGCCCGGTAAACCGACCCACCGACTCGTTGCAGCTTGATGACCGGTTGCTGGCGGGTTTCGTGCTGGAAGAGCCCGCAGTGGGAGCAGGTGGCGTGCGGCAGCGTACGTTCCGCCGATTCACGGAGGCTCCGGTGGCCACGCAGCGCCTAGAGTTTGTGGAAGTGCTGCACGAGGGAAAGTATGCTCTGCTGAAACGCTACGTGAAAGTGCTGCGCAAAGCCGACTATCAGGGTGCCTACAGCACCGACCGGCGCTACGATGAAATTGAGGACAAACCCTTGTACTATCTGCGCCGCCCCGATGGCACAGCCGTTCCGGTAAAACTCACGCTGAAGGGTATACAGACTGCGGCTCCGGAGCTGGCTTCAGCACTTAAGGCCGCCAAATTAGATGATGCTAAAACGGATGCCGAGTGGTCAGCAGCGCTGGCCAAGGCGGATGCCAAATAGCCTGTAAGAATTCCTTACTCAAACGGGAGGCCGAAGCCAGCTGCTCATGCTGATTTCGGCCTCCCGTTCTGGTTTCCAAGAGAAGTTACTAGGGCAATTCAGGCCCGCAAGTGCCGCTAAGCAGGTGATAATTTATTACGGTTTGCAGCCATCCAGAGGCTAGGGAATGACATGCTTGGGTTTGCTGGGTAAGTAGCCGAGTGGCAGCAGTATACTGCCTGGATAAGGGGGCAAACCAGGGCTACAAAAAAAAGCATCCTTGCCGAAGCGGAATGCTAGTTTGGCAAAGGTCAAAATAGCTACCTTCGGCTATGAAATCACTCTTTTTGGGCTTCTTTTTATTCTATTGCGCCCAGACTGCGCTAGGACAGAAAAAAGCAGTTAAGGTTATTAGTCCCAGCGTTGCCTCTACTACGGTTACGCGGGTAGTGCGGGCACTGGCCGCCGATGATATGCAAGGCCGGGCAACTGGCAAGCCCGGTAGCTTAAAAGCAGCGCAGTTCCTGGCTGCCGAGTTTCAGCGCATTGGGTTGCAGCCGCTGCCAGGCCTAAGCGGTTTTGAGCAAACTTTTCCGGCGTACGAGGTGCGTACGGCCGCGGCCCTGGTTTCCCTTAACGGCGTGATTGTCAACCAGGAGAAAATTGTGTTGGTATCGGGGCAGCCGCACCTAAACTGGACCGATGCCGATGAGCCTGCGCCCCGCATCGTAACCATTGATGCCAAAGCCAACCTGATGCGCGAAGTGCGCCCGCTGCTGGACCCCAAGGAAAATACCATTGTTTTCGTTGACCCGCTGCAAGTTTCCACCTTCGATAAACTAGCGGCTTATGTAAAGCGCGGCGGCTTACGCCCCGAGAAGCCAGCGCCTTTTACTACGCTCTTCGTGTTGGGCACCCCACCTACGGCACCGCTAAAGTTTATGGTTGCTGGTAATACTACCATCCGGACAGTGGAGCTGCGCAACGTGGTGGGCGTGCTGCCCGGTAAAGATGCTGCCCGTACTGCGGAGCAAGTGATTTTCAGCGGCCATTACGACCACCTCGGCATTGTGCCCGCCGTGCAAGGTGACTCCATTGCCAACGGGGCCGATGACGATGCCAGCGGCACTACGGCTGTAGTGGCCCTCGCTGAGTATTTCAAGCTGAAAAACGACAATGCCCGCCCGCTAGTATTTGTGGCGTTTACGGCCGAGGAAATTGGCGGCTTTGGGGCGCGCTACTTCTCTAAGCAACTCGACCCAAAACAGGTAGTGGCCATGTTCAATATTGAAATGATTGGCAAGCAGGCCAAGTTCGGCCCGAACACGGCTTTCATTACGGGTTTCGATAAGTCGGATTTTGGCAAGATGCTTCAGGAAAACTCGAAAGGCACCGTCTTCCGCTTTGAGGCTGACCCATACCCCGATCAAAACCTGTTCTACCGCTCTGATAACGCTACGCTGGCCCGCTTGGGCGTGCCCGCCCACACCATCAGCACCGACCAGATTCCGACCGATAAGCTCTACCACAGCGTTGATGATGAAGTAGAAAGCCTTGATTTGGCGAACATGACCGCCGTCATCACCGCCATCGGGCGCAGCGCTGCCGGTATCATCAGCGGCCAGCAAACGCCCACCCGCATTGCCGCCGATCAGGTAAAGCAGTAACAGAAGTAGCTGCCTAATTGGGTTTGCTAGGCACATCATGAACCCCAAACACCTGGCCCCCTCCAGCAACCCTAGTAAAGGGTAGCGGAGGGGGCCAGGTGTTTTAGTGTGGTATTCCAGGAAAGCTACTTGCTGCGCGACTAGGTAGCGCCGCCAAGGCCAATGTTACTTTCCGAGGCGGGCACTCAGGCCCGCGCCTACCGTAAAGCCACCGGCCGCTGGCGTAAGGCCGTGTGCCGCCGTTACATCAACTCGCAGACCGGGCAGGGGGCGATAGTATATGCCTGAGGTAAGGCCAGGGCGCCAGCCCTGCTGCCGCTGCCAAGTGGCGTAGGTTTCAGCAAAAAAGCCGAGGTGGGTGCCGGAGGTTAGCGGGCCGTTGAGGGCTAGGGTAGTCAGGTACTGGCCTTGTTTGGTGCCTTCCGCTTTAAAGCCCTGCTGCCGAAACCCTAGGTTGCCTTCGAGGCCAAACCGCTGCCCGAGCTGCTGCGAAACCAATAGGCGTCCGCCCGGCTCGTACACTTTGTTCTGGAAGCTGGCGTCGCCGTTCCGCAAGGTCATGTCGAACAGTACCACCACCTGCGAGCGGTTATTCTGCGTAGTAGAAGCCAAAAACTTAGCTCCCACGTTTAGCGGCGCAAAGCCCTGAGAGCCCGCAAATGCCACTGGCTTGCCCGCGTCAGTTGTAAGGGTGGTGGTGGTAGGCGTCAGGAGGTAGTTCTGAGTAGCGCGCAGCTCGATGTGGTTGAAAAAACCCACTCGCAGGGTACTGCCCCAGGCCGTGCGCCCGGCATAGCCCACGCTGCTTTTGGTGTCGTAGCTCGTAAGGCCGGTTTCCACCTGAAACTGGCCGGGATAGAGCATGTTGGTGGTGATGGTCTGACCGGGCCTGTCGGGGCGGATGAGGCGCACGAAGGGCGAGTCCTCATTGTTCTGGTTGGGGTCAGTGGTTTGGGCCAGGGTGCGGGCCGCGCCAGCAAAAAGCAAGGCGCCAGCGGTCAGCAGAGTGGTCTTTCGCATGTCCCCCCGACGCCATTCGGTTTGTAATAGTTCGATTTTACGAAGACGGTGTAACCTAACGGCCGCGTTTACGTGGAGCTCGTAGACGGCTTATTTAGGCCGTGAAGCTGGTTTTTACAGCAAATTGGGCAAGAAAAAAAGACCGGAAAAAATCCGGTCTTTTTCAAAAAATCAAGAAGTTGAAACAACTTACTCCGCTTGCTTAATGGCCTGAACGGCGGCTTCCACAGTAGCTTTCTGATCGGCGGGCTTGTCTTTCTGCACCTTCTCTAGCATCGCCAGAATTGGTTCATCAACGCCATATTTCTTGTACTGAATAGCCATCTGCTGCAAGCGCGTAACACCTTCCTTCAAAACAGTAGCATCATTGAGGCGGGTCATGAAGTTCACTAGGCTCTCCATCATCTCAAACTTGCCTTGAGGGCCAGCCGCGTCAAACTGATTGCGCACATACGTCCAAGTAGAGGCATCGCCGTGCTGGGCATACACGCTGGATACCGCCCGGCTCAAGCTGCCTTGGGCATCTTTCTCTAGTGACTGGGCTTTAGCCAACGCCTGCTTGGGCTGTACCTGTGCTAAGCCTTGTAAAGCCGCTCCCTGCACCGCATACGATTGGCTGTTGAGCGCTTGCGTGAAGGCTTTCTGGTCTTTCTTGTCCTTTAGCTCAGCTAGGGCCAGCAGCAAAGCCGCTTGGTTGTTGGTGTTTTTCTCACGGGCTAGCTGCCGGCGCAGTACCGGAGCAGCGGCCTTAGCCATGGCTTTGTCCTCGAGCTTTAGGCTGGATAAGGTTGCCAGGCGGAGCCCGTAATAGTTATCGGTGAGGCCAGCCAGCAGCAGGTTGCGGGCTGCCGCATCGGTAGTAGGTTTGGTAGCTGCCGCTGCAATGGCCTCCCGGCGGTCAACGTAGCGTGGGGCATTTTTGTACTGATACACAAAGTCCTCGAAGGGCTTGTTGTCAGTTTTTTGCCAGAGCAGCACTTTGTCGGCATCCACGTTCACTAGTGTAGGTTTGCTAGCGGCCGGAAAACGGAAAGTTTCGGTAGCCTGGCGCATCGTTACCATGTGGCGCTGGGGCTTGCCGTTCACGTACACATCCACCGCCATCGGCAGCTGGAACACCTTGCCGGGCTGGGTTTGCTTGATGGTGACGGATTGCTCCTTTCGGGCGGCATCCCAGGCGTAATCAATCGTCACGACGGGGTGGCCGGCATTAAAGTACCACTGGTTGAAAAACCAGTTCAAATCCTGACCCGAAACGGCCTCCAGCGCCAGGCGCAATTGGTGCGCTTCGCCGTTGCCGAAGCGGTTGTCTGTAAGGTATTTCTTGAGGCCCGCGAAGAACACGTCGTCGCCGAGGTGGTTGCGCAGCATGTTCAGAATCTGTCCGCCCTTCTGGTAGCTCACCAGGTCGAACATGTCTTCCTTGTCCGCATAGTGGAAGCGTACGAGGTGTTTCTGGGCATCTTGGGGGCTGCGCAGGTAGTTGCGCATGTACTGGTAGGCGTGCGCATCAGCGGCATCCTGGCCATACTTATGTTCCGCCCAAAGTGCCTCCGAAAAGTCGGCAAACGACTCGTTCACAGTCAGGTTGCTCCAGCTTTCAGCCGTTACCAAGTCGCCGAACCACTGGTGGAACAGTTCATGGGCAATGACGGATTCGCCGTTGGCATATTCTGCGTCGAGAGCTTCGCGGGCATCTTTTTGCAGAAACTCGCCATGTAGGGTAGCTGAGGTGTTTTCCATGGCGCCGCTCACGTAGTCGCGCACCACAATCTGCGCGTACTTATTCCAGGCATAGTCGACGCCCAAGCGCTGCGAGAAGAATTCCAGCATTTCGGGGGTGTGCCCAAAAATCTGCTTAGCGAAAGGAGCGTACTTGGGCTCGAGGTAGTAGCTAACCTCTTTGCCGCGCCAGGTGTCTTTGGCAATCTTGAAGTCGCCGACGGCCATCATGAACAAGTAAGGCGCGTGGGGCAGCTCCATCTTCCAGGTGTCGGTGCGCAGGCCCGCGCCGGCGGATTTCTGGCTTACCAATGCGCCATTGCTGAGCGTGACGTACTTGCTGGGCACGGTCATGCTGATTTCAGACGTAGTCTTCTGGTTGGGCTTGTCGATGGTCGGGAACCAGGCCGACGAGCTTTCTGTCTCGCCCTGCGTCCAAATCTGCACGGGCTTGCCGGCTTCGGTGCTGTCGGGGTTGATGAAGTACAGGCCTTTGGCATCGGAAATGGCCGCGCTGCCTTTGGCTTTCAGCTCATTGGGCTTGGCTGTGTACTCAATGTACACGGTGTATTGCTGGCCCGGGGTATAGAGCTTGTCTAGCCGGATATTGAGCTGCTCCTGGTTATAATCGTACTTCAAGGTCTTGGTGTCGGCCCCGTTTACCATCGTCACCGATTTGATATCCATGCCTTTGGCATCTAGCCGCAGCGAATCGGTAGCGTAGGCTAGGGGCTGCAACGTCACCCATTCTTTGCCATAGAGGTAGCGTTTCGCATAGTCGAACCGCACGTCCAGCTTGGTATGCACCAGCGCATTGATTTTGCGGGCAGTTTCGCGGTAGGGGAGTGTAGCAGATGAGTCGGGGCGGGCCGCCGGGCTTTGAGCAAATGCGGGAGCCGCGCCCAGTAACCCCAGGCTCAATAGGAAAGCTTTCGTCATGGATAAAAGAGCGTGTAATTAGGCTGCTAGTTGCAAACTTTTTAGCACAGATTTCTTCGCCATCGTGGATTCCGGAAGTCAAGCTTTGAAAAACGCTAGAAACACTAGCCCTGCTCATGGCCTCAACCGTCAGGAAGGCGCTATTGGCGCTCTAGGCTGCCTCGGTCCCAGTGCGCGAGGTTGGCGGCGGCGTTGTACGTGCTGTTGAGAAACTGTGCTAGCGTGGCGGCTGGATCTGGGCTTTGCCGCACGGCCTCATAAGGGAGCAGAAACTCACCTAGCTCCGTGCTATAATATGCAGCGGCGGGTGTCACGTGGGCTGCCGGCAGCTCTGTAGGGGCGGGGGCTGCATAGGCATAAAAAGCTGCTTCCTGCCCGTTGCCGCCGGGCCAGAAACCGTGGCTGATGACCTCATGCGAGTAGGCTTCGCGGGTAATGCTGTCGGCGCCGGCGCGGGGCGGAGCCGTACGGCCCGAAAAACGCGTGACGGCCAAATCGAAGCTGCCCCAGAAAAAATGCACCGGGCTGCACTTGCCCATAAACTGGCCCCGAAACTCCTCCATCACGGGAGCTACTAGGGTCAGGACGCGCCAAAACCGGTGGGCTGCTGCGGCATCGTAGGAGGCATGCTGCGTGTCCTCGAGAAACGGAATGGGATGCTCCAGCTCTACGGGCACAGGCCAAATGGTCATCTTAATGTCTAACTCCATCAGCAAGCGCATCACTTCCCGATAAAAATCGGCCACGGAGCGTGGCTCAAGCGCCAGCTGGCGTTCGGCCCCGTCGCTGCATTTGATGAGCAGCTGATGGTCCAGAAAGTCGAAGTCAATCTGAAAGGCGCGCTCCTCGTAGGGCATTGCCGAGGTAGTGAGCCCGCGAGCAGTAACGTAGAGCGGCACATTCCACCAATGATTTACAAGGGGCGTACAGGCCAGCCGCACTTTGCCGACTATTTGCGTCCAGAGGTGAAGGGTAGCTAACGTATCGGCCCATTCGGCAACAGGCAGCGCAGGCCAAGAGGAAGTAGGTGGCATATGCATCGTGCTAACTGGCAGAGATACGTAAACGAAAGCAACTCCTGTGTGCTAGGAAAACGCTTGGTGGCTCCTAGCAGTGCTTGATGGGTCGCCGGCTCACGCGAGGTTGAAGCGTTCTGCTAACCTAGGAAAACTACTGGTATCTACCTCTACCTCAGACGAGAAACTGTACAATTGCCCGATGTAGTTGGTGTAGGGTTTGACCGCCACGCTACCCTAGGAAAACGGGTAGAATGCCTGCTGCTGGTTAATACCTACGCAAAACAATCACTAGGCAGAAACCTAGCACAAAGCCCGGCACTGTGCCGGGCTTTGTGCTAGGTTTCTGCCTAGTACAATACTTAGGCTTCGACTAGTTGCGGCTGGTGTTGTGGGGCAGCTGGCGTGGTAGTTTCCGTGTGCCGGTCGCGGTAGGCGCGCTCGAAGATGAGCGGGAAAATAAAGAGCGTGAGCACGGTACCCGTGATGAGGCCCCCAATCACTACAATGGCAAGCGGCTTTGAGGTTTCGGAGCCGATGCCCGTGCTCAGGGCAGCCGGCAGCAGGCCAATAGTAGCCATTAGGGCCGTCATCACGACGGGGCGCACGCGGGTGGTCACGCCGTCGAAAATGCTGTCGTCGAGGCTCATCCTTCGGAGCAGATTCTGCTTAAAGACCGAGATAAGAATCACCCCGTTCTGAATGCAGATGCCAAACAGGGCAATGAACCCAATGCCTGCCGATATGGAGAAGTTGGTATGCGTAAGCAGGAGTGAGGCTATTCCGCCAATAATGGCAAATGGCACGTTCAACAACACCAGCCCAGCATCTTTGAGGTTGCTGAAAAGAATGAACAGAATAAAGAAAATCAGGCCCAGAGATATGGGCACTACCTGCATGAGGCGCTGAGTGGCGCGGCGCTGGTTTTCAAAGTCGCCGGTCCACTTCATTGAGTACGCTTTGGGCAAGCTCACCACCTCGTCTACCTTCTTTTGTGCTTCCTCAATGGTTGAGCCCATGTCTCGGCCCCGAATGCTGAACTTGACGGCGGCAAAGCGCTTGTTGTCGTCGCGGTAAATCAGCGAGGGGCCATTTACGGACAGAATATGTGAGATTTCCGCAATCGGAATCATTTTGCCAGCCAAGGTGGGCACCATCAAGCGGCTGATTTCGGCTGGGGTTTGGCGAAACTGTTCCTCGTACCGCACCCGCACCGGAAACTTCCGCTCGCCCTCGTAGAGCTGCGTGGCTTGCTTGCCGCCCACGGCCATTTCCAGCACCGCGTTGGCGTCGGTTTTGCTTACCCCGTAGCTGGCCATTAGCTGCTCATCTAGTTCCACGTGCAGTTCAGGCTGGCCCACGTTGCGCAGCAGCCCAAGGTCGTCGATACCGGGTATGTCCTTCAGTACGTTGTACACTTCCCGGGCCTTGCCTTCCATCACCTCCAGATCGGTGCCATAAATCTTGACGGCAATAGAGCCTTTTACCCCCGAAGCAGCCTCCTCCACGTTATCCATAATGGGTTGCGAAAAGTTGAACACTACCCCCGGAAAGCGCGCCAACTGTCCTTTCATGTTGGTGATGAGCTTCTCGCGGTAGGCAGCGTGCTTCATCTTATTCTGCACTGCCTTGGTGTGCTTGATCTGCACCAGAAACTCATTGTTGTAGAAGCCCGTGGGGTCAGTGCCATCATTGGGGCGTCCCGTTTGGCTAACCACGTCTGAAACCTCGGGGTAGGAAAGGAACACCCGGCGCATCTCGTTGCAAAGCTTGTTTGACTCATTGAGCCCAATGCTGAGCGGCAGCTGTGCCCGCACGTAAATGGAGCCCTCGTTCAGCTCCGGCAAGAACTCGGAACCCAGAAACTTGAACGCGCCCAGCCCCACCACAACTGCCACCGTGGCCAGCAGCAGGCTTATGGCTTTGTGCCCGTACGTGACGCGAAAGAAGCCTTGGGCTCCGCGGTTAATGCCCCGCACGAAAAAGTTGTCCTTTTCCCGCACATCCTTGTTCAGCAGAATGCTCGTGAGCACTGGTACTAGGGTCAGGGTGAAGATAAGTGCCCCGAGCAAGGCGAAACCCAGCGTCCAGGCCAGGGGCGAAAACATCTTGCCTTCCACCTTCTCAAAGGCAAAAATTGGCAACAGGGCCGTGATGATGATAGCCTTCGAGAAGAAGATAGCCTTGCCCATGTCGCGGCCGGTTTTCTTGATCAGGCCAAGCTTTGCTAGGTGGTTAAATCGCTGCATCCCTACCCGGTGGGCCTTATGGTCGAGGGCCACGAAAAGCCCTTCTACCATCACCACGGCCCCATCGATGATGATACCAAAGTCGATGGCGCCCATACTGAGCAGGTTGGCGCTCATGCCCTTCAGCCTTAGGCAGATAAAGGCAAAGAGCAGCGCCAGCGGAATAATCACCGATACAATCACGGTGGTGCGCCAATCGGCCATGAACAGGAACACAATCACCGTCACGAGCACAATGCCTTCGAGCAGGTTGTGAATCACCGTTTCCGTGGAGAAGTCGATGAGCTGCTGCCGGTCGTAGAAGGTTTTGATCTGCACGTCGCGGGGCAAAATCTTCTCGTTCAGCTCGCGCACCTTCGTCTGGAGGCTGGCAATAACTTCCGAGGGGTTTTCGCCCTTGCGCATCACCACAATGCCTTCCACCATGTCGTCATTCAGCCCGCGGCCCACTTTGCCCAAGCGCGGTAACGCCGACTCTCGCACTACGGCCACATTCTTAATCAGAATAGGGGCCCCGTTCACGTTTTTGATGACGGTGTTGTTGATATCGGAAATGTTGTTGAGCAGCCCAATGCCGCGCACCACGTAGTTCTGCTGGCCTTGGTTAATCACGTCGCCGCCCACATTGATGTTGGAGCGCTGAATGGCCTCGTACACATCCAGAGGAGTAATTGCGTAGGTATGCAGCTTGCTCGGGTCGACGCTGATTTCATAGCTTTTCACCTCGCCCCCAAAGCTGTTCACGTCGGCCACGCCGGGTACTGATTTCAGGTTGCGCTCAATTACCCAGTCCTGAATGGTCTTCAGCTCGCGCACCGATTTGGTTTTGCTTTCCAGCGTGTACCGATAAATCTCGCCGGTTGGGCCGTACGGCGGCTGCACCTCCGGGTCGATATTATCGGGCAGATCTACGCCAGCTAGTAAGTTGTTAACCTGCTGCCGAGCAAAGAAATCCTCCACGCCATCCTCAAAAATCACCTTCACCACCGATAAGCCGAAAAGTGAGGTAGAGCGTACGCTCGATTTCTTCTGGACTGGATTGAGCCCGATTTCAATGGGGGCCGTCACGAACTTCTCGATTTCCTCGGCGGAGCGCCCGGGCCACTGCGTGATGATGGTAATTTCGGTGTTCGTGACGTCCGGAAACGCCTCAATGGGCGTGTTGCGGTAGCTGATAACGCCGGCCACCACCGTCACTAGGGTCATCAGAAAGACGAACCCTCGATTTTTAAGCGAAAAGGCTATGATGCCTTCGATGAACTTGTTCATGACTAGGGGGTAAAGCGCTAATAATCAGATAAGCGGATGGAGCCTGCGCCGAAAATTTGGTGGCGAAAAGGCAAGGGTTTGGCTGTCAGCCCTGCCTAGGGCGACTTCTATGCACCAACCTGTTTGCTCCTGCTCTCTAAAGGATTAGTCGTTGAATTGCTGGTATAGCAGCAGCTGATTTTTGGCAATAATGGCGTCGCCTTCTCGCACGCCGGAGGCCACATAACTTACATCACCTACGGTTTTAGCCACTTTCACCTCGCGGGTTTCCACATGGCGGCGGTCTTTGTACACCATAATAAAATGGCGGTCTTTGTCGAAAATGACCGACTGGGCCGGTACGGCTAGCATCTTTTCATTTTCGATGTTGTACACCTTAATTTGGGCGTACATCTCGGGTTTTAGTAGGTAGCCCGGGTTGGGCAGGCGCACCCGCACGCGCATCACCTTGCTTTCGGGGTCCAGCACGTTAAATACCTTATCAATGCGGCCGGTGAAATGCTTGTCGGGGTAAGCCAGGGTCGTGACGTCGGCACTATAGCCGGTCTTCACCTTGGCAATATCCGACTCGAACACGTTGGCCATAATCCAGATGTCGTCGAGGTTGCTGACGGTGAACAGGTTGCCCACATTATCGGCGTTAAACTGCATGTGGTCCGAAACGTTCTTCTCGGTGATAAAACCCGAGATGGGCGCCCGCAACGTGTAGGTGCCATCAGATGAAACGCCATATATGCTGAGCTGTTTGCGGCTTTTGCCCGCGTTGCCCTGGGCTTTGCGCAGCTCCTGGCGGGCCAGGGTAACATCGCGCTCTGAGGCTAGGCCCGCCTGAAACTGATCTTCTAGCACCTGCAGGTTTTTGCGGGCAATGTCGAGGTCGGTGCCAGCGCTGCTGTTCTGGTTCTGCAGGTCGGCAATTTCCCCGCTTTTGATAACGGCCAGGACTTGGCCTTTCGTGACGTGGTCGCCGAGCTCTACGCTGAGTTGCTCCACCACGCCTCCTACCAACGGGTACACTTTCACGGTTCGGTCGCCATCAGTAGCAATCTGGCCTGAAAGCACCAACTCGTTGCGCACGGGCTGTACCCGCACGGTATCTAGCTGCAACTCCCGCAGCATCTGATCAGAAAGAATAAAGCTTGCTTCAGCTTTAGGGCTGGCATCAGTTTCTGGATTAGAGCAGCTTGCTAGGGTAAGGGCAAAAGCAACGGGCAGGTAGGGGAGAAGACGGCGGTTCATATGACGTAACAGCATGAGGGTTCAGAGAAAAATGGGGCTAGTCGACGCGAGTGAGCGAGGGGTAAAGCTGGATAAAGGGCAAGTCTTACTCGGCGCGAAACACCGGGCGGCCGATGGCCAGGTTTAGCTGCTCGAAGGCTCGCAGCCGGCTGGCCCGGAGGTTGTTGAGTTGCACCAAGTTGTTCTTGTAGCTCTCGTAGAAATCCAGATACTCGACAAGGCTCAGGTTGCGCTTGGCGTAGCTTTCATCAATGCCCTTCATGAGGCGGTCGAAGTCCGTTGTGTGGCCGTCGGCGCTTTGGGACAGTTGGTCGGTTTGGCGGGCTTGGCGCCAGGCTTCCTGCACCTCGTTCTGTACCATCAGCTGCTGTTGGGTAAGCTGGGCCTTGCTGATCTCAATCTGGTGTTGCGCCGTGCGGATGTTGCCTTGATTCCGGTTGAAAATAGGCACCGCAATACCCAGCGTTATCGCATTGTAGTTCTGGATATAGTTGCCGGCCCGGTCGTAGACGTATCCCACGGCCAAGTCAGGGGCTACTAGGGCGCGTTGTAGGCGTAGGTTCTGAGTCTGTTGTTGCACGGCTGCCTGCCGCGCTTTCACGTCGGCGCGAGTAACTTGGGCCGAGTCAATGAGTTGGCTTTCCGTACGCCCGGCCAGCGATAGGGCCTGCAGGCGTTTGGCATCGGCTAGGGGGTAGTAATAAGCCCCGGTGGTGTCGCGCAGCAGAATGCGCAAGTCGGCTTGCTGGCTGGCAATTTCATTGAGCAACGCCTGGCGCTCATTGCGCAGCTGAAACAGAAACGCCTGTAAGCGAATCACTTCCTTTAGGGCCACATTGCCTTTCGAATACTGGCCCTCGTAGAGGCTGATGGTGCGTTGGAAGCTAGCCACTTCCTGATTGTACACGCTTACGCTTTGCTGCTTATAGTACAGGTCGTAGAAGGTGCCCCGGAGCTGGAAGCGCAGGATGCGGAGCAAGTCTTCCAGAGTAAACTGCTCGACTAAGGTGTTCTGCTGCGCCACGCTAGTGGCGGCCTTGCGGCGGCCTGCAATTGAGAAAAGCTGCTGCACCTGCACAATGGTGTTACCAGAGCGCGATACGTCCAGCGTTTTGCCGGTGAACTGGTTATACGCGTTCTGCTCTATCGAAAAAGTGGGGTTGTCCCAGAGGCGGGCCTGCAAACTTTGGGCTTCCGCCGCCGATACGTTGTAGCGCTGGGCCAGCAAGCTGAGGTTGTTCTGCACAAAGCGCTGTTCTGCGCTGGCCAGGGTCAGGCGGAGGGTATCATTGCTGAGCGGGGCGCTGAAGGCAGAACGAGAGTAAAAGCTGAACAGTAAAGCTACTATCAGCAGAAAAGAGGAGCGTTGCATATCCGGTATTCGGTTTGGATATGCAAGAGTACGGGCCCCGTATTAGGGCAGAATTAGAGGTAGATTAGAAACGGATTAGAACCGAAAAACTTTTCCAAAAATGCGGTTCGGGGCGCATAACCGGCCAGTTTCAGTGGGTCAGACTTCTTCCTTGTGTCTGAGAAAGCGTCCGGGCCAGTTTCGGCTCTCAGGGTAGGTAGTGGAAATAAGATGTGACGAAAACACGAATTGCTCATGGCGTAGCTATAGTAGACAACGCACCGGAAAAGCCAGGTGCGGCACAAGTCTACGCCAGCGGTATTAGAGCCAGATTAGAACAACAGAAGTACGGGTAGCTTGCTCGAACTACAGGCCTAGGCTCGCCAGGGAAGTGGCTACCTGTTCGTGCGCCAGAGGGTTTGAGCTGCTACGGAACCTAGTCGCCGAACGTAACTTCAGCTAAAGTGCCTTCGTGCAGGCCGGAGGTGATAACCAACTCGCCGCCGTGCAGCTGCACAATGCGACGGGCTAGGGGCAACCCAACTCCGTGCCCTACCAAGTTGCGGGCGTTATCGGCCCGGAAAAACGGCTGATAAATGTACGGCAGGTCCTTGGGGCTAATACCAATGCCGTGGTCCTGAATCCGGATGCGGCGTTTCCCAGGCGTATAGTCGAGGCGTATTTCTACTGGCTCCTTGTCGGGGGAATATTTCAGGGCATTATCAAGCAAGTTGGTAAGTGCCCGGCAAAGAAGCTGGCGGTTGCCACGCACCTCAAGCTGTTCAGCCTGTTCCGGAAGGCTACCCAACACTACCTGAACCCGAAGGCGCTGCTCGGGCGCCATGGCTTCCCGAGCTTCCCACACCAGCTCATCAAGCCGGATAATATCGGTAGCGCCGCTAGTTGTCTGGGTTAAGTCGAGTAGGTTGTTGATAAGCAGCTTCATCTCCTGCAACTCAAGCAGCACGGAGCTGATTCCCTGTTGGTAATCTGCTGGCGTACGGTTGCGGTTCAGTAGTACCTGCAGCTCGCCGATACTAGCCGTAAGCGGGGTCCGAAGCTCATGCGAGGCGTTGCTGACAAAGGTGCGCTGCACCTCAAACCCATCTTCGAGGCGCTCTAGCATGCGGTTGAAGGTGCGGGCCAGGCGGGCTATTTCATCTTTTGGATTCCCTTGTTCGCTTACCCGCAGGTGCAAATCTTGGGTTGTAATTCGGTCTACTTGGTCATTTACGGCCGCAATGGGGGCTAAGACTTTGCCCGCAAACAAGCGTCCGGCTACATAAATGACCACCAAGCTGGCCGAGAAAATGCCGGCCAACACCATAACCAGATGCTGCAGCCGGGCCTTACCGGAAATATTCTGGGCCGCGGCTACAATAATAAACTTACCCTGGTTGTCATTGTAAAATATGCCCACCGCATGGCGAGGACCCAAATCAAAGTACACCTCCTTCTCTAGCAGAATCTGGGCTAAAATCTTATCAGGAACCCGAACATCCTGATTTTGCTCAATGAAGCGAGGCTGCAGCTTGGCGTCATAGATCTGGAGTATCTCGTCGGTAAGGGTGCGGAGGTAACGCTTCTGAAACGCCCGGAAGGCTTCGGTCCGCAGCTCGTCCTCTTCCAGAAAAACGTAGCCCGTCACCTCGGCCCGGTCTCGCAGGCGCTGCTGAAATTCGTCGCGGGTGTAGTCGGCGTGTAGGATATAGGTGAAGGTCATGGCCGCCAGCAGAATGACAGCCACCAACCCCAAGAATAGCCACGTCAGACGGTTACGAATAGTCATGCAGAAAATTTACTAGGTCGGAAAAGCAAGCGAAGGTGCACCTCGACCTACGATTCGCTCCGCAATACATAGCCCATGCCCACCACCGTATGAATTAGCTTTTGGCCAAAGCCCTTATCAACCTTGTTACGCAGGTAGTTCACGTACACGTCTACCACATTCGAGCCCGCATCAAACGATTCTTCCCACACATCGGCGGCCAGCTCGGCCCGGCTCAGCACGCGGCCGGGGTGGCGCAGCAGCAACTCTAGCAACCCAAACTCGCGGGCCGTAAGCTTGATGGTCTGACCAGCGCGGGTTACGGTTTTGGCTGCTGTATCAAGCGTAAGGTCTTGAAAAGAAAGCACTGAGCCTTTGGCCTGTTGCCCCCGCCGGCGAACTAGCGCCCGCACGCGGGCCACTAGCTCCGGAAAATCAAAAGGCTTCACGAGGTAATCATCTGCTCCATCCCCGAACCCAAGCAATTTATCTTGGGTGGTGCCCAGGGCCGTTAGCAGTAGCACCGGCGTTTGCTGGTCATGCTCCCGTAAGGCTTGCAACACCTCCCGCCCGCTGAAATAAGGCAGAATGACATCTAGAATCACTAGGTCGTAGGAGTGGGTGAGGGCTAACTGACGACCAAAGCGGCCATCGTAAGCTACCTCCAGCTCAAACCCTTCTTCTTCCAATCCGCGCCGAATGAAGGCCGATACTTTGGGCTCATCCTCAACAAGTAAAATCTTCATAGTGGCACGTGAGTCGCTCGAAGGTAGGTTGCGGCCTGCTAAGTCCCTAGGGCCGATGTGGTCCCGTCAGTTAGTCTTCGTCTTCGTAATCCAGCCCCAATAGTTGATTGAGGGCCTGTTGAATTTCGCTGGCGGCGTGCATCTGGCCGGCTTTTCGGGCCACACTCAGGCCTTTTCGGTAAACCTTTTCGGCTTCCTCAGGCTTTTCTAAGTGCTGCAGCATCTTGCCGGCGTGGTAATACGTACCCACGTACTCCGGATGCTCGTCCAGTAGCTTTTGGTAATACTCCATAGCCCGTAGAGGCTCCGTAGTGCGGTATTCCGTGGCCAGCGCGTAAATCGTAAACGGGTCAGTGGGGTCGTCTTGGTAGAAGGCTAAGAGTTGCTGTAAGCGGCTGGGCGTAGTTTCCATGGGGCAGTAGTTTTGAGTATCTTTGCCCCCAAATTTGGGACTTTCCCTGTCTTCTCCTCATATAAGTAGCCGTAGATGAAGTTTCTCGTTTGCATCAGCAACGTGCCTGACACGACCACAAAGATTACGTTCACACTTGATAACCAGCAATTTAATAAGGCTGGGGTGCAATTTGTAATCAATCCTTGGGATGAGTATGCACTCACTCGCGCCATTGAATTAAAGGAGTCGCAGGGTAGCGGCACCGTCACTGTGCTCAACGTTGGCGAGGCTGACACCGAGCCGAACATCCGGAAGGCCCTGGCCATTGGCGCCGATGATGCCATCCGCGTAAATGCTCATCCCAAAGATGCCTTCTTTGTGGCCCAGCAGATTGCTGCCATAGCCAAAGATGGTGGCTACGACGTGATTCTGATGGGTAAGGAAAGCATTGACTACAATGGCTTCCAGGTACATGGCATGGTAGGCGAGCTGCTCGGCATCCCGACGGTGGCGCCCGCCATGAAGCTGGACATGAGCGGCAATACCGCAACGCTCGAGCGTGAAATCGAAGGTGGTAAGGAAATCGTGGAAGTGAATACGCCCTTCGTGGCTAGCTGCCAGCAGCCTATGTGCGAGCCCCGCATCCCAAACATGCGCGGCATCATGACGGCCCGTACCAAGCCGCTGAAAGTAGTAGAGCCTACCGGCGACGCTGCCCGCACAGAAGTAGCCGCTTACGCGCTGCCCGCCCAGAAGCAGGGTGTAAAGCTCATCCCTGCGGAAAGCGCCGGCGACCTGATCCGTCTGCTCCGCAACGAAGCAAAAGTTATCTAATTAAACAGAATGAGCTGGAAGGTATGCGGTTAAAAAGCACCTGCTCTGAGCATACCTTCCAACTCACTACTCATAACTCCTCAGAAAATGTCTGTTCTAGTTGTTGTTGAATGTGATGGCGGCGAGGTAAAAAAATCCTCGCTGGAAGTAGCTTCTTACGGTAGCCAGGTAGCTCAGCTGCTCGGCACCACGGCTACCGCAGTAGCGGTGGGCGAAGCTACCGAAGCGAACCTGGCCCAGCTGGGCGAGCAGGGCATCACGAAAGTGCTATACGATGCGGAGCCTCGCCTCAAGGATTTTGTAAACGGAGCCTACACCAAGCTCATCGCTGCCGCCGCGCAGAAAGAAGATGCTAAGGTGCTGGTGTTGGCTAACTCCAACATTGGGGCAGCCGTTGGCTCGCGCCTTTCTATCCGGTTGCAGGCTAGCCTAGCTACAAATGTTGTAGAGTTGCCCAAAATGGACGGTAGCAGCTTCACGGTAAAGCGCGGCGCCTTCTCGGGCAAGGCCTTTGCCGATGTGAAACTCGACGGCGAGCGGAAAATCATTGCCGTAAAGAAAAACTCGATTGAGGCGCTGCACGAAGCTGGCAAAACCGCGCAAGTAGAGTCGTTCTCGGCTCAGCTAACGGATGCCGACTTTACCGATGCTCCCAAGCAGGTAATTATGCAGGACCAGGCCGGTGGCATTCTGTTGCCCGAAGCCGACAAGGTAGTATCAGGCGGCCGCGGTATGAAAGGCCCCGAGAACTGGCACCTGATTGAGGAACTGGCCAAAGCACTGGGTGCGGCCACGGCTTGCTCCAAGCCTGTATCCGACGTAGACTGGCGCCCTCACCACGAGCACGTAGGCCAGACCGGTATCACCGTTTCGCCGAACCTGTACATTGCCTGCGGTATTTCGGGCGCTATTCAGCACCTGGCCGGCGTAAACTCCTCGAAGGTAATTGTGGTCATCAATAAAGACCCCGAGGCCCCGTTCTTCAAAGCCGCAGATTATGGCATTGTAGGCGACGTGTTTGATGTGCTGCCCAAGCTCACGCAGGCAGTAAAAGAGTTAAGCTAGAGCCACTAAGTACTAGGGTCTCAGGAAAAAGGAACCGCCACCAAGCGAAGCCAAATATCCTGAGACCCTAAGTCTTTTTTAGCCGTATGCAGGTTGATACGCCGGGTTTAGTTTCTTTTGCATCCAGAATCTATTCTTGCGCTAGCCCATTTATCTGGTCTGGTTTCCAGTACCTACGTTTCTAAGCCCCTCATTTCCTTTGAAAAAGATACCGCTCGAAATTCTGGGCCTGTCGTCCAGCCAGTCGCAGTCGGGCTCATTTGCCCTTATTCTGGGTGAAAAGACCGGCAACCGACGCCTACCGATCATCATCGGTATGTTTGAGGCGCAGAGTATCGCCATCCAGATAGAGAAGATTAATCCGAACCGGCCGCTGACCCACGACCTGTTCAAGTCTTTTGCTGAGCAGGTGCACGTAGCCGTGCTGGAAGTACTGATTTCGGACCTGAAGGAAGGTGTGTTCTATTCCAAAATTGTGTGCTCCGACGGAGCCAGCACCTTTGAGCTTGACTCGCGCCCATCCGATGCCATTGCCATTGGCCTGCGTTTCGGAGTGCCGATTTTTACGGTAGAAAGCGTGCTGAGCGAAGCCGGCATCATCCTGTCGGACCTCGATGAGAATGCCGACGAGGACGATGACGACACCGACGAGGACGAAGACGAGGACAACGACCAGCCCTCGCCGAAGCCTTCGGAGCCCCGCGACCCTAGCGGCCAGGTTTCGTTGGATGAGCTGACGAAGATGCTGGCCCAGGCCCTGGAGCGTGAAGACTACGAGAAGGCCGCCAAAATCCGCGACGAACTCAACAAGCGCAACGACTAGCTTTGCGGTTAGTGCTTGCCCAGTGATTTACAAAACGACTTTCTGCCAGCTGGCAGAAAGTCGTTTTGCTTTTTCGGTGGCTCAGCTATTACCCAAGCTACTTATGCGGTTGTCCGTACCTTGCTGGCTCAACCTCCCGTTTGTATTTGCTGCACATGGATTCTACTACCCCCGCCGCTGACCTGAACCTGCGCTACCCCATCGGCCAGGCCGTACTGCCCGACGAACCCCTTGACCGCGGTGCCCGCACCGCCTATATGGCCCAGATAGCCACGCTACCTGACCAAGTGCGCGCTACCGTGGCCGGCCTGACGCCCGCTCAACTGGACACGCCGTATCGGCCGGGTGGGTGGTCAGTAAGGCAGGTACTGCATCACCTGCCTGATTCGCATATGAACAGCTACATCCGCTTTAAGCTGGCTCTTACCGAGGATAATCCCACCGTGCGGCCTTACGAGGAGCAGGCGTGGGCCGAGCTACCCGATACTGAGGCAACGCCAGTGGCCGTATCGTTGGCGCTCTTGGAGGCGCTGCACATCCGGTGGGTGAAGCTGCTGCGCAACCTAACCGATGCCCAATGGGCGCGCACATTCTACCATCCTGGCACGCAGCGTAAGTTCACCCTGGACCAAGCCCTAGTATTATACGCTTGGCACGGCCGGCACCACTTGGCGCACATCACGGAGCTTCGGCGTCGTGAGCAGTGGTAGAGCACAGTTCGAGCTCAACACAGCCCTAGTAAAAAGGCCCGTACTCAAGCTGAGTACGGGCCTTTTTACTAGGGCTGTTGCTGGAAGAAGCCTAAATATTTATGGCTTCGTCGGTGGTTGCGGCAGCCAAGCCACCTTCGGTTTCGTCGTCGACCTTTTTGGCGGCGCGCACTAGGCTGCTGCTGAAGATAAACTCCTTGAGCTCGGGTACCTGGGCATTCAGGATTTCGTCCTTGTTGCCGTCCCAGAGTTTTTGGCCTTTGTAGAGGAAAATGATATGGTCTCCGATTTCGATGACGGAGTTCATGTCGTGGGTTACTACCACCGTCGTGATGCCGTACTCGTGCGTGATTTCGTGAATCAGCTCGTCAATCTTGATGCTGGTGAGCGGGTCTAGGCCGGAGTTGGGTTCATCGCAGAACAGGTAGGTACAGTTGGGCGCAATAGCGCGGGCAATGCCTACCCGTTTTTTCATACCGCCCGAAATTTCAGAAGGCATTTTGGTACCTGCATTTTCCAGGCCCACGCGCTTCAGGCAAAATTCCACCCGGTCGCGGCGCTCTTCGCGGCTCATGTCGGGCGTGAGCATCTTGAGCGGAAACTCCACATTCTCATACACCGTCATCGAGTCGAACAGCGCCGAGCCCTGAAACAGCATGCCAATTTTGCGGCGGATATCCTGCCGGATGTTCACTTTATTGTTGGTAAAGGCTGTACCATCGAACGTGATGCTACCCAGGTCAGGCTTCATCAGGCCTACAATGCACTGGAGCAGCACCGATTTGCCCGTACCCGAGCCGCCGAGCAGCAAGTTGCATTTGCCAGTTTCGAAGGTGCACGTAATGCCCTTCAGCACCTGGTTACCGTCGAAAGCTTTCTGAACGTTATGAACTTCAATCATTTCTTATGGTCTTGGGGGTTCGGGAGCCTAGGACCGGAAAGTGAGGCAACTGTTCAAGCATGGCGCGAAAACCAGCTGCCAAGCACCAGAAACCCGAACAAATCAGAGAAGCAGTGCGGCCAGCACAAAGTCGGCCACCAGGATGGCAATAATGGAGTTGTTCACGGCTGTGGTGCTAGCGGCGCCAACTTCCAGGGCGCCACCCTGCGTGTAGTAGCCTTTAAACGACGAAATAGCCGAGACCAGGAAGGCAAATACCACCGACTTGATCAGGGCAAATACGATGTTGTAGGGAATAAAGTCGGTGCGAATACCTTCTACGTATTCCTGCGCCGAAACCGCGCCGGTGAGCGTGCCTGCCAAGTAGCCCCCGATGATAGACAAGGCCATTGCCAGAATTACCAGCAGTGGGAACATCAGCATAGAGGCTAT
Source organism: Hymenobacter tenuis (assembly GCF_054780495.1). Classification (NCBI taxonomy): domain Bacteria; kingdom Pseudomonadati; phylum Bacteroidota; class Cytophagia; order Cytophagales; family Hymenobacteraceae; genus Hymenobacter; species Hymenobacter tenuis. Next base: position 1,062,618 of record NZ_BAAGWF010000001.1, read on the forward strand.
AATACGCGGCAACACCAGATACGAGGCGGAGTTAATGCCCATGACTTCCAGCGCCGCTACCTGCTCTGTGATGCGCATAGTGCCGAGGCCGCCCGCAATGCTGGAGCCCACTTTGCCCGCCAGCACAATACTGGTTATAGTTGGGGCCAGCTCCAGAATTGTCATTTCGCGCACCATATAGCCGATGGTGCTTTTCGGAATGAGCGGGTTAGTTAGGTTATAAGCAATCTGAACGCAGGTTACGGCCCCAATAAAGGCCGATACGATGGCGACAATAAAAATGGAGTTGATGCCAATGACGATGCACTCATCAATGGTGCGGTTCCACAGCACTTTAAAACGCTCTTTCCGCGTGAGCATGCTCTGCAGGAAAAGCAGAAATTCACCGAAGGTTTTGACCATAAAAGCGAAAAAGAAAAGAAAAGCGGAAACTTGCGGTGGTAGGATACGCCGGGCATAGTGCCGAGCTGAACTCCTTACGTAAAAACCGATTCAGAAATCAAAGGAATGCAAAAAAATATCGTTGTAACGGGTGGCACCAAAGGAATTGGGCGCGCCCTGGTGTTACGCTTCCTGCAAGCCGGCCACCCCGTCATTACCTGTGCCCGCTCTGCTACAGATTTAGAGGAGTTGCAAGCCGCTGCTACCAAGCAAATTCCGGGTGCCGTGCTGCATACCCTGCCCACCGACTTAAGCCAGCGTGAAGACGCCGTCCGCTTTACGGAATTTGTGCGAAAGGTAGGAGAGGTAGCAGTGCTCATTAACAACACCGGCTCTTTTATTCCCGGCCGCTTGCAAGACGAGCCCCAGGATGGCTCTCAGCTGCGCCGCATGCTGGAAGTAAATCTGCTGAGTGCCTACGACGTGACCCAAGGCCTTCTGCCGGGCATGCTGGCCCAAAAATCGGGGCATATCTTCAACATCTGCTCTACGGCTAGCCTCACGGCGTATCCCAACGGTGGCTCGTATGGTATTGCCAAGCACGCGCTACTGGGCATGACGCGCAACCTGCGCGAAGAACTGAAAGATGCCGGCATTCGGGTGACGGCTGTGCTGCCGGGCGCTACGCTCACGGCCAGCTGGGAAGGGGTGGATCTGCCCGCGGAGCGATTTATTAAAGCCGAAGACGTAGCCGAAGCTATTTTTGGCACCTACAGCCTTTCGCCCCAGGCCGTGGTGGAAGAACTGCTGATTCGGCCCCAACTCGGTGACTTGTAACGCGCTGCAGGCCTAGTGGTGCATTACCTGTTCGGGAGCTGAGGGTTTGGCTACCTTAGTACCCTAGTAACTTAGGGCAGCGACGTGAGCTTTCCCTTACCCGTGATGCCCAGTTCTAGTAACGGTACGGCGCCGGCATAATACACCGTACCCGTGCCGGCGTGCGTGCCAGCTAGTAAGCGCGCCGGCCGAACGTACGCGTTGCCGCTGCTGTCGAAGTTGGTTTGCAGGTACACCTCCTGCAGCGGTAGCTCGGTGGCGTACAGGCTTCCGTTGCCGCCTAGGGTGTGGTGCAGCTCCGAAGCCGTGCCGCTTAGGTAGATGTCGCCGAGCTCGTACTGGCTCATGCCCAGGTAGGTACTGGCCAGGTTCAGGTGGTAGTCGCCGGAGCCTATGAGGTGGGCAAATAGGGTATCAGCGCGAAATGTGCCCACGGTACGAATATCGGCCTCGCCCCGCAGAAACATGCCCGATAGGCGAGGCGTGTGCAGCGTTACTTCCCGAGGTGTATTGTAGCGCCGAACCCAGTTGCAGCGACTGGTATTGCGGATGGTCAGGTAGCCGTCGGCTTCCTCCAGCCGGATATCTTCCTGCAAATTCTGGCCGGCCCGCACCTCGGCGTAGGTTTCTGTATCCTGCACCAGCAGTACCGTTACGTTGTCGTAGGTAGTCAGCGTGTGGAAGGGCTGCAGGGCACGGCGCTCGGCTCGAATGCTGCCGGTACTGGTGAAACAGCCTGCCTCATTTTCCTTCTGGCAGCCTGATAATATGAGGACGACTGCTACTCCTGCCGCAAGCCCACGTAAAAGCCGCCAGGGGGCGCTAACTTGCGGCCATAATTCAAACCAATACATTTACCTACAGCTATGGACCTAAGCGGCAAGGTAGCCATTATCACAGGCGTCAGCAAAGGCATTGGGCGCGCCACAGCCGAGGCCTTGCTGGCGCGCGGAGCCGTAGTGGCCGGTTGGGGACGCACCGCGCCCGAAGGACTGCAGCACGAGCGGTTTCAGTTTTTTGAGTGCGACATCCGCAACGAGGTAGCCGTTCAGGAGGCCTTTACCAATACCCAGCGCGAGCTAGGCCCGGAAATTCATGTATTGGTGAATAATGCCGGCATTGGCAACTTTGGCCCCATTGATGGCTTCTCTTCTGAAGAGTGGCACGCCATGTTTGATACCAATGTGCACGGCTTGTTTTACTGCACGAAAGCGGTGCTGCCACAAATGAAAAAGCAACGCGAAGGCCATATCATCAACGTGGCATCGTTGGCAGGTACAGCGGGCACAGCTAATCTGGCTGGCTATTGCGCCACCAAGTATGCAGTGCGCGGCTTTTCTGATGCGTTGTTCAAGGAAGTGCGGCCCGATGGTGTACGTGTAACTTGCCTGATGCCGGGCTCTGTGGAAACCAACTTTAATAACGCTACCCCCGGCCAAGAGCCCGACCCGCACAAAATGCAACCCGAAGATATTGCCGCCGCCATAGTGCACGCCCTGGAGGCGCCCCAAACGGTGATGATTTCCGAGCTGCAAATGCGGCCTACGCAGCCCAAATAGGAAAAAGTACTAGGCCTCCGGCCGGTTCAAACCCTAGTAGGGGCTAGTGCAATGTCGGTTCGCCGACTACGTTTACAGATGCGCCGCCAGGGCAACTCGCAATACACCTTATGGTAGAAGTTCAACACCTAACCAAAACCTTCGGCACCCAAGCCGCCGTCAACGATATCAGCTTCACGGTGGGTAAGGGCGAAATCCTGGGCTTTCTGGGGCCGAATGGGGCGGGTAAGTCCACGACGATGAAAATTGCCACCGGCTATCTGCCGCCCACTTTCGGGACGGTGGTAGTGGATGGCTTCGACGTGCAAACCCATCCGCTGGAAGTGCGGCGCCGGGTAGGCTACCTGCCGGAGCACAACCCCCTGTATCTGGATATGTATGTGCATGAGTACCTTGAATTCATTGGCTCGGTGCACGGCCTTTCAGGCGGCCAGTGCCGCCAGCGGGTAAAGCAGATGGTAGACCGCGTAGGGCTAGGGCGGGAGCAAAACAAGCAGATTGGGGCGCTTTCTAAGGGTTACCGTCAGCGCGTAGGGCTAGCGCAGGCCCTGATTCATGACCCCGGCGTACTAATTCTGGATGAGCCTACCACCGGCCTCGACCCCAACCAAATTGGCGAAATCCGCAATCTGATTCGGGAAGTAGGCCAGGATAAAACCGTTATTTTCTCTACTCATATTCTGCCCGAGGTAGCGGCGCTGTGCAGCCGCGCCGTCATCATCAACCGGGGGCAACTTGTGGCCGACTCGCCAGTGGCAGAATTAGGCGCCAAAGCTGCGGGCGAAACCATCATCCGGGCGGAGTTTGAGCAACCCATTGATCTAGTCCCACTGCGGGCGCTGCCAGGTATCAACCACGCTGAGCAGGAATCAGGCAACACCTACCGGATTCGGGCGGCGGCTGGCTCGGATCAGCGCGGGGCTATTTCCCGGCTGGCCTCGCAACAAGGCTGGGTGCTGCTTGGGTTGCGGCAGGAAGAGCAGTCCTTGGAGCAAGTGTTCCAATCGTTAACTAAATAAGCGGGGCTAGTCCTGCAACGCATTCTACCTAGCACATCCTTCGATGTACTCCATTCTTCGCAAAGAATTCAACTCCTTTCTTAACTCGCCGGTAGCGTACGTCGTCATCGGGGTGTTTCTGGTAGCAACCGGGCTGTTTGTATGGGTGTTTCCGGACAGCAGCGTGCTGGATTACGGCTTTGCTGATTTGCAGACGCTGTTCAATATGGCCCCCTGGATCTTTCTGTTCCTGATTCCGGCCCTGACCATGCGCACATTTGCCGAGGAGAAGAAGGCCGGTACCATTGAATTGCTGCTTACTCGTCCGCTAACCGATGGACAGATACTAGGAGGGAAGTACCTAGCATGCTTGCTGCTGGCCTTGTTAGCGCTGCTTCCCACGTTGCTCTACTACTACTCCGTCTATCAACTGGGTAACCCCCAGGGAAATATCGATTCGGCGGCTACGGTGGGTTCGTATTTAGGCCTTGTGTTGCTGGCGGCGGTGTTTTCGGCCATTGGTATTTTTGCCAGCGCCATCACCCGCGACCAAATCATTGCCTTTCTGGTGGCGGTAGTGGGGTGCTTTCTGGTATACTCTGGCTTCGATTCACTAGCCTCCGTGTTTGACGGAACCCCGGCCTACTACATTGGCCAGATGGGCATTGCGGCTCATTACCGCGACCTGAGCAAGGGCCTCATTGACTCCCGCGACCTACTGTATTTCCTGAGTTTGATTGCCGGCTTGCTGCTCGGAACCAAGCTAGTATTGCAAAGCCGTAACTGGTAGCCGCCCGAAAGACCATGTCTGAACAACTACCAACCCCAATACCCACTACCCGCAAACGCCGCGACCTCACGCGCTTTGGTTTGGCGCTGCTTGGCTTACTGTTGCTGAACTTCATCGGGAGTTTCTTCTTTTTTCGCCTCGATCTGACGGAGGAAAAACGCTATACCATGTCGCCGGCAACGGCTACGCTGCTTGAAAACCTTAAGCAACCCGTCACGGTGACGGTGTACCTGGATGGCGACTTCCCGCCGGCTTTCCGGCGGTTACAGCAGTCGGTGCGCGAAACTCTAAACGAAATGCAGGTGTACGGCGGCGCGAACCTGCACTACGTCTTCGTCGATCCATCGGCGGCTGGCACCGAAAAAGCGCGCAACGAATATTACGCCACTCTGCTCAAGAAAGGCTTGCGGCCTACTAACCTGGGAGCCAACGAAAACGGCAAGCGCGTTGAGAAGATCATTTTCCCATGGGCTACCGTGGCCGCAGGCGGCAAAGAACAGCAGGTGCTGCTGCTGCGCGGTAACCAAGCTGCGCCTTCTGATGTCCGACTCAACCAAAGCATAGAGGGGCTGGAATATGAGTTGGCTAGCGCTATCCGGAAGCTGAACCCTGGGCAACGCAAGCGCATTGGGGTGCTAGAAGGCCATGGCGAGCTCTCAAACGTGGAGGCCGGCGACCTAATTGGCTCTCTTCAGCAGTATTATGATGTGTTTCGGGTAAACCTGAATCAGGCCAAGCCCCAGGATTTACGCACCCTCAGCGCCATTATTGTGGCCAAGCCTGCCACGGCTTACACGGAGCCCGAAAAGTTTAAGCTAGATCAGTTTATCACGCAGGGTGGCAATGCGCTGTTTTTCGTGGATGCCATGCGCGTGAACCTCGACAGTGCCAACCGCGGCGGCATGTTGTCGTTTCCGCAGCAGCTAAACCTCGATGACCTGCTGTTTAAATACGGCGCGCGCATCAACCCCGACCTGATTCTGGATTTGAACTCCGGCGTCATTCCGTTGGTGACGGGTGCCCTCGGCGACAAGCCCAAAGTAGAGCCGATGCCGTGGCAGTTTTACCCGCTCATCAATAACTTCAGCCAGCACCCCATTACGCGCAACCTGGATGCGGTGTACACCAAGTTTGTGAGCAGCATTGATACCGTGAAGGCCGCCGGCATCCGCAAAACGCCTTTGCTGTTCACCTCACGCTACAGCCGGGTACTACCCTCACCAGTGCCCGTAAACCTCAACGACGCTCGGTTGGAGCCCAACCAAAGTTTGTACAAGCAGCAGTTCGTGCCGGTAGGCTACCTGTTGGAGGGGCAATTCAAATCGTTGTACGCTAACCGGGCGCAACCCGGAACCACTCAATTTCAGCCCGCCAACTCTCCGCAAGCCCGGCCAGCCAAAGTCCTTGTGCTATCCGACGGCGATTTTGTGCGCAGTGAGCTGGACCCTAAAACCGGCCGCCCGTTCCGCCTCGGCTTCGACCGCCTGGCCAACACCGAGTTTGCCAACCGTGAGCTGGTACTGAATGCTGTTGATTACATGCTAGATGAGTCGGGGCTGATTGTGGTGCGCGGTAAGCAGATTACACTGCGCCCCTTGGATAAGCTGCGCGCAGCAGAAGAGCGCCGTCGCTGGCAACTCCTGAACCTGGCGGCGCCGCTGGGGTTGCTAGCCGTGTTTGGCCTAGTGCGCGCTTGGCGCCGCAAGCGGCGGTATGCGTCGTTTTAGCGCCTAAGCAGGAAACCCAGGAGAAAAGCTGATTACAGCCGGATATCGTCTTCGTGAATAAAGGTAGCGAGCAGGGTGTGCAGTAAATCGTTGTCGGTTTCTGAGTAGGAAGCAAGAAACGAGCGGCTCTCGGGGTTCTGATAGCCCGGAAGGTGCCGAAATTCCTCGGGGCTGAAAGCTTTAAAGCCCATGGACCATTGCGAGAAGTTGCGCGCCTGAATCGGACCATCGGCCAGCTTTATCAGCCGGAAGTGGCGCGTGTCCTGCCGGATGCGCTCAAAGATGTAATCGACCTCTTCCTTCGGGCCCTCCAGTACCTGCATAATATCGCCGTGGCTATAGAGCAAGATGCCCGTCAGCTGATGATCCGTGTTCCAACGACGTGACTGCAACAGTAAATCTGCCAGGTCTTTTTCGGTCATAGGAGTCGTAGCCGAACTCTGGTAAACTACGTGATGGAGCAGGGGAAACGTCATGAGCAAGAACTGGCCTGAGGGAATGGAATGGCGAGGTAACTTTTTTGCTGAAATATTCCTATCTAGAAGCTTAAATAGGTGGGGTATGTATATTTTTTATTTCCTCAACTACGTCCCTGGCCAGAGCGGTGCTAGCCCTGGCACATGGCCGGAGAGTTTTGCAGGAGCCGTTTTCCCGCTGCCCGCCCATTTCTAAACCCGCCGCCGTTTCCTATCTTTGTCCTCTTCCAAAAAACGCCCCACCATCCCTACCTCTCTATGAAGTTCATCGTCTCGTCTTCCGCCCTGCTCAAGCAGCTCCAGAGCATCAATGGCGTGGTCACGAACAATCCTGTGGTGCCGATTCTGGAAAACTTCCTGTTCGAAATCGAGGAAGGTAAACTCACCATTACTGCCTCCGATCTGGAGACGAGCATGATGACCGAGCTACCCGTTGAAGCACGGGAAAGTGGCCGCATTGCTGCCCCGGCCCGCATCCTGCTCGACACGCTCAAGAACCTGCCCGATCAGCCCGTAACGTTCACGCTGGACGAGGAAACGTATACCATTGAAATTGCTAGCTCTAACGGCCGCTACAAGCTGGCCGGCGAGAATGCCACCGATTTTCCCCGCGTGCCGGTAGTGAAAGGCTCGTCGCCGGTAGAGATTCCGTCGTCGTCGCTTTCGCGGGCAATCAACAAAACCATCTTCGCGGTAAGCACCGACGAGCTGCGCCCCGCCATGACGGGCATTTTGGTGCAATTGGCCGATAGCCAGGTGACCTTCGTGGCTACCGATGGCCACCGCTTGCTGCGCTACCGCCGCTCTGATGTGGGTGCTGGCCAAACCGCCAACATTATCATTCCGCGCAAAGCATTTAACCTGCTGAAGGGCGCACTGCCCTCGGAGGCTACTACCGTGCGCATGGAGTTCAACAACTCCAATGCCTTCTTCAGCTTCAACCAGATGCGCCTTGTGTGCCGCCTGATTGATGAGCGCTATCCCGATTACGAAAACGTAATTCCGGTAAGCAACCCCAACCGCCTGATAATCAGCCGCCAGGAAATTCTGAACTCGGTGAAGCGCATTAGCATCTACTCCAACAAAACCACCCACCAGGTGCGCCTGCGCCTGGCCGGTTCGGAGCTGACCGTTTCGGCTGAAGACCTGGATTTCTCGAATGAAGCCAACGAAAAGCTGGCCTGCCAGTACGATGGCGAGGACATGGAAATTGGTTTCAACGCCAAATTCCTGACCGAAATGCTATCGAATATCGACTCGGAGGAAATTACGCTGGAGCTGAGCACGCCCAACCGCGCCGGCCTGCTCATGCCTACTACCCCCGACGACAACGAAAGCATCCTGATGCTAGTGATGCCCGTGATGCTGAACAACTACGTGTAAGCGTGGTTTCACTGACCTAACAAGTAGAACGTCATGCTGCCGCAAGCCCAGCATGACGTTCTTTTTTAATCTTTTGTAGCATGAAAAAATCCGAAATCCGCTTCAGCATTGCCCTGGACGATCAGAAAGTGCCAGAAGCTATCAGCTGGACTGCCACTGACGCGGGCCCCGATATTCACTTTGCCAAAGCCATCAATATTGCTCTCTGGGACCGGGATGAGCGTGGCACCATGAAAATTGACTTGTGGACCAAGGAAATGCCCGTGGATGAGATGAAGCGCTTTTATGTGGACACCATGGGTGCCATGGCCGAAAGCATCATCACGGCCACCAACGACTCCGTAATGGCTACCAAAATGCGCGACCTATGCCGCCAGCTTATGGACCATATCGAGGAAGAAGAGCGCAAGCAGCGCTAAGTACCTAGCCCCTCAAAAACGAAAAGCCCCATCAGGATACCTGATGGGGCTTTTCGTTTCTCTAGTGATTACAAGCTACTGGAACGTAATACCAAGCTTAGCGTCCGCGGCTTGGGGCAGGAGCGGGGGTAGCACTTCGGGCGGGGCCGATGATAGCCCCATTGCTGCTAGCCGGAGCCGGGTTCTGCACCGAGTTCACGAAAATGGCATCAGCCGAGCGATTATAGTTCATGCTGAAGCTGTTGTAGGCACGGCGCGAATCGTAATAGTTGCTATACTGGTCAGTGCTGAGCACCGACTGCAGCTCCTTATCACGCTCCTTGCACACTAAACCGCACTGCTCTTGGATAAGCTTTTCGTTGCCTGCATTCCTTCTGTTAATGGCAACGATTTTGGCCTGCTTTTCCTCGTTGATTACTTGCAGACGGCTTTTCTGATAACCATTGAGGCGCAAATCGCGGGCCATTTGCTCGGAGAGCTGGCGGGCATGCACCTGCACCACGTTGAGGCGGGGCGAAGTCTGGGTTTTATCCTGCGGCATTACAGTTGACTTCTGCTGAGCGTTAGCTCCAAGCGAAGTAACAAGCAAAGCGGCCGCAACAGCAAGTGACTTTTTCATCAGGAAAGGATATTGTGGACGACAGGTCAGATTCAGGTTGAACCAGCAGATTTCCATCAATGAACATCTGCCGGATGTCTTATTCTAACGAAAAACTGTGCCAGGTAGTTTACCACAGGGTATAAAATCCATGAATTCATTGAGTTGGCCCCTGGGGCATTCGTTCTGCAAAAGTACGCTTCCAAACTGCTAGCCCCATGAAAAGCAGCAAGCCTCAGCTGCCCCTTTTAAGGCAGCTGAGGCTTGCGGTAAGCGGTTGTACTGTTGTGGTACCCTAGTAAAAGTCAGGTTACCAAGGCAGAGCCTAGAACTTGTTTTTCCACATCATCGATTCCACCGGTTTAATGGTGCGCTCGTTGTATTTGGCGTTTGGCTTGCGGTTGTAGAAGGTTTGTACATCACCCTGCACTGCAAAGTAAATCAGCTGGCCCACGGGCATCAGGTGGTACACCCGCACGGGCATCGACACGCTGATTTCCAGCGTCCAGGTGTTGCAGAAGCCAATATCGCCTTTGCCGGCGGTGGCATGAATATCAATGCCTAGGCGGCCTACGCTGCTTTTGCCTTCCAGAAACGGCACGTGTGCGTGGCTCTCGGTGTACTCTTCGGTTACGCCCAGATACAGGGTGCCAGGTTGCAGCACAAAGCCTTCTTCTGGTATTTCAAACACGTCAATCTCATTGTGCTTGCGCGCGTCCAGTACCGGGTCGCGGTACGTGGCCAGGTAGCGGCCCAGGTGCACATCGTAGGAGTTGGTGCCCAGGCAGCTGGGGTCGTACGGCTCAATGACAATGTTGCCCCGCTCAATTTCGGCGAGAATCTGCTGGTCGGTAAGTATCATAAGGGCTGTATTATGAATTCAGGATTCATAATGTGGTGTTGGTGTCAGGGCCCTAGGGGTGGCATATGCCGCAACCCAGGGGAGAGTGGCTGGTTAGGTTGCTTCCTCGTCTTCGTAGCGGTCTTCGGGGAGGGCCGTGGTGCGTCGGCGAGCCGGTGGAGAGGCTGCTTTATTGTGCTCCAGGTCTTCGGCGAGCAAATCAATGCGGTTACGCAGGTCGGGCAAAACGCTGGTTACCAGATAAAGCAACAAAAGCAATGAACTGCCCGATAGCAGCAGCGTGAGGTAATCCATCCAATCGTGGCGCGGGGCTACATCCAGGGAGCGGGGCGAGGCATAGCCAGCTGAGGTAGAGGCCTCCACAGCGCTAGCTTCAGGTACCTGCTCTAGGTTGTCGGTAGTGGTGGTAACCGTGGTTTCCGTGATAGTACTGGGGGCATCTACATCGGCGGGCGGTACGGCGGCGCCATCCGCAGCCAGGTCCTCTGGGGCAGGGTCTTCAGAGGCATTAAACTGCGCCGCGCCCTGCTTGATAACGCGTTGCAACCCATGAATCAGGGCTACCCGCTCATCACGCGGCAGCACCCGGATAAAAAACTCAAAGTTGCGGTCGACGAGAATGGTGTTCAACTGCTTTTCGAACTCCACCAAATCGGTGCGGCCCTTGCCGAAGCGTGCTTTGTAGCGGTCAGAAACGCCGTTGTAGTTCAGGAAAAGCTTTTTCAGATCGTCGCGGCCTGGAAAGTTATCGAACTCTTTCCGTGCCTTCACGGACCGAAGTGAAGCCGGAAACTTGCCGCGGGCAAACGACTTGTCGTACACGGTTTCCATGGTCCGGAAGTTCAACTCGTCGACGGTACGGTCGAATAGCCGTTTGTTGGCGGCGGCGGGTGCTTCAGTCTGGGCCAGCAGCGCGGCCGGCCCGGCTAGCCATAGCAGCAGCAAAAGCGGAAGCAACAGGCGAAATCGGGGCATAGGGGCTTTGGAGTATTTCTCCAAAGGTAAGGGGTTGCCGCTGGGCTTACCTATAAAACCCGCTAAAACGTGAGAGGGCCGACGCTGGCGCCGGCCCTCTCACGTTTTACTAGGTCCTAGGTTGCTTACAACCCATGGGCTTCTTTCATCGATTCGCGGCAGGCCGTTAGGTACACATCCACCAGGTCATCAGTAATGGCAGTACTCACGAACAGGGCCTCATACTGCGCCGGTGCCAAGTAGATACCGCGGTGCAGCATAGCCCGGAAGTACCGCCCGAAGGCTTCCGTATTAGAAGTTTTTGCCGATTCGAGGTCGGTTACGGGCTGATCGGTGAAGAACACGCTAAACATGGAGCCCACTTGGTTTACGGTGTAGTTCAGCCCTAGCTCAGCAGCAATCTGGCGGGTACCATCGGCAATGCGGGTAGTGATGCGGTTAAGCTCGGTGTACAGCTCAGGATGCTCCTGCAGGTAAGTAAGCTGGGCAATGCCCGCCGCTGTAGCAATGGGGTTGCCAGACAGGGTACCCGCCTGGTACACTTTACCGGCCGGAGCTACATTATCCATAATATCCTGCCGGCCGCCATACGCCCCAACCGGCATACCGCCGCCAATGATTTTACCCAGTGTAGTCAGGTCGGGTGTGATGCCGTAGAGCTCCTGCGCACCGCCGCGGGCCAAGCGGAAGCCCGTCATCACTTCATCAAAAATCAGGACGATGCCGTGCTGTGTGCACAGCTTCCGCAGGCCCTGCAGGTATCCTTCTTGAGGAGCTACAAGGCCCATGTTGCCCACTACAGGCTCCAGGATAAGCGCTGCTACATGCCCCGCGTTGGCTTTCACGGCCTGCGTTACGGCTGCCAGATCGTTATACGGTACCGTAATCGTGTCCTGCGCAACACCCTGCGTTACACCTGGCGAATCGGGGGCACCTAGGGTGAGGGCACCGGAGCCCGCCGCAATCAGAAACGAGTCGCCGTGGCCGTGGTAGCAGCCTTCAAACTTAATGATTTTGTCGCGGCCGGTGTAGCCGCGGGCCACCCGCACCGCCGACATGGTGGCTTCAGTACCAGAGTTAACCAAGCGTACCTTTTCAATGCTAGGTACCATTTGCTTAATAAGCTCGGCCATTTCCACCTCGCGGCGGGTAGGAGCTCCAAAGGAAAGGGAGCCTAGTACGGCCTGCTGCACCGCTTCCAGAACCAAATCTGGCGCGTGGCCCAGAATCATTGGCCCCCAAGAATTGATGAAATCCAGGTAGCGGTTGCCATCCACGTCCGTCAGCCAGGCACCTTTTGCCGACTGCATAAACACGGGGTGGCCGCCTACGGCGCGGAAAGCGCGCACCGGCGAGTTTACGCCACCCGGAATATGCTGTTTGGCCTGCTCGAAAAGCTCGTTGCTGGTGGTGAGGGTTAGGCTGGGAGAGGTAACTGGGGCAGAATTCATAAAGCACAAAACCACGCCAAGCTCCAGCTTAGCGCAAGGGTAAAGGGGTGGAGTGGGGTACCTGCACGGCACCGAGCCAAGCACGAACCTGGAGTTTCGTGCTGCCTGAATAACCTACCTGACCCCTACTGGGTTCAGAACTTCAACTTCTAACCGCTCTAGTTTGGATAGGGGCACGTACTGGTTGTCGTGAGCACCGGCGGGGTAGCCAATGCCCTGAAATACGGTGCCCGATACCGGGCCGCTATTGGCCAGCTGCTGCTGAAAAGCCGGGCCATATTGGTGTAGCTGGCTCCCGAAAAAGTACAGCAGCTCAAACCCCGAGTACGCAAACACGGAGGGCGGCAAGTTCTGCCGCTCCACATACAGCTGCCGGAAGCGCCGCACGCCTAGGTTAGTTTTATCGATGAACTTGGTGTTGATGAAGTACACGTCGCGGGCATCCAGCTGGCCCAGGCTGATGCGGTTGTTGTCAAGCCAGGAGGCCTGCGTAATAAGCGGCAGGCGGGCATCCTGCAGCTTCAGGGCTGAGAGGGTGTAGGGGCCCGCCTTCTTATGATCCGAGGCCACTACTAGGTGTCCCACGGTCTTCAAGTCAACGCTACCGAAGGCCGCTGCCAGCGACTCATCGGAGTCAGAATCGATGCGGACTAGCTGCACCACGCGGCCACCCAGGGCTTCATAGGCTTGCTTGTAGGCCGCCCCGAACGCCGCTTCGTCTTTGGTGTCTTCGTAAAAAACCACGGCCGTGCGAGGTCCACCCAAGCGTGCAAACGCAAACTGCGCCGCCTGCCGGGCCTGCGTAGCGGTGCTCGGCTCAAACAAATAGTGCCACGGGTTGTCCAGCACTAGGTCCCCGTCCTGCGACAAGGGATTCACGGTAACAATCTGTTTTTGCTGGGCAAAGCGCGCCAGAATTTTGCTGCCCGACTTGTACACGGGCCCGATAATCATGTCCATGCTTGCCAGCTCCGGCAGGGCTAGTACCTGCTTCAGATGGAGCGTGTCGGCGCCGGTATCATAGGCAAACAGCTGCACCGGCCGGCCTTCGCGCTGCAACGAGTCCTGCGCCAGCCGTAACCCGGCGTATAGGTCGGTCACAAACTGGTTTTTGCGGCGGGTTTCCCAGCTGGTATCCGTCAGCTCGAAGGGCAGGAGCACCCCAATATTATAGGAGCTTTTCTTTTGGGCCTGGGGGCGGGGCGTGTAGCGGCTGCGGTCGAGGGCGTACTGGCTGATGAGCTGCTCCAGGGTGCCTTTGTCGGCATCGGTGTACCAGCCGCCGTTGGCCAGTTTATCGGCGTAGGCGCGGCCTAGTGCGGCATCCTGGGGGTAGGCTTTGAGCAGTGTCTGAAAAGTAGCTTTCTCCTTGATGCGCGGCAGGTAGGTAGCCTTCATGTTCTCGCGCTCGGAGGCCAGGCGGCCTTCTGGCAGCTGAGCCAGCACCCGCAAGCCATTCTCAAAGTCGCCTTGCTCAAACGAAATCTGGCCCTGCAGGAAAAAAGCCTCGGGCATGTTGGGCCACTGCGGATACTGGTTGCGCAACAGGTTCAGCATCTGCTCGGCCTCGGCAAACTTTTTGGCTCGGCTGGCCGCCACAGCATAGAGGTACGCCGCCTCAGGGGCCCTAGTAAATTGTGGGTTCGAGGCCAAAGGCTCCAGCTCTTTCATGGCCAGGTCATACCGGGTTTGGTCGAGAAGGAGTTTGCCGTTTTTGTAGCGGATGGTGGGGTCCGCGGAGCCCAGGTTGGCGGGCAGCGGCGGGCCGCTGGGCTTGGCGGAGGCGGGCTTAGCGGGTACCGCAGTAGCCGCCGGTTTAGGGCTGGTAGGCTTTGCCGTAGGGGCAGGGGTAGCAGGCTTGGCTGTGCTGGCCGGAGTGGGCGCTGCTTTTTTAGGAGCGGTAGACGTGGGCGTCTTGGCGGGCGCAGTAGGGGTAGTAGAACGAGGCTGCTGGGCCAGCGCGGGCGCCCCAAGGGCAACGCTGGTACAGCAAACGGCAAGTTGCAGGAGGGAGAGTATCCTCATAAGCCGGAAAACCAATGCAGGTAGGCAATACACAGGAGCCGCAACCTCGCGGCTCATCCGGCAAAGGTACGCAGGAACAACGGGGAAGGTAAAAATCAGCCGCATCCCTGCGAATACTCCTACTATAAGCAGGTGCCGGACTGCCGCAGGCCGGAGTGTGGCAGCATCAGGCGTGGCCGGGATATCGGAAGCTGGATCGTACACCTGAATTGTTGGGCCGAGGCCGGTTTAAACTCAACTACACCCTAGTAACGGATCCTGAAAATTAATCTGAACCTAACCTCGATTTAATACCAATTTAAGACGAAGGCCCTTGATGCGATTTACCTTTGCAGTACTAAAAAGCAGCGCGAACACACGGTTGAGCTTGTGTGCCTGGATTCTTATAATCTGCCTGGTTAGTAAAACTATCATGCTCAATAGTGTTTACTACTTGTCTGAAAGTAAAGCCTCATGAGTGCCACGCTACGTATTGAGTTAAATGATAAGCTGTACCTGCGCGACCCGCAGGACACGGAGCTGGGCCGGCGCATGATTTCGGAGAGCGTGAAGCTGATTGATGAGATTGGCCTGGAACAGTTTACATTCAAGAAACTAGCCCAGCGGATGGAGTCAACGGAAGCCTCACTGTACCGCTACTTCGAAAACAAGCACCGGCTGTTGGTATATTTAGTTTCGTGGTATTGGGCCTGGCTGGGCTTCCAGATTCGGTTTCATACCCACAACGTGCCAGAGCCATCGCAGCGGTTGCGGCTGGTGCTGGGCATCCTGACCCAGGCGCACAACGACGACCCCGCCACTACCGAACTGGATGAATCGGCTCTCTACCGCATCGTCGTGAATGAGGCCTCTAAGTCGTATCTGACCCGCGACGTAGACATCAACAACCAGGCGGGCCTGTTTCGGGAATACAAGCGCTTGGTTTCCGATATTGCCGATATCATCACGCAAATCAACGCCCGGTATCCGTATCCGTACGCGTTGGCCAGCACCCTACTGGAGGCTTCGAGCAAGCAACTGTTCTTCTCTCAGCACCTGCCTTCCCTCACCGATGCCAAAGCGCATCAATCCAGCGAAAATTATATTCGGACTTTTTTAGAAAGTCTGGTTTTTGGAGTGCTGACCTAAGCAACTCCCGGCGCATCTGACCTCGCACTGTCAGCAACCACTACTTTCCCCATGGCTGATTCAACTTCTTCCTCGCTTACTCCCGGCCAGCGCCTGTTTCGCCTGCTGGCAGCCGAACGGCGGGATATTACCTACCTGTATGTGTACGCGGCTCTTACCGGCCTCATTAGCCTGACGTTGCCCTTGGGTGTGCAGTCGGTTATTGGGTTTGTGAGCAGCGGTGAGGTCAGCACTTCGCTGATTGTGCTGATTGGGTTTATTGTAATGGGTACGCTGCTGGTAGGCGGCCTGCAGGTGATGCAGCTGTATCTGGTGGAGTTTATCCAGCAGCGCGTGTTTGTGCGCACCAGCCTTGACTTTGCCGTGCGCCTGCCCCGTATCCGGACCGAGGCGCTGGGCCAGGAGTACCTGCCGGAGCTCATGAACCGCCTGCTGGATACGCCCACCTTACAAAAAGGGCTTTCCACGCTGCTGGTAGAGTTTACGGCTGCGGCCCTACAAATTCTGTTCGGCTTGATCCTGCTGTCCTTTTATCATCCCATCTTCATTGTCTTCGGTTTCATACTGATTGGGTTGCTCGCCCTCATGATTCGCTTTACTGGGCCCAAAGGCCTGTCTACCAGCCTTTCTGAGTCGAAGTATAAGTACCGGGTGGTTGCCTGGCTGGAGGATGTAGCGCGCACCGTGCATACGTTTCGGCACGCACCGCGCCAGCAACTGGCCCTGCACCGCACCGATACGCTGGTAGAAGGCTACCTCGAGGCTCGGCAAAACCACTTTCGGGTGCTGCTTACCCAGTTCTGGGGCTTCGTGGCCTTTAAAACCCTGATTACGGCTTCTCTGCTCATCATTGGGTGCTGGCTGCTGGTGGCCAAGCAAATCAACATCGGTCAGTTTGTGGCCTCTGAAATTATTATCATCATGACGATTTCGGCGGTGGAAAAAGTGCTCCTGAAGCTGGATGTGGTGTACGATGCCCTCACGTCGCTGGACAAAATCGGACACGTGCTCGATCTGCCCGTTCTGTCCCCGAAAAACGGTTCCCAACTGGCATTGCCCCCCTCCGATAAAGGAATTCAGGTGGAAGTGCACCAACTCGGGTACCAGTATCCCTCGGGCACGAAGCAGCCGGTGCAAGGCATTTCCTTGAGCTTGCAGCCCGGTGAGCACCTAGGGCTGGCTGGCTTCGATGGCTCAGGCAAAACCACGCTGCTGCGCATTATGGCCGGGCTGCTGGAAGGTTACACCGGGGTAGTTGCCTACGATGGGCTGGCGCTGCAGGACATATCCAGCGAGACGCTGGGCCGCCACGTTGGCGATAACATTGCCCATCAAAATATATTCGACGGTACGCTGCTTCAGAACCTTACCCTGGACCAGCCCAACATCACTACCGCCGATGTAACCTGGGCCCTGGAGCTGGTGGGGCTGCGCGATGACACGTACGCCCGCTCGCAGGGCCTGAACACACCGCTTAGCATGGGCACCGCACTTTCCGACAGCCTGCGGCAGAAGCTGCTGCTGGCCCGGGCGCTGGTACAGCGCCCCCGGCTGCTGCTGCTGGATAATTTTCTGCCCGGCGTGGAGCCCGCTGAGCGGCTGCGCATACTGGGCCGGCTACTAGCCTCCGATCAGCCCTGGACCGTGGTGCTGGCCTCCAACGACCAGCGGGTGCTGGCCCTGTGTCCGCGCCTGATTGTGCTGCGCAAAGGCCGAATAGTGGCCGACGGTCCGTACGAAACCGTGTCGAGGCAGGCGGAGCTGCAAGAGCTGCTGGCCTAGGATGTACTAGCCCTCTAGGGCTGGTAAACCTCCTGAAAGCGACCCGCTTGGCGAGCTTTCGTAATTTATTTATCTCGCTTGTAATTCCTGATTGCCGTGCCTTTTGCTGAACATCCTCTGGAAGAAACCAACCCACTAACCGGACGCTTCCGTTCGTTCGGGATGGTGCAGACGCCTAGCTCGGGGCGCACCCTGGCCCGCTGGATGACTGGCCTGGGCTTGGTGGTACTGCTGGCCGGGTTTCTGCCCTGGACGCAAAACATCCGCTCCAATGGAAAGCTTACCACCCTGCGCCCCCAAGATCGTCCTCAAACTGTGCCTAGCACCATTGGCGGCCGCATTGAGCGGTGGCGGGTGCGCGAAGGCCAACTGGTAAAGAAAGGCGATACGCTGGTAGATATTGCTGAAATCAAGGAGAAGTACTTCGACCCCCAGTTGCTCCAGCGTACCCGCGAGCAGCTGGCCGCGAAAATTGCCGCCCTCGAGGAAAACCGTGGCAAAACCGTGGCCTTGGGCTCTCAGCAGGATGCCTTGCGCTCGGGCCTGAGCATCAGCTTGGATAAAGCCCGCAATAAAGTAAGCCAGACGCGGTTGAAAGTAAACAGCGACGAAGCCGAGCTGCGTGCCGCCAACAATGACTTTGATATTGCCCGTCAGCAGCTGGAGCGCCAGGAAGCTTTGTATAAGCAAGGCCTGAAAAGCCTGACCGAGCTGGAACAGCGCCGCCTGAAATTTCAGGAAAGCACCGCCAAGCGCCAGTCCGTTGAAAACAAGCTGGGCGCTAGCCGGCAGGAGCTGCTGAACGCGCAGCTGGAGCTTTCCTCGCTGCAGGCTGAGTACCAGGATAAGCTGGCCAAGTCGGAATCCGACCGCCGCTCGGCCGTGGCGTACCAGTTTGATAGCGAAGGGCAGATTGCCAAAATGCGCAATGAACTGGCCAACCTCAGCATCCGCTCGGGGTACTACCACATTGCAGCTCCGCAAGATGGCTACGTAGTGCGGGCCCTCAAAGAAGGCCTGGGTGAGATTGTGAAGGAGGGTGAAGCCATCGTCACGATTATGCCTAACACGCCGGAGCTCTCGGCTGAGCTGTACGTGAAACCCATGGATATTCCGCTGCTGCGGGTGGGGCGCAAGGTCCGGCTGCAGTTTGATGGCTGGCCTGCCCTAGTATTTAGCGGCTGGCCGGGCACCAGCTTCGGCACCTTTGGTGGGCGCGTAGCCGTCATCGACAACATCGACTCGCAGGGCCAGTACCGCATTCTGGTTACCCCTGACCCCGACCTGGAGCCCTGGCCCAAGCCATTGCGTGTAGGTTCCGGCGTATATGGCTGGGCCCTGCTCGATGACGTGCCGATTTGGTACGAGCTATGGCGCCAGCTCAACGGCTTCCCGCCAGACTTCGTGGGAGACCCTACAGCAGCAAAAGACAAGAAAGGCGTAGCAAAAGCCGATAAAAGCGCTAGCGGCGGGGGAGAAGAGGAGGAAGCGAAATGAGCAAACTAGCCATTGTATGCAGTGTCCTGGGGCTGCTCATTAGCGGGCACCTAGCGGCGCAGCCAGGTCGGCCCGTTAGCCCGGCCCGCCCGCCCGTGAATACGGTGCTGGCGGAGCCTAGCGTGCCAGTTGATTCCGGCCAGGTATTCAGCCTCACCGACCTGCTGACCTACGTAACGCTGCGGCACCCCGTAGCGCGCCAGGCAGCCCTGCTTCCCGAGCGCGCCCAACAGGAGGTGCGCTACGCCCGCGGCCTCTTTGATCCTACCGCCACCAGCAAGTACTACGGCAAAACCTTCGGCGGCAAAGAATACTTCCACGACTGGGACTCGCAGTTGCGTATTCCGGTGTGGTATGGGCTGGATGTGAAGGCGGGCTTTGAGCGCGGCGTGGGCAGGTATGTGAACCCCGAAAACCAGACGGCCCCGGCGGGCCTCAGCTACATTGGCCTCTCGGTGCCATTGGCGCAGGGCTTGCTGATTGATGAGCGACGTGCCGCCGTGCGCCAGGCGCAGGCCCTGCAAGGCCTGGCCGAAGCCGAGCGCCGCGGCGCCCTCAACAAGCTGCTGCTGCAAGCCGCCAAAGACTACTGGGACTGGAGCCTGAACTACCAGCGCCTGCAGCTGCTGAGCCGCAACACCACCCTAGCCGACGTGCGCTTCCAGGCCGTGCGCCAGCGCGTAATCTTTGGCGACCTGGCTGCTATCGACTCGGTGGAGGCCCTCACGGAGCTGCAGAACCGGCAAGCCACGCTCAGCCAAGCGCGGGTGCAATTCCGCAACGCCACGCTGCTGCTGAGCAATTACCTCTGGGACGAACAGCAGCAACCCCGCGACCTGCCCGCCTCGGCGCGGCCGCAGGTGCTGCCCGGCCCCACCGATTGGCGCACTCTGCCTCCCGATTCCGTGGCGGCCCTAGCCCTGCTGGCCCAGCAAATCCATCCGGAGCTATTGAAAAACCGCGCGAAAATCAGCCAGCTGGGCATTGAGCGGCGCTTGCTCACCAACAAGCTGCTGCCCAAGCTCAGCCTTGATTATAACCTGCTGCAGGCCGGTCAGCCCTTCAGCCCCGAAAAGCCCGCCAGCCTGAGCGGCAACTACCTCCAGAACAACTACAAACTGGGCGTGAGCTTTGCCTATCCGCTGCTGCTGCGGCAGGAGCGGGCTAAGCTGCAACTTAACCGCCTGAAAGTGCGCGAAGCCGAACTGGACCTGCAACAGGATACGCGAGAAGTGCAAACGACGGTGCGCACCGTAGCCAATGACTGGGAAGCGCTGCGCGAACAGTTGGCCCTGCAGGAAAATGTAGTCCGCAACGCCGAGCGCCTGCGCAACGGCGAGCAAATCCGCTTTGAAAACGGGGAAAGCTCGGTGTTCTTGATCAACTCCCGCGAGGCCAGTCTGGTATCAGCTAGGGTGAAGCTCGCTGAGCTGCAGGCTAAGTACGCGCAAACCCAAGCCACCCTGAACTGGGCTGCGGGCGGCCCCACCCAGTAGCAGAAATAGCTGAGCTAGGCCTGCTCATGCAGTAAACTGGCAACCTTCCGGCGCACAGGCTAGTTGAAATTTACGTACTTGTTCTCATGTCCATGTCCGTAGCTACTTTGTCGATGCCCCAGCTGCGCCAGCGCCTGAACCTGCTGCTAGTACTAGGTGCCTCCTTGCTCTTAAGTGTGCTGCTGATTACGTTTCGGGTGTTCCTGACGCAGAAGGTGTCCTTCATCTTTCTGCTCTGGAACTTGTTTCTGGCCCTAATTCCGTTTGGGTTGAGTACCATGCTGGGCCTAGCAGCCGGCCGGCTAAAAGCCCGGATTCTGGTGCCCGTGAGCCTCGGGTGGCTGTTGTTTTTTCCCAACGCGCCCTACATCCTCACCGATTTATTTCACCTGGAGCCCCGGGCCGGCGTGCCGTATTGGTATGATCTGGCCTTGATCTTGAGCTGCGCCTGGAACGGCCTGATGCTGGCGTACGCCTCCCTGTCGGATATGCAGCTGCTGGTGACGCGGCGCCTGGGCTGGTGGGCGGGCTGGTCGTTTGCTACGGTAGCCTTGCTGCTGAGTAGTTTCGGGATTTACCTGGGCCGCTACCTGCGCTTCAACAGCTGGGACGTGATAACCAACCCCATCACCCTGTTTTATGACATCGTGAACCGGCTGCTACATCCGGCCATGCACCGCGGCACCTGGGGCGTAACGCTGCTGTATGGGCTGTTTCTGTTGATTGGCTACGCCACCGTGCGCCTTCTTGGGCAGCAGCACCAGCAGTCCGAGCAAGCGTAGCGGAATCCGTAGCTTCAGCACTGCAGATATTGCCGCGCGCTTGTACCTTAGCCTGCTGATGATGCACCTCCAATCTGATTCGCTGAATACGCCCGGCATGACCTGGGAGCGGCTCCTGAGCCGCCGGCGCTACCCCGAGCAGCCCCAGCTACACGTTGTGACGGATGCGCCGCCGGTGCGTGGCGCTTTCGTACAGGACTACGACCGGGTGGTATTCAGCACGGCGTTCCGGCGGCTGCAGCGCCAAACCCAGGTAATGCCGCTGCCCGAAACCGACTTTGTGCACACCCGCCTCACGCATTCCCTGGAAACGGCGTGCGTAGGTCGCTCCCTAGGTCGGTTGGGCGGCCGAATCCTGTTGGAGGAAACCGAAGGGCTAGCCCAGCGCCTGCCCCACCTCGATAGTGACTTTGGCGATATTGTGGCCGCCGCCTGCCTGGCCCACGACATCGGCAACCCGCCTTTTGGCCATTCGGGCGAGGATGCCATTTCGGCCTACTTCCGTAGCCCCGCCGCCGAGCCCTTCGTGCGGGTGCTGAATGCCGCCCAGCGTGCCGACTTGCAGCAATTCGGGGGCAATGCCGCTGGCTTCCGGCTCCTGACGCATACGTACGCCGCCCATAGTAGCGGCTCGGCGGGCCTGGGCCTGACCTATGCTACCCTCGGCGCATTTGCCAAGTATCCGCGCCCCTCTATTGTAGAAGAAGCTAGCTTGGTACGCGGTACCAGCGAGAAAAAGTACGGCTACTTCCAGACCGAAGCCGCCCGATTTCAGGAAGTAGCCCACGAGCTGGGACTGCTGTCCAAGCCGCCCGGCACCGAGCGCGGCGGCTTTTACCACCGTCACCCACTAGCCTTTCTGGTAGAAGCAGCCGATGACCTTTGTTTCCGCATCATCGACTTTGAGGATGGATTGAAGCTAGGGCTGATTCCGTGCGAAACCGGCTTGGCGCTGCTACGCGACCTGCTGGGCGATGCGCCTGGCCGCCGCGGCTCGGTGCAGTGGCACGACTGGCGCGAGGAGCTCGGCTATCTGCGAGCCCGCCTCATCAACCGCTTGGTGCAGCAAGCCGCTCGCCTGTTCGCCGACCGAGCTGAAGATCTGCTCCGGGGCCGCTCCGATGAGCCGCTGGTGCAGCAACTGGAGGGGTGGGAGCAGCTTCAGCACATGCACCAACTCACGACAAAACACCTGTATCAAAGCCGCCCAGTGCTGGAAACCGAGGCCGCGGGCTTCGAGGTGCTGGCCGGGCTACTCGATGCCTTGCTGCACGCCACCTTCGATCCGCAGGAAAGTCCTCGCTCGCAAAAGATGCTGCAGTTGCTGCCCGAGCAATTTCGAGCTGTCGGACCCCAGGCGCAGATGTCAGCCTACGAGCAAATCGTGCTCCTGACCGATTACCTCGGTGGCCTCACCGACCAGAACGCCAGCCGCCTGTACCGCACCATCAATGGCATCGATCTGCCCCGGAGATATTAGATCCTTACGGCATCGCCTAGCCCCTGTATCAGCTCAAACCTAAGGGTAGGATTACCGCAACAGGCGCATGGTCGTATCAAGAGGTTGCTGGCGTAACAGGCGCTGAAATTCCTGCTGGAGCTTCTGCTGTTGCTGGCGCTGCTCCTGCTTTTGGAACACACGCACTTTGTAACGGGTGCCGGGCGTGCGACTCAGGTTCATGTACATCAGGCCCCGGTTGGGGCGCTGGGTGGCCTCGCCGCTCTGTATGCGCTCAATGCGCGTGCGGTTGTTGCCCAGCAAGGCCTGCATGGGGCTCAGGCCAATGTACAAGTTAGAGCGGCCATCTAACTGATACACGCCACTAATTGTCATGTCGGTGAGGTTGCTGCTAAGGCCCATGCCAGGGATGAGCAGCCGGCCTTCATCCAGCACGAAGCGCGGCCGTACCGGCTCGAAGTACAGGTGGCTGGTGCGCTTTTCGTTTAGTATTTTCAGGGCCTGCATAATAGCCTCTACCTCTATCAGTTCCAGATTCCGCAAATCGGTACTCAGGAAAGCTTTGGTTTGGGCCAGGTGCGGCAGAAAAGTGCGGTCGAGAGAAGTGTGCACGTCGGCTTCGCAGCGCATTTGACCCCGGATGTTCTGCGGCCCTAGTACATCCAGCCCTAGCATTTGGGCCAACGCAAATAGCTCTGGCAACTGAATATCCTGGAGCTGCACCTGCGAGTGTAGGGGGTGACGCTCCGGGCCGGCATCCGTGTGGAGGGTGCCGCGCAAACGCAGCTGGCCGCCGAGCACTTGCACCGCGCATTCTTCCAGATGCGCCCGGCCCGGCGCTAGGCTGCTTTTAAGCTCAAACCCCCGGCCCCGCAGTACCCCATACCGGATCTGGTCGGCTAGCACGTGCACGCGCCCGGTTAGGGTGCCATCCAGAAAAGGGGAGGTGCTGCTGGGCTGCCGGGAGGCTTTGTTGCCAGTGGGTGCGGCAGTGGCCGGAACTGAGCTGAGCGCTGCCAGTAGTTGCAGCAGGTTCTGCACATCCAGCATAGTAAACTTCATGTCCAGATCAGCGTGGGCGCGGGCCAGCTGGGTGCCATCAAGCCGAGCTGTGGCACTAAGCTGGCCTTTGCCGCCGGTATCGGTGGTGAAGGTCAGGTGCGGAATCAGGAAGCTGGGACCATTCTTGTCCATGCGCAGCCGAATATTCTGCAGATAATTGCTGTCGGGCAATTGCAGCCGCCTAATGGTGGCGGTGGCTTGTCCGTTGGCCGAGAGCAGAATCTCCCGTAGTGTAGGATCAGCGGCCGAGGTTCCTGCGGGGCGTTGGGAGGGGCGCGTGAGGCGCTCCAGTAACTGGTGGTAGCGCAGCGTAGGAAAGAAAACGGCCAACCGGGCCATAACGGGCTGCGGGGCCAGGGTATCCGTAAGCCAGCTCACGGCGCCCGTGAGCGTGCCGCCCCACACCTGCCCATGCAGATTACTGATGCGCACGTGCTGGCCATTGTGCCGGACGGTGGCGGCCAGCCGCTCAAGCGTATCGGCGGCTACCACCAGCCGGCCACACTGCACCCGCACGTTGAGCAGCAAGCCGGGAGGCAAAATATTAAGGGCCCGAGCGGCCCTCTGCTGCGCGGTTGTCGGTACTGGGCGCACCACTTTCGGCCGGGTCCGCGGCCGCCCATTGGGGGCAGCCAGCAGCCGGCGCAGCTCCTGCAGATTAAGCTCATCCACCCCAAAAGAGCCGGTAATGCGCGTAGTAGCGCGCTGTCCGCTGAAATACGCCAGCAGATACGAAGCGGTAGCATTGGCCCGAACGTGCATGGAGTTTAGCTGGCCGGTCAGGTTTTCTAGCACCCACATACTGTCGCGCAGCTGCACGCGCACGTTTAGGCTCTTCATGGTGGCTTGCCGACTAGGAATGCTGAATGCTGCATTTTCCAGCCGTACGGTGCCGCGCGCCGCCATCGGGGGCAATAGGGAGTCAGGGTCGAGGGCGCGGCGGGCGGCCCGGTTCGGGATTTCTGGGAAAGCCCCATCCAGTTTAAGATCGAGCGTAGCCTGGCCCGAACTGGCCCGCCACAAATGCGGAACCACGACGGCGGCCAGCGTGGTCAGCTCGGTTCGGCCCCGGATGTGGCCTAGTAAATGGGGGCGCGTGAAATCCTGCATTAACAGGGACGCATCCAACTCGCCGGCTTCTGAGTAAATCCGGCAGTGGTCAAACGTAAGGGAGGTAGTGCGCGGGGCGTGGTCCGGACCGTTATCGAAGGTGCCGCGCGCATCCCAGCGCCGGATGCGGCGGGCCGAGTCGGCCCATTGCACCTGGGCATCGCGCAGGGCAAAGCGCAGAATAGTACGAGGCCGGGTGGTAGGACCTGTTTGCCCCTTTATTGAGTACCAGATTTGGGCGTGGCTCGGGCTTTTGGCGCCTTGCAGAAACCGGTCTAGGCTGGGCGGAAGGGCCACGTGCAGCACTTCCAGCAAGGGCTGACTGCCGCGGAATTGAACATTAAGGTACGTGCCCCGGGGCTCATATGGTGCGGCGCCGCGGTGCGTGCCCGTCACCAACACGGTGTCGCCGTTAAGGGTGGCTTTGGTGCGCCGGAAGGTGCCCTCGCGGCGGCGGAAATCATAGCTGTAGCGCACCAGCGCCACAATTGGCTCCTGCTCAAACAGATTTCCGCGGCCGCTACGCAGGTATTCTAACTGCCCCTGCAGCTGCCCCGTTACGTGCGCAACGCCCTTCTGTACCCGGCCAGTAAGCCGGCCTTGGCGCACATACGCTGAAAACCCGCTTTTATGCAGCTCGTTGCGGTCCAGTACCCGCACATTCAGCAGAATAAGCGAGTCAAGCAGGAGGTTGGGCGGGGCGGAAGGGGTAGTGCGCCGTGGCCCGCGGCCCCGTAGGCCCCAGTCGTGGCCCAGAGAATCAGTGAGCTGCCGAAACTCCACGTCGCGTAACGTCAGATGTTTTACCTGAAATTCGCCCCGCCAGATCTGCCGCAGTTCCAGCCGCATGTCGGCCCTCCCAATCCGTAGTACCTCTACGGCCCGCTGATACGAGGTGTCCGTCAGGCTGATATGGCGGGCTGAGGCCGTAAGGTGAGGAAAGTCGCGCAGCAGCGAAATGTCCAGCTCAAATGGTGCCAGTACCAGCTCCGACTGCTGCAACACGCGCTGCCGAATCAGGAGCTCTAGTCGGCGCTTTCCCCACTGGCTGCCCAGAAACCACGCTGCCCCCAGCACTACCAGCAACAGCCCCAGGGCGGCAACGCCGAGCAGCTGACGGATAGAGGGTCGGTTCATAGAAGGCAAGCAGAGCAGTAGAGGGAAGGGATGCGTGCTTTTACGTATAAAATGAGTAAGCGTCTGTGCGCTCTGTTCACCCCGAAGTAAGGCGCAAATTCCCTTTGCCGCAAACTACAGCGGAGTTCAACGGCTTCTACGACCTAGGCGGTATTGATTATAAATCAAAAAAATCGTCAGGCGGAGGCGGGGCAGAAGCATCTTACTGGGCAGAATGCTGAAGAAGTAGGCTTGACCATGCACGTACCCTAGTAGAACCTCTTCACCGGATTGGAACAGCTAGCATGTAGCTGCAGGCAGGTAGTTACATAAACCAACGTCCCACCACAGTGAGTTGCTATGGTGGGACGTTGGTTATTTCGAAGGGTTGAGGTGCCAGTGCTACCTAGTAATCGGTGCGGCTTTCGTGTTGCTCCCAGGCCTGAAAGCCGGCCTTGGCTTCGTCGCGCAGCAGTTCTACCATTGGGATATGGCGGCCGGCCAGCGGTTTTTCCAGTTCTTCATAAATAAACTGGTCGTCGAAGCCAATGGCGGCAGCATCCTGCTTGGTATTGCCATAAAAAACCCGGCGGGGGCGGGCCCAGTAGATAG
Organism: Hymenobacter tenuis; assembly: GCF_054780495.1. Classification (NCBI taxonomy): domain Bacteria; kingdom Pseudomonadati; phylum Bacteroidota; class Cytophagia; order Cytophagales; family Hymenobacteraceae; genus Hymenobacter; species Hymenobacter tenuis. The sequence goes on from NZ_BAAGWF010000001.1 coordinate 1,089,143, forward strand.
CACCCAGGCACATAGGGCAGGGCTCACAGCTGGTATACAAGTCGCAATCATCCAGTTGAAACGTGTTGAGCTCGGCGCACGCCTTCCGAATGGCATCTACCTCGGCGTGGCAGGTGGGGTCGTTGGTGCTGGTTACTTGGTTGAAGCCGCGCGCAATGATGTGGCCATCTTTCACAATTACGGCACCGAATGGCCCACCATAGCCCGCCTGCATTTTCTCAATAGACAGGCGGATAGCTTCACGCATAAACTCAGGATTAGGTGCTTCCATAAACGGGGGTAGGCTGAAACGCGGAAAAAATACCGGCCACAGAAATGGCCAAAAAACTGCGCAAAATACGGCTTTAGGCGCTAGCAGTCTACCTGCACGCTTGGTACGCGGCCGGCACTTACTCTAAGCGCCGCTACTGCCGCCAACCTTTCTAAAATATTTATGACCTCGTGCAACCTTTCATCACCCAATTAGACTCTATATTGTGTAGACACTATAGAGCCTATTCTTCGCTAGGCATATTCCAACTTGGAAAGGAGAAATCTGGCCCGATAGTTGATTTGTGAAAAGCGAAAGAATAGTTTTTTAGGTGTTTTGGTTGTGGAAAAGGGGACTGCCGTTGGCAGTCCTTTTTTTGCTTGTAGCGAGTGGGTTAGCTTGGTATGCGAGCTGCCGGGCTTAGCTGAGGTTACACAACCACATGCAACTCGTAGATATCCGTTGCAGTGCCTTGCTCTGAGGCGCTAGCCTTGCGGAAGGCTCCAACCCGGCTGGGGCCGTAGCCAAGGTTTACTTTTATCCACTCGTCGCGGACCGGCAGCATCTCAATTATTTCAGCGCGCAGCCGTGCCAGGTCCGTGCGCAGGTCGTCTAAGGTGCTGCTCACTTCCTCCAGTTCCTGGGGGTAGCTGCCGCTGGCAGAGCGTTGCTCGAATTCAGGGGTAGCGGTTGGCGGCTGGTGCGTGAGGTTGGTTGCTTCAATTTCGGCCGTTTGCAGCTCCTTTTCAGCGCGCAGATAGGCCTGTAGTTTATCTTCCAAGGGCAGAAGAGCGGGGTCAAGATAGTTGAGGTTGCTGGCCATAAGGCAGGGGAGAAGGTGAGGGATATGGTGGAGTTCAGAACGCAGAAATATCCCGAAAGGATACGAGAACGCCGTTATCGGTTGATGAGGTAATCAGGCCTAGTCGAGTAAGGCAATGGGTTTGGGCCGGTTGCGCTGGCACTTCTCGCCGCAGTACTTTACCTCGTCCCAGGTGTTGCGCCACTTTTTGCGGTACTCAAATGGTCGTCCGCAGGTAAGGCACGTTTTGGTAGGTAAGTTGCCTTTTACTAAGCGCTTCGATGAAATAGGAGTTGACATGAGACGAGCAGAAAATCAAGGATATAACGCGGAGAGCCACCGGAAGTTAACCACGCGCGGCACCTGACCCCGGCCCGCGCCGTATCTTTGGGGCTATGTCGCACTCTGCTTCTTCTGCCCCCGATACGTTGGGCCAAGCCCTACTGGCCTATCAGCACGGCCACCTCAGTGCCACGCTGGCCGTGCACAGCTCCGTTTCTGACGAGGAGGTACTGCCCGCCGCCTATTTCTTCCGCTCGCTTTGGGAAATGCCGGAGATGGAGCGCACCGCCCTGGAAGAGTGCCGCGGCCGCGTGCTCGATTTGGGTGCTGGCGCCGGCTGCCATGCCCTGGAGCTCCAGCAGCGCGGGTTTTCCGTGAAAGCCGTTGATATTTCGCCGGGCGCCGTGGAAGTAATGCAGCAGCGCGGCGTGCGCGAGGTAGCCCGCCATGATATTTTCGATGCGGCCCTCACCCACGGCGACAAGTTCGACACCATCCTGATGCTGATGAACGGCATTGGCCTGACCGGCACGCTAAGCGGGCTGGAGCGCTTTCTGGAGCACGCCAAAACACTGCTTGCGCCCAACGGCCAGATTCTGGCTACTTCCTCCGACATCAGCTACCTCTACGAGGACGAGGAAGGCGCCCTGGTGTTCGACCTCAACGGTCCGTACTATGGCGAGGTGGAGTACACCATGAACTACGCAAACGAAACCGGCGCCGCCTTCCACTGGATTTTCACTGACCCCACCTTGCTGCAGGATTATGCCGAAGCCGCTGGCTACGAGGTTGAATTTCTGGAGGAAGACGACCAGCAACAATACCTGGTACGCCTCACGTTGCGCTAGTTTGCGGCCCTAACGCACCTAGTACGCTAGCTTCGGGCTAGCCCCTTTCTTGCCTGAAACCCTTCTGCTTCTATAATGTCATCTGCTTTCGAAAGAACCTACACCGTACGGTGGGCTGATATGGACCCCAACGGCCACATGCGCCACTCCGCCTACGCCGATTACGCCGCCCAGCATCGCATTGAATACTTGGCTCAGCACGGCTACACATTGCAGCGCTTCGCCCAGTTGGCCATTGGCCCGATTCTGTTCCGGGAGGATACGCGCTATTTAAAGGAACTGCACATCAATGAAGCGTTGCGCGTGACCGGAGAGCTCACGGGCCTGAGCGAAGATGGCTCGCGCTGGAACATCATCCACATACTCTACAAGCCCGATGGCCGACCCGCTGCCACGGTAGCCGTGGAAGGCGCTTGGTTGGATCTGCGCGCCCGCAAGCTGCTGGTGCCACCCACCGAAATCACGGCCCTCATGCAAGGCCTTCCCCGTCACCAATCCTACGCCGATATCATTCGGAATCAAGGCGCCTAGCGTTAGCCTGCCTGATAGCAAAAAAGCCCACCTGGCGGTATGCTCAGGTGGGCTTTTTCATTATTTGATGGCTTTGGCAATTCGCTCCACCTGCTTCTGGTGGTGTAGCACGTGGTCCAGCATGAAGTCGAGGGTTTGATGAATGGTGAGCATGCCGGAGCGCGGGTGCTTGAAAATGGCCCTATTCAATAGCGGCCCGGGAAACTCGTTCAGCAGGCGCTCCAGCCGCCGCCGCACCGCTTCCCATTCAGCGCGCAGTTCTGGTAGCGGCGGCACCTGCTCAGGTGTGAGTTTTGCTAGGTAGGCCGGCGCCTTAAACCGGGTGAAAGGCAACCGCAGCATCAGGCGCAGCAGCCGTGATTTCAGGAACGCGCCGAACCCCGATTTTGCTAGCCCTTCCGCCTGCAGCAACTTCTTTTCCAGGTACTGCCCAATGCCGGTTTCAGCAACCACCAAATGCTGCACTACCTGTACCGCCGACCACTGGCCTGGCCCCGGCGACTGCGAGGCCTTGCTGTCCAGCGCTTCAACAGATTGCAGCAGGTGGTTGGTGGCACTTTCAAGTTGCTCGAAACGCAGGTGTAAGCGGTGATTCATGCAGGAGAGAAGAAGGGTAGGTTGGGGCAAAAGGTACGTAAAATATACCGTCGCCAGGTTAGTGGCTGCGCAGGGCCTAGCTACCTAAACCATGCCAACCCGACCAAAGCCCCAGCAACAGCAGAGAAACAAAAAGCCCCACCTCAGCTGAGCTGAGGTGGGGCTTTTTGTTTCTCTGCCGAAGCAGTACTTATTTGTTTACGTACAGCACTTCCTTCACGGCCTTCACGGTGCGCTCTACGTTCGGTAGGGCGGCATCAATTAGGGTAGGAGCGTAGGGCAGCGGCACGTCCATGTTCGTGATGCGCAGCACGGGAGCATCGAGGTAGTCGAAGGCGCGGCGCTGCACCATGTACGACAGCTCGGAGCTGATGCTGGCCAGCGGCCATGCTTCCTCTACCACCACCATACGGTTGGTTTTCTTTACTGATTCTACTAGGGTGTCGTAGTCGATAGGCCGTACGGAACGCAAGTCGATTACCTCGGCACTGATACCTTCTTTGGCTAGCTCATCGGCGGCGGCCAGGGCTACCTTCATCATTTTGCCGAAGCTCACGATGGTAACGTTTTCGCCGGGGCGCACTACGTTGGCTTTGCCAATCGGAATCAGATACTCTTCTTCGGGCACCTCGCCTTTGTCGCCGTACATCAGCTCCGACTCCATGAAGATAACCGGGTCAGCGTCGCGGATGGCGCTCTTCAGTAGGCCTTTGGCATCATAGGGGGTAGAAGGGACCACCACTTTCAGGCCGGGCGTGTTAGCGTACCAGTTCTCAAAGTTTTGGGAGTGCTGCGAGGAAAGCATACCGGCGTTGCCGGTTGGACCACGGAACACAATGGGGCAGGTGTACTGTCCGCCCGACATCGACATGATTTTGGCGGCCGAGTTAATCACCTGGTCAATGGCCACCAACGAGAAGTTGAAGGTCATGAACTCGATGATGGGCTTGAGGCCGTTGATGGCCGCTCCCACGCCGATACCGGCGAAGCCCAGTTCAGCAATGGGCGTGTCAATCACGCGCTCCGGGCCGAATTCGTCGAGCATGCCCTGGCTTACTTTGTAGGCGCCGTTGTATTCGGCAACTTCTTCGCCCATCAGAAATACGCTCGCGTCGCGACGCATTTCCTCAGACATGGCTTCACGCAGGGCTTCCCGGAATTGGATGGTCCGCATAATCGGTAGGAAAGTCAAAAAAGACGGTTCAGAAACAAAAAGCCGGCACGAGTCCGGCCCGTAAAGCTACGACGAGTAGCCGGGAAGGACAAACGGTGAAATTGTGAAGTGGTGAGTTTGTGGGTTTGATGTTTTGCAGGCACAGAGTATAAACGTAGTGCTACCATAACATCAAACTCGCAATTTCACTACTTCACCATTGCACCTCTTACCGCAGCGCTTCCAAGAAAGCTTTACCCTTGGCAAAATCCCGGTACTCCAAGTCCTCAACGGCGCGATTGGCGTAGGTGCGGTCTAGCTGCACGGCGCGGCGCAGGTGCATAGCCATAGCCGATTCGTTTTGCTGGCGGGCGGCTACCACAGCAAGGCAGTAATACAGCAGCGGGTCTTGGGGGCGCAGGGCAATGGCTTCGGCGTAGATGTTGGCGGCGCCCTGATAATTGCCCTTCAGCACATAAATGAGGGCCCGGTTCATGATGTTTTGATAGGTTTTTCCGCTGTAGCTGAGGCTTTGCAGAGCATCATCAAGCTGGCCCACTTCGATTTCCAGAGCGGCTTTATCAGAGAATACTTTGCTCAGCACGGGCCGCGGGCCGCCCAGCTTAATGGCATAGTCGTAGTTCTGAAGGGCTTCCAGTTTGTCGCCAGCGCGGTGGTAAGCGCTACCGGTGCGGTAGAACAGCTCAGCGGTTGGGTTGCGGTGGGCAGCTAGCGTGAAGTTGACAGCGGCCCGGCGCTGGTAGGCACGTTGCACTTTGGGGTTCACTTCTTTCTCCGAACGCTGCAACAGCACTACCGCCAGATTGTGGTAGGCCTGCCACAGGCCCGTGGTAGCCACCGAGGTTTCATAAATGCGCTGCTTTTCGGCTAGCAACGGCGTGAGGCTGGCGGAGTAGCGCAGCTCCTCGGGCGTCAGGGCATCGGCTTCGGTCTGCTTTTCTACAATCTTTTTCGAGAGCAGGTAGATTTCTGAGTCGTAGCGTTTGGGAGCGGTGTAGCGCACAGCCACGGTGCCAAAGCGCATCACCGGATAGATGTATTGCTCGATGTAATCATAGAAACTCAGGTTCTGCAGGCTTTTCTCCTTCGTGGCGTAGGAGCCAGCGGTATCGTTGATGAGCAGAACTACTGAGTCAATCTGGGCCGGTTTCAGGGCCGACTGCTGCACCTTATTCAGGAACATGTCCCAGCGGCGGTGATACGCTTCCGTTTCAAAATCAATCTGGCTGACTTTGTTGAGGTAGGAATCCGTATCAACGCGCTTTTTGTAGTAGTTGAGCAAGGCGCGCACCCGCTTATCGGAAAGGCGCGGATCAACCCGATCCAGTGAGTCGGGGGAGTGGCCAGCCGCAATCATTACCTTCTCGGTGTGCTGGTTGGCCTCAATGAAATCTTCTAGCGCTGCTACGTTGGTGCCCAGGTAGTTGCGGATTTCGGCTTTGCCGGCATCAAAGAAAAACGGCATCACGCGGGTGCCGCTCATGTTGTTATCGGCAGTTTCCGGGATGAGCGTGATGGCCGTATCCTGGCGCACTACCAGCCGGCTGGTGGTTACAATGCCGCGGGCCAGCTTAATTTCCTTGCCTTTCACGCGCTTGCCGTTGGGCTTGGTTTCGCGGGCGTCGGGCAGGGCAATCAGCTCGCCGGGGCTTTTCTGCTGGGAGTACGCAAACGAAAACTGCTTCCGGATGATGAGCTGATTCTTTTTCTCTTCGTCGTATACATACTCGCCCGAGATGAACGTCAGGCGTCCCACCGTGTCTTCGCGCAGGCCATTATTGTAGCGGTAGCTCAGGCCCAGGTTGTAGGCGGCGCCTTTGCGCAAGTGGCTGGCGGGCACTTTGGCCGTTACCTCAAATAGCACGTTTTCGCCGTTGCTTTCCAACACCGTGGGCTGCACCGTGAGCTCCTGCCCGGTCTGCGCATTTTTCAGTACTTTAGACAGGGGCGAGCAGGCTGGCAGAAAACCAGCAGCCAGCAATATAGCCACTCGCGGCAACGGACGCAACAACGACATTCTCATAGGCTAGGAGCAGGGGTGGCGCGAAATTCAGACATCAAACGAAAAAAGGTAGCTGATAGACGTATCTTGCAGAAGGCTTCTCGCGTAAGTGCTTGACACAGGCCAAGAATCATTGTATTTTACTCTGGGTTAGCCGCCGTTGGCGACCGGAAAAGCAGAAGGTATGAAACGACTAACCGACTTTATCGAAAAGCAAAGCTTTGGGGTGTGCAACTCCATCGGCAATCGGGTGGGCTTCTCAACCAGCAGCGTCCGTTTGTCTTTTGTGTATGCATCATTTTTCACCTTTGGCTCGCCCATAGTGCTGTATTTCGCGCTGGCATTCTGGATGAATGTGCGCCGGGCCATGCGCCGGCAGCGCAGCACGGTTTGGGACTTGTAGAGGCCTAGTACTTTCCTGATTTACGCAGCTTTTCTGAAAAGCCCGCTCAGCCGAAACGCCGATGCGGGCTTTTTTACTGCTTGGTTGGGTTAAATCACTAGGCCTTTTCCTCACGTAAGCCGACGCGGCTGCAGTTCAGAAAACCGGTGCCGCTCTTGCCCGAAATACGCCCACACCAAACTGCCCTGATACAAGCCCTTGCGCTCGGCATGGCGCAGGCGGGGCGGAAACTTCCGGCGCTGGGCGCGCCAGTAACCCAGTTGCTTCACAAAATCCCAGTGCGCCCGAAAAATAGCTTGGCAGTCGGCGGTGGCACCTTGCATAAGCAGGCGCAGGGCCGCCACCCAGTCTAGGGCAACCCGCGAAATCATGACGCCCGCAAGCTCAGCCGAATGGGTGTTTTTGAACACCAGCGCTAGGCCGTTGCGGAAGTTAAGGTAGGTTTTGTGCGGATTCGATTTGTGCAAAGTGCCGCCGCCCACGTGGAAAACAGTACTACTGCCGTGGTACCAAACTTCGTAGCCGGCATTCTGGAAGCGCCAGCACAAGTCGATTTCTTCCATGTGCGCAAAAAACCGGGCCTCTAGGCCGCCCAACTGGTGCCAGGCCGAAGCCCGGACCAGCATGCAGGCGCCCGTCGCCCAAGCTACTTGGCGGGCGTCATCGTACTGGCCGGTGTCGGGCTCTAGGGTCTCGAAGAGTCGGCCGCGGCAGAAAGGGTAGCCCAGTTGATCGAGGTAGCCGCCGCCGGCGCCCGCATACTCAAACTGCTGCCGCTGCTCTGTTACCTCACTGTACTGCCTGATTTTAGGCTGACAGGCAGCCGCCGCCGGCCGGCTTTCCAGTAGCTCGCGCTGCGGCCGCAGCCAGCCCGACGTTACTTCTACATCTGAATTGAGCAGCACATAGTACCGGAATTCCGGGCCCACCTGTTGCAGCGCCTGGTTGTAGCCTTCGCAAAAGCCCAGGTTACCACTGTTCTGGATGACCTGTACCTGCGGAAATTCCCGCGCCAGCAGCGCCACCGAATCATCGGTTGAGGCGTTATCGGCTACGAACACCGCGGCCCCCTCAGAATGAGCCAGCACACTCGGCAGAAACTTTTGCAGAAAGCTCCGGCCATTCCAATTCAGGATTACAACCGCCACATCGGAGCAGGAGCCGCCAACTTCGCTAGGGTTACTAGAGGCCAAAACCGCCAAGATCGAGGCCCGGAATGTTGGGGATGAGGCCGGCCGTTTTGTTTTTCATTTCCTCTTTGGCTTTCTCGCCAGCTTCGTCCATTACCTTGTTTACCGCTGCCACCACCAAGTCAGCCAGCATATCGCGGTCCTGGGGTTGGAGCAGGCTCTCATCGATTTCCAGCTTAAGCAAGCGGCGCTGCCCATTGGCTGTAGCGCGCACCAAGCCGCCGCCCGACTCGGCCGTAGCGGTAATGTATTGCAGTTGATCCTGGGCTTGCTTCACTTTATCCTGAAGCTCTTTCATCTTGCCCATCATGCCCATCATATCAAACATAGGAGTGCGTAGTTAAAGGGTGGAATAGGTGGCGAAGATAGTATGCCTCCGCCAGAACCGGCACGGCACTTGGCCGGCCGCGGCTACCTAAGCGGCTTTAACGGATAATCGTGATGGTGCCGTTTTGCACGAGCCGCTTGCCGGTTTGGTCGGTGGTCTCGAAGCGCCAGATGTAGGCGCCGGGCACGGGCGCCGCCGAGCCAATGCGGCCGTCCCAGGTTTGAGCGCGGGAAGTAGCCTGAAAAACCTGCTGACCATTCCGGTCGATGATGATGAAGCGAAAGGTATCGAGGTAGCGGCCTTTCAGCTCCAGCACGTCGTTTAGTCCATCGGCGTTGGGTGTGAAGGCCGTGGGCACATAGAGTTTCACTTGGCGGGCTACTGCTGCGATGTTGGAGTAGCTGGGCGCCGGCAGACCGGGGGCACTAGCCTCAATGCGGTACCGAACCACCTGCTGCTCCTGGGGTGGCTGCAGATCCAGATACGTCAGGCCTGGGCCCACTGGCCGGCTACTGAGCACCGCGTTGGTAGGAGACAGCGTGATGACCCGGTACGTTACGCCAGCAGTGGCATCGGGGCTGCGGAAAGCAGTCCAGTTCAGGCGAATGGTGGTTCCATCATCGTTGGCGGCCGTGGCTTCCAGCAACACCGGACACATGGGCGCGCTTTCGGCGGATTGGTTGCCGCACGCATCCAGAAAACGAGCCGTGTAGCAGACCGGATCAGTAAGGGAAAAGGCCAGCAGCGAAGAGTCCTGCACGGTGCGTTGGGGCGTAACCCGCAACTCGGTGCCGTTGCGCAGGTAGGTAAGCTGCCCGGCGGTAGGGTTACGCGGTACGGTAGCCGTGAGGGCTACCTGGTTGCGCAGCGTAAACGAGGCAAACAGGCGCGGCGCCGGTGGGGCTAACGTTGAACTGGTGGTAATTGCCACCTCATTGGAGGTGGAAGTAGTGCTGCCCATCGTTAGTGAGAGGCGGTAGCGGTAGGTAGTGCCACACGCCACGGTTGTGTCTTCGTACTGACTAGCCCCCGGCGGCACCTGAAGCTGGATGGTATTCTGGCCATCGGTGCGGCTAAGTGCGTAGGAGCCTGTGCCGGTACTATTCCAGCGCAGTTGATTGCGCCCGTTCTGGGAAGCTCCGGTGAGGGCGATAGTGCACACCGCAGAGGAGGCAGGGTATTGGTTGGCTGAGGTTTGGCAGGCATCCTGGGGTAGCAGGCGGTAGCAGCCTGGCAGCGGGGCGTTGCTGAGCGTGAAGGAGGCAGTGCTGCTCGGGATGGGAGCCACGGTGCGGTAGCCCGCGGGTGCGGCGGCATCGGCAACCTGCAACACGTAGCGGTACTCGGCCTGCAGATTGCTAAACCTAAAGTCAATGGCGGTGCCCTGAACGGTAAGCGTGTTCAGGCTAGGGCGCTGCGGCGGCGGGGGCAGCGTAAACGGACGCGTGCTGCTGCCGCTGCATAAGGTGGCATCCGTGTAGCGAGCCGTGACGGTTACAGAGTTTACGGTGTTAGTAGAGTACAGCTTCGGTACGCCACGCAAGGCCGGCTGCGGGGCATCCGTCCCGACTTGTACAAAATACTGGTCGTAGTTGGTGTCGGTAACCGTAACCTCCACCAAATCAGGAGAGCAGGTTGTCAGGGTGAAGGTAGGCTCAGGCGTTTCCCGAACGGTATAGAGCTGTCCCAATATAACGCCTTGGCTGCTGGTTCCCTGGGTGTTCTGGGTGATAACCAACGAGCCCGGCGTAGTGGGCGTGAAGGTGGTGGCGGTATCCCGGAAGCCGGAGCAGATGATGGAGGAGCCGGTTTGGTAGTAAATCTGGGCGGGGTTGAGGTTTTTGCCGCTACAATCGCGCAGCCGCACGGCACGGCCCACGCACAGCGTAGCAGGCAGCTCCTGTTTCGTGATGGCGTCAAATACTTTAAAGCAGGCTCCTGAATTGGGCGTGTTGCTGCATTGGGCCTGCACCTGGGGGCTTGCCGCCAGGAAGGCCACCACCTGAACCAGCAAAAGTAGCAGTAGTCGTTTCACTGTTCCCATAACGAGGACGATGCAGATTACGTCTGCCCGCGAAACCAAAGTAGCAGGTTTTACCGCGTAAAAAACGCTTTGCCACTGCCCGGGCCCTAGTATTTCATGCCGGGACAGCGGTAGCTACCACCTCTTACTGCCACTCATAGCTGCGGACGAAGGCGGCAGCGGCGTGCAAATCAGGATACAACACCCGGTCTTGCGACACGAACGGGACTTTTTCGCGGAAGGCTACTACTACCTGCTCCAGCGCCTCGGAGGTGCGGGTAGGATGGCGGAACGCCAGAGCCTGGGTCGCATTCAGCAATTCAATGCCTAGTAGCTGCTCTACGTTTTCCACCACGCGGCGGGCTTTGGTGGCCGCGTTGGCGCCCATGCTCACGTGGTCTTCCTGGCCGTTACTGCTCACTACGCTATCCACGGAAGCAGGCGTGCACAGCTGCTTGTTCTGGCTGACGATACCGGCGGCGGTGTACTGCGGAATCATCAGGCCTGAGTTCAGGCCGGGCTCTGCCACCAGGAAAGGCGGCAGGCCCCGTTGGCCACTGATGAGCTGGGTGGTGCGCTGATGCGAAATACTACCTACTTCGGCCGTGGCAATGGCCAGCATATCGAGGGCCAGGGCGAGAGGCTGCCCATGGAAGTTGCCGCCGCTCAGGATGGCATCATCGTCGGGGAAAATGTTGGGGTTATCGGTGACGGCGTTGCACTCGGTTTCTACTACCTGCTGCACATAAGCCAGGGCATCGCGGGAGGCACCGTGTACCTGTGGCATGCACCGGAACGAGTACGGGTCCTGGACGGCGGCTTTCGGCCGCTGCTGCAATTCACTACCCTCCAGCAGCGCCCGAACCCGCTGGGCCACTGCAAGCTGCCCCGCGTGGGGCCGAATCCGGTGCAGGCGCTCATCAAAGGGCTCCTGCAGGCCATCAAACGCTTCCAGGGAAAGTGCCCCGATGACATCGGCGGCGGCCAGCAGGCGGCGGGTGCGCAACAGGCAATGTACGGCGTACGCTAGCATAAACTGCGTGCCATTCAGCAGCGCCAGTCCTTCCTTGGCTTCCAGCACCAGCGGCTCCCAGCTAAATAGGCTCATGGCATCGGCGGCAGCTAGCCGGTACCCTTCATATTTTACTTCGCCCAATCCCAGCAGCGGCAAGCATAAGTGCGCCAACGGGGCAAGGTCGCCGCTGGCACCCAGTGAGCCCTGCTGGTACACCACGGGCAGCATGCCACGGTTATAGAAATCGAGGAGGCGCTGCACGGTTTTTACCTGCACGCCGCTGTGTCCGTAGCTGAGGCTCTGCGCTTTCAGCAGCAGCATCAGGCGCACCAGGTCAGCGGGTACTTCCTCGCCGGTGCCGCAGGCGTGCGACATCATCAGGTTGATTTGCAGCTGCTGCCGCTGCTCACTAGGTATGGCTTGGTTGCAAAGTGCCCCAAATCCGGTGTTAATGCCGTAAATGGCCGCATCAGGAGTCCGTGCCAGGCGCTCCTGCAGGTACTCGTGGCACTGGGCAATGCGCTGGCTGGCCTCCTCACTTAGCACCACCCGCGTTCGGGAGCGCAGTAAATGGTCGAGGGTAGTTAAATCGAGGAGAGAGGAAGGGGCGAGGGCGAAATCTGGGTGCGACATGCGGGTGGGAGCGGGAAATGGCGGAATGCCAAAAATGCCACTTTTCCCGGTAGCGCCCTAACCCGGTTCCCACAAGGTGTTGAGTTCGTGCTCAGGAATAGGCTTCGGTTTCGCGCTGTAGCTTTCTGTCTACTAGGCCAGGAATCCACTCAAACCGCCGCCTGGTTTGATAGAAATGGATTGTGTGCACGTAGGCAAGTAGTTACTAGATGCTGGTTCCTAGTAAACTGTCTTGCGAAGCCAATGACTGTGGTGCCTACATCCATCAGCGGCCCGGGCTATTTCTTCGGCCGCGCGTTGTCGGAGGTAAGGTCTACGATGGAGCTGCTGCCGGCTTCCCGCAACACCCAGTTGCCGGGCTGGCCCAGCCACTCCAGGCCGCCTTCCTCGTTAATCTGGTTAGCAAAATCTAGGGAGCACACATCCAGGCTTTCCGTCTCGACGCGGTTTACGCGCAAGTGCTCTACGTACTGCAACGTCAGCTTGCCGGCATCAATCAGGCGTGGGTGCAGGGCCAGGTTATGGGCCGGCGACGGCATCGCGGCCGAAGGATACAGCAACCCATCAAACGCAGTGCCCAACTCACACGCTTCGGCTACCGCCGCAGAAAGCCGATAATGGTGCGAATTCTGGTCGGAAACTGCTTTTGTAAAAATGCGCGTCAGAAACGCTGCCACTAGCCGTGCTGGCTCAGGCAAGTGTGCCAGGGCCTGCCCCAGCGCCACATTACGGTCGGCGTGGGGGTCGTCGGTGCACTGGTTGGGCTCATAAAAACTTACCAGTCGGAGGGGTGCCCGCGTAATCCAGCGGCTAATGACAATCTGGTCGTTGGGCTGTACACCGGCCTCAAAAAAAGGCGGATGCCACGTGGCGCTGGCGTAAAACATGGCCTGTCCCGCACGGTTCGCCCGCTGATCGTACTGCACGCGTTCCGCCGGCGGATACGACACATCCATCCAATGGGTAGGCCGGGCCCCGGTAACACCCCGATACAACACCACGCCGGCTGGCAGCTCAATGCAGCGCACTGGGTGTCCGGCCAATAGCCGGCGCACGCGGGCTCGGAGTAATGAAATGGAATGACGCCGGAGGTTGAGGTGACGTAGGGCGGCGAGTTGCCGCCGCACACTCGCCCCGGTGTCGGGCAAGGAAGCGAGGGGAGCCGGCATAAGAAAAAAATGGAAACAAAAAGCCTGTCTCGCTTCCTCTTACCATCCGGTAGAGGGGTAGTGAGAGGAAGCAAGACAGGGGAGAATACCGAGCAAAAGCGGCCAGGCGCCTTTAAGCCTGAGCCAGGGCTAGTAGCCTGAGGTACTAGGATACGCCCGGCGCGAAGCCGAACGCTTGGTATAAGGCTGGTTATCAGAAGAAGTACGCCGGCTACGTAGCCAATAAATACCGGCTGCCAGCGCAACCCCGGCGCCTGCTATCCACAGCGGAGCGCTGGATGAGCGAGCGGCGGCCGGTACATGAACTACGCCGGTAGCATCGGCGGTGGCCGGGTGGCCTACGTAGCGCCCTTGGGCTGGCACAGCCAGCTCCTCAAAGCGGTTGGAAAGCTCCTGAAGCTGTTCTTCCAGCTCGTCGCCGCGCATCGGGATGCCATGGCCGGTGGCGGCAATAGCGGGCTTTAGCGCGGCCAAGCCTTCTACCGACTGCCGGGCCTGCACCCAATCGGGGGTGAAATAGGCGGGCGGGCCGTGTACTTCCTGCTGCTGGGTAAACGTCGCCATTCCGGATTCGGCCTTCACGGTTACGAAGGCGTCGCCGGCTATTAGCAGCCGGTCTTCATCCCGAAAAAACGAAACGTGACCCGGCGTGTGGCCTGGGGTAGCAATCCAGCGCCAGCCCGGCAACCCTGGCACCGAGCCATCGGCGGGTAAGGGCTGCACTCTGGAGCCTAAATCAAGCGGGGCTTTCGGATACAGAAACGACATGGCTGCCATGGCGCCGCCGCCAACGGTTGGGTCGGGGGGCGGGTAGGAGGAAAGGCCCGTTAGGTACGGAAGCTCCAGGTTATGAGCAAAAACGGGCACGCCAGGCCACTGCTTCAGCAGATGCGGCAGCGCCCCCACGTGGTCGAAGTGGCCGTGCGTGAGCAGAATGGCCACGGGTGCGTTGCCGGCACCGAAAAGATAATCGGCTTGGCGCTGCACCTTTTTGCCGGAGCCGGGCAGGCCCGCATCCACCAACACCCAGGAGGCAGTAGGCATGGTTTGTTCGCGGATGTAGTACAGATTGGCAAAAACATCGCGGAGTCCCCAAATGCCTGGAACTACCGGAAACAGTGCCGGGGTAGTGGCGCGGTTGGTGCCCAAAGCAGGCTCAGTTTGAGTTGATGGCATGGAAAGGAAGATAAGTTGCTGGAAAACAGAGGGCGCTACCATGGTCACTAGCCCCTACGAACTGCTAAACCCCTGCCTGAAGCGCAAAGCTAATGGCGAGAGTAGCAGCTACTAGGTAGTGTTGGGCGCGCAACCGCCTAAGAGGGCCTGGCAGGGCTGGCTGGCGGTTAGTTGGTAGTGCTGCCCGAGCCGCCGGTGGTAGAGGCCGTGGTGCTGGAACCACTGGTAGAGGCTGTAGAGCCCCCAATGGAGCCGCCCGTAGAGCCGCCGGCAGTGGTGCTACCTGGTGTGGAGTTGCTGGTGGTGGAACCGGTGGAAGCACCAGTACCTTGGGTGGAGGAATTCATACCCGACGAGTCAGTTGACATGTCAGTGCTGCCATTGATATCGACGCTGCCGTTAGCGTCCATATCGCCGCTGCTGGACTCAGTTGAGCTAGTAGAATCGGCTTGCTTGCCGGAGTTGCTGCCGCAGGAGCTTAGCGTCAAAGCAGAGCCTAGTAGGGCAGTGGCCAAAAACTTGAAAGTTGATTGATGCATGAGTAGGAAAGGAAAGTGGTACAAAAACAAGCAAGGCCCAAGCTAAACCCCTTGGAAGTGGGCTGTAATCAGGCTGCCTGCCAAGAAGCGCTGCTCCTGGCTTACCAGAAACAGCATATGCCTGTAAGCGTAGATTGCTTTACGCAGATAGTATTCTGATAATCAGAAGTATCATGAAAAACTTCTACGGATTTTAAAGCAAATGGGTCCGTAGAAATACGGAAGAGTGGCGTAATGCTGTCCGCACAGGCACTCGGTTAGGCGTATATGCGAGGCTGAATGGGTAGGGTATACTGCTCACCGCTTGCCAGCAAGTGTAGCCGAATATCGCGCAGGGTGAATGGGGTATTCGGCGCTATTTCATGGATGTTGGTAGAGCTGCAACTGCGCGCATCAAGCACGATAACGAGTCCGCTGCCCAGCACTTCCAGTTCCTTGCCTTCCGTAACCAGCACGGCAGTATCTTCTTCAAGTCCCATTCCCACACACGCCGGATTAGTAGCCAGAATCTGGGCCATGCGAACAATGCGACCTCGCGCCACAAAGTGGGTATCCACGGCTACATCGTGCAGAAACTCTAGGCCCGTTGTAATATGGATTTCGCCTTTCAGGAAACCCGCGTCGTCGCGGCCCTGATAAATCATGGGGGTGCTCATGGCCGTAGCGCCCGCGCTGGTACCGGCAATAATAAAATTCTGGAACGAGTAGAGCTCGTGCAGGCGATGCTGGAGTAGGGTGCCTCCCAGCAGGGTAGTAAGCCGGAGTTGGTCGCCACCAGTAAAGAGTACACCACCGGCCTTATCTAGTACCTCCAGGATTGCTTCGTCGTTGGCTTCTTTCCGCTCCCGAATATCGAGAACCTTTACGGCTGGCCCACCTATTTTTTTGAAGGCATCGATGTAGTCCTGGCTGGCTTCTTCCGGAATAGAGGAAGCCGTTGGAATGACTACTAGGTGCCCCTGCGAGCCAATCTCTTCAGCTAAGCGGCGCAGAATAGCTTCAGGGGCAAAATTCAGGTTTCGCGAAGCTTCCAGGTCGTTATCGGCTGCGTCGCCCTTGTGTTCGTGGCCCCCTATGAGTAGCAGTTTGCCCTGAGGAACGGGGCAGCTGGCCGCTGGGGATTTAGTAGATTTTTTGGAATTCGCCATGGGGTAGGTGAGCAAGAGCAAGCATCCAAAAACGCCCGCTCAAAGCGGGCGTTTGTTGGGAACAAAACCAGAAAACTGACTTATTCGGCTTTGGCGTTGATGTAATTTTTGGCCAGGTTATTCAACTTGGTATCGGTGTTCTGCTCTTCGTTTAGCGTTTGGCGCAGCAGAGCAGCCGCCTCCGTGTGGCCCAGGCGCTCGGCGTAGTGAGCGGCCGTACCATAGCCCGAAATTTCGTAGTGCTCAATGCGCTGAGCGGCGGCAATCAGGGCGGCGTCCATTACCTCATCAGTAGCTCTTTCCGACATGGTTTCCTGACCTTCCGCAATAAGGCCTTTCATGGCTTTGCAGGTATGGCCGCTCAGGTCGAGGTCCATCATTTTACCGATTTTCTCCAGCCGCTCCACCTGGTTTTCGGTTTCACGCAAGTGAGTTTCAAAGCCCTGGCGCAGGCGACCATCCTTAGCCGAGCTGGCCATCATGGGCATGGCCTTCACTAGTTGAGTTTCGGCGCTGTACAGGTCTTTGAGCTGCATTTCAAACAGATCATCGAGGGTTTCCAGTTTGTCGAACATAGGAGTAAGAATAGGTAGAGTGGAAATGTCATCAGTCCGATTGACTGACTGTCTGTGCATACGGCAGGGGGTAGGAAGTGTTAATGTTCAGGTTGGAGCTAAACCCGATTCCTGATAGCGAAAAATATGCGTCAATGCATTGATAATCAATTATGAATACACATAAGGTTGAGCTTGGTTTAAACGAAAAATGCGTGAAGCACGAAGGATAATATCCGTGCTTCACGCATGTGGTTCGCGCCCGAAAGCGGAGTACTACTTATTGGCCTAGTTCTGCCAATACGGCTTCTAGTGTGAGGGTGCTTTCGTGGCCCGTGCCCAAATTTTTGAGCTTAAACTGGCCAGCAGCGCGCTCCTCTGAGCCTTGCAGCAGCACGTACGGAATGCCCTTCTGGTCGGCGTACTGAAACTGCTTTTTGAGCTTGCCTGCTTCCGGATACAGCTCGCTGGCCACGCCAGCCTCGCGCAGCTGGCGCAGCACCGGCAGCACCGCGGCTTCGCTTTCGGCATCGAAGTTGGCGAGCAAGCAGCGGGTAGTGGTGGCCACAGCTTCCGGAAACAGCGCCAATTCTTCCAGGCAGTCATACAGCCGATCCACGCCAAAGGAAAACCCTACCCCCGAAACGCCCGGCAACCCAAAGGCGCCCGTGAGGTTATCGTAGCGGCCGCCGCCACTCACGCTGCCCATGTTCACGTTATTGATCTTGATTTCGAAGATGCAGCCGGTGTAGTAGCTCAGGCCTCGGGCCAGCGTTACATCAAACTCCAGGTTCTGCCACTTCTCGAAGCCAAAGCTGCGCAGGTAGTTCAGCACCTGCTTCAGGTCCTGCAGGCCTTTGTAGCCGTCGGCATTATCAGGCTCCACAGCAGCCGTGGCAAAGGCCGCGAGCAGGCGCTCCAGCTTCTCCTCAAAGTCGCCGCCTACCCCTAGCAAATCAAACAACCGCTCAATGGCGCTTGGCGAGAAGCCCCGGCCGGCCAGCTCTTTCTCCACGCCCTCACGACCAATTTTATCGAGCTTATCAATGGCCGTAAACAAGTCCGTTTCGGTACCTTCACCGCCCAGCGCCTGATAGAAAGCGCCCAGCACGCGCCGGTGGTTTATCTTGATGGTGTGCTCTGTGAGGCCTAGGCTGGTAAGCACCTCCGACATCATCAGCACAATTTCTGCCTCACACAGCAAGGAGTCGGTGCCTACTACGTCGGCATCGCACTGGTAAAACTCGCGGTAGCGGCCACGCTGGGGGCGGTCGGCGCGCCACACCGGCTGAATTTGGTAGCGCTTGAACGGGAATACCAGCGTATTGCGGTTCATAACCACGTAGCGCGCGAACGGCACCGTGAGGTCGTAGCGCAGGCCCTTTTCGGCTATTTTGGGCAGGATGCGCTTGCTCCGGTTCTCCGCCGCCAAATCATCGGGGGTAACATCTTTGGCGAAATCGCCGGAGTTCAGCACTTTAAACAGCAGCTGGTCGCCTTCCTCACCGTACTTGCCCGTGAGCACCGACAGGTTTTCGAGCGTTGGTGTTTCCAAAGGCGCGTAGCCAAACTTCTCAAACACACGGCGGATTACGCCAAAAATATAGTTGCGGCGGGCCACCACGGCCGGGCCGAAGTCGCGGGTACCGCGCGGGATACTGGGCTTTTGAGCGCTCATCAGAAAAAACAGGATGCGGAAATACGGCCGTAAAATTCACGGTTTTAAACGGATTTTCCGGATTTCTACTTTTCTGCCCGTGCTGTGCCCACAAGTTTACTAGGCCTGAGGCGCGCCTGAACCCCGGTGAGGCAGGTTTCGGCGGGTTACGAGCGCACCTGGTTTATGCCGGCCATGAAGTCAATTTCCTGCATGGCATCCAGCAAGGAAGGCACTAGCAGGGGCTGCGACGCCACATCCAGAAACAGGAAATGGTGTTGGGCTGGCTGGGGTACGTGGCACAAAATCAGGCGCCGGCCCTGGTTGTGCAGCAGAAAAGCATACGCCAGCAGCAAGTCAATAGCTTCTTCAGAAAGCTCATCAATCAGGCTCAGGTCAATTAATACTGCCGCCTTGTCGCTTCGGCTGGCCCGATGCAGGGCCCGAGTCAACTTAATCTCATCCTTAGAAGTGCCATCGGGGGAAACTATCAGCATAAAGCCGTTAGTCAGAATTTCACGATGAACATCCAGCATGCGTACGATGCGATTAAGAAGTATAGATCAACCGATAGTCATACTGAGAAACCGAGGAAAATGGTTGCATCAAAATGGTATTATTGGACTTAGATGAGTGAATTCATGCGTAAACTCCAAGAAAACAAAGAGATATTCTGATAAGCGCTACCCTCTGTCTGTGAGCAAATCTATCTATCAACTGATGAGGCGCTAACGCAAGCTCAGCCGTAGTGCGCTAGTATGCGAAACGCTACGGCTGAGCTTGTTTAGTAATGTTTATATTTGGTTTGTGCTAAAAAGCAAAGTAGGAGACAACCTAGAACTCACAAAAAAGAGGGCCAGGAGTATCCTGGCCCTCTTTTGATTGGTAGCGTATGAATGTAGCTTACTTCTGAATAGTGATGCGGTGGGTTTCTACCTTACCATTGGTGAGCAGCCGGCAGATGTAGAAGCCACTAGGTAAGTCCTGAGGCTTAAACTGTACGTGCTGCTCTTCACCGGCGGCCACTACGCCATCAAAAAGTTTGGCTACCTGCCGGCCCATGCCATCAAACACCAGTACCTGCGCCTTGCCAGCCTTCTCGGTCCGGAAATGAACCGTGCCTTGGTCAGTGAGTGGGTTAGGGTACACCTCCAGCAGGTTGCTAGGGGGAGTGAGGGTAGCGGACGAAGGCGTGGTAGTAGGCTGCGTGAGTAGAGTAGACTGCGCGGTAGCTTTCACGGTAGTGGTGCAGGTAGTGTTACCGCTGCGCACCGAGAGGTTGCCGCCATTCAGCAGTACTTCTTGCAGTGAGCTGCTTCCGCTGGCCGAAAACACCAGCGTGCCCCCGGCGCCTTGGGTGCCGCGCCATATCTCAATCCGGATCTTATCAACGCCCGCACCTGGCTCGCCGTTATCCGCCATCGACACTAGCAGGTTCAGGTTGCCTTCGATGTTTGTGCCGAGGGTAGCGTTATTCAGGTTTGCTTTGCAGGTGAAGGTGGCTTTCTGGGAGCACGGGTTGCTGGCATCAACGGCCAATGAGCCTAAAGCAGTGGCCTTAAACTGATACATAGTGCCATTGGTACTCCGGAGCATAAGATTGAGGTAGCCCTGGGTGTTTTTAACCGATTTATTCCATTTAATATTGAACCCGAAGTTCACTTTCCGGGTGGCATCTATTCCCTTTTCGAAGTAGGCCACTTTTGAGGAAACATTGCCGCCGCCTGTTATAAAGTCTTGCGAGGGCTTGGCAATGTTGATGTTATCCAGCTCCGGCTCGCTCGTGTAAAAGCCCTTTACTCGGGTTTCAATAGTATACACTTCGCCGGTTTCATTACCAATGTTGAAGGTGTATTCTTTCTGGGCAACCCCCACCAAGGTGTTGCCCGTTGTCATCAGCTGTACCGGAACGTCAGAGAGCGTGGCAACAAAAGCATCGGTAGCTGTTTTCTTGATGATGAAGTCAACCTTGGCGTTTTTGATGTCGCCACCGTCCAGGTCTGCTGTGGCTGGTATCCAGGAAGCTACATCCTGAATTTGGGCCCGGAGCACAACAGTGGCTGTGCTGGAAGTTGTGCCGCCCGTGCTCACAAATTGTGCTCCTATGTATTCGGCCTTGGCGTTTTCGGGGGTTACCGTGAGCGTGCCTGCCTTATAGGTGATAGTGTAGTTAGAGGAAGTGAGGCCAGTGGGCTCTATGGAGTACACACCTGGGCCACTTAGCATAGCTCGGTTGGCAGCCAAAGAAGCCGTGCTGGTAAAGCTGAGCGTACCTGCCAGGCTGGCTAGGGTCTCGGAGTTCACAAAGTCCTCGCTGCTTACTGTGTAAGCGGGCACCAGGTCGCTGTACTGCACCGACTGAATACTGTTGGCCGTAATTGTCAGGGCCTTGGGGACCACCGTCAGGTTGCCATAACGGCTGATGACAGTGTAGTTGCCCAGGCGGTTTTGCGGGTCGCGGAGGGTAGCGCTGATGGCATAAGGCCCGCCGGTAACAGTAGCCGTTGCGTCGGCGCCCGAGCTGGCAAAGCTGGCAATGCTCAGGTTATCGGCCGCAATGTTGCCGGTCAGTCGGCCAGTGAAATCAGCCAGCGCGAAGGCGCTTCCGTAGGGCTTGCTCTTGCTATCGGTGATTACCTCCAGATTGGCTTTGTTAATGTGCAACACACCCGTGGCGGAGCCGGCGTAGTTGTTGTTTACTAGGGTGGCTACTACCTGATACCCTCCGGTTTTTACATCGGTAGGCGCGGTGGATGCTCCATCGTAGGTGTAGGTAAAGGTGCTCGTGCCGGTTGCGCCGGTTACCTGGGCTAGTGCGTTACGGAGCGTGCCGTTGTAGGTCTGGCTTAATGATGCCTCGTTGAACGCTACAGTAGCCGTTGCTTTGCTGAGTATGATGCTCACGGAGCCACTTTGGTTGTGGTAATTCCTGCCGCCGTTGAACGTCCAGGTTGCGGTGCCGCCCGGCACAGCAGTGAACTGCTCGCCTAGGTCGAGCATGCTACCAAGTAAGGTGCCGTTAATGCCCGTAGCCGTTCCCGAAGCACCGTGTGGGTTGCCATCATAAGTGCCAGTGTAGCCACTCACCTGTACGTTGGCAACGGCCTTGTCTACCGTAATGAATACTTCTTTTGTAATGGGACCGGTGTAGTTAGCAGCGTCAGTGGGGGAGAAGCTCACGGTCAGCTTCTGATCTGGGCCGGCTTCCAGTAAGGTGCCGGCGGCTGGGGTATAGGTAAACGAACCCTCTACTCCTTCGGCCGAGGCATTCAGCTGGTTGTTGCATAGGAGCGTGCCGTACACTAGGTTTGCCGGGGCCGTCCAGCTGAGTACAGGAGTTGCCCGCTCCACATGGATAGTAACGGTGGCAGTGCTTTTCTTATAATTGGTGGCATCTGTGGGGGTAAACGTTACGGAAAGCTCATGCGTGCCTGCCGGTAACTTGGTGCCCGCCACCGGCAAATACGTGAAGGTGCCCTCTACCGAAGCCGAAGCGTTCAGCTGCGTTTCCGAAAGTAAGGCCCCGTAGATGATAGCCGCTGGGTTGTTCCAGGTGATGACGGGTTGCGCCTTGTTTACGGTCAGGGAAGTAGCAGCATCGGCGGCACTCGTGAAGTTGGTGTCTCCTGAGTAAGAGTAGGTGATGGTGTAGGCCGCAGTGTTAGCTGGCAGCGAAGCGGTGTTAAAAGTGAGGCTAAACGACCCATCAGCTGCCAACGGCGTCTGCACTGAAACGCTGTTAATAGCAACCGACACTGACCCAGTTGGCGCTAAGCCGTTCTTGCTCAGCTTCCCCGACAGGCTGATGGAGGCATCCCCGTAGGTGATACTCTGGCTGGCGCTCAACTCAGTAAAAATGGGAGCAAGCTGCTCGATAGTAAGCGTAGCTTGTTCGCTGGCCAAATCCGTGCCGCTTGAGGTTACTAGTTTGTAATTGGGGTTAGTAAGCGTAGCCGCCACCTGGTATGAACCGGCGGTGCTTGGCGCACTGGAAGCACCATTATAGGTTAATTCTACTCCCTCTAAGCCATCAGGCGTGGTGGTGGCCGTTACCAGTTTAGGCTGTCCATCATACGCAACCGTCAGGCCAGACAAGGCAATGGTAGCAGGCGCTTTGCGGAGGGTAAGTGTACCGTTGCTGTACAAAATGGAATAGTTATCTAGGCCCGTTCCAGTAGCGAGGGTAGGCACGATGGCATAAATTGGGCCCGGTGCGCTTACTGTAGCAGTAGCGGCGGCTCCCACGCTGGTAAGCGTCACTGATTCAACTTTATCATTGAGTATAAGCCCTGTCACTTCCACCTCACTTCCTAAAAAGCTAAGTTCCTCACCATATATTTTGCTGGCGTCCCTGGCCCTGATTTCCAGATGGGCCTTGGTCACGGTAAGTTTCCCGGCAGCATAGCTGATATCGTAGTTTTCCAGGCCACTGCCTGTTGCTGCACTAGGTGTAATAGGGTATTCTGAGCCCGCTGTGGTAGCTGCCGCAGTTGCCAGGGCGCCCGGGCTTTCCAGCGCCACGGCCGAAATAGTGTTGCCATTCACCAGTGCTCCGGCTGTTACTGAAAACGCGGTGGTACCCAGGTCGAGGGCAGTGCCGTAGGGTTTGCTTTGTGGGGTGGCCGTGATGGTTATTGCCTTCTGGGCAATGGTAAAGGCCGCTATTTGGGTTGAGATGTTGTAATTGCCTAGTACTGCTTCAGGGCTGAGAGCTGCGCTAATGGTGTAGCTACCATTGGCGTCCTCACCGGGCGTGCGAGTGAATGTGGCGGTTACGTTGTCAGCAGGCAGAAACCCGGAAAGCTCGCCGGTTAATGCTGGCTCTGAGTCACCGTATGCTTTGCCATTTGAATCGGCTCTAACAAAAGCGTCTTTCGGGTTGATTGTGAAGTCTGCTGGCTGGAACGCTAGGTCGTAATTAGCATTCAAAGCAACAGTGCCTTGATTGATAGGATAACTGCCCACGCTACCCCCCGAAGTCCGGTTAAGCTCACCCGTAAAGCTGTCACCTTGTACCAAACTTCCGTTCGTTACCTGGTATGTAAGGGGCGGTTCTACATCGCCATAGGTCATGCCCTTGGCATCAGCCGTAATGGTAATGGGGCGCGCAGTTATAGTGAGTATGCCTTTTGTGGGTGTAACCGTATAGTTAGTGAGCGTAGAGCCAGTTACTGATGGTATAATGTCGTAAGTGCCTATTCCTGAAGCTGCTGTAGCTTCACTGGTTGCACTCACATTGAAGCTTTCGTTATTTTTTATTCCACTAACCACCGATGCAGTGAAAGCGGGAAGGTTATTGCCATAAATACGGGTAGTGTTAGCCGCGGCAATCGAAAGACTGGCTTTATTTATAGTGAGGCTGTTTGAGGTAGTGCTGGCCGAAAAAGCTCCATCACCTGCGAAACTGGCCGATGCACCTACCGGATAGGTTCCGAAAGAAAGTGAACCTAGGCTTACGGATGATAAGGTGGCTATTCCGTTTGTATTAGTAGTTGCTGAGCCTACCGGAGTGCCATTTAAGTTGAATGAAATGCTTTTGCCGCTTACGGCTGAGGAGCCATTCTTTAAAGTTGCGCTTAAGTTAACTAGCCCTCCATAAGTGCCAGAAACGGCAGTTGTTGTAATTACTGTTGGACTGATAGGAGTAACTACTAATGTGCCTTGAGCCGTTTCTGTATCACTGTTACCACTTGAGTTGGGCCTTTTGGCTATTACCGTAAAGTTATTTGCAATATTAGTTGGGGTTAATTGACTTGTAGATAATGTTAGTGTGGAAACACCTGGATTACTTAATGAAAATGAAACACGGGAAGGTGAGAAAACAGCTGTGACCCCTGCTGGAAGTGAATTAATTGTTAAGTCTGCTTCATATAAAGTGTTCGAAGTAACAGTCTTGTTGGCAGTAACTATAATGGAATACGTTGCAGATTGATTTGTGTAAATGAGATTGGGTGTCTGGGCTCCTACACTGATTTGGCCGACGGTGTTACCATCCGTAAACGTTGTTTGAGCGGTAAGCCCGGAGCTTTGGCCTGATGCCAGCAACACGAATGATTCATCTAAATGATAGCTCTGGATCAGATACTCGTCGTTATAAATATGGCCGTTGTCGTCTGCTAAAGCAGTAAGCACAGTATTGCCGTGCGTGATTGTGGAATGGTCGATTTCAAGCCTGACTTGCTCACCAGGTTGCCATCCATCTCCTTCAATGAAAACGATGTCTCCAGGAAGGTAATCGGCTTTATCGGTGTAAACGGTAGCGGTTTGGGCCATAGCTGCTGCGGAGCAGAACAGGCTTAGCAACAGCAGAAGCCCATAGACCTTGGCCTGGGACCAGAAGCTTGAGCGTGGTATAGGTGTGTACATAGGTGGGTAGGTGAGGTTAAAGAAAATAGAAAACACGCGGGCGCTGAGCCCGGTAAGGGACAGGACAATTCTGCAGTGGCCAAGTAAGGCTACTGATACAGTCAAGAAATCGAGGAGGGGGAATGATATCTAATTGTACGGTAATTTATCAATAAACTTTATAATTGTTCAAATAAAAATAAATATGTTAACAACTAATATTTCAATTGCCCCGTAAAACAGGAGCTTACATAATTGGCACCTCCCTACGCAAAATCATCATGGCTATGAAGCGCTACAAGGCGTAGTTTACCTGTGATTACACACTAGCTGCAGGGTTGCTAAGAGAGTGAGGCTAGGATAGTAAAAGGGCAACTTATTGCTGGTAAGATGCTTAGATCATCAGCTAAGTGAGTTGCCGCGCTTAGTGCCTAGTTGCACCAGCGGCCCAATTTCCAGGGCTAAGGACTGACTCCCTCTCCAGCCTAGTAGAACGCTAGGTAGCATTGTTGGCGCAACACTTTACGCTGGGGGCATATTTCCCCGGCTTGCGTGGGTTACGGTGTATGCTATGCTTGTTCGCTGCTGCTTAGGGGTTAACGCTTCGCCTTTCGAGTTTGGAACATAACGGCGGCGGCGAAGGGTGCCTTGAGTGCGGCCCTGAGTCCGGAAGTGCGCAGGCCTCGGTTGGTCCAGTCGTTGCAGGTGCGAAAGGCATGGTAGCGGCCCTGGGCCAGGAAGAAAAAGTCTTCGGGAGTGTAGCCAGTTGGTTGTCGCAGTTGCGGGCGCCCTAGGGTATCGGGGCGGAAGGAGTGCTGCACGTAGGCCGTGAGCAGGCGATACTCAGCAGGCGAAATCCGCAACGGCACAACCCGGGCGCCGGAATCAGGAGCAGCCCGGTAAAAATCAACGTGCATGAGGGTACGCGAGGGAAAAGCTGCCCCCACAATAGCTTTGGGGCTGGGAAATTTGCCGCCCATCGAGCCCAGAAAAAATCCTTCGTTGCCCCACCCAAACCCCACGTAGGGGTAACGCGCAAATCGGGTTGTGAGGGTAGGCAAGCCTAGTGTTTGCAGCCAGTTGTGGCCCGTATGAGGCTCCTGTGTAGGTAGCACCATCGCGGTATGAAAGCCGTTGGAAACTATATAAACAGGAATGCCATCAGGCGTTTGCCGAAAGCCTGGGTTGATAGGAACCAGAGTGCCCGTCAGCAAAAAGAGAAGAAAAGCAGCAAAAGCCGACATATACAAGCACCTGGCAAGATATTGCGAAGGTACTAGCTTTCCTGGTGGTTGAAACCCTGCGCCCATCTGGGTTTCAAGTGCTAATTGACCTAGCAACTTTGCGTGTAGAAGAGGCTAAACGCACGCATCCGGCCAGCCAGTTTCCCGCAGGAAAGTAGCTGGCCGGATGTGGCAAGGATAAGCTAATAACTGATTACCCGACGACCGGTCGCGTCTAGGACCGTACGCGAACTACTGGCCGGCGCGGCTCTACTGCGGCTACTGCTTTGCTTCGTTTGGCCCACGCTTGCTGATCGGCGGGAGCAAGCTGGGGCATACCCAGAGGCACCAGGACTACCGTACCCAGGGCCTGCTGCGACTTTGCGGAGTGCAGGGCAACGGCGGGCTTGATGGAGTGGTAGCCCAACACGGTAGTCCGGACAGTATAGCGGCCTAAGGGCAAGCCAGTAGCACGAAAATGGCCGTTGGCATCTGTTTCTACCGACTTTACAAAACGGCCATCGGAAGCCCGGAGTACCACCACGTAGGAATAGGGAATAGGCTCCTGCGTTTCCCCATCGTAGAGGCGGCCCGAAACCGTACCGCGGCCCGGAGTAGAGCTAGCCTGAGCAGGCAGTTGAGCGCCGGCAACGAGGAGGGAAATGCCCAACAGGGCGCTGGAAACAAAGGAAGTTTTCATGACAGTAGTAAGTGAAAGGAAGGGCTTAGACCATCGGGCGAGGCTAGTGGGAACGGCCGCGGTTCCGTTCCGGGCATCCCGGCGAGAGTCAGCAAAAAAGAGAGTTGCATCGAGCCCAGAGTGGCGGGTGGCGGAGTGGCCAGGCGCCGGGTGGGGCAGCGCCCCGCTGGTGTCAGGAGCGGAGCTGTTTCGGGGTAAGAGGGCCGGCCGGTTTGGCGGGCGGGCCCTACAGGCCGAATTGGAAGAACAGAATAAAGATACTAAAAGGTACTATGTAAAGCAAGGTACTGTTTAAGTTTATTTTCTGCTTCAGAGTTTTCCAGGGAGTAATTAGTTGTCCAGAAAAAGTGGGGGGGGTAAAGCTTGCGTATAACTTCTTAAGCTTTGTCTATCTGATAGATGCTATAGGTAGCGCAAGGGATGCCTGAGAAGTAAAAAAAATATTGATTGTTATATAACCAGGCCTGCTAGGGTAACTTTTGCTTTAAACAGGGCAGCTAAAACTAGTTGTAACTAGGTAAAGGAAACAGAGGCTGGGAAAAGGCCCCACGCACGTAGCGGTGTGCCGGGTAACGTGAGGCCTAGATGGTAGCAAAGCGCAGCACAAGCCAGCTACCAAATTCACCCTACTCAAGCATTAGTCGGAAATCATTATCGGAAGCAGTGGTTTGAGCTTGCAACAGGGGTAGTAGAACGAGACTTGCCGAACCGCCAGCCCGCATTTCCTAGGCAAAGAAATCGTGGAAAGCCAAAGCTAGATGAGCGAAGAGCAGTAGAGGGGGCGCGCTTTAAACCATGGAAAAGCATATTCAACGGGTGCGAAAGGCTTTAACTGAAACGCAGGGTATAGAGCAAGGGTACTAGGTCTGGTGGCAGCTCAAACTCCGAGAGGCAGTGTGCTTGAGTGCGTTGCTGTTGTGGATACCGCCGTAATAGGCGAGCGTTACAGGAAAGTGAAAATTTATTTTTCCAGCTTCCTGTAACGCCCTAGCTTCGGTTAGCCACCGAACCCACCGCCACCGCCCTGCGGCTGATTTTCAATCTTTTTCGGAGGCTTGTTAGAGCCCATGTACCAGCTGAAGCCCAGGTAGCCTACCCGCGACTCCCACTTGTTGTAGTACTCGGCCCGGAAGTTTTCAGTGCGCGACTCCGAGCGGTTACGCTGGGTGTTCAGCACATCGGATACGCGGAGAGTAAGCGCGGCGCGGTCGTTGAACAGGCGCTGGCGCAGCGCTACATCCATAGAGCCAACCGGAAATACTTTGCCCTGGGCCGTAACGGCCGCTGCGCGGTAGTTGCCGGTCAGCTGAATGTCGAGCTTGGGGGTGGGCGTGAAGGAGTTCATCAGGCGGGCCGTGCCCGATACTACCCGGCGATTGGCCTCGTTGCCGGTAGCCGCCGTTACCGTATTCTGGAACAACGAGCCGTTGGCAGTGATGCGCCACCATTTGGCCACGGGCTGGTTCAAGGAAATCTCGGCGCCATAGCTGGTTGCCTGCCCGAAGTTTTGGTTGTATTGGGCCGTAATAACCGCTCCGGAACCGTACAGGCGGGTGGCGGTAGTATCTACCCCCACCAGGCGCTGAATGGTGTTGTCGGTATGGCGGTAGAACAAAGTAGAAGTCAGGGATGCCTGCCCGATGCTTATCTGGTGGCCTAATTCAAAGGCATTGATGTACTCGGGGCGCAACGTAGGGTTACCGATGCGGTAGCTGCGCTGGTCTTGGTAGAGTGGGAAGGCTAGCAGCTGCATAAAGCCAGGCCGGTTGAGGCGGCGCGAATAGCTGAGCTTCACGGTTTGGTCGGCGGTGGGCAGCTTGCGGGCTACCGTAGCCGAAGGGAACAGGTTCAGGTAGCTCAGCTTAAATGGCCCGTTGCCGTTGAGTACTTCGCCGCTGGTGTTGGTGTACTCCGCCCGTAAGCCGCCCTGCATGTTCCATTTGCCCAATTCCTGCTGGTAGGTAACGTAGCCGGCCTGCATGTACTCCTTGAAATCGTACTGATACGAGCGGTCCGCAAGGCGCTCAAAAACGGGGCCATCGGCCTGCTGGCGCAGGAAATCATCGGTACCGCTATTTTCTTGGTACTGACCTTTGAGGCCGGCATCGAGGCGTGCTTTCTCGCCGATGGGGTGCACGTAATCAACCTGCCCCGACACGGCATTGAGGCCTACGGCCAAGTCTTGTTTCCATTCGCGCAGGTCCGGCGAGCCTTCTGTATTTCGCTGGGCCACCACTACATCGGCGTCGAGGTAGGTATAGTTAGCACTGGCTGTCAGTTCCCGGCCTTTGTGCTCATCCCAGGTACGGCGGTAGTCCACTGAGCCATCGATGTTGTCGACATTCTCCGAAACCCCAAACGTGCTGCCGATGCGGGCATTGGTGGCTCCCGAAAGGGTAGCGAGTTGAAGCCCCGAGTTGGCGCTCCGGTTGAAGTTCGGCTCCAAGGTAACCGTCAGGCTCTGGTTGGCGGGCAAGGTGTAATCGAAGCCTAGGCGACCGTTGTAGCTTTTGTTGTGGCGTACGTTAGTGCCCTCCTGGTAGGTACGCAGCTCGCGGTTTTCTAGGGTCGTATACTGGTCGCTGCGCATGCGGCTGTGGTATTGGTCGTCGCGCATATCAAACGAGCCAAACGTGTTGATTTTGCCCGTGCGCCGGTTCAGGCTTAGGCTGGTGTTGTATTTGTCGCGGGTGCCGAGGTTTAGCAGCGCTTGGCCATTCCAGCCGTCTTTTTTCTGCTTTTTCAGAATAATGTTGAGCACTCCACCGGCCCCGGCAGCATCATAGCGCGCCGAAGGGTTGGTCACGACTTCTACCCGCTCAATGGAGCTAGCCGGAATCTGCTCTAGGCGGTTGCCGCCCGCGCCGCTGTTAGCGGAGTTGCTAGGCTTGCCATCAATGAGAATGGTGATGTTGGAAGAGCCACGCATGCTCACCGTGCCATCGGGGGCTACCGTTACGGAAGGCACGTTTTGGAGCACGTTTACGGCGGTGCCGCCCACGCTGCTCAGGTCTTTTTCTACGTTGATTACCTTTTTATCGAGGCTTTCTTGCACGGCGGCCCGTTCGCCCTGTACCGTTACGCCGGCCAACTGCGTAGCGGTTGGGGCCAGCTTCAGGATGCCAAGCTGCACGTTGGGAGTTGCGTTGGTTACGCTAATAGTACGGCGCAACCCTTGGTAGCCTACGGCCGAAGCTTTAAGCAGATAGTTGCCCATTCCCAGCTTTTCAAGGGCAAAACGGCCGTTTTCAGCTGTTTCGGCGCCGGCAACAAAGGTGGAGTCTTGGGCCCGTAGCACCACTACATTGGTGAACGGAAGCGGCTGCCCGTTGGCATTATCTAGCAAGGTGCCACTAACGGAGCCACTAGGTTGTTGCTGGGCCGCGGCGGCCAAAGGAGCGAGCATAGCGAGGAACCCCAGGCCCCGCAGGGTCCGGCCGGAAGGTAGAAAGGAAGTCATGAGAGGGAGGTAAGTGAGGTACAAACCAGGCAAGGAGAGGCCGTGCCCGGCGGCCGCGGTTCCGCTGGGCTGGCATGGTTGCCAGAAATTCAGTCACGAAAAGCAGGGGCTTCGGCTGCCACAGCGGCAGCGAAACCAAGCGGCCAACACACAAGCGCAGCAGCGAGAAACGATGGTTTCCGGCGAGCTGCTCAGCACCCGGCCCGGTTGGCGCAAGGTGG
Organism: Hymenobacter tenuis; assembly: GCF_054780495.1. Taxonomy (NCBI): domain Bacteria; kingdom Pseudomonadati; phylum Bacteroidota; class Cytophagia; order Cytophagales; family Hymenobacteraceae; genus Hymenobacter; species Hymenobacter tenuis. Next base: position 1,119,413 of record NZ_BAAGWF010000001.1, read on the forward strand.
TGGTGGGCATCTGCCGCAGCTGGCGCCGATAGGGGCCAAGTGTGCGGCGAGGAGGTTAGCTAATCAATGATCCAAAGGTAAGCGAAGGTACTATGTGACACAAGGTACTAGTGAAAATAATTTTTCATTTCTAGGAATGCGTTGTGTTTTACAGGAATCAAGGGGGAATAAAGCGGGGCGCACTAGGCTAAATAGAAGCCCAAACCCTAATAACTGGTACTGACAGGATAGATGTATCGTCCTTCGCATCCGTTGCCTGCCTCGCAAATAATTGCTGGTGGCTGGCTTGCTGGCTGCCCAAACGGCTCTAGATTAAAATTTCTACAGCCGTACTACAGATACAGGGCATACAAGCGGTTTAGGCTTCTAATCAGCCTAGGCGGTGCCTGAAACCTCCAGCCCGCCTTGCTGAGCATAGCCGAAGCATCTCGCGTGCTCTGATTCTGCCGATTCAATGATGCTTCAACAAGCTTAACAGGGCATTTTTACTAATTGAAGCAACTTATCGGACACCGCCTAGTCAAGCAGCTCTCTTGCTGGCTCCGCTTCCCACTACAAGTTTGGGGCTGACGGACAGCACGTGTCCGAAGGTGAGCTAGCTGCTTTCGTTTCCGAACAGGCTGTCCATTTTTGGACAACTTTATAGTAGGAGGTAATCTGTATTTGGAGTGTAAATATCTGATAGATAAATATTTGTGAATATGGCACGTCCCTTGGCTTACCTACTAGGAAACCCCTTCCTTCCTGTACGAAAATGGACAGAGCCATATCAACATCAACTCAGAACCGTCGTCAGCGCCGCCGCTGGCTGATGGGGTTAGGCATTCTGGTGGCCCTAGCAATTGGCCTGCTGGCCTTCCGCAATGTGCTGAAACCTAGTGTAGAGCGCAACCGCATTTTAACGGCGCGGACCGAGCGAGGCGATGTAGAAGCCTCCCTTACGGCCGCTGGCATTATTATTCCGGCGCACGAAGCCGTCATTACGAGCCCCATCCAGAGTACCATCCGGCGGGTGGCTGTATCAGTAGGCAGCAAAGTGCAGCCCGGTCAGACCATTCTGGAGCTAGATAAGGAGCTCACAAATACAGCCCTAGCCAAGCTCCAGGACGAGCAGCAGCAGAACCGCAACAAAAACGGCCAACTCCAGCTCAGCCTCGAAAAAGCCCTCAACGACCTTCGTTCGCAGGAGCAGGTGCAGCAAGTGAAAGTGCGCAGCCTGCAGTCGGCCTTGCGCGATGAGCAATACCTGCTCAAGATTGGCGGTGGCACCTCGGAAAGTGTGCGCCAAGCCGAGCTTAACCTTAGAGTAGCCCAACTGGAACTGCAACGCCTCGGAGAGCAAATTCGGAACCAGCGCGCCGCCAATGCCGCCGATGTGCGGGAACTAGGCTTCACCATGCAGATTCAGGACCGGAGCATTGCGGAGCTAGCGGGCAAGCTGGCTCAGGCCAATATCAGCAGCCAGCAGCCTGGCGTGCTCACCTGGGTGAACGAAGACCTGGGAACTACGGTGCAGGCCGGCGACGCCCTGGCTCGCGTAGCCGACTTAAGTCGTTTCCGGGTGCGAGCCACCATTTCCGATGCCTATGCCGACGCCTTGCACCTCGGTGACGCCGTAGTAGTGCGCATTAACGGCACCGATTTGCGCGGCGCGATTAGCACCGTAAGCCCTTCCGTTGACAAGGGGGTCGTCACCTTCTACGCCACCCTAACCGAGGATCATCACCCGGCTTTGCGCGCCAATCTGCGGGCTGATGTATTTGTGGTGACCAAGGCGCTACACAACGTGGTGCGCGTGAAAAACGGGCCCTTCTACCAGGGTGGTAAAGAGCAGCCGGTGTTTGTGCTCCAGAATGGCAAAGCCGTGCGCCGCACCGTGCAGTTCGGCGACAGCAACTTCGACTACGTGCAGATTACAGGGGGCCTAGGTGCCGGCGAGGAGATAATCGTGTCGGATATGAAGGACTACATCGACACGCCCGAACTCACCCTTAAAGACTAGCTGCTCTATGAAACGGATTCTTCCTTTCCTGGCGCTGCTAGCCGGCACGCCGGCCGTAGCCCAAACGCAGCCATCGGCCCTCACCTTGAGCGAGGTAATTGAGCTAGCCCTGAATCAGTCGGCGCTGGCCAAACAATCGCAAACCAGCCGCGATAAAAGCTACTGGGAGTGGCGCACTTACCAGGCCAATTACAAGCCCCAGTTAGGACTACAGGGTACATTACCCGGGTTCAGCCGCGTGATTACGCCCGTAGTACAGCCCGATGGTACCACCGATTTTCGGGCCGTGCGCATCAACAACTCCAACCTGGCCTTGTCAATGAGCCAGAACATTGGCCTAACGGGCGGGCAGGTGTTCGTAAGCTCTGAGCTGCAGCGCTTCGATGACTTTAATGGCGGCCTGAAACGCTACAACAACCAACCCATTGCCATCGGCCTGACCCAGCCGCTAGGCTCCTTTAACAGCCTAAAGTGGGCCCGCCGAATTGAGCCGTTGCGCTACCAGGAAAGCCAGCGCCTGTACGCCGAGGAGCGGGAAGGCATTGCCCAGCGCATCACGGAGCTGTACTTTGATGTGTTGCAGGAGCAGGTAAATGCCGAAGTGGCCAGCCAGAACGTGCAAGCCAACGAAGAACTGCTCCGGATAGGGAAGGAGCGCTACCAGCTCGGCCGCCTGTCGCAAAGCGACCTGCTGCGGCTGGAGCTAAACCTGCTCAATGCCCGCCAGGCCATGGCCCAAGGCCAACTCGATGCCCAGAACGCGGCCGTGAGTTTGCAGAGCTACACTGGTTTGCGCACCGATGCGGTGCGGCTGCTGGTGCCGGCCGCCGCGCCCCGATTAGTGGTGCCTACTGAGCAAGCCGTAACCCAGGCGCGCCAAAATCGCAGTGTGGTGCTGGCTTTTCGGCGCCGGTTGTTGCAGGCTGAGCGGGAGGTAGCGCAGGCCCGGGGTACCACCGGGTTTCAGGCCACACTCGCGGCCAACCTAGGCTACGTAAACCAGGCGGGCAACCTCTGGGACACGTACGCGGCCTTGCAAAACCAGCAGCAGGTGCGGCTTACCTTTTCGCTGCCCCTAGTAGATTGGGGCAGGCAGAAATCCATTGTGAAAACCGCCGAGCTGACCCGCCGCCAGGTACAAACCGACATTGCGCAGGAGGAAGCCAGCTTCGAGCAGAGCGTGCAGGTGCAGGCCACTCAGCTCAGTACCCTAAGCGAGCAGCTTGCGCTAACCGCCCGCGCCGACTCCTTGGCGCAGCAGCGCTACAACATTGCACAGGCAACTTATAAAGTCGGGCGCATCAGCCTAACCGACCTGACCATTGCTTCTGCCGAAAAGGACCAGGCCCGCCGCGTGTACATTCTGGCTTTGCGTGCGGCTTGGGTGGCGCACTACCGCTTGCGTGCCCTCACGCTATATGACTTTGAGCGCCAACAGCCCCTAGCAGCGCAACCGTAAGCACTGACCTGGACACCGATTGGCGTTCTGAAATAGATAACGCGTCATGCTGCACAGCGCGAAGGACCTTATTCCGTGAGAACCTACCATTGATGCGGTTCTCACGGAATAAGGTCCTTCGCGCTGTGCAGCATGACGTTCTTTATAGCTGCTCCTACGCTGGCTCAACGAACACGGTGCCGGATGCCCGCTCACAAAGAGGTGCGCTATACAATACCGAACACCCTGTCCGGAAACGGACATATTTTATCAATCGACTATTTTGAATATGCTACATAATATGCTGACAAACAGTTAATTATAAAGTTGGCACAGCGCTTGGCAATACTACTGTAGGCCCCGTGGCTTACTGCCCGAAACCGGACAGACTCTCGTCAGACTTCCTCATCTATCCTGCTCTTCCCATGGAAAACATCCTCGCTCAAACTACCGCTCGGGCTCAATCAGCCAGTGCAGCTTTGGCCACCAGCCAGCCCGTTATTCAACTGCGCGACATCGAGAAGGTATACCAAACCAAAACCATTGAAACGGTGGCCCTGAACCGCGTGAACCTGACCATCAACAAAGGCGAGTTCGTTTCGATAATGGGCCCCTCGGGCTGTGGTAAGTCTACGCTGCTCAGCATCATTGGCCTGCTCGATGAGCCCACCAGCGGCGTAATTGAGCTGGATGGTCGGCCGGTGCAGTCCTACTCTGATAAGGAGCTCGCCTCCTTGCGCAATCAGAAAATCGGCTTCGTTTTCCAGAGCTACCACCTCATCAACGACCTCTCGGTGCTGGATAACGTGGAGCTGCCCTTGCTGTACCGGCCCGGCGTAGGCGGCAAGGAACGCCGTGAGCGGGCTTACGCCGCCCTCGATAAAGTAGGCCTCAGTGCCCGCACCAACCACTTCCCCAGCCAGCTTTCTGGTGGCCAGCGCCAGCGCGTAGCCATTGCCCGGGCCCTGGCCGGCAACCCCGAAATCATCTTGGCCGATGAACCTACCGGCAACCTCGACTCGGTGATGGGGGAGGAAATTATGGACTTGCTGCTAGGCCTTAACCAGCAGGAAGGCACCACCATCGTGATGGTAACGCACGATGAGCAGCAGGCGCGCCGCACCGAGCGCCTTATCCGCTTCTTCGACGGCAGCCAGGTCAGCTAATATACTTGGTGCTGGTCGCACCCCACTTGTGATACTTCTCGCAGTTTTCTTTCTGAGTTATGAAAACGCTAGCCCTACCTTTCTCTGATACCGACCTAGTTGCCGCCTGCCTACAGGGTAGCGCAGCCGCTCAGGAACAGCTCTATCAGCGCTTTGCTCCCCGCATGCTGGCCGTATGCCTGCGCTACCTACGCCACGAGTTCGACGCGGAAGATGCCCTAGCCCGCGGCTTCGTAAAGGTGTTTCGCTGCTTGGGTCAGTTTGAGGGTAAAGGCAGCCTAGAAGGGTGGGTGCGCCGCATTATGGTGCATGAGGCCCTGAATCTGTTGCGCCGCCGCGAGTCCGTAACCCTAAGCATTGAAGACTGCTACACCGGCCACCTTGCCACCGAGCTGCCCAGCGCCGATGTAGAGCTGCAAGCCGCCGATTTGCTGCGGCTGGTGCAGGAGCTGCCCGCAGGCTACCGGGCCGTGTTTAACCTCTGTGCTCTGGAGGGCTATACCCACCCCGAAGTAGCTGAACTGCTCGGTATTTCAGAAGGCACTAGCAAGTCGCAGCTCAGCAAGGCCCGCGCGGTGCTGCAGCGGCAAGTAGCCGCCCTTCATTCTTCCCTTTCTACTCCCTACTCTCACGCTCATGTTGCTTAGCTACCTCAAAATCGCCTGGAAAGTCTTGCTGCGTCGCAAGTTCTTTACCTTCATCAGCCTGTTCGGCATCTCTTTCACGCTGATGGTGCTGCTCGTGGTAGCGGCCATGTTCGACCACGTGGTGGGCCCGCACGCTCCGGAAACACGCCTCGACCGGATGCTTTTTGTTAACTTCTTGCACATCAAGTATAAAAACGGCGGCAATCAGAACTCGCCAGCGAGCTACTACCTACTCGACCGGTATGTGCGCCCCCTCAAAACTCCCGAGAAAGTAGCGGTGTACTCTATGTTTCACGCAACGCCGAGCTACGTAGGAAACAACCGCCTCGACCTTGACTTGAAGTACACCGACAATGTGTTTTGGCAAGTGCTGGACTTTACGTTCCGGGAAGGAAAACCCTTCGGTGAGGCTGAAATGAAGTCGGCGGCACGGGTGGCAGTTATCAACCAGAGCACCGCTCGTAAGTACTTCGGCACCGATGCCGGGGTAGTAGGGCGCACCATTGAAATTAACCAAAGCGCTTTCCGAGTAATGGGCGTGGTAGATGATGTGCCCGTGATGCGCGTGTCATCTTATGCCGATGTGTGGGTGCCGCTTTCTACCAGCCCCAACAACCTAAACCAGGCCCGGCTCGATGGGGAATATTCAGCTATCATCTTGGCCAAATCGCCGGCTGATAAAGCCGCTGTACAGGCAGAGTTCGACCAAATGGCCAAGCGCATCCCGCTGACCGACCCCAAGGCAATGGATCATCTGGACCTGCACGCCGATCAGTTGCTAGCCTCCTATTCGCGTCAGATCATGAGCCCCCTGACCGACTACAGCTCCGATGGTACGGCTATCCTATATGCAATTCTGACGGGCCTTGCGCTGCTTTTCATGATGTTACCCGCGCTGAATCTGGTGAACATTAATGTGAGTCGCATTATGGAACGCTCCTCTGAAATTGGGGTTCGGAAGGCCTTTGGCGCCACGGGCCGTACGCTCATCGGGCAGTTTCTGGTAGAGAATATTTTCCTGACGGCCATTGGTGGCCTGCTAGGTCTAGGACTGGCGTACATCGTGCTGCAACTGATTGGCGGTGCCCAGATTATAGCCTACTCTCACTTCGAGCTGAACCTCCGGATTTTTGGCTGGGCGCTGCTCGTGACCTTGCTTTTTGGCTTGCTATCGGGGGTATATCCGGCCTTTAAAATGTCGCGCTTGCTGCCGGTTCAGGCCTTAAAAGGCAGTAGTAACTAATCAGCAGCAGGTGGCTAGCAAGTAGTGCTGGCGCTAACCCTGCGCCCCGCTTGCCGCCGTTGGCTTTATCATCTAACCTTCTGCACGCCCACTGCTAGTGTGCCGGTGTGCACGATACCCCAGCTACCCCATGATACGTCATCTGTTTACTTTGATTTGGAACCGTAAGCGCTCCAACTTTCTACTCATGGCCGAAATCCTCTTGTCGTTTTTCGTCCTGTTCGTGATTAGCTCCTTGCTAGTTAGTAACCTGTACAACTACCGGCAGCCTATGGGCTTCTCGTCGGAAAACGTGTGGGAGTTTGATGTAGACCCGGGCCAAGATACCACTGACCGCAAAGCTACGCTACGCCTGCTGGTGCAGGAGCTGCAGGCCACACGTGGTGTCGCTGCCGTTACCTGGACGAGCTCAAACACTCCCTTCTCGTTCAGCAACATGAACACCGATGAGTACCGCTACAAGGAAACGAAGGCCCCGCTTACCGAGGTGTATGATGCCGACGACGACATGGTGCGCGTGCTGGGCCAGAAAGTAGTGGCCGGCCGCTGGTTCGACCGCCGCGATGATGCCGCCACTAGAACTTCGGTAATCATTAACCAGAAGTTTGCGGAAGCAATGTTCGGGGATGAGCCTGCGGTGGGCAAAATACTGACCAATGAGAAGCACGACAAGCAGTGGCAGGTGGTAGGCGTAATTGAGGCCTACCGCTCCGGCAACGATTTTGCGGCCAATGAGCCGGCCATATTCCTGCGACGCGTGTTGCAAGGCGCCGGCGATGTTGGTCATTTGGAGATGCCTATTCTGCTGGTGCGGGTGCAGCCGGGTAGCGGTGCCGTACTGGAGCAGCAGCTGGTGCGCAAAATAAAGCAGGTTACTAAAGGGTGGGATGCCAATGTGAACACGCTAGAAGAAAACCGCCAGGACAAAATGAAATTTATGCTGACGCCCCTGATTGCACTCGGGCTGGTTGGCTTGTTCCTGATTCTCAACGTGGCGCTGGGGCTGTTTGGTGTGCTCTGGTACAATATCAATCAGCGCAAGGCTGAAATTGGGTTGCGCCGGGCCTTAGGGGCCACCGGTAATAATATTGGGCGGCAGTTTTTGGGCGAAATGCTGGTAGTGACTACGCTGGGCGTGCTAGGAGGGCTAGTGCTGGCCATACAATTTCCGCTGCTGGGCGTGTTTGGAGTGGCATCCACGGTGTATGTGCAGGCCATGATTTTGGCTACTGTGCTCATATTTTTGCTCACGGCAATTTGTGCTTGGCAGCCCAGCCGCATTGCTGCCGGCATTCATCCAGCTGTATCATTGCGAGAAGAGTAAAGCGCTTCCTTCTGTTTTTAGGCCCCTAGTTGGTCTGGTTTTGAAATGCGGTTTTGCTGCAGCAGGGCCTTCAATCTTTCGCGCCAAATTCCGTCCTTCGCGCTCTACACTATGATACTGATTGTTGACGACGATGTGGCAATACGCACTTCGCTGGGGCTGCTGCTGAAACAGGCAGGCTACCCGGCGAAGGGCGTTGCCACGCCCGAAGAAGCCATGCGCTATGTGCAGGAAACGCCGCCGCGCCTGGTGCTTATGGATATGAACTACTCCCTGGATACCTCCGGCCAAGATGGCCTGCGGTTACTAGGGCAGGTAAAGCAACTAACCCCTCAGGTACCCGTCATCCTGATTACCGGCTGGGGCTCTATATCCTTGGCTGTGGAAGGCATGAAAGCGGGCGCTGCGGAGTTCATCACCAAGCCTTGGCACAACGACTCACTGCTGCAAACCATCCGGACTATTCTGAGCCTGAGCGAGGCTGAGCCCGAAACCGACCCTAGTGCGCTCAGCCGCCGCCAGCTTGACAAGCAGTATAACTTCCGGAATATTGTGGGCCAGGATGCGCGCCTGCTGCACGTGCTGCGTAGTGTAGGGCAGGTTGCCGCCACCGATGCCTCCGTATTGATTGAAGGCGAATCGGGAACGGGTAAGGAGCTGATTGCCGAAGCCGTGCACCAGAACAGCCACCGCCGCCGGCAGCCGTTTGTGAAAGTGAACTTGGGTGGTATATCAGCTTCGTTGTTTGAAAGCGAAATGTTCGGCCACCGGCGCGGAGCCTTTACTGATGCTAAAACCGACCGCCAGGGCCGCTTTGAGCTGGCCAATGGCGGCACCATCTTTCTGGATGAGATAGGGGAGCTGGACATGGGCAGCCAGGTGAAGTTGCTACGCGTGCTGCAGGACCGGACCTACGAAGTGCTCGGTGACAGCAAGCCGCGCCGCTTGGATATTCGCGTAATCTGCGCCACCAACCGCAACCTGGCCGAGATGGTGCAGCAGGGCCGCTTCCGCGAAGACCTGTTCTACCGCATCAATCTGATTACAGTACGCCTTCCGGCCCTCCGGGAGCGGCCTCAGGATATTCCGCTGCTGGTGCAGCACTTTGTAGATGGCCTGCGTGCTACCTACAACCGGGCCTCGCTGAAAGTAAATACCCGAGCCCTGCACTGGCTGCAAGAGCAACCGCTGCCCGGCAATATTCGGGAACTGAAAAACCTGGTGGAGCGGGCAGTGCTAGTGAGCGGCAAAGACGAACTAGGCCCCGAAGATTTCCAAGCCCAGTTTCAGCGCGTACCCGTGCGGCAACCCGAGCCCGGCGAGCTGCCCGAGCCCGGCACAATGACTCTTGATGAGCTGGAGGCCCAAATGATAAAGCGAACCTTGGAGCATTACAGCGGCAACATCAGCCGCGTAGCCAAAGCCTTGGGCCTGAGCCGCGGTGCTCTTTACCGCCGCCTCGAGAAGTATGCCATTCCGTTTGACGCAGAATAGCACGTCGAAAGCATTGTCATGCGGAGCTTGCAAGAGCAAGTCTACTGAAGCTAAGCAACTGAATTAGCTAGAGGTAGAACTGCTCTTACAAGCTCCGCATGACGTTCTTTGGGTTAAGATCATAGCACCAATTTTCCTTGCATGGCTCTACGCGTTAAGTTTATCCTGTTCGTAATTATCATTCATGCCGTGCTGATTGTGCTGGCCGCACAGATAATGCGCACGAACGCGCCATTGTTTGTGGGGCTGGAGGTGCTGCTTGTCATTAGCATTATTCTCACGGTGCAGCTCTATAAAGGGTTTGTGCGGCCGTTTCATCTGATTGCGGCCGGTACGGAGGCTATTCGCGCCAAAGACTTTTCCATGAAGTTTGTGCCGGTGGGCCAACGCGAAATGGACCAGCTCATTGATGTGTATAACCACATGATTGACGAGCTGCGCAAGGAACGCGTTACGCAGCACGAGAAAAGCTACCTGCTGGAAAGCCTAATTCAGGCGTCGCCTGCCGGCGTGTTGCTGCTCACGTTTGATGGGCGCATTGAAGGCGTGAACCCTGCCGCAGAGCGCATGCTGAGGTTGCCTGCTGCGCAGCTGCTAGGGGAGCTGCCCGCCCAACTGCCCAGCGACTGGGGCCTTGCCCTAGGTCAACTCTCGGAGCAAGAGCCGCAAGTAGTGCGCCTTTCGGGAATTCAGACGTACCGGGCGCACAGCTCCCGCTTCGTGGATCGGGGGTTTACGCGTCGGTTTATTGTGTTGGAAGAGCTGACTCAGGATTTGATTCGGCAGGAAAAGCAGGCCTATGAGAAGCTGATTCGGATGATGTCGCACGAAATCAATAACTCTATCGGCGCTATTAACTCTATTCTGCAAAGCTTCCATTACTACGTGCCGCAGCTCCGCCCCGACGACCAGCCCGATTTCACGGAGGCACTGGATGTGTCCATCAACCGCAATACGCACCTAGCCAACTTCATTGCCAATTTTGCCAACCTCGTGCGGCTGCCCCTGCCGCAGCGCCAGCCCACCGATGTGCATGAGCTGCTGCGCACCATAGAGCGCCTCATGCACGTGCAGGTAGAGCGCCGTCGCATCCGGTGGCACTGGGAGCTGGCTGCCGGCCCCATGGTAGTAGACCTGGACCCCATGCAGCTGGAACAAGCTGTGCTCAACATCTGCAAGAATGCCCTCGAGGCGATTGGGGAGGAAGGCAACGTATGGGTGCGCACTACCCAGGAGCCCGCGCAGGTTATCATCGAAAACGACGGCCCGGGCATTGCGCCCGAGGTGCAACGCCGCCTCTTCACGCCCTTCTACAGCACCAAGCGCGACGGCCAGGGCATCGGCCTTACCCTGATTCGCGACATTTTACTGCAGCACAACTTCACCTTCAGCCTAGAAACGCAGGAAAATGGCCGGACGGCGTTTACCATCCGGTTTTGAGTAGGTGTGGAGCTAGTAAAGCAGGACTGAAAAGCTACTCCAGAGTTATGCGGCGCATTTGCTTGCCGCTCCGCACCAGGTATACTCCGGGCTTCAGGTTGGGTAGTTGCAGGCCTTCTATATCATAGGCTGGGCGGGCGTCGCTGATTACAAGGCGGCCCATGGTGTCAAACACCTGTACAGGCTGATTCGGCTCTAGGCCAGCTGCCCACACGGTGCCCCGGCTGGGGTTGGGCCATACGGTAAACTCGGCAGCAGAGCGGTCCTGGAGGTTAGTAACACGGGTAGCGAAAAAGCGGTCAGCGAAGTAGTCATAATAGGCAGCTCCGCCGGGTACTTCCGTTTCTCCCAGGCGAATGGCCGGCCCTTTGAAGGTGCCGGCAACCAGGGCGTCACCTTGGGGAGTCAGGGCGATGCCTAACCCCGTATTTTCGCCCTTTTTATTGCCTCCGCCCCCAAGTGCCCAGCGCCACGAACCGGCCGCATCAAGCTGCGCTACCAGCACGTCCGACTTGCCCACGGAAGTCAACACCGGCAAGATTCCAAAAGGAACTCTGGCGCCGCTAAAGGAGCCCGTGATGGTTACGTTGCCCGCTTGCCCCAGCGCGATGCCCATTCCTAAGTCGTTCTCCGGTCCGCCGCCGCGCACCGCCCACTGCCAGGCACCTTCTGTAGAGAGCTTAGCTACTACAACGTCGTTGTTGCGGTCAGTTTTAGGTAGACTTGTAGCACCGAAGGCAGCGAGCTGTCCCGCTACGTTGCCCACCACATACACGCTGCTCGCGGCCTTATCCACTATAAGGTCGTTGCCCAGGGTTCGGGCTGTGCCACCACCTAGTACAGCCCATAGCCAGTTGCCGGCCGGGTCCAGTTTCGTCACGAACATGCTGCTCCACTCACCGGTTTTGCGGAGGATGGTAGTTCCAAATCGGCCATAGTAACCGTCTAGATTTCCGGTTACGTACACATTGCCGCTGGCATCGAGGTCGATACCATTGCCGAAGTCGTAGCCGCCCAGGCCGCCTTCCACCACGGCCCAAAGCCACTCCCCGCTAGGGGACAGCTTGGCCACAAACGCGTTGTAGCCGCCTTCATTAAACACGGTAGTAGAGCCAAACTCAACATGATAACCGCGCAGGCCACCTGTTACATACACATTGCCGGCGGCATCCACTACTAGGTCGTTGCCGTAGACAAAGTTATTGGAGTTGTCGCCCAGGGTTTGAGCCAGTTGCAGCCACTGGCCGTTGGCATCCAGCTTGGCCACAAACAGGTTGATATTGAAGTGCGGGTTTTGAATAGCATAGGCGCCAAAATCGCCTTGCCAACTGTCCGTGTTGCCCGTGATGTAGAGGTGCCCGGCCGCATCTAGCGTAATGCCATTGCCGATATCCTCGCCGCGGCCACCTGCCCGCACGGCCCATTGATATACTCCCTCAGCATTGAGCTTTGCCACGAAAACATCGTAGTCGCCGACAGAGGTGAGGGTAGTAGCGCCTAGGGTCAGGGTTTGTCGGAAAGTGCCTACCACGTAGGTGTTGCCGGCTGCGTCGGTAGCCACGCCGCGCGCTTGTGCCTGCTGGTCGTAGTCCTTGGGTTTTTCGCCGCCCGAAGCCCAGGCAAACGCAGGAAACTGCGCTACCGCAGCTTTTGACAGCAGCAAAAAAACTCCCAGAAAAATAAAAATGATACGTAGAGGTTGCGACATAACCCGCCTAAGAAATGGTGAAAGAATAACACACGCAGAATTCGCTAGACTTACTAATTGCTCTTATTCCAGTAAATCAGGAAGATAGTATTGGGTAGCTAGCACCTCAGGCGCTCCTATATATGATAACAAATATAATGCCTGCTCAACTGTAGGTTTTACTAGGTAGATATCGGCCGGTAACCGAGTTACTTCTTCTTGGCGGGAGCAACTGGTTTGCGCGCTGGTAGTGGTTTGGTAGCAGGAGCGGAGGTGCCTTCAGCTACCTGCTGCCCGTTGCGGAAGGTTTTCTTTTCGCGCACCGTGGTGCCATCGGCCCCAAAATAATTCCACACGCCGGTTTCCTTGCCGTTTCGAAACGCCCCTGAAATTTCCAGAGTACCATCTTCGCGCAGCTGGCGGAACGCCCCAGATTTAAGACCCTTAATGTAAGTTGTTTCGGCTTTGAGCTTGCCGGAGGGGTAGTATTCCTGGCCCAAGCCGGTGGGTTTGCCTGCTTCGTACACCAGCTTGCTTTGCACTGTGCCGGTGGGATAGTAGGTGAGCTGCTCGCCAATAATTTTGCCGTTCACGTACGTTTCCTGCTTCTGCACTTGCTTGACGCCGGGGTGGAAAGTGCGCCACACGCCGCTGGGCAGGTTGTTTTTGTACTGCTGCTCTTCCTTGGGCAAACCATCCTCAAAGTAGCTCGTGATTTTCCGGTCGCGGCCCTGGTTGGCGTATTCAATCTTCTGCTGCACCTTCCCCGACTCATAGAAATCCTGCTGGGTGCCCACCAACACGCCCTGACGGTACGTTTGAGTGCTTTTCACCGCGCCACTTTCGTAATACGATTTCGCGGGGCCATCGAGGTTACTGGTGCCGCCCGCCAGGTTTTTGGCTTGCTTGGTCAGGTCGTCGCCCAAGGGGTTTTTCACGGCGCGGCCCACCAGGGTAGCAGGGGCGTAGGTGCCTTCAGTGCGGAGCTTGCCGGAGCGGTAGTAGCTGCGGTAGCTGCCCCGGCCCGTTTTGTCGGCCTGCACGTCGGTTTCTACTTGGCCGTTGTCGTAATAGGTTTTGTAAGGGCCAGCCAGCAGGCCTTTGCTATACAGGCCTTCGCTCTGAAGTTGGCCGTTTTCAAAATACGTTTTGGCCGGCCCATTTGCCTGGCCATTCTGATACGTAATTTCAGCTTTGATCTTGCCCGATGGATATAGCTCGCGGATGGCGCCAGCGGGCTGCCCATTGTTCAGGGTGGTTTCCAGCTTTACTTCGCCGCTCGGGTGGTAATAGCGCAAGGTGCCGGTGGGCTGGTCGTTTTCATAGGTGCCTTCCTGCGCCAGTTTGCCCGAGTCATAATACGTTTTGAACGGCCCCTGACGCACGCCCTGCTGGTAAGTTACTTCCAGCCGGCGGCCTCCGTTCGGATGAAACTCAACGTACGCCGAGTCGCGCTTACCATCGGAATAGCGCGTTTGGGCTTCTAGCTTGCCCGAATAGTAAAACCGCTTGTACGGGCCTTGCATTACGGTATCGGCGGCCACCAGGGCCGAGAAAATCTCCCGTTTGTGCGTGTTGGTCGAGTCGAAGTAGGTAGTAAGGCGGCGCAGCTTTTGGGCTTGGGCCGAGGAAGCAGCTAGTAGCCCCAGTGGGAGCAACCAAAGAAAACGTTTCATAGCGGCAAGAACGAAAGATTAGCGGAGATAGTGCAGACTGCAACGTAGGCCGGCATGGCATGCTTACAACCTTCGTGCCCACTGCCGTGCACGAAAAAGCCCCGCCGCAAAACTGCAACGGGGCTTTTCAAAAAAAGAGAGACCTAGTACGCGAGGCTTAGAGCTTTTCTAGCACGAGGCTGCTAGCGCCACCGCCGCCATTGCAAATACCCGTCACGCCAATTTTGCCGCCTTCTGTCTGCAGCACGTTCAGCAGGGTGGTCACGATTCGGGCACCGGAAGCACCTAGGGGGTGGCCCAACGATACGGCACCGCCATACACGTTAACCTTTGTGCCTTCTAGGTTCAGCAGCTTGTTGTTAGCCAGTGATACCACCGAAAAAGCCTCATTGATTTCGTAGAAATCAACCTCCGACGCCTCAACGCCGGCATTTTTCAGCGCTTTCGGAATGGCTAGGGCTGGCGTAGTAGTGAACCACTCCGGTGCCTGCTCTGCATCGGCGAAACCACGAATCAGTGCCAGAGGCTTCACGCCTAACTGCTCAGCTTTTTCGCGGCTCATTAGCAGCACAGCAGCAGCGCCGTCATTAAGAGTAGAGGCGTTGGCCGCCGTTACCGAGCCTTCTTTGGTGAAAGCTGGCTTGAGGTTGGCAAACTTAGCGAAGTCGGCTTTGGTGTATTCCTCGTCGTCTTCTACCACCGTGCTCTTGCCGCGTACCGTTACCGTTACGGGAATGATTTCATCCTTCTTCTTGCCGGCTTTGGCCGCCGCAGCACTGCGCTCGTAGCTCTGCTGGGCAAAGGCATCCTGCTCCTCGCGGGTGATGCCGTAATGCGCAGCCGTAGCATCGGCAGCGTTGCCCATGGCGTAGTCGTGGTAGGGGTCCCACAGGCCGTCGCGGACGAGGCCGTCAATCATCTGGCCGTGGCCATATTTAGCGCCGAAACGAGCTTTATCGAGGTAGTACGGCACATTCGACATGCTCTCCATGCCACCAGCCAGAATCACATCGGCCTGGCCCAGCATGATAGCCTGGGCGCCGAACATAATGGCTTTCGTGCCCGAAGCACACACTTTGTTCACCGTGGTGCATTCCACGGTATCGGGCAAACCTGCTTTTTTGGCTGCCTGACGAGCCGGAGCCTGGCCAAGGTTAGCCGAAATAACATTGCCCATAATTACCTGCTGCACTTCGCTGGCATCAACGCCGGCTTTTTCCAAAGCACCCTTCAGGGCAATGGCACCTAGCTCCGTTGCCGACAGCGTAGACAAGCTGCCCCCGAAAGAGCCGATGGGCGTCCGGACCGCGGCCACGATTACTACTTCTTTGATTTGCATAAAACGAGTGGGTGGGATTGGTTGAATTCAGGTTCAAAGGTAGCCGTTAGTCCAGACATGCCCGAAACGTACCCTCAATTTTGCGGGCGCCTCTTAGGCACTTCAAGCCCGGCAGAGGGGTAGTGGAAAGCTAGGCGCCTCATGGCTACTACCAGCCGGGCATATCTTTTTCCTTGGGCTTGGTTGCTTTGCGCGGCAGCTGCTGCAAATATTGGCGCTCGGTGGCTTGTAGCGCGTCCAAAATTTGGCGGGCCTGGCCGGTACTGATGTTCATTTGCTGCAGTCGTGCTCGTTGGGTCTGCATGTTAGCCTCGGCATTGCTGGCTGCCTCGGTGCCTCCGCGCCGACTGGTGCCACCAGTTGCTTCCTCACCTGTTTCCTGCTGGCTTAGCCCCCGCACCGAGCCTGGCTCTTGGCCTTGTGCTACGCTGCGCTGCTCACCGGCTCCCGGCCGGAAGCTACCATTCGCTGATGAGCCCGCGGCAGAAGACGGCTGACGCGGGTTGCGCTGCCCAGTGGCATCAGGCTCCGCCAACGACGCGTTGCGCGGGTTCTGAGGTTGCGTGGGGTCATCGAGCTGGCCCTTCTGATCAGCTCCGGCCCGCGAAGCCGCTGCCTGCTGGTCTTGTTGCTGTGGTCCGCCATCAGTGCCGGGTGGGGGTGGTAGCAGCTGGGGCTGCTTGGTTTGGCGGGCTAGGTAGTCGCGCAGCAGCTCGTAGTTCTGGCGGGCATCGGAGTTAGTCGGATTCGCCAACAACGCCTGGCGTAGTAAGCTCAGGGCCTGTGCAAAATCCTTGCGGCCAGCCGCTAGGCTAGCCAGCTGCTGCAACGCCACACTCCGGATAAAAGCCGATTTACTAGTTGATAAGCGGCTATAGTAGCTCTGCGCTTCGGCTGTGCGGCCCGTTTGAGCCGTGGCGTGAGCCAGGTTCAGCCACACGGCGTCCTCTTTGGCGCCCAGTGTTATGGCCGCTCTCTTATAGGCCGCAGCAGCGGTTATATAATCCTTCTGGGCAAACGCTTGGGCGCCTTGTTGCACGGCTTCATTGCGGTCATGAATGCGCGTGAGGCCACCCCAGGTGCTTAGCAGTAAAATTCCTCCTAGTACCAGGTTTTTCACGGACGAATCACTTTTACAGTTATCAGGACATCCAGTAGCATAAGCACCAGCGCTATTACTAAAGGATAACGGTAGCGGTTATCCGCCACCGAAACAGTACGAACCTGCTCGGCCTGGCCTTCTAAGCGGTTTAGGGCATTCAGCAGTAACGGAAACTCGTTGCGTTGGTCAGTGAGTTCAAAATACTGTCCGCCCGTCTGCTCAGCCAGCCGGCGCAGGGGGGTAGGGTTGAGGCGGCTTACGGCTTCGCGGCCCCTAGGGTCGCGCATGTAGCCTCGCCCCCCGGTTTGTGGAATTCGGCTTCCTTCTGTTGTTCCGACCCCTAAAGTAAACACCCGCGCTCCTGAGCGAGCCAGTACCCGCACCGTGGGCTCCAGGTTTTCGCCAAAGTCTTCGCCATCGGTCACCAATACTACTGCTGTGGCGCGCGTGGGAACTGCCGGAGCGGCAGCAGGAGTGAGGGCCTGTAAGCGTGTCAGAACCAGTTCAAGCGGCGGAACTAAGTCCGTGCCGCCTGCGGGAACCAGAGAAGTCTGCAACGTCGTCAGAAAAAGCTGCAGGGCTGCTTGGTCGTAAGTGAGGGGGCATTGCACGTAGGCTTCGCCGGCAAACACAATCAGCCCCAGCCGATCAGCTTGGAAGCGGCTGGTAAGGTTGGCGAGTTCGGCCTTTACCTTCTGCAGGCGCGACGGCGCCACATCCGGAGCATCCATCGAGCGGGAAAGGTCTACCAGCAGCCATACATCTTTGCCGGCAGTACGCACCGGGCGTTGGGTAAGCCCATAGGCGGGCCCCAGAATAGCTAGGCCTAGTAACCCAAAATACAGCAGCCGCAATCCAAGTTTCCAGCCTAGCCGCCAGCCGCGTTGCCCCAACGGAGCCGCAAGTCGGCGGGTACGCAAGGCATAACCGAGGTACAATAGAAAAAAAAATACAGCCGCCAACCCCTCAGGGATGCCCGGTGTGTAAGCCCAGTTTAGCACCACGGTAACCACTTATTCCTCACAAGATAAAGGCTTAAAAACAGGAGTCTGTACTAGGTCGAATTTGCTGCCAAAACGAGGTGTAAGCCTCACTTTGGAACGGCAAGATGGAAGATATTTTTTTTGAAAAACGTTTGTTTGTCCATTCTGCTTGTATATTTGCACACCTTTTAACCGGAAAGGCATTCCACCTGGAGAGGTGGGTGAGTGGCTGAAACCAGTAGTTTGCTAAACTGCCGTAGCTCTAAAGGCTACCGGGGGTTCGAATCCCCCCCTCTCCGCTTTGTGCATATTGTTTTTTGATTGCCGGTAGTCTAGTCTACGCCTTTCAAACTTCAATTTTTTCGGGGTGTAGCGTAGCCCGGTATCGCGCCTGCTTTGGGAGCAGGAGGCCGCAGGTTCGAATCCTGCCACCCCGACCAACACAATAGCCGTCAGCCCACCTCTGGGGCGGGCGGCTATTTGTTTTTGACCCCGTAGCTCAGTTGGATAGAGCAGCTGCCTTCTAAGCAGCCGGTCATTGGTTCGAATCCAATCGGGGCCACGGTGCTAATTAGCCACTTAACTTTAGAGTTAAGTGGCTTTTTTTGTTGCCTTTGCTTAACACTTGTGGTGTTTAGTATTCCGCGCTCTGCTTAGTTGAAATGAAAAAGCAGGCTTTCCTTAACTGCAAGGGAAAATTTATGATTGAAATGCCGCTTTTTCCAGTGGTTTGCTTGCGTTAATTCTTGCACTCTAGGCTCTATTTATTGTAAAAGGGAGGTAGTACATTTGAGAAAATAGCAAGTTACTGCTAGGTCGGTTCTGGCAGCAGCTGTAGTGGCGCATCACGCCAGATTTTTCAGCGTTGAATGCGTTCAGCTTTTCTCATACCTCTACTTCCCATGAAGAAAACCTTACTACTTTTTTTTGCCGGCAGCCTGCTAATGGCGGGCAACGTCAAGGCGCAATGGGTTAAGCAGCGTTTTTCGTTCTCAGTAGATAGCAATGTGGCGCTGTACACCGATGCGATTGACAATAACACGGCCTGGGCCTTGTCTAATAGGTTTTTAAGCCGTGCATCGGCAAATGAAGTTGCCAAAACATTCGACGGTGGGCAAAACTGGACGGTATTCCCGGTAACTGGAGTTGACCCGCAAACGGAAATTATTCAGAGCTTGTCGGCCGTGAGTGCCACTACCGCCTGGGTAGTAACCTTACCAATAAGCATTGGTCCGGGTCGAATCCTGAAAACCACCAATGGCGGCTCTACTTGGACTGTGCAGACGGATAAGCTTTTTATCGGCGAGTACAGCTATGCTAATACCATTCACTTCTTTAATGCCAATGATGGGGTAGTGCTAGGTGACCCGGATGGTCTGAATGGCGGAGGGATGGAAATCTACTATACCTCAGATGGTGGCACAACTTGGACTCGTTCCCAAAATGTGCCTATTGGGACGGAAGGAGAGTTTGGTACACTATATCCGCCGGCGGTGTTTGGCAACTCTATTTGGGTGGCCAATGACGAAGGCGACATCTTTCGCTCAACCGATAAGGGCGTGACCTGGAGTGTAACGCGTGATGTGGCCCCAGAGCCCATTGAGAATCTGGCGTTTCGGGATGCTCAGAACGGACTAGCCCTTGTTAGCGACACAAGTGGTACCAAACACAAACTGTTCGGTACTTCTGATGGTGGCGTTACCTGGGCACCAAAAACCTATTCCGGGCCATTGCGTGGGTTCGGGCTTACTAGCGTGCCGGGCACCGGCAACTACCTGTCTGTCGGAGCACTTGAGTCGACAGGAGATATTGGCTCTTCTTACAGCCGGGATAATGGCCAGACCTGGCTAAACATTGAAAGCAATACGCTGCACCTGTTTGTAGATGCGGCAGGCCCTACTGCGGTTTGGAGCGGTACACTTAATCCTGACAACGGCTACGGCGACGGAGTCAATAAACTGGTGAGCACGGTACTGCCTAACCGCACGGCCACGCTGGTTGCCGGTGCCACCTTGGTACCCAACCCGAGCGCCGACGGCCGGTTTGATTTGCAGTGGCCCAGCGCGGCGCACCAAGGCGAGGCCGTGCTGACCGTAACAGATGCACTAGGACGGCAGGTATGGCGGCAGCAGCTGAACGCTAGCCAGCTTAAGCAGACCAACCTCAATTTGGGGCAGCAGAAAGCCGGGATATATCAGGTGAAGCTGGAGTCGAAAGCAGGGGTGAGCCACCTGCGGGCCCAGGTGTTGTAAGAGCTGTTTTGAGCAGATTTCAGAAGCCGCCGCTACTTGGGTACCGGCGGCTTTTTTTATGTGGGAGTTACTGGTCAAATCGGCCTTATTGCTGGCAAAAACCGAATATTTTCGGTATCTTTGCCTACTTACGCACTAAGCGCTGAACCAACCGCAACATGAGCGAAACTAAAGAGAAAAAAGCCCCCGCCGAGTACTCCGCCAATAGCATTCAGGTACTCGAAGGGCTCGAAGCCGTGCGCAAACGCCCCTCGATGTACATCGGGGACACCGGTATCAAAGGCTTGCACCACCTCGTGTGGGAGGTAGTTGATAACTCCATCGACGAAGCCCTGGCCGGTCATTGCGACACGATCCACGTAACCATTAACGAAAATAATTCCATCACCGTCCGCGATAACGGCCGTGGTATCCCTGTTGATTTCCACCAGAAAGAAGGCCGCTCGGCTCTGGAAGTGGTAATGACGGTGCTGCACGCCGGTGGCAAGTTCGACAAGGACAGCTACAAGGTGTCGGGCGGTTTGCACGGGGTAGGTGTGAGCTGCGTGAACGCACTCAGCCAGGACTTGAAAGTGACCGTACGCCGCAACGGCAAGATGTACGAGCAGGAGTACAAAATTGGTGCTCCTCAGTATCCGGTGCGCGAAATTGGTGAAACCGAGGAACATGGTACCCAGGTTGAATTCCTGCCTGACTCCACCATCTTCACGGAGTCAGTGTATAAGTACGCCACCATTGCCTCGCGCCTGCGGGAACTGGCGTACCTGAACCGTGGCATTCGTATTACGCTCACTGACCGCCGCGAACCCGGCGAAAATGGAGCCGAGTTCCTGGGTGAAGAGTTTTACTCTACGGGCGGCCTAGCCGAATTCGTGCAGTACCTCGACGGCTCGGAGCGCCACGCCCTCATGCCGGCTCCTATTCACGTAATCAGTGAAAAAGGCAGCACCCCGGTAGAAGTAGCCCTGCAGTACAACGACTCGTACCAGGAAAACATCTTCTCCTACGTTAATAACATCAACACCCACGAGGGCGGCACGCACGTAGCGGGCTTCCGTTCGGCCCTTACCCGCACCCTGAAGGCCTACGCCGACAAGTCGGGAAAGCTGGAAAAGGCGAAAGTGGAGATTTCCGGCGAAGACTTCCGGGAAGGCCTCACGGCCGTTATTTCGGTGAAAGTGCAGGAGCCGCAGTTTGAAGGCCAGACCAAAACCAAGTTGGGCAACAACGAGGTAAGCGGCGCGGTAAACACTGTAGTGGGCGAAATCCTGAGCCAGTACCTGGAGGAAAACCCCAAGGAAGCCGGCATTATCGTGGAGAAAGTAATTCTGGCCGCTAAGGCCCGGATTGCAGCCCGCAAGGCCCGCGAGATGGTGCAGCGCAAATCAGTGCTGGGTTCTACCTCGCTGCCTGGTAAGCTGGCCGACTGCTCGGAATCGGATCCGGAAATCTGCGAAATCTACCTGGTAGAAGGTGACTCGGCCGGTGGAACTGCCAAGCAGGGCCGCAACCGCGCCTTCCAGGCTATTTTGCCCCTGCGGGGTAAGATCCTGAACGTAGAGAAAGCCCAAGAGCACCGCATTCTGGAAAACGAAGAAATCCGGAACATGATTACGGCCCTGGGCGTGAGCTTTGGGGTGCAAGCCGACCTAGAGAAGGGAATTGAGGCTGATGCCAAAGCCCTGAACACGGCCAAGCTGCGCTACCACAAGGTCATCATCATGACCGACGCCGACATCGACGGCTCGCACATCCGGACCTTGATCCTGACCTTCTTCTTCCGCTACATGCGCGAGCTAGTAGATCGGGGATACATTTACATTGCCCTGCCACCGCTTTACCTCGTGAAACGCGGCAAAGAAGAGCGCTACTGCTGGACCGAGGACGAGCGGATGCAGGCCCAGGAAGACCTAGGCCGCGGCAAGCCCGAAACCGTGAACGTGCAGCGCTACAAAGGCCTAGGCGAGATGAACGCCGAGCAGCTGTGGTCTACGACCATGCAGCCCTCGACTCGTTCGCTGAAGCAAGTAACTGTTGAATCAGCTGCCGAGGCTGACCACTTGTTCTCCATGCTCATGGGGGATGAGGTAGCGCCTCGCCGCGACTTTATTGAGAAAAACGCCAAATACGCGAAACTCGACGTGTAATTGACTTTTCGAAAAGGCCCGCTGCAAAGCGGGCCTTTTTTTGTGCCTAACTTTTCCAATATGAGCCAGCGACAATTGATTTCTTCGGGCGCCCCCTGGGAGCCAATCGTAGGCTACTCGCGGGCGGTGCGCGTGGGCAACCTGGTAGAGGTCGCCGGCACCACGGCGCAAGATGGTGCAATAGTAACCGGTGGCCCCGATGCCTACTTGCAGGCCAAACGTGCCCTAGTAAAAATAGGGGAGGCACTGCAGGCCGCAGGTGCTTCGTTGGAGCAGGTGGTGCGTACACGTATTTACCTGACGGATATGGCCGACTGGGAAGCTGTGGGAAAAGCTCATGGTGAAGTGTTTGGCAGCATTCGGCCGGCTGCTACGATGCTGGTAGTTAAGGCCCTGATCAGCCCTAGTCTTCTGGTTGAGATAGAAGCAACCGCTATTATTCCGGATTAACCATACTTGTACGGCCGTTTGCTCGTATTTTGTCCGGTCTTTCTTCCTTAGCATGAAATTATTCAAGTCCGCCGACCTCATTCGCAAAAGCAAGTACATCAGCCGCGACCTGAGCTGGCTGCGCTTTAACTACCGCGTGCTCGACCAAGCCCGCGACGCTGGCCGCTCGCTCTTCGATCGGCTGCGCTTCATGGCCATTACCAGCAGCAACCTCGATGAGTTTTTCATGATTCGGGTTGGCTCGCTGTATAACTATATTGATTACGGTAAGGAGCGCGTCGATTACTCAGGGCTGCGGGAAATGCCGTTTCGGCGGAAGCTGCTGGATTTTGCCCACCGCTTCATTAACGACCAGTCGTTAACATACCTCAATGAGCTGAAGCCGCTGTTTGAAAAGAATGGCTTCAATGTGCTCAAGATGGAGGAGCTGACGGAGCTGGAGCTGAAAAAGGCCGATGGCTACTTCAAGAACACCATCTTCCCGCTGCTCACGCCTATGGTCTACGACTCGTACCATGGCTTCCCGCTGATGATGAACCAGATGCTCATCTTCGGGGTAGTGACGCTGGCCGGCGGCGGGCTTGATGGCAGCAGCGAAGCCGAGCGCGGCCAAGACCGGCTCACCTTCGTGCAGATTCCGCAAAACCTTTCGCGCTTCTTTGAGCTGACCCGCAAAGACAAAGTCATTTTTGTGCCGATTGAGGAAATTGTGCGGGCCAACCTGCCCAAGCTGTTCCGTAACGTCGAGATTCTGTCGGCTAACCTGTTCCGGATTACCCGCAACGGCGACTTCACCTTGGAAGAGTCCGACGACATTGACGTAGACTTCATTAAGGAAATTCAGCTAGGGCTCAAAACGCGCAAGAAAGGCCGCGTGGTACGCCTGGAGGTAGAGCCGAATGCCTCTGGATTGCTGATGCAGGTGCTGCGGGAGCGGTGGAATATTGACAACGGCAACGTCTTCGTTATCAACTCGCTGATTGATATGAAGGGCTTGTTGCAGATTCTCAAGCACCCGAATTTCCGGGGCAAGGGGTTCCGGCAGCCAGCTGCCATTACGCCGCTAAGCCTGCCAGAAGGAGCCGAGGACAACCTCTTCGACTACCTCAAAACGCACGATGTATTGTTGCATCACCCCTATAACAACATTGACCCCGTGGTGCGCCTGCTGGAGCAAGCCGCCGAGGATCCGCACGTACTAGGCATCAAGCAAACCATCTACCGCCTTGCCGACGATTCGCGCGTGACGGCGGCGCTACTGAAAGCGGCCGAAAACGGCAAGCACGTGTCGGTACTGTTTGAGGTGAAGGCCCGTTTTGATGAGGAACGGAATATTCGGGAGGGCGCCAAGCTGGAAAAAGCGGGCTGCTTCGTCATTTATGGGGTGAGCAAGTACAAGACGCACACCAAGATGATGATGATCATCCGGAAGGAAGGCGAGAAGGTGACGCGCTACGTACACATTGGCTCCGGTAACTACAACGAGCAGACTTCTCGCATCTACACCGACGTAAGCCTGCTGACTACCAACGACATATATGGCCACGACGTGTCCGAGTTCTTTAACGTAATCACGGGCCACTCTCAGCCTGATGATTATGAGTACCTGATTACAGCGCCCAAAGACATGCGGCAGCAGCTGATTTCCTTAATCCGGGAGGAGGTGCGCAACGCTAAAAAAGGCCTGCCCAGCGGGATTGTAATGAAGATGAACTCCTTGGAAGACAAGGAGATGATTGACGAGTTCTACAAGGCTAGTAAGGCCGGCGTGCCTATCCGGTTTATTGTGCGGGGCATTTGCTGCCTGCGGCCGGGCCGCGTAGGACTTAGTGAAAACATTGAGGTGCGCAGCATCGTGGGCGACTATCTGGAGCACGCGCGTATGTTCTATTTCCATCAGGCCGGACACCCGAAAGTATATGCCGGCTCCGCCGACCTGATGGTGCGTTCCTTCGACCGCCGCATTGAGGCCCTGTTCCTGATTGCGAATCCGCAGCTGGCCCTGGAGGCCATCAATATTCTGTATTTCAACCTTAAAGACAACCAGAATACCTACGTGATGCGTGAAGACGGCGCGTATATCCGGCGCCAGCCCGCGCCTGACGAGCCGATATTCAACGTGCATAAGGAGTTCTACCGCAAGAGCTTCGCGCAGGTGGCCGAAACGCAGCTGTTCGATGAGTGGCTGTCCTGCTCAACCATTCGTACATCGTCGGCCGAGGACAACAGCCAACCTTCTGACCCCGCTGGTGAGGAAGTAATGGCGCCAAACGAAGTAGTAGCCGCCACTACCCTGGAGCAGGAGCCCGACTCAGAAGCAGCGCTGGAGTAGGGTTTGCCCTGCTTCGATACCTAGTACGTTCCAACTCAAAACGCCCATCTTCTGCGCCTGCATGGCAAGCAGAAGATGGGCGTTTCAAATCAAGAATAAGGCTAGTAAACGACTGGCCCCTATTCTACTTCCGTGGGGCGGCTTTGCATGGCTGGTTTCGGGCAACCGGGCGTGTGGTCGTCGGAGGCGCGGATTTCGTCGAAGTGCTCTTCGAATAGCGTCTGCAGCATGCCATCCTTTAGGCCAATATCCGGCACAATCATCTCCTGAATTTTCGCCCATTCCATGGCCGACAGATAAATGTGGCCGGCAGGCACAATCACATCGGCGCGGTCGGGGTTCAGCAGCGCTACATTCACGCGCTCATCCATCGTCATACTAGTCAGCTGCTCGAGTATGGTGGCGATGCGCTTGCGGGTTACGGGCTTATCAAGCTGGGGCTGGGCCAGGCTGTAGAGCTTGTTGATGTTGCCGCCAGTGCCAATGGCGCGCGACACATGGTAGCGGCGGCCATTCTCGGTTACCCACTCCTCCATACGCTGCCAGGTTTCGCGCATGGCCTCGGTGCTGAGGCCGGCTTCTTCCTGTTGCATGCGCCGGATGCTGCCCACCTCAAACGACTGCGACGCGACTTTGCGCCGGTTGTGGTAGATGTTAAACTCGGTGCTGCCCCCGCCCACATCAATGTGCAGGTAGTGCTTTTTGTCTTCGAGCAGGTTCTCAATGACGCGGTTAATGTACGCCGCTTCGTCCTGACCGTCGATAATGCGGATGTCGATGCCTAGCTCCGCACGAATGCGGGCGGCTACTTCGGGGCCGTTTTCGGCGGTGCGCATGGCGGAGGTGGCGCATACCAGATAGTGGTTAGGCGCTACGTCGTGCACTTCCATCAGCAGCTTAAGGGCGTGCAGAAACTTGATGAACTTGTCTTGCTTTTTGGGCGAAATACGGCCCGAGGCAAATACATCTTCACCGAGCCGCAAGGGGTAGCGCACATACTCCACTCGCTTCAGCCGGTACCGGTCGCCGTAGTGGAGTACTGCCGAAATCTGGCACCTTACAGCGTTGGATCCGATATCAATGGCGGCCAGTTTCAGGAGCGGGTAGTCCATGCAGGAAAGGGGTGTAGCGGAAAGATGACGGCGTAAATATAGCCGTTCAGGTCAGGTAGGCCACCTGGTTGGGGTAGTAACCGGAAGTTTGATTTCGCCTTGCGGCAAACTGCTACCTAGCAAGACGTCGGCAACTTGCTAATTATCAATTCGAAAACCTAGCCCAAACTGAATCAGGCCATTTTCCGGGGACTTCTGGTACGATACCGACAGGGCCAGCTGATCGGACACCGGCGCCACGTAGAAGCCCGCGCCGTAGCCGTCGTGCCAGCCATCCGGCGAGGAGCCTTTGTAGTACACGCGGCCTTTATCATAGAAGCCAAACACGCCGTAAGAAAACGGCAGGAAAGAGGTTTGAACGCGACCGAGGGCTAGGCGCAGCTCTGTGTTCAGGTATAGGCTGGCGTCGCCGGTGAAGCGCGTGCGGTAGTAGCCGCGCAGGTTTTCGCGCTGGCCTAGGCTAGTGAACTTGTAGAACGGAATATCGTCGTCGTTGCCGTAGTTGCGGCCGCCACCGCCCTTCACTACTAGGGTCACGGGAATGCCAAGCCGCGCCGTGCCGTAGTATTCCGCGAAGCCCTGCGTGAGGCCGAAGTTGCCCTTGTTGCCATTCAGCTGGTGATACGTGTCGTGCTGCACGAGTAGGCGCACGCCGCGGCGGGCAAAGTTCTGCCGGTCTCGCAAGTCTACATCCAACAGGGCGTTCACTCCAATCAGCCGCTGAAAATCGACGTTGGGAATGCGGTCGTCTGGTACGGGCAGCTGGCCGCGCTCCAACTGGCCCAGATAGCTGCTGCCGGCGTAGCTGGCCGTATACTGCTCGTAGCTCGGGCCAATGCGGAACAGGCTGCGCTGCCAGAACTGGCGCTCCGTAAAGGCATTCAGTGTGAAGCCTTTGTAGCGGGCCTTGTAGAATTTATCGTCGTAAAGGTCTTGGTCTTTTTGCGTGTCGTTGCCTAGGCCGAAGAAGTTGTAGAACGGAAAGAAATTGCCGTACTCAGTGCGGGCGCCCACATCCCACTTCTTGAAGGCGTAGCGGTGGCGCGTAGCCAACGAAACCTGAAAGTTGCCGCCGCTTGATCCGCGAATGTCGAAGGAATACAGGTTTTTGAAACCAGGTTTGCGGAAGCCTTGGCGCACAAAATCGGCCCCGGCACCCACTCCAATACCATCGTTGGCATTCACAATTACAGTTGCGCGGGGCTTGTAGCTATTGTACTCAAACGCCTCCCGGTCGTAGCCGTTTACGTCGGGCCGCGTGGAGGTTCGGTTGTCGCTTTCGGAGCCTAGCTTCAAGTCGGTGTCTGGCACATCGTACACCTTCGTGAGCGTGCGAAGGCCGCTTACCTGGGAGTTATCCGTAATCTGGTCCTTGCCCTTGCCACCCACAATCCTAACCAGCACGCTCTGGCGGGCAGAGCCAGTTACAGTAAACACATCCTTACCATCCAAGCCGTACAGGCTGATTTCCTGGGTTTCTTGGGGCTTGAAGGTGCGGTCGAAGAGTGCGTCGCCTGCCGGCTCGTTGCCTTCTTTGGCTTTATCGAACATCTGCACCCGCACCTGGCCATCGGGCTGGCGCTCTACCCGAAATACTTCGGCTTTGTTAGAGCCTACTACATCCACGCGCTTTGCCAGCAACAGGTAGTAGGTATCCAGCGCCTTTGGTAACTGCTGGGCGCGGGCTTTGAGCTTGCGGTTGAGCTCGTCGGTAGAGAGAAGCTTTAGCTCGGGCGGAAGGGTAGCAGTTGCTTCATCAATGGCGGCTGGCGTGATGCGCTCCTGCATGTAACGGGCTATGTCCTGCCATTGCTCGCGGCTCAGGCTCTGCAGCAGAAACCGGTCGAGGTGGCGGGCCGGCCAGTTTAGGCTTTTCATATCATGGAACTCGCCCTGGAAATCCTCAATGCTGGGTACGGCCCACTCGCGGTTGGCCAGGTACGTCAGCACGCCGTTCCATTTCGTGAACGACTGGTCCCGGTCGCGGGGAATGGGCTTGTACACCGTCTGTTTGCCTTGTTTGTAGCCAGCCCATTTCCAGTTGTCTTCGTGCTTGCCAAAATCGGCCACCAGCATATCGAAGGCGCGGGCGCGGCCCAGGGCTACGGCATCAATACGGTTGTCATTGTCTTTGTAGAGCTGGCGGAAAAAGCTGAACGAGCGGCGTACGTCATCGGCGCCGCCAAAGCCCGGCAGGTTGGGCTTGGGGTCAACGGGGCGGTCTTCCAATGTGCCCAACAGGCCGGCATATTCGGCGCGGTAAGGCCCTAGCTGATTGTTATCGGGCAGCACAAACAGGCGCGGCCGCGCATGCAAAATATCCGTCTTATCGAGCAGGGAACCGGTTACTAGTGCCGAATACGGATGAGCAGTAGGGGTAATATCACGCAGGACATCAGCCGCAAAAGAGTTGCGCAGTTCCGGGGGCAGAATGCGCGTCACGTCTTTGTCTACCGAGCGAAAAACATATTCTGAGGAGTCGGCCGCAATTAGTTTAAGCGAAGTTGTCTGGCGCCCACCCCCGCGGCCAAACGGGCGCAGGCCGCCTTTTTCACTAGCTAGGTTCAGGGTCTGAACCTGCACGGGCTGCGTCCAGGAGGTACGATAGAGGTCACCAAGCCAGAAGCGGGAAGAGCCCGTACCAGCGTATTGTTTGCCCGCTGCTAGCGTTTGCGTAGGCTGAAAGGGGGCGTCGGGTTTGGTGGCCGCGACACCTTTCGGCGCCGAAGGGCACTCCGGGATAAAGCTGTTCACTGGCACATTCGACAGCCGGGGCTGCTGGCACGCCGACTGGAACAGCGTGGCCGAGTAGGCTTCGCGCGCCGTAGTTCCTTCGCCTGTGAACGTATAAAAGGTGGTTTTTACCGTGCCGTCCTCGTAATACTCAAGTTGGGAAAAGCCTTCGGCTGATGCATTGAACTGGGAATTGTGGTTGGTCCCGACGTGCTGTTTCTCAGCAAAGGACCCCGACACCAGATGGTAGCTGCCCTCGGCCTCCGTTAGCTGCAGGCTGCAATCATGGGCGGCTGCATACACCGCACCAGGGTGTTCTTTCAGCGTATTGAGTATCTCTTTCTGGAACTGCTGATAGGCGGGGTAGGCCATGTCGCGCGGCGAGCCTACATTTTGGCGGTAAGCAGCATAGAGCGTACCTGCCACTGGCGGCAGCAAGTGCCGACTCAGCGGCATGCGGCCACCATACACGCCGTTGCTGAGTACAGGCTGATGACCAATCAACAGCACATTGCGGCCTTTGGTATCATCGAGCACATCTTGTAGCTGCTCCCGGAACTCCTCCTGAGTCAGGGTTTTGCAGTCGGTATCGGGAGCTTCGGGCCGATCGAAGGGGTGCGTCCACCAGGGGGTGTTAATGGCTACTAGGCGCACCAGGGGCGCGACATCTATAATTTCGGGGCCGGGGCAGCCGCCGGTAGGCACGAAGGCATTCTGGCCGGGTAGCTTTTCCTCAATGTACTTTTCTAGGCGACGTACGCGCTTCAACCCATCGGGGCCGGAGTTAGCCCAATCTTTATCACCGGGCACAAAGTAGAGCTTGCCGTTAGGCAGATTCTGCACTAGCGCAAGTAGGGCATCAATGCGCGCCGTCTGACTGGTTTGGGTTGAGTCTTTGGGGCTGCCTAGGCCTTCATTGCCAGCAATGTCGCCCAAATGAACTACCGTAAACGGAGTAGTTTGGCGGACCAGGGTCTCGCGCAGGGTCTGTAACCGGGCAGGAGAGAGGGTAGAAGTGGCGGTGTTGCCAAGTAGAAATACGGTGTGGGCCGGCGCCGTTACCTGGGCTGCAGCCGTAAGGGAGGCTGTTAGGGCTAGGCTGGTCAGCAGGGTATGCGGGTAGCGTAGAGGCATAGGAGGGGAGTAGTAGAGCTTGTTCTACGGATAAGCTTGCTTTCAGATTTAATCCGGCTTTAATTTCTGAAACCGGCACCGTAGAGCTTACTGACAGCCTCAGTTTCGCCGCTCCGTCAGCCTAGTAAGCAGGCCACTACAACGGCCTCTTACCGTTGCAGGCCTGCCTTATGCGCGTAGTAAGGTGTTTGCTACTTTCGGAACGCCTGTGGTAGCCGGCTCGGAAATAAAGTGCAGATTAGGGCGAGACGTTACCGGCGGACGACTGGGGTCGATGATATAAATTGGGGTAGCGGGATGTACGTAATCTACTAGGCCCGCCGCCGGATATACCTGCAGGGAAGTGCCCACCACCAGAAATACATCGGCCCTGGCGGCTTCCTCAATGGCCTGCTCCATCAGCGGAACGGCCTCGCCAAACCACACAATATTGGGCCGGAGCTGATGACCTTTTTCGCAGTGCTCGCCCAGGTCAATCCGGTCGGTTTCCATCGGATAAATCAACTGGTCGAAATAGGAGCTGCGGGATTCGAAGAGTTTGCCGTGTAAGTGCAGTACCCTTGTTGAGCCGGCGCGCTCATGCAGGTCATCTACATTTTGCGTTATAATTACTACCTCGAATTCGTCCTCCAAGTGGGCCAAAGCCAGGTGTCCGGCATTGGGCTGAGCGGCCCGGGCGGCAGCACGGCGCTGGTTGTAAAACTCCAGCACTAGGCCCGGGTTTTTGGCCCATCCTTCCGGAGTGGCTACGTCTTCTATGTGGTGCCCTTCCCAAAGCCCATCAGAGCCTCGAAACGTAGCCAACCCGCTTTCTGCTGAAATTCCGGCCCCGGTCAGGGCTACTAGTTTCCTTTTCATAGCTGCCTAGTGAAGTACAAGTTGAAAGGACGATACTCAGGCCCCGAGGGTTTTTGTTTCACGAAGGGCTAGGGTGCTGCGTTATTCAAACCGGCCCAGTTCCTGCCGTCGAAACGTCCATTCCGGGGTGCTGACTTGGCTGGCTGTAGGGTCGAGCAGAAACCAGGCGCCGAGGCCAGTGGTATCCCATGGGTTCTGCAATACGTGCATCTGTTGGGCGGGCATGTAGCTTTGAGCCAGCAGCGCAATGCGGCGGCCCGTGCCAGCTTGCGTAGCCACATCCAGCACCAGCACTGCATGGCCCGGCGAGCCGCCCCGAATCAGCACGTCGCCGGGCTGTACCGCGGCCAGTGGTACCGGCGTCAGCTCCCGGCTCAGCGACAAGGTGCCAGCATACGTGAAAATCTGGTCGAGGTAGCGCCGGAACGTGGGGTGTGTGGGCGCTTCTTTTTGCCGTACCGCAGGCAGTACTTTTTCGCCCTTCACCTGGAAGCCTGTGCCCTGGTACCAATCCTGAAACCGAATGTCGTGGCCGCTGGTGAGGTGGAAATGTACTAGGTCGGGGTTCTGGCTAAAGAGGTACTCCGCCCGCAGTCGGATGACGGCATCGGCGCACTGCTGTAAGTCGCGGGTACCTACATCCAGGTTCACTACAGCCGCATGCACATCCTGGCGGTCTTTGGGCTGCCCATTGTAGAGCGAAACCGGCGTGCCAGCGGGCAGCAATGGCAGGAAACGGAGCCAGTGCCCGAAGGAGCCGGGCAATACCGCTACCCGCTGGTAGCCGTTGGGCACAGTAAAACGAGCCACCACCGTCTGGCGCGAGTTGTATTTTCCGGCCGGCAGCCAGCGGTAAACGGGCGTACTGGGTGGAGTAGGAGCAAGCGGAAATGAAACGGCTGCATCACCCCCAAGTACTAGGCCGCAAACGGCACCAAACCTGCCTAATACACTTCTCAATTTCATACAGAAAATACAGTATAGTAATCAGCTAATGAAACGTAGCAATCAGCTGGTTAGTACGTGGTAATCTATCATAAAAAAACGCCTCTACTTGCACAGTAGAGGCGTTTGCACTAAATATAGTAAGAAATCTATTTAACCTTGCCAGTTGCCTTCTTGGCCGTAGTTCCAGTAGCCTTTTTGGCGGCTGGTTTCTTAGCAGCGGGCTTCTTGGCGGCAGCAGCTTTTTTCGCCGGCGTATCTGCTTTCTCGCTGGCTTCCGGAGCGGCTTTTTTAGCGAATCGTCCGCCCTTAGCAGGTTTGTCGGGGGTAGCGGCAGCGAGTTCCAAGCAACGCTCTAACGTCAGATCAGCCGGCTCTTCGCCTTTCGGAATCTTCACGTTTTTCTTGCCCGCCACGATGTACGGCCCAAACCTGCCATTGAGTACCTGTATCTCAGGGTTTTCCGGGAATTCCTTGATGAGCCGCTCGGCGTCTGCCTTGCGCTTGGCCTCAATCAGGTCAACTGCTTCCTGGGCCGTGATGGTGTGCGGGTCCTGCTCTTTGGTGAGCGAGTAGAACTTGCTGTCGTGGCGGATATAGGGCCCGAACCGACCTAGGGCAGCCGTCATGTCCTTGTCCTCAAACTGGCCTACTATGCGGGGCAGCTTAAACAATTCCAGGGCCTCTTCCACCGTGATGCTTTCGATGAACTGGCCTTTCCGCAGGCTGGCGTACACGGCCTTTTCCTCTGAGCCTTCCTTTGGTTCAATCTGAACATACGGTCCAAAACGACCTAAGCGCGCCGTGATTTTCTGGCCCGTTTCCGGGTGCGTCCCGATTTCGCGGTTGCTGCCCAGCGTGCTCCGCTCAATATCCTGGCCACGCTCCACCGTTTCGTGGAATGTGCCGTAGAAGCCCGCCAACATATCAGTCCAGAGCTCCTGCCCATCAGCAATGCGGTCAAATTCGTCCTCAACCTTTGCCGTGAACTGATAGTCGACAATCACGGGGAAGTGCTCAACCAAGAAGTCGTTCACAACCATGGCCGTGTCCGTTGGGAACAGCTTGGCTTTATCAGCACCGTAAGTCTCGGTTTTCACTTCGGTTTTCACCGCGTCGCCTTCCAGCGTCAAGACGTGAAACTTGCGTTCCTTGCCTTCTCGCGTATCTTTTTCTACGTAGCCACGCTTCTGAATCGTGCTGATAGTGGGAGCGTAAGTAGAAGGACGACCAATGCCCATTTCCTCCATTTTCTTCACCAGAGAAGCTTCCGTGTAACGCGCCGCCGGCGCCGCAAAGCGCTCCGTAGCTCGCAGTTGCTGCAGCGGCAGCTCCTGGCCCACGCTCAACGGCGGCAGCCCCCGCGAAAACGATGATTCGCCGTCCTGCTCATCCTCGTCTTTCGACTCAGCATACGCTTTCAGGAAGCCTTCAAACGTGATAACCTCGCCGGTTGCCGTGAGGGTAACGCCCGGCTGCGTACTGATGCCAATAGTAGCCACGGTGCGCTCAATCACAGCATCAGCCATCTGCGAGCCGAGGGCCCGCTTCCGGATCAAATCATACAGACGCTGTTCCTGCGAATCGGAGCCCGCTTTCACCAAAGCAAAGTCGGTGGGGCGAATGGCTTCGTGCGCTTCCTGGGCTGAGGCTGACTTGGTTTTGAACTGTCGGGTGTGGGCGTACTCAGCACCGTAGGCGTCCGTAATGGCGTCTTTTGCCGCCGCCAGCGCGTCCTGCGACAAGTTCACGGAGTCAGTCCGCATATAGCTGATCTTGCCCGCCTCGTACAGCTTCTGCGCTACACTCATGGTTTGAGCTACCGAGAAGCCTAGCTTCCGGGACGCTTCCTGCTGTAGAGTAGAGGTAGTAAATGGCGGAGCTGGGCTACGTTTGCCGGGTTTTTTCTCCAGGTTCTCAATGCGGTAGGCAGCGCCAACGCACCGAGCCAAGAAGGCTTCGGCTTCTTCGCGGGTTTTGTAGCGGGTAGGCAGTTCGGCCTCCAGCACTGCGCCCCGCCCGGCGTCAAACTTAGCCACCACGCGGTAAGCCGAAGACGTTTTAAAGTGGCTGATTTCCCGCTCACGCTCTACAACCAGCCGCACCGCCACCGATTGTACCCGGCCGGCCGAAAGGCCCGTCTTTACTTTTTTCCAGAGTACTGGGCTCAATTCGAAACCCACTAGGCGGTCAAGCACGCGGCGTGCCTGTTGTGCATTCACTAAATTCAGGTCTATTTCCCGGGGCGAGGCAATAGCGTTGAGAATAGCATTTTTGGTGATTTCGCGGAAGACAATCCGCCGCGTTTTGCTATCATTTAGATTCAGAGTTTCCGATAAGTGCCAGGAAATGGCTTCGCCTTCACGGTCATCGTCACTTGCTAACCATACGGTGTCTGCTTCTTTGGCCAGTTTTTTCAACTGGCTGATTATCTCGCGTTTATCGGCCGAAACTACATACGTGGGCTTAAAGCCATTGGCAATGTCGATGGCATTGTTATCCTTGGGCAGGTCGCGCACGTGGCCAAAGCTAGACTTGACAATGAAGTCCTTGCCCAGGTAGCCTTCTATAGTTTTGGCTTTGGCCGGAGATTCGACGATGACTAAATTTTTGACCATAGGGGTGGGATACGCTAGGCTTGTTTCGATAGGAAACGGTCAGGGCAGCGCAAAAGTTGAATTTTGCCGCAAAGATGCTGGAATAATCCGGCGTACCATGAGTTGCTCAGCAATATGCACTTTCTACACCTTATAATAAGGTAGCAGGTTTGGCCTGCCAGAGCAGCAACCACTTCAGATTCCGCGGGTTAGTGATTTTGACGAAGTTTTCAGGAAGTATGGCGTCAAAATGCCTCTATCTGCTACCTTTGCTTATTCTGGAACCATGCCTTTCAAGGTTCCGTTTGTGCATCGCCTCGCTTTCGGGGTTTCGCCACCACTCTGCAGTTTATGGCATCAGCTAAGACGCCCAAAACCACCCGCCCGGCAAACGCCACGGATGATACTCTTGAATCGGCTGTTGACGCAGCTATCAACGGCAATGGAACGCCTACGCGTTCCAACGACAACCTGACGCGCAAGCGGGGGGCCGCTGATTCTATGCATTACGCCCAGGACTCTGATTATGTAAATGATCAGCTTAACCGCGTATTGTATGCGCTCGACGCCTTTAAAAAAGGCGACGTCTCGGTTCGCTTAACCAAACAGAACGACGACATCTTCGCTGAAATAGCCGAAGCCTACAACTCCATGGTGGAGATGATTGGTGGAGTAGGCGGCGAGGTGTCGCGCATTTCGAAGGTGGCTGGGGTAGAGGGTAACCTCAAAGCCCGTGCTTCCGCTGATAATGCCGCCGGTTTCTGGCGCGACATGATCAACAATATCAACGGCCTCGTTGACAGCATTGCCGTTCCGGTATTGGAAGTAGGCAAAGTACTGAAGAACATCAGCAAAGGAAACCTGGATGAAACCTTCCAGATTCCGGTGTCCGGTGACTTCAAAGTCATGGCCGAAACCATCAACAAAACTATCGATAACCTGAACCTGTTCGCCGGCGAAGTAACCCGCGTGGCGCAGGAAGTAGGTACGGAGGGTAAGCTCGGCGGTCAGGCTAGTGTACCAAACGTGGGTGGTATCTGGAAGGAACTAACGGACAACGTAAACTACATGGCCTCAAACCTGACCTCTCAGGTACGAGACATTGCCAACGTAGCCACCGCCGTAGCCCGCGGCGACTTGAGTCAGAAGATTACGGTAGATGTAAAGGGCGAGCTGCTGCAGTTGAAGCAGAACCTGAACCAGATGGTGGACTCGCTCAACCTGTTTGCTGGCGAGGTAACCCGCGTGGCGCAGGAAGTAGGTACCGAGGGTAAGCTCGGCGGTCAGGCTAGTGTACCAAACGTGGGTGGCGTATGGAAGCAGCTAACGGACAACGTAAACACGATGGCCTCGAACCTGACGCTTCAGGTGCGAGACATTGCCAACGTAGCCACCGCCGTAGCAAAAGGTGACCTGACCCAAAAAATCACCGTGGACGTGAAAGGTGAGCTGCTCCAGCTGAAGCAGAACCTGAACCAGATGGTGGACTCGCTCAACCTGTTTGCTGGCGAAGTAACCCGCGTGGCGCAGGAAGTAGGTACCGAAGGCCGCCTAGGTGGTCAGGCTTCAGTACCAAACGTGGCCGGCGTGTGGAAAGAACTGACCGACAACGTAAACTACATGGCCTCGAACCTGACCCTACAGGTACGAGACATTGCTAACGTGGCCACGGCCGTAGCAAAAGGCGACTTGAGCCAGAAGATTACGGTAGATGTAAAGGGCGAGCTGCTGCAGTTGAAGCAGAACCTGAACCAGATGGTGGACTCGCTCAACCTGTTCGCGGGCGAAGTAACCCGTGTAGCATTGGAAGTAGGTACCGAAGGTAAACTAGGTGGCCAAGCGAGTGTGCCAAACGTGGCGGGCGTATGGAAAGAACTGACCGACAACGTAAACTATATGGCCTCAAACCTGACCCTTCAGGTGCGAGACATTGCTAACGTGGCCACGGCCGTAGCCCGCGGCGACTTGAGCCAGAAAATGACCGTGGATGTGAAAGGAGAAATCCTGGAGCTGAAGAACATCCTCAACCAGATGGTGGACTCGCTCAACATCTTCGGTGACGAAGTAACCCGCGTGGCGCGTGAAGTAGGTACCGAAGGCCGCCTAGGTGGCCAGGCCAGCGTGCCTCGTGTAGGTGGTACCTGGAAGGAACTGACCGACAACGTAAATACAATGGCCTCAAACCTGACCTCTCAGGTGCGGGACATTGCCAACGTGGCCACGGCCGTAGCAAAAGGTGACCTGACCCAGAAGATGACAGTGGATGTAAAAGGCGAGATTCTCGACCTCAAAAACATCCTGAATCAGATGGTGGACTCGCTCAACATCTTTGCTGGCGAAGTAACCCGCGTGGCGCGTGAAGTAGGTACGGAAGGTATTCTGGGTGGTCAGGCCAATGTGCCAAGCGTTTCGGGTACTTGGAAAGACCTTACCGACAACGTAAACACGATGGCCTCGAACCTGACCTCTCAGGTACGAGACATTGCCAACGTAGCAACGGCAGTAGCCCGCGGCGACTTGAGCCAGAAGGTGACGGTAAACGTACGCGGCGAGCTGTTGCAGCTGAAAGAAAACCTCAACCAGATGGTGGACTCGCTGAACACGTTCGGCGACGAAGTAACCCGCGTGGCGCGTGAGGTAGGAACGGAAGGCCGTCTTGGTGGCCAAGCCGTAGTACCCAACGTACGCGGTACCTGGAAAGACCTAACCGACAACGTAAATACCATGGCGGCCTCGCTGACCTCTCAGGTGCGAGACATTGCTAATGTAACCTCCGCCGTAGCCCGCGGTGACTTGAGCCAGAAGGTATCGGTAGACGTTAAAGGCGAACTGCTGGATTTGAAGGACAACATCAACGTGATGGTGGACTCACTGAACGTGTTTGCTGGCGAGGTAACCCGCGTGGCGCAGGAAGTAGGTACCGAAGGCCGCCTAGGTGGTCAGGCCAATGTGCCGAACGTATCGGGCGTGTGGAAAGACCTGACCGACAACGTAAACACAATGGCTGCAAACCTGACAACGCAGGTACGAGGCATTGTGAAGGTAGTAACGGCGGTATCGCAGGGTGACTTGACCCAGAAACTGACCCTAGACGCCAAAGGCGAGGTAGCAGAACTGGCCGAAACCATTAACCGAATGGTGGACGACCTGAACCGACTGGCCGTGGAAGTTAGCCGCGTAGCCAAGGTTGCAGGGGTAGAAGGCAAACTGACCGAGCGGGCCACGGTAACCGACGTATCGGGCTCCTGGAAGGAACTGGTTGACACGCTGAACGGTCTTATCGAATCCATTGCCTCGCCGGTACTGGAGGTAAGCCGCGTGGTACGTGCCATTTCGGAAGGTGACTTGACGCAACAGGTAGAGATTCAGACCACCGGTGACATTCGTGCCATGGCTGACGCTCTGAACCTTGCCGTAGATAACCTCAACGAACTGCTCGGCGAAATCAACGAGTCGTCGCAGATTGTAGGTGAGTCGTCGGAGGAAATGGTGGTGAAGGGGCAGGAGATGAGCCGAGTAACGGTTGACGTGGCCTTGGCCATGCAACAGATGGCGGAAGGTGCTCAAAACCAAGCTCTCAAGACCGACCAAGCCTTTAAACTGATTGAAGAAATCATGCAGGCCACTAAGGAAACTGCAGGTAAAGCCGATGTCGGTATTAAAGCAGCAATCCTGGGTGAGCAAACCTCACAGCTTGGTCTGAAGACGGTAGCGGAAGTGGTGAAGAACATGGAGGAAATCAGCTCAGCTGCCGCCCAGACCTCTAAAACCATCGAAGTACTTAGCACCCGTTCGCAAGAAATCAGCAAATCGCTGGGCGTAATCACCGATATCGCTTCACAAACTAACCTGCTGGCACTAAACGCAGCTATTGAAGCAGCCCGCGCCGGGGAAGCTGGTCGTGGTTTCGCAGTAGTAGCCGAAGAGATTCGCAAGCTGGCAGAAGGCTCGCGCAAATCAGCGAACGAAATTGCTACCCTGGTAGAAGACGTAAAGAAGGATACAACCTCTGCAGCATCGGCTATCAGCACCATGGAAGGCCGAGTGTTAAAAGGGAAGAACGCTACGTTCGAAGCCAGCTCGGCCTTTAAGAACATTGCTACCAGCTCTGGTGAAACGCTACGCACTTCTCGCGACATTCTGACGGCTACCGAGGTACAAAAGACCTCGATTGGCGACGTAGTAAAGTACGTAGAAGAAGTAGTAGCTATTGCTGAGCAAACAGCATCGGGTACGCAACAGGTAGCAGGCACAGCCAAGCAGCTCTCCACGAGCATGCAGGAACTGACCACCAGCAGCCAGAACCTGACGGACATTGCCGATGACCTGCAACTTGGTTTGTCTGCATTCCAGCTGATGGAAGACGTAGAGCCGGAGCCAGAGCCGGAGCCAATTCGTCGTCGGGTACTAGCCCGCCGCGGGGTTCCAACCCCTCCGGCACCAGTAACGGCAGCTACTACCCGCCAAAATCGGCGAGCTACTGCTGCAGCTGAAGCTGCGGTGGCTCCCGCCCGCAAATCTGCCCGACGGGCTAAGCAAGCAGGTACTCCGGAGGGTACCACTCAGGAGCAAGCGCCAGTTGCGGAAGTCCGGAAGGGTAGTGTCCGTCGGGCCGCTGCCAAAAAGGCGGCTACTGAATCAGATGCTGCCACTGCTGCCAAGGAAGCGCCCAAGGCTCGGCGCACGAAAAGCAAAGCTCAATAAGTCTTGTATCTGAGCCCAGGGCCACAAACATAGAGTTGTGGCCTTGGTGCTTGCGTTATCATATCAGGCATGCCTGAGTCAGAAAAGAACGTCAAACAGGATCCGATTATCCAGCTCATTGTTTTCCGGCTGGGTGGAGAGGAGTACGGCATCCGCATCGAGCAAGTAAAGGAGGTAACTATTACTCCCGAAATTGCCCGTATGCCTAAAACGCCGTCATTCGTGAAGGGAATTGCTAACCTGCGCGGTGATATTATTGCTGTCATCGACTTAGAAGAGCGGTTCCAGCTACGGCCCGGAGGTGAGGAAATGCCTTCTACTTCCTACACTATGGCTATTGAGGCCAAGGATTATACCATCGGTATTATGGTGCGGGAGGTACCGCAACCCCTTTCCATTCCGATGTCTATTATTGAGAAGGCCCCGGAATTTATCCAGGACATGAATATTCATGACAAGTATATCGAAGGCATTGCCAAGGTTGAGAGCCGTATTATTGTTGTTCTAGATATGCTGAAGCTGCTCTCGCCGTCTGAAATCATGCTATTACAGGCCAAAGCGGAATCTTCTACTACCAGCACCCGTACAAAAGCGTAGTTCAGACGTACTGTTCAGCTCCTTTTTCCTCATTCTGCATTCCGCTTTCTTCATGAAAAACCGCATCCTCATCGTCGACGATTCCTTCTACATGCGTACGATGCTTAAGAATATGCTTACCGACGCCGGTTACGAGGTGGTAGGAGAAGCAGCCAATGGGCAGCAGGCTATGGAAATGGCTTTGGCTACTAAGCCCGACCTGATTACGCTTGATGTTATTTTGCCCGATAACACGGGCCTTGATGTACTGAAAGGCATCCGCCAAGAGCAGCCCGACGTGAAAGTGGTAATGTGCTCAGCTGTTGGGCAGGAGGTAATTGTAAACGAAGCGTTGGAAAGTGGTGCTACTGCCTACATCGTCAAGCCTTTCTCTGAAGAGAAAGTATTGGAGATTGTAACCAGCGCCCTGCAGGAGTCTGACTCCGAGCCTTCCTAGTACCACTGCTTTGCTTACGCCCCGTTGCCCCATTAGGTGGCGCGAGGTTTTTCAATACGCGTTTTCACTCTAGTGTCCGTTTTAGCCCCTCCTTTTACGTTACTGCTTGGCACCCTGCCCACCTTCGTGCGGGCAGAGCTGATGCGGCTGTTAAGCCCGGACCCAGACCTGTCTGTGGCTGGCATTGCTGCGTCAGTGAAGGAGTTGCCGGCGTTAGCGCGTAAGGTACGGCCGGGAGTAGTGCTAGTGGGAGAAGATTCTCTGCTAAGCCTGGAGTTATTGCAGCGTCAGTTTCCGGTTCCTGTACTACTATACAGCACTAGGCCTCCGCTACCGGCCATGCTCCGCGAAGCAGCCCGCCTAGGGGTGTATGACTACATAACCGCCGCTCCCGTAGCCGGAACCGAGCTGGCTGAATGGCGTCGCTTGCTAAAGCGAAAACTGCTGGCGGTCCGGCCTAAACTGGTCGCCCCAAAAGCCCATATACCCACAATCCGTCAAACGATTCTTCCTCTGCAGCCTAAAGGCGTAGTGGTATTGGGTGGCTCAACCGGAGGGGCTCCGGCCGTAGCGGCTATTCTGCGCGGCTTGCCTGCTACCTTTCCATGGGCGGTGCTGGTGGCGGTGCATCTACCCGAGCATTTCACGGAGTCATTAGTTGAGCGCTTGCGCCGGGCTAGTGCCCTGCCCGTAGTAGCTGCTACCAACGGAACCCGGTTACAGGCCGGCCAAGTAATAGTAGCACGCGGTGGGCAGAATATGGTGATGAGTGCAGTGACAGACAGTCCGTGGCCGGGTTGGCAAACGCTATTTGCCAACGAAACGACCCTCGATGTACCCTCAATCGACTTACTCATGCACTCAGCAGCCCGCACAGTAGGCCGTAATGTACTGGGTGTGGTGCTAACAGGTCTCGGCCAAGACGGTACAAAAGGAGCCGGTACTATTCGTCAGCACGGCGGGGTGGTAGTGGCACAAGACGAAGCCTCATCAGCCGTTTTTGGCATGCCCAAAGCGGTTGTTGCTGCAGGCAATACAGATGCCGTGTTGCCACTTTCTGATATTGCCGGGTACATTGTGCGCCACGCGCAACCGCACAAGGTGGGGCTGTTGGGTCGCTTTTCTTCGCTTTCTCAATCGGTAACCGCACGATGAAATCGAGAGAGCAAGAGTACCGCGAAATCTTCATGGCTGAGGCGCTCGAGTATTACGACGCCATGAGCCGCCACATTAGTGAGCTGGAGCGGAACCCCGCGGATGAGCCTGCCCTGAATGAGTTGTTCCGACTCATGCACAACCTCAAGTCCAACTCCCGGGCCATGGGCTACAACCCTATTGGCGAGCTGGCCCATCACATGGAAACTATCTTCGGGCTTATTCGCAGCAAGGAGAAAGCCTTTACCGGCTCCGTTGTACCAGTGCTCTTCAATGGCATTGATACAATTGGGGAAATGATTCGGGCCGTTGGTGCTAACGAGGAACTACCTCAGGTAAACCGGCTGATGGAAAACCTCGACCTTCTGGTACGGGGAGAAGAACCAAACCTGGAGGCGGAGGAAGAAGAGGAAGACGCCACGCGTAAAATTGAGCTTTCCGACCTGGTGTACATCCAGATTCGCAAGCTTGACCATTTGCTTAACCTAGTAGGAGAGCTGATCATTGACCGTGACCGGGTCCTGACCCTGGCCCAGGAAATCGGCAACCCGTCCCTGATGACGGCTGCAACCCATCTTTCGCGTATTGCCGACGAGCTGCAGTACAGCGTGATGGATGCGCGACTGGTAGGGGTGGGCTCTCTGTTTAATAAATTTCCGAGGGTAGTACGAGACGTTGCGAATACCGAGAAGAAGGATGTAGAGCTGACGGTGGTTGGTGAAGACATTCAGATTGACCGGAATATTCTGCAGATCATTACCGATGCATTGCTGCACTTGGTGCGTAACGCTATTGGCCACGGACTTGAAACACCCGAAGAACGAAAAGCAGCCGGCAAACCAGAACAAGGTCACCTCACGCTTTCGGCCCAAGCCGAGCGCGACGATGTACTTATTCAAGTGCGCGACGATGGCCGGGGCATTGACGTAGCCAGTGTGCGCCGCAAAGCAATTGAGCGGGGCTTGGTGTCGGCGGAAGTTGCCCGTACCCTGAACAACGAGGCCGTGCATGCTTTCTTGTTTGAGCCGGGTTTCTCCATGGCCAGCGAGGTAACTGAAATTTCGGGCCGGGGCGTTGGCCTTGATGTGGTGAAGATTGCCATTGACTCACTAGGCGGTCAGCTGCGAGTAGAGTCCGTATTAGGGCAAGGCACAACCTTCTCGTTGGTGCTGCCTACCTCTATTGCGGTTAAAGGCGCGCTGCTGTTTGAGCTTGACCAGCGCAGCTACGCTATTCCGCTTATGCACACCGATTCGGTGGTTTCTCTGATGCCACGGGATTTTAACGTGGTTGGCGGGGTGCTGCTGACGCGGGTGCAGGATGAAAATGTGCCGGTGGTTTCGCTGCGCCGTTTGCTCCACAATGGCGACGGGCAATTAGCGCCTGCCACCAAAGAAGACCTTACCGGTCGTCAGGATATCATCATTGTCAACTACAGTAACCGCCGGCTGGGCCTGATCGTTGATCGGTTCCTGCGGCAGCAGGATATTGTGGTGAAGCCAATGAGTAAACCGCTGGATACCATTGACTTGTTTGGCGGCGTTACGCTGTTGGGTAGCGGGCAAGTGTGCCTGGTGCTCGATGTGCCCGCGTTAACTCGACTGTTTCTAGCCAAACGACCGTAATTCACGTATTGCAGACCTGTAGCGGCCGGCTTCGGCTTGCTGCTCTTTCAAATAACTCCTATGGATTTGCACATGACGGAACTGGAGCGGGATATAATCCGCGAAATCCTGAATATCGGACTGGCTCGCGCCGCCGATTCATTCGCGGTTATCGCCCAGGAGAAGGTGTTGCTGGAAGTGCCCAATCTGGATATTGTTTCCGGTAAAACTATCCTAGAAAAGGTGCGCGACCTGCAGTCAGGCCACGTCATCATCCAATCCGATATTCGTGGCGACTTCAACGGCACGACCCTCATGTTTTTCTCGGGGCAACACGTGCAGCGGCTTTCGCGCGTGTGTCTGCGCATGAATACTTCCGATTCCACGCAAATCGATGAGATGCAGGAATCGTTGCTGCTAGAAATTAGCAATATCATAACCGGAGCGCTGGTAACACAGTTGGCCAATATTCTGAAGGCCAGCATTTATGGCG
The DNA here is from genome assembly GCF_054780495.1 of Hymenobacter tenuis. NCBI lineage: Bacteria > Pseudomonadati > Bacteroidota > Cytophagia > Cytophagales > Hymenobacteraceae > Hymenobacter > Hymenobacter tenuis. The sequence continues at coordinate 1,162,503 of NZ_BAAGWF010000001.1, forward strand.
CGCCACCTAAGCATCCGCGCGGCGATATGGCCGAGGCCCTGAACAGCCTGCTCCTGAATCGCCCCATGGTGCAACCGCTTATTTTCTCGGTAGTTACGCAGTTCTCGGATAAAGAAAATTCTGTAGAACTGCCCCTGATGATCTTCTTCGACCGCGACACGTTCGACAAGATTTTGGACATTATCCGTACCTACGATTTTATGGGCGGGCAGCAGGCCGGTTCGTAAATTTGTCAACGCCACGGTTCCGGGCACTTTGTAGTGGCTCCTGACGCCAGGTAGTACGCCAGAATGGCGCTACTTCCTGAGGTGCGGGGGCCACTGCCGTTTCTGGGCCATTCATTCCTTCTCCTCTCACTTCATTTGTATGGCTACTTCAGCTTCTTCCCTAGAAGAAAAACTCGCCAATTTTGACCCAAACGCCCTCGGCGACACTGCCGGTGGCGTGTTTGGGCTGCCATTTACGCCTGCTGAAGCGCAGGTAATTATTGTACCTGTACCATGGGAAGTAACGGTATCGTATCGGGCTGGTACGGCTGCAGGCCCGGAAGCTATCCGGACGGCATCGTTGCAGGTTGATTTGTATGACCCGGATTTGCCAGACGCTTGGAAAATGGGTCTGGCCATGGAAGAACCGGATGCCAAAATAGCCGCCGAAAGCCTGGAGCTACGCCCCATGGCGGAAGAGTACATTGGGTGGCTGGAAGAGGGAGAGCCCGAAGAAACCCACGCTACCTACTCGGTGGTACCCAACCGCCTTAACCAGCGCGGTGAGGCCTTGCTAGGGTGGCTCAAGAAAAAAACCGGAGCTCTGCTTGATGCCGGTAAGGGGGTAGTAGTATTGGGCGGCGACCATAGCACGCCGCTTGGCTATCTGCACGCGCTGGCGGAACGCCATGAAGAGTTCGGTATTCTGCAGATTGATGCCCACTGCGACCTGCGCCCCGCGTACGAGGGCTTCGAGTTTTCGCATGCTTCTATTATGTACAATGCCCTGAAGCTACCGCAAGTGAAGAAGCTAGTGCAGGTGGGCATCCGCGACTATTGCCAGCAGGAAGCAGAGTTCATTCAGCAGAGCAACGGCCGCGTGGCCCTGTTCGCCGACCGGTTTCTGAAGGCGGAAATGCTTGGCGGTAAGTCGTGGAAGAAGGAGTGCAAAAAGATTATTGCCCAGCTTCCGCAGAAGGTATACCTCAGCTTTGACATTGACGGGCTGGACCCCAAGCTTTGCCCCGGCACGGGTACGCCCGTTCCCGGCGGCCTGGAGTTTGAGCAAGCTCTATACCTGATCCGGATGGTGGTACGCTCGGGCCGCACTATTATCGGTAGCGACCTGAACGAAGTAGCCCCCGGTGATACAGAGTGGAATGCCATTGTAGGAGCCCGCTTGTTGTACCACATGGCCAACTGGATGGGGGTTTCGCAAGGCCGCACGAAGGCCATTGAAGTAGAGAAATAAGGCGCTACGCTCGCACAAGGTGGGAGGCCGCCGAAGAAGAGAGAAATTCGCTCTTTTTCGGCCGCCTCCCACTTTTTTCTGCTTATTACGTACAATATTCAACTCCCTGAATTCTGTACTTCTCTCACCTAACCTCGTCTGTGCCTTATGGGCTTCATTCTCAAGTTTATCCTGTCGGCCATTATCACGTATGTGCTGGCCAAATTTCTGCCGGGCTCCCATATTGATGGGTTCACGGATGCCATCATTCTAGTGATTGTGCTGGCCATTTTGAATGCGGTGGTCAAGCCGATTCTGAAGATTATTGGCTTGCCTATTACCATCCTGACGTTGGGACTTTTCCTGTTTGTAATCAACGCCCTTATCGTGATGCTGGCTAGCTACCTGCTTTCCGGCTTTGAGGTGGATGGCTTCTTCTCGGCCCTCATTTTTAGCATTGTGCTGTCACTGGTAACCTCGGTTATTGATATGGTGACGGACCGCGGATAGTACTAGGTCCTGATAAACGACAAACCCCGACTAGTTTAGCGCTAGCCGGGGTTTGTCGTTTATCGAGGCCTAGTAAATTGCTTGTTACACAAGTTGTTGCGGCGCCTGGGCGGCCCGTCTGCGGCGCAGCATACGTACAACCAGCAGCAACATGATACCCAGCAACAGGAGGGGCCACGCCGTGACGAGAGCGAGGACCAATCCTGTCATCAGTTCCCAGCCGTTGTAAAACGATTCGGCCAACCGGCTTCGGAAGGAAAGTACCGGTGCCTCTGGGGCGGGCAACGTCAGGATTTGGAAATAGGAGAGCGTGATGGTGGAATAGGCTACTTCATCATTGAGCGTTTTCAGGCGACTTTCTGTTGACTCAATGTCTTCCCTAGTTTCCCCAATCTTGGCCTCGATTTCCAGGATATCAGTTATTTTCTTGGCTTGGCTAAGTAGCGCAATATAGCGCTGCTCTACGGCGCGCTTGGTACGCAACCTAGCCGACACATCTGCATGCTCAGCCGTAACATCATCGGTGCTGAGGGTTTTGGACTCCAGCGTGCCTAGCCCGTTAAGGCGCGCCAGCAGGGTTTGAAAGCGCGACGGAGCCACCCGAATTTCCATCTGATGATTCCACCGCCCATTCTCCCGGACTTCCGAGGCTTGCTCTACAAAGGCACCTAGGGCCTGTGTGAGGCTGTCCATGCGCGCATTGGCACGGGGCAAATCTTCCACCCGAATGCGTACATCGGCATGGTACACCAGCTTCCGATTGGCTGCCGGCACAGCCGATGGTTGGGCAGCGCCGCTGGCAATGCTCTCTTGCGAGGGCGGCCCGGGAGCTTCCGGGGCAGCAGGAGCAAGAGGAGGAGCTTCAAGTGCCATCACCTGAATGTTCCGGTCTTCTTGTGGGGCTTGGGCTCCATCTTTGTTTTCTTGCTGGCCGCTGCAGGCTGTTAAAGCCGCGCCGGCCAGCGCTGCCAGTAACCTCGTTCGAATACCCATAAAACTATCTGAAATAGAAAACAAGAACCCCCACTAGCTGCCATCAGGTGGGTAACGGCACTAGATTCTGCTTTAGTATCTGGTTTTTAGGATGCACGGGCGGTAACGGGGTAGGTCGATGCCGCTGAGCTACGCCGGTGCCAGCGGTAAGCAGCCCACCCAGCAAAGCCTAACAGCAGAGGCCAGCAATACGCCCCAATTACCAGCACCGAGCTCAACAGGTGCCAGCCAACGCTCCAGCCTTCCTGCAAGCGCATAAAAAGCGGTGTGGCCGTCGAAAGGTCAGCAGCGCTACGAGGCTGGTAATACGTGAGCTGAAGTGTTGCTAGGGCCGCTTGCTGCGCCAGCAGTTGGGCTTCGGCGGGAGGGTAGTACGAGGTAGTAGTGTCGGTTAAGTTAGTAGCACTGGCACGGGACTTCGCTAGCTCGGCCGCAATGTCCCGGGAACTGAGGTCCTTGCTTCGGACGGTGCCAAGCTGGGTTAGAGCGGCTGTGAGGGTCAGGAACTGCGCAGATGGAACCCGGACGGTGAGCTTCTGCTGATGGCGTCCTGCATCTGTGGTTTCATGGGCATCGGTGAGGTAGGCGCCAAAATGGGTTAGGGTGCTGTCGAGGCCGAATGTAGCTTGTTTGAAATCGGCCACTTCTAGCTCCATTTCACCCTGGTATATTACCAGGTGCCCGGCCGCTCGCCACAAGCGGGCCAGCGGTACATCAGTGGCAGATGGGCTTGCAGTGGAGGTCGGAACTTGTGCAGCTGTGGCCGCATCTGGAGCGGGAACGGAAAAATCAGAATCTGCGGACGCGCACTGCGTCAGCATCAGCCCCAACAGTGGGAGCAGATACACATACTTTTTCATCGGATAGGAGGGAAGAAGAATGGGATGAAAAAAGCTGCGCAGCTTCTGGCGGTTTATACCCGGGAGCTGATAACGTAACCCAGCGGTACGTCCTGAAAAGGGCGAAAGTGTTTCCCGGCCGCTGGCCATAACCTAAAACCGCCCGACCCTTTCAGAAAAGGCCGGGCGGTTTAGGAGAAAGTAAGGGGTAGTAACTAATAGGCTAGATGCGCCGAATGTGGGCCCCCAGCGCCGTGAGGCGCTTATCAATGTTTTGGTACCCGCGGTCAATCTGCTCCACATTTTCAATCACGCTGCGGCCATCGGCCGAAAGCGCAGCAATAAGCAACGCTACCCCGGCGCGAATATCGGGCGAGGTCATGGTGATACCGTGCAGTTGGTTGCGCTTGTCGAGGCCGATAACGGTGGCGCGGTGCGGGTCGCAGAGAATGATTTGCGCGCCCATGTCGATGAGCTTGTCCACGAAAAACAACCGTGACTCAAACATTTTCTGGTGAATAAGCACCGTGCCTTTGGCCTGAGTAGCCACCACCAGCAGCACGCTCAGCAGGTCGGGCGTGAGGCCAGGCCACGTATGGTCGGAAATGGTCAAGATACTGCCGTCGAGGTAGGTAGCAATTTCGTAGTTGTCCTTTGCCGGTACATAAATGTCGTCGCCGCGGAATTCGAGCTGAATGCCCAGCTTGCGGAACGTGTCCGGAATTAAGCCCAACTCCTGAATCTGGCAATCCTTGATGGTGATTTCCGAACCCGTCATGGCCGCCAAGCCTATAAACGAGCCGATTTCAATCATATCGGGCAGCATGCGATGCTCCGTGCCACCTAGGCGCTCCACGCCTTCAATGGTGAGCAGGTTCGAGCCGATGCCGTTGATTTTAGCGCCCATCCGCACCAACATTTTGCACAGCTGCTGCAAATACGGCTCGCAGGCGGCATTGTAGATGGTGGTTATTCCCTCGGCCAGTACGGAGCCCATCACGATGTTGGCGGTACCCGTTACGGAAGCCTCATCGAGGAGCATGTAATTGCCCTTCAGGCGGCCTTCGGTGCTGATGCGGTAGAAGTCTTTGCCTTCCAGCGTGAGCTTGCCGCCTAGCTTCTCTAAGCCAACGAAGTGCGTATCGAGGGGGCGGCGTCCGATTTTGTCGCCGCCGGGCTTGGGTAGCTGGCACTTGCCGAAGCGAGCCAGCATGGGCCCCAGAATCATCACGGAGCCGCGTAAGGAGCGGCCCTGCGCCACAAACTCCTGCGTATCCAGGTAATCCAGGTGCACGTCATCGGCCTGGAAGCGGTAGGTATCGTTGGCGAGCTTGCCCACCTTTACGCCCATATCCCGCAGAAGCTCAATGAGTTTGTTTACGTCGCGGATGTCCGGGATATTGGAAATCGTAACGGGCTCATCTGTGAGCAGCACGGCACACAGAATTTGGAGAGCTTCGTTTTTGGCGCCCTGAGGCACGATTTCACCTTTCAGCGGCTGACCGCCGATAACTTCAAAAGAGGCCATGAAAAAGGGAGCTGGTAGCGGTAAGCTAGTAGCTGTTGGCTAGTGTAAAAGAAAAAATACGCCGGACTGTGCTCTGCTGCTTTCAGGATGTACCTAAAAACAGCGCGGCTCCTTATTGCGGTGGTTGTTGTGGTTCTTGGCGGCCTTTTTTGCCACCACGCCGCTGTTTGTCGCGGCGGTTATTGTTGTTGCCACCTCCGCGGCGTACGTCTCGGTCCTGCTGTTGGCGGGGCTGAGGCACCACAAACGGCGCGGGCCGGCTGCCAACGGCGGGGATAGAAAATTCAAACAGATTCTGGGCTTCTACCTGGTCGGCATCTAACACCAACTGTCCGCCTGAAAGCTCTTTCAGGTGCTTCAGAATAGTGACATCCTTGGCGTTTTCCTTGTTGTGCGAGCGGTACAGGAACTTCATGGTGCGGCCAATGACGATGGTTGCCTGCTCACGTTCCGCTGGGTCTTCAATGGTCAGGGCTTTCTCGATGAGCTGGTCAACGGCGCGGCCATAGGCGCGAAGCTTGGGGCCTTTGCTAGGGTAGGCTACCCGCTTAGGGGCTGGCAAATTGGCCTGGGCTACCAGCGGAAATGGCGCATCTACGTCCAGCTCGCCATCAGCCATTTCAAAAATATGATTCCATACTTTTTGCTGGGAATCAGGTTGGTCGCGGAGGGCGGGCTGAATGCGGAAAATAAGCTGCACAATTTGCTGTGCCCGGCGCGTACGCTCGGCACGGTCTTCCACGTCGCGCAGTTGCTGCACAAGCTGGAAGGTGCTCTGGCCGTACTCACGCTGGAGCAGCTCGTGCTTATGAAGAGAAGGTAAGGTCATGAAAATGGTATTCGGAGGGCCAAATATACGCCAAACCTTGCCCCTTTGGCATCCTATTTTGCACAGGAAGGCCAGCGGCAAGGTCAGGCAAGAAGGAACGACGGGCTACAGCCGTGCTACAAGTATCTAAAGTAACGCGAATATGGCAATTTGGGTACACCTCCAGGATAATCCGCCGGCCCACGGAGTACTTGAGTTCCTTACAAACAGCAACTCAGATATACCATGGGCCGGCGGTTTCAGCTCTAATTTTGTGCTAGTGTACCCGCAGCTTGGCAAAGCTCAGCAGTAGGGTTTTTTCGCCTACTTCCTCAAACAGGATAATGGCCTTGGTAGAGCCTGATACAGTTTCAAGCTTAGAAACGGTGCCAAACCCAAACTTGGGGTGTTCCACGCGCTGCCCGGTTTGCAAGTTGCTCGTGTCGGAGGGCTTGAAGTCAGCGGGAGGAGAGTACTTGGTAGCTACAGTTTTGCGTGGCGCCGGCGGTACTAGGTTGCTGCGCCGCTCAAACACGTGTCCAAACGGCGACTCACCCGGGCCAGTACTGCCAACAGGGCCCGCCGAGAATTTGAAGTCGACGTATTGTGGGTCAATTTCATCCAGAAAGCGGCTTTTCTCGCAGCTGCGCAGGTTGCCCCACTGGTAGCGCGATGTGGCATAGCTCAGGGTCAGCTTCTTCTCTGCTCTGGTAATGGCCACGTAAAACAGGCGACGCTCTTCTTCCAGGTCAGCCCGCGAGGTAATCATCATCTGCGACGGGAAGAGGTTTTCCTCCATACCCACGATGTACACGTTCCTAAACTCTAGGCCTTTGGCCGAGTGAATCGTCATCATGGTCACCTGCTCACCCTCGCTCTGGGCATCCTTCGTGTCGGCATCGGTTACTAGGGCAATATCCTGCAGGAAGGAGCCTAGCGTTTTATCCTCGCGCTCCGGATCTTCCACGAAGGCCTTGATGCCGTTGAGCAGTTCCTGAATGTTTTCGTAGCGCGAAAGGCCCTCGATGCTTTTATCGGCATAGAGTTCCTCAATCATGCCCGAGTTTTTGGCAATGAACTTGGCTGCCTCAAACGCGTCGTCCTTCGCGGCTACCGCGGTGTAGGCCTTAATCTTCTCGGCAAAATCAACAATGGGGTTGGCGGCGCGCGTTGGCAAGAACTGATCGGCGTTAGCTACCACTTCCCAGATGGTGTGGTTTGATTCCTCAGCCGCGTTGATGAGCTTGGCAATGGTCGTATCCCCGATGCCGCGCTTGGGGTAGTTGATAACCCGGCGCAACGCCTGCTCATCATTGGGGTTTACCGTCAGGCGCAGGTAGGCTACTAGGTCCTTGATTTCCTTGCGCTGGTAAAAGCTCAAGCCGCCCACAATCTTGTACTTGATGTTGAGCTTGCGCAAGGATTCCTCCATGGCCCGGCTCTGGGCGTTGGTGCGGTACAGGATGGCAAAATCATCGTACGACAAGTGATGGTTCATCTTGTCCTCGTAGATGCTGTTGGCCACCAGCTTGCCTTCCTCGTTATCCGAAGCGGCCTTCAAGACCTCAATCAGGGGGCCTTCCTCGTTATCCGAGAATACATCTTTGCGCAGCTGGGCCTGGTTGTTTTTGATAACCGAGTTAGCGGCCCGCACAATGTTCTTGGTAGAGCGGTAGTTCTGCTCCAGCTTGAACACCTGCAGCTCCGGATAGTCCTTCTCGAAGTTCAGAATATTCTGAATATCAGCGCCCCGAAAAGCGTAAATGCTTTGGGCATCGTCGCCTACCACGCAAATATTCCGCTCTTTAGCCGCCAGCTTGCGCGCAATTAGGTACTGCGAGTAGTTGGTGTCCTGATACTCGTCGACCATCACGTACCGGAACATGTTCTGGTACTTGTTGAGCACATCCGTGTGGTCCTTGAACAGTACGTTGGTTTGATACAGCAGGTCGTCGAAGTCCATGGCGCCGGCCTTGAAGCACCGGTTGGCGTACTGCTGGTAAATCACGCCGAGCTTAGGGCGCAGTGCGGCCTCATCGTCCTGGCGGATAACTGGGTCGTTGAGGTACTGCTGCACCGAAATCAGCTTGTTTTTCGCTGCTGATATCCGCCCCAGTACCATGTTTGGCTTGTAGAGCTTGTCGTCTAGCTCCAGCTCTTTCAGAATCTGCCCAATCAGCGTTTTGCTGTCCTGGGTGTCGTAGATGGTAAAGGAGCGAGGGTAGCCGATTTTATCGGCCTCGGAACGCAGGATGCGGGCAAAAATGCTGTGGAAGGTGCCCATCCAGAGGTTTTTGGCGTTCGGGCCTACCACCTTCTCAATACGGGCGCGCATCTCTTTGGCCGCCTTGTTGGTAAAAGTCAGGGCCAGGATATTGAACGGGTCAACGCCCTGTTCGAGCAGGTTGGCAATGCGGTACGTGAGCACCCGGGTTTTGCCGGAACCAGCGCCTGCTATAATCATGCAGGGGCCGTCAATTTGCATCACGGCAGCTGCCTGCGAGGGGTTCAATAACGAATGATAATCAAGTGCCATGCGTGTCAGTCAGATCGGAAACTAAGCTTTTTGGCTTGTTAGCAAAGGTAGGGCTTTCGGGTGGGGTATTGAAACGCCGAAGAGGTAGTACTTCGCCTCCACTGCGGCTCGGCGCAAAGAACAGCGCGGTTCAGCCGCAAAAGGCCCCTAGTCCTAACCAAAGCGCCGACAGATTCGTTGCCAGCGGTTCTGATTCTGATGCTACTGCCGGCCCAAACGCCAGACAACCAAACAGCACAGCATAAGACGCTCTTGTATCTTCGTGCGGTGAATGCTGTTGCTACCCCCGCTAATCTGGTCAAGTTCCCGATTTCCTTGCTCTGCCTTTCTAAAAGCTGGGGCGGATTAGAGCTCAATACCGTGCGTTTCGCGGACTGGATGCAGCGCCGCGGTTGGCCCGTGCAGATTATCACGCTAGAAGCTTCGCCTATTGCCGCCCGGGCCCAAGAGGTAGGCGTGCCGGTTGTGTTCCTGCGCAATCCATGGAAAGCGGCCGACGTTCCGGCCGCCGGGCGCCTAGCCGGCATCCTGCGGGCTTTCGGCACCCAGGTGCTGGTGGTCACCCGCAACGGCGACCTGGGTTTGGCAGTGCTGTGCAAAACACTGCGGTTGCCTGCGCTGCGGGTGGTGTACCAGCAGCACATGCAGCTGGGCCTGCCGAAGCGCGGACTGCTGCACACGCTACGCTACCGCGCCCTCGATGCCTGGCTTTCTCCGCTGCCCGGCCTAGCACGGCAGGTGCTGGAAAAAACGCGCCTCGCGGCCAGTAAGCTGCATGTGGTGCCGCTGGGCATCGAGCTAGAAAAGTTTGCCGATCCGGCTCTAACCCAAGCCCAAGCTCGAGCGCAGCTCAACCTAACGTTGCCCGATGATGTTGTGCTACTAGGCCTCATTGGCCGCTTTGATGAAGGGAAAGGGCAGGATTTTGTGGTAGAAGCGCTGGCAGGGCTGCGCCAGCAGTATCCGCAGCTGCACTTGCTGCTGGTTGGCGAATCGACCCGCAACGAGGGCAATGCGTACCGCCAAGCTGTGCTGGCAAGGGTTGAGGCGTTAGGGCTAGCTAGCGTGGTGCATGTGCGGGAGTTCACGCCCCATCCGGAGGTAGCGTATCGCGCCATGGATATTTCTATCACAGCTTCCGTTAACGAAACCTACGGCATGGTCACGATAGAGGCCATGGCCACAGGGCTACCTGTAGTGGCGTCTGCCACCGGGGGCACGCTGGAGATAGTAGAAGAAAACAAAACCGGCCTGCTATTTCCGCTGCGCGATGCTGCTGCTTTCGCGCAAGCTATCCGACGGTTGGTGCAGGATAAAGACCTAGCAACACGGCTTGGTCAGCAGGCCCAGAGGCAGGCGCTGGCTACGTATTCGCACCAGCGGCAGTGCGAGCTGACGGAGAAAGTGCTGTGGGCGCTGCGGTAATTCAGGTATCTTTGTGCCTTGTTTGCTCGCCCGGGAAGGCACCAGCAGCTGGCAGTAGGTGTTAGCACCCATTGGGCTAGGAAACCCGAGCAAACAGTAGCACATGATTCAGATTCAGAATACCCTGATTTCCGACGACGTTCGGGATAATTTTTTCGTTTGCAACCTCGAAGCCTGCAAAGGTGCCTGCTGTGTAGAAGGTGACCTGGGCGCGCCCTTGGAAGACAACGAGCTGCAGATTCTGCAGAACGAGTACGAAGCCATCAAGCCGTTCCTTACCGAGGCTGGCCGTCAGGCTATCGAGGAGCAGGGCCTCTACATCAAAGATTGGGAAGGCGACTACAGCACTACCACCATCAACGACCGGGAATGCGCCTATGCATTATATGATGAGCGTGGCATTCTGAAGTGCGGCATCGAGCAGGCCTACCTGGCGGGCGCTACTAGCTTCAAAAAGCCCATCAGCTGCCACTTGTACCCCATCCGGATTACCAAGTACGAAGGATTTGAGGCCCTCAATTACGACCGGTGGACGATTTGCTCACCCGCCTGTTCCTTTGGCGCCAGCCTAGGGGTGCGCGTGTATCAGTTCCTGAAAGAGCCGCTTATCCGCAAATACGGCGAAGAATGGTACGGCGAACTAGTGCACGAAATCGAGCATACGGTTCCTGAAGTGTAACACACCAATACTACAACAAAAAGGCCGGCGCACATGCGTCGACCTTTTTTGTTGTGTTGCCGATAGCCGGCAGCCAGTATGAACCCAGGGTAGAGTGGTTTGGCTGCTGGTAGGGGCTAGTGGTTGGAAAGAACTTGGGTGCAAAAAAGGGCTAACCACTTGGCTAGCCCCTTTCTGGGAATCACTCACATGTGAAGCTTTTAGCAGTTATTGCCACGTATCGGTACGCGTTTGCGTAGTGCCCGATGGGGTGAAGGTGCGGTTGGAGCCGCCTTCATAGAGCACATTGCCGGCGCCATCTTTACGGATGTATTTGTACTGCACTGAAACGCCACTGGTCAGGTTCACGGTGCCGCTCCACTTCGGATAGGCCGCGCCGCTGAGCTTGATGGCATTTGCCGTGTTCCAGCTGCCTAGCTGAGCCGTGCTGCCCACCACGTACACATCCTGGCCCGATACTGTGTTGCTATAGGTCACGTTAAACGTCACGGCCGTGGTGCCTGTGGTAGGAGGAGGCGTAGTGCCGCCTACCGTGCCGGGTACCCATACGGAGTAGCTGCGCGCATTTACCGGAAATACGCCGTAGCCGTTGGCATCAGTCGTAATGGTGCTGGTGCTGTTGCCGGTTTTGTCGGTGAGGGTTGCGCTCTTGAAGGGGGTAGTAATACCCTTGGTGCGCGCTGAGCCACCATCGTTCAGTAGCACGAGCAGGCCGGCGTGCGTGGCATCGCCCGAGCGGGAGTAGGCATACACATCGGCGTCGTTCACGCTCGTGTACTCAAAGCCGGTGCCGTAGGCGTTAGCCCGACGAATTTCCGTGAGCTTCTTGATCTGGGCGCCGAGGCCGTAGTTGTAGTAGTCTTTGTAGAAAACGCAGGGGTAGCCTTTCTCGCGAGTCAGGATGTAGGCGTAGGCCAGCATCTTGAGATTGGTAACCGGCGAGTAAAGCGCGCCAGGGTGGTCGGTGTCGTGGTTATCTACAAAGGAAACCGACAGCGGGCCATTGGCTTCGGTGAAGCCGGCAAACTGCAGGCCGCGCATATCCCAGCTGCCATTACCGTTGCTCATGTCGGCAAACGTGTAGTGCAGCGGTACATCGAAGAGGCTGGTGCGGCCACCGGTAGCGGCGGCATAGTTTTTCAGCTCGTTCAGGTCGCGGAACCAAGCTTCGCTCACGGCAAAGCGGGTGCCCTTCACGTTATCCAACCACCGGTTTATGTAGCTGGTCTGAATGTGCTTGGTAGCGTCTAGGCGGTATCCATCTAGGCCGAGCTTGTTGGTAATCCAGTTACCCCACGTAATGGTTTCGTTGGCGTTGTTTACGTCGGCATACCGGATTTCGGAGCCTAGCAGGTTATCGTACGCGTCGCCGTTGGCGTAAGGTTGGAAATCGTAGGAGTACCACTGATACCAGCCATTATTAGGAGCCTGCTGGGTAGCGCTGAAGTTGTACCAGTGCCACTTGTACGAGCTGTAGGTGTTGTTGCGGCCCGGGTACGTGAAGCTGGTGTACACGTTGTACTGGTTGTTCGCTAGCTCCTGGTTATCAGCAAAGGTCAGGTGGTTCATCACCATATCCTCGTACACCTGAATGCCCTGGTTGTGCAGCGCCGTTACCGCCGACTGCAGCTGCCCGATGGTGCCGTAACGCGTAGGGATGGTGCCTTTCTGGTTGAATTCGCCGAGGTCGTACCGGTCGTACACGCCGTAGCCTACGTCATTCACGCTGCCACCTTTGTAAGCCGGTGGTATCCAGAGTGCCGTGATACCGGCTGCCTTTAACTCAGCTGCCTTCGAGCCCAGATTCTGCCACCATGAGCCAGCGGGGTTGCTGATGGGTACATCCCAATAAAAACCTTGCATCATTACGCCATTTGCAACAACGGCATTGCTGCTGGTGCTGGCTGTAATTGGGGCCGGGGGAGCCGGCGTGGCTACCTCTTTGTTGCAGGCCGAAAATAGCGTGCCCGCAGTCAGCAGCCCCCATAGGGCCACCACTGATTTTGTTTTCATTCGAGTGGGTGTTTTGGTTGGTAGTAGAAGAACAGTGCAAGTATAGAGGAGCTCAATATTAAATATGTAATACTATTTTGGCTATTCGAAAATTAATAGTGAGTGGTTACTAACCTGAATTTGACCGGTTTTTTAACCGGATTGATGCTTTGTTATCCTGTTTTAGTCAATTATTGGTGCAACTTTCAAGCGGTAATGTTCTGTTTACAATTAATGGTGTTGTGTTGATTTAGTGCAATTTATGCTTGGCAACAAAAAAGGGTCTGACCCCTACGGATCAGACCCTTTTTAGCTTCTTAAGGAAGTGCCTCTTACAGCTCCGAAAAGTCGAAGGAAGTTTCCAGGAATTTGGTGGTGAAGTCTCCGGCCTTGAACTGCTCGTTATCCATGAGCTTAAGGTGGAACGGAATGGTTGTCTTAACGCCTTCTACCACGAACTCCGACAAGGCGCGTTTCATCTTCACGATACACTCCTCGCGGGTTTGTGCTACCGTAATGAGTTTGGCAATCATCGAGTCGTAGTTTGGCGGAATCTGGTAGCCAGCATATACGTGCGTATCTACGCGTACACCATGGCCTCCGGGGATGTGCAGCACCGTGATTTTGCCGGGTGAGGGGCGGAAGTTGTTCGCCGGATCTTCAGCGTTGATGCGGCATTCCATGGCGTGCATCTTGGGCGTATAATTCTTGCCCGTAATCGGAATGCCTGCTGCTACCTTGATTTGCTCTTTAATCAGGTCGTAGTTGATAACTTCTTCCGTCACGGGGTGCTCCACCTGAATGCGGGTGTTCATCTCCATGAAGTAAAAGTCGCGGTTAGCATCCACCAGGAACTCGATGGTGCCCACGCCTTCGTAGCCGATAGCGGAAGCTCCGGCAATGGCTGCGGCACCCATCCGCTCACGCAAATCATCCGTCATGAAAGGAGAGGGGGCCTCTTCTACCAGCTTCTGATGGCGGCGCTGAATGGAGCAGTCGCGCTCCGAAAGGTGGCACACATGGCCGTACTGGTCGCCGCACACCTGAATCTCAATGTGACGGGGCTCCACCACGAACTTCTCCAGGTACATGCCATCGTTGCCGAAAGCTGCTTTGGATTCGGTACGGGCGTCGTTCCAGGCCTTCTCAAACTCGTCTTCGGAGTTGATAATGCGCATACCGCGTCCGCCGCCGCCGGCTGTGGCCTTCAGGATAACGGGGTACTTAATTTCGCTGGCTATTTTCTTGCCTTGCTCCACGGAATCAAGCAGACCAACCGAGCCTGGAATGCAGGGCACCCCAGCTTTGATCATGGTGGCTTTAGCCGAGGCTTTATCACCCATCTGATTAATCATCTCGGGCGTGGCCCCGATGAACTTGATGCCGTTTTCCTGGCAAACCCGCGAGAACTCTGCGTTTTCCGACAGGAAGCCATAGCCTGGGTGAATGGCGTCGGCGTTGGTGATTTCAGCCGCCGCAATCAGGGTAGGGATGCTCAGGTAACTTTGGGCGGAGCTAGGAGGCCCAATGCACACGGCTTCATCCGCAAACCGAACGTGCAGGCTTTCCTTATCGGCCGTCGAATACACGGCCACCGTTTTGATGCCCATTTCCTTGCAGGTCCGAATTACGCGCAGCGCAATTTCGCCCCGGTTGGCAATCAGTATTTTTTTGAACATGAGTGGGGTCTGGGGGCTAGGGAGCGTGGGGTCTTGAGGAAAAAGGGAAGGGCCTTGCGGAGTTAGGGCTAGCCTTGTAACAAGCGTAAACCCTACTTCCCCAAGACCCCAAGACCCCAATCAATTACATTGGCTCAATCAGGAACAGTGGCTGATCGTACTCCACGGGCGAAGCATTTTCTACCATTGCTTTAACCACACGGCCAGCCTGCTCTGCTTCAATTTCATTGAACAGCTTCATGGCTTCAATAATGCAGATCACCTGACCTTTTTCTACTAGGTCGCCTACTTGCACAAACGCCGGCGAGTCGGGGCTGTTGCTGCGGTAGAAGGTGCCAATCATCGGGGCTTTCAAGGGCACATAGTTACCACCGGCAGCTTCTGCAGCCGGAGCCGCAGGAGTTGCTGCCGGAGCAGCTGCGGGTGCCGGAGCTGCTGCCGCGGCCGGAGCCGCTGGGGCTGCGGCAGCAGCCGGCTGAGACATCATCCCGCCGCTTACCACTTTCGTGTTGGGCTCGCGCTGAACCGAGATTTTAAATTCGTCGGTTTCGATGTTGACTTTGTTCAGACCCGACTTGGCAATGAAGTCGATGAGTTCCTGGAGTTCTTTGGCTTTCATGGGGGCGACAGTGGGCTTATTGGGCTGCTTACTTGACTCTTTCGACATAGGAGTAGTCGCTCGTCTTGATGCGAATTTTGGTGTCGGTATCAATAAACAGCGGCACCTGAATGCGGGCCCCCGTTTCTACAATGGCGGGCTTGAGCGTGTTCGTGGCGGTATCGCCCTTTAGGCCGGGCTCCGTGTACGTTACCATTAGCTCCACCGTGGTGGGCAATTCGGCCGTAAGCGGCTGCTCTGTTTCGGCGTGGAACAGGATGGTAACTACTTGGCCTTCTTTCATCAGGTCGGCGAAGGGGACCATAGCTTCGGGCAACACTACCTGCTCAAACGATTCATTGTCCATGAACGTGTAGCCGTAGTCGTCCTTGTACAGGTACTGGTGCGGGCGCTGCTCTACGCGGGCAGTTTCCACTTTCACCCCAGCGTTGAAGGTGTTATCAAGTACGCGGCCGGTTTTAATGTTGCGGAGCTTGGTGCGCACAAAAGCCGGGCCTTTGCCGGGTTTTACGTGCTGAAATTCGGTGATGACGTGCAACTCGCCGTTGTAGTTCAAAACGAGCCCGTTGCGAAAGTCTGCGGTCGTGGCCATGGTGGGAAAGAGAAATTAAAAGAAGAAAATCCAAAGAAAAGTCTGGCGGAAACGACCGGCTCAGCTCTGCATCTTCAACATTCAGAAAGAGAGTTACTAGGGTGGAAACGCAACGTGCCGTCCCGAAAAGTTGGCGGGGCGGCACGTCGGGAGTGCAAGTATAGAGGTTTTCTGGTTTCGCGCCGCCGGAATTAGGCAGCCGCAGGTCCAGGCTTCGGATCATACGCCCATTTCAGGTACAGCGCACCCCAGGTAAAGCCGCCCCCAAAGGCCGCAATAATGAGGTTGTCGCCTTTGCGCAGCTTCGACTCGTAGTCGGAGAGGCACAGCGGAATGGTACCGTTGGTGGTGTTGCCGTACTTATGAATGTTGAGCATCACCTTTTCCGGGCCAATGCCCACGCGGTTTGCCGTAGCATCTATAATGCGCTTGTTGGCCTGGTGTGGCACCAGCCAATCAATAGTTTCAGGGTTCAAACCATTGCGGTCCGCTACCTGTGCGGCCACATCGGCCATGTTTTTTACAGCAAACTTGAAAACAGCTGCGCCTTCTTGGTGTACGTAATGCTCCCGGTTTGCTACTGTCTCCGCTGAGGGCGGGCGGCGGGAGCCACCAGCTTTCTGGTGCAGATACTGTTCGCCATTGCCATCAGAATGCAATTCCTGGTCGAGCAGACCTAGTCCATCCTGGTTGGGCTCCAGCAACACCGCGCCGGCGCCATCACCAAAAATGATGCAGGTAGAGCGGTCGGTGTAGTCGATGATGCTCGACATTTTGTCGGCGCCCACCACAATTACCTTTTTGTAAGTGCCGGTGGCAATAAACTGTGAGCCCGTTGCCAGTGCGTACATAAAGCCTGAGCAAGCCGCCTGCATATCAAAACTGAAGGCTTTAGTAGCCCCCACCGCGGCCGAGATGATGTTGGCAGTAGCCGGAAACACCAAGTCGGGAGTGGTAGTAGCGCAAATAATCAGGTCAATGTCGGCGGCCGAGGTGCCGGTTTTAGCCAGCAGCTGCTCTACCGCTTTTATGCCCATTACGGAGGTTCCCTGGTTTTCGCCCTTCAGAATGTGCCGCTCCTGAATTCCGGTTCGGCTCATAATCCACTCGTCAGTTGTCTCGACCATTGTTTCGAGCTCCTGATTAGTAAGCACGTAGTCGGGCACGTAAGAGCCGACTCCGGTGATGGCAGCGGTAATCTTCATTAGAGAGGGAACGGAAAACGCGGCAAAAGGAAAAGTCCGGCTCAGCTGCCGGACTTGTGTCGCTCTTAAGATTTAAAGGTGGCTTTTATCTGGTCGGCGATGCCAGAGCTAGCCATTTGGTACCCTTGCAACAGCATATTGCAGATAGCTTGAGGTGTGCTTACTCCGTGCCCGATGATGGCATTATCGTTAATGCCCAGGATAGGAGAGCCCCCAACAGCTTCGTAGTTGAACTGGTCAAGGAAGGGGTCGTGGATGTTCTTTTCGGCGAGGATGTCGTACACCGACTCTGCCATTTTGAGTACCACGTTGCCGGTAAATCCGTCGCAGACAATAACGTCCGCTTTGTCATTAAACAAGTCGCGACCCTCGATATTTCCGATGAAGTGAATGTGCGGATTCACTTTCAGCAGCTGGTAGGCGGCCTGCGTATTGGCGGTGCCTTTGCCTTCTTCTTCCCCCAGGTTCATCAAGCCAACTTTAGGCTTTTCGATGCCTAGTACATGCTGGGCATAGAGGGAGCCTAACTCACCAAACTGCTCCAGCATTTCGGGCTTGCATTCGGCGTTGGCACCTACATCCAGCATGATGCCTAAGCCACCGTGCGTCTTGGGAACAAAGTTAGCAATGGCCGGGCGCATAACCCCCGATACCGCCTTCACGCTGAACATAGCTCCCACCAGCATAGCGCCGGTATTGCCCGCTGAGCAGAACGCTTCTACTTCGCCGGTGGCCAGCATACGGTAGCCTACGGCAATGCTGGAATCTTGCTTTTGCTGGTAGGCTTTTGCCGGGTGCTCGCCCATCTCAATGATTTGCGAAGCAGGTACTAGTAAAAGGTCGGTAGCGGCAGCACCATGTTGGGCTAGCAGGGGGCGTACGGCGTCTTCCTGGCCGATGAGCACTATCTGAGCCTTACCGGCTAGCGCTTGAGCGGCCAGTACGGCTCCATCGACGGCGGCCTGAGGAGCAAAATCGCCCCCCATTGCGTCCAGGGCTATCTTCATGAACGGAGAATCAAAGAGGTCCGGGAGAGAAGCTATGCGGGGCACCAAAGCTCCGGATTACTACCTGCTGAAGCAGCTAGGCAATAATCCGGAGGCCAATGGCTTTACCGCCGCATAGGTAAGAAAGCGGCTAACGAACGACTATTCTTCGTCGTTGTCGGTAGCGACCGGAGCAGCTACGGGAGCGTAGTCTTTGATGGCTACTTTACCGTTCAGGTACAGGTCACCGTCAACTACGTACGCTTTGTGACGCAAGTGCAGTTCGCCGGTCGTCGAGCACATAGTTACGGCTTTCGGAGTCAGTTTGTAGTGGCTACGACGTTTGTTACGGGTAGCGGAGGAGGTCCGGCGCTTAGGATGTGCCATGGTTGAAAAGGGGAATTAAAAGCAAAGAGAAAATTTACAAACGGAAGTCAGCAGGGCGCGCGCCTAGTTGAGGTTGCGCAGCGCATTCCAGCGCGGGTCGTTGTCGTCATCCTCGTCATCTTCGCCTTCCTTACGGGTAGTGAAAATGAGTTTGGCGTCGGCATCGGGGTTTTCATCGGGCTCATTCTGGAAGCGCGGGTGCAGCTTCTTCATGGGCAAGGCCAAGCCGATGTAATCAAAGAGGTGTTGGGCCAGGGGCAGCGTCTGGGTATCGGGCGTGATTTGCAGCACGTTGTCATCCAGTTCTAGGTTCTGGTCGCCGAAGCGCACCAGCAGCTGCTCGTGCGCTTCCACCTTCTGGTCAAACTCATCCAGGCTACGGTCGCAGATCTGGCGCACGGTGCCGTGCAGGTCAAAATCCACGGTGATGAGGCGCTCGGTTTTGGTGAGCGTCACATCAGCCTGAACGTTGCCATCCGGAATGAGCTCCTGGTCAAACTGCTCAAAAAAAGCCTTGTCCAACGTAAACGCGAAGTGATGCGTTTTGTCGGCCAGACGGGCAATGTTGATATCGAATTTAGGATCCTTCTTCACGGCTAATTTGTAGCAGGGGGCAAAAGTAGAAAGTTTTCCCCGTTTTGTAAAAGCAGAAGCGCTGTAGAGAGGCTGGCTAGGCGTTTTTAAGAATGAAATCTGGCGGAATGCCCAGTCGCTCATACAGCCGCTTGGCCAGATCCAGGGTTACACGGCGCTTCCCGCTAAGAATTTGCGAAAGGCGACCCGCTGGTACTTCCAGCAACTCAGCCAGCTCCTTTTGCTTGAGCCGCATCTGTTGTCGTTTCAGCTCAATCATTTCGGCCAAGGAGGTTGGAAGGTTGGGGATGGGTAGTAAGCCCAACTGGCCTTCGTACATATCAAGGGCCGCAATCAGCTCTCTAAACTCTGCCTCCAGTGTTGCATTCCCCTCAAAACCAGCCGCCACCAATGCATCCAGGCGGCGCAGGGCAGTTCGGTAGTCAGCGGGAGTGTGAAGCGTCATGTAAACAGAAGAAAGAACAGCAACCGCTGCTGTACCCAGGATTTGTGGCTGCAAACTTACCAGCATTATTCCAAAACCACAAACAATATTTCGATTTTGGAAAGAATCTTTCCGAAAGCGTTAGAATGTGTGGTGAAGTTGCTACGGTGCCAATTACAAAAAACCGCTCCGGCTGCTGTTCAGAGCCGAAGCGGTTTGTATGCTTTGGAGGGCTAGTGCTGGCTACTCCTGTCGGCCACCACGTGGGGCAGGCCCAGGTATTAGGGGCTTAATTTCGGCCAAGGCTTTGCGTTGGCGCACTAGGTCGCAGGCCATATACAGGGCTTCCCGGAAAGACGTTTCGTCGGCCTTGAACTGGCCCGCCAAGCCATAGGCAGTGCCGTGGTCGGGAGAGGTGCGGATGACGGGCAAGCCAGCCGTGAAGTTGACGCCGCGTTCAAAGGCTAGGGTCTTAAACGGTATCAACCCCTGGTCGTGGTAGAGGGAAAGTGTGGCATCAAACTGCCGGAACTGGCCGGTGCCGAAGTAGCCATCGGCCGGGAAGGGGCCGTAGGTAAGGTGGCCTTCCTGCTGAAACTGCTGCAATACCGGTGTAACGGTTTCGGCTTCTTCGGTGCCTAGTAAACCGTTTTCGCCAGCGTGCGGGTTTAGCCCGAGCACCGCAATGCGCGGCTTCTCGATACCGAAATCCTGCTTAAGGGAGTTCAGCAAAATGCGCAGTTTGGTAGTGAGCAGTTCCTTGGTAATACGGCCCGGTACATCCTTTAGCGGTATATGACCCGTGACAGTGGCTACTCGCAGGTCTTCGCTGGCCAGCAGCATTAGGCTTTCTTTGGCTTCAAAGAATGAGGTCAGAAACTCGGTGTGGCCGGGGAAGCGGAAGTCATCGGCCTGGGTGTTTTCCTTGCTGATGGGGGCCGTAACCAGGGCATCGAGCAAGCCGGCTTTTAGGTCGCGGGCAGCGGCCAGCAGGCTCTGGCGGGCTGCGGCACCGCTGGCCGCGCTGGGTTGGCCGGGCGTGAGCGTGTAGTCTTCGTCCCAGCAGGTAACAGCGTTGTGCTTGCCGGGCGCAATATCCGCGGCTTCGCGCACCTGCCGGAACGTGAGCGGGTCGTGGTTTGCGTCGGCCGGAAAGTCGTCGAAGAGTACAGTGGCCGTGCCGTACACAACGGGCGTGCAGTACTTCAGCAGCCGTTGATCAAGAAAGGTCTTATATATGATTTCCGGTCCGATTCCGGCCAGGTCGCCGACGGAAATGCCAATGCGTGGAAGCATGGGAGGTAATTAGAATGGAGGGAACAGGTGAGAGCCGGTTACTAGGCCCGCTTTTTCAGGAACTCATACGTGAGGCGCACGGCCGTGCCGGTTCCACCTTTACCACGGTACGAGTCGGGGGCAGTAAGGAAGGCCGGCGCGGCAATATCGAAGTGAACCCACGGGTAGCCCTCCGTGAAGCGCTCCAAAAACTTACCGGCTGAAATGGCGCCGGCTTCGGCTTTGCCCATGTTGCTGAGGTCGGCAATGCTGCTCTTGATGTGGTCGGCGTATTCATCCCACAGCGGAAACTCCACGAGGCGCTCGTGGGTGGTGTTGCCGGCTTGCTTTAGGTCCTGCATCACGTTTTCCTCGGCGGTGCCCATAAACACAATGCCTTCCTGGCCAATGGCACGAGCGGCCGATCCGGTAAGCGTTGCATAATCGAGCACCAACTCGGGGTTGTATTTTTTGGCAAACGCCAGGGCATCGGCCAGGATCAGGCGGCCTTCGGCATCGGTGTTCATTACCTCTACCGTCAGGCCGTTGTACATGGTAATCACGTCGCCGGGGGCCAGGGCGGGGCCGCCGGGGCGGTTGTCGGTGGCCGGTACCAACCCGATAACGTGCAGTGGAATCTGGTTTTTAGCAAGCGCCGTGAGTACACCTACTACCACCGCCGAGCCGGCCATGTCGCACTTCATCAGGTCCATGCTGTTGGGCGTGGGCTTTAGGCTAAGTCCGCCCGTGTCGTACACTACGCCTTTACCCACCAGCACAATCGGCTTGGCATTGGTGGCGCCGGCGGGCTTGTACTCCATAATGGTGAAGGTAGGCGGCTCGGGGGAGCCCTGGTTTACTGCCAACAGGCCACCCATGCGCAGGGACTCAATGCGGACAAAGTCCAGCACCTCTACCTGAAAACCGGCCGCTTCGCCGGCTTCCTCGAAGCGCTGGGCTAGCTGCGTAGCATTGAGGTGGCTGTAGGGCATGTTTACTAGGTCGCGGGCCAGATATACCCCTTGCAAGATGTTGTCTAGCTCCTGCACTTTTTCGGTGCTCAGGTGCGGGCCCACCAGCGTAATCAGCTGGAGGTCGGGAGTTTTTTTCGATTTCTCGTCGGTTTTGTAGCCTTCGAACTGATACGCGGTCAGGGCGATGCCTTCGGCCAGGGCTAGGGCCCCGTTGGCGGTCAAGTCGTTAATAAATAGCTCCGGGACTTTATCGGCTTTCAGGCGGGCGTGCAACTGGTGCCCGGCTTTGCGCAGGGCTTCGCAGGTTAGTGCTTCCGTCTTTTTCTCTTCTGCCACCACGTAATAATGGCGGTGCGTGTACTGGTTCACGCTGATTAGCTTCTCGTCGGCCGTGAGCTGGGTTGCCACGTAGGTGCGGGCTGCCTCGGGCAAATCGGCGGCGGCGCTGATGGGCAGTTCTTTGGTACCGGCTGGCAGAATGAATACGGTATCCGCGAAGGAGGGAAAATCGGCGGCGTATGCGAGGGATAAAGGCATGATTCTAAGTCCGTAAAGCCAGCTGCTACCCCCGTTTGCAGCGCAAAGCGCTGAGAAACGGCCGCTGCCGGCGTATCTTTGGGCGTGAAGGTAGGCCACTTTGGGCATATCCGCTACCTGCTCTCACAAGCTGCGCGGTTGCCTTCTGCAAGCACCCTAGCAAAATCGTTGGGGAACAGCGTATACGCGAGAACGTCTTCCTCCAGCACCCGCTGACGGCCACGTTGTCGGTCGGGCCACCCATTTAATTTTACGCGCATGGATTCCGTCAGAGCCAAAAAGCACCTCGGGCAGCACTTTCTCAACGACCCCAACATTGCCCGCAACATTGTGGAAGCCCTGCGCCTGCCCGATGACGTGAAAGAGGTGCTGGAAATTGGCCCCGGTATGGGCGTGCTCACCCAAACCCTGCTCCAACACCCCGAGTACGAAACGGCGGTGGTGGAAATTGACCGGGATTCAGTGGAGTACCTGGGCAAGCATTTTCCGGCGCTGGCGGGGCGGATTTACTCCCAGGATTTTCTGAAGATGGACTTGGGTAAGCTCTATGACGGGCGACCCATCAGCATCATTGGTAACTTTCCCTACAACATCAGCTCCCAGATTTACTTTCAGGTGCTAACTCACCGCCACCAGGTACGTGAGTGTGTGGGCATGATTCAGAAGGAGGTAGCCGACCGCCTCGCCGAAGGGCCCGGCTCCAAAACCTACGGTATTCTGAGCGTGCTGCTGCAGGCGTTTTACGACATCGATTACCTGTTTACGGTGCCGCCGCATGTATTTAGCCCGCCGCCCAAGGTGCAGTCGGCCGTCATTCGCCTCACCCGCAACCAAACCCAACAGCTGGCCTGCGACGAAAAGCTATTTTTCCAGGTAGTAAAGCAAGCCTTCCAGACCCGCCGTAAAACGCTGCGCAACGCTCTTAAGCCGTTCGGTATGCTTCCAGAAACTACTACTGACCCCATTTTTGATAAGCGCGCTGAGCAATTGAGCGTGCAAGATTTTGTGGGCCTTACGAAACACGTTCAGGAGCACAAGGCAGTTTAACCATGCGCCCCAAAGCTAGGGTTGGACTTGCGCTGGCAGCTAGTGTGGTTGCCGTACTGAGTTGGAATTTCTGGAAGGCAATCCAGACAATGGATCAAGGAACTTGGGAGCCGCTAAGGCAAGCTCCCGGTTACCATGTTAGAAACGACTATGAAGGCCGCACGTCATTAGGGTATCAAAACCACTGGTGGCAAGAGCCTCAAACTATTGTGGGTGGGTTTTATGATTTTCGTCGGGTAAGGCAACAAGTAGTAGGGTACGATGCTGAACTTAAACTACACGTGTCAGTTGATGCGGCAGCCCGAAGTAGCGAAGAATCGGAAGAATCTTTGACCTATTCCCAGGCTTCGGTAAGTGCCGAAAACGAAGAAGCTACTCGTCATTTCTAATTCATATTTTTCACACGAAAAATGTCCCTCTGCCTCGTCATCGACGAAATGCACCCGAGCTTGCCCGATTTGCTGCAGGAATTGGATGTGGAACTTCATTACCGCCCCGACCTGCGCCCCACGGAAGTAGCGGCGGCGCTGGCGGCGCATCCGTACGATGGATTGATTGTGCGCTCCAAAGTGCGCGTAAAGGCCGCGCTGCTAGCCAACGGGCCGCACTTACGCTACGTATGCCGGGCTGGCGCTGGGGTGGATAACATTGACGAAGAGGCCCTGGCTGCGGCCGGTGTAACGCTACTCAACGCACCTGAAGGCAACCGCGACGCCGTGGGGGAGTATGCTGTGGGTCTGTTGCTGGCTCTGTTCCGAAACATTGTACGCGCCGACCGCGAAGTGCGGGCCGGAGAGTGGCGCCGCGAGGCCAACCGAGGCGAGGAAATAGGCGGCAAAACCATCGGGTTGCTGGGCTACGGCCATATGGGCAAAGCCTTTGCCCGCCGCCTGCAGGCCTTCGACTGCACCGTGCTAGCCTACGACCACGACCCCAACGTGGAGCTTAACCACCATGCCACCCTAGTAAGCTTAACGGAGCTGCAGGAGCGGGCCGAGGTGCTGAGCCTGCACATTCCGTATTCGGAAGCCAACCATCATGTGGTAAACGAAGAATTTCTGGCGGGCTTCCGCAACCCGTTGTGGTTGCTGAATACGGCCCGCGGCGAAGTGCTGGACCACGCGGCCTTGGTGCAGCGGCTACGAACCGGGCAGGTGCGGGGCGCGGCCCTCGATGTGCTCGACAATGAAAAGCTTGCAACCCTCACGCCAGCGCAACAGGCGCGCTTTGAGTACCTGCGTACAGCTCCAAACGTAGTGCTGTCGCCGCACGTGGGCGGCTGGAGCTTCCAGAGCTACGAGCGAATCAACCAGGTGCTGGCGCGGAAGCTACGCGAATTTCTGCGAGCCTAGGGGAGTTGCGCCGGGTAAGAGTGCTTAGCAGGGCACGCGCATTATTTGTCCGGTTTTCGTATATTTGCCTAAACCTGTTCGGGGAGAACGGCCAGCCACGCTGGCCGTTCTCCTTGTTTTTTGAGCTTACATCACCCCACCATGTCTACTATCAACTACTACACTCCGGAAGGTCTTCAGAAGCTGAAGGATGAGCTTCAGGACCTCAAAATCCGCGGCCGGGCCAAAGCAGCAGACGACCTGCGCGAAGCCCGTGACAAAGGCGACCTGAGCGAAAATGCTGAGTACGACGCGGCCAAGGAAGCTCAGGGCCTGCTCGAACTTAAAATCTCCAAGCTGGAAGAAATCGTGGGCAACGCCCGCGTACTCGACGAAACCAACCTCGACCTCACCAAGGTGCTCATTATGAGCAAAGTGAAGCTCAAGAACCTGAAGAACAACATGGTTCTCGACTACACTTTGGTGGCGGAAGAAGAAGCGAATCTGGCGGCTGGTAAAATCTCCGTGAAGTCGCCCATCGGCAAAGGCCTGCTAGGCAAGTCGGCCGGCGATACCGCCGAAATTACCGTGCCCGCTGGCAAGCTGCAGTTTCAGATTCTGGAAATCAGCCGGTAGCGGCGAAATTGTGAAGTTGTGAAATGGTGAGTTACCTGTTTCACCGCACAGAATACACAAAAAAGGGCGAGGCTACGGCTTCGCCCTTTTTGCGTTTTGCCTCGTACTTTGGCTGAGCTGAAAGGCGGTTGCTGCTGTAGCTGCTTGCCTACATTCCTGTTCCACCTCTACTTCACCTTCCTTCATGCCTTCTATTTTCTCACGTATCGTGTCGGGTGAGCTGCCTGCCTACAAAGTAGCGGAGGACGACCACCACCTAGCGTTTCTGGATATTACGCCCCTAGTAGAAGGCCACACGCTGGTAATCCCGAAAAAGGAAACCGACTATATCTTCGACTTAGCCCCGGCTGAGCTGGCCGCTTTACACCTGTTTGCGCAACGCGTAGCCAAGGGTGTGCGCGCTGCCGTGCCGTGCAAGCGCATTGGGGTGGCAGTTATCGGGCTTGAAGTTCCGCATGCGCATATACATCTCATTCCGATGCATAACGTGTCGGATATGAACTTCGCCAACCCCAAAATCAAGGTAGCCGAGGCCCGCATGAAGGAGCTGGCAGCGGCTATTGCCGCGAAGGTTCCGGCCGCAGAGCATGGCCATGAGGCAGCTTCTTTGGCGCCTCTGGATACCAAAGGCGGCCGCGAAACCACCGAAGTAAATGAAGCTGCTACCCCTACCAAGGCTGGCAACGATGCCACACTGGAGCAGCTGCAGCACCTCACCAAGGGCCTGGTATTCATGAGCGAATCGGATGCGCCGCTGGAGCCCGTTAGCTTTGATGCGCCCGCCGGCGGAATTACGGACGCCGCCCTGGCCAAGCTGGCCGGCGCACCTGCTGATGCTAAAGTGGAAAAGCAGGAGCTTACTTATTTTCTGCGCAACCACACCGCCGATAACGGTGTGCTAGGCAACCCCGAGCAAGCCAACCGCTTCAAGGGCCTGCAGATGTACCTGAAGCAGGAACTCAACAACGTGCAGGTGTACCGCTTGGGCAGTGGCCCGCAGGTGCCCGTGCTGGTGCTGGGCGAAGCCGAAGGGGGCAAGCTGGCCGGATTCAAAACCGTACTGACGGAGACCTGATACGACCCATCAATCCCTAGGTCAACAAAACGCCCAAACCTCTCAGAAGGGGTTTGGGCGTTTTGCTGACCTAGCGATTCAAATTATGTGAAGTAGCTAGTTGCCGTGCCCACTCTACTAGGCCGGCGGGGGCAGTAAACCAGGTTCTGGTTTTTTGCGCTTATCCTGCCTTCGGATGCGGTTTTCCTGCTCGAACACCTTGGTAAGCACCATGAAGTAGGAGAGGAGCAGCGGCCCCAGCACCAGGCCCAGAATGCCAAAGATTTCCACGCCAAGCACTACCCCCGCCAGCGTCACCAACGGGTGAATATCGCCCATGCGGCGGGCCAGCACAATGCGCAGCAGGTTGTCGATGTTCATGATGACCACTACGCCCACAATGAGGATGCCCACGCCCTGGCCCGTGTGCCCCTGCGTAAGCTTGATGATGGCTGCCGGCCCCCATACCAGCGGCGTGCCCAGCACCGGTATAAACGCCATAAAAAAGGCCACCACGCCCCAGAACAGCGCATCGGCAACGCCGAAGATTTGCAGCGTGATGCTGGTAAGCAGCGCCTGCACCAGCGCAATAATTGCCTGCCCCAGCACATTAGCATTCACGTTGTTTTTCAGCGAGTCGCCGAGCTCGTGCATGGTGCTGGGCCGAAACGGTAGGTAGCGCCTGAGGCCCCGCAAAAATCCTGCTTCCTGCACAAACATGAAGTACAGCGTGAACAGCATCAGCCCGATAATGACGGTGAAGTGCAGCAACCCGCTGGCCAAGGACGGAATCCGTTGGCTGAGCCAGCTGACGCTCTGCTGTAATAAGGTGCGCACGCCTTGCTCGTTGGTGAAGGTGTAGCCGGTTTTCTCCTCAATTTTGTGCAGCACGGCCATAATCTGGCTGGTGTCTTGGCCGTAGGTTTTGATGCGGTCAATCAGCATCAGGCTCAGAGCCATGAATGGCAGAATTATGACGACAAAGGAAAACACCAAGATGCCGATGGTGACTACCTGCCGGTTCCAGTGGCGCCGGTGCACCAGCCCCACAAACCATGGTCGAAACACCACGAACAGAATACCCGCGCCCAGAAAGGCCGTGATGTAGCTGCCCAGCCCAACCAAAATCAGCACGGCTAGACCCACCAAGCACAAAATCAGTAAAATGTATTGCTGACGGGCGGTGTAAATGTTTTCGGAGGAGGGAGGCATGAATCGGCGCTAAACGCGAAGGGTGAACTAGGCGGTAAAATACGGATTCATGCGGCCATCAACACACAAAAACGCCCCTTCCTAGTGGGGAAGAGGCACTGTATATCGTATTTCTGTTGTATTTACTTTAATCTTCTACCCCAGAGCGCCGGGCCAAGGCCGCTACGGCTAGTCCCATCAGGGCAATAAGGGCAAAAGAAACCCGCAAATTAGTGGCTCCGGCCACCAAACCAATAACGGGCGGCCCGAGCAGAAATCCGGCAAACCCCACCGTGGTAACCGCCGCCAGCGCCACCCCCGGCGACATGGTTTTCGAGCGGCCCGCGGCCCCATATACCAGTGGCACCACCGAAGAAACCCCAATACCTACGAGCATAAATCCGATAGTGGCCGGTATAAAGCTAGGAAATAGCACGGCTATCAGCAGCCCGGTGGCTTCCAGCAACCCGCTCAGTACTAGGGTGCGTTGGCGGCCAAACCGGTCAGCAAACCAGTCAGCTACAAAGCGGCCGCCGGCCATGGTACTCATGAAGGCGGCAAAGCCCACGCCTTCCAGCGAGCTATCGGCCTGAATGACTTTGCGGAAATACACGCCGCTCCAGTCGAACATAGTACCCTCACAGAGCAACGAGCAAAACGCCAGCACCCCCAGCAGCAGCAATGACTTGTCGGGCAGTACGAAAATGGGAGCATCAGCATCGCGCGGAGCATCGGCGGGCAACAGGTACGGCCGGGCCAGCACCACGCCCGCCACTACTAGGGCGGTTACAAGCAGAAAGTGGGGTAGTGGGGCTACATTATTGGCAATGAACAACGTAGCCAGCGCCGCACCAGCAAAGCCCGCTAGGCTCCACAGGCCATGAAAGCTGGCCATAATGGACTTGCTGTAAAGCGCCTCCACACCCACGGCCTGGGTATTGATGCTGATGTTGGCCATGTTGCTGGCCAGCCCGAAAAACGCCAGTGCTACCATAAGCAGGGGCGTAGTACTTGCCAGCCCCAGCAACGGCAGAAAAGCGGCGTAGAGCAGCAAGCCCACAATGGTCAGCGGGCGGCTGCCAAAGCGTGCTACCAGCCAGCCCGTGAGCGGCAACGAGGCGATAGAGCCCACCGGAACCGCCAGCAGCACCCCGCCCAGCTCCGTATCGGAAAGGCCTAGCTCTTGCTGCACCGTTGGGATGCGGGCCGCCCACGTCGAGAAGCACAGGCCCTGCAACAGAAATGCGACGCTAACCGCCAAGCGGTGCGTGCGCCGGGGGCGTAGTTCAGGTATCGGAAGAGTTTGAGTAAGCATGGGTAGAAAGGGCGAAGCACTGCCGGCTGGTCAAAAAAACACCCATCTAGCCCCTGTGCAGGAGCAAGATGGGTGGGAGATAGGTCAGAGAAGTGCAGGAACGACGCAGTGGGAGGCGTCGGCTGCAAAGGTCGGGAAAATGTGCGGCTTACTTGGTATCCGCAACGGCCCTAGTGTACGCGCGGCCCACAGGTTGTGTTGCTGAGGAGCTGTGTCTGAGGTTATTGTTGAAAGATTAGCGCACTGCGCCAGCATCCACTTGGGCTTCCAGCTTTTCTTGTACCGCCAGCGGTAGTTTGCTGAGCAAGTCAAGGCCTGAGGCGGCTTCAATAGCATCTACGCTCACGCGGTATTGGCTCCAGTCGGGGCTCACAGATTGGTCGTTGGGGGTGTCAACGGCCAATATGCGGGCCTGGCCGGTAGCAATTCGCTGCAAATCGTTGGAGCCTTCGGGTAAAATTACGAGCACCTTCCAGACGCGAGCCGGCACCGTTACCCGGCCCTGGTCGATGGTCGTCATGCGGCCGTTCTGGCCGGTGCCGCCTTTGCCATAGCTACCCATGATGATGTACACTTCCTTGCCCTGCTTTACTTGGCCCCGGGTCCATTCTTCCAAGTCGCTCCAGGTGCGCTGGTTGTTGTTGCCGGCCTGCGGAATCATGTTGGTCATCAGGAAGGTAGCCGAGTTGTCGTCGAGCTCCGTGGTGCGGTCGGCAGAGGGGCAATTATGGCCTTTATCGAAGCCCGAGCCCGTGTAAGAGTTGCGCGAAACCTGATAGAACTGGCGGGGCAAAGCTGGGTCGGGGCGGAAATCATCCTGGCGCGGGGCCGAGCCCATCCAGGCGCGGTTCAGGTGCCAGCTTACCCAGGTAGGCGTGCCACGCTGGGCATTGTAGCCAATGGCGAACTGGGGCTTGACCAGCAAATAGTTGGTAGGCATGTTCACATCGGCGGTTGCGCCGCTGGGGTTGCCTAGGGCCATGTTGTCGTCGCGGCTGGTTACCACGGCTTCAGCCTGGGCCGTGGTGGCGGAGGGCAGGCTGGAGGATGTAGTAGGCTTTGGGCTGGGCGCGGGGCTAGTAGTTCCTGTAGCCACCGAGCCGCCGGCTACTGCCGCGCCGTTGGCGGCTTCCAGGGCAATGTCATCAATGTTCAGGCGGCCCTTGCCCGTATCCGTTTTCCTGATTTCCAGCCGCAGCGCACTAGCTGCGCTCCCCTGAAAGGTTGTTACAATGAGTTTGGGGCCACGCGCCTGCACAGGCTGGCCAATGCGGCGGAAGGTGCGGCCGCCATCTACGCTCCCCCACAGCTCCCAGGTGCTAGCGGGGTCAGAGCCGTAGGCGGCGCTTTTAATCCGGATGGTTTGCACGCCCTGAGGCGCATCGAAGTTCATGCGCAACCGGCCCTGGCCGCGCAGGCGGGCTGCGTGCTGACCGTTCTTGTGGTCCTGGTCAGAGGAGCCAATCAGCGCATCCTCGAAATGCCAGGAGCCAGAAGCCAAGTTCTCATCCCCAGCAGAATAGGCGCCTTTCTCCGCGCTTTCAAATGTTTCCGGAAAGCGGCCCCCGCCTTGGGTAACAGCACTACCTCCCGACTCCACCGGAATAGCGGGCGGCCCGTCGTTGGCAGCGGCGGAGGGGCGGGAAGTAGTTTCAGAGGAGTTGGAGGAGCAGCCTAGGGTAGTAAGGCTAAGCAGCAAGCCAGAAAGCAGGAGCGAGGAGAGGCGGCGCATGTGCGAAGTAAATTAACGAGGCGAATGTAGCGGAAGCCGCGGGTTTTGACGAACAGTTGAGGCGGGTTCCGGCTCGTCATCCGGCTGGGTGCGGCCTTCAGCTGGGGTTTTTCGCCCCAGGTTAGGGAAAGATTCCTATCCTTGCGGGTGCTGGCTGCGTAGGCACTAGCTGCCTCCAACCCTGAAACTGGCCCGGCTGCTACCCCTTTGACGGGCCGCAACCGTCTGGCTTCTCATTCCATCGGTATGACCAAAACCGTTTTTATTGCTTCTGCCGAGCCCTACAGCGGGAAGTCGCTCGTGGCATTGGGTCTCGTGAATTTGCTGCTCGGGCAGGCCCAGAAGGTAGCGTACTTCAAGCCCATCATTGCCGCCGCCGAACCTCAGGACCCGCATATTGCTACCATCCTCAGCTACTTTAAGCTCCCGCAGGCCTACGCCGATACCTATGCCTTCACGCGGCCCGAGGCGCTGCGCCTTATGGAAGATGATGCCCAGGGCGAGCTGATTGATACCATCATTCACAAATACAAGCAGATGGAGGAGCAGTACGATTTCACGGTAGTAGAAGGCAGCGACTTCCTGGGTCCTGGCACGGCGTTCGAGTTCGACGCCAATGTGTCTATTGCCAAAAACCTGGGCGTGCCAGTCATCATGATTATTTCCGGTGATGGCAAAACCACCGCCCAAATCGTTAGCTCCGTCCTGACGGTGCTGCGCAGCTTTGAGGCCCGGGAGGTGCAGGTGCTGGCGGCTGTGGCCAATCGGGTGCCTGCTGCCCAGGTAAACGACGTGCGCGAACTGCTCCGGAACCAGCTGCCCGCCGAGTTGCTGCTGGCCGTAATTCCGGAAGATATCAACCTGCTGCACCCCACCATGCGCGAGATCCAGCAGGGCCTGCAAGGGAAGTTGCTCTTTGGCGAGGCCGAGCTCAGCAACCAGGTAGATAACTACGTGATTGGGGCCATGCAGCTGCCCAATTTCCTGAACTACCTCAAGGAAAACGTGCTTATTGTAACCCCCGGCGACCGGGGCGACATCATTATTGGGGCGCTGCAAGCCAACTCCTCGGCCAGCTACCCAAGGGTGGCGGGCCTGGTGCTTACGGCAGGCTCCGTGCCCGAAGAACCGATTCAGCGGCTGATTGAGGGCTTGCCGGCGGTAGTGCCTATTCTGGCCGTCACTACGGGTACGTTCGAGACCAGCACCCAGATAGCGGCCATCAAGTCCCGCATCAGCTCCGAGAACCCCCAGAAAATTCAGCTGGCCATCCAAACCTTTGAGCGGCACATGGATGTCCGAGCCCTGCAAGAGCGTATGGCCCGTTACCAGCCTGAGGGAATTACGCCGCACATGTTCCAGTACCGGCTGCTGCAATGGGCCAAAAGAAAACGCCAGCACATTGTACTACCCGAAGGCAATGACGACCGGATTCTGCGCGCAGCGGCGCTGCTGCTGCACCAGAATATCGTCGACTTAACCATATTGGGTAATCCGCAAGAGGTAGCGGCTTCTGCCAAACGACTAGGCCTCAACCTGCCGCAAAACGAGCATTTGCAGGTGCTCGACCCCGTGCATTCTGCCTATTACCCCGGCTACGTGCAGGCGTTTTATGAGCTGCGCAAAAGCAAAGGCGTGAACGAGGATATGGCCCGCGACCTGATGCGCGACGTCTCATACTTCGGGAGCATGATGGTGCAGCAAGGCCACGCCGATGGCATGGTGTCGGGGGCGGTGCACACTACGCAGCATACCATTCGGCCGGCCCTGCAATTCATCAAAACCAAGCCAGGGGTTTCGGTGGTATCGTCGGTGTTTTTCATGTGCCTGCCCGACCGCGTAGCAGTGTTCGGCGACTGCGCCGTGAACCCCAACCCAACCGCCGAGCAGCTCGCCGAAATTGCCATTTCATCGGCTGAAAGCAGCCAGGCTTTTGGCATTGAGCCGCGCATTGCCATGCTCTCGTACTCCTCGGGCACCTCAGGGGCCGGCGCCGATGTAGAGAAGGTGCGCCAGGCCACAGAGCTGGTTCGCCAGCTGCGGCCCGACCTGAAAGTAGATGGCCCCATTCAGTACGATGCCGCCGTGGACCCCATCGTGGGTCGTCAGAAACTGCCCGACTCCGAAGTAGCCGGCCAGGCCAGCGTGCTCATTTTCCCTGATCTGAACACGGGCAACAACACCTACAAAGCTGTGCAGCGCGAAACCGGCGCTTTAGCCATTGGCCCCGTATTGCAAGGCCTCAACAAGCCCGTCAATGACCTCAGCCGTGGCTGCACTGTTGATGATGTGTTTAATACCGTGGTCATTACCGCCATTCAGAGCCAGCAGGGGTAGCAAGCAAGGCGCAGGGGCCGGGGCGGCGGATACGAGCTATCCAGCGTACTTTCCTTTAGCTTGCTGCCCAAATTACCCTAGTACCCCATTTTTGCAACCCAAACAGAGCACTCAACACACCCTATGCCTTCAGGACTTTTTGCTTTACTAGATGATATTTCGGCGTTGGTGAAAGTCAGCGCGGCCAGCCTCGACGATGTGCCGGCGCAGGTAGCCAAAACCACCGGGAAGGTTTCCGGCATTGTAATAGATGACACGGCCGTTACGCCCAAATACGTAGTGGGCCTTGACCCTTCCCGGGAGCTCTCCATCATCTTCCAGATTGCCAAAAAATCACTCATCAATAAGCTGCTTATTCTAAGTCCGGCGGCCTTGGTGCTGGGGTATTTCGCTCCTTGGGCTATTACGCCCATTCTGATGCTGGGCGGGGCGTATTTGTGCTATGAGGGGTATGAAAAGGTGCATTCCATGTTCAGCAAGCACCACGAGGTAGATCCTGAAAGTGAAAATGTAAAAACGATTACCCCGGAAGAGCTAGAGCAAGAGCGGGTGGCCGGCGCCGTCAGAACTGACATTATCCTGTCGGCCGAAATTATGGCCATTGCCTACAGTCAGGTAACCGGCCAGCCGATTGTGAACCAGATTGTGGTGATGGCGGCCGTGGCTGTATTTATAACGGTGGCCGTGTATGGCTTTGTGGGTTTGATTGTGAAGGCCGATGATTTTGGTGTGCATCTGGCCAAGGATAAGCACGGCCCCGCCACCCAGAAATTTGGCCGGGGCTTAGTAAAGTTTATGCCGCATTTCCTGCAGATTCTGAGCTACGTAGGCACTGCCGCCATGCTGTGGGTGGGTGCCGAAATTATTGCCCACGGCATTCCGTTTACCGCCCACTTACTGCACGACCTGGAAGAAGCCCTAGCCGATATGCCGGCAGTAGCCTGGCTGGCCAAGGCCCTAGCCTGTGGTATTGGCGGACTTATCCTGGGTTTCTTTATTGACCAAGTGGTTCGGCTGGTGAAAAAGGTACTGCCCAGCAAAAGCTAAGGGCACTTACACTGCCGCGCGAAACCGGCTCTCACGTTACTTTCCGCATGAACATATTTGTTGTTAACTCCGGTAGCAGCTCCATTAAATATCAACTGTTTCGGTGGCCCACGCAGCAGCCGGTGTGCAGCGGGCTGGTGGAACGCATTGGGTATGCCAATGCCGTCATCACGCACAAAGTGTTTAGCTCCGTTGCCACTCCCGATGCGCCTCAGGAAGTCCGTAGAACGCTGGAGTTGCCCGACCATGAGGCCGGCCTGCGCGAAGTAGTGGCCCTGCTCACCGACCGGGAGCAAGGCGTACTGCGCGACCCCGCCGATATACACGTGGTGGGGCACCGCGTAGTACACGGCGGGGAAAGCTTCGCGGCTACTACCATCATTACCGATGATGTGAAGGCGGAAATCCGGCGCTTGTTTGCCCTGGCCCCGTTGCACAACCCCGCCAACCTAGTGGGCATTGAGGTAGCGGAACGCATTTTCAAGCAGGCCCGGCAGGTAGCCGTGTTTGATACGGCGTTTCACCAGACCTTGCCCGAACCGGCTTTCCGCTACGCCCTGCCCGAAAAGCTGTACACCGAAGAGCGCATCCGGGTGTACGGCTTCCATGGCACCAGCCACCAGTACGTGGCAGCTCAGGCTACTAGCTACTTAGGCAAGCCCGATGCCCGCCTGGTTACGCTGCACCTCGGTAACGGCTGCAGCGCCGCCGCCGTGCGCGCCAACCGCTGTCTCGATACCAGCATGGGGTTTGGGCCCCTCAGCGGCCTAGTAATGGGCACCCGCACCGGCGACCTGGACCCTTCTATTGTACTTCACCTGATGGGGCAGCTTGGTTACACTGCCGAGCAAATCAGCACCCTTCTTAACAAGGAAAGCGGTATGCTCGGCCTCACAGGCTTTAGCGATATGCGCGACATCACGAAGGCCCGCCAGCAAGGCGATGCCCGCGCCGCCCTAGCCTACGACCTGTATGCGTACCGCATTCGCAAATACATTGGCGCCTATGCTGCCGTGCTGGGCGGGCTCGATGCCTTGGTGTTTACGGCCGGGGTAGGAGAGAACGACGCGTTGGTACGGCAACTGGCCTGCGAAGGGTTGGAGTTTCTCGGGATTGAACTCAATGAGCAGGAAAACCAGCAGCGCCGCCCCGGTCTCCGCGAAATCAGCCCCGCAGGTGCCCGCGTGAAGGTGCTGGTAGTGCCTACCAACGAGGAACTGGAAATTGCCCGGCAGTGTGCGGAGCTGCTGGCAGGGTAGCGGTCCTTACCCCCGCAGAAAGTCAGGGTACACCTGCAGGCACACGGGCGCCTTCAGCTCCACGCTGGCGCCAGTGGGGGTGAGGCGGCCGGTTTGGGCATCAGCAAAATACGTCACGATGGTATCGGACTGCTGGTGCGCTACTAGCACAATGAGGCCGCTGGGGTCGAAGGCAAAGCTGCGGGGCGTTTTGCCGGGCAGCATTACGTGCTCTACCAGGCGCATGCGGCCGCTACCCTCCTCCAGGCTGTAAACCGCCAGGCTGTTGTGGCCGCGGTTAGAGCCGTACACAAACTTGCCGTTCGGCGAGACGTGCACATCGGCGCAGGCATTCCACCCCGAAAAGCCCTCAGGCAGCGTCGAAATGGTCTGGATTTCAGTGAAAGTGCCCTCAGCGGCGTTGTACGCCAGAGCCGTCAGGGTGCCGTTCAGCTCATTAATGAGGTAAGCGCGGGGCTGGGTAGGATGGAAGGTAAGAATGCGCGGCCCCGCGCCGGGATTGGCCTGAAAAGCCGGCGTGGGCTGGATCTGCCAGGTGCCACGGGCGGCATCCAGGGCGTAGGCGTACACGGTATCGGTGCCTAAGTCCACGGCAAACACAAACCGTCCGGCGGGGTCGGGCAGCAGGCAGTGGGCGCGGGCATGGGGCTGGTCTTTATGAGGGCCGCTGCCGGTGTGCTGGCCCGTAGCCGAGGCTGGTTGCAGGCGGCCATCGGGCCCAATGGGCAGGGCGCCAACCGAGCCGGTACCGTAGTTGGCCACCAGCGCGTTGCGGCCTGAGGCATCCAGGCTGATGTAGCACGGAATGGTGCCTGCCGAGGCCTGCTGGTTTAGCAGCGTCAGGCTGCCGCTCTGCTTATCAATGGCAAACGCACTCACGCCCCCGTTAGGCGTGCCCTGAAAATTATCAACTTCATTCACGGCGTAGAGGTAGCGGTGCTGGGCATCTACGGTCAGAAACGAGGGACTGGCTCCGCCCTTGGCGCCCATAACGCGGGCTAGCACTCCGGTATCGGGGCTGAGGCGGTAGAGCACAATATTTTCCTGGTCGGCGGGGCCATAGGTGCCCACATATACTAAGCTAGACTGCCGCGTGGCACTAGTCCCCGTGCGGGCGCAAGCCGCCAGCAGGGCACTGCCCGCTAGCCCAAACCCAAGGGTGTACAAGAAATTGCGGCGGCTAGGATTGGATACGGACATAACAAGTAGGGAAGGTGAGCACAGGAAGTAGGATCAGTAGCGTAAAAATGAGGATATAAATGCAACAATGCCTAGTCTGCCGCAACGCCTGGTAGCAATCTGTGTCGTTGGGCGCTACCTTGCTACTTAGCGTTTTCCCCCTTTGCTGCCTTTATGATAAAACTATTACCCTCCCGGCTGGTGCTGGCCGCTGCCTTGGCGGGCGCATCGGTGCTTACCGCCTGCAACTCCTCCGACAAGCCTACTTCCGGCACGCCCGAAACCGTTGATGCGGACTTCGACCGGTACAAGCAGCGCTTCATTGACTCCCTGTGGTATTATAACCCCGAGTGGGCCTCCTCGGCCGGCTACCACCGCTACGATTCTCTGCTGGTGATACCCACGGCCGGGCGCCGCCAAACGGAAGCGGCGGCGTTGACGCGGCGGCGCCAGGAAATGGAAATCTTCCAGGTCGAAAAGCTTTCTATCAACAACCAAACCGACTTCCGCCTGCTGGAAAACTACCTGCAGTCGGCCCGCTTTTACGCCGATACGCTCCGCGACTGGCAGTGGAACCCGGCGGGCTATAACCTGGGCTCCTCGGTAGCCGAAATCCTCAATGGCCGCTACCACCCACTGGAGCGCCGGCTACTGGCCATCAGCAACAAAATCAGCCGCTCGGCCGATTACTATGAGGCCGCCAAGCAAAACATCCGGACGCCTACCCGCGAGCACACCAACCTAGCTATTCGGCAAACCAAAGGCGGGCTGGAAGTATTTGGGAAAGCGCTGCAAGACTCGGTAGCGAAATCGGGCCTGACGGCGGTAGAAAAGAAAGACCTGACCGACCGCATTGCTACTACCAGAATGGTGATGGATGGCTACCTGCGCTTTCTGCAGCAGGAGGTGCTGCCGGCCGGTAAATTCCGCAGCTTCCGCATTGGCAAGTCGCTCTTCGACCGCAAGTTTGCCCTGGATATTCAGTCCAGCTACTCCGCCGATGAGGTGTACCGCAAAGCCCAGCAGCACCGCCAAGAACTGCTCCACGACATGGGCAAGCGCGCCGCACGGCTCTGGCCTAAGTACTTCCCTGGCCAGCCCGCACCTGCTGACTCACTGGCTCTTATCAAGCAGGTTATCGGAAAGCTTTCTGAGCAGCACGCTACCCCCGCTGGCTTTGTGCAGGCCGTACAGGACCAAATGCCGACGCTGGTAAAGTGGGTGGATGACCATAAGCTGCTCACCCAGGACCCTACCAAGCCGTTGGTTGTTCGCGAGACGCCGCTGTATATGCGCGGCAGCGGTGCTGGTGCCAGCATCTCGGCGCCTGGCCCCTACGATAAAGCAGCCAACACCTACTACAACGTAGAGCCCCTCACGGGCTGGCCCGCCGCCCAGGCCCAAAGCTACCTGCGCGAGTACAACCAGTATACGCTCCAGATTCTTAACATCCACGAAGCCATTCCGGGGCACTACACTCAACTGGTGTACGCCAACCGCAGCCCCTCGCTGGTGAAGTCGATTTTTGGCAACGGCGCCATGATTGAGGGCTGGGCCGTGTACACCGAGCGCATGATGCTGGAAAGCGGCTACGGCGGCAACACCGACGAAATGTGGCTCATGTGGGACAAGTGGAACATGCGCGTGACCCTGAACGCCATCCTCGACCATGAGGTCCACGTCAACAATATCTCGGAGCAGGCCGCCGTGGCTATGCTGCAGCGCGATGGTTTTCAGGAAGAAGCCGAGGCCCGCAACAAGTGGCTGCGCGCTACCCTAAGCCAAGTGCAGCTCAGCAGCTACTTCACGGGCTCCACTGAAATCTATAATTTGCGCGAAGAGCTCAAGAAACAACAGGCCGCCGAGTTCGACCTTAAGCGCTTTCATGAGCAGTTTCTGAGCTACGGCAGCGCCCCGGTGAAGTACATCCGGCAGATGATGCAGAACAATAACTAGTGCGCCTGCCTTCTCGTTAAAAAACCAAAACCAGCCCTGGAAAGGAATTTTCTGGGGCTGGCTTTTTGTCTGCAGGAGAAACCTCCACGTCGGCTTTTTTACGCAGCTGATCCTATGATTCTCCACCACTACCTGTTGCATGAAAGTTATTGACACCAACGATGAGGGCCTGCGCACCCTCGTCCACGATTTCCCCCGCGTACTAGCCAAGTTCACGTCGAAGAACTGTCCGATTTGTGACCTGCTGACTCCGCCCTTCGAGAAGATGTCCGTTGACCCTCGCTATGGCAATACCACTTTTCTGCGCCTGAATTCCGACGAAAACCCGGTGGCCCGCAAAATGATGGCTACGAAAGTGGCTCCGTTTTTTGTGGCCTACTGCCGCGGCCGCCTCACGGAGTGCGACACGCTGCAAACCGAAGAAGAAGTACAGCTGATGCTCACGAAGCTGCAAAACTGCTCTGATACCACTTTATAACGCCGCCGCACCTAGTGTTTACTAGGGTGCACTGGGCCGCGAAGCCACATTGGGAAACCCGATGTAGTTTCGCGGCCATGTTTTTTATCTTATCTAAAGTTCTAGATTTTTTGCTGTCGCCGGCGGTGTGGCTGGTGGCACTACTGGTGCTGGCAGCCCTGTTGCGGACTTCGCGCTGGGGCAAAGGCTTGCTGCTGGCGGCGCTTGGGCTGGCCCTGGTTTTCACAAATAGTGCGCTTTTAAACGAGGCAATGCTGGCCTGGGAAGTGCCGCCGGTGCGCCTCTCGAAGCTGGGCCACCACGATGCTGCTGTGCTGCTTACGGGCATTACCGGCGGGCGCAAAGCCCCCCACGACCGGGTGTACGTAACCCAAGGCGCCGACCGGCTGCTACACACCCTGTGGCTCTACCGGGCTGGGCGCGTGCGCAACATCATAGTTTCGGGTGGCTCCGGGGCTTTATCTGGGGTGAAAACGCGCTCCGAGGCCGAGGAACTCCGGATTCTGTTGCGGCTGGCTGGAGTGCCGCCCCAGGATATTCTGCTGGAAACGGAAAGCCGCAATACCCGTGAAAACGCCCTAAATACCAAGGTCCTGTTGTCCCGTCATCCTGAAATCAAGTCCATCGTGCTGGTTACCTCCGCCTTTCATGAGCGGCGTGCCCTAGGGTGCTTCCGGAAGGTAGGCCTGCGCCCGGTGGCTTTCCCGGCCTCGTACTACTCCACTGACCGCCAGCCGACACTTTCCTACTGGTTGGTGCCTAGTGAAGAGGCTTTCCGGCTGTGGAGCATACTGCTACACGAACTATCGGGGTATGTTGTGTACCGCCTGCTAGGGTACGCCACGTAGCTAACTACTGCTCCTGGTTCTGGCCTTATACCGGGCTAGTGGGTTGGGCGTGGTGCTGCAGCCACTGCTCAAACTCTGTGGCCACAATGCGTTGCCCCGTGATGCCGGTGCTGGCATCAGAAGCCAGGAACATAATGGGCCGCGCCAGTACGGTGGGTGTCAACAAGGTGCCGCGCTGCTCAAAGCTCTCGGGAATCATGCCGGTTTCGGTGGCGCCGCCGGGTAGCAGCATGTTCACATCAATGTGAAAGTCGCGCAGGTCTTCGGCCATAATCAAGGAAAGCGACTCGGCACCGGCGCGGGAAGGCCCGTAGGGGATAAAGCCTTTGCGCTTCATGGTGTCGTGATTCATTGAGATGTTCACAATTTTCCCCCGGCCCTGGGCTACCAGCAGCGGCGCAAAGCCTTTCGCCACCAGAAAATACCCCGTTAGGTTGGTGTCGAGCAGGTCGCGGAAACCGGCGGCGCTAACTTCATAAAACGGCTGCGGGGTCGTGAGAAAATTAGGGTTGACGGTGCGCATCCCAATGCCCGCATTGTTCACCAACATATCCAGCCCGTCCCAATTAGCGCGCACCCACTCCACGGTAGCTGCAATAGAGTCTTCGTCGCGTACATCTAGCACGCGGGCCGATACAGGGCCGGGCAGGTGCTCCAGCCGAGAAATAGCCTCATCGAGGGAGTGGCGGCTGCGGGCGGTAATCAGGACGGTGGCCCCGGCGCCGGCTAGGGCCTGCGCCATGGCAAACCCTAGGCCGCTAGAGGCACCGGTAATAACAACTTTCTTTCCAGTAAGTGAAGTAGGCTCCATGCGGTAAACTTGGGTAGAAAGGAGAAGGCTCGGTATCCGTACGATAGAGAGGTGAGCGGAAGATGTACCAGGCCATAAACTTTTCCGGCCCGCCCCAGGTTTTACCAGCTTCCGCCGCACATCAGAAGCACGCGTTGGCCCTTGCTGACTAGGGTATGTTACGGCATCAACCCTAGCACGCCCAACTGGCCCAACGCTGTACCCGGCATTCTACCTTGATTTACACCCATGACTACATCTCAGCTAGCCAATCTGCCACTTTCTGTGCTCGATCTGGCGGCCATTTTACAGGGCCAGACGCCCGCCGATACCTTCCGACACAGCGCGCAGCTGACCCAGCACGCCGAACAGTGGGGCTACACCCGCTACTGGCTGGCCGAGCACCACAATATGGCCAGCATTGCCAGCTCCGCCACCGCCATCCTGATTGGGCACATTGCTGGTGCAACCTCTACTATCCGGGTGGGCTCGGGTGGGATTATGCTACCCAACCACGCCCCGCTGGTGGTAGCTGAGCAGTTCGGGACCCTGGCCTCGCTATACCCAGGCCGTATTGACCTGGGGCTGGGCCGCGCCCCGGGCACCGACCAGGTAACGATGCAGGCCCTGCGCCGCGACGCCCGCAACTCGGTCAACGACTTCCCCGAAAACGTGCAGGAGCTGCGCACATATTTGTCGGCGGAAAACCGGACGGCCAAGGTGCGTGCCGTGCCCGGCGAGGGGCTGGATATTCCGGTGTGGCTGCTGGGCTCCAGCACCTATAGCGCGCAGCTGGCGGCTATACTGGGCTTGCCGTTTGCCTTCGCCAGCCACTTTGCGCCTACCTACTTAGAAGAAGCCCTGCGCCTGTACCGCAGCAACTTCCGGCCTTCAGCCCAGCAGGCCACGCCGTATGCCATGGCTTGCATTAATGTTATTGCCGCCGACACCGATGCGGAAGCCGAACGCCTGGCTACTTCTTTCTATATGTTTGCGCTAGGTATCATTCGGGGCACAACCCACCCATTGCAGCCACCCATCGAGACCATGGAAGGCTACTGGACCGACTACGAGGAAGCCGCCGTGCGCCAGATGATGACCTACGTGTTCGTGGGCGGCCCCGAAACCATAGCCCGCAAGCTCGACGCCTTTATCACCAAAACCAAGGTGAATGAGCTGATGGTGGTGTCGCACATTTTCGACCCTGCCGCGCGCTTACGCTCCTATGAAATTCTGGCAGAGCTAAAAGGGCAGGTGGCGGCGCCGTTAGCTGCTGCTGCGCAGCCAGTGGGCGCCTAGGCTTCAGGAAGCCGCAAACCGGCTTTGCGCTAGCATGCTACTACACCAAAACACCCGGCTCTACAGTCGGGTGTTTTTTGTTGGGGCCGAGGCGTGGGGTTTGACTTGCTCCGGAGGCTAGTGGTAGGCGGGGCGTGCTGGTTTCGGCGTAGGAAGTTTATCCAGCGCCAGAATCTGGTCGCGGTAAGATGGGGGCAGCAGCAGGGTTTTCACCCATTGGCTGAGGGCTAGGTGCTGGGTGTGGCGGTACAGCGGCACAATGGGCTGTAGCCAGGAGCGGGAACCTAGCTGGAGCAACTCCCGCACTAGTTTGGGCGCCACCAGGCGCTGGCCTTGCAGCAACAAATGGTAGCGCAACGGGCCCAGATGTTTTCGGTATTGCTGGTACAGGTCGGTGGTGAAGCGGCTGGGCGCTAGGTCCTGGGTGAGGTGCAACTCTCGGTCAGTGAGCCAGGCAGAGTAGGTAGTGGGCAAGTCCGGAATGCCCATGCGCTGGCCAACCCGCCCAAATACCTCAAACACTTCTGCCCGTTCGGCCACCGTCATGGGCCGTTCCAGCAGCTCAAAGGCCCGGATAGAATAGTCGATGAGCATGTACAGCACGTCGCGGTAGGCCCAGTCCGGAATGCGCTGGCCCCGCTGCGCTTCTACAGCCCCATGAATGGCCGCAATGGTGTCAATAGCCCGCTCGGCGCCGGCTCGGTTGGCAAACACAATCTGGCGGGCGTACTCTACGGTAGAGAACAGTCGGGCCAAGGGGTCGGCGGGAAGGCGGCCCGTGAAGTACAGCCAGTCAACGGCCTTGTTCACGGCAAACTCGGCGGCGGCGCCCGCAAACACAAACAACACAATATCGGCCTTGCCCCAAATAGCGCGCACCACCGAATCTTTCGCAACGAAATACTCCATATTCTTCTACCTACTTCTGAAATCACCAACACCAACCCAACGCAGTAGGTGCTTATTCTGAACGGGATGAGTGAGTTGTCTAGCTATAACCGAAGTAAGCTCATGGTGCAGAGCCGGCGGTCGGCATGGCATTCCTGAGGTTAAGTGTTCAACTTGTTTCGGTTATTTGTTGAATTGCAAATAACTTTGAATTGCAAAGTAAACATAATATTGCCAGTTATCTATCCGCTTATCATGGTTAGTAGAAATAGGGTTGGGTATGGGCTGCTCCTGGCCCTGACGATGGTGCTGGGCCTGGCATCTCGCCGGTTCGGGGCATCACTTCCTGCCTGGGTAGCTGCCTACGCCGGCGATACGCTATGGGCGCTGCTGGTTTTCTGGCTGGTGGGGGTTTGCTGGCCTCGTTGGCCTAGTAAACGGGTTGCGGTGCTTGCTGCTGGGTTTGCCGTAGCCATTGAGCTAAGCCAGCTTTGCCAAGCGCCGTGGCTACGTGCGCTGCGGCACACAACGCTGGGCAGCCTAGTGCTAGGCCATGGCTTTTTGTGGAGCGACCTGTTGTGCTACGCAGTGGGAGTACTCGTTGGGCTAGGAGCAGAGCGGTTGTGGCTGCCCGAAAATGCAAGCCAAACTTCGTCATAATCAGGCAGCCGTACGCCAATGGTGTGCAAGTGGCCTAGCGACTGGCCTACTAAAAACAGAACGTCATTCCGAGCGCAGTCGAGGAATCTCGCGTGCTGACGTTGTACTGGTAACTCAACATCAGCACGCGAGATTCCTCGACTGCGCTCGGAATGACAGTTACTTTGGTAACGTCAGTTAAGCGAGATGCTTCGGTCCTTGGCTGGATGCGCCGCTGCTCAACAGGACAATACTACTGCACGCGTGATAAAGCAGATGAAGCTAAGGATGGCCAGCGGTTTCTCATGTGTCACTACCCCCGCCTGAGCCGCCAAGTCGCTTCAGCTGGGAGCAAGGGGTTTGCGCAACTGCGGGGGCTAGTACTTACTCCACTTTTTTCTTGGCTTCAGGAGCACTTTCCCTGGCTATCCAAATCGACTTCTGGTTGACGAACTCCCGAATTCCCAGGTGAGAAAGCTCCCGGCCATAGCCCGACTTTTTCACGCCGCCAAACGGCATTTCCGGCGCCGACTTCACCATGCTATTCACGAACACCGCGCCGGCCTCTACGCGCCGCGCCAGCTCTTGGCCGCGTTGCACATTGCGGGTCCAGATGGAGCCACCCAGGCCAAAGCGTGAGTCGTTGGCCAAGCGAATGGCATCATCGGCGTCTTTAGCTTCCAGAATAATGGCCACGGGCCCGAAGAACTCCTCTTCGTAGGCGCGCTGGCCGGGCTTCACGTGGCTGAGCATCATGGGCCGGAACAAGGCCGTGCCAGGCTTGCTCTGGCCGCCGTACAACTCCACTTTAGCGCCCTGTTTCACGGAGTCTTCTACCTGCTTAGTGAGCTCATCGGCCAGGTCGGGGCGGGCCAGCGGGCCGTATTGCGTGCTTTCCTCGAGCGGGTCGCCGGTGCGGAACGCGAGTAGGTGCGTTTTCATCTGGGTCACAAACTCCTTCACTACCTTCTTTTCCACGATAAACCGCTTGGCTGCAATGCAGCTTTGGCCGGCGTTAATCATGCGGGCCTGGGCCGCAGTTTTGGCAGCCAGCTCCAGGTCGGCATCGGCCAGTACAATAAAGGCATCGGAGCCGCCCAGCTCCAGCACCGTTTTCTTGATTTCGCGGCCGGCAGTAGCGGCCACTTGTGCACCAGCCGGCTCCGAGCCGGTGAGCGTTACGGCCCGTACCCGGTCGTCTTCAATCAGCTTACTTACTAGGTCAGAGCCGATGAGCAAGGTGCGGAAGGCGGCAGGAGGGAAGCCGGCATCGTGGAAAATCTGCTCCAGGGCTAGGGCGCACTGCGGCACGTTGGAGGCATGCTTGAGCAGACCCACGTTGCCGGCCATCAGGGCGGGCGCGGCAAAGCGCACCACCTGCCAGAATGGGAAGTTCCAGGGCATTACGGCCAGCACCACGCCAATGGGCTCGTGTGCAATAAAGCTGAGCTGGGCTTCGGTCTTGATTTCTTCGTCGGCCAGAAACTGCTCGGCGTGGTCGGCATAATAGTCGCAGGTGAGGGCGCATTTCAGTACCTCAGCCCGGCCATCTACAATAGGTTTGCCCATTTCAATGGCCATCAGGCGGGCCAGCTCGTCCTGCCGCTCGCGTAGCAGGTCGGCGGCGCGGTGCATCAGGCGGCTGCGGTACGAGAAGGGGGTAGTGCGCCACTGGCTGAAGGCACGGTGGGCCTGGCCCAGAATGCGCTCTGTTTTAACCCAGCTAAAGGCACGAAAGCGGCGCTCTACGCGGCCGGTGTAGGGGTTGAAAGATTCAATGGCCATAGGAAAAGGAAAGGAATAGGAACTTAAGTGAAAGAGTAGCAACCGGTAAGCCAGCCCTGCTAAA
The DNA here is from genome assembly GCF_054780495.1 of Hymenobacter tenuis. NCBI lineage: Bacteria > Pseudomonadati > Bacteroidota > Cytophagia > Cytophagales > Hymenobacteraceae > Hymenobacter > Hymenobacter tenuis. The sequence continues at coordinate 1,207,397 of NZ_BAAGWF010000001.1, forward strand.
CAAGCCTGCTAGGCCAATGGTTAAGCTCAACCGCGGCAACTTCGGCCCGGCAAGGGGCGTAGCAGCAGAACGATAGCGCTTACTATATACTTTGTTCTGTAGCAGCGCGCCGAAATTTAGCTTTATCCTGTACTTTCGTTCCATCTGTGGGGCGGCTACCTGCCGCCTTGCCTCCCTTAGCTGCTGCCCGTGTCTGTTCCTACTCCTGAGTCGGCTGCCCTTGAAACTGAAGTTCTGCTTGTGCAACGTTTGCGCGACCGGGACGAGGGCGCTATGACCATCTTCTACGACAAGTACTCCGCAGCCCTTTACGGCGTGATACTGCGCATTGTAAAGAAAGAAGAAATTGCCGAGGACGTGTTGCAGGAAGCCATGGTTAAAATCTGGCACTCCTTTCCCTCCTACGACGCCAGCAAAGGCCGTTTGTTTACCTGGGTGATGAACGTGTGTCGAAATTTAGCCATCGACAAAATCCGCTCGCGAGAGTACCGCGTAGGTAGTCGTACGCAGCCCATCGAAGAAAGTGCAGCGCTGCGCCAGGCCGCCGAACCTTCGTTCCGGCCTGAGCACATTGGTTTGCAGGAAATGACGCGCCAGCTGAATCCGGAGCAGCGGCAAATCGTGGACCTGCTTTATTTCGGCGGATTTACGCAAAGTGAAGTGGCAGAAGAACTCAGTCTTCCGCTGGGCACCGTGAAAACCCGGGCCCGGGCGGCTATCAAAGTACTCTCTAAACTGATTCGGTAATCGTGAACATACAGGAGTATATCGAATCTGGTATCCTTGAGGAGTACGCCCTGGGCGTGCTTAGCGAGGCCGAGCGCGCTGACGTAGAGCGCGTCGTGCGGGAACACCCGGAAGTTTCTCAGGAACTCAGCAACATTACCCTTACTCTTGACGCCTACGCTGAAGCGCATGCCGTAACGCCGCCGGCTGGTATGCGGGAGCGGGTGCTACAAGGCTGGCAGCAGGCCATTCAGGCAGCGCCGGTGCCCGTAGCGGCAACGCCCCGCATGGTTGCCTCGGCTCCCGAGCCTAGTGCCCCAGTAGCGCCGGCTCCCGGTGAGGCTGTAGTACGCCAGATGCCTGTGGAAGACGCCGGCCGCTCTCGTACCCGCTGGATGATTGCTGCCTCGGTAGCCTTGCTGGTGCTGAGCGCCCTAGGCAACTACTTGCTCTATAACCGCCTGAAACAAACCGAAGCCAGCCTCGAAGTTGCCCAAACGCAACAGTCGCGCTACGCGGCTACCCAGCAGGCGGCCCTCAACGAACGTGACCAGCAACTAGCAGTACTGCGCAGCGCAGCTTTCCGGGCGGTAGAGCTGAAAGGCACACCCAAAGCCCCCGAGGCCTTGGCCCGCGTGTACTACAACGCCAAGACGAAAGCCGTGTACGTGGATGTCCGCAACTTGCCTGCGCTGCCCTCCGGCAAGCAGTATCAGCTGTGGGCTCTTGATAATGGCAAGCCCGTAGATGCCGGGGTGCTGGCCTCTACTACCGCCGCCGGCGACAGTATTCAGCAGATGAAAGACATTGCCAGCGCTCAGGCCTTTGCCATGACGGTAGAGGATGAAGGTGGGGTAGCATCGCCCACGCTGAGCACCATGACGGTTATCGGCAACATATAGCCTAGTGGCTGATTAGCACTACAGCGAGGAGCAGGTTGCCTAGGCGGCCTGCTCCTTGTTTGGCATAAGGAGTGCGGTTTTGGTGTATCTTCCGGCCTACTTTACCCTCATTCCCGTGCACGGAACCATCTTCACGCTCTTAAAACGCTATGTTCAGACGCAGTATGACCATAGCACTTGGCTGCGGCTACTAGAGGCTTCCGGGCTGTCGGCTACCGACTTCGACCACAAGGAGGTGTACCCCGATGAGCACATGTACCGGCTGGTAGGAGAGGCCGCCGTCATGACGGGCCTTTCAGCCGACGAGCTCCACGAGAAGTTTGGCGAATACCTAGTGCCAGACCTGATGTACATGTACCAGAAGCTGGTGAAGCCGGAATGGACCACTCTGGATATGCTGGAACACACAGAAGGAACTATGCACAAGCAGGTGCGCAGTGAGCACGTGCAGAATGCGCCGCCCGTACTGAACGTAACCCGAGTTTCGCCCGATGAACTGTTTATCGACTACGTGTCGGCGCGGCGTATGGGCGCGCTGGCCGTGGGCATTGTGCGCGGCATAGCGGCGCACTACGATGAAGCCGATGCAATACTGGTAGAACCCACCACCAGCGAAAATGGCGAAAAAGTCCGGATTCGGGTGCGGCGCATAAAACCATAGTGCGGAGTTTGCGCTTTGCAGTGGGGTAGTAGCTTACGCTGCACCGGGCCTGAAAATCCAGTTGCTGCAGTCCTTCCGTTTATCTTCTAAAGCACACGTTTTATGAGCACGTATTATAACCCGGCCGACTTGGCCAAATTTGGCAACATCACGGAGTGGCAGCCTGAAATGGGCAACAAGTTCTTTGCCTACTACGCCGAAGTATTCAAGGACGGCGCCCTCACGGAGCGCGAAAAATCCCTGATTGCCCTGGCCGTGGCGCATGCTGTGCAGTGCCCCTACTGCATTGATGCCTACACCACCGACTCCTTGCAAAAGGGTGCCGATGAAGCCCAAATGATGGAAGCCGTGCACGTAGCCGCGGCCATTAAGGGCGGCGCGGCGCTGGTACACGGCGTGCAGATGATGAACAAAGCCAAAGAGCTGAGTATGTAATAACAACCGGCGAAGAAGCCCGCGCTGGCAAGAATACCGAACCGGCTCCCTCGCCAAGTAGTTAGTAATTCATGACCAAGTCTCTTCAGGCCCGGCACGCCCCGCTCTCCGATACGGCCTACCAGCTCACCGTGCTCACCCAGGCCGATGTGGAAGGTGCGTATCTGCCTTCCTTTGCCAGCAAGCTGCGCGAAAGCGGCCTGCTGCCGTTGCGCGCTACGGGCCTGAGCGTGATGCAGCTGAACGTGGGCAAAATGTGCAACCAAACCTGCCGCCACTGCCATGTAGATGCCGGGCCCGACCGCACTGAAATCATGACCCGCGACACCATGCAGCTGTGCCTGGATGCGTTGGCCCAAACAGAGATTGAGGTAGTAGACCTGACGGGTGGCGCGCCCGAAATGAACCCCGATTTCCGGTGGCTGGTGGAGCAGATATCGGCGTTGGGGCGCGAAACCATTGTGCGCTGCAACCTCACCATCATTGTGGCCAACCCCAAGTACCACGATTTGCCGGAGTTTTTTGCACGGCACCGGGTGCGGGTGGTTTCATCGTTGCCACACTTCTCGGCCGGCCGCACCGATGCCCAGCGCGGTGACGGGGTGTTTGAGCGTTCCATTCGGGCCCTGAAAATGCTGAACGCCGTGGGCTATGGCGTAGAAGGGTCGGGCCTGAGTCTGGACCTAGTGTATAACCCGTCGGGGGCGTTTATGCCCGGCAGCCAAGCAGGTCTGGAGCGCGAGTTTAAGCAGCGGCTGGGGCGGGAGCATGGCATCGTGTTCAACAATCTGCTCACGATTACCAACCTGCCGGTCAGCCGGTTTCTGGAATATCTGCTGGAAAGCGGCAACTACGAAAGCTACATGGCCAAGCTAGTAGATGCCTACAACCCCGTAGCGGCCGCCAACGTCATGTGCCGCACTACCCTCAGCATTGGGTGGGATGGGCAGCTCTATGACTGTGACTTCAACCAGCAGCTAGACCTAGTAGTGGAAGCCAGCGCCCCGCAGCACATCCGCGACTTTGCCTATGCGCCTCTTGCTGAGCGTGCCATTGTCATCAATCAGCACTGCTACGGCTGCACGGCCGGCGCCGGCTCCAGTTGCGGCGGCGCTACCACCTAGTAGCAATGCCCTATTGTGCTTACCCATCTTCGGTGGCTACCTATATGAAGCGAAGCACCAGCCTGCTGCTGGGGTTGCTGCTGACTACGGCCCTTACGGCCTGTGGTCAACAGAAAACCGACGCACCCCAAACTCCTGCCATGTCGGCGTACGACCAGATGCTACGCGTGCTTTACAAGCAAACAGTGCCGGTGGTGCAGCCCGCCGCCCTAGCCCATGATTTGCAACAAAGCCCCCAACAAGTGCTGCTACTAGATACGCGCAGCCGCGCCGAGTTTGGCGTAAGCCACCTGCGCGGCGCCCGCTTCATCGACTACGACCATTTTCGGGACACCGACCTGCGCCAGATTTCGCGCACCCAACCAATTGTGGTGTATTGCACCGTAGGAGCGCGCAGCGAGCAGGTGGGAACTTGGTTGCAGGAGCAGGGCTTTCGGAATGTGCGCAATTTGTACGGGGGTATTTTTCAGTGGGTGAACGACGGGCTAGGGGTTGTGAATGCGCAAGGCCCTACCACCAAGGTGCACCCGTATTCTGTGCTGTGGCGCCCTTGGCTGAAGCAGGGCGTCGCGAGCTACGAGTAAGACGTATCCGGTTTACTAGGTACTTCTCGTCATTAAACCTGTTCATCTTCAGCTCCTGTTACCGCTTCCTTGCTACAACGTGCTCACCTTATCTTGTTTGCCCGGTACCCGGAGCTGGGGCGCGTAAAAACCCGGTTGGCCGCCGATATTGGCGCGGAAGCAGCTTTGGCCGTGTATAAGGGGCTAGTAGCGCACACGCGGGCCCAGGTAGCTCCGCTGGATGTGCACAAAACTGTATGGCTGGCTGAGGCCGGCCCTTTGGCTGACTGCACCGAGCCCTGGCCTGACTACGAGCAGCAACCTCAGCCGCCCGGCGACCTGGGAGCCAAAATGCAGGCCGCTTTCACCCACGACTTCGCCCGCCAGGCTACGGCAGTAGTTATCATCGGTACTGATTGTCCGGGCCTGACCACGGCTCATGTAGCGGAAGCATTTGCGGCCTTGCAAACCCACGATGTGGTGCTGGGCCCGGCCCTGGATGGCGGCTATTACCTGCTCGGAATGAAGCACCTGTGGCCGGAGCTGTTTCAGCAAAAGGCCTGGAGCACCGATACGGTACTCGCCGATACCTTGGCCGATGCCGCCCGCCTGGGGCTGCGGCCCTACCTGCTGCCCGAACTACAGGATATCGACACCGGTGCCGACCTGCTCGCCTGGCAGCAGCAAACTAAGCAGAACATTTAGGGCCGGTTTGCGCGTATTGTAGCCCACTCACTCGTACGCCGATCCTCTGCTTCATGCGCCACGCCTTCCTCGTATCTGTTACTTTCCTGACTGCCTCCGGGCTGCTTTCCTGCCGCTCGGAGCCGGAGCAGAAAGCGGTAGTACAGCCCGCGTCGGCACCTTTAGCAAGCCCGCTAACGCAGCGGGGTGGGCCGTTTCAGCAGCAGTGGGCGATGGATAAGCTCTGGGAAGATGGCAAAGCCGAGGTAGCCACCTATGCCGCTGAGCGTATGATATATGGTGAGGCCCGCCAGTTTGAGTACACCCTGATTACGGTAAAGGAAGAGTTTAATCAGGAATTCAACGTCAAGACGGATGATTACACGCGCAAAGACAAATTCCCGGTAATCAAGGTCAACCAGTTTTGCAGCATTCCTACCGATAAGTACCCGTATCACTTCCTGACCTCGTTGTTCTTTCGGCGCGACCAGCCCATTCAGCTGCACAAGCTGACCAGCTCCTCGCAGGAGTGGTGCGGCAACACGTTCAAGGCCGTATCTGACAACGGGTTGCAGTATCAGCAGAGCTATTCTTCGTACTGGGATGGGCAGGGCACCGGCCAGCGCCAGCTGCGCCGCGATGCCTTGTTTGAGGATGCCTTGCCGTACACCTTGCGTACCCTTCGCTTTGCGCAGAAGCCTACATTCACTACCCACATCTACGAGCTGCAGCAAACCAACCAGGCCGCCGTGCCCCGGCTCTACAAGGCCCAAATTCGCACCGAAGATGCCCAGACGGCTGATACGCCGCAGCCCGCTTGGCGTGTGGTAGTAGTGCTTGATGAGAAAAAGCAGAACACGTACTGGTTTGCCAAAGAGTACCCCAACCTGCTGCTGCGGCAGGCCACCTGGGATGGGCGCTCATTGCTCCTGAAGCAGGTAAGCCGGTACGCCTACTGGCCCCAAACTCCACCCGCCATCGCTCCTCCGGACACAGCTACGGTACCTGATCGGGCCTCCTGAGGCTAAACCGGCCTTGGCGCCAATCGAGGGCTAGTACGCCCAGCACTACTGCATACTCCAGCCCCACCAACCACAGGTTCTCGGTGTAGGTGCTGGTTTGATACGCAGCATACGACAGCCCCACCACTCCCGACCATACCAGCGCGTAGCGCAGCCGGGTAAATACGCTCAGCATCACCAGCGGCGCGATGTACCACGGATGTACAGTTGTGGCCAGCAGAAAATACAGCGTGAGCAGCAACAGTAAGGCCCGCGGCAACGTGGCCCAGCTGGGGCGCCGCTCCAGGAACGCTATGGCCAGTCCGCCTGCTGCCGTGGCCAGGCCTAGTGCCGGCCCTAGGCTTGCTATTGTGTTGTACCCTTTCAGCCACTGCCCCACGGCCCGGAGCAAGTAGTAAACACTGGCGTTGAACTCAAACGAGCGGAAGTACAGGCCCAAGCTGTTGCCGAGGTTGCGGCCCAGCTCCGCGGAAAGCAAGGGCGCAAATAATACCACCAGCCCAGCTCCCAAGGCTACTACAAACAACGCCAGCCCGCGCCTGCTCAGGCGGCGCAGCAGTAACGGAAGTAGCAATAACGGGAGCAGCTTGGTGGCAACCGCCAGCGCCAGTGCGCCGCCCGCTACCGCCCGTTGCCCCCGCGCCAGCAGCCAAAACACCAGCAGCAGAAAGCAGATGACCAGTGCCTCGAAGTGCACATTACCAGTCAGCTCTAGTATCACCAGCGGATTAAGCAGGTACCACAACGCCTGTTGCTGAGGCAATCCGAACCGCTTTAGCAGAGCTAGTAACAAGGCTGTAGTGGCAATTTCAGCCAGCAGAATTACTAGCCGTAACACCGCTACAAAGCCCTGCTCAGAAGTTGGGAAAAGCGTGGCTGCCACGCCAAAAACCGCTTGGCACACCGGCGGATATACGGAATAGTAATGTGGCGAATTCAGGCGCGGATACCAGTTGCGCAACTGCTCCAGAACGGCAGGTGGCACGGCCCCTGTACTAGGTGTCGTCTGGGGTTCAACTGCTTTATCAATTAATTCATCGGGCCGAAACTGGAAGGGATTCAGGCCATGCGCCACGAGAGTGCCATCCCAGCGGAAGCGGTGATAATCGTCGGAGAGATGGGGCAGGGCCGGGAGCCAGAGCAGGCGAAGGAGCAAGGCCAGTACTAGGCCTTGGCGGAGCGGCAACTCGCTTTTTACTAGCCCGATATACGTGGCAAAGGCCACGGCCACTAACCCTAGCAGCAAGCCAAAACTGGTGCGCGGAGTGGCATACGCCAGCAAGCTGTAAGCGCCCGCACTCAACACAATCAGTAGGCTGCGACTAGCAAAGCTCACGGGCGAGGCAATAGAAGGAAGTGGAAAATCAGAAAGAAACCCTGCCGAGAGGCATCAGGCCGCGTGGCGCCAGGAGTAGTAAAATACCAGACCGTAACCCGTGGCCAGCAGCAGATGCGTAGGCAAAAGTCCGTACTCCTGTAGGTAAATGCCCGCCCCGATGCCCCCCACAAAGTACAAAAACAGCAGCCCCTCTAGCAGCGTGAGGCCACTGCGCAGCCGGCTGGTGCGGTACCGGGTTTGCCAAGCACTTTGCCCCTGAAGCAGGCCTAGCTTCGGGGTGCGGATAAAGGCTGTGCGCTGACCCAGAAACCCCAGCACCACGGCCCGTGCGTTGTGTAGCCCCAGGCCCATGGAGAAAGCCAAAAACAACAGCAGGTGCGCCACAAACCCCGGCCCCGAGCGAAGTTGCCGGTCGATGGCGGCGCGCTGCCAGGCGGTGCGGAAGTAAAACACCAGCGGCACCAACGTAACCAGAAACAAGGAGGCCATATAGAACGCCGGCCGCAGCTCCGGCACCCGGGCCCGCACCACCACCAGCGGCACGCTCAGCACCGATAGTAGCAGAATGGCCACGAATACTGAGCTGTTCAGCAAATGGAACGTGGCCTGCAAACGGGTGCGCCACGGGAAAGCAGAGCGCCACACTGCGCCCAGGTGCTTGCGGGCGGTTTCAGCGCCGCCCTTGGTCCAGCGGAACTGCTGCGACTTAAGGGCATCCATGGCGGCCGGCAGCTCGGCGGGGGCCGCTAGGTGCGGTAGGTAGCGGAAGTGCCAGCCCCGCAGCTGGGCACGGTAGCTCAGATCCAGGTCTTCGGTGAGGGTATCGGCGTGCCAGTTGCCGGCATCCTCAATGCAGGCGCGGCGCCAGATGCCGCCCGTGCCGTTAAAGTTCAGAAAATGTCCGCCGGTTTCGCGGCCCACCTGCTCCACGTAGAAATGCGCATTTAGCCCAAACGCCTGCAGCCGAGTGAGCAGGGAGTCCTCTTCGTTCAAGTGGCCCCACCGCGTCTGGACCACGCCGGTGCGCGTGTGTTCCGCGTCATCCAGAAAGAAGTGCGGCACTGCCTGGCTCAGAAAATCGGGCGGGGGCACAAAGTCCGCATCGAAAATGGCAATTAGCTCCCCATCGGTTAAGGCCAGGCCATGGGCTAGGGCACCGGCCTTAAAGCCCGTCCGGTTGGGGCGCCGCACGTGGTCGATGCACAGGCCCTGGGCCCGGTAGTGCGCCACACGGGCCGCGGCCAGCGCCACGGTTTCGTCAGTAGAGTCATCGAGCACCTGAATATGCAGCCGGCCGGGTGGGTATCTCAGGGCCGCGCAGGCGTCAATGAGGCGTTCCACCACGTACAGCTCATTGTAAATAGGGAGCTGAACCGTCAGGCGGGGCCAGGTGGCCGGTGGGCCCGGGGTGGGGCGGGGAGGAGCTGCATACGCTTGGCGGGCCAGTCGCGTAAGCTGCCACTGTACCACGCTAAATCCCAGCAGCAACAGCAGGCACAGGCCATAGAGCACTACCAGCAACAGGGACAACACAAGCATTACGCGAAGAGAAGTAGAACTAAAGAAGCGGGTTACAGCCTGGGCAAGGGCTAGTGAAGCAGAAAGGCACAGGCTATAAATACCGGAAAATCGTCCAGAGGATTTTGTAGCCGGCCCCCAGCGTCCCCTTCACCGTCCCCGACACCTTGCTAACCCCAATGCGGCGGCGGTAGCGTACGGGCACCTCCGTGCAGCGTAACCCCAGCTTCGCGGCTTTCAGCTGCATTTCTACCGTCCAGCCGTATGTGGTATCCTGCATGCCAATACGCTGCAACGCCTCCCGCCGGATTGCCCGAAACGGCCCCAAGTCCGTGAACCTAGCCCGGTACAGCAGGTGCAGCAGGCTAGTGGCCAGCCAGTTTCCGAAGATTTGCTGGGGCAGCATCGAGCCAGATTCCCGCTCACCCAGGGCCCGCGAGCCGATAACCAAGTCGGCTTCCTGGCGCAGCAGCGGTGCTACCAGTTGCGTCATGTCGGCGGGGTAGTCGGAATAGTCGCCATCCAGAAACACCACAATATCAGGCTGCTCCGGAGCCGGCCGGTTAAAGCAGCGGGCCATGCCGGCCAGGCAGGCGTGGCCGTAGCCGGGCCGCGGCTCGTGCACTACCGTAGCGCCGGCCGCCGCCGCCACGGGGCCCGTCTGGTCTGAGGAGTTGTTATCCACCACAATCACCTCCCGCACGAGCCCGGCCGGAATTTCAGCCAGCACCCGGGCAATGGATTTCTCCTCATTATATGCCGGAATGATGACGTCGATGACGGGAGGAAGCGGCGCAGAAGAGACGGTCATGAAATTACAGCTTGAGCCCGCAAAGATGCGCAACTGTGCTGCTTTCCTCTTCACGACGCGCCCACAAACCTACTGGGCTCGTCAAATGAACTGCGTCGTAATGAAACAAGGCAACATTTTCTAGAGTTAGTATTATTGAACCTTGCGCATACGGCGCACTCTGAACCTCGCTATTGAGTGTTCGGGCTTACCATTTGTACGTTTGTGGCTGTTGCAGAGCCCTTGCTCTTGTAAGGCTACCAACTGGTACCCCACGAGTTTACTGCCTTGCCATTACCTGTTGTTATGAACACATTGCCTGATTCCCTTATTCCGCCCGACGACCAGGAGCGGCTCCAAAGCCTGCACTACTACCAGATAACCAACACTACCCCCGAGCGCATTTTCAACGAGTACGTGGAGCTGGCTGCGCAGGTGTTTAACCTGCCAATTTCTTTGATTTCACTGATTGATGAGCACAAGGTCTTTTTCAAGGCCAACCTGGGTTTGCCTGGCCTGGAGCAGTTGCCCCGCACTGATAGCCTGTGCTCGGCGGCCATTCTGCAGAATCAGGTGCTGTCCTATAAGGATCTGAACGAGAATAGCTGCCGCCTGATCAACCCCGATACAGCTCAGGAAGCGGGGTTGCGCTTTTATGCCGGCGCTCCACTGCACATGCCCGATGGCAGCAACATTGGCACCATGTGCATCATTGGCCGGGAGCCACGTGAAATTACCCCCGGAGAGGAAAAGCTGCTGATGGCCCTAGCGGAGTTGGTTAGCCTCACCATCTCGCTGCGCCAATACTTTCTCTCCAGCAACCGGGAATCAGACTGGCTCGTGACGCAGGCCGAGATTCAGGAACTGCTGCACGACCAGGCCGCCATGGTCCGCTACCTCACTGCCCGCCTCGGAACCCTCACTTACAATGCGGCGGAGTTGGAAGCGGCTCAGAACCGGCTGACCCCGTTGCGCAACCTGCTCACGAAGCGGCTAGCGGAATTTGCCAGCGTCCTGACCGAATAATCTGATTATCCCTCGTATTTCCGATTCATGTCCGGTTTGTTTCAGAGCGTATTGGAGCGCGCCCGCCAGGAAAAAAAGCTGCTGAGCCTGCGCACCAGTCATACTGAACCTGGCCGCTTTGCCATAGGCTACGTGTTGAGCTTCTCGGAGGAGGTAGTGATGCTGCGCGTCATCAACCGCGACGGGATGCCCACGGCCATCCAATCGTTCAATATGATGGATGTGTTTCAGCTGACCTTTAACGACCAGTACACCCGGCACGTAGAGTTCAAGGCCGATAACCTGGATAAAGTGTACGGCGGCATGAAGTCGCCGGCATTCCTCGACGAGCCCGACCTAACGATGCAGCTGATGCTGGAGCGGGCCCTCCAGGCCGGGCAGCTGGTGAATGTGTACACTCACCTGGGCCTGAATTACTACGGCTACGTGCGCCAGTTGAGCCCGGAACAAGTCTTGATGGAGTGCTTCAGCGAATACGGCACTCCTGATGGGCTAACCGTATTTCGCCTCGAAGACATCCGCAATTTTATCTGGAGCAACGAGGATACCCGCGTGCTGGAACTACGCCTGAAACAGAGCGGCGCAGCCCAAGGCTAGCCCCTCCGCAGCTTCAAACCCCTGGGTACTGAGCGCAGGCCTACCAACTCTTTCCCTATGTCCAAATTCTTGTTCGGCCTAGTAATCACCCTGGTGCTACTGGCTTCCACTGCACAGGCTCAAACCGCAGTGCCCGCTTCCTTGAACGCTACTCTCGAGGGCTACGAGTACCCGTATCCGGTAAAGTATTTGTCGCTTTCTCTGGAAAGCCAGCCGGTGCGCATGGCGTATATGGAGGTAGCGGCCGGCCGCAACGCCAACGGCCGCACCGTGGTGTTACTGCACGGCAAAAACTTCTTCGGGGCTTACTGGCGCGAAACCATCAAGGCCCTGGCGGCAGCCGGATTTCGGGTTGTAGTACCCGACCAGATTGGCTTTGGCAAGTCAGATAAGCCAGTAATTCAGTATTCGTTTCACCAGCTGGCCCACAACACCAAACGCCTGCTAGATACGCTGGGCGTAAAAAAGGCCGTGATTGTAGGCCACAGCATGGGCGGCATGCTGGCCACGCGGTTCGCCTTGCTGTACCCAGAAATCACAGAAAAGCTGGTGCTCGAAAACCCCATTGGGCTGGAAGATTACCGCCTGGGTGTGCCCTTCCAAACGGTTGCCCAAACCGAAGCCGCCGAGCTGAAAAGCTCTGAAGAAAGCATCCGGAAGTACCACGCCACATACTACCCCCACGGCTACCCCAAAGCCCACGACGAGTGGCTGCTGCCCCTGGCCGCCCAAACCCGCCACCCCGACTTTCCGAAGGTTGCCCGCGCCAACGCCCTCACGTTTCATATGATTTACCAGCAGCCAGTGAGCTACGAGTTTAGCCGAGTGGCAGTACCCACGCTGCTCATCATCGGGCAGGACGACCGCACCGTGGTGGGCAAAGGACTGATTAAGGACCCTGCGGTGCTCGCTAAAATGGGCCAGTACCCGGAGCTGGGCCGCCGCACCGCCGCGCAAATAAAAGGTGCTAAACTGGTTCCACTAGCCGGTGTAGGCCACATTCCGCACCTGGAGGCACCCGCCAAGTTTCAGGCGGCGCTGCTGGCGTTCCTGAAGTAAGAGCTACTTCCGATTGGGGTATGCTACTTCACTCACGCACCGAAAGCCAATAGTAGGCGCTGGGCCGCTGTAAGTGCCGCGCGCTTTAATGGTACAGGCTTCCAGCGAATCAAGGTAGCTGCCGCCTTTTGTGACTCCGGGCTCTTGCACCATTTCCGCAGCGTTGCCAAGTTGATGAAAGAGGCCAAACAGAGAGGCCGCATAGGAATAAACATAAACGGGAGTGGGCGCTGCAAGGAAGTAAGGAGCGGTTAAGTCTCGGTGCTGAATAGTAGGAAGTAGCGGTTTTCTACGATTAAATACCTGAATATCCTTTTTAATCTGCTGCACCGACTCAGGGCTCCGAGACCGGGTTTTTAAGTATAAGGCCGCGTTAGGATTCACCTGAACATTCTGTTCCAAGCATGTAGTGCCAAAGGGCTGTCCCGAAACCGCACCGGCTGCATATTCCCATTCGGCCTCAGTAGGAAGCCGGTAAGTCACGCGCACATAATCGGTGGCCAAGGTATCTGGTAATGTATTGGCGCGGTTGGGCTGGCCTTGCCAATAGGCAGTAGTAACTTGGTTGCTTCGCCACTTGCAGTATGCCTGCACCTGCTCGTAGCTGATGCCAACCACCGGGTAAAAATGATAGAAGGGATTAAGGAAGTAGTCCGGTACTGGTAAGGCCGATTTGCTGGGCCACATTTGTGCTGCTAGCGCTGCTTTTCCCTCAAATTCTAACCGACGAATGAACTGTTGCCAGGCTAGGTTGCTTACTTCTGCCTCATCTGGCCGAAACGCCACGCCTGCCAGCAGTACATTGCCTGGGGCGAGCAACGTATTACTAGGCAAGGCTTTAGCGCTAGCCTGTAAACGGGCTAGGGTATCCTTGGTAGTAAACCGACATGCAGCCATTTTAACTACCTGAAAGTCAGGTAGACCTTTGTAGGCGCGCTGGAGAGGGCCTTCTATATCAATGGGGCCCGGTGGAAGGGGTTGCAACTCTTCATCGGGCCAAGCGGTAAGTCCTTGGCCAATAATAGCTAAGCCCGTGTCGGGGCTATAGCGGCCTGGCATGTTACTGGAGGGCGACACTGCTACGCAGCTCACTACTAACCCAGTGATCAGCAATGAGAAGGTATAGGAAAGCAAAATTCGCATAAGCGAAAACTACGGGTTTAACTTAAAATCCGTAGGCTTTCGGCCGAAATAAGCTGCGAGCCTTGGTAGCGGCCGTCCTGCGGGCCGTTTTCGAGGTTGAGTACGCCCCGGGGGCAGACGGTGCTGCACACGCCGCAGCCCACGCACGCCGCCCGAATGATGGGCTCGCCGCGCTGCGCATATTGCTTTACATCAATACCCATTTCGCAGGCGTTAGAGCAGTTACCACAGGAAATGCACTGGCCGCCATTGGTAGTAATCCGGAAGCGAGAAAAGTGCTTTTGCAGCAGGCCTAGGTAGGCTGCCATGGGGCACCCAAAGCGGCACCACACCCGGTTACCTAGCAGGGGGTAGAAGCCCACGCCAATCACTCCCGAAAAAACGGAGCCAATAGCAAAGCCATAAAAGCGCGAAAGGGGCTCGGTAATGGGTTGCAGAAACGGCGCCGCACCCGAAGCTCCCAGCCACAGCAGCGCCGTGAGCAGCACAATAAACACCAAAATGGGGTAGATAAGCCGAACTTCCCAGCGCCAAGCGTTGCGGCTTTTATCGGAAAGATGCCGGTAAGGGTCGCCGGCAGTTTCGGCCAGGCCGCCGCAGCCGCACACCCACGAGCAGTACCAGCGCTTGCCGTAGAAGTAAGTGAGTATCGGCGTGGCCACAAACGACATGACCGCGCCCCAGAACACCATGAACACGCCCAGCCCAGGTCCGCCATCTTTCAGCAAATAGCTGACGGTGCCCGGAAACAGATAATCGTATTTCAGGGGCCAGAAGTAGCTGAAGTAGTATTCGGGTTTTTGCAGGGCTAGTAGTAAGCCGGGCAGCAGAAAGGCAAACCCCAGCTGGAAAAACATCACCGATACCGTTCGGATGCGGTGGTAAGGGGAGTGGCGGTATTTCCAGAGGGCGCGGCCGCCCATTACTAGCACAGCCAGCGTGTAGAAGGTGCCGTAGAGAAACCACTGGTCGGAGGGGCGGTGGCGCAGGGCGTGGCTGGCGGGGTCGAGGGCGTGTACTAGCTGGTTGAGTGGGCCGAAGTTGCCCTGGCCATCGTCGGAGCTAAACCAGTACAGCACCACATAAAACCCCGTGAGTACTACCGCCGTCAGCCAGGCCAGCGCGCCACGGCCGGTGCTGGAGCGTAGCCACAGGTTATCCTGGCGCACTCCGGCGGGCTGTCGGCCAAACTTGAACGCGGCCCAGCCCAGGGTTCCGGCACTGAGCAACCCTAGGGCCGCGTAAAAGCACAACCGGGCCCGCACGGCATCGGCATCAAACGCCACAGGTAGCAACAGCAGCAACCCCAGGCCCACCAGGGTCAGGAGCAGCTTTTCAGCGGCTGATACCGGAGTAAGCGGCGCCGCTTCCGATGGAGCAAGAGTACGAGTCAGCATACAGTAGCGAGAGCAGGAAAGGGCAGAGAGGTAAGCCAAGCAGAACGAATTCCGGCAATAGCCTACGGCGGTTGGGCAGGTTGAGAAGCCTAGTGATGGTGGTGCTGGTGCGGATCCTGGGGCTTGCCAAACAGGTTCAGCAACGAGCCGAAAATGTAGAGGCCCAGCCAGCACAGGTACAGCCAGTTGTAGCCCTCGGGCTGAGGCTGTTTCAGCAGACTGATAATTAGTTGCGCGGCCCCACTCATGACAGCGCCCACTAGGGCTATGTACTGAAAGCTGTTGAGGGCGCTGGGCCGATAAAGTTTAGAAAAATCCATGCGGAGCAAGAAATAGAAAAGCCTAGGCCGAAAGATACACCAAACCCAACGGGCGGTCAGGAGTTCAGGGCGCGGAAAGAAAACAACCCTTTGCGGCGACGCAACACTACCTGGTGCTGCGGAAACTGCTGGTTGAAGGCTACCACAATAGCCGCTTCGTAGGTTCGGAAAAACTCGGGGTCGAAGTTGGCGGCGCCCAGCTGAGCCAGCACGGTGGTTACGGGTGTTTGGGCGCGCAACCACTGGTCCCATACGTCGTGGCGCTGACGCAGGCCCAAGGCATTCATGCCCGTTACGGCCAGGCTAGCATCGGCCTTAAAATTCAGGCGCAATAGGTGCTGGCCGTTGGGGTGTTGCCAGCAGAATGTGTGTTCACCCGTAGGCAGTTGCGGCGGCACGCGGCCATAGGTCTGGAATTCGAGGTCGAAAAACTTAGCCGAGTTGTACCAGGGGCCGCGCTGGTAGGGGGTAGGCTGCCCGCAGATGGTGTGTGCCACCGTTTCGCCTTGGTGGCGGCCGGTGTACCAGAGCTGCTCCACGGCTGCTTCGCCTGCCGGCAGAAAGCGGTGCTGGGCACAGTCGCCGGCGGCGAACACATCCGGCTGGTTGGTTTGCAGCAACTCATCTACCAGAATGCCCCGGTCGGTTTCCACGCCGCCCGTGCGCGCTAGGGTCACATTCGGCTCAACCCCCACGGAAAGCCCCACCCACTGACACGCCATTTCCTGGCCCGCAGTGGTACGTATGGCCCGCACGCGGCCGGCCGCATCCGGCAGTATTTCAGCTAGCTCAGTAGTATAGTGCACCTGGATATGATGCGCCCGCAACTGCCGATGCACGAGCGCGGCTTCCTCGGGCGGCAGCACCGAGCCCCAGTAATGCGTGTCGCGCACCAGTAGCGTAACTTCTATGCCTTTGGCGCTCAGCATCTCGGCCAGCTCCACACCAATCAGGCCACCACCTACTACCACCGCCTGCCGCACGCCATGGGTTTCGCGCGTCATCCGTTCCAGATCAGGCAGCGTTACTAGGCCCTGCACCCCGGCCAAGTCCTGCCCTGGCCAAGCGGCACGCCGACCCACGGAGCCCGTAGCCAGCAGCAGCTTGTCGTACAGGATACTAGCCCCCGTACTGAGCTGAACCGTCTTTTGCTCCGGCACAAAGCTAGTGGCCGTGGCGTGCACCAGCTCCAGGCGGTTTTCTTGCCAGAACCAGTCTTCGTAGGGCTTGATATCCTGGAGGCGCATGTGGCCTAGGTACACGTACATCAGGGCGGGCCGGGAGATATGGTGCGGGCTTTCCTCCGATACCAGCGTAATGCGGGCTTCGGGGTGCAGACGCCGGGCCGTGAGGGCGCACGTAACGCCCGTGATGCCGTTGCCGATGATGACCAGATGCATGAAAGCAGAATTATAAAAAGCGGGTAGCTCGCCAAAGCTACGCCGTAAGTCCGGAAGTGGTTCTGGCTGGCTCAGAACTCCAACCTCGGGTAGCAGCAGCCGTACAGGTATAGTATCCACCACTTAAACTGACCCTTGCATGATAACGCCGCAAAACGAAGTCGATAACGATAATGAAAACCAGAACCTGGCGGAAAATACCGCGAACGTAACTCCTTATAACGAAGAGCAGGAAAAGGAGAAAGAGTTTAAAAAGATGATGAGCAACGGCAAGGAAGCCAACGACCCGACGGCGTTTCGCCACACTGGGGCCCGCGGCTACACCCAGCGCTCCGACCAGAAAGATCAGCTCGAGAACCTGCACATTAATGGAGCCGAAGGCGTGCCGCAGGGCGGCAACGAGCACCACGAAGCAGGCGAGCAGGCCAGCGGCCCCGGCTTTGAAACCGAAGGAAGCTATGAACTGGATTACAAGCTCCGGACCCGTGACCAGGAGTTCGGCGAATCGGCCCCTAGCGGGCCGGCTACCCCAGTGCAGGAGTAAGCCCCGACCAGCCAGTAGTATACCCCAGCTTACCGCAAACGCCCGTCAGGTTCCAGTAATGGGAACCTGACGGGCGTTTGGTTGCAGAATGTACCTGAAAAAGTGCATTAGAATGCCTAATTGGCAAGAAAACAAATTCCAGAAAGAAGAAATTGAAATTAGGTTAGTGGCAGATTTTGCTTTTATCTTTAAGGGCCGATGCTGTTTTTGTGGCCTTTTGAACTCCGGTTGAAGGTGCTTTGGCAGGTTTCGGTGGTGCAATTCCCACTCTGCTCTTTTTTTAATCAAACCCGGTATGGATGCCAACACTACTACCCCTATTGAAGACCAAGATCAAGCAGCTCAGGAGCTAATCAGCGAGGAAGAAGAGCTTTCCTCCGGCAACAGCCGCCTGGCCCTTATTGTCGGCGCTATTTTGGCGTTGGTTATCCTGGGCTACGTGCTGCTGCCCGCCCAAACTACTCGCCGTATTGCTAACGCTATGCCCATTATGGAGCTGGGCGAAGCTACCGTAACGGGCACCCGCATTAAAGAGGAAGCGCCGAAAGAAGCGGCCGCTGACCAGGAGGAAGACGAGGACAAAACCACCCAAGACGACAAAGAGAAGCTCTCGGCAGCTGCCAAGGCCGCAGCGGCTAAGGCGGCAGCGGCTAAGAGCCCAACCGGTGGGCCCGCTGCTCCTGCCAATGAGCAGCAGGAAGCCGTGGCTGCGCCCGTGGCCGTAGAGGCAGTACCCGAGGCTCCGGCCGCCGTGGAAGCCGCGCCCGCCAACGTAACCGTTTCGGGCCGCATCCTAGACGAAAACGGCCGTCCGCTGGCCGGCGCTACGGTTATGCTGAAAGGCTCGCGCAAAGCAACCGGCACCGATGCCAACGGCAACTACAGCCTCGAGCTACCCGCCGGCGACAACACGCTGGTGTATGGCTACGGCGGCTACGAAGACCAGGAACTGCGCACCCGCAACGTGCATACGCAAAACGTAACGCTGGTTCCGCGCGAAGGCGCCAAGCGTCGTCGTCGCTAGGGCTGGTTAAGTCGCCAGGTTTGGTTAAGCCGTAAACCCAAAAAAGCCCCGCTGAAATAGTTTCAGCGGGGCTTTTTTGGGTTTGTGCTGTTTTATGCCCTAGTCGGGAGCATTATCAGCGAAACGCTTGCGAAACAGGAAGTACACCGGTAAGCCCAGGGCCACGAGCAGCAGCCCGCCCCGCGAGTACTTGGCGGTATCGGGCGCTACCAGCAGAATAACGCAGAACGTTAGGGCCAGCACTACATAAATGCCTGGCAGCACGGGGTAGCCCCAGGCCCGGTACGGGCGAGGCGCCTCGGGGCGCGTGCGGCGCAGCACAAAAATGCCGATGATGGTGATGACGTAAAACAGGATTACCGAGAACATAACGTAGTTCAGCAACTCTCCATATGAGCCCGAAAGGCACAGCAGGCTAGCCCAGAGGCACTGCGCCCACAGCGCCCGGCTGGGTACACCAGCGGCATTTAGGCGCGCAAGTCCCCGGAAAAACAACCCGTCCTTCGCCATAGCATAATAAGCGCGGGCACCGGAAAGAATGATGCCGTTATTCGCCCCAAAGGTGCTCAGCATAATCAGCACGGCCAGCACAATGGCGCCAGCGGGCCCGAGCACATGCTCGGCCACGGCGGTTGCTACCCGGTCATCGGTGGCATACATGATGCCCCGGCCCGCTAGGGTAGTAGCATCGGGTGAGCCAGCGAGCGGCAGCACCAGCAGGTACACGATGTTGGAGAGGATGTACAGGGCCGTTACGATGGCCGTGCCTAGGGCCATACTGCGCACCAAGGTCCGCTCGGGGTTTACAATTTCTTCTCCGGCAAAGCCAATGTTGTTCCAGGAGTCAGAGGAAAACAAGGAGCCCGTCATGGCCATCCCAATGGCTACTACCAGCCCCGACATGCTCAGGGGCATCGGAGAAAAGGACATGCCAGGTGCCGGGTGGCGCACCGCCGTCCACATATCCTGGAAGTTGGCCTGCACCGCCTCGGCATTCAGGCCCAGGGTAAGGCCGCCCAGAATAAGCAAGGCCAGCGCCACCAGCTTCGTGGAGCCCAGCACGTTCTGAATCAGCTTACCGGCCCGCACGCCCCTGGCGTTGATGGCCGTGATGCCGATGATGAGGATAATGGCTAGCAGCTGCACGCTGCTGAACTCAAAGGTGTAGCTGCCGATGCCGGGCAAGGAGATAGGCTCTGCCTTGAAGAGCACGTTCTTCACGCTGAACCACGGCATGAGTACACCGGTAAACTTGGCAAACGCTACGGCTACGGCAGCAATAACCCCCGTCTGGATGACCAGAAACAACGACCAGCCATAGAGGAAGGCCACGAGTTTGTTATAGGCCTCGCGCAGATACACGTACTGGCCGCCTACTTTCGGGAACATGGAAGCTAGCTCGCCGTAACTGATGGCCCCCGCCATGGTAATTACGCCGGTCAGCAGCCACACCACCAGCAGCCAGCCACTGGAGCCAACCTGCCGCGCAATGTCGGCGGAAACGATAAAAATGCCGGAGCCAATCATGCTCCCCGTCACAATCATGACGGCATCAAACAGCGTAATGGCCCGCTGAAATTGGCCTTGTTTCTCAGACATACAGGAAGAGTAGGAAGTGTTTCAGGCCGGAAGATAGAAAACTGGCTTCCAAACCTGGGCTTTACCGTACAGCTACTTCGTCTACTCCCGCCCGAATCCCTATTTTTGCCCGCCCACCTTTGGTTTCTGCATGTCGCAACGAGTACTGGTATTTTTAACGGGTCTGTTGCTGCTAACTGCCCTGGGCTCGTATGTGTACTACCGCCGCACCGTGGCGCGCGTGCCCGTTGACCCCTGGTCGTTGGTTCCGGATAATGCCGTGCTGGTGGCCGTCACGCGCGACCATACCACGCTGGTGCGGCATCTGAAGGAAACCCAGCTCTGGGACAACCTCACGGCCGTGCGCTACTTCCAGCAAGTTGAGGACAACCTCGTCATGGCCGATAGCCTCACGGGCGGGCGCAACGTGGTGCTGCGTTTCCTAGGCCGAAAGCGGGTCTTAACCTCCCTGCACGTGATGGGGCCGGGTCGGTTTGATGTACTGTTTCAGGTGCCTATTGGCAGTGTGCGCGAATACCGGCAAGTGCGCAGCCTGCTGGAAGGGCTGGGCCGAAGCGGCAGCTTTCAGGTAACCACCCGCGAGTTTCTGGACCAGGTACTTACCGAGGTACGGCCCCGGGAAGGCGGTGAAGGCGTTACCATCCTCAACTACCGCAATCATTTGCTGCTGAGCGCCAGCCCCACGTTGGTCGAGGCCGTAGTTAGGCGCCTGCAAACTCCCGACGCGCCCACCGTGGCCGCTGAGTTTCAGAACACCGACTACTTTAAGCTGCGCGATGTAGATGCCACGTTGCTGCTGAACCAGCGCCGGCTACCTCACCTGCTAGGGGTGTTTTTCCGGCAAGAGCTAGGTTCCGAAATGACCGCCATTGCCAGCTTGGCCCGCAACGAAATGACGGAAATGCGGCTGGCTGGCAACAAAGTAGCCTTCACGGGCTTCGCTAACCCCGAAACCACCCGCGACGGCCTGCACCAACGCCTGGTTGGGCAGCCCGCCCAACGCCTGCACATGGCCGAGGTGTTGCCCCTGCGTACCGCCCTAGTGGTGCACCTGGGCCTTGGCAAAGCAGCCGTACTGCGCGGCCCCCGGCCCACACCCACCCCTGCCGACTCGCTAGCGCCGGCTGTGCAGCCACTGCTCGATAGCCTCACGGCACAGCTCAGCCAGGAGGTAGCATTATGCTATCTGGCTACGTCCTCGGCGCGGGTGCGCCCCGGCAAGCTGGCCATTGCCTACACCGCTACCCCGGCCAGACTGAGCATTCTGTTGGGGCAGCTGCGGCGCCTAGTAGGAGAGAGCCCATCGTTTGTGCGGGTGGGGCCTTACCAGATATACAAAGCCGGTGTGCAAGAGCTGCCGCAGCAACTGCTGGGGCCTATGTTTAAAGGGTTTGCCCAGCCCGTGGTAGCGCAGGTAGGAAACTACGTGGCCTTTGGCGATGACGAAGCTGCGCTGCGTCAGTGGCTGACCGATGTCGCCGCCGGCGAAGTCTGGACCCGCTCCCCAACGCAGGTAGCCTTTCTGCAGGAAACCCAGCCGCTGGCCCGCCTGAGCGTGCTCATGGACACCCGCAACTGCTGGAACCTGCTGTTGCGTGGCTTACAGGAAGAGCGCCGGGCCGGGCTGCTGCGCAATGAATCCTTGTTTAAGCGCTTTCCTCAGATCTCTTTGCAGTGGGTACCCGCCGCCAACGAGCAGGAGCCCGATGCGCAGTACTTCACGCAGTTTGTGCTGCGGCATCCGGCGGTAGGGCCCGCCGTAGCCCGCCCCCAGAATCCGAACGGTACGGGCAGCGTGCTGGATTTCAAACTGCCTCTCAACAGCTCGCCGGAGCTGGTAACGGTAGCGGGCGCTAAGCTGCCCGGCGTACTGGTGCAGGATACGGCCCAGGTGCTGCACTACGTAACCCCCGACAACGTAGTAGCCTGGTCTGATACGCTACCCGGGCCGGTGGTAAGCTCTCCGTACCGCATGCCGGGCGCAACAGGCTTTCTGCTGGCTACCCCCAACCAACTATTTCAATACAACAACAGCGGGCAGGTGCAGCCAAATTTCCCACTGAACCTGCCAGATACGGTGCGGGCTACGTCCTTGAGCGTATCGCCGGCCAGCGGCAAAAGTCCGCAGCGGCTGTTGGTGGCGGGCGCTAGCGGCAACCTGTTTCTTTACGATACGCGGGGGCGGGCATACCCCGGCTGGCAGCCCAAGCAAATGGAGTTCCGGCTGGCCTCGCCGCCCCAGTACCTTACCATCGATGGCCGCGACGTGGTAGTGGTGTTGCTTGAAAACGGCTACATCTACGCCCTCGACCAAAGCGGCAGTACCTACCCCGGCTTCCCGATTAGTGTGGGGGCGCGGCTAGCAGGTGGGGTGCTGGTAGAGGCCGGTTCTACCTTGCGCCGCACGCGCCTCACGGTGGTCAGTCAGCACGGCGAGCGGGTGAGCTTTACCCTGAGCGGCGATATTGTAGCCCGCAGCCGGGTAGCCACCTGGAGCCGTACTTCGGTATTTCGGCTTATTCCGGATCAGCAGCAGCGCAGCTACGTAGTGGTGCGCGAAGAAGGCGGGCGACTAGCCCTGTTTAGCGCCTCAGGTCGGCAAGTGCTCAGCCAGACGTTCGTGACCTCAGCGCCGCGGTCGGTGCAGTTTTTCAGCTTTGGCGCCGTGCGGGAGGTATATGCTCTCACCGAAATTGGGCCGGGCAAGGCGTACCTCTACGATGCCCGCGCACGACTTATTGGGGGCCAGCCCTTCGATAGTACCGTGCCCCAGGTTGGGCTCACCCACGACCCTAGTACGAATGTGTATCACCTTTTCCGGGTTGTGGCCAACGAGCTGCGCCGCACCGATGTACGCTTGGAGCAGTAGCTGAAAAGCCCGAGGCGGTTCGCGGAGTTTACTACCCTAGTAAAACCTGCAAACCGCCTCGGGCTTTTGTCTTTTTAACGCCTGGAGAGCCAGCCTTTTCGGTAAAAGTACGTGAGCTGCACTATCACAATAAGTGTCAGGACGCCCAGCAGAACCGGATAACCCCATGGACTATACAGCTCCGGCATGTTGAGGGGGTTGATGCGTCCGTCGGGGGTTTCACGCTGGAAGTTCATGCCATAGAGGCCTACCACAAAGCTGAGCGGAATAAAAATGCTGCTGATAATGGTCAAGACTTTCATGACCTCGTTGGCGCGGTTGCTCTGGTCCGACATGTAGAGGTCGACGAGGCTGCTCACGGTTTCCCGGTAGCTTTCGGCCAGATCGAGGGCCTGAATGGCGTGGTCGTAGCAGTCCTGAAAAAACACCTTGATTTCCTCGGGCACTTCCTCCTCCGACATCCGAAGCAGCTCGGCAATCTTTTCCCGCTCCGGATACACGAGCCGCCGAAAACGGACAATATCCTTCTTGATGCGCAGAATCTGGCTGAGCACGCGTCGGTCGGGGCGGCCATGAAAGATGCTTTCCTCCAGCGTTTCCAAGTAGTCGCCGATGGCGGCCATGGTGGGGTAATAGTGGTCGAGTACCACGTCGGTGAGGGCGTAGGCCAGGTACAGCGGCACTCGCCGCCGAATGGAGCTGCGGCCTGAGCGCAACCGGGCCCGCACCGATTCCAGACAGTCTTCGTAGTCGTCCTGAAAGGTGAGCACGTAGTTGTCGCCGGTGAAAATAGACAGCTGGTCGTCGTCAATATCGAGGCGAGGGGTAAACTCGGTCATGCGCGACACCAGAAACAGGCCGTGCGTGGTTTCCTCCACCTTGGCCCGCTGGTAATCACCCAGCACGTCTTCCATCTGCAGCGGATGAATTTCAAAGTCATCCTGAATGCGCTGCATCATGGCCAAGTCGTCGTAGCCGCGGATGTCAATCCAGTGTTTCAGCTCCGGGTGTTGGCGGAAAAAGGCTAGCAGCTCATCGTAGCTGGCATATTGGCGCTCTTCAAAAAACGTCTCGCTATAGGAAATTAGAACCAAACGAGGCGGAAGCGAGTCCTCCCGGATAACCAAGGTACCGGGGCGCTGACCTACCTGCTGTTCCCGGGCCTGGCGCGTGGCGTCATGGTCAGCAACGCCGCGCCCATGCAGCGGCCCTTCCTCGTCATCGTCAGGAGGGAAGGGTACGAAGGGCGCCTGGGGCGGAGCAGAAGAGGTGGAAGGGGGAGTCATGGGTAGAAAGCGGTAACCAAACAGATGAGGCAGTTTACGGGATTCAGCTTAAAAAGCGTTGTGCCGGGCCTGGTAAATTACGAGGGTAGCCTGTAGTGCCTGGGGTGGGTGCCCTTCCGGCACCTGCCTGCCTAGGGCGTTCGGGGCCGTAAACCTAGCCGGCCACGCTGGAAATCGTTGTACTTTCGTGCCCCTCTTCGCCTAATTGCCCTGCTGTTGTTACCTTCCGCTGATGCTGCTGCCGCTGTTGTGCCGCTACCAGGCCCGAACCCAGCCCACCTCTACGGAGTACGGCTCCTGATGGGTCTGGCGCCGCTGCCCGTCCGGCCCCTAGCGTATACGCCTTGGCTATACCTCACGCCGGCTCATTTGGCCCGGCAGCAGAGCCCCGGTGAGCGGCTGCATTTCTTTCTGGAAGACGCCGCAGCCAACCTTACGCTGGCGCAAGTGCACGTATTTCTGAGTGCCGATGGCCAGCTTGGCCGAAGCCCTTGGCAAGCACCGTTCGGGGCCGTTCAGGCGGCTTCGCAGGTATCGGCTGAGCTGTTGACGAGCTTTCTGCAGGAAGTTGAACGGCAGCTCACCGAGCGGGGCGTTCGCCGCCTCACGCTACGGCCTCACGCGTTTGCTTACGATACGCCCGCCAGTGCCAGGCTTACGCAGGTGCTGCAGCGGTTGGGCTACGAAGTGGTATTGGCCGAAATAAACAATCACCTGCCGTTGCAACGCGAGTTTGCACAGCACCTGCACCCCTCAGAACGGCGGCGGCTTAAAAAGTGCGAACGGCATGGCCTGCGGTTTGAGCAGGAGCCACCCCTGATTCTGCCGCTGGCCTACGAGTTTTTGCAGCGGTGCCGGGCTGAAAAAGGGCAGGGCCTTTCGCTGCCCCTGGAGCGGCTACAAGAGCAGTTTCAGGAGTTTCCTGATAACCATTTCCTGTTTTCGGTGCGCGATGCACAGGGCGAGTGGGCTGCCCTCACGGTGGCCATTCGGGTGAACGAGGAAGTGCTGTATAACTTCTATCCGGCTAGTCCGCTGGCTTACAACATGTTTAGTCCAATGGTTCTGCTGAATGCCGGGCTTCATGCCTTCGGGCAGGCTAGCAACATGCGCCTGCTCGACCTAGGAACCTCCACGCTGCCCGAGGGCCTCAACCAGCCGCTGCTGCAGTTTAAGCGCCATTTAGGTGGGGTACCCAGCCTGAAGCTCACGTTTGAAAAGCAGCTGCGATAATATGCACTCGGTTTGAGCCTTTGTACGGCCTAGAGTGGAGGTAGCTGATTGAAGCAGGAGAGGTTTGAGCTGGCAGAAGGGCTAGTGCGGTCAGCGCGGCGTTGGTGCCTGTGCTATCTTGCAGCTCATGGCCGTTCCTGTTGCTCCATCTACTTCTCAGCCTGAAACCCGCGCGGCCGTACTAGGGCGCTTCCTGCGCGGATCGGTAGGCTCCGGAGTGGCAGTAGGAGCGCGCGCGGCCGGTGCGCTACTACTTAACAAGCTGCTGGCCGTGTACGGCGGCCCGGGCGGACTCACGCTGCTGGCGCACTTCCAGAACCTGATGGCCCTTTTCACCACGCTGCCCAACGACGGGATTCATGTGGGCGTGGTGAAATACCTGGCGCCGCTACGGCCGGGCTCGGGCCGTTACCGTGCCTGGTTGGGGGCGGGGTTGGTGCTGAATACTGGGGCTTTGCTGCTAGGAGCCATGGCCCTGGTGCTTCTGCCAGGCCCATTGGTAGGCGTATTCCAAATGAATTTCGCGTGGACCTTGGGCCTCTTGCTGGGGCTAGTGCTGCTTACCGGGCATGCGTTTGTGGTATCGGTGTTGCTGGCGGCTGGGCGGCTGCAGGCGTATGTAGGCCTTACAGTACTGCTAAGTTTGCTGGGGCCGGCTGCAGTAGCGCTGGTACTGGCCGGCAAGGCCTCTATCCCGATGGCATTGCTAGCCTACCTATTGGCCCAAGGTCTTACGCTGGGGCCGGCCCTGGTGGTGGCGGGTCGGGCCAAACTGCTGCCCCCTTTGCGGGGCCGCGTAAGCCGTCAGGCTGTGCGCACGCTCGGCCGGTTTCTGGTAATGGCTTTGAGCGTACTGCTTTTCGGAAAAAGCATTGACTTCAGCTTGCGCGAAGTGCTTATTCGGCAACTCGGACTGGCGCAAACCGACCTCTGGCAGGCCGTGGCCAAGCTTTCTGATAACTACACCATGGTGTTTTCGGCAGTAATGGGCAGCGTGTACTACCCCCGGTTAGCCGCGCTAAGCACCCAACCGGCCTTGCAGCGCCAGCTGGTGCGCACCGTGCTGAGTGCCCTAGCAGCTATCCTGGCCGTGGGGCTGGGCACGCTGTGGCTGGTGCGGGGCTGGCTGCTGCCACTACTGTTTGATGAGCGCTTCGCCAAAGCCGGCTTCCTGCTGGCGCCCCAGTTACTCGGCGACTGGGCCAAATTCCTGACCTGGACGCTGCTGTTTCTGATGATGGCGCAGGCTAAGGTGGGCCGGTATGTAGCAGTGCAAGCGGGCTCGGCGGTGCTGTATGCTGCGCTGCTGGCGGTGTTGCTGCCCCACTACGGCTTGCTAGGTGCGCCCCTGGCGCATGCGGCCCGGTTTGGGGTGCTGCTGGTAGCTAGCGCTGTTTATTTTCGCGGATATCTGCGCCCCTGATGCATGGCTAGTTTCCCCGCTGCTTCTGAGCTTTCTGCCAATTCGCCGCTGCCGCTGGTTAGCATTGTGGCTACCTGCTACAACCACGCGCCCTTCCTGCGCACTGCCCTCGACTCCATTCTGGACCAAACTTACCCAAACATCGAAGTAGTGCTCCTGGATAATGCCAGCACCGATGGCAGCTCGGCCATTTTGCAGGAATACGCAGCGCGCTACCCCCACTGGCAATTCCAACTGCTACCCGAAAATATAGGCCTGTGCCGGGCTTTCAACCTGGGCTACCGGCGTTCTAAGGGGGAGTTTGTCGTTGATTTTGCTACCGATGATGTGCTGCTTCCTGAGCGCCTCACCCAGCAGGTGGCCTTGTTCCAACAGTTGCCGCCGCACGTTGGGGTAGTGTACTCCGATGCCGAGCTGATTGATGAGCAGGGTCGGCACTTGCGCTACCACATTCGCCGCGAGAACGGCCGCCTGTTCCCGCAGCCGGCTTCCGGGGAGGTGTTTGCCGAAGTGCTGCGGCGCTATTTCATCAGCACGCCCACCATGCTGATGCGCCGCGCTACCCTCGATGCGCTCGGTGGTTTCGATGAGTCATTGTATTATGAAGACTTTGATTTCTGGGTGCGCGCCGCCCGCGACTGGCATTTTCAGTTTCTGGATGCCGTAACTACCCAAAAGCGGAAGCACCCGCAGGCCATGTCGGGCACGGCCTACCGCCCCAACGACCCGCACCTGGATTCTACGGTAGCTACCTGCCGCAAAGCCTTCGCGTTGTGCCACACTGCCGCCGAGCGGGAGGCGCTGGCCGTGCGGGCACGCTGGGAAATGCGCCAGTGCGTGCGCCACGGCAGCCATGCACACGCGCTGCAGTTTGCGGAGGTGTTGCGCCAAACCGGCTACTTCACCTTGCTTGATCGGCTAGTAACCGCCTGGAGCCGCTGGCGTAGCTAACAGAGCAACGCTTACTGGATCCGGTACAACGCCACGCGCCCATCCTGGGCTACCAGACGCCGGGTTGGGAACTTCGCCAGCACCTCATCCGCCGTATAGCGAATCACGTTGGGCACCAAATCATCATTGCTGAGAATAGCGCGGTTGAGCAGGAGCCAGGTAGGGCGGCCAGCTACCGGCCGAAGCGTGTCATAGGCAGCGTAGGGCAGAAACCGCAGCCCGGAAGGCACCTGAAAGCCGTAGGAAAAATCGTAGTTGCGCAGCAGAAAGTCATCGGCCAGCACAATGCCACCCGCTGCACCGCGCAGCTCGCGCTGCAAGAGCCGGTGCTGGGCAAAGTACTCCGAGCGGCTGGGTTTGGTAATGAAATACGCGGGCCGGATGCTCAAACTCAACGCCAGTACTAGCAGGAAAAGTCCGGCAAACCCGGTAGTGCCCGTCCGCAGCCAGGGAAACCGCAGCGCGTATCGGCCACCAAGCAGCGCCACCGCCACCAAGTACAGCCCCGGCAGCCCATACAGTACCGAAAGGCTATTGTGCAGCCAGGCTGCCGCCGCCAGCAGCCCCAGCGCCAGCCAGCCGGCCCCGCGCCCCGTCCGGACGAATTGCTCCGCTCCGAAGCCAGCGGCCAGGCACAGCGGTGGCAGAATGGGCGTGAGCATGCGCGGCAGCAATGAATTGGGGTTGTAGTAGGTGAGGGAGGTGCTGCCTACCCAGTACAGGGCCAGCGAAGTGCCCGCCAGCGCCACCCAAAACCGCACCTCACTGCCCTGACTTTGACGCCATTGGCTGGCGGCTCGTACCGCCAATAACACCGCAATGCCCAGCCCTATGCCCAACAGCATAGCCGGCGGCTGCCAGGTGATGCGAGCCCACAAGTCGGAGCGGCCGAGGGAGTAGTTATGGTGCTTGAGCTTTTCATTGGTGTGCTCTACCACGTGCAGCGGGTATAGCGCGTCGTGGGCTACCAGATGATAGAAAGCAAAGTATAAGGTCAATAATACAACGCCCGCTAGCAGACTGGCACTCCAGAACTGGAGGTGGCGGCGGTACCATACGTCGCGCACCAGCACCAGCGTATAGAAGGGGAGGTAGTAAGCAATGGTTTCCTTGCTGAGCAGGGCTAGGAAGCTGAGGAGGGCAAAGCCAATACCCCAGCCCACCGGAAAATTCTGCTCACGGCGCCGGCCTACTACTAAGGCTGTTGCGCTGGATAAAGCAAAGAATAAGAGAATGTTATCAGGGTACAGGTAATTTGCTAGATTAAGCGCAAAATAGTGGAGGCCAAGCAGAAGTATAGCCACGCTGGCAGCCACAGGAGCGTGACGCCGGTACGCAAACCAGATAAGCCCGAGGGCCCCGAGCGTGCACAGCAGCGGCCAAAGCGTGGTGGAAATTATGCCAACGCCAAAGAGGGAATAGAGCAAGGCTACCGGCCCAAAAACCAGGAAGCGGTTGTGCAGCGGATTATGGTCATCGTGGCCGGGAGGCGGTGCCACCTGAAAGGTGTCGCTTACCAGCTGATGGGCGTAGCGGGCGTAGGCGTGGTCGTCGAAATCATAAATGCCCTCGTGGGTAAACCAAAAATACGCGAGCGTGAAAAGCCCGACGAAAACCAACGTAAGCGTAGGCAGATGGGTGCGTTGCAAGAAACCAGACTACAGATGATACAAAACCCAAGGCGCCGTTACCTGCTCAGCAGCCGCCAACCCAGGCCGCAGCAAGTTCCGAAAGAAATTGGGCTGACCGGCAGTGTATTTTGGCCTTATCGGTTTTGGCTACCTTGCGGCTTCTTCCTTAGCTAGTATATGTTTCGATATGAAAGCCAGAATTAATGAGCGTGAGGTGCAGTATTCAATTGAAGGAGACACGCACGCTCCCGACGATCGGGTGCTGCTGGCCCACAGCATTGACCTCTCGGCAGGGACTACGTGGGCGGCTGAGGGCTATGTAGTAGCGCCCTTCTTGGCGCCTGAGCAGCAGGAACAGTTGCGGGCCGGGCTGGAAGAACTGGTGCGGGAAGCAGTGCAAGCTACCGGCCTGGAGGTGCCCTCACACATGCCCATGACCCTGTACCATCAGTTGATTGGCCATGATCAGGCTCGGCACTTAGAGGTGGTGCGGCAGCTCAAGGAAATTCAACAGACGAAATTGCCGGTACCCGCCTCGGTGCTCGAGGCCCGCGTAAGTGAGCTTTGCGGCCGACCAGTGCAGGCCCACAACCCCTTTGAAGAACTAGAGGTGTTTCATATGCGCCTGGTGCGGCCCGGCCGCTCCGATAATAACCCCCTGCACCGCGACGTATGGCTGCCCGACTACGATGACTGCATCAACATTTACGTGCCCGTTTGCGGCAGTACGCCACAGTCCTCGCTGAGTCTGGTGCCCGGCAGTCATTGGTGGCCCGAAAGCCGCACCAGCCGCACGCAGGGCGGGGCCGTGTATAACGGCGCTACCTATACGGTGCCCGCCGTAACCAGCGCCCCCACCGAGCTGCACCTAATTCGGCCCAACCCAGGGCTACAGGAAGTGCTGCTGTTTTCGCCCTACTTGCTGCATGGCGGGGCCGTAAACCTGAATGAGGACGAAACCCGCGTTTCGCTGGAAATGCGCTTCTGGCAGAAATAGTGCTGCCAGTTCGAGGTTCAGAATAGCCTAGTAACCTATTACTTGGCAATAGAAGCTCCTTCCGTAGTAAGCTGGTACAGCTCTACACGTCCATCCTGAGCTACCAAGCGCCGGTGCGGAAACCAGCTTAGTACTGAGTCGGGAGAGTAGCGAATAAGCTTGCGCGTAAGCTCGTCGTTAGAAAGGGTAGCTCGGTTCAGAAGCAGCCATGCCTGTTGCTGCGGGCCTAGCTGCACCGAGTCGCGCGACCAGTACCGGCGGTATTGTAGGCCCGGGGGTACTCGAAAGCCATAATAGAAGTCATAGTTGCCAATCAGATAGTCATCGACAAACACTACCCCTTTGGCCGGCCCCAAGAGGTGCTGACGGATGATGCGGTTCTGGGCAAAGTGCTCCGATACAGATGGCTTCTGCATAAAGTACACCGGGCGGATGGCCAAGGTGCCGGCCAGCACGGCCATGGTTGCCGCCGCCAAACCGGCCGAGCCTGGGGCCAGCAGAACCGGCCAGCGCCGCCAGCCCACGGCCAGCCCAACCACCAGCAAATACAGGCCCGGCAGCGCATACACCACCGAAAGACTGTTGCGCAGCCAGGCCGCCATGCCCAACAGCACTATTCCAGCCAGCAGCAGGGGCCAGCGCTGGTGCTGCCGCAGCAAGTAGCTGAGCCCAAAGCCAGCCGCTAAAGCCAGCGGCGGCAGCAGCGGCGTGGTCATGCGCGGCAGCAGCGTGATGGGGTTGTACTGGCTGAGCGAGGTGCTACCAACCCAGTACAGCAGCAAGGTGCTGCCCGCCAGCGCCAGCCAGTATAGCCGGTCAGAGGAGCTAGCAGGCGGGCGCGGGGTTTCGTGGCGGGTTGGCAGCGCGAAGCAGGCTAGCAGCAGCATGAGGCCCAGGCCTGTGCCTACCAGAAAAGCAGCTGGCTGCCAGGTGATGCGGGCAAGCAGTGCGGCCCGGTTGCCAACCAGATAGTTGCCTTCTTTCAGAAAGTTGTTGGTGTTTTCGATGAGGTGAACCCGGTAAAGCGCATCGTGGGTGTAGTACTGATAGAAGCCCAGATAAGCCGCCAATAGCATAGCGCCCACCGCCATTGCCACCCCCCAAAACCGTCCGTTCCGCCGGTGCCAAACATCGAGTAGCAGCACGCCGCCATAGAACGGCAGGTAGTATACAATCGTCTCTTTGCTGAGCAGCGCCAGGAAGTTGAGGCTGGCAAAACCGGCTCCCCAACGCGCGCTGGTTTGCGAGTTCTTTCGACCTAGTAATAGCGTTGATGCGGTGCATAAGCACCAAAACATCAGTATGTTATCCGGGTAGAGATAATTGGTTAAGTTAAGTGTGAAGTAGTGTAAGTTTAAGAGAAGAATAGCGGTAGCGGCCACTACCGGTTCCTGCCTGCCATACAAACGCCAGATAACAATAGCGCACCCCAATGTGGCCAGCAAGGGCCATAGCGTCGCGCTGAAAATGTTGAGCCCGAACAGCGCAAAGAACACGGCCACCGGCCCGAAAATAAGCGGGCGTTCTTTCAGCGGGTCGTGGAGCAAGCCCAGCGGGTCGGGCTCTACGCGGAAGGTGCCGGAGAGCAGTTGGTGCGCGTAGCGGGCATAGAAATAATCGTCGAGGGCATATAGGCCTTCATGAGTCAGCAGGAAGTAGGCTACCGTGAGCAGCACCACCAGCAAGAGCGCTAGCGTGGGA
This sequence comes from Hymenobacter tenuis, assembly GCF_054780495.1. Classification (NCBI taxonomy): domain Bacteria; kingdom Pseudomonadati; phylum Bacteroidota; class Cytophagia; order Cytophagales; family Hymenobacteraceae; genus Hymenobacter; species Hymenobacter tenuis. The sequence goes on from NZ_BAAGWF010000001.1 coordinate 1,239,361, forward strand.
AGGCGGGTGAGGATTCGGTTCACGCTGCCAAGATAGGAGGTGAAGTCGCCTCAACGGGCATAATGAGTGAGGTCAGCAGGTCGCCGCACCCACTAGGGCATCGGCCGACCCGCCCCAACTACTTATCTTGCGGGCCATGATGCTGCGCCGCTTCTCTCTGCTCCTGCTACTACTGCTGTTACTACTGCTGAGCGGATTGGGACTGGGCGTGTACTCCGAAACCAACGACGACCTGGCCATTGTGGCCCTGCTCCGGGGCAATACGGCCGCAGCGCCCGTTGAGGATCTGCAGCTCTACTTTCATGGCTATGCTGCCGTGTGGAGCCGCTTGTACCAGGCCTTTCCTGCTGTGCCGTGGTATGCGCTTACCTTGTACGCACTGCTTTATGCCGCTACTGTACTGCTTTTTGCGGTGCTCCATCGGCTGCTAAGCCCTAAAATCGGTACATGGCCAACGTGGGGCTTGCTGGTGCTTTTCTTTGGGGTGGCGTGGCTGGAGCATGGCTTCTGGTTTAACTATATGCGGGTGCCGTTGCTGCTGGCGGGTACCGGCATTTTGTTTGCCGCGCAGCGCGCGCCGGCCCGGTGGGCTTTGGCGGTAGGGCTGGTTGCTTTTGCGCTTGCCTGGCTGATCAGGCCTAGTGCGGCGGTGTTCGGGGCGCTGGTGGCCGTGCCTGGCGCTTGGTGGCTGGCGCGGCTCCGGGCTGCGCCAGTTCTGGTTTTGGCCGCTGCGTGGGCCCTAGGGGGCGCACTGTGGTTGAACCTCACCTGGAGCCCCGCAGCCGCTACCTTCCGGCGCCTCGATGTGCTCAAGTCTAACCTCCAGGATTTTCAGCTGAAGGCTCCGCCACGCCATCAACTTACCGCTTCCGATAGCCTGGCCTTGGCCGCGACCCAACACTGGATGATGGCTGACTCTAGCCTCGTGAATGAAGCGGTGCTGGCGCGCGTAGCACCTTTGCCCAGCCCCAGCTATTTTCTGCAGCACATTGCGCCCAGCAAGTGTAGGGCTGTGCTAAGGCAAGTGCCCCGCGACTATTTTCCGATGCTACTGTTGCTAACCGTTTCAGCAGGCCTGGCCCTACGGCTGCCGGGGCAGCACCGCATATTTGGGTTGGTGCAGCTGGGGTACCTAGGGCTGCTGCTCGGGCTGGGTACAATCTTGAAGCTGCCCCCCCGACTTGCTCTGCCTTTGCTGGATTTCTGGGCACTCAGCAACCTGGCGTATCTGTTTCAATCAATAGAAAAAAAGACTGCGCTAACTTCTGCAGGGTGGGTGCTGCTAATGGTGCTGGGCGTAGCGGCGGTGCCGTATGGCTACAAAACGTGGCATCGGAAAGCAATATTAAGCCAGGAGCGGGAGCAAAACATGCAATTGCGGCAGGAGCTAGGTGCTGGCCTTACCGCAACGTCAATAGTGGTTTCTGATGCATTTGAGCAGTGCTACAAGGCCCAGTCGCCGTTTGCAGAAGCGGTTTTGCCGCCTGGCAAACTGCTATCGGTGGCAGGCTGGCCCACATTGCATCCTTCGCAACCGGCCCTGCGGCAGCACCTCACTGGCATCCGCGACTTTACGGGGGCTTTGCGGCGCCTAAGCACGCGGCCCACCTTAATTTGGCTCCTGACGCCAACCGGGGCTGCCATTCTTAACCGCCAACTGGCGTTGCGTGCCCAACCAAACACGCCTAGGGTGTGGCTGGAGCCAAAGCCCCGCAACGAAATAGGACGTTTCGGCGATGCCCAGCTGTACCAAATGCGTACAGAATTCCCGCTGTAGCAAACCAAGGCCAAAATTTTATAGGGGGCAAAATGACTTATTCTGCTTTGAGCGGGGTATGGAAAATATACCTTTGAGCTCCTATATTACTCTCTTCACCACCCTTTGCCATGATTACTGCCTCCGTAACCTCTCGTGGGGAAGTGCTTCAGCATATTGAGCCCTTCCTGAAAGAAAACCTGGGTACGTTCCTGAAGAGCGTAGAAAACAGCTGGCAGCCCTCCGATTATTTGCCCGACCCCCGCGACGAAAACTTTTTCTCGGAGGTAAAACTGCTGCGCGAGCGGGCCAAAGAACTAAGCTACGATTTACTGGCTGTGCTCATCGGTGACACCATTACCGAAGAAGCCCTGCCAAACTACGAAGCCTGGTTTCATCAGCTCGACGACCTAGGGCGCGACCCCAACAACGGCTGGGCCCAGTGGATCCGGGGCTGGACCGCCGAGGAAAACCGCCACGGTGATTTGCTGAACCGCTACCTGTACCTCTGCGGCCGCGTAAACATGCGCGAGTTTGAGGTGAGCACCCAGTATCTCATTGCCGATGGCTTTGACTTAGGCACGGCTCACGACCCCTATCGGGCGTTTGTGTACACCAGCTACCAGGAAGCGGCTACCAACCTCTCGCACCGCCGCGTAGGTACCTTGGCTCGCAAAGCCGGCGACGCGCAACTGTCAAAAATCTGCGGCATGATTGCCGGCGACGAAACCCGCCACGCCCGCGTGTACCAGACGTTTGTGGAGAAGATCTTTGAAGTAGACCCATCAGAAATGATGCTGGCTTTCGAGGACATGATGCGCAAGAAAATTGTGATGCCCGCTCACTACATGCGCGAGATGGGCGTGGAGATGGGCAAAACCTTCGGCCACTTCACCGATGCTGCGCAGCGCCTAGGCGTGTACACCAGCCAGGACTACACCGATATCCTGGAAGGCCTGATTACTACCTGGAAAGTTGACCAGATTACGGGTCTGAACGCCGCTGCTGAAAAAGCACGCGACTACGTGATGGCCCTGCCCAACCGCCTGCGCCGCGTAGCCGACCGTATGCCCGTTCCGAAATTAGAATACAAGTTTAAGTGGATTGAGTAGCAGCTAATTTCTGTTACGTGAGCATAAAAAAAGCCCCGGCCAAGTAGTGGCCGGGGCTTTTTTTATGGTAGTAAGCAAACCAATTAGGGCTTCGCGTCCATTAACTGGCCCATTACTAGCTTGCCCGTGTTGTCGAGGGTGTACTCAACGGTGCGGGTGCTGGGGGTAGCGGGCTGCGTAGCGCTGGCATCAGCGGTGCTAGTGCTGGTTACCGGGAATGTGCGCACCAGTTTATTGCCACTGATTTGGTAGGTGTCTTGGCCCGTGTAGCCAATGCCCGCCGTGCCGGCTGGCGTGCCCGGGAACGAAATGGGGGTGTAACCCCGCTCGGCAAACTCAAAAATATAGAGGCCACCGTTGGCGCGCTTGTTATCGGTCATGATGAACAGCTCGGGCTTGCCGTTGCCGTTCAGGTCGCCGGAAGCAATGTTGGTTACAGCGCCGCTCACTTCTAGGCGAAGTGGGTCAATGGTTTGAGCTGTGCCGCGGTACGAGCGTACGCTCACTACACGGGGCTCCTGCGAGCCGAACGTTTTCACCACAAAGCGGTGGTCGCCCTGCGTTATTTCACGGTTAAAAGTTACGTCGCTGTCATCAACAGTAGGCGTTGTAACAACCGTGTCAGAAGAAGCTTCGCTTGTCACCTGGCGCGTTGAGTCGCAGGAGGAAAGCGTGGCGGCTACTGCAGTTGTAGCCAGCAACAGGCGTGAGATAGAAGAAGTAGACATGACGGAAAGAGAATTAGGGAATATGCTGAGTAAGCCTATGGCTTTATTTCAACGGGAGAGAAAGCAGTCATTTTAAACGCAATGTAGATACATTGAGTTGTATTTTTTCTATTGCAATTTCATTAAATGGTTACTGATCAGTAATATATTAACATATCAATGTATAGACAAATATTAGGCCCGTCAAAGTGCTAAAACGGCTATTTTTCTAGCCTACGCCTCAACTCGAACCCCTTTCCAGAAGGCTACTCGGCCCTTGATTTTGGCAGCGGCTTCTTTGGGCTCAGGATAGTACCAGGCCGCGTCCTTGTTAAGCTCCCCGTTCACGCGTAGGGAGTAGTAGCTGGCGCGGCCTTTCCAGGGGCAAGTGGTGCCGGCAATGCTATCCTCAAAGAATTCGCGCTTGATAGAATCGGCCGGGAAATAGTGGTTGTTTTCCACTACTACAGTATCATTGCTTTCCGCAATTACAGTGTTGTTCCAGATGGCTTTCATGGGGTTAATGTAAAGTGATGAGGAGAAAAAGGGAGGTAGCTAGAGCCGGGTTTAAGCCGTACGCAGGCATAGTAAACCGCTAGGCATCAGGCACGGCTAAACCGTTCTGACCGCCTCGGGGCGAACCAACGCTTGGTGCCGAGGCTTGGCCAGTTGCCACTACACTGAACATTGCTACCCCGGCGGTTGTTCTCAAAGCTCATTCTCCTATAGTTATGTCCGCAGGCTTTCGTTTTCGGGATTACGTGCCCGAGGAGTCGACTGAAAAAGGTTTCGACTCCCTCTTCAAGATATTCATGCAGCTTATCACCATCACTAGCGGCGACGTAGGTGAGGCCCTCTCATGGTTAAATGAGCTGGATAAGCAGTACGGCCTCACCGATGATGGCTACGGCATGGGCGACTTCATCGAGGACCTGAAGAAAAAGGGCTACATCGATGAAAACGAGCAGGAGCCAGGTTCCTTCAACATCACGGCCAAAAGCGAGCAAACCATCCGCAAGTCGGCCTTGGAAGAAATCTTTGGCAAGCTCAAGAAGTCGGGGCAGGGCAACCACCGCACGCCCCACACCGGCCAGGGCGACGAGCAAAGCACCGATATGCGGGAGTTCCGCTTCGGCGACTCCTTGGACCAGATTTCCATGACGGAGTCCATTCGCAATGCCCAGCTCAACCACGGCCTTGGCACTGGCGAGTTTATGCTCACGGAAGGCGACCTGGAAGTGCGCGAAAATGAGCATAAGAGCCAGACCAGCACGGTGCTCATGATCGACATTTCGCACTCCATGATTCTGTACGGCGAGGACCGCATTACGCCCGCCAAAAAGGTGGCTATGGCCCTGGCCGAGCTGGTAAAGCAGAAGTACCCCAAGGATTTCCTCGACGTCATTGTGTTCGGTAACGACGCCTGGCAGATTGAGGTGAAGGAGTTGCCGTACCTGCAAGTAGGGCCGTACCACACCAACACGGTGGCGGGCTTGGAGCTGGCCTTGGATCTGTTGCGTAAGCGCAAAACGCCCAACAAGCAGATTTTCATGATTACCGACGGCAAGCCTACTTGCCTGAAGGAAGGCAACGGCTACTACAAAAACAGCTTTGGCCTCGATCGGAAGGTAGTAAACAAGACGCTGAACCTGGCCGCTGCTGCGCGCCGCCTGAAGGTGCCCATCACGACGTTTATGATTGCCTCCGACCCGTATCTGCAGCAGTTTGTGGAGGAGTTTACGCAGGTAAACCAGGGCAAAGCCTACTACAGCGGCCTGAAAGGGCTCGGCCACCTCATCTTTGAAGACTACAAGCGCAACCGCCGCAAGTCGGTGTAAGCTGGTGCTCTTTACAAACACAAAAGCGTCCGGAGCTGAAAGGTCCGAACGCTTTTGTGTTTTAACTCAATCGGTTTGCAGCTAGCGAGAGGCTAGGGCGCCGCCATCTTCCGGGGTAGCATTTTTGATTTTGGGCACCGACTGCAGGTACGCGAAAATGGCATGCACTTCGTCGTCGCTGAGGGTTGAATACTTGGGCATGGGGTAGGCGAGCGGTCCTTTCGGCGACATTCCAAACTTCACACTCCTGGCAAACTGCTCCTCGGTCCAGTTGCCGATGCCGGTTTCCGGGTCGCCGGTGATGTTGCGCGTTACCACTTCCTGCTTCTCCAGATTCAGCATGCGGTTGCCGCCGCCCAAGTAGCCCTCCGATTTTTCGGGTTCCATCGGATTGTTGGTTTTGAAATCCTTGCTGTGGCAGTCGTAGCACTTGTAGCGGCCCACCACAAGGTAGCGCCCGTAGGTCACAGCGTTTTCCGCTGTGGGAGCCTTTACTTCGGCCGCCGGCATAGGCGTGGGCTTCATCACGCTATTGGTAAGCGCTTTCAGCAGAAACGACGGTTCCTGCTCCTTAGAGGGGGTAGCGTTGGGCTTTACAAGGGCATTGTCAGAGCGCAGAAAGGCAATAAGGCTGTTCACGTCTTCATCCGACATCAGGGCAAAGCTGGGCATCACGACGCGGTAACGCCCATCGGGCCCAATGCCTGTGCGCAGCAGCGTGACTAGTTGGGCATCCGTCCAGCGTCCAATGCCGTGGTTGGGGTCTTGGGTGATATTGGCTGCATACACGCGGCCAAACTCCGGCGGAATATCCAGCAGCTCATGCCCGGAAAGGGATTGGGTTTCGCGGTTGAGGTGGCAGTCGGCGCAGGTAGAAAGCACCAGCTTCTCGCCCAACTCTACCCGGCTGGGGGTGCTGGCCACGGTGCGCGGCGTCAGGGCCGGAACGTCATAATGCGGAATACCCCGTGTTTGAATAAACAATGCTACCCCGGCGGCCAGCAGCAGTAGCACGGCCACTACCAAGCCCACAATTTTTAGTCCTCGTTTCATAATAGTATTGGTTAGTAGCTACTTAAATAAACATATAGTTTGATTAATATACAAGCAAAATGAGTTTGAAATACCCCAAAACGGAATTGCTATTACCTCCCTAATTTCTTGGTCGAACCAACGGCCCTACTTGGTAGTTGTACTACAAGCAAAGCGCCATCCCAAGCTGTACTATCTAGTAGAGCTTTCGTATACAGAGCGCTACTTACTCCCCTGTATGACTCAACCCGACATCCGCACCCTCGGTGCCCTGAAGAAATCCGGCTATAAGCCCCGCTCCGTAAAGCAGGAGCTTCGCGACAATCTGATTCAAAAGCTCCAGAGTAAGGAAGATGTGTTTCCTGGTATTTATGGCTACGAGGAAACCGTAATTCCGGAATTGCAGCGCGCCATTCTGGCTGGCCACCATATCAACCTGCTGGGCTTGCGCGGCCAGGCCAAAACCCGCATTGCGCGCCTATTGGTGGGCTTGCTCGATGAATTTATTCCGGTCGTGGAAGGCTCGGAACTCAACGACGACCCGTTGCAGCCGCTGTCGGTGTTTGCCAAAAATCTGATTGCAGAGCACGGCGACAACACACCCGTAAGCTGGCTGCACCGCGACGAGCGCTACACTGAGAAGTTGGCCACGCCCGACGTATCGGTAGCCGACTTGATTGGCGACGCCGACCCCATTAAAGCCGCTACGCTTAAGCTGCCGTACTCTGATGAGCGAGTGATTCACTTTGGTTTGATACCGCGTGCGCACCGCGGCATTTTTGTGATTAACGAGCTGCCCGACTTGCAGGCCCGCATTCAGGTGTCGCTGTTCAACATTTTGCAGGAAGGCGACATCCAGATTCGTGGTTTCAAGGTGCGCTTGCCCTTGGATATCCAGTTTGTGTTTACGGCCAACCCCGAGGACTACACCAACCGCGGCTCCATTGTAACGCCGCTCAAAGACCGCATCGACGCTCAGATTATCACGCACTATCCCAAGAGCATTGAAATCGGGAAGCGCATTACCAAGCAGGAAGCTCGCATTAAAGAAGAGCAGAAAGGCATGGTAACCAGCAACGAAATCGTGCACGACTTGGTAGAGCAGGTGGCCGTAGAGGCGCGCGCCTCGGAGTTTGTAGATGCCAAGTCGGGTGTTTCGGCTCGCCTCACCATCTCTGCCTATGAGCAGGTAGTGGCAGGGGCCGAGCGGCGGGCTCTTATCAATGGCGAGAAGAACACTTATGTGCGCGTCGGCGACTTTATTTCGGCGGTACCCGCCATTACGGGCAAGGTAGAGCTGGTGTATGAAGGCGAGCAGGAGGGAGCTGGCATTGTGGCCGAGAAGCTGATGGGCAAAGCCGTCCGGACGCTATTCCTGACCTACTTCCCTGATCCCGACAAAGCCAAAAAGCTGAAAGGCCGCCCCAGCCCCTACAAAACGGTGCAGGAGTGGTTTGGTAGCGGCCACACCGTGGATATGCTGCATGATGCTTCCACGAAAGACTACCGCACCGCCCTCGACCAAGTGCCCGGCCTGCGCGACATCGTGACGGAGCTGCACCCTAATGAGGACGCGGAAACCACCTACTTCCTGATGGAGTTCCTGCTGCACGGCCTGGCCGAATACAGCTTGATTTCCCGCAACCGCCTCACGGCCGGCGCGCAGTTCAAAGACTTGCTTTCCTCGATGTTCACTATGCCTAGCTTCGGCGAAGATGACGATGACGAGGAAGACGAAAAGCCCCAGCGCGGCCGTCGTCGCTAGGCCCAAGCCATCGTACTAGGCCTAGAAAAGAAGCCAACCTCCGTATGAGGTTGGCTTCTTTTGTTTGTAGGGGTTGGAAGGTAACTTAGAGGCTAGCGCCCGGGAATTGATGGCAGCCTCCGCTACACACTGCAGCTAGTGAATTTTCCAGGTTGCCGTGCAGGGCGCTGCCGCTTTTCTTTTGGCAGAAGGGGCAGGCGTGCAGGTCGCCGTCGGTATCTACATAGGCAAACCGGTCGGCGGAGCCGCTGCACCCCATGCGCCGCTGGTGGTAGCCGTAGTAATGCACGATGGGCCAGCTGAGGTACTCGTCATCCTGGTTAAGCTTGAGGTAGAAGTCTTCCAGCAACTGCAGCTGCGCAGCTGAAAGGGCCACGTCTTGCCCGGCATAATGCCCCGCCTCCTGTGGCTCCAGTACATGAATGAATGACACGCCTAACTGTCGGGCTAGGCGGGCATAGGCCATTAGGTTGGCTTCGGTGGTGAAGGCCCGGGTTGCGCAAACCGTCAGGCACACCACCAAGCCTGCTTCCTGGGCATGCACCACGGCCTGGATGGCAGCTGAATAAGCATCTGCTGACCCCCGGAACGCATTGTGCTGGGCGGCTTCGTGATGGTCGAGGCTGATGGAAAGACCTGTCAGGCCTGCCTGGCGGAGCTGTCGGGCGTTTTGCTGCGTGACGTGAAAGCCGGAGGTGAACACCCAAAAATCGGTGCCCGACTTGGCGGCACGGAGTACAGCCAGCAAATCATGAATGCGCAGCATCGGCTCGCCACCACTAAAGAAAATCTGGGTTACCTGCCGCTCCTGAAAGGCCGCAACCATAGCGTGCAAATCGCTGAGCGAAAGGGTCTCGCGCTGATTGAGGGCATCCCATTCAAAGCAATGCTCACAGGCCAGCGGACACTTCTTGGTGATGGCCAGAAACACCATTTGCAGGCGGTGCGCATCGGGCCGGAACGGAACCAGGCGGTGCAGCGTGGTATCAAGATAGGTGGAGTACGCCGCCGAGGGCCAGCCCGGCACCTGAAACTCACGGTAGGAGCGGCCGGCTACCTGGGCTACCTTGCGGCGCTGCAGCGGGCCATAATACTGCTGCCGCAACTCTAGTAGCTGGAGTAGTAGCCGCCGGAGTTTGCCAGGTGAGGTAAGGTAGCAGCGTAGGGTAGCTACAGTAGCTAGGCCCAGTTGCAGCCGAACCAGGGCCCGTTTCCAGCGCGAGGCTACTATGGTTGGCGGCAGGGTTGGAAGTGGAGTAGCCAGCACGGTTTCGGCGGGCGCGCTATCCAGAAAAGTGAGGTCGGAGATGAGGACGGGTTCCATACAAACTAGCGGCTAGCAACTACTGGGTTCGACTGCTCTTGCACCTGCTGATACCTTTCCTTAGAGAACTCAATGAAGCGGCCCGGCCGCCGAAACGAGTACAGCTCCGCCAGATTCGGAAGGCCCTCGTAGTTGCGGATGGGTTCGTAGTAGCCTTTGGTGTGCAGGAAGGAGGTAGTGCGCGTGGCGGCCGAAGCAGTGGGTAGCTGCCCCTGATAGGTGAGCCGGACCTCGGTGCCGGGGTGCAGCTGCTGCAGGTACTGGCCATCGTCGTGCAGTAGGGCAGGCCGTTGGTCGCGGCCTTGTTCGTCGCGGGCGGTGTGGGGTTGGTAGCGGGCCACCTGCACGGGCTGGTCGGGGCTAAGGTCGAGGGCGGCATAATCCAGCTCCCAGAACATAAAGCCCGTTTCCAGCTTCACGCGTACGGGTTTGCCCGGCTCCGTAGCCGGTAGGTTCAGCGGTACTACCAGGTCGCGATAGGCTAGGGGCCCTACGGGCGGAATGGTTTCAACGGGTTGCCACCCTTGGGGCGTTTCCACGGACACGTTTAGGTGAATTCCCTGGTCAAGGGCCCATTGGCGCAGTTCCTGGGGCGGCACATCGTGCTGAGTGCGGGCCCAGGTGGCATACTGGCCCCCGAATTTCTTAGTGAACTCGCCATAGAGATAATCCAGCCACAGCGAGTTCTGGGCGCGCAGCACCAGCTTACCTTGCCGGGCGCTGCTAGGGTTGTCAAAGGTCAAAATCAGGCTATTGCGGCTGGTTCCGGGCGTGGGGTCATTGAAGAGCACCACATTTTTGTCGGGGGCTGCTAACTGCGTGGTGTACGGCATGCCCCTGTCCGAAACAGCATGGGTTGGAGCCTGGGGGACACCTAGCGTATGCACACCACCTCGCTGATCTAGCAATACTTGCATGGTACTAGGGTGCTCCACCACCCAAAGCTCGGCCAAGTTGGTGTACTGCCGCTCGCGCAGCTCATTCGTGATTTTCAGCTGGTACTGCTGGCCCTGGGATTTCAAATTGGGTAGCGGCATATAATCGTCGCGCTCTGAAGGGGCGAAAATGGCGCCGCCGTAGGTTTCGCCCACAAACTGGTAGCTCTGGCCATCATAGGTATACACAAACGGGCAGGAGCTTTTGGTTAGGGCAATGATGATGGTCACGACCGTTAGGGCGCCCACAATAACTCCTAGGGTCCCGAACACATACGAAACCGTGGTTTTGCCGCTGTCCTTCTCCACCACATCAAGCTGCTGCACGGCTGAGAGTGGAATGCTGACTTGTTGCCCTTCGCCGGTTTTGTGGCTGCTGATGTAGATGTGTACCAGGTTGAGCACGGCGGCTTTATCGCGCAGCTTGAAGCGGGGCGAGGCTTGGATGGGCTTCGAGTACTTAACGAGTGTAGAATCAACGGCGCCTCTCAGGCCTTCCAGTTGCTCATTGACGACGCGCGGGGCAGTTAGCTGCCAGGTTTCAGTGCCTTCATGAATGATGAAATACTTGGAGCTGGCCAGTTGGGAAAGCTCCTCGGGCTTGGTTTCCTGCTTTTGCTTGCGGTAGTAATTGCAGCCGCCCAGCAGCGGTACCAATGCCAGCAGGAGCACCCAACTTAGCACAGTACTAACCTGCCGGCCCCGGCATACTGCCAGCCACGTGCGGCCCGAAATAGGAGTAAAGACTACCATAGAATAATAAGGAAAAAGGAACCTGAGGTAACACGTAAACTTCAGTGGGCTTGGTGGGCTAGAGTGGGCTGGTAACACTAGGCCTCAGCGAGCTACTAACCTACTTCCGGGCAAGCCGCTGCACCAAACCAAAGTACTTGCATGTAAGACTTTAGCAGACTAGCAGAGCAGGAGGTATCTGGCTGTAATGTAATTGTTTGCATGCTATATTAAAGACTTTATATGTAGTTGGCTGCTAGCAGTGCATACACGGTAGAGCGCTGAGGTTGGCGCAAAAAAAAACGCCCGCCAGAAATCTGGCAGGCGCTGTAACATGTGGTTTGCTGCGAAGAGAAGCCTAGGCTTCGTTCACCACAATTTTCTGGATTTCATCGTTGGCTTTAATCTGGTCGATAACGTCCAGGCCTTCCACTACTTTGCCAAATACGGTGTGGTTACGGTCGAGGTGAGCCGTGTTTTGGCGGTCGTGTACAATGAAGAACTGCGAGCCACCCGTGTTGCGGCCGGCGTGGGCCATGCTGAGGGCGCCGCGCTCATGGTACTGGTTTTCGCCGTTCAGCTCGCAATCAATCTTGTAGCCAGGGCCACCGGTGCCGGGCGTGCCTTTAGCACCATCGCGCGAGTTCGGGCAGCCGCCCTGAATCACGAAATTGGGGATTACGCGGTGAAACTTCAGGCCGTCGTAGAAGCCTTTCTGCGCCAGGTCGGTGAAGTTTTTAACGGTGTTCGGAGCGTCTTTCTCGTAGAACTCCACTTTCATCACGCCCTTACTGGTGTGAATTTCGGCAGTTTTCATCGTTGATAAGTAAATAGGGTGGAACGGGCACGTATACGTGCAGGACCGGCCGGCGGGTATCGCCGAGGGGCAAAGGTAGTTATTTAGCCAGCCCCGGAACATCCGCGCACTGTTCTGGTTCGTAAGCATACTACCCCTAGCGCGCCCAGCGCCACGTGGCATTTCCAGAACCCAACTTCACCACCACCTTTCACTTTTTATGAAACAAGATCTGCGCCTGATTACGCTTTCCCTGCTGTCGGCTGGTATTGTGAGCTTTAGCCTCAGCAGCTGCGGCGACAACACAGCTACTACCGAGACAGCCACTACCACCCAAACCGATGCTACGACCGCGGCTGCCGATACGGCCGGCATGTTGTCGGACTCAGCCCGGATGGGCAAGAAAGAAGGCGTGATGGTGGATGGCGTGGCCATGACGCCCGACCGCACCATTGTGCAGAATGCCGTAATGGCTTCCAGCGTTACTACCCTCGTGAAAGCTGTGAAGGCCGCCGGCCTCGATGGCACGCTCAGCGGGGCAGGTCCGTTCACGGTGTTTGCGCCCACCAACGCCGCCTTCGATAAGCTCCCGAACGGGGCACTGGCTGGCCTGCTCAAGCCTGAAAGCAAAGAAAACCTGAAAGGCGTGCTTACTTACCACGTTATCCAGGGTCGCCTGCTGGCCCAGGATCTGCGCGATGGCCAGGAACTGACCACCGTGAATGGTGAAAAAATAAAGGTTTCGGTGCAAGGCGGCAAGGTGATGATCAGCAACGGCAAAGACGCCCCTGTAACCGTGCAAACCGCCGACGTTATTTCCAGCAACGGCGTTACGCACATCATTGATGGCGTGCTGCTGCCCCTGCCTCCTGCTAGCTAATTACTTGCCTCAGTAGTACTGAAAAGGCCCCGCTGCTACAGCGGGGCCTTTTTGTTGATAGCATTGAATGAGGTTTGGCCGTAGTCGAGACCTAGTAGCTAGGTGTACTACTTAAGTCTAGAGCCCGGCGCCTTCCGCAACGCGCTCGGCAAAGCCGGCCCAGTCATTGGTTTCCTGCTTGGCTACGCTGGTAGAAAGATGGTCGTGGATAATATTGGCAAAGGGCATGGGCACGATGTGGGTGCGGGCCTCATCCAGCACCAGGCGCAGGTCTTTGCGGATGATGGCCGGTGGGGCTCCGACAGGCTGGTAATTGCGCTCGGCAATGAGCTTGCCGTAACTCTTATAGATGGGCACGTTAAATAGGGTAGAGGTGAAAAACTCATACACCTGCTGTCGGTCGAGGCCGCTTTTCTGGGCCAAGGTGAAAGCCTCTGCCATGGCCTCGATGGCCGCGCCCAGCATAAAATTGCCGCACAGTTTTACCACGTTTGCCGCGCCAGGGTCGTCGCCGAATTCATGCACGCCTTGGCCTAAAGCACCCAGAATGGGTGTAAGCTTTTCGCGGGCGCTGGCCTCACCGGATGCGGCCAGCCACAATTTGCCGGCTGCTGCAACATCAGGCTTGCCAAATACGGGCGTGGCTACCAAACTGCTGCCATGGCGGGCGTGTTCCTCGGCCAGCCGGCGGTTGGTATCGGGGGCTACGGTGCTGCACGAAGCATGCACGGTTCCGGGGCGCAGGGCACCTAGCAACCCGTCAGGGCCCAGGCACAAGGCATCTAGCGCTTTCTCATCGGTAACCATTGTGAACACGAAGTCGGCGCTTTGCACTGCTTCGGCGGGGGTTGCGGCTACGGTGGCACCTAGCGCCTGCAGCGGCTCGGCTTTGCTGGCGGTGCGGTTATACACAGTGAGATGGTGTCCGGCTTTCAGCAGGTTTTCGGCCATAGCTCGGCCCATGCTTCCTAGGCCCAGAAAGGCAATAGAGTGCGTCATCAGAATGATTGAGAAGTCGACGGAGAATAAAATCAGGGCGCGTTACTAGGTGCGCCAGCTGTGCAAACCGCCAACTCTGGCCTCAGGTTACGTCTGCCTAAATATTACTTTCGGTTGTCGTCGCCTTGGAGCATGCTCACGTAGCTGTCGTAGCGGGGCAACGCAATTTTGCCTTTGTCCACGGCTTCCCGCACGGCGCAGCCTGGCTCGTGCAGGTGCTGGCAGTTGTGGTAACGGCACTGGTTGAGCAAGGCGCGCATCTCGGGGAAATAATGCGCCAGCTCGCCGGCCTTCATATCCACTAAGCCTAGCTCCTTAATACCAGGCGTATCAATGAGGTAGGTGCCGGGCCGCACTTCCAGCATTTCAGCGAAGGTGGTGGTGTGCACACCTTTATCAGAGAACTGGCTGATTTCAGCAGTTTTTAGGTCGAGGTCGGGCACTAGGGCATTGATTAGCGTACTTTTCCCCACGCCCGAATGGCCCGATAGCAACGACACTTTTCCTTCCAGCAAGGCATCAATTTCCGCAACGCCTTCGCCGGTGTAGGCGGAGCAGCGCAGGCCGGGGTAGCCCACGCGGGCGTACATTTTCAGAATCTGGTCCTGATAATCGGCCAGGTCTTCGTCGTATAGGTCCGTCTTGTTGAACAGCAGCGTAACCGGAATCCGATACGCCTCGGCCGTAACCAAAAACCGGTCGATGAAACCAAAGGAGGTAGCGGGCGAGGCCAGCGTTACTACCAACAGGCCTTGGTCGAGGTTGGCGGCTACAATGTGGGCATGTTCCGCTTTGTGCACCGAGCGGCGAATGATGTAGTTGCGGCGCGGCTCAATATGGTGAATTACGCCGGCGCCCTCGGTTTGCTCTTCCACCGTGAAGTCAACCTGGTCGCCAACGGCCAGCGGATTGCTCACTTTCAGGCCCTGGTTTTTGAACTTACCCCGCAGCCGACACCGATGCAACTGGTTGTTGCCCGTCTCGCGCACGATGTACCACGAGCCTGTGGATTTAACAATAGTTCCGGTCATATACTGATGACGTTGTGACGGTTGGAAAAGCAAGCCTACGGGAAAAAGCGCAGGGTAAAGTACTAGGGCAACAAGCGGGGGCAACCCACTGGCTCTCCAATTCAGGGCTGCACTTTTCCTTCCAGCCAGTTCATGATTTTGCCGGTTGCGCCGCTGTGGTCGTGCACGTAGTCTAGGCTCAGGTCCTGCACCGTCAGACGGGCTTCCTCGCGGTGGTACAGCGGTCCGAAGGCCGTCAGGAGCTCATCAGCGGTAGAAATTGGGAAGGCACAGCCCATTTCTACTAGGTCTTGCGCCTCCTGAAACTTGTAGTACGTAGGCCCAAAGAAGAGGGGCAACCCAAATGCTGCCGCTTCCAGCGTGTTGTGCAGGCCTTTGCCAAATGCCCCCCCGATGTAAGCAAAATGCCCAAAGCGGTAGAGCTGGCTCAGCAGCCCCACGTTGTCCATCAGCAGTACCCGTGCCTCCGACACGGTATCGGCGTTGGCCTGCGAGTAGCGCACTACCCGACCGGGCAGCGTCTGCTCTACCAGCCGCAGATTAGTTTCATTGATTTCGTGGGGAGCTACAATAAACCGCAGACTATCAGCATACTGCTGCAGGAGCGGAGTAAGCGCCGGCAGGTCTTCGGGCCAGCTGCTCCCAATGATAAACACGGGTGCCCAGTCGTCGGTAAAGGCATCCACGAGGGGTAGGGGCCGAGACGCTTCTGAGGCTGTGTGCACTACCGTATCAAAGCGGGTGTCGCCGGCCACGCTGGCGTGCGTAATGCCCGCTGTGCGTAGCAATGCTACGGACGCTTCATTCTGGGTGAAGATGTGCGTAAAGCGCCCCAAGATGCGCCGAAAAAAGCCGCCCCACGGTCGGAAAAAAGCTTGCTCGGGGCGGAAAATTGCCGATACGCACACGGTAGGCACGTTGCGGCGCTGCAACTCGGTTAGGAAGTAGTACCAGAATTCGTACTTCACGAATACAGCCAGCCTAGGCTGCACCAGCTCCAGAAAGATGCGTGCGTTTTCAGCCGTATCGAGGGGCAGGTAGAACACGTAAGCAGCGCCCGGCCAGTTCTTGCGCACTTCGTAGCCCGAGGGCGAAAAGAAAGTGAGTACAAGCTTGTGCTGAGGATAGCGCGCCAGGTACGCTTCCATCAGGGGGCGGCCCTGTTCGAACTCACCCAGCGACGCGCAATGAAACCACACCAGCGGCGCGGTTTCCTGCTGCAGGGCTTCCCGAATGTGTGCCAGCAACCCGCGCCGCCCCTGTACCCACTGCGCCGCTTTCGGCACAAAGGGCGCTACCAGCCGGAGCAGCAGGGCATACAGCGGGAGAACTAAAGAATATAGAAAACGCAACGTTGAAAACTAGGAAGAAGCCAGAGGGAGAAGTGCATCTGACCCACGGGCGGTTTACCGGCAAAGGTAACCTAGGAAAAATGCACGGCGCAAAAGTACGCGGTTCTGAGGCTTCCGCACGCTTACACAAAAAAAGGCTCCGGCCGTGAAGCCGGAGCCTTTTAAGCAGTTGAATGCCAAAAGCTAAGTGAGGAAGCTTAGTGAGCCGCCTGCTTGCCGAGGTAGTTAGCTACACCCTCGCGGGTAGCATGCATAGCCTCTTTGCCTTCTTCCCAGTTAGCGGGGCATACTTCGCCTTTCTCTTCAAAGTACTGCAGCGCGTCCACCATTCGCATGGCTTCGTCGATGCTGCGGCCTAGGGGGCCGTCGTTTACCACTTGGTGGCGCACGATGCCGTCTTTGTCGATCAGGAACAGGCCACGATACGCCAGGGGCGAGCCTACGAAGGTCATTTCGCCGGCTTCGTTGTAGTCGTAATGACCGCCGAGCACGTCGAAGTTAGCGGCAATCGTTTTGGTAGCGTCAGCCACCAGCGGATACGTTACGCCCTCAATGCCACCGTTGTCGCGGGGAGTTTGCAGCCAGGCAAAGTGCGAGAAGTGCGTGTCAGTAGAGCAACCGATAACGGCCACGCCTTTTGCTTCGAAATCGGCCAGACGATCCTGGAACGCAATGATTTCGGTGGGGCAAACGAACGTGAAGTCAGCGGGGTAAAAGTAGAAGATAACGTGCTTCTTGCCCAGGTAACGGTCGAGGGAGAAATCCTCCTCGAATTCGCCGTCGATAACGGCGGTAGCTTTGAACGAAGGAGCGCGCTTACCTACGAGAACTGCCATGTGTTTGGTAATGAAGTGAAAAAAGTGTGTTAAAAGAGAGAGGATATGAAAAGCGCGAAGCCGGTAGTATGGAAGAAAGCCAGCTGTAATGCCACAGCATTCTGGTGGTTTTCACTACGAGTTACTTCGTCACTTTACTACCCGTGATGTGCAGGGAAAAGGAGTGAGGCTGAAAGTCTAGCAGGCCTTTTGCCGCAAAAAACTCCCGAATCAGGGCATCGAGTTGCGGGTCGCAGTAATCGATGATTTCCTGCGTGTTGGTGCAGAACAAGTGATGATGCTCGGTGCAGTCGGCATCATAGCGGCGGGAAGCGCCTTCGGCCGAGGCCACGCGGCGCGTGAGTCCTGCGGCCACAAATGAGTCGAGGGCCTTGTACACCGTGCCCAGCGAAATAGTCGGCTCCTGGCTGATTGCCTGCCGATGCACCTGCTCAGCCGTGGGGTGGCCCGGCAGGGTAAGTAAACTTTCCAGGATAACAACCCGCTGACGAGTAGCGCGCAAACCTGCCCCTGAGAGGCGGGTTCGGACGTATCCGGCATCCGGAGCAGGCTGAAAAGGGTCAGAAATGTGATTCACCAGACAAGAATAATTCTCCGCAAAGATACGTCTGTAAGGCGGAGTAGGGCAAAATTGTTTCTTTTTTGCCCGTTGTTCTGCTAACTCACTTGCAGTTAGGAGGGAAGGTTGACCAGCTCGCAGCACCTAGTACTGCCCGCTTTCCGATACTTCTGCTAGGCTACCTCGGCACACAAACTGAAACGTCTGGCGAGTACGCTGCTCTACCAGTAAGTCTCGGCCAGTAGTTAGGCGCTGCACGCTGGCGGTATCGTAATTCTTGATGGTGTACAGCTCCAGGTCAGTATTGTAGTGGATGGTGAATTGCTCCCGCAACAGCCCTAGCAGCTTTTCCAGCCGGTACGCCGAAAAATCAGTGCACACCGAGAAGCTAATGGCGGAATTCTGCATCAGATGAATTTTGAGTCGCACTTGAGCCAGAGCGCCAAAAATCACCTCCAGGTTTTCCTCCGAGATAAACGTAAGGTCCTTCGACTCAAAAGAGATAAGGCACTGGCTGGTTTTGCGGATGAAAGCAGGAACCAGCAGGCCATGGCGGCAGTCATGAATGCGCGTGCCCTCGGCTGTAGGGTCAAGGAAAGACTTGACCAGCAGCGGAATGCCCCGTACGGCCAGTGGCTTAATGGTTTTGGGGTGAATGACCGACGCCCCGTAATAGGCCATTTCAATGGTCTCCTGGTAGCTGATTTCGGGGTAGCGCACCGTGTCAGAGAATATTTTGGGGTCGGCGTTGAGCAGGCCCGCCACGTCTTTCCAAATCGTCACGGACTCGGCTCCCAGGCAATAGGCCAGAATGGCCGCGGTGTAGTCGGAGCCTTCTCGGCCTAGGGTGGTGGTGTGGCCGCTAGCGGTGCCGCCCAAGAAACCCTGCGTCACGACGGGGCCATGCAGTAGCTGATCGGGGAGGGTAGCGCGCAGGTTGCGCTCGGTAGTGGGCCAGTCGATGCGGCCTTCGCGCCACGTGTGGTCTGTCCGGATAAGCGGGCGGCAGTCCAGCCACTGCGCCTGCAGGGCCTCGGCTACGATGCGCGTGGCCAACAGCTCACCAAAGCTTACCACCTGATCATACTGCTTATCGAACTCGCCGGGCACGAGAGTAGCCAGTCGGTCCTGCAGCTGCTCCAGCAACTGCTTTAGGGTTGGTACTTCAGAGGAGGAGGTTGCGGCAGCAGTAAGTCCTAGTTCATGGGCAACTCCCAGGTGGAATTCGCGCAGCGAAGTTAGCGGTTCACTATAGTCTTGCCCGGCATGGGCCAACTGAAAGAGCGCTTCCAGAGCATTGGTGGTCTTGCCCATGGCCGACACCACAATGAGCAATTGACCGCTTCCTCCATGATTTTGGACGATGCTGGCCAGATTGCGAATAGCCGCGACATCTTTCACGGAGGCGCCGCCAAATTTGTAAACTCTGAGTTGATGCGGTTCTTGCATGGCCCAAATGTAGGGCGTCGCGGTGCTTTTTGCCTAGCCCCCTAGTGCAACCCAACCGATACCCGAGCAATTCATATTAAACGAACACTTACTGAGCCTACTTCGTCAAATTGGTTAATTTTGACCTTTCCCACCCCGTTTTTTTCCACCCTATGAACAATCACGACAAGCTGGCGCTGCCCGTTGGCACCACCCTGGACCGCTTTATCATGCGAAAACAGGAGGATTTTCCGTATGCCACCGGAGAGCTTTCGCAATTGCTGCGCGACATTGCCCTAGCTGCTAAAATCGTTAACCGTGAAATTAACCGCTCGGGACTGATTGATATTGCTGGCGCCTACGGCAACCGTAACGTGCAGGGCGAGGATCAGCAGAAGCTGGATGTGATTGCCAACATCCGGTTTATTCGGGCACTGCGCAACGGCGGCGAAGTATGTACCATCATTTCGGAGGAAGACGAGGAAATGATTCAGACCGGTAATACCCAGGGCAAGTACGTGGTAGCCATCGACCCCCTGGACGGCTCTTCGAACATTGATGTGAACGTGTCTATCGGCACTATTTTCAGCATCTACCGCCGCGTTTCGCCCACGGGCAGTGAAGGCAATTCCCAAGACTGCCTCCAGACGGGCACTCACCAGGTAGCGGCTGGCTACGTGATTTACGGCTCCAGCACCATGATGGTGTACACCACTGGCAACGGCGTGAATGGCTTCACCTACGAACCTTCCCTAGGCGAATTTTTTCTCTCACACCCTAACATTCATACCCCCAAGTCGGGCACTATCTACTCTATAAACGAGGGCGTGTCTGAGTCGTTTTCGGAAGGTATGAAGGGCTTTGTAGCGTATTGCAAAGAGCAGAATTACTCGGCCCGCTACATTGGCTCGTTGGTGGCTGATTTCCACCGTAACCTGCTGAAGGGCGGCATCTATATGTATCCGACCTCCAAAAAAGCGCCCAATGGCAAGCTGCGCCTCATGTACGAGTGCAACCCGCTAGCCTTTATTGTGGAGCAAGCCGGTGGCAAATCCAGCAACGGCCGCCGCCGTACGCTGGAGCTGGAGCCGCACGACCTGCATGAGCGGTGCCCCTTATTCATTGGCTCCACCGAAATGGTAGACAAGGTAGAAGAGTTTCTGGCGGCCGAGTTTGCGCACGACGCCGTATTGAAAGGCTAGGTTGCCAAAAGCATTAAAGCCAAAAGGCCGCCCGGTTGTCCGGGCGGCCTTTTTAGTTGATAAAGGAGTAATACACCTACTCCGATTTCTTTTTAGAGGCTTTCTTGGCGGGCTTGGCGTCGCCAGCTTCGGGGTTCTCCGCCGCATTGGTTTCCTCAGCTGCCGGAATGATGCCGGCCGTGCTCAGGGCTTCGTCAGCGGCCGGCTCGTCCTTCTTGCTAGCCTTCTTTTTGCTGGCAACCGGCTTTTCTTCCGTCGCAGCAGATTCAGCTACGGGTGCTTCCTCTTCTTCCTGAGCTGGGGCCTGATACTCAAGGCGCTTGCTCACGGTGTTGTACCACTGCACCAGCTTCTTGATGTCCGACATGTACACCCGCTCTCGGTCGTAGTCGGGCATAATTTCGCCCATGAACGCTGTTAGGTCCCGGTCATCCGACTTGTGGGTAACGGCCAGCTCAGCACCGTGCTTCTGGTAAATCCGGTCAAACACTTCCGACAGCGGAACCGTCTGGTCGTAATCTTGGGTGTAGATGGAAATTTCCTGGAGCAAGGACACCTTGTTGCGGGCCGAGGCTACGGAGCGGCTGCCTTTTCCGTCAAGGGCTTCAATGATAACGCCAGCGCGGGTAGGCTTCAGGAGGCGGTATAGACCGGGCATTCCGCTGATGGCGGCAATTTCCTTCAGGTCGTAGGGCATAAGAAAAGGATGCGTTGTTGAAAGTGCGAAGTTACTCAGTTGTGGCGGCTTGGCCCGGGGCCGGCAGCTTAAACGTCACGGGGAGGCTAGTAAGAATGGCGTAATCAGGCTTATTAAACTTGAGCAGACGCACTACGCGCAGGGCTTCCTCACCGCAGCCGCCGCCAATTTGCTTTACCAGTTTAATGCCCGACATCGTGCCATCGGTATTCAGCGTGAAGCTCACAATGCACTGACCCTGAATACGGTTCCGGCGGGCCAGAATAGGATATTTCAGTTCCTTCTCAATGAAGGCATACATGGCCTCCTGTCCGCCGGGGTAATACTCGGCCACCGGAATAGCTTTGGGGCCACGAGCAGGCTCGGCTTGGGCCGGAGCATCGGCAGCGGCGGCCTCCGGAACCGGGCCGTCGGTTTTAACTTTTATTTTGGTTTTCTGGGCCAGCGCCGGGGCGGAGCAGGCCAGCAGGCCGAGGCCCAGGAAAAGGATGGTTTTTTTCATGAGAGAAACGCAGAGAAAACAAGTAAAGCTATGGCCTGATAAGGCGGTTCGAGGCAGGCAATTACAGGGCCAATTTACGTATTATCGGCCTCTTGCGCGAGTTGCTGGTTTACTTCTTCAATGAACCCTAGTATTTCGTCGCGGCCTGTTTTTTCCTCTGCCGATGTCACGAAGTGCCTCGGCACTTCATCCCAGGTTTCCCCCATCTTGGCTAGGTAGGCCGTTACGTTCTGGTGGGTACGGCTGCCCGACTGCTTATCGGCTTTTGTGAAGGCCATTACGAACGGAACTCCGGCCTCGCCGAGCTGCTCCATAAACTCCAGGTCAACGGCCTGTGGGGTGTGGCGTGAGTCCAGGAGTACAAACACGCACGCCAGGTTTTCGCGGTTGCGCAAATAATAATTAATCATGCGGCCCCATTTAACCCGCGAGTCTTTACTAACCCGAGCGTATCCATAGCCCGGCAAATCAACCAAATACCAATTATTATTAATTATGAAATGGTTGATTAGCTGTGTTTTTCCGGGTAGGGCAGAAGTTTTCGCTAGCCCCTTCTGACCCGTAAGCATATTTATAAGAGAGGACTTGCCCACGTTGGAGCGGCCAATAAAAGCGTACTCTGGGAGCGTGGGGGCGGGGCAATCCTCTACACGAGTATTGCTCATCAGAAATTTTGCTTCCTGGATATTCATAGTCAAAACCGAAAACTGGAATGCAAAGGTAGATAATCAATACCCGTTCAAGTGAATCATAATTTTTTTGGGAAAAACCTTGTAGTTTAAGCAGTCAGACTATATTTGTGCGGTCAGCCATGGATTAAAGAAGGATTTTGCATAAAAAATGTAACTCCTTTACTTATCTGCTGCTTACAAACGCAACAAATTGGATGCGACTAAGTCCGTATTATAAAATTTCTATCTTTGCCCGCCAATTACACTGGTCTGGGCAGTGTTTTTGGTGAGTTAGATAAGCGAAAATGCCTCTTTTTTGGCATTTAGCTACTCTTTTTGCCAACCCGTGCTCAACCCTGAGACGGGTTTTCAGTATAAGAGGCAACTCTTGAAAAACGGCTTCCACATAC
Organism: Hymenobacter tenuis; assembly: GCF_054780495.1. Lineage (NCBI taxonomy): Bacteria > Pseudomonadati > Bacteroidota > Cytophagia > Cytophagales > Hymenobacteraceae > Hymenobacter > Hymenobacter tenuis. The sequence goes on from NZ_BAAGWF010000001.1 coordinate 1,261,925, forward strand.
GGTGTAAGACGCTTCTCATTTCCTCCTTCGCAACTCCATATTTCCCTAACCCCTCCACCAATGGACAATTTAGTCAGAAGGTTACTGCAAGTCTCGTGCACCTTCGCGCTGACGGCTGCTGTGGCCCAGCCTGCCTTGGCTCAAAGCACGCGCAAGCAACTGAAGACTGCTAACAAGTTTTTCAACCAGGAAAACTATCGGGCCTCCATTCCCTACTACGAGCAGGTGTTGGCCAAAGACCCTAACAATGCGCAGGCATTGTTCCGGGCCGGCATTTCTTACATGTCATTCGACAAGGAAAAAGCCAGCGACTATATCTACAAAGCGCAGCGTCTGAAAAAGAACGTTTCCAAGGACGTAGAATACTGGCTCGGTCGGGTTGACCACCTGAACTATAACTTCGACGAGGCAATTGCGCACTTCCAAGCGTATAATACCACGCTCAAGTCCAAGGACACCCGTAAGAAGGAATTGGCTCAGTTGATTCAGCACAGCAAAAACGCAAAAGTGCAGTTCAACAGCCCCAAGGATATCTTCGTGAATAACTTGGGCCCCACTATCAACACCCAGTTCTCGGAGCATAGCCCCGTAATCTCGGCCGATGATAAGCTGCTGCTATTCACCTCGCGCGGCGAAAACGTAACCGGAGCGGGCAACGCGGAAGGCAAAAAAGGAGGAAACCTAGCTTCTGACGGCGAGTACTACGAAGACATCTTCGAAGCCAAGCGCATTGACGACCAGAACTGGGAAAAGCCCCGCTCGTTGAGCGGTGTGCTGAACGGCAAAGGCCACGATGCTTCCATTCAGGTGTTCGATAACGACACCAAGATGCTGATGTATCGCCAGGATGAGAATGGCGACATTTTCTACACTGAGAAAGCAGGTGGTGATTGGACAGCTCCTAAGAAGCTGAATAACAACATCAACTCGAAGTCTTTTGAGTCAGACGCTTACATTACTCCCGATGGCCTAACCATTTACTTCTCAACCAGCAAGTTCTCGGAAGAAGGTACGCTGGATATCTATTATTCCAAGCGCCAGCCTGGCGGTGATTGGGGACCAGCTAAAACAATTGGTGGGGCAATTAACACGCCTTATGATGATGACAGCCCATTCCTGAGCCCTGATGGCAAGACGTTGTATTTCGCTTCCCGTGGCCATAACACAATGGGCGGATACGATATCTTCAAGTCAGACTGGGATTCAATTGGCAACAAGTGGAGCCGCCCCGAGAACATGGGTTACCCCGTGAACACGCCGGACGACGACACGTACTACCGCCTGAGCCCTGATGGCAGCTACGCCTACCTTTCTTCGTACCGCATCGGTGGTTACGGTGAAAAGGACATCTATACCATCAACTACATCAAGAACGCCACCATCCGGGGCCGTGTGCTTTCCATGCGTGATAGCACCATTATCCCAGGCGTAGAGCTGGTGTTCAGCGGAACGCAGGCCGATAAAACGGCGCTCAGCTACCGTGATGTAACCAAGCCCGAAACCGGTGCTTATCAGGTAAGTGTGCTTTCGGGTCGTACCTACCAGGTAGCTGTGTCAAAGGATGGCAAGAACATCGAGACGCAGGAATTTGCCGTGCCTAACTCGTTCAACGACTCTACCGTTGTTGAAAAGGATTTCTACGTGAACTACGTAGATACCACTCAGAGCCTGTACGCACAGTTCAAGAAGATTTACTTCGATACGGACAAGTACAAGCTGCGCCCGGAGTCTATCAAGGAGTTGACGAACATCAGCAACATCTTGAAGGCTAACCCCGGCGTTAACATCTCGATTGAAGGCCACTGCGACTCGCGCAACACGGATGAGTACAACATTGTACTGGGTCAGAACCGCTCGGACGCTGCGTACAACTACCTGAAGAAGTCGGGTATTGCTGAGACACGCATGGTGACCGTAAGCTACGGTGAGCGTCGTCCTGCTGCTCCGAACGATTCGCCTGAGAACATGCAGCTGAACCGCCGCGTTGAGTTCCGCGTGATTGTGAAGGAAGGTGATGCAGCTCCTCAGCTGACGAACCCTGCTTCCGGTGCTAACTCTACCAACTCAACTGGTACTACGGCTCCTGCTTCTTCGAACACGGTAACTACTACCCCCTTGGTACCTGGCAAGAGCAAGGCCAAGCTGCCCGACGGCACGAAGGTGAAAACCAAAGTGGACGAAGACAGCGACAAGGTGAAAGTGAAAACCAAAGGCGCCAACGACGAGAAAAGCAAGACCGTAACCAAAGACGGTACCATTGACTCGAAGGCCAAAGAAGCTGACGGTTCGAAAACTAAAGTGAAGACCGACAACGACTAATCAGTTGTTTGGAACCTAGGAAACGGGTCGGGCCAAAAGCCCGGCCCGTTTTTTTTCAACATAATGCTGGGTGAGCCGTTGTTATTGGGCAATTTTGCCTGAGTTACCCCGTTCTCTGCCCTAAGAAGTATGTCCGTAGTACCGTATAAAGATGATGCCGCCGGCAAAAAGTCACAGGTGGCCCAGATGTTTAACAGCATTGCTGGCAAGTATGACTTCCTGAACCACTTTCTGAGTGCGGGCACGGATATCTACTGGCGGCGTAAGGCTGTAAACGAGCTCAAGCAGCTACGGCCGGCTCGCGTGCTCGATATTGCTACCGGTACCGCTGATTTCGCCATCGAAACGCTACGGGCGGCAACTCCCGACGCGCAGATTACAGGCGTTGACATTTCCGAAGGCATGCTGGACGTTGGCCGCCGCAAGCTGCAGCAGAAGGGGTTGGGCCATCGTATTAAGCTAGAGCTGGGCGACTCTGAAAACCTGCCGTTTCCAGATAACCACTTCGATGCCGTGACGGCCTCATTCGGGGTGCGCAACTTCGAGAATCTGGAGAAAGGGCTGGCAGAAATGTACCGGGTACTACGGCCGGGCGGAAAGATGGTAGTGCTGGAATTTTCCAAGCCTACGGCATTCCCTATGAAGCAAGCGTATAACTTCTACTTCAAGAATATTTTGCCGGTGTTCGGCAAACTGATTTCCAAAGACCGCGCCGCGTACACTTACCTGCCCGAATCGGTGCAGGCCTTTCCGGATGGTCAGGACTTTCTGGCGATTCTACGTAAAGTCGGCTTTACCTCTCCCGCATGGCAACCACTCACCTTCGGCATCAGCTCCATTTACACCGCTCAAAAATAACCCGCCTAGCCCTCGTTGCCCTAGCAACCGCCGCTCTTCCTTTCAGCGCCGAAGCCCAACGCAAAAGCCAAACCTCTGCCAACCGCAGTAAAAGCGGCCAAGTAAAATCGGTAACTACCAACAACCTGCCCGGCTACGATGAGCGCGGGCTGCACTTGGGTATGTACGTAGCGCCCAACTTTTCGCGCTACAAGATTGAACAGGCACCCAGCTTTCAAACTCAAGGAGTGTCATCCAACTCCATCATTAGCCCGGGGTTTTCAGTGGGCTTTCTGGGCGACCTCCGGATTACTGATTATGTGGCCCTGAACTTTGGACCGGGTGTGAGTTTTCTAACCCGGCGCGTAGAGTTTAAGGACCAAGGGTATTCACCAAAATCCGACAACGACCCGGAGGAAATTGAAACCCAGGAAATAGCCAGTACCCAGCTTGATTTGCCGGTGATGCTGAAACTGAAGTCGCAGCGGCGTCGCAACTCACGGGTGTATATCATCGGCGGTGTGAAGCCGAGCTTTAATATTGGCAACCGCCGCAAAGAGCCGGAAAGAAACCTGCTGCAGGCCCAGAGCAGCGACATTGCCATCGAGTATGGAGTAGGGATGGACCTGTTTTATCCCTTCTTCAAATTCTCGCCTGAGCTACGCTTTTCGCACGGCCTGATGAACCTGCACACTAACGGAACCGATGTGTACAGCCGCAGCCTGCAAAGCATGAAAAGCAATACCGTGACCCTGTACCTGAATATCTGGTCGGGCCGCTAACACTTTCCCTCTGGAGATGACAAAAACTGCATTTATCACCGGCGCTTCGTCGGGTATTGGTCGGGCTACGGCCGTGGCATTAGGCAAGGCTGGGTTCCGGCTGGTATTGGCTGGCCGGCGCTTGGAGCGGCTGCAGGAGCTAGCACAGGAGCTAGCCGGTGTGCCAACCCATTTGCTCACCTTCGATGTTCGGGACCGGGCCGCGGTGGATGCTGCCGTGCAAAGCCTGCCCGCCGAGTTTCAGGACATTGATGTGCTGATTAACAACGCCGGCAACGCCCACGGACTAGCCCCCATTCAGGACGGAAACCCCCAGGACTGGGACGATATGATGGATGGCAACGTGAAGGGGCTGCTATACGTGAGCCGGGCCGTGCTGCCCTCCATGACGCGCCGCAACACCGGCCACATCATCAACATCGGCTCCATTGCTGGCCACGAGACATATGCGAACGGTAACGTGTACTGCGCCTCAAAAGCAGCCGTAGCGGCCCTCACCAAGGGTATGCGCCTGGATTTGCTACCCCATCACATTCGGGTGGCGGAGGTAAACCCCGGTGCCGTGGAAACAGAGTTTTCGGAGGTGCGCTTCAAAGGAGATACGGAGCGCGCGGCTACCGTGTACAAAGGCTATGAGCCGCTTCGAGCCGAAGACGTAGCCGATGTGATTCAGTTTATGGTAACGCGCCCGGCGCACGTTAACATTGCGGAGGTACTGCTTCTGCCTGCCGCCCAAGCCGCCGCCACTACCATTCGGAAAGAAGCCTAGCGTGCTAGGGTAATACAATGCAGAAAGCTGCTCCATCTGGGGCGGCTTTCTGCGTTTTCGCTTGGCACAGTGAGCGAGCCTAGTAACTCGGGGTTGAAGCAGCCAGCTGGGCTAGTACGGCTGCGTTCAGCGTATGCTTGCCATCGAAGGAAAGCACAGTGGGCTCCACACCGAGCTGCTGCAGGAAAGCGCGTTGCTGCTGCATGGCTTCTTCAGAAACAAACTCGTCTTCGGTTCCACAGACCAGCGTTACGGGCAGGTTTTTCAGCAGGTGAGTCGCAACGCCAAAGTCCATATCGGGCGGAAAGGCGCCGGCCCATAACACCAAGTGCGCTGGTCGGAACCGGGCGTGGGCCAGCCAGCGGCTTACCGTAGCAGCCCCCTGCGAAAAACCTAGTACCGTTACGGCCGCATCGGGCGCAGCTTGCTGCAAAATGGTTTCCGAAAGCTGGTTGAGGTAGGCTACGTAATCTTCAATTTCGGTGAGGCGGTCTTCCTTCGTCATCCAGGTAGCCCCAACACGACCCCCGGTGCCCTGCAGATAAAAGCGCGAAAGCCCTTCCGGCGCAATAATCACTAGGCCCGAATCAGCTGCCGTAAGGTGCTGAAAGTGCCGGATGAAATAGGCGGCCAGCTGCCCGTAGCCGTGGGCCACAAACCAAACCTGCCGGGTTGCCGCCGAAAGCTCGCCGAGCTGAAAATAGCGGGCTGTGCGCGTAACGGGCAGATGATGCGCTTGTACAGACATGCGAATGTGCAGGATGGAGGACCAAACAGGTTGCTGGTTCAGAAGACCCTAGGCCCAGTAGAACCGTAAACCCCCTTGGGCGCTACGCTTTATTGGGCGGTAGGCAAATCATCAGAAGTAAAGCCGAAAGGCAGCAAATCGGAGAGGGAGGCGAAGCGGTAGATGCTCCCGTTGGGGCCGGGCAGCAGCAGCGGAATGGGCTGTTTCTGCCGGTGCTCATACTCGGCCATCACCTGGCGGCACGCGCCGCAGGAAGTCACGGGCACAAAGTCGCCGTTGGCGGGGCGGGCCGCTACGGCCATACCTACAATGCGGCGCTCGGGGTGAGCAGCGGCCAAGCCAAACAAGGCGGTACGCTCAGCGCAAAGGCCTGATGGAAACGCCGCGTTTTCCTGGTTGGTGCCGCGAAAGATGGAGCCATCATCGAGCAACAACGCGGTGCCCACATGAAAGTGGGAATACGGGGCATACGCGTAGTCGGTGGCGGCGCGGGCCGCTTGCCAGGTGGTAACTTCGGCGGGTGAGAGGTCGGCTTCGGAGGCCATCACATCAACGGTGATGGTAAGGTGGAGCGGTTGGGCCATCGGGGCGGGAAAGGAACGGCCCGGTTCCGACTGGCGGCCCCGGGTAGTGAAAATGGGGCGGTGAATGTACGATTTTTTCGTGGCGAAAGAAGGAACCAGTAAATCATACCGAAAAACTAAACCGCTACCTCCTAATCAAACTCGAACCCGGTTGCCGCCGCCCCCTTACCTAGTGTTGAGTGTAGTGGCCATATCCAGCAGCTGCCAACAATTACTGAGGGCTAACTGGACCGACGCACGAGCCACCCACGCAAAATTCTGATATTGGCGGCTCGTTCTGCATCTTGCTTCCACCCACCGCTTCTCTATGACTCGCATACTGCTTCTTGGCGCCGGCCGCTCGGCTTCTTCTCTGCTGCACTACCTGTTGCACCACGCACCTACAGAGGGTTGGTACCTCACGGTAGCCGATGTGCAAACTGCGCACCTGCTGCCCGTGCTGGCCGGCCACACTGCCTTCGCGCAGGCCGTCACGTTTTCGATTCAGAACGAAGAGCAGCTGGAAGAGCTGGTGCTGGGCGCCGATATTGTTATTTCGATGCTGCCGGCCTTGTTTCATGCTTCAGTAGCACGGGCCTGCGTACAGCATGCGCGCCACCTCGTAACGGCCAGCTACGTGAGCGAAGAAATCAGGGCGCTGGATGCCGAGGCGCAAGCCGCTGGAATCACCATCCTGATGGAGTGCGGCCTCGACCCTGGCCTTGATCATATGTCGGCAATGCGCGTGATTGAGGATGTGCGGCAGCGAGGCGGACAGCTAACGTCGTTTAAATCGTACTGCGGGGGCCTGATGGCGCCAGACTCCGAAGGCGACAATCCGTGGAAGTACAAATTCACCTGGAATCCGCGCAACGTGGTGCTGGCCGGCCAAAGCACTGCCAAGTATCTGGAAGAAGGCCGCCTGCGCTTTATTCCGTATCAGCATTTGTTTGCGCGCACCGAAGAGCTGGAGGTACCGGGCTTCGGCAAGTTTGAGGGCTATGCCAACCGCGACTCCCTGAGCTACCGCGCCCCCTACGGCCTGGAAACCATCCCGACTATTCTGCGCGGAACCTTGCGTCGCCCTGGCTATTGCGCCGCGTGGCACGCGCTGGTCCGGCTGGGCCTCACCGATGATACGGTACACCTGGGCAATGAGGCCGATATGAGCTGGCAGCAGCTGCTGGAGGCGTACCTACCCCTCGCCTCGTCGGAGGGCAAATCGGTAGCTGACCGCACGGCTGAGTACCTGCAACTAGCCTCTGCAGGAGACGAAATGCAGCGCCTCACGTGGCTCGGACTTTTCTCTGATTCGCCAGTAGGCCAGGCCAACGCTACGCCCGCTCAACTGCTGGAAAAGCTCCTGACCTCCAAATGGGCCCTGGAACCCTACGACCACGACATGATCGTGATGCAGCATCGGTTTGAGTACAACCTGAACGATACGGCCTACACGCACACTTCCTCACTGGTAGTAACGGGAGATGATGCCATTCATACGGCCATGGCGAAAACCGTGGGACTGCCCGTGGCCATTGCTGTGCGCCGGCTGGCCCAAGGCAAGCTGCAGCACCGGGGCGTCGTCATTCCTACGTTGCCGGAGGTGTACGAGCCCATTCTGGCGGAGCTGGAGCAGGAATATGGTATCCGGTTCGTGGAGGAAGAGCGCCCGGTGGAAAGCCCGGTTTTAACTAGCTAGCATTTCTTGCCCAACCGGTACTGTGCAGGTAAAATACGTGTGCAGTTGCGGCGTTGAGAAGCCTATGCGAAATTATTTGCGGCTGCGAAGCCGGGTGCTGGGTCGTCAGGTGCTGGAAATGGGGTGGTGGCGCCTACTGGTGCTTGGGCTCTTATTGGGGCTAGCGGTGCTGCGGGCAGGTGTCATAGCTGCTGCCAGCCCGGTAGGTGCGTGGCTGATTCCGCTGGCCGTTGCTGGCCTAACGCTCAGCCTGCACCGCCAGCGCTCCGACCTTCAGTTTCTGCAACTCACCGCCCCGCAGTTCCGCCGCTGGATGCTGCTGGAGTATGCGTTGCTGAGCGTACCGGCAGCTGTGCTCTTGCTAGGTTGGGGGCGCTTGGGTCCGGCCCTACTTACGACGGCATTAACTGCCTTAGTGGCCTTTATGCCACCAGCCATAGCCCGTGCCAGTCGGCAGCGGTTGCCCAGCGTGTTCCGGAGCAGTGCGTTTGAATGGGTAGCCGGCGGGCGGCGGCCGTGGTTGGGCCTTAGTTGGCTAGCGCTGCTGGCGGTGGCTTGCAGTTCCCGGGGCACGGCAACCGGTCCGGCAGTGGCCATTGTAGTCTGGCTAGGGCTTCTGCTGGAAGTCTACGGCCCCGCGGAGCCCTGGACGTGGCTGCTGCCGGTGCTGCGTACGCCCAGCCAGTGGCTGCGCCGCCGCATAGGGTGGGGGATGCTCTACTTTGGGCTTACGGTGGCGCCGCTAGCCCTCATAATGGCTCAAAGCCCCGCTCGCGTGGGTGGTACGCTAGCTTTGCTGCTCTGGTGTGCCGTGGTGCTGAGCATGGTGGTGATGGCTAAGTATGCCTTTTATCCGCACGCCACTTTGGCCCGAACAACCCAAGCCGGTGCCATGGTGGTAGGGCTATCTATCCTGGGAAGCAACCCGGCGTATATGGCTCTGCTGATGGCTTGCTTTGGAGGACTACTACTGAAAAGCCACCGGCAGCTGGCCGTGTACTGTCATGATTGAGATACGAGGCCTCCGCAAACATTTCGGGTCAGCGCCCGTCCTGCAGCACATCGACCTGACCCTGCGGCCGGGCACGCTGCATGGGCTGGTAGGAGCAAATGGGGCTGGCAAAACCACCCTGCTGCACTGCCTTTACGGGCTCTATACTGACTACGAGGGCACTGTGCAGGAATCAACTGGGCTGCCCATCCGGCAGCATACCGGCTTGCTACCCTATGAGCCGTACTTCTACCCGCGCATCACTGGCCGCGAGTACGTAGAGTTTTGCCTGCAGGCGCGGGGGCGGCCCGTGCCCGACTTGGCCGGGTGGAATTATCTGCTCGAATTGCCCTTAGATCAGTACGCCGAAGAATACTCCGCGGGCATGAAGAAAAAGCTGGCGTTGTTGGCTCTGCTTGTGCAAAACTTCCGCTACCTCATTCTCGATGAGCCGTTCAACGGGCTTGATTTAAGCACGAATCTGTTGGTAATGGAAATACTGCGCCGGCTAAGTGAGCAAGGCGTGGGCATTCTGCTGACCTCGCATCTGCTAGGCTCCTTAACGGAGCTATGCCACGAAATAACCGTGCTGGCCGATGGCCGCGTGCTGCGCCACTACGCCGCCCACGAGTTCGCCAGCCTACCAACCGACTTGCTCGATGCACTGCACCAACAAAAGCTTCAGCATTTGAGAGAGCTGTTGCCCAGCTCTCTTGCTCAGAAGTAATGGAAGCTGTTCATGAAGGTACATGAACGTCATGCTGAGTCCAGTCTAAGCATCTTTACCTCTAGCTAATCAACTGGCCTCTTGTTAAAAGGTAGAGTTGCTTCGGCTGGGCTCAGCATGACCGATTTATAGAACTGCCGTAACTTCCTAAACAGCCTGATGGCTTCTCGTTGGGCTACAATGCCAGATAGAAGGGCCCCAACAACTCCTGAAATTGGCGCGTGTAGGCTTCGGTTTCCTTTTCGTGAAGGGCTAGTAGTTCCTCGGTTACTAGGTCAGCCTGCCGCCCCAAGGTGGTAATGTGCCGCAGCGGCTTGCTGCCCGGCCGGTGTTGCATAACACGGCGCACGCTCGGGTAGAGACCTGTGGCCGCGGCATCCTGCTCGAAATGCTGCATTTCTGGGGGGGGCAGCAACACCGTCAGCTGGCCCGCGGGCGCGAGAAAATCAGCCGCGAACTTGGCCAGCTCCGCAAACGTGAGGCTATCTGTGGCGGTGTGGCGAGCCGTGGTGCGCGGGCCATCGGGGGAGCGGAGCGAGTTGCGGAAAAACGGCGGATTGCAGAGAATGTGGTCGAAGGGAGCAGGGGTTGAGGCCGCCAACTGGGCTAGGGGCATGGCCCGTAGCTCCAGCCGCTCCGCCCACGGGCTAACCCTAAAGTTGGCGGCTGCCTGCGCGGCGGCGGCTTCATCCAGCTCCACGGCTATCAGCTGGGCAGTGGGGTTGCGCTGGGCAGCCATCAACGCCAGCAAGCCAGTGCCGGTGCCAATGTCCAGTATGCGCGCCGCACCCTGCACGGGCGCTACTGCGCCCAGTACGCACGCATCGGTGCACACCTTCATGGCGCATTGGCCCTGCTCAATACGAAACTGCTTGAACTGGAAGTAAGTATTGGCCACCTTGGAATAGGAGAAATTACTAGGGTTAGGTTCGGTTCAAACCCCATTTACTAGGGTCAGAAGAGCCACAAGGTGTTAGGCGCGTTTGGCTTCAATCAGCTCGTAGCCTTCATCAATAAGCAGAGGACCACGGGTGGCACTGCCCACGGCCAGTTGGTCGCACCGCTCGTTTTCGGGGTGGCCGTTGTGGCCGCGCACCCACTTAAAGTGCACGGTGCGCTGCTTATACACTTTCAGAAAGCGCCGCCACAAATCCTCGTTGGCTTTCTTGCCGAAATCGGCCTTGGCGGCCCAGCCAAATACCCAGCGCTTTTCTACGGCGTCTACCACGTAGCGTGAGTCCGTAACAACGGTAATGGGCAGCTCAGGGCGGTTGATGGCTTCCAAGCCCACAATCACGGCCAGGAGCTCCATGCGGTTGTTGGTGGTCAGGCGGAAGCCTTGCGTCAGCTCTTTTTCATGTTGGCCGAAACGCAGAATGGCGCCGTAGCCGCCGGGCCCCGGGTTGCCCCGTGATGAGCCATCGGTATACAAATGAATCATACTACAGTGGGTTTGAAGCCCTCAGGAGCCTAGTAGCCGGTGCTTGGTTTGTGTAAACACATGTCGAAGCGCAGGCGCAGGTACTAGGCTCCTGAGGAGCGCAAACCCTAAAAATTACTCTTGAACAATTTAATGGCAATGGCCAGCAGAATCACGCCAAACACGCGGCGCAGAATGTCTTCGCCGGCTTTTCCCAGCTTGCGCTCAATCCAGGCCGAGCTTTTGAGCACTAGGTACACAAACACCAAGTTCACGAGCACGCCAGCCAGCACGTTGGGCAGCTGATAGGCCGCCCGCAGTGAAAGCAGCGTCGTCATGGTGCCGGCACCCACAATCAGCGGAAACGCCAGTGGCACAATAGAGCCGGTGGAGGTAAGCGGGTTATGCTTGAAAAGCTCCACGCCCAGAATCATTTCCATACCAATGAGGAAAATGATAATGGCGCCTGCCAGTGCAAACGACTGGAAGTCAACCCCAAACAACGACAGAATGCTCTGGCCCAGGAACAAGAAGGCTACCATCAGCACGCCGGCAACCAGCGTAGCTTTTTCAGACTGGATTTTCCCCTCGCGCTGCCGAATCTGGATGATAATGGGAATAGAGCCCAGAATATCAATGATGGCAAACAGCGTGAGCGTGACGGAGGCTATTTCCTTAAGCGAAAACATGAATCGCGGGGGTTATGCAGAGGGTGGCGCGGCGGGCGCTGGGTTTAAGCGAATTCGCGGGCAAAAAACTGAACCAGCTGCTCAAAAGCAGCATCTGGAATAGCGGGGAAGTTGGCAATGCGCAGGCTCGTTGATTTGAGGTTGCCGTAGCCGCTGCCCAGTTGCAGGCCCTGCGACAGGGCCCGGCGCTTCACTTCCTCAATCAGCGGGGGCGGACCCTGCAAACCAATAACCGTGGTGGAGCGCGCCTCCGGGTTCTGGATAAGTGGTGAGAGCTGCGTGGCTTGGTCAAAGTAGTCGTAGAGCTTGGTGGCCCGGTCGACGAGGTGGTGGTGCGTGGTTTTAATGGCCGTGCGGTCGTGGAGAGAGCGGCTCATCAGGTAGATTCCCAGCACGTTGGGCGTGAGGTTGGTCTGGAAGTTGAGCATCTTCTCGTACTGTGCCATCAGCGAGTTGTAGTGGCTGCGCTCATTGATGCGGCGGATGCGTTCCACTGCTCGTGGCGAGAGTAGCATTACGGAAAGGCCTGCCGGCAACCCAAAGCACTTCTGCACCGAGGCAAACCAGATATCGGCCCGGATGTACTTGAGCTGAATGCCCGCTAATGAGGAGGTCGCATCTACGGCCAGCAAGGCGTTGGACGGCAGGCGGTTGTAGATGTTCAAGATAACCCCATCGCGCAGCTGGGTGGCGTTGCTGGTCTCGTTCTGCGTGATGCACACCAAGTCAGTTTGGTCGTCCATAGCCGGGAGGCTTTTGGCATCCGGTACTTCATCGAGGCCAAACTGAATGCCTACGCTACCTGGGCGCAGGGCCTTGGCATACTCAAACCATTTCTCCCCGAAAGCGCCATTGTACAGGTGGAAGCTTTTGTTGGGCGTCAGGCTTTGGGCCAGCACTTCCCAGCACTCCGTGGCCGAGCTCATGAAGAACACGGTGTAGTCTTGCGGAATGTTGAGCTTATTTTTTAGCTCCTGCACGGTTTGGCGCATGAGCTGCACAAACCGCTCGCCGCGGTGTGGCGCCGAAAGCCAGCCCTCGTCGAAGGCGTCCTGAAGATACTGGCGTACCTGCGGATACACCTGCGAAGGGCCAGGATTGAATGTATACATATTAAAGGAAGTCTGAGGGAAAGGAAGCGCAAAGGTAGGAACCTCGCGAAGTGGAGTGCTAGGTAAACAGGGAAATGCGCATTGTTATTCGGCTATTTCCGGAGGCATAACGCAGCTGCTGTGTGGTTTCCTATGTTACTAGCCCTAATTAAACCCGAAACCCTACCCGTTTGGGCCGCTGGCCGTCAAAGTAATGTAGGGCCAGCTTGTAGCTATCTAGTTTAAAGCCGCTGATGCTGCCCACGCAATGGCGCCCTAGCAGGCTTTTCTGCCGGAACTCCTCACGGGCGTGCAGGTTGCTCAGGTGCACCTCCACTACGGGCGTATGAATGGCGGCCACGGCATCGGCTAGGGCAATGCTGGTATGCGTGTAGGCGCCGGCGTTGAGCACAATGCCGTGGTAGCTGAAGCCTACTTCGTGCAGCTTATCCAGTAGTTCGCCCTCGTGGTTGCTTTGGAAGTGCTCCAGTGTAAACTGCGGAAAGGCTTCGCGTAGCTCGGGCAGGTAGTCTTCAAACGAGCGGGTACCATAGATGCCGGGCTCGCGCCGACCTAGCAGGTTAAGGTTGGGGCCATTCAGAAGCAGGATTTGCATAGGATAGGGGGTAAGGGGCAGAGGGGCTGGTACCCGAGTTAGGTAAAGGTAGCGGAGAACCGGAGCGCAAGGAAAGACCTTCTGCCGTTAGAACCAATCTGAGAGCACTCTGAACCGACAATCCCCACTATTTTGCTGCCCCACCCGAATCACAGCTACCTTTACCGGCCTAGATTCCCACTTTTCCTTCCTGAGTTTCCGCCCCGCATGTCAACTTGGTCCATCGCTCTCAAGCAGTTTGAAGGCTATCTTCAGCTAGAAAAATCGTTGTCGCGGAATTCGGTGGAAGCTTATGTGCACGATGTGCAGAAGCTGCGCCAGTACCTGGAGCTGGAAAAGCTACCCGCCTCGCCCCAGCAAGTGACCACCCGCATTCTGCGCGACTTTCTGGGCTGGCTCGGGGGGCTGGGCATGTCGGCTACCTCGCAGGCGCGCATTTTGTCGGGCATCAAGGCCTTCTACCGCTTCCTGATTATGGAAGACATGCTTTCCCTAGACCCCACGGATACGCTGGACGCGCCCAAAACCGGCCGCAAACTGCCCGATACGCTTAGCTACCCCGAAATAGAGCAACTGCTGGCCGCTGTTGATTTGAGTACGGCCGAAGGCACACGCAACCGCGCCATTCTGGAGGTGCTCTACAGCTCCGGCCTGCGCGTAAGCGAGCTAACCACGCTACGCCTTTCCAACCTCTACGCCGACCAAGGCTTCGTGCGCGTAACGGGCAAGGGCAGCAAAGAGCGCCTGGTACCCATTGGCCGCGACGCGCTCAAGCACCTGGGGTTTTACCTGCAAGGCATCCGGGCCCACCTCGAAATCAAGCCCGGCCACGAAGACACGGTGTTTCTGAACCGGCGCGGCAGCGGCCTTTCCCGCATTATGGTGTTCAACATCATCAAAGAATCGGCGGTGAAGGCCGGTATTCAGAAAAGCATTAGCCCGCACACCTTTCGGCACAGCTTTGCTACGCACCTCATTGAAGGCGGTGCCGACCTGCGGGCCGTGCAGGAAATGCTCGGGCACGAAAGCATCACCACCACCGAAATCTACACCCACCTCGACCGAGACTACCTGCGGCAGGTTATCACCGAGTTTCATCCGCGCAGCTAGGCACCTTCGCGCCACCCAGCTAGCCCGCCCGCCTTTCAGCTGATACTGCATGCCCAATACCCCCGCGAAAGCCGCCCGAGCCAGCTTCCGCCTGCCCCCGTTAGGCTGGGCGGTGCTGGCGCTGCTGCTGCTGAGCATGGTCTACGTGAGCAAGTCGGGCAATACCTACATCCTGATTGATGACTGCCTGGACGGGGAGTTGCCGGTGGCATATGCCCTAGTAAAAGAAGGCAAAGCGCTGGCCTATGGCCCTACCGATACCATTGAGCGGCTGCTGCATGGTGTGCCCCGTAACGCGCTGCGGCCCGGCTTGCAGCCTCTCGTCGGGCTGATGCAGGTGTTGCCGCCGCTGAGTGCTTACTTGTGCCATGAGCTACTGGTGCGGCTGGCGGGCTTGTTGGCCATGTATGCGCTGTTGCGCCGTTACGGCTTTCCCGAGGCAGCCCAACGCGGGCTGTGCGCGGCGCTAGCCTTGGCTTGGGCGGTACTGCCAACCTACACCGTATATGGGGTTTCAATGCTGGGGCAACCAGCCGTAGTGCTGGCCCTCCTACACCTGCGCCAGGGCCCGGGCCGCTGGACCGACTGGCTGCTGCTCGTTGGGTTTGCGGCGTGGTCGGGGCTAGTGATGGCCGGCCTGTTTGTATTGGTCGGGGCTGGACTGGCCCTAGCCTGGGATGCCGCCCAGAACCGCCGGGTTGCTTGGCGGCCTGTATTGGGTGTAGTGGTACTGGCGGTAAGCTATGCCGTGGTAGAGTATCCGTTGGTGTATTCTCTGCTCATTGAGCGGCAGTACGTGCCGCATCGGGTAGAATTCGATTTTGACCGGTTGGTCCCGAACGCCGGGGTAGGGGTGGGGCTGGCATGGGCGCGGCGCTACTTTCTGCTGGGGCACTACCACTCGGGGCAGTTTTGGCGGTACGTGCCCCTAGCGGCCGCAGCCCTAGCCCTGTTGCTGGCCCCAACCCGGTTTGCTCGCCAGAAGTTGCTGAGTCGGCTTGGCGTGCTGCTGCTGTTACTTGTAACCCTGGCGCTGATCTGCGGCTTCTATCCGTACCTAGCGCGGGCGCTTTCAGACTCAATGCCAGTTATCCGCATCTTCAACTTGTCGCGCTTTCATTTCCTAACGCCGCTCTTGTGGTTTGGCGTGCTTGCTTTGAGCTTGCGCTACTTGCCAGCCGGCTGGCTGCGAGGTGGCGTAGTAGCCTTACAAGTGGTGCTGGGGCTGGCCCTGAATACGGAGTGGACCAACAATGTACGGCGCCTACTTGGCAACTTGCCCGCCTCGGAGCCCACCTACGCCGCCTTTGTTGCTTCCCAGCTTTTTACCCGAATTCAGCAGGATATTCGTGCCCAGACCACCTTGGCGCCAGCCCAGTATCGGGTTGCTTGCCTAGGATTTCCGCCGGCGGTGGCTTCCCTGAATGATTTTTATACCCTCGATGCGTACCAGAACAACTATCCGCTCACGTACAAGCGCACTTTCCGTCCGCTCATAGCTGCGGAGCTGGCCCGGAGCCCCGCGTTGCAAACGTATTTTGATGCCTGGGGCAACCGCTGCTACTTATTTTCGGCCGAGCTGGGCAAGAATTTCCGGGTGGCAGCGTTGCCGGAGCGGGTGGTGCAGCACTGGTACTTCAATTCTAGGGCCTTCCAGCAGTTGGGCGGACGCTACGTGCTATCGGCTGCTAAACTGGCCCGCCCCGAGGAAAGTGGGCTGTGCCTTGCCGGCGACTACACCTCTTCGGGTGCTTACTGGCACATTTGGCTGTATGAAACGCAGTAGCTGATGTGCTGAGCAGCTGAGAAATAAAGGATAAACTAGAGGTTTACCTCTAAATTGCTTAGCCGCCGGGCTACTCAGTTACTCACCGCAATTGCCTAGATTTGGTCTTTGGCGTGTCTCAATGGCTAAAAATACCTACAAGCAACAACCTGTCGCGGCCCAAGGCCGCACCAACGAACCTCGTCCGGCGCCCGCCGAGCCGCGCTCAGCCCGCAACCAGCCTAAGCCGGTTGCGGCGCCCGAGCCTGTGCGCGAAACCCGCCGCAACGAACCCAAAGCTGCTGCCGCGCCCAGAGCGCCGCGCAAGCCCCTAAAGCTTCCGGCGGTAAACCTCAGCGGGCTTTTTGGCTTTCTGCGCGACCGGCGGTTCCAGCTTTTTCTGGGCTTTTTCTTCCTGATTGGCTCCATTTACCTCACCATTGCCTTCATTTCCTTCCTGTTCACGGGCCAAGCCGACCAAAGCGTGACGGAAGCCGTGGACCGGACTCCGCTTAAGGAAGCGGGACAGGAAACCGGCAATTGGCTGGGGCTGGTGGGTGCTTTGCTAGCACAGTTCCTTATCCAGAAAGGCTTTGGTGTGGCGGCTTTCGCGGCCATCCCCATCGTTTTTTTCCTGGGCTATAAAATCGTGTTTCGGCGGGCGGGCGTCTCGTTTACCTATGTGCTGGCCTTATGCCTGTTCATCATGCTCTGGCTCAGCGTCTTGCTTGGGTATGTGGTACTCACCGTCCAGAGCCCCGAGGTTGACCCCAGTCTAGCGCACAGCCTTGACTTCCTGTGCGGCGGCGTCGGCTATGAAACCGCGTTCTGGCTGGATAGCCTGATAGGGTGGGGGACGGTGCTGTTGCTGGCTTTCCTGCTGATATCGTTCGTGGTTTTCTTTTTCAACGTAACCAGCCTCAACCTAAACCTGCGCCGCAGTGCCGGCGATGACGAGGAAGAGTCGTTCGAAACGGAGCGTGCCGCATTTAGTTCAGCCGCTAGGGGTAACCACGTTTCCAATTCATCTGTGTTTGAAGCGGAGGAAGAGCCAGAAGAGGATAATGCGCTGGGCATCACGCTTAAACGCGTAGGTCCGCTAGCTCCGCAAGCTGCTGCGCCTGAAGTAGATACAGATGAGCTTGAGGAAGATGATGATGAGCCGGCGGTAGCGCCACAGCGGACAGGTCCGGTGGTAGCTTCGGCTCCGGCGCTTGGCATTTCAACCAATGGCACGTCATCGGCGGGGGCTGCGGCTACAGTGGCAGCCGGCGGTTTGGGCACGGCTGCCTCGGTGCCACTCAGCGTAGCGCCTGCTGCTGGCGCCGCACTGGCCGCTGCCAGCCTTGCCACGCCTGCAGTGCCTAGTGGCCCTAGCTTCTCCTTTGAGGTGTCGGAGGCGGAGTCAGCAGCCAAAGCTGCGGCCACCCAACCAAGCGTCCCAACTCCTTTGTCCTTGGCTGATTTGGTGGATGATGGTACGCCACTACCCCCTCCAACTGCTCCAACCCCTCCGGTGGCAGTTGCGCCTGCGTCACGGGCCGGGTTGTCGTTTGAGGTAGAGGATGCTACCACTACGCCCGAGCTCGATCCGTCTGCGGGGGCTGATATGGCTGTTATTGCCGTGGAAGATGAGGAAGAGGAAGTGATGCCCACCGGCGAATACGACCCTACCCTTGATCTGCCGCGCTACCAGTACCCTACCCTGGAGTTGCTCAACGATTACGGGGTAGCGAAAGCCCAAGTATCGAAGGAAGAGCTAGAAGCCAACAAAGACCGCATCGTCGAGACACTAGGGCACTACGGCATTAATATCGCCAGCATCAAGGCCACTATCGGCCCTACGGTTACGCTGTATGAAATTGTGCCCGATGCCGGGGTGCGTATCTCCAAAATCAAGAGCCTAGAAGATGATATTGCCCTAAGCCTAGCCGCTTTGGGCATCCGTATTATCGCCCCGATTCCGGGCAAGGGTACTATTGGTATTGAGGTGCCGAACGCCAAAAAGGAGATGGTGAGCATCCGGTCGGTGTTTAACACCGAGAAGTTCATCCATACCGAAATGGATTTGCCCATTGCCTTCGGCCGCACCATCACCAACGAGGTATTTGTGGTTGATCTGGCCAAAATGCCCCACTTGCTGATGGCCGGTGCCACGGGCCAGGGTAAATCGGTGGGCCTAAACGTGATTCTGGCTTCCCTGATTTACAAGCGGCACCCCTCGCAGCTTAAGTTTGTGCTCGTCGACCCGAAGAAGGTGGAACTGAGCATCTTCAACAAAATTGAGCGCCACTTCCTGGCCAAACTGCCCGATACGGAGGAGCCCATCATCACCGATACCAAGAAGGTAGTGAACACGCTTAATTCGCTCTGCATGGAGATGGATAAGCGCTACGACCTGCTCAAAGATGCCGGCTGCCGCAACCTGAAGGAATACAACCGCAAGTTTGTGGAGCGCCGCCTCAACCCCAAGAAGGGCCACCGCTACATGCCCTTTATTGTACTGGTAATCGACGAGCTGGCTGACCTGATGATGACTGCCGGCAAGGAGGTAGAAACCCCGATTGCCCGCTTGGCCCAGCTGGCCCGCGCCATTGGTATTCACCTGATTGTGGCTACCCAGCGCCCGTCGGTGAACGTAATTACGGGTATCATCAAGGCCAACTTCCCCTGCCGGATTTCCTTTAAAGTGACCAGCAAAATTGACTCGCGCACCATTCTGGATGCCGGGGGAGCTGATCAGCTCATAGGTCAAGGCGACATGCTGATTTCTCAGGGTTCCGACATCATCCGGGTACAGTGCGCCTTCATCGATACGCCCGAGGTGGACCGCCTTTGCGACTTCGTGGGCGAGCAGCAGGGCTACCCTGATGCGTACCATCTGCCGGAAGTAGTAGGAGAAAGCGGCGGTGGCAACGGCGACCTGGAAGATATGGACCCCGCCCAGCGCGACTCCATGTTTGAAGAGGCTGCCCGCGTTATTGTCACGCACCAGCAGGGCAGTACCTCACTCCTGCAGCGCCGCCTGAAGCTTGGCTATAACCGTGCTGGCCGATTAATTGACCAGCTGGAGCACGCCGGCATTGTGGGTCCGTTTGAGGGTAGTAAGGCCCGGGAGGTTTTAATTCCGGATGAATATAGTTTGGAACAGTTGTTGAATAGCTTACCTAAGTAAGAGCTCAACGGCTAGAACTTCGCGCCCAGATTTTGTTCTTCACTTTTACAGCTGGCGCTGACACTTTATCCGAGTTCTACGTTCTTACGCTAAGCTCTCCAATAACACCTCTCTTTTTGCAATGAAAAAATACCTCGCCCTGCTCGCCCTCTCCGTGTCGCTGACCTCCGTGGCCACGGCGCAGCAGGATCCCAAAGCCGGGAAGATTCTGGATCAGATGAGTGCCAAATATCAGGCAATGAAGGCCTTTAAAGCCTCTTTCACCCAAACCCTCGAGAACGACGCGGCGAAAGTGAAGGAGAATTTGAGCGGCGATATTACCGTGAGCGGCCAGAAGTTTCGCCTGAAAATGAGCGGCCAGGAGGTCATCAATAACGGCCAGACCATGTGGACATACATGAAGTCGGAGAATGAAGTGAATATCTCTGATTACGAGCCCGAAGACCAGGAAATTTCGCCTTCCCAAATTTTTACCCTCTACAAAAAAGGCTACAAGTACGCCTATGTGCAGGAAGCTAAGGACGGTGGTGAGCTAGTGGATGTTATCGAGCTTTCTCCCGAGGACCGCAACAACCCGGTGTACAAAGTGCGCCTGAAGGTGAGCAAGAAAGATAAGTCGGTGAAAAGCTGGCAGATGTTCAAGAAGAACGGCAACCGCTACACCTACCGCATCAGCAAATTCCAGCCCAACGTGCCCACGGATGCAACAACTTTCACCTTCGACAAAGCCCGTTACAAAGGCGTAAAGGTGATTGACCTCCGCTAACAAGCTAGTGGCTCTGCCATCCTGACCGGCCCGCTTCTGCAAAGTGCAGGAGCGGGCCGTTTTGCGTTGTCAAGCTTCTTTAAGAACTTTCAGTCTTTTGTTAAGCTGCGTCAAATGCGCTAAACTGCTACTGTTCTGCTTTATACATTATGCAGGAAGATTTCCTACACTATATCTGGCAACACCAGTATTTTGATAAAACCAACCTACGCACCGAAGATGGCCAACTGATTTCGGTGCTGCGGCCTGGCCAGCGCAACCCCGATGCTGGCCCCGATTTTCTGAATGCCCGCCTGCAACTTGGAGAAGTAGAGTGGAATGGGGCCGTAGAGATTCATGTGCGGGCTTCTGACTGGCACCGCCACCAGCACCAATATGACCCGAAGTACGACCAGGTGGTGCTGCACGTGGTGTATACTGCTGATGCGGAGGTAGCGCGCCTCGACGGCTCTCTGATTCCGGCGCTGGCGCTGGCCCTACGCATTGAGAGCGGTCAGTTAGCCTCCTACGAGCAGCTGAAAAACCAACCTCCGGAGGCTATACTGCCTTGTGCGGCCCTGCTACCTCAAGTATCGGAGCTTACGCGCACCATGATGCTGGACCGGACGTTGCTGGAGCGGGTAGAGCAGAAGGCAGCGGCCATCCTAGATTTGCACCGGCAGCAGGAGCAGGATTGGGAAGCTACCACCTGGCACGTGCTGGCAGCAGCCTTTGGGTTTAAGAAAAATGCGGAACCCATGGCGCGGTTGGCCAAGGCGTTGCCCCTAACCATTGTGCGGCGGCATCGGCATGATGAGCGCCAGTTGGCGGCCCTAGTGTTCGGGCAGGCAGGTTTTCTGGAGGCGCCCGAACTGCTGACTGATGCTTATATACAAGACCTAAGCCGCGAATACAGCTTTCTGCAGCATAAGTATAACCTGCGCGGTACCGCCCTGGCGCCCCACGACTGGAACTTCCTGCGCATGCGGCCGGCCAATTTCCCAACTGTGCGCCTGGCCCAGTTGGTTGGGCTACTGCATGCCCGGCATGCTCTGTTTGATGCCTTGCTAACGGCCAAGAGCCTAGCGGCGCTGGAGCAGTTTTTTACTGCCTCCTTGCCCGAGTATTGGCAAACGCACTACCGCCCCGGCAAATCTGGAAAGGTAGCGTTACTAGGCCGGGCTAGCATTCACCTGCTACTGATCAACCTGGTTGTGCCCTTGCGGGTAGCCTACGCCCAGCATGTAGGCAATACCAGCCTGATTGAGGAGGCGGTGAATTTACTGGAGCAGCTGCCGCCTGAGCATAACCACCTTACTGATGCGTATGCCGATGCCGGCTTCCGCCATCGGTCCGCTGCCGACTCGCAGGGGCTGTTGGCCTTGCACAAAGGCTACTGTACGCCACGGCGCTGTGTGGCGTGTGCCATCGGGGCTAGTATCTTGCGGCGTGGTTAGGCTGCGGAAGGAGCAGCTGGGTTTGTATTTTTACGCTCTGTACCGTTGCTGCTGAAGCTCCTTGTTGCCTTTACGCTAAATCTGACCCTAGCAGGGCTGTTGCTGCGGTGGCTGCCCAGGGTGCGTAGCCTGCCCGGACTAGGGCGGTGGGTGTTGCCAACCCTGCTGCTAAAGCTGATCGCCACGGCCATTTCCGTAGGTGCGCTAACTGAAGACGCCAAGTATTTTCAGGACTGGGCCAACCGCATGACGGAGCAACTCTGGCATAACCCAGGCGTGTGGCTCCGGATGCTACCTACCGACGAGTTTTACTGGCAAGGCGAGGAACTGGTGTTCCATGGAATGTCGAATACGCTGTTTCTAATAAAGCTGCTTTCGGTATTCAATCTGGCCAGCCTAGGAAATGCCGCCTTGAGCAGTGTGTACCTTACCCTGTGCAGCTTTATTGGGAGTTGGGAGCTAGTGCGGCAAGTACAATTCCGGTGGCCGAATGCCGTGCCGGGTGCCGGGGTAGTGGCCTTTCTGCTCTGGCCCACTGTGGTGTACTGGACTTCGGGCCTGACAAAAGAGAGCCTGCTAGTAGCCAGCGGCGCGCTGGTACTAGCCCTCGTAATTCGGCAAACTTACGGCCGCGTCGGTCACGGATGGCGCGCGTGGCTGCTATTGCTGGTGGCAGCGGTACTTCATTTCAAAATGCGGTATTTCTTCGCGGTAGTGCTGTTTGGGGCGCTGGCAGGCCTAGGGGTAATATGGGTAGTGCAGCAGTTGGGTGGGGCCCGCTCTCGCCTTGTGCAACTGTTGCTGGTGCTAAGCCTGTTGAGTGCTGGGGCGTGGGCTGCCAGTGAAGTAAGCCCTGCCTTTCGGGCCAACAAATTCACCTCCCAGCTACAGCGTAACTACACCGCGCTGCTGCTTACCTCCCGCGGCAAACCGCACATTACGTACAACGATCTGCGCCCCACCACCGAAAGCGTGCTCCTGAACACACCTGCTGCCATCGGAAATGCGCTGGCGCGGCCGTGGGTGTGGGAAGGTTCTTCACCCTTGTACCTGCTGGCCGGGCTGGAAAACCTAGTGCTGCTGTTGGCTATAGGAGTGGCGGTACTAGCCTGCCTGCGGGGGCAAGCCGGTCAGCTACCCTTCGCGCTGGTATTGGCCCTAGTAGTGTATTGCTGCCTGATAGCTGCTTTGCTGGGGCTCACTACCCCCAACCTGGGAACCTTGAACCGGTACCGGGTTACCTTCTTGCCGTTTTTGCTGATGCTGCTTTTTCAGAACGAGTATACTAGGCGGCTCCTGCAGCGGTTCAAGCTGTAACAGGCGCTGCACATTGGGTTACTGGTATGGGATAGGTCCCCGGCAGATCTTGTATCTTTGTCGTCCAAAAAATAAACGCATCGGCCCGCTGTGGCCGTTTTCAATAGTATGGAAAATCCTGTAATTATTCTGGGCGCGCAAGCTGTTGGTACGGCCGCGCTTGATGCGTTCCAAAGCAACGACGTGGTAGTGTACTGCCTGCTCGATGATAACGCGGCGCTGCAGAATACCGAGCTCAATGATGTGCCCGTAATGGGTAACACCGACGACAAAGAGCTCCTCAAGCTGCTGGGCAAGAAGTGTGAAGTATTTGTGGCTACTGAAGATACGGCCAGCCGCCGCAGCCTTACCAGCATGCTGCGCGAGGAATACGAGGTGGCTCCCGTAAACGCTATTCATGAGCGCGCCAGCGTATCACAGCACGCGTGGCTGGGGCACGGCATTCTGGTAGGAGCCAATGCCGTGGTAACTGGCACGGCCAAGCTCGGCGACGGCTGCATTCTGGGGCCCAACGCAGTAGTTGACGTGAAGGTAGAGCTAGGAGACTACGCCCAACTAGGTGCCGGCGCCATTCTGAACGCTGAAGTGCAGGTAGGCGAGTTGGCCTTCATCGGGGCCGGAGCCGTGGTAGTAGCCGGCGTGAAAATCGGGGCGAAAGCCCGCGTAGGTGCTGGCTCCGTGGTAGTGGCCGATGTGCCGGCCGGCCAGACCGTTTTCGGCAACCCTGCCCAAAAAGTATAAATTTTAGCGTTCAGAAGAATCCGCTTGAAACAGAATAGGAAGCATCTGATTTGCTGTTTCAAGCCTTGACAGTACACTTCTATAGAAAGATGGACTACCTCGTTCTACTGTATTACTGCTACACGCCCATCGAGAACCCCGATCAGTTTCGGGAAGAGCATCATCGGTTGTGTTTGAGCCTGCATTTGCTGGGGCGCATTATTGTGGCGCCGGAAGGCTTGAATGGCACCGTTTCGGGCCGGCGGGCCGATTGTGAGGAGTATATGCGCCTAGTGAAAGCCGACCCCCGCTTTGAGGCGCTGGAGTTTAAGGTGGAGGAAGCACCAGCGCACACCTTCCAGAAGCTGCACGTGCGTGTGAAGCCGGAAATTGTGCACGTCGGTTTGCCTAACATTAAACCCTACGAGCGCACGGGCATTCACCTCTCGCCCACCGAGTTCCGGGATATGAAGGACCAGGACGACGTGGTAGTGCTGGATGTGCGTTCCGATTACGAGCACAACCTCGGCCGTTTCAAAAATGCCATCACCCTCGACATCGAGAACTTCCGGGAATTTCCGGAGAAGGTGCAGGAACTGGAGCAGTACAAAGGCAAGAAAGTACTGACGTATTGCACCGGCGGCATTAAGTGTGAAAAGGCCAGCGCCTTTTTGCTGGAGCAGGGCTTCGAGAATGTGTACCAGCTCCACGGCGGCATTATCAAGTACGGGCTGGAAGCCGGCGGTGAAGATTTTGAGGGCAAATGCTACGTGTTTGATGGCCGCGTGGCCGTGGACGTGAACAGTGTGAACCCCAGCATCATCAGCCAGTGCCACCATTGCCACACGCCCTCCGACCGGATGGTGAACTGCGCCAACCCACACTGTAACGCCCACGTGCCCCTCTGCGAAGCCTGCGCTCAGCAGCTAGAAGGAGCCTGCTCCACTACTTGCCAGGAGCACCCCGAAAAGCGCCCCTACGATGGTACCGGCACGTACCCCAAAAACAGCAACAACTACAATCCCGAGCAAGGGCTGCTATCGTACCGGGCACCAGTGCGTTAAGGTTTTACTAGCCCCGGCCATAGCCCAAACCCAGTAAAGGATCTTTTCTCAGTTGTACGACCATCGTCTCATGGACTCGTATTACTGGGAAAAGATCCTTCGTTTTTTCTTTTTGACCTCCGGCATTCCTGCCTAGGTATCGAAAACGCACAAACCCAAACTGCGGTTTTTGCCGTACCATTGCACCTTCCTTTCCCAAAAATCCCCCTGTTATGCCCATCGCCGAATCGGAGCTGATCCTCAACAAGGATGGCAGCGTCTATCACCTGAACCTGCTACCCGACCATATTTCGGAAACCATCATTACGGTCGGCGACCCGGAGCGCGTACCCACGGTAAGCCAGCATTTCGACTCCATCGAGACCATCATTCAGAAGCGTGAGTTTGTGACGCACGTGGGCTACTACCGCGGCAAGCGCCTCACGGTTATCAGCACCGGCATGGGCACGGATAACATCGATATCCTGATGAACGAGCTGGATGCGCTGGTCAACATCGACTTCGTGACGCGGGAGCCGCGCCCGCTGGAGGAGCGCATCAACCTGCGCATTGTGCGCGTGGGCACTAGCGGCTCGCTGCAGGCCGATATTCCGGTAGGCTCACTGCTGGTATCGGAGCACGCCGTGGGGCTTGATTCGTTGATGCAGTTTTACCCGCTGGTAGAAACCGGGCTGGAAGTAGAAGTAGCTCGCGGCATTCAGCAGCGGTTGCAGCTCGACTACCGCCCGTACTGCGTGCGCGGCTCCGACTTGCTGCGTGAGCAGCTGGGCGCGGGCATGATACCGGGCAATACGCTCACCTGCCCCGGTTTCTACGGCCCGCAGGGTCGCGTGCTGCGCCTTGATTTGCGCCTAACCAATCTGATTCAGGAGTTCCAGCAGTTCCGCTACCAGAGTGCCGAGGGTGAGTTCCGCCTCACCAACTTCGAGATGGAAACAGCGGGCTATTATGCGCTGGGCCGCATGCTGGGCCACGAGGTGACGTCGTTGAACGCCATTGTGGCCAACCGCGCCACCGGCGAATTTGCTACTAACTCCGAGGAAGTGATAAACAAACTCATTGCCACCACCCTGGAGCGCATCTAATCACGAATTGAAACGGATGTATCAGATTGCACGGATTCTCTGTGTACTCCTGTAACTACAAAAAGCCCGCTTGATGACTTGTCAGGCGGGCTTTTTTGTAGTCATAGAACGTCGAGCACTGGGCTACTAGGTCGCGTTATTACGCAAACTACCCAACAACGCAGATGGGCTAGTCAGCGGAAACTCCGTGTAATCCGACATATCCGTTTCAATCCGTGATTAATAGAAGTCGAAGCTTAGCACGGCCTTCAGGGGTAGTGATATTCCTGATTTAAGTGTCAGGTACTCTTCGTGCGTGGCCCAAACGGTGGTATACACGCGCTTAATAGAACCATCCGCGGTCTGAAAATAAATATCAAGCTTGCCATGGTAGGCGTTGCCCAGGGTGGCGGCCCGCTCCGCATCGTGGCGCCGCCGCTGGATTGCAGCCTTATCGGTCAGCACGTCCTCAGCGGCAAAGCGCATGCTGGGAATAGCTTCTTTCTCAATGGTTTCTATGGCCGGATCGGTAGTTTTTAGTTCGGGAATCATGGTCGTAGGGAAATAGGTGATACTCGCAGAACAGGGAAAGGCCAGGAAAGTGCCGCATTCCAAATGAAGAACGAATGAACAGCGGGCTACCCATATGCTGCCGCTCTACTGTTCCGCTTAGTTTACGCCAATTCCGCCAAAAAGGCCATCGTATCTACGCCGTCGGCGTAATCTGATACGCCCGGCTCCTGCGCCCGACCGAAAGAGAAACTGCCCGGATACAAGCCGCCCGCCGATACAATGCACTGAGTTTGAGTGGCTACTTCCGTCAGGCGCAGCGCCAGGTCCACCTCGTGGCTGTAGGCATCGTGGTGCAGTACCGAAATAGGGGAAACCAGTTGGGCGCTAGGGGTGAGGAGCAGGAAACCAGAGTCGAGGTGCGGGACGCGGTTCACGAGCATGATGCTCTTGTTGTAGTCGTAGTTGTTCTGGTAGCGGTTGTGCTCCAGCACGCGGTGCCACGGCTGTAACGAGTCGAGCAAGGGCGTGAAATCGTAGTGTTCGGGCACGTAGAGCTTGCTCACGTTGCGGCAGCCTAGCCCGTAATAGCGGAAAATATCCTCTCCCAGCATCCCCAGGTCGTGGTCCGTCTCGCGGCCCGTAAGCACGGCCAGGCTGGTGCGGTTGCGGCGGATGATGTTGGGCTTCTTGCCGAAGTAATACTCAAAGTAGCGGGCTGTGTTGTCGGAGCCAGTAGCAATGAAGGCATCGGCGGCGTTGAGCCGGTCGGCTAGGGTAATAAACTCCGCAAAGCGGGGTTCTAACTTGGTCAGCTCATCTAGAATCCAGCGCATGAGCACGGTATCATCGGAACTAAGTTTGGCTAGCAGAATATGGCCTGAGAGCAGCACGCACAGCGCATCATGGAAGCCTACTAGCGGAATATTACCGGCCATTACCACACCCACTTGGCGGGGTTGCGCGGGCTCAGAGGGGTAGCGGCCGGCCCAATGGCGCAGGGGCTGCTCGTCCAGCATTTTGGCAATGCCGCGCAGCGCTGAGGTGACGTTAGGCAAATCAAACCAGTTATTTTGGTTGCGGGCGCGAGCCGCCAATGACTCCAGCTCATCGGCGTGGGCTGGGGAGGAGGTAAGCTCCGTAAGGCGCTGGCCTAGGGCCACGAAAGCGGCCAGGCGGTCGGCGTGGGTCATATGGGTAGGAAATGAAGACGGATGGGGAAAATGGATTGCGTAGCTTCGGTCAGTAAACCTTTTGGCTATCCAACAGGATTCCATAGGAGAATACGGAATTCACGCTCAAAATTCTTGTTGAGTACGGCTAATTCCTAATTTTGCCTGTCTGCATCCGGCCGTTGGTTGGTTGCGTATTAGTTAACAGTACTGTTTCCCTACCTTTTAAGACACTACCAGGCTATGGCCATCATGATAACCGACGAGTGCATCAACTGTGGTGCCTGCGAACCGGAATGCCCGAACACCGCTATTTACGAGGGCGGTGCCCAGTGGCGCTGGGCCGATGGCACCAGCTTGAAAGAAGTGCAAGTTGATGGCGGAGCAACCGTTTCGGGCGTTGCGCCCCAAACGCCCATTTCCGACGAGTATTACTACATCGTGTCGGATAAGTGCACCGAGTGCGTAGGCTTCCACGAAGAGCCCCAGTGCGCCGCCGTGTGCCCCGTGGACTGCTGTGTAGACGACCCCGACTACCGCGAATCGCAGGAGAAGCTCCTAACCAAAAAGCAGTGGCTACACCAGGAGGCGTAAGTTCTTCTGACCACTGTCGCTGAAGAGAAGAGCCGCTGCCGTAGCGGCTCTTCGTTTTTTAAGGGGGTAGTAACTGGTTTTGTGACGTTGGTTGTCTGCCAGCGCGCTAGGCCACTGGTTTCCTGAAACCCGCTGCATTTCCCGGCCCCGCCCGAATTGCCTACTTTTGCCCGTATTCTGAACTGATTCCCTCCGACGATGTCTATCGCCAAAACCTATACCCCCGCCGACGTTGAAGCCAAATGGTATCAGCGCTGGCAGGAGCAGGGCTTCTTCAAAGCCAAAGCCAACCCGCGCAAACAGCCCTATTCGGTAGTGATTCCGCCACCCAACGTGACGGGCGTGCTGCACATGGGCCATATGCTGAACAATACCATTCAGGATGTACTGGTGCGCCGGGCGCGCATGCAGGGCAAGGAAGCGTGCTGGGTGCCCGGCACCGACCATGCCTCTATTGCCACAGAAGCCAAGGTAGTAGCCTTGCTCAAAGAGCAGGGAATCGAGAAGAAGGACCTAACCCGCGAGCAGTTCCTGGAGCACGCTTTTGCCTGGAAAGAGAAGTACGGCGGCATCATTCTGGAGCAGCTCAAGCAGCTCGGCGCCTCCTGCGACTGGGACCGCACGCGCTTTACCATGGAGCCCGAGCTGACCGATGCCGTGCTGCGCGTATTCGTGGATCTGCACCAGAAGGGCCTGATTTACCGCGGCGTACGCATGGTAAACTGGGATCCGCTGGGCCAGACAGCCCTGAGCGACGAGGAAGTAATTCCGAAGGACGTAATGGCCAAAATGTACCACTTGCGCTACGAAGTAGTAGGGCAGGAGGGCCAGTTCCTGACGGTGGCCACTTCGCGCCCCGAAACCATTATGGCCGACGTGGCCGTGGCCGTAAACCCCAACGACCCGCGCTACACGCACCTGCACGGCGGGAGCGTGCGCATTCCGCTGCTTGGCCGCGAAATTCCGGTAATTCTGGACGAGTACGTAAGCATTGACTTTGGTACGGGCGCGCTGAAAGTAACGCCCGCCCACGACCTGAACGACTACGAGCTGGGCGTAAAGCACAACCTGCCCGTTATCGACATCCTCAACAACGACGGCACGCTGAATGAAAAGGCGGTGCTGTACGTAGGCCAGGACCGCTTTGCCGCGCGCCGCAATATTGTGAAGGACTTGGAGGAAGCCAGCCACCTAGTAAAGGTGGAGGAGTACGCCAGCATCGTCCAGACCTCGGAGCGCACCAAGGCCGTTATCGAGCCCCGCCTGAGCATGCAGTGGTTCCTGAAAATGGAGCACCTAGCAAAACCAGCGCTGGAAGTAGTAGAAAACGACACCGTAAAGCTGCACCCGGCCAAGTTCAAGAACACCTACCGGGTGTGGATGGAAAACGTGCGCGACTGGTGCATTTCGCGGCAGCTGTGGTGGGGCCAGCAGATTCCGGCCTACTACTTGCCCGATGGCAGCTTCGTGGTGGCACTCAACCCGGAAGAGGCGCTGAAGCTTGCCCGAGTTCAAAGCGGCAACGACGACCTACAACTCACGGACCTGCGCCAGGATGAAGACGTACTCGATACGTGGTTTTCGTCGTGGTTATGGCCGATTTCGGTATTTGATGGATTTAAGGATCCTGATAACGCCGACGTCAACTACTTCTACCCCACCAACGACCTAGTAACCGGCCCGGACATTCTGTTCTTCTGGGTGGCCCGCATGATTATGGCCGGGTTGGAGTACCGCCGCGAAATTCCGTTTCGCAACGTGTACCTCACGGGCATTGTGCGCGATGCGCAGGGCCGCAAGATGAGCAAGCAGCTCGGCAACTCGCCCGACCCCTTGGACCTCATCAAGCAGTTCGGCGCCGACGGTGTTCGGACGGGCATGTTGTTCTCGGCCCCGGCCGGCAACGACCTGCTCTACGATGAGAAGCTAGTGGAACAGGGCCGCAACTTCTGCAACAAGCTCTGGAATGCCTTCCGCCTCACCCAAGGCTGGGAAGTAGACGCTGCGCTACCCTTCGCCAATGATAAAGCGGTGGAGTGGTTCTCGGCCAAGCTGCAAACCACGCTCACGGACCTTGATGAGCACTTCGAGAAGTTCCGGATCAGTGATGCCCTCATGACGGTGTACAAGCTGGTGTGGGACGACTTCTGCTCGGTGTACCTGGAGATGATCAAGCCTGCGTACCAGGCCCCCATCGACCCCGAGACGCTGCGCCTGACCACTGGCTTCCTGGAAACCCTGCTCAAGCTGCTGCACCCGTTCATGCCCTTCATCACGGAAGAAATTTGGCATGAGCTGGCCGAGCGTGGCCCCAAGGACTACGTGTGCGTAGCGGCCTGGCCTAAAGCCCCGCTGGTACCCAACAGCACCGAGCTACTGGCCCGCATGGACCGCGCCCTCGACATTGTGGCCGGGGTGCGCAACATCCGGAACCAGAAAGGACTAGGCCCTAATAAGCCCTTAACCCTCGCCGCTAAAACAGACGACGTGCCTCTGCTACAGGATTACGACGGTATCATTCGGAAGCTGGCGGCCCTCACCGAAATCAGTGTGGTAGAAACTGCGCCGGCGGCTTCGGTAGGGTTCGTGTCGGGCGGAGCCGAGTTCTTTGTGCCCTTGGAAGGCCAAATCGACCTAGGAGCTGAGAAGGAGCGCCTGACCAAAGAGCTGGAATACGCCCAAGGCTTCCGCGACTCCGTGCTGAAAAAGCTGAGTAACGAGAAATTCGTGCAAAATGCCAAGGCCGACCTGGTAGAGCGCGAGCGGCAAAAGCTAGCCGATGCGGAATCTAAAATTACGGCTCTGGAGCAGAGTTTGGCCGCCATGTAAGCCTAGTAACAGTCTGCCAAAAAGGCCGCCGCGGTAACGTGGCGGCCTTTTTGTTTGCTAGCCTATTCAGTGAGCTAAACCGTCCTGCTGAGCGGAGCCGAAGCATCTCTACCGCTTCGTTGCTGGAGGCACTAGTCCAGGTAAGTAGCCAGCGGTAGAGATGCTTCGACTCCACTCAGCAGGACGTTCTGAAGTTCACTGTGTTGGTAGAAACCTCAGCAGTAGGAAGTAACAATACCAACATTCCACTTTTTCTCTTTCCTTTAGTGTAGTCGTTCACCTTAACTTCTGCGCTATGAACCGAATCTATATCTGGCTGACGGGCCTGGGCGTGCTGCTAAGCGGCACGGCTGCGGCTCAGTCGGCCCCCGCAACTGCCATGCTCAAACCACCCGTAGCGGCTATTAAGCCCAAGCAGCTCACCTCGCCTTTCGGTACCCGCACCGATAATTACTATTGGCTAAATGAGCGCGAAAACTCGGAGGTTATCAGCTACCTCAACGCCGAAAATGCCTACACGGAACAGCAACTGGCACCCGTGAAAGGCCTGCAGGAAAAGCTGTTTCAGGAAATTAAAGGCCGCATCAAGGAGCAAGACGAATCGGTGCCTTACCGCGACAATGGGTACTACTACTATACCCGCTTCGAGGCCGGGGCCGAGTACCCGATTTACTGCCGCAAGAAGGGTAGCCTGACGGCACCCGAAGAAATCCTGCTCAACGCCAACGAACTCGGTAAGGGCAAGGCCTACTACCAGATTGGCGGCTTCGAGGTCAGCGACGACAACCAGGTGCTGGCTTACTCCGAGGACGTGGTGAGCCGCCGCTTGTACACACTGCGCTTCCGCAACCTGAAAACCGGTCAGCTGTATCCGGAGCAGATTATTAACACCAGCGGCAACGCCGCCTGGGCCGCCGACAACAAAACGGTTTTCTATACCCGCAAAGACCCCACCACGCTCCTCGATTACCAGCTGTACCGCCACACGCTGGGCACCGACCCCAAGCAGGACGCGCTGGTGTATGAGGAAAAGGACAATACCTACCGCATTCAGGTGGGGCGCTCTAAATCGCGCAAGTACATTTTCTTGCAGGCCGGCAGCACCATGTCGTCGGAGACTAGGTATCTGGAAGCCGCAAACCCCACGGCTCCATTGAAGGTGTTCCTAGCCCGCGAAGCCGACCATTTGTATGATGTAGAGCATTTCGGCGACCAATTTTATGTGCGTTCCAACGCCGGTGCTCCTAACTACCGCCTCCTGAAAACGCCTGTTACCAACACCGCCAAAACCGCGTGGCAGGAGGTGATTCCACACCGTAAGGACGTGTTTCTGGAGAACATGGAGCTGTTCAAGGACTACCTCGTGCTCGGTGAGCGGAAGGAAGGGCTGCTGCAGCTGCGCTTAATTCGGTGGAAGGACAAGCAGGAGCATTACCTCAACTTTGGAGAGCCCACCTACACGGCCGCCATCAGCATCAACCCCGAGTTTGATACGCCGGTGCTGCGCTACAGCTACTCCTCCCTCACCACGCCGGCCTCTACCTACGACTATGACATGAACGCCCGCTCGCGCAAACTCATGAAGGAGCAGGCCGTGCTAGGGGGCTTCAAGAAGGAAGACTACGTGACGGAACGCGTGTACGCCACCGCTACCGACGGTACGAAGATTCCGATGTCTATCGTGTACAAAAAGGGTTTCCAGAAGAACGGTAGCGCGCCCATGCTGCAGTATGCGTATGGCTCGTATGGCATTACCATGAACCCCACGTTCAGCGCCGCGCGGCTGAGCCTGCTGGATCGGGGATTTGCCTACGTGGTGTGCCACATCCGGGGCGGGCAGGAAATGGGCCGGCAGTGGTACGAAGACGGCAAGAAGCTCAAGAAGAAAAACACTTTCACTGACTTCACCGACTGCTCCAAATTCCTGATTGACCAGAAGTACACCTCAGCCCAGAAGCTGTTTGCCATGGGCGGCTCGGCGGGTGGCTTGCTGATGGGCGCCGTAGTAAACCTGCACCCTGAGTACTACAAAGGGGTAGTGGCCGCCGTACCATTTGTGGATGTGGTAACGACCATGATGGATGAAAGCATTCCGCTGACTACCGGCGAGTACGACGAATGGGGCAACCCGAATAAGAAGGAGTTCTACGAGTACATGCTCAGCTACTCGCCCTACGACCAGGTGAAAGCCCAGGCCTACCCCAATATGCTCGTAACTACCGGCCTCCACGACTCGCAGGTGCAGTACTTTGAGCCGGCCAAGTGGGTAGCGAAATTGCGCACCATGAAAACCGACAACAACCTGCTCTTGTTGCACACCGATATGGCTGCCGGCCACGGTGGGGCCTCCGGCCGCTTTAAATCCATTAACGATACGGCCCGGCAGTTTGCCTTCATGCTCATGCTGCTAGGGGTGAAAGCGTAGCCAAGGCTCCTGAACTTAGTACTGTCGCACAAATAAAATAGAAAGCCGCTCCGCCAAGGGAGCGGCTTTTTTGTTTACCCCAACCAAACCCGCCTTAAATATTTCAGGGTCACGTGCCACCCCCGCGGCAAAACTGCGTCTGTGGCTGCGGTTGCCTGGCATTCGTGCGTGCTTTCTAAGGTGTTTGAGGCGGAAATCGGCCGTTTGGTCGGGTTCGTTTCGGCCGCTTTGCCCGAAGGGCTAGGTTTGCGAATACACTATAGCGGCAGATGTTGCTGCTGGTTGGTTGGGTGCTGTTTTCCTCTCAATACATGAAAAAGTTTTTCCTTCTCATTTTACTCACCAGCGGCGGGCATGCGGTGCTAGCCCAAATGCCCGGTGGCGGCGAGCGGCCGGCCGGCGCCACCCGGCCCGCGGGCGCACCGGCTGGTGCGGCCCCCATGGCGCAGCCTCAGGCCGGTAGCGGCCGCATTACGGGCACCGTAACCGATGCCGTTACCAAGCAGCCAGTGCCGTATGCCACGGTAGCCCTACTCAACCCCGCCACCGGCAAGCCCGTGGATGGTACCGCCGCGGATGATAACGGCAAGTTTAACCTGCCACGCATTGCCGCAGGCACTTACACCGTCCAGATCAGCTTTATCGGCTACAAGTTGGTGGAGAAGCCGGGGGTAGTGATTACTGATGCCGGTAACACCATTGCCCTGGGCAACGTGACGCTGGAATCAACGGCGCAGGCGCTCGGTGAGGTGCGCGTAGAAGGCCAGCGTAGCCTAGTGGAGGAGAAGGTAGACCGTACGGTGTACAATGCCGAAAAGGACGAAACCACCCGCGGCGGCGACGCTACCGACGTGCTCAAGCGCGTGCCCAACCTCTCCGTTGACCTCGATGGCAACGTGAGTTTGCGCGGTAGCTCCAACATCCGGGTTCTGATCAACAACCGCCCTAGTACCATCTCGGCCAACAGCATTGCCGACGCGCTCAAGCAAATCCCGGCCGACCAGATCAAGACCGTGGAGGTCATTACCTCACCCTCGGCGAAGTACGATGCCGAAGGCTCCGGTGGTATCATCAACATCGTCACCAAGCAGAACAACCTGCAGGGCTTCACCCTCGATTTGCGCTCCAGCGCCGGTTTGCGTGGTTCAGATTTGGGGTTGAACGCTACGTATCGGGTAGGGAAGATGGGCTTCTCGCTGGGCGGGGGTGGCCGGGCGCAGTACAACACGCCGGGTAGCTTCTCCAATGACCAGAAAACCTACGCCGTGCAGGGCAGCGACTTAAGCACCCGTACGCTGCTGAGCCAGACCATTCAGAACGCTGATACCCGCAACCAAAACCTGTTCGGGCGCTACTCCTTCGGCTGGGACTACGACATCAACAAATACAACTTCCTGTCGGCCTCGGTGCAGCTGGGCCTGCGCAACGGCACCAACTACCAGGATGGACTGGCTACCAATACCGTCTTCTTTGATGGGCGGGACCCGTTGAGCAGCCTGCGCGACGTGCGGGTAAAAGACAATTCGAACACGCTGGATGCTACCGTCAACTACACCCGTACCTTCGAGACGCCTCAGCGCGAATTAAGCTTGCTAGGGCAGTACAGCCGCAATACCCGCAACAACGACTTCACCAACTACATCCTGACGGGCGAAGGGGCCGGCAATGACCTCCAGAACCAAAACGAAAGCTACAACCAGGAGGTAACCATTCAGGCCGACTACCAAACACCGCTGAGCAAAACGCAGCTGCTGGAATTCGGGGTGAAGGACATCATGCGGCAGGTAAACAGCGACTATACCACGCTGCTCAACGGCCAAGAGCAAACGGGCACCAACCTCTCCAACGTTTTCGACTACAACCAGAACGTAGCCTCGGCCTACGCTTCGTACACGCTGAGCTTCCTGAAAAGCTACACGCTCAAGGCAGGTACCCGCTACGAGTACACCACCATTGACGCCAGCTTCCTAACCGAGAATGCGCCCACGATTCCGTCGTATGGCGTGCTGGTGCCGAGCGTTAACATTTCGCGCAAGCTCACCAACGGCAACGTGCTGAAGGCCGCCTACAACCGCCGGATTCAGCGCCCCTCGCTGCAGTTCCTGAATCCGAATACGCAGTCGGCGAACCCGCTGAACATTACAGTAGGTAACCCGCTGCTGCGCCCTGAGTACACCAACAACTTTGAGCTAGGCTACAACACGTTCATTAAGCAGACCTCGCTGAACTTCAACCTGTTTGCGCGCAACACCGATGGCTCTATTCAGCCCATCCGGACGCCCTTGGAGGGCGGTGTGGTGCAAACCAGCTATGCCAACATCGGTACGGAGAATGCCTATGGCGGCAGCTTAAATGCCAACGTCAACATTAACAACAAACTGACCTTAGGCGGTGGCGCCGACGTGTACTACGCCACCCTCGATAACAACATTTCTGATCCGCTGTTCGCAGCCAGTAACCAGGGTTGGGTTGCTAGCGGCCGCCTGATGGGGGGCTACAACTTCACCAAGGGTTGGGGCCTGCAGGCGTTCAGCTTCTACCGCGGTCGGCAAGTGCAGCTGCAAGGATACCAGGGCGGCTTCGGGGTATATAGCCTAAGCGTGAAGAAAGACTTTGCCGAGAAGAAGGGTACCATTGGCTTCGGCGCCGATAACTTCTTCACGCCTTCTAACCGTATCCGCAACGAAATTAGCACGGCCACACTGGACCAAAACAGCGTGAACGTGTTTCACCGCACCAGCCTGCGCGTGAACCTGAGCTACCGCATCGGCAAGATGAGCATGGCCCAGCCCAAGCGCCGGCGTTCCGTCAGCAACGACGACCTGAAAGACGGCGGCGATGGTGGCAACGGTGCCGGCGCTACTCCTGCCCAGGGCACCAGTGGCGGCCGCCCCTAGCAGGCTGCTGAGCATTTCAAAAAAAGCCTCGTTCCATTCGGAGCGAGGCTTTTTTTGTGTGAGCCCCAACTGTTGTGCCTGCCTGCACTAGGTGCCAAACCACCGGAAAGTGTTTTGCTACAAGCAGCTCGGCGTATCCTGGCGGGCTGCTTCTGCGTTCAGGTAGGCTAGTACACTCTTTCCTCAACCATTATATGGCAAACACTTCCTTTTTTCTTTCTCCCTGGTCGGCCAGGCTGCTGAGCGTGCTGCGCATAGTGGCGGGCCTGCTGTTCCTGTTTCATGGCACGCAGAAGCTGTTCAACTGGCCTCCCTCCGATAACGGCGGTGGTGCTACCGGCCTGATGCTGGTAGCCGGCATCTTGGAGTTTGGCGGCGGCTTGCTACTGCTGATCGGGCTCTTTACCCGGCCTGTAGCCTTTATCCTTTCGGGCCTGATGGCCGTGGCTTACTTTATGGCCCATGCGCCGCAGGGTGCGCTTCCCATTGTAAATCAAGGAGAACTAGCCGTGCTATACTGCTTTGTGTTCCTGTACTTGGCAGCGGCTGGTCCGGGGCCTTGGAGCGTAGATGCCGCTCGAAACCGCAGCGTGGTAGATCCGGTGGTGTAATACTCCTGGTTACAACACGCAAATTGGGCTTTGAGACGCAGCAGAATCACTAGGTTCCGCTGCGTTTCAAAGCCCGATTCGGTTTAGAGGAAACAGGAGGCTAGTCGCGTACTTTCAGGCTATCGGGCACAGTGCCGCGCGTGGCCTGCACCAATTGGTTCTGCAACTGAAAGTTGACTTGTTCGCAGTCGTTGAAGCGCTTCTGGGCTGTTTCTAGGGCTGTTTCAGCAATTCGCAGGCGCTGGTACAGAAACAGAATCAGGCCCAAGGCAATCAACAGGGCTACGAGCGGCAAGGTTTTATTCATGGCAGGCAAGGGCTGAAAAAGCGGGAGGGTTGGTTGGTAAGGCGAGCCAGCGCCTCATCAACCAACCCTCCACTGCTTATATGCTGTACTTAAATAGTCGTGTTCGGGTCAAACTGCTCCAGGTAGTCGGCCACACGGCGCACGAACATGCCACCCAGCGAGCCATCCACCACGCGGTGGTCGTAGCTATGCGAGAGGAACATGAAGTGACGCACGCCAATCAAATCACCCTGCGGCGTCTCGATGACAGCGGGCTTCTTCTTGATAGCGCCCACGGCCATAATAGCTACCTGCGGCTGCATGATGATGGGCGTACCCATCACGTTGCCGAAGGAGCCTACGTTCGATACCGTGTACGTGCCGCCTTCCAGGTCCTCGGGCTTCAGCTTGTTGGCACGGGCCCGGTTGGCCAGGTCGTTTACCTTTTTGCTGAGGCCATTCAAGTTGAGCTGGTCGGCGTTATGAATGACCGGCACGATAAGGTTGCCGGAGGGCAGGGCCACGGCCACGCCCACGTTGATGTCGCGCTTCTTGATGATGTAGTCGCCTTCAATCGAGACGTTGATCATCGGGAAGTCCTGGATGGCTCGCGCAATGGCCTGAATGAAGATGGGCGTGAAGGTCAGGTTCTCACCTTCGCGCTTCTTGTAGGCATCCTTGTGCTTGTTGCGCCAATGCACGAGCTCGGTCACGTCGGCCTCCACAAACGAGGTAACGTGGGGCGAAATCTTCTTGGAGTCCACCATGCGCTGGGCAATCATTTTGCGCATGCGATCCATCTCAATCAGCTCTTGATTTCCGCTAATGGAAGGAACTGCTTTAGAAGGAGTTATGGCTGCTGCTGAAGCCTGGGGTGCTGAAACCGGAGCGGGCTGGGCAGTGGGCTGTGAAGCCGGCGCTTGCGGTGCCGGAGCCACGGCCTGAGGCTGAGCAGCCGGGGTTGCGGACGCTGCCTGACCTAGGGGTTTCTTGCCAGCTGCTACGTAATCCAGAATGTCTTTTTTGGTAACGCGGCCCTCGCTGCCAGTACCGGGCAGGTACTCCAGGTCAGCCATGGAGATGCCTTCTTCGCGGGCAATGCTGAGCACCAGCGGCGAGTAGAAACGGCCCGTCTGGGGCTGGGCTGCTACGGCTTGCGCAGGATTGGCCTGCGGGTCGCCAGACTCGGGGAGGTAAGGAACCTCAGCGGTTGCTTTGTCGGCGCCATTGGCTGAGGGTGCTGGAATTTCGGCGGCTGCCGTGGGAGCAGCGGAGCCGGCGCTGGCGGCATCGGTTTCAATAATGGCGATGGGAGCGCCAACGGCCACTACCTGGCCTTCCTGAACCAGAATTTCCTGGAGGATGCCGGCGTGCAGGGCCGGAACTTCGGTATCTACCTTATCGGTGGCTACTTCCAGCACCGATTCATCCTGGTCGATGGAGTCGCCTACTTGTTTGAGCCATTTCAGGACGGTGCCTTCCATGATGGATTCGCCCATCTTGGGCATCGTCATTTCCACTCGTGCCATGCGGTTGGGGGTAGGGTTGGGTTATGGGGTGGGAGGGTTTTGCTATGCGGACTGGGGAGTTGCGGACTCAAAGGTAACAGAAAGCCTCAACGCCTCGCAAAGCCCGGCCGTGTATCCGAAAATGGGTGTAGCTACGGCCGGGGGCTAGTGAGGTTGGCATAGGGGCCTTTCGCCGCCAAAATTGCGTGAGAAAAATTGGGTTGTATATTTGCCCCGCGCCCCTTTCACGGGGCACTTATCAAGAAAGGCGGAGGGACAGGCCCTGTGATGCCTTAGCAACCAGT
The DNA here is from genome assembly GCF_054780495.1 of Hymenobacter tenuis. NCBI lineage: Bacteria > Pseudomonadati > Bacteroidota > Cytophagia > Cytophagales > Hymenobacteraceae > Hymenobacter > Hymenobacter tenuis. Next base: position 1,300,730 of record NZ_BAAGWF010000001.1, read on the forward strand.
AGCAATACCAGGTGCTAAATCCTGTCTCGGAACAGCTTCGGCTACCCGAGAAAAGATAAGTTACAAGATGTTCCCCGTCTGCAGCGGGTGTAGCTCTTCTGACTTATCGGAAGGGCTTTTTTTGTGCCTTTTCGGTGAGAGTTCTTGACTAAGTGCCGAGTGAAATGAGGGCGTTGAGTGCATCAACATCCATTCATAGTCGTCGGTAGGGGGTAGTGCTTGCATGCACCCTAGCGGGCTGACATTCACACAATTGGTATGAGTCGCAAAGATATTCGCATTGGCCTGTTTGGGTTTGGAGTAGTAGGTCAGGGCCTGCACACCGTGCTGGAGCGTACGCCGGGGCTGCGGGCCAGCATCGGGCGTATTGGGGTTAAAAACCGGGAGAAAGTCCGCCCACTTCCGGCTGCCCTGTTCACCTTCGACCGGCAGGAGTTGCTCCAAGATTCTTCACTCGACGTAATTGTAGAGCTGATTGATGACGCCGACGAGGCCTATTTGATTGTGACGGAAGCCCTGCGCCGCGGCAAAGCGGTAGTTACGGCCAATAAAAAAATGCTGGCCGAGCACCTGCCCGAGCTGATTCGGTTGCAGCGCGAAACGGGCACGCCCCTGCTCTACGAGGCCGCTGCCTGCGCTAGCCTGCCCGTCATCCGCAACCTAGAGGAATATTACGACAACGACCTGCTAGAGTCAGTGGAGGGCATCATCAATGGCTCCACCAATTACATTCTCACGGCCATGCACCGCGACACGCTGTCGTTTGCAGAGGCCTTGGGGCAGGCCCAGGCGCTTGGTTTCGCGGAAAGCAACCCGGCTCTGGATGTAGAAGGCCTTGACGCCCGCAACAAGCTCGTATTGCTCCTGACGCACGCCTTCGGGCTAGTAGTTGCGCCTGAGCAGCTCCTGACCCTGGGCATTGACCGTCTGAGCCCTCTAGCAACCGCTTACGCCAAAGAGAAGGGCTACGCGCTGAAACTGGTGGCGGAAGGCCGGCGCCTACCCGATGGCACTATTGCAGCAGCTGTACTGCCTACGCTGGTAACGCCTGAGCACGAGCTGGCACGTGTGCACGACGAGTACAATGGCCTTATCACGCAAAGCAGCTTCGCCGACCGACAGTTTTTTCTGGGCCGGGGCGCGGGCGCATTCCCCACCGCCTCCGCCGTGCTCAGCGACCTTTCGGCCCTGACCTACGGCTACCGCTACGAGTACAAGAAACTGCATCAGCAGAACGCCCTGGCCTTAGCCACTGCCGCCGAGTTGGATGTGCTGGTGACTTTCACGGATAAAGCTATTCCTGAGCTAGCCGATTTCAGCCACGTGCACGAGCAGTTCCGGTCCAGTACGCGCGGCCACTACCTTACGGGTACCATTGGACTGACCCAGCTAGCGCAGGCCGCATGGCTGCGGGCACCCGGGGTTTGCGTGGTGCGGTTGCCTAGTCCGTTACGCGCCGCAAGCGAGGCACTGGTAGTGCCGGATGTAGTGCCCACCCGAGCCCTAACAGAGGCTGAGTAAGCATGAAGAAGCCGAGGAACAGATACCCTAGTGCTACCTAAGTGGATCTGTGCCTCGGCTTCTTTCTAGAACTACACACGCTAGTCCTTGGGTAAGCTCAGTCGCAGCAGGTTCAGGGCCATGGTGGTGGTGTATTCCAGATTTAACTGCCGACCACGGTCAAAGCTGATTTGCTTCGTGACGGTGCGGTGCGCATCGGCGTAGGCAATGCATACCGTGCCAACGGGCTTTTCCGGGGTGCCACCATCGGGGCCGGCAATGCCGCTGGTTGCTAGGGCCACATCAACGCCCAACTGCTGGCGCAAGCCTTCGGCCATTTCGGCTACGGTGGCTTCGCTTACGGCCCCGTGGGCAGCTAGTGTTTCGGGCTTTACGCCCAGCTGGCGCTGCTTTATATCGTTGGAATACGCAATAATGCTGCCCTGAAAATAGCGGGAGCTGCCCGGAATGCTGGTAAGCCGATGCGCCAGCAAGCCACCGGTGCAACTCTCGGCGGTGCCTACAGTAAGGCCACGCGCTTGCAACTGTTGGCCCACAGCTTTTTCCAGCTTGATTTCTCCTACGGCAAAAATATGGTCGCCGAGCAAGGTGCGCAGTTCGGGTAGCAGGGCTTCCATGCGGGCCCGCAGGTCGGGCTGGCCATCGTCGTGGCCGGTGAGGCGCAGGCGCACGCCGCCGAGGTACGGCAGGTATGCTAGCTTCACGTTGGGTGGTAAGGCCGTTTCCCACGCTTCTATCTGCTGCGCCAGAAACGACTCGCCCAGGCCCACCGTCTGTACTACTACGTGCTCAATGGCGGGCGTTTGGAAGTGTTGCTGCAGGCGAGGGAGTACCTCATGGGTCATCAGGTACTTCATTTCGTGCGGCACGCCAGGCATGCTCACAAACACGGTTCCCTGGTTCTCAAACCACATGCCCGGCGCCGTACCCACGGCATTGAACAGCACCTCGCAGGCAGCAGGTACCAAGGCCTGTTGGCGGTTTACTTCCAACATGGGGCGGTTGAAGCGCCGAAAAAAGCCTTCGACGTGCTCCAGGGTAGGCTGGTGCATCACTAGCTCGGAGCTGAAATAGCGGGCCAGCACGTGTTTGGTCAGGTCATCTTTGGTAGGACCGAGGCCGCCCGTCATTAGTACCACCTGGGCACGCTGCCGGGCTAGGTCGAGGGCAGCCACAATCTCATCGGCCCGATCAGAAACGCTGGTAATCTGGCGGACGCGTAGCCCTAGCTTGCCCAGCTCCTGGCCCATAAAAGCCGAATTGGTGTCGATGACCTGCCCGTAGAGCAGTTCGTCGCCGATAGTCATGATTTCAACGTCGGGAATGATAGGCATAGAAGGGGGAGTTAGGAGGAGTGCCGGATTTGGCGCAATATTGGCAACTCGTCGGCTAACAACGCCATACTGGCTTTCTGGTTTACCTTTTTTGTTTTATGACCCCGCTCCGTACCCTGGCCCTCGGCCTCACGCTCACCTTGGCCACCGCGCAACTTGCCGCCGCCCAAACGAAAACCACGACGAAAAAGACGACCACAACTAAAAACACTACGGCCGCCAAAAAGAAAGCGCCCGTTAAAAAAACAACAACTGCCACCAAGGCCACTGCTACAAAAGTGGTTACTACCCCCGTTGTAGTAGCTAAAGCCCCACTTACGGCTGAGGAAGCCAGCGGCGGCCTGCGCGAAGCCCTCAGCCAGGGCGTAAGCCGGGCCGTAGCGCAAGCCGGGGAAACCGACGGCTTCAATGCCAACGCCGATATCCGGATTCCTTTTCCGCCCGAAGCAGAGCTAGTAGCCGCTACGCTGCGCAAGGTGCGGGCCGGGGGCTTGGTCGATAATTTTGAGGTAGCGCTGAACCGGGCTGCCGAAACGGCTTCCGCCCAAGCCAAGCCGATCTTCCTGAACGCGGTGCAAAACCTAACGCTGCAAGACGCCCTCACGCTGGCCACCAGCAAGGAAAATGATGCCGCTACCACCCTGCTGTACGAAAAAACGGCTGCTAACCTCCGCACCGCTTTTCAGCCCACTGTTCAGCAGTCCCTGGAGCAAACGGGCGCCATCCGGCTGTATGCTGAGATGGTGGCGCGCTACAACAAGATACCGCTCGTGACGCCGCTGAACCCGCAACTGGTGCCGTATGCCACTGAAAAAACTGTGGATGGTTTGTTTTCTCTGATTGCCGCTGAAGAAGTGCGTATTCGTCAGAATCCGGCGGCCCAGGGCAGCGCCCTACTCAAGCGAGTGTTTGGCAAGTAAACGAGGCCGGTGTAGCAACGCCTCGGAGCTAGGAAATCAGCGGCCGGGCCGAGAGCAAAGTTGGTCCGGTTTCTGCCAAGTATAGCTCAACATCTGTTTTGCACTTCTGTCGCCATGACGTACCGCCACTTCCTTGCATTGCCCGTAATTTTGCTGGGATTAAACTTCAGCGCTTCGGCCCAATTCAGCTTGTCCAAGCTGGGTGATATTCTGCGGAATTCGAAACCTACCACTTCTTCCAGGACCACCCAAACGGGTAGCACCGGCAGCATAACGCAAGATGAAGCGGCTCGGGGCTTAAAGGAGGCCCTTACCCTAGGCATTAGCAAAGGCGCAGACCAGGCCTCCCAGCAGGACGGTTTTTACCTCAACAAGCTCATCCGAATTCCGTTTCCTCCTGATGCCCAGCGGGTGGCTACTACGCTACGTTCCATTGGCCTGGGTAGCCAGGTTGATAAGTTTGAGCTGAGTTTGAACCGTGGTGCCGAGCAGGCGGCCAAAAGCGCTAAGCCCATCTTCCTGACGGCTATCAAAAGCCTCACGTTTAAGGATGTATGGGGAATTCTGACGGGTGAGAAGAACGCCGCCACCAACTACCTCAAGCGCACTACTACGGAGCAGCTCACGGTGGCCTTCAAGCCCATTGTGCAGCAAAGCCTCAACCAAGTGGGCGCCACCCGTTACTATACTGACCTGACCACACGTTACAACCGCATTCCGCTGGTAAAGCCCGTGCAAACCGACCTGAACCAGTACGCGACAGGCAAGGCTATTGATGGCCTCTTCACGCTGATTGCGCAGGAGGAAGCCAACATCCGAGAAAACCCCATGGCACGCACCACAGAGCTGCTGAAGCGGGTTTTCGGGAAGAAGCAGGGCTAGGAACGTTTCAGTGATAAAAGCAAAAAGCCCGTCCCTTAACAGGGACGGGCTTTTTTGTTGGTACAGGAGTCGAGCGTACTAGGTCCTAGTAATCGTCGTAGTCGGAGTTGCGGCTGCTGTTGCGTGAGCTGCCGGAGCGACCGTACTCGTCGGTGTCATCGTCGGAGAAGTCATCGTCATCCAGGTCGTCGAGCGAGCTGAAGCTGGTGCTGCCATCGGGGTCTTCAGTCGCTTCGGCCGTGGCAAACTCGTCTTCCGTCATGCTGGCCAGGTCCAGGGCCTCGTCGTGCGAGGAGCCCGTGTCGCGCCACATCAGGTAGTCGGCGTATTTGGCAGAAAGTTGGTCTTCGGAGTTGCCGCGAGTTTTGCTGCCGCCGGTTTTGGCGAAGTTATCTATCTCGTCATCGTCGAAGAGGTCATCGTCGAGGTCGTCGTCGTATTGTCTCATGGCCTTGCTAGGGGCGGTAAGGGTGAAAAAACGGGATGAAGGCGCCGCGGCGTTTCAGATGCGAAGATACGCGCGGATTACTTGTCAGGGTTACGAAGTGAGGTTCTGGTTCAGCTAAAAAAGCAGGTCAAATCAACTGTTCAGGCACATGCAGCGCTGGAATTTATTTTTGAACGGGAGCAGTTCACTTCCCAAAGCAGAGCTTCCTTCCACCTAAAATAAGCGGTTGTTGCCACATTTGGGGCTAGCGAGCAGCTTGCGCGCCAAAATCAGTAATCAGCAGCTGAGCTTGGCAGAAGTCATATTCCTCCGGCACATTGCTTGAAACCAGCACTGTGCGGCCCGGAAGCGTAGCGTGCACGTGCTCCAGATACCATTCCACGCCGGTGCGGTCAAGGTTCGTTGTCGGCTCGTCGAGCAGGAGCAAGGGGGTAGCTGCATACAGGGCGAGGGCCAGCTTTAAGCGCTGCTTCATGCCGGAGGAAAAATCGCGCACCAGCTTATGCCGCGACTTTTCCAGATACATCAGGCTGATGAGCTGAGTAGCCGTGATGCCCGCCTGTAGTGGCTTAAAGCGGGTATGAAACTGAATGTGCTCCGCTAGGGTAAGCTCCTCAATCAGCTCCAGGTAAGGCGCCGCATACGCCAGCAGCCTAGGTACTTCCTCCACCTCAACCGTCTGGTCTTGCAGCGTATAGGCCACCGTGCCAGCCGTAGGCAAAATCTGCCCCGACAAGGTGTTAAGCAGCGTGCTTTTGCCGGCTCCGTTAGGCCCCAGAATGGCTGTGGCGGTGCCGGGCTCAAAGGTGTGCGTCAGGTTCCGGAAAATCCAGTCGCGGGCAAAGCGCTTGCCGAGCCCGGTCGCGGTAATCTGCATAAGTGAGGGAAGAAGGAGTTACGCAAAAGCGGTGACCTAGTACGCCGGAGCCAAGGGCGCCTAGCTACCAGCTCACCGCTCGTGTCTGCTGCTAAAGAAAGACTATTCGCCCGAGCCGTTGCTGCTGCGGCCGTAGCCCTTGATAACGCCCCGACCAGAGTTGCGAATAAAGTTTACTACCTCGTCGCGCTCCGGAGAAGGCGCCAGCTCCAACTCAATCTGCTCTAGGGCGGTGGCATTGTTCAGGCCGCTCATAAACAGCAAGCGGTACAGCTGCTGAATCTCGGAAATCTTCTGATCAGAGAAGCCCCGGCGGCGTAGCCCAATGCTATTGATGCCTGCGTAGCTAAGCGGCTCCCGCCCGGCTTTCACGAAGGGCGGTACATCTTTCCGAATCAAGGAGCCGCCCGAAATCATGGCATGGGCGCCCACCCGCACAAACTGGTGAATGGCCGACGAGCCGCCGATGATGGCATAGTCGCCAATTTCAACGTGCCCGGCCACCTGCACCGTGTTGGCCAGAATGCAGTTGTCGCCGATAACACAGTCATGCGCAACGTGCACGTAAGCCATCAGCAGGCAGTTGGCGCCCACTATGGTCTTGAGCTTATCCACGGTGCCGCGGTTAATCGTCACGCACTCCCGAATCACGGTATTGTCACCGATATGCACGGTGGTTTTTTCGCCGGCAAACTTCAGGTCCTGGGGTTGCGCAGCAATAACAGCGCCCGGGAAAATCTTGCAGTTTTTGCCAATGCGGGCCCCGGCCATAATCGTGACGTTGGGTCCAATCCAGGTGCCATCCCCAATTTCCACGTCCTTATCAATGGTAGTGAACGGCTCCACTACCACGTTTTGGGCAATCCGGGCTTCGGGGTGAATATAGGCGAGCGGCTGGTTCATTCTTGATTGGTTATGAATTACAAGCTAGTCAGCTGAAGGCTAGCGCAGTATGGCAAGGAGCAGCTTAGTAGTTGTAACTCCACAGGTTATGCGGTTTTGCGGACGATGCTAGCGGACATTTCGGCTTCCATAACCACCTTCCCGTTCACGAAGGCCTTGCCGCTCATCTTAGCAATGCCGCGCTTGATGGGGGCCGTGAGGTCGCACTTGAAAATGATGGTGTCGCCGGGCTTTACCATGCGGCGGAACCGACAGTTCTCAATGCCCAGGAAGTAGGTCCAGTAGTTTTCGGGGTCGGGCACGGTGTTCAGCACCAGAATGCCGCCCGTTTGGGCCATGGCCTCGATCTGGAGTACGCCTGGCATCACGGGATTGCCAGGGAAGTGGCCCGGAAAGAAGGGCTCGTTCATCGTCACGTTCTTCACGCCCGTTACCGTGTTGGCATCAAGGTGAATGATTTTGTCGATGAGCAGGAACGGATAGCGGTGGGGCAGGATGGCGGCAATCTTGTTGATGTCCATCACCGGCTCCCGCGAGGGGTCATATGATGGAATAGGGCTCGTATGCGCCTCCATCATTTTCTTCTTGATGCGCTTGGCAAACGCAACGTTAGCCGCGTGGCCGGGGCGCGCCGCCAGAATCTGGCCTTTAAGCGGGCGGCCTACTAGGGCCAAATCACCCACCAAGTCCAGCAGCTTGTGGCGGGCGGGCTCGTTTTTGTAGCGCAGGTCTACGTTGTTGAGGATGCCTTCCTTCTTGACAGCCACTTTGGGCTTGCCAAGCATGGTAGCCAGGTCGCTGAGCTCATCGTCGCTTACCACGCGGTCTACTACCACAATGGCATTGCTCAGGTCGCCGCCTTTAATGAGGTTTTGCTTGTAGAGAGCCTCTAACTCGTGCAGAAAGCAGAAGGTGCGCGACGAGGCAATTTCCGTTGCGAACTGATCAATGTGCGTGAGCGAGGCATGCTGCGAGCCTAGTACCGGCGAGTTGTAGTCCACCATCACCGTGAGGCGGTAGCTGTTCAGCGGCAGGCCAGCAATTTCCACGGCACGGGCGTTATCTACGTAGCGGATTTCGTCGGGAATCTCGAAGTAGTTGCGCAGAGCGTTTTGCTCTTCTAGGCCTACTTCCTGCAGCGGCTTAATGAACTCAAAGCTGGAGCCATCCATGATGGGCGGCTCGGGGCCATCCAGCTGAATCAGGACGTTATCAATCTGAAGGCCAACCAGGGCAGCCAGCGTGTGCTCCACCGTGTTTACGCGGGCGCCGTTCTGCTCAATGGTGGTGCCGCGCGAAAGGTCCACTACGTTGTCTACGTCGGCATCCACGATGGGCTGGCCGGGCAAATCGATGCGCTGAAACTTGTAGCCGTGGTTGATAGGAGCGGGGCAGAACGTCATGGTGGCCTGCACGCCCGTATGAAGGCCAATGCCACGCACGGTGACGGGGGCCTTGATCGTATGTTGCTTGTCGTTCATTGGTTGAGTTGTCCGTTGCGAGTTGCCGGTTTCCAGCGCAGTCGGAATACGACTTGGCAACCGGCAACTGGCAACTCACAACTCTGAGGGGTGCAAAGCTAGGGCTTTTCCGCTTCGGATTGGTTGCGCTCCAGCTGAGTTAGGCGGCGTTCCAGCTCAGGCAGGTGCCGGAACACGGCGTTGGACCGCAAACTGTCGCGGAGGCTGAAGGCCGGGGAGCCCTGCAGAAACACGCCTTCTTCCTTAATGGACTTGCCTACGCCCGATTGAGCCGTAACGGTGGTGCGGTTTGCTAGGGTCAGATGACCGGCCAACCCCACCTGGCCCGCCAGCACGCAGAAGTCGCCGATTTTAGTTGAGCCCGAAATGCCAGCTTGGGCCGCTACCACGGTGTGGCGGCCTATTTCGACGTTGTGGGCAATCTGGACGAGGTTATCGATTTTGGCGCCCTCACGGATAATAGTGGAGCCCATAGTGGCGCAGTCGATGGTGGCGTTGGCGCCCACGCTCACGTTGTCTTCGAGTACCACGTTGCCAATTTGCGGAATGGTGCGGTAAGAGCCATCGGGCTGGGGCGCAAAGCCAAAGCCATCGGAGCCGAGCACCGCGCCGGCATGAATGGTGCAGCGCGCCCCAATAACGGTTTCGGCGTATACTTTGGCCCCGGCATAGAGAATGGTGCCATCCCCAATTTTGCACCGGTCGCCGATGTACACGTGGGGGAAAATCACCACGTCATTCCCAATTTCACAGTTCTCGCCAATATAGGAGAAGGCCCCGCGGTAGTGGTTGTCGCCGATGCGGGAGCTAGCGCCCATATAGGTGGGCTCCTCCACGCCGCGTTTGCCGGTGCGGGTGGCCTGCTGATAAAACTCCAGCAGGGTCGTAAAGCTGGTATAGGGGTCGTCGACGCGAATGAGGGCAGCGTTGGTGGGCTGCTTAAGCTCCAGCGTACGACTCACGATGACGGCTGAGGCGCCCGTTGTGTACAGATGATGCTCGTATTTGAGGTTGGCCAGAAAGGAGAGGGCACCTGCCTGGGCTTCTTCAATTTTTGCCAGTCGATCAATGCGCTGCGTGGCGTCACCTTCCACTGCTCCGCGCAGTACTTCTGCTATCTGACCTACGGTAAATTCCATCAGGCAAAAGTAGAGAAATATCTATTTCCTGACGTTGGGTGCCGCTGCACTTGTTCGGGGCGCTAGGCCCGCTGCCGCTGCAGTCGGTTCCCAAATCGTTACCCAGCCGTCAGAATAAGCGGAACGGTAAGCTCCGGCAGCTATCCAGCTGGGCAATGGTCGCTGTCCTCTGGCCACTACCAAATAGTCGTAGTGGGCAGGGGGGCTAGCCAAGGCCTCAAATAAGTGCAGCGGGTAACCTGAAACCGTGGCGTAATGATGAAAATAGAGCTTGTGGAACGGCGCTTCAAAGAGAACTTTATGCGGCTTGCGTTGCTCCAGCCACGCATACGCTTGTTTGAGTTGTTGCTCTTGAGCGCGGGCATTGCGCAGGTAGTGGCGGTACAAAACTGTTTGGTAGCTGCCGTACCCTAGTAGCATGAATCCAAGCAGCGGCAGCACCTGCCGGGTTGCCAGCCGTTTGGTGCCTAGTAGCCAATCGGCGGCCAAGGCAGCAGCCAGGAAAAAAAAGAACGTGGCGTACATCAGCACCCGGGCCGAGGCATACACCCGCTGCAAAGGCATAAATAAAAAGGGAAGCAGCACCACAACCAGGGCTGGCACAGCTACACGCCGGTGCGCGGCAGGCAATAGGGGCAATACTCCGAATGATAGGAGCATTACGCCCAGAAAAGCTGCCACACTCAGCCGCTCATGACCAAATAACTCGCGGGCTGGCTGCTGCAAATAGGAGAAATAGTTGGGCCAGAACAAGGAAAGCGGCTGCTGAGCTACGTACTCATTGCCAGTTAGTGCTTGCAAGCCAGAAATGCAGATAATCGGTCCGTACAGTACCAGGGTGCCCAGCACAATACACCCGCCCGCTCCGAGCACATGGCCCAGCGCCGCGTAGTCGCGCCGACGCAAAAACACCACCGTCAGCCAAAAGCCTAAGGAAGCCAGCGGGTAGGCATAGGTTGGGATGGTGTACATACCTAGTACCCCCGTTATCACGAATACCGCCCAGCCCAGCCGCTGATAGTGCTTGGAATACAGAATGGACAGCATCGCCAAAAACTGCAGGATGGCCAGCGTAATCAGCAGAAAATAACCGCGCCCCACCACGGCGTAATACACACTCAGCGGGGAAAAGCAAAAAAGGCCCACCGCCAGCGTTGCCACCCGGAAGTTAGTAAGGCGCAGCAGCAGCGCATACGTAACCAGCGTGCCAAACAGGCTCACCACCAGCGTAGGAACCCGCAGAATCAGGACATCATGGTGAGTAAACCAACTCACTACCCAGCAGCTAAGGCTAAACAGGATGTGGTTGTTGGGAATAGGGTAGAAGCTGGTAATAGCTACCGGCCCGCCGCGCACAAAGTAGTCATGGGTTGCTACCTCATCGGTGCCTAGCGGATACACTAGGAAATAATAGATCCGCAGCGCTAGCACTCCTACTAGCACCAAGCCCCCCAGCCACCGTTCCGCCTTCGACAACCGCGCCAGCGCTTCGCCTACACTCGCCAGTGCATGCTGAAGTTCCTGCTGGCACACGCGTAGCTCAGGCGCTAGCCTTCGTTTCCATAATAAGTAGGCTATTATTAGGCTTGCCCCTACAACGCAGGCTAGTAAACCAAACCGCAGCTGGGCAAAACGCGCGGCGGTTACCTGTAATACAAACTCAGGTAAGGCGTTGCGCTCATAAATAGCGTGGCGCAAGGCCTGCAAATCAGGAATCGAGACGGAGCTGTACAGCAGACTTAGGCTGCCACTGATACCTAGTAAAAACAGTGCCAGCAACCCCACCGGCAGCGAAGTGCTGCCTGACTTAATACGTTGGTTTACAACAGACATACAAGAATACAAGGCCCCAGCCTCGTGACCAGCGCCGCACTAGGTCGCCTCAAGGCTAGAGCCTAAGGCAGCAGGCCAAACTATAGTAGAGGTTAGAGTATTTCCTTGGGGTAGCAGATGTAGTGTTTCTCTACCCGCTGACTAATTGCCCGGATGTTGGGCAGGTCGGAGGCCTCCGCTACGTTTACTACTTTGCCGCGTTTCGTGAGTACATCAATTGGGTCCTGGCCGTCGGCATCGTAGGCATTGTTGCTGATGCGGCCCGTGAGCATGAGCTGGGCGGCATCTTTGGCCGGCAGGTGAAAGTGCTCGGAAATCAGCTCCACAATGCCCAGCTGGAAATCATCGTCAAATGGCTCGCTCTGGAGCGTGATTTTAAACAGGTGCCGGTCGAGGAGGCTTTGGGCAAGGTAGTTGAGTACTTTATCGGGGTGGTCGGCCCAGAGCTTCACGGCGCCCCACACATCCGTATCATCAAGGCGGGTAAAGCGGCGCAGAATCTCATCGTCCTGCTCAAACTCCTGCTGCGTTACGTTGCGCGACAGAAAGTAGTGCAGGTTAGGCGAGGAGGGCACCTCTATACCGGCCAGCACCAAATCACGCGCCCGCTGCATAATCCGGATTACCATTTGCTCAGCGGAGGTTACCGTTTTGTGCAGATACACTTGCCAGTACATCAGGCGGCGGCTCACCAGAAAATTTTCGATGCTGTACACCGCTTTTTCCTCCAGCACTAGGCGCTCATCTACCACCGTCAGCATTTTAATCAGGCGGTCGGCGCCGGGGCGGCCTTCCTGCACGCCAGTATAAAACGAGTCGCGGTTTAGGTAATCCAGCCGGTCCATGTCGAGCTGGCTGCTCACGAGCTGGTGGAAGAAGGGCCGGGAATACGTTCCTTCAAAAATCTCAATGGCTAGGTCCAAAGAGCCGTCAAACTGGCTATTTAGCTTGCGCATGAGGTGCAAACTCAGCTCCTCGTGGTGCACATCATGAAAGATGCTACGCTCCAAGGCATGCGACAATGGGCCATGCCCTACGTCGTGCAGCAGGATGGCCGCCATGGCCGCTTCGCCTTCCTTGGCTGAAATTTTTACACCTTTGTCTTTCAGCGTCCGCAGGGCCAGCGTCATCAGGTGCATGGCCCCGAGGGCATGGTGGAAGCGGGTATGCAGGGCGCCGGGGTACACAAAACTGGTAAGGCCCAACTGCTGAATCCGGCGCAGGCGCTGAAAATACGTATGCTCAATCAGGTCAAATAGCAACTCCGTTGGGATGGTGACAAAGCCATACACCGGGTCGTTAAAGATTTTCTTTTTGTTCATAAAGGGGTGCGCCACGCTTCAGCTGTGCGCATCGGTAAACGTAAGCAGTACGGCACGGTTTAGCTAGTAACACGAGGCCGCGCTCGGCTGAGTGATGCCGCCAATTCAGCATTTTTCGGCTTCTTTACGGCCGAGTTGATGCGTGAAGTATAGCAGAACCAAAATTTTTAGAATCAAAAAACAGGGATTGGGAGTAAAGCTACTTACGAAACTTCAGTTGCAACCCATAACCGCTATTTCGGCTCTGTAGAGCCTAATAGTGGCAGGCAGTGCTGAGCAGGCTCGTTCCACCATTCCGGGCGCAAGGGCGCCGGGGTACATTCTACATTCCCTTTCCATGCAACAATACAGCATCCTCTGGGCCGATGACGAAATCGACCTCCTGAAACCCCACATTCTCTTCCTCAAGGAAAAAGGCTACGACGTAACCGGCGTGAACTCCGGCGCCGACGCCTTGGAGCAAATTCAGGAGCAGACCTATGACATCGTGTTTCTGGATGAAAACATGCCCGGTCTCTCGGGCTTGCAAACTCTCACCGAAATCAAGGCGGTGCGCCCCACGGTGCCCGTGGTCATGATTACCAAAAGTGAGGAAGAACACATCATGGAGGAGGCTATTGGCTCCAAAATTGCCGACTACCTCATCAAACCCGTGAACCCCAACCAGATTCTGCTGGCCGTGAAAAAGGTGCTCGACAACAAGCGCCTTGTTTCGGAGAAAACCAACAGCGGTTACCAGCGCGACTTCCGCCAGCTGGGCATGCAGCTTTCTGACCGCCTGACCCCTAGTGAATGGGCCGAGGTATATAAGAAGCTGGTGTACTGGGAGCTGGAAATCAACGAGACGGAAGGCAAAAGCATGGCCGAAGTCTTCAACATGCAGAAGGACGAAGCCAACACCTACTTCGGCCGCTTTATCACGGAGAATTACGAAGACTGGGTAAACGGCGACGACAAAGACGCCCCGCTCATGTCGCACCAGCTCTTTAAGGAGCGCGTGTTCCCGATGCTCAAGGAAACCGGCGATACCCCCGTGTATTTCCTGCTGATTGATAACCTGCGCTACGACCAGTGGAAGGTGCTGGAGCCCATCATCGCCGAGCTGTTCACCGTCGATTCGGAGGAGACGTACTACAGCATTCTGCCCACTACCACGGCGTATGCACGGAACGCCATCTTCTCGGGCATGATGCCCGGCGAAATTCAGAAGAAATACCCCAACCTGTGGGTATGGGACGATGACGACGAAGGCAAGAACATGCACGAGGCCGAGTTCATGGAAATCATGTTCCAGAAAGCCGGCCAGAAGCATAAGTTCAGCTACCACAAGGTAACCAACCTGCAAGCTGGCAAAGACCTGCTGGGCAAAATGGCCAACCTGCACAACAACTATAAGCTGAACGCCATCGTCTACAACTTCGTGGATATGCTCTCGCACGCCCGCACCGACATGGCCATGATTCGGGAGCTGGCAGCCGATGAGTCGGCGTACCGCAGCATCACCAAGTCGTGGTTCCTGCACTCGCCGCTGTACGAAATGCTGCAGGTGATTTCGGAGAAGAAGGGCAAACTCATCATCACCACTGACCACGGTACTATTCGGGTGAAGCGCCCCTACAAGATTGTGGGCGACCGGAACACGAACACCAACCTGCGCTACAAGCACGGCAAAAACTTAGGCTTCGATGACTCGCGCGACGTGTACACGGTACGCAAGCCGGAGAACATCTTCCTGCCCCGCGAAAACGTGAGCACGGCCTACGTGTTCACAGTAGGAGACTACTTCTTTGCCTACCCCAACAACTACAATTATTACGTGAACTACTACAAGGACACGTTCCAGCATGGCGGCATATCTCTGGAGGAATGCATTATTCCTTACGTGGTGCTTAGCCCGAAAGGGTAGCTAGTAAACCACCAAAGGCTAGGTACTAGCTGGCCTTTGGTGTAAAAGGCAACTGCCTTATCAACTAAAAAGGGCACTCCTTGGAGTGCCCTTTTTTTGTAGACATAGCCTGTGATTGCTACTTATTTAGCTCATACAACACCACGGTATGCGGATAGGTATTGTATGGCTTTTCATATAGCTCATCTACCTGGCGGCCCATTTGGCTGAAGATATTCTGCACCTCCGTGGTAGGCGAGAAGTAGTTGGTGTGGTACCACACGGGCAGATGCACGTACTCGCCAATGGCGTTGCGGTTCAGGTAATCGAACACAAACCAGACCCGTTTCTTGCCTTTGAATTGCTGCAGCTCCGGTTGCAGGTTGCGCAAGAATTCCTCGGGGCTGTTAGAAATAGCTTTTGGGTTGCTGCCTTGCACGGCATTGAACTTGAGCTTATACGCGTCTTTGTAGTACTCATAGGCGTGGCTCATGTTCCAGAAGATGTACACGGCATCGCCCGGCCGATAGTGCTCATTGATGTAGAGCAGCGGCTCGCGGTTGTTTTCCCGATTCACAAACAAATCGGGGTTAGCCAGCTGGCGCCCGGTGTTAATGCACAAGGGCAGAAACAGCAGCCCCACCAGAACATAAAACAGGAGCTTTTGGCGCGTAAACAGCTCCCGGAGCGCATCAATGCCAAACCCAATAAACAACAGCAGTACCGGGACCAGAAACAGTACAAACCGATTATGAAACGGGTACAGCCGTAACCCCGAGGCTAGCAGCGCAAACAGGATGGGCAGCAATAAGCAAAAGAAGAGAGTCCGCTTCTGGCGGAACATTACCGCCATACCGCCAAGAATCAAACCGACGGGTAGCCAGCCCATCTTAAAGAGGTAGCGCCAGCTGTTAGCCTTCCACTCCTCTAGGCCGCCATCCAGGTTCAGGAGCAGGCCCAGTGGGTGCACCAGCAGCGTATAAGGCTTTTGGAAATACCACTTCACGTCAGCCAGAGAGCTAGGGGGCAGCGGCATGAAGCCGTCGTATATCTTATCAAAGAAATCGATCAGCCAGCCTGATTGCGGATACTTGCCGATGAACAACACGTACTGCACCCCAAAGCTGATCAGCCAGAGCGTGAACGGAATCAGGTAGCGGAAAAACTTTTTCCACTGGGCTGTGAGCACCCAATGCGCCGACATAGCAATGGCGATGCTGGCAAATACGAAGATGGCCGAAAACGAAAACCACAACGCCACGGCCCCAAGCACGCCCCAGGTCAGGAGCGCGGCGGTGGACATGTCCTTATGGTACCGGACATACCACCACAACGCCAGCGCAGCTACAAACAGCTCGGTGCTATACTGTTTGGCTTCTACGGAGTGGTAGATGCAAGGAGAAGAAAGGGCCAGGATGCCTACGGCTGCCAGCGCGCCCCACTTTTTTAGGAAGTGCTGCGCAACACTGGCAAAAACAAACAACGTACCCAGGCCACACAGCAGCGGAAACAGCCGCAATGACATTTCCTGCTTGCCAAAAAGCAACACACACAGGCGCGTCATCCAGAGGTAGCCGATGGGGGCCTTCTGCTCGTAGTCGAAGGGTTGGGTGGCCAGCGCCCAGAACCCCATTTTAATGGTATTAACGTTTAGATAGAGCTCGTCAATAAAGAAGGAACGGTTGTTAAAGAAGTGGAACAGCCGGATGCCCACGCCCAGCGCCAGCAGGATGCCCATTAGTAGGCGAGCGTAGTCTGTCTGGTCGCGGCTTTTGCTGTCTGCCGTGGCTGGGGCCTCGGCGCGCCAGGTGGGCATGGTGGAAGTGGTATAAAGCTTAAACAGGGCCTGCATAAAACGGGGCTACAAGGTTGGGGCTACGAGTACTAGGGCAGGCTAGTCGTTCAACCGGAAGTGGTCGTGCAGGAAGTTGTGCAGCCAGGGAATATCAATGAACATTAGGGCCGTGAGTAGCAGGCAGAAGAGCACCACGTATAGCATAAACCACTTGCGGGTATATAGCTTTTCGGAGCCTTGCACCGGCGAGTCTTTCAGCAGCCCGATGCGCAGGTACCACGAAAACAGCAAGGCAAAGAAAGGAAAGCTGATGAGCAGCTCAACCCGGTTCTTAATCAGGAAGATACCCAGAAAGAATGCCGACGTGATGGCATAAAAGAACATGGAAATAAGCAGGCTGTGCTCGGTGTAAAACTTAAACGAGCGACGATACAGGCCCGCTAGCTCCGGATTATCAATCAACCGGTACTCAGCAAAACGCTTGGTAGCCATCAGGTAAGCGCCACCCATCCAGTACGCAATGATGATGCTGGTGGGCGGGAAGCTGTTGAAGAGCTGCACCACATCAAAATTGGCAAAAGCCAGCGCCGGAGCCACCGTAAACCAGCCCAGCGCAAACCGGATGGGGTTGTTCACCGATTCTGACAGCACATCAATATAGGGCCGCTCCTTGGTGCGGAAAGGCCGCACATTATACATCAGGCCCATAAACAGCAAAAACGCGGACACTAGCAGAAACTGCATGCTGATGGCGTAGGCCAGCGTAAGCCCAACAACAGCCAGCAAAAACCACTCAGTGTATACCAGCGTGGGGCTTACTACCCGCACCACTGAGGTGCGTTTTTTCTTGAGCGGATGAAACTTGTCGAACTCCGCGTCGAGGTACTCATTGATGACGTAGTTGGCCGAGGCTACCAGGCAGGTGCTCACTACGCCCAGCATCATATTCAACACCAGCGAGCCAGTGAGTGGCGTGCCATACACTACCAGGGCAAACAGCATACCCGGCCCCATAAACACATTTTTGGCCCAGTTATCGGGGCGCGCAATGGCTATGTAGTCCTTTAGGGTAGCGGGCAGCAGTACCTGAGCGTGGTCCTGGTTTTCGGGCTCAAGCAGAATGGAGGTCTGATTCATATGCTACGGAGTGATGGTTGCTGGTAAGATGATGGAGTAGGGTATGATAAAAGGTAAAGTCGGCGAGCGGCTGCTTATCCACGATGAGATAGGGCATGCCGGCTGCTTCAGCACAGGCACCGTCCAGCTCCGGCCGGTCCCCGATGAACAGGCATTGTTCGGGAGCCAGGCCAAGCTGTTGGGTAATATGGAGCAGCCCTGCGGGGTGAGGTTTCAGCCGGTTAATGGCCGCGTCCGTGGAGCTGATGACTACATCAGCCTGTAGGCCAAGAGCCGCGAGCTTATCCTGGGCCGGATAATCGGAGTAAATGGCAATGGTAATTCCGCGGGCCCGCAGCGCGTCAAAAAACTCCTGCACGCCAGGGAAACGGCACGCCTTCAGATACGGGGTCGGGTTTTGAAACATCCAGCGGTTTACCACCTCCCGTACCCTAGTAACAGGGTAGCGGCCTGCTTGCGCAACCCACCCATACTGGTCCGATTCAAGGTTTTCGCCAGCATAGCCCGCATGTTTTTCCCGCTCCTTCCGAAAGCGACTCAGAATCAGTAGATCCTGAAATTTCCAGGGCCGGCGGCTGTAGTGAGCCAGCAGCGCCCGTAGCATTCGCTTGCGCAGTTTGCCCTGCGCATACAGTGTCCCATCAACGTCAAAGATGACGCATGAAAGACTATTCCATTGAATGTGCACAGGTTGATTCATATCGATAATATTAAATTTAATGATCTGAGAATGCAAATAAAACTTTTGTTAATCTGGCTGTCAACTCTTGGGTTTGGACAGATAATTAGAGTTAATCATCTGTTAATCAATATTTTAATAACATACAATTTATTATAAAATATATTATATAAACACGGTATGTTATCGATATGTGTAAAGGCAAGCTCCGCTGTAAGAGGTACATACGAAGCCCATAAGCCCACGAAGCTCCTCAGGTAGATCAACTCAACCTCAGCTGTAGCCATAGGGACAAGGCCCAAAAGCCCGCACGGCTTCTGGCTTGAAATGGACTTTTGGGATTAGCCTCAGGCAGCTAGTAAAGCAGCAGCTGGGGCCATTACGCTCAGTCCAACTCCTGCTTCGCTGAAGTACTAGGCATGGTTCAGGCGCAAACCAAAGGCCCGGTTTCTTCTGAGAAGAAACCGGGCCTTTGGTTTACCGGAGGGGCTAGGCAGTTACTGTCCGCCGGCACGGCGCTTTTCCTCTTCGGCACCGCCAGTACGGCGGCGGGCTGCTGCTACTTTCTCATTGCCGAAGCGGTAGGAGAAGGAAAGAGTAGCCTGCCGGGAATCCTGGCGCTGGTAGAAGCGCTCCACGTAGGTAGCATAGGAGGAGGTAGCGCGCACGGGGCTGGTGAAAAATAGGTCGCCGACGCTGAACTTCAGGTTAGCTTTCTTATCCCAGAGGCTTTTTTGAACGCCGGCAGTTATTTCTGCATTTGGGCGCACATCCAGAAAGCCATATTGCTCGCGCGCTTGGTAATTTCCGTTGAGCTCTGCGCTCCAGCCTTTGCCTAGCACAAAGTTGTGGTTGCTAGTAAGCGTAAACGTAACCCGACCGGCATTTAGGTTGGTACCCGCCAAGTTGCCCTTAAACCGGCTGTAGTAAAACACGCCGTTGTTATATATGCTCCACCACTTGGCTACTTCAACGGGGGCCGTGAGGGTGAGGGCGTAGTAGAGTTGCTTGTCCAGGTTCTGGGTGGTGGAAATAACCTGGGTGCTGTTGGCCGACTCTGGCTGGACAGTGCCAATGAGTGGGTTATCGGTTATGCTGTAAGTTAGGCCTAGGGTGTATTTCTGCTTAAAGGTGTGGTTGAGCTCTATATTGTAGCTTGTTTGAGGCAGCAGATAGGGGTTGCCTACGCCGGCCGTATTGGCATCAATAATTACCCGGAACGGATTGAGCTGCCCATATGAAGGGCGGTCGATGCGGCGGCTCAAGGAAAGCGACGTTTCGTGCTTGTCGTTGAGGGTGCGCTTAAGGGCGGCACTCGGGAACAGCTGTCCGTAGCGGCGCGCAATGGCGGGCAGGTTGCCAGCTTCCTGCTTTAGCAGGGCGTTGGTTTGCTCTGCCCGCAGACCCGCCTGCAGCGTGAGCTTGGGCAGCGAGTAGTTGAAGTTGAAGTAACCGGCCAGAATCCGTTCGTCATACCGAAAGTGGTTGGTGCGGCCCAAGTCTACGTTGCCTTCACCATCCGTAAAAACCACGTTGTTATCAGAGTTGACTTTGCTGATTTTGCTGCCGGCTTCCAAACGGAGCTGCTTGGAAAGCGGCTGTACGTAGTCTGCCTTCGCCGATTGGATAACCAGGCGCCCGTCCTGGTCGCCCAGAATTTGGTCGGTGGGTAGGTTGTCGCGGAAGGTAGTGAGCTGCTGAAATCGATTGGTGGTATAGGTGGCGTAATCGGCGTCGGCGGTAAGCTCCCGGTTGCCCAGGCTATCCTTGAAGGTATGCTTGAAGTTTAGGTTAGCCGCCGTATTGGGACTTTTGCCGATGCGCCGGTTGGTAGAGTTAAAGGCATCCGTGAGCGTGCGGTCCTGGTCGAAGATGCGCACGTCATTGGTGCCGTTCTGCTCTACACGGTTCGCAAGCCCGCTCACCATGCCCCCAACTACCGTGTTTTCACCCAAGTTGTAGTCGAGGCCGGCCTTCCAGCTCTGGGAGCGAAAATGCACCGGGCTCCGGTTTTCTTGCTGCGTGATGCGGTAGGGCAGTGCATTGGGGGTATCACGCTCGCCTTCCCGGTAAAAATTGCGGTCGATGGTAAGTTTGGCAATGCCTTCGCGGTTGGAGTAGTTATAGGAGCCAAATAGGTTCAGGCCCTTGCGGCGGTGGTTCAGCGACAGGCCGGAGGTGTACTTATTGTACTGGCTGCGGCCGTAGCTGCCGTTCACGGTGCCATTGGTGCCTAGGCGCTGGTCTTTTTTGAGGTTAATGCTGATAATACCCGCACTGCCGGCCGCCTCATACTTTGCCGGCGGGTTAGTAATCAGCTCAATGTTCTTGACTTGGTCGGCGGGCAAGGCGCGCAGGTAGTCGGCCAGTTCCTGGCCGGTCATGGGCATGCGGCGGCCATCAATGAGTACCATCACGCCCTGGCGGCCCCGCAACCCCAGGTTATCGTTGTTATCGACGGTGACATTGGGAGAGCGGCGCAGTACATCTAGGGCCGTATTGCCGGCGGCCAGCGTGCTGCCTTCTACATTCACAATGGTGCGGTCGGCTTCCCGCTCAAAGGTGGGGCGCTGGCCCGTAACCGTCACTTCCTTTAGGGCAGTGGCCGTACTAGGCTGTAAGGTTAGGCTAAGGGCTCCCACACTGCCGCTCCTGGTAACCTCCAGCGGCCCGGCCCAGGCCCGCACAAAACCCACCTGCGACGCCGAAATGAGGTAGCGCCCGGTCGTTGGCAGATCAAACTGAAAGGTGCCTTTCTCGGTACTAAACTCCGTTTTAACCACGGCCGAATCGGCGGCGCGGTGCAGCACAACCGTTGCAAATTCCACGGGGCTACCACTGGCCGCCCGTATCTGGCCGGTTAGGCCTTGCGCGGCTGCCTTACGGCTGCCACTTAGCTGCAGCAACACTACCAGCAAAAGCAGGAGCAACCTATGCTGCTGCCCACGGAGTAACGTTTCCATGTGTCTCTAATAGAATAAGGTGAGAAAGAGGGGAAGGGAAGTCGGGCTACCGTTGCTTGAGAGGGTAGCGCGTGGTACTAGGGAAGGCGGCCGGCCTAAGCGTATTCTCTTGTACGAACTATTTCGTAGTAAACATACGAAATAGTTCGTATATCAAAACAATAGCATCTTGTTTTCTGAATTTTTACTGATCCGGAAGCAGGGATGTAGCTCTTACGGGGCGGTGCAGTTAGTGGAAATCTGCTCCAGCAGGTAGCGCAAGGTGTTTAAGTCGTTTTCGCTGAGGCCTTGCAACGCAACGGCCCGGTTATGCAGTACCACCGGCTCCACCGCTTCTAGGGTGCGGTGTCCGGCTTCAGAAACCCGCAACTGGGTGCGGCGCCCATCGTGGGGGAGAGGCTCGGAGGTAAGCAAGCCACGCTCTAGTAGCAGGCGTATCATGCGGGCTACGGAAGCTTGGTCTTTGAAAACACGCTCGGCAATATCAGTTTGGGTTAGGTCATCGGTTTCCTGAATTACCCGCAATACCAGCCACTGGTCAATGGTAATATCAAGGCCGGCTTTATCAAGGTTGGTTTGGGCCATACGCCGGTACTGGCGGATGGCTTTATCCAGGGAATAGAAGATGATACTGGAGAGCATGAGTAGTTGTATGATATATCATATAGATGTATGATGTATCATAAACGTTGCCTGGATAGTCATCTTTTTTCTGAAATCTTAACTCACCATAGTTTTTTAGCTGCATTCGGCCTTGAGGTGTTAGGTTTGCGCTGGTTCAGCATGGCAGGCACCTCCCAAGAGGAAGGGACGGTTGCCGGCTCCCGAAGGGCTAGTAAAACACCGTTGGGGCTGCGCAATTTCCTTCCTCTTGCACGACCGCGGAAAGCTTATGCAGTACACTATTCCCTTCAATAAACCGTATTTCTCTGGTAACGAAACGCGTTATATAGAGGAAGCGGTGCGGTCGGGCAAGATTTCCGGCGACGGGATGTTTACGAAGCGGGTGCACACCTTCTATGAGCAGCAACTGGGCTTTGAGAAAGTGCTGCTGACCACCTCCTGCACCGATGCCCTGGAAATAGCCGCGCTGCTGCTCAACATCCAGCCCGGCGACGAGGTGATTATGCCGTCTTACACATTTGTGAGCACTGCCAATGCCTTTGTGCTGCGCGGCGCGCGCATCGTGTTTGCCGACAGTACTTCCTACAGCCCGCACCTAGATGTGGCCGCGCTGGAAAGCCTGGTTACCCCGCGCACCCGCGCTATTGTGCCGGTGCACTATGCCGGCCTGGCCTGCGACATGGACGCTATTCAAACGGTAGCTGACGCGCACGGCCTGGTGGTGGTAGAAGATGCGGCGCAGGCTATTGCAGGTTTTTACAAGGGCAGGGCCTTGGGCAGCCTGGGGGCCCTAGCAGCATTTTCCTTTCACGAAACCAAGAACATCATTTCGGGAGAAGGCGGTATGCTGGCCGTTAATGATTTGCAGTATGCGCGCCAGGCCGAAATCATTCGGGAGAAAGGCACCAACCGGTCGTCGTTTTTCCGGGGTGAGGTAGCCAAGTACAATTGGGTAGCAGCGGGCTCTAGCTTCCTGCCTTCCGATATTATTGCTGCCTACCTCTGGGCGCAGCTGGAAAATCTGGATGATATTCAGCAGCGCCGGGTGGCTATCTGGCAGCGCTACTACCAGGCCCTAGCCCCCCTGCAGGCGCACGGCGTGGGCCTGCCCTTTGTGCCTGAGTACGCTACCAACAATGGGCATATGTTTTACCTGGTGTGCCGCAGCCTACCCGAGCGCACCGCTCTGATTGAGCACTTGCGCCAGCAGCAGATTTTGGCCGTATTTCACTATCTGCCGCTGCATAACAGCCCCTTTTACGTCGATAAGCACGATGGCCGCCCGCTGCCGTGGGCCGAGCACTACGCCGATTGCTTGGTGCGGCTGCCGCTGTATTATGAGCTGGATGAAGCCGCCCAGGATACCGTAATAGCCAGCATCCTGAAGTTTTACGCTGCCTACTAGGTGCTACCGCCGGCCCAACCCAACGCGCAGGTAACGCCAGATGCCAGGCCCCGATTCGGCTGCCGAAGACGGTTTAAGTGGATTATTGGCCTAGTAAGGCGCGGCGCTTTTCCTCTTCGGCCGCGGTGGTGCGCTTGCGAGCTGCGGTTACCTTCTCATTGCCAAAGCGGTACGCTACCGACGCCGTGACCACCCGCGAGTCTTGGGCCATGCGGAAGGTTTCTTCCAGCACTTGGTAGCGGGAGGTAACGCGCAGGGGAGTAGTATAAAAGATATCGGCGGCATTCAGGCGGAAGGTGGCGGCCCCTAGCGTTTTCTGGATGCCCGCGCCGGCCTGCCCATACGCCCGCAAATCCTGGAAGGCATAGCGCTCCGGCGAGTTGTAGCTGCTATTGAGCTCAGCGCTCCAGCCATGCCCCAGTGTAAACGAGTTGTTCAGGCTAACAATGGCCCCGGGTCGGCTTTTGGGAGCTGGCGAGCCACCCAATTCGCCCTGAAACTGGATGTAAAATACCTCCGCGTTGGCATACAGCTTCCACCAGGGCTTAGGGGCTAGCGGGGCCGTGAGGGAAAGGGCATAGTATTCTTGGGTCCGCAGGTTCACGTCGGTGGCAGCTACCAGGTTATCGGCATCGATCAGGTACACACTCACGATGGGGCGGTTGGTGCGCGTGTAGCTCAGGGCCGTGCTGAATTTCTGGCGGAAGGTATGCGTCAGCTCGGCGTGGGTGTTGGTTTCAGCGTAAAGCGTGGGGTTGCCGGTCCGGTAGGAGGTAGCGTCTACGTACGAGCGAAATGGGTTCAGCTGATTGTACGTCGGGCGGTTGAGGCGCCGGCTTAGGGAAAAGGCCAGATCATGCTGGGGCGTAAGGGGCCGGCGCACACTCAGGTTCGGAAACAGCTGAAAATAGTGGCGCTCAAACGATACGTCGCCTATTTCCTGGCGGCCTTTAGCATTGGTTTGCTCGGCGCGCAGGCCCACCGTAACGGTGAGTTGAGGCCGGCTGCGGGTTACGCTGGCATACGCAGCGTTGATGTTCTCCTTGTAACGAAACCGGTTGGTGAGGCCTGCTACCTGTTGGGTAGAGCCATTATAAGTGCTTTCAAACACCACGTCGTTATCCGAGGATACCTCGCTGGCCTTCAGGCCCGCCTCCAGGCGTAACCCGCCTTGCAGCGGGCGCACGTAGTCGGTTTTGGCGCTCCAAATGGTGAGCGTGCCGTTTTGGTCGCCCGTGAGTAGCAGCGGATTCAGGGCGGGCATCTCAAATCGGGTATCGAGGTGCAGGGTCCGGGTAATACCGTAGCGGGCCACGTCGGCGTCGGCGGTTAGCTCGGCGGTGCCTAAGGAATCTTTGGGAAACAGATGACGCAGCGTGAGGTTGGCGGCGGCGCTAGGCAACAGCAGGTTACGCTGGTTTATGGAGGTGTAGCGCGCTACCAGCTGTTGCTGGGCATCTAGTACGGTGGCTTCGTTCAGGCCTTCGGAAGGCAGGCGGCTGTTCAGCCCACTCACCATAGCGCCTAGCGTGGTGCGCTCAGAAAGCGAGTAGTCGGCGCCGGCGCGCCACGTATGCGACTGTAGGTGGCTTTTGGGGGTGTTGAGCTGGGCGCTGAACTGCTGCGGCAGGTCGTTGAGCAGGTAGGTCCGGCTAAACTCCAGCTCCTGAAAATTTTGCCGATCAGTGTAAGCATATGAGCCGTACAGGTTCAGCTTCTTGGTTCGGTGGTTCAGGTTCAGCCCCGTCGTGAACTTGCCATAGCGGCCCCTACCGTAGGCGGCATTCACGGTGCCATTGGTACCCAGGCGCTGGTCTTTCTTGAGGTTGATGCTGATGATGCCGGCGCCCCCCTGGGCATCGTACTTGGCCGGCGGGTTGGTAATCAGCTCAATGTTTTTGACTTGCTCAGCCGGCAATGTGCGCAGCAGGTTGGCCAGCTCCGGGCCCGTCATCGGGATGCGTTTTCCATCTAGCAGCACCAATAGGCCCGATTGGCCACGCAGAGCCAGGTTATCGTTGGCATCGAGGGAAACGCCGGGGGCGCGGCCCAGCACATCCAGCGTAGTGCCGCCCGAGCTCAGGGGGCTGCCTTCTACGTGAACGATGGTGCGGTCGGGGAGGCGTTCGAAGGTGGGGCGCTGGCCCGTTACGGTTACGCCCTGCAATTGAGCGGCCGGGCTAGCTGGTAGCACCAGTTGCAGCGGAGCACCGGGAGCCACAGCTGCTTCCAGCGGGCCAACCCACAGCCGGCTGTAGCCTACTTGCGCCGCCGAAACAAGGTAGCGCCCCGCTAGGGGCGGATTCAGTTGAAATCGGCCTTCTGCATCACTGAACTCCGATTTTACGGCCACAGAATCAGTGGCGCGGTGGAGCGTAAGCGTAGCGTATTGGATGGGCGCGCCCGAAGAGGTACGCACTGTGCCCGACAAGGGTGCCAGCGGCACCTGGGCCAACACAGCCAACGGGGCCGCCAGCAGCCCGACACTGAGAAAGGAAAGCCAACCCGCGGGGCGGGAAGTAGGGAAAAGCATAAGACACGTTCCGTTGGCTGTGGAAAAGCGGAAAGTGCAATAGGAAGCAGGAGCACCGGCCGGTGAGGAGAGCCCAGTTACTACCCCTAATTCGTGTTGAAACCAGGGTAACTCGGCCGGTAAACAGAGCAGTTTGCCCGCTGGTAGTCAGGGTTTGAACTAGCCTACGGGTGGCGGAAGATAGCAAATAACCACCGATGTAGGCACAACAATACGCACAAGCTACGCACCTGATACCAGAAAAGGCCCTTCCCAGCGGAAAAAACTACTTTGACCCGATGAAATGCACGCGTACCATACACTCAGGCAACCGACTCTGCATGGCTGGCTTGGTACCTAGCGCTACTAGGTGCCTATAGAAAGCAAACGGCCCTGCTCTTGCCTTCCGAAAAGACACGAACAGGGCCGAAATTCAGTTGCCGCTGTGGTTACTTCAGCGCATCCAGTGCTGCGCGCAAGCGGGGTAGCGAGGCTTCAATCGACTCCAGGGAAGCACCGCCCACCGACATCCGGAACCACGGCGACGAGCCATCGGTACCAAAGGCGGAGAAGGGCACCAAGGCCAGTTTGGCCTCGCTGATGAGGTAGGAGGTCAGCTCCTGGGTAGTGGTAAGCACTTGGCCGCCGGGCGTGGTTTTGCCCAGCACATCCAGCTTAGCTGTGAGGTAAATGGCACCCATCGGTACCATCGAGTCAACGGGGTAGCCATCGGCTTTCAGGGCCTGGAGGCCCTGGTGCAGCGCCTCCAGGCTGTGCTGTACTTTCTGCTTGAAGTGGCTCAGAAACCCATCTACTTCCTGGGTTTGGGGCAGGTATTTGGCGGTGGCTACCTGCTCGGCTTTGGGCGCCCAAGCCCCTACGTGGCCCAGTATCGCCTTCATTTTGTCAATCACCACGCTAGGCCCGAAGGCGTAGCCAACCCGCACGCCGGTAGCGGCCAGACACTTCGAGATACCATCAATATAAATGGTGTACTCGCGCAGCTCAGGGCGCAGATTTACCGGGTCGTAGTGCTCGGTAGCGCCAAAGGTCAGCAGCCAGTAAATCTGGTCGTAGAGCAGGTATAGGGGCTTTTCGCCGGGCTGGCGGCGCTTGTTTTCCGCCAGTACTAGGTCGCATATGGCCTCCAGGTCTTCTTTGCTGAACACCGTGCCCGTGGGGTTTAGCGGCGAGCAGAGGGCTAGAAGCGTAGCACCTTCCAGGTGTGGCGCCAGTTCGGCGGCCGTGGGCATAAAGTTGTTTTCGGGGCGCGTGGGCACCATCACGGCCTGCGCCGACGAAAGGTGGCAGTAGTGGTTGTTGTTCCAGCTGGGCACCGGAAACACCACTTTGTCGCCAGGGTCCACTACGGCCAGGTAGGTAGCGTAAATCAGGGGGCGCGAGCCGCCGGCCACCAGGTAATCATTGGCCGAGTAGTCGAGGCCTAGGCGGGTTTTGGTAAAGGCAGCGGCTGCTTCGCGCAGTACCGCCATGCCGTTGGCCGGCGGGTAGTTGGTGTGGCCGCTTTCGTAGGCGCGGGTTATTTCCGTTTGGAGCTCAGCCGGAATCGGAAAGATGGCCGGATCAAAGTCGCCGATGGTGAGGTTGCAAATCTGCTCCCCCTTCCGGATCATATCGTTTACTTCGTTGCCGATTTTGATGATTTCGGAGCCAATCAGGCTGCCGGCCATTCGGGAAACTTGCATGGTTGGTGTTGGGTTTGGTCGGCCAAATGTATGAAAGTGAGCGGGGATTGAAGCCACAAAATGCCAGAAGCCCTTGCTACTAGGCCCCCAAGAAGCGAAAACCGCTCTGTTCGCTGCCAACCAGTTAAGCAATAGCACAGCGTGCCTGAATCGGCGGTTCATGCGCTACCTTTGCGGCCTATGCTCACCATCGATATTCCAAGCGTACAGGCGCTGCCAGCGGCCGCCGAGCAGGTCCGGGAGGCTATAGCGGGCCATTCTATCATTTGCTTTGAAGGCGAAATGGGCGCCGGCAAAACCACCTTCATCAAGGCTTTGTGCCAGTGCATGGGGGTAGCCGACGACGTCAGCAGCCCTACGTTCTCGCTCGTAAATGAGTACCGCGACGCCCACAATCAGCCGATATATCACTTCGACTTTTACCGCCTCGATAATCCGCGCGAAGCCGAAGGAATTGGCGCGCTAGAGTACTTCGATTCTGGCTATCTTTGCCTGATTGAGTGGCCTAGCCGCATCGAGGTCCTGTTGCCTCCGGACCGGCTGCTCGTCACTATTTCCGTCACCGGACCCGAAACTCGGCAATTAACAATTAGTAAGGAATAATGAATACTTTGTCCGTTAGTGTGTTGACTTTCTGCGGAAGGGCTCACATGCCAAGCGGCCACAGGCTCATTCTACCTGCTTAGTTGTTAATTTTTACTACCTAAGAGAATGCCCGAAGCAGTACCCCCCGGATTTGAGTCGCTGGCCACGAGCCGCGCCTACTTCACGCAGGAATCCATGCTGGCCGTGGAAACGCGGAAGCGGAAGCTGTTTATCGGGCTGCCCCGGGAGACATCGTTACAGGAAAACCGCATTTGCCTGACGCCGGAAGCGGTAAAGCACTTGGTAGAAAGCGGCCACGAAATTCTGCTGGAAAGCGGCGCCGGCGAGCCCAGCAAATACTCCGACCACGATTACTCGGAGGCCGGGGCTAGGGTAGCCTACTCCCCCAAGGAGGTATACGAGGCCGACATTGTGCTGAAAGTAGCGCCACCCACCTACGATGAGATGGAGTACCTGCGGGCTGGCCAGACGCTGATTTCGGCCCTGCAATTCGGCTCGCTCACTAGCGAGTACATCACGGCTCTGTTGCGCAAAAAGGTAAATGCCATCAGCTTTGAGCTGATTAAGGACCCCTCGGGTACGCGCCCCGTAGTGCGCGCCATGTCAGAAATTGCAGGCTCCACTGTCATGCTGATTGCGGCCGAATACCTGGCGCGTTCTAACGAGGGGAAAGGCGTTATTCTGGGCGGTATTACGGGCGTGCCACCGTCGCAGGTAGTTATTCTGGGCGCTGGCACCGTGGCCGAATACGCTGCGCGGGCTGCCTCCGGGCTGGGTGCCGAAGTAAAGGTGTTCGATAACCACCTTTACAAACTGCGCCGCCTGAAGCAGAACTTAGGGCAGCCGCAGCTCTACACCAGCACCCTCGATACGTTTGCCCTTAACCAGCAAATCCGCCGCGCCGATGTGGTGATTGGGGCCCTGAATGCTGAGGAAGGCCGCATTCCGTTCATGGTGGCCGAAGATGCCGTGTCGCAGATGGCGCCGGGCTCCGTGATTATCGACGTGAGCATTGACCAGGGCGGCTGCTTTGAAACCAGCGAGATGACCAGCCACAGCAAGCCCGTGTACCGCAAGTATGATGTGATTCATTACTGCGTGCCCAACATTGCCTCCCGCGTGCCGCGCACCGCTACCAATGCCCTGAGCAACATCTTCACGCCCATTCTGCAGGAAATCAGCCAGCACGGCGGTGTAAACGAAGTGCTGTTCACCAACGAGCATTTCCGCTCCGGCGTGTACGTGTACAAAGGCTCGCTCACTAATGCTAGCATTGCCCGCAAATTTAACATGCGCTACAAAGAGCTAGCCCTAATGATTGCGGTGCGGAACTAAGGCTGCGATGCAACTGGTGGACTAGGATATCAGTGATTAAACCCTAATTATTGCTGACACACTGCATAGGGAGTCCTACGACTTCTATCTATCCTCTACTTCGGTTGAATATTATCTACCTCTAGCTTATAGCCAAACATGGTCCTTAATTCAGGTAAGGTGGTCAATCCATAACAGCTTTTTTTACGGCCAGTGAGCAGAACTCGTAACCCTACTACTTGATATTGGGACGGTAGAGGGAAGACAGGTACCAAATAATTGTCAAGGGTGTATTGCCCGCTAGCAAGGTCATTTTCATCAACGATAAGGCAATAAGTATTCGGTTCTGTCCTCGTGACAACCGCTTCTTTGTTTTGATAAGTAGCCAAAACATACTCATCATCGCAGCTTTGATTGGGATGAACGCTTGTGTCTTTTTTGCACCCTGCTGTAAGCAGCACAGCGGTTAGTAAGAAAAGTATAGCCAAGTATCTCATAAAAGTTAGTTAAGTGATGTTAACAGGGTGCTGGTATATCATCGGTGTATTCAAGATCCTATGATCGACTGTTTGGTTGCATAGGCTAATGCATGCTTAGGAAATATCTAAGATATAAATCGCAAAGGCCTGGCCCTAGCATCGCCTTGCGGAACTAAGAAAAGCTCGTTCTACCGCAAATGCCCGCCAAGCCTGTACGTATGTGCAGGCTTTTTCTTTTGTTTGAATTCCTATCTGAAAACGCGAGGAAACAGCCTTCGTTTCTCTGTGCCAACGAAAATGCCTGATGCCTGACTACTCTAATGCTAGACTCACTGCCCGCTCTGTTTTGGAATTCGCCTCGGCCGAGGTAGCCGAGGCCATGACCCGTTCGTTTCAGGGGTATTTCGTGCCCATGGAGTTCGATGCGGCCTCGTTTGAGCGGCGCTTCCGGGGCGAGCACCTGGACCCCAGCGCCAGCCGGTTATGGTTTCAGGGCGAGGAGTTAGTCGGGGTAGTGTTCATCGCACGGCGCGGCTGGCAAAGCCGGGTAGCCGCCATGGGCCTTGTACCGGAGTTTCGGAACCAAGGCTTGGGTAAAACCATGCTGAGTACGGCTCTCGAAGAAGCCCGCCTGCGCGACGACCAGAGCATGCTGCTGGAAGTTTTTACCGTAAACGCGCCCGCCATTCGGCTGTATGAGCGGTTGGGGTTCCGGACTACGCGGCAGCTACTAGGGTTTCGGCGAGAAGCAGGCCTAGTACCGGTGGCCGTCGATACGCTAACAGAAATGGACCCGCTGGAGCTAACCCGTGTGGTACTGCGTGAAACGACCGAGGCCATGCCCTGGATGAGCAGCGGCGAAACCCTGCTGCGCGTAACCAAGCCCGCCCACGCCTTTCGATTGCAGGAGCACGCCTACGCACTGGTGCGGCCCGATGCTACTAGCCAACGGGTTATGGCGCTGCTCGTACCTAGGGAAAGCAGGCGCAAAGGCTGGGGCACGCGGCTGGTACGTGCTTTAGAAGCCCAATTCCCCGATCAGCCCCTGGTGGTGCCATCCCTGGTTCCGGAGGGTAGCGGCACCGACTTTCTGCGCGCCTGTGGCTGGCAGCAAACGGAGTTATCATTGTATGAAATGATGTGCCTGTTGGCTGGATAGGAGTTGGCAGCATATAGCTTCAGATAGCTCCACTGAATGCGGGAGGCGGCTTTTTCGGTAGCTAGACATATCTTGTACGCTCATGCCCTTTGCATGAATTAAACTGCCTATCTGTGCGTGTTGCAATAGTAATTCTCTCCGGCCTGTTGCTAGGAGTATTCTCCGGCTGCCACTTCGATTCAGAACAGCAAGCATTGCGGCTGAAGCTGGTTGATGATATGCTAGTTCATAGTAATGAAGCAGCAGTGAAAGAAAATGCGCGTGGTCTCATTGGTGCCGAAGAGTTAGTTTTAAGGAGCCAGCGCCAAAAAGATGTGGTACTTCTTTACGAGAAGTGTGCTGATATTCAGCGGAAGCTGGCAACTAGAATTAGCTTACTCCGATACGTTCGGGAGCGGCTGCTTAGGGCTTCGGAGGGAGAAAGCCACGCAAGAAAGCTACTGGACAGCGATGCTCCTACCAACATGCTGGAGCAGCCCACTAACGCTTTAATTGACAGTGTGTACACGCAATTACTTCTTTTCACGCAAGAATTACATCCATATTTGCCAGCGAAATATCAGCATCTGCTAAAGAACAAGACGACACCCGAAGCGTGGCCTTTTGTTTTGGGTGCTACTAGCAGTGAATACAAAGCCATCTATTGGCAGGACACTTCTACGGCAGAAGCGTTAGCTGCGTTAGCGCAGCAGGAAGCGCAAATAATAGCTTTAGCCAGAGATGCCTTGAATGTGCAGCACGCTAACCTAAAATCTAGTCATCACAGATTTCGCGGCTTCGGAAATATAATAGCCCACGCAGTACCTGAGACGAATCTGGTAACTGAAGGTGATATCTACAAGGCTAAGCTGTTTTTAGCAGCTCCTGCCTACGGAGAAGCCATCAGAATGATGGCGAACGGTAAGCCTTTGGAAATTGATGCGGATGGGTACGGATACGTGGAGTTCACGGCATCCGCACCCAAAGCAAACAGAAGCAAGGAAGTCACCATGCATTGGAATGGCTCCGTTGTCAGGTCATATCAAGGATATATAACCACTTACCCCATCCGTGTACCCTACACCGTTCGGCGTAAATAGCTACTCGCCAGCGCACATCAGTCCTGCCAAAGGACGTTTTCCAGTAATTTCTGGCATAGTAGCAGCAGTGCGGAAAGGTTCTTGCCAAACGGGAAGAGCGAACAGCTCATTCCGGCCTAGTTATACTACCTGTTAAAGCTTCTCCTCAGTAAGAGCCAGTGACACAGTAGGCCATACACGCATCCGCTCAGACCAAATGTAGCAACGTACAAAACCGAGTGATACCAGGTACCTGGTCCGCTAAAATTACTGATCAATACTAAAAAGCTGGTTCCTGTACCGAGTGTTGCACCAATCCTCATGCTTATGTAAGGGCTCTTTGATAAGGATTTCTCCATTATCCCCTGATAAACCGGGTAAGCTAGAAGATACACCCAGCCGCCAAAAATTAGTATGAAGAAATAGAGGTAGACATACCCCTCTCTTAGTGCATCAGAGTAATGCTTAGCTAATACCCACAACAAACCTAGGGCCGCAACGGCAATGCTTATTAGAGTGATGACCAGTAGTAATAGCAGTGTGCGCATGGTATACTTCCTCGTCGTAGTAAGCCAGCTATACCCAGAGGCAAGAGCAATTCTTGTGTAAGCAGTTGCACAAGCTACTCGCCAGCCAGCAACAGCACCTTCCAGGCATCCAGCAACCGGCTCTCTTCCAGCAATTTCTGGCCTAGTAACATCAGCTCCTGGCGCTGCTGCGCGGGCTCGTGGCGGTGCTTGTTGAGGGTGTAGCTCACGATGGGCTCTTGGCGGAACGCGGTTACCTCTTCAGAAGTGGGTAGCGCGTGCTGCTCGATGTTGGCCAGGCGGCCCAGATTGTTGCCCGTCAGAAGTTCGGAGGTGCGGATGTGCTCAGGGAGCTGATCGAAGCCGATGCCGAGGTTACGGTTGGGCTTGGGCACCTCGAAGAGGCTAGCGCCCGAGGCCCGGCTGTACCAGTCGCCGCCAAGGCGAGCAATGGCGTCAAGCTTTTCGGGGTCGATGCCAATGCCGGAGGGCAGGATGATGTCTTCGCGGAAATGGGCCAGCACCACGCGGCAGATGACCAGATTGCCGGCGCCGTTGTTGGTGCCCAGGGGCACTACTTGCTCTACCACGCACTCGAAGGCGGCCGGCGCTTCCAGCACCCGCGGGGGGCGCACCTGCTGGCTGGCTACCTCCGTGAAGCCGGCTTTTACAAATTCGTTTACGCCCTTGGCGTACTCGGTGCTGGCCAATGACATCTGCTCTACCATGGCGTAGTCGCAGATATGGATGACGCATTCAGCCACTTCGCGCACGTTTTCCAGGGTGTGCTTCTGGGAGTTGTCGCGCACCCGGTTGGCGGGCGAAAACACCAGAATGGGTGGGTTCGAGCCGAAGCAGTTAAAGAAGCTGAACGGGCTCAGGTTCACGTTGCCTTCGGCATCCTGGGTGCTCACAAACGCCACCGGGCGCGGGGCCACGGCACCCACCATGAAGGGGTGCCAGTCGCTGGGTTTGAGGTCGGTAGGAACGATGCTGCGGAACGGGGTGGGAGTGGGCATGGGTGGGAGCTAGGTTTACGGCCCGAAATTGCGGCTTTCTCCGCAATTAGTCTTCACTTTCCCACTGCTTGGTCTCACTCCAGTACGAGGCATCTACTGCGGCCCCGGCATAATAGCTCAGCCGGAAACCGGGCGCAGACGTAGCCCCCGGTTTCCGGCTGCTGGCTAACTGGTACCGAAACGGGCGCTTAAACAACAGCCCCTGCCCCGTGCTGGGCAGGTGCGGTAGGTAAGCAGGAACCAGTTGCGCTGCCTGGTGGGGGTAGCTACCATGCGCTTGATAATATTGCTCCAGGTGGTGTACATAAGCCACGGCGTGCCGCTGGGTTTGGTCGCGCTGCCAGGCATAAATCGGCGGCATGCCCAACAGGCTAGCCAGGCTGGCTACCCCAACCGCGGCCGCAACGGGCCATAGCCGGCGGGCAGTGGCAGGAGAATATATGCGGGCCCACCCGTACACCAGGCCTAGGGCACCCGCTAGGGGGAGTTGCACCATAAACAGCAGCGGCTCACTGCACTCAGTGTGCAGGTAAAGAAGCGCCACCGTCAGCAACAAGCTCAGCTGCCACCACGAATACCCTTTTTTGTTTTGCATAAGTATCGGTATCAACTAACTGAGCATAGAGCACAAGAATACAAACTTCCTTGAAAAGCAGGGCGTAAGATGTTCTAATCCTGGTAAGACCACTTTTCACTCTGGCTGGAATACGTAGCCTGAAACAGCAAGCCTTGGGCATAGCTTAACTCGAAAGCAGAGCCCCCGAGAGCAGTATCGGCAGGTAGCAGCTGATAGAAGAAAGGGGCGGGGTACAACAGCCCAAAGCCGGTTCTGGGTAGCTCCGGTGCATACTGTGGCAGAAGTTGCGCCAGGGAATCAGGGTAGGCTCCGTGCTCGGTGCGGTAGCGCTTCAGCTGCCTGATTACAACCTGGGCCCGCCGTTGCATGGCTTTATCTTGCAGGGAATGGAACAGAGGAAAAGCCGGAATTTGCAAAAGCAGAAGCCCTGCCGTCAGCAACGCATATGCTCTCAGAGCGTGTCTTTTCCACCACCCAATCACAAAGCAACCTACCAGCCCGGGCAACACCAGCAGCAGTGGCAGCGGAAAAGCCAGGTACTGGTTTCGAGCTGCAATAGCAGTAACACGGCCAGCACACTGCTTCCGTAAAGCCACAGGTTGCGAGCAGGAGCGGGGCTAGGCGAGGTTGGCACGGAAGAAGCGGATAGGAACCCAAGATAAAGGCACAGACAACCAAAAGTAACCGACCAGCATCTAGCTGCTACACTTAGTAAAGGGAATACGCTATGCTGCTACGAACTATGGTTGTGAAGACGTGCTTGCTGCTGAGCTCGGTTTGTGGCGTGGCGGCACCTAGTCCGGCCGATACGGCCCGTTTGCGCCGCCACCTCGTGGCCCTCACTACCACGCCTGAACCGCGCAACTACCTGCACGAAGCCAGTCTCAACCAAGCCGCCGACTACATTACAGCCCAACTGCTTGCTGCCGGCGCTAGGCCTAGTGAACAGCCCTACGCGGTTCAGGGCCGCACCTACCGCAACGTGCTAGGTAGTTTCGGACCCGAAACCGGTCCGCGCCTGATTGTGGGGGCGCACTATGATGTGTGCGGTGAGCAGCCCGGAGCCGATGACAACGGGACGGGCGTGGCGGCGCTGCTGGAGCTGGCCCGCCTGCTGGGCCAGCAGCCACAGTTGCCCTACCGCATCGACCTAGTAGCCTACACGCTGGAAGAGCCACCGTATTTCCGGACCAAGCAGATGGGCAGCTACATGCACGCCAAGAGCCTGCACGATGCTGGCGTGCCCGTGCGCGGCATGGTGGCGCTGGAAATGCTAGGCTACTTCAACGACCAAACCGGCAGCCAGGACTACCCGGTGGGGGCGCTGAAATGGGTGTATGGTAGCCGCGGTAATTACGTAACGGTAGCGCAGAAATTCGGCAACGGCCGGTTTGGACGTCAGTTTGCGCGCCGTTACAAAGCCAGCGCTACGTTGCCGGTGAAGCGTTTTAAGGCGCCCGCCTGGCTGCCCGGCATCGACTTCTCGGACCACCTCAATTATTGGCACTTCGGCTATCCGGCCGTCTTGCTCACGGATACGGCCTTCTACCGCAACAAGCATTATCACGAGCCTACCGACACCCTAAACCGCCTGGATATGCGCCGCTTGGGGTTGGCCGTCGATGCCGTGCTGGCTACCATCCTGAGTATGTAATCGAGAAGGGCCGCCAACTCCGAGGGCCCGGCGGCGTACGCAGCAGTACCTGTCTGCCCGTGGCAGCCCTCTTCATGAAAAAACTTTTGCTTCTGCTAGGGTGCAGCGCCCTGGCAACCGCCAGCTACGGCCAAGCCCAGCGCCTGCTCGACCGCAACACCCTCGGCTGGCTGGTGTACGCCGGCGACCACCAGCTCTCAGAAAAATGGGCGCTTCACACCGAGTATCAATGGCGCCGCGTGAACTGGCTACGCGCCCCACAACAGCAATTGGCGCGGCTCGGGCTGGTGCGGGAGCTGTCGGAACGGGTAAGCGTCTCGGGTGGCTACACATACTTCCAGGCGCACCGCTACGGCAGTTACCCCACCGTACCTAACCGGCCGGAGCCCGAGCAGCGCCTGTATGAGGATATTTCCCTGCTGGACGCGCTAGGCCGACTCACGCTTACGCACCGCTTGCGCCTGGAGCAGCGCTGGCTAGGCTCCCGCAATGAGCAAGGCCGTGGCCCGGTGCAAGACTGGGAGTACCAAAACCGCATCCGCTACCAGCTCTCGGTGCAGTTTCCGCTGCAAGGCCCCACGGTTGAAGATGGCGAATACTACCTCAATGCCTTCGATGAAGTGTTCCTCGGCTTCGGCCGCAACGTCGGCGACAACGTGTTCAACCAAAACCGGCTTTCCGGTGGATTAGGCTACCAGTTCAGCGAAAACACGAAGGTAGAATTGAATTACCTCTACCAAATTAGCCAGCACGCCTTACCGGAGCCTGTTTTGGGTCGGCCGGTATTTGAAATCAACCACGGTTTCCGGCTAAATGTGCTGTATAACCTGGATTTTACGGGAGACTAGTTAGGGCAGCTGACCTACCCACATCCAGCCGGTCTGCACCACCAGATAGCGGGCCCCATCCGGGTATTCGTATTCATAATGGGGGCGGCGGAGGAAGTCGTCGGGCCAGCCGTCGGGGTAGTCGTTCGCTTCGTGCCATACTTCATAGGGCTGCGTGCGCCATATCAATTTATCTGCGCCGGGCAAGTCAGCATACTCTATCGGTAAGGGAGGTCCGGCCGGATCGGGCTCATGGTCGCTTTCCAGGTATTGGCGCCTATTCTCCCGGATACTCACAACCACCTCTGAGCTGTGCGCAAACTCAGGCCCTACCAACCAGATAGTGGACACATTAGGTTCTCCTAATGAAACTAAAACCGGTTGCCAGGCAAAAAAGGTGGTGAGCAGATGCTGCGCAGCTAGCTGCCGTACTAACTTAGGTGGTGTCCGGTGGTGCCAGTGCCACGGGTGCAACCCAAGCAACTCGTGGAAATAATGGCGTTTTAAAAGTGCATCAATAGAAAGGATAGCTGGCTTAATACTGCCAGCCTGTAGCCGCATCAAGTGGCGCTTGCCTCCTCTCACTTTGCTATATGGTCGGTATCTTCCCATTCTGTTGCTTAGTTATGTCTGTATACAATCTTTGCTAAAATAGTATATCTTTACTAAAATGCTATAGCTTTAGTACAGTAACCACTTACTTACCTGCTGATGTCAGTTCCTGTCTGCCCGAAATGTGATGCCGCTGATGCAACCAAAAGTGGGATTGTGGGCGGCCGGCAACGATTTAAGTGCAAGAACTGCGGCTACCACTTTTCGGTGGCAAAGGCCGGAAAGGAAATCAACTCGTACTACGTCATCAAGGCGCTGCAACTCTATGTGGAGGGGGTGAGCTACCGCGAAATTGAGCGGCTGCTGGGCGTGAGCCACGTTTCGGTGATGAACTGGGTGAAAAAATACGGGGTGAAAGCGCCCCGCCAGACCGAGTATCATCCCACGTATAAAATTCTGAATCAGAAAGAGCTGGCAGAGTTTTTTCAGAAGCCCGAGAACCTGAAAGGAGCAGGGCTGGTCGTCACAGAACTCGGCGATAAGTACATGATGATTCGATGGGAGCGGTTTCGGCAAGGGTAGAGCTATAGGGTTAGCAGAACTATAACGTGGGCGTGACTTCTGCGCGGGGAATCCTCTACTTAGGGACACCAGTTCGGTGGCGTATGGCTGCTAGCTGCTCATCCTGATCCATCCCAACCCCAAATCCCCCAAAACCCATGCGAACCACTCGTTACGCGCTGGCCGTGAGTGCCTTGCTTACAGCTGCCGGTGCTACGGCTCAAATA
This sequence comes from Hymenobacter tenuis, assembly GCF_054780495.1. NCBI lineage: Bacteria > Pseudomonadati > Bacteroidota > Cytophagia > Cytophagales > Hymenobacteraceae > Hymenobacter > Hymenobacter tenuis. The sequence goes on from NZ_BAAGWF010000001.1 coordinate 1,338,656, forward strand.
CAGCCTCCGCCCGCCGGCGGGCAGCCTGCTCCGCCGCCTGCTGAGCCCGCCAATCCGCCTGTGCCACAGGTTCCTACTGAGTCGGCCCCGTATGGCGCGGGTATGAAGTTCAACCTCTCGCCCGATGGCAGCAAGTACGTGCGTTTCATCACTTGGCACCAAGTATGGTCGCGTTACACTAAGAACAACACCGGCACGCTGCGTGCTCCCGGTAAACCCCAGGACGACCAGCTGGACTTTGCCCTTAGGCGTTCCCGTCTGATTATTCTTTCGCAGCTGAACCCTCGGTTTCTGGTGTACAGCCACATCGGAATTAACAACCAAACGGCTGTAAGTGGTGGCTTTAACCCAACGGTTGATGGCAAGAAGCCGCAGATTTTTGTGCACGAGGCAGTGGTGGAGTACAAAGTGAACCAGTACCTGAACCTGGGTGCCGGCATGCACTACCAGAACGGCCTTTCGCGCATGACGCGCTCCAGCACCATTAACTTCCTTACGCTGGATGCGCCACTCACCAACTGGCCCACCATTGAAGCCATTGACCAGTTTGTGCGGGGCATTGGCGTATACGGCAAGGGCCGCGTAGGTAAGCTCGATTACGCGTTGTCGGTGAATGAGTCGATGCTGACCAACCAGACGGGCGCTTTCAGCACGCCGCTAGGCCTGGGCACCACCGTAACCACTGGTGCCGCTCCTGACCAGATTACCACCAGCACTGGCAACAACACCGCCCAGTACAACCCCCAGGGCACCAACCACATCTACCAGGGCTACTTCAGCTACGAGTTCCTGGATCAGGAAGCCAACCTGCTGCCCTTTAACGTGGGAACGTACCTAGGCGCCAAGCGGGTATTCAACATTGGGGCGGGCTTCTTCTACAACAAGGATGGCATGGTGTCGAGGCCCACGAACAGCATCGTGAGCGTGCCCGGCACTGCCTTCACGCCCGCGCAAACCGCCGCCATTGGCACCGAAAAGCATGATATTGCTCTGTTTTCGGCCGATGTGTTTTTTGATACGCCCATTAACAAGGATGCCGGCACGGCCCTTACAGTGTACGGCGTGTATTACAACTACAACATGGGCCCCAACCATGTGCGCTTTATTGGAGCCGCTAACCCCGGCTACGGTGCCGATGCCCGCCGCGGCAACGCCGTGCCGCACTCCGGCACCGGCAACGTAGGCTACGTGCAGGCCGGCTACCTGCTCCCCAAAAACCTGTTTGGCCCCAAGCTCCGGATGCAGCCGTATGCATCGCACCTGCTAGCCGGTTACGAAGGCCTGCGCACCAGCAATGGCGAGCAGAAAAACGTGAACATCTTCGATGCGGGCGCCAACTTCTACATCGATGGGCACAACGCCAAATTCACGCTCAACTACCGCGCCCGGCCCGATTTCACGAACGTGAACGACGTGAAATATCGTCCGGAAATCACGCTCCAGACCCAGGTTTCGCTGTAAGTGCGCTAGGCCCGGAAGGGGGGCAAAGCGTTGGGGAATGCCCTGCGTTGCTCTGCGCCTGCCCGGCTTATTTCTGACTTCTGGCATCTTCTTTCACCACCACAACTCCCACCACGCATGCACCAGAATTTACCGCAGCGCGACGCCTACGCCGGCGCCGCGCCCCTGGGCGGCGCGTCCTCTGCCGACGATGCCATTGCCCACGACAACAACACCGTCTCGACCAGCAAAATCTGGCAGGTGATTACCGCTTCCTCGGTGGGCACCGTTATCGAGTGGTACGACTTCTACATCTTCGGGTCGCTGGCCGCTATCATTGGGCCGGTGCTGTTCGGGTCCACGGGTAAAATCGAGGATACGATTCTGGGCACGCTGGCTGTGTTTGGGGCGGGCTTCGTGGTGCGACCGTTTGGCGCGCTGTTCTTTGGTCGCATCGGCGACATGATCGGGCGCAAGTACACGTTCCTGCTCACGCTGCTGATTATGGGCGGCGCTACCTTCGTGACGGGCCTTATCCCGAGCTACGATAAAATTGGCATTGCGGCACCCATTATCGTGACGCTGCTTCGGTTGCTGCAAGGCCTGGCCCTAGGCGGCGAATACGGCGGCGCTACCACGTATGTAGCCGAGCACTCGCCGGACAACCGCCGCGGCTACTACACCAGCTTCATCCAGATTACGGCTACGGCCGGCCTGCTGCTGAGCATTCTGGTAATTATCATCACGCGCAAAACCATGGGTGAAGAGGCCTTCAAGGAGTGGGGCTGGCGCATTCCGTTCCTGCTTTCGGGTCTGCTGGTAATTGCCTCGTACTACATCCGCCGGAAGCTGCATGAGTCGCCATTGTTTGCCAAAGCCAAGTCGGAAGGCAAGACGAGCACCAACCCGCTGCGCGAGTCGTTCGTGAACCCCGTAAACCGTCGTTTAGTCCTGATTTCGCTGTTCGGCGCTACCATGGGCCAGGGCGTGGTGTGGTACACGGGGCAGTTCTACGCGTACTCGTTCATGCAGAACACGCTGAAACTTGACCTGGTAGATGCCAGCTTGGTGCTGTGCAGCGCCCTGATTCTGGCCACGCCGTTCTTTGTGTATTTCGGTTCGCTTTCTGACCGTATTGGCCGCAAGAAGATCATCATGATGGGCTTGCTCTGCGGAGCCTTGTTCACGTTCCCCATCTTCTACGGCCTCAAGCAGTTTGCCGGCCCGCTCTCGGAGGTAACCGCTGCCACCGTTGATGCCACTGGCAAAGCCGTTCCGGCCGTGATGAAGGCCCTCTCGCCGAACCTGCTGGCCATGACGGCGCTAACGTTCTGCCTGGTGTTGTTCGTGACAATGGCTTATGGCCCCATTGCCGCCTACCTCGTAGAGCTGTTCCCGACCAAAGTCCGCTACACCTCGCTTTCCTTGCCGTACCACATCGGCAACGGCGTTTTCGGAGGCTTTGTGCCCTTGATTGCCACGGCCCTCACGCTGCGCGCCGCCGCCTCCGATACGCCCTTTATTAAGGAGCACAGCACGCTGGCCGGCCTGATTTATCCGGTAGGTATTGCCCTAATCTGCTGGTTTATCGGTCAAGCCCTGATGAAGGACGTGCGCAACGTGAAGCTCATGGACGAAGAAACCGCGGCCTAGCCCTTCGTTGACTTTGTACTGACATTCCGGTCAGCTCATGAGTTGAGTTGCGGAAGAAAAGTCCGTCGGGCCGGTGGTTCGGCGGACTTTTTTACAACTTACCATTCCCACCGTCTAGGACCCAGAAAAAGACTAGGCCTCGACCTTGTAGCAACCCTGCCATGGCCAGCCCTTCTTTACAAGAGCGCCCTGAGCAACGCCGCGGCCAGCGCCTGCTGTTTGTAGCGGTGCTGTTTGCGGTGCTGTTTACGTTTCCCTTCCTGGGCGTTGTTGACCAGGAAAGGCTGGTGGCCGGCATTCCGGTGCTGTACCTATACGTGTTTGTGGTATGGGTGCTGCTGGTGCTGCTCACGGGCTGGCTGGTGCGCCGCAAAGAATAAGCCGCTGCGCTACTAGTTGCCCTCAGGCCTCAAACCTGTTCTACCTACCTTCTGCGCTACCACCTGGCGGTCCGTTTGCCCCTCGTTCTGGTTCTGTTCACCCACTCGCTTCCCACCCTTGAATACGCTGCTCGTCATTGGCTTTTCCTTCGGCTACCTCGCCTTGTTGTTTGGGGTAGCCTATGCGGCTGAGCGACGCTCGGCGGCCCGACGGAGCCTCGTGAGCAACCCCTACGTGTACGCCCTGAGCATGGCCGTGTACTGCACCGCCTGGACGTATTATGGTTCGGTGGGGCGGGCGGCGCACTTTGGCCTCGAGTTCATCGGGATATACCTGGGACCCACCCTGATGGCCCCGGCGGCCTGGCTGGTGCTGCGCAAAATCATCCGTATCTGCCGGTTGCAGCGCCTTACGTCCATTGCCGATTTTATCTCGGCGCGTTATGGGAAAAGTGCTTGGCTGGGCGCCCTCGTAACGGTAGTGTGCGTGCTGGGCGTGGTGCCGTACATCTCGCTGCAAATCAAGGCAATTGCCGCTTCCTTTGATATTTTGACTGGCGGCGACGGCAACATGCTGGCGACCAGCGGTGTGGCGGTTTCCTCGGCCTTTATCACCACGGTAGCCCTAGCGTTTTTTACCATCATCTTCGGGGTACGCTCCATCGAGACCACTGAGCGCCACGAGGGTATGGTGCTGGCCGTGGCTTTGGAAAGCCTTGTGAAGCTAGTAGCCTTTCTGGCCGCCGGCCTATTTGTGACCTATGGCCTGTTCGATGGCTTTACCGATGTATTTGAGCGGGCCGCGGCCTTGCCCGATTTGCGCCGCCTGTTCACGCTGCACGGGGCCGGTACCAGTGGCGCCCAGTGGTTTACGCTGCTGCTGCTGAGCATGGCGGCTATTCTATTGCTTCCGAGGCAGTTTCAGGTGTCGGTGGTAGAGAACGTGAACGAGGACCACCTGCGCAAAGCCATGTGGCTGTTCCCGTTGTACCTCATTGTTATCAACCTGTTTGTGATGCCGCTGGCCTTTGGCGGGCGCTTGCTTGATGGGGCCGGGCAGCTAGACGCCGATACGTTTGTGCTGGCGTTGCCCTTGCAAGCGGGGCAGCCCTGGTTGGCGCTGCTGATCTACCTAGGCGGTTTGTCGGCGGCTTCCTCCATGATTATCGTGGAAACCATTGCCCTGAGCGTGATGATGAGCAACCACCTGCTTATGCCTTTGCTGGTGCGCATTCCGGCGGCCCGCGCCGAGGGGCCGCGCTGGTTTGCCTACCTCGGCCAGATAGCCCTGCACAGCCGCCGCTTGGCGGTGGTGCTGGTGCTACTGCTGGCCTACGGCTACTATGCCGAGGTGGGCCATTTGCTGCCGCTCGTCAATATTGGGTTGGTGTCGTTTGCGGCGGTAGCGCAGTTTGTGCCGGTGGTGCTCGGGGGGCTGTACTGGAAAGGCGGCACGCGGCAGGGCGCCACGGCCGGTATTCTGGCGGGCTTTGTGGTGTGGTTTTTCACGCTGGTATTTCCCACGATGATCGGTCCCGACCTGCTGCCCGATGCCATTCTAACCGAAGGGCTGTTTGGACTGCACATACTCCGCCCGTTTGCGCTGTTCGGGCTGGAAGGGCTGGATTATTTGTCGCATGGGCTGTTCTGGAGCTGGTTTTTCAACTTAGGGTGCTACGTGGGCGTGTCGTTGATGCGGGCACCAACGGCCCTTGAGCAGCACCAGGCCAGCGTATTCGTGGATGTGTTTCGGTATGGCAACGCATTCGAGGGACCGGCCGGCTGGCAGGGCGTGGCGCCGCTGCCCGATGTGCGCGTGTTGCTCACGGGCTTCCTGGGTAAAAAGCGCACCAACCAGGCCCTACATGCCTTTCAGGAGCGGTTTCCGGATGCGCATCTTACCGAAGGCGTAACCCCGCCCCAGGCCGACCCCAGGCTGCTGGCTTATGTGGAGAAGCTGCTGGCCGGTTCCATTGGTCCGGCTTCGGCGCGGCTGCTGCTCAGCTCCTCGGTAGGGGTAGAGGACATCAGTTTTGACAATGTAGTGGGCATTCTGAAGGAAAGCCAGCAACTGCTGGAAGCCAACCGCCAGCTCCAGAAACAGCAGCGCCAATTGCAGCGCCTCACCAGTGAGCTGCAAGCCGCTTACGACCAGCTGCAGGAGCTGGATCAGCATAAAGACGAGTTCTTGTACACCGTTACGCACGAGCTGCGCACGCCGCTCACCAGCATCCGGGCCCTGTCGGAAATCCTCACTGATAACCCCGATCTGGAGGAAGACGAGCGCCATCGGTTTCTGCTGATTATCACCAAAGAATCAGAACGGTTGAGCCGGCTGATTACCCTAGTGCTTGACCTGGAGAAGTACGAATCGGGGAAGGCCACGCTGGAAAAAAGCCCCGTGGATGTGGCCGATGTCATTACCGATGCGCTGGAAGCCGTTGGCCAGCTCCTGCGCGACAAGCACCTGCACCTCGACCTCTCGGTGCCGCCGGGTTTGCCTCCCTTGTTCGGCGACCGAGACCGGCTGATGCAGGTGCTTATGAATCTGCTCAGCAACGCCATCAAATCGTGCCGGCCCGATGGTACGGGCCGCATTGCGGTGGTGGTGGAAACACCCGGCGACGCCCTGCGCATCACGGTGCAGGACAACGGCAAAGGCATCGACCCGGAGTTTCACCAGCTCATCTTCGACAAGTTTTTTCAGGCCCGCAACCAAACCATGCGCAAGCCCGAGGGCTCGGGGCTGGGGCTGGCCATCACCAAAAAGATTGTGGAGCTGCACGCCGGTCGCATTTGGGTGGAAAGTGCGCCGGAACAAGGCGCGCGGTTTTCCTTTGAGCTGCCCCTAGTAGCTGCCCCCGACCCGGGGCCGCCTGGTACGGCGCCCTAGGCACTTATCGGCCGCAAACCCTCGCCTCACCTACTCAGAGCCCGCCGCCAGCTTCCCTCGTTTTGCTCTGATTTCAGCCCCTGTTCCTTTCGAAAACAACCTTGATTTCCTTCGTCATGCCGACGCCTCCCCATATTCTAATTGTTGACGATGAGCCCAACATCGTGATGTCGTTGGAGTTTCTGATGCGCAAAAATGGCTACCGCGTCAGTATTGCCCGCAACGGCACCGAGGCGCTGGAGGCCGTGGACCACACGCCGTTTGATGTGGTGCTACTGGATGTGATGATGCCCGACGTGGATGGCTACCATGTGTGCCGGCACCTGCGCCAGCGCCCCGACCGCGCCGCTACCCGCGTCGTGTTCCTGTCGGCTAAAAGCAAGGAAGCCGATATCCAGAAGGGCTACGACGCCGGCGCCGACCTCTACATTCCGAAGCCCTTCAGTACCCGCCAGCTGATGGAAAAAGTGAAAGAACTGATTAAGGCACCGGTGTAACTGGCTGCGCCTAGGTTCCCGTCTGCCCTCAACCCCTCCCGCCCATGAATGCCTCATCTTACCCCGCCGCCCATGCCGCCAGCCTGGCTTCTCCCGCCGAGTTTTGGGCGGAGCAGGCTCGCCAGCTGCACTGGTTTCAGGAGCCGCCCCAACCGGTGCTCAGCCAGGCCCCCGATACGGGTTTCTACCGGTGGTTTAAAGGCGGCCAGCTCAACACAGCCTACCTCTGCCTCGATTACCATGTGGAAAACGGCCGCGCCGACCAAGTGGCCCTGGTGTACGACTCGCCGGTAACCAGCACCGTGCGCCGCCTCACGTACCGCGAGCTGCTGAACCTCACGGCCCGGTTTGCGGGCGGCCTGCGCCAGCTTGGGGTCGAGAAAGGAGATAGGGTGATACTTTATATGCCCAACCTGCCCGAGGCCGTGGTAGCCATGCTGGCCTGTGCCCGCCTGGGGGCCGTGCACTCGGTGGTATTTGGGGGCTTTGCACCGCATGAACTGGCCATCCGGATTGATGATGCCCGGCCCCGTGCCATCATCTGTGCGTCGGGTGGGCTGGAGGTGGATAAAATCGTTCCGTACAAGCCCCTCGTGGATGCCGCTATCAAGCTGGCGCACCACCAGCCGGAACACGTGGTGGTGCATCAGCGCGCGTTTGTAACTGCTGATATGCAGCCCGGGCGCGACATAGACTACCAGGAGTTACTAGGTGCCGAGCCTGTGGAAGCAGTGCCGCTCGATGCCACCGACCCATTGTATATTCTGTACACCTCCGGCACCACCGGCAAGCCTAAAGGCGTGCTCCGCGACAACGGTGGCCACGCCGTAGCGCTGAAGTACAGCATGAGTGCCATTTACGGGGTAGCACCCGGCGAAACGTTCTGGGCCGCTTCTGATATCGGCTGGGCCGTAGGCCATAGCTACATTGTGTACGGCCCTTTGCTGCACGGCTGCACAAGCGTCTTGTTCGAAGGCAAGCCCGTGCGCACCCCCGATGCCGGCACGTTCTGGCGCGTGGTGCACGACCACAAGGTGAGCGTGCTGTTCACCGCGCCTACTGCCATCCGGGCCATCAAGAAAGAAGACCCCGAAGGTGCACTGGCCCACCGCTACGACCTGAGCAGCCTGCGCTACCTCTTTTTGGCCGGCGAGCGGTGTGACCCTGCCACCTATGAGTGGGCTGCCCACACGCTGCAGGTGCCGGTAGTAGACCACTGGTGGCAAACAGAATCGGGGTGGCCCATGCTGGCCACGATGGTGGGCCTTCAAGATATGCCGCCGCCCCGCGCCGGCTCGGCCGGCTACGCTGTGCCCGGCTACGATGTGCAGATTCTGGACGAAGGGGGCCACCCAGTACCGCCCGGCACTACGGGCCTGGTAGCCGTGAAGCTGCCCTTGCCGCCCGGCTGCCTGCCCACGCTCTGGCACGACGACGTCCGGTTTCAGCGCGGCTACCTGGATGCGTTTCCGGGTTACTACCTCTCCGGCGATGGTGGGTACCAGGACGCCGAAGGCTACCTCTACATTATGGGCCGCGTAGATGACGTAATAAACGTGGCGGGCCACCGCCTGAGCACCGGCGAGATTGAAGAGCTGCTGGCCGCCCACCCGGCCGTGGCTGAGTGCGCTGTGATGGGCATTGCCTGCGCCCTGCGCGGCCAGGTACCGGCGGGCCTGGTGGTACTAAAAGACGGCCAGAGCATTGCAGAACCTCAACTGGAACAGGAGCTGGTGCAGCTGATTCGGGAGCAAATTGGGGCGGTGGCCTGCTTCCGCCACGCGGCCGTGGTGAAGCGCTTGCCCAAAACCCGCTCGGGCAAAATCCTGCGCAAAACCCTGCGGCAGTTGGCCGACGGCGACGACCTAGTGATTCCCTCCACCATCGACGACCCCGCCATCCTCGACGAAATCCGGCAGGTGCTGGTGCGGCGCGGCATCGGGCAGGCATTTGAAAACCCGCCGCGCGCCAGCGCCTGATGCCGAGTTTACTAGGCCTTGCTCTAGCCTAAACCCTGGCTACTAGCCTTCTTCTGACGCAAAACCATTCACTATACACTCCCTAAACTCCTTATTCCCATGCCTGAAACTCCCTCCAAACACGCCCGTATCCGCACCCTGGAAGAATACCACGAGGCCTACCGCCGCAGCACCGAAAACCCCGAGCAGTTCTGGGCCGATGTGGCAGCTCCTTTCACGTGGCGCCGCAAGTGGGATACCGTCCTGACCTCGGATATGGCGGGTGGCCACAACGAGTGGTTTAAGGGCGCGCGCCTCAACATCACTGAGAATTGCCTCGACCGCCACCTAGCAACCCGCAGCAACAAGCTGGCCATCATCTACGAGCCCAACGACACCAAAACCCGCCACCTGCGCCTAACCTACCGCGAGCTGCACCAGGAGGTCTGCAAGTTTGCCAACGTGCTGCATAACAACGGGGTAGAAAAAGGCGACCGGGTGTGCATCTACATGCCCATGATTCCGCAGCTGGCCATTGCGGTGCTAGCCTGCGCCCGCATTGGGGCGGTGCACTCCGTGATTTTCGCAGGGTTCTCGGCCACGGCAATTGCTGACCGCGTGAACGACGCCCAGGCTACCGTGGTGCTCACTGCCGACGGCCTGAACCGCGGCGCCAAGCAAATTCCGGTAAAGCGTGTGGTAGATGAAGCCCTGGAACACTGCCCCAGCGTGCGCCGCGTGATTGTGGTGGAGCACCTGGGCTGGCCCGTGCACATGCATGAGGGCCGCGACGTGTGGTATCATGAGGAAGCCGAAGGCGTGGCCAAAACCTGCCCCGCTGAGGAAATGGATGCTGAAGACCCGCTATTCATTCTGTACACCAGCGGCAGCACCGGCAAGCCCAAAGGCGTGGTGCACAGCACGGCCGGCTACATGGTGTGGGCTGATTACACCTTCCGCAACGTGTTTCAGGTAGAGGAAAACGACATTTACTGGTGCACCGCCGATATTGGCTGGGTAACGGGCCACACGTATCTGCTCTACGGGCCACTGCTCTCAGGAGCTACCTCCTTAATGTTTGAGGGCATCCCGACGTACCCCGATGCGGGCCGGTTCTGGGAAGTAATCGACAAGCACTCGGTCAGCATTTTCTACACTGCGCCCACCGCCATTCGCAGCCTGATGGCCGCGCCCCTAGATAACGTGCTCAGCTACTCTCTGGACTCCTTGCGGGTGCTCGGATCAGTAGGAGAGCCCATCAACGAAGAAGCCTGGTACTGGTACTATCAGCACGTGGGCAAGGAGCGGTGCCCCATTGTGGATACGTGGTGGCAAACGGAAACCGGCGGCATCATGATTTCGGCGTTGGCAGGCATCACGCCCAGCAAACCCACCCATGCGGGGCTGCCACTACCCGGCGTGCAGCCGGTTCTGCTCACGCAGGAAGGCAAAGAAATTGAGGGCAACGACGAAGAAGGCTACTTGGCCATTAAGCACAGCTGGCCCGGCATCATCCGGACTACCTACGGTGACCATGAGCGGGCTGTTCAGACGTATTTCGCGCCGTACAAGGGCTACTACTTCACCGGCGATGGAGCCCGCCGCGACGCCGATGGGCTCTACCGCATTATTGGCCGCGTAGATGACGTGATTAACGTTTCGGGCCACCGCTTTGGCACGGCGGAAATTGAGAATGCCATCAACCAGAACGCCAATGTGGTGGAGTCGGCGGTGGTAGCCTTCCCGCATGATGTAAAAGGCCAGGGCATCTATGCCTACGTGATTTGCCGCGCAGGTGCCTGCGACAAGGATTCAGATAAAATCCACATCGAGGCCAGCATCATCGAAACTATCGTGGCCGAAATAGGCAAAATTGCCAAGCCTGATAAAATTCAGATTGTATCGGGCCTGCCCAAAACCCGGTCCGGCAAAATCATGCGCCGCATCCTGCGCAAGGTAGCGGAAGGCGAAATCAGCAACCTCGGCGATACCACCACATTGCTTGACCCTTTGGTGGTAGACGAAATTATTAGTGGCCGCAAGTAGACTATCTTCTACTAGCCCCTACTACGCATCAAAGCCCGACTTACCTAGGTAGGCCGGGCTTTGATGCGTAGTAGGGGCTAGTACGTTAAATCAGATTAGCTGGCAATACAGTGCCGGTTACTTCGCCAAAACCAATGCGCAGACCGTCCCGCTCGCAGTAACCACGCATGGTTACAGTGTCGCCATCCTGCAGAAACTTACGCTCCGTGCCATCGGCCAGGGGTACGGGGCGGGTGCCGCGCCATGAGAGTTCTAGCATAGAGCCGAGTGAATCCGGGGTAGGGCCGCTAATGGTGCCGGACGCATATAGGTCGCCAACTTCCATGTTGCAGCCGTTGGAGGCGTGGTGGGCCAGCTGCTGAGCCATGCTCCAGTACATCAGCCCAAAGTTAGAGCGGGATATAGTGGTTTCAGGGCCACCTTCGGGCTGAAGGGCTACCTCCAGGTTGATGTCGAAATTGTGCTCGTCGAGTTGGCGCAGGTAGAGCAACGGCTCGGGTTCTTGTACCGGACCGGCCACGCGAAACGGCTCCAGCGCGTCCAGCGTTACCACCCACGGCGACACGCTGCTGCCGAAGCTTTTGCCCAGAAACGGACCTAGCGGCACGTATTCCCAGCTTTGAATGTCGCGCGCGCTCCAGTCGTTAAATAGCAACATGCCGAAGATGTAGTCCTCGGCATGTTGCACCGGAATGGTGTCGCCGAGGTGCGTACTGCGTCCTACAACGAAGGCCATTTCCAGCTCGAAGTCCAGCTGCTGCGAAGGACCGAAAGTTGGCGCCGGGGCATCAGGGGCTTTGCGCTGCCCGTTTGGCCGCCGGATATTGGTGCCGCTTACTACAATGCTGCTCGCCCGGCCGTGGTAGCCAATCGGGATGTGGCGCCAGTTGGGCAGCAGGGCATTGGCCGGGTCGCGGAACATGATGCCCACGTTGGTGGCATGCTCAATGCTGCTGTAGAAGTCGGTGTAGTTGTGGGGCTTTACGGGGCGCAGCATCCGTACCTCGCTCTGCCGAACTAGGCACTCGCGCATGATTTCATCAGAGCGCAGCGAGGCGTTGTCGTGGCGCAGCAGTTCCGATACGCGCTGGCGCACGGCCCGCCATACTGGCCGACCTAGGGCAATAAACTGATTCAGGGAGCGGCGCCGGAACACCTTTGGCATTTTCGGTCCTAGGTCCAAATCCTGAAAGAAGCCGAACTGCGACACGGCATACAAATCCAGCACATATTCACCAATAGCCACGCCCAGCCGCGGTCCGCGCTCCTCTGTTTCAAACACGCCAAAGGGCAGATTCTGAATCGGGAAGTCGCTGCCGGGGGCAATATCAATCCAGGAATGCAGGGAAGGGTCGTTCGGGTTTGCCATCAGGGGTAGGGTAGTGGAAGGAGCCGTAAAGGTAGCGGCGCGGCGGGAATGATGAGGTAGGCGAGGTACCTTGGTGTCTGTCGAAGCTAGTACCTTACAGCTCAGTTAAGCATTCCCATTGCTACCAGTTGCTAAAGAATAGCAAACATCCATTAAATAGAATAATGAAAAGCTCCAGAATTAGAACACTGCTTATTGGGCTGACAGCAGGAGTAGTGTATGCTTTTCTGATGATGCTTGTGGTAAACTCTCAGCATCGAAATGTTTCAGTGGCATATATTTTCGTTTTACCACTTGTGCTGGGGGCAATTCCTGTTTTGTTTTCTACAAAAGAGCAATTGCAACTCTACAAAACAGATTTGCTCACTCCCTGGGCTATAACCATTACATTTTTCTTTTTATCTCTCATAAATGGATTCGAAGGCATGATATGCCTCGTGATAATTATCGGTCCATTTGTGTTGCTTGGTTCGCTGGGGGCGTTTATTTATCGATTACTAAAGCTTAAGCGTAAAAGCAGTAATAATTTGCTGTATATGTCTTTGCTGATGCCGTTAGCAGTACTGCTGCTGGAAAGCAATATGGAGCTTGTGAATCAGGTAGATACTGTTGAAACTAAGGTGGTAATACACGCTAGCCAAGAAAGCATCTGGGAAAACGTCAAAAATGTAAGAAATATCAAGCCTAGTGAAATCGAGCCTCACTTTGTACACCTGATTGGCGTTCCTAAACCATTGGATGGACAACTTAGCCAAGAAGGTGTTGGCGGAGTGAGAAGCATCACGTGGGAAAAGGGTATCAAATTCAGAGAGATTATAAAGACATGGGACAATGGAAATGGCTTTTCATATGATATTGATGTTGATCCTCTATCAATACCACCTAAAACGCTCGATGAGCATGTAATGATAGGAGGAAAGTACTTTGACGTAATAGCAGGTAGCTATAAAATTGAAAACTTAAGCCAGGATAAAAGTGTAGTCACTCTAACGTGTACGTATCGGGTTACCACGAATTTAAATTTCTACAGTCGACTATGGGCTAACTTTATTCTGGATGATTTTAACCAAATGATTTTAGAAGTAATTAAAAAACGCAGCGAAGCTTCAGGTCTTAGTTCCAATCAGATATGATATGTAAATAAAAAAGCCGGCCTCTCGCAAGAAGGGCCGGCTTTTTTATTTTATAGTTATTTCTAAAACTGCGGTGTAGGCACCGGAGTAGGGGGTACAGGATGACCGGCCTGACCGGCGGGCTGCGCCGACATAGGGGTGAGGTTAATAGCCTCCACAGCGCGGATTTCGGGTACGGCTTTTTTTACCGATTCCTCCACGCCGGCTTTCAACGTCATTGGCGACATGGGGCAGGTGCCACAAGCGCCCAGTAACTCTAGTTGCAGCACCATATCGGCGGTGATATCCAGCACGCGCACGTTGCCTCCGTCGGCAGCCAGGTAGGGCCGAATGGTGTCCAGGGCCTGCTCAATGCGGGGGAGAAGCGGATGATTTTCTACGGCAGCCGAATGGGTCATGAATCACGGTTTTTGCTGTTTGCTTCAGGGCATTGGCCCTTGGCAGGCAGCGGAGTACTTCTTCAAAGGTAACGCTTTTGGAGCGTTTGGAAACAACACCAAGCCTAGTAACAAAAGTTGCGCTAGGGTAGTGTTGAGCTTACCCCAACCCTCCCTCTAGCTCTACTTATGACTGCATCTGCACCGGTTTGGTGCGCGGCGCCACGGCATTCCGGATGGATACCTGGCGGGCCAGTTCTTCGGCCAGCTGCTCGAAAACGGCGGCCGCAGGCGTACCATCTTGCAAAATAGCGGGCGTGCCTTGGTCGCCATTTTCGCGGATGCTTTGTACCAGCGGAATGTGACCTAGCAGTGGCACCTGGTGCTTATCAGCCAGTTGCTGTCCGCCGCCTTCCCCGAAGATGAAGTACTTGTTATTGGGCAGCTCCGCGGGCGTAAACCAGGCCATGTTCTCCACAATGCCTAGTACGGGTACATTAATCTGGGGCAGGCGGAACATTTGTAGGCCTTTTTCGGCATCGGCCAGCGCCACTTTCTGGGGCGTGGTTACGATGAGGGACCCGGTTACGGGCACCGTCTGCACCATAGTCAGGTGGATGTCGGAGGTTCCAGGAGGCATGTCGAGGAGTAGGTAATCCAGCTCGCCCCAATCAACTTCCGTGATAAACTGCTTAAGAGCTGAGGAAGCCATAGGACCCCGCCACACAATGGCGCTTTCGGCCGGAGCCAGGAAGCCAATGCTCATCAGTTTCACGCCATGCGCCACCACGGGCTGAATCAGGTTGCGGCCATCCTGACCCTGGTACACGTGCGGGCGGGCATCTTCCACACCAAACATTAAGGGCATGCTAGGGCCCGAAATGTCGGCATCTACCAGGCCTACTTTAGCGCCGGTTTTGGCCAGCGCAATGGCCAGGTTAGCTGTTACAGTGCTTTTACCCACACCACCTTTGCCTGAGGCAATGGCAATAATGTTCTTCACGCCGGGCAGCAAGTCGCGGTTTTCGCGCATGCTGGTCACGCGCGAGGTCATGACGATAACCACTTCCGCATCCTTATCCACCATCGTATGGATGGCTCGCTCGCAGGCATCGTGAATGAGCTGCTTGAGGGGACACGCCGGGGTAGTGAGGACCACCGTAAAGGACACGCGGTTGCCGTCAATTGCTACGTCCTCAATCATATTCAGCGTCACGAGGTCTTTGCCCAAGTCGGGCTCTTCCACGTAGCTCAGCGCCTTCAGAACGTCTTCTTTAGTTATGGTTGCCATGATAGTCAGTCGGGAAATTGCGGATGCAAAGCGCAAAGATAACCCGGAAAAGCGGGTGGAAGTTGTGCGGCTACCTATCAGTCCGGCGCTGCAAGAAGGATTTTTATTCGGGCTATACAACCAGTCTGTGGGTATTCCCCTCTATCTGGCAGCTCGCCCTGTAATTCGGCGGAAAGCCAGTATTCTTGCCCGTTGTATTTCTACACTTCATTTTCCTTATGCTTGTTACTTCCCGTTTCCGTCGCTGCTTCACTCGCGGAGCCGCCTTAATAATGGCAGTTGCCATCAACTCTGCTGCCGCTCAAGCTCCCACCGATACCACTTTCCAGCGCCTGTTGCGCCAAAACCAGTTCAGCCTCACCCAAACGGGCGCTCAGTTCAGCGGGCCAGGGTGGGAAAAGTTGCAGCAGGATATTCGCAAAAGCGCCTTGGTATTGGTAGGCGAAGACCACGGCATGGCCCAGATTCCGGCCTTCACACAAGCAGTGGCGCAAGTGTTGAAACCCAAACTATATGTAGCCGAAATCGACAAATATCAGGCCCGCAACCTGAGCCAGTTTGCCGCTAAACCAGGGCTACCCACTGCTTTCGAGCATAAGTACCCCATGGCGTTATCCTTCTATAGCTGGGCCGAGGAATTTGAACTGGCCCGGGCACTGCGAGCCCAAAACACGGCTTTCGTAGGCATTGAGCAAGTTGGGGCCGCCACGGCCGGTCTGACGCTGGATGTCATGGCCGATCATGTGAAAAACAAAGCGGCGAAGAGCTACCTGCGCCGCCTGGCAGCTATTTCGCAGGCCCGCGACCGGGCTGATATGGTGATGGGTAAGTATGACCACAGCACCGTGAATGTCTTGCAGCCAGTCACCATCGACAGCTTGCGCACAATAGCGCGGCAGGAAAGCCCGGCGGTGCAGGATATGCTGGAAAACTTTCTGGCCAGCGTAGCCATTTACCAGACCAATGCGGCTGGCAAGCCCGGCGCCCACCAGGCCCGGCTGAACCTGATGAAACGTAATCTTCTGACGGAACTACAGCCCTATCAGAAAGCGGGGGAGCCATTGCCCACGATGCTCTTTAAGTTTGGAGCGGCACATATGGGTCGGGGCCGCAGTATCTCGGGAAACTTCTACGACGTAGGGAATCTGGCCGTGAACCTAGCCGACATGCACGACCAGAAAACCCTCCACATTTTTGTCATTGGCAAAATGGGCGAGCAAGTTGGTGGGTCCAATCCCGACGATTTTACGAAGAATGTCGCAACGTATTCGTACGACAACGAGAACATGGTCAAGCCCTTTACTACCAGTACCGCAGCTGCTGGCCCGTGGCAAGTATTTGACGTGCGCCCCTTGCGCCGGGCCTTACTCCAGGACAAACTCAAGGTGAGCAGCCAAGAGCTACAGGCTACTATTCTGGGCTATGATTACGTAGTCATCATCCCCAAAACCACTGCCAGCCGGAATTACTAACGCAGGTGCCAAACTAATTCCCAGCACAAACCCAGCGAAGGGGTAGGGATGCTTACATGTTCGGCATATCGGGTTGCCTGCTGGGAGGTTGTCGGCCTTGTAATAAAGGGGAGAAAGTTCGCGCCCATTCCTGCCTACCTTTGCCGGTAGTATGGCGCGCATCCCGAAAGAAACCGTAGATCAGATCATTCACCACGCCGATATCGTGGAGGTAGTAGGCGACTTTGTGTCGTTGAAGCGCAAGGGCCAGAATATGTGGGCCTGCTGCCCATTCCACCACGAAAAGTCGCCGAGCTTCTCGGTGGCGCCGGCCAAAGGACTGTACAAGTGCTTTGGCTGCGGCAAGGCCGGTGGGGTAGTGCAGTTCATCATGGATGTGGAGGGCACTAGCTACGTAGAGGCCCTGAAGTACTTGGCCAAAAAGTACGGCATCGATGTTCAGGAAGAGGAAAAAACGCCCGAGCAGCAGCTGGCCCAGAATGAAAAAGACTCCCAGTTTATTGTATCGGACTGGGCCAAAGACCACTACCATCACCTGCTGCTCAACACCGAGGAGGGCCAGGGCATCGGGCTGAGCTACCTGCGCCAGCGCGGCCTCAACCAAACCACTATCAAAACCTTCGAGCTCGGCTACTCGCTGGACCAATGGGATGACCTGTTGAAAGCGGCCGAGAAAAAGGGTTTTGAGCGGAAGTACCTGGAGAAAACAGGCCTAGTCATTACCCGCGAAGACGAGCAGGGCAAAGACACCGGCCGCCGCTACGACCGGTTCCGGGGCCGCGTGATGTTCCCGATTCATAACGTGTCGGGCCGCGTGATTGGCTTTGGGGCGCGCACGCTCAAACCCAACGACAAAACGGCGAAGTACCTGAACTCGCCGGAGTCGGAGATTTACCATAAGTCGGATGTACTGTATGGCCTGTACCAAGGCCGGCAGGCCATCCGGACGGAGGAGCTGTGCTACCTAGTAGAAGGCTACCTCGATGTACTAAGCTTGCACCAGGGTGGCATTAAAAACGTGGTGGCCACCTCAGGTACCTCGCTCACCGATGGGCAGATTCGGCTGGTGAAGCGCTATACCGACAACGTAACGGTGCTCTACGACGGCGACGCGGCCGGCATTCGGGCCTCGTTGCGCGGGATTGATATGCTGCTGGAAGGTGGCCTGAACGTGCGCGTGGTGCTGTTCCCCGACGGCGACGACCCCGATAGCTACATCCGCAAAGTAGGCGACCAGCGCTTCAAAGACCACCTGGAGCAGGCCAGCCAGGATTTCATTCAGTTTAAAACCAACCTAGTAGCACGCGAGGCCGCTCAGGATCCGGTAAAGAAAGCCGAAGCCATCCGCGACGTGCTGCAAAGCATTGGCAAAGTACCCGACCCAATTAAGCGGCAGGTGTTTTTGCAGCAAACGTCGCAGGCCTTCGGTATTGATGAGCAGGTGCTTATCACGGAGTATAACAAGCTGGTGCGCAACGCCAACGGCAAGGCGGCGGGTGGCACAACCAGCGGCGGAAGCAGCGGAAATACTAGCCCCAGCGGCACCTCAAACCCCGCTCAATCGCGCCCCGCCCCGCGGCCCATGAGCCCCGAGGAGGAAGCCGAAGCTCTGATGTACGGTGCCTCACCCGACGACCTGATGGGCGGGGGCGGTGACCTGCTGACTACGACTAAGGATGAGCTGGAGCCCGTACCCGATGTGCTGGAGCAGTGCGAGCGGGAGGTGGTGCGCCTGTTGCTGCTGTACTCGCCCCAGCCCTTGGCTCCCGAAGTTAGTGTGGCGCAGTACCTGCTGGAACAGCTCGAAGACACCAACTTCAAAACCGGCGTGTACGCCGATTTGCTGCACCTGTGCCGCGAGGAGCTGAACCAGGGCCGCTGGCCCGAGGTTCGCACCCTGATTCAGCACGGCCGCAGTGATATCCGGAGCCTGGTGGCAGAGCTGGCCACGGAGAAATACGAGCTGAGCCCTAACTGGACGACGCACCAGATTTACGTGCCCCGAGAGCTGGACTTGCTGCAAACTGCCTGCGACAACGCCATTCTGCGCCTTAACAAGATTAACGTGGAGCGCGCCCTTTCTGAGCACATGGAGGCCCTGCGGCGCCCCATGGACGAGGCCACGCTAGATGAACACCTGACCACCATCCGGCTGCTCAAGCAAATGGACAATCAGCTAGCTGGCATGCTAGGTACCGTTATTCCCCGAACCGGCATGTGAGGCGCGGCGGCTGCCCGTAAAACGGTATCTTACTGGCGGGCCAGCCGCCCCGTACTAGGCCCCCGAAGCCGGTAAACCCAGCCGCGGAGGTGGGTTTAAGGCTGCATTATCGTCGCGTTATCTGAATATGCCTCACCAGTACCCCAATCAATCGTCACTGCGGCATTACCTGCACCACATGTGGTACCGTTTCAACCTGACGCGGTTTGTGGGTGCCGTGATCCTATCGGTACTGAGCGTGATGGTGGGCACAGTCGGCTTCATGTGGATTGAAAAATTCACGCTGGTGGAAGCCTTCTACATGACCATGATAACCGTTTCGACGGTGGGCTTCGGGGAGGTGCACCCGTTGTCATCAAGCGGGCAGCTGTTCGTGTCCGTGTATATCTTCCTCAACCTTATCATGTTCGCTTACCTGTTGTCGGTGCTAACCACCTACATCTTCGACGGGGGCCTACGGAAAATGTTTACTATGCTCCGCAACGACCAGGAAATTCACGCCCTTAGCAACCACATTATCGTGTGCGGCTTTGGTCGAAACGGCCGCAAGGCCTACCACGATCTGCGCGCCAGCGGAGCCGATGTGGTGGTGGTAGAGCAAAACGAGGAACTTCTGAAAGAGGCCGTTGAAGCCACCGGGGAAAGGATTCCGGTGGTGTTCGGCGATGCCACACTAGATGAAACGCTACGCGCCGCCGGCGTAGAGCGTGCCAGTGCCCTGATTACGGCTTTGCCAAAGGATGCCGATAACGTGTTTGTGACCCTCACTGCCCGGGAGCTTTGCCCCAAGATTACCATAATTGCCCGCGCCAGCCTGAAAAGCTCTGAGCCTAAGCTGTTGCGGGCCGGGGCCAACTCCGTAGTAATGCCCGATGAAATTGGGGGCTCGCACATGGCCAACCTCATCACCCGCCCCGAGGTCATCCGGTTTCTGGATATGATTTCGGGCCTAGGTCCCAATAAACTGCGGCTAGAGGAACTCAGCTCCAGAGAACTGCGCCCGGAATGGCGGAAACGAAGCCTGCGGGAGCTGGATATCCGCACTCGGACTGGCGCTACCGTTATTGGCATGAAGCACGCTACTGGCAACTTCACCGTAAACCCCACCGAAGACACGGTGCCTGCTCCGGGTGATATACTCCTGTTTCTGGGCACCGATGCGCAGATTACAAGTCTGCTGGCACAGTTTCAGCTGCCGGGGTAATACTGAAAGCCGCTCTTGGCATTGCCTCCAGGCTACTTTCGTAGCTTTACGCGCTTCTATCTGCTGAAATACCCATTATACTAGCTTCTCGTGCATATCCTGCAGCTTTGCCCGCGCGTTCCGTACCCGCCTCATGATGGAGGCGCCATTGCTATGTACGACGTGACGGCGGGCCTAAGCCGGGCCGGACACCAGGTTACGGTGCTGGCCCTGAACACGCCCAAACACCGCCAGCCCGCCGATGTGCTCGACCACTTGGGAGCGAATGTGCGCCTAGTAACGGTAGATGTAGATACTAGCCTGTCGCCGGTGAAAGCGCTGCAAAACCTAGTGCTTGGGAATCTGCCCTATAATGTGGAGCGCTTTGTAAGCCCGACAGTGGAAGCCAAGCTAACAGAGCTGCTGCGCACTGAAACGTTTGATGTGGTGCAGATGGAGGGTAGTCTGGTGGCCTGGTACGTGCGCGTATGCAAACAGTTGGCGCCCGGTTTGCCGGTAGTGCTGCGCGCGCACAACGTAGAGTACACCATCTGGCAAATGCTGGCCGAGCGCGAGAAAACCGTGCTCAAGCGTATGTATCTGCATCATCTGGCCCGCCGCCTCAAGCGTTTCGAGAAAAACTACCTACCGCTGTTTGATGCCGTTGCTGCCATAACCGAGCCCGACCAGCGCCGCCTGCGGCTGCTGGGCTGCCAGGAGCCCGTAGTGTTTGTGCCCGCAGGCGTTGATTTGAGGCGGTTTCAGCCTGACCGCACCATAAAAGCCAAGCCGCGCACCCTGTTCATGATTGGCTCTCTAAACTGGCAGCCAAATCTGGAAGGCCTCGACTGGTTCCTCGCTGAAATATGGCCGAAAGTGCATGCCCTCTACCCAGAGCTGGAGCTGCATATTGCGGGTAAAGACACACCGGCGCATATCCTGAACCTCAAGCTGCCCGGCGTAACGGTGCACGGATTTGTGGAGTCGGCGGCGCGGTTTATGCAGGAATATGAGCTGATGCTGGTGCCGCTGCTGAGTGGGGGCGGCATGCGCATCAAAATCATTGAGGGCATGGCCCTAGGCAAGTGCGTGATTAGTACGGGCCTGGGCTCCGAGGGCATTCATGTGCGCGACAACTTCAATATTGTGCTCTGTGACGAGGCCTCGGAATGGGTAGAGCGCCTGGGCCGCTACTACCGCGGCGAGCTGGGGCACCAGCTCATCGGGGAGGAAGCGGCGCGCACCATCACGCGCCTGTACGATAACCGCCGGGTAGTGGAAAGCTTCCTCGATCTGTACACCATTCTCACGCCACCGCGCCGTGCCGCCACTAGCTGATGCGCTGCTGGCCGGCGTGCTGTGGGGTAGCCTGCTGCTGGTAGCGCACTCCTATGTGTTGTTTCCGCTGCTGCTGGCCCGCCTGGCCCGCGGCCGGCGCCAGAACCCGCATGTGTACGCCCCCGATAGCCCTGAGCTGCCCGCCGTGGATATTTTGCTGGCGGTGTACAATGAGGAGCAGGTGCTGGAGCAGAAAATCCGCTCCACCTTCGCTACCACGTACCCACTGGAAAAGCTCACTTTTTACATCGGCTCCGATAACTCTACCGACCGCACCAATGCCCTGATTGCAGACCTGGCGGCCGAGTTTTCGGGAATCAGGCTGCGGGCGTTTTCTGAGCGTACGGGTAAGCCCGGTATCATCGAGGCGCTGTCCGGGGAGTCATCGGCGCCGGTACTGGTCCTGACCGATGCCAACGTTTTCTTCCAGCCCGATACGCTATATCATTTGGTGAAGCATTTTCGCAACCCTGCTATAGGGCAGGTGGGTGGCAATATCCTCAACCTCGACCACCGAGCAGACGGTATTTCTGGCCAGGAAAAAGCCTATCTGGAGCGCGAAAACCTGATCAAGTACCAGGAAGGGGTAGTGTGGGGCGCCATGATTGGGGCCTTCGGCGGTTGCTTTGCCATTCGTCGGGCGTGCTACCAGCCGGCGCCGGCCTCCTTTATCGTCGATGACTTTTTTGTGTCGATGGCTGTGCTGCAGGATGGCTACCAAGCCATTAACGAGCTGGAAGCGGTGTGCCAAGAAGATGTGTCGGACAAGCTACCCGAGGAGTTTCGGCGCAAAGCCCGCATTTCAGCCGGCAATTTCCAGAATCTGGTGGCGTTTCGGAGGTTGCTGTGGCCGCCTTGGCGTGGGCTCAGCTTTGCCTATTGGTCGCACAAGGTGTTGCGCTGGCTCACGCCGTTGTTGCTGGTGCTCATGCTGCTCAGTAACCTAGTGCTAGTGGTGCGCGGCGCGGGTTGGCTGTATCAGGTGCTGCTGCTGGGCCAGGTAGGCGTACCACTGCTGCTGCTGCTCGATGGTACCCTGCACCGCCTAGGGGTACACTCGCGCCTGCTGCGTTTTATAACTCACTTCTATAGCATGAATGCGGCTCTGCTACTAGGGTTCTGGCGCTACCTAACTGGCGTGAAAACTACCGTGTGGGAACCTACCCAACGGTTTCAGCACAAACGGTAGCTAGTACTACATGCAAAAAGGGGAGCTCACCTGAGCTCCCCTTTTCTGTTTACATCTCAGCCAGCTTCTCTAGGTTTATTTGCTTGGCCACTGATTCCACTAGCGCTAAGTCGTTCTGTTTGTCGGCGGAGACTTTCACCAGAAAGCGCCCCCCAACGGCCAGCAGTATTTCCGCCTCCCTTTCCTTTTTGCGGTAGGTTTCCATGCCGGAGGCGCCTTTAATGCCAAGGGAAGAGGATTTGGTAATCTGGTCGTCGTCTTCGCTTTCCAGGCCCAAGCCTAACATGGCCGAGGCGCCCTGGTACATCTGGTTGGCTCCGTTGTAATCAATAAGCTCGGTTTTCACCGTTACGCTGTCTTTCGTGAAGTCGCGGCCCGCGGTGGAGAAGGCAATACCACTCATTTTCATCGACTGGCCGGTGGGGTTGGCCGCAGTAAAG
Source organism: Hymenobacter tenuis (assembly GCF_054780495.1). Classification (NCBI taxonomy): domain Bacteria; kingdom Pseudomonadati; phylum Bacteroidota; class Cytophagia; order Cytophagales; family Hymenobacteraceae; genus Hymenobacter; species Hymenobacter tenuis. The sequence goes on from NZ_BAAGWF010000001.1 coordinate 1,361,536, forward strand.
CCGCTCACCTCCGTTGGCAGATATGCCTGCAGGTCTTTGTATGGCAACGACAGGGTGTCGCCGCGCTTTTCGCGTTCTTCGCGCTGGGTTTTGGCTTCATCCATGGATGTTTCTAATCTCTCGCCAGCATCTTTTAGCTTCGAGATGGCCGTGTACGATTCTTTCGCTTGTTGAGCCTGTTCGCAGGCCGTAGTCAGGAGCGAGGTGCCCAGCAGCAGAGTTGCCAGTTTTTTCATAGCAATTAGAAGAGAAAATATATGAGGGTGGAAATATATAGGGAAAACATGATTAACTCATCGGTACAGCATTTATAGTCGGTTGTGCTAGGAATCATTTCAGCCAATAAAAGACTCTTCTAACTCCGAGTTTCTCATTATTCCTGCTTATGTTGAGCCAAAGGCCCTAGTAGAGCCCCTTATCTTCCCTCTATGAAACCACTGCGCATTGCTATTCTGGGGTGCGGCAATATGGGCATGGCCTTCGCCAAGTCCTTTCTGCACTACAACCTAGTGGCCCGCCCCGATTTGTTGCTGCTGGGCCGCCACCTCGACCATTGCCAGCGCCTGGCGGCCGCGCACCCGGGCTTGCCAACCGCCGAGCTCACTCCGGCCGTGGGCACGTATGATGTGGTGATGGTGGCAGTAAAACCACAGGATTTCAGTAAGATAGCCGAAGGCTTACGCCAGGTAGTGCAGCCTGAACAGGTAGTGGTATCCATCATGGCCGGCATCCCGATTGCTAGGCTCCAGCGCGAGCTACACCACCAGCAGGTGCTGCGCGCCATGCCCAACACCCCGGCGCTGCTGGGCATGGGCATTACCGGGTTTTCGGCCGCGCCGGAGGTAGAGCGCAGCCGCCTGCACCAGGTAGAAAACTTGCTGAATGCCACCGGGCGCTCTATTTTCTTGGAAGATGAAAGCTTGCTAGACGCCGTAACGGCCGTGAGCGGCAGCGGCCCGGCGTACTTCTACTACATCGTGCAGGCCATGATGCGGGCGGGGCAGGAGCTAGGCTTCTCAGAGTCAGTGGCTAGCTTGCTGGTGAAGCAAACCATGCTCGGTGCCTATCATCTGCTGAATACCTCTGATAAATCGCCGGATGAGCTGATTGCTGCCGTTGCCTCCAAGGGCGGCACCACGGAAGCGGCCCTGCGTGAATTTACTGCCGGCGGCCTGGCCGAAACGCTAACGGTGGGTATAAAAGCGGCCCAGCACCGGGCCACAGAGTTGGCGCGGGAATAGGGGGTAGCGGCAAAAAGGGGGTGAGCAGAACAGTGAATTTGCGTTCTAGGGCTTTGCACCCGTTCACATTCGTAACTTCGCGGCACTGTTGCTGGTTGTAGCGGCAGCTTCGTGCGAGTTCCCGCCGGAACAAAATCCACGAAAACCCTTTAATCCGTTTAAATCCGCGATTCATGCTGGATTCCATAGAAGACGCCATTGCCGATATCCGCGCCGGCAAGGTAGTGGTGGTAGTGGACGACGAAGACCGTGAAAACGAAGGCGACTTTATCTGCGCTGCCCGTTGTGCCACCCCCGAAGTCATCAACTTCATGGCCACCCACGGCCGGGGCCTGGTATGTGCTCCCCTGATTGAGCAGCGCTGCGAAGAGCTGGGCCTGGAGCTGATGGTAGGCCGCAACACGGCCCTGCACGCTACTCCGTTTACCGTGAGCATTGACTTGCTGAAGAACGGCGTGACCACCGGCATTTCGGCCTCCGACCGCAGCAAGACCATTCTGGCCCTCATCGACCCCGATACCAAGCCGGAAGAACTAGGCAAGCCCGGCCATATTTTCCCGCTCAAAGCACGTAAGGAAGGCGTATTGCGCCGTGCTGGCCACACCGAAGCCGCCATTGACCTGGCCCGCCTGGCTGGGTTTGAGCCCGCCGGGGTGCTAGTAGAAATTCTGCGCGAAGACGGTGAAATGGCCCGGTTGCCCGAGCTGCGCGAGGTAGCCACGAAGTGGGGCCTCAAGCTGATTTCGGTGCAGGACCTGATTAAGTATCGCCTCGAAAAGGAAAGCCTGATCGTGCGGGAAATAACCGTGAAGCTGCCCACCGATTACGGCGACTTCGACCTGATTGCCTACACCCAGCGCAGCACTAATGCGCAGCACTTGGCTTTGGTGAAAGGCGATATTTCAGGCCCTGAGCCGGTGTTGGTACGCGTGCATAGCTCCTGCGTAACCGGCGATATTTTTGGCTCCTGCCGCTGCGACTGTGGCCCCCAGCTACACCGCGCCATGCAGCACATCGAGCGCGAAGGCCGTGGCGTGGTGGTGTACATGAACCAGGAGGGCCGCGGCATTGGCCTGCTCAACAAGCTGCGAGCCTACAAGCTGCAGGAGCAGGGCCGCGACACCGTAGAGGCTAACATCGAGCTGGGCTTCGGCATGGATGAGCGCGACTACGGCGTTGGTGCCCAGATCATCCGCGACCTGGGTATTTCCAAGATGCGTTTGCTTTCCAACAACCCCCGCAAGCGCACCGGCCTGATGGGCTATGGCCTTGAGATTGTAGAGTCAGTAGCCATTGAGGTGGAGCCAAACGCCCATAACGAGCGGTACCTGACCACCAAGCGCGACAAACTCGGCCACACCATTCTGCACAAAGACCGCTCTCCGCACCCCGATGTGGACGCCACCCTAACCGGCCTGTAGGTAGAACCACACGCCATCCCAATACTAGCCCCGACTTGCTTTATGCCAAGTCGGGGCTTTGTTATTCAGTGCAATTGTCTCTTATTACCTTTCTAAAGACAATTACTTATTAGATCAAAATATGAAAAGGGTATTGCTAGGCGTATTGCTAGGTAGTTCTTGCGTGCCAAGCATGGCACAAACGCTGAGCCGAAGCTTTGCTGGATCAGTCGTAATTCTGCACTCAGGTGATACGTTACGAGGGCCGCTCACCTACTTCCCTGAGCGTGAAACCGCTATTGTTACCTTACCTGATTTATCTCGGCGCACATTTACGCCGGCCAACATTCGTGCCTTTGTTGTAAAGGGTGAAATTGGCAACTCCCTCACTGCTAATCCTGTTCCGGATAAATATTTCTTAAAAGGCGAGTTAACCGGGCTGGCAGCGGTGTATAGCAATCCGGCAAGTCCCTTCTTACAGCAGTATCTCGAGAAAGGTACAAACCGCTTATTCTTAACGTATCAATGGCCAGCCGAGCAAATCAGAAGTCGTAAAGCCACCTTAGGTTTTTTCGAAGTGTTAACTACCGGTACTATAATGCTGCTGCAAAGAGAGCGAGAAGCGGTAAACATCAAAAAAGAAACTCAATATGGATATCAGAGCGGATTGCTAAATTATTATGGAAGCAAGCTAACCCGAAAAGACCCTGTTCTTGTTAAAACTCAAACCGTAGAAACCAGCCGATCTTTTAAGGCACAGTTCTATCTGTCAATACCCAACCTCGAGTTGGTTTATCTAGAGAATCCACGAAGAGATATTTTGGCTCACTTTCCAAACCGAGCCCAGCAACTGGATGCCTACGCTCAGCAACAAAGTTTGTCTTGGACGGTACCTTCCCAGTTGGCTCAGATAATTACCTATCTTGATACGCTAGAGGCAGCGCTCTAATCTGCTTATTTGCCTGATGTGCGCTGTTGGGAACAAGCTAGTGGTTTATGCCGTTGCAAAAGTGTATATCAACGGTATGAACTCCCGCTACTTCTCCCAGACCCACCAACGGATGCGCTTATGGCGGCGTTGGCTACCCGTGTTGCTACTACTCTCGTCGTCGGTCGTTGCCCAGGCGCAGCGCGGCGGGCAGGGCTTTACGCAGCAGTTCAACCAGGCTACGGTGCTGCTGAGCACCGGCGACACCATTGCCGGCCCGCTGGCGCTGCACACCTCCGAGGACATCCTGACCATGACCATGGCCGACAACACGGTGCGCACCTTGCCGGCCGTGAACGTGCAAAGCTTTGCAGTGCAAGGCGAGCGGTACAACCGCAGCCGGGAGCGGTTCTACTACGATGACTTTTACTCCATGCGGCAGGGCTACTACTATGGCAACCCGTTCTTTAACATGATGCCGCCGCCGCGCCGCCGTGAACTGCCCGATACGGCATTGGTGCGCGTGTTCCGGACCTACCGCTGGAACCGCGACAACGACTACAGTGACTTCCGGGCCCCCGGCTTTTTCGAGCAGCTCAGTGGTGGCCCCATTATCCTGTTGCGGCGTGAAGGGCTGATTGAGCGCCCCGTAACCTACAACGGCCCCTATGGCTACGGCGGATACGGCTATGGCGGCATGCCGGGCCGCACCGTAGGGTACTACACGGATATAAAAGACAACTTTTACCTGGGTTTGCCCAATGGCAACGTGCTAGCACTGCGCAACCCCAAAAAAGACCTGCTGGCGTACTTTCGCACCCATTCGCGCCAGATTGAGCAGTACGCCAAGCAAAACAAGCTCAGCTTTACGGAAGCTCGCGAGCTGGCGTTCCTAGTAAATTATGCCAATTCACTAGGTCAGAACAAGCCGTAAACTGCTTAAGTGGTACACTAAAAAAGGCCCTTCTTACTCGTAAGAAGGGCCTTTTTGCTATCAATGGGCCTAGTAATAGGGTAGTGCCTACAGCACGCGCAGCACCGGGTAGCGCAAATGTGAGGCCTCGTAGTGGTCCGACTGGCGGTACACCCAGTCGAGTTGGGCGGCGGCGCTGGCGGCAAAGGCGGGTTCGGCTTTCTTTTTGGCTTCCAGCTGCGCCCGCAGCTCGGGTTTTTGGCGCACCAGCTCGGCAGCTACATCTTCAAATACATAGTCAGAGAAGTATTCCTTCTGCTGCAGAATGCTGTCGAAAAAGCCCCAAGCAAAAAACGAATCGGTGGCTTGGGGTTCAAGCGTTTCGATGAGGTAGCGGGCCGCCGGCTGGGCCAGGCTAACCACGTAGTCGCCGCGCAGGAAGGGGCGGGCCTGGCGTACGGTGCGCACTTGCACCTGCGTGTGCAGGTAGTGACCTTCGTATGGGCGCGGGCCGGTTTTGTAATCCTGAATGTAGTACACCTCGCCCGTGATGGTAGTATCGCTAGGTAGCTGGCGTAGCTGAACCCCCGACAGGCGCAGGCGCTCTACTACCTCGCCCCACGCTTGCGGAATAACGTAGGCCTGCGGCCGCTGCACCGTAGTAGTCGGCCGGAACGTGTTGTAGTACGGTATGGATTTGGTGAAGGACGCTTTGCGGTCGTAGTAGAGGCGGGGCAGGCCGCTTACTTCACTAGGCTTGGTTTTGCCTGCAAACCCTCGGAACTTAAACTGCTCCGCCGCGGTGGTGTCGAGCTTCCAGCCCAAGGCAAACTGCTGCTGGGTTTGGGTTTGCTGGGCAGCGGTGGCGCGGGCTTGTGCAATAGCGGCTCCATCTTGGTGCACTGTCCTGATCAGCAAATCCAGGAAGTCATACGTCACCTTCACGCGGGGCGAGTAGGCTTTCAGCATGTGGGTTTCCGTCACAAACCCGATGGTGTTGAACAGGGTGGTGTAGCCAGTGGAGTAGCGCGGCGTTTCCAGAAAACCTACTAGGCCCCGGGCATCGGGTGTGCGGCCTTCAAAGTCGACGTAGGGCGTGAGGTACCACTTTTTCTTGTCCATGCCGCCGTACAGAGCCGGCAACAGCTTTTGCTGCATGTACTGGCTCAGGGCCGGGTGCAGCTTGTCTTTCTGCGTGGCAATGAGCGTCATGGTGTACTGGTAGTCGGCGCCGTTGGAGGTGTGCGTATCCACGTAGATATCGGGCTGCCAGCGCTGAAATAGCTGCGCAAACGCCCGAGCATTGCGCGAGTCCTGCTTGATGTAGTCGCGGTTCAGGTCGAGGTTGCGGGCGTTGCCGCGGAAGCCGTAGCTCTCAGGGCCGTTCTGGTTGGTGCGCGTGGTAGAATTGCGGTTCAAGGAGCCATCCACGTTATATATCGGGATGATGACCAGCACTACATCTTCCAACTGGCGGCGCAGCTCTTCTTTCTGTACGTAGTCGCGGGCCAGGGCCATGCTGGCATCAATGCCCTCAGGCTCGCCGGGGTGAATGCCGTTCTGGATAAACACAATGCGCCTACCCTTGCTCTGGACCGAAGCCGGCTCGAAATCACCATCCAAGGATACCACCACCTCGTGCAAGGGCCGGCCGCTGTCGGTGCTGCCTACTTCGCGAAGCTGAATTTCCGGATAAGCCGCATCTAGCTGCTGGTAGTAGCTAATGCACTCGGCGTGGGTAGTAGTGGTGTTTCCGTTACCTTTTTCAAACGGCGTACGCCAATCGGGGGCCGCCAGGGCAGGTGCCGCCAGCAGAAGGGAGGAGAGAAGAAATGAGAACATGCAGGAAAGGAATAATGACCCGCCAAGGACGCGGCGCGCGGGCAGAAGGTGGCTTGAAAAAAGCACATCCTGAGCATGTGCGCCGCAAAAAAGCGCCGACTGCTCAGGATGAAATAGCAAAGCCGGCTGTTACCGGCAGCGGTTAGTACAGGCGGCGCGGGGCCGGAAACAGCATTTGGTCGAGGCTGTAGCGGCCGGGGCCGGCAAAAGCTAGGCCCAGGAACAGGAAAGCGGCTTCCAGCGCGTGCGAGTACGCATTGAAATTGTCGCCGCTGTGCAGATGCATGATGGTGGCCATAATCATGGTGGCCAGCAGCAAACCGCAAGCAAACCGGAAAAACAGCCCTACGGCAATTAACTGCCCGCCCACGGCCTCCGCCGCGGCCGCCAGAAACCCCCAGAATGCTGGCGCGAAGTTGATGCCTACTATTTTCATGGCCCCGCCTACTTGGGTCCAGGCTTCCGGCCCGCCAATGAGCTTGGGGTAGCCATGAATGGTAAACATAATGCCGATTCCCACGCGGAGAAGCAGTAGCCCTAAATCGTGGGTTCGGTAACGGTTTTCAAACAGGGCCATAGGCGGGAGCGGGCCGGGGCATGTAGGTTCAACAATATGGATGTATCTGAATACATCCGGCGTTGCCAAAGTACAATATTTGTGGCGCAATGCAACATCCCCTCACCAGCAGCTACCGGTAAAGTAATACCCCCGTGATACGAGCCGCGGGCGGAATGTCGGCGGAGCTCATCTCCTCGGGGTGCTTGGCCGGCAACGACTTGGGGTCGACTACCCAGGCCATTTGCACCTCGCCGGACACTGCGGCAAAGCCCGCCGGCGTGTTGCGTACCTTCGTTAGGCCCAGATTCTGGCGGGCGGCCCCGAACGGCGAGCCCACACCAATGCCTTCCGCCGTGCGGTATTGCGGGTCATAGATGCGGATGCGGCGCAGGACAAAACCGTTTACAGAGTCGCCGATAAGATGCAGGATGGTGGGCGGCGCGTCGGGCTTCTGAGCGTCGCGCATCTCGTAGGCGGGCAGCGTCTGGCCTTTGTCCTGATAGGTAGTGGCGCGTAATAGCTGCGCCGGCACTACTTGCTTGATTTTGGCTTCGCGCATGCCTAGGCGCAACCGCCCGGCGCGCCCTGGGCTCAGCAGGTGCAAGGAGTCGGGGGTAGGCGCTCCGGTCGGGCTGTTGGGGAGGCTGGCGCTTTGCGTTATCGGGGAGGCGGTGGGTGCCGTTTTGCCGGCCTGCGGCACAAAAGGAGGCGTTTCGGTGCCCGCGCCTGCACCGGTGGTTTTGGTGTCGCAGCCAGTGAGCGAGCCCACCACGGTGCTAGCCATCAGGAACGTGTAAACGGGTAGAAAACGCTGTAGCATGGCCTCTATACGAAGCACAACAGGGAGTAGTTGAAAACCCGGCCGGGGGCAGCGGCGTTACCTACCTGAGCTGCGCCCGTGCTCGCCCCAATGTGGTGCTTACTTTTGCGGCGTTGTTTACTTCACTCAACTTTACTGCCTGTGTCTGCTGAAGCTTCCAAACCGCTTATTCTTATTTCCAACGACGACGGCATTACCGCTCCCGGCATTGCTACCCTGGTGCGCGTCATGCGCCGCATTGGCGAAGTAGTGGTGGTAGCACCTAACTCGCCGCAGTCGGGAATGGGGCATGCCATTACCATTGGTACTTCCCTGCGCCTCGACCCTAGTACACTCTTTGAAGGCATTGAAGCCTATGAATGCAGCGGCACCCCCGCCGACTGCGTGAAGCTGGCCAAGCACCACGTGCTTAAAGACCGCCGCCCCGATCTGGTGGTTTCTGGCATCAATCATGGCTCCAATTCCTCCGTGAATGTGCTGTATTCCGGTACCATGTCGGCGGCTATTGAGGCAGCTATTGAAGGCCTTCCCGCCATCGGCTTTTCCCTCTGCGACTACGGCCACGGCGCCGATTTTTCGCACGTAGAAGAGTGGGTGGAGCACCTCTGCCGGCAAGCATTGGCGCATGGAATTCCGGAAGGCGTGGCGCTCAACATTAACATTCCCAAGAAATCGGCGCAGCCCATAGCAGGTGCACGCTTGTGCCGCCAGGCCCGCGCCAAGTGGCAGGAAGAGTTTGACTTGCGCCATGACCCCTACAACCGGCCTTATTACTGGCTGATTGGCAACTTTGTGAACCAGGACCAGGGCCAGGATACCGATGAGTATGCGTTGTCGCAGAACTATATTTCCATTGTGCCCTGCCAGTATGATCTGACGGCGCTGTATGGCCTGCGCGAAATGAACGCCTCCTGGGACCTGAGCCCTACCAAGGCCGGCCACGCCCCAGATGCGCCACACCTGGGCAGCGCCCAACCAGGCCCCGGCGAGTCGGCAGAGGGACTAGGCTAACCAAAGCGCTAAACCGCCCCAAGGCCCGACTACACTCACTGCGTAGTCGGGCCTTTTGGTGTGAAGCCCTGCCGCATCTGGCCCTGAAAAAAGGGTAGGATTACCCGCCGGAAAGCTACCTGACCACCAGCTACTGAGGTGAGAGGCTGGCTTGAAATTAGAAAATAATGGTTCTTGCAGCTTCATCTGCCGTTTCTGCTTTGGCTTCCGGTTCTCCATTTCTCAGCATCATCATTCCTACCTACCAGGAAGCGGCGGGCATCACCGGCTTGCTCCAACAGTTGCGCAGGGAGGCAGACGATACGGTGGAACTGCTTGTGGCGGATGCTACTAGCCCCGACGGAACCGCCAACCTGGCTCGGGCTGCCGGCGCTAGGGTGGTAGAGTGTCCCAACCGGGGACGGGCAGTTCAGCTCAATCAGGGGGCTAGGGCCGCACGGGGGCAGGTGTTATATTTTCTGCACGCCGATACGGTGCCGCCGGCTGGGTTTCTGGCTCACATTCAAGCGGCGCTGGAAACAGGCGCTTGTAGCGGCTGCTTTCGATTGCGCTTTGATCATGGACATTGGTTTTTGCGCCTGAACGCATGGTTTACCCGCTTCGATGTGGATGTCATTCGGTTCGGCGACCAAAGCCTGTTCGTGAAGCGCGAGGTATTTGAACAAGCCGGCGGCTACCGCGAGGATCTGGTCGTGATGGAAGACCAGGAAATTGTGCGTCGCCTGCGCCGGGCCGGCGAGTTCCGGGTGGTGCCGCATGCCGTAACTACCTCGGCCCGCAAGTACCTAGAAAACGGCGTGTTTAGGCTGCAGGCAGTGTTTACACTTATTGCCCTGCTGCATTGGGCGGGCGTATCGCAACCCAAGCTGGTGAGCATCTACAGGCGCCTCATCCACCAAGACAAAATCTGACAGCAGGGAAGCTGCGCGCTCACAGCGTGTGCCACTAAGCCAGCAGCCTTATTTCAGTAAGGCGCTGAGTTCCGATACGGTGGCAATGCCGAGCTGCCTGGCCTGCTGGCGGCGCATCAGCAAAGCATAGGTGTTGTTGAAGCCCAGCGGGGCCAGCCACTCTAGGTGGTAGCGGCGCCGGTACTCCTGCCGCACATACCGCAGCACCGCCTCTGGGTTGGGCCCCAGGGAATCGAGGGTGGCGGGTGAGGGCTGCAACACCACCAGCAGGCCGGTGCCGGTGTATTCCGGATACATATCGATGGAGCCCGTACGCAATGCCTCCGCGCAAATTACGGTGCCGCCCAATCCGGTTTTAGCTTCTACGCCTAGCGCAGTATACCCCCGAATCAAGGCCGTGTACAATTCAATAAGTATGTACTGCTCACCAAATATCTTGGAGCCGAGCCGAATAGTGGCGCCGGTAGCGGGCTGGGGCTCGTGCCACAACCCGCGCTGCCGCAGAAAATCCTGGGCCACGGCGCGGGGCGTTTCGTGGCGAAAGTCAACCCGGTAATTTAGCTCCGTCATCACCGAGTCAGAAAGCTGCCCGGCGAGCCGGCTAAGTGCCGCTCCTAGCTCCGGGTGCTGGCTCAGCACCTGCTCCCGAATAACAGGCGCCGCCTGGTAGGGCGGGAAAGCGTGGCGGTCGTCGCGCAGTACTTGCAGGTCGTAGGCCTTGATCCGGCCATCGGTGGAGTAGCCGTCAATCAGATCAACGTCGCCGTGGCGGGCCGCTTCGTATACCAGCGCGGGGGCCAGCACCACGGAGGCGGGCTGCAACCCATAGATGCGGCGCAGGCCCGGCAGCCCATCGGAGCGCCCCACAAACTCGGGGCTGAACCCGGCCAGCAGCTTACTAGAGGCGCGGGGCAGCAGGTACAGGCCCGTGAGCAGGGGTAGAGCCACCGCTAGGGCCCGGCCGGCCCGCATCAGCTTGCGGCCCGAAAGCCGTTGGATGGCGGCCAGGCCAGCGTCAAACCCCAATGCCAGCAGCGCCGCCGGAATGGCGCCGGCCAGAATCATGGCGGAATTATTAAGGGCAATGCCGCCGAAAATAAATTCGCCTAGTCCCCCGGCGGCAATGTAAGCGGCCAGCGTAGCCACTCCCACATTGATAACCGCCGCCGTCCGGATTCCGGCCAGCAGCACCGGCAACGCAAGGGGCAATTCTACACGCCGCAACACCTGTCCGTCCGTCAGGCCCAGCCCCCGAGCTGCATCCACTACCGCCGCATCTACACCCCTGATTCCGGTGAGGGTATTGCGGATAATAGGAAGCAAAGAGTAGAGAAACAACGCCAGAATAGCGGGTCCCGGTCCGATGCCCAGGGCCGGAATCAGGAAGCCCAGCAGCGCAATGCTTGGAATAGTTTGCAGAATACCGGCTCCGCCCAGCACCCACGGCGCCAGCCGCGGCCTCCGCGAAAGCACCAGCCCGAGCGGCACGCCTACCAGCACCCCCAGCACCAAGGAGGCGGCCGTCAGGCCGATGTGCTGGAGCGTTTGCTGCCCTAGTTTATCGGCTTGGGCGTACCAGAAAGCAAGAAGCTCCGACCACATTGTCATGCTACAGAAAGGCGTTGGACGGCTCGTCCGAAGGCAGCCATCAGGGAAGAATAAGTAAGCCCAATCGAGAGGATTTGGCCGTCAGAGGAGGCTAGTCGGATTCCCAGTTGCGGCTCCGGCGGTGTACCATTTTCAGGAGGTGCTGCCGGAGCTAATGAGGAGGTTACTGAGTTAAGCAGCTCCAGTAGTGTATGAACTGATACAGTAGGTTTTACCGGTCTGTAGTCTGATAAAGAGTCTCTTATAAAAGAAACGTCAGTCCCATTTACTAGATCTGTCAATACGTCAGAGAGCCGGATGGTGTGCAGCTGCAGGGTAAGTCGCTCGGCTTCAAAGAAGCGCCGCACGAAGTTATTGGCGGGCCGGAACAGCAGTTCCCTAGGGGTGCCCAATTGCTGAACCCGTCCCGCATCGAGCAGCAGAATCTGGTCGGCTAACTCGAAGGCTTCCTGTACATCGTGGGTAACCAGCACCACGGTTTTTTGCTGAAGCTCCGGCAGCTCCCGGAACTCCCTTCGGATGCCCGTGCGGGTGATAGGATCAAGGGCCCCAAAAGGCTCATCGAGCAGCACAATGGGCGGGTCGGCGGCCAAGGCCCGGGCCAGCCCCACGCGTTGCTGCTGCCCGCCGGAAAGCTGATGCGGATACTGACCGGCAAAGCGCGCCGGTGGCAATTGCAGGCGAGTAAGAAGCTCCTCAGTGCGGGCTTCAATCTGAGCCGCATCCTGGCCCAGCAGACGAGGCACCACCCCTATGTTTTCGGCCACGGTGTAGTGTGGCAACAAACCCACTTGCTGAATGACGTAGCCCATGCCGCGCCGCAGCTCCTCGGGGCGCATGCTGCGTACGTCGTGGCCGTTCACGTGCACTGTACCGCTATCCGGCTCCACCAAGCGGTTTAGCATGCGCAGCAGGGTAGTCTTGCCGCAGCCGCTGGGGCCCAGCAACACCAGCGTTTCGCTGGCCTGGAGCTCAAACGATACCTCGTGTACCACGCGGTGGGAGCCGTATTGCTTGCTGAGGCGGCGGGCCAGAATTCGGGGAGGCGCATGGGTCATGGGGGCAAGGTAACGCCGAAGCGCTAACTTCTGCCGGCCTACGGCTAGCTTGCCATGCAGCCTCAACCCCGAACCCGTGTAACTTGCCATTCCAACCACCCCTTTGCCTGATGAAACGAATCCTGCTCTTCCTGACCGTGGCCTTCTCGGGCCTGACCTATTCTGCCGCCGCTCAGGTGTACACCACCTCTGACCCACTGGCGCATACCTACAGCATTGTGGCCCGCGACCCGCAAACCGGCGACCTGGCCGTGGCCGTACAAAGCCATTGGTTTTCAGTAGGAACCAGTGTAAGCTGGGCCGAGGCCGGGGTAGGCGCCGTGGCTACTCAGTCTTTCACCAACAAATCCTTTGGCCCTAGGGGGCTGGCCTTGCTGAAAAGCGGCAAGTCGGCGCAGCAAGCCCTCGATGAGCTGATCAGCACCGACGAGGGGCGCGACGTGCGGCAGGTGGCCATCATTGATAACCAGGGCCGCGTGGCTACGCACACCGGCAGTAAGTGCATTGATATGGCCGGGCATCAGCAGGGCAACCAGTTTTCGGTGCAGGCCAACATGATGCTTAAAAACACGGTGCCGGCTGCCATGGCCAAAGCCTATGAGCAAAACGCGAAGCTACCTTTCGCCGAGCGAGTAGTGTCGGCGCTGGATGCTGCGCAGGCGCAGGGCGGTGATATCCGGGGGCGGCAGTCGGCGGCGCTGCTTATTGTGCGGGCCAAGCCCGGCGCCGGCATCTGGGAAGACCGCCTCATTGACTTGCGGGTAGATGATGCCGCCGAGCCACTGAAGGAGCTGGCCCGCCTGCTGCGCCTGCACCGCGCCTACGAGCACATGAATGCCGGCGACCTGGCCGTGGAGAAAAACGACGTGCCGGGCGCCATCCGAGAGTATGACGCGGCCGAAAAGCTGTTCCCGCAGAACCTCGAAATGAAGTACTGGCACGCTATCAGTCTGGCCAATAAGCAGCAGGTGCCGCAGGCCATCAAGTTACTCGGTCCGGTTTTCCGCCAAGACCCCAACTGGCGCACGCTCACGGAGCGGCTTCCCAAAGTGGGCCTGCTCACGGTGTCATCGGCTGAACTGAAGCAAATTCTGGCGGCCAAATAAGCCCCACTCGTCCGTTACTTTTCGTTTTTCCCTAGCTGCGCTGGTTGTATGAACTCTGATTTTTTGGTTTGTCGTCTGAAGGTTTTGCGTCAGGTGCGGTGGTTGCTGCCGGTGCTGCTGTTGCTGGTAGGAGGTGCGTGTGCCGCCTGGCAGCAGAAGGCTAAACCCAAGGCCTATACCACCGTCTATATTGTGCGTCACGGCGAAAAAGACCTCACGCCCGGCCTGGCTGATCCGCTCCTGACAGCGGCCGGCCAGCAGCGCGCCGTGGCCCTGCAGCAGGTGCTGCGCAAGCGCCCGGTTAGTGCCGTCTTCTCTACTGAAACCTCCCGCACCCGCGGTACCGTTGAGTCCCTGGCCACGGCCCGCAAGCTCACTATTTTGCCCTACAATGCGCGCCAGCTGCCAGAACTGGCGGCCCGCATCCGGCAGGAGTATTCTGGCCAAACGGTGGTGGTGGTAGGCCATTCCAACACCATTCTGGAAACAGCCGAAGCCCTGGGTGCTACTAGGCCCGTGCCCACGGTAAAGGACAATGAGTATGATTACCTGCTGGAAGTAAAAATTCCGCGCGACGCAACCAAGCTTCCTACCGCCACGGCCCGTCGGTTCGGGGCGGCCTCGCGCTAGGCATACAGGGTGGGGCAAACCCGCCGGTTACACGCTAGTATCCGATTAGCTGTGCCGATGACGGTTTGGCGTCCGCACCACCCTAGTAAGGGTAGCCTGTTTTGTTTGCAACCCCGAAGCGCTTTTTGGTTCTATTCACCTCTATTATCAGCACTCCTCTTTCCCCTTTCTTTTATGCGTATTGCTCATTTCCGCCGGGCATTCTGGCTGGCGGCCACTTTGCTGCCCGCGGTTCCGCTGGCGGCCTCGGCCCAAACCGCTGCCTCCTCCAAAATCGACTCCGTAGTTATTCGCAAAATCTATGACGAGGCTCTGGCCCGTGGCGAAAGCTACGAGAATTTGCGCCACCTCACGGGCCGTATTGGCGCCCGCCTGAGCGGCTCGCCCCAGGCGGAGCAGGCTGTGCAGTGGGGCAAATCGGTGATGGAAAAAATGGGCCTCGATAGAGTATACCTGCAGGAAGTGATGGTGCCGCACTGGGAGCGAGGCGCCAAGGAAAAAGCACAGGCCAGAGGCTCAAAAGGCAAAGGTGTAGCCCTGAACGTGTGCGCGCTGGGCGGCTCCATTGGTACCAATGGCAAGCTGAAAGCCCAGGTAGTGGAAGTGCAGAGCATGCAAGAGCTGGCCGCGCTGCCCGCCGAAAAAGTGAAAGGCAAGCTCGTGTTCTTCAACCGCCCCATGAACCCGCTGTACATAGAAACCGGCCGGGCCTACGGCGAAGCCGGTGACCAGCGTCGCAGCGGCGCTGTGGAGGCTGCTAAGCGAGGTGCAGTAGGTGCCCTCGTGCGTAGCCTTACCCTGGCCCACGACGACTTCCCGCACACCGGCATGATGAGCTACAGCGACCAAGTAACCAAAGTGCCCGCCGCCGCCCTCAGCACCAACAGCGCCGATGAGCTAAGCCAACTACTCAAAGCCGATAACAACCTGACGGTGGAGCTGGAAATGAGCTGCCAGACGTTGCCGGAAGTGAAAAGCTACAATGTGGTGGGCGAAATCAAGGGCTCGAAATACCCCGATGAGATTATAGCCATTGGCGGCCACCTCGATTCCTGGGACTTGGGCCAAGGCGCCCACGACGACGGCACGGGCTGCACCCAGAGCATGGAAGTATTGCGCTTGCTGAAAGCCTCGGGCCTGCGGCCGGAGCGCACCATTCGGGCCGTACTGTTTATGAACGAAGAAAACGGCGTGCGCGGCGGCAACAAATACGCTGAGCTGGCTAAAGCCGCCGGCGAAAAGCATTTGGCTGCCATTGAATCGGATGGGGGAGGCTTCACGCCCCGCGGCTTTAACATTGAGGCCGACCCCGCCACCGTGCGCAAAGTGCAGCAGTGGCAGCCGCTGCTCCAGCCTTACGGCAGCACCGAATTCGGCCCCGGCCACGCGGGCACCGATATCGGCCCGTTGAAGGGGCAAGCCAAAGCCCTCATTGGCTTTGAGTGTGACTCGCAGCGATACTTCGATATTCACCACACCGCCGCCGATACTTTTGACAAAGTGAACCGCCGCGAGCTGGAACTAGGCGGCGCGAGCATGGCCGCCTTGGTGTATCTGCTCAGCAAGTACGGTCTCTAAACCTCCCAACGGCCGCATAGCCTGTTTGCAACTAACGCGCGAATCGGGCAGTATACAGAAAGAGCTCCGTTTTACTGAACGTCTTGGCGCAAGCCAGCAGACTCAGTAAAACGGAGCTCTTTCTGTATACTATCACCAAATGGGCCCCCGATGCCCCGGCAGTATGGAGCTGTATCTGGTAGCGTTGCTAGCCCCCGAACCCATCAAAAGCGAGGTTTGGGAACTGAAGCAGGAGGTGCAGCGGCGTACCGGCAGCCGCAATGCTACGCGGTTGCCTCCGCATATTACCCTAGTGCCACCCTTGCGCCAACCGCCCGAGTTTGAGGCGCAGGCCGCAGCCGCCTTACGCACCTTTGCTGCCACGCAGGCCGCCTGCCCGCTTCATCTGCATGATTTCGCTTGGTTTCAGAACCGTACCCTGTACGTGCGGGTAATAGAGCAGGAGCCATTGCAGCAGCTGCACGCGGCGCTTTACCGGTGGTGCGCGGTGCATCTGCCCACGGTGCCTAAAGAAACTCGCCCATTCGTACCCCACATGACCCTGGCCACCCGCGACTTGCCGCCCAACATGGTTCCGGAGCTGCGTCAAGATTTTGCAAGCCGCACGTACCGAGCCAGCGCGGAGCTGCGTGAACTGGTGCTGTACCGGCACGATGGCCGGGTGTGGCAGGAGCGTGAACTTGTGCGTTTAGGCGAGCCAACGCCACCTGCCTAGGTGCTCCTGTTGCTTTACCCCATGCAGAGTACTAGGAGCTTTTCTACCGGAAACCGCGCACTAAAAAGCCTGGCGCTCCTTGCGGGGTGCCAGGCTTTTTTAATACAACTGAACGCAGAATTACTCAGCGCTTACGTTTTTCTTTGGGCGGCCTGGGCGCTTGCCGGTGGCGCTCACGGCGCGGGGCTTACGCTCTTTCTTTTCAATCCGATAGCCGGGCTCTAGCATCGCATTCAGCTCCGTAATCATCTCAGTAACTTTTACTACTTGCTTCCGAATTTGAGTTAGAACTGCATCATTCTCCTCGGCATTCGCCAGAATTTGTTGCAGCTTATTTAGGTCAGCAGTTGCCATGATTTAGTATTTTAATTTATTAGTAAATGAAATTCTGGTCAAAGATGCAGGAATATTTCAGTACACCAAGCAGTAATGCTTGTTGATAGAAAATTATTTGTTTTCTATCTAGTTTTCGTAAACTACTTAGGTACCCAATACTGATTTTATTTCCAACAACTATGTATTTTTTATTTCTGGTACGAAGTAATGCCATATTTGTTGAAGAATAAATGAAAATAAGTACAACAAAATGAATTAAGGTAAGAACCCGCCTATGATATGCAGTGATAATACCTGTTAATAACGGCTTTAATTAAAGGATTTATCGAGAGGTTTACTAATTGCCAATCAGCATATTATAATGCTGCACAAAACAAGAGCGGCCTTCTGAAAACCAGAAAGCCGCTCGTTTTGCTACCAAATAAGAATCAGATCAGTTCTGTTCCAAAATTTGGAAAAGTTCATCCAATTTTGGGGTCAGAATAATTTCTGTGCGGCGATTCAGCGCTTTATTGGTTTGCGAATCGTTTTGTGCAACCGGAACATATTCAGCCCGGCCGGAAGGCGTTACCTGGGAAGCTGGCAACCCACCCTGCGTCAGAATACGCGTGATTTCAGTGGCTCGCAACACGCTCAGGTCCCAGTTGTCGCGCATGCCGGCGGTGCCTTTCGCAATGGGCACATTATCAGTATGGCCCTCTACCAGCACATTTACATCTTGGTTGCCTTTAAGCGCGGTAGCTAATTTGCTAAGCGCTTCCTGGCCCTTGGGATCTACTTTCGTCGAGCCAGATTTAAATAGCAATTGCTCGGAAAGCGATACATACACTTTTCCGTTTTTTACATTAACCTGCAGGTCCTGTGCATTAAATCCTAGAAGTGCATCGCCCACTTTTTTACGCAGCGCTTTTACTGCGGCATCTTTCTGGTCGAGGATGCGCTGCATATCGGCAATGCGCTGTTCTTTGCCGCGCAAATCAGCCGATAGTTGCGAGTTCTCCTGCTGCGCTCCGCTCAGACTGGCATTTAATTGACTTACCTGCTGGTTTTTGGTAAGCAAACTGGTGCGCAGTGTTTCTTCGTTGCGCGCCTTTTCCTCTTGCAAAGCATTTTTTTCGGCCTGCAGTTGGTCCCGGGAGCGGGAAGTATCCGTCAGTTGAGTTTGCAAGGCTGTGTACTTTTTCTGCGATACGCACCCCGTGGTACTTAGCAAAAAACTTACACCGCACACCGAAGCAAGTACGGGCGAAAATCGAAAATATTTCATGTGAAAAATAGTAAGCAAAAGGTAAAGTACCCGTACAACGAAGCCCATCCGTTGCGAGTTACGGTACTAGCTGGCAAACCCGCATAGGCAGAAACAAGCAGCCAGGTAATCGGCAGTTTCTTGTACCTTCGATACGCAAGATTTTTCTTTTTATAGCTCGGTCGGGTTTGCGTTTGATTTTTACATTACTGGTCGTGGCACTAGGCTACGGCGGGCTCGGAAGCGGTGACGCGGTGGCAGGTACTAGCCCCGCAGAGCCGCCAAGCCGATACTGGGTTACCTTCCGGGATAAAGCGGGCCAGCAGTTGCAGCCGGCAACCTACTTCAGCGCCCCAGCCCAGGCCCGGCGCCGGCGTCAGCACCTGCCCGCCTCTGATAGCACCGACTTTCCGGTGCGCCCCGACTACGTCGCCCGCGTGCAGGCCCTGTCGGATACCATTACTTTGGTTAGCCGGTGGTTTAACGCTGTTTCCTGCCGGGCCACACCTGCTCAGGCAGCTGCTTTGCGGCTGGTGCCCGGCATCCGGAGCGTGACGGCTTGGCCGCAAGCAGACCTAGTGATGGCGGCGCGGCCCCGCTCTTCATCTGATAAAATCAAGCCGCTGACTGCGTCCGACCGTTCGTTGGCCCGGCGGCAAACGGCCAGCTTAGGCGCTAGCTCGTTTCAACAGGCTGGCCTGGATGGGCGCGGGCTGCGCATTGCCATTTTCGATGTGGGTTTTACTGGCACCGACCGCCACGCTGCTTTTGCGCACTTGCGGCAGCGCAATGCCATTGTCGCTACCTATGATTTTCTGCACTACCGGCCAGATGTGTACCGCGGTGGAAGCCACGGCACCGAGGTTCTGTCCTGCATAGCGGGTCGCCTGCCTGATAGTACCCACTTGGGCCTGGCCACCGGAGCCGAGTTTCTGCTGGCCCGTACTGAGCAGATGTACCGGGAAAAGTACGCCGAGGAAGAAGCCTGGCTAGCCGCTGCCGAGTGGGCCGACCGCAACGGCGCCGACATCATCAACTCCTCCTTGGGCTACACCGCCCGGCGCTATTTTCCGGAGCAGATGAATGGGCACACCAGCTTGGTGGCGCGGGCCGCTGAGCTGGCCGTGCGCAAAGGCATGCTGGTGGTAAATGCGGCCGGCAACGATGGGGAAGACCCGCAGTGGCGCATTGTGGGCACGCCTGCTGATGGCGACTCTGTGCTGGCCGTGGGCGGGGTTGATCCGGATACCTATCTGCACCTCGATTTCAGTAGCTACGGGCCTGCTTCCGGCAAGCGACTAAAGCCCAACGTGGCCGCGTTTGGGATAGTAATAGCGGCTACACCCGGCGGCGGTTACGAGCGCACCGAAGGGACCTCATTTGCCAGTCCGTTAGTGGCGGGTTTTGCGGCCTGTGCCTGGCAGCAGCAGCGCGAGCTTACGGCCATGCAGCTATTCGAGAAGCTTCAGAAATCGGCGCGGCTTTATCCGTATTATGACTACGCCCACGGCTACGGTATACCACGCGCTTCCTTTTTTACTACGCCGCTGGCTGCCGCGCCGGTTTCCTTTGATATGGTGAAGCAGGATACAATGCTGGCTGTTATCATTCGGCCAGAGGCGGCGCACATACCGGCCCGCACGCTGCCTTTAGTTGCTGATTCAACTCAGGCTACCAAAGCCCTCAGAGCGGTGGCTGCCGTAGGGCAGGAGCCGACCCGGCCCGTCATCGCCCTGCAACCCGAGGCTGAAACCAGCACTTCCCCCACACAGTATCTGTACTGGCAGTTACTTGACAAAAACGGAGTGCTGCGTCAGTATGAGGTGCTGGAGGTGCAGCAGCGCGCGGTGTTGCAGGTCCCGTTGCGCCGCTTGCTTCCGGGCTACGCCGTTCGGGTGCATTACCGCGGGTACACGCATACTTATTTAGCCCCATGAGGCAGTCTTTTATACCCTCGGCGCTGCTGCTAGCCCTGGTAGCGGCTGCAACCCCCTCGGCCCAAGCCCAGCGGGTGGTGCTCCGCGAAGTTCCGGCTACCGATTCCGCACAAGTGAAGTACGGGCCTAACCGCGCCTTTTTCCGGCATGTATATGTAGGCTATACCCCCGTGGTGGGCAGGGCCAGCGGCCCCGGCGCCGATTTGCACTACCTGCAGTCGGCGGAGTTTGTGCTGGGGGTGCGCCACAAGTACCGGCTAACCCGGGGGCTGGCTGCGGGCTTTGATCTGCGCCTGGCCCGGCTAGGGTATCATTTGCAGCAAACCGATACGAAACTGCTGCCAACACCCGCACAACATCATTCCGAGTCGTTGAACTTTACGCAGCTGCACCTGGAGCCGTACGTGCGCTTTGGCTACGGCCGGCGCGGCAACGTAATCGGGCACTACCTCGACCTGAGCGCGTGGGGCGGCTATGCCCTGGGCGCGTCGCATCACTATGAAGACCGGCCCGGCACCGGCGGGGGTAAGCGCACCATCGTAACGGAGAAAAGCCTCGACTACGTGCGCCGCTGGCCGTATGGGCTGGGCGCGCGCCTTGGTGCCGGCCGCTACGCCGCCACTGCCCGCTACCGGCTTTCTGATACTTTTACCTCTGGTGCCAATCCAACTTTCCCGGAGCTGCCCCGGTGGCTGGTGGGGTTTGAGCTAGGCCTGTTCTAACGCCAAAGCATTCTCCATTAACACTACGTAGTATTTTGCCTTTGCCATAGCTGCCGTGGGCAGGGCGCGAAGGCTTGGTATTCAGGTTTAATTTCCTTTATTACTGCACAACCTGCAGCGCGTTTTTGCGGTACACGACATCACTACCGCATTTTGGTAGGAAATCACCGGAATAAGATGCCTTACTCCGGGGCGTCGGTAGGTTTTGTATTTTGCCGAACTCAATTGATGATGGCTGACTCCTCTTACATGAAAAAGTTTTTACTCCCCGCCTTCGGGGCTTGTTTCCTACTTCAGCTTTCGGGCTGTATTACCACCGAGCGCGAGGTAGGAACCTCCAAAAATTCGGACCGCGTGTTTACGCCTACCCCTGAAGCCAACCGTGGCCGCGTAACCTCGCGCACAGTACTGCGGACGGTGAATGCTACCCGTAACTTCTCCAATACCAAGTCAAAAGACAACTTTGTGTTGCAGCTGCGCGGTACCAAAATAGCAACTTCGCAGGCCTATTTCATGATCATCAGTAGCGCCGGCGACACGCTGCGCAAAGAGATTATTCCGGCTACCGCACTTATTAATGAGCGCGACCTGCAGGACCCACAGACGGCTACCGTGCGGGATAAGGAAATTGCCATTCTGCAGGGTATGAACAGTTTCTTCCGCGAAGACCGGTTTGTGCAGCCCGCCGTGCCCCGTTCGGCTACCCAGCCTGAGAATGTCGATGCGGAGTCTTGGAACTCAGTGCGCGAAGACAACCGCGCCGTGGGCTTCGACTACACTTCCACTGATGGGCGGGAGCGGCGGTTGGCCTATTCTAAGAAGCTAGGCCGGGCCGTAGTAATTGCGGAATAAGCCTTCCGTTTCAAGCCATCTTATAAAGAAAGAGCCGACTACTATGTAGCAGTCGGCTCTTTTTCTATTTCCAAAGAGTGCAAAAGAGGGGAGTGCGCTTTGAGGCGGTGTGGGTAGGGTAAGTACAGTTGCGTGTAGTTAGCTATGGTGAACATAAGAAAAGGAGCAGGGTCTCCGAGCCTGCTCCTTTTCCTGTATTCCAATCACCGGGGCAAACCTACGAGGTGGTACATGAGCAAAGTATGAAGAACAGCCATGCTTGCTGCAGCCCCTTTTGTTTGCTAGGCACGCTCGGCTTAGGAAGCCACTACCGGCAGCCAACCAGTGCGGCCATTGGGCTGGCGTACCAGCCGGAAACCACCAAACTCACCCAGCACGGCCACGTTGGTTTGTGCGGGTAGGGCTGCAATGGTTAGGGAATTAGCAAAGGGGCGGGCTCGCAAATCGGCAGGTGCCAGGAGGTTTTCGCTACGCAAGGGGGTAGCAGTAAGCACCGCTTTGGCGGGCACGAAGCCTGTGCCACCGGCCGGCAGCTGTACCCGCAGCCACTCGGCAGTGGCGCCCAGCACCAGCAGCGGGGTTGGGCGGGTGGTGGTAGCGGCCGCTACGCCAGCCGCGGCCGGGGTGCGGCGCAGCGTCAGGCGGGTTTCTTTAGCCCGTACCCACTGGCCCAGGCGCGTAGGCAATACCTTAGGGGCAGGCAACAACGCATCAGGGCGGCGCACAAACGGGAAGGGGTCCACGGCGCCGTTGCGGTACACACCAAAATGCAAATGCGGCGCGGTGGTGCGGGCGTTGCCGGTATTGCCTACCAGGCCCAGCGTATCGCCGGGCTTCACGCGCTGGCCGGGTTGCACTAGTTGCTTATCGAGGTGGGCATAGTACAGATGCTGGCCGTGGTCGGTATCGGCCAGCCATACCACGCGGCCACCCAGCGGAGTTTCATTTACCCGCGTGATGTAGCCGTTAGCTGCTGCAATGGCGGGCGTTCCTCGCTGGGCAAAAATATCAATGCCTTCGTGCCGGCGGGCGCCACCGTCGCGCGCCATTCCCCAGAAGGAGCCTACCGCCACGTCGTTTTTGCCTTTCACCGGAAAGCCCAGGCTAGGCTCCCTCCGGATGCGAAGGGTGTAGCGGCCACCGCGCAAGAGCTCGGGCTGCACCCGTAGTATATGCTGGCGGTCAGCTTCGGCAACATAGCGGAAGGAGAGCGCCGCGGTATCGGCGGCAGCCAGGTGGCGAGGGGCTGCGCGGTCGGGACTTAGCTCGTAGGCATCAATAAAAACCTTCGGCGCTTGCGTGCCGGGAGCCAGCACCAGACTGATATGAATGGTTTCGCCGGTCCGGACGGGGTAGCGCAGGCCCGTGGCTACGGCTCGGTCAGCGGGAAAAAAGCCGCTTTCCTGAAATGGAAGCTTTACCACCAACGAGTCGCGCAGGGCCTGGTCGGCGGCCCGGAGCCAGTCGCGGCCCAGCGCGGTTTCGGCTAGGCCGGCTTGTTTCAGCTTGCGGGCGTAGGCCTCATGTGGGGTGGATTTCTGAAAAACGGCCTGTAGCGTCTGGCTTTGACTACAAGCAGTAAGAAATAGGACGAAAAAAACGGCCGGCAGAGCGCGGAAGCGGAGCAGCATGGATGGGGGCTAGGGTATCAGGAAGTCGTAATAGGATAAACCCCAGTTAGAGGCTAGTAGTTCGATGTAAGTACAGCTACTAAACTGCAGCGCTGGCCTAGGCATCGGGTATAGCCAAAGTGGCGCGGTGGTTCCAGCGTGCCTTCTAGCTAACCGAATTGCCCTAGGCCAACGCATGGCCTCAACCTGCCTTCGGTTACCTTTACACGCTCCTACCCAACTTTACTACCTCCCATGCTGCACCTAACCGAATGCCCGCGTGATGCCATGCAAGGCTGGCCTACGTTTATTCCTACCGAGCAGAAAGTTGCCTACCTCAACCAACTACTGCAAGTCGGCTTCAATACGCTTGATTTCGGCTCCTTCGTCTCGCCCAAAGCCATTCCGCAACTGGCCGACACAGCCGAGGTGCTGGCAGGGTTGGATGTATCGCAAACGAAAACCAAGCTGCTGGCTATTGTAGCCAATCTGCGCGGCGCGGAAACCGCCGCCCAGTATGCCCAGATTCAATATATCGGCTTCCCGCTGTCGGTTTCCGAAACTTTCCAGCAGCGCAATACCAACAAAAGCATTGCTCAGGCCCTCGATGATGTGGCCCGCATGCAGGAGCTATGTGCCCGCAGCGGGCAACAGCAGGTGGTGTACCTGAGCATGGGCTTCGGCAACCCCTACGGCGACGCCTGGAGCCCAGCCGTGCTCGGCGAGTTCACCCAGAAGCTTGCTGACCTCGGCGTAAGTATTGTGGCCCTGTCTGATACCATTGGGGTTTCCACGCCGGCAACCATTGGCCCGGCCTTTCGGGAGCTGACGGCTGCTTTTCCCACTATTCGCTTCGGGGCTCACCTGCACACTACCCCGGCTACCTGGCGCGAGAAGGTGCAGGCGGCCTACGAGGCCGGCTGCCGACACTTTGATGGCGCTTTGGGCGGCTACGGCGGCTGTCCCATGGCGGCCGATGAGCTGACCGGCAACATGCCCACTGAGCGCCTCCTGGAGTTTGCCGCGGAGCAGGGGGTAGGGCTGGCCCTGAATCAGGAGGCACTTGCTGAGGCCATGAGGCTAAACCAGCGCATTTTTATGGGCCATTAGGCTTACTTTGTAATGACGCGCTCGGGAAAGTATTTGTGAAGTGCTAGGCTTCACTACACGGCGCGCCCCGACTTTTACTTCTGCTTACTATGCCAGCCCCTCAAGTCGACTTGTTTATTCCTTGCTTTGTAGACCAACTCTTCCCGCGTACGGCCATGAATATGGTGAAAGTGCTGGAGTCGGTGGGCTGCGAGGTGCATTACAATGCCAACCAAACCTGCTGCGGCCAGCCAGCCTACAATGCCGGTTATAAAGAGCAGAGCTGTGAGGTAGCCCGCAAATTTCTCGACGATTTTCCGACCGAGCAGGAGCGCTACATTGTAAGCCCTTCTGCTTCCTGCGTTGGCATGGTACGCAACACCTACGCCGATTTATTTGAAGGTACCCCCGATTCGGGTCGTTACCACGGCGTGCAGCGCCGCGCCTTTGAGCTCACCGAGTTTCTGGTGGATGTGCTAGGTATTACGTCCATCCCAAAGGCCAACCTCACCGGCAAATACACCTACCACGATTCCTGTTCGGCCTTGCGTGAGTGCGGCATTCGGGAAGCTCCGCGCCAACTGCTTGATGCTATCAGCGGCCTAGAGCGCCTTGAAATGGCCGAAACCGAAACCTGCTGCGGCTTCGGTGGTACCTTCGCCGTGAAGTTCGAAGCCATTTCCGTGGCCATGGCCGAGCAAAAAGTGGAGCATGCCCTGGCCACCGGTGCCGACTACCTCATCAGCACCGACACGAGCTGCCTCATGCACCTAGATGCGTACATCCGCCGCGAGAAGAAACCTATTAAAACCCTGCACGTAGCCGATGTGCTAGCTAGTGGGTGGTAACGTGCCCAGCAGCTGTGTTTCTTGGGTGAAAGCGCCGTATTGGGTTGGGGGATCCCTAGCCCTACTTTCCTGCCAAACCGAAGCAAATCCAGGGAGTCAGGTGGTTGGAAATGCTGAGGCGCCATTAACTGCGAAACAGGAAATATTTGCCCGGAACAAGCAGTTCGTGTATCAGGTAAGCCATTTCGAAGGCTCTCGTTCGGTCGTGGATGATACGGTTACGCTATTTTCAAGGGGTATCGCTTGGGAAAGTGATTCCACACAAAAAGCAATTGACTGGCTGGGTAAAAGTGGCGGCGCGAAGAATGGTACGGGCGTAAAAGAAAATGCCGATGGCGTCTGGATTCACCCTCCGCGCTTTGAGCACTATGCTATACTGGAGCTGAGTCCTTTTCCTGAAATAAGACAACCGTACAAACCTGGGCAAGAGTGGGATTGGGAGTTAGCCGTTGGCTCGCACTACTCAAATCCTGACTGGGCAGTATGGGAAGGTGAAATGGTGGTGAAAGCTCATTATAAAGCTGTTGGCGACCAAATTAGCGCTACCCCTCTTGGGCAGCTGAAGTGTAAGAAGGTAACGGCCATTTCCCGTTGCCGGGCGGGTACGGCTAGTCTGACTTTGCTGTTCCATCCGCAGTACGGTTTCGTTGAGCTTGATTACGTGAATATTGATGCCCGACGGATGAGGTTCCAGTTGCTGTCAGTGGGTATCCAAAATGAGTTTAATGGAGGCGCTTACTTTGGCCGACAATAAACCTGAATTAAATACAAAAGCACCGGCCGGCCCCACATAGGGCCGGCCGGTGCTTTTAGATAATGCTTACTTAAGTTACAGCAGCTGTCCGATGCGCTCTTTTAAGCTCTCGGAGCCTTCTACTAACGGTAAGCGCACGGCATCGGTGCACAGGCCTTGGGCGGCTAGGGCAGCTTTTACGCCAACGGGGTTGCTTTCCTCATACATCAGCGGGTTCAGATCCGAGAAGCCAAAAAGCAGCTTGCTGGCCGCCTTGAAGTCGCCGTTGAGGGCGTGGCGGGTCATGTCGGAGAAGCGGCGCGGGAAGGCATTGGCCAGCACCGAGATGATGCCTACGCTGCCGAAGCTGATAAGCGAAGTCGTCATCATATCATCTCCTGAAATCAGCAGGAAATCATCGGGTTTGGCGGCAGCAATGGCAATGCACTGCTCCAGGTTGCCGCTGGCTTCCTTGATACCAATGATGTTGGGGTACTTGGCCAGCTCCAGCGTGGTAGCGGCCGTGAGGTTGGAGGCCGTGCGGCCGGGCACGTTGTACAAAATAACTGGCACCGGCGAGGCATCCGCAATCAGGCGGTAGTGGGCAATGATGCCGCGCTGGCTGGGCTTGTTGTAGTAAGGGCTGGCCGAAAGCAGCGCATCAACGCCGTTGAGGTCGGTTTGCTGAATGGTGCGCACTACGGCCGCCGTGTCGTTGCCCCCGATGCCGTATACCAGCGGCACGCGGCCGGCTGTGTGCTCCTTGGCAACGCACAGAATTTCTGCTTTCTCTTCGGTGGTAAGGGTAGGCGACTCGGCAGTAGTGCCGTTGATGACGAGGTATTCTACCCCACCTTCCAGGGTAAAGTCGATGAGGCGGCGCAGGGCCGGGTAGTCTACGGCGCGGTCGGGGGTAGGAGTAAAAGGAGTAACGAGAGCTACGCCAGTGCCACGGAGTTTGTCCATGCGGGAAATTAGCGGTTGATTTGTAGGAGGGAAGACCCGCAGCGAAGGTACAATGCCCGCGGCGAAGGTCAGCCCGTTTCTTTCAAAAGTACGGCATACCCTAGCCGGCCGCGTTATCTCCGTTCATGAAGCTTACCCATTACCCGTTGCTAGCGGCTGCCACCCTAGTAACTCTCGGCGCGCTGCCTGCCTGCAACGACGCCAAAAACGCTACTGCCGCCGAAACGGCCGCCAGCTCCACTGCCATTGCCGCTGACTCGGCCTCTACGGCTACTATCACCACGGCGGGTACGGCTACGGCTGCCAACACGGGCAACACCGGTAGCCCCGCCACCATACCGGCCGGCAAACGCGCGGATGCCGCCGCTATTCTGGCCCGGCCGCAGGTGCCCATCCTGTGCTACCACCAAATTCGGGACTGGCGCGCCAAGGACTCGAAAGGGGCCAAAGATTACATTGTGCCCGTTGAGAAATTCAAGGAGCAGATCAAAATGCTGGCCGACTCGGGGTACCACACCATCCTGCCCGATCAGCTATATGCTTACCTGACTACCGGCGCGCCCCTGCCCAGCAAGCCCGTTATGCTGACCTTCGACGACACCGACCTCGACCAGTTTACGGTAGCCCGGCCTACGCTCGATAAGTATGGCTTCAAGGCCGTGTACTTTATCATGACGGTGAGCCTAGGCCGCCCGAACTACATGAGCAAGGCGCAGGTAAAGCAGCTTTCAGATGAAGGCAACGTTATCGGCTCGCACACCTGGGACCATCACAACGTGAAAAAGTACCAGGGCAATGATTGGGTAACGCAGATTGAGAAGCCCACTAAGCAGCTGGAAGAAATTACGGGTAAGAAAATCAACTACTTCGCTTACCCCTTTGGCCTCTGGAACCCCGAGGCAATTCCGGAGCTGAAGAAGCGCGGCATGGACGCGGCCTTTGTGCTGGCCGAAAAGCGCGACCAGCAGGATCCGCTCTTCACTATCCGGCGCATTATTGCCAGCGGCTACTGGACTCCCCGCACCTTGCACAACAACATGGTGCAGAGCTTCTAGCCTCGTTTTCTTCTTAAACCAAGCGGCCCCACCCGATACTATATCGGGTGGGGCCGCTTGGTTTATACTGGACGTTGCGCACAAAAAAGCTGCTAGGCTAATGGGCAGGGGTAACCGAAACTACTTCGTTGTTGGTGGAAGCCAGGCCGAAAATCAGGGCCTTAATTTCGGGGTAAGTGTGGGTCAGATACTGCGCTTGTATTTGGAGAGCCTGCTTCGGTTTAGAAGGGGCCATCAGGATAATAGGCTTGCTATTGAACTCCGCCCGCTCGGCCAGCTGCATGCGCAGTGTTTTGTATTTCTGGATGGCCTGATCAGCAGGGCCTGCTCCCGAGCTCAAATAGTCGGCGGCAATCCACTCGGTGTAGGCTGCGCCGGGGAAATAGGCGGCTACGGAATCGGGGCGGGGCGGCGTCCAGACCCATACGGCGCTGGTATCGCCGGAAGCCCGGAAGTTGCTTACCAGCTGTTGCCAGGCAGTGCGGTAAGCCGTGGGGGTACTAGCCTGAAGAATCGGCCGAAGTAGTATGGGCCGGTTACGCTCCCGAAGTTTAGCTATGCTTTGCTGCCAGACTGCCCGCGCATCTTTGCCGTTTTGTACCTCCCAGCTCAGCATCGGTAAGCTGCCCTGCGCATCAAGTTTCTCTAGCGTTGCCAGATCTACTTGCGGCGGACTACTTGGTGCGAGCCGAACTTCTACTACTTCAGGAGCGGTGCTGGCCGTTGACTGGGCTGGTGGGGCTAGGGAGGCAGGCCACATAGTAGAAGCCGGCGAGGCAGCCATACCCACACGCACCTTGCCAACTCCCGTCCGAACCCAGATAAGGGCATCGGAGGGTGAGGTTTGACGTAGCCAGAAGCCTAGTCCGAGGCTAATGAGGGAGTGGGTAGTGAATAGAAAAAAGGCAATGAAAACGGCTGCCGTCCGGAGGCGGGGTAGTAATTGGTTTGCCCGCTCCGTAACCAGTTGCTCGGCCTTCAGCAAAAGCCAGCGCCAACGGCGGCGGGAGGTAGCCAAATCAACGAGGCGTTGCAGCAGATCATGCTGCGCCATAAGCACCGAGGCCAGCAGAATGCCCGCATTCGACATGGCAATGGCCATCATCAGCAGGGCGTAGGGCGTTTGGGTAACGTAGTGTGCGTAGCGCGCAGCCGCCACGGATAAGCCCGCCAGCAACAGATTGGGTAAGCTCAGCTGCCACTCATTGCCAGTGCGGCCTTCCTTAGGCGTTGGGATGTAGGGCACGCGCACCCGCAGCAGCGTGTACACCAGGCCCAGACAATAAATCCACCACGTGCCAATGCGCAGGAACCCGCCGGCCAGATGCAGACCGGCTTCGTGGGGCTCGCGCAGCCAGCGTTGGGCATTGTAGCGAATCAGCAACGAAATCATCAGCACCGGTGTGAGGTGCAGCGCAAACTGGGGCAATGATAAGTGCCAGGGAAACTCTATCAGCACCAACGAGGCAATGGGCACCCCAATATCAATCAGGGTAACCACTCCGGAAAAGAAGTACAGCGGCAGTGTGAGGTAGTGCAGCTTCTGGCGCCAGGTAAAGCGCGTAAACAGGCGCGGGTACACATGCAGCAGCAGCTCAAAGCTGCCGCGGGCCCATTTTAGCTGTTGGGCAAAGTAGGCAGCTAGGGAGGATGGTACCAGGCCCCGGCTCACAATCTCCGGCACGTACACTGATTTCCAGCCTTGGGCATGCAGGCGCATGGCCGTATGCATATCTTCGGTCAGGCCGGCGGCGTGGCCCCCAATGGAGTCGAGAGCAGTGCGGCGGAAGGTACAGTTTGCCCCAATGGCCTGGGCGGTGTTGTAGCTGTTCATCCCCATCATCAGGGGGCCATAGAAATGGTAGGTCTGCTCGGCCGCACCCAACGCAACCAGGCTTTCGTGCTGGTTGCCGTAGGCCTGCACTACCTGAGCGTACCCCACTTCCGGATCAGCGAAGTACGGCACTACCTTGTCTAGGAAATCGGGGGTAGGAACGTGGTCGGGGTCGAGGACTACGCACAGCTCACCAGTGGCTTGCCGCAGAGCATTATTAATGTTGCCGGCTTTGGCATCTACCTTCACCTGGCGCGTAACGTGCACCACGCCCAGCGTAGCACACACCTCACGCAGATACGGGTCGTTGCCTTCGTCGCAGAGGTAACTGGTGTGCGGGTACGTGATGGCCTGCATGGCCGTGAGCGTGCGCACAATCATTTCGCGCGGCTCGCCGGGGCAGGCGGTGGTCAGTATATCAACGGTGTACACATGATCCGGCTGGGCCGGCGCCACGGGCTCGCTTACCTGCACGTAGTGGTACCACTCATGCAGCATGCGCAGCAGCTTGAAGCCCAACGAAACCGTCAGGAGCCAGAACAGGGGCGGATACCCAATGTGGTCGGAATCGGCAAACCACCACACAAAATGAATAGTCAGCAGTAATCCAATAACTACCAATACCCGCATCTGTGGTACCCGGCCAGCTAGGGTGTACCCAACGGTTTTTGAAAGCAGTGCGTCGGCTTTCTGTCGCTTGGCTGGTGCTTCTGCGTCTGCGGCAATAGGTAGTTCAGGCGGCATCATAGCGTGTGTGGACTATGAACAAGGGAGGGGCGTAGGCAAAAACAGATGCGTAATCAAAGGCGACTAAGTAGAACTTAGATTACGATGGTAATGCACGTTAAGGCAATCATATCACACCAATGGTACAACAAATTTATAGAAAATCTTAACTTTTTTATTTTTATTATGCAATTTGATTCGAGGCCTTACTTACCTTATCAATGCTTTTTCGCTACTCTTCTATCCTCTTCTGGCTTCTCAGTAGTGGCTTGCTTTCGTCCTGCCGAGAAACTGCCACCAACAGCTCTGCCAAGGCAGCGGCAACACCGCCGCCGGGCGTGGTGCCGGTCAAGATTGTGCAAACCAGTAAGGGCTACCAATTGCTGAGGGGCGGCAAGCCCTACATAATAAAAGGCGCCGCCGGGCTGCAGCAGATTGAGCGCATCAAGGAGCTAGGGGGCAACTCTTTGCGCCTGTACACCACTAATTACGCCGATGCCATTTTGGACAAAGCCCAGCAGCAGGGCCTGACGGTTATGTTGGGGGTGTGGATGAAGCCCGAGTATGAGGACTTCGATTACTTTGACCGAAAAGCCGTTCAGCAGCAGCAGCAGGAAATTCGGGAGCAGGTGCTGCGTTACCGCAACCACCCGGCCCTGCTGATGTGGAACGTAGGCAATGAGCTAGACAACCACACCAGCAACCCTCGTGCGTTTCAGGCGCTGAATGAGGTAGCGCGCATGATTCATGAGCTGGACCCCTACCATCCCGTCACAACTACCCTGACCAGCAACTTCAACATGGTGTCGGCGGTAGTAAACTTCTGCCCCGATCTGGATGTGCTGACCGTGAATATATTTGGGGGGCTGGATAAGTTAAAGGAGAAGCTGCGCAAGGATAACTGGACGGGCCCTTATATAGTAGGTGAGTTTGGGGCGAGGGGCTGGTGGGAAGCGCCCAAAACCGCCTGGAAAGCGCCCCTCGACCAAAGCAGCCAAGTTAAAGCCGAGTACATGCGCACCCGCTTCGAGAAAAGCGTGAGGGGGGAGCCCGACTACTGCCTGGGGGCCTACATTCTGTACTGGGGGCAGCGCTTCGAGCAGACGGATATGTGGTTCAGCCTGTTCAATACCAACGGCGAGAAAACAGCTATGGTGGACATGGTGCACTATTTATGGACCGGCAAATCTATGCCCAACCAAGCGCCCCGCCTGACAATGCTGCGGTTGGCTGGCCTAGCGCCCCGGCTTAGCACCTCTGTACGGCCCGGCGCCAGCTACCTGGCCACCGTGCGGGCCCACGATCCGGAGGGCGACCCGCTGCGGCTGGAGTGGCAGGTGGTACCCGATGTAGACGAAAACTTCGTGCTGCCCCAGAACCGCACCGGCACCGAGCCTCTGAAAGGCGCCATTCTATCGGCCAAGGGCGAGCAGGCCCTCATTAAGGCGCCCGCGAAAAAAGGCCCTTACCGCTTGCTGGTGACGGCCTATGATGGCCGGGGCAGCATTGCCACGCACAGCTACCCGTTCTATGTGGGCACGTTCACGAAGGAAGATTTAGAAATGCTGAAGGAAGGCAGCTTCAAGAAAAAATCCGCCCTAGTACATACTAGCGCGGCT
This sequence comes from Hymenobacter tenuis, assembly GCF_054780495.1. Classification (NCBI taxonomy): domain Bacteria; kingdom Pseudomonadati; phylum Bacteroidota; class Cytophagia; order Cytophagales; family Hymenobacteraceae; genus Hymenobacter; species Hymenobacter tenuis. The sequence continues at coordinate 1,393,429 of NZ_BAAGWF010000001.1, forward strand.
TTGTAAGCAAACGGTTGGGCCAGGCTTATTCGGTTTTAAGCCCGCCTTCTTTCAAAGCCTGAAAAGCACCGGCATTCACAACTTTCTGGAAGCCTTTCTCTTGCATGAGCACGGCGGCTTTACCGCTGCGGTTACCCGAGGCGCAATACAACACATAGGTCTGCTTGGGGTCGAGCAGGGCCACTTGCTGCGCGAAATCAGGCGCCCGGAAGTCGAGGTTGCGGGCGCCGGCTACGTGGCCGCTGGCAAACTCTTCGGGTGTGCGTACATCCAGCAGTACGGTGCCAGGCTGAGCTAGCTGCTGTTGCACTGCCGCCGGGGCCGTTACCGGAACTGCTTGCGCCGGAGGGAGCAGCGCCCTGGACTGGGGTGCCGGCACCGGTTTGGCAGGACTAGGGGTAGTTTGGGCTGAAACCGTCAGCGAAGCAGTCAGCAGGCTTCCGAGAAAAAACAGACGTAGTAGCATAGCAGGGAGAAGTAGGTGACAGTCAATCGGTTTCAGGCGGAACAAGCGCCGCCCGAAAGTAGTTGCCCTGTGCGCTTAGAACAAGGAGCCTTGCTGGCCGGGCTTGGGTACTCCAGTGGGGGTAGGGGCCGAGGGGGTTGTGGCCGCTGTGGGGCTAGTAGTAAGGGCCGGTTCCTGGGTGGCTGCTTCAGCCGAAGCATCAAAAGGTGTGGGGAGCATGGCCATCAGTTCATTTTCGCTGATGATGGGCACTTTCAGCTCCGTGGCTTTTTCGCGTTTGGCGGGCCCCATTTTGTCGCCGGCCACCAGGTAGCTGAGCTTCTTGCTGATGCTGCCGGTAATTTTGCCGCCGTTCTGCTGAATCAGGTGTTGGAGCTCGTCGCGGCTGTGCTGCTCAAATACGCCCGAAAGCACAAACGTGAGGCCAGCCAGCCGGTCGCTTTGGGGCTGCGGGGCTACGCCGGTGAGGGCGAGCTGCACGCCAGCCGCTCGCAGACCTTCAATCAACTGCTGATTCTGTGGCTCCTGAAACCACGCCGCCACCGATTCGGCAATAACGCCACCTACCTCGGGCACGGCTGCCAGCTCCGTGGCAGTAGCTGCCCCTATGGCCTCAATGGTACGGTAGTGCGCCGCCAGCTTCTCCGCCACCGTTTCGCCCACGTAGCGAATGCCCAGGCCAAACAGCACCCGATCAAAGGGAACCTGCCGGCTTTGCTCCAGACCCGCTACTAGGCGCTGCACCGATTTTTCGCCCATCCTATCCAGCTGGGCTAGCTCCGCAGCTTTGGCTGGCAAGCTGTACAGGCTGGCCGCGTCGGTTACGAGGCCCAGGCCGAAAAAGCGCCCCACTGTTTCGGCTCCTAAGCCGTCAATGTTCATGGCCTTGCGCGACACGAAGTGCTCTAGCTTGGCTTTGCGTTGCGGCGGGCAGCCCCGGTCGTTGGGGCAGCGGAAGTGCGCCTCGCCCTCAGGCCGAATAAGTGGGGTGCCGCAGGCTGGGCAAGCTGTGGGGTACACTATGGGCCGGCTGTCGGCGGGGCGGCTGGCTACATCAACACCGGTAATCTTCGGAATGATCTCACCGCCTTTTTCCACAAACACCAGGTCGCCGAGGCGTAGGTCGAGGACCGCAATTTGGTTGGCGTTGTGCACGGAGGCGCGTTTTACCACGGTGCCGGCCAGCGGAACCGGGTCGAGGAGGGCGACGGGCGTCACGGCGCCGGTGCGGCCCACTTGGTACTGAATGGCGTTGAGACGGGTGCGGGCGGCCTCTGCGGGGTACTTATAGGCAATGGCCCAACGCGGACTTTTAGCCGTGAAGCCCAGCAGCTCCTGCTGCCGAAAATCATCGACCTTAATTACAATGCCATCCGTTGCCACGGGCAGCGTAAAGCGCTTTTTATCCCATTCGTGCACGAAATCCAGCACCTCTTCAATGGTGTTGCACAGCCGCCACGTATCTGAAACGGGTAAGCCCCACGTGCTAAGCGCGGCCAAGGAGGCGCTGTGGGTCGGGAACATGCTGCGGCCCGGCATCAGGAAAGAGTAGGCGTAGAAGCGCAGCCGGCGCGCCGAAACCAAAGCCGAATCCTGGAGCTTAAGAGCGCCGCTGGCCGCGTTGCGGGGGTTGGCCAGCAGGGCTTCGCCGTTGGCTTCGCGCTCTTGGTTTAGCTCCGCAAATACCGGCAGGGGCATAAATATCTCGCCGCGTACTTCAAATTCAGCGGGCTGCTTGGGGCCATCGGGGCGCAGGTGCAGGGGCAGGTTCCGGATGGTGCGCACATTGCTGGTTACCACGTCGCCGCGGGTGCCGTCGCCGCGTGTCACGCCTTGGGTCAGCTGGCCATCCTGGTAGGTTAGGCTCATGGCCACGCCGTCAAACTTGAGCTCGCACACATAGGAAACGCCGGAGCCTTCGAGGCCGCGCCGCACGCGTTCATCAAACTCGCGCAGGTCAGCCTCGGAGTAGGTATTGCCCAGGCTCAGCATGGGGTAGCGGTGCTCCGCCGTGGGGAACTGTTTGGTGATGGTGCCGCCCACGCGCTGGGTGGGGGAGTTTGGGTGCGCAAATTCAGGATACTGCTTTTCCAGGGCACTGAGCTGGGCCAGCATGTGGTCGAACTCCTGGTCCGACACCTCCGAAATATCGCGCTGGTAGTATTGGTAGTTCAGATGATGAAGCCGCTCGGTGAGGGCCGTAATCTGCTGCTGAATATCGGACATGAGAGAAACGCTAGGGCCCGCTGGGCCGGAAGGCACCGACGGGCAATGGTTCTGCAAGCTACGAATTGAAGCGGGGCCGAAGTTGCGCTTTGCCGCATTTTACTAGGTCCTGTTCTGCTCCAAACCTCAACGTAAGCGGAAGGGAAGCGCAAAAAAAAGCCCAGCCACTTGGGCCAGGCTTTTCCTAGGTATTATTAAGATGCTGAACCGACCTGAACCTTAGTTGTCGGCTACCAGCACGCCATCGGCCTCAAAATTAAGCTGCTGCTCGGGCTGGGTAATGGCAGCTATTTCCTGCTTGGTTTTGCCGGCATCCTGGGCGTAGTGGCGCAAGTCCTCTACGGGCACGGTTTCGCGGTGGGCCCAGCCGTTGATGACGATGGTTTTGCCGCTAATGTCTTTCGGAACGAAGAACGCATATTCCTTAAACCGCACGCGTATCTCCTTTCCCTCCGGAGTTTTCATGGTCAGCCAGCAGCCCTTGGCCTGGCACACGGCGTCGGCTTTCCCAACTAGCTTTACCTGCGCCGAGTCTTGCGTGCCGAGCACCGTATTGAGTGCCGAAAGCGGCTGGGCCCCTTCGGCCGTGATGGCGGCACCGTAGGTTTTGCCGGTCAGCTGGACCGGGGCAGCGGTTTCAGAAGCAGTGGCGGCTGGGGCAGAAGCCGTGGTTTCAGCAGTTTGCTGGCAGGCCGTGAACGACAGCAACAGGCTGGCCAGTGCCAGGGTTGGAAAGGATGACATAACAGGAAAGGCAAAAGGCAACGAAGGATTTACCTGCTCAACTTACGATTTTTTGCTTTTCTCTTTGGTGGGCATGGTTGGGCTGGCGGCCCCAGCGGCATTAATAGCCGTCAGCAGACGCACCTGCGCCAGTTTGCCCTTCTTGTCATAGATTTCCGTTTTCACTAGGCCCACCGCCGGCGAGTAGTAATCTACCACCTTCACCACGCTGCGCATCACCATATCGGCGCGGGCGGCCGTGGAGCTTTCGCGCTCAGCTTCTACTTTGTAGCACTGGAAGGTGCCGGCCGGGGTCGTAATGGTTTCGGTGCCCGTTACGCGGCGCTTGCGCACCATGGCGTGCACTTTGGCAATATCAACCGCCGTGCTGCTAACCTGTACGGAAACTCCTCCGCTGGGCAGCTCGCTCCCCACGGTCGGTTGGTTGGGCCAGGCCAGCGGCACTGGCTCAAAAACAAAGCGCCGGTCGCGGAAGGAGCGGAGGCTTTCCGGGTTCAGCTCCGAGAGGCCATCGGTAAAGCTAGTGTCCTGGCGGCACCGAAACGTGAGGTCCTGCAGGTGCAGCAGCTTTTGTTTAGTATCGTAGGTGCCGCTTTTCAGCAGCACGGTGGTAGTGGTAACGGTTTGCTTCTTGTTCTGCTCGGAGCCCAGACTGACCACGTGGTTGCGCAGGGTGCCTGCCGCTTTGCCATCGGCGTTCTGGAGTTGGTAAACCAGCTCCATTTTATCATAGAGGCCAAACGGGTGACCGCAGTCAATAACGGGGGCGGGAGTTTGGGCCAGGAGAGCCGGAGCGCTCAAGGCCAGCAGCAGGGTAGCCGGAATGGTAGGTGAAAACCGCATGCGGAAGGAAGTAAAAAACAGATCAGCCGTTGGTGGCTGCATACGCAAACTGTTGTGTTTAGATACTAGCCTGGCAGCTGAAACGAGCCCATATGGGCTGCTACGGTGTTCTTGCCAGCAGCTTGCTGTAACTTGCCCCGGGGTTGGCCGTTTGCAGCAGGGTAGTGGCCGGGCTTGGTAGCTAAGCATGAGCTAGCAACTACCGGGCCCATTCCCTGCTTTCGGGCCAGCCGCTACATAAGGTTATTATTCACTACTAGCATACTCTCCTGATGCCAGAACAACCTACTTCTTGGGCCGATACGGCCGCTTCCTTGCTATCCAAACTTTCCGGCGGCGTAGAGCTAGCCCTCAATTTCGAGCAGATGGAGCTGCAAGTGCCCAACCCGCAGCATCCGAACACGCCCACCACGTGGCGCCTGAATGGCTCACTGCGCATTCGTACCCGGGGCGAAAACCCGCCGTCAGGTACTTTGCCTCCCGCAACGCCTGGCAACCTTGGCTAAGGGCCTGGATATAGAGGCCCGGCTGGTTATTACGTTTGATGGCGACGACATTCAGGTAGCGGGGGCCGGAGGGTATCTCATCATCAACATGCCCAGCCAGCGCGTGCTCGATAAGCTAACCAGCGGCCCGCCCAAAGACCCCAATGCTCCGCCCAAACCGAAAAACCCCAACGCCCTCGATCCGCTGCAACAGCTCAACGACCTGGCCAACCAACTGGGCCTAGTCCTCGACTTGCGCGTAGCGGGCAAAACCCACGTCACCTTTGGAGCCGGCCGCACCCCCAAAATCACTATGAATGCGGTGCTGGGCAAAATAGGCTCGTTCTTCAGGGGCATTTGACCGCTATACAGAAAGCAGCCTGAAAAAAGGTGTTGAGCTCCTGCCGGATACGCACGTTTTGGCCCGAAAAACGCACGTATCTGGCAGGAGTTTTTGCGTACATTGCTGGAAGGCCCTAGTGCTTTGCCAACCTTGCGGGGCGGAACTTATGGGCTTCGGATTGGTTTGCTTTATCGCACGCAGCCTTTGCTAGCCCACCCATGAATTCCGACCCAGAACGCACGAATAAAATCGGGGCCAATCGGCCTGCTTCTCCCTTCCAGCGCATGGAGCGCATGCCGCTTTTGCTGATGATGCTGTACCTGGGCATGGCCGGGGTTACGGTGCTATTCATTATGCTGCTGGTGGCCTATGCCTACACCCGCTACCACAGCAATGCTGCGCCAGGTATTTACCCGCTGCCGCGCTTTTTTTCGCTGAGCACCATTGTACTCCTGATCAGCAGCTATACCATCAACCAGGCCAGCCGCCTCTATTCCCAAGACGATTTGCGCAGCCTGGGCCGTTGCCTCGGCGCCACGTTGCTGCTCAGTAGTGTATTTGCGGGCCTGCAGCTACTAGGGTGGCGGGAGCTGATGAACCAGGGCGTGTTTCTTGATGGAGTAGCCAGCGGCACGTTTATCTACCTTATTTCGGCGTTGCACGTGGCCCACTTGCTGGGCGGCATGCTGTTTTTGCTGGCACTGCTGCTTCGTACCCAGCACGCCGCCCGCGACGCCGTCCGGACACTGGTGTTTATTCGCAACCCCTACCGCCGCCTGCAGTTGCGCATGGTTACCATCTACTGGCACTTCATTGATGTGCTGTGGGTAGTACTGTTTGCGGCGTTTCTGTTCTTGTATTAAGCTTCTTTCACTCGTAAAAAAAGCCCGGCTCAGGCCGGGCTTTTTTGTTTTATGGGGCTAGTAACTCAGACTCCGGTTGCTAGGTATGTAACCGATTATCCAGCAGGAGGAAATTCACTAGGTGCTGTTTAGTTGGCAATCGTGATGGTGCCTTTGTAGCGTTTTTTATCGGTGAAGGTGATGAGGTAATAGTATACGCCGGCTGGCATGCCGCTGCCGTCCCAGCGGAAGCTGCGGTTGGCGGTGCGGTAGATGCGGTTGCCCCAGCGGCTGTAAATTTCCAGGTCAGCAAAGCGGGAATTGCAGAAGTCGGGCGGCAGGTTGTTCTGCACATTGTCCAGCTCAAAGAAGTCGTTTTTGTTGTCGCGCTGATAGGGCGTGATAATGTTGGGCGGCAGGAAGGCCAGGGTATCGGGGCTGCTGATTTCAAACCGAACTACCCGCGTTTGGGGCTCCGGGCGGCAGGTGCTTTCCTGCAGGGTAAACGTAACCTCCAGGCCTTCGGGCCGAAACGCGTCGCAGGTGGCTTCCCACCGAAACAGACCTAGTGCTTGCCCCGTCCCGTTGCGCGGCGTAAACGTCATGCCCGCCGCGGAGAGATCAAACCCAGTCCCCGCCGCGGCCATCGAAAGTGCGTCGTTATCCAGGTCCAGGCCCGTAAGGGTAGATTCAAATACGCCACCGAGGGGCAGCTTTATGACAATAGGAGAGGTAGTACCAGCCGGCTGATCAGGGAAGGTGCTAGTAAGCGCCGGCGGCCGGTTGTCGTAGTCAATTTGAATAGGCACTACCAGGGAAGTGGTTTGCGCGTCATCGCAAGGAGAAGCTGATGCTGTGAATACGAACTCATACAGGGGCTTATCAACGGCCCGGCAATCTACGCGCCAGGTAAAGCGGCCATTTAGCTGGGTATTGGTTTGCAGCTGGGTTAGCTCAGCCCCCAAGGCTGCCGGTGTGAAGCCGCGGCCCGTCATCACCATTTTTATGGGGTCCTTATCAGGGTCGGTGGCTATTACATCGAACGTAATAAGGTCGCCGGGACGGGCCCTCAGGGGCTGCACGGCGGTAGTGCGCAGCAGCGGCAGCGCATTAGGGTCGGGCAGGGAGGTAAAGGCCACCCGAATGGTGTCGCGCTTGGGCAGGCTGCAGCCGTTGTCAGCCACTATTACATCCAGCAGATAGACCTTGCCTTGGGTGTTTAGGCACGCCGGAAAGCATAGGTTAGAGGTTAGCGTGTCAGGAGCATTAGGGGCCTTTACGGTGCCTTGCAGCACGCTTAGCGTAGGAATGGGGGTAGTAAAGTTAACCGGCCGCAACGAAAGCGTGAGGGCTGAGGAGAGGTCAACATCCGTGAACTTAAGCGTGAAGCAGCGGCTCTTATCGGGTGTTAGGCGCAGCGTATCAATGCCCACGCGGTACGGCTGGCTGCGGTTGGGTACCTGCATCAGGATTTTGGGCCGCGCGTTGGTGGGGCAGCTGATAACCTTGAGCTGAAAGTCGCGGCGGGTTTCGCCTAGCCTCACGCCCTTACGGTACTCGGTGCAGCGCACGCCAAATACAAATAGGCCCAGCTGCGTCGGGAGCACTTCCAGGCGGCCCGTCTGCCGGTCAATGGAGAGGGTAGGGTTGCCCGGAATCTGACGGCTAGTAGACAGGCCGGCATTCCACTGCACCGGCTCGTAGGGGGCGGGTTGGGCTACCAGGGGTTTGGGCAGGAAGGTAGTGGAGTGGCCGTTCAGGGGCGTTACCAAGTCATATATCAGCGAGTCGCCATCGGCATCCTCACCACCAAAGTTGTAGTAGAACAGCTCCCCGCGGCAGGCATAATCACTCAGAGGAGGAAAAATCTGGGGTGTGGAGTTGCGGAATTCTTTCCCATTGCGCGTTACGGCCGGAAACTCCAGATAGAACGCCTGCCCCGCGTTGCCTGGCCCCACAATGTTGCTGATGCCATTGTTGCGGCAGCAACGCTCTACGGCCACATAATAGCCGGCTGCCGAGGCATAATTCTGGCTGGTAAGTGTAATTACCCGAGTGTACACCAGCCGCCGCGTAACCAGAGAAGGAGTAGTACAGGCTGGGTTGGTATAGCTAACGAGCGTGTTGTTGGTGAGAGGCAGATTTACGTCCAGCATCCGGCCGTTGCTGGCCTTATCAAATATGCTGGCCGTTAGCTCTGAGTCAAGGGCGCCGGGCTGGCCATTCACGGCATCGAAATACAGGTTGAGCGTGAGCTGGTAGCTGTTGCCACTCAGGTATTGCAAATCAAGCTCTCCTCCCACAATGTGCGTGGCCCGGGCCGCAGGGGCCAGCAGCCATAGCACAAGCACCAGTAGGCTGCAACGAAGAGAATAAGGCAGAGTAGCAGTAGGCATGCACCAAGGTGGAATAGGACGTTACGAATAGCTAAATATACAAAGCACGACTACGGATCGGGTAGCTGCCGGCTATTTTATGTTGAGCATGTGCGTACCTTTCATGGCCTACTATAGCAGGCTGATCTATCCCATCCTTTCCCTCTTTTCAAGCTATGCGCTTTATTGTTTACTCATTTCTGTTGGCGCTGCTGCTAGCGGGGCTTTCCACTGCCGCGCAGGTGCCTGGGCCTGCGGTTTCGGTGTCCGATTTAAACGCTTCTATGGCCGAAGCCCGGGCCCACATCAAACAGGCCAAAGCGGCCCGCACGGCGTACGCCAGCCTCTCGCACCGCCAGAAAATGGCCCGCTACGATGTGAGCTTTTATAAGCTCGACCTGAACCTGTCGAACACTTCCCGAGGCATCAGCGGCATGGCTCGCATGAAGGCCCGCACCCTAGCACAAGGCATAGACTCGTTTGCCTTCGAGTTGCACTCGGCCTTTACCATTGACTCAGTGGTAGTGAATGGGAAGCGTAGCCCGGGCTGGCGCCGGAAGGGACTCGGCGACATTACGGCGGGTCTTAAGCAGAGTGTAGGCCCCAACATGTGGTTTGATGCGTTGGTGTATTACCGGGGCATAGCGCCCGGAAGCACAGTTACGGCCAACGGCGCCGCCTTCAACTCGATGCCCGACCCTACCTACGGGGTGCGCACTATTTGGAGCCTCTCTGAGCCCTACAACGCCTATGAATGGTGGCCATGCAAGCAGGTGCTCACCGACAAAGCCGATTCCTCGGAAGTGTGGGTATCTACTTCCTCCACCAACAAAGTTGGCTCGAATGGAGTGCTGGAGCGCGTTACTACCCTCCCGGATGGCCGCAAGCGCCACGAATGGAAGTCGCGCTACCCCATTGATTACTACCTTATTTCGGTGGCCATAGCGCCGTATGTGGAGTACGTGAACTATGCACAGCCGGCAGGTGGGCCCCGTATTCCCATCGTGAACTACGTGTACAGCCAAGCGGCCCTGAATTTCTTTAAAGCCGAAATAGACCGCACGCCGCCACTTATTGAGTACTTCTCAGAGCTAGTAGGCCTATACCCGTTTGCCAAGGAAAAGTACGGCCATAGCATGGCGCCAATTGGCGGCGGCATGGAGCACCAGACAATGACAACCCAAACGAGCTTCAGCCTGACGCTCACGGCGCACGAGCTGTTTCACCAATGGTTTGGCGACAACGTAACCTGCGGGGCCTGGGAGGACATTTGGTTAAATGAAGGCTTTGCTTCCTACGCCGAGTATCTGGCCCTGGACAAGCTGACGGCTCACGAAACCGCCCAAGGGTGGATGAAGACCGCGCATTACTACGCCATGAACCGGTACGAAAACTCCCAGTGGAAGCCCATGACCGGAGGCAGCGTATGGGTGCCGGATACCACTAACCCCGACCGTATTTTCGACTATTACCTCACGTATAAAAAGGCTGCTTCTGTGGTGCACATGCTGCGGTATGAGCTGAACGATGATGCCAAGTTCTTCCGCGCCCTGCGTACTTACCAGGATACCTATCGCGGCAAAACGGCCCGCACCCGCGACATGCAGCGGATTCTGGAGGCCGAAGCCGGCCGCTCGTTGCAGTACTTTTTTGATCAGTGGATTCGGGGCCAGGGCTACCCCATTTTTGCCACCCGCTGGAATCAGGTCGGCTCCACGCTGTACATCAGCACCACCGAAACGGCCTCTATGCCCACGATTACGCCCTTCTTCGAGACGGATATTGATTATCAGCTGCAGTTTATTGACGGCAGCACCCGCACCGTTCGGGTGCGGCAGGGGAAGCCGGTTACCTCGTTCTCGCTTCCTGAAGCGCGCATCATTGCCCGGGTTACCCGCGACCCGGAAGAGTGGCTGTTGAGCGGAGCAGCCAGCTCCATCATGCACGATGTGGCCTTGGTTACTAGCTCCCAAGCCGGTGCCAAGTTGCCGGTGCTTACCGTGTACCCCAATCCTTGCCGCGAGCAACTCCGGGTAGTTGACTTCAGCGGAACACGCGCCGAGGCCGAGGTGACGGATGCTACTGGTCGGGTAGTGCTGCGCCAAACCGTGCTGGCTTCGTCTCCGGTGCTTGCCACCAGCGCCCTGGCTCCGGGCCTGTACCACTTGCGGCTCACAGAAAGTACCGGCAGAGTAGCAATGGCTCGTTTCGTGCGGGCTGAAGAGTAAACACTAGCCCTAGTATACAACGAAACCCCCTCTCCAAAGCAGAAAGGGGGTTTCGTTGTATACTAGGGCTAGTAAAAGCGGCTAGCCGCGTGCGTATTTTCCAATCAGCTGCTCCACTTCTGGGGGGGCGCCGGGCAAATGAAAGACCGCTTCCATGAGCTCATCGAAAGTATGAGCCGGCGTGAAGATGGAATCATCAAACGGGTTGCTGAACACGCGGATAAAGCCCGGCTGGTCATTTATTTTGACCAAATCAATGGTGATGTTGCCGTAGGCCTGGTTGCAGCGTCCGGTGCTGGTACAGTCCTTGGGCTGGGGCTTCAGGAAGTGCTTCAGCGTAGTTTCCGAGTATTCGTCGTGCTGTACGGTTCGCTGGTCGGAGGCTCCTAGGTGGTAGCCTAAGGCCAGCACCCGGTCGCGGATGAAATCAAATAAATGGCGGAAGTTACCTGGCCCAATGCTGGGGTCGTAGAGAAACACGGCCCCTTGCCGGCGCGGATCGCGAAGGAGCTGCACCCGGAAACGGGCGCCTGGCAGCCCAGCTTTCTGATAGTGATACGCCTTAAAGTAAGGACCCATCCAGTTCAGATACACCTGCTGCGCCAGCCACTGCTGGCGCACCTGCTCCTCGGCGGCGCTGCGCTGCAACGGATGCCAGTCGGACGAAGGGGAGGGGCGGCCGGTAAAAATATGTTTGAACCGATTAAGCAAAATAGTCTGAATGTTTCAGGGGTAACACAGGCCCCGGCAAATGGTTTGAACGGCAGCGCCGCCCCGACCCAGTAACAAGGGGCCTAGCAACGCATTTGCCGCTAACCAAAATGCAGGCCAGCTTTGTTCACTAGCCCCGAGGTAGCACCCAAGCAAAGCTCCATAAGCGCGTAGGCACCTGCGCACGGAGCAGCCCACCACGCATAAAAAAACGACGCCCTCTACACAAAGGCGTCGTTTCTAGTAAAGCGAAAGCTAGTACAGCTATTTCACGCGCGTCCAGATTTGCGACTTGCCAATCAGAGAGAAGCCGATGTAGCCTTTCACTTCCATGGAGTTGGCATTTTCCATCTTCATGTAGCAAGAATACGTTTTGCCGGTCTCGGGGTCGTAGATTTTGCCATCGTCCCACTTGTTGTCCTCGTCGTATTCGAAGCCTTGCATAAACACCAAGCCTAGGCGCGGGCGTGTGCGCAACTTGGGGTCGGGGTTCATGGAGTCGGTTTTGGGTTTGCCGGTTTTGGGGTCGTTGGGCACGGTCAGCGTCACGATTTTGCCGCAAAGCTTATTGCCACACTTGTAGATTTCAAACGTAGCCTTCTTCTCAGCATTCGTCCAAACGCCCAGGGGCGAAAGCGACTGCGCGGAAGTTACCCCAACCAGGCCTAGGAGCATGCCAAGACAGAGGAACAAAAGTTTTTTCATGGTGTGTGATGTAAAAGTGGGTTTTCTGGGAAAAAGATAGGGGAAACTGCGGAAGAAATACAATTCTGCCTTTATTTGAACTGCCCGATATATGGCAACTATGGGGCCAACCTCTGGATTTATTGTCGAGCTGGAAAAATTTTCATTTTAAAGCGCTTGAAATTCAGGTAGATGAGAAATATGTGCGCCTGGGGCTATAAATAATAGGTTTTTTATTTTGAACCATTCCCAGGGCTTTTAACTTTACCTACCGTAGCGAGTGCTACAGCCCCCGCCAAGCAGCCCTAAGGTGCTGGGAAGCAAAGCCCGGGTTATGTCGGATCTAAAGAAAGGAGGTACAAAATGTCTAGTAGTCCCAAACAAATCCTGCCAAGCCTGTCGAATGTAGTCCGCTTCACCGCCGGACGCGCTTAACAACAGCTTTCGCGCGGAACTCGCTTTTAAATAGCTTTTCCCGCATTCTGGCAAGGTCTTACGTGTTAAGTAGATGATGGGGCTGTACCCCAGACTCATCGCTTGGTAAGATTTGAAGGATTAGATGCCCGGTTCGCCCAGCAGCCCGTAGTGGTTTGCATAGGCGTACCGGGCATCGTTCTTTTAAGGCCCTTCATAAAACAAGTAAGAAGCCAGTTTGAACCGGTAGCAGGCCTAGTACAGAAGAAAGCCTCTTTTACAGCACGCGCCGCACCTGCATAAACCGCCGCTCGTAATCGGTACCTTCAACCTGACTGATTTTTACGCCCGACTCGCGGCGCGCAGACGAGGAGTGCACAAAGCGCATGGGCTCACCGGGCTTACTGATGATGATGCCGGCGTGACCGGGGGTAGTAGCGGTTTGAGCTGTGCCCGTAAACACCACAATATCGCCGGGACGCGCCTGGTTGCGCTCCACGGGGCGGCCTACATCAATAAGCATAGCCGTGGAATGCGGCACCGGAATTTTATAGCGGGCAAAAACATAGTTCACGAAGCCTGAGCAGTCGAAGCCGGTTTCGGGAGTGCTGCCGGCGTAGCAGTAATTGGTACCTAGCTGGCGCAGGGCAAACGTCACGACACTATCGGCACGGGGCGTGGGCTTGTTGCTGATAACATACGCGATGGCCCGTGGCGTAGTAGGCTTGGAGGCCGACTTTACCCTAGGCGAAGAGGTAGTGGCGGGCCTTTGTGGTTGGGCGGAAGCAGGAGTGTAGGTTGCGGGCAATGCCGGCGCCGCGTTAAGCGAGTCGGCAAGCGCCGGGGCTGAGGCCGGATCAGGGCCGCGCCGGGACCAGAGGGCGCTACCTACCACTGCGGCCACAAGCAGCACAAATACAAGCCAGACGTAACGCATACTACAAACTGAAAATAGAGGAGAACAGGAGTAGTTCTGTAACGGGGTGCCCGGGGCCTGGGTTCCAAACGGTTGAGTTTGCGGTGGCAGAGCTAGCTCCTTATTTCCGCCGAAGCTTGCAGCCTGATCCGGATTTCGCCGTTCTTTGGCCCGAGCTTCGGCTCGTATTCCACTTCATCACGTTTATTCTAATGCTCCTGACTCGTTCCTGCCGGCTGGCTGCAGTGGCCCTGGGCCTTGTGCTTGGCTCTGCTGGCTCTGCTGCGGCTGCCCCTGCGCTGCGCTACACCCTTTCCATGCCTGCGCCCCAAACCCACTACTTTGAGGTGGAAATGAAGCTCGATGGCTTCAACAAGGCCTTTACCGATGTGAAAATGCCGGTGTGGGCGCCCGGCTCGTACTTGGTGCGCGAGTTTGCCAAAAACGTGGAAGGCTTCTCGGCCAACGCGGGTAGCGAAAACCTGCGCGTAGAGAAGGTTACTAAGAATACCTGGCGTGTGTACCATCCGAAGGCCAAGGATTTTACGGTGCGCTACAAAGTGTATGCGTTTGAGCTAAGCGTGCGTACCAGCTTTATTGATGCGGCCCACGGCTACGTAAACGGCACCAGCGTTTTCATGTACCCGGCTGAGGGCAAGCAGATGCCTAGTATTTTGGAAGTAAAGCCTGCGCAGGGCTGGAGCCAGGTGAGCACCAGCCTGAAGCCCGCAGGCGGCACCTTCACGTTCCGCTCTTCTAACTACGATGAGCTGGCCGACTCGCCCATTGAAATCGGCAACCAGAAGCTATACACGTTCACGGCCAACGGCACGCCCCACACCATTGCTATGTTTGGCGACGTGAAGGTAGATGAGGCCCGCCTGACCCGCGACATGCAGCGCGTGTGCGAAGAGGCCCACAAAGTGGTAGGCCAGAACCCGCTGGACCGCTACCTGTTCATCGTGCACAACATTGACCGCGGCACGGGCGGCCTAGAGCACTTGTTTTCTACTACCCTCTCGGTATCGCGCAACGCGTATTCCTCGGAGGCCGGCTGGAAAGGCTTCCTGGGGCTGGTGGCGCACGAATACTTCCACCTCTGGAACGTAAAGCGCATCCGGCCGGTGGCGCTTGGGCCGTTTAACTACGATGAAGAAAACTACACCCGCATGTTGTGGGTAAGTGAAGGCGGCACGGAGTACTTCTCGAACCTGATTGTGCAGCGCGCCGGCTTCCTGACGCCCGACCAGTATTTGGGCGACCTGAGCAACGGCATCAACCGCGTAGAGAACACGCCCGGCAACAAGCAGCAGTCGGCCGCTGAGTCGAGCTTTGATGCCTGGATCAAGTACTACCGTCCCAATGAAAACTCCTCGAACACGGGCATCAGTTACTACGATAAAGGCGAAGTAATTGGAGCCGTGCTGGATTTGATGATCATCAACGAAACCAAGGGCCAGAAAAACCTCGACGACGTGATGCGCCTGCTCTACGACCAGTATTACAAGAAACTGGGCCGCGGTTTCACGGATGCCGAGTACCAAGATGCCGTAGCGAAAGTAGCCGGTCGTCGCTTCGATGATTTCTTCCGCCGCCATGTGTACGGTGTAGAAACGTTGCCGTATGGGCAGGCGCTGGGCTACGCTGGTCTGAAGCTGAGCGTAACGCCGGCCGCCGCCACCGAGTTCAGCCTGGGTGCCAGCATTAGCTCGGCGGGTGGCAAGCTAACCGTAGCAAGCGTAGTGCGTGAAGGCAGCGCTTGGCAAGGTGGCCTGAGCGTAGGCGACGAGATTCTGAGCGTAGATGGCATCCGCGTGACCGACGATGTAAACAAGCTGCTGGCTGGCCGCGCCGTGGGCTCGGAAGTAAAGCTGCTGGTAAACCGCGACGGGCAAATCAAGGAGCTGACGTTCCCGTTGCTGGCTAGTTCGCTGAGCCGCTACCGCATTGAGCGCGAGGCCAACCCCACCGCCGCGCAGCAAGCCGTGCTGGCTAAGTGGCTGCCCGTCCGGTAAACACTTGTGAACTCCCTAAAAAAAGCCCCGCCTGAATTCAGGTGGGGCTTTTTTATGTCTTTCGATGCAGGAGGAAAACTGCTTGCCACAGGATCAGGTTTGCTGAGCCCGGGAAGCAGTTCTAAAGCCAAATCACTAGGTGGGTTAAGCGGCCAAAGCGTGGTTAAGCTTCGGATTAAAATGGCCGAGGGGTTTACCTACTAACGGCACCTAGTAAACGGGGCATCAGAGCGGTACGGCGCCCACGGCGGTAGCCAGGTTTACGCGGCCCCACCCTAGGGTGCTGCTGCGGCCAAACCGGTTGCTGCTGGCGGCCACCAATCGGCTCATAATTTGGGCCCGAGTTTCGAAAGGATACTTAGCCCAGAGCACCGCCGTCATGCCAGCCATACTGGCCGTGGCTACCGATGAGCCGCCAATGGTGCTGGGCGCGTCGCCGCTCATGGCCAGCGTGAGGGGCCGCCGGTTGGTATCGGTGCGTTGCATTACCACCGTAAACTCTACGTCGGCGCCCACGTGGCAGTCGTCGCAACGGGAGGTGAGGTTGTCTTTTACGCCTGTAATGGCCACGGCTTCGGCCAGCGAGGCTGGGTACACCACGCCTGTCCAGCCGGAGGTCCAGTCGAAGGAAGTGCCCGCCGCGCAGAAGATAAGCTTGCCTTTGCCATAGGCATAGCGAATGGCATCCGTCATCTGCGACGACGAGGTCAGGCGGCCCATGCTCATGCTGATGATGCGAACATCGGAGCGGTTGCCGGCCAGCAGGTAGGCATTGGTGACGCCCTGCACTTCGCGGCTGGCATCTAGGAATACATCCTCAGCGGCCCGTACGGTAATCAGGTTGGCGTTGTAGGCAATGCCCACGCTGGCCCCATCAGTGCCGCGCGGAGCCGCGCAGGCCCCAGCCATGCCCGTGCCGTGGCCGCAGCCATCATTCGGCGTTTCGGTGGCGCCGTACGGAATCCCGAAGATGGTACTGCGGGGCAGCGTGACAAGTCGCTCAATGGTACGCCCGGAGCTCAAGCCCTGGTTGAAAGCGGAACCTAAGTTTTCCTGCGCATCAGAAGCGCCCGTGTCAATAATCAGCACTTTCATGCCCTGCCCGGTGCTCTGGCTCCAGGCCGACCGAATGCCGTGGTACTGATCTTGTTGGTTCCAGGAAGACAGACTCCCATTGCTGAGTACCGCGTAATCGGAGCCGGCAACCAGGCCGGAAGCGGCCGTGTTGCTGCCGCAGCCGCTGCTGCTGAGTACGGCGGCGGTTTTGTTGGCTGTCTGGTTTTGGTGGATGGGCTCGTAGCCGATGGGCTCCGCATAGCGCACCAGCTCCGACTGGCGCAGCGCCTGAATGGTGCTCAGTTGCCGGACCGTTACGGTAAGCACCGGCAGGCTGTTTTCCTCGAACACGCTCAATTGCTCCGCGGTCAGCTCGGGATGCGTTTTGCGCTCTTCAGCCAGAATAAGGGCTAGTACCTGGCCCCGGGCTTGCTGCCAGCTCGGCTCCTGGTGGGCATCATCGGGGAGCGGGGTAGTAGCCGCCACACCGGCGGGCCGGTACCCTACGGATAGCACCTGATCAGACTGCTGCAAGGCGCTCCAGACGGTGTAAGCTGAGGCCTCGTTCCAATTGAAAGTGCCCTTCTGGCGCAGAGTATTTAAAATCTGCTCATCGAGTTGCTGCGTGGTAAGGGCCACGTGTAACTCAGCGGCGGGGGAAGGAGCTGGGTCGGCGGTTTCCTGCTGGCAGGACCCTAGGGCCAACACCAGCAGCGCGGCCGGATATAGGTAGTGCAGATGCATAAAATGGTGGGGTTTGGTTGTGGATAGATTGGTGTATTGAATTAAGCATAATATGGGATAAGTGCAAGTAGTGGCTTGGTATTTAAGCACTTAACCTTCGTTGCTGAATCTGGAACGCAACAAAAAAGCCCTCCTGCGTAGCAAGAGGGCTTTTGTAGCTACTGAAGCTAACCAATGAAGAACACTCGTCAGAACTAACGGATGCGCTTCAGGGCCACATCGCGGACGGGAGTGATTACTAGGGGCACCTTTTCCACTTTCACCGAGCTAGTGTCAAGGCCGAAGTATTTGTCTTCGGAGGCAATGAATTGCTTGATGTAGAAGTACGCCTGCATCACTAGCTTCTCAACCACCGGAAACTCGTTTTCTACCGACAGGAATTTCTCTAGCACCACAAAGCGGAAGTCGCCGGTAACGTGCTGGCGGCTCAGGGATTCGTAGCGCGAGGTAATATCCACTTCCTGATTGCGCACCAGGTCTTCCACCACTTTGCGGAAATACAGGTTGATGCGCTGCTCCACCCGGAAACCCAGCCGGAACGTAATGCGGTAGGCATCGTCGTTGGCTAGTTCCGTAACCTTGTACTCCATAGTATACGGCTCATCAGTGGTATCTACGTGCACAAACCAATAGATATCAGCTCGTTTGGGGCGCTTCTGAAAAATGGAGTAGATAATTTTCGACTCAATTTCCGTCTGGCGTTCCGCCGAGGTCATGAACACGAGGTGCGTAGAGTATTTCGGCACCGACTCGTCGGCGCTAAGCTCCTTGAGCGCATCCATGTAGGGATCAATCTTCACGAATTCCGTCAGGCGGCGCTTAATGTAGTAGGCCCGCAGCCAGACGTACATCACCGAAACCAGAATGAAGCTAATGGCCACCGATACCCAGCCGCCGTGCGGAAACTTGATGAGGTTGGCTATCAGGAAGGAGCCTTCAATCAGGCCGTAAATCAGCACAAACAGCGCAATCAAAGGCAGCGGCACGCGCTTGGCCCGCAACCACATCGAGAGCAGCAAGGTGGTCATCATCATGGTGATGGTGATGGCCAGACCGTAGGCGGCTTCCATGTTCTCTGACTTCTGGAAATACAGTACAATGCCAATGCAGCCCAGCAGCAATAGCCGGTTCATGCTCGGTACGTACAGCTGGCCCTTCACATCGGTAGGGTAGTTGAGCTTTACTTTGGGCCACATGTTCAGGCGGATGGCCTCAGAAACCAGCGTAAACGAACCGGTAATAAGCGCCTGCGAGGCAATAATGGCCGCCATGGTAGCCACCCCAATGCCAATCAGCAAAAACCAGCTGGGCATCAGCTCAAAGAACGGGTTGCGGCCCGCCAGCGGCTGGCCTTCGTTGGCTACTAGCCAGCCGCCCTGCCCAAAGTAGTTGAGCAGTAAGCAGGTTTTTACAAAAATCCAACTGATGCGGATGTTGCCTTTGCCGCAGTGGCCCAGGTCGGAGTATAAGGCCTCAGCCCCGGTAGTACACAGAAACACCGCCCCTAGCAGCCAAAAGCCGCCGGGCGTGTTCACCAGCAGGTTGTAGGCGTAGTAGGGGTTGATGGCCTTCAGAATTTCGGGATGCTGAATAATGCCCTTCACGCCCAGCACGGCCAGCATGCTGAACCACAAAAACATAATCGGGCCGAAAGCTTTGCCCACAATCTGGGTGCCGAAGCTCTGCAGCAGGAACAAGCCCACAATGATGGCAATGACGATGGGCACCGTCTGGATGCCCGGGTTTACGCGCTCCAGCCCCTCAATGGCCGAGGAAACCGAAATGGGTGGCGTAATCACGCCATCGGCTAGCAGCGCCGCACCCCCGATAATGGCCACGGCCGAAAGCCAGCCGCCGCGCCGCCGCACCAGGGCAAACAGCGAGAAAATGCCGCCTTCGCCGTTGTTATCGGCATTTAGTGTGAGCAGCACGTACTTGATGGTGGTCTGCAGGGTAAGCGTCCAGAGCACGCAGCTGATACCACCGTACACCAAATCTGCCGTGATAACGCCGGGTACAATGGCTTTCATTACGTAGAGGGGCGAAGTGCCGATGTCGCCGTAAATGATGCCTAGGGCAATGAGCAAGCCCGCCGTAGAAATGGCGGTATGCTGGTGTTTGGCGTCCATGTGAACAGGAATAGAATGAGGATAGCCGTTTTTGGCAAGCGGCGCCAAAGGTAGGTGTTGCGCGCGAACTGCCCACGCAGCTGCGCTTTCGGCAACTACCTCGGCAATGTTAGAAGTGAACGTGAGGGTTAGGGCGCGCTAGGCAGGCCAGAAGGAGTGGGCCCGGGAAAGGAAGTTGCGTGGAGCCAGTAGGCAGCGTCAGCGGCGGCCTCGTTATGGCGTTGCTGAATGCGGCGGTTCGCTTCCTGCGCCAATTGCTGCCACGTGCGGGCACCGCCGGAAAAGGCAAAGTGGCGCGGCTCCCGGCCGGGCCGGTGCAGGCGCCAGCGGTTGGTGCCGCGCGCTCCCCAGGCTAGCAGCATAATACCCACGCCCATGCCCAACGCCGCCGGCAGGCTGCGCAGCCAATACTGCAGAAAACCCAGCAAAAACCCGCACAACACAAAAGCACCCAGCAGTACCCCCAGCAGCCAGCGCACCGGGCGCACATCCACGCCTTCCAACTCCCGCCAGCCAAACAGCTCGCCGTTTAGCTCCAGGGCATCGTTGGTAAGGGCCACGCGGCCATCTTCGCTGCGGATAGTAGGAAATTGTTCGGGAGGGGGCGGCGGAAGCGGCCGAAATCCGGTATCGGTTTCAGAGGAGTTGGGCTCCGGGAAAGGGGTAGCGGCCGGGGCCGGCGGGGTAGGCTCCGGGGTTTCGGGCGCCGAGCCGGGTAGTAAGGGAGTTTGGTCGTCTGTCATAGCCGAAAAAGCCCCGCTGCTCGTGGTAGTTCGCACCCACAGAGGCGGAACGACAGGCACGGGGCGCAGCGGGGCTTGCATTCGGAAGGATTGCCTAGTTGTTTACTTTCAGCAGCTCTACATCAAAGATGAGGGCGGAATCGGGGCCGATGTCGCGGCCGGCACCACGCTTGCCGTAGGCCAGATCTGAAGGGATGTACAGGCGCCACTTCGAGCCCTCGGGCATCAGCTGCAGGGCTTCTGTCCAGCCAGCAATTACCTGGTTTACGCCAAAGGTAGCGGGCTGGCCACGCTGGTACGAGCTGTCGAATACGGTGCCGTTGGTGAGTGTGCCGTGGTAGTGCGTGGTTACCGAAGCGCTGGGGCCGGGCTTGGGGCCGTTGCCTTCTTTCAACACTTCATACTGCAGGCCGCTAGGCAGGGTAGTGATGCCGGGCTTGGCGGAGTTCTCTTTCAGGAAGGCTTCGCCTTCGGCTTTGTTGTTGCTCATGGTACCAGAGTCTTGCGTGGAGGAGGATTCTTCGTGGGCTTCCATCTGCTGCTGCAGTTGCTGCATGGCGCTTTGCATTTGCTCGGGCGTCAGGCGGCTGGGCTCACCGCCCAGGGCTTCCTTCATGCTTTGGGCAAATACATCAATGTCCAGGTCGAGGCCTTGCTGGGCGAAGTTGCGGGCCATGTCGCGCCCAATGATGTAGCTGATTTGCTCTTTCAAGCCGGTCAGGTTCATAAACTGCTGAGTTGAGCTGGACAGTGAGTTCCGAACAACGTATTCGGGAGCCAACAGGCCAGCGCGTGAGAGAATGGAAGCGGCCCACCGCGGGCCGCCGTAGCTGTGAAGTACCGAAAACAGGCGGGAATGGATGTGGTTTTTTTTGCCTCCACCGCTTAACCCCCTGAAAATGACCTCCGGTTTGTTCCTGCCTAAACGCAGCAAACCCCGCTTAGGGCGGGGTTTGGTAGAATTAAGGCCACTTTTTGCCTAGCAGAAGTGAAGCTCTTCTTCATCCTGAAGATCAAAAAAAAGGTTCAGGTTGCGTACCTGGGCCGCCAGGAAGCCCAATGAACCGATACCTCCCAGAACCAGCAGCGAAGAAATGGCAGCAGTGCTCTTTTTCATATGATTTGTTGTATGTAGATGCAAGTCAGCTTCTTGACTGCAAAGATACTACGCAAATTTTGTAAAATTGTTATGCAAGCATCATTTATTTGCCAGCCGCCTCGCTTCTCGGTGGGGCACAAAGTGCCGCGGTACTTGCCCACTTTCTGCGTTTTTGTAGCCTAGGTTGCTGTTCTCTTCAAAGTGCCCCAACCCCAGTGCGCGCCCCGAAGTTGGGTTGGCCGCAAAGTAAGGGCTAGGGCAGGAGAGCGTACCGAAATGCCTGGCGCTACCACTTGGCCACATGTACTCAGAAAGCTGAAGCCGTTGTCGGACGGTGCCGCTGCTCCAGTTCCAGCAGCCACTGCTTACGCCAGAGCCCGCCCGCGTAACCCGTTAGGTGCCCATCGGCCCCAATGACGCGGTGGCAGGGAATGATGATGGCCACGCGGTTCATGCCGTTGGCTGTAGCCACTGCCCGCACGGCACCAGGCCGGCCCAGCGCCACGGCCTGCTGCCCATAGGAGCGGGTAGTGCCATACGGAATGCGGCCCAGTTCCTGCCACACGGACTGCTGAAACTCGGTGCCAGGCGTAACCAGGGGCACGGTAAACTCGTGGCGGGTGCCGGCAAAGTACTCGGCCAGCTGCGCACGGAGTAAGGCAAAATGGGGGTTGTCGCTTTGCACGAGGGTAGCGTTGAGCCGCTTGGTTAGGTCTTTGAGTTCGGTTTCCAGCATGCGCCGGTCCGTGAACTCTAGCAGGCAAATTCCCTGTTCTGTGCCGCAGGCCAGCATGGTGCCTAGGGGCGTTTCGAGGCGCGTGAGGTTCAGGATCTGCTGCTGCCTGCTCCGGGTGGGAGCTACGCCAAATACAGCTTTAAACGACTCCTGAAACCCGCTCAACGACTCAAAGCCACTATCGAAGGCCGCCGCCGTAACCGTGTCGCCGTTCTGAATTTTCTTGAATGCCAGGTTGATGCGGTTCAGGCGCTGGTAGGCCTGGAAGGTGATGCCGTGCTGGCGCAAAAACCACCGCCGTACGGTGGCGGGCTCCAGCCCCTGCTGGCGCAGGCTATAGTCAGTGATTTTGACGCTGGGCTGCGCACTGAGCTGCTGCAGCAAGTGGTGAATAAACGGAGGGGTAGCGTCTCGGGCCGTAAGTGGCGTGCACACTTTGCAGGAGCGGTAGCCATGCAGCAGCGCTTCCTTGGTGGTGGCAAAGAACTCCACGTTTTCGGGTTTGGGCTTGCGGGCCGTGCAGGTCGGGCGGCAGAAAATGCCCGTGGTTTTTACGGCCGCAATAAAGCGCCCTTCATACGAGGCATCTTTGGCTACCAGCGCCTGGTAGCACTCAGCAGCGGTGGTTTCTAGAGTCGGGAGCATACAGCAGGGCAGGAAGTAGATGGAAGGCGCTTGGGTAATGATTGCAAAACTCGCCCACCTACCGCCGGCCCGCAACCGAAAAATAGACAAGCATTTTTCTAGTTGCTATAGCTTCGGTTGTCCCTGTCTTCTGCCCACTTTAAACCACTCCGATGCCCAGTAAATTGGCGGGTGCATACCAAACTCTAGCTGGTGTCCAGTTCAGCAACCTACCGTAGGCGCTTTCCAGTTGACCCCAAAAGCATCTGCCGCTGAAATACCTATCCACTGCAGTTTAGTTTGAATAGTTCTGTATGTCAGTGTGTTACCGCTAGCCGTTGCCGCGCTACAACCGCATTGTTCATGATGAGGCAGTAGAGGTAAAAGCCGCCGGGCAAATCGGTTACGTCCATGGAAAGCTCCTGCTTGGGTAGCACCGCGCGCACATCCATCCGGCGTACTAGGGTGCCGCGCACATCAAACACCTGAATCGATTTCGGCGAAGAGCCCAATTCTTCTTTTAGCTGCACCGTTACCTGCTCGCGGGCCGGATTGGGGTAGCAGCGAAATGCTTCCGCGGCCAAATCAGCAGCGCGCACGGGGGTAACGGTGGCTACCGTAATTCGGCCGTACATGCCCACGCCTGGCCCCCCATGGAAGGTGCAGTGATACGGGAATGAGCCGGCCGTAGAAAATGTGATGGATTTGGTTGGCGTGGCCGTGTTGATGGTGAACGTGGGCCACGCAGCATTATCGGAGGCGGTTGGGTGAGTGGCGCTTCCGCCCTCGTATTGCCACGTAACTACGTCACCGGGCTGAATAGTTACCAGAATGGGGTCGTAAAAATTGTCCCCAACCTTGATAATTACAGTGGCGGCTTGTGCCGAAACGCCCATAAAGAGCAGCGCCAGCCCAATCAGAATGAGCGTAAAAGTCTTCATCTTCTTGCGGTAGTAAAGTGAAACAGTACCTCGACATCGATTCCCGCTCATGCAGGTGAGTGTAACGCAGCAGGAGAGTCTGCCGCACCGAATACATAGTTCCGCTTGCAGGGGCTAGTCCTTAGCCGTATGAAAGGCCAAGCCACATGCAGATGCTTTGGTGTACTACTCGGAGCAAGCAGCTGATTGGTTGCCTAGTGAAAATGAATACTATGTTCTCGTCCGGAAAAGGAGGTGGCCTACTGTTATATATCAATGAAATGTGGCCAACCAGTTGACAGAACGCGTGCAGGGTGCTGGGTAGAGCGTTACCAGGCATCTGCCGACTAGCCCCGCCAAAAACCTAAAGTGTTCATTAAGGCCGAGACCAGACATACCGAAAACGGCGGCCTGTAGTACAGACCGCCGCGGACTAGGCTAGTAAAAAATCAAACTGCTACTCAACCTGCGCTACTTCCACGCGTCGGTTGCGGGCATCGGGCGAGGGGTGAAGCGGGCGCGAATCGCCGTAGCCGATGGTACTGAGGCGTTCGGCTGCAATACCGGCTTTTACGAGGTAGGCTTTCACGGCTTCCGCGCGTTGCTCCGAGAGCAGTTGGTTTTTCTCAGGCTCCCCAATCTTATCGGTATGGCCGGCGATGCGCAGTTTCAGCGTAGGGCGCGCTTTCAGCTCCGCAGCAAGCTGGTCAAGAGCCGGAATGCCTTCGGGCAACAGTTCAGGCGTTCCGAGCTTAAACAAGACGGTGGGCAGTACGACCGGTGTAGGAGCCAGAATGGGCGCTGGTGCTTGCTGCCGTGCTGTATCGGGCTGGGACGGGGCGGGAGCCGGTCTGGCCGGTTTGGGCTTGGGAGGAGAGGCCCCGGTAACCTTAATGGTAATGGGCACCGCTGAGCTCTGACTGGTAGGGTAGAAGCTTTGCGTCAGATAGAAGGTAGTGGTTTTGCTGAGCTTGGTCCGGAACGTGTTGCCTGTGTTCACGGGCTGTTTCAACTCCGCGTCAGCAAACCACAGCACGTTGCGGCCCGATACCCGAATGGTGCTTTCGGTGCCCGCAGGTACCGTAGCTGCCGATTTCAGCTTGATGCGGTAAAACGTAAAGGTGCCTTTGTCGCAGTCGCCGATGGGTTGGTACGTAGCGCGGCCAGTCAGCTTCTCCAGGGCTGGATCATAGGTGAACGTAATGAATCCTTCGCACCAATAAGAGCCGGGAGTGCGCCCGGTTTCGCTGAGCTTCTGCTGATGCTCGAGCCGCAGGCTGGTAGCCGTTTGGGTGCCCTTCACCTGAAACGTGACCGTAACGGCCGGCTGTCCGCCCACTTCCTGATACAGCACTCCAAACAAGCCCGCGCCGCCACTTTTCTGCAACCGGAGCACGGCCGGCCACGTCTCACCCGGTTCGCCGGTGTCGGTTTCTACGCCTTGCCAGATGCCTGCCAGAGATTGTGCCCGCACTGGCCCCGCCATTAGCAAGGCCACCATACTAATCCATAGGATGCGTTTCATGTGGCTACGTAAGGATAGGTTACTGGCTGAAATCCAGGTCGACATAGCAAAACAGGCCGGTAATTTAATGGACGCTTTCATCGGTTTCAAACCAAAACGAAGCTGAAGGACAGTTGTTGCAGTGCAAAAAAGGCTAGGTCCGTAACCGTCGCAAACCGGCTGTAGCTACTATCCTACCCTACAAAACAAGCCGGTGGATAAGCGGCGAATTGTTGCCATAGCCAGGGTGTAGACTGTAAAGCTCTCCTGAAGTTAAAAAGAACGTCCTGCTGAAAAGCACGTCATGCTGCACTAGCTGAAGCGTCTTGCTTGCGAATAGCGGCCTAGCAACGGTCATGCTGAGCGGAGTCGAAGCATCTTGCTTGAATTGTTGAAATGATACCTCACCATCAGCACGCGAGATGCTTCAGTTAGCGCAGCATGACGTGCTTTTCAGCAGGACCATTTTCGTTTGCTGTCCGCACAGCCCAGGAAAGTGAAAGGGCTTTATCCCAAGTCCGCCATATCCTCGGTGCTCAGCCGGATATTGGCGGCCTGCAGGTTTTCCCGCAGGTGCGCCAACGAAGAAGTGCCCGGAATGGGCAATATCCAGGGGGAGCGGTGCAGCAGCCAGGCAATATTAAGTTGGGCTTCTGTGGCGTTGTGCTTCCGGGCTATTTCCGCCAGCTTATTGCCCGCCTTGGGCAGGCCGTGAATGAGGGAGAAAAACGGAATAAGCGGTATGCCGCGCTGCTCGCAGATGTCCAGCACTTCCTCGCCGCCGGGGTTGGCCCCGTGCGGCAGTTGCACTGTGGTGCGCTGGGCGTAGCTGTACATGTTTTCTACGCTGGCAATTTCGCCTAGCTGCAGTCCGGCCTCCAACTCCTGGCGGGTTACGTTGCTCAGGCCTACGTGTTGAATCAGGCCCTGCTGTTGCATCTCGAACATGGCGCCCAGCTGCTCGGCCAGCGGCACCGGGCCGTGGCCCATCAGGCGCAGGTGCACCAGCTGAATTTGTTCTAACTTCAGGGTGCGCAGGTTGTTTTCAATGCTGGCCCGCAGGTTTTCGGGCCGGTTATAGGGCACCCAGCTTTTATCGGGGCGGCGGGTGGCGCCTACCTTCGTGCAAATCACCAGGTCCTGGGAGTACGGGTGCAGGGCTTCTACAATCAGCCGGTTCGTGACGTCCTCGCCGTAGTAGTCGGCGGTATCCAGGAAGTTCACGCCCAGCTCAACCGCCGTTCGCAGAATTTGTAGCGCTTCGGAGCGGTTGGCCGGTTCGCCCCAAATATCCGGGCCCGTCAGGCGCATGGTGCCATAACCCAACCGATTGACGGTGAGAGGCTGAGCAGAGTTGGGGGCAATAGTGAGGGTAGTAACCATGAGGGAAGGAATAAGGATAGGGTAACGAGCGAGAAGCTGCTAGGTATTACTGTTAACCAAACCGCCGCCAAGTCTTCTTCAGCCAGCGCTAATGAAAAAGAAGCAATACCGTATGCACACGTCTTCAATGCTCCTGAAAACACACGGGCTACTTCTTTCGGAATTGACTGTAGGCTAGGAGTATGCCCCCGATGAAAAGGAGAACTAACACTGAAAGCATGAGCGCACTCGCTCCTAACAATGCATTTATAAGAAATGCAACTCCTGCAGAAACAGCCACAATAAGCCCCAAGGCTGCTAGTACTGATGAGCTAGGCGAGGAGACACGTTGAGTAGCTGTTATATTGGTGGGCTGGGGCCGTAACGGACGTAGCGCTAGTTGTCGCAGTGGAGCTGCCAAACGAGCAAAGGCCTTCACTTTGGGCAGAACCGGTTGGCGTAGCCGATGGCTAGCAGCAGGACGGGTGGTCGTCTTGGCCCTCTCAGGAGCAGCTGTTGGGCTAGTAGTAGCGGAGAGCCCTGAAATTGAAGTAGGAGCAACAGGAGTGGCAACTGTAGCTACGGGTTGGTGGACGGCCGAAGTAGCAGGCAACACAGCGTATGGTGCACGGCTACAAGCCGCTAGGCTGCCTAGCAGGGCAAACCCAACAACAAAGGAAAAACGCATACGAGCAAGTAGTGGTAGGGTCAATAGAAAAGCTTCTTAGAGAAGCTGAAATATAGGTCATATATCCACTCCAGCAGGTAAGCGCAGGCTTAGGTCAATGTCAAGATAGAGTGGGGTACCCCAGTGCTAGCTACGGGAGAGTGCAAAGGCCATCGAATGAATAGGGTATACATACCACGGCCCGCTCCTAGGTAAGAAGCGGGCCGTGGCCGCAAGGGCATGAGACGTATGTGCTAGTCTTCGTCGGTTGCCGCTTCCGACTGCTGCATACCGCCGCCGCCCAGCATAATGGCCAACGACTTCATCCCGATTTGCATTTCGTCTTTGGCGTAGTCGAGGATGGGGGTTGTGGCTTTGATCTGGAGGTCTTGTGGGGTCACGGGTTTGAGCTGCACGCTGGCAAACTCATATAGCATCCGCTGCTTGCGCTCCTTATCGAAATACACAATCAGCTTTGTAATGCCATGCTTTTCCTTGACATACACGGGGTGGGCAAAATTCAGCATTTGCGGAATCTGGGCCGAGGTCCAGACGTCCAGAGCAACCGGCTTTTGGCTCGTAGCCCCCGGCTTATTTGTTGCCGAAGTGGCGGCTCCAGGTTTCAGGGTGTAGGTGGTTTTCAGGCTGGGGTAGCCGGCTACCAGGCTGGTTTCGGTGGTGGTTTTCAGGGTGTAATCTTCTTCCGTTACCACAATGGTTTGCCAGCTTTTTTTCAGAGTAGCAGCATTGTAGCTATACGCCACCTGCTCCGGGCTGGCCTGAGCTGCCAGAAGCAGTATTCCGCTATTTTTGGCCCCGTCGAAGTAGTTTTCCAGATGGTACGACAAGCCATCGGTACTGACGCGTGCTTCCTGGCCCCGCAGGTAAATAGTGCCTTTGCGGGGTAACATCATGGCCCCCATTGCCATGGCCGGGTCAAGCTTTGCGGCCTCGGCCTGAAACTGCTGCTGTTCAGCCGGCGTCATGCGCATAGCTAGTTGCTGCATTTGCGCCTGCACATTGCCCTTAGCTGGGTCAATCTGACTGAGTAGCTTATCAAAGGGGTTGCCCGGCAATGATACCCTAGTGGTAATGATGCCTTGGGTAAAAGTGGCAGGCAGCGCGCCCACAGGGGCCGGAGAGGAGGCAGCCGCCAGTAGCAAGGCAGCCGCTGGCATCACAAGGAAGGCAAGACGATGTCTGATTTGCATAGTGTGGTAATAAGTGTAGAAAGAATAGGAGGAAACTTGCGGCAAGCTATATAGATAATTTGTAATAGAGATGGTAAGCACAAATTGATAGATGTGATTCCCCCTTAGGCTTAGCGCAGTGCCTTCTTGTGAGTAGCTTGCCGCTTCATCACCATACTTTTTTTATATGAAATACATTTTTACCCTTTTTCTCCTTGTTGCAGGTGTTAAAGCCCAGGCCCAGATGGGCTTTATTTATGGGGCCCGGGCTGCTAGTGCTGCCGTTACCTTAGCCGCCAGGCACAAGAAAAAGCCTGCTAAAGCTGCTGCCCTTGACAAGAAAGCGCCCACCGAGGCTACCGCAACTCCCGCACTAGGTCGCGGAGTAACTGCCTTGTCTTACCGTGGCCAGACGATTCCATACAAGCGCACGGATGCAACCACGTTTAAAGGTGCTGGCGGGGCCGAGATACAGGCCTTGGAAACCTTGCTGGAGGAGCGCCGCTCAGCATTGCTGGCAGATTCAACTACCTCATTTCTCACAGTGGAGCAGACTGCAGCTATTATAGCAGCTGAGCATACTGCCGTAGCGGCGCGGCGAGAGTGGAATTATGCCCCTTACCGCAAGGAACTAGCCCTTTATCAGCAGGAGGAAGCCCGCCGGCAGAAAGCCACCACCGCCCAGGTAAAGTAAACAGCTTTTTTTACCTGACAACGCCCGCTTCTCTGTTCGCAGAAAGCGGGCGTTGTTTTATACCGTAAGCCTACAAACTATGGGTGGGCACTTCACTGCTCACGTCGGGCGCGGTTCTGGATGCGCTTTTCCCACCGTTTGCGCTTGGGCGCGATGCTGCCGCGCAGGTACTTTTCCATCACCATTACGGCGCAGGGTGCAGCGGCAGTGGCCCCAAAGCCTGCATTTTCGATGTACACTGCTACCGCTATTTTAGGGTTACTGGCTGGGGCAAAGCCCACGAAGGCAGCGTGGTCATCACCTTCATCGTTTTCCACGGTGCCGGTTTTGCCCGCCACTGTAATGCCCACATCGGCGAGGCTGGAGGCATCAGCGGTGCCGCCCTTCTGCATTACAGCTACCATGCCGGGTACCAGGGCCGCAAAATGAGCGCTATCAATAAGGGTGTACCGTTTTTCGGTAAAGCGCGGCAGTGGCCCGCCGTCCCCGACGCTGCGCACCAGGTGGGGGGTATAGTACCAGCCCCGGTTGGCAATAATGGCGGCCATATTAGCCATTTGCAGGCCCGTCAGGTTGATTTCGCCCTGTCCGATGCTGAGCGAGTAGATGGAGCGGTACGTCCAGCGAGTGGTGCTGCGGGCCTTGTCGTAATACGCCGGGGTAGGCAAGAAGCCCGGAGCCTCGCGCGGCACATCTACGCCCAGCACTGAGTCCAGCCCAAACGAGCGGGCGTAGCGCCGCCACTGGGCCAGGTTGGCGTGGCGAGCGGCTACCGTATCTACCACCGCCACGCTGTCGGGCATGCGGTTAATAAAGCTTTGCATCACTTGGTAGAAGTACGGATTGCAGCTGTATTTGAGGCCTGCCGTCAGGTTTTTGCCCGGGCGGTGGTCATGCACACAACTCACCAAGGACTGGTCGCAGCGAAAGGCGGATTCAGGCGTAATGGTACCTAGCTGCAAGGCCACGGCGGCATTCACCAGCTTAAACACGGAGCCCGGCGGATTGGCCAGCATGGCCGGGCGGTTCAGCAGCGGCATATCCTCGTGTTCCAGCAATTTAGCCCGCACACCAGCCTGGTCGGGCGCTATAATGGTGGCCGGATCGTACACCGGTGCCGATACGTAGGCCAGGATTTCGCCGGTGCGCGGGTCCAGGGCTATCAGGTAGCCCTTGCGGCCGCCCAGCAGCTTTTCGGCGTAAGCCTGTAGCTTGACATCCAGAGTCAGGTGCAGGTCCTGGCCTTGCTGAAAGGTAGTATCCTTGGCCCACGTGCCGTGCTGTATGCCTTTGGCATCTACCAACGGATGCAGGTAGCCGTGCCGACCGTTGAGCAGACCGTTGTAGTAGGTTTCCACTCCGCCGTTGCGCAGCCTATAGAAGCGGCCGCGTCGGTAGCGTTTGGCCTGGCGGTAGAATGCCTGTGCCTCGCTGTTTCTGTACCCCAACACCGGCGCCCCCGCGGCAGCAGTATACACGCGCTGGCGGCGCTCTGTTACTAGAAGCATAGGCCAATCGGCGCTGTCGCGGCGCACGCGCTTAGCTTCGGCCGCAGTTACACGGAGCTGAACGGGGTATCCGGCCGGTGCTTCCTCATAGGGCAACGCATCTGCAATACGCTGCCGAACCGTTGTGGAATCCCAGCCCAGCAACAGGCCTAGGGCCAGAGTATCGAGCGGTGGACGGCGTGGCAGCTTTAGCAGAAATACAGAGCGGGTATCTACCAACACGGAGTCGTAGCGGTCGAGGATGCGGCCCCGGATAAGCGAATCATCCACAACAACGCGTTGCCGCGAGTATACCTCACCCGTTTTAGGATCTTTGGTGGGTACGTCAGGTTGTTGGGTAGGAGAGGAGCAGGCGGCTAGGCCTACGAGCAGGGCAAGTGAACATTTTCCCCACAAATTGAAAGCCAAGCGCATGGGGTAAAGCTAAACAATTGCCAGAAGTTGGCGGCGCTCATAACAGTGCACGAATGCAAGGCAGCTACGTTTATACCCTTGCAACAGGAACTGACACAAGCTGCTGCGAGGCTGATGTTTGGCTTCTCTGTAGGTAAAATGCCATGCCCCAGCCAGTCGATTGAGTTTCTTTTAGCTTCTTAATACCCATGCCGGGCCCGGCTCAGAATGCGCGCTTCCCATCGTTTGCGCTTGGGCGCAATGCTGCCGCGTAGATGTTTCTCTATTACCAAGGCAGCACAAGGTGCAGCAGCGTCAGCTCCAAATCCGCCATTCTCGATATATACCGCCACGGCAATTTGAGGATTATCGGCCGGCGCAAAGCCCACAAAGGCGGCATGGTCATCACCTTCGTCATTTTCTACGGTGCCGGTTTTGCCAGCCACCGTAATGCCCACGTCTTCCAGACTAGAAGCATCAGCGGTTCCGCCTTTCTGCATCACAGCTACCATGCCGGGTATGAGGGCCGCGAAATGAGTGCTATCAATAAGGGTGTACCGTTTTTCGGTAAAGCGAGGCAGTGGCCCGCCGTACCCAACGTTTCGCACCAGGTGGGGGGTGTAATACCAGCCCCGGTTGGCAATGATGGCCACCATATTAGCCATTTGCAGGCCCGTAAGGTTGATTTCGCCCTGTCCAATGCTGAGCGAGTAAATGGAGCGGTACGTCCAGCGAGTGGTGCCTCGGGCCTTGTCGTAATACTCAGGAGTGGGGAGGAAGCCCGGAGCCTCGCGCGGCACATCTACACCCAGCACTGAGTCTAGCCCAAATGAGCGAACATAGCGCCGCCACCGGGCCAGGTTGGCATGGCGGGCGCTTACCGTATCCTGCACTAGACTATCTGGCACGTGGTTGATGAGTCTCCCCATTACCTGATAAAAGTAGGGGTTGCAGCTGTACTTCAGCCCGGCGGTTAGGTTACTAGGTGCGGGGTGGCGATGCACACAGCTGACAAGCTTCTGGTCGCAGCGGAAACCGGTAGTGGGGCTGATAGAGCCTAGTTGCAAGGCCACGGCGGCATTCACCAGCTTAAACACCGAGCCGGGTGGGTTGGCGCGCATGGCCGGACGGTTAATCAACGGCATGCCTTCCTGTTGCAGGAGCTTGGCGCGCACCCCAGCTAAATCGGGCGCCGTAATGGTGGCGGGCTTGTATAGGGGC
The DNA here is from genome assembly GCF_054780495.1 of Hymenobacter tenuis. Lineage (NCBI taxonomy): Bacteria > Pseudomonadati > Bacteroidota > Cytophagia > Cytophagales > Hymenobacteraceae > Hymenobacter > Hymenobacter tenuis. The sequence continues at coordinate 1,425,311 of NZ_BAAGWF010000001.1, forward strand.
GCCGATACGTAGGCCAGGATTTCGCCGGTGCGCGGGTCGAGGGCTACCAGGTAGCCTTTGCGTCGACCTAGTAGTTGTTCGGCATAGGCCTGTAGCTTCACGTCAAGGGTTAGGTATATATCCTGACCTTGCTGAAAAGCAGTGTCAGGGGCCCAATTGCCCTGCGTTTGGCCCTGTTCATCTACTAGGGGGTGTAGTACCCCTCGGCGCCCATTGAGTATGCCATTATAGTACCCCTCAATGCCTCCATTGCGCAGCTGGTAGAAACGACCCCGACGGTAGCGCTTTGCCTGGGAATAGAAAGCCTCGGCCTCGGCACTTGAGTAGCCCAGCACGTGGGCGCCCACGCTGGTGGTATAGGCACGCTGGCGGCTTTCCGTGAGGGTGAGGGTAGGCCATTCGCGGCTCTTGCGGCGTACACGCGCCGCTTCAGCGGCTGTAAGCCGTAGCTGTACCGGATAGCCAGCCGGTGCTTCCTCATACGGCAGGGCATCGGCAATGCGCTTGCTCATGGTAGTGGGGCCCCAACCCAGCAACTGGCCTAGCGCGAGGGTATCGAGCGGCGGACGGCGTGGCAGTTTGAGGAGGTACTGTGGGCGAGTGGCTACTAATACTGAGTCGCGGCGGTCGAGAATACGGCCGCGCTGGGGCACCTCAGGCAGTACTATGCGTCGCTTGGTATAGAGGGTTGTCGAGTCGGGAGCCTGAGCCGGTATTTCAGTTTGCTCTTGAGGTGATGAAAAGGTGACCAGCACCAAAAGGATTGTTAGTAGACTCATTCTCCAAAGTGCAAACAGGTAAAGCCACGCGTATTCGGGGGGCTTTACGCAATTGCCTACTTGCTAGATGTGTTGGCCCAAAAAGTCATTCCACACATTATGCCCTCAACAAAAAGGCAAAAGGGTGCTACCCCAGCGAGGTAGCACCCTTTTGCACTAGCATAAGCCAGCCAATTACATATTCCGGCGGTACTGGCCGCCTACCTCAAACAGTGCATTGGTAACCTGGCCTAGGGAGCAGAACTTCACGGTTTCCATCAGCTCCTCGAAGAGGTTGCCGTTGGCAATGGCTACTTGTTGCAACTGCTTCAGGCGCTGCTCGGCGGTGCCTTGGTTGCGGGCATGCAGGTTCTGGAGCATCGTGATTTGGAACTGCTTTTCCTCCTCTGTGGCCCGGATGACCTCAGCCGGAATGACCGTGGGCGAGCCTTTTGAGGAAAGGAAGGTGTTTACCCCAATGATGGGATACTCGCCCGTGTGCTTGAGCATCTCGTAGTGCATGCTTTCCTCCTGAATCTTGCCGCGCTGGTACATGGTTTCCATGGCCCCGAGCACGCCGCCGCGCTCCGTGATGCGGTCAAACTCCAATAGTACGGCTTCCTCTACTAGGTCCGTCAGCTCTTCGATGATGAAGGAGCCTTGCAGCGGATTTTCGTTCTTGGCCAAGCCAAGCTCGCGGTTGATGATAAGCTGGATGGCCATGGCCCGGCGCACCGATTCCTCGGTGGGCGTGGTAATGGCTTCATCGTAGGCATTGGTGTGCAGGGAGTTGCAGTTGTCGTAGATGGCGTACAAGGCCTGCAGCGTAGTGCGGATATCGTTGAAGTCGATTTCCTGGGCGTGCAGGCTCCGGCCGCTGGTCTGGATGTGGTATTTCAACATCTGCGAGCGGGCGTTGGCGCCGTACTTCAGCTTCATAGCCTTGGCCCAGATGCGGCGCGCCACGCGGCCAATTACGGCGTACTCCGGGTCGATGCCGTTGGAGAAGAAGAACGATAGGTTAGGAGCGAAGTCGTTCACGTCCATGCCCCGGCTCACGTAGTACTCCACAAAGGTGAAGCCATTGCTGAGCGTAAGGGCCAGCTGGGTAATGGGGTTGGCGCCGGCCTCGGCAATGTGGTAGCCGGAAATAGACACCGAGTAGAAGTTGCGAACCTTCTCCTTGATGAAGTATTCCTGCACGTCGCCCATGAGGCGCAGGGCAAACTCCGTAGAGAAGATGCAAGTGTTCTGGGCCTGATCTTCCTTCAGGATATCGGCCTGCACGGTGCCACGCACCTGGCTGAGCGTGCGTACCTTGATGGTTTGATACACATCGGGGGGTAGTACCTGGTCGCCGGTTACGCCGAGCAGCATCAGGCCTAGGCCATCGTTGCCGGCGGGCAGCTCGCCCTGGTAGCTGGGGCGCGTCACGCCTTTGTCCTTATAGATAGCCTCGATTTTCTGGTTTACTTCTTCCTCCAGGCCATTCTCCTTGATGTAGAGCTCGCACTGCTGATCGATGGCCGCGTTCATGAAAAAGGCAGCCAGTGTAGCGGCCGGACCGTTAATGGTCATCGACACCGAAGTGGTCGGGTTGGCCAGATTGAAGCCGGAGTACAGCTTCTTGGCGTCATCGAGGCAAGCGATGCTCACGCCGGCGTTACCGATTTTGCCGTAAATGTCGGGCCGGTGGTCGGGGTCTTCGCCGTAGAGCGTTACGGAGTCGAAGGCCGTGCTCAGGCGCTTGGCCGGTAGGCCTGCCGATACGTAGTGGAAGCGGCGGTTCGTGCGCTCGGGTCCGCCTTCGCCCGCGAACATGCGAGTCGGGTCTTCGCCTTCGCGCTTGAACGGGAATACGCCCGCAGTGTAAGGGAACTCACCGGGCACGTTTTCCTGCAGCTGCCAACGCAATAAGTCGCCCCACGCAGTGTAGCGGGGGAGGCTTACTTTGGGAATCTGCTGGTTAGAAAGACTGGTGGTGTGCGTCTGGATGCGGATTTCCTTGTCGCGCACCTTAAAGATGAACTCGGGGGCTTTGTAGGCGGCTACCTTTTGCGGCCAGGTTTCCAGGAGTTTCCAGTTTTGGCCGTCCAGCCGGAGCTTGATCTCCTCGAAGGTGCTCTCCAGGCCGGCCACGAGCCCTCCTGATTCGGATCCGTGGCTGCCGTTCCCGGTGCCATGTCCTCCAGCGGCGTTGTTCCCGAGACTATGGACGGCTCCGATGGCTTGCTGGATGCCGTAGAGTTGCTGCGCTGTGTCAGACTGTTTTTGGACCCACTGATCATATTGGCGGTTGGTTTCGGCTATTTCAGAAAGGTAACGCGTGCGGTGGGGCGGAATGATATAAATCTTCTCCGAGTCCTCGGTGGTCGTTTCTAGGTGCGAGGCAAAAGGTACGCCGGTTTTCGCTTCTACGGTAGCTAGTACGGCCCGGTAGAGGCGGTTCATGCCAGGGTCGTTGAACTGCGAGGCGATGGTGCCAAACACAGGCATTTCATCCAGAGGCTTTTCCCAGAGCTGATGGTTGCGCTGGTACTGCTTGCGCACGTCGCGCAGGGCATCAAGAGCGCCGCGCTTATCAAACTTGTTGAGGGCAATGACGTCGGCGAAATCGAGCATGTCGATTTTCTCCAGCTGGGTGGCGGCGCCGTACTCGGGCGTCATCACATACAGGCTGGCATCAGAGTGCTCAATGATTTCAGTGTCAGACTGGCCGATGCCCGAGGTTTCGAGGATGATCAGGTCGAAGTCGGCGGCGCGTACTACATCCACGGCATCCTGCACGTAGCGGCTCAGGGCGAGGTTGCTCTGGCGCGTAGCAAGGCTGCGCATGTACACGCGCGGCGAGTTGATGGAGTTCATCCGAATCCGGTCGCCGAGCAAGGCGCCACCAGTTTTGCGCTTGCTGGGGTCAACGGATATGATGGCAATGGTCTTCTCCGGGAAGTCGAGCAGGAAGCGGCGCACTAGCTCATCTACCAGGCTCGACTTACCCGCACCACCCGTACCCGTGATACCCAGAATAGGCGCTTTCCGCGGCTCCGAAGATGCGGCATTGATGCGCTGGTCAGAGCCAAACTCCGATTTCTGAAAGTCGGCAATCAGCTGGCCTTTCACGCGCTCAAACTCCTGGGGGAAGTTCTCGGCGGCAGAAATCAGGCGGCCAATGCTGCGGGCATCTTTTTCCTTCACATGTCCGGCCTCACCGTTGAGGTTCTGGCCCGTAGGGAAGTCCGATTTCTGGAGCAAGTCATTAATCATACCCTGCAGGCCCATGGCGCGGCCGTGGTCGGGGGAGTAGATGCGGGTGATGCCGTAGGCCTCCAAGTCCTCAATTTCGGTGGGCAGAATTACGCCACCGCCGCCGCCAAAGATTTTCACGTGCCCCGCGCCGCGCTCCTTCAGCAGGTCGTGCATGTACTTGAAGTACTCGTTGTGGCCGCCTTGGTAGGAGGTAATGGCAATGGCCTGGGCGTCTTCTTGAATGGCGCAGTCCACGATTTCCTGCACCGAGCGGTTGTGGCCTAGGTGAATTACCTCGGCGCCGCTGCTCTGGATGATGCGGCGCATAATGTTAATGGCAGCGTCATGCCCATCAAACAGGGCAGCCGCCGTCACTATGCGGATATGGTTCTGGGGCTTATACGGAGCTACAGGAGCTACTGACATAGCGCGGGGTTTTGGGTGGAATTTGGGGTAGCGAAGGTACGAAAAAAGCCCCGGCGCAGTAGTCCGGGGCTTTTAGCTGATGACCTGTCGTAGAAAAGGCAAAGGTTGCCTATATATTCGGCCAACCTTAGATCTGCTATTAGTTATGAATCTACGAACGGGATTATTTGGTTTCGCACTTCTAGGCGCCGCTATATGGTTATACGCAAGCCAGATGCCGGTTTATAAAAACGGTAAAACCATACAGGAGGTGTTCTCGCACTATCACCAGCTTGGTTCATATCAGGAAATGAAGGCCGCTTTTTATAAGAATGAGAATGCGCTACGCACCAATCGAAATGAGCTATTAGATGTCGGATCGGGCATTGCTGTAGCTAGCCTCACTCTACTAGCATTTGTTATTGGTAAACGTTTACGAACCGTTACGCAACTGCGGCAGCTGGGCGTTCCAAGCAAGCGGCAATTCTTTATATGGCTCAACGCTGGATGGGTTGTTCTTTTTGCGGACCTGCTTTGGTACTACCACTACCGAGCTGTCCGGGGAGACTTTCCACCCTTTGCCGATTCCATTGCCATTCCGGTCATGTATGGCACGGTAGGCTTGCTTGCATGCTGGCCGGTGCTCAACCTCGTATTGCTGCTGGTTTTACGACCGGCTAAGCTGAGTGGGCAGTTGTTTGAAGTACCATCCGTTTACACTGGGCGAGCTATTTTGACCGAAGTCCTTTGTGGTATTGGGTTGGTATTGGTGGGTTGGTACGCCATAATAGTTGTCCTTGACGGCGACCATCTGACCATCCCCGTAGTTTTGCTGTTTCTGTATCTAGTGCTGGTAGTGCGGGCAGGTTATATGTGGGCCTTAAACCAGAAGTATAATAGTCATAGCAGCTTTAGCGAGATAACTGAAGCGAGTTGAATAGTAGCCTAGCGCCAAGGCTATTCAGTCATCACCGTAAAATACAGGCTGGGCTGCATGGCGTGGATGGTCCAGGCGGCTTCGCTGTTTTCGCGCTCTACTACCACTTGCTTGGGTTGGCGCGTGACGGGGATGGAGAAGTACTTGTCTTCGGGGTTGGTTTTTTCGCTTTGCAGCCACTGAATGGTAGCAATTACCGGCTGCGCCTCTAGCTGCAGCTCATAGGGGCGTAAGTCGAGGGTAAGCCAGCCGCGCTGCTTGTTGGTGCACAGGAGCTGGATATCCTGCGAAACCAGCAGGCGGCCCGGGCGGCCCTGCTCGACGGCATAGAGGTTCAGGCGGAAGCGGAGCTGTTCGTAGGTATTTGCCGATAGAAATACGTGGAATTCTTCGAGGTACGTGCGCTTGGTGGGTTTGAGCAGCGTGCCGAATTCCCAGCCCCATTCGTCATCTACAGTCTCCTTGCCGCTGGAGCCGCCCATCCAGAAAATGTCGCCTTTAGCCTTGTTGCGGCCTAGTAACCCTGGGTGCACGCGGCGGTGCTGTACGGTTACCTCGCGCAACGCTTGCTCCAGTGGAGTAAGTCGGAACTCGCGCTTGCCGGAAGCCAATGCTGCCGGCAGCACCACCTCCCGCGTAAAGCCAACGCTGGATACAATCAGGGTATCGGTTAGGCTAGTAAGACGCAGTAGGTAGCGGCCCTGCTCATCGGCAACGGTGCCGATGCTGCGGCCGGGCACGCCCAGGGTGGCAAATGGTACTGGCTCGCCGGTGCTGGAGTTTAGAACGCGGCCCTCAATAATGAGCGTTTGGGCGTGCAGGCTGTTGCTCGCCAGGCAGAGGACGAGCAGGAAAAGGAGGAGGGTAAGACGCATTCAGGAAGGAAAGCACAGCGCAACGCCAGCGGGGTAGGTTGCTGCTACCTCAACTAGCGCGGTACTAGGCATGGAATAGAACGGAAGCTACAAACACAAGAAAAACACCCGGGCTGCTTGCCAGCGGCCCAGGTGTCAGGGTATTTTACGTCAGAAGTAATTACTTGGCCGCCTTTTGCTCCAGCGCTTGCAATAGCTCATCGGCGGCTTTTTCAATATCGGAGTAGCCTTGCTGGGCGGCGCGTTCTTTGGCCGCAATCAGACCGTCGCGGTGTACGGTTTTGAAGTCGCCGTAGGGAAAGTGGTAGCGGCCTTTGGTGTCTTCGCCTTTGCTTTTATCGAGGCCCAGGTGCCACTGGCCGTACTCGGCTATTTCGTGCTTTTCCAGAAACTTGTTTTCCTGGCTGGTATCGGGGTTGTGCTGGCCCCAGTGGCCTTGGTCGTTTTTGAGTTTGCCATCCTGGATTAGTTGTTTGGCAAACTTCGCGGCTTCGGGATTCAGTTGCAGGCTCATGAGGGGAGGGTTTGGGTAGATGGAAGGGCTAGTGCAAATCAGCCACCCAGGAGTTTACGCTCCTGCTCGCGTTCCGTTAAGGTTCAGCTTTTTTACTAGGTCTCTCCCAAGCGTAAACCGTGGCCACACCTTTCTAGTCTGTGTAGGCCTGCACGCGCAGCTGCATGCTGGGGTTTACAGGAAATGATTGCCACGTTGCCTCGCTTTTGTCGCGGGTGTAGGTGCGGTGCAAGGGCGCTGGAAATGCAGCGGGTATACTCAGGTACTTGCCTGGCCCCATGGGTTCATCGTTGTCGAGCCATTGGAGGGCAAGGGCAATCTTCTGGTGTTTTTTCAGGTGCAGATTAAAAGGACGCAGGTCTACATTCACCCAGCCCGTCACTTGGTCGCCTACCACAAACTGCATGTCTTGGTTGGAGAGCAGGGTAGTGGGACGTCCATCTTTTACGTCGTACAGCATCAGCCGAAAGCGTACGAAGCGGAAGGTATTATGTGCCACGTACAGGGCAAACTCATCAACAAAGCAGTTATCCGACGGGGTTAAAAAGGTGCCGACTTCCCGGCCTCGTTTATTACGGGATACACTATCCTTCACTGCTCCCGTGCTGAGGTAGGCCATACCTCCGGTAGCCTCGCGGCCTAGTACTTTGGGATGCAGCTTACCGTGCCGGATGGCTACTTCGGCAAGTTGGGTTGCCAGCGGTGTAAGCTGAATGTCGGGGAACTGGCTTAGTTGCCCCGCCAGCAGCTTCCGGGGCTGGTACCCCACACAGCTTACCACCAGTGTATCGGTGGGAGCCGCGGCGGCTAGCACTTCAGCTGAAAAATGACCTAGGGCATCGGCTATGGTACCAATGGACTTGTGCTGAATACCAACGGAGGCATAGGGCACGGGGCCCTTAGTAGTGGCATCGAGCACGGTAATAGGAGCTTGCTGGGGCGTGGCGGAAAGCAGCGGCAGCAACAGGACGGGCACTAACCCCCAGGATAGAAAACGCATAAGTGAAGTAGGGAAGAGGAATTCGGCTAACTGCCCACAAGAGCACACGCCCTTTCCCTACGGTTGCACTACCTCTGTTTTAGACGCAAACTGCCCCCGCCTCACAACCAAGTTGGCGTGGAGCGGGGGCAGGTTTAAGCAGTAGGGTTGCCTAGGCAGTTTCCTTTTGGCGGGCCTTCGGCTTTACGTCCGGAATCATGTTGTGCGGGTTGATGACAAACTTCTTGGCCACACCGCTGTCAAACTCCTCATAGCCGCGCGGAGCATCGTCCAGGCTGATGACCTCCACGTTCACGGCTTTGGCAATCTGCACTTTGTCGTAGAGAATAGCCTGCATCAGCTGGCGGTTGTAGCTGAGCACAGGCGTCTGGCCAGTATAGAAGGAGTGGCTCTTGGCCCAGCCCAAGCCAAACCGAATAGAAAGGCTGCCTTTTTGGGCGGCTGTGTCTTTAGAGCCGGGGTCTTCGGTCACGTATAGGCCCGGAATACCAATGGAGCCGCCGGCCCGGGCTATTTCCATGAGGGAGTTGAGTACGGCGGCCGGCACTTCTTCCTTAGAAGTTTTGCCTTCGCCGTGCGCTTCAAAGCCTACGCAGTCAACGGCACAATCTACCTCCGGCACGCCCAAAATCTGCGCTATCTGTTCGGCTAGGGTGGCGTTTTCGGTTAAGTCCACGGTTTCGCAGCCAAAGGAGCGGGCATGCGCCAAACGTGCTTTGTTTAAGTCGCCAACAATCACCACCGCCGCGCCCAGCAATTGCGCCGATGCCGCCGCCGCCAGGCCTACCGGACCTGCCCCGGCAATGTACACCGTAGCGCCCGGGCCCACACCGGCCTTTACGGCGCCGTGGAAACCCGTCGGGAAAATGTCGCTGAGCATCGTCAGATCCCGTATTTTTTCCATTGCCTGGTCCTTGTCGGGAAAGCGCAGCAGGTTGAAATCGGCGTAGGGCACCATCACGTATTCGGCCTGGCCGCCTACCCAGCCACCCATGTCCACGTAGCCATAAGCTCCGCCAGCACGGCCCTCGTTTACGGTAAGGCAAATGCCGGTTTGTTGCTCCTTGCAGTTGCGGCAGCGTCCGCAGGCCACATTAAATGGCACCGACACTAGGTCGCCTTTCTTCAGAAACTCTACATCAGTGCCGGCCTCCACTACCTCGCCGGTAATTTCATGGCCCAGCACCAGCCCTGCAGGTGCGGTAGTGCGGCCGCGCACCATGTGCTGGTCAGAGCCGCAGATGTTCGTGGATACTACCTTAAGAATAACGCCATGGGTGATTTTTCGGCCCTTCGGGTTTTTCAGTACAGGAAAGTCAATGTTCTGGACTTCTACCTTGCCCGGCCCCAGATATACTACGCCTCGGTTGCTCGCCATAGAATTACAAGTTGAGATGATGGAACACAGCTGAGTGCTGCCGCTTATTCTCCCTGCAGGGCCCGTACGCCGGCTTCCGCTACGGCATGGTCGTCTTCCACGGTGCTGCCCGACACGCCAATAGCGCCGAATATGTTGCCTTCGTGGTTCTTGAGGGGGATGCCGCCAGGGAAAGTGATAAGGCCGCCGTTGGAGTGCTCAATGTTATACAAGGAGCCCCCAGGCTGCGAAAGGCCCCCAATGGCCCCCGTGGGCATATCAAAGAAACGGGCCGTCTTGGCCTTTTTAATCGAAATGTCGAGGGAGCCCAGCCACGCATCGTCCATGCGGATGAAGGCCACGAGGTTCGCGCCGGAGTCGACCACGGCAATATTCATTTTGACTCCCATTTCGAGTGCTTTCTCGTGGGCTGCCTGCACGGCCTGCTGGGCTTGTTTAAGAGTAATTCCCATGGTGTTTTGGAATGGAGATGAAGTGAAAACGGTTGCACTCTACAACGGCGCTATACTGCTTTCGTCTAACCCCAACCAAGTAGTTGCGACGATACATACCCTCTTTGCGACGATTGTATAGTTGAGCCGCCTGCTTTGCCACTTTGGTTAGCCAGCGGGGCTAGTAAAATCATCTGTAACATACTTCCTTGGGGTGGTAGCGTGGTAGTGCTTTTGCGGTTCAGGCTGCCCGCAAGGCTAGAACTGAAGCATGCGGCCGTAGCAGGCCCAAGGTGCCAGTTAGCTTTTCCATGCCATTCTTCGTACCTTCGCCTTCGGAAAAAACCGCCTCTAGTGAAGAACATCCGCAATTTCTGCATCATCGCCCACATTGACCACGGTAAAAGCACGCTGGCCGACCGCCTGTTGGAATTTACCAGCACCGTCTCGAAGCGCGATATGCAAGCTCAGCTTCTCGACAACATGGACCTGGAGCGGGAGCGGGGCATTACCATCAAGAGCCACGCCATTCAGATGCAGTATCCCTACAAAGGGGAGATGTACACGCTGAACCTGATTGACACGCCCGGCCACGTTGACTTTAGCTACGAAGTATCCCGCTCCATTGCGGCCTGCGAAGGCGCTTTGCTGATTGTGGACTCCTCGCAAGGTATTGAGGCCCAAACCATTTCGAACCTATACCTGGCCATCGGTTCTGACCTAACCATTATCCCGGTTCTCAATAAAATCGACCTGCCGCACGCAATGCCGGAGGAAGTGTCGGATGAAATTGTGGACCTGATTGGCTGCGACCGGGATGAGATTATTCCGGCGTCGGGTAAGTCGGGTATTGGTATTGAAGCCATTCTGAACGCCATCTGTGAGCGGATTCCGGCCCCGGCCGGCGACCCGGATGCACCCCTGCAGGCTCTGATTTTTGACTCGGTATTCAATTCGTACCGTGGCATCGAAGTACTGTTCCGCATCAAGAACGGCACCATGCGCAAGGGCGACAAGCTCCGGTTCATGGCTACGGGCAAAGAATACGGCGCCGATGAAATCGGTATCCTGGGCCTGAACCAGGAGCCACGCCTCGAAATAGGCGCCGGCAACGTAGGCTACCTCATTTCGGGCATCAAAGAAGCCCGCGAGGTAAAAGTAGGTGACACCATTACACATGTGGCCCGGCCGACTGCTGAAGCTATTCAAGGCTTTGCTGATGTGAAGCCCATGGTATTTGCCGGTATATACCCCGTTGATACGACGGAGTACGAGGAGCTGCGTTCCTGCATGGAAAAGCTCCAGCTCAACGATGCCTCGCTGGTGTGGGAGCCGGAAACGTCGGTAGCCCTGGGCTTCGGCTTCCGGTGCGGTTTCCTAGGCATGCTGCACATGGAAATCGTGCAGGAGCGTCTGGAGCGCGAGTTCAACATGACGGTAATTACCACCGTGCCCTCGGTGCAGTTCCACGCCACTGGCACCAAGGATCAGCTCCTGACCATCAACGCTCCGTCGGAAATGCCGGAGCCAAACATGATCAAGCGCATCGAGGAGCCCTACATCAAGGCCCAAATCATCACGGCAGCCGACTACGTAGGGCCCATCATCACGCTCTGTATGGAGAAGCGCGGCATTATTAAAGGCCAAAGCTACCTGACGTCTGAGCGGGTGGAGCTGTCGTTTGAGCTGCCGCTGTCGGAAATCGTATTTGACTTCTTCGACAAGCTGAAGACCATTTCTCGCGGCTATGCCTCGCTTGATTATGAGCTGATTGGTTTCCGCGAGTCGGATATGGTGAAGCTGGACATTATGCTGAACGGGGAAAAGGTTGATGCCTTGTCGGCCATTGTGCACCGCTCCAAGAGCTACGAATGGGGCCGCCGCCTCTGCGAAAAGCTCCGGGAGTTGCTACCCCGTCAGCAGTTCGAAATTGCCATTCAGGCAAGCATCGGGCAAAAAATCATTTCACGAGAAACCGTGAAGGCCCTGCGCAAAAACGTAATCGCCAAGTGCTACGGCGGCGACATCAGCCGGAAGCGCAAGCTGCTCGAAAAGCAGAAAGAAGGCAAAAAGCGGATGCGCCAAGTAGGCTCCGTTGAAATACCCCAAGAGGCCTTCTTGGCCGTCCTTAAAATCGATTAAATAGTGGAACGCGCCCCATTGGGGCGCGTTTTTTTTGTATCTGTTTCCAAATTTTTCACTTCATACACTTCTTGACACGGCGTGGTATGATTAATACATCCAACACATGTCTAACAACCTCACCAAGAACTGTACGAGCCAGGAACAACTGGAAAAGATAATCAAAGGACAGGAGCGTAAATTCCGGTGGAGAGACGACTGGCCCGTAATGGAGAAAGCGCTTCAAACTTCGGGTGCTGCTGCCATTGCCGCCCACCAAGAAAAAAGTCAGCAGGATAAAGCCTAACCATAGAAACCCAATATGACCACAGCCCCCGACGCCACTACCTACCGCCTCATCGACGGCAAGCAAACCGCCGAGGCCATTAAAGAGGAAATTGCTGCCGAGGTTGCCCAGCTAAAGGCGAACGGCGAGAAGGTGCCCCATTTGGCTGCCATACTGGTGGGCCACGATGGCGGCTCTGAAACCTACGTGCGCAACAAAGTACTGGCCTGCGAGCGGGTTGGCTTTGAGAGCACGCTCCTACGCTACGAAGACGACATCACCGAAGCCGAACTACTGGCCAAGGTGGAGGAGTTGAACCAGGATGCCCGCATCGACGGCTTCATTGTGCAGCTGCCGTTGCCGCGCCACATTTCCTCTGAGAAGGTGATCGAGGCAATTCGGCCGGAAAAGGATGTGGATGGATTTCACCCGATGAACATCGGGCGGATGGTGGCGGGCCTACCGGCTCTGCTGCCGGCTACCCCCTCTGGCATTGTGGAGTTGCTGCGCCGCTACGAGCTAGTGACGGACGGCAAGCATTGCGTGGTCATTGGGCGCTCTAATATTGTAGGTACGCCAGTTAGTATCTTGCTAGCTAAGAACTTAGAGCCTGGTAACTGTACGGTTACTTTATGTCACTCGCGCACTCAGAATCTGCCGGAAATCACCCGCACGGCTGATATTCTGGTGGCGGCCCTAGGTCGTCCGGAGTTCGTAACCGCCGATATGGTGAAGCCGGGCGCAGTGGTAATTGACGTAGGAACGACCCGCGTAGAAGACGCCACTAAAAAGTCGGGGTGGGCACTGAAGGGTGATGTGAAGTTTGATGAGGTAGCTCCTCTGACCTCCTACATTACCCCGGTGCCCGGTGGGGTTGGCCCCATGACCATTGCCATGCTGTTGCTCAACACGTTGCGTGCGGCCAAAGGCGAGGTTTACCCGAAGTAAGAGCCTAGTGTGGCCCGCAGCTGCTTCATGCCGCTGCGGGCTTCAACCAGCACTTCGTCCTTTAAAATCCAATTAATACCGCCTCAGGCTTTTAGAATTAGGGGCGGTGTACTACTTTTAATGTCGGACCGTTGGTTTGGGGCCAGATGCACATGCGTCTGACCTGTTCCGGCGGCCCGGCTTATTTTTTACCGACTACCCTGTTTTGCTGCACGAACTTCCCGTTACGTCGGCTGCCCCGGCACAAGGGGGAGCACCTTCACTGCCCGTCATGGAGCAGTTTTACACTATTCAGGGCGAAGGCTATAACACAGGCCGGGCTGCTTACTTTATCCGCTTAGGCGGCTGCGACGTAGGCTGCGTGTGGTGCGATGTGAAGGAATCCTGGCCCCTGGATGCCCATCCGCGTCATGCCATTACTGAGTTGGTAGCAGCCGTAACGGCTCACCCGGGCCGCAACGTAGTCATTACCGGCGGTGAGCCGCTGATGCATGAGTTGGGGCCGCTTACCTCTGCGTTGCAGAATGCCGGTTGCCGCACCTGGATTGAAACTAGTGGCGCCTATCCGCTCAGTGGCCAGTGGGACTGGATTTGCGTATCGCCCAAGAAATTCAAAGCCCCGCTGCCGTCGGTGCTGGCGGCGGCACATGAGTTGAAAATCATTGTATTTAATAAGAGCGATTTCGCCTGGGCAGAGCAACACGCTGCCCAAGTGGGACCCGATTGCCGGCTTTATTTGCAGCCCGAGTGGAGCAAATCAACCGACATGATGCCCCTTATTGTAGATTACGTAAAAGCCCATCCGCAGTGGCAAGTCTCCCTGCAAACTCATAAGTTCCTCGACATCCCGTAGCGTTTTACCGCTTATGCGCCGTTTGCTTTCTGTCTCGTTTGTGGTGTTGCTATCAGTTGGTGGGGTGATGCCCACTAGGTCAGTAGCGCAAACCAAGCTCGCCACTACCAATACAAAGGCCCGCAACTTGTGGGAAAAGGCCCAGGGGCAGGCCAAAGACCGGGACTTCGCCAAAGCCATTGAAACGCTTAATCAGCTCAATGAGAAATTTCCCTCATTGGGCGAGCCGTATCTGTTGAAAGGCTCCCTATACAAGTCCATGGGCGAAAATAGGTCGGCTTTTGAGGCCTACCGGGATGGTATTGCCAAGATTCCGCTCAGCCCTACCAGGGCCACTGATTACTACACGCTGGGCGAGTTGGCCATGACGTTTGGGGAATACCCCATTGCGGCAGACAGCTACAAAAAATACCTGAAAACAGCCGCCAAAGGGCAACGCAATATTCCCCGCGCCCAACGGCAGCTGCTGAACTGCGAGTTTGCGCAGAAGTCTATGGCGGCTCCTAATGGCATTCAGCCGGAGCGCATGGCTGAGCCCCTCAACACGTTTCGCTTTCAGTACTTTCCGGCCCTAACAGCCGATAGCCGGTTCCTTCTCTTCACCGGACGGCCAACGCTGGAAAGCGGCGAGGACTTGTTTGTGAGCCGCCAAAACCCCGATGGTACCATGGGCGCCCCAGCCTCCATTTCGCCAGCTATTAACACGAGCTTCAATGAAGGCGCCGGTACTATTTCCGGCGACGGAAAAACACTGGTTTTTGCTTCCTGCGACCGACCCAACTCAGTAGGCAACTGCGACCTGTATATTTCTCGGCGGACGGGCAATGCGTGGAGCAAACCTCAAAACTTGGGTCGCAACGTTAACTCGTCGGAGTGGGATTCGCAGCCCACGCTTTCCGCCGACGGCCGGACCCTGTACTTCACCAGCATGCGCCGCGGCGGGAAAGGTCAGGAAGATATTTACGTTACTACCCTCGGCGCCGACGGCAACTGGACGCCGGCCCGCAACCTGGGTGAGCCTGTGAACACGCCAGGCAAGGATATGGCTCCATTTATCCATGCCAGCGGCACTACCCTCTATTATGTCACGGATGGGCTGGTAGGCATGGGCGGGCTTGATATTTACCGCTGTGAGCAACTGGGAGGAACCAAATGGAGTGTGCCGCAAAATCTGGGTTACCCCCTCAACACCTTCGAGAACGAAGCATCCCTTTTCATTAGCTCCGATAACCGCAGAGGCTTTTGTTCCCGCTCTCGCGCTACGGAACCCGGCGTGAAGCAGGAGCGCGACCGGCCGGTGGAGTTGTTTGGCTTTGCCGTACCCAAGGAGATGCGCGCCCGCGAAACCAGCACCTATACGCAGGGTCGGGTATTCGACGCTTTCACGAAAAAGCCCATTCAGGCCGATGTGCAGCTGTATGACCTGAACACAGATGAACTGGTGCAATATGTGTCGTCGGATAGTGAAAACGGGGAATACACCGTGGTCCTGAACGAAGGCCGGCAATACGCCATGTATGCCGCCGCCGACAAGTACCTGATGAAAAGCCTGAGCTTTGACTTCAGCGATAAGCGGAATTTCGATCCGCTGACGCTGGATATTTACCTGGAGCCGGTGCGCTCGGGCCGCAGCATTGTGCTTAACAACCTGTTCTTCGATACCAACAAGTTTGAGCTCAAATCTAAGTCGCGCACAGAGCTGAACCGGTTAGTGGGCTTTATGAAGCAATACCCGGAAATACAGGTGGAAATATCGGGCCACACCGATGACGTAGGCTCAGATGAAGACAACTTCCTTTTGTCCCAAAGCCGAGCAAAATCAGTATACACGTATCTCATTAGCCAAGGTGTGAAAGCTGAGCGGTTACGCTTTAAAGGCTACGGCGAGACCAAGCCCTTGATGGCAAACGATTCGGAGGAACATCGGCAGCAAAACCGCCGCATAGAGCTTCGGATTCTGTAAAACCCCTGAGAGTTGTACTATTTGAAACCCAACTGCGTAAGCGGTTGGGTTTTTTTCATTTGTAGTATCCCTTTTTGATTATACTATTACAAGGCTGATTATGAGATGAATAGTACTTTTTGGTGTAAGTTGTAGAGTATAATAGTTATAAAAATTCTTTTTTTTATTTAATATCAAGCTGTATATTTGGACATGCCCTAATCTGGGTCTAGCAACTCTGAAGCTGTATTGCCTCAAGTAAGCTTACTCTAGTATTAGGCTCTTGATTTTGTTAATTCTTTCTTCCTAACCCTTTTACAAAC
This sequence comes from Hymenobacter tenuis, assembly GCF_054780495.1. Taxonomy (NCBI): domain Bacteria; kingdom Pseudomonadati; phylum Bacteroidota; class Cytophagia; order Cytophagales; family Hymenobacteraceae; genus Hymenobacter; species Hymenobacter tenuis. Next base: position 1,441,328 of record NZ_BAAGWF010000001.1, read on the forward strand.
GCTTACCATGAAAAAGACTACTCTTTTTGCATGTTTACTGTTCGGGTTGCAGAGTGCTGCTATGGCTGGCACCGAGCCTGATGGTTCCGGCAGCATTACCTCCCGCGCCACTGCTCTGACCCGCTCCATCTCTGAAAAGGCCCGCCTTGATGAAGGGCAGTACTTGCGGGTGAAGCAACTGAACATCCGGATGCTGACGGAATTGGAAGATCTGAAGACGCGTTTCGCTGCCGACCAGTCGGTGCTGGACCAGCGCCTAGCGGATGCCCAGTCGCGTTACGAAACCGACCTGACTGCTTTGCTTCGTCCGGCCCAGCTTTCCATCTTCCAGCAGAGCCGCACCAGCATGACGGCACTAGGTGCCACGCCTAAGTAAACAGTTTAAGCAGCCCGCCCACAAAGCGGGCTGCTGCTTTAATAAGCTAGGTTAGCGCTATTGTGCCCAAGTAATAAACTAGAAATATTACATATCATATTGATAATATGATAGATATATAGTATATTCAAATATCAATCACTGAATGCCTTCCTTTTTCCTGTCCACCAACCTGACACCTTTATGAAGAACGTATTCGCTTGCCTGACCTTCCTTTTATTGGTTTCCTTGGGAAACATGGCGCAAGCCACCACCGCTGATGAGGGCACCAAGCTAGCAGCGCGTGCTACTGAGCTGACTAAACGCATGGCTGAGCGCACCAAGCTTAGCGAAGGCCAGTACGTGAAAGTACGCCAGCTCAACTACCGCCTGTTAAGCGAAATAGCTGATGCCAAAAAGCAGTTTTCCGGCGACAGCGAAAACCTCGACAAAGCAATGGCCGACGTGCAGATGCGCTATGAGTGGGACCTGGCCGCCATTCTTTGGCCCAAGCAGCTTGCAGCCTACGAAGACGTAAAGCTGAACTTCACGGCAACCAACGTGCGCTAAGCGTAGAGTTGCTCCCGGCGCTGCCGGAAGCAAAAAATACCCAACAAAAAAGCCCGCTACAGCAGCGGGCTTTTTTGTTGGGTAGGAGGGCAGTAAGCTACTACGAACGCTGCTCAATGCCTACGTAGTCACGCTCGGTCTCGCCAGTATAGATCTGACGCGGACGACCGATAGGCTCTTTGTTTTCGCGCATCTCTTTCCACTGGGCAATCCAGCCGGGTAGGCGGCCTAGGGCAAACATAACCGTGAACATCTCGGTAGGAATGCCCAGGGCTTTATAGATGATGCCTGAGTAGAAGTCTACGTTCGGATACAGCTTGCGCTGGATGAAGTACTCATCGGTGAGGGCAGCCTGTTCCAGCTCCTTCGCAATTTTCAGCAGAGGGCTATCCTGCAGGCCTAGTGCCGTCAGCACTTCATCGGCAGCCTTCTTGATGATCGTAGCGCGCGGGTCGAAGTTCTTATACACGCGGTGGCCAAAGCCCATGAGGCGGAACGAGTCGTCCTTGTCCTTGGCTTTCGCAATGAACTTGCTGGTGTCGCCACCATCACGCTCAATAGCCTCCAGCATTTCTACCACTTCCTGGTTGGCACCGCCGTGCAGGGGGCCCCACAAAGCGTTGATACCAGCCGATACCGAGCCATACAGCGAGGCATTGGCCGAGCCTACTAGGCGTACCGTGGAGGTGGAGCAGTTCTGCTCGTGGTCGGCGTGCAGAATGAGGAGCTTGTTGAGGGCGCTAACCACTACTGGGTTCAGCTCATACTTCTCCGTAGGGAAGCTGAACATCATGTGCAGGAAGTTAGAGCAGTAGTCCATGTCGTTCCGCGGATAGTTCAACGGATGACCCATCTGATTTTTGTAGGTCCAGGCGGCTATAGTGGGCAGCTTGGCCATCAGGCGGATTACGTTCAGGTCGATTTCCTCCTTGCTCAGATCGGGGGCTACGCTTTCGGGGTAGAAGGCGGTCAGGGCACAGATCAGCGACGAGAGAATCGCCATGGGATGCGCAGCGGAGGGGAAGCCGTCGAAAATCTTCCGAACATCTTCGTGTACCAGCGTGTGCTTGGTAATCTGGTTGCTGAAGTCCTGCAGCTCGGCCTGGGTGGGCAGCTTGCCATAAATCAGCAGGTAGGCAACTTCAATAAAGCTCGATTTCTCGGCCAGTTGCTCAATCGGGTAGCCCCGGTAGCGCAGTATGCCTTCCTCACCATCGAGGAAAGTGATGGCGCTTTTGGTAGCACCGGTGTTTTTGTAGCCGGAATCAAGGGTAACGTACCCCGTCTGGTCGCGCAGCTTTCCAATATCGAAAGCCTTTTCGTGCTCAGTACCTTCGATAACAGGGAGAGAGAAGGATTTCCCGTCGAGGATCAGTTCAGCAGATTCTGCCATAAGCGTGGGTTGAAGGGTGGGTTGCGAGGCGAAACTAAAGAATTACCGGCAAGCAGTAAAACCCAGTGAGAGTTTGGCACCTATACTACAACTCGGCCCAGGTTGTTGTTTGAGTTGGGGTAAAACGCAAAGAAAGGCTCCAACTATGATAAGTGTGGCATGCCGAGCAATTTTTTACCCGTAATCCGCATAATATTTCAACCCCTGCAGCCAGATTGGGTAGCCATGCCCAAAACCACACCTAGTAACTGACCTGAACAAGTATGGAACGGTAAGCCGGCCTAGTTAGTGTCGAGCTCATGAGGCGCTATGCTACTTGCCGATGCAGAACTGGGTGAAGATGCTGGTGAGCAGGTCGTCGTTGCTTATCTCGCCCGTTATTTCGCCCAGCGCTGCCAGCGCATGGCGCAGGTCGGCGGCCAGCAGCTCGGTGCCAGCGCCGGCAGCCAGCCCGTGCACTACGGCATCCAGATGCAAGGTTGCCTGCTCCAGGCTGCGGGCGTGGCGCACGTTGGTGACTATCGTGCTGGCACCAGTGTAATCGAGGCCTTCGCCCCGTACCCGGCCTAGTAGTAGCTCGCGCAACTCATCTAGCCCGTCGCCTCTGGATGCGGCAATCAGCACCGTATCAGGGCGCCCACGGAAGGCTTCCTGCTCGGGGTCAGTGGCTACATCTAGCTTATTGCCGACGGCTAGTACCGAGGTACCCATGGGTGCCTTCAACGCTTCAATTTCTGCTTCAAGCTGCGCAGGAGTAGTACTCGTAATATCAAATAGATATACCACAATAGAAGCTTGCTGAACCCGCTTCATGGTGCGCTCTACACCCATGGCTTCTACCACATCAGAGGTGTCGCGTAGGCCAGCTGTATCCACAAACCGAAACCGGATGCCATCTACGTTTACCTCGTCTTCAATCAGGTCGCGGGTGGTGCCGGCAATGTCTGACACGATGGCGCGCTCCTCGTTCAGCAGAGCATTGAGCAAAGTGCTTTTGCCGGCGTTGGGTCGGCCGGCTATGACGGTGGTAACGCCGTGCTTGATGACATTGCCCAGCTCAAAGGAGCGGAGCAGTCGGCGGACCAGCGTTTGAACTTCCTGTAGCAGGGTTACTAGCCCCGTGCGGTCGGCAAACTCTACGTCTTCTTCGCCAAAGTCGAGCTCCAGTTCCAGCAAGGCGGCAAACTGCACCAAACGCCCGCGTAGGTCTTTCAGCTCCTGCGAAAAGCCGCCGCGCATCTGGCGCATGGCTACCTGGTGCGATAAGGCGGAGTCGGAGGCAATCAGGTCGGCCACGGCTTCTGCCTGGGCCAGGTCGAAGGCACCGTTGAGAAAGGCCCGCTTTGTGAACTCGCCGGCTTCTGCTAGGCGGGCACCTCGGCGGGTAAAGAGGGCTAGTAGCTCCCGCACAATGTAGTCGGAGCCGTGGGCGCTGATTTCCACTACGTCCTCGCGGGTGTAGGAGTGCGGCGTGCGGAATAGCGAAACCACCACCTCGTCAATGATTCGCTCACCATCCCGGATAGTACCAAAATGAAGCGTGTGGCTGGCCTGGTCGCGGAGGCGCTTACCGGCAAAGGCTTCATCGGTGAGGCGGATAGCATCGGGGCCGGAGAGACGAACCAGCGCAATGGCACCCGAGCCGGGTGGTGTGGACAGGGCCACAATGGTATCTGAAAGCGAAAAAGGAAGGGCAGCGGCCACGGCGAACGAAATGGTTTCGTTTGCAAAGGTAGGCGTTCAGCCGCGGTATGTATTGCTAGAAACCAGCAAAGGCGCGCCAGCAAGCAGTGGTAAATTTCAGGCGGTTCAAGCAAGCCAAGTACCTAGCAAACTACCTAGCCCGTCACGAATAAATTACGACTTACTTCCGATGAAATAAGGTATTTGTTGGCCTGGTTTATTCTGATTTCAAGTGAGTTATCAAACGTTATCTTATCCAGTACTTCAATATGCGTGCCTAGGTTCAGCCCTACCTTGTCCAGGTACTGCAGAAAGGGAACTGACGTGTTTTTGACGGCTACCACCACGCCCTGGTCACCGGGGCGAAGGTCGGCGAGGAGGCGGTGCTGGGGGCGATGCAGGATGCCTTCGGCCGTGGGGATAGGGTCGCCGTGGGGATCAAACTGCGGGCAGCCCAAGAACTCATCGAGGCGTTGCACGAGCAAGTCCGAATCAATGTGTTCCATCTGCTCGGCTACGTCGTGCACTTCATCCCAGGTAAAGCCCAGCTGCTGCACCAAGAATACTTCCCAGAGGCGATGCTTGCGGATGGTGAGCAGGGCTAGGCGCTTGCCTTCGGCCGTGAGCGTAACGCCCCGGTAGCGGGTGTAATGTAGCAGGCCTTTTTCGCCGAGGCGGCGCAACATATCCGTTACGGAAGCGGCCCGCGTTTGCAGGGCTTCCGCCACGCTGTTGGTGCTAACCTCGGTGCCGGGTTGGGCCTCCGCTAGCTTATAAATGGCTTTCAGGTAGTTTTCCTCGGTGTAGCTGGGCACGCAGGTAGGGCTTCGGGGCAAAGGTGTTGAAGGAGCGAAGATGCACGATTTTGCAAAAAGCGCGGCCGGTACATATTACCGGCCGCGCTTCTTACAGGTTGGAGCGTAGGAACACCCTAGTAAAGGGACGCCGCTGCTACCACTTAATCAGGGCCGAAGCCCAGGTAAAGCCGGAGCCGAACGCAGCCAGACACACCAGGTCGCCGCGCTTGATGCGGCCTTCTTGCACGGCTTCGCTTAAGGCAATCGGAACCGAAGCGGCCGTGGTGTTGCCGTAGCGCTGAATGTTGCTGAAGATCTTATCGTCGGAGAGGCCCATCTTCTGCTGCACGTACTGCGTGATGCGTAAGTTGGCCTGGTGCGGAATCAGCATATCCAGGTCCTGAGGCTGGTATCCGTTCTTATCGAGGGCTTCCTTGATAACCTGCGGGAACCGCACCACTGCGTGCTTAAACACGTTCTGGCCGTTCATGTACGGGTACATTTCCAGTTCATTGGCCACCACATAGTCCACGCGGTTGTTGCGGTTCGAGCCGGGCTCTTTCACGATGAGTTCCTCGGCGTGCTCGCCCTGGGAATGCAGGTGCGTGCTCAGGATACCGTGGTCCGGGCGTGTGCTGGGCCGCAGAACTACGGCGCCGGCACCATCGCCAAAAATCACCGAAACGCCCCGGCCGCGGGTGCTGATGTCGAGGCCGGATGAGTGGATTTCGGAGCCCACTACCAGCACGGTATCGTACATGCCCGTCTTGATGAACTGATCGGCCATGGACAGTGCGTACACGAAGCCCGAACACTGGTTGCGCACATCAAACGCCGGAATTGGGTCTTTGATGCCTAGTTCGCGCTGCAACAGTACGCCAGAGCCGGGAAAGAAGTAGTCAGGCGACAACGTAGCAAACACAATCATTTGCACATCGTCAGGCGTGAGGCCAGCCATTTCTAGGGCCTTGCGCGAGGCGTTGGCGCCCATATTGGCCGTGGTGTCTTTGCCTTCCTCAAACCAGCGACGCTCCCGGATGCCGGTGCGTTCCTGAATCCACTCGTCGGTGGTTTCCATGAGGGTAGTGAGGTCGGCATTGGTGACCACGCGGGCAGGCACATAGTGGCCTACACCCGCAATTTCAGACATTCGGAGAGTAGAGTTCATCAATGGGGGAATTTGCGGAGCAAGTAGGTCAGAGAATCTGAGCCCAAGGTAGAAAAAAACAGACCCAGCCCCGTAAACGGCCTGCAAAGGTCGGCAGTTACTTAATAGAATCTAGTAGCTGGTGCAATTTTTCGGCTTCAGTAGCCCAAAGCGCTTCCGGCGGAGTGCCTTGCGGGTAATACGGGCGCTCCGCCAGCATGGCTGCCAGCGTGCCAGCGGGCGGGTACTCGGGCTGCTGAAAGTCAAGGACAATGCCGGCCTGGTGGAGTTGCACGAGCGGTTGCCACAAGGGGTTTGGCGGTAGCACTATGGGTAAGCCGTTGGCTAGGTACTCAAACAGCTTGGTTGGAATACAGCGGGCGGTGCTCGGGTGCGGCTGATACGGCAGCAACCCCAAATGGCTACGGTGCATTTCCGCCACTACCCGTGCATGCGGCACCAACTGTTGGCCCCCCATCAGGGTTACAAGGGTTGGCATATCGGCTACGGTAGCCTCCAGGCGCGGGAACAACCCCGGCTGCTGGCAGGCTCCAATGATGGTCAGGTGTACCAAGGGCCAGGCTTCTTGCAGGTGCCGGGCAAACCGAATAGCTTCCCACACGCCGTTCAGCTCCGAGATGGTGCCGGAATACAGCAGCCGAAGGGGCTCTGAGGTACTAGGTAGCTGCCGCGGCCAAACCGGTGTCGCCTCCTCCCGAGTAGTTGGCTGGTATTTGTTCTCGAGTATCAACGTGCGGTTGGGCTCGGCGAAGGGCAATTCCTCGGCGTAGCTGCGCTCGGCCAGTACAATGGCCGTAGCGCGCCGGGCCGCCAGGGTTTCCAGTCCGCGCACCAGCCTCGCCAGCACGTTGCGTGCCCACCCCGGGTAGACCTGCTGCGTCTGGATGTTGAGGGCATAATTCTCCCGCACATCATATACAAAGCGCCTGTTAGGTCCCAGTACACTCCAAAGCGCCGTAAGGGGTAGCAGCTCGGGCGCATGTACAAACACTAGGTTGGGCCTCAGCTTACGCAGCAATTGCCAGTACGTCCATTGTGCCTTCACGCGGGCAAAGCTTAGGCGGGAGCCAGCCAGTAGGGCATGCGTCCGCAAATTGTCTGGTAGGCCTGACGGCGTAGGAGCAAGGCGGCCCGCCACGTGTACTTGGGTGCCTGCCCGGCTGGCCAGCGTGCGCCCGAACTTGCCCAGCATGCGGGTGTCATCGAGCGGTTTGAGCACGGAGGCCAGTAAAATGGTCAGCGAAGGCGGCATATTGCCTGCGAAGATGGTAAGTTTGCTTGTTAGTTGTCGGCGGAGAAGCTCTGAATGATGCCTTACGTATCCGGTTCACGGACTTCCGGTGCGGGCAACCAACCTAACATCACCTGACACCCAGATTGAAATGTCTGAACTCCAAACCCTGATTGAGGCTGCCTGGAACGACCGGAGCCTGTTGCAGCAAGCCGCCACTACGGAGGCTATCCAGCACGTAATTGAAGAACTAGATAAAGGCCGCCTGCGTGTGGCTCAGCCCGGCGCCGAGGGTGCCGAATGGCAGGTGAATGACTGGGTAAAGAAAGCCGTTATCCTGTATTTTCCCATCCGCCAGATGGAAACCATTGAGGTAGGCCCCTTTGAGTTCCGCGACAAAATGCGCCTCAAAACCAACTACGAGCAGCAGGGCGTGCGCGTAGTTCCGCCCGCCGTAGCGCGCTATGGCGCGTATCTGGCTCCCGGCGTTATCATGATGCCCAGCTACGTGAACATTGGCGCCTGGGTAGGCGAGGGGACCATGGTAGATACCTGGGCTACCGTAGGCTCGTGCGCGCAAATTGGGGCCGGTGTGCACCTGAGCGGCGGCGTAGGCATTGGCGGCGTGCTGGAGCCCGTACAGGCAGCACCCGTAATTGTGGAAGACGGCGCCTTTGTGGGCTCGCGCAGCATTTTGGTAGAAGGCTGCTTTGTGGGCAAGGAAGCCGTTATCGGGGCGGGCGTAACCATCACGGGCAGCACGCGCATTATCGACGTGACGGGCCCAGAGCCGAAGGAGTACCGGGGCTACGTACCGGCGCGCTCCGTCGTTATTCCGGGCAGTCTGCCCAAGCAGTTTCCGGCCGGCGAATACCACGTGCCCTGCGCCCTGATTATCGGTCAGCGCAAGCCCAGCACCGACCTGAAAACGTCGCTCAACGACGCGCTGCGCGAGCACAACGTGGCCGTGTAATAAAACGGTGGCATAACGCGCTGAAAAGCCTGTAGTTACTGCTGGCTCTGGAAGAACCCTGCGCCCTTTACGCCAGGGTTCTTTTTTTCCACGGCCAGATGCAGGATATTGCACTGCGGTGCGTAATTCACTCACCCAAGTTCCCCCGATTCTTTTCTTGATGAGTACCTTCAGAACAGTAGTGTCCGCGGCCCAGGCCCGCGACGAAGTGCGCGACTTTGTAGCCCAGGAATTAGGCATTGAACCCGAGGTGGTGCAAACGCGCGTAGCCTTTAACCGCGAGCTGCCTTGGGTGGACGGCCAAAAGCGCCCCTGCTTTCTGGTGGAGTGGGCCGAGCCCAACGGCCGCGACGGGGTAGCCATTGCCGGCCCGTATACCCATAATTTCTTTGAGTTTACCCGGGAGCAGGCCTACCAGCTAGGCGCCCAGAATGCCTGGCGCCAGCAGCTGCTGAACTTGTATGCCGGTTGTGAGCTAGTGGTGCACGCCAGCCTCACCCAGTCCTTCACGGATGTTCCGGACCCTACGCGCCTGGCCATCATCAAGCAAACGCTGGAGGAGCGCTCCAACTGGCGCGTAGGCGTAAACGTTTCGTTGCGTGATTTCCTGCGCCTGGGCACCGATGAGTACTATGTATTTAACGGCAGCTGGGTCTGGAACCCTAACTTCCGCTACTCACACCTGAAAGGCTTCGTTCCATACGGCGAGAAAACCCTTATGGAGCTGCCCAAAGGCGAATTTATCCCGGTGAAGTCGCACTCCCCGTTTGAGGCAATTCCACCCGTAGGCGAAGACGGCGCTTATCCTGGCGAGCTGGTCAGCTTTATCATTGTGAAGAACAACCAGATTCTGGAAACCCGCGGCCTCGACCTGCACGCCCGTACCCTGATGAACCAAGTGGCCATGTTCTATGCTCTCGGCCGCGACCATGGTCCGTTCCAGATTGATTTGGTAGAGCAGCAGTAAGGTTTTCCGCTTCGGCGACCCTAGTAAAAGAAAAGCCCGCCCCGACACTGTCGGGGCGGGCTTTTACATAGTAGTTGGCCTAGTGAACTTTGGCCTCAGCTTTCAGCTTGTCGGCAAAAACCTGCCGCACCTTATCTACTTTGGGCTTCACCACAAATTGGCAGTAAGGCTGCTGGCTGTTCAGGTTGTAATAGTTCTGGTGATAGTTCTCGGCGGCATAGAACGTGCCTAGGGGCGAGATTTCCGTCACGATGGGGTTCGAAAAAGCATGCGCTTCATTAAGCTTCTTCTTGTACTCCTCCGAAAGGCGCTTCTGCTCGTCGTTGTGGTAGTAGATGGCCGAGCGGTATTGCGTGCCGGTATCAGCGCCCTGGCGGTTGAGGGTAGTAGGGTCGTGGGTTTTCCAGAACACCTCCAGCAATTCCTCAAAGCTGATTTTGCTAGGGTCGTACGTTATCTGAGCCACCTCCGCGTGGCCCGTCAGGCCGCTGCATACTTCCTTATAGGTAGGGTTAGCGATGCGTCCGCCGGTGTAGCCGGATACAACTTTCTCGACGCCGTTCAGGTCCTGAAAAACAGCCTCGACGCACCAGAAGCAGCCGGCTCCAAATGTTGCCTGTTCCATTCGTTGGGTTTTCGTAGTAGATGGTGTGGTAGTAGCCCGTTGTGCGGTTGCGGCATTCAACAGGCCTAGCAACAACAGAGCGGTAAATACTGCTCGTATCATACGTCTAAAAGGAATTTCAGGCCTGAAAAGTTTAGCAAATACGGCCGAGCTGCTATAAAAACAACCGACCTTCCCGCCCGGGGGCAGAAAGGTCGGGTAAGTTGTTTGCTAGGGTGCTGTTTACGCGGAACCCCTACGAAAAGGCTACTTCCGGAAACGCTCAGCCAGCACCAGCTCTTTGGTGCCGTGGGTCCAAGAGTAGAAACCTTCGCCTGATTTTACCCCTAGGCGGCCGGCCGTTACCATGTTTACCAGCAGGGGGCAAGGTGCATATTTCGGGTTGCCCAAGCCGTCGTGCAGTACCCGCAGAATGGCCAGGCACACATCCAGCCCAATAAAGTCGGCCAGCTGCAGCGGGCCCATCGGGTGCGCCATGCCGAGCTTCATCACGGTATCAATTTCCTCTACGCCCGCTACCCCCTCAAACAGGCTGTAAATGGCCTCATTGATCATGGGCATCAGAATGCGGTTGGCCACGAAACCAGGGTAGTCGTTTACCTCCGTAGGCGTTTTGCCAAGCTCCCGCGACAGCTCCATCACGCGCTGGGTCACCTCATCAGATGTAGCGTAGCCCCGGATAACCTCTACCAGTTTCATTACGGGCACCGGATTCATAAAGTGCATGCCTATCACCTGCGCTGGGCGCTTCGTAACGGCAGCAATCTTCGTGATAGAGATAGAGGAGGTGTTGGAAGCCAAAATGGCTTGCGCGGGCGCGTGCTGGTCCAGCTCCCGGAAGATGTTCAGCTTCAGGTCGACGTTCTCTGTAGCGGCTTCCACCACCAAGTCGGCATTCTGTACACCTTCGGCAATGCTGGTATAGGTAGTCAGCCGACCTAGCGTGGCGGTTTTATCATCCTCCGTGAGCGAGCCTTTTGCTACCTGGCGGTCTAGGTTTTTGCCAATGGTGGCCAAGCCTTTGTCAAGGGCAGGTTGGTTAATATCGATGAGAGCAACGGAGAAACCGTGCTGGGCAAATACGTGAGCAATGCCATTGCCCATCGTGCCCGAGCCAATAACGGCGACGTTCAGCATGAAAAAAACAGAAAAGTGGGTGGGAAGAAATAGGAGCAGGCAAGGCTGCCGTGCAAAGCTAAGCTGAAACAACGGGCCACCCAATGGAAGATTTTAAGGATTAGAGTATTGCTATACAAGATTTTTTTTAGAAAGTAAAAATGGATTTGCAGTGCGCTAGGGCATTTTTTAGGCTAAAGCTTCTTGCAGAATTAAAAAAATGTGAACAGGCTATAAACCTTTTGGGGGAAGCCCCGCGTACAAAACCGCAGATTGGCTGCTCAACTACTCTTCACCCACTAGCTACAGCAGCCACAAAAAAACTCTCCCTAACCATTCACCAACTCTCTCCTCCTTACTTCTTACAACCATGGGAAATCTGCTGTATATCATCGCTGTCATTCTGATCATCATTTGGGCACTTGGCTTCTTTGGTGTTTTGGGCACCGGCCTCGCTAACAATGGTCTGATTCACATCTTGCTGGTTATTGCTATCATCGCCATTCTGCTGCGTGTTATTCGCGGCGGTCGGGTAGTCTAGCTAGCCCCGCATTCCACACAGATAGTGGAATAATTGAGTCCAAAAAACACAAAAAAACCGGCTCCGAAAGGGCCGGTTTTTTTGTGTTCTGTCCGTAAGCTTATTTCAAATCAAACAGGAAGCTGAACCGAATTACCGGCTGCCCATAGATGTCTTCGAAGCCGTCGTTGAAATTATACAGTACCACAATGTCAGCGGCGGCCCGATCCCCGATTGGTTGCCGGTAGCCAACTCCAGCCAGCGGGGTGCGCACCGTAATTTTGCCGGGAAACAAGGTGCCTGTGCTCGGGTCCTGGTACAGCACTTCGGCCTTGGTTACTTCGTACTCGCCGTGCAGGAAGAACTGGTTAAACACGATAAACTGCGCAAAGGCTTTCAGCCCAATGCTATTGGTGTTTACGCTACTGGAGCCGCGCAACGAGTAGTTGTTGTAGGCGTACGAAATGCCCGGACCAATGGCAAACCGCTTGCTTACCCGATAACCGATGGCCGGCGCAATACTGGCGCTGAACTGGCTGTACCCATACAGGCTACTGAAGCCTAAACCAAAATTGCTGTACAAGAAGTACCGCCGCAACGGAGGTTCCGGGGCCGCCACGCCGGGGCGCTGGGGTAGCTCCAAGCCCGATGGCCGGTTGGGGTCGTAAGGCTCCCTAGAGGCCGGCGTTTGCTCGGGGGTAGTTGGTGCCGGCTGATAGACTGGCGGCGGAGCCGGAGCCGTTGGGGCTGGTGCGGAGCCTGGGGGCGCCGTGTTCAGCTGCGGTTTTACGGTGCGCGTGGTGTCCGTTACCTGGCCCAAAACGGTAGGGGCCAACCCAAGGCTGGCCCCACTGAAAAGCGTTAAGAACAGAAGTCGTTTCATATCTCCGCTTGAACGTGATTATGAGACCAACTGATACATGCGTTGGCGCTGAGCCTTAATGTTTTCGTCAGCCAGATACTCTTCGTAGCTCATGCGGCGGTCAATAATACCGTCGGGCGTAAGCTCGATAATGCGGTTGGCTACGGTTTCCACTACCTGTAAGTCGTGGGAGGCAAACAGCAGCGTGCCATTGAATTCCTGCAGGGAGTTGTTCAGGGCCGTGATGCTTTCCAAATCAAGGTGGTTAGTGGGGTCATTCAGCACGAGCACGTTGCCACCTTCCATCATCATCTTCGAGAGCATGCAGCGCACTTTCTCACCTCCGCTCAGTACGTTCGACTTCTTCTGCGACTCCTCGCCCGAGAACAACATACGGCCCAAGAAACCCCGAATAAACGACTCATCTTTTTCGGTGCTATACTGCCGGAGCCAATCCACTAGGTTCAGGTCCGTGTCAAAGAACTCGGTGTTTTCCTTCGGGAAGTAGCTAGGCGTGATGGTCGTGCCCCACTTGAAATCACCGGTATCTGCCTTCGTCTCGTTGAACAGAATATCAAATAGGAGGGAGGCAGCCCGGTCGTCGCGGCTGATGATGGCTACCTTATCCTTCTTATCGAGGGCAAAGGAAACGTTGCGGAATACCGTGTGCCCATCTACTGATTTGCTCAGGTTCTCGACTGTCAGGAGCTGGTTGCCTGCCTCGCGCTCTGGCTTGAAGGCGATGTAGGGGTACTTGCGCGAGCTTGGCTTGATTTCTTCCAGCGTGAGTTTCTGGAGCAGCTTTTGGCGCGACGTAGCCTGTTTGGATTTGGAGGCGTTAGCCGAGAAGCGGCGAACAAATTCTTCCAGTTCTTTGCGCTTGTCCTCGGTCTTCTTGTTCACCTCCTGGCGCTGACGCAAAGCCAGCTGCGACGACTCGTACCAGAACGAGTAGTTGCCAGGATACATCGTGATTTTCGAGAAGTCGAGGTCAGCCATGTAGTTACACACCGCATCCAGGAAGTGACGGTCGTGGCTTACCACAATAACCGTGTTCTGGAATGAGTCGAGGAAATTCTCAAGCCACAGTACCGTTTCGGCGTCGAGGCCGTTGGTTGGTTCGTCCAGCAGCAGTACATCGGGGTTACCGAACAGTGCCTGAGCGAGCAGCACCCGTACTTTGTCGGAGGTGCCCAGGTCGCCCATCAGGGTGTTGTGCTTGTCCTCGGCAATGCCCAGGCCAGAGAGCAGTTCAGCAGCTTCGTACTCGGCGTTCCAGCCTTCCAGATCAGCAAACTCACCCTCCAGCGCCGCGGCCCGCTCGCCATCTTCATCCGAGAAATCGGCTTTGGCGTAAAGCGCGTCTTTTTCCTCCATTACCTTCCAGAGGCGCGTATGGCCCATAATTACGGTCTGAAGTACCGGGAAGGCATCAGCCGCAAATTGGTCCTGCTTCAGCACGGAAAGGCGGGCGCCTTTGGGCATATCCACCGAGCCGGTATTGGGCTCAATCTCACCCGAAAGGATCTTCAAGAAGGTGGACTTGCCTGCCCCGTTGGCCCCAATGAGGCCATACACGTTGCCGGGCATGAATTTGATGGTAACGTCTTCAAACAAAATGCGCTTGCCGTAGCGCAGGCTTACGTTGGAGGTGCTGATCATATCAAAAAAGTGCGGAGAAACTCAGAAATGGCCCTAACAGAAGGCTGTGGCGCACAAAAATAGGCAAAATGCCTCGGCCTGCCGGAATATCCGGAGCCGGATGTGCCCGTTGTTGAAAAAAAGCTTCGCAAAACCACAACAACCTGCCCGACAATACGGTATAAAAAACACAGGTTACGGTTGGGCATAAGGCAGTAGCGCACCTGAAACAGATGCCACTCCCTACGTAGTTCCCGGCTAACGATGGCCTGTTGGTTTTCTCCCTCACATTTAAGCAGAGTCTTTATTTATGGCTGCATCACGGATTACGCCTGAAACAAATGGTATTCGATATGGTCTGTTCACGGCCGTAGGAATGATAGTATACTTCATAGTAGCTTCCCTTTTCGGGTTAGCTGAGCGCATTGAGTTCAGCTTCCTGAATGCAGTTATACTGGCCGTGGGTGTCTGCATGGCCATCGTAAATTATAAGCGTTACCGCAACGACCGTATGCCATATTTACATGGGTTTGGTACGGGTATTATCACGGCCATTGTGGCATCTGTTGTATTTGCCTTCTTCTTTATTTTATATGCTGGCGTCATAAACCGACACATTATGGATGGCATCCGGGCCGCTGACCTGTTTGGGTTTGATCTGTCCGTTACTATTGCCTTTTTGGCCATCATCCTGCAAGGCGCTATGTCCGGCGTTATCATTTCGCTGATAGCCATGCAGTACTACAAGAGTCCCGACCACAAGCCCATGACGGGAGTGGAATAACAATAGCATCCTTCCTTCTGAAAAAGCCGGCCTTTCCAGCCGGTTTTTTTTGTAGCCTATCTACTGGAATAGTTATAAGAAATATACATAACTATTTCTATATAAAATTTAACAAATAAAATTAAACCCTATTGCATCTATGATTCTTGCCATATATATTTGTACAAATAGTAGTGGAGTTTAAAGGAATTATTTGCCTTCCATAAAGGTTTAGTCCCTACTAGCTCCTAACACTTAGGACAAGTACGCCTTTGGTTTTTTTGTATGAAAACGTTGATTTTTACCCTCTTACTGTTGGCCGGCTTCAGCTCTTCTGTGCTTGCCCAAATGAAGGATCGGTACTCAGAGCGTCCGGGTAACGGAGACCTTACCCATGCGCGGGTGGAGGAAGTGACTCGGATGATGAACAAGCAGCTACGGCTGAACGAGGCGCAATACATTCAGCTGCGGGCCGTCAATAAAATTAAAATTGCCCGCGCTGATGAGATTCAGTGGGAATTTTATGACAACCCAAGCCTGCGTAGCGCTAAACTGGCCGAACTGGAAGCACAATATGAGCAGGAGTGCAGCCGCATCCTGACCCCTTCGCAGCTAAGTTTGCTGCGAGATGAGCAAAAGCGCGAGGTGGTACCCGTGCCCACTGATGGCAATGAGGGAGGGCTAGGGTAGTACCCAAGACCCAACCTAGTAAAAAGGCCGACCCAGCTACTGGGTCGGCCTTTTTTATTGTCAAGCAGGTACATCTGCCGGCAAAATGTGGCCTAAGCCCGAAGCGCCGACAAGTAATTGCTGTATTAAACAATAGATAAATTCTATTTATCTATCACAGGCAAAATTACCTCCGTGACTGTACCCGTTGCGCCACTGCGCAGGGTTACCCGGTAGCGGGCTGACCTCGGATGCCCTGCTACGCACTGCATGCCGGAGGCCACATAGTAGATATACACCTTATCGCTCTGCTCACCCAGTTCTTCCTCATCCGGGTGTCCCATTAGCTTCGTAATATCATTGATACGGGCTCCGTACAGCTCTTGGCGGTGTTTTTCCAGAATGGGTAACAAGGTTAAGCGTCGGTTCTGGCAGCCATACGGGTCAGAGCGCCACACCTCAGAGTCAAAGCCGGGTAGGGAAGTAAGCGAGTGGCCGCAGCCTCCCAAAGCCAAGGCCAGGCTAGCACAAAGCGAGAATTTCAGGAAGGAGAGAGGAACGGTTTGCAAGGACGAAAAGTTAAGTACCCCAAGAGTAGTTGAAGCAAAAGTACTATTTTTGACTGGCCTTGGCAGAGTTATTGCCACCAGTACTACCCTAAATCGCCCCGACTTGTTTAGCTGATGACGAACGTAACGACTCTCGCAGCCGCGTTGCTTTTTAGCGTGTTTACAGGATTTCTTCCTGCTGAGGCTGCCGCCGGCTCCCCTCCGGCCCCTGTGTTGCTAAGCCTTACGGAACGCGCTCTGTATACAGCCGCTTTCGAGCAGCACGTAGCCCTGACCTATGCGCAGGCTGGTCTCACAGCCTCGGGTTTGCCGCTGCAGGTGTATCGTAAGGCGTTGCTGGGCTTCTACAGCCTGCAGCAGCGTGGCAGAGTGAACAGCCAAACCCAGACGCTTACTATCATCGATTTCAGCCGATCCAGCACCCAAAAGCGGCTTTGGGTACTTAATGTAGCTAGTGGCCGCCTGCTGCACCACACATTGGTAGCCCACGGCAAAAACACCGGCAATGAATTCGCTACCTCGTTTTCCAACCGGGAGGGGTCGGAGATGAGCAGCTTGGGATTTTACGTGACCGGGGCTACCTACCAGGGGAAGCATGGCCTTTCGCTGAAACTGCACGGGGTAGATGCCGGCTATAACACCAACGCCTTAAGCCGGGCCGTGGTGGTACACGGCGCCGACTACGTAAGCCAGAGCTTTATTCAGCAGCATGGCCGGCTGGGTCGCAGCCAGGGTTGCCCTGCACTACCCCTCGCGCAAAGCTCAACCATCATTCGGGCTATAAAAGGCGGAACCGTGCTGTTTGCCAATGGGCCAGCTACTGTTGCCTATCAATCAGAGTTACTTAGCCGCGACCCAGCTTTGCTGGCCTTTGCCCAAAGTAAAGGGCTAGTACGGAGCAGCTAAGCCAGTATCACTACCAAAAAAGCCACGCCCACCCCGAGCAGCTCGGTTGGTGGGCGTGGCGTTTACTAGGGAGCTGAAGGGCGTTAAGCCCGGTCGCTGGTGGTTTTTACCAGGTTGATGCCGGCAAAGAAGAAGATCAGGCCAACGAAGAAGGGCACTAGTGAATTCATCTTGCTGAGGCCAAGTCCGCCAATCTGCAGGAAGCCCAGAGCACCAGCTATGATGCCAATGATGCCCAGAATGGTTAGGATGCTTCCGAATGTGCGTTTCTGATTCATGACAATGGAAAATTACGGTTGAGGAGAGAGTCCGGGCCTGGGGCTCGGTTGGGATTGGGCTTGATACGTGCACCAAGCGAATTTGGGTTCCGCGGAGGCAGGCAACCCTGGTTGAGTCTTCGCGTTACAAGCGCTAGAGCCACTGAGGCCACATTTTGCCCTTTTCATCTCCCTTTCCCTACCCCAGTCATGCGAGGAAACCTCCGATACATCATTGCCTTGGTGATGGCGGCCTTTGCCTTCATTCCATACTACTGCAATACCCAGAAAAACGAAGTAACCGGCGAAGTTCAGCACGTAGATATGTCGGCTGACCAAGAAATAGCGCTGGGCTTGCAGGCCGCCCCCGAAATGGCCCAGCAATACGGCGGCATCCATCCGGATAAGCAGGCCGGAGCAGCCGTGGAGCGCATTGGTCAGCAGATTGTGCGCAGTACCAAAGTAAGCCAGTCACCTTATAAATTTCAGTTTCACTTGCTGGCCGATGAAAACACCATCAACGCCTTTGCTCTGCCCGGCGGCCAGGTATTTATTACGGCTGGCTTGCTGAAAAACCTGAAAACGGAAGGCCAGGTGGCCGGCGTACTGGCCCACGAAATCGGCCACGTGGTAGGCCGCCACTCCGCTGAGCAAATTGCCAAGTCGCGCCTGACGCAGGGCCTGACGGGCGCTGCTGCCATTGGCCTCTACGACCCGGATCGGCCGGCTACGATGGCTAGCGCTGCCGCCGCCGCCATGGTAGGCAAGCTCCTCACGCTGCGCTATGGCCGCGAAGATGAGCTGGAAGCCGACCGCCTGGCAGTAGACTTCACGCCTGCAGCCGGCTACGACCCTCGCTCCATGATTCAGGTTATGGAGATTCTGGACCGGGAAAATACCGGCAGCAAACCTCCAGAATTCCTGAGCACGCACCCCAACCCCGGCAACCGGATTGAGGAGTTGCAGCGCGACATTGCCGAAGACTTTCCGCAAGGGCTGCCCGCCAACCTCAAGCCCTAGGTGGCCTGATCTGATACATCTTCGTATAGCCGACTTTAAGTCGGCTATATTTTTTTGTCTGGGTTGCCGTTGCAGCACGCCGGCAACCTAGTACTTCGCACATTCAACAGCAATCTGCCCATGACGTCTGTACTGCTCCGGCAGCTTTTGTTTGTACTGAACCCTATTTCCGGTGACATCGACAAGAGCGAGCTGGAAACTTCCATTACCCGCTACTGCCAGGAGAGGGGCCGGACGGCTGCTTTCTTCCATACCGATGGCACCGACGACCTAGCTAAGCTGCGCGCCCACCTCAACGATACTGCCTACGACGCGGTATTTGCGGCCGGCGGCGATGGAACCGTGAGCTTGGTAGCGGAAGCGTTAGTCGGCAGCGAAGTGCCCCTAGGAATTCTGCCGCTAGGCTCGGGCAACGGCCTCTCCAAGGACCTAGGGATTCCGCAGGATGTTCCGGAAGCACTGCGCCTAACCTGGGAACACACCCTGCGTACCGTAGATACCCTACAGATTGGAGGAAAATTCTCGGCGCACTTAGCTGATTTGGGTTTCAATGCTCTGATTGTGGAGCGCTTTAACGAAGGCGACATACGAGGGCCGGGAGCGTACATCCGGATTGCCACCCAGGAGTATGCCAACTATAAGCCAGCCAGCTACCGCATTGAAACTGACCAAGAAGCGTGGGAAGGCCAAGCGTTTATGCTCACTATAGCCAATGCCAGCACTTTCGGCAGCAACGTCATCATCAACCCCGACAGCCAACTGGACGATGGTCAGTTTGAAATCTGTCTGATTGAGCCTTTCCCCAATGCAGCAGCCCCAGGCTTGTTGTACCGGCTGTATACTAGTGGCTTTGATGCTTCTGACTACACCCGACGCCTAAGCTGCCGCAGGGCCCGCATCAGCGTGCATGGGCAGGAGCAGGTACTGGTGCAGATTGACGGTGAACCACACTATCTGCCTTCTCCAGTGGAAGTATCCATCATGCCGGCCAGCCTGCGCTTACTAGCCCCCAAAACCATCCAAACCTCCTAAACAGGTTTTACGCTTTGGGCTATTTGCTCGAGCGGCACTGGCACAAGTGGCGGCGATACCACTGGTGCGGGCGTCAGGCGAAGCCGAAAAACCTCACTAGTTTGGTCGGGCTCCAGGGTGCGCAGCCAAGTTTCATGGAGGGCATAAAAGTCAAGGCTAAAGAAGCCCTTATGCTCGTGCACGAAAGTGGCTTGGCCGCCTTTCTGCACAAAAGCCGTTTTACTGCCCGAGCCGCTCACTAGGTAATGCCCGCCGTGCTGCTGAAAATACTGCAGATTGTGGTCGTGGCCGGCGGCGTAAATAACGTTGGGAAACTGATGCAGCACCCGCAGTAGCCGCCGGCGCATTTTGCGGTAGCGCGGATGGGCCATATCCTCGGCCGCGCCCACTAGCTTGCGGTACAGCGGCAGCAATGAGCCAATGAGCGGCAGCGGCACGTAGGCTTGCTTGTATACAGTGGTGAGGGGGAATACGTGCTGCTTGGCCGTGAACTTGCCACCATGTAAGGCATTAGAATACAACGGGTGGTGCCCAGCCACAATAACCTGCTGGTGCTGGTTGGCCGCTAGAATCTGCTGGAGCTGGCGGAATGGCTCCTTGGTATCGGAGGCGGGCCGTGGGCCCTGCTGCACCCACCATTGCGTATTGAGCACCACCAGCACTAGGCCTTCGGTGAGCTGCAACACAACGGGTCCGGGTTGGCCGTCGGGGGGAAGGTAGTGCGTAGCTGGCAGGTGCTGGTGCACATACGCTTCCTGGCGGCGCAGGTATTCCCAGCCATCGGGGCGTCCTTTATTCCAGTCGTGGTTGCCGCTAAGCATGACCACCCGGCCCCGGAACGGTCGCAGGCTATCCAGCAGCGCCGACAGCCGGGCTTCGGCTGCGGCCCGGCCTAGGTGGTCGGGGGCGGGCAACCCGGTCGGGTACACGTTGTCACCGAGGATAACGATAGTGCCATCGGGTCCGGTTTCCTGCTGCCAGTCTTCCAGTAAGCGCAGGATGGGGTCGGTGCCGTCAGTGGCCACCGAGCCGGGGTCGCCGAGGAGCGCCACCCGGTGTGTCGGACGGCCGGATGGTGGCAGGTGCCTTTCCCAATCGTTGTGCGCTGGAGCCACGTATGGAAGCCGCCGATACTGCCGCTCGAGGTAATACCTACGCAGCAGCCAGGCCGTCATCAACCCAACAAGGATCCAAAACGCATAGTACAGAGTAGTTGAATCGGGCACAGCAATACGGAAAGTGTAGGCAGGTATACGTGGAAATGGCTTCCGTTGCCGAAAACAGCGAGAGCGTGCAACGTTAAATGCTTGCCTACCGTGGTGGGGCGCTTAAAAGGCGGGCGGCGTAAGGTTTTTGAAATGGCCGTTCAGGCGCACTCGTTCTTTCAGCTTCTCAGTTTCCTGCAGCACCGGCAACACGTGCAGCAGGTGGTCCAGAATCAGCTGCTGCCGTTCCTGCTCCGTAGCAGCTTCCAATAACTGAAACTCCTGTTCCGTGCTCATGCCCAGGTGATGGGCAATGTCATATACCCGAAAATCAGGCGCTAACTCTAGCAGCAACCGTCGCAACCCCAGCAACTCGTATAGCTCCTGAACCAGCGCGTGAATACGCGTGCGTAGTGCTGGGTCGGGGGTGTTGTCATCAGCCACGCTTTCCACTTCGGCGCCCGCATACAGCTTGCCCGGGGCCTCCCGGTAAAACTCTTCAATGCGGAACAACCCCACGGCTCGCGTCTTGATGTCCATTTCCCCGTTGGGGTAGTTATTGACCACACTTATCAGCCGCATTTCGGTGCCCAACGTGCTTACGCCGTTATTGATGTAGGGTGGAATGCCGAAGGAAATATTTTCCTGCAGACAGTCGTGAACGAGTTGGCGGTAGCGCGGCTCAAAGATGTGCAGATTCAGCTTTTCGCCAGGAAAAACCACGAGGTTGAGCGGAAACAGGGCCAGCATTCGAGTCATACCTACTTAACCACGTTTACCGGAAAATGTATTCTTATTGCAACGCAAAATCGGGCCTGTGCCTTAAAATGCGCTACTTTCGCCCGGAAGCTGTGGGCTTTCGCATCTGATTCAAGCTTTGTTTTTTGGTTTCGTGAAGGATTACAGGCAAACAGCCCGGCGGGTAGGCCGGGTGGCCCTGCAAGTGGTGGCCGCATTATTCCTGACGTCAGTAGCCTGGGTGCTAGTGTACCGTTGGGTAAGTCCGCCTGCTACCTGGCTGATGCTGGACCGGCGCGCACATGCTCCGGTAGGCAAAGGCTATCATGGCATTCGGGAAGAAGACCGCCAGATTAACTACAGCTTCAAAACGCTCGAAGAAGTATCACCGCACTTGCCCCTGGCCCTGGTGGCTGCCGAAGACCAGCGCTTCCTGACGCACCACGGCTTTGATGGCGATGCGCTGCTACAAGCGGCTAAATCCAACATGAGTGGGGGCAAGCAACTGCGCGGTGGCAGCACTATTACGCAGCAGGTAGCCAAAAACGTGTTTCTGTGGCACGGCCGCAGCTACGTGCGCAAAGCCGCCGAAGCTTACTTTACGCTGCTTATTGAGTTGCTCTGGGATAAGCGCCGCATCATGGAAATGTACCTGAACGTGGCCGAAATGGGCGACTGTATTTTCGGGGCCGAGGCAGCGTCTCAGCAGTACTTTCATAAGTCAGCCCGGAAGCTGACGCCCCCGGAGGCTGCTCTGCTGGCAGGCGTACTTCCAAATCCATTGCGGTTTCGGGCGGCAAACCCGGGCCCGCAGGCCCGGGCCAAGCAGCAGCGCGTGTTGCGCAACATGCGGCGGCTAGGCGGCACAGCCTATGTGAAAGCACTGATGGAGCACTAACGCCGACGGCATTCCACTGATGTTCTATCTTCCTGCCATGAAACGTTCTATTCTGCTGCTTGCGGCCCCACTGTTGCTGGCTGCCTGCGCACCTACTAGTTCGGTTAGTACCGCCAAGGGTGCCACCGCCCGGCGCGATATTGCCCAAGTGCTCCAAACCCAGACTGCCGCCTGGAACCGGGGCGATGTAGCCGGCTTCATGCAAGGCTACTGGCAAAACGATTCCTTGGTATTTATTGGGAAAAGCGGCCTTACCTATGGCTGGCAGCGCACCCTTGATAATTACCGGAAAAGTTACCCGAGCCCCGAGGCTATGGGCCAGCTCGATTTCTCGGGCCTCCGCATTCAACCCCTCAGCCCCGATGCCGCGCAGGTGGTAGGTCGCTGGCACCTGGCCCGCCCTGCGCAAGGCGACTTACAAGGACATTTTCTGTTGGTGTTCCGCCGCATCAATGGGCAGTGGGTGGTAGTAGCCGACCATTCGAGCTAAACTCAGCTACTACAACCACACCATCCGGCGCTGGCGGCAGGTTTACGGGCTTTTCATACCTAGTCGGTACTAGGCCTTGAGAGCAGCTAAACCCGCTACCGGCGCCGCATGGTGTGGTTGGGGGTTACTTCATAACAGGCTCGCCGCTGCCTTCGCCATCCAGCTCAGAGTCATCGGCGGCAGCTTCGTCTTTTTGCTTTTCTTGCTCTACTGCCTGCAAGGCTTCCTGGAAAATGAGGCCCGTACCTATGGCATGCTCGGCGGCCTGTACCGTGTCCTGTACCAATACCATTTCCACCTTGTGCTCGCGCAATTCCTCCGAAACCTTTTCTACCAGCGCTGCGCGGTCAGGAAGGTTCACGTCGCGGATGTAGATGGCTAGCACGCGGCCTGGGTGTTTGCGCACGACCTCCCGATAAATGTTGGCATCTTCCTGGCCTGAATCGCCGATGAGCACGAACGGGAGCGTAGGGTAAGTCAGCAGCAGGTTATCGATTTCCTTCAGCTTGTGGCCGTGGTGCTCCGATATGTCGGTACTTTGCTTGCGCTTAAGGGCCATATCGCGCAGCAGCAGCGGGCCAGGCGGAATATCATTCAGCTGCAAAAAGTCCTCGAGCAAATCGTAGAGGTTCCAGGGTGAGCTGCTGACGTAAAAGAAAGGGTTGTTGCGCTTGCCATTGCGGCCTAGCTGCAGCTGGCGGTAAAACTCGGCCACGCCCTTAAAGGGCAAACGGGAGCGGGCATTGCGCAGCAATACGGTGCGCGCCATGCGCAGCAAGTCAGTAGCCGAGGTCTGGATAACCGTGTCGTCGAGGTCGGAGATGATGCCATATTCTGCATCGGCGGGCGGAATGAGCACCATTGACCGGGTGTTCAGGCCATTTGTGGGGGTAGGGAAAGGCTCGGGAGCTTTGCGCAGCAGCACTTCCACGGGGTACCACAGATAATCAACCGGCTCGGGCAGGGCCTTGGGTTCCAGGTTCAGCGTGAAGTAGCCTTCCTCATCGGTTACTACCGTGTGGTCGGTGCCATCGGCTGGAAGCACACTCAGCTGCGCGCCACTGATTTCGTTGCTATCAAAGCGGCGGTACATATTCAGCAGATTGTTCCAGCGGGAGTCGGCCGGATCTGGCTCACTGATGCCCTTATCTGTGAGCAAGCGCCCTTTTACATACAGGCGGCTTGGGGTGCCATAGCTGCGGTACGAAATGATTTGGATAGGATGGAGCATGCCCAGCCGGGCGCGGGTTTTGGTGAACGCCTCATCGGCGCGTTCGGCCCAGCCGCTTAGGGTATCGAGTAGGGAAGCCATGAAGAAAAAGAAGGAGGAAAAGCAGAGTGGCAGAATAGACGCTTACGCGCGCCACTAGGGCTAGTGTTGCGTTTCGTCATCCGGAGAAGCGGTGGTAGGTACAAAAAAAAGCTCCCGACCAACGTCAGGAGCTTTCACTAGAAACCAAAGCTAGTAAGATTACAAAGCGCTTTTCAGCTCGTTGAAATCAGTAGAGGAAGCCGAGCGGTTGCGGCACTTCAGCTCATCGGCTTTGGTTTGGATGTTCTGGATGCGTGAACCAGGGTCGGGGTGGGTGCTCAGGAATTCCGGCGTGCCGCTCTGGCCTTCGGCTTGGGCTTTAATGAAGAAACCCGCGGCGCCATCACAGGCGTAGAGGTTGGTACCGTTGAGGTACTCTACTGAATACGCATCGGCCTCCGTTTCGTAGTCGCGGCTGAATTTCAGCTGGCCCAGGCTAGAGGCTACATCTACCAGCGTGTTCTGGTTTTCGCCCAGCAGCAAGCTCAGGAGCACACTAATGCCATACTGGTTCTGGAGCTGGCGAGACGTGTGGCGGCGGTCGGCATGGGCAATTTCGTGGCCTAGCACACCGGCCAGCTGGGTTTCATTGTCGAGGTACTTAATCAGGCCCGAATACACGTAAATGTGGCCGCCGGGGGTGGCAAACGCATTCTGGGTCTGGTCGTCTTTGATGATTTTTACATCCCACGGAAACTCATTGCGGTATTGCAGCTTGCCGTTGTTAAGCACGCGGGTAACAATGCGGCCCAGGGCGGCATAGGCCCGCGGGTTGCTGCCGGGCTCTACTAGTTGGCCTTTGGCGCGGAACGTGGAGTCGGTTTGGTCGGCTACTTTTTCGCCGAGGGCCTTATCATCTTCAACGGAGAAAAGCAGCACCCCGTCGCCATCTTTCGAGCAGGAAGAAGCCGTGCCCAAGGAAACTACAAGGCCGAACAACAGCCAGGGTTTGAGAAACAAACGACGCATAAAACGCGGAAATAAAGTGGTAAGGAAGGAAGAGCAATGCCAGCCTGCTAGAAAAAACGGTGCCAGAACTAGCAGCCTCCTAACGAAAGCCTTCCGGTTCGTGTTGCTGACCAGCCTAGGGTTTGGAGTTGAAGCAGGGCTAGGTAGCAGAGCGTCAATCGGAAAAAAGCTGGCGCCCGTATGCCGCCGCACATTATATTGGCTGATGGCTGCCCGAGCATCTGCGGCGGCTTTGCGCCAAAAAAGCCCCTAGGGTCTTGAGGGAGCTAAACTGCGCCAAGGGTAGCGGTAGCACAAGGCTGAGGCGGGCTGGTGGTTGAGGCGGCATCGGTCAGTAGTGGCGGGTTACTATCTAATTGTTGGGTTTTGCGTAGAGAGTAGCCCGCGTGTCACTTCCGACGGGCGGGCTTTTTTGCTTTCCACCTGATGTCGACTTCCGAAACCGCCGCCCGCCCCAAAACCCGCAAAAAGAAGCTGGAGCCCCTGGAAGAGGCGCATCTGCTCTACAAAGACCCTGCCCGCCAGGCCGAACTGGCCGGCTTGCGCTACCTCTCCGATACCAAGCCCGGCATAACCCGCGAGGCAACCGCCACCGGCGAATTTCGCTACCTCACGCCGAAGGGCGAACCGGTGGATGAAAAAACGCTGGCCCGCATTCAGGGCTTCGTGATTCCGCCGGCCTGGACTGAGGTCTGGATTTCCCCGTCGCCAAACTCGCACCTGCAGGTTACGGGCCGCGACACTAAGGGTCGCAAGCAGTACCTCTACCACGCTGCTTGGGACGAAGCGCGCGCGCTTACCAAATTCAGTCGACTGCTGGCGTTCGGGGAGCAGTTGGCCACTCTGCGGCAGCAGATGTACACCGACCTGGCTCGCCCCAAGCTAGACAAGCGTAAGGTTATTGCCCTGGTGTTGGTGCTCATGGACCAGTCGTTTATGCGGGTTGGTAACAAGGAGTACGCTCGCAAAAACAAAACTTACGGCCTTACCACCCTCCGCGACAAGCACGTGCAAGTAAGCGGTGCTGAGGTACGGTTTAGCTTTGTGGGCAAAAAGGGGGTAGCGCACGACCTGACCATTCAGGGCCGCAAACTGGCCCGCTTAGTGCAGAAGTGCAAAGAAATTCCGGGGCAACACCTGTTCCAGTACTATGCCCCCGATGGCCACCGCGAAGAGCTGGAGTCCGGCGACGTGAATGAGTACCTGCAGGAAGTAACAGGCATTAAGCTCTCGGCCAAAGATTTCAGAACCTGGGGTGGCACCGTAAAAATGGTGGAAGCCCTAGAGCGGGTGCTGGACGAGGACACCGAGTTCCCCAAGCCCAAAAGCCTGAAACGGGCGCTGAAAGATGTAGCCGAAAACCTGGGCAACACGCCTTCGGTCTGCTCGAAATACTACGTCCATCCGCAGGTGGTGGAGCTGTTTAATTCCGATCAGCTAATCAACTACCTGCGGCGTCACGATGCCGACCCAAACGAAAACGACCTGCTCACACCCACTGAGCACATGGTGCTGGAAATGCTGCAGGAACTAGAAGCCAAGAAGTAGCTCGTTGGCTAGAAGCAAATAGTAAAAAAGCGAGGGTGCTGCCTTTTCCACACTATCTAGTTAGGGA
Source organism: Hymenobacter tenuis (assembly GCF_054780495.1). NCBI lineage: Bacteria > Pseudomonadati > Bacteroidota > Cytophagia > Cytophagales > Hymenobacteraceae > Hymenobacter > Hymenobacter tenuis. The sequence goes on from NZ_BAAGWF010000001.1 coordinate 1,467,672, forward strand.
AAAGCAGCACCCTCGCTTCTATTTAGCGGCCGGATCCGTCACGGTCGAAGGCGTGAGACTTTACGCTGTGGTCGGTGCGGTTTTTAGTTTCGGGGCCAGGTTCTAGCACGTTGTTGCGGCGCGAGTCAAAGAAGCGGGTTCGTTTGCTCAGCCCGGCCACGCGAGAGGATTCGCGCACCACATCCTCACCAGGGCCGCCATAGATATCAATAAATGGTGAGTGACTCACGTTTCCGGATACGGAAAACGTATCCTTACCCCGGAGGCCATGCAGCACCACCGTGCGGGTATCCTTGGGGTGGAACGTGCGCTGATAAAGCAGGCGTCGCGGTTTGTTTTCTGATTGAGAATAGACGGAGACAACGGTAGCCGTGTCGTTGAGGCGCTGCACTTCAAATTCTTCGTCCTGGTCAGTGCCGGCTACTACTACCTGGCGGGAGCGGAGGGCATAAAATTTGGCGGCGGCTTTGGGCAGTGCTGCCCGTCTGGCTTTCAGGCTGGCAATCATGCGCGGGCCTTCTAGCCGAAACACTTCCGACGGCAGCCCTTTTCGCACTGCTTGTTCAATTACGGCATCAGTAAGACGCGTTTGCAGCTCCTGAGCGGTGCGCAAATACGATGTGCGAGGCACTGCAGCCAAGGCCCGCTCATCGATAAACGCGGCGTTGCGCGTGTAACCCTCTATGCTTTCAAACTCGGGGCCAAAGGTGCGGAACTTGCTCACTAGCTTGCTCACCAGCCACGACAGCGCCCCATCGCCGAACCGGAAAAATACCTGGTCGCGGTCTTGCGGAACGGGTTTCCAGAGCACCCGGCCATCGGGCTGCGGGTAGGAAGCCCAACTCCACTGGCCTTCGTGCCGGTCCCAGTCGCCCAGCCAGATATCAAGTAAGCGGGCGCGCAAAAAGGCCTCCCCATCGAGTTGGTGCGTGGGCGTAGTGTACAGCTGCTCCAACACGTCATCCGATTCTTCTAAGTCTTGGGCGCCAGCCACCGGACCGGCAATGTTTTCCTTGCCCTCAAACTTCTCTTCCAACATCACCACTTTGCCTTGAAACGAGGCTGAGGCAGGTCCTAGCCCGTTCTCATCGGACCGGACGTAGAAGGGGCGAGGCGTGGTGTGCGGTATGCCGGCTGCTTCCGCTAACCCAGGCACTACAAACGCCCCATAGGGCATGCCCGCCGAGGTAGCATCTCGCACCGTTGTCAGCACAAAGCCTTGGCGCAGCACCTTGGGCAGGGTTTTGTACGGATCCTTATCAATGCTACGCAACGCGTAGCTGCGCCCATTGGGGGCATCCATGGTAATGCTGGTGGTTTGAAACCCGCCGCCTACTTTCCCAAATTTCAACCCGCCTGCTATAGCTTTCCGGGCATCAAAAACCGGCAAAGTCACGGGCTCGGCCCAGGTTCGGCGGTAATGTGGACCTAGTATGGCCCGGCCAAGCGGCCCCCGACGGTAATGGCGGCCCGCCGTTACGCGCGCACTGTCGGCGGAAGGGGCCAAAGGTGTGGCGTAATCAACCCGGGCATCGGGCTGAAAATAGGTTTCGCGGCCACAGGCACTAGCCGTCAGTAGGCAAAAAACGAAGGGGTAGCGTGGGTTCATACTAGAGCAAATAAGCGCAGCTTGGCTCCTTCAACGCAATTGAGAAGGAAAAGTCGATACTCGACTGTACAACCGCCGGGCCCTGGTTTGCGCTATAAGGTCGGCTGCCCGATGTCGGTTGGCATTCTGGCTTGTAACCTATCTATATCTGTGCTGCTGTTTCCCCGCGTAATATCGCCTGCTGGTGTGGCAGTTAGTGTAGCGGCTGGCCTGCTGTGCGTTTCCTGCTCGGCCCCGGCCCAACCAGCTACTTCGGCTCGGCAGACCACCATGCGTCCCGATTCAACGGTGCTGGTTGCTGCTGGCCCTCAATACGATAAGGGCCAAGTGTACCGTTTTTTTTGGGGAACTCATTACCGCAGTCTGTGGAAAGTACCCGTTACGGCGCCGGTGTTCAACCTCCGGACGGCTGTGCCCGGGGGCCTGACGCCCATCCGGGAGGGAGGCTCCTTTCAAACCAAGAATTTGCGGCTCATTGACCGCCAAGGCGTGCAGTACGTGCTGCGCTCCGTGGATAAGGACCCCACCAAGGCCCTGCCCGAAGGGTTGCAGCAAGGCCCGATTGGCAAGCTGATGAAAGACCAAACGAGCGTTATTCATCCGTATGGCGCCTACATTGTGCCTCCGTTAGCAAAGGCGGCGGGCGTGTACCACACCAATCCGCGCCTGGTTTTTTTGCCTGATGATCCGGCGCTGGGCGAGTTCCGGGAAAGCTTTGGCAATGCCCTGTATCTGTTTGAAGAGCGGCCCGAAGGCGACCAAAGTCAGGTCAGCAGCTTCGGCCGCTCAGCCCACGTAGAAAGCTCCCGCCGCGTATTTACCAACCTGGTTACTAGCTCTCAGTTTCAGGTAAACGCCCGCCAGTACCTGCGCAGCCGCCTGTTTGATATGTGGCTGGGCGACTGGAGCCGGCGCGAAGACCAGTGGCGGTGGGCCGGCTTTCCAACCGCGGGCGGTACCGTCTATCAGGCCATTCCGCGCGACCGGGACCATGCTTTTTTCAAGTTCGATGACGGCGTGCTAACGCGCATGATTAGCTGGGTTAAAACCAACTACCAGAGCTTTCATGAGAAAATTCGGCTGCAGGATGTGGAGGGGCTGAACCGCGCCGCTCGGCCCATGGACAAGATACTGCTGGCTTACCTTACCCGCGCCGACTTCCAGCAGATTGCAGACTCCATGCGTACATCGCTATCCAACGAAACCATTGACCGCGCCCTAAAGGTGTGGCCCAAGGAAGTGCAGGAGTTGGGGGCCGCTGATTTTAGCCGCAAGCTGCGCGCTCGGCGGGAACAGCTGCCGGCCGTTGCGGCCAAGTTCTATGAGTTGCTGGCCCGTGACATGGAGCTGCCGGGCACCGATGAGGCAGAACGGTTTGTGGTAGAGGCGACAGGCCCGGAACAAGTGCGTGTGCAGGTATATCACCTTACTCCGCAAGGCAGCCAGTTGCTACACGAGCGCACGTTTTTCGCCCGCGAAACCCGGTCAGTGAAGCTGTTTGGGCTAGGAGGAAACGATGCCTTTGAGCTTCGCGGAAACCACAATCCACGCTTTCAGATTTCCGTATTCGATGGAGCGGGGCAGGACCTGATTGAAGTACAGCCACTGCCACCTAACTCCCGCAGCCGCATCACCATTTACGACAGCGGCGACGGAAACACGCTGCGGGTAGGCAAAACCCAGGTTGAGAAATACAAGCCCCGCGCTGAGGAGTTTGATGGTGCCGGATGGTTGCTGCGGCATCGGTTGTACTAGGTGCGTGCAGCGCCTGAACTCACAATAAGCCAGCTTTACTAGCTACTGATGCGCCTTCAACCACTTAATGGCAGCTCCTTCATCGCCGAATAGCTGAACTACAAAGCCTCGGCCGGCTGAGGGGCTAGTGCGCCGCGCCAGCTCTGCCAATGGAGTAGCGGGAGTGCCGGCTGGCTGCCAAGAGCTGGCAGTCAGGCATGCTAGGTGAGCGGTTTGCTTAAGCTGCTGGGAGGAAGCGGGCAGAAACTCCTGGTCTAGCCATTCCACCATACTGGCATTGGATTGATTGCGCCGGCGGGAATCAACCAGCCAATGAGAAACGTGGTGCTCTTGGGCGGCAGCTAATACAGCTTGATAGCCTTGCTGAAGTTCAGGGGTAGAAACCTCCCGCAGCCACCGAACAATCAGAACGTGAAGGTCGGCGCGAAAGGCAATGGTAAGCGGAGCTGTTGACGCAATCATAGGTGGAGCCTGCTACGGCCCTGCAGTCAGTTTGTTGCATCTCGGTGGCGCTTTCTTCGCCGATTGCAAATAAACGGCTGGTGTTCAGTTGGGTTAATTCCAGCTGCGTACGCTACCATTTGCATGCTACGAACCGGTTCTGAACTGCGGAGAATGAAGTTCTTTCAGAGCCTATGCAATCCACTAGCCCTCGTTATGATCTGAACCGGTTTACCGCCTAAGAAGGGGTAGTAAACTGCCGATGGTGACAAGCGCTACTTAAAGATTTTTACCTTGTCTTTGTGCTCGGTGCGCAGATATTGCCTGATAATTTGCTGCACATCTTTGTTATCGTTGTAACGGGTAATTACATCCTGAAAATCGGTCAGTCGACGAGCCGTGAAAGTACCATCAACGTAGCCGAAGCCTAAGTAGCGGCCATTTTCTACCACCACAATGCTCTTCTCGTCGGAGCGTCGGCCTTGGCCCATCACTACAAAGGAGCCGTGCTCGTAGGTGAACGACTCAATGGCTTCCTCTACGCGCTGGTTGTATTCCTCGGCAGGTTCTAGCCCAATGCAGGCTCCTTTGCACCGATGCACCTGGTAGTCAAAGCACGGACCCTGGGTTTTATATAGGTCGCAGAGCTTCTGGCACAGGTTGAACTTAGCTACTTTATGAAACAGGAAGCCTTTGGCCTTGTATTGGTTACCTAGCGCAATAAGCGGGTGCGATTCGGCGTGGTCATCGGCGCGGCCGTAGTATAGGTGCTTGTAGCCGTTCTCATCGGTGCGCAGGAAGATACCGGCCGGAAATACCGAACGGCGCTGTTGCCGGTTGTAGAGCGGTTTCAGGCGCTTTATCTCGTGCGACTCATACAGCAACGCCACCAGCTCGGAGCCCGTCAGCTCCCAGGTAATATCTGAAATCGAGTTCTTGAACTCTATGCTTTTGCGCGACTTGTAATCAACGGCGAAGTGCTGCTGAATACGCTTGTAGATGTTGATGCTCTTGCCAACGTAGATTACCTCGCCCTGCTCATTGTGAAAATAGTACACGCCAGCTTCCTGGGGCAAACTAGCTACTTTTTCGGGCGTAATGTTGGGTGGCAGCAGCGCGGTTTTGATGGCGTCCTGCACTGCCTTTATTTTCCGGGGCGACGGTTGCTTACCAGCCGCCACCGGCCGCTGCCCGGCGGGCGCGTTAGCATCCACAGCTGCTAGAGTCTCGGCGGGGCTCAACCCCGGCGAGGTCAGCGCCTCCTGCTGCTGGCTGATTTTCAGCAAGCGCCCAAACAAAATGGCCGTAGCGGCGGCGTCGCCGGTAGCGCGGTGGCGGTCCTGCAGCGGAATACCAATGTTCTGGCACAGCTTGCCTAAGCTGTAGCTCGGCTGCCCTGGCATTAGGGAGCGACTCAGGCGCACCGTGCACAGCGTTTTGCGTGAGTAGTTATAGCCCAGGTCGCCAAACTCCTTCTTAAGAAAGGAGTAATCGAAACGCACGTTGTGCGCCACAAATACGCAGCCTTCGGTTATTTCAACAATCTGGCGGGCTACCTCATGAAACTTGGGCGCGTCGCGCACCATATCATCGGTAATGCCCGTGAGTTGCGTGATAAAGAAGGGGATAGGCCGGCCCGGGTTCAGCAAGGTGCTGAACTCGTCTACTACCTTTTCGCCATCGTGAATGTAAATGGCAATTTCGGTGATGCGGTCCTGCGCGGGCTGGCCCCCGGTGGTTTCAAGGTCGATGATGGCGTACAAAAGCGGCAGTAACTTCGTGACAGCAGTCTTGCTAAGATGATTGGTAACAAAGATACCCCACCGGAAGGTTGCAATTGCTTTGGACTCCTATAATACCTGGTAGGGTAGCACGGATATACAACAAAAAAGCCCACCACAAAGGGCGGGCTTTTTTCAAGTTGCGGATTTAAGAAAGCCTAGCGGTTTCCTTTTTGCTGAGTTACCCAGTTTTTAGCCGACAGTACTTCGCCGTGCTGCTTCTGGATTACGTTGCGGGCTTCAGCGGGCAGCTCATTTGACTTCAGCGCCGTTTCGTAGGCTGTCAAAGCTACTGCATCGCCGGTTTCGCACTCGCCCAGAATGGCCGAGTCGCTCTGGCCCGTAATGGCCGATTTGATGTTAATCCAGCCACGGTGTACGGCGGCGGCAGCATCTGCTACCACGCCTTCTACTGTGTTGCCTTGCTCGGGGTTAATGCCGAACTGCTTGGCGTGCTGCGTGAGCTCCGAAGCAAACTGGGCCCGCTGCTGGCTGAGCTCGCTGAACTTAGATTTCAGGTCGCCGCTGCTGGCGCCTTCGGCGGCTTCTTGGTAGCCTTTTGCAGCGGTTTTATTAATTTCTACTAGGTCGTTGTAAACGCGGGCGGCATCGCCTGAGATAGTTGCCATGTTGGAAGGAATTAGGTGGTTAAGGTCAGTAAAGGCTGCCTGTAAAAAGCGGCAACCTGTGCTGTATACCTGAGCTAGCGAGTTGAGGTTGCTCAGGAATAGTGTAAAATTTAGCTTCCCGGCTCGATTTGGGTATTGCATTCCTGCCTGGCAGCCCTAATTCAGTGCGCATTTCTGCACCCTTACGCCGCCTTCCCAATAGCGCGTTGCCAGAGACCCTTAAGGCCTCCCGGTGGCTTATTATCAGGCTTGGTAGAGTCTTCGCCCTCGGCCGTGTCACCGAGCAGGAACCCCCAGGGTTCGGTAATCTTGTTCGCGTCCAGAATTACTTTGGCCACGGCCATAATCGGGATGCTCAGAATCATGCCGGGCGTGCCCCATAGTTCATTGCCCAGGATAAGGGCCAGAATGGCGGCCAGCGGGTTGATGCTAACCTGTGAGCCGGTAATCATGGGCGTAATGAAGTTGCCTTCCAGAAACTGCACTACCACAAACACGCCAATTACGAGGGCTGCCTGCACCACTGAGCCGGTTTCTACCAGCGTAATGATGGCCGGCACGGTAGCGCCAATCATGATGCCGATATAGGGTATAACAGCCAGCACCGAGGCGAAAATGGCGAAGAAAACGGCAAATTTTACTCCCAATGCCAGCAGGCCAATGGCATTCAATACGGCCACAATGATGATAACTTTGAACAGGCCGGAGATGTAAGCCTGTACTACCGTCTGGATATTGTCAACGGTATGCAACACGGCTGTACGCCGATCAGGCGCCACAAAGCGGAACATAAACTGCCGCAGATGGTCGCGGTACAGCAGCAAGCAGAAAATATAAATCAGAACCTGTACTAGGTTGCTTAGTACTGCTGTGGTGGTGTTGAGGGTAGTACCCAGATACGTTCCGCCCGATTTCTTAATGGCCTTCACGGTGGAGTCCTTCAAATCGTCGATGCTCATGGGCTTGTAGCCGAACTTCTGGTGGGCCCATTCCTGCACCTCCACAAACGACTGCATCATTTTGTCCTGCAGCTTCGGAATTTCATTTTTAAACTGAGACAGTTGCGAGCCGAACCCCAGAATGATACCGGCAAAAAACAGCAGCAGCAGCAACAAGCACAGAATAATGGCCAGAATGCGCGGTACGCCGCGCAGCTCTAGCCATCGGCATATGGGCAGCAGCAGTAGGGTAAACACAGCCGAAAAAATCAGCGGAAGCAGAATATCATCGAGTTCCTTCAGTGAATACACTAAAAGCACGGCGCCCACCATGAAGAAAGCAAACTGAATAATAGGAGTTTGCTTTACAATTTGGTTGGGTTTGTGCCCGGAAGGAGGTAAGTGATGTTGAGAAGCAGGAGGAAACATTTGCTAATAGTATTGGGAATTTGAGAGGGAGAGGAAAGACACTAGGTAAGGTTTTTAGCCTTTTTTACGGGAACAAAGCGCGAGTTCTACGAGTTAGGTGAAGAAAAATTGCTAACTTAGCTAGCGAAAGTAAAACGCGGAAAAGGCCAATTTTCTGTGTTATTTTACCTCAACATTTGATTACCGGATTTCATGGCTGACGAATTAATACCTGCTGCAACCCCTGACCACGGCTACAACGAAGACAGTATCCGCTCCCTGGACTGGCGCGAGCACATTCGCCTGCGGCCCGGCATGTACATTGGTAAGCTTGGCGATGGCTCCAGCTACGACGATGGCATTTATGTGTTGGTCAAGGAAGTTATTGATAACTCCATTGACGAGCACGTCATGGGTCACGGCCGCACCATTGATATCAAGATATCCGACCACCGGGTACAAGTGCGCGACTATGGCCGGGGTATTCCGTTGGGGAAAGTAGTGGAGGTAGTAAGCAAGATTAACACAGGCGGCAAATACGACTCCAAGGTATTTCAGAAGTCTGTGGGGTTAAACGGGGTAGGTACCAAAGCGGTTAACGCGCTCAGCAATTACTTTTTAGTGCAGAGCGTGCGCGAAGGCCTGATGAAGGCCGCCGAGTTTTCGCAGGGTATTCTGACCAGTGATGCTAAGCCCGTGAAAACCAGCCAGCGCAACGGCACGCTCATGACGTTCCAGCCCGATGATACGATTTTCCGCAACTACCGCTTTATCCCGGAGTATCTGGAAAATCAGATCTGGAACTATGTGTACCTGAATGCCGGCCTGACCATCAACTTCAACGGCCAGAAGTACTACTCGGAGAACGGCCTGCTGGATTTGTTGGCCCGCAAAGCCGATCCGGAGAGCATTCGCTACCCCATTATCCACCTCAAAGGCCCCGACATTGAGCTGGCCCTCACCCACGGCAACGACTACGGCGAGGAGTACTACAGCTTTGTAAACGGCCAGTACACTACCCAGGGCGGTACTCACCTGGCAGCTTTCCGCGAGGCAGTGGTGAAGACGGTGCAGGAATTCCTTGCTAAAACCAACAAAAACAAAAAGTACGAAGCCTCCGATATTCGTGCCTCTATTATCGCCGCTATTTCGGTGCGGGTGCAGGAGCCGGTGTTCGAGTCGCAGACCAAAACCAAGCTAGGCTCCATCAACATGGGTCCCGATGGGCCAACGGTGCGCGGCTTTGTGCTGGACTTTGTAAAGGAGCAACTCGACAACTACCTGCACAAAAACCCGCAGGTAGCCGAGGCCCTGAAAAAGCGAATCGAACAAAGCGAGCGGGAGCGTACGGACATGGCGGGCGTGAAAAAGCTGGCCAACCAGCGCGCCAAAAAAGCTAACCTACACAACCGCAAGCTCCGCGACTGCCGCTTCCATTTCGGCGAGGGCAAGCAGGAAGCCGAAGCCCTAACCACGCTCTTCATCACGGAGGGGGACTCTGCCTCGGGCTCCATCACGAAAAGCCGCAACGTGGAAACCGAAGCCGTTTTCTCGCTGCGCGGCAAGCCTCTGAACTGCTTCGGTCTCAAGAAGAAGATTGTGTATGAAAACGAGGAGTTTAACCTGCTTCAGCACGCGCTTAATATTGAGGAAGGCATTGAAGGCCTACGCTACAACCGCGTAGTAATTGCCACCGACGCCGACGTGGATGGCATGCACATCCGGCTGCTGTTGCTCACCTTCTTCTTGCAGTTCTTCCCGGATCTGATCCGCAACGGTCACGTCTTTATCTTGGAAACGCCGCTGTTTCGCGTCCGCAACAAGAAGACCACTATTTACTGCTACAACGAGCAGGAAAAGCAGGATGCCATGCGCCAGCTTGGCCGCAACCCCGAGATTACGCGCTTTAAAGGCCTAGGCGAAATTTCACCCGATGAATTTGGTAAATTCATCGGCGACAATATCAAACTCGAGCCCGTAATTCTGCAGTCCGACCGCTCCATTCAGCAGGTGCTTACCTACTACATGGGCAAGAATACACCTGCCCGTCAGGAGTTTATTATCGACAATCTGCGTTTAGAAAAGGATCTGATTACTTCCGATGTGTTGCCCGTGGAGGAAGTAGCTGAAGCCGACTTGGCGTAATTTTTTAACCTTCTGCTTTGAGTTTGCTCTTGGTAAAGGCCTAGTACATCAGTGTTTCTGAAACTTGGAAATAGCTTGAAGTACTAGGTGCCAACAGCCGACAAAGGCAGGAGAGAGGTACAAGAACAATAACCGTGGCAAGCGCCACACCCTACTGTGTCAGAAGAAACGAACCCCCACGACCTGAACCCGGAAGAGGAGCCCAACCTGTTTGGCGCCGGCGACTCCTTTGAGTTCGGGGCCGAGCCGGCAACCCCGGCCGATGCGGATGCTCCGGCCGAGGATGCCGTCCAGTCTGTTGTAAGTGAAGCCGGCGAGTTGCTGCTGGCCGAGTCGTCGGCTGATGTAGAAACGAAGACGGAACCGGAGCCCGTTACGGAGGAGACGGAAGAGGAACCCAAGTTTGCGCCCGGCGAAACCATTCATGATGTAGCCACCGTGAATGGCATGTACCAGAACTGGTTTCTGGACTATGCTAGCTACGTAATTCTGGAGCGTGCTGTACCGGCTATTGAGGATGGCCTGAAGCCGGTACAACGCCGGATTCTGCATGCCATGAAGGAAATGGACGATGGCCGCTTTAACAAAGTGGCTAACGTCATCGGGCAAACCATGCAGTACCACCCCCACGGCGACGCTTCCATTGGCGACGCCATGGTGAACCTGGGCCAGAAAGATCTGCTAATTGAAACGCAAGGTAACTGGGGCGATATCCGGACCGGCGACGGGGCGGCTGCGCCGCGCTACATTGAAGCGCGCCTGAGCAAGTTTGCTCTTGATGTGGTGTTCAACCCCGACATTACGGAGTGGCAAATGAGCTACGACGGCCGCAAGCGCGAGCCGACCACCTTGCCCGTAAAGTTTCCGCTGTTGTTGGCACAAGGCGTAGAGGGTATTGCCGTAGGCCTGAGCACCAAGATCATGCCGCACAACTTCCGTGAGTTGTGCAAGGCTAGCATCGACGTGCTCCGCGGCCGCGAGATTCAGCTGTTTCCTGACTTTCCAACGGGTGGCCTCTGCGACATTACGCACTATAATGGCGGCCTGCGCGGCTCCAAAATCCGGCTGCGCGCTACCATCGAGAAGGCCGATAAGACCATGCTCGTGATTCGCGACATTCCGTACGGCACCACCACCACGGCGCTGATGGAAAGCATCGTGAAGGCCTCGGAAGCGAATAAAATCAAGATCAAGAAGGTAGTTGATAACACGGCTGCGGAAGTGGAAATTCAGGTACACTTGCCCACTGGGGTAAGCCCCGACCTGACCATGGATGCGCTATACGCCTTTACGGATTGCGAAATCAGCATCTCGCCTAACACCTGCGTCATTATTGAGGACAAGCCGCGCTTTGTGGGCGTAGAGGATATGTTGCGCCTCAGCACCCAGAAAACGCTGCGCTTGCTGGAGCGGGAGCTGGAAATCCGGCAGGATGAGCTCCAGGAAAAGTGGCACTCGGCTTCGCTGGAGAAGATCTTTATCGAGAACCGCATTTACCGCAAAATTGAGGAGTGCGAAACCTGGGAAGATATTCTGCACACGATTGACGCCGGCCTGCGGAAGTTTGTGCGCATCGAAGGCGAAAAGCCGAAAGCCAACGACACGCGTATTGTGCTCCGCCGCGCCATTACCGAGGATGACCTGACGCGCCTGACGGAAATCCGGATTAAGCGCATCAGTAAGTTCGATGGCTTTAAGGCCGAGGAGTTCATTCAGCGCCTGGAAACCGAGCTGGCTGAAGTAGCCGACCACCTGCTGCACCTCACGCGCTACGCCATCAATTACTTTGAAGGCCTGCTGAAAAAGTATGGTGCCAGCCGGGACCGGAAAACGCAGTTGCGCACGTTTGACGTGGTTACAGCCCAGAAAGTAGCGGTAGCCAACCAGAAGCTGTACGTGAATTACGCCGATGGTTTTGTGGGCTACGGCCTGAAAAAGGACGAAAAAGCCGTAACGGTTTGCGACTGCTCCGACCTGGACGACATCATTGCTATCCGGCGCGACGGCACGTTCATGGTGAGCCGGATTGCTGAGAAAACGTTTGTGGGCAAGGACATCTTGCACGTGGGCGTGTACAACAAGAACGATGACCGCCTGGTGTACAACATGGTGTACCAGGATGGCGCCTCGGGCATCAGCTTCGCCAAGCGTTTCCTGGTAACGGGCATCACCCGCGACAAGGTGTACGACCTGACCAAAGGCACCAAGGGCACTAAAACCCTGTATCTGACGGCCAATCCGAACTCAGAGTCTGAGATTGTGAGCGTGCAGCTGTCAGATAAGGCGCCGGCCCGGGTAAAGCAGTTTGACTTTGACTTTGCGGAGCTGGCTATCAAAGGCAAAGGCTCCATGGGCAACATCGTCACGAAGCAGCCCATCAAGAAGATTACCCAAAAGAGCCTGGGCGACTCCACGCTGGGCGGCCGGGAAATGTTCTTCGACAGCGTGGTGGGCCGCCTCAATACGGCCGGCCACGGCCGCTACCTTGGCACCTTCGATACAGAGGATACCTTGCTGCGAGTGTACAAAGACGGCAGCTACGAGGTAGTTCCGCCGGAGATGTCGTTGCAATTCGACATGGCGAATATGCTGCTCTTGCGCAAGCAGGAGCCCGGCACGGTACTCACGGCGGTGTACTATGAAGGCGAGTCGAAACTGTACTACGTGAAGCGGTTTACCATCGAGACAGCAACGCTCAAAAAGCGCTTCACCTTTATCAGTGAAACGCCTGGCTCCAAGCTTATTGCGGTAACGGCTAACCCCGAGCCGCAAGTAGAAGTGAAGCTGCAGCGCGACAAAAAGGCCGATAAGGAAACCGAGAAGATTTTGCTCCACGAGTTCATTGACGTGAAAGGGTGGAAGGCCATGGGCAACAAGCTGAATTACTTCAAGGTGCACGGAGTGACGCTGCTCACGGATGAAGGCCCCGAGCCCGAACGCCGGGTAGTAGCCAAGAAGCGCGGGCCTGCTACCCTCCCACGGACTGATACCCCCGAAACGGCCGCCGAGCCGGAGCCGCTGCCCGAGCTGGCTGGCCACGTTGATATTTCGGAAGCAGATATTGCCCAGGCTCAGGCCGTATTGAAAACGCCTAAGTCGCAACTGAAGCTTTTCTAACCGCTTGTAGCCCTTACTTAAAACCGAAAAAGACTGGCCTGCCTAAGGTCAGTCTTTTTATTTTGAGCTCCAGCCAGGTACTATGGCTGTCATACCCGGCGCATCAAGCCAAAATGTACCTTTGTCGTTCATGCAGCGCTTGTTTCGTTTGATTAGAGTTGTGCTTTTACTAGGTCTCCTGCTGATGGGAACCGCCCGGACTGTAGCCCAGCCCACTACCCCGGCGTCGGCGGTTAAAGCCACTCAGGAACCTAGTGTGACGCAGCTTTTGGCCGAAGCCCACGTGCTTCAGACGAAATACCAGGAGTCGGAGGCGCTGGCGAAGTACGAGCAGGCGCTGGGCAAAGCCCCGGCCACTTACGAGGCGCTGTGGCAGGCTGCCGTACTCAGCGTCCGGATTGGGGCCCGCTACACCGATGAAACCCGAAAGTCGGCGTACTTTGGCGCGGCCCGGTTGTATGCCAGTAGGGCCCTAGTAGTGCAGCCTGATGGCGCCGAAGGGCACTTTGCCGAAGCCCTGACCCTAGCAAACCAAGCCACCTTACTAACGGCCCGCGGGCGTTTGCTTGCCTACCGCGAAATGCGGCCGCACGTATTCCGGACAACAGAGCTTCGGCCCAACTGGGCCGAAGCCTGGCAACTGCTCGGGCGCTGGCACTACCGAGTCGATCATTACAACCTGCTGGAGCGGATTTATAGCCGCTTGGTTTTGGGTGGGATGCCGGCCGGGGCTAGTACGATTCAGGCAATCAATGCCCTGCGCCGGGCTCACGAGTTAGAGCCCAAGCGCATTCAGTTTGCCTATGACCTGGCCCGAGTGTACATCAACCGGGGGCAGAATACCCGCGCTAGCTCGGTACTGCAGGAGGCCGTGGCACTTACGCCAGTGACTGCCGATGAGCTGGAAATCAGCCGCCGCTGCCGCCGTCTGTTGCAGCAGCTCAACCGCAAGCTGCAACGCACAGTGCATCGGCATGTAAAGAAGATGTAGTGCCGCGCAAGCATTCTGTTCCTGCTGTATCTTTGCCTTTCTCTTCCGCTTTCTTTGGTCGCCATGTTTCGCTCTCTTCGCTTCCTTTTGCTTCCGACCAGTGTACTGCTGGTAGGGGCCTGCGCCGATGCGCCGGAGGAGCTACCAGAAACCATGGTGAACTTGCGCACAGTGCAGAGCGGCCCAAAAGTGCAGGCCGAGGAGCTGGATGGTGCCATTGCCCGCAAACCCAAAAATGCTTCTCTTTATGCCCGGCGGGCTGCTTTCCGGTTGGATGCCGGCCAAGTAGGCCCCGCACTGCTCGATATCAATCGGGCTCTGGAGCTGGATGATGCTCCCGGTGAGTTCTACTTCACGAAAGCGCGGGCGCTGCGGGCCGAAGGCCGTATTAAGGCGGCCCTGGATGCAACCACCGAAGCTGCCCGGCGTGGGTTTGCTTCACCTGATCTGAACCTGCTGGTAGGGGAGATGCACCTAGCTTCCCGCCGCTATCAGGATGCTCTCGACCAACTCGACCGCGCCCTGCAGCAGGAGCCCGACCACGCGGCGGCGCTGTTTTACAAAGGCGTAGCCTACATTGGGCTACAGGATACGCTCCAGGCCCTGGACTACCTGCGGGCCAGTCTCGCCCGTGACCCGCGCCAACCCGAAACCCTGCACCAGCTGGCTTTCCTTTCCAATGCCTTCCGGCAGCCCGAGCAGGCCGCCGTATATGCCGCCCGCGGCTTGAAGCTGGCGCCAAGCTATGGGCCCCTGCTTTACGACTACGGTCGGCAGTTTGAGTTGCGCAACCAGCCCGATAGCGCCCTGCGAATTTATGCTCGCACCGTGCAGCTGGATACTACCTTCTACCGGGCCGATTACCGGTTGGCGCTGGCCGACTTCAAGGCGCGAAAGTATGCCGATGCTGTGCCGAAGCTGCAGCGGGCCTTGCGCCGGGCTCCACGGTTGGCCGGCGCACGCCAGATGCTGGCTGAGAGCTTCGAGAGCCTGGGTCGTTATGCGGAAGCCGCCGATCAGTACCGCCTTTTGGTAGCTGAAAACCCCGGCAACCGCCACTGGACCTACAAAGCGTGGAAGGTTAGCAACCGCGCCAAAGGCATCCTAGTAGACGAAAGACCACGGCAGGCCGTCGAGCCAATCGAGGCCATTGAGCCTATCCGGACGACTCGCCCCGGCCTGTAAGGTGGATCTTTGATACTAGGCCCAGGCACGCTTGCTACGGTTGAAGGTCGTAGTTGGCCTAGGTCGCTGGCACAGCAAAGGGGGGATTTAGCCGCCAGAAACTTCTAACTTGCGGCTTCACGGCTGTTTGTATAGCCATTATCCCTTTTTTCATGATTGACATCACCCTCCCCGACGGCTCGGTGCGCCAGTTTGTAGATGGCGCTACTGGCTACGACATCGCCTCCAGCATTAGCGAAGGCCTGGCTCGCAATGCCCTCGGCGTGCGCGTAAATGGTGAAGTGCGCGACCTGCACCGCCCGGTTACCCAAAACGCCAACGTTGAGATTCTGACTTGGAACGACCAGGATGGCAAATCAACTTTCTGGCATTCCTCGGCTCACCTGATGGCGGAAGCGCTGGAGGCATTGTACCCCGGCGTGAAGCTGGGCATCGGCCCTAGCATCGAAAACGGGTTTTACTACGATATCGACCTAGGCGAAGGCCGCACCATCTCGACTGACGATTTTCCGGAAATTGAGAAGAAGATGCTGGAGCTGGCTAAAAAGAAAAGCCAGTACGAGCGCCGCGACGTGAGCAAGGCTGATGCCATTGCGTACTTCACGGAGAAGAACGACCCGTATAAGCTGGACTTGCTGGAGCGCCTCGAAGACGGCTCCATCACGTTCTACACCCAAGGCGACTTCACGGATTTGTGCCGCGGTCCGCACATTCCCGATACTAGCCCTATCAAGGCCATCAAGCTGCTCAATGTAGCTGGTGCGTATTGGCGTGGTGATGAGAAAAACAAGCAGCTCACGCGCATCTACGGCATTACGTTCCCGAAGGCCAAGGAGCTGACCGAGTACCTGGAAAAGCTTGAAGAAGCCAAGCGCCGCGACCACCGCAAGCTGGGCAAAGAGTTGGAGCTGTTTGCTTTCTCGGAGAAGGTAGGAGCAGGGCTACCCTTGTGGCTGCCCAAAGGCACCGCGCTGCGTGAGCGGCTAGAGCAATTCCTGCGCCGTGCCCAGATGAAAGCCGGCTACCAGCCCGTTGTGACCCCGCACATTGGTTCGAAGGAACTATATGTGACGTCGGGCCACTACGAAAAGTATGGCGCCGACTCGTTCCAACCCATCAAGACGCCAAACCCGGGCGAGGAGTTTTTCCTTAAGCCCATGAACTGCCCGCATCACTGCGAGATATACAAAACCAAGCCCCGCTCGTACCGCGACCTGCCGGTGCGCCTGGCCGAGTTTGGTACGGTGTACCGCTATGAGCAGAGCGGTGAGCTGCACGGCCTGACGCGTGTGCGGGGCTTCACTCAGGACGACGCCCACATCTTCTGCCGTCCCGATCAGGTGAAAGAAGAGTTCCTGAAGGTAATCGACATTGTGCTCTACGTGTTGAAAGCGCTGGACTTCCCGGACTTCACGGCTCAGATTTCCCTGCGCGACCCCGAAAACAAAACCAAGTACATCGGCTCCGATGAAAACTGGGCCCGTGCTGAAGCTGCTATCCAAGAAGCAGCGGCCGAGAAAGGGTTGAACACGGTAACTGAGTTAGGTGAAGCAGCCTTCTACGGCCCTAAGCTGGACTTTATGGTGCGCGATGCCCTAGGCCGCAAGTGGCAGCTGGGCACCATTCAGGTAGACTACAACCTGCCTGAGCGGTTCGACTTGGAATACGTGGCCTCCGACAACTCCCGTCAGCGCCCCGTGATGATTCACCGGGCTCCATTTGGCTCGTTGGAGCGTTTTGTGGCGGTTCTGATTGAACATTGCGGCGGTAATTTCCCGTTGTGGCTCTCGCCAGAGCAGTTTGCCGTGCTTCCCATCTCGGAGAAGTATCACGACTACGCCCAGCAGGTATACGACCGTTTGCAGGCAGCTGAACTGCGCGGCACCGTAGACCACCGGGACGAGAAGATTGGCCGCAAAATCCGCGACGCGGAAGTTTCCAAAGTGCCGTACATGCTTATTGTAGGCGAGAAGGAGCAGGCCGAAGGCATCGTTTCTATCCGCAAGCACGGTGAAGGCGACCTGGGCTCACTCCCGATTGACACCTTCATCCAGAACTTCCAGACGCAGATAAATGCCATGATGGATGGCACGGCCCTATAAGGCTAGCGCTGCACAGAAGAAGTAAGCAGGCCCTTTCCTGACCAGTACGCTCCTTTTCAACAAGAGCTTGCCGGTCGGGGAAGGGCCTGCTGTGGTGGGTAGCCCCATACTTTTACGAAGTGATAGGGTAATTTTATATAGCCTTTCTTGAGCGTTTGGAAAAAATGGCGGATATTTGCCCGCTGATTGAACCCATTGGGCGCCCTGCGTGTCCTTCAATCTTAAGCAGAAAACCGATTTTCACCTTAAGGAGAAACCGCCATAGCTACCCCCAACCGCCGTTATATCCCTCGCGCCCAGGTCGAGGAGCCGTTTAAAATCAATCAAAAGATTACGGCCCGTGAAGTTCGCCTAGTTGGCGAAAATATCGAACAAGGTATCTATCCTATTGAGCAAGCCCGGCGCTTTGCTCAGGAGCAGAACCTCGACCTCGTGGAAATTTCGCCCACTGCTGTTCCGCCAGTGTGTCGCGTTATTGACTACTCGAAATTTAAGTACGAGCAGAAAAAGAAAACCCGCGAGCTGAAGGCTAAGCAAACCAAAGTTGTCATCAAGGAAATCCGCTTCGGACCCAACACCGATGACCACGACTTTGCCTTTAAACTAAAGCATGCCCAGGAATTCCTGCGCGAAGGCGCTAAGATCAAGGCCTACGTGCACTTCGTGGGTCGAAGCATCGTGTTTAAAGAGCGTGGTGAGATTCTGCTGCTCAAGTTTGCTCAGGCCCTCGAGGACCTAGGTAAAGTAGAGCAACTGCCCAAGCTGGAAGGCAAGCGGATGTTCCTGTATCTGGCTCCAAAAGCAGCTTTGCCGGCCAAACCCGCCACTAAGCCTGCCGCGCCTGCTGGCAAAGAAGCCCCGAAAGAGGCCAAGCCTGCTGCTGAAAAGGCTCCTGTAGCCGCTCCAGCTGATAAGGCCGCTGAATAAGTTTTTCCCAGGGCTTCGGCCTTGTTTTTACGCTGGCGCACCGGCCCTAGGCAGCCGACCGCCGCAGTTTTTCACCTTTTTTCACCACCACAATGCCGAAAATGAAAACCAAGTCCGGCGCCAAAAAGCGTTTTACGCTGACCGGCACGGGCAAAGTGAAGCGTAAGCACGCTTTCAAAAGCCACATTCTGACCAAGAAAACCACGAAGCAGAAGCGTAACTTGACGCATTCTGGCCTGGTTAGCTCGGCTGATATGAACCGCGTGAAGGACATGCTTGCCATCTAATTAAGAATTGCGAATGGAAGACGGAGGAGACATAGCTTTTGGGCCGCTGCTTCTCGGGTTTTCAATTCATAGTTTTTAATTTTTAATTATCCCAAACCAGGCGTCCGGCTGAAACGAAAGCTGCGGCAATTGTCCGCCGCCGGCCGCCAAAAAAAACTGGTTATGCCAAGAAGTGTAAACCACGCGGCCTCGCGCCACCGTCGGAAAAAAATCATGCGTTTGGCGAAAGGCTATTATGGCCGTCGCAAAAACGTATGGACCGTTGCTAAAAACGCGGTTGAGAAAGGTCTGCTGTATGCTTATCGCGACCGTAAAGTTAAGAAGCGTGAGTTCCGCGCCCTCTGGATTCAGCGTATCAACGCTGGTGCCCGTGAGCATGGCCTCTCGTATTCGCAGTTCATGGGTGGCCTGAAAAAGGCTGGGATCGAGCTGAACCGCAAGGTTCTGGCTGACCTCGCCCTGAACCACCCCGAAGCCTTCAAAGGCATCGTGGAGAAAATCAAGTAGGCTACCCCTCAGGTAGTCCTTACGCAAAGCGCCTGACCACATGTGGTCAGGCGCTTTTGTGTTGTAGCAACTTACGCAACGGTTCTGGCAAAGCTATACCCAGAAATGAGGTTTGGCTTGATCAGAGGGCTAGTTACACCAGCACGCTTTCTTCAATGGCCTCCGCAATGCTGATTTCCTCATAAGGGGGCACTGGCGCAAAGCGTGACTCGTGAAAGTTGGCCTCTGGATATCCGGGGGCTACTTCCGCGTTGTTGATTTCTGCCAAAGTAATTCCGTAGCCCCGGTGGGTGGCGTACATCCCTCGCACCGTGTAGATGGGGCCGCGCTTAGGCGTCTGGATATTGGGGTTTTGCACCAGAAGCAGCATAAAGTCGTCGTTGGTGCAAATCACTTCTTGCCCGATGTGAAAGAGGGGAGGCTTCATACAGTTGACAGGAAAAGTGAGGCTAGTAAGCGCCCGGAGAAGTAAAGGGAAACTATAAACAAACCGGAACGCTACATGGGCTAGTTCTCAAAATACCAGCTGTATAGCAGCCACAGCAACGTTAGCAGGCCAATAATATACCAGATCCAACTGCCCGACTCAGGCGACATATGGCCTCCGGAACGGGGGCGTTGTTTCAGAAAGGGAGGACGCATAGCCTACTGTTGCAAAGGTAGAAGATACTCCTCTGCCATACGCAAGCGGTGTCCCGACGTTTTCCCGAAGCCGTACGTGCCAACGCATCGGTTAGGCTTATGAGAGTACCTAGTAGCTTACGCCCCGTGCCGGTGGCTGAGCTTGGCTACGGAAACCAACCAGTTCTCTGAAGATTTATTACCACTTAGAATGAGAAGCCAAGTGAAGTTGCCTTACCGCTTTACTTAGTAAATTGACCTAGTGATTCTTGCTTATGCTAAAAAGCAAAAAGGCCTTCCTATTTCAGGAAGGCCTTTTTCGTGTAGCGGGGACGAGAGTTGAACTCGTGACCTCAGGGTTATGAATCCTGTGCTCTAACCAACTGAGCTACCCCGCCCTGTTTTGGTGGTGCAAAGGTAGGAACAAGTTTTAACGCTATGCAAGTATTGCGCAAAAAAAAACCCGCGTATATTGCCTCCTGTGGTACTTCGTTCGATGCGTTAGGGCCGCTAAATTCTTTACACTGTTCTGCTTATGCCGCTTTCTGCTACTCGTCTCAAACACCGTTTTACGGTTGAATACCCCATTAACGCGTCGCCTAAAATTCTGTACCCCTATCTGGCCACGGCTTCGGGCCTTTCGCACTGGTTTTGCCAAGATGTGCGCATTGAAGGAGGGCACAGCTACAATTTCATCTGGGACAATCAGCCTCATTACGCCGAAATGGCGTCGCACCGAACCAACCGCTCCGTACGGTTCGTGTTTCTAGACGAAAACCGGCGGCACACCCCTGATGCCAACTACCTTGATTTTCTGCTGGAAGAGTCGCAGCTAACGCAGGAAGTGTACCTGCGGGTTGTCGATTATTCGGAGGAGAATGATACAATTGAGCTGCAAGAAATGTGGGACAGCCTCATCCTGAAGCTTCGGGAACAGGTAGGGGGCTAGGGCTGTTTTACCTCGCAACGGGGAGCAGACGCGAAACGAGCCGTATCTTCGTTTCACGTTTGCTCCCTTTTGTTTTGATACAGGCTAGCTGCCGGAGCCACCCTAGCCGTGCTGTTATGAAGAAACTCGATAAGCTTATTCTGCGGGCATTTGCCGGCCCCTTTCTGCTCACCTTCGCGGTGGTGCAGTTTATCTTCCTGATGCAGTTCATGATGAAATACATGGATGACATTGTGGGAAAGGATTTGGGGGTGGGAGTATTGGCGCAGTTGCTCTTTTACTTCAGTGTGCTTATCGTGCCTATCTCGCTGCCGCTGGCCGTGCTGCTTTCCTCTTTGATGACGTTTGGCACCCTAGGCGAGCACCACGAGCTAACGGCCATCAAGACGGCAGGTATTTCCCTGACGCGGATTTTGCGCCCCGTCATGATTGTAAGCCTGATGCTGGCTGGCGGGGCATTCTGGTTTAACAACACCATCGTGCCCCTGGCTAACCTGGAAGCTTATAGCCTGCTCTGGGATGTACGCCAACTGAAACTAGCCCTCGATATCCGGGAAGGAGTATTCTACACAGGTATTCCGGGTTACACTATCAAGGTAAATGAGAAAATGGGGGAGAACGGCGACCTGCTCAAAGGCGTCATGATTTACGACCACACCCAGAGTTCCGGCAATATGCGCGTGATTCTGGCCGACTCGGGCCGCATGTTTACGCGGTTTAATGGCCAGTACTTGGGGCTGGAGCTGTTTCGGGGCCGCACCTATGTAGAGCAACCCAGCGCCGATAATCGGGCCGGCGCCAACTTTATCCGCCAGAACTTCGACCGCAACCTCATTACGTTTTCCCTAGCCTCATTTGGATTAGACCGCACCAAAAAGGAGCTGTTCAACCAGAATAAGATGATGCTGAACCTGAAGCAGCTCGACTACTTCACCGATTCCTTACATCAGAAAGTGGTGCTGGAGCGCAAGCAGCTGGTTCGGCAGCTCAACCCGTACTACAGCTACCTGCGGCTTGATTCCACCGGGCAGGCCGCAGTGAAGAAAGTGGAAACGTGGCAGGTGCCAGCTCGGGAGCTTCATGCTGTCAGCTACCCCATTGCCCAGCAGGCGGCAAACCGGGCCCGGAACGTACATTCGTACTTGGGTACCTCAGCCGAGCGCCTAGCTAACCTTACGCGGGAAACCGCTAATTACCGGATAGAGATATTCCGCAAGTTTACCCAGTCGACGGCCATTTTGCTGATG
Source organism: Hymenobacter tenuis (assembly GCF_054780495.1). Taxonomy (NCBI): domain Bacteria; kingdom Pseudomonadati; phylum Bacteroidota; class Cytophagia; order Cytophagales; family Hymenobacteraceae; genus Hymenobacter; species Hymenobacter tenuis. Next base: position 1,489,311 of record NZ_BAAGWF010000001.1, read on the forward strand.
TTTCTGATCGGAGCGCCCCTAGGAGCCATTATCAAGAAAGGCGGGTTGGGAGTGCCCATTCTGGTTTCCATTGTGTTCTTTATCGTGTACTACGTCATCTCCATTATGGGGGAGAAGTATGGGCGGGAAGTGGTAATGCCCGTGGGAGTAGGAATGTGGATGGCTACGGCAACGCTGCTGCCGGTAGGGCTGTTCTTTCTCTACCAGGCCCGCCACGACTCCGGACTGCTGGATTTGGACTGGTCGCGTTTGGTGCCGGCTTGGCTACGGTGGCCCTTCCGAGGGTACAAGAAGTCGGCGTAAACGGAATCCCGCTCGAGTAGTAAGCATTCGCCCGAAGAAGAAGACTAGGTGCTTTTTGAGCCTAAAGCCGAATAAAACGCGGGTTTTAGCGTGAGAATGTATACCTTTGCGGCCACCTCGAAATGCGGGGTGGCTTTTCTTTTCATTTTTAATCTAAGACGGGGAAACCTATCTGCCGATGCAACTTACCACTGAAGCAAAACAGGCTATTTTCGAGAAAAACAGCCTGCAAAAGTCCGCAAACGACACCGGTTCGGCCGAGTCGCAGATTGCGCTGTTCACGCACCGCATCACGCACCTGACGGAGCACCTGAAGGTAAACAAGAAAGACTACTCTACCCGTCTGGGTCTGTTGAAGCTTGTTGGTAAGCGTCGTCGCCTGTTGGATTACCTCCAGCACCGCGAAATCAACCGCTACCGCGCCATCATCAAGGAGCTGGGTATCCGCAAGTAACCCACCTCGCTGGAGCAGGGAGCCTTTCTATCCGGAAGGTTCCCTGCTCTTTTTTTATCCGGACTGTACGCAGCAGATACCATCCGAAACAGTATCTTCTCCGCAGAAAGAACTTTTAGAGTAAAATAGACCTTTCCTAGGTCTGTTTTTTTGGCTGCTCGCCCGCTGTCGCTTTTTCAAGCAAACCATAAGATGCCCAACTACACCGCGGTTACCAAACACATTACGCTGCCCGACGGGCGGCAGATTTCCATTGAAACCGGCAAACTGGCCAAATTCGCCGACGGCGCCGTCGTGGTTCGCCTCGGCGACGCGATGCTGCTCGCTACCGTCGTGTCGCAGCCCAGCGCGCGCGGCGACGTGGATTTCCTGCCCCTGTCGGTTGATTACCAGGAGAAATTTGGTGGTGCCGGGAACATTCCCGGCTCGTTTCAGCGCCGCGAAGGCCGCCTATCGGATTATGAAATCCTGGTGTGCCGTATCGTAGACCGCATTCTGCGCCCGATGTTCCCTAAGGACTATCACTATGAGGTGCAGGTCATGATTACCCTGATTTCGGCTGACAAAACCGTGCAGCCCGACGCCCTGGCGGCCCTGGCTGCTTCAGCCGCGCTATCTATTTCCGATATTCCCTTCGCTGGTCCGATTTCGGAAGTACGCGTTGCCCGTATCGACGGCAAACTGCAAATCAACCCTCTGACCGCCGACATCGCCCGCGCCGACATCGACCTGATTGTAGGTGCCACCGCTGATTCAGTAGCTATGGTGGAAGGTGAGATGAACGAAGTAAGCGAAGAGGAAATGGTAGAAGCCATTGCCTATGCGCACGAAGCTATTAAGGAGCAAGTACGCGTGCAGATGGAGCTGGCGGCTGAAGTGGAGAAATCTCACGTGAAGCGCGAGTACCCCAAGTACGAGGAGAACGACGACCTGAAAAAGCGCATCCACGAAGGTGTGTATGAGCATGCCTACAAGATTGCGCAGTCAGGCAACACCAGCAAAGCCGGCCGTAAGGAAGGCTTCGGCGCCATCAAAAAGTCCCTGACGGAGAAACTGCTGGAAGAGCAGCCTGAGCTGGACATGAAAATGTTCGGTCGTTACTACTCTTCAGCTGAGAAGAAAGCCATCCGCGATATGATGATCAAGGAGCGCACCCGCCTCGACGGTCGCGCCCTGACTCAGATCCGTCCGATCTGGAGCGAGGTGAACTACCTGCCCGGTGCCCACGGCTCAGCCCTGTTTACCCGCGGCGAAACTCAGTCGCTTACTACTGTTGCCCTGGGCACCAAGCTTGATGAGCAGATCATCGACACGGCCATGACCTCGGGGTACAGCAAGTTTATGCTGCACTACAACTTCCCGGCCTTCTCAACCGGTGAGGTGAAGCCCAACCGCGGCCCGGGCCGTCGGGAAATTGGCCACGGCAACTTGGCGCAGCGCTCATTGAAGAAGGTAATGCCTTCCGACGATGAGAACCCTTACACCGTTCGTATCGTGTCAGACATCTTGGAGTCGAACGGCTCTAGCTCGATGGCAACGGTATGTGCTGGTTCGATGGCCCTGATGGACGCTGGTATTCCAATCCGCGCTGCCGTTTCAGGTATTGCCATGGGTCTCGTGCAGGACAAAGAAACCGGCGAGTACGCTGTGCTTTCTGATATCCTGGGCGACGAGGACCACCTCGGCGATATGGACTTCAAAGTAACCGGCACCGAAAAAGGTATCGTGGCTTGCCAGATGGACATCAAAATCCAGGGCTTGAGCGCCGAAATCATGACGGCGGCCCTGCACCAGGCTCGTGAGGGTCGTCTGCATATCCTGCGCGAAATGGCCAAGACCATTAGCCAGCCGGCTGCCGAGCTGAAGCCTCATACGCCCCGCTCGCACAAGATGCTCATCGATAAAGAGTTTATTGGTGCGGTAATCGGGCCAGGTGGCAAGGTGATTCAGCAGATCCAGAAGGATACCAACGCTACGGTTATCATTGAGGAGAAAGACGAGAAAGGCCACGTAAGCATCTACGCTTCCAACCAGGAAGACATGCAGGCAGCCATCAGCCGGATTCAGGCCATTGCAGCCGTGCCGGAAGTGGGCGCTACGTACAAAGGCAAGGTGCGCAGCATCCAGCCCTACGGCGCTTTCGTAGAGATTATGCCGGGCAAAGATGGACTGCTGCACATCTCGGAAGTTTCGCACGAGCGTCTGGCCGCCTTGGAAGGCGTGTTGGAAGTAGGTCAGGAAATTGACGTGAAACTGCTGGATATCGATAAGAAAACCGGCAAGTATCGCCTATCCCGGAAAGTGCTACTGCCAAAACCGGAGCGCGCTGCCGACTCAAACGGCGCCGCTCAGTAAGGAGCAACCGAACTTTCGCGGGTATCGGGGTGTTGCTCAGAACTGACCCCGGTACCCGCGTTTGGGTATCTTTCGTATACCGGATCAACACGACGTTTCCTAGCATCAACATTTCAACTCTCTCGCGCCCGCAATGAGACAGCTAAAAATCAGCAAGCAGATTACCAACCGCGAAAGCCAGTCGCTGGATAAATACCTCCAGGAAATTGGCAAGGTCGATCTGCTAACCCCCGACGAGGAGGTAACGCTGGCGCAACGCATCAAAGAAGGTGACCAGCAAGCGCTGGAAAAACTCACCAAGGCTAACCTGCGCTTCGTGGTGTCGGTGGCCAAGCAGTACCAGAACCAAGGCCTCTCACTAGGTGACCTGATCAACGAGGGCAACCTCGGTCTGATTAAAGCCGCCAAGCGTTTCGACGAAACCCGAGGCTTTAAGTTTATCTCCTACGCCGTATGGTGGATTCGCCAGTCGATTCTGCAGGCCTTGGCCGAGCAGTCTCGTATTGTGCGTCTGCCCCTGAACCGGGTAGGCTCACTAAACAAAATTTCGAAGTCCTTCTCTGAACTGGAGCAGAAATTCGAGCGGGAGCCCTCGCCCGAAGAAATTGCCGAAGTACTGGAGCTGACTACTTCGGAAGTAGTAGACACGCTAAAGATTTCGGGTCGTCACGTATCGGTAGATGCTCCTTTTGTACAGGGAGAAGAAAACCGCCTCCTGGACGTACTCGAAAACGAAGACGAGGAGTCGCCGGATACGGGCCTGATGAACGACTCGCTTCGCAAGGAGGTGCAGCGCGCACTGAGCACGCTCACCAAGCGCGAAGCCGATGTTATTACCCTTTACTTCGGCCTGAACGGGGAACACTCGCTCACGCTGGAAGAAATCGGGGAGAAGTTCAACCTTACCCGTGAGCGGGTTCGCCAGATCAAGGAAAAGGCAATTCGCCGTTTGCGCCATACCTCGCGCTCAAAAGCCCTCAAGCCATACCTGGGGTAGTTATTTCTACCCTTTTGCAGAAAACCCTGACCTTTGGTTGGGGTTTTTTGTTGTATTTCTACGCCGTATGCGAAAGGCAAAAAATCCGAAAATGGGTTGAAGCGGCGTGCTCCTATTACCTTTGCAGCCCAACTATAACTTCTCATGATGCCGGCTACCAGTTGGCATCTCGCAACGCACATGGAAAATACTTCCACGGAACACCACAAGTGTCTGATTATTGGTTCCGGTCCGGCCGGCTACACGGCGGCAATTTATGCGGCCCGCGCTAACCTTAAGCCTGTAATGTACCAGGGGCTACAGCCCGGCGGACAGCTTACCATTACCAACGACGTAGAGAACTTTCCGGGCTACCCCGATGGGATTATGGGTCCGGAAATGATGGAAGACCTGAAAAAGCAGGCAGCACGCTTCGGCACGGATATTCGGTATGGCATTGCTACCTCCGTGGACTTCTCAGGACATCCGCACCGCATTACCATTGACGAAAAGCGGGAGATGACGGCCGACACGGTTATCATTGCCACAGGTGCTTCGGCAAAGTGGCTTGGTATTCCGTCGGAGCAGCGCCTGAACGGCTCGGGAGTTTCGGCTTGCGCCGTGTGCGACGGGTTTTTCTACCGGGGCAAAGATGTGGCCATTGTAGGGGCCGGCGACACGGCCGCTGAAGAGGCAACCTATCTGGCTAATCTGTGCAATAAGGTGTACATGATTGTGCGGAAAGGGGAGATGCGCGCTTCCAAGATTATGCAGAAGCGCGTGCTGGACAACCCTAAAATTGAGGTGCTCTGGAACACCGTTACGGATGAAATTCTGGGCGAGCACGCGGTGGAAGGCGCACGCTTTAAAAACGTGCTAACCCACGAGACGCGGGATATTGCCATTGAAGGCTTCTTTGTAGCCATCGGCCACGAGCCTAACTCCAAAATTTTCCAGCCCTATCTGCACCACGATGAGCAGGGCTATCTGAAAACTATTCCGGGTACGTCGAAAACGAACGTGGATGGTGTATTTGCCTGCGGTGATGTGCAGGACTTTACGTACCGTCAGGCCGTTACGGCGGCGGGCTCGGGCTGCATGGCGGCCCTTGACGCAGAACGCTACCTAGCAGCCCTCGGCGACCATTAAGGGAAGTAAGCGAGTTCGTGACATCGGGTGTTTAGCGTGCCACACTACAATGGTAGTTGGTGCGTTGAACGCCCGACGTAACACATTCGCTTCTTCACCATTTCACTATCTCATTTTTTTGCTCTTGCTGCATTTTGTGAAACACTGGCTGCTGCCGCTGCTACTGATCGGGCTGTTTCTTGGCTTGCCCGGCCAGCTGATGGCCCAGCGCCGTAAAACACCTACCCCCAAAGCCAAGGCGGGCTCAGCGGGAAAGCAGAAGGATTTCTTCCGCATCAAATCCCCTTCCATCCGCTACGTGCGGCCCGATACGACTATTTTGATTGAAACGGAAGAGCTGCCCGACGAAAGCTCTGACGCCGCTAAATCCATCTTCTTTAATCCGGCCAAAAAGCTGTCAATTGTGAGTGAGGACACGTCCAAACTTAATGAAGGCGATCAGCATATTGTGGAGGTGAAGGAAGAGGTGCAGATTGACTCTTCTTGGATTCAGGTGGCGGGCTACTATGCCATCTGGGATACGCACAACATCAACCCGTACCGCGTAGATGGCCGGCGGATAAAGGACACGCTGAACCTGAAGCTGACAGAACCAGAACGGCAGCGTTACGCCAAGATGCCGCTGAACAAGACGCCGCTTACCTCGGACTTCGGCTTTCGGGGCTACCGTTGGCACTACGGCGTGGACCTGGATTTGGAAACTGGCGACTCGGTGAAAGCCGCGTTTGACGGCGTGGTGCGCATTACCAAGTGGGATGGCTCGGGCTACGGCAACTACATTCTAGTGCGCCACTACAACGGCATTGAAACGCTGTACGGGCACTTGCAGAAGTCATTGGTAACGCCGGGTACGTTTGTGAAGGCGGGGCAGCTGATTGGGTACGGCGGCAGCACGGGCCGTAGCACCGGCTCGCACCTGCACTATGAAGTGCGCTATGAAGGAAACCCCATCGACCCGGAGAAGATGTACGACTTTCCCGATTACCGCCTGGTGAAGGACAACTTTCAGATTACCTCCGGCCTGTTTGCCTACTATAGCAAATCGTTGCGGTACCGGGGCGGCAGCGTGCCGGGTGCGGGCAGCGGCGCAAGTAGCAGCCGTAGCACCAGCAGCCGTCCAACGCAGGCGCGTCGGATTGTTTCGCACAAAATCAGGAGTGGCGATACGCTCTCGGAAATTGCCGACAAATACGGCGTTTCGCAGGCCCAGATTCGGCGCCTGAACGGCGGTACAGCGGTACTTCGGGTGGGCCGCACGCTTCGGATTAAGTAACGAGGCTGACTTTTTACTAGGTTGCCTGCGCCTTGCAACCTACACTCATACATGCCACAGCGGCCCGGTTCCTCTCGTTATACTCGAAGGAACCGGGCCGCTGTGGCATGTATGAGTGTAGGATAGGGAAGCAGCTCGTTGATCAAGCCGGTGTTGGCTGCGCTGCGTTGGTGCCGGTTTGAGCGGCGGCAGGGGCTAGGGGTGCCAGTTGGCCAACGTGGCGTTGGAAGCTGCAGGTACCGCTGCTGGCCGCCGTAGTAGTTGGTACAGACTGGCTACGTGGCTAAACAAAACCGCCGGCACAATAAACGCGGGCAGCCAAACAAACGGAAAGCGCATCACGGCCACATTGGGCTGCTCAAAGGCCAGCTTTTGGGCCGGTGTGGGCGCCGACAGCAAGGCGAGCAGGATAATGTTTAGCAGCAGTACCAGCGCGCCTACATGCCACGCTACTAACCAGCCTCGGCTTAGCTTCTGTTTCTGGATCAGGAGAGCTACTACGGGTGCCGTGAGGCCGGCCACTATATCGAAGTTGCGCCCGGCGAAGGTCATCAGCTCTGGCACCAGGTGAGGAGCTACCAGCCCATACAAGCCAATTTCTACGCCCACGCGCACCACACTCAGGCGTACCAGTTCTGGCAGGCCTAGTCGTGCCATCCATCTTCGGCCCGGTCCCGATACTAGCAACCCCACTAGTAGCACAAGAGTAGGCAGGATAGCACCAAGCACCAGCCGGGGCGGCACATCCAGGTTAGTTTGATAGAAGCCAGTCAGTGCCAGGCCTGCCTGCACCGCCAGCCACCCGCTGGTTAGGAGCCAGTAGGTGCGGGGAGAGCTGCCGGTTCGTTGGATGGTAAGGCCTAGTAGCCAAGCGGCCAGAAATGTACACACTACAAACAGTGCACTTACCCACAGCGGGGCAGGCGCATGCAGGAACTGCAGATTGGCAGTTATCATCATACGAATAACAGGAAATTGCTAGGCTATCGGGAGGCGCAGACCGCGCATATATAGGCAGATATGCGCCAAGATATCTGATTTGCCAGATACTTAGCAAGCCAATAGTCCTCAATTCTGGAAGGCTGTGCTTTTGTGCTGGCTGTTGGTTGGCTGCTTTAGTGAACCTTTAGCGGTTGGCGTAGTCTGGCAACCTAGTACTTTTGCCGGCGTTGTAGCTGCAGCGTAGGTGCTGTTCCAGCCATCCATTCTAGTTGACTTTCTCTGCTCTGTATGAAGCTTGATATCCTGGCCCTCGGTGCCCACCCCGATGATGTAGAAATGTGCTGTGCCGGCACGCTGCTGGCTGCCGCTGCGGCTGGTAAGAAAATTGGCATCGTTGATTTCACCCGGGGCGAGCTGGGTACCCGCGGCACCCCGGCCACCCGGGCGCAGGAGGCAGAAGCAGCCAGCCGCATTCTGGGCCTGAGCGCCCGCGAAAACCTGGGCCTGCCCGATGGCTTTTTCCGCAACGACCGGGAACACCAGTTACCCGTTATTGCTGCCATCCGCCGCTACCAGCCCGATGTGGTACTCTGCAACGCCATCCATGACCGGCACCCCGACCACGGCCGTGGTGCCCAGCTGGCCTCGGAAGCGTGCTTTCTGAGCGGGTTACGCATGATTGAGACCCTAGGCGACGACGGCCAGCCGCAGGAAGCCTGGCGCCCACGCTTAGTGTACCATTACATCCAGGACCGCCAGATTGCGCCAGATTTCGTCGTGGATATTTCCGCACACTGGACCCGCAAGTGGGAATCTATCCAGGCTTACCGCACCCAGTTCTACGACCCCGAAAGCACCGAGCCCACTACCTACCTTTCCACGCCCGTATTTAGCCAATTTCTGGAGGCCCGCGCCCGAGAGTTTGGGCATATCATCGGGGTAGAGTTTGGGGAAGGCTTCACCCGCGAGCGGCCCCTAGGCGTGCGCGAAATAACGGAGCTTATATAGTTAATTCTATTGGTTTGTATTTGGGAAGCCCAAGTACAATCGCTTTAATATATGTTATTTAATTCGTTAAAATTATCTGTCAATTACTTTCAAACAATAAGAAGGAATGCTGTTCTAACTTGCTTTTTTTATGGCCCATTTGTTTTCATTTTATCAACGATAGCAACATGGGCAAAAGTAGGAGACTCACCGAATGCTCGTTATTTTTACATTTTCAATTTTATCCTTGTTGGCTGGGGATACTACTACACCGGGGTTATTAGGGCCGGAATACATATAAACAGATATGTTAAAAATGCAGAAGTGAACGAGGCTACCGTGTGGCTCGAAACGTATTCTTGGCTTTATTTACAGCCGAAGTCAGTGTGCGTTCAGATAAGTGAAATAGATATTGCCGAGAATACGATTCTAAATGTTGAGTTGTATAAAATAGTAACGCGGGGAATGACCTTCTATATAAAAAAAGGTTCGTTGCAGAACGAATCAGAACTGATTAGTTTATTAAAAGGTGGATGATATCTAAAAGGTGAAATCACAAAAAGCCCGGCTAACCAGCCGGGCTTTTTAGTAAATCAGGAAGTACATCTAATTTCTATCGTGTACCCAACCGGTTGCGCTTCCAAGCAGAGCCAGTGGCCGCTGGTGTTTCCAATGCAACTGCAGCAGCCCCTGGCTTCTTCTCGGTTAGGAGCATGGCTGTGAGGACGGCAGCGAGCTGGGCTGTGGCTTCATCGGGGGCGGCGGGCTTGAGGGCATCGGCCGGGAAATGGTCGCGGATGAAGTTAGTGTCGAAGTTGCCGCTCACGAAGGCGGGGTGTTGCAGCACGTAGCGCCCGAAGCCAAGGGTGGTTTCAATGCCGGTAATCTGGTACTCATCAATGGCGCGCAGCATTCGGGCAATGGCTTCCTCGCGCGTGGCCCCGAACGTGACGAGTTTGGCAATCATGGGGTCGTAGTAAATCGGGATGTCCATGCCTTGCTCAAAGCCATCATCCACGCGTACGCCGGGGCCTTGCGGGCGCACATAGGTTGTTAGGGTTCCGATGTCTGGCAGGAAGTTGTTCTGCGGGTCTTCAGCGTACACGCGCAGCTCCAGGGCGTGGCCTTGTATCTTGAGGTCGGTTTGCTGGAAGGCGAGGGGTAGTCCTTGTGCCACCTTAATCTGCTCCTTCACCAGATCAAGGCCCGTGATTTGCTCCGTTACGGGGTGCTCTACCTGCAAGCGCGTGTTCATCTCCAGGAAGTAGAAGTTGTGGTTCTCATCGAGCAGAAACTCCACCGTGCCGGCGCCGGTGTAGTTGCAGGCGCGGGCCACATCTACGGCGCAGCGGCCCATTTCGGCGCGCAGCTCGGGCGTGAGCACCGCGGAAGGCGCCTCCTCAATTACTTTCTGGTGGCGGCGCTGGATGGAGCACTCCCGCTCAAACAAATGCACAATGTTGCCGTGCTCATCGCCGAGCACCTGAATTTCGATGTGGCGTGGCCCGGTTACAAATTTCTCAATGAACACGGCCCCGTCGCCGAAGGCTGATACCGCCTCGTTAATGGCCAACTGCATCTGCTCCTCAAAGTCGGCCGCAGAATTAACGATGCGCATGCCCTTGCCACCACCGCCGGCAGAGGCCTTAATCAGGATGGGGAAGCCCACCGTAGCTGCAATGCGTTTAGCTTCTTCCACGTCGCTGATGGCCTCAGCAGTACCGGGCACCAAGGGAATATTGTAGGCCTGCACGGCCTGCTTGGCCGAGAGCTTGTCGCCCATGATGTTCATGGCTTCCGGCGAAGGGCCCACGAAAATCAGCCCGGCTTCTTTCACCATTCGGGCAAATTCAGCGTTTTCTGAGAGGAAGCCGTAGCCGGGGTGAATGGCATCAACGCCCAATTGCCGGCACACTTCCAGAATCTTGTCGCCGCGCAGGTAGCTGTCTTTGCTGGCGGGCGGACCCACGCACACGGCCTCGTCGGCGTAGCGTACGTGCAAGGCGTTGCGGTCGGCTTCACTATAGATAGCCACAGTTTGCAAGCCCATTTCTTTTGCCGAGCGCAGCACGCGCAACGCAATTTCGCCCCGGTTGGCAACGAGCAGCTTAGTGATTTTTTTCATGCGAAGAACAGTAGCGGGTGGGAGTGAGGCAGGGAAAAGTAGCGTGGGGCAGAAACACTAGGCCCTTACTGGGCCGAAACCGCCAACAGGGTGCTGGTAGGGTTCAGCTTGTGTACGGGGTGTTTTTGCCGGTAACCAGATGCAGTATGGGGTGTTTGTGTCATCAAAGAAACGCCATTCCGGCGGCTCCATAAAACGCGGCGGCGTATTTTTGCCGGGCAATCTCGGGGTTGGATGCCGGCTGAAACGCCGTTACCTTCGTGTATTGCCATAACTTTGTACATTACTCGAGAGTTAAGCCCTTTAGCATAACCCCTCGTTTTCGTTTCACATTCAACCTGTTCCCTCGTGGATCTATTTGAGAAGATTGCCGCCAACCGCGGCCCGCTAGGTGTCCACTCGCACTATGCGCATGGCTATTTTGCATTTCCCAAGCTGGAAGGTGAGATTAAGCCTCGAATGATTTTCCGCGGCAAGGAAGTTCTCACCTGGAGTCTGAATAACTACCTGGGCCTAGCGAACCACCCTGAGGTACGCAAAGCCGACGCGGAGGCGGCCGCTGAATACGGTATGGCCCTGCCCATGGGCGCCCGCATGATGTCAGGCAACTCCAACCTGCACGAGCAGCTGGAAAATGAGCTGGCAGAGTTTGTTCAGAAGCCTGACTGCATGCTCCTGAACTTCGGTTACCAGGGCGTAGTATCGATTATCGACGCGATGGTAGGCCGCCACGACGTGATTGTGTACGACGCAGAGTCGCATGCCTGCATTATTGATGGCGTGCGCCTGCACGCGGGCAAGCGCTTCGTGTACACGCACAACAACATGGCCAGCCTGGAAAAGCAGCTGGAGCGCGCCAAGCGCATCACTGACGAAACCGGCGGCGGCATTCTGGTTATTACCGAGGGTGTATTCGGCATGTCGGGCAACCAAGGCGACCTGCGCGGGGTGGTAGCTCTGAAGGAGAAATACCAGTTCCGCTTGTTCGTTGACGACGCACACGGCTTCGGTACCATGGGCACTACCGGTGCCGGAACTGGCGAAGAACAGGGCATACAAGACGGTATCGACCTTTATTTTTCGACGTTTGCGAAGTCTATGGCAAGCATCGGTGCCTTCGTGGCTGGCCCCGAGAACGTAATTGAATATTTGCGCTACAACATGCGCAGCCAGATTTTCGCCAAATCATTGCCCATGCCGCTTGTAGTGGGTGCTTTGAAGCGTTTGGAGCTGCTGCGTACCCAGCCTGAACTGAAGGATAACCTCTGGACTATTGTGCGGGCGCTGCAAAGCGGCTTGCGCGAGAAAGGCTTCAATATTGGCACTACCTCTTCACCCGTAACGCCGGTGCTACTGGAAGGCCAAATCTCCGACGCAACCCAGGTAACCTTCGATCTACGTGAGAATCACGGCATTTTCTGCTCTATCGTGGTGTATCCGGTGGTTCCGAAGGGCGTGATTATGCTCCGTATCATTCCTACGGCCGTGCATACCCTCGATGACGTGACCATGACCATCAAGGCCTTTGAGGCAGTGAACGAGAAGTTGAGCAAAGGGCTTTATTCCAAAGCTGAAGTACCTGCTGGCTTACAGAGCTAGTCTGAGCTTAGCTAAATACAAAAGCCGGCTGCCCCTGGGTAGCCGGCTTTTGTATTTAGTACTATTCCGAGTACGCCCTGATGAGCTACTAGCTGGAAACGCAGCTTTCAAATGGTAAAAAGTGCCTTACTAGCCTGTAAATGGGGATTAATAAAAAAACTTGAAAAATTGCTTGTATTTGAAATCCCTGTATATTAGGGCCGGTTAAACATATTTTTCCACACCAAACAACCCCCTCCCCAATGAGCAATTTTAGCCAACTGAAGGACCTCGTGATGTCGCTGGAAGCTGACTTCGAGAAGTTCTACGACAAGAACAACTCTGCTGCTGGTACCCGCGTGCGCAAAGGCATGCAGGAGCTGAAAAACATGGCCCAGACTATCCGTACGGAAGTTCAGAACAAGAAGAACGACGGTGGCGAAGCTGCTACCAAGGCTGCTCCAGCTGCTAAGAAAGCTGCTCCAGCTGCCAAGAAAGCTGCTCCAGCTAAAAAGAAGTAATTGGCCGCCGCAGTTGCTGCGGCGTTCAATACTTTCCCTAAGGCCCTGCCGACTTATCGGTGGGGCCTTTTTGTGTGTACGACCTGCTCCGTATGACGCGTGCTATTTACTAGGGTGTGTGGACAGTAACGTAAGGCTATAGTTTTGCGCTCTTCTAAAAGTCATGCTGAGCTTGTCGAAGCATCCCTACCGCTTCGTTGCAGAGGCCTAATCAGTAATTGGCCAGAGGGAGAGATGCTTCGACAAGCTCAGCAGGACGTGCTTTTGGTTTACTGTCCACACCCTAGGTCGACATACTGCCCCAACCGAAGTATGTCCGCTGTAGTAGAACGCTGCGGGGTGTTGGCATGACGGGCTCGGCGTACTTATTCTACCCAGTAGCACTTGGTTCCTAGCCCTCCAAACACACCAAACCCCTGATGCTGCCAGTAGCATCAGGGGTTTGGTGGTAAAGCGCGGCGCTTAGATGGAGCAGTTACACCACTTTAATGAGGTAGTAATTCTTCTTGCCTTTCTGGGCCACAATGTACTGATCCAGCAGCAGCGGAACGTCGGTGGCTTGCTGCTCCAAGGTAGCTTTGGCGCGGTTCAGGCTCACGCCCCCGGCCTGAATCATCTTCTTGGCTTCGCCCTTGGAAGGGAAAATGACGCTACCGGTGGCCTCACTGAGCAGGCCAATTACATTTTGCTCGGCAAGTGCAGCGCGCGATACTTCTACGTGCGGTACTCCAGCAAACACGTCCAGCAAGGTTGCCTCGTTCAGGCTGCCTAGGTCGCCACCTCCGAAGAGCACCTGAGAAGCCGCCAGGGCTGCCTCAAAGGCTTCCTCGGAATGCACCCGAATGGTGACATCTTTGGCCAGGGCTTTCTGCAACGTGCGCAGGTGTGGAGCTTGGGCGTGCTCGGCCTCTAGGGCCTCAATTTCGGTTTGATCTAGCAAGGTAAACACCCGAATCAGGCGCGGTACGTCGGCGTCGGCGGCGTTGAGGAAGAACTGGTAGAACTGGTAGGGCGAGGTCATGGTGGGATCGAGCCACACAGTGCCGGTTTCGCTCTTGCCGTACTTGGTACCATCGGCCTTCGTGATAAGCTGGCCGGTGAGAGCATAGGCCTTGCCCTCGCCGCCACTCATGCGCCGAATGAGTTCGGTGCCCGTCGTGATGTTGCCCCACTGGTCAGAGGCGCCCATTTGCAGGGTAGTGCCCAGTTCCTTATAGAGATGAAAGAAGTCGTAGCCCTGCAGCAGTTGGTAGCTGAACTCGGTGTAGCTCAGTCCTTCAGCGCCTGACTCCTCATTGCCACTGATACGGCGCTTTACCGAGTCTTTGGCCATCATGTAGTTCACGGTAAGGTGCTTGCCTACCTCACGCAGGAATTGCAGGAACCCGAAGTTCTTAAACCAGTCATAGTTATTTACCACTTTGGCACCGGTGGGTCCTTCGCTAAAGTCCAGGAACTTCTCGAGCTGGGCCTGGATACCGGCCTGGTTGCGCCGCAGTGCTTCTTCATCGAGCAGGTTACGCTCCGCTGATTTGCCCGAGGGGTCACCAATCATGCCGGTTGCGCCCCCTACCAGGGCTAGGGGGCGGTGGCCAGCGCGCTGCAAGTGCACCAGCAGCATGATGGTGGCCAGGTTGCCGATGTGCAGGGAAGGCGCCGTGGGGTCGAAGCCGATGTAGCCGGTAATGGGCGCGTTCTGGCGTAGGTGCTCGTCGGTACCGGGCATCATGTCGTGAAACATGCCCCGCCAGCGCAATTCTTCTATTAGGTCCAAAGGTGAAGTGGTGAAATGGTGAAGTGGTGAGCATACCGGAAACCAGCTTACTCACAGAAGAGAGGTGCAAAGGTAAACGGGCGGTGGTACATTTGCAGGTAGAGTTGTGAGCCGCGCTGAAACGCTTTTTCACATCTTCCTCTTCACTCTCTCATTACTTCCCTCTCTTGACACTTACCGCCGACGAGATACTTAAGCAGCTCCAGCAGCGGCAGTTTGCGCCCGTGTATTTTTTGCAAGGAGAGGAGCCTTATTACATTGATCTGGTAGCCGACTTACTAGAGAAAAATGTGCTCCAAGAGCATGAAAAGGGCTTTAACCAGGTGGTGCTCTATGGCAAAGACACCGACGTAGCCGGCATTCTGGGGCAGGCCAAGCGCTTCCCAATGATGGCCGAGCGCTCCGTAGTTATCGTGAAAGAGGCCCAGGCCATTGCTGATCTGGAAGCGGAGAAGTCGTGGCCGTTTCTGGAAGCCTACCTCAAAAATCCATTGCACAGCACCGTGCTGGTGTTCTGCTACAAGCACAAGACGCTGGACGCCCGCAAGAAGCTGGGCAAGCTCCTCACCGGCGACAAAGCGCATCCGGCCCCGGCCGGCACCGTGCTGCTCACCAGCAAAAAGCTCTACGACAACCAAGTAGCGCCCTGGCTAACCAGCTACGTGCGCAGCAAAGGCCAGCAGATTACGCCCCAGGCCACCAATATGCTGGCCGAGTACATAGGAGCGGAGCTGGGCCGACTGACCAATGAGGTGGATAAAATGCTCATCAACCTGCTGCCCGGCCACGCTATTGATGAGGACCTGGTGCAGCGTATGGTGGGCATCAGCAAGGAGTACAACATCTTCGAACTGCAGAGTGCCCTGATTCGCCGCGACGTGCTGAAGGCCAACCGCATTCTGATGTACTTCGAGGCTAACCCCAAAAACAACCCGCTCATCCCGAACCTGACGCTGCTGTTCAACTACTTCTCGCGGTTGCTAGCCCTGCACCAGCTGCCCAACCCCTCAGAAGCCGACTGGACCAAGCTCGGCCTGAAAAGCTCTTTTGCCCGCCGCGACTACCAAACCGGCCTGAAAGTATTTGACTTCCAGCGCACCCGCGATATTGTGCACCTCATCCGTCGGGCCGACGCCCAAAGCAAAGGCATTGACAGCGGCTCTATGACCGATGGCGAGATTCTGCGCGAATTGGTGTGGCTGATTCTGCACCCCGTGCCCCTGCATGCGGTGGTGGGTATGTAGCAGCCTGTTAGTAGGAATGATTGAATTAGAACCAAAGGAAAAATTTCCTCGTTAATCAGAAAAATTTCCCTAAGTTCGACTTGTCAAACCTGAACTGCTATGGCCGCTACTGCACATCACCCCAAACCCACCGCTACCACGCCGGCTGCGCTCCGGAAGAAATGGGCGGCTTGGGGCCAAGCCGGGCAGGATGCGTTTGCCTTGGTGATGGAAGCGCGCAAAGGTGTGCCCGCCGCCACGGCGTTTGAGGTAGCCGAGGCGTTTCATTTGCAGGCGAATGAGCTGGAGGCCATTTATGAGCTCTCGACGAAAACTTTGCGCACGTATTCGCAGGAAAAGAAGCCCTTGAGCGCAGCCAGCAGCGAAAAAACCCTCAAAATCATCAGCCTCTACAACCTGGGGTTGGAAGTATTTGGGGAGGCCGCCGCATTCCTGCGGTGGCTGGATAAGCCTGCCCACGGCCTCGACCAGGAAGTGCCGCTACGACTGCTGGAAACCAGCGGAGGTATTGATCTGGTAGCCGAGGAACTCACCCGCATTGCTTACGGCGACTTGTCGTAGCGTGTATGCTGGTGTATCGGATATGTTTGGCGAAGTACGCCGAGGATTTGTTTGCTTCCGGTTATCGAGCCCGTTGGAACTACAAGGATCAGTTTGTGATTTACACGGCTTCCTCGCGGGCACTGGCGTGCCTAGAAAACGTGGTGCACCGGAGCGGCGAAGGCCTTAATGACCAGTTTCGGGTGTTAGTGATTGAGGTGCCCGATGAGCTGGTAATTGAAGAAATCAACCTGAGGCAACTGCCCCCGAATTGGGAAAAAGCCAGCCGCTACGCCGTGTGCCAGCCGCTGGGGGCAGCGTGGTACACCCGGCGTAACTCGGCGGTGCTGCGAGTGCCCTCCTCCATTATCCCGCAGGAAAGCAACTTTGTGCTGCATAGCCGCCACCCCGATTTCAAGCGCATCCAGATTGTAGGCCGCGAAGCGTTCCGCTTCGATTCCCGAATAAAAGCCGCCGATACCGCACAGTAGAGGCCCGAACTCAGCTCTGTACCCCGGCCGCATGCCCCAGCCCGACAACACGACTCACCCAACACCGGCCAGCGGCTTCGGGCACCAGTATACCCTAGTGGCCCTGACGGGTGCCGACCTGACCAGCACAATAGTAGAGCAGCACTGCGCGGCGGGCGTAGCACCGGAACTGCGCTCAGCTGGGGCCATCGTACCCGAAAGCTTGACCATTGGGCAAGGGCGGTTTACTGGTTTCAATGACCTAGGCGGCGGGCAGCCCAGACCTTCTGTGCTAGTAGCGCAGCAAGGAGACGACTTGGTGGTTTCGTGCAGTTGCGGGGCAACACCAGGCGGGCTCTGCGAGTACCAGGCGCAGGTGCTACTAGCCCTAGTGCAGCGCCCCGACCTCCGGATTTTCTTTGATGCACCCTTACGCCGGCTGCGCCTGCGAGCCGTGGCCAAAGAGTATGGCATGGAGCAGGCCCCCAATCTGGAGGATTATTTTCAGCTGACCTACGCGGAGCGCGAGCTGACTATTACGCCCATCCAGCCCGAAATGCTGCCCGTTACGGACGCAACCAAAGAAGAGCTTGTTCGCTACCTGCTGCCCGCCAAACGGCCGCCAGTTCCCGAGGAAACGACCAGCCAGCGTCTGCTCGTGCTGGGCCGCCACCGCTATTATGGGCACCTGACTGTCCAGTTGGTAGAAGCCGAAACCACGGTGTTGGGAAAACTGAAAAACCCGCTCACGATGCTGAACCCATTGGATGGCATCTGGCAGCTCACTGACCCCGATCGGTTGAAGTTCTATACCGGCCTAGCGCGGTTTCAGCACAATTATGACGAGGCTCGCACAGGCGCTGCACTAGAGGCTCTGCGAGCTGTGGTCCGAAACCCTGAACAGCTGCCGGTGTATGCCCATCAGGCAAGCCTCGGGGAGAAGGTAACGGCACAGTCGGTGCTGCCGGTGCGGGTTCACGGGTTGCCACTAGAGCTGCGCTTGTCGGTGGCGGAACAGGACGAGTTTTACCGGGTGGAGGGCAAGCTCTGGGTAGCGGATCAGGTGCTGGATCTGAAAGACCTGATTATTCGCTACGAGTACTTTTTGGCCGTGCATGATGAGCTGTATCTGCTCGATGACTTGGACGTGTGGCGCGTGGTGGAGTTTTTCAAAAAGCGGAACAACGCCCTGTTGATTCACCAACGCAAGTTCGACGAGTTTCGGGAAGAGGTGCTGACCAACCTCGAAGATAAGGTGCACATCACGTACACCTACCTGCGGCCGGCCACGCCCGAACAGCTAGAGTCCGGAGGGTTTGCCGAGGAACCTA
The DNA here is from genome assembly GCF_054780495.1 of Hymenobacter tenuis. NCBI lineage: Bacteria > Pseudomonadati > Bacteroidota > Cytophagia > Cytophagales > Hymenobacteraceae > Hymenobacter > Hymenobacter tenuis. Next base: position 1,507,333 of record NZ_BAAGWF010000001.1, read on the forward strand.
AAATGCTGCTGTACCTCTCGGAGGCGGGGCCGCACGTGGAAGTGCTGCCCGTGATGCGCTACGGCGAGCGGGAGGTGTCGGTATTGTCGCGCAAACAACTGTATGCGCTGGATACGCTCGGGCGCCCGTTTGTGGTAGCGCGTGATGTTGCCGCCGAAGAACGGTTTCTGAAAGCGCTGCTACGCCACTACCCTCACTTTCAGGAGCAAGTGCAGCAAGACTCGTTGTACGTGCCGAAAAGCCAGTTTCTGGACGAAGAGTGGTTTTTGGAGGCGTTTGAGGACTGGCGCACCCAGCACATTGCCATTCTTGGCTTCAACAAGCTCAAGGATAATACCCTCAACCCACACAAAGCCCAGATTTCGATACAAGTAAGCCGCGAAACCAACTGGTTTGATACGGAGCTGCGGGTGCGCTTCGGCAAGCAGCAAGCCAGTATGCGGCAACTGCACCAGGCCATTCGGAACCGCCGCCACTATGTGACCCTTGATGATGGTACGCGCGGCATTTTGCCCCGGCAGTGGATGGAGAAGTTTGCCCGCTACTTTGCCGCCGGTGAGGTAATAGCGGAGCGGTTGCGCACTCCGAGCATCAATTTTTCAGCAGTAGAAGAGCTGTACACGCCCGAGGAACTAACTTCGGACGCGCGCGCGCAGCTAGCTGCCTACCGCACTGCGCTTAGCCGGTTTACGGGCATTGAAGACCTAGTGCCGCCCAGCGGCTTGCAGGCCACCTTGCGCAACTACCAGCAGCAGGGGCTGAACTGGCTAAACTTTCTGGATACCTTCACCTTTGGGGGGTGCCTAGCCGATGACATGGGCCTAGGCAAAACGCTACAGGTACTGGCGTTCATACTGTTGCAGCGCGAGAAGGGCCACGTAGGAGCTAATTTAGTGGTGGTACCTACCTCCTTGGTGTTTAATTGGCAGGCCGAGGTAGCCAAGTTTGCGCCCTCGCTGCGGGTACTGGTGGTGCACGGTGCCAACCGACCGAAGGAGGCGCAAGGCTTCGGGGAGCACGATATTGTGCTGACCACCTACGGAACACTAGTGGCTGATATTCGGATGTTGCGCGCGTATCGGTTCAACTATGTGTTTCTGGACGAAGCCCAGGCCATCAAAAACCCCGATTCGCAACGTTACAAAGCAGCTTGCCGGTTGCAGGCCCGCAATAGGGTAGTACTCACGGGCACGCCGCTAGAAAACAATACCTACGATATCTACGGGCTGCTGTCGTTTGCCTGCCCTGGGTTGCTGGGAAGCCGGGCGCATTTCAAGGCGCATTTCGCTACCCGCATCGACAAGTTCAAAGATGAAGGACAGGCCCAGGCGTTGCAGCAGAAAATCAGGCCCTTTGTGCTGCGCCGCACCAAGGCCCAGGTGGCGCCTGAGCTACCCGAAAAAACCGAGATGGTGCTTTACTGCGAAATGGGCACCGAGCAACGCCGCGTGTATGAGGCCTGCAAGCAGGATTACCGCAACCTGATGCTAGGCAAGCGCGAAGATGTAACCAGCAAAGACCGCCTTCACCTGCTGCAAGGCCTCACTAAGCTGCGCCAGATATGTAACTCGCCCGCGCTATTACCTGATGGGGAATACTTCGGCGCAGCCTCGGCGAAACTGCACGTGCTGCTCGAGGAAATCCAGAACCACGCCCCGCAGCACAAAATTCTGATTTTCTCGCAGTTTGTGAGCATGCTCGATCTTATCCGGCCCATGCTGGAGGTGCACGATATTCCGTATCAGTATCTTACGGGCCAAACCCGTCAGCGCGAGGCCGTCGTGACGGCGTTTCAGCAGCAGGAGCAGGTGCGCGTGTTTCTTATCAGCCTAAAAGCCGGCGGCACGGGCCTCAACCTCACCGAAGCCGACTATGTGTACATCGTGGACCCGTGGTGGAACCCGGCCGTTGAAAACCAGGCCATTGACCGCAGCTACCGCATCGGGCAAACTAAGCACGTAGTGGCCGTGCGCCTGATTTGCCCCAACACGGTGGAAGAGAAAATCATGCAACTGCAGGAAACGAAACGCGAGCTGGCCCAGGACCTTATTCGGACGGATACAGCCCTGCTAAAAACCCTTTCGAAACAAGATCTGCTGGAGCTGTTCAGCTAGCAAACATGCTTCTTTGCGGGTACTTGGTTGTTACAACAGGCCTAGTGGTCCGGCATTAGGTGGCAAACAAATTCTGTTACATTCGGGCCGCAGGATACACTGGTTTCCGGTTTGGGCGCACCCTCATCCTCGTATTTATATTGTAGTTACTACCCTTTCTCATGGCCGAAACCCCCACCATGCACGTGCTCGATATCGTGCAGATGTCGCCGAAAGAAGTGTTTATCGTCGGGCACCTACAGGGCACTATTGCGCCCGGCCCGTGGGAGTTGCGTCTAAACGGAGAGGTAGTAACCACGCTGGAAGTAAGTGGCGAGGCCCAGATAGAAGCCAGCCGCAAAGGCAAATTGCAGCCGCCCCGCGTAGCCGTGTGCAAAGGCCAGGCAGAGAAAAGCCGCTTCGATTTCACCCGCGACGAGGTGACGCTGGTGCGCGTGTAGGGCGCCCTCAATCAGGAATGCGGCTTACCATATTTTTGTAGCAAACGCAAGCCGCTTAGTACCGCTCCTCGTTTCGTACTGAGCTCAGTTCAATAAGATATTCACATGCTGAGCGGAAGCCGTCTTCGTTCTCAGGGCTTCGGCGAAGCACCATATGGTAGCTATCAGCCTGATGAGATTCCAGAAGCCATTCTGATCCATCCAACATGCCCGGACGAGGCTGGCAAGAGGACATTGTTGGAAATTGGGTTTGAGCTAATAAAACTTGCAAATGGTACCATTGCTCTGGCCTAACCGCAACAGTCGTTTCTTCACTATTAACTTGTTTTGCCCGGCGTTTACCTTTTGCCACTTGTTTTTGAAATGTAGGATCAGCCATCATTTCACGATAAAATCTCCAGGCTTCTTCACGTTCTTCTGCCGAAGAAGTGGAGGGTAAGCTATCAGGGTGATGAATGGTATAAGTAGTGAAGCCTGGATGCTTATCTAAGAGCTGTGTTTGAAGCGTACTACCGCCTTTGGTATGGCGTAACGTAAGTAGCACGGGACGGTGGAAAGAACGTAACCAGAGGAAACGGATAATTTCAGCATCTAAATAATAGTTAGAGAGTACAGGTGCCTCAAAGTAAGTAAGTGCATAGGAGGCATGCTCTAGTGCATAGGTGCAATTGGAAAATCGAATGTCACTTATATAAAACATCCTTGGCCGCTTGTGCTTTGGGATATAAGTGGGATGTAGTGAATCAGCGGCCGGAAAGTAGAATGTCGTTGAATCGCGCGGCCGCCCCTGCGCATCAGAAATGGCGGGGTTTTGCGAATAAACAGGGCTAGTGTGTGTTGGAGCGGAACAACCAGCTAGGGAGAGGCTAGCAAGCCCACCGAACAAGGCAAAATAGAAGTGTGGCATACAGCTAGAGGACAAATACCCGCTATAAGCACGGTAGATTTCCTCAACTTTCTGCATTAATCAGGCATTAGTGCTAATTAATGGCGAAAGTATTTGCTGATTTATACAGGAGGAAAGCGTGTTATTGAGTATCGTACAGCCCACTTTTGGTGTCACAGTTGTAAGGGCATTTCATGGGCGTTCCTAACATCTTATAAAAATCTGCTATTGCTCCTGTCTTTGTGCTAGGCTTAGGACCGAATAAATCATTCCCTTGCTTATCAACGGCCACTATGATAATATCTTCCTTAAACCTGTTTCCGGTATTTTTGGCCAGGTAAACTCGGAAACCTACTGCATTATCTTGGTCTAATACCTTTTTTATAGAGTCCTCATTGAAATAGAAGGCATAAGCTTTGTTACAATTTGTTTTGTCAGAATTATCATTTCGGTGTGCTCTTGTTAAGCCTCTGGCAATTGCTGTATCCGAAAACAGTCTGCCTGCATCAGCTTCGAAAGGTGGCGCTGTTTCATTGCAAGGGGCTAGAAGATCAGTGCTATCAGCTGCCGCGACGCTACTCGCTGAATTGTTAGCCGCCGCTTGCTCCTTGTCGGTTGAGGTACCGCAGCTGCCTAGGAAACCGGAAAGCCCAACCCAAAGGCAGGCGTGAGTAAGATTGATTTTCATACCAGCAGCCAGATATAAAGGTGAAAAATTGAAAGGCTAGGGTGAAATTTCTCACCAAAGGAGTGTGGCATACCCCAAAAGGAGAATTGTGATTAATGATACAATTAAATATTGTATATATTATATAAACGACAGAAAGATTGTTGAAAGAAAGCTAACTGGCAAAGGAGCCGAAGGGGGAAATAGCATCGGTGGAAACCTTATGCACCCAGGGTTCAACACAAGCGCATATAGGCTCGATAAAGACAGTTAGGTTGAAAAAACTGTATGAAACGCGTGCAGTGAAGCGTTTTGCCGCGTAAAAAGGCCTATTTCGGGGCAACCTCGGCCGAACTTTTCGCTACTTTTGGCTGACACCCGGAGCCCTGGCGGCCTCGGCCTCTCTCTGCGTAACGCTTTCTGATGAAACTATTCCCCCGCCTGGCGCTGGCCGCCACCCTCACAGCTGCCGCACCCGCGGCCGCGTTGGCCCAGCAAACACAGGTGTTCACCAACGATGAACGCCATTTCCAGGAAGGCCTCGAACTCTTCGACCGCGGCAAGTACGGCGCGGCCCAGCAAGCCTTCCAGCACTACCTCGACCTTACCCAACGCCGCAACGGCGAGCTGGCTCCCGGCCGCACCGTTGATGCCGAGTATTACTACGCCGTTTCGGGCCTGTACCTGTTTCACCCCGATGCCGAGGACCGCATTCTGGCCTTTGCCACCAACAACCCGGCCCACCCTAAAGCCTCGCAGGCGTATTTTGAGCTCGGTAAATTCTACTTTGATAAGAAGGTTTATACCAAGTCTATCGATTACCTGCAGAAGGTAGGGCCGGATAACCTCTCCGACGACCAGCGGGCCGAATCGGAGTTTAAGCTCGGCTACAGCTACTTCGCTCAGAAGGAGTTTGACAAGGCCAAGCTGCAATTTGATCGGAACAAAGTAGGCAGCAGCCAATACCGCTACGCCAGCTCGTATTACGCCGGCTACCTGGCCTACCGTGCCGGCGACTACGCCGGAGCCCGCAAAGACCTGGCGGTGGCCGAGCAGAACGACGCCTACAAGCCCGTGGTGCCGGCCGTCATGTCGCAGATTTACTACAAGGAAGGCGACTACGATGGGCTGATTGCCTACGGCTCGCAGGCCTTGCAGCAAACCCCGCCGCCCCAGAGTGCTGATGAAATTCAGTTGCTAGTAGGGGATGCCTACTACCAGAAGCAGGATTTCAAGCAGGCGGCCGAGTACTTTGATAAGTATGCCGCCGGCCGTAAGAAGATTGAGCCCGAAGTGCAGTACAAAGTGGGCTATGCCAACTTCAAGCAAGGCGATTTCAAGGGCGCAATTGGCAGCCTAAAGGGGGTAGCAGCCCGCCGCGACTCGTTGGGGCAGAATGCTGCGTATCACCTGGGCTTGAGCTACCTGCAAACCAACCAGAAGCAGCTGGCCTTAAACTCGTTCGATGCAGCACGCAAGCTCACCTTCGACAAGGTTATCACCGAAAACGCGACGCTCAAGTATGCGCAGGTAAACTACGAGCTTGGCAACACGCAAGAAGTAATTGCCGCCCTGCGCGACTTTCCGAAGCGCTTCCCACGGTCAAAAAACCAGGCAGCTGCCGACGATATCCTGAGCGAGAGTTTTCTGAACTCCAACGACTACGCTCAGGCGCTGAACTACCTCGATAACCTGGATGACCGGAGCACCAAGCTAAACGCTACCTATCAGCGCGTGGCGTATCTGCAGGCCGCTACCCTTTACAACAACAACCGCTACCAGGATGCGCTGCCGGTACTGGAGAAAAGCCTCAAATACCCCCAGGACGACGCCCTGCGCGCCGCTGCTCAGGTTTTGAAAGGCGAAATCTACAGCTACGGACAGCAGTACCAGCCCGCCATTACGGCTTATACAGCTGCAGCTCGCACCGCTCGCACCGGCTCTGCCGCAGAAACTGACTTCGACCAGAAAGCACGCTACGGGCTGGGCTATGCCTACTACAACACCAAGCAGTATGACCGCGCCCGTCAGCAGTTTCAGGCCTGGCTGCAAGACCCGGTAGCCAAGCCCGCTGACCCAAACTATTACGACGTGACCCTTCGCCTCGGCGACACTTATTACATTGCCAAGCAGTACCAACAGGCCCTCGATCAGTACAACAAAGTGATTCAGGCCAACGCGGCTGATAAGGATTACGCCTACTACCAGAAAAGCGTCGTGCTGGGCCTGATGGGCAAGCGTGAAGAGGCCTCCAGCACCTTAAGCACACTGCTGAAAACGTCGCCCAGCTCGCGCTACGCCGATGATGCCGTGTATCAGCAGGCTCAGCTTGATTTTGAAGCGGGCGCGTTTCAGCCCGCCGTTGATGGGTTCTCGCGCCTGATTTCGGCCCGGCCCAACTCGCCCCTGATACCACAGGCGTTGCAGAAGCGGGGAGTAGCCTACCAGAACTTGGAAGAGCATGCCAAGGCCGCCGAGGACTTCAAGCGCGTGCTAAGCCAGTATCCGCGTACGAAGTCGGCGGCCAGCGCCATCTACAGCTTGCAGGAAAGCCTATCGGCCCAGGGCAAAACCGAAGAGTTCGACCAGTATCTGGCGCAGTTCAAGCAGCAAAATCCCGATAGCAAAGCCTCGGAAAGTGTAGAGTTTGAAGCGGCCAAATCATTGTACCTAAGCGAAAAGTACGCCCAGGCCATTCCGCGTCTGGAAGGCTACCTCAAGCAATACCCCAATACGGTGCTGGCTGCCGATGGCCGCTATTTCCTGGCCGACTCTTACCTGCGCACCGACCGCAAAGCCGACGCTTTGCCCCGCCTGAAAGCAGTGGTGGAAGAAGGCAAAAGCGAGTTTGTAAACCGTGCCGTTGGCCGCGTGGCGGATTTGGAGTTTGAAAACAAGAACTACGCTGAGGCTGCCAAATACTACGCGCGGCTACGAGAAGTATCGCCTAACAAGCGGGAGGTGGCTAACGCTGGCATCGGGCTGATGAAAAGCTATTATGAGGCTGGCGACCTGGAAGGCACCCGCCGGGTTGCCCAAGAACTTCAGGCCCAAGGTGGCGCGGCGCTGAATGCTACCAATCTGGCGCTGCTCTACTTGGGCAAAGCCAGCTACAAAGCCGGCAACCTCGATCAGGCGATTACCGAATTAACCACGGCGGCCAATACAGCCAAGGATGAAAGCGGCGCCGAGGCCCAGTACCTGCTGGCCCAGACCCTATACCAGCAAAAGAAATACCCCGAAGCCCTGGATGCTGCCTACAAGAGCAACTCCGACTTCTCAGCCTATGATGTGTGGCTGGGCCGGGCCTTCCTGCTGATTGCCGATGTGTATAAGGAGCAGAATGAAATCTTCCAGGCACGAGCCACGCTCAACTCCATCATCGACAACAAATTCCCGGTAGCAGAAATTGTGGAAGGAGCCAAGCAGCGCCTTGCCGCTCTGCCCGCCGATGCTACTACGCCTGCACCCGCTCCGGCAACCGGCACGCCCAAAGCGCAGCCCGGAAAAGCAGCTCCTGCTAGCCCCAAAACAACGCCCAAGACCTCGACAACCACTAAGCCAACTGGCAAGGCCTCAACTAGCGGTAAGACGCCGGTTCGAAGCTCCTTGATGCCTAGTGATGTGCAGCCTACTGACTCCACAGCCAACCCGTCGGCAGCTCCGCAGGCGGACGAGGAGTAGAAACCAGTTGGTTGAAGCGCAGTCGAATTTAGTTTAAGCTGTGGTATAGTTGCCCAGATTAAGCAGCCTAGTAATCATGATTTAATGGGAGGAAAGTAGGAGAGTATACATGCCAGCAACGCCAGCATGTGTACTCTGCTTACTGCCCTCCCAAGACCCCATACCCGAATGCTACACCCGTCGAAACTGTTGGCCGCCGCGGCCCTGCTGACTACCACCGTTCCGGCCACCAGCGCCTGGGCGCAGAAGACGCGCGGCAAGATTGAAGACGCCGAAATTGAGATTGTAAAGGAGCGGGTGAATGAACTGCCCGAGGCCACCCGAAATTTTGAAAAAGTGAAGGTGGAAGCCCCCACCAAAACGGCGGGCGGCGTCGCTTACACATACCCCGACTTCCGCTTACCCGCCGATAAGCTTAACCCTTCGGTGCGGGTGCTAACTATCCGGCAGGAAGAGCTGGCGCCACTCACGGGCAACTATCTGAAAGGGGCTATTGGCAACTACGGCACGGTGTATGGCCGGGCTTACTTGCACAATACCCGCTCAGAAACGGCCAGCTACGGTCTCGATTTTCGGCACCTATCTTCTTCCCGGGGCGCTGTGGATAAAGAAAACTCCAGCCAAGCCCAAACCAGCCTGGGCCTGAATGGCGAAACATATAGCGGCCCCTTGGTGCTAGGTGCCAAAATAGACCTAGGCCGGGAACGGTACAATTTTTATGGCTACAATCGCAACGTGCCGCTGTTGCCCGAGCAGGATAGCCTCAAGCAGGTGTTCAAACGGGCGGGGGTGAAAGTATATGCCCGCAACCGCGCCCAAGACGCCGCCTTCCAGTACGATTTGGGCCTAGGCTTCAATTACTGGAGTGACTTCTTCCAGGCCCGCGAAAGCAACCTCTACGCCACACTGCGCTCTGGCTACCGCTTGGGCGAAAGCAGCCGCGTGAGTGTAAATGGCGACGTGTCCTTTATTTCGCACAAGGACTCCTTAACGGTTAGCCGGCCATTTGTGCAGGTAACGCCAGCCTATGAGCTTACTCTCAACCGCCTAGCCCTGTCTGTGGGCGCAACCCTCGGCTACACCGGCGACACCATCCTGAATGCGCCAAAATTCAACGTGTTTCCGGCAGTGCGTGCCGCTTACACCGTTACCGAAGACAAGTTTGTGCTCTTCGCGGGCCTAGGCGGTGCCATCCAGCGGGTCACGATGTATGATCTGACCACCGAAAATCCTTGGCTGGCGCCCAACGTGCGGGTAGCTGATACGCGCCGCGGCCCCACGGTGTATTTTGGCTTTAATGCTACCCCCGCTCGCGCCCTGCAAGTGAACACCCGCATCACGCTGGCCAGCGACCGGAATCTGTACTTCTATAACAACTCCCGCCGCGACTCCAGCAAGTTTGATTTGGTGTACGACCCCAAGGCTACCCAGCTGATTAACGTACATGGCGAAATCATTTACAACGCCTCGGAGCAGTTCCGGCTGGGCCTGAAGGCCGATTACAACGGTTATAATGTCAAAACCCTGGCTAAAGCGTTTCACCGTCCGGCGTTCCAATCGGTGGTATTTGGCACGTATAACCTCTACGACAAGCTGCTGCTGGGGGCGGAGTTTTATACGTACAGCTCAAGCTTTGGAGTTGGCTACACGCCCGGCTCGTTTGATCCCGCGTACATTCCCGGGGCCCAAATCATCCGGCCAACCGATACAATTATCGACCTGAATCTGCGCGGAGATTACCGCATTATGGAAAATCTGTCCATATTTGTTCTGGGCAACAACCTGCTTGGCCGCAAGTATGAGCGATTCCTGAACTATCCAGTGAAAGGAATTAACGTACTGGCCGGCGTTACCTACGACTTTTAACTTGACCGGAATTTACCTCTAGACCCGACGGCTAACCGCTTGTCATCCTGAGCATAAGAAAGGACCTTATCACGCTGTTGCACCCCTGGCACAGTAGGAGTAAGGTCCTTTGCCGTGCTGAGAATAACAGGAGTCTTTACCCTGGTAGCTTTCCTCGTCTTTCCACCCTAGTATCCGCAACTGAATGCTTTCTGACCACATCCGCACCTTGCTCCGGGACCATGACTGCGTCATTATTCCTGATTTTGGCGGCCTGATTGCCGACTACGCGCCCGCCCAGATTCATCCGGTGCGGCACACACTGGCCCCGCCAGCCAAACGCGTAGCTTTCAACCAGTCCTTGACCCGCAACGACGGTCTGTTGGTAGATGCACTAAGCCATAAGCTGAACATCAGCACCGTGCAGGCGCGCCAACTGGTGCGCGAGGCTGTGCTCCGGATGGAAAGCGAACTGGAGTCCGGTCTGCGGACGGAGCTTCCTGGAGTGGGCATATTCCGGCAGGCACCGGGCCGCGGCCTTGAGTTTGAATACACAGGCGGTCAGAACCTGCTCAATGCCAGCTTTGGGCTGCCTGAACTGATATCGCGGCCCGTGCGCGCCACCGATGCCTTGCTGGCCCGGGAGCGGCCCACGCCTGCGCCGCTGCTGGCTTCGGCCCGTTCGAGCCGGGCGGTTCGGGCGTTCCGTACCATTGGCACCGTCGCTATTGCGGGGCTGGTGCTATCGGCCAACTACTTCTTTGCTGACATGTTTGGGTATCTGCCCAGCAGCCTGCGCATGTCTTCCCTAGGCCTATCTACGGCTGAAGCCCCGGCACACAACCGCAGCGTGGCCCAGTCGGCCATGACGCATCAGCAAGCGGCACTGGCCAGCACTTCCTCTTCGGAACTGGATGCGGCTCCCGCCCCGGAAATAACCACTGCCGCCGCGGAGGCTGAGTGGAATGAAGCGGCTACCCCCGTTGCAAGCGCCAAGCCGGCAGTTGCAAAACCGGTTGTGAAGCCAGCCGTGAAAGCAGTTGTACCAGCGTCGGCTATCAAGCCAGCCGTTACCATCGTTGCCAAGCCAGTACAAGCTGCCAAGGGCAAGCCGGTTGCGAAAGTAACGAAGCCGAATGCTCCCGGTTGGGAAAAAGCGGCAGCAACCAATGCAACCCCCGGCGCCGAAACCTCGACCATTAAAAGTCGTACGGGCCGTTACTATGTAGTTGCTGGTTCGTACAAGACGCTGGCAAACGCGGAGAAAGGCCGTCAGGCGCTGGTACGCCTGGGGCACCCGGCACGCGTAATTCTGCCAGCGCCCGGCAGCCGCCAGTACATGCTCTCCGTGGCAGATTATCCTGACCGGGCTTCGGCCGACCGTCAGGCCAGCATCCTGCGCAAGCGTATGGGCGACCTGTGGATCAAAAATTACTAATCACTGACCTTGACTTGTTAGTACGAAATTAAGGCTAGCTAAAGCACTCAGGCAAAGTAATTTACGGCCTGCGTGTTTTAGCTATTCTTTTGCTTCTTACCCTTACTCCCCGCATGACGCACCTGCTCTCTTTGCTGCTTCAACTCCAGGTGGGGGATGCTGCTCCCGCCGCTTCTCCTGCCGCCGCTGACTCTGCTGCTACCGCCGCCAATGCGGCCGCTAATGCAGCTCCTGGTCTTTCCATGATTGATCTGGTGCTGGCCGGGGGCTGGATTATGGTACCGCTGTTTTTGCTGCTCTTCCTCTCGGTCTACATTATTCTAGAGCGTTACCTGACCATCCGCAAGGCCGGCGCCGTTTCCGAAACCTTCATGCCCGGCATCCGGGGCCTGATGGTGAAGGGCGATTTGCAGGGCGCTAAAATGCTGTGCGCGCAGAACCCGACGCCACTAGCCCGCATGATTGAGAAAGGTATCCGGCGGATTGGACTACCCCTCAGCGAGATTGAAACCAGCGTGGAGAACGTAGGAAAAATCGAAATTGCGCGTCTCGAGAAGAACATCAACGTGCTGGGTATTGTGGCCGGTATTGCCCCTATGCTTGGTTTCGTGGGTACCATTATCGGGGTAATCAAGATTTTCTACGCCATTAGCTCAACCGGCGACTTCGGCATTGCCCAGATTTCGGGTGGTTTGTACACTAAAATGGTGACCTCCGCGGCGGGTCTTATTGTGGGTATTGTGGCCCACATCGGCTACCACTGGCTTAGCATTATGGTGGAGCGCATGGTGTTTCGCATGGAAAACTCGGCCATCGAGTTCATGGATATTCTGCAGGATAACTAGAAGTGAAATGGTGAACGGTGAAGTTGTGAAATAGACTTAATACTTCACAGTTCACCATTTTGCTTTTTACAAACACACCGCATGGACCTCAGCCGGCGTCGTAAGCTTTCTTCCCACGTCGAGACCAGCTCGATGAACGACATCATGTTCTTCCTGATGCTGTTCTTCCTAATTGTTTCGACGATGGTGAATCCGAACGTTATCAAGCTCATGCTGCCCAATGCCCGCTCGGGCAAGCAAGCCATGAAGCAGCCCATCACGGTTTCCGTAGATGCGGCCGGAAAATACTTTATCGACCGTCAGAACATCACGCCTGAACAGCTGGAGCCTGAACTAGCCCGCCGGATACAGGGCCTCGAAAGCCCAACAGCCGTGCTCCGGGTTGATGCTTCCCTGAACGTGCAGAAGCTGGTTGATATTCTGGAAATTGGCAACCGGCTTAAAATTAAGATGGTGATGGCCACCCAGGCCCAGCAAGGAAAATAGCGCCCCAAATCACTAGGTGCCTGTGGGCACCAAGCCGCCCGGACTAGCGTTTTCTCTCTGCCAGAGGCTAGGCCATTCGGTTGGTTTGGCCTGACAAGACTCGACTTCATAACAGACAACTCACATGGAGTACCGCGAAGAACATCGGCGCGAAGCCCTGATTGGAACCGTGGTTCTGCACGCGGCCCTGGTGGCCCTGTTCGTTTTCACGGTATTCAAAGGCCCTGATCCACCTTTGGAAACCTTGGGCGGCGACGGGGTAGAGCTCAACTACGGCGTAGATGAAGTAGGTTCCGGCGACATTCAAAGCCAGGCCCCGGCCAATGAGTCAAAAAACCGCGAGGACAGCCGCCCGCCCGCCTCGCAGCCTGATCCCACGCCGCCCCGCGCGGTAGCCCAGCCCGACCCCACACCGCCCACTGAGCAGCGGGTGGTAACCAGTGAGGCCGAGGAAAGTCCCGTAACGGTGCCCCCAGCTCCCAAGCCAGCCCCCGTTCGGGAAGAAGCGCCCCCAGAGCCGCCGCGCCCCAAAGTAGACCAGCGGGCCGTGTTTACACCCAAGGCCAACCGCGCTGACGGCGGCGGTAACGGCGTAAACGGCACCAGCAACGCACCTACCGGCAACAACAACGGCGACAACCCCGGCACCGTGGGCGACAAAGGCGACCCGCGCGGCACCTACGGCGGTACGGCCTATTCCGGCGAGCCCGGCAGCGGCGGCCGCGGCACCAGCCCCGGCAGCGGTGGCCTCGAAATGGCAGGGTGGGCCATTGTAAGCAAACCCAGCGTGCCGGCTCTAGACAATAACTCGGGTACGGTACGCTTCAAAATCCGGATTAATGCCGAGGGAGAGGTGGAATCAGTCACTAAAGTGTCCGGAACCGTTTCGGCTGCCCAGGAGAAAGTGTGTCGGGATGAGCTGCTGAAACTGGAATTCCGCCGCACCAGCTCGGCTGAGGGAGGCGCTACCGGCTTCTATACCTTCCGCTTTACGGTGAGGTAGTTTCGGTAGGTTCCGGCGCATGCTCTGCAGGAGTACGAGGTATCAAGAAAGGCAAAACCGCCGCTCCGCTAGTTTGGGGCGGCGGTTTTGTCTGTACAGAGGGCCTAAGGTTGAGGCCAGGTACGCTACCTTTGCCCTCCCGCATTGCCTTTACTTCCCATGACCTACCAGCAAACCCTCGACTACTTGTACCAGCAGTTGCCCATGTTTCAGCGGGTAGGAGAAGCGGGGTACAAGCCAGGGTTGGGCAACACCGAGACCCTAGCCGTTGCTATGGGCAACCCGGAGCGCAAGTTCCGGAGCGTGCACGTGGCGGGTACCAATGGCAAAGGCAGCTCCAGCAATTTGCTGGCGGCGATTTTGCAGGCGGCGGGCTATAAAGTCGGGCTCTACACCTCGCCGCATTTAAAGGAGTTTACGGAGCGCATCAAGGTAAACGGCCACGACCTCGAACCCGATTATTTGGTAGCGTGGGTAGCACGCTGGCGCGGCTTATTTGAGCAGGTGCAGCCCTCGTTTTTTGAAATGTGCGTGGCGCTGGCCTTCGATTACTTTGCCGAGCAGCAAGTAGATATTGCCATTGTAGAAGTGGGGCTGGGCGGGCGGCTCGACTCTACCAACATTATTCGGCCGCTGGTTTCGCTGATAACCAATATCAGCTATGACCATCAGAATTTGCTAGGCACCACCTTGCCCCAAATTGCCCGCGAGAAGGCCGGCATCATCAAGCGCGGTATTCCGGCTATCATCAGCCAGACCCAGCCTGAAGTGGCTAATGTTTTTCAAGACAAAGCCCGAGAGGAAGGCGCACCCCTGCTTTTTGCCGATGCCCACTATCACGCCGAGCTGCTAGCTCCGCCGGCCCCGGAAACCGGCCTGCAGCAGCTACGCATTATGCAGGAGGGCAAGCCGTATCTGGAGGATGTAACCTTGAGTTTGGCCGGTGACTACCAGCGCCTGAATCTGCCCGGTGTACTGGCCGTGCTGGCCGAGTTGCGTACGCAGGGCTTCTTGATTCCGGAAGCAGCCGTGCGCGAAGGGCTGCGGGATGTGCGCCGCCTAACTGGCTTTGTGGGCCGATGGACCATTCTAAGCCAAAAGCCGCTGGTGGTGTGTGATACGGGCCATAACGAGGCCGGCATCCGGTTTATCACGCAGCAGCTGGCGCGGCTGCCGTACCATCAGTTGCACATCGTGCTGGGGGTAGTAAACGACAAAGACGTGAGCAAAATGCTGGCCTTGCTGCCGCAAGAGGCTACCTATTATTTCTGCCAAGCCAACATTCCAAGGGCTATGCCAGCTGCTGATTTGGCGAAGCAAGCTGCCTTGCTGGGCTTGCAGGGCCAAGTGCTTGGCCCCGTACCGGCCGCCGTTGCTGCTGCTCGCGCCGCCGCCGCCCCAGATGATGTGGTCTTCATTGGGGGTAGTACTTTTGTGGTAGCTGAAATTGAAGAGCTGTAAGAAATAGAGCAGAGCTTTGCGGAAAGAAAGACTAGGGTCAGTTCTCTCTTAAACCGCTGCCTGCCGGAAATACCAATCAAAAAACTACTACTGTGAGTCGCGTAAAACTGAAACGCTTCGCCGATAACGCCGAACGGCCCGATGTGGTCGAACCTGGCAAAGCCAATTATCAGCAACTAGGCGGACGCTGGAATGAGGAGTTCTTTAAGACCCCAAACCCGATTACCCTGGAAGTAGGGTGCGGCAAGGGCGAATACACGGTAGGCTTGGCTGAGCGCTATCCTGAGCGGAATTTCCTGGGCCTCGATATCAAGGGAGAGCGAATTTGGCGAGGCAGCACCCGCGCCGAGGCGCTAGGCCTCACGAATGTAGGATTCATCCGGATGCGGGCCCACGACCTGCTCGCGCACTTTGCGCCTGGTGAGCTGCACGAAATCTGGATTACGTTCCCCGATCCGCGCCCCCGCGACCGGGACATCAAGCGCCGCCTTACCGCCCCGCGCTTCCTCGACCTGTATCAGCAGATTTTGCGGCCCGGCGGCCTCGTGCACCTCAAAACCGATAACGAGGCGCTCTTCGATTTCACGCTGGAAACCCTGCAGCAGCGCCCCGGCACTACTATCCTGGCGCACACCAAAGACCTGTACGCGACGCCCGAACTGCTCCCGCACGCCGAAGACATCCAAACCACCTTCGAGCGCAAATACCGCACCTTGGGCGTACCCATCAAGTACCTGCAGTTTCAAGTAAGTTAGGCATAAGCGGCTGCCTACAACAGTGGGGTGGCAAATTCACTAGGTACTTTACTCGATGAAACCGGCACAACTGCCCACTACGCTGCCCTTGTTTGCTGAACTCGACCGGCAGCTGCTGGAAGTGCTACGTAGCCTAAGCCCTGCTGCATGGCAGACGCCAACACTAGCTCCTGGTTGGTGCGTGCACGATGTGGCCCTACACTTACTAGATGGCAGCCTGCGTAGCCTGTCAGCGCTCCGGGATGGGCACTTTAGTGGCCCTGGGCCAGCTAGTGGAGCGTATGCTGATGTGGTGAGGTACCTCAATGAGCTGAACAACTCCTGGGTGAGTGTTGGGCGGCGGCTAAGCCCTAGTGTTGTGCTATGGCTGCTGGAAATGGTTGGGCCAGCGTATAATTCGTTCCTGGCAACGTTGGACCCAGCAGCTCCCGCCACGTTTGCGGTGGCCTGGGCCGGAGAAGCCGAATCCACCAACACGTTTCATATTGCCCGGGAGTACACAGAAAAGTGGCATCATCAGCAGCAAATAAGGCAGGCGGTAGGGCAGGAGCCCGCGCTGCTCACGCCGGAGCTGTACGGCCCCTTCCTAAGCACCTGCGTACGGGCATTGCCTCACCATTACCAGCAGGTGGAAGCGGCTCCGGGCACAGTGGTTCGGCTGCACATTACGGGTAGCGCGGGCGGAACCTGGTTTCTGCAGCGTAGTGCCACGGGCTGGGAGTTAGGTGTAGCGCATGAAGGGCCGGTGGCTGCTGACATTGAACTAAGTGGCACCGCAGCCTGGCGACTCTTCACCAAAAGCTTACCCCGCCCGGAAGCGGAACCTCACATCATACGGCAAGGCCCCGAACACTTCACCACACCCATCTACAGTTTACTGACGGTGATGGCCTAGGCACTTAACAAAACACTGCAGGCCCGCTCCAGGAAAACTTCCGGGAAAGGCCTGCGGTGTTTTAAGAGGACTAGGGTGCTCGTGCGCTTGAACCCCTCTTTGGCTTTAGCAGCAGTTAATCCTCGAGCTGCTCAAACACAGCTTCCATTTCATCGAAGTCGCGCAGGCCGGGCTTGATTTCGTCGCCACCCTGGAGCACGATGCCGGCCGGACGCATGGCTTCCACGTAGCTGCGCAAGTTGGCAGGAGCGAAACCGGCGCCCAGCCACAGGGGATACGTGCGGGCTTGTTCCGTGAGGCGGGTGGTTTCGGCCGGGTTCGGCAGCGGGTTGGGCGGGGTTGCCAGCACGAAGCCCAGATAATGCGGCGCCTGCTCGCGGAAACGCAGCTCCACATCCTCGGGCAGCATATCATAAATCCAGCGCGTGAGGCGCAGTGCGGGCACCGCCAGCTGGGCCAGTTCATCGGCGGGGCGGCGGCGGTGCAGCAGCACGGCGTGCAGGCCGCATTGAGCGGCCAGCTGGTTAATCTGCTCCACGGGCAACGTATCAAACTCCCCAATGAGCTGCACCCCTGACACCCAGCCACTCAGCTCTTGCATGGCTTCGGGCGTGATATGGTCGGGGAAAGCAGGGTCGAGGCGGAAGGTAAGTGAGTCGGCACCCATTCCGGCACAATAGCGTGCGTCGGAGAGGTTATTGATGCCGCGCACCATTACAGGAACAATCAAAGGCATTTCAATAGAGTTAGGCGTGGCAAAAAGTACGCCGTGCGAAAAAGCGGCGGACAGCAGATGGTTTGCGGCTGCAATATTCGGTGAATTTACTGGGCCCAACATGAATTCGCCGGACTTAATCCCACCACGTGTGTGATATGCCTCCTAGAAGAATGCCACACGAGCAATGCTACAGCTGGTTTTACTA
Source organism: Hymenobacter tenuis (assembly GCF_054780495.1). Taxonomy (NCBI): domain Bacteria; kingdom Pseudomonadati; phylum Bacteroidota; class Cytophagia; order Cytophagales; family Hymenobacteraceae; genus Hymenobacter; species Hymenobacter tenuis. Next base: position 1,524,775 of record NZ_BAAGWF010000001.1, read on the forward strand.
GGGTAATGGCGAGCATAAACCGCATTAGGCGGGCAAACTTAGCCGGAGCTTACTTCCAAAACTTGCAATCCGTGTACCTTTGTGCATTCGGCCGGAACCTTTCACGCTTCGGGCGCAATTTGATTCACGTATGAATACAACGAAAGGACGGGTGCTCGTCGCCATGAGCGGCGGCATCGACAGCTCCGTGGCAGCCGTGATGCTCCACGAGCAAGGCTATGAAGTGGTCGGGATGACCATGAAAACCTGGGATTACGCCTCGGCAGGAGGGAGTAAAAAAGAAACCGGCTGCTGCTCTCTCGACAGCATCAACGATGCCCGGCAGATTGCCGTGGAGCTGGGCTTTCCGCATTACATCATCGATATCCGCGACGAGTTCGGGGACTTCGTGATCAGCAACTTCACTGAGGAATACTTGGCGGGCCGCACGCCCAATCCGTGCGTGCTGTGCAACACCCACATTAAGTGGGATGCCTTGCTGCGCCGCGCCGATCAGCTAGGGTGCGAGTTTATCGCAACCGGCCACTACGCGCAGGTGCGCCACGAAAACGGCCGCTATGTCATCAGCAAGGGCATTGACGACAACAAAGATCAAAGCTATGCTTTGTGGGGTGTTACGCAGGAAAGCCTGAGCCGCACGCTGTTCCCGCTGGGCCAGCTGCGCAAAACGGCCATCTATGACTTTGCCCGCGAGCGGGGCTTCACGGAGCTGGTGAACAAGCCCGAGAGCTACGAAATCTGCTTTATCCCTGATAACGACTACCGCAGCTTCCTGCGTCGGCGCGTGCCAGGCCTGGAGGAGCGCGTAGCCGGTGGTGAGTTTGTACTACGCGACGGCACGGTGGTAGGCAAGCACGAAGGCTATCCGTTCTACACCATCGGGCAGCGCAAAGGCCTGGGCGTGGCCCTAGGCTTCCCCGCCTACGTAACCGCCATCGACCCCGAAACCAACCGCGTGGTACTCGGCAACTTTGATGATCTGGCCAGCACCCGTACCGTGGTCAGCAAGCTGAACATGGGCAAATACGCTTCCCTAGAAGGCCGCGGACTGGTGCCTAGCATCACGAAAATCCGGTACAACCATGATGGCTCGCCGGCTTTCCTGGAGCAGAAAGGCGAGAAAATCTACATCTACTTCGAGGAAGCCGTGCATGCGGTAACGCCGGGACAGGCGGCCGTTTTCTACGAGGGCCAGGACGTGCTGGGCGGCGGCTGGATTGAGCGCCACACGATTGGCGAGATTCCGGAGCCTTCGATGGCCATTGCGGGCGGCGCTGAATAAACGCTACCGAGCCAACTGTTTTTCACAAGGTACAGGCCGAGGCGCGGACGAAAGTTCGCGCCTCGTGCGTGTGAAATACATAGGTCCTCCTAATCTGAGCCAAGGTAAAATCCGGAACCAGATGAGTTGCCCATGAGTTTCGGCAGTTACTGGCTGGCGTTGTCAAAATCTGTGTTACTTTTCGGTGTAAACGAAGCTGTATGAGAAAGAGATATTCATCTATTGTGGGGGCTACTATCCGAAGAGTGGCAGCCTGGGCTCTGGCAGGGTTTGCAGCATTGGGCGGCCTAGTCGCCTGCGAAAACGAAACGGAGCTGGTGCCCAACCAAAGCGCGGAATACTATCCGCTGGAGGTGGGCTCGTACCGGGTGTACGATGTGGTGGACACCGCCTACCGTTCCAATGTGGCCACGGTTACGCGCTTCCAGTTTAAAGAGCAGGTTGATTCAGCCCTGGAGCCCGACGCGACCGGGCAACCCGCCTACCGGGTGGTGCGCTCCCGCCGGGCCAATGCTTCGGAAGCCTGGAGCATCGATTCCGTTATTACCGTTACCTCCAGCACGCGCTCCGTGCAGGAGCAGCGCAACAACCGCCGCACGGTGGAGTTAATTTTTCCGCTCCGGGATGGAAAGGCCTGGAATGCCAATGCCTTTAATACCCTGGATACCATTGAGGCGGTAAACCGCTCCTATGAGTGGGTAGATGAACCCTTCACCATCAGCAGCAACGGCAAAAGCTATTCGTACCCCTCTACCACCGCTACCATCAACGACCTTACCAACGCCGACACCGGCATCAACCTGTTCTACTATACAGTGTTGCGCTCGGTGTATGCCAAAGGGGTAGGGCCCGTGTACCGGGCTAGGCGCCGCTTTATTTACTGCCCGGCCGGCAATTGTACGCCCAATCCGGCGTACATCTACCTTGGGCAGTCGCGCAGCGAGGTACTGGTAGAATCAGGGAAATAGCTTCTACTTGTTTCACCATCAGGTTACTACAATGGCCGGCACTTACCATGCCGGCCATTTGTGTGTATTATGAACATAATTAGGCGGGGAAAGTGGGGTAGGAGGCCCTCATAGCCCATTCCTTCGTATCTTGAGGCAGGTCTGTTCCTGATCCGAATGATTTTATCTAGACTACTACTTTTAATTGGGTTAAGTGTGCCAGCCGGGGTAGTACTGGCGGCCACGGGTGTTCCTGAAGGTACTCCGCAGGGGGGAGCCAAGCCCAATGCCACGGTCCGTAAGCACCTCATCTATTTCAAGGATAAAGCCGGTACGCCCTATACCGTAAATCAGCCCCTGGCCTTTCTGTCGGCGAGGGCTGTGGAGCGGCGGCAGCGCCAAAACATCAGCATATTGCCCCGCGACCTGCCGGTGAGCCCTGCCTACGTGCAGCAGCTCAAGGCCGTGCCCGGCGCCAAACTCTGGTATACTTCGCGCTGGTTTAATGCCGCCGTGGTGGCCTGCGACTCCGCTACGCTGGCCTTGGTACAGGCGTTACCCTGCGTGAAGTCAGCCCGAACCCTCAACCGCGACCTGCCCGGCACGCGCAAACCCGCCGAGGATGACCCCCAGTCCAACACGCTGGAACGAGGCACGCGCAGCCAATATGGCAAGGCCTTCACCCAAGCCCAAATGATTGGCGCCGTACAAATGCATGATGCCAACTACCGCGGCGAAGGCATGCAGATTGCGGTGTTCGACGGCGGCTTTCCGGGCGTAAACACGGCATCGGCTTTTGCCCCACTTTTTCAGGAGAAGCGCATTGCCAGCACCTTCAATTTCGTGGATAAAACCACCGCGGTGTACCTGCGCAACGACCACGGCACGCATTGTCTGTCTACCATGGCCGCCAATGAAGCTGGGGTATACATCGGGACGGCCCCCAAAGCTACGTACCGGCTCTTCATTACCGAGGACGTGGCCTCTGAGCACCCCGTAGAAGAAGCTAACTGGCTAATTGCCGCCGAGCACGCCGATTCTGCCGGCGTTGATATTATCAGCTCCTCGCTGGGGTACAGCACCTTCGACTTTCCCTCCATTGATTACACCTACGCCAACATGAATGGCCGAACGGCTATTTCCAGCCGGGCAGCGGCGGTGGCGGCGCGGGTTGGCATGGTGGTGGTAGCTAGTGCCGGCAACGAAGGCAACAACTCCTGGCGCTACATCACGGCCCCCGCAGATGCCGACTCTATCATGACTGTAGGCGCTGTGGATTCGCTTTTAGCCCGGGCATCCTTTAGCTCCCGCGGCCCCACGGCCGATGCACGTATTAAGCCGAATCTGGCGGCTATGGGCGTGCAAACGGCCATTGTTTCCTCGTCGGGCAGCGTCATTCGGGGCAATGGTACCTCGTATTCGTGTCCGGTGCTGGCGGGCATGGTGGCAGGCTTCTGGCAGGCCAACCCCCGGCTCACGGCCCAGCAGGTTATTAGCTTGTTGCAACGTTCGGGCAGTCGGGCCACTACCCCCAATGACGAGATAGGCTACGGCATTCCGAATTTTGTGCAGGCCTATAACTTGGCCAATCCGGGCACGCCCTTATCAGCAACTGAGGCCGCACCCCGGCAGGAACTGTTCATCTATCCTAACCCCACCAAAGACAATGAGCTGTATATGCAGCTGACGGTAGGCTTCCAGCAAACTCCGTTGCAGGTGCGTATTTACGATGCCCGAGGCGCTTTAGTAGCGGAACAACAGATTGCACCCACCAGCGCAACATCGGTGCGGTTGCAGCCCGGCACCCTAGGCAAAGGCGTATATACCTGCACCATTAGCTCGGCGCGGGAACAGCGCACGGTGCGGTTTGTCAAGCTGTAAGGCGCTACTTGGTTAAGCAGCACTAGGGTTTACTTATATGGGCAACCTAGTGTGATAAAGTACAGCGGTTTTGCTTGCTATTATAAATAGTATTGTACAATTTTAATTAGCTAAACGGGCACTCATTAGGTGCCTGTTTTGTTGTAAAACAAGGCCGTAATGCCTGAAAAACCTATTTAACTCTCTCCAAGTATGTTACAAATGATGGTCTCAAAGCGCCTGGGGCGCCGGCAATTTCACTTCACGGTGCAAGGCGCTAATTTTCATGAGGTAGTAGCTGAGTATGACCGCCTCAGCTTCCCGGATGTTGCCAAATGTGGCCTATGCGGCTCCGATAACCTGGACCTTACCTCGCGGGTAGCCCAGGATAAGTTTAAGTACACCAGCCTGAAGTGCATGGACTGTCGCGGCGATGTTACGTTTGGCAAGCGCCAGGATGATGACCAAACCGTGTTCCTGCGCAAAACTGAAGACGGCAAGCTCGATTGGCGTGCCTGGGAAAAAGGCAGCTAAACTATACTTCTCTTCTTTCAAAAGCCTTCCTGCCGGAGGGCAGTTGCCACGTCAAAACGGGCTAGTACTTCCCGATACAGGCGTGGCAACTGCCCTCCGGCAGGAAGGCTGTTTTGTGGGACTAAAGCTTACTATTGCCTTTGAGAAGAATTACTACCTAGTAAAATGTGGTCGCGTAGCAACTCCTGGTAAATACTGTGCTGGTTTGAGATACGCAACTTCGCAGTTCCGCTTACCTTCGTGATATGAACCCAACCCGTCGTATTGCGCCGCTGCTGGCGCCCTCGCTTCTTGCCGCCGATTTTGGTAATCTGCAATCTGAAACCGAGCGCCTGGCCGGCTCCGCCGCCGATTGGCTGCATTTTGATGTGATGGACGGGCGGTTCGTGCCCAATATCTCCTTTGGCATTCCGGTGCTGCAGGCCGTACACCGGCACGCCCAGCAGCCCATTGATGTGCACCTGATGATTGAGGAGCCTCAGCACTTTCTGAGCGCGTTCCGCGACGCGGGAGCGGCTAACATCACGGTGCATTATGAGGCGTGCACGCACCTGCACCGCGTTATTCAACAAATAAAACAGTTGGGCTGCCGGGCAGGGGTAGCGCTGAATCCGCATACGCCGGTGTGGGTGCTAGAAGACATTGCCGCTGACCTCGACCTGGTGTGCGTCATGTCAGTAAACCCCGGTTTCGGTGGCCAATCGTTTATCCCAAATACGCTCAAGAAAGTAACGGCACTAAAGGAATTGCTGATTGACAGCGGCTCCTCAGCTCTCATTGAAATCGATGGCGGCGTTACCCTCGACAATGCGGCGGCACTGGTAGAAGCCGGTGCCGACGTATTGGTGGCGGGCTCCTTCGTGTTTAACTCGCCCGATCCGGTAGCTACCCTCGCCGAGATGCGGCAGCAGCTTTCGGCCTCGGCCGCCGCTGAAGACTACAACTAAGCGCTGCGGATGCCGAACCTTTTCCGCTCTTTTCCGGTCCTATTGCTCCTGGTGCGTCCGTTGCCGGCTGCTGTGGGGGTAGTGGCCGGCTGCACCATATCAGCTGCGTACGGCCAGCAGGCGGGGCGCGTGCTAGTAACCGGCACCGTGCGCGACGCGGCCGGGCAGCCGCTGGAGCAGGTGGCTATTGGAGTAGAAGGCATGCCCGGCGGCACCAATACCGACGACCGGGGCCGCTTTGCCCTGAATGTAGTGCGGCCCCTAAGTGGCAAAGCGCCTGTGCTGGTGTTGCGCCGCCTGGGCTACCAAACGCTGCGGGTGCCACTCATTTTGGATGAGCAGCGTGAACTGGAGCTAACCTTGGCCGAAGACAGCCGGGCCCTGGGCAACGTAACCGTGCGGGGCCGCGCCGAAACCGCCGATACACGCGAGCAGGTGAGCATCATCCAGCTGGAGCCGCGCATCGCTAAGGAAATGCCGTCGCCTTTTGGCGACTTTAATGCCGTACTGAAAACGCTGCCCGGTGTAGCCAGCACCAACGAGCTATCCAGCACGTACTCCGTGCGGGGCGGCAACTACGAGGAAAACCTCGTGTATGTGAACGGCTTTGAGGTGTATCGGCCGTTTCTGGTGACGGCGGCCGCCCAGGAAGGACTCAGCTTTATCAATCCGGACTTGGTAAACCGGGTGGAGTTTTCAACCGGCGGCTGGCAGCCCAAGTACGGCGACAAGCTTTCCTCGGTGCTCAATATTGAGTACAAGCAACCCGTGAAGTTTGGGGCCTCGGCCACGGCCAGCCTGGTTGGTGGCACGGCCCACGTAGAAGCCACTTCGCCTAACAAGCGCGTGAGTTACCTGGCCGGAGTGCGCTACAAGAATGCCACGTACGTGCTCAACTCCTTGCAGCAGCAGCAAGGCGGCTACAACCCGACCTTTTACGATGGCCAAAGCCTGATTACCGTGGCGCTGGGCCCTCAAGGCAACACCGACCGCACGTCGTTGGGCATCTTTAACACTTTTGCCCACAACGATTTTCAGTTCAACCCCGTCAGTGGCGAAAGCACATTCAGCACCTCTACTAACCAGCTTTCGCGCTTGTACATTGGGTATGTGGGGAGGGAGCGGATGCAGTACGATACCTACCAGGGCGGGCTGAGTTTGCGCCATGATGTGCTGCAAAACCTGCGGCTGGAAGTGCTCGGTGGCCTGTTGTACTCGCGGGAGTTTGAGTACCGCGATGTGGAAGCGGCCTACAACATTGCCGAAATCAACCGCGACCCCAACTCGCCCGATTTCGGCACCGACCTGAACCGCCGCGGCATCGGCTCGCGCTTCGACCACTCGCGCAATACGCTTTCCGCCCGAATTGCTACCCTTGAAACGCGCGGCACCTGGACTCCGGGCGAACGGAGCTCGGTGCGGTGGGGTTTGAAGGTGGGCCAAGAGCAAATTGCCGATGAACTCAATGAGTACAGCTTCACGGACTCGGCCGACTACGTACCCGAAGCCCGCCGTACCCGGTTGCGCTCCGATCTGGACCTAGGCAGCACCCGCACCCAGGGCTATGTGCAGCACACCATCCGGTTTGACTCTTTGCGGACGCTGACCTACGGCGGCCGACTGAATTACTGGACGGTAAACCGCCAGACTACTTTCAGCCCCCGGGTGCAGTATGCCTTCACCAGTGCACGCAATCCGCGGCTGGCCTGGAAAGCGGCGGTAGGGGTGTATTATCAGCCGCCGTTTTACCGGGAGCTGCGCTCCCAAACTGGCGCTCCGCAGGCCCAGCAAGGCTTCCTGAACCTGGATTTGCGCGCCCAGCGCTCTGTGCATGCCATTGTGGGCAATGAGTTGCGCTTCACGAGCTGGGGACGCCCGTTCCGCTTCACCGGCGAGGCCTATTTTAAGTACCTAACCTATGTAGTGCCCTACGATATTGATAATGTGCGGCTGCGCTACTTCGCCCAGAATAACGCCAAAGCCTACGCCGCCGGCATCGACGCCCGCGTAAGCGGTGAGTTTATCCCAGGCACTGAGTCGTGGTTTAGCCTGGGTGTGCTCACTACCCGCGAAAACCTGGACGGTGATTCTATCAATGTCTTCGAAGAAGGTCAGGTAATCGGGCGTGAAGCCAAAGGCTACATCCGGCGTCCTTCGGATCAGCGCCTGAACCTGGGCGTATTTCTGCAGGATAACTTGCCGGGCAACCCCTCCGTGAAAGGCTACGTGAACTTGGTGTTTGGTACCGGTCTTCCCTTTAGCCCACCCGATGCGCCCGATTTGCGCGGCACCAGTGAGCTAACCCGTGCCTACCGGCGCGCCGACCTGGGCTTCACCAAAGTGCTGAGTTTGCGCACCGCCGCCGAGCAAGCCAGCGGTAACGCCGTTCAACTGCAAATGCTTTGGGTAAGCCTGGAAATCCTGAATGTGCTGGGGGCCGATAACCTGGCGGGCTACAACTACATTCAGGACTTGAATGGCCGCATTTACGGCGTTCCCAATTTCTTGTCGCGCCGCTTGGTCAATCTGCGCGTGATTGCGCGGTTTTAATGCTTTAACAAGCTAGGGTGGCGGAAAGCAGGAGCTACTAGGCTCTGCTTTCCGCCACCCTAGTTTACTTTTTGTGTACGTCGCGGAAGCGCAGCATCTGGCCCAGCTGTTCTTCTTTCTCGGCATCGAAACCACAGGTGTCTTCGAATTTAGCCGGGTTGCGGTAGGTGCCGAACAGCCAGTCCCAGATGACCAGGTCGCCGTAATTGTGGCTGTGCTGCTGGTATTGGTGATGAACACGGTGCATTTCGGGGCGCTGAAAGAAGTAGCCCACCCACTGCGGCGTGCGGACGTTGGTATGATAGAAAAACTCACCTAGGGCCGTGCATAGCGTGTAAACGGCGCCGGCACCCGGACTCAAGCCCAACAAGGTATACACCAGCAAGCCACCTAGCAGAGAGTTTACAGTCATTTCCAAGGGGTGTTTGTAAAAGGAAGTGATAACCTCAATGCGCCGGGGGCTGTGATGAATCTGGTGAAAGTGCAGCCACAAAAAATCCTGGGTATGGCGCCAGCGGTGCCACCAGTAAAAGATAAAGGTTGCCAGCACGTAGGCCAGCAAGCCACCCGCTACCGGCCCTAGGTGCTTTGAAACGTGCAACACGGAGTACGCCGAAAACCACTTTTCCCAGGTGAGTCCGGCAACTACTACCACCAGCAACTGAGCTAGGTTTATGGCCAGCACCCGCAGCGGCCAGGTAGGAATGCGGGGCAGGGCCCAACCCGGAATCAGGCGCTCCAGAACAAAGCACCCGGCAAAGGCCGCGAAAATGAGGAGGAGCAGAGGCGGTACATTCCAATGGGGCAGCGCCAGGCGCCAGGAAGTACTTTCGCTCAGGAGCAGAGCAAATAAGGAGGCTGTCATAAGAAGCAGGAAAGGGGGTTAAACCATGCTTCAAAAGTCCGCCTTCGTTTAGCTAAAGCACTTGATATATATCAAGAACGGCGGGCGCGCAGCCGGCTCAGGGTTTCGGGGGTTAGGCCCAGATGGGAGGCTAGTAATTTCAGGGGCACGCGCCGGAATATATCCGGGAACTGCGCCAGCAGCAGGTCATAGCGTTCCGCAGCTGTATACATGCGCAGGTGTAGGGCGCGCTGCTCACTGAGCACGTAATACTTTTCCGTGAGCACCCGGCCCACTAGGTTGAACTCCGGAAACCGCTGGTACAGGTCCTGTAGCTGCGTATAGCTCACCGACCAGAGCGTGCAATCAGTAAGCGTTTGTAGGTACTCGTGTGAGGGCTGCCGGGAAAAGAAGCTCAAAATAGAAATAACCATATCGCCTTCCTGCATAAACCAGGCGGTTACTTCTTTGCCTTCTTTCAGGTGATAGCCGCGCACGAGGCCCTGCTCCAGAAAGTAGAGCCGCTGGGCAACCTGTCCGGGCTGCAGTAGCAGGTGGCGCGCGGGCACGTGCTGCTGCTGCACCAGCTGGCGCAGCGCCGTTTCCAGCGGCTCAGAAAGCGGCTGTATGCTATGGCACAGGGCCAGAAAGGAATCCACGTAAGGAAGGTACGCAGCAAAAAGGAGCCACCCCAATGCAGGGGTGGCTCCTTGTTAAGTAAACCCGGGGCGGTTTGCCGGTAGCTGGGGCCTAGTAGGCCTTTGCTTGCCATTCGGTGAGGGCAATGCGCATGGAAGGAAGCTGGTTTTTAAATGCAGAATCTTCCTTGTCGCCGAGCTTGATGGCCTTGCGAGCGTACACAATGGCAGTGCCGAAATCCTGCTGCTGCGCCAGCAGGCGCGCTTTTATCCAGTTGTTGGTGGCCACATCCTGGAGCTTTATCGACTCATTGATGTAGGTAAGGGCGCGCTCCGGCTGGATGTTGTTTTGCACCAGGTAGTCGGCGGCCTGGGCCAGCAGTTGCCAGTCGTTGGGCTTCTGCTGCAGTACCTGTTCAATTCCGCTGATCACCTGCTTGTGCACCTCGGCCTCAATAGGCAACGAAAGCGTGCGCTTTTCCCAGGTCAGGTTCAGGTGGGCGCCGGTGGGCTTGATATCCGAAAACCAGTAAAACAGGCCTTCCTGAAACGGGGAAGTATCCGGAATGGCAGGCACGCGCACCACATCGTCCTTGGGGTCGTAGCCTTCGGCGCCCCAGTGGGTGGTTACGCGGTTGAGCACAATTTCCCAGTCTCGGTCTTGGTGCGGTATCACATATAAGGAGTACTGCCCAGCCGGAACCAGTTGGTTGCGCAGCAGCACCGGGGTAGAAAACGTGATAACCGTGTTTTCATTGGCCCCGGCCCGCCAAACCTGGTCGTAGGGTACCAGGCCGCCCCATACCGCCCGCCCACGCACCGCCGGCGAATGATAGTCGACGGTAACGGTGGTGAGGCCAAAGGTTTGGGAAACCAGCGCATGCGGGCTGGCCTGTGGTAAAGGCAGTTGCACCGGCCGCTCGCCGTTGGCGGGGGTAGCCGGGCTAGTACTTGGATCAGGGGTAGTAACAGCAGGAGCAGCAGCAGGAGTGGAAGCTGCCTCAGCCGACGGGGTCGACTGGGCACGTACCAGCGTAGAGCAACAAAACAGGCTAAGGCCGAGCCCCAGACGAAAAGTGGCTAACCGGATACGAGACATAAGTAAGAGCAAAAGGTGAGAGGAAAGCCAGCGCGGCACCGTATTTCAACGGAAAGGCTATTGAAACAATAGTGCCAAAACGGTGGTTGCACAGGAACAGAAAACGTAAAAGTCAGCTTTTGCTGTAAAATATTCGTGGAAATGTTTTCATCCTCCACGGCAGCCCGTACATTTGTCCAGCTTCAACAAGCCCCGTATGCCCTTCTCCGCGTTATTTCTGAGCCCCCTAAGCCTTCTGGCCGCCCCTGCAGCGGGCCGCCTGGCCGGGCCGCGCGCGAGCCAGCATCACCATCATCACGGGCACCATTCCTCTTTCTAGAGGAATGAACGCATCATATTGACCCCGTTGGGCGAACCGCACTAGGTTCCCCGGCCCCCGCAACCCGGTGGCCTTGCCAGTACATGGCCTTATCCAACGCCTGGGTCCTGCCCCCGATATCCTTTGAACTCATCCCGGATTACGAGCAAGTACGCTGGCCATCAACCACCACTCGCCTCCTGATTCTTACTTTTTTACCTCACGAATATGCTCCGTCTGGCCATCCAGAAGTCGGGCCGCTTAAGCGAAGATTCCCTGAACCTGATTCGGGAATGCGGCATTAGCTTCCTTACCTCCTCCTACAAGCTCAAAACCGAAGCCACCAACTTCCCGCTCGAAATCCTGTACCTGCGCGACGATGACATTCCGGGCTACGTGCAGGATGGTGTGGCGGACCTGGGCATTGTAGGGCAGAATGTGCTGGTGGAAGCTGGCCTGCCCCAACTGGAAATCGAAGGCCTTGGTTTCAGCAAATGCCGCCTGAGCCTAGCCGTGCCGCGTGCCGCCGCTTATAGCTCCGTAGCGGATCTGCAGGGCAAAAGCATTGCCACTTCCTACCCCCAGATTTTGGGCGACTACCTCTCGGAGCGCGGCGTACAGGCCCACCTGCACACCATCAGCGGTTCTGTGGAAATTGCTCCTAGCATTGGCCTTGCCGAAGCCATTTGTGATATTGTGAGCAGCGGCTCTACGCTGCTGGGCAATGGGCTGCGCGAGGTAGAAACGGTGTTTCGCTCAGAGGCCGTGCTGATTGCCAACCAAAATTTGTCGGCGGAGAAGAAAGAGCTGCTCGAGCAGCTCCAGTTCCGGATGCAGGCTGTGCGCCGGGCCCGCCGCAATAAGTACATTATTCTGAACGCGCCGGTAGCGGCCCTCGATGCCGTGAAAGCCCTGCTGCCTGGTATTAAGTCGCCCACCATTACGCCGCTTGCCGAAGAAGGCTGGGTGTCGGTGCAGTCTGTGGTGAACGAAGACGACTTCTGGCACATCACGGGCCAGCTGAAGGCCGTTGGGGCGGAAGGCATCCTGGTGCTGCCCATCGAGAAAATGATTTCATAGCATCGGAAGTCGTGGCCTGGCCGGCACCTTATATATAAGGAGTCGCCAGGCATACCTCGGATACTTTGTCTCCCTTTGATGTGCCAGGTTTACTAGCCCCACATCACTCATCAACCTAACGACTATGCAACTCTTTCAATATCCTGTTCAGTCGGAGTGGCCGGCCCTGCAGCAGCGCGCCGCCGCCCAGCAGGCCCACGATGTAGAGCAACGAGTTGAGCAGATTTTCGCGGATGTGCGGGCGCGCGGCGATGAAGCGCTGGTGGAATATGCCCAGCGCTTCGACGGGGCCGACCTGACATCCGGCTTGCGCGTAAGCCCCGAAGAGCTGGCGGCCGCTGCGGCGCAGGTTCCGGCCGCGTTGCAAACCGCTATTCGGCAGGCCCACGCCAATATTTTGCGTTTCCACAAAGCGCAGGTGCCCCAGGAAGAACGCGTAGAAACCATGCCGGGCGTCATGTGTTGGCGCCGGGCCGTGCCAGTGCAGCGCGTTGGATTGTACATTCCGGGTGGCAGCGCACCGTTGTTCAGCACCTTGCTGATGTTGGGAGTGCCGGCGCGCTTAGCGGGTTGTCCCGAAATTGTGTTGTGCACGCCGCCGCAGAAAGATGGCTCCGTTAATCCTATCATCCTGTTTACGGCCCAGCTACTAGGTATCTTTACCATCATAAAGGCCGGCGGGGCACAAGCCGTAGCCGCGCTGACGGGTGGAACTGCCTCTGTGCCCGGCGTTGATAAGATTTTTGGCCCCGGTAACCGCTACGTAACAGCTGCCAAGCAACTGGCCACGCGCTATGGAGTAGCCATTGACATGCCGGCTGGCCCCTCGGAAGTCTTGGTCATTGCCGATGACTCCGCTAACCCAGCGTTTGTGGCGGCCGATCTCCTGAGCCAGGCCGAGCACGGACCCGATTCGCAAGTGATTTTGCTGTCTGACTCTCCTGCAATGCTGGAGGCCACGCAGGCCGAGGTGGCGCGTCAGCTCCGGGAGTTGCCCCGGGCCGACGTGGCGGCGCAGGCGTTGCAGGAAAGCCGCGCTATTCTGCTGCGCACGCCCGAGGAAATGCTGTACTTCTCGAACTTGTACGCGCCAGAACACCTCATTCTGGCCGTGCGAAACCCGGAGCAGCTGGCCGAAGGCGTAACCAGTGCGGGCTCGGTGTTCCTAGGGCATCTGACTCCGGAAGCCGCCGGCGATTATGCTTCCGGCACCAACCACACGCTGCCCACCAATGGCTACGCCCGCAACTACAGCGGCGTCTCGCTCGATTCGTTTCTCAAGAAAATCACGTTCCAGCGTCTGACCGCCGAGGGACTGCTACAGGTAGGCCCCGTGGTGGAAACTATGGCCGAAGCGGAAGGCCTCCAAGCCCACGCCCGCGCCGTAACGCTCCGACTGGAGTCGTTGGCCGGCCCAGAGTAGGTAGTACCAAATGCTAACAGCCGTCATCCAATGCTCTGGCCGTGGTTGACCTAAGACATACCATCATGTTCAATTTAGAAAGCTTGGTTCGGCCCAATATCCGGACCATGAAGCCCTACTCCTCAGCCCGCGACGAATTTCAGGGCGAGGCGCACATCATGATCGACGCCAACGAAAACAGCTTGGGCAGCGCCGGCCCCGAGCGTTTCAACCGCTACCCCGACCCCTTGCAGCGGGCCGTGAAAGCGGAGTTGGCACCGTTGAAGGGGGTAGCCCCGGCTCAGATTTTCCTAGGCAACGGATCCGACGAGGCCATTGACCTGCTCGTGCGTCTTACCTGCACGCCCGGCCAAGACAGCATCCTGATTTTGCCGCCCACGTATGGCATGTATGAAGTGGCCGCCAACCTGAATGATGTGCGTATTGAGCGGTTACCACTCACTCCAGACTTTCAGCTCTCGTCAGAAATCGTAGCCGGCGTGGTGGCATCTGATGCTAAGCTCGTATTTCTGTGCTCGCCCAACAACCCGACCGGCAACCTGCTGCACCAGTCGGCCATCGAGGAAATTCTGCGCGGCTTCCGCGGTTTGGTGGTGGTAGATGAAGCCTATGCTGACTTTGCAGCGGCTCCTAGCTGGACGACCAGGTTGGCGGAGTTTCCGAACCTAGTGGTTCTCCAAACGTTTTCCAAAGCCTGGGGCCTGGCCGCGCTGCGCTTAGGCATGGCCTTCGCCTCGCCCGAGCTGATTGGCTACCTCAACAAGATCAAGCCGCCCTACAATATTTCAGATGCTACGCAGCGCCATGCGCTGGATGCCCTGCGCGATGCGCCCCGGTTTGAGCAGATGCGACAAGAGCTGCTGGCTAGCCGCGACGAGCTGGCCCGGCAACTGCCCACCCTGGCTATCGTAGCAGAGGTGTTTCCTTCCGATGCCAACTTTCTGCTGGTTCGGTTCCGTCCCGATGCTACGGCCGTGTATGAGTATCTGCTGGGCAAAGGAATTGTGGTTCGGAACCGAAACACTCAACCTGGTTGCGCTGGTACGCTCCGCCTGACGGTGGGTACTGCTTCCGAAAACGAGCAACTGCTCCAGGCGCTCTGGGAGTTTAAGTAGCCAGCCGGCCTAGCGTGCCGGACTACGGACGCTGGATTAGCTGACCATATTAATTCATTCGACTTTCAGGCGCCTCGTAACGGGGGCGCTCTTACCTTATGAAAAAAGTTCTCTTCATTGACCGCGACGGGACTATCCTGATTGAGCCGCCCACGGATTTTCAGGTGGATGCTCTCACGCGCGAAAAATTTCAGTTTGTCCCCGGCGCCATTACGGGCCTGGCCCGCATTGCCCGCGAGCTAGACTATGAGCTGGTCTTGGTCAGTAACCAGGATGGCCTGGGCACCGACAGTTTTCCGGAAGACACCTTCTGGCCCGCCCACACCATGATGCTGGACATCTTGCGCTCAGAAGGAGTGGAGTTTGTTCGCGAGCATATTGACCGGAGTTTCCCGCACGAGAACCTGCCCACCCGCAAGCCCGGCATCGGGATGCTGCAGCAGTACCTGGGCGACGGCAGCGGCTATGACTTGGCCAACTCCTTTGTTATCGGCGACCGATTGACCGATGTGGAGCTGGCGCAAAATTTGGGCTGCCAGTCTATCCTGATCCGGCCGGAAGGGGAGGATGAAGAACGGGCAGCGCTCATTACTACTAGCTGGGAAAAGATATACCAGTTTCTGCGGTTGCCCGCCCGCACGGCCCTAGTACAACGCGACACCAACGAAACCAAGATCAGCATTGAGTTGAACCTTGATGGCAATGGCCGCCCAAACATGCATACCGGCTTAGGCTTTTTCGACCACATGCTCGATCAGCTCAGCAAGCATTCCGGCGTCGATATGAAAATCACGGTGCAAGGTGATCTGCATATTGACGAGCATCACACCATCGAGGACACAGCCATTGCCCTGGGCGAAGCCTTCACGCAGGCTCTCGGCGACAAGCGTGGCCTAGCTCGATACGGCTTCTTGCTGCCCATGGACGACGTGCTGGCCCAAGCCGCCATCGACTTTTCCGGCCGCCCCTGGATGGTGTGGGAGGCAGAGTTTAAGCGCGAGAGAATAGGGGATATGCCTACTGAAATGTTTTACCATTTCTTTAAAAGCTTCTCCGATGCGGCCCGCTGTAACCTCAACATTAAGGCGGAGGGGCAGAACGAACATCATAAGATTGAGGCCATCTTTAAAGCAGTCGCCAAGTCAATCAAAATGGCTTTGGTGCGGGATGCCGGCCGGATGGAGATACCAAGCACGAAGGGTATTTTGTAGGTTATCCATTTGTTTAAACAAATGGATAACCTACTGATCTAGCTCACATTGTCTTTTAAAACAGTGAGTAGTTGCGCCTAAACCTTTACTAGGCCTAGCACTACCTCCAACAGTCGATAAGGGGCGGTAAAGTGCTTATTCATTTGGTTAAAACAATTGGATATATCAAAACTTAACCTCTGAATTCTCAAATGGAAATAGCCATTATTGATTACAAAGGCGGCAATGTACAGTCGGTGCTGTTTGCGCTGGAGCGCCTGGGGGTGCAGGCCACGCTGACCTCTGACCCCGAGGTGATCAAGCGTTCTGATAAGGTACTGTTCCCCGGTGAAGGGGAGGCTGCCTCGGCTATGCGGGAGCTACGGGCCCAAAACCTGGACCAACTCCTGCCAACCCTCACGCAACCCTTCCTGGGCATTTGCCTGGGCATGCAATTACTAGGTCGGCATACCGAAGAAGGTGGCGGCACCGACCTGCTCGGGATTCTGCCCTTTGATGTGGTACGTTTCCCGAAGGCGCCGGAGTACAAAGTGCCGCACATGGGCTGGAACAATTTGCAAACGCTACGCTCGCCGCTGTTCGAAGGGCTCCAGCCCGCCCAGGACTATGTGTACTTCGTGCACAGCTACTATGCACCGGTTGGGGAATATACCATTGCCCAGGCCGAATACCCGGCGCCCTTCAGCGCCGCCGTTCAGCACCAGAACTTTTATGCCGTTCAATTCCACACCGAGAAAAGCGGCCCAGTTGGAACCCGTATTCTGGAAAACTTTCTGAAGCTCTAGGCTTCTGAAGCAGCTCTGAGCTAGTCAGGCTTGGCGTGTGCCTTGTCTGGTTTCATCAACGTATCGTCAGCATTTCTCCAAATGGAAATTATTCCCGCCATTGACCTGATTAATGGCCAGTGCGTGCGCCTCACGGAAGGCGACTTTGCCCAGCAAACTACTTATGACGCCGACCCGCTGGCCGTAGCGCAGCGCTTCGAGCAGCACGGCGTAAAGCGGCTGCACCTCGTGGACCTGGATGGGGCTAGGGCCAAGCAACCCGTGAACCTGCCGGTGCTCGAGCGCATTGCCCGCCATACCAACTTGGTCATTGACTTTGGGGGCGGCCTGCAAAGTGAAGAAGCCGTGCGGCAGGCCTTTGATGCGGGAGCGCGCCAGATTACGGCCGGCAGCATTGCCGTGCGCGAGCCGGAACGGGTGGCGGGCTGGCTGCAGGCCTTCGGGGCCGAGCGCATCATTTTGGGCGCTGATTACCGCGATAACCACATCTCTATTAATGCCTGGGCGGAGCAGAGCGAGCGAACCTTGCAGGAGTTTGTGGAGGGCTACCTGGCCACTGGGGCCACCACGTTCATCTGCACCGATGTCAGCAAAGATGGCAAGCTGCAGGGGCCTTCCTTGGCTACGTATCAGCAGCTGCGAGAGCAGGTGCCGGCTGCGCTGCTGATTGCCAGTGGCGGCGTAACCACCATTGCCGATGTGGAAGCACTGGCGGCCATTGGCATGCACGGCGCCATCATCGGGAAGGCCATCTACGAAGGCACCATCACCCTCGAACAACTACAACCCTGGCTGTAGCCTAACTGCACTGCACTCTATGCTGACCAAACGAATTATTCCCTGCCTTGATGTAAAGGATGGGCGCACCGTAAAGGGCGTACGGTTTGAGGGCCTGCGCGACGCCGGCGACCCGGTAGCGCTAGCCGCCCGCTACGCCCGCGAAGGAGCCGATGAACTGGTGTTTCTCGATATTACTGCCACCAACCAAAAGCGCGCAACGCTGGTAGCCTTGGTGCGCGACGTGGCCCGGGAGCTGGACATCCCATTCACGGTGGGTGGCGGCATCGGGACGGTGGCCGATGTGGAAGCCCTGCTGCTGAACGGCGCCGATAAAGTAAGCATCAACTCGGCGGCGTTGGCCCGGCCCGAACTTATTGATGAATTGGCCGCCCGCTTCGGAAGCCAGTGCATTGTTGTAGCTGCGGATGCTCGTTACCACGATGCTGATGGTTGGCAGGTGTATACTCGCGCCGGTACCAACAACACCGGCCGCGACGCCGTGCAGTGGTGCCGGGAGGCCGCCGACCGCGGCGCCGGCGAGATCTTGCTGACCAGCATGAGCAACGACGGCACCAAGGATGGGTTTGCCCTGGATATTACCGGAGCCGTGAGCCGGGCTGTTTCCATTCCGGTGGTGGCTTCCGGGGGCGCCGGTTCCAAGCAGGACTTCACCAACGTGTTTCAGCTAGCCCACGCCGATGCGGGTTTGGCTGCCAGTATCTTTCACTTCGGTGAAATTGGCATCCGGGAATTGAAAGAACATTTGCGGGCCGATGGTATTCCGGTACGCTTGTAATCAGGTCTGCTATCAGGCTTGCCTGCGTACCTTCTATCGACACCACTTTACCTCCTTTTGAGCCCTAGTGAGTATCTGCTAGCTGCTACCAACTGACCGACCATCCTATGGATTTCAATAAAATGCCCGATGGGCTCATTCCGGTTATTGTGCAGGACGCACAGACGGGACAGGTGCTGATGCTAGGGTATCAGAATGAGGAAGCCCTGCAGGTAACCCGCCAAACGGGTCGCGTGACGTTTTTCTCCCGCTCCAAGCAGCGTCTCTGGACCAAGGGCGAGTCGAGCGGCAATTTCCTGACGGTGGTGAGCATTCACCCAGATTGTGACCAGGACGCGCTGCTGATTCGGGCGACTCCGGCCGGGCCTACCTGCCACCGCGGCACTACCAGCTGCTTTGAGCAAGCCAACCAGACGGCGTATCCGGCCGCGCCAGTAAGCTTTATTGCGGAGCTGGAACGCCTCGTGCAGCGCCGCCAGCAGTTCCCGGATGAAGACCCGAAATCTTATACCGTCTCGCTGTTCCGGAAAGGCATGCCTAAAATTGCCCAGAAAGTGGGAGAGGAGGCCGTAGAAACCGTGATTGATGCTGTAGCGGGCAATGCGGAAGGTCTGAAAGGCGAAGCAGCTGATTTGCTCTACCATTTGCTCGTACTCCTGACCGCGTCGGGCCTGACGCTGGAAGACGTGGTGCAAGTGCTGAAGCAGCGCCACACTACCATCGCGGGCGGTGTGCGGCGTGAGTAGCAGGCTGCTGCTCTCATGTGGTTTATAATTTTAAGTAGTTGAGCCTTGTGCAGTGACTAGTAGTTGTGGTTGTTGAATAGGCAATTAGTCCTATCAATTGCAGGCTTGCAACTGTTTGTAGGCCTAGTGTACGGGCTTTATAATATTTATAAAATAACTGTTCAGCTACACTAGGATATGGACTTTATGAGTATATTAGCTAAAGCGGTGGGGTAGAGGCCCACCCGGTTTTGCCGGCTTTTGGTTAGTACACGCGTATGATTCCTTCTCCTGTTGCACATGCTACCCGGCTCTGGCAAGACATGCTGGGCCAAGAACACGAAACGCTTCGCTCTTTTCTCTGGCAGAATGTAGAAGATATGGAACCGGACGAGGCCGGACCTATCGCCTGGAAAAATCAGCAAGTAAAAACCCGCATCTACTTTAAAGGAGATAAGGTGATTTGTGTATTGGGCGAGTACAAGTACTGGCGCCGTAAATGGCTGGCCTTTACTATGTGGCAGGCAACACCGTTGCAGCAACTAGGTCTGAATTAAATAAAAGCGCCCCGCCCACTCCGGCGGGGCGCTTTTGCGTAAAGGGGCACACGCAGAATCCTGCTTACTTTGCACTTCCTTCTTATTCTATTGTATGCCCTCCAGCAGTCCTTACCTCGCGCAGCAAAGCCTGACCGTTCTGGTACCCGTTTATAACGAAGAAGAAAGCCTGGGGCAGTTTGTGGTGGAGATGGATAAGTTTCTGGCCGAAACGCCGGTGCCCACTACCGTACTGTTTGTTAATGATGGCTCCACCGATGGTTCCGTAGCCATTCTGCGGGAGGTGTGCCGCCAAAAGCCGCAGTATGAGTTTATCAGCCTAAGCCAGAATCGGGGCCTGAGCACGGCCATCAAAGCCGGTATCGACCATGTGCGCACTACCCTTATCGGGTATATCGACTCTGACATCCAGACCACGCCGCTCGACTTTCTGCAGTTCTTCCAGTACTTCCCGGAGTATGATATGGTGAACGGTATTCGGGCCAAGCGCCAGGATACGTTTGTGAAAAAGATGTCTTCCAAGATTGCCAACGGGGTGCGGCGCACGCTCATCAACGACGGCATTCAGGATACGGGCTGCCCCCTGAAGATTGTTAAAACGGAGTATGCCCGCCGGATTCCGCTGTTTCATGGCATGCACCGGTTTCTGGGGGCCCTGGTGCAACTGCAGGGCGGCCGGGTCAAGCAAATTCCGGTGCGACACTTTCCGCGCTTTGCCGGTACGGCCAAGTACAACCTCTGGAACCGGGCCTGGAAGCCGCTGGTCGATACCTTCGGGTTTCGCTGGATCCGGAGCCGCTGGAAAAACTACGAAATCGGGGAGCATCATCGCCAGGAGGTCTCGGCCTCGGAGAGTGGTAAGTAACGGATTGTGCTTATGACCACGCAAAACGTGGCGCTGGGCATCGGATTGGTGTCGCAGCTGCTGTTTTCCAGCCGGATTGTGCTGCAATGGATTCAAAGCGAGCGGGCCAAGCGCGTGCTGGTGCCCACCTTGTTCTGGCAGATCAGCCTGGTGTCGTCGTTTCTGATGATTGTGTACGGCATTCTGCGCCACGACCCCGTGATTCTGGCCGCGCAGCTCATCAGCTACGGCATCTACATCCGGAACCTGCAGTTACTAGGGGAGTGGAGCAAGCTCAACCCCCTGTTTCGGGCGGGGGCGTATTTGTTTCCGCTCGTCATGCTGGGTTGGTTTGTGGCCGGCAATCAGCACTTCAGCTTGCGCGGCATGCTTGATAACCGCATTCCAAGCGGCGTTTTGCTGCTGGGCGCCTTCGGCCAAACCATCTTTCTGCTGCGCTTCGTGTACCAGTGGATTTATTCCGAGCGCAAGGGTGAGTCGTCGTTGCCGTTGAGCTTCTGGCTGATCAGCTTTATTGGCTCCATCCTGATTCTGGTGTATGCCATGTTGCGCCAGGATGTGGTCCTGATTATTGGGAACGTGTTCGGGACGGTGGTGTATGCGCGTAACATCGTGCTGCTGCGGCGCGAACGAGCGCGGGTACAGCCCACCCAAACCGTATAACCAGGGTTTGTACCGTTTACTGACCTAGTACTTTCACCAAGCAAAAAAGGCCCGAGGAAAACTCCTCGGGCCTTTTTTGCTTTCAACAAGTACAGTGGCCTAGCGCGCTGCTGGCAGCAGTACCGCTTCTGTGTCCATCCAGTGCACAAACTGCTGGAGCCCTTCGGCCAGAGTTGTGCTGGGCGAATACCCTAGCAACTGCTGGGCCTTCGAGATGTCGGCGTACGTAATATCCACGTCGCCGGCCTGCATGGGTTGAAACGCCAGTTGCGGCTCAACTCCCACGGCAGTACCAACAGCGGCTATAAGCTCTAGCAGATTTACCGGGCGGTTGTTGCCGAGGTTAATGGTTTCAAACACCCTAGTGTGGCCCAGCAGGTATTGTACTCCCCGGGCTATTCCATCCACGGTATCGAGCACATAGGTATAGTCGCGGGCCGTAGAGCCGTCGCCGAATACCGGAATGGGCTTGCCAGCACGCAGCAGCGTGACGAACTTATGAATGGCCAGGTCAGGGCGCTGGCGCGGCCCGTATACGGTAAAGAAACGGGCATTCAGTACATCTAGCCCGTAGAGGTGATGATAGGTGTAGGTGAGCTGCTCGCCGCTAAGCTTGGAAGACGCATATGGCGAAATACACGAGGCTAGCAGGTTCATATCTTCCCGGAACGGTTGCTCAGGCGTATTGCCGTACACGGAGGAGGAAGAAGCAAAGAACAGCTTCTGAATATCCCGGTGCCGCATCCACTCCAGCAGATAGGTTGTGCCCAGCACGTTGTTTTCCAGGTACGGAATCGGTTCCCGCACCGAGGGCCCCACGCCGGCTTTGGCGGCCAGGTGTACCACCAGGTCAATGGGGTCGGCGGGCAAGGCATCCACTAAGGCATCCAAACCATGACGTAAATCCGCTTCGTGAAAGCTGAAGCGGGGGTGATGCAGGCAGGCGGCCAGGTTATGCTGCTTGCGCGAACGGTTGTAGAACGGGTCGAAGTTGTCCAGGCCCACCACGCGGTGCCCGTCGTGGAGCAGCCGCTCGGCGAGATGCGAGCCAATAAAGCCCGCGCAGCCGGTTACCAGAATGGATGCCATGCGTGAGATGGGGGAGAGAAGGAAGAGGAGCGAGGCTCCGTAAGAAGCGTAAAGGGCAAATGTAACCGGAAATGCCCATCTACGGTTATGCTATGTACAGCAGCCAATCTTCTTACGCACGGATAATCGCGTGCGATTGGCTTGCGCTCTTTTACACCCTAGTGTGGTGCTATGAACCTGCTTACTCAAACGCTGGCCTGCTGCTGTATTCTTTCTGGCTTTGAATGGCCCGGAGCTGTGGCCACTAGTCATACGTCAGGGGTAGTACACTCCGCGTATCAGGCGAGAACTACAGAGCCGACGGCTTCACGGGCGCCCTTATTACTAGGCCATGCGGGTTCGGGGTTTATCCATCCTTTCAACATTCTGCCCCCTAGCAGTATGCGCAGCATCCGGCGGGCGTTGGACCGGGGGGCAGATGGCGTGGAGGTGGATGTGCGCTTAAGCCAAGACAGTATCCCGATCTTGTACCATGATCCTTCCCTTGAATCTATGACTGATGGCCAGGGTTGCGTCAGCCAAACCCCCGCCGCCATGCTTACCCAAGCGCAGTACCGGGTGGGGTGGCCCGCCGACTGGCTACAGCACGAGCAGCCAGTTACGCTTGAAACCTTATTAACCGAGCTACGCCACCTTCCTACGTTTCCGTATCTGCATCTTGATTTGCACGAGGAAGATGCTTGCTCCGTCAAGGAGGTGGCTCGCCGTAAAGCCCTAGCTCGCCGTCTGGCGGCGCTAGTATCGCAGTACCACGTTCCTGTCAGTCGACTGGTACTCATCTCCAATCAGCCCGCTACCCTTCAGTACCTAAGAAACCTGCTGCCTACTGTTCCTCTAGCTTTTGAAATGACGGAAGGCATGGAGGCAGGTTTTGCGGAGTTACAGCACCTGCCGCAGGTGCTGGCTGTCGTACTCCGCAAAGATGCTATAACACCAGAACGAGTGGCCCAGCTGCATGCGCTGGGATACCAGGTCATTGCATTTGGAGGCCGTTCGGCCCGGGCTGTCAAAAGGGTAGTAGCGGCAGCCCCGGATGCGTATCAAGTCGATAATGTACGTCGGTTACAAGCCGTGCTGCGTCGTCGGCAGCAGTAGTGTGTCTAGTCTGTCTTCTGTTCACCCAATATAAAAGAACCTGTTATATCCTTTTATGCGCATTTCGGCATTAAGTGAAACCCGTTGGGGGCGTGTGCTGTCGGTGATGGTGGTGTGTGTGTGTAGTTTCTTTGTCCATAGCAGCGCCCCGGAAGTAAGTTTGATGGAGGCCCGCAACTTTGTAGCGGCTCGGGAAATGGTAGCGGGGGGCTCCTGGCTTATTCCCACACTCAACGGGGAGCTACGGCTGGCTAAACCGCCGTTGCCTACCTGGACGGTGGCGGCACTACAGCGCCTAACCGGCCCCACTGAAAATCTGGGGTTGCTACGGGTTCCGGCGGCGTTGGCCGCAAGTCTGCTGGTATTCTTCTTTTGGGGCCTGGCCCGGGAGCTTACCCGTAATCGGCCTGAGGAGGCGGAAAGCCCTGGCCGAACCGCCTGGTTTGGGGCCCTGGTGCTAGCTAGTAGTCTTTTGGTAATTACGGTGGGCCGGGAAGGGCAGTGGGATATTTTTGCCACCAGTTTTATGGTGGGGGCTCTATGGCTCTTGGTTAAAGGCTGGCAGCAACCTGTAAATGGCCTGTTGCCGATGCTAGGGGCCGGCGTGCTGGCTGGGCTTTCTATTCTGAGCAAAGGCCCGGTGGCCGTGTATGCGGTGTTGTTTCCATTTCTGCTAGGCTATCTGATTGGGCAGCCTGAGCACCGTCGGTTAGTTGCCCACCAACGCAGAAACACTGCTCTGGCGGTGGCTGTAGCTTTGGTGGTGGGGTTTGCCTGGCCGTTCTACATTTGGCTGCACGTGGCTCCGGCCGCTTTGCACGTGGCCCAAACCGAAATTAATTCCTGGAGCGAACGGCACGTCAAGCCGCTCTGGTATTACTGGTCTTTTTTTGCCTTTACCGGGTTGTGGACCTTAGTGTGCCTAGCGTCGCTGGTGGTGCCTTATGCTCGCCGCCGAGCCAGCCGTTTTATTCCGTATTGGGTGGCGCTGGGGTGGTTGGTAGCTGGGTTGGTACTGCTGAGTCTGGTTCCTGAAAAGAAAGAGCGGTACATGCTTCCCCTGATGCCGGCCTTGGCTTTTCTCATTAGTGGCTTGCTTCGGTACTGGGAAAACCACCCGCTTTCTCCCAACGACCGGCGGATTGTTCTGGCCTGGGGGAGCTTAATGGTGGTATTATTGGTGGGGCTGCCGATGGCGTTGGCTATGGTGCATCTGCCGGGGTTTGAAGCCGGTTCTGTTCGTTTTGCACTAGCCGTCGGTGTGTTCGGTCTCTTGGCCATCTGGGTAGTAGGGCGGGGGCTTCGCCGTCAGCAGCCGGTTGCGCTTATGGCGGCTACATTAAGCGCAACTGCCGCTATAGTCTTGCTATTAATGCCCATATATCCTATCTGGGAGGCTCGTAAAGATTATCCTGGCCTCCGCCACATGCGGGACGTTCGGAACCAACCAGTCCCTGCGCGCTTAGAATGGCGTAGTCTCGATGACTTACACGTTAAGCAGATATGGCTGGCTGGTCG
Source organism: Hymenobacter tenuis (assembly GCF_054780495.1). Classification (NCBI taxonomy): domain Bacteria; kingdom Pseudomonadati; phylum Bacteroidota; class Cytophagia; order Cytophagales; family Hymenobacteraceae; genus Hymenobacter; species Hymenobacter tenuis. The sequence goes on from NZ_BAAGWF010000001.1 coordinate 1,549,476, forward strand.
TCCTATTCCTAGGTGGAAACCTGATTTGGCAGCCCTTGCTTCCCTGAGTGCTCCAGTGGTAGTATTTTCTCCGGGGCCCATTCAACAACGGTTTCCACTAGGGTGGCAGCAGGTTGCAACCTTCACCCCGCTTGATACTTTCTATTTAGGTCGAGAAAAGGATTCGGGTTCTTGGTTCGTGTCACGGATAGATCCAATTAGAGGCAAATCCACAAAGCAATTAATCGTCAGGTAGTTAGAGAGTTTTTAGCTATAATCATATTTAACATAATAAGTAAACAGCGGTGCATGTGGTGTTATCATACAATAGCCCCTGCCAATGAGACTCCGATTGCACGAGGCTCGCTGGCAGGGGCTAACTGTATTTTATCTGAACGGTAAATAGGTGTTTACCTACTGAGTTGGCGTTTTATCTTCTCCAATAAGATGTTCACAATAGCCAAGTCATCTAGGTCCTGAACTAACAGCTGCGTATCTATGCCAGGCCCATTAATCTGGATACTGTAGCTGGCTGTAGTAGCGGTAGCTGCAGGCGCACTATTGTAGACAGGGGAAGCAGCTACCGGTGGTGCCACGGCCGCGGCGTTTGGAGTTTCCTTAGTGGGAAGGGGTGGTACAAGTGGAGCCGGTTCGCTAGGACTGGAGTGTGACGGTACAAAGACAGCCTCAGGGCCTGCCTTAGATGGTAGCACAGTAGCAGCATGGGTAGGCTCTGTCTCTTCCAGATCGTCCGTATCGAGGCCGAATAAGCTTGATACAGCATCTGCTGCCCGCCCGCCGGGTACAAGAGGTGTTGTAGAACTTATACTCTCATTAGGGCGCGTAGGTAGGGGCATAGGAGCAACGCCAGCAGATGCTATAGAGGCACTACTGGCACCTGCAGAAGCTACCGCACCTGGCTGAAACATATTCAGGGGCATATCTGTGCTGGCTAGCTCACGCCGGGGTGTCTGGGCCGCTAGTTGGTCAATATCAGCTATCACGTTGCGTTCATCAATGATGTCCGCCATACGGGCCCCATCCACGAAAGCCTTGGCAACACTCTGCGCATTGATTTCCTCCACACCAAACTCCCGAATCAGCATCACGTCGAACATGTGAACTGGGAGCTCACGGTTGCGAAACTTTCTGCATATCTGAGTAAACAAGGGGGGATGAAGAAATGCCTCGCGATGGTAGATCTTCTCTTCCTGTTTATCATAGGCATGTTTAATGCGTCTGAACAAGTTTGTGGTGGTCAGGAACTCCCGCTTACTAGTAAGCAGCCCGAACTTGACGGCAGATCCAATAATAGCTTTGAAAGAACCACTAACCTTACGATTAAGCTTGCGAGCAGCTGTTTCAATAGCACACTTGCCTCCAGTGTCATCTACCACTTCAGCTACTTCCCAAGCGCTTAGGTAAGAAGTACGGGGGTAATCAATTGTCTTTGGCATAAAAGGAATTGAAGTATATGGTATACAAAGATAGTAAGGGTATTACAAAAATCAGCAGTATAAAGTATATATAAGTAGTACAAAGTATAAACAGTATTGCTATTTATTACTTTTTGTGCTTTTATTTACTTATATAACCTTATTATCCATACTATTATCTATTCATCTATCACCTATTTATTAATAATACCTTCTACCATAGGGGGCGGCGGGCGGTGGCAGGGGACTATAATGCAGTCTAAATCCCCCAATTGACTCGTGCTAGCACACTTCTTAGCCTTTCTTGTTAAGGAAGGCCTCGTGTCCATTGATTGTCTTATACAGGCTTATATCTAACATATAGCCCTGGCTTATCAGCAGATTATATTTTGATTCACCTGATCAGTTACCTGCAATTGCACAACGGGCCAAAAGGAGGGAAGCAACCCTTGCTATAACCTCACACTACAAAAGATCAAGCTAGCTCAAGGGGCGGCAAACATACCAGTTCAATTATACTCTCAATCAATAAACCAGTGCTAGGCTAAGGGTACATAGGCAGAAGCCGTTTGTAATATAAGCAGCCATAGACACTTCAGCTATAACAATAATCTAGTGGTGCATACTAGTTGCATCAGACCCTTGGTTTATGGGACAGTTCTGTTCACACACATCTAATATCTTTTTACATCAACTCTTGCAAGCTTCAAGGAAAAATCAATCAGAGGAGGAGTCAACTGACGCAACACCCTGACGTTTCTGGAACTGGAGAAACAGAAAGCGCTTACCTGATATTTATTGATTACGTGGTGCGATTTAGCGAGCCGCCTGATTTTAGCCCGAGCGTTGTGGTGGGTAGCCGAAGAAGCTTTGGTTGCCTGAACGTTTGACAAAGTCTATTGAATGCTCTTTGCCCGTTCAGGACGACAGGATTCTTTAACTTCCTAGATACCCCACAACACGACATGTTACTTTACTTAGACTCGACAGACACCGAACTATACTATAGGTCCGTGTGCGGCCTTCCATTTCTATTATCCCTTTGTCTTATAATTTATATTATGTTAAGTAGAGTTTTGTAAACATAGCCCAGACCTTTATTGTGCCTGGGCTATGCTATTATCTTACTCCCCTTCTTTAAATAAGGAAGCTAGTTCTACTACTTTTTCAGTGACTCAAGCTTTGCTGACATCTTTTCTGAATCCGCGGTGCGGCCAACTCGCAAGTACACCTTCTGCAAAGACGAGATAGTTGCCCGATCATCTGGCTGGGCTTGTAGTGCTTTCTCGAAGTATGGCAACGCCTCCTGGAAATACTTCTTGCCATCAGCCTCGAACTTCTTGCCCGACTTCTGGTATTCGGCCAGGCTCATCTTGCTAGCCCGTGTGTACAAGTCAGCTGCCTTGTTGTAGTTGTATACGCCTAGGTTGAAGTTGGCATCAAAGTTCGCCGGATCTACTTCTACGGCTTTCTTGTACGCCTCAAGCGCCTTGGCTGGCTGCTTGTCCTGGTCCAGAATCGAACCTTTCACAGCGTACAGGTTTGAGTTGGTAGGATCAGCGGCAATGGCACGATCGATCTTTTCCAGTGCTTCTTTGCCACGACCTGAGCTGATATACATGTTCAGCTCTTCCAGCATAAAGCCTTTGTTGTTCGGATATGCGGCCAGCGCATCCTGCAACACTTTCATAGCCGCAGCATCGTCTTTTTCCTGACGAGCCATTTGCAGCAGACGGCCATAAATCTGGGGCGACTTATAGCCTATGCCCTGAAGCTTGCTGTACATCTCCTTGGCACCGGCGAAATCCTGCTTGGCCTCAGCAGCATACGCCGCGTACAGATACGCCGTGGTGTCCTGTGGACGAATCTGCTGAGCCATTTTGTATGACTCAATGGCTTTGTCAAAGTCCTTACCGTTGTAGTTTTCCACGCCGGCGTTCAGGGCTAGGCCATACAAGCCGTCCAACTTCTGGGTAGCCAACTTGCCATACTCGCCGTCTTTGCCGTCCAGTGACAACGCTTTAGAGTACGACTCGAAGGCTGTCTTGGTGCCTTCACCAGCCGACAGGCTCTTGCCATAAATGGGGCTAGCAACCATGCCCTCATAGATTTCGCCGCGGGTATACCAGGTCTTGGCTTTGCCCTGCGTTTTCTCGTGCACGATGGCCTTGTCGATTTCCGTGCGGGCCTTATCCAGCGTTCCTTGCTTTTGAAACAGAATGGCGTTGGTTACGGCTGAGTTCTGAGCCGACGCAGTGTGGAGCGCGGCAGCAGCTACTAGTGTCAAAATGGTCTTCTTCATGGGAGTTTTGCTGAAGATCATGCGTAAAGTGAAAGGAATTGCAACGCAAACGGCAGAACTCCCAGTTGAGTTCTGCCGTCGCAAGTTAATTAGCGCTGATGGAATCCGGTGCCGTTAGGTCGCTTACGTCTGCATCTACTGCAGCGGCGCCTTCCACATCCGGGCTTCCGGTGGTCTCTAGGCCGTCTACCGGCTCAAGCTCCGAATCGATTACTTTTTCTTCCGCAGCCACCTTCGCTACCGATGAAATTTCGTCGCCGTTGCTGATTTTCAGCAGCCGAACACCCTGAGTAGCCCGGCCGATGCTGCGCAGATCACTCATGCGCAGCCGGATGGTGATACCCGACTTATTGATAATCATCAGGTCGTCGGAATCATTCACTGCCTTGATGCTTACCAGCTGTCCGGTTTTTTCGGTCAGCTTCATGGCCCGAACACCTTTACCACCACGGTTGGTGATGCGGTATTCTTCCAAGGGGCTGCGCTTGCCGTAGCCATTCTCCGACACTACCAGCAATTCGTCCTGGCTATCCTTATCAATGCAGACCATACCCACTACCCGGTCGTTGCCTTCCTCGGCTAGCGTGATACCACGTACCCCGGCGGCCGTGCGGCCCATGGAACGCACTTTCTCTTCGGGAAAACGAACGGCTCGGCCCGAACGCAGGGCTAGTACTACCTCCGAGTTGCCGTTCAGCAGCTGCACGTCCAGCAGACGGTCGCCCTCATTGATGGTAATAGCGTTGATGCCAGCGGTACGAGGACGCGAATACGCTTCGAGCGGCGTTTTCTTCACCGTGCCCTGCTCGGTGCAGAACATCAGGAACGTATTGTCGAGGTAGTCCGGGTCGCGCAGGCCGCGCACGTTGAGTACGGAGCGAACCTTGTCTTCGCGCGGAATCTCGATCAGGTTCTGGATCGGACGGCCTTTGGTCGCCTTCCCTCCTTCCGGCACTTCGTACACTTTCAGCCAGAACACGCGCCCTAGCTCCGTAAAGAACAGCAAGTATTCGTGGGTGGTGGCTACGAACAGGTGCTCCGTGAAGTCATCCTGCTTAGAGGTAGCACCGCGGGCACCAACTCCTCCCCGACCTTGTGCCCGGTATTCGTCGAGGGCCGTACGCTTGATGTAGCCTTCGCGGGAGATGGTAATCACCATGCTCTCATCGGCAATCATGTCCTCCATCGAGAAGTCGCCACCGGCGTACTCAATGGCGGTGCGGCGGGCATCGCCGTAGCGCTCCTTGATTTCGAGCAACTCGTTGCGAATAATGTCGCGCTGCATCTCATCCGAAGCCAGAACAGCCTTCAGGTGGTCGATGAGGGCCATCAGCTCGTTGTATTCGGCCACAATCTTGTCGCGCTCCAGGCCGGTGAGGCGCTGCAGACGCATATCCAGGATAGCACGGGCCTGTACCTCACTCAGCGAGAAACGCTCGATGAGCTGTTGACGGGCTACCTCACCATCGCGCGAGCCGCGAATCAGGGCAATTACCTCATCCAGGTGGTCCAGTGCAATCAGCAGACCCTCCAGGATGTGAGCACGCTTCTGGGCTTCCGCCAGCTCGTAGCGGGTCCGACGGATTACTACGTCGGCGCGGTGGTCTACAAAGTGATGAATGAGGTCCTTCAGGTTCAGGGTCATCGGACGACCTTTCACCAAGGCCACATTGTTCACCCCGAAGGAAGACTGCAGCTGGGTATACTTATACAGGTTGTTGAGAACAACCGTCGGCATGGCATCCCGCTTCAGGTCATATACCACGCGCATACCGTCGCGGTCCGACTCGTCGCGCAAGTCGGCAATACCTTCAATCTTCTTTTCGTTGATGAGGGCCGCCGTCTTCTCAATCATGTTCGCCTTATTCACCATATAGGGAATTTCGGTTATCACGATTTGCTCCTTGCCGGTGGGCGTGGTTTCGAAGTGGGCTTTAGCGCGCATTACTACGCGGCCACGGCCGGTTTCAAAAGCTTGCTTTACTCCTTCGTAGCCATAGATGATACCTCCCGTGGGGAAGTCAGGAGCGGTTACGTGCTCCATTAGCTCGGCAATGGTAATGTCGGGGTTGGCCAGGTAGGCAATGATGCCATCTACTACCTCTGTGAGGTTGTGCGGCGCCATGTTGGTAGCCATACCCACAGCAATACCGGTGGTTCCGTTCACCAGCAGGTTAGGGAACTTGGCCGGCATGACCGATGGCTCCTCCAGGGAGTCATCGAAGTTAGGCTGGAAGTCAACGGTGTCCTTGTCCAGGTCGCCGAGCATTTCGTCGGCCAGGCGCTTGAGGCGAGCCTCGGTGTAACGCATAGCTGCCGGCGAGTCGCCGTCGATGCTACCGAAGTTACCTTGACCGTCGACGAGGGGGTAGCGCAGGCTCCAGTCCTGGGCCATACGCACCATGGTATCGTATACCGAGGAGTCGCCGTGGGGGTGATACTTACCAAGCACCTCCCCCACAATACGGGCGCTCTTTTTATAGGATTTGTTGTAGGATACGCCCAGCTCCGACATGCCGTAGAGCACGCGCCGGTGCACGGGTTTCAAACCGTCGCGCACATCGGGCAGAGCCCGGGAGATGATAACCGACATCGAATAGTCGATGTAGGCCCCACGCATCTCATCTTCAATGTTTATCGGAATGATCTTTTCGCCTTCCGCCATAGGGAGAATGTAGTCGGTCCGAAAGGTTCTATTAGAGGAGCTTTCGGACCCGTGAGAGTGAACTTGTTTAAGCTTGCAAGATACGCAAAAAATGCCGTTTTACCTAGCCAGAAACCCGATTCAAGGGTTACTTCAGGGTCTTGCTCCTGTCGTTCTGATGCTTGCCTGAACCCTGCTTGTGCACCTTGATTTTTTCGCCGATGGCGGGGTTCTGTTTCTTAAACCAGGGCTGGCCGCGGTACTTGGTACCATTGTGCAGATGCACCTTACGCGTGTGGCAGGAAGCCATCGGGCAGGTACGACAGGAAGCGGCTAGCACGAGCACCAGCAATGGCACCAGAAAGCGGGAAAACGGGAGGAGAAAACGCATGGGGTAAAGATAGGAATAGGAATTACTCCTGGGGCACATCCTGCCCATCCCACTCCCGCAAAAACTGCGTCAGGAACAGCTCCATAAAGGCATGGCGCTCCTCCGCCACCCGCAGCGCGGCGGGCGTATTCAGCCGCTCGCGCAGGTGCAGCAGCTTCTCATAGAAGTGGTTGATGGTGGGCGCCGTGTTCTGCTTATAACTCTCAAAGGAAGCGTGCTGCAGGGGCGGCACAGTGGGGTCGTGCAGGGGGCGGCCCTTGTGCCCGCCGTAAGCAAAGGCTCGGGCTACCCCAATGGCGCCAATGGCATCGAGCCGGTCGGCGTCCTGCACCAGCTCGCCTTCCAGGGTACTCATGGGAGTAGCTACGCCCAGGCCCTTAAAGCTGATTTCGCGGATGATGGCCTCCACGCGCTGGATAACCTTTTCCGGCGCTTGCTGGCTCTCCAGCCACTGCCGGGCGGCGCGCGGCCCGGCTTCTTCATCGCCCCCGTGAAATTTCCAGTCGGCTACGTCATGCAGCAAGGCGCCCAGCTCCGTCACGAGCAAGTCGGCTTGCGGGGTTTGCAGGGCTAGGGAACGAGCCACCTGCCACACCCGGCGGATATGCTCCCAATCGTGGCCGGAGCCCTCGTGCAGGAATTTTTTGCGGATAAACTCCGCCGTAGCGGTAATAAGCAGGTCGGCAGCAACAGCAGTGGACATAGAAAAGCAGCTAAATACAGCCCCAAAAGTAAGTTGAAAATACAGGCCTACTAGGCCTTCGGCGGGCTTAACCCTCCAGCGGCCGCAGAAACTCGGGTGGCACTTGGTCCGTCAGCCACACGCCGTTGCCTGACTTATAGAACACGGCCCCGGTGGCGTGTAGCCCCGCCGCATCTAGTACCAGCACTACGGGTGCTCCTCGCCTACTGCCTACCCGCTGGGCCGTGGCTACATCCGGAGATAAATGCACATGGTGGCGCTTCATTTTCAGCAGGCCTTGGGCCCATATGGCAGGTAGCGCCGAGGCCACAGTACCGTGGTAGAGCACCCCCGGCGGCTCCTGCGGCTGCAACTCCAGATCAATCTCCTGGCTGTGGCCTTGTTGGGCCCGAATGCGGGTACCGGTTTCGTCAAAAGCAAACCGTTGCTTGTCGTTGGTGCGTACCACTTCCTCTAGTAGTTCCTGCGTTAGGAGCGGTCCAGTTCTTCTGTTGCTGTTGGCGCCGGCCAGCAAATCAGCTACAGCCACCCATCCGCCGGAGTCTAATGTGAGGCCCAGCGCCTCGGGCGTATGCCGCAGGTGCAGGCTCAGGAATTTGCTTAGCTGTACTCGTTCTTTATCGGTCATGTGAAACCTACTTATGGCCTGCTAAGGCAGGGTTTGGGGGAAATAAGAGGCTAGTAAGATAGGGCTCTGCTCTTACCTCACTGAATCATTTCATCGGGTTGTGTAGTTACTACGTATATTGCCTTCAAATGACGAGTAAAAAACACGCAAATGACAGTCGTTCGTAAAACTTCGGTGGCCAACATGGTGGACCTGATGGGTGGGCCGGCCGTAATTCCGCAGCTGGTGCGCAATGAAATGGATTTGCTGGCCGTCGCCATCAAGGGCATTTCGGTGCAGGCGGTGCGGGCGTTGCAACGACATTTGGGCTTCTCCAATAAGGAAATGAGCGCCGTGCTGGGTGTTTCAGAAAGCACCCTGGCTCGGCGCGAGCAAACCCAAAAGCCCCTAACTCTGGATGAGGGCGAAAAAGCCATTCAGCTCTCGGCGGTGCTGGTGAAGGGCATGGAGGTGTTTGAAGACGAAGAAGACCTGCATTTCTGGCTGAACTCGCCTATTCCGGCCCTAGGGGGGCAAAAACCCAAAAACCTGCTGCACTCCGTTATTGGCCGCGACCAAGTGCAGGATGTGCTGGGCCGCATTCAGCACGGTCATTTTTCGTAAGCTTTCCTGAGTGCCGCCCGCGCCCAATCCGCTACGCCAGATTGGGCGCGGGCAGTGTATTTATCTTGATCTGATGCTCGTATATCGGCTCGGCAAAGCGCCCTACATTTCCGATACCTCCGGCCAGGGCGGACTCTACTACGGCGGGCGCTGGCACAACATTGGCTCCCAGATTCTCTACACCGCCGAACATCTATCGTTAGCCAAGCTGGAGGTGCTGGCCAACTCGCCGGTGCTGCCCCGCAACTACTTTGCCCTCACCCTGGAGCTGCCCGACGCTACCCCGTATCTGCAGATAAACCCCTCTGATCTGCCCGTTAACTGGCAGCAGGTTCCCTACCCTTCGGAGCTGGCCGAAATCGGGCGGGCCTGGCTGGAAGAAGGCCGGTACTGGCTGATGCGCGTGCCCTCGGCCCATGCTCCCTCCGAGTGGAATTACCTGTTCAACCCGCTCCACCCCGACCACGCCCAGCTCCGAACGGTAAGCCTAGAGCCCCATCCATTTGATGCCCGTTTGAAACAAGCGGGACTCTAGGCCGCACACTTTACAGCAGTTAATTGCCTAGTAATCATAATTTTTGCGTAAATTATTCTACGCTTATTCATCGTCTGTCTTCGCGTTTTTTCTATGCCGTAACCCATACTATCCGCTTTCCCGTCACTTCTTACCCCCACTCCCCCGATGGCCAGGTTAAGAAGCACCGTGCGGTCTGCCATTTTTGCTTTGCTGCTCCTCGCTGGCTGCGCCTTGTCGTTGGATGGGTATTCCAACAACAAGGGCGAGGACTCGTCGACGTCTCCAAGTAAGCCGACAGGCCCTCCTGCACTGGCCCAGGCATCTTTGCGTGCCTTGCTCGCCCCGGCCCGGTATCAGCCCGAAGCTACCTACCAGCAACTAGGTCTTCGGTATGGGCAAGCCGTGCACGTGTTTTATGCCGAGCACGATTTCACTGCCCGCTGGATTCAGGAAGCGGGCTGGAACCAAGAGGCCGTGCGGGCACTGGCCCTGCTGGGGCGAGCCGCCGAAGTAGGCCTTCCGCGCAGCCGCTACGCCTGGGACCAGCTCCTCACCTTGCCCGACTCCTTGCGGCTGGCGCCCTCGGCTAAGCTGCGCAACCAGCAACTAGCCCGTTTTGAGCTGCGGCTAACCGATGCGCTGCTGCGCTATAGCAGCCACCTGCGGCAAGGCTACCTCCAGCCCCATTCGCTTACCCCCGCAGTTCAGCCCGATTCCCTGGTGGCTCGGCAGGCCGCCAACGCGCTGCACGAGGCGCTGCTCACTCCCGATTTTGAAGCTATGCTGCTGCGCGCTCAGCCCGCGTCTCGCCGCTACCGGCTGCTGCAAACAAGCTGGACTAAAGCCTTGCGTACTTCTCCCACCGACTCAGCTCGCCTGATGCAGGATACCGTGGCGGGATTCCGGCAAGTGGCGCTTAACCTGGAACGCCTGCGCTGGGAAGCGCCCACCGACTCGGAATACATTATAGTAAATATTCCGGCCTACCGCCTCCAGGTAATGCGCCACGAGCAGGTAGTGCAAACGCATAAGGTAATTGTGGGGGAGCCTGAGTGGCCCACACCGCTGGTTAGCAGCCGCTTGCTGGTGTTTGTGACGGCACCGGAATGGCGCGTGCCCTACAGCATTGCGGTGCGGGAGTTTCTGCCGGAGCTCCAGCGTGACCCCAGCTACCTCTACGACAACCACTACCGCCTCTACGATGGCCGCAACCGCCTTATCAATCCGTGGCGGGTAAACTGGCAGAAAATAACGCCGGAGAAGTTCTCCTACGCCATCCGCCAGCGGGCGGGCTCGTTTAATGCCTTGGGCAACGTGGTATTCTATTTTCCCAACGAACATTCTGTATTCCTGCACGACACGCCGGCGCGCACAGCATTTACTAGGGCCGACAGGGCGCTAAGCCACGGCTGCGTGCGAGTAGAAAACCCCGTAAAGCTGGCCGAGTACCTGTTGCGCCGCGAAGGCCGCCTTCCCGACCTGGCCACCATGCACGCCAGCATCCGAAACCGCGAGAAGCACCGGTTTGATCTGCAACGCCCGCTACGCATTTACCTCCGCTACTACACCTGTGAAACCGACAACGGCCGCCTGAACTTCCTGCCCGATATTTATCACCTTGATGCCCCCCTGGCCGCGGCCCTGTTCGAGCAATAAAATATAGGCGGATACCCTCTGATAAACCACTACTTAATTTAATTTTCAGCTAGCTATTTATAAAATAAGCATACGACCATCTAACCCGCTTTTGATTATCAGCCAGCGAATTAATTGATTTTAGTTCCTGAGTAAGTAAAAATAATTGAACTACCCTAAATCCGATGAGGAGTTAGGGGGCGTAAGTGCCGGCAAATAGTTTCATTGCTCACCTAGCCTCCCTTACTTCATCCATGAAAAAGTCCCTGCTTTCCCTCGCCTTCGTTGCCGTACTCGGCGCGGCTTCTGCTACTTCTGCTTCGGCCCAGGCCATGCTTACGGCTGGTACGGTGTCCGTTGGCGGCGAGGCAATGTACCCCAACAAAAACATTGTTGAAAACGCGGTTAAGTCGAAAGACCACACGACCCTGGTAGCCGCCGTAAAGGCCGCTGGTCTGGTAGAAACGCTGCAAGGCAAAGGCCCGTTCACCGTGTTTGCCCCTACCAATGCCGCCTTTAACGCACTACCTGCCGGTACGGTAGAAACCCTGGTGAAGCCCGAGAACAAAGCCACGCTCACCAAAATCCTGACCTACCACGTGGTAGCCGGCAACATGACCGCCGAGAAGATTATGGCCGCCATTAAGGCCGGCAAAGGCACCGCTACCCTGAAGACGGTGAGCGGCGGCACGCTGAAGGCAATGATGAACGGCCCGAAAAACGTAGTGCTGCAAGATGAGAAAGGTGGTATTTCTACTATCTCAACGTATGATGTAACGCAAAGCAATGGCGTAATTCACGTAATTGACAGCGTATTGATGCCTTAATAGGCTAGCATAATTCACCCATTAACATAAAAAGCACCGTTAGCTTATTTAGCTAACGGTGCTTTTTATGTTAATGGGTGAATTATTTTTTTTGATTTACATAATTAGTTGACATACATTTTGCCGGGTTACTGGTTGTAGCATTTCACTAGCCCCAACAAGTCCTGCAATGCCCCACTTTACTGCCGCCGATGTAGCCAACCTGGAAAAGGTATACCGCCTGAATTTGATTAACGCCGTCACGGGCTTTAAGTCGGCAAATCTGCTAGGCACCTGCAATGCGGAAGGGCAAACCAATCTGGCTATTATTAGCTCGGTGGTGCACCTGGGGTCGAATCCGGCGCTACTCGGGCTGGTGATGCGGCCGCCATCGGTACCGCGCCACTCCTACGACAACATTCGAGCGACTGGTTACTACACCCTCAACCATGTGCACGCGGGCATCATGAAGGAGGCCCACCTGACCTCGGCCAATTTTGCGCGTGAGGTATCAGAGTTTGAGGCTTGCGGCCTTACCCCGGCCTACCACGATGGATTTCTGGCTCCGTACGTGCAGGAAAGCAAGCTACGGCTGGGTCTGAAGCTGGTACAGGAAGTACCCATTGAAGTGAACGGGACGGTGTTGTTTATCGGCAGTGTAGAGCACTTGTACCTGCCCGAAGGGGTAGTGCGCACCGATGGCTCCCTGGATCTGGTCGGGGCCGAAACTGTTTGTCTTAGCGGCCTCGATACGTATTATACCGCCACGCCAGTGGGGCGCTACGGTTATGCCCGGCCCAATCAGCCCTTGCCGGAGCTGCCCCTAACCGAGTAGTTTTCAGCTTTGCAGATACAAGTGAAAGGTGGTACCGGTGTTGGTTTCGCTTTCCACCTCAATGCGGCCGCCCTGCGCCTGCACCAGCCGATTCACCAGAAACAAGCCCACGCCCGTACCTTCGCCGGCCTGCGGATGAAACCGCCGAAACAGCTGGAATAGCTCTTTACCGTATCGCTCTAGGTCAAGCCCCAAACCATTATCCTGAATGCTTAGCACAGGCTGCCCATGTATTAGGCCCGAGCACACCTGAAGCCGCAATGCCCGCTCCGGATGCCGGTATTTCAGAGCGTTGCTGATCAGATTGAGCAGAATGGTGCGCAGGTTGCTCCGGATATACGATACCTCGGGCAACGCCTCAAAATGGGTGGTTACGTTGGCTTGGGCAGCTAGCAACTCAGGGCGCAATGACTGCAGCACCTCGGTGGTAAGGCTAGCCAGTTCTACCCGCTCGGTATGCTGGTCGCTGGGCAGGCGGCCTTCCTGCACAACGGCGGCCAAATCGGTGATGGTGGTGGTGATGCTGCGCAAGGAGTCATCTACCAGCCGTAGCAGCAGCTCTTCTTCGGGGTCATCAAACCTAGCCGAGCGGCGCAGCTCCTCAAACAACCCACGCAGGTTATGAATGGGCTGGCGCAAATCATGCGAGGCCGCGTACACAAAGTTATCCAGGTCGGCGTTGGTGCGAGCTAATTGCTGGTTGGTGGTATCCAGCTTCTGGTTATGCGCTTGTATTTCCTCATTAGCCGCCTGTAGCTGCCCATTGGCGTGCTGAATCTGCTGGCGGGTTTCGGTTAGGGCCGCCAACGATTCGCGCAGCTGCTGATTTACCTGCTGCAGCTGCTGGTGGTGCTGGGCTACGTGCTGGCGCCACTCATTTTTTTCAATGGCATGAATTACCGTTTTGTACAGTAGCTCCCGATCAAACTGCTGCTTTACCAGGTAATCAAGCGCCCCCCCATTAAGTACGCGCACAGCCAGGGTTTCGCTACCCCCGCCGGTAATCATAACCACACACAGCGTATCAGGCGGGGTAAGCTTTTGCAGCTCCGCCAGTACGGCCAGGCCATCGGTATCCAGCAGGTTGTAATCCAGCAACACACAATCAGGCCGCACTGACTGAAACATGGCTAGCCCTTCTTCGCCGGAAGTGGCTTCCTGAATGATAAACTGCTCGGAGCTGCCTGGTTGACGCTTCAGAAAGCGTTTGTACAGTTCTCGGTCCTGCTCATTATCATCGATGAGTAAGATCTTTTTCACGCCTGAAACCTTCTATCGAGTAATGGGCAATTCAACTGTTTCCAGCCAGTACCGAATAACCAACCGCACTTTTTCCTCCAGCATGGCATACTCTACCGGTTTGGTTAAGTAACTGTTAGCCCCTAACCGGTAGCACTCGTCAATATCGTTCGCATTGGAGGAAGTGCTGAAGATAATGACAGGGATGGAATGCAACCGCGGGTCGTGCTTGAGGATTCCGAGCACGGTGCGTCCATCGGTGCCCGGCATGTTCAGATCCAGCAGAATAATGGCGGGCAACACCTGGGGCCACGATGGGTGCTTGCCATACCCCTGCAGGTATTCCAGAGCCTGGTCGCCGTCTTCGCAGCGCAGCACCGGATTCTGCAGCGCATTTTTCCGGAAGGCCCGGCCTAGGGCCGTAAAGTCCTCCAGGCTATCTTCCACCACAAGAATGGGCGTTAAGGGGGCAGCAATCATAGGTGTTTGGAAATCGAAAAGTAGAAGGTAGCGCCTTGGCCTGGTACGGACTCTACCCAGATTTCACCAAAGTGCTTTTCAATCATTTTTTTGGCAATTGCCAGGCCAGCTCCGGTCCCGCCCCCGAATTTTTCTTGGCTGTGCAGGCGTTTGAATATTTTAAAGATGGTTTCGTGGTGCTTGGCGTCGATGCCAATACCTTGGTCGCGCACGAAAAACACAACATACTCTTCCGGAGCGCCTGTTCCCTGAGGCCCCCGAGCCGTAGGTGGGGCCACGCCCACCGTTACTTGTTTGCTAGCCTGCGTGCTGTAGCGCATGGCATTGGTGAGCAGGTTGTTGAGCACCTCCCGCAGGCGCGTTCCATCGCCCCGAATAATGGGGAGTGGCTGCAGCACTTCCACTTTCGTTTCGGTCTGCTCTAGCCGGGGCGAGAGTAGGTCCAGCACTTCGCTGACCAACAGGTTCATATCAACTTCCTCTACCTGCAAATCTTGCCGGCCTAGGCGCGAGAGCTGGAGCAACGACTCAATCAGGGCTTCCATGCGCTGGCTGAGCCGCACCAGAGTCTGGAGCTTCTGGACCCCATCGGCATCCAACTGGTCGGCATAATCTTCCAGCAGAAAGATGGAATAATTGTGAATGCCGCGCAGGGGCTCTTTCAGATCGTGCGAGGCCACGTAGGCAAAGGAATCGAGCTCATCGTTGCTGCGCTCCAGCTCCGCATTCAGGCGGCTCAGGCTTAGGGCGCGTGCTTGTAGCTCATTAAATACCTTTAGGCGGATATCGGAAATGTGCAGGCGGATTTCCTTGGCCGCTTCAATTTCCATGGGTTTCCAGGCTGCCGCCGTGCTTTCTACTAGCTCCTTCCACGACTCAAACGACTGGCGGGGCGAAAGAAATAATTGCCCATCGGCCAACTTCTGCAGCTTGTCGTTTTTGCCCGCCCACGTCACGGTCTGAATCATCTCGGGCCGAAACCAGAAAATATAGTCACCTGGGGCTTCCTGGGAAAGCGTAATGGCCAGAATGCCGCTGGCCGACGCCCGAATTTCAAGGCCGGCCGGGTTGTGGCGCACGTAGGAATTGGTGTAAAACACCTCTTGCTGCACGTGTTGCTGCAGCCACTGCGTCAGCTCCTGAATCTGGGCCTTGGTAGGAGTTGTGCCCAGCGTGATGATGTCCTGCTCAAAGCAAATAGCCGCTCCGCCACAATCAAACACGTCCAGCAGCGTAGGACTGTGCTGGTACAGGCCTTCGATGAAATTGGCGTGGGTAGTTACTTGCTCCAGCAACCGCACCTGGGTTTCGCGGATGTGGAGTTGGTAGGCCTGCTCATCGTGCTGCTCTTTGGAGCCAAGCAGCGCCGAGAAGGTTTTGCCCACAAACTGGCATAAGTCGCGCAGTTCGTAGCTCACCAGCATCGGCGACTGGTGGTGGCAGGTAATCATGCCCCACAGCTTGCCGCCCTGAATCAGGGAAATCGTCATGGTGGCCGCTGAGCCCATGTTGTGCAGGTACTCCAAGTGAATGGGCGACACGCTGCGCAGCACGGCATAGGTCATGTCGGGTGGGCGGTTTTTGGTCGGGTTTAGCGTTGGCACCAGCTTAGCTGGCACGTAGGAGGCATCCGGAATAAAGCGCAGCCAGTTTTTCAAGTACATGGCCCGGGCCTGCTGCGGAATATCGGTGGCAGGGTAATGCAGCCCTAGCCAGGGGTCCAGGTCGTCGCGCTTGGCTTCGGCAATAATTTCTCCGCTTTCATCGGCCGCAAACCGATAAATCGCCACCCGATCAAAGCCGGTAATCCCGCGTATTTCTTCTACCGCATGCTGGCAGAATTCGAGCACGGTGGTTGCGGCCAGCATCTGCCCTAGGGCGGCATTCAGAAACGGTAGATCCAGAGCGGGCGGGCTGTTTTCTGCTACGGGCTCAAACTCGGCCCACAGCAGCCCGTCGTAGCGGTGCAAAATCAGCTTATAGAAAGGCTGGCCCGGCACTGCTTCCAGGCGGGTACCGAGCAACTTGGCGGCTTCGGTAAGGGTAGGAAGTACCTGCTCTACCTCAGCTAGCCGGGTTGGCCCTAGCAACCGGTCGAGGCCGGTGCCAATCAGCTCTTCTGCTGATATTCCGATGAGCGCCTGCGTGTTTTCGCTGGCCTGCACCACGCGCTGGGTTTGCTCATCCAGGCACAGCAAAAAGCCATAGGGCTGAACGGAACCCGGAATGTGTATGGGCTCCCGGTCGCAGTTAGTCAGCGTGATGGGCGCACCCAACAGGCTTTCATCGGTAATAGCTAAGCCTGGTTTATCCACGCGTGTAGTTTTTGAAAAGTAAGTCGGGCGGAGGCGACGATTTCGTCTTCATTCTCCGGACCGGCAGCTTGCTCCAATAAGAGGCAGAAGGATTTCCATAGCAAACCGGTTCGCTCTGCCCGGCCGGTAAAATACGTACGATACGGAATGTGGGCCTTGGCCAGCTGCCGCGCAATCACCTGCCCACCGAGCGAGGAGCCTTCCATTACGTACATGGCGCCTAACAGTTGAGCTTGCGTGTGCAAAGGCGGCATATCTGGGCAAAGCGGCAATGAACCCGGCGCACCATCCGGCGCCAAATCCTGGAGTAGCCACTGCACCCGGTAGCGGTCGGCTAGCTGCCACTCCGCTGGTAACCCATGCTGGCGCAATGCCGCCTCGTAGGGCGCCAGAAACCCGTAGAGCTTGGTGAGGAAATGCAGGGTAGCCGCCTCCGTAACAGTGTGAGCGGCTAGAGCCTGGTTGAATTCATTTTGTTCCAGCGCCTCGTGGTAAGGCCGGGTTTCATGGCGCAACCGCTGCAATACGGTTGGTACGTCGGGGGCAATGGGCATGTTCCTTAACTCCGTTTTGGGCATCAGAACTACGAAATACGTTAATATCAGTGGTAGCAACACGGAAACCACCCGTTTATTGCTGCTCAGCTGCTGGGGAAAAGGACGCTTGGCCCCTGCACCAACCAGTAACTCTGGTAAGGCACCTATCTTTGGGCTACTCCTGATGTGACAAGATATGGCAACGAATAGCTTGCAGAATTTAGACCTCGACGACGCAGCCGATTTTCTCGCTGAGTTTGAGGATGACCCGAGTGAAGTGCTTCTGCTGGAAGCGCTGGTATCGGCAGCCGAAGAAGATGGCTATCTGGAAATCGATACGGCGGCACCGGCTCTGGCTGCTGCAGAAGTAGTGGCGGCCTACCTAGGTGCGCCCGCTCCCGGCTTTCCACCGGCGCTGCTCGCCCTCACCGATGAGCTGGATGTAAGCGACGAAGACGAGCTGATTGACCTGGCACAACGCGCGGTTCAAGCAGTAGCCAAAAAATCGGAACTGCTGGAGCTGTACCAGCAGGCCGGACAAGAAGCCGAGTGGCAGGCCGTGCAGCAGGATTTGCTGAAGCGACTAGCATAACAACGGTTCAGCGAACTAAACACCCTAGTACAAGCGCGCCGGGCGCCCCACCCTCCTCTATGGGCGGCGCCCGGCGCGCTTGTACTAGGGTGCCTGTGGGTTTAAACCCCTACGGCACCTAGCTTTTCCAGCTCTTCCCATACGCGGTGCACAGGCAGGCCCATTACATTGAAGTACGAGCCTTCCAGCCGCGTGACGGCTACCATGCCAATCCAATCCTGAGCGCCATACGCCCCGGCTTTGTCAAGGGGGCTATAATGGGCTACGTAGTGCTCAATTTCCGCAGAGCTTAATGCGCGAAAATGCACCCGCGTTTGGTCGGAGAACACCACGCGGCGGCCGTCGCCGTGCAGCAGGCACACGCCCGTGAACACGTCGTGGGCGCGGCCCTGCAAGCGGGTCAGCATCTGTACTGCTTCGGCCGCATCGGCGGGTTTATTGAGCACATCATCTTCCAGGCACACAATGGTATCGGCTGTAATAACCAACTCATCGGGGGCCAGGTCGGGAGCGTAAGCAGCGGCTTTATGGGCGGCCAGGTATTCGGCCACTTCGGCGCGGACCAAATGCGGTGGGAAGCTTTCATTTACCTCGCGCAGCCGCACCTCATAGCGCAACCCCAAATCCAGCAACAGTTGGCGGCGGCGCGGCGAGTTGGAGGCCAGCACCAGCCTAGGGGCGCCGGCAGCAGGATTAGGAGCGGAATGCAGCATAAAAAGGCGAAAGGTTTTCTTCGTCGCGGATACTGCTGAACAGGAAGCCGCCGATGGTTTTGGGGTAGAAAAAGGTGGATTTTGGCGGCATCACGGCGCCGGAGTGGCACACACGCTCTACTTCCTCCATGGTTACTTCATTAGTTATCAGAGCGGCCCGGGCTTCTCCGCGGTCAACTCTAGACAGGCACTCCGGAAAGTTGCGCACATAGGCCACTCCGGGCCACTGCCGCTGCTCTTCAGGCCCCACAATACCCAGGGCTTTTTCGAGCACAAAGTAGTGTAGCACCGTTAAGTCCAGGTTTTTAACCTCCGGAGTGGTGGGCCAGTCTAGCAGGGCGTGGGCTTCAGGCCGCAGCCGAATTTTATACACTTGTCCTTCGCCCAAATACAGCCCAAACGCCCACGGCTTGCCGGCAATACGCTCCGGCAGGTCATACGGGTCGTCGAGGGGTAGCAAGGTGAAGTAGGGTTCCAGACGCGCTAGCAGCTCCTCGGAGGTAAGCCCATTGGGCAGCTCCAGCACCAGCCGGTGCGTGGGCAAAATCCGCAAATCATCGGCGGCGGCATTCGTGAGGTACATCAGATGGAAGTTCCAGATTTCTTGGCCCGTGTACGCCGCTCCGGCGGCCATACGCCGCGCCTTCCGGTACGCCAAAGAGCCCTCGTAGCGGTGGTGCCCATCGGCCAGAATCACCTGCCTAGCCCCTACCAGCTCCTGAAACCGCCGGATAATGTGTACATCCTGAATTACGGCCAGCACGTCGCGGGCGCCCTGATAGTCCTCTTCCGTCTGGTAGAGCGGGTCCTGCATGGCCTCATCCATGTAGCGCTCCAGCTCAAACTCCTCGTCGCGGTACAGGCCGTGGGTGGCGCTGGTTTGAAACTCGGTGCGGGCTAGTAGCTCGGCGCGGTCATTTACGGAAGAGGGTAGCGTGTTTTCGTGGCGCAGCACCTGGTTTTCGGTCCAGTCGGTGGCCCGGATGTGGCACATGAACCCTTTGCGGCAGTATTCGCGGGTGCTGCCCGGCAGCCGGAAATACTGGTAGTACACGTAAATGCCGGGTAGCTCATCCTGCACCAGCACGCCCTGCTGCTGCCACTCCTGCAACCGCACTAACGCCTCGCCGGCTGGATCCCCACCCCGCGGCACCGACAAATGAATGCTGTTGAGCGGATTCCGGTATAGCGCTTCCCGCTGCTTCTGCGACACGACATCAAACAAAGGCGACACGTACGCATCAATCTGCCGGCTTAATTCGGCGTTATAGCGCCAGCCGCGCACGGGTTGAATTTCAGCCAACTTTTTCTTGGGTGAGGGGATGATACATGCAATATAGGGTTGGCGCCGAGCAAGCACCTAGTAGCCGCTTGCCTCGCTTGGGTTTGCGGCCGGGTTAGCGAGCCTCAGGGGGCTAGGCGGCTCAGGCGCCACTGCTGGCCTACGCGCTCATACACAATCCGGTCGTGGAGGCGCGAGGGACGGCCCTGCCAAAACTCCACCCGCTGCGGCAGCAGCACATAGCCGCCCCAGTGTGCCGGGCGCGGCAGCACCTCTTGGCCTGCAAAGCGCTGCTCCAGTTCCTGCTCGCGCTGTTCCAGCTCCTCCCGGCTCCGGATGGGCTGGCTCTGCGGCGAGGCCCAGGCCCCAATCTGGCTGGCCCGGGGCCGGCTCTGGAAGTACTCTGTCGATACCGATTCCGGCGCCTTTTCCACTCTGCCTTCTACGCGCACCTGCCGCTCCAGCCCAGGCCAAAAAAAGGTTAGCGCGGCCAATGGGCTAGTAGCCAACTCCTGCCCTTTGCGAGAATCATAGTTGGTGTAAAATAGAAAGCCTTCGTCATTGGGCAGCCCTTTCAGCAGCACTATGCGGGCGGCGGGCTGGCCGGCCTCGTTTACGGTAGCCAGCGTCATGGCCGTAGGCTCGTCCAGCTGCGCGCCAATGGCCTCATCGAGCCAGGCCCGAAACTGGCGTACGGCATCCGGAAGCACGAGATCTTCCGTGAGAGTGCGCTGGGAATACGTCTGGCGCAGGGCCGCCAGTTGCGGATCAGTCATAAGTCGAGTAATAAAGAGCTGGGAAAGCAGCAACCTGCATGCAACAACTACCAAAGTCAGGCGGTTTTCAGGCCGGCCCACGGGCTTGTGCATCATAATTCCGATGCAAGGTAGCACAATGCAGGCGGCTCGCGGAACCTCTGGCCCCCTTACCAGCGTACTCTTAGCACCAAGCCCAGGCTGCAACAGTCGGAATCTTTTCCGTACTTACTAATAGTGCGCCTGGCCTCCTCCCATTTGTCTTCACCCATCAACCCCCGCTCCCGATGCCCCGTCTTCGTCCCGGTAGCCTATTGATTTCTCAGCCATTTCTGGGTGATCCTAATTTTGAGCGCACTGTCGTGTTGTTATGTAGCCATTCTGATGAGGAAGGCTCGTTCGGCCTGGTTCTCAACCGCCAGGCTTCCCTGCAGCTCGGCGATGTGTTAGAGCTGCCCGGGGGCCAAACCCTGCCCGCCGCGCATGTTCCGCTCGGCATTGGCGGCCCCGTGCAGGCCGATACCCTGCACTACCTCCACATGCAGCCTGATCTGCCTCAGGCCGTAGACCTCGGCCACGATGTGTACTGGGGCGGCGACTTCCGGCAGTTGCTGGAGCAGCTCATTTCCGGCCGCACCGAGCCGGATGCCATCCGTTTGTACGTGGGCTATTCTGGCTGGACTGCTGGGCAACTGGCGGAGGAGGTGCGGGAAAATGTCTGGATTGTGCACCCCAATGCTGCCGATAAAGTATTTACTTTGGATACTGATGCCTTTTGGCAGTCTATCCTGCGGGAAAAAGGCGGCCGCTACCGTGTGCTGTCCAATTATCCCACCGACCCCCGCCTAAATTAAGCGCCTATCACCCACCCCACCGTTTGTGGGGGTTTCCTGCTGACTCGTATGCTACCCGAACAAAATACCAACGCCCCCGCTCCTTCCGATGCCAATTCGGAGTCGCCACAGAGTATTCTGGAACGTCGGCTGGCTGAAATAGAATCACGACAAAATCCTGATGCCGAGGATATAACGGAGCGCCCCGCACAGGGCCCACCGCCCACGGCACCCGAGCCAGCTGGCGCCGGCACTGCGGAGCCAGAAGCCGACGCAACGGCTACACCAGCTGCTATTCAGCCAGAAGCGGCTGCCACAGCGGAATCTATCACCCATTTGCCCGATGACAGCCCGGAAGTGAGCTCAGCCGGTGCTGCCCGCGCCGTAGCGCATTACGGCACCACCACGCCCGCCGACTCCGCAGCTACTAGCCCTACTCCCGCCCCAAACCCTGCGGAAACTTCCGAAGCTGAAACTGCGCCCAGTGCTGCTACTGAGGCACAGTCAACGGCTTCAGACATATCCTCAGTTTCAGAACAGCCCGCCGCCTCCAATGCAGCAACCCCGTCGGAAGAAGCTGAAGAATACGTGCCCGAAGTAGCCGGCCCTGACTTTAGCACTCTTGATCTGGCTGGCCAGGCGGCCCATTTGCTGGCACTACTACGCCGCCCCGATGCTGCCCAGAACCGCAAGCAGATTGCGGACCTGTATCGGCAGTATGATGCCACCGTTCAGACCGACCGTACCTCGGCTCGGCAGCGCTTCACGGAGGCAGGTGGCCACGCCGATGAGTTTTCCTACGCCGGTCCGGCCGGCCATGAGGAGCTAGTAAAAGCCATGCAGGAGTTTCGCGACAACCGTGCGCGTGACGCCAAAGCCGAAGACGAACAGCGCGCCAAAAACCTCTCGCACAAACAATACCTGTTGTCGCAGTTGCGGCAGCTAGTGGAGTCAGCCGAAACCAAGGATAGCTCGGCGCGCATCAAAGCGCTCCAGAATGATTGGAAAGCAACCGGACCGGTTCCTCAGAAAGAGGCGCAGGAGCTCTGGAACAGCTACCACGCCCTGCTGGATATCTACTACAACAACCGCGGCCTGTTCTTTGAAATGAAGGAGCTGGACCGCCGCCGCAACCTAGAGGCCAAGGAAGTGCTGATTACGCGCGCCGAGGCTCTGCAGCAGCAACCCAGCATTAACAAAGCCTTGCAGGAGCTGCGCCAGCTGCATGAGGAATGGAAGCATATTGGCCCCGTTCCGAATGAGCAGCGCGAAACCCTGTGGCAACGCTTCTTGCAGGCCTCGGAGCAGATTCATGATCGCAAAAAAGAATTTCTCACGGCCCGCCAGACGCAGGAAAACGCCAATCTGGAGCGCAAATCTGCCTTGCTGGCGCAGTTACTACCCTACGGCGACTTCCAAACCGAACGGGTAAACGAGTGGCGTTCCAAAACCGATGAGCTGCAAAAGCTAAAGGAAGAATGGGATGCCGCTGGGCTAGTACCCCGGGAGAAAGCCGAATCCTTGAACAAGCAGTTCTGGGGAGCCTACAAAGGGTTTTTCCAGCGTAAAAATCAGTTTTTCAAAGCGCTGGATGAGGAGAAAAACGCCAACCTGAAGCGCAAGCTCGAGCTCTGTGAGCAGGCCGAAGCCGCCCTTCAAAATCCTAACTGGGAAGAAGCCCGCGAAACAGTTATTCGTCTGCAGAAGGATTGGAAGCTGATTGGCCGGGTACCTGAGAAGCAGTCGGATAAAGTCTGGAACCGCTTCCGCACTGCCTGCGACTCCTTCTTTGACCGGAAGAAAGAAGAAACTCGCCAGCGCGAACATCATGCCCATCAGCTAAGCCAGGAGCAAACTCAGCACCTGCAACAAATAGCCGAAACAGTTGCTGCTTTGTCGGCCGATCAGCCGGGCACTCTGGAAGGCTTCCAGGAGCAGGTGCAGGCCTGGCGCTCGTTTGATGGTGCAGCTCGCAACGCCGAACGCGCGGAGGAGAAGTTCCAGGCCCTGATGGGCAAATACCTCGACACTGTTCCGGGTCTTTCCTACGCCGAGCGCGCCGACCTGCTGTTCAACCTGCAGGTAGAGCGCCTCAAGGCCGCCCCCGACGCGCAGCAGCTTCTCTACAAAAAAGAGCAGGCCCTGCGCCGTGAAATCAACGAGCTGGAAAACGACATTTCCACGCTGCGCACCAACCTCGAGTTCTTTGCCCGCTCGAAGAACGCCGGCCAGCTGCGGGAAGAATACCAAGGCCGAATCGACGAGGCACAGGCCCGAATTGATGGGCTCAAACGCCAGCTTAAACTGGTCAGAAGCTAACCAAAGGCTTCCGCTAGCTACCAAAACGCTCCTGTTCTTTGAATGGGAGCGTTTTTTATTATTCGGAAGTTCAGGCACTTACTGTAATTGCGCTAAAAAAACACAGTTTTTTTTTGCGTCGGACCGTGTAAACACTACTTTTGTGCTACTTCAACGCCTCCTTAGCTCAGCTGGTAGAGCAACTGACTTGTAATCAGTAGGTCGCTGGTTCGATCCCGGCAGGAGGCTCATAGAGTGTGAAAACGCCTTGTAAATCAATGATTTGCAAGGCGTTTTTTGTTAATAGGCCGCTTAGCAGTGCGCTCTTTGGGCAATAGGTACCACGGGCGCAGACTAAGGGATTCTTGGCTGCCTTCAAATCACTGCTTGTCAGCCCTACCTTAGCTAGGGCTGTGAAGTGGGCGCGTCGCGCAGGGCGCATACATCCAGCCAGCTTAACTCCCCCAGCACATAGCGCCGATATAGCTGGGCGGCATAGCCCGTTGCTTTCTTAAACATAGTAGGGTGCGCGGCCTGCATTTGCGCCAGCACATACGCCCGCTGCTGCGGCGTTTGGGCAGCCGGGCCATATTTGGGGTCGTACGTCATCTGGTGATTTCTAATTTCCTGATTCCTGTTTTCAACTTCAGAGCCTGATCGTGACACTAGCATGGAAAGCTCTTCTTGCACGTTGTTGCGCGTGCATGCCGTGCGGTTGGCAGCCTTCCAGCGCGGGCAACAACGGCTGTTCAGAAGGTTTCACTTACAACACACCACAGGTTTCGGTACACCTTGCAGGCCGCCCAGATGGTTTCTTGAGCGAGTCAGGCAGTGAAAAATGGCCGGCACATGACCAGGTAGGAACTAGAGGAAGAATCGGTAGTAGTAATTTCATAGAGGCGTCCTAATAGCAGTTTGAATACTCTAAGATGCCTGCTAAACAGAACTATAAAAAGGCCACGTTTGGGTCTTTTGTGACATTGACAGCGCGGCTGGGCCTTCACGGCAAGCAGAGCCCTAGGAAACTAATTGCAGCCCCCCTACCAGATATGGGTTGCTGAAAACCGAGCGCTGCATCAGAAAAAAAGGCATCTGAGGGAGAGAGGAATACAGAAAACAGCCGCCCGCACCAGGCCTATTTTGCCGGATGCACGCAACGCTCTGGTTCAGCTAAACCTCTTTCTGCCATGAAAAAGCTTCTTACCTTCCTTTTCCTGCTGCTGCAAACCTGCTTACTAGCCTCCGCACAAACGGCAACCCCGGACATAGCAACCCTTGATGAACGCTATGGCTTTCGGGGTGCACGCTTCGAATCGACAGTTAACAAATACAAGGACCTGGTACTGGCAGAAAATGGCGGCGACACGAAGTTCTACCGGCGGACGAGTGATGTAAAAACGCTGGGAGAAGGCGAGCTTTCCTCAATCCGCTATGGCTTCTATAAGGGTCGGCTGGCCGTCGTGATTCTGGAAACCAAAGGCAGCCGCAACAGCCACCACGTGCTCGAGGCCATTCGCGGGGCATATGGCCCCGGCGTGCAGCGCAACCCCTATCAGTCGCGCTATGGCTGGAACGGCAAAACAGTGACGTTGAGCTACGACGAAAATGCGGCCAGTAACGACGCTACCATTTTCATCTACAGCAAAAAGCTACGGGCGCTGCAGCTAGAAGAGCAGAACAAAGCCGGCAAAAACCTCGGAATTCCGCAGTAAGTGCTTGCCGCTTCCCGTTGATTTTCAACCTAGCCTTTTGGGCTTCAAACCTCCGCTGGCAGGGCTAACATGGCCTCGGTGTGACAACACTGCTCCAAAACTATGGCGGCAAAACCTACTGCTGGAAATACGACAAAGCGGACACCAACGACCAGTGGCGCACCCGCGTCCGGCGAGCGGGGCGGGGTTGGCGCAACACCGGTTTACTAGGTAGCTGAGCCCACCGAAGCCGCCCTGTTACCTCGGCCTTCACGGGCTGCAGCCGCGGCCGCGGCAATCCGCCGAAGGCAGTTTCTGTAAAGAGAGCGGGTTGTCCGTCCCGGTCATAAATCCAGCCCAGCTCAGCCCACCCCAAATACCGGCCCGTGGTGGCATACAACAACTCCTGATCAAACCAGGCCAGCACTTTGCCCTGCGCATCAAAAATAGCCTGGCAGTTGTCGTCGGCGAAGGCAATAGCAACGCCAGCCTTGTTGAAAAGGGGTATCATAACAGTAGCAATAAGCCTAGCTACTGTATAAACGAACACCGGTATCGGGCCGGATTGGGTGGCCTCCTGCGTTTACCTATTGCTTCCTGGAAAGCTGCGACGAACTTACTAGGCCTGCTACTGCTGTAAACGGGCGTTGCTGCTATAGGGCGCCCGTATCTACCTGCTGTTCTACCTCTGCCTGCACCGCGGGTGCTACGTTTGAAAATAGGTCGTACCCCGTCGCCGCTTCGATGGCGTCGACGCTGGTGCGGTAGCTGCCCCAGTCGGCGCTGAGGGTTTGGTTATTGGGCATATCAACGGCAATAACGCGGGTAGCAGTCGTCACGCGGGTGGCGTCGCGGGTGCCAGTAGGCAATATCACAATCACCTTCCAGGTGCGGGCAGGCACCGTAATGCGGCCCTGGTCCAGGGTGGTTTTGTAGCCGTTGGAGCCGGTGCCGCCGCGGCCGTAGCTACCACAGATAATGTAGAGCTCGGTGGTTCCGGCATTTACCTGCCGGCGGCAAAAATCCTCGAGCGTGGCCCACGTCTGTTGGTTGTTGCGCGGCGCCTGCGGCATCATATTCGTCATCAGAAAGGTGGCCGAATTGCTGGATGCCGTAGCCGTACGGTCGGCGGAGGGGCAATTGTGGCCCCGGTCAAAGCCGGACCCGGTGTAGCTGCTGGCTTGCACTTGGTACCAGCCGGCGGGCAGGCTGGCATCGGCCCGGAAGTCATCCTGCCGGGTGCTGTTTCCTAGCCAACTGGCCGCAAGGTGCCAGCTTACCCAATTGGGCTTGCCTTGGTCGCGGTGATAGGAAAGGGCGTATTCGGGCTTCAGAAGCAGATAATTCTGGGGCGAATTGGTGTCGGGGGTTGCGCCGCTGGGGTTGCCTAGGGCCAGATGATCGGCCTGTGCTTCGGGTGTCGGATCATCGGAAGCGGAGGAACAGGCAGAGGCCCACAGGCCGGCCAGCAGCAGCGCCAGGCAGGTTCCTGGCCGCAACCGGGGTAGTGCGTACAACATTGCCTAAAGGTAGGCAGCTGAACTATAAGAATGGTTTAGCTTGTTAAGCGCCCTAACAGGAAACCCACGCCCCTGTTTAGAGGTAGTATTCCTACGTATTTATCAGGCTTGCCCGTATGCATCATCTCATTTATAGCAGTACTGCCACGCATCCATTCACCGATAACGAGCTCCAGGAACTGCTGACGTATGCCCGCCTGCACAATGCGCAACAGAATATCACTGGCTTGCTCCTGTATCATAACCGGGAGTTTATGCAGCTGCTGGAAGGCAATGAGGCGGATATAAAGGCCCTGTACGATAGAATCAGCGAGGATTCGCGCCATGCCAGTGTTGTAAAAATTGCCGATAAGCACGTTGAACATCGCAGTTTTCCTGATTGGTCGATGGCCTTTGTACCCTTAGAAGCCGAGCAATTTGCCCAATTGGCTGGGTACCTATCCCCTGCCAATCTGCAACTTACCCGCGACGGCCTAAGCGCGGCCGATTCCCTGCTGCTAAACCTGATGCAAACCTACATGCTAGGTTCAAGCAAGTAAGCAACCGGATACATGTGCTGGCTACCCTTGGTCGGCACGTTTGTAAACAGCCATATACGCCGGACAAGTATTGCTCCGTGGAGCGGCCAGATTTTTCACGGCCGATTCACTTGCGTACCTTCCCTCATGATTCAACGCTATTTGGGAGGAGTACTGCTGGCTATACTCCTATCTGTGCAGGTTGCACGGGCCCAAAGCCCCCAGTCTCGCCCCCTGCAACGAGCCCTGGCCCGTGCTACTTCCGATACGGCACGGGTACTGCTGCTGGCTGATCTGGCCGCCACGTACCGCTACTCTCACTTCGACTCGGTGCAGTGGTATGCCCGCCAGGGTCTGGCCTTGGCGCGCCGCATTGGCTACGCGAAGGGCGAAGGCCGCTGCCTTTCCCGGATTGCTATTTTGATGGGCGAGCGGGGTAATCTGCCGCAGGCGCTGCGTATAGACTTGCAGGCCCTGCGGCTAAATGAGCTCAGCCACGATCTGGAAGGAACCGCCCGGACGCTCAATCAAACCGGCCTGCTTTATTTCGCGCTCGATGATTTTCGGCCTGCGCTCAGCTACTTTTTCCGGGCCCAGAACTTATATGACCAGATTCAGACTCAGGACACGTCGCAGATAATCAGCGTTCTGACCAATATTGGGGCTAGCTACGGCGGGCTCGGAAAGTTTGACTCGGCTGCCTTCTACCTCAACCAGGCCTGGCACCATACTGCCCACTCCCAGAGCGTGCACCACAGCTGCTGGGGCAATCCGGCCCCTTATGTGTTGCGGGAACTCGGGCGGCTGCAGGCGGAGCAAAAGCACGGAGAAGCCGCCAAAGCCTATTACCGGCGTAGCGTAGGTGCCTCCATTCCTGAAAACGACCGCCGCAGCGCCAGCCGGGCCTATCAGTACATGGCGGAGCTGTATCAGGATGAGCATCAGACCGACTCCTGCATTTATTACGCCCGAAAAGCGCTGGCACTGGGCCAGGAACTGCCCTTTGTGGTGGGCATCGCGCGGACCAGCGCCATGCTCACGCAGTCTTTTGAGGAGCGTCGCCAGCCCGATAGCACCCTGAAATATATGCGGGTAATGCAAATGGCGCAAGATAGCCTATACAATCCGCGCCGCATTAAACAACTCGATGCCATTGGGTTTGCCGAGCAGCAGCGCCTGCGGAAATTAGAAGCGGAACAGGCGGAATTCAGCCAGCAGGTGCGCATGGCCACCCTACTGGCTGGGGTTGGGGTCCTGCTCCTGATATCGGTGCTGCTTTGGCGCAACAACCGCCAGCAGCAGTATGCCAACCGGCGCCTATCAGATCTGAATGAGAAGGTAACGCAGCAAACCTGGGAGCTGACCACCCAGCGCGACAGCCTGGCGCGTACGCTGCAGGAGCTGAAAATCACACAAGGCCAACTGGTGTTGCGCGAAAAAATGGCCTCGTTGGGGGCCTTGATGGCGGGCGTGGCGCACGAAATACAAAACCCCGTGAGCTGCGTGCGCAAGTTTGCCGCTATCAGCGCGGAACTTTGTGAAGAAGTGCGGCAGGAATTACTCCGCTCCGGCGTCAGGACCTACGACCGGGAAATTCTGGACGAGATGCTCCAGAACCTAAGACAAAATCAAACCAAAATCATGCATCATGGGCAGCGGGCTGAGTCCATTGTGCGCGGCATGTTGGAGTACTCGCAGGAAGGCGGCGGCCCTCGCCAGCCGACCGACCTCAACGTTCTGGCCGAAGAATACCTGCGACTGGCATACCATGACCTGCGCGCTAAAAACCGCTACTTCAATGCCGCTCTGCTTCCCCGCCTAGATCCGGCAGTGGCTACCGTAGAGGTAGTGCGCCAGGATGTGGGGAGGGCGCTGGTAGGCATATTCAGCGCGGCATTGCTCGCGGTGCAGCAGCGCTTGGGCGCCGCCGAGGAAGACTACATCCCGCAGGTGGAGCTCATCACCAAACGCCACGAAAACACTGTGGAAGTGCGGGTCCGGGACAATGGGCCAGGCCTCCCGCCGCATGCGTTGGCTACTGCCTTCAACCGGTTTCCCGGCACGGAGGCAGCGGCAGAAACCGGGTTGGGCTTGCCGCTGAGCTATGACATCATCACGAAAGGACATGGCGGCTCGCTTACTATCAACAGCCAGCTGGGCGAAGGCACCGAGTACGTTATTACCTTGCCCGCTCCGGTTGCCGTGCTCAGCTAGCCTAGCAGCTAGCTAACTGATTACCACCGGAGTTGGTGCTTCCCCTAGGCGAAGCGCAGTTTCTCCGGCAGTAAAACCTTACGAGTACCGACTGCGTGGCGACAAGCAAGGGCTACTGCTTTTCCGCGCCCTAGCGAATGCAGAAACCTGTAAGCACTACAAATTCGCCATGTCACAGTTTGCAGGTATTTTCTGTTTACAATAGCATACAAAAAGGCGTATTTTGACCAATTTATGCAGCTTGCTTCTCATTCTGCAGCAATCTGCTTCCGGATTCTTCTGTCACAAATAGCGGGTAGTTTACCTTGGCTTGTGGCCGCTAGCACCGCACTTTTGTATATCCCTCCGGTAGTAGGAGCGCATTGCTTCTGCTGCCTCACTCGTCCCCGTTCCCCTTTTCCACAACCAAGCTACCTGAAGGCCGGTGCGTACAGCACTGGCCTTTGCGGTTTTATGAGTTTTGCGCCGGTTTCAGCTGAGTATAAACCTAGGGCGGCAACAAGGCAGCATCGCAAAATACAAGTAAACTTGTAGCCAGATAGCGGGCTAGTAGTTATGCTAGCAAAGCGCGCCCTCGTTGCTTTCACCTCCAGGTTTTCGTATAATGTTTGTTTCTATCCGCAGGGCTACGGTGAGCGTGCTGCTGAGTGCTGCTAGTATGGCGCCGCTGGCCGCTCAGGTACTGCCATCCCCCGCTACCCAACCCGCCGACACAACCCGTAAGTATGAAAACCCAGGCGGCATTCCGGCGGAAGCGAAGCGCCCTTGGTACCAGGGCAAGCTAGTACGGGCCACTATTGTGCCCGCGCTTCTTATCGGCTACGGGGCATCTACCATCAATAACAACGGCTTCTACAGCAGCTTCGATGCGCGCCGCGACATTCAAAAGCAGTTTCCTGGCTTTCATACCCGCGTAGATGATGCCCTGATTTTTGTGCCGTACCTGGAGTTGGCTGCCGCCACGCTGGCGGGCGTGGAGTCGCGCAACGACCGGCTTAACACAGTCCTGGTTATCGTAAAGTCGGAGGTAATCATGGGGGCCCTGGTGTTGGGCCTGAAAAACACCACCAATGTGCTTCGGCCTGATGGCAGCACCCGCAACTCCTTTCCTTCGGGCCACACTGCGCAGGCGTTTCTGGCGGCTAGCATTGTGCACACCGAGTTTCGGCACAAAAGCCAATGGTACGGCGTAGGGGCCTACACCGTAGCAACTAGCGTGGCGGCACTACGCATGCTCAATAACCGGCATTGGCAGTCTGATGTGGTGGCCGGCGCCGGCATTGGCATCTTATCGGCCCACCTGGGGTACCTGACGCACCGCAACCGCTGGGGCCGCAAGCCGCGCCTAGCCGGACTACACGCCAGCCCCATGACCTGGCCGGGCGGCACCACCGGTTTCTCCCTCACGTGGCGGCCACAATAACCGGTTGCCAGCATTAACCGACCTAGCGGCTCTGCTGGTTTGAAGCGGCACTTAGTGCCCGCGGGCCAGCAGTGCTATGCCCACCACTATGCTCACCAGCCCCAGGGCCTGCGACCAGGATAAGGCTTCGCGCAGCACCACCAGGCCCAATACCGCCGTCAGGAGCACCGAGCCGCCCACAATAACCGGCGTACCTACCGAGGATGGTACGCCGCGGCCAAACACAACAAACGTCAGGATTTCGGCCAAGCCTACGCCTAGCCCTGCCAAGGCCGCCAACCCTACGCCCGTGCTACTGATATCCAGCGGCTGGCCCTTCAGGCGCAACCACAGTAGCCATATCCCGCCTAGTGCCGCCGCTACCAACTGCAAAATCACAGCGCCAGCAGCAGCAGAAATATGGCCCGAAGCCAGCTTGATAAAAAAGTTGTATCCGGCCAGGCACAGGGCCGTGAGCAGGGCTAGTAAAAGCCAGGGCATACGTAATAACTAAGTTGGCTGAGCGACTTACTTCAGCCGTTCGAGAAGTTCTTTCTGCAGGTGCTGCCAATTTTTGGCGTCATCGGTACCAGTCCAGAAGGCCTGCAATTCCGAGTTGCGCAGGATGCTGCTGACAGCCTGCTGGGCCAACTCGCGCATATATTCCCCCCGTCGGCCATCTATCTTCCCGATTACTAGCAGCAAGTCGGCCGGAAAGTCGCGGGAAGGTTTGCCCAGAATAGCGGCCACAATTTCGGCGGCAGCTAGTGCTTCGCTGGTGTCATCGGCCAGAGTCGAGCCATCCTCGGCCGCTACCAATTCCAGAGCCTGGCGTAGTGCACTATCGTCGGGGTTGTCCCGAAAGCTGCCGGCGAAATCCGCAGCGACATCATTGTCGAAGTTAAAGTAGCCCCAGGTGCTCATAGATGGATGGGTTAGAAGTGAAGCAGTATTTAGCAGACGTGAGAACTACCAATTTGTTCCGCAGTGGCGGTTCGTGGGCAAATGCTACCTAGGCATTTTTCAAGATGCAATTCACTTGTTATGGAGTAGTTAGCTCGCCATTTCTGAATCGTTACTTAAACTTTTCCTTTAGCAGCTCCAGCTCAATAGCCGGTGAAATTTTCTCATAGAGAATATGATACGCCGCCATGGTAATGGGCATGTTCACCTGCAGCTTCCGGTTGATTTCGTAAATACTTTTGACGGCATAATACCCCTCGGCCACCATGTTCATTTCCATCTGCGCCGACTTGACGCTATAGCCGCGCCCAATCATGTTGCCGAAGGTGCGGTTACGCGAAAACTGGGAGTAGGCCGTTACCAGCAAGTCGCCTAGGTAGGCGGAGGCCGACAAGTCACGCGGCTGCGGGTTGAGGGCGTGCACAAAGCGGCGGATTTCCTGCACGGCGTTGCTCACCAGCACTGCCTGAAAGTTGTCGCCGTAGCCCAGGCCGTGGGCAATGCCACAGGTGAGGGCAATGATGTTTTTCATTACGGCGCAGTACTCAATGCCATCCAAGTCTTGGGCCGGGTTGGCTTTTACGTAGCGGTTGCGCAGCAGGCGGCAGAAGTCCTCGGCCAGCTCCATGTCCGGGGAGCCTATGGTGAGGTAGCTTTGCTTTTCCAGCGCCACTTCCTCGGCATGGCACGGCCCAGCCACTACCCCCACGCGGCTATGCGAGAGCCGAAAGCGCTCGGCCACATAATCCGTCACGAGCACATTTTTGCCCGGAATCATGCCCTTAATGGCCGAAATCACGCGCTTGTTTTTCAGCGTGTCACGGTCCAGCTTATCGAGGGTGCTTTGCACAAAGGCGGCCGGCACCGCCAGCACCAGCCAATCAGCATCCCGCACAGCCTCTTCCAGGTCGGTGGTGGGGTGTACACGGTCTAGGTCAACAGCTACAGAGGAGAGGTAGCGCGGATTGTGGCGGGTGCGCAACAGGTGCTGCACGTCGTCCTTGCTGCGCATCCACCAGTGAATGCGGCTGCCATTTTCAGAGAGAATTTTGGTCAGCGCGGTGGCCCAGGAGCCGCCGCCAAGCATGGCTATTTTTTCCAAGGGTGGGAATTGGTAAAGTACGGAATAAGGGGAAATGAGGCGGATAACTTAGGGTAGCGCCCAGGGCGCAGGCCGCGCGGTGGGCACACGCACTCCCCTTTCGCTAGCCGCAGCATTTCACCGACAGGTCAATCTTAGCCAAAAAAAACGAGAGGCCGCCCCTGCGTGCTGCAGCGGCGGCCCCTGGTTATACGTTACGGGCTCAATCTGAACGAGAAGCCGGCGCTTACTTATTTGTCGCCTTCGTCGGAAGCATCTTCTTTTAGGGCGGCTTTGTCCAAGGTCTTGGCATCCTTGATAACCACCAGCGCGCCGTCTTTCAGCGTTTTGGACACGGCCCGGAACGGTCCGCTCACAATCTGGTCGCCGGCCTGAATGCCACTGATGATTTCCATGTTCTGGAAGTCGCTGATACCAGTTTTTACCGGCGTCATTACGGCCTTGCCGTTACGAATCAGGAAAACTACCTCCTGCACCTCGGCTTTTGGAGCGCCAGCCGCGGCAGCCGGAGCGGCCCCTCCCCGATTCACCTGCACGGCGGGCGTACCAGGTTTGGCAGCCGTGGTAGTGCTGTCGGAGCGCGTGGTTACGGCGGCCAGGGGCACGCTTAGCACGTTGGCCTTGCGGTTGGTAATGATATCCACGGAAGCCGTCATGCCGGGGCGGAACGGTACGATGGTGCGGCCTTTTACGGAGCGCTGCAGCTGGCGGTACGACTCAGGCAGCAACCGGATGCGCACTTCAAATTCGGTTACGGCTTCGGCCGTTAGGGCATCTTTAGCCGTGTTGGCAATGCTGGTTACTAGGCCGCGGAATTTCTGATCCTGGCTGGCGTAGGAGTCCACCTCGACATCCACGGAGTCGCCGAGGTCCACGTTGATGATGTCGTTTTCATTCACGCTCACCCGCACCTCCATGTTGTTGAGGTTGGCAATGCGCATAATTTCGGTACCGGCCATCTGGGAGGTGCCCACTACCCGCTCGCCCTTTTTCACATTGAGCTTGCTTACGGTGCCGCTTACCGGCGAGTAAATAGTGGTTTTATCGAGGTTGCGGCGGGCTTCATCGAGGCTGGCCTGGGCGCTGCGCACCGTGCTCTGGGCCGCCCGAATGCTCTGGCGGGCCGAGTTTACTTCTTCCTGCGAGGCATCGTAGGCAGCCTTGCTGGCCTCATAATCGGCCTGCGAAATTACCTTCTGCTTGAACAGCGAGGCATTCCGACGATACACCAACTCGGTTTGCTTGGCGTTAGCCAGCAGCTGCTGCAAGCGGGCCTGGGTCTGGCCTACGTTGGCGCGCTGCGTGTTTACCGTAGCTGACTGCATGTTCACCATGGCCTGGTAGTTATCGGGCCGAATGCGGAGCAGCAGCTGGCCTTTTTTCACAGAATCGCCTTCCTCCACGTACAGCTCCGTGATTTCGCCCGATACGTCGGGGGAAATTTTCACTTCTGTTTCGGGCTGAATTTTGCCCGAGGCGCTGACCTTCTCCACAATAGTGGCGGTAGCGGCCTTCGCCGCCAACACCTCCGTGCCAGGTGGCTTGCCAATCCAACCTTTCTTCTTCGCTACCAAGACGCCGCCAACCACTACCAGCAACACTGCCAGCAAGATGTATATAGTGCGGTTATTTTTCATTTAAACAGACTTAGAAACGTAAAACGTAAGAGCTGATAAAGCAACTTCTGGAAGCCAGGTTACTTCAGGAGCCCGACCACGAAAGTACTAGGTCTTCCGACCGGTGAAACCTACTTACAAGCTAAGCGGCCGGCCCTGGTAGAAGTCAAGCACCTTGCTGCGGAAGATAAACTCATACTTGGCCTGAATCATCGTCGACTCGGCTGCCGTCAGGTTATTTTTGGCAATGTTGAATTCCGTGCCGTTCAGCAGCCCGTTGTTGAAGCGGATTTCTGAGTTGCGGTAGGCTGTGGTGAGGGCCTCCACTTGGCGCCGCGCCGAGAGGTAGCGGCGCTGGGCGGCAATGGCATCGGCGTACGCCTGCTGAATGCTCTGGCGCAGCTGCAGGCGGGTTTGTTCGGCTCGTAGCTCCTGCTGCTGAATGGTAATCTGGGCGCGCTGCACGCCGGTGCGCGTTTGCAGGCCGTTGAGAATAGGGATTTGCAGCGAGAACTGTAGGCTTTTACCCAAGTTGTCCTTTATCTGATCTGAGAACTTGGAGGGCAGAAAGTCAGGAATAGCCTGGCTGGGCTGCAGCAGGAAATACTGGCTAGGGGCCGGCAATCCGTTAAGCCCCGGCTGAAACACCGGCACCTGCACCGCATCCGTGGAGTCGCCGTTAAACACGCGTGCCAGTCGCGACGAGGAGAAACCCGTGAAAATGCCGGCTCCGAAGGCTAATCGGGGGTAGTAGGCTCCGCGGGCAATGTCGAGGTTGCGCTCGGCGGAGCGTACGCGTAAGTCGGCGGCTTTGATTTCGGGCAACAGGCTTTGCGCCGTTTGGTAGGTTCCGTCGGGGTCAGCCGCCAGCAGCGGTTGGTCGTCGGGGTCAGCCAGCGGCGGCACCTCAATCTGGAAGCCCGTCGGCGACGGCAGGTTGAGTAGCTGCGTAAGCGAGAGGCGGGCCAGGTCGCGCTGGTTTTGGGCCGTAATCACGTTAAGCTCGTCGGAGGCTTGCTGAGCCTGAATATCCAGCAGGTTGCTTTCCGGAACCGAGCCGGCCTTCAGCAGCTTCTGGGTGCGCTCCACCTGGCTTTTGGTGCTACTCAGGCGCACTTCGTTGGTGCGTACTAGCTCCTCAGCCAGCACCAACTGCAGAAAGGCCGACGCTACGTTCAACGACAAATCATTGCGCGCCTTCTCAATATCCAGCACCGTTGCTTCCGACTCCAGCGCGTTGCGTTTCACCGTATTGCGCAGCTGAAACCCCGAAAACAGCGTTAGCTGGGTGTTGGCTGAGAAGTTGTTGGAGCGGATGGTCTGGCTGACGAAGTCGTTGGTAAGCGGGTCAAGGCTGGTACCGTAGTTCCAGGCTTGCGTGCCCGAAAGGTTGGCCGTGGGCAGCAAAGAGGCCCGGCTCTGGCGCAGCGTGGCGTTCTGCAGCTCCGAGGTTAGCTGCTGCTGGCGCACCGTCAGGTTGTTTTGCAGGGCATAATTAATAGCACGCTGCAGGCTCCAGGGGCCGCTCGGGACGGCCGCGGCTAACGCTCCTGCCGGGGGCTGATTCGGAGCGGTGGGGGTCTGAGCCAGCACCAACGTTGGCAGCAGGCTCGCTGAGGCACTCAGCAACAGCCAATAAAAACGCTTCATAAGGAGAGGTAGTTGGCGTTAGGATACGGGGCCTTTCAGATGCTGGCGGCGGGTGGCCTAGGCCACCAAAGGTATCTGACTGCTAGCTCCAATGTTGCTGCAAATCAACCAACCAGCCAAAAAACGCCGTTAACCGGATAGATTCCGCCGCTAGTCGATGGTAGGGATATAGGTTACGCGGTGCACCCAGCGTAGCTGGCGCAGATACTCCAGGGTAATATCGCGCAGGCCGGAGTCAATTTCGATAAACTGCCGGGCCGCGTCGTGCTTGCCTTTCCTCGACACGAACATGGTGGCAATGTTGCACTCATCGTGGGCAATGACCGAGGCAATAAAGGCAATAGAGCCGGGCACGTCGTCGGCATCAATAATGAGTGTGTGCAGAGAAGCAGAGAAGTCAGACGGAAACCCATCCACCTCCACAATTCGGATAACGCCCCCACCCCGGCTCTGGCCAATAACCTCCACGGCCTGGCCCGTACGCTCGTCGCGCAGCTGCAGCCGGATGGTGTTGGGGTGCATGGTTGAGGCGTTGCCAACTCCTTGAAAGGTGTACTGCAGGCCGGCTTCCTGGGCGTGGTCGAAGGCCTCGCGGATGCGCACGTCATCGGTATTCATGCCCAACAGCCCGGCCACAATGGCGCGGTCGGAGCCGTGGCCCTCGTAGGTGCGGGCAAAGGAATTATAGAAGGTGATGGTAGCATGCGTGGGCGTGCTGCCCAAAATGCGGATTGCCGCCCGCGCAATCCGCACTACCCCGGCCGTGTGCGAAGAGCTGGGTCCAATCATCACGGGCCCAATCATGTCGAAAATACTGGATTTCTCTGCCATATACGCGGTAAAGGTATAGGAAATGATGAGATGGTGTAATATAGATAAGAAAAGCGTGCTGACTTCCGGGGCGGCCTCTGGCCGGGAGGTTGGGCTCAGACAAATACCTAGGGGGAGAAAGCAGCGTAAGGCAAAGCACACCGGCGGCAGCCAGCAAGCCCGGTCCGAGACAATGTTTTACTACCCCCTCGCAGCCGCTCAACCCATCGTTGGTATTTTGCCATCTTTGCAACGTAGCACCCACTACTCTCTACCCTCCGCCCTTTCCCTATGACCTCTTTGGAAGAAGAATTTTCGCCAGCCGTTGTGGCCCAGCTTCGGCGCCTGCAGGAGCGCTATTCCGCCGATGACCAGGATCTGGCCGGCTACCTCGAAGGCCTCTACCACACCCGCTACCTGGGCTACTGGGACTATATTCAGCTGGATACGCTGCTAAGCCTGCAGCGCCCTCTGACCACCATCCCCGACGAGCGGATTTTTATCATCTACCACCAGATTACGGAGCTGTATTTCCAGCTGTGCTTGTGCGAGTACGAGCAGCTAGGCAACCTGCAGCAGCCAACCGTGGAGGAAATTGTGCTGCGCGTGGGCCGCATTAACCGCTACTTCGAAAACCTGATCGACTCGTTTGATGTGATGGTGGACGGCATGGACAAGCAGCAGTTTCTGCAGTTCCGGATGGCCCTGATGCCGGCTTCCGGCTTTCAGAGCGTGCAGTACCGCATGATTGAGCTAGCCAGCACCAGCCTCAGCAACCTTGTACCCGAGGAGCGCCGCCGCCTGCTAGGCGAAGCCGCCGCCCACGATGAGCTAATGGGCTGCATCTACTGGAAATCGGGCGCGACGGTGGTGGAAACCGGAGCCAAAGCGCTAACCCTCGTAGAGTTCGAGAAGAAATACGGCGAAAAGCTACTGGAGCACGCCCGCCACTTTGAAGGCCGCAACGTGTGGGCCGTGGTGCAGCGCCTGCCGCCCGGGCCCGAGGGCCAGCAGCACCCGCGCCTGCTGCGCCAGCTTAAGCAGCTGGATGTGTGCGTAAACGTAAACTGGCCCCTGATGCATTACAAGTCGGCGG
Organism: Hymenobacter tenuis; assembly: GCF_054780495.1. Classification (NCBI taxonomy): domain Bacteria; kingdom Pseudomonadati; phylum Bacteroidota; class Cytophagia; order Cytophagales; family Hymenobacteraceae; genus Hymenobacter; species Hymenobacter tenuis. The sequence continues at coordinate 1,587,580 of NZ_BAAGWF010000001.1, forward strand.
TGCGCTACCTCGAGCGCCGCCCCGATGCCATTGCTGCTACCGGTGGCACTAACTGGAAGCAGTATCTGCCTCCCAAGTTCCAGCGCCGCATTTTCTATCCTCAGCTCTGGACCCAAGAAGACCTTGCTGACTGGGGCAAAGCATGGGTGGAAAGCGTGCTGGGCGGCTAATAGTTCTTTGCTATTACACTACATACACTTTACTCGATATACGTACCTAGTATGAAAATACCCGGCTTGCTTGCCTCCTTGGTCCTGGTTGCCACTGCGGGAGCTGCCCAAGAAACCAAAAAAGTGGAAACCCAGCTGGGGCGCTACGAAAAGGAAACATACTACGTATTGCGCAGCAAGCCCAGCGTAAAACACGGGCCTTTCACCCGTATGCGGGGAGCTCAACCTAGCCTTACCGGGTTTTATAAGCTAGGGCTCCCCGACAGCACCTGGACTGAATACAACCGGGATGGTACGCGGGCGGCAAAGGGCACATTTTCGAGGGGCCAGAAAGTAGGCGCCTGGGACTATTACTCGCGCGGTGATACCCTTATCCAGACCTACGACTACACCAGCCAGCAACTGCGCTATGCCCTCGTAACTCCCAAAGAGCGCGCCACCTTGTACACAGTAGTAAGCGGCTCTGAAACCAAACAGTCGTTGTTGGATCGGCCGGCTATGTACGTGGGCGGGCAGGCGGCCATGCATGCCGCCATGGGCTCCCAGATGAGGTATCCGGTGCAGGCTATGCGCAAGAGAACCCAAGGTGAGGTTCGTATTGAGTTTATTGTGGATGCGCAAGGTCATGCGTCTGGCCATCGGATAAAGTCCGGCATCAGCCCGGAATGCGACCAAGAGGCACTACGCGTGGTAAAGCTCATTCCAGACGCGTGGCTTCCGGCGCTGCTTCAGCAGCAGCCAGTGGCAACGGTAGTTGAGGTTCCTATCAACTTCAGGATGATGTAAAACACTTCGGGCCGCTACCATTTCACCTTACGGAGAGGGGTAGCGGCCCGAAGTGCGTTGCGCCGGATTGTTATCTACTTCACTGTGAAGCTAACCTGAGAGTTTTCCCAGGCCATAGTTACCACTCCAGCTTTGTCGGTGGAGATGGTGAACTGCTCCACGGGCTGCAGGGTATTTGTGGGCTTCACCTTCAGCCGAAGGGCGTCTTGTTTGGCATCGTACTTATAGGAGCCCCACTGTTCAGCTGTTTTGTTGAAGATGATGGTCCACTCCTTTTCCGTAGGGATGGTAAATAAGGCATATTTGCCAGCAGGCAATGCTTGGCCATTGATGGTAACGGCCTTTTTAGCTTCAAACGTAGTAGCCTCGTTGGCTCCGGTGCGCCACACCTGGCTGAAAGGCACCAGCTCCCCGAAGATTTTCCGGCCTTTCATGGAAGGGCGGCTGTACTCTATAGTAAAGTCGGCTCCCGTCACCGTAGCAGCCGGGCTCGGGCGCTTCGACTTGTCTTCGGCGGGATTCTGAGCAAAAGCCGGTGCCATCAGCAACATCAGGCACAGCCAGCTCAGCGTGAAAATAATACGGGCAGGTAGCGTTTTCATGGGCAGTAAGGCTTGATGGATGAACACTTGAGAGTCAAGAGCTAGCTAGTAAAAATTCCGACGCAACGCAATGATTAATACCTAACGCAAAGCTGATTAGCGCTTTATAACCAACCAATTACCCAAAGCGGCTACTGCGGGGCCTCACGTACCACAAAGCTGACTTGAGTATTCTCCCAGGCCAGGGTTACCTCACCGGCTTGGTTGGCCGTTATCAGAAACTGCTCTACCAGGCCAGTGGTAGGCGCCGGTTTGGCTTGCACACGCAGGATATCTTGCTCCGGCTGGTACTCGTAGGCGCCCCACTGATTGGGGGTCTGGTTGAAAATAATTGTCCAGGATTTTTCCGTCGGGATGGTGAACAGGGCGTAGGTGCCGGCTGGCAAGGGCTGGCCCTGCACCAGCACGTTTTCGGTTACGGTGAAGGTAGTAGCCTCATTAGCCCCGGTGCGCCACACTTGGCCATACGGAACTAGGCCCCCAAATATCTTGCGCTCCTTAGCTGAGGGACGGCTGTAGCGAATGGTGAAGGTAGCATTGGTTACGCCGCCAGTTACCGTGGCCTGGGGACTGGGGCGAGTGGGCTTTTCTTCTGGATTTTTTTCTTGAGTACAAGCCGCAACTCCTACCAGTAGCAGAAGCGTCAGCAGATTAAAATACCGCGTGAGCGGGTGCATATAGGACATGAGAGTCATGTAAGAATGAACCGGGAACCTGAATTACAGTCCCGTACCGAGTGTGGATAAGAAGGAGGGAACCTTAGAGCAAGAATTATACCTTAACTACGTTGAGCAGGTTGCTTTCTTTGCCAATGTTGCGTTAAAACGCCCCGAAAAATGCAACCTTTCCGCTAGCATACTCACTCTTACTACGTAATCGCTTTTCATTTACTTACACCGTATGTCCTTTCAGTTTCCTAAAAAAATACAGTTTTTGACACTCCTTGCGCTTCCTACCCTGCTGGGTGCCTGCCAGTCCCTGGAGCAGAAGGAAGACTCCTGCGTCACGAACGTGCTAGCGCCTGTAAGCGCGCTTTCCAGCGTAAAAACCGGCACTACCAGCACCCCGCTGGAAGTATACTACACCATCCCGATTGTGAACAGCTGCGGCCAGTTTGTAAAGCTGGAGGAAAACCGCCAGGGCAACAATATCTACCTGAGCCCGCTGGTTCGGTACGAGGGCTGCGTGTGTGCGCAAACGAAAACCGACTATAAGGGCACGTATACCTTCACGGCGGCGCAACCCGGCAAATACGTGGTCCACTTTCTCAAAGCTGATAATGCCGTGCTCACAGACACCCTCACCGTGAAGTAATTCGCGGCGCTACTCGGCCTCTATGCGGGAGGTAGTGCGGGTGTCGGGCATGCGTAGGTACACAACCAGGGAAGCGGCAGCGCAGGCCGTCACGTACCAGTAAAACCACTGCTCTACCCCGCGCTCCTTGGCCAGGAGGGCAATGTACTCGGCAGTACCTCCAAAGATGGCCACCGTAAGCGCATACGGCAACCCTACTCCCAAGGCTCTGATTTCAGTCGGAAATAGCTCGGCTTTTACCACTGCATTGATGGATGTATAGCCGCTGACTACTACCAGTGCCACCACAAGCAACCCAAACGCCGCGCCGGGCCCGGAAGCATGCTCCAGGGCCTTCAGCAGCGGCACGGTTAGCAATGTGGCACCTACCCCGAAAAACAGGAGCACCGGCCGCCGCCCAATTCGGTCGGAAATGGCACCTAGCAATGGCTGCAGCAGCATCGCTACCCCTAGGGCACCAAAGGAAACCAGCGTCGCCTGCCCCTTCGTGAAGCCCGTGGTATTCACCAGAAACTTCTGGATATAGGTAGTAAAGGTGTAGAACACAACCGTGCCGCCCAAGGTAAGCCCCACCACCGTCAGAACTTCGCGCGGGTGGCGGAGCAGCAAGGTTAGCTGGCTGGGCTTGTTTGCTTGCGCTTCGTCGGTGGTGGCGTGGCGGGTGAAGGCATCGGTTTCTTCCATGGCGCGCCGCAGATACAACGCTACTAGGGCCGCGGCCGCTCCAATACCGAAAGGCACCCGCCAACCCCAGGCGTACATTTGGTCGGAGGTTAAGGCCTGTTGCAGACCTAGCTGCACAAACAGGGCCAGCAGTTGCCCAGCAATCAGGGTGACGTACTGAAAGCTGGAAAAGAAGCCCCGGTTGCGCTGGTCGGCCATTTCGCTCAGGTAGGTAGCCGAGGTGCCGTACTCGCCGCCCACACTCAGGCCCTGCAGCAGGCGCGCCAGCACCAGCAGCACCGGCGCCGCTACCCCAATCTGCTGGTAAGAAGGCGTGAGGGCAATGAGTAAGGAGCCGCCACACATCAACAGCACCGAGGCCAGCAGCGCCGCCTTGCGTCCGGCGCGGTCGGCGTACACGCCCATCAGCCAACCGCCCAGCGGCCGCATCAGAAAGCCCACTGCAAAAATGGCCGCCGAGTTAAGGAGTTGCGCCGTAAGGTCGCCCTTCGGAAAGAAGGCCGGCGCGAAATACAAGGCAAACGCCGAGTACACGTACCAGTCGTACCACTCCACTAGGTTGCCCACGGAACCGCTAAAAATGGAGCGGATGCGCGAGGCCATGGTGCGCGGCGCCTGAGAAACAGAATGAGCCATAAGAAGGATGCTAGGAAAGCCAGCGGCCGAAAATAGCGGAATACCAGTAAGCGCCGGCAGTGGTCCGCGCACCTGTGCCAGGTTCTGCTACCTTTGGCGAATCGTTCTTTGTCTGTTATTCCAGTCAGACGAGCGGCAGGTTGCTGGCCCTAGGCCAACACAAAAAGGGAACCGGGTGCAACTCCCGGACAGACGCGCTACTGTAAGTACCGGCGGCCTACGGGCCGCGGCTGCTTTCCGGTTAGCCCATTGCCCGGCATGTACCCGGGTGAGAAGGGCGGAAAGCAGGGTACAAGTCAGGAGACCTGCCTGCCGCTGTTGATGAGAAGGTTCCTTCGCGACTTGAGGGCCTTGTCGGGTGCTGCTATGGAGCTCGTTGAAGTATCCCTCTACCACTACTAGGTATCTGCGGGGGTGAAAGGCACGAACGCACCTAGCACCTCGGTAAGCGCATTTTAGGCTAGCAACAGGACCCCACGGAGGCAGACCAAAGCACTAGCTGTGGTTTCACTTTTCACCTTTCCTGCTCTAATGTCAACGCTTGCCGAAAAAATCAGCCGGGCCGAAACGCGCATTTTTAAAGCCGTTTTTCCCAACACCACCAACCACTACGATACCCTGTTTGGGGGCACTACCCTGCACCTCATGGACGAAGTGGCCTTCATAACTGCTACCCGCTTTAGCCGCCTCAAAATGGTCACGGTGTCATCTGATAAAGTTGACTTTACCCACCCTATTCCTGGGGGCACCTTAGTTGAGCTGATTGGGCGCGTAGAGCACGTGGGCAACACTAGCCTCAAGGTGCGGGTAGAGCTGTTTGTGGAGCAAATGTATTCCGAGGAACGACACCGGGCTGTGTCGGGCTTATTCACGTTTGTGGCCATAGATGAGCACAAGCGTCCGGTCCGGATTCTGAGCCCCGATGTGGCTGCCGTATAGGAAACGGGCCATTACTACTTGCCGAGATGCTACGAGGTGAGTGCTTCGAAACAAGCGTGTTACGGGTGAGTTACAGGATTATTTTTATAGGAGACTGAACCTTTATTGTCGTGTTTCACGTTTGAAATGCCGTTCCCTTGTCCTATAGTATGGCAACTGAAAAGAATTACTCGCCTGAAATGAATGCCCGTTTGGAACAGTCATTTCGGGAAGCGGATGTAGCCCGCGAAGAACTAACCGACTCTATGGCAAATTCAGTGGCCGCTAACTGCGACCTACTTCACCACGGCCTTGTAAGCGCCAAAGGGTTAGAAGTTACAACCGAAATGTACCGGCATCTGCTGGGCAATCTGCTACGCCATCCCTCCGGCGAAGTCCGGACGCAGGCGCTAACGCTCTTCAACGAATCGATGGAGAAATTCTGGCCCCGTTTGCAGTCTTCCTCCGTAGGAACGCCATCCGACGGGCACTACTAGCCCCACGCCCTTTTCACTGGTTCCGCACCCGTATATAAGCCTCGGAAAGCTCGTTGCAGCTTTCCGGGGCTTTTTGCTGCTTTAGAGCTGCGTATCTTTGCACTTCCGTTACAGTCCTTACGGTTCAAAGGCTAACTCCCTTTCACCTTTAGTATGCCTACTACCCAAGAAATTGAACTACTGCTACCGCCGGAGGTAGCTTTCGATGAGCTAGCCCGCTACCGGGCCTTGCTCGATGCCGCCGGCCTAGTGCCTGGTCAGGCCGATTTTGTGCATTTGCGTAAACGCTCCATTGATGCTCGGGGCCGCCAACCGCTCGTACGCCTACGCGCCGACATCTACCAGACCCCACCGCCGGCTGAGCTGTTTGGCCCCTGGTTTACGTATCCTGATGTCAGCCAGGCCCGTCGCTCTGTCCTTATAGTAGGTGCCGGGCCAGCTGGACTTTTTGCGGCGTTGCGAGCTATTGAGCTGGGCATAAAGCCTATTGTGGTGGAGCGCGGCAAAGATGTACGTACCCGCCGCCGCGACCTAGCGGCGCTCAACAAAGAGCACCTGGTCAACCCTGACTCCAACTATTGTTTTGGAGAAGGCGGCGCCGGCACGTATTCCGATGGCAAGCTCTATACCCGCTCCACCAAGCGCGGCGACATCCAGCGGATTCTGCGCCTGCTGGTGCAGCACGGCGCTACCCCCGATATCCTCGTCGATGCGCATCCGCACATTGGCACCAACAAGCTGCCCTATGTGGTGGCCGCCCTGCGTGATAGTGTGCTGCAAGCTGGGGGCGAAGTGCACTTCGAAACCCGCGTGGATGACCTGATTCTGGAGCACAACCACTTACGCGGCGTGGTAACGGCTAGTGGCCAAGCGCTGGAAGCCGATGCCGTGATTCTGGCTACTGGCCACTCCGCCCGCGACATTTATGAACTGCTGCACCGCCGAGGTGTGCTGATTGAGGCCAAGCCGTTTGCCTTGGGTGTGCGCGTAGAGCACCCGCAACAGCTCATCGACCAAGCCCAGTACCGCCGCCAAGACCGGGGTGTATTGCCGGCTGCTTCGTACTCTTTGGTGCATCAAACCCAGTGGAAAAGCCAGCAGCGGGGCGTATTTTCCTTTTGCATGTGTCCCGGCGGCTTTATTGTGCCGGCAGCCACCGCTCCGGGTGAGGTAGTGGTGAATGGCATGAGCCCTAGCCGCCGCGATTCACGCTTTGCTAATTCCGGTATAGTAGCGGCCGTGGAGCTAGAGGATATGGATGTGCGCCAGTACGGGGCCTTGGCGGGCCTGCGGTTTCAGCAGCAGATTGAGCAGCGTGCCTGCCAGTTGGCCGGCAACACGCAGCTAGCACCTGCCCAGCGCCTCGGCGACTTTTTGAAAAACAAAGTTTCGCCGGAGCTGCTGGAAACCAGCTACCAGCCCGGTCTCGTGTCGGTGCCGATGGACAAAGTGCTGGGTGCAGGACTGGCGGAGCGGCTGCGCCAGGGCTTCCAGAACTTTGGGCGTAAAATTCCGGGGTATGCCACCAACTTGGCTCAGATTGTGGGGGTTGAAAGCCGCACCTCCTCGCCCGTCCGGATTCCGCGCGACCGGGACACGCTGCAACACCCCGTGGTATGCGGCCTGTTTCCGTGCGGAGAAGGTGCTGGGTACGCTGGCGGTATTGTGTCGGCGGCTATGGATGGGGAGCGGTGCGCCGAGGCCGTTTTGGCTTCTATTAGGGCCTAGTATATGGCTGCTAGCCCGCTTTTGCTCGTATAACCTCAGCACTACGTTTTACTTTCTCACTACAAACAGCCGACGGCCTCAGGCTGAACGCTCGCAGCATATGAAAAAGACCCTTGTTCTCGGGGCTAGTGATAACCCCTCACGCTACGCCTACCGGGCGGTGCATCAGCTTAAAAACCACGGCCACGAAGTGGTGCCCGTTGGTATTCGTAAAGGCCAGGTGGCGGGCCTTGATATCCGGACGGACCGCCCCACGGCTACCGATGTGGATACGGTAACGCTGTACGTGGGCCCGCAAAACCAGCCCGGCTGGTACGATTATATTCTGGACCTGAACCCGAAGCGTATCATTTTCAACCCCGGCACCGAAAATCCGGAGCTAGAGGAGCTGGCTCAGCAGCGCGGCATCCGCACCGAAGAAGCCTGCACCTTAGTTATGCTTTCGGTAGGCCAGTACTAGCCTTTAAAGTATCAGTAACCCTGCCCGCAGCGCCCTACTCTCTGAACCACGTTCAGGCGGTAAGGCGCTGCTTTATTTTATCCAGGCTATTTACGTTACTAGGCCCGTCTGTTAATTCAACTCGGCACAAATATTGTTCAATTCAAGAAGTCAGATTTTTGCTGCCTTTTTACTTATCCTTTTCTACTACCTATATGAAAAAAGCTCTCCTCTTGCTTATTCCGGGTGTATTTGCGGCAGCCAGCTGCGTTACGCAAACCGGGGATGTGGCTCCCTCCCATATCGTTCAGATTAATATCCGGGCCACCAACATGACGAGCGGTTATGCCGCCGATATGCGGGTGCTGATGGATGCGGGAAAAAGCACAACCACGGTATATTCTAAAAACGCTTTTCAGGGCAATGAAACGTTCATGCATGAGGAGAAACCGGTAGCAGCCGGTACTACCTTTACTGCGGAGGTTGGTTTTCAACCCGTTTCAGGCCAGGCTGGCGCCGTCCCGATAAACACGACACTGACGGCTACTATTTTAGTAGATGGCGTGGTAAAAAACACGGTTACGCTTACGGGCTCTACCCCCGTAAATACGGCAGGCGCCCGAGCGGCTACTATTTCGGCAACGTTGTAAGCAGCTACTATCCTTCTTATAAACCGAGTAAGCCAGACCCACCTGTGGATCTGGCTTACTCGGTTTCAGGCACCTAGGCTAACGGGCAATTTCAAACCAGCCTTTATACGAGCTACCGTTATCCAGCGTGAAAAGGTAGAAGTACATGCCCGGCGCACAGCCCTCACCACCAAAAGTATTCTGGTAGTTGCGGGTGTGGTACACCTGCTTGCCATAGCGGTTGTAAATGGCCAGCGTATTGCTAGGATAAAGCCGGACATTATCAATGGTAAGCACGTCGTTTTTCCGATCGCCATTGGGGGTAATGATATTGTAGAAGCCCAGCTTATTCTCAAACGAAACGCAGGCATCGTTGGAGCGGGAGGTTCGCGGGGTAGCATCCGTACTCACTGCCTCTACCCGAAAGCACTGCCCGAAGCCAGCCGGACCGCTAGGTAATACCGCCGAAAGCGTAGTTCCGCTGACGGTAGCTACAATTTCCGGCGGGCCAGTATCGGCTACACGGCTGATGCGGTACTGCTGCACCACAAAGCCTTCGTAGGCACTCCAGCTTACCTGCACCGTGCCGGGCACGCGCGTATCAGGAGCTTCGGTGGCGGTAGCCTTGGTTAGGATGGTAGTGTGTTGTTGGCTGCTCAGCACGGTTCCGCAGGCGTTCAGCAACTCCAGTCGATAATGGTAGGCACTGGCATCGGCGTCTAGGCCCGTATCAAGGAAAGTAGTGGCCGTATTGGCCGCGGTGCCTACGGTGGCAAACGGACCAGTGCTGCCGGCTGCACGCCGCAGTACGCGCACCTGGCTCACATTAACGGCATTGTTCGGTACAGCTAAGCTCAAGGTAATGCTACGGTCAGACGTGTCAACGGAGGCGACCTGTAGCTGCACCTGGGCATTATCGGGTTGCAGGGTAAAGCTGGCCGAGCACCCGCCGGTCTGTGCTACGCTCAGCACCGTGTTACTAGCCCCCGGCGGCAGGCTAACCTGCACGGTATTGGTGCCCTGCCCCTGCACTATCGTTCCCGCAGCCACCGACCATTGGTACGCTTCACCAGGCGGGCCGTTCACGGTGTAGAGCAGGGCACTAGCCCCTTCCGGGCAGTAAAAGGGCGAGCCGGTGATAGTGAGCGGCACCACAGTTATGCGGAAGACGGTAGCTCCGGTTTTCTTATTGCAGTTTTCGTCGGTGCCAGTTATTAGCACATCATACGGAACGGGGCGGGCATCACCACAACGGGCGTCAAAGCGAAACTGTGCCGTTACTAGGGCAGTACCGCTTACGCTAACTACCCCCACGCCACTGCCCACGGGCACTACTCCTGGGTTGTTATTGCAGGTGGCAGCGTAGCGCCCGGGGCCATCAAGCAGCACGCTGCTAGCCCGTAGCGTAAGAGGCAATCCTTCTGGGTCAGTGGCTGATACTCCAAATTCGAGACGCTGTCCTTCCACTACTGTTAGGTTGCGCACATTGCCGGTGGTAGCGGTCAGGGTTGGGGCGCCGTTGGGCTCACACACCCGCGTCAGGAGCTGCACATCGCGCCGGGTGGTGCCCAGCAGAACCTCTTGGCCATTCACGGTTCGATATTCTTTTACATCAACGGCCACCACAAACGCCCCACTCAGCGGCGAGTAGTACCGGCTAACGCCCGTGGCGGGGTCAATTTGGGCGCGGCCGCCGACGCCAAACGGCTGCAATACGCTGTAGCCGTTGGTGTAGGGCAATGCAGTGAACGGGTAGCTGTCATCGTCAGGCGCGCTTCCCTGCACCCCGTATGGCGTACTGAAGGAATAGCTAAGCCGGTCGCCATCGGCATCGTAGGCGTTGTTCAAGATCAGGCTGGTATCGCCCCGGCAAATAAACACAACGGCCGTATCCGGAAAAACCGGCGAGGTATTGGGCAGCGCCGTCGGGGCCATCTCCGAAAACAACGTCATGGAGTAGCGGCTCGAAGAAAAAATGTTGGTGATGCCGGCATTCCGCGCCGTAATGTTGCAAACGGCAAAAAAGCCGGCCGCCGATGCAGGCAGGCTTACCACCGTCCGGTACTTGGCCAAGGCCACAAAAACCGCACTGCTGTTCGGTAGTGCGCATCCACTACCAATGGCCGGATTCACATCTACCAGACTGATGCGTGGGGCTGTTTCCGTGGCAATAGCGCTACTATTGATTGCTTTATCATAAAAGTTGATCAGTACGCTCGCGCTGCCATTGGGAATTGCCGAGTTCTTATTAATGTAGTGCACCACCGTCACCTCATAGCGAAATGGCGTGCGGCCCGCCCCGTTGTTATCGAGGTAGCGGTAGGTTATTTCGCCGCCCATCAGGTGAGAGGCCGCAGCCGGCAAAGCAGCAAGCAAACCCAGCAACAGGCAAAACCAGAGTAGAAATTTCATAAGCAAATAGGCGTAGGATAACTCCGCGTAGCAGCTGACTGAAAAATACTAGGCCACCAATACGGTTTGGGCCCGGATGATACCTAGCAAGCCGCCAAGCCACTGATCTTACTAAAGTACTCTGTAAATCAACGACGCGACTATATAGTTACTATAGCAAACCGCGCCGGGGTCAGAAAGCGAAAGGAAAACAAGAACTTTGCTTTTGACACTAGCCGGCTGAGCCCTCCATGTAGCGTTTAAAAAAAATGGTTGTAGGCTGTGTTGCTACTTTTTTTTACTTCCAGGCAACCCCCCCCTGCTAGGCTGCATCTAGCCCCTCAAACAAGCTGCTATTGCCCGAACTTTACTCCTGCTTCCCGTGACTGATGCTGACCTCATAGCCGCCTGCCGCCAGGGTAGCAGCCGGGCCCAAAAACTGCTCTATGAGCGTTTTGCTGGCCTGATGCTCTCGGTGTGCCTGCGTTACCTGCGGCGGCGCGAAGATGCCGAAGAAGCCCTTATCGTAGGGTTTACCAAAGTGTTTCGGGCCCTTGATCAATACCGGCACGAAGGCTCGTTTGAAGGCTGGATCCGGCGCATTGTGGTGAATGAGGCCCTCGGGATGCTCCGCCGCAAAGAGCCCATCCACATGGCCATCGACGATTTGACCTACGACACGCCCGCTACCCCCGCCGAAGCCGAAAGCCAGCTCAACGCCGACGATATGCTGGCCCTGCTGGCAGAACTGCCCGCCGGCTACCGCACCGTGTTCAACCTCTACGCCCTGGAAGGCTACACCCACCCCGAAATCGGCGAGCTGCTCGGTATTTCGGAAGGCACCAGCAAGTCGCAGCTCAGTAAGGCCCGGGCCATGCTCCAGCGCCGCCTCGCGGTAGCCAGCACCCAGGCCCGCCCCACCTCCTCAACGAAAGAAGTATATGCAACCGGAAGATATTGATAAGCTGTTCCGCGACCGGCTCCAGGGGCACGCTCCTACGCCGCCCGCGTTTATCTGGGCTGAAATAGAAGCCGAAATTCAGCCTCGCCGCAAGCGCCCCGCTATGTGGCTGGCGGCCGCGGCCGTGGCCCTGCTCACACTGCTCGGTGGCGCTTGGTGGGTGCTTACGGGTGCCAATCCCGGTGGCCTGGGGCAGCCCGAGCTGGCAGCTACCACGCCCCGGGCTTCGGTCCCCGCTACTACCCCTGAAATAATTTCAAATCCTCAGGCAACCACCCCTAGCGCTTCTCCATCTAGCCCCATAGAAGCCCCGGCCGACGAGCCGGCATCCGTAGTGGCCACTACGGAACCCTCCCTGGAAACCCGGTCTCGGGGTGTACAACCAGACCCCGCTCCAGTGAGTCGCCCCCTCGCCCGGCCCCGCGCTTCGGCGCCGCGCCACCTGGCTTTGGCCAGCTCAGCCGCACCACAGGCCCCGAGCGTAGCTTCGGCTACTCCTACCCGGCCCGCGCTTACGGCCCAGCCCCAAGATCCGGAACTGGAGCGCCCTACTGCATTGCCCACGGCCACGGTGGCTTCCACCGGCCCCATTGAGGTAGAAGTTCGCTCGGCTGCTGAAACGCCCGTTATGGCCGACGCCAATACCGCCCGGCGCCCTCGCCTGACTTCCCTGATTCGGCAGGCCCGTAACGCTGTGAAAGGCGAGCGGGTGAGCCTCACGGACGCTGGCCTGCCGGAATCGGTAACGGTGCAGGCCCGGGTAGCTGGGCACACGCTTACCAAAGTCATTCAACTGTAACTCTCCCCGCTTTTTGCGCCTTTTTTATGAAACGCTACTTCACTTTCCTCGCCTTCCTGCTGCTGAGCCTGGCCACCACTGGCACCTCCCAGGCGGCCTCTGGCACCCCCAACGATGACACCATCCTGGTGAAGCTCCCTAACCAGGCCACCATGACACTGTACGTCAAAGACAAGGCCCAGCTGCGCCAGATGCGCCAGTATAAGCTCGACTCCCTCATCGTACTGCTCGATGCCTACATCACGCAGGCCGAAGCCGCCGGCAAAAACTCGAAGTCGGAGCAGGTGACCATGGAGTTTTATCCGGCCAAGGAGCAGCCCGGCAAGCAGGTACCCGAGCAAATCCGGATAACGGTGCGCAACCAGGGCCCCGGCAGCAAAACCAAATCGGCTGACCATGTAGACGTAACGCTAGGTCGGGTATTTGGGGTAACCGTAGATGAAAGCACCGACGGCGGCAACGACCACGTTTCGGTTCGGGTGGGCACCTCGGCCAAGTCTGACTCCATCCGTGATGTGGAGCGGAAAGCCAAGCAAGAAGAAAAAGCGAACCGCGCCGTACATAGCAACTTTAATGTTGACCTAGGCCTGAACACGCTGGTAAACCGCGAAACGCTGGTGGGTGGCGAAGATTTTGAGCTGCGTCCCGTGGGTTCCCGCTACCTGAGCCTGAACTGGCACTACGATATCCGGGTTGGTCAGAAAGGCTCGCCCCTCCACTTGGTTACCGGCCCGGAACTGGCCTTCAATAACTATATGCTCGATAAAAACTACCGCTTCAGCGACGTGAATGGCACCACAGTGGTAGTGAAAGATCTGGACCGCGACCTGGAAAAAAGCAAACTGGCCGTGACCACCATCAACCTGCCTCTTATGGCCGTGCTGGCCTTCCAGGATAAGAAAGGCCGCGACGCCTTCCGCATTGGGGCCGGCGGATTCATTGGCTACCGCCTGGGCTCACACACCAAGCTGAAGTACGAAGACGAAGGCCGCACCCGCAAAGACAAAGACCGCGGCAGCTACAACCTCGAGGACTTCCAGTACGGCGTGCAGGGCACCATCGGCATCCGCAACATCGATTTGTTCGCCAAGTACAACCTCAACGATACCTTCAAGAGCAACCGCGGGCCCCAGGCTCAGACGCTCAGCTTCGGCATCTCGCTGATCAACTAACGCAGGCTACGGCCCCGCACACTACCAGAAGAGGCCCGGCATCAGTTGCCGGGCCTCTTCTGTCTTTACTAGGTCATCTACCAGCGCAAACCGTGTCAACCGTATCAAACACTAGCCTCCTGACATGCACAAACCGCTATGGACTGCGCGCTATAATGCCAGCGGCTTACTGATTCCGATAAAAGTTATCCAGCAGGATAGCGGCTGAAACGGCCACGTTGAGGCTTTCGGCCTGGCCGCGGCCCGGAATGTGCAGGCGCTGGGTGAGGCAGGCTTCTACTTCGGGCGTGAGGCCGTGGCTTTCGCTGCCCATCACCAGCACACCGGTGGGCTGCAACGTCAGGCGGTGCACGTTGTCGCCGTGCAGGTCGGCGCCATATACGGGCAGCGCTGCGGGCAGGGCACTTAGCCAAGCGGGCAATTCGCGTTGCCACACGGGCACGCGGGTAAAGGAGCCCATAGTGGCGGCCACGGTTTTTGGAGCCCAGGGGTCGGCGCACGTTTCAGAGCACACCACCCCGCCTAGGCCATACCAGTCGGCCAACCGGATGAGCGTGCCTACATTACCGGGGTCGCGCACCTGGTCGAGGGCTAGTAGAAGCTGGCCGGGCGCCGGTTTCAGTGGCGTTTCTTCGGGCAGCTTCGCAATGGCCAGGGCCGTTGTATTGGTGCTGAGCGTACTCAAACGGGTTAGTTCTTCCTCCGAAACTATATCCACCGGAACTCCAATAGGCAGCTCCTTGCGGATTTTCTCATGGAAATCAGCCGTAAGGATGAGTCGTTCCGTTAGAATCCCGGAACTTAGCAGCTCCCGCACGCTTTTGCCGCCCTCCACCAGGAAAGCGCCGTGCCGGAGACGGTACTTCTTCAGGTGCAGCGCGTGCACGTATTTCGCTACTGCTTTTGAAACCATATACGCAGATTAACGGCCGGCCCGCTAACGGGCTGTTTTTAGGAAAATTACCACTCCGGCTGGCGCTCGGCAGTTTGCTGCTGACCAGTGGGCTGAATAGTTGTTCGCCAACCCGCCTGCTGCAGCCGGGGCAGCGCCTGCTGAGCCGGGTAAAGATTGAAGGCGCGGAAAAGGCCGATGCTGAGCGCCTGCAAACCTTGGTGCAGCAGAAGCCCAATAGCACGTTTCCGCTGCCAAAGGTAGCCATCTACCAGCTAGGTCGGTCATTTTATAACCCTGAGCGCATTCAGAAGAAGCTGGAAGAAGAGCGCACCCACTACAACCAGCTTATCCGGGAAGCCGGCACCGACTCGGCTAAAGCCGGCAAGCTCCTGACCAAGCGGGAGCGGCACGTGCGGCGCCACCAGCTAGCCTTGGATAAAGGCAACGCCATTATGCGCCTGGGCGAGCCGCCCGTTATCTACGATTCGTCGCTGACGGCTACGTCTACGGAGCAGCTCGGTACGTTCCTGAAGTCAAAGGGCTTTTTCCGCAACTCCGTTACGGCCACCGATACAGTCCCAACGAAGCTGTTCTCGCCGTTTCGGGTCCTGACGTTCCGCTCACCCTTCCACTCCGATTCGCAGCGCGTTACGGTGGTGTACCGCATTCACGAGGGCCCGGCGTTCAAGTATTCGCAGCTCGACTACGATGTGCAGGACACAGCCGTGGCGCGCCGGGTGCTCGGCAGCCAGCCTCAGAGCCTGCTGCACGTAGGTGACCAGTACGATGAAGAAGTCATTGGCAATGAGCGCAGCCGGCTGGAGCTGATGCTTAAAAACGAGGGCTTCTATGATTTTCGGCAGCAGTACATTACCCTAGAAGCCGATACCAGCTTTGCCCCTACCACTGTGCGCCTGCGCACCATCGTGAGCAAACCTACCCGCGGCGAGCAGCATCGGCTCTACACCGTTCGGCACGTCAACTTCATTACCGATGCAGGCCTAGTGCGGTTTGGCCAGCAGCGCGACACGCTTGTCCGCGACTCGGTTTTCTACTTAGCCTATAAGCACCGCTTTTCCACCAAAGCCCTAGACCGCAAGCTGGCCGTGCGCCCCGGCGATAGATACAGCCTAGAGAACACCCAGGTAACCCAGCGCCAGCTGGCAGGCCTTGATATGTTCCGGTTCAGCAACGTAACGTACCGGCGCGACCGGGAGGCGGCCCGCGACTCGGCTAGCGGCGTGCTCGATGCTACTATCAATGCCTCACCGGCCAAGAAGTTTCAGGAAACTGTTGAGCTAGGCGGCACTTACATTGCCCGACTTGCCGGGCCGTTCAGCAACGTACGCTTCAAAATCCGGAATGTATTTGGAGGCGCGGAGCTGTTGGAATTTGGTCTACGAGCCGGCTTTGAAGGGCAGTTTAACGCCATTACCGGCAATCCGCAGTTGACCACGCAGTTGGGCGCCAACGTGAACCTAGTGCTGCCGCAGTTCCTGGTGCCGTGGCGCAGCAGCCGCTGGCTTGCGCGCTACAACCCACGCACCCGCCTCAACGGCAGCTATACTTACGTCGACCGGCCCGAATACACTCGCACGAACATTGAGGCCACGTACGACTACATCTGGCAACGCTCCGTGTACCATCAGTTCGTGCTTACGCCGATTGATGTGAGCGTTATCCGGACGCCGTTTATCACCGACTCTTACTACGAGGAGTTGCGGCGGCTGGCGCTTACGCAGAACACGCCCCTGCTGCGCAGCTTCGATAACCTGTTCATGCCCAGCATTAGCGCTACCTCGCTCTACAACTCCAACGATTTCAACCAAACCCGCGACGGGCGCTACTTCCGCCTTTTTGGCGAGGTAGGCGGTATTACGCGCGGCTTCTATCAGTCGCAACCCCTGGTGGTAAATGCCAAGCCCGGCCAAAACGACCGGCTGAAAATCTACGACTTCGCCAAGCTCACGGCCGATTACCGTCGCTACCACAAACTTTCGCCCGAAACCTACTTTGTGTACCGGCTCTCGGGCGGGGCCGTGCGCGCCCTCACGTCTACCACCACTCAAACCCGTGGCGAGGATGGCGTCATTATTCCCGGCAGCGACAATACCCAGCTGCTGGTGCCGTATGATAAATACCTATTTGCGGGCGGTAGCTCCAGCGTGCGGGCCTGGAAACCACGCCGCTTGGGCACTGGTAGCGCTACCCAATATGAGCTCGATGAATTAGGTAACCCGGTTATCGGGGAAGATGGGCAACGAGTGCGCAACTACGACTTGGAGCAACCCGGCGAACTGCTGCTGGAGGGCAACGTAGAGTACCGCTTCCCGATTTACAGCTTTATTAAAGGCGCTGTATTTACTGATTTTGGCAACGTCTGGACGCTTCGGGCCGACCCGTTGCGGCCGGGCGCTCAGTTTAAGCTCAACCAGTTTTACCGGGAGTTTGCCGTGGGCTCGGGGTTTGGCCTTCGGCTAGATTTCAGCTTCTTGATTCTGCGCCTCGATATTGCCACCAAGGTGTACGACCCCACCGCCCCAGGCAGCAAGTGGGCCATCCGCAACATCAGTTTCGGCGAAAACCAGACGGCCCTGAACCTGGGTATCGGGTATCCTTTCTAAGCATTACTTCGATACACCAGAAGAGGAGGCCGGTTGGCCGTTCGCTAGGGCCTAGCGAACGGCCAACCGGCCTCCTCTTCTGGTATTGGTTTAGCTGTTTTACCAACCTAGCAACTCACTCAGGGCCGTAGCAACTTTCTCGGGGTTAGGCAGCATTTGCTTTTCCAGCTCCACGTTGAGGGCAATGGCGGGCAGGTTGGCGGCTCCCAGCGTAAACACCGGCGCATCCAGCTGCTGAAAGCAATGCCGCTGAATCCGGCCGGCCAGGCTTTCGGCAAAGGAGTTCAGCAAGGGCTCTTCGGTCAGGATCAGGGCCTTGCCGTGGCGGCGCACCGCCGTTTGCACGGCGTCCCAATCCAGCGGATTGAGCGTGCGCAAATCCAGCACCTCCACCTGACCAGGGAACTGCTTGCTGGCCGTTTTGGCCCAGTGCACGCCCATTCCGTAGGTAATTACTACGCAGGTTTCTCCGTTCCGCAGCTTGGTGGCGTCGGCTTCTTGGGCAATGGCTGCTTTCCCCAGCGGAATAACATAGCCCGCCGCGGGCTCCGTGGTTTTGGCATCTTCGGTGCCGGGCACTTTACTCCAGTACAGGCCTTTGTGCTCCAGTAATACCACAGGGTTGGGATCGAGGAATGCCGCCCGGAGCAAGCCTTTCATATCGGCCGCATTGCTGGGGTACACCACCTTAATGCCCCGGATAGTAAGCAGCGTGCTTTCAATGGAGCCGGAATGATACGGGCCGCCGCCGCCATACGCGCCCACCGGCACCCGAATCAGGCTTTGCACCGGAAACTTGCCATTGGAGAGGTAGCAAGATTTGCTCAGTTCCTCGACCAGTTGGTTGAGGCCGGGCCAGATGTAGTCGGCAAACTGAATTTCAACAATAGCCTTGGCTCCTACGGCACTCATACCGGCGGTGCTGCCCACAATGTACGCTTCCTGAATGGGGGTATTGAAAACGCGGGCATCACCGTACTTTTTGGCCAGCAATGCCGCCTCCCGGAACACACCACCTAGCTCGCCGCCCACATCCTGACCGTAGAACAACGCCTCCGGAAACTCGCGCAGAATGTCATCCACGGTGTGCAGGGCAGCATCCACCATCAGGGCTTTGTCGGCGCCGGCGGGGCTTCGCTCGCCTTGCTCTTCCGTTACCGCTGCTGGCGCGAACTCGTGGTCCTGGAACGTAGTTGGGTCGGGGTTTGGGGCTTGCAGGGCACGCTCGTAGTCCGCTTGCACGGTTGCGCGGGCCTCGGTGCCTAGTGCGGCTAGCTCCTCCTCGGTAACGCCCAGCTCCAAGAGTTGCTGATGGTAGCGGGGCAGCGGGTCGTTGAGGGTGTGCTGCGCGAGGTTGTCGCCGCGGTACCACTCGCGGCGCACGCCGCTGGTGTGGTGGCCTAGCAACGGGCACTTAGCATGCACCAGCACCGGGCCGCGCCGCTGGCGCACGTACTCAGTGGCTTCTTGCATGCCGGCGTAGCTGGCCAGGAAGTCGGCACCATCAAACTGCAGGCGGTGCAGCCCCTTAAAACCAGCGGCAAACTCGTAGGCATCCATGGCGCGCATTTCGCGGCTAGTAGCCGAAATACCCCAATCGTTGTCCTGCACCAAGTAAATAATGGGCAGCTGGTGCAGCACAGCCATTTGTAGGGCCTCGGCCACCTCGCCTTCCGTCATGGCACCATCCCCGATAGAGCAGAGCACTACCGGCGGCAGAGAGCCAGCCGGTTCGGGTGCGGTTGCGGTTGCGGAGCCCCGGGGGGCTAGTCCCTGGCTTTCCAGATACTTGATGCCGTGGGCAATACCAGTGGCTGGAATGGCCTGCATGCCGGTAGCCGAGCTTTGGTGCGGAATGGTAGGCACGCCCGGCCGCCGCAACGACGGATGGCTGTAGTACGTGCGCCCCCCGGAAAACGGGTCGTCGCGCTTGGCCATAAGCTGAAGCATCAGCTCATACGGCGCCAGCCCCATGCCCAGCAGCATGGCATCGTCGCGGTAATACGGGGCGGCATAATCGGCGCCGGTGAGGTGGAAGGCAGCGGCTAGCTGAATGGCCTCGTGGCCGCGGGCGGTGGCGTGTACGTAGCGGGCCGTCACGGCCTTATTTTCTTCGTAGAGGCGGGCCAGCTCATCGGCCGTGCGCATCAGGCGGTAGGCCCGCAGCAGCGTGGCGCGGTCGGGCCGGGTGGTAGTAACTTCGGTTTCCAGGGACGGGGCGGCTTGCGTGAACATGGATGGGTGGTGGGTTCGATGGCGAAATTACAGCATCCGACGCACAATGTTTGGGTTAACCCAGAAGTGCACCCTAGTACGCGTACTGGCCCAATCATTTTTACCTTCGTGTTACTATGTCTGCTGATCTGCATCTTTCCCCGGCCACCGAATCCGACATTCCAGACCTGGTGGCCCTCGTAAACCGCGCCTACCGCGGCGAGGCCTCCCGCCAGGGCTGGACCACCGAAGCTCACCTGCTGGACGGCCAGCGCACCGATACCGACGACCTACTTGAGGCCCTGAACACGCCGGGCGCCACTATTTTACAGGCCCGCACCTCCTCGGGCCAGCTGTTAGCCAGCGTGTTCCTGAAAAATCAACACCCTGATCTGTACCTCGGTATGCTTTCCGTTGACCCCGGCCAGCAGGCCCGCGGGCTGGGCAAACAGCTACTAGGTGCCGCCGAGCAGCAAGCCCGCCAGCTTGGCTGTTCAGCCATCCTGATTTCGGTGATATCTGTGCGCACTGAGCTGCTGGCCTGGTATGAGCGCCTAGGCTTCCGGCGCACCGGCGAAACCATGGCTTTCCCCCGCGATACACGTTTCGGCATTCCGCGGCAGCCGCTGGCACTGGTACTACTTCGTAAGCCGCTAGGCGAAGATCAAAGCAGCAAATTTTAATTACCTGACCGCTACCGCTTTCTGTGCATGAATCCTAACCAATATGATGGCCTGCTGCAGAGGCCTTTTTTGGCTGAGCATTGGCATAAAGGAGTAGCTGCTGCTCTGGCGATTTGGCTGCCTGCATTTATGTGCGCTTACTACTTTCTGCACGACTTTGTGGCCGGTGCAGTTGGATTTGCCACCACAGTTAGCCTAGCCATTATACTCGTTGTAGTAACCCAGTACGAAGGCTTCACACTTAACCTGACATCACTCCGCTACCGCCGCTATACCTGGGTGGCTGGCTTGCGGTTTGGCCGCTGGTTGCCCCTACCCCCCATTGTACAGGTAACGGTTCGTTATGTTCAAAAAAATCATCATCTGCCGCTAGACAATCACCCGGCAGCAGTAGGCTTTACAGCTACTGAAAGAGTGTGGCAGGTTTTGCTGCGGGTAGAGCAGTCCCCGATAGGTATCGTTGTTGCAAATACACAGCAGGAAAAGGCGCTCCACATCGCAAGAACGCTGGCTACATTACTCCATAGAGAAGTGGTTGTGCACTCATAGACCAGTGCCACACATACCAGTAGGTTGAATAGCAATGAACGCAGCGCTCTGGACTGCTTTTTGAAGCAAGCATTAGTTGCATTTTGTACGCGGTATAACCCCTACCTTTGCAGGATTCCTACTAGCGCCGGCCCTACGTTTGGTCAGTTGTTAGCTGATTTCCGGCAGGGCATTGGCTAACAAGCACCCCTCGGCTGTTCTGATTTCCATGCTGTCACCTGCTCTTTCTCCCTTTCCTACGCCCACTAGCTTCCCCCGCTTCCGCGACTCGGTGGAGCACTGGATGCGTCAGTTTCAGGACTGGCTCTGCCAGCAGCTTGAACACGCCGATGGCTCAGGCACTTTCCAGGAAGATGCCTGGCAACACCACAGTGGCGGCGGTGGGCGCTCGCGCGTGCTGCTGGAAGGGAGCATCATTGAGAAAGGCGGCGTCAACTTTTCAGCTGTAGAGGGCACCATGAGCGAGCACGCTGCCCGCGTGCTACTCATGCCCGACCCGAATTACTTTGCCACCGGCGTATCGGTGGTTCAGCACCCACGCAGCCCTAGGGCGCCCATCTCGCACATGAACGTGCGCTACTTTGAGGCCGGCAACGGCGACGCTTGGTTTGGCGGCGGCCTGGATCTGACCCCGATTTACGTGGATCTGGAGCAGGCCCGCTGGTTTCATGCGCAGATTGCCGAAGTATGCGCCCGCCACAACCCAACCTACTACCAGCGTTTTAAGGAGTGGGCCGATGAGTACTTTTTCGTTACGCACCGCCAGGAAACCCGCGGCGTGGGCGGCATTTTCTTTGACCGCCTCACGGTGGGCAAGGATGGCGACCAGGACGCGCTGTTTGCCTTCGTGCGGGAAGTAGGTGAAGTGTATGGGCGCACCTACACGGAGCTGCTGCGCCGAACTGCCGCGCTACCCTTTACGGAGCGTGAAAAGCAGTGGCAGCTGGTGCGCCGCGGCCGTTACGCCGAGTTCAACTTGGCTATCGACCGTGGCACGCGCTTTGGCCTGGAAACTGGCGGTCGCACCGAAAGCATTCTAATGAGCCTGCCGCCCCTGGCCGCCTGGCACTATAATCTGCAACCCGAGCCCGGCTCGCCCGAAGCAACTACCCAACAGTGGCTGCGCAAAGGCGTGAACTGGCTAACCGACCCGCCCACTGCTGCTTGATCGAGCGACTTCAACACCTTGACCGTTGGCTTCTGGTAGCTGCCAACTCCTACCACGCTCCTCGCCTCGATGCCTGGATGGTATTCCTGTCGGAACGCTTTGTGTGGTTTCCGGCCTACTTTGTTATTATAGTGGCGCTCTGCTACCTGTATGGCCGCCGGGCCTTGCTCCTGCTCCCGATGATTGGACTGAGTGTAGCCCTGTCCGATGGCATATCCAGCCGCTTGTTTAAGCCCTACTTCGCCCGCCTGCGTCCCTGCCACGACTCCGACCTTTCCACTACTTTGAACCTAGTAAATGGTTGCGGCGGGCAGTTCGGGTTTCTGTCGTCGCATGCGGCCAATGCCTTTTCGCTGGCCGTGTTTCTGTACCTAGTGCTCCCTAGCCGCTACCGCGTGGCCAAGGTGCTGCTGCTGGTATGGGCGGCGCTGGTGAGCTATAGCCGTATGTATCTGGCCGCGCACTACCCATCTGATGTGCTGGCCGGCGCATTACTAGGGTCGTTGGTGGCCTGGGCCTGCGCCACCGCTTACCACCGGCTGGCAGCACGTTGGTGGCCTCAACCCATGGCCAAAGAATCGACAGTAATCTGATAACCAAGCCAAAAGCCCCTGGCACCACATGGTGCCAGGGGCTTTTGGCTTGTTGATAAGCTAGTATTACTTGGCAGGTTTGCGCTTACCAGTGTGGCCGTCGCCTTGGTCGCCTTGGCCAGGCTTGCTGGTTACTTTGGAGTTATGGCGGTCATCTTGGGAAAGAGAGCGGTTCAGGTCCACAGAGCTCGTGAACTCGCCTTTTTCATTGCGGCGCACGTAGCGCTTATCACCCGGAGTAGGCTCAACTAATTCGCGTTTCGACATGGCGTTGGGTTGGAAGGTGGATAAAAATCATACGCAACCCAATCCTGCTGGTTTGCCTATTTACCCAGCAATTTTGCCACGTACTTACCCACGATATCAAACTCCAGATTCACGCGGTGACCGGGCTGCAGGTCCTGAAACGTGGTGTGTTCATAGGTATACGGGATGATAGCCACGCTAAAGCCGTCGTCGGTGCTATTAAAGCAGGTGAGACTGGTGCCGTTGATGCAGATAGAGCCCTTTTCTACGGTTACGCGCCCGGGGCCGGGCTCATGCCGGAACCGGTACAGCCAGGAGCCGTTCTGGTCCTCTACTGCTTCGCACTCGGCCGTCAGGTCTACGTGGCCCTGCACAATGTGGCCATCAAAGCGGCCGTTGGCGGCCAGGCACCGCTCCAGATTTACGCGCTTGCCGGGCGCCCATTGGCTGAGGTTGGTTTTCTGCAGGGTCTCGTCGATGGCCGTTACCACGTGCGTACCGGCCATACCGTCTACGCCTACTACGGTCAGGCACACGCCATCGTGGGCCACGCTTTGGTCAATCTTGAGCTCTGAGGCAAAGCTGGAAGCTACCGTAAAATGAATGTTGGTGCCTTCGCGCTGCACGTCCCGGATGGTGCCCAGGGTTTCTATGATGCCAGTAAACACGTACTAAATCAACTGAATGTGAAAGATATGCTGAGTACAGAACAAGCAAACAGGCAGGACGAAGAAATTGATTTGAGCGGCGGTCAACAGCAGTTGCTATTGCCCCCATTTCAATGTAAAAGCCGCTATTTTCCTCGCCCTTCGATAATGATTTTGAGCGTATACAGCACCACCCGGAAGTCCATGGCCAGGCTCATGTTCTCGATGTAGAGGATGTCGTACTTCAGCCGATCCACCATTTGCGGAACAGTTTCGGCGTAGCCGTATTTCACCTGGCCCAGGCTTGTGAGGCCAGGGCGGACGCGGTGCAGATGGCGGTAATGCGGCGCTACCTGCATAATCTGGTTGATGAAATACTGCCGCTCGGGTCGGGGGCCCACAATGCTCATATCCCCCTTAATCACGTTCCAGAACTGGGGCAGCTCATCTAGCCTTACCCGGCGCATAAACCGCCCCCAGGGTGTAATGCGGGGGTCGAAGTCAGAAGACAACGCTGGCCCGGCTTTTTCCGCATCCTGATACATGGAGCGGAATTTATAGATGAAAAATGGCTTGCCGAAGCGGCCGATTCGCTCTTGAGAATAAAACACCGGCCCCGGCGACGAAAGCCGGACCATAACGGCCACAAAGGCATACACCGGCCAGGCCAGCAGCAGGAACAGCACGGAAACACTCACATCCAGCCCACGCTTCACGGCCCGTTGCCAGGGCGGCAGCAAATCCTGCTTGATTTCAATCAGAGGCGTGCCGAATACATGGCTGACCTTCACGGAGCCCAGCAACAGCTGGTAGAGGTCGGGCAGGATGCTGACCCGTGCGGGCGTGCCTTCCAGTAACGTCAGAATTTCTTCCGTAATACGATGCTCCGAGGGCTCAATGGCAATGATAACCTGCTCTACCTGCAGCTCCTGAATTAGGCCAGGCAAGTATTGATACGTGCTGCAGGTGGGCAGCTCGGCCGCCAGCTGCTCATCCACCGCATCGCCTAGGGGTGAAAACCCAATCAACCGCAGGCCGAGGTGCTTTCCGGTACTGCGTAGCTCCAGGCAAGTGGTGCGGGCCAAGGACCCGGAGCCCACCAACAGCGTGTTGAACGTGATAATGCCACCCCGCACCAAACGCTGGATACTGCTCACGGCCCACACCCGGACAATTGCCGCAATGCTGAAATGCAGAAAGAAATATGCCGTGATAGTTTTGTAGTAGCTGTGGTAGTTCTGCACGCCCTGGTCATCGAGCAGCAGCACAAAGAAGATGATGATGGCGCCCAGCAACGACACGCGCCCCAGGCGAATAATCTCGCCCAACCGGGATTTACGGAAGATGTCGGTGTACTCCCCAATCAGGGCATACAGCCCCGTCCAGAACACAGCAATCATCAGGGCGGAGCCCGAGAGAAACACGGCATCAGCCGAAAAGCGGTAGTCCGGGTTTATTTCGCTCAGTAGGTACTTGCGCAGCAGAAAAAAACATACCCACGCGAACAAGGCTGCACCGAAGTCGGCGGCTATCAGCTTCAGTTTTTGGAGAGTACGAATCAAGGGAGTTAAAACAAACCAGTAAAGCCGGCGCCGGGAATACTTTTGTGGCCCGGAAGCCGTAATTTTGCAATTCATCGGGGCTTTGGTAGCCCGCGGAGCTGATAGGGGGTAGTGGCGCAAAGGTAGAAATTACCCGCAATCTGTGAAGCTGCCGGTTTCCCTCATTTTCAGCTTGCTCCCCCTAGCAACGCCCTAACTTACCTGAACCATGCACGCTGACACGTACCGCCACAGAGGAATGCGCCGCACCCTGGTGGAGGAACTGCAGCGCAAAGGCATCCGCGACGAACGGGTACTGGCAGCTATTGGTACGGTGCCGCGCCACTTGTTTTTTGAAACCGCCTTTCAGCCCCACGCCTACCAGGACAAAGCCTTCCCGATTGGCGAAGGCCAGACGATTTCACAGCCCTACACGGTAGCCTATCAGACGGAACTGCTGCAGGTACAACCCGGCGAGCGGGTATTAGAAATTGGAACGGGCTCGGGCTACCAATGCTGTGTGCTGCTGGAACTTACCCCGAACGTATTCAGCATTGAGTATAATCCGGTGTTGTTTGAGCGAACCGCCCGCCGGCTAGCGGCCATGCACCGGCCAGCGCACCTGTTTTGCGGCGATGGCTCGTTGGGCCTGCCTGCACATGCGCCTTTTGATAAGATTCTGGTAACGGCCGGCTCGCCGACCCTGCCCCGCCCGCTTTTGCGCCAGTTGCGGATTGGCGGAGCCCTAGTAATTCCGGTGGGCGACGAGCACTCCCAGCGCATGATGCGGGTAGTGCGCGAAAGTGAGGAGGAATTCTCGCGCCAAGTGCTCGAGGAATTCCGGTTTGTGCCGCTACTGGGCCAGGCCGGCTGGGGAAAATAACTGCAAAAGGTTGCCGGTAGCGTAGCCTCGCTTTCGCTCAATCCCGGGCGACTGCCCTACCTTTGCGGCTCTACTCTCTGACTATACCTAGCACATGCTGCGCAAACAAAAGCCCGTTAAAGACTCGTTCGTCCGGATGACTGAGCTAGTCCTGCCCAACGACACGAACACGCTGAACAACCTGATGGGCGGCCGAATGATGCACCTGATGGACGTAGCAGCCGCTATTTCGGCCCAGCGTCACTCCAACCGCATTGTTGTAACGGCTTCCGTTGATAACGTATCGTTTCGGGAGGGAATCAAGCTGGGCAGCGTAGTGACGCTGGAAGCCCAGGTAACCCGCTCCTTCAGCTCTTCCATGGAAGTACACATCAACGTGTGGGCCGAAGACATTCCGAGCGGCACCAAAATCAAGTCCAACGAAGCGTTCTTCACCTTTGTGGCCGTAGACCAGTCGGGCCGGCCGATTGATGTGCCGGAAGCCGTGCCAGAGACGGAAGAAGAAATCAGCCTCTACGACGGCGCCCTGCGGCGGCGGCAGCTGCGCCTGGTGCTGGGCGGCCGCATGCACCCACACGAGGCCACTGAGCTAAAGGCCCTCTTTGAACTGGAATAAGCAAAACCGGTAGAGAAAGCAGCGGATTGTTGTATTTTCAGCAACTGATTTTCTGCTCCTTCGCAACGCACTATGGATACTGCCGCCAACCTCGCCTTCTTCCAGAATTTCTATACCGACACGTCGTTATATGTGGTAGCGGAACCGAGTGCAGCTCCGGTGCCCGTGCCGGCCGTAGCAGCCGCGCCAATTGGCGCAGCTGCTGTACCGCAACCCTTTGTGGCTACTACCCCTGCTCCTGCCGCAAACCCCACGCCGGTTGCCGCGGCTCCGGTAGCTAGTGCCGCGGTGGGCGCACCACTTCCGCCGGAACGCAGGCCTAGTGCGCCCGCCGTGCCGCCCGTGGCCGCCGCGCCTCTTCCGGCGCCGGTCGTGGTACCTGCTGCATCTGTGCCTACGCCGCCTCCTGCTCCTACGCCTCCGGTCGTGACGCCGGAGGCGGCACGGCTGCCTACTACCCTCACGCTGGCCGCATTGCCTGCTGCCGCACAGGCTCCGGCAGGCCGGGTGCAGCCTACGCCCACGCAGTCGCCGGTGGCGCACATTCCGTTCTCCACGCTGGGCAGCAACGCCAACGGCCTTATTATTCTGGTACGTTTGCCGGCCGAGCAGTTCCGCAAGCTGCCGCGCAATGTATTCTTGAACAACCTGCTAAAAGCGCTGCGCCTGATTGTGGAAGACGTGGTGCTGGTAAATGTGGAGCATGCCACCTTCCCCGCAGCGTTGTGTAGCCTACGCCAGCACCTGGCGGCCCGTCAGTTTCTGGCCTTTGGCAAAAACCTGCTCGATGTAGCCGTGTACACCACCCAGCCCTATGAGCCGGTGCTATTGTATGGGGATACGGCTTTTCTGGGGGCTAGCGAAATCAGTATGCTGGAATACGATGCCGGCCGCAAAAAGCAGCTGTGGCAAGCCGTACAGCGCATGTTCATGAGTTAAGCCAGCCTAGCGCCTGGTTGCCACACCGCACCAGGCTCGCAGCCGGTACTAAGTAAAAAGGCCCTCCATCTCTTGATGGCGGGCCTTTATGTTACTAAAACCAAGCAGCTTACTTCAGCACGGAAGCCAGGGTGCTTTGCAGCTCTTCGCCGCGCAGGTTTTTGGCGATAATGCGACCTTGCGGATCAAGCAAATAGGATTGCGGAATGGACTTGATGCCGTAGGTCTGGCCAGCGGCGCTTTCCCAACCTTTCAGATCAGAAACGTGCGTCCAGCTCAGGCCGTCGTTCTGGATGGCTTTCAGCCATTTGCCCCGGTCCTGGTCAAACGATACGCTGTAGATTTCAAAGCCTTTACCTTTAAACTTGTTGTAGGCCTTCACCACATTGGGGTTCTCCTGGCGGCACGGGCCGCACCATGAGGCCCAGAAGTCGATGAGCACGTACTTGCCCCGCAGGCTGCTCAGGGCCACAGCTTTGCCATCGGGGCTGGCCAGGCTAATTTCAGGGGCTTGTACGCCAATGGCCGTGGTCCGAAGTGGCTCGAGGCGGGCTACCAAATTCTTGGTGTAGCGCGACTCGGGACGAGTTTTCTTAACGGCGTTGGCTACGGAATCGGCCAGCGCGAAATGGTCATCGGGGTTTACCACGCTGCTCATCACGAACGCCGATACCACCGAGCCTGGGTTTTGGCGCACTAGGCGGGCAATGGAGGCAGAGCCGGCCTTCTGCATGGACATAGCCTTGGCTTGCAGGATGGCTATTGAGTCGGTGCGGTTTTGCTGGGCGGCTTGGTTAAAGCGCTGCTCCAGGCGCTGCATCTGCTCGCGCGAGGCTTGCAGGTTGAGGCTGAGCTTTTGCAGCATTTCGGAATCAGAGGATCCTTTCACAGTGTAGCTCTGGCCCAGCTTCTGGGCGTCGCCGGACAGTTCTACTTTAGTGCCGTTTTCCAGGGCCAGCAGCACCTGGTTCTGGTCGTTGAGCTTTACCTGATAGATACCCGCCTCGGGCAAGGTGCCCGAAAACCGGAATTGGCCTTTCTCATCTACCGTAGCCGTGTCGCGCGAGACAAACTGCGTTTCACCCAACTCAGCTAAATATACTTTGGTGCCAGCCGTAGCATTCTGCAGTTGGCCGTTCACTTGGTAGGAAGCCGCATCGGCGCCCGAGGCAGCGCTGGTAGTGGGGGTTGTATTCTTGTTGCAGGCGTTGGCCATACCTAGCAGGGCGCCCATGTAGAGAAGGCTCTTCATTTTGTGCATCATTCAGGAAGCAAGCCGGCGAAGGGCCGGCATATGTTGGCAAAGGACGAGGAAACAGACCGCAAGTTGTCAATT
This sequence comes from Hymenobacter tenuis, assembly GCF_054780495.1. Classification (NCBI taxonomy): domain Bacteria; kingdom Pseudomonadati; phylum Bacteroidota; class Cytophagia; order Cytophagales; family Hymenobacteraceae; genus Hymenobacter; species Hymenobacter tenuis. The sequence goes on from NZ_BAAGWF010000001.1 coordinate 1,616,240, forward strand.
TCAACCGGAATTGCGGACGAGGCAGCGACGTATTGTTACAGGTGAGGTGGCGCTTTGGTTCCGGTAAATCTTTTACTACCCCTCGTGCCAGCCCAAACCGATGAACAGGCGACTAGCTGAACGGGTACTCCACCTATCACATGTAAGAAGGTTTCAGGCCGCAGCCACCCTAGCAAAGGTCAGCTACACCAGCAGGAATGCCGCTTTTTACGCATCTTGGCAGCTGAATTGCCGGAATCGGCTTCTTCACTTATACCTATTAGTATAGCTTATTATGGTTTCTGCCGCGCGCATTGTGGCCTTGCGAAAAAACAAAGGAATGTCGCAGGAGGTGCTGGCCGAAGAGTCGGGCGTAAGTTTGCGCACTATTCAGCGGGTAGAGCAAGGCGAAACCGTACCGCGGGGCCACACGGTGCAGGCGCTGGCGGCAGCCTTGGGAGTCCCCATCGAGGCCTTGCTACCCGAACCCGAGCCCAAGCCCATACCTGTTGCGCTTCCAGCCGCTGCTGCGCCAGCTCTTCGCCCCGACCGCTCGTATCTGGAGCTGCTTAACCTGAGCGCGCTCAGCTTTCTGGTTTTCCCGCTGCTTAATTTGGTGGTGCCGTTTCTGCTGTGGCGTAAGCGCCGCCACGATACAGAACTCGTAGCCGAAGTGGGGCGCCGCGTGCTGGGGTTTCAGGTGCTATGGCAGGTAGCGTGCTTCTTTCTGTACCTGCTGGCGGCCGGAGTTCAGGTGGTAGTGTTTCGCTATTTTCAAGTGTCGTTGCGCGGCCTGTTTCTGCTGGTTTTTCTCTTCACGTATACCCTTAATCTGCTTGTGGTGCTCTATAATGCCCGGCAGCTGAAGCAAGGAAACCTTAACCTATATCCTATCCGACTCTAGATGGCCTAAGCATAAAATACTGAATGGCAAATAGTTAAATACAACGGCGGCAAAATGGCGGCAAAATGACGCAGGGCTGGAAGGAGAAAGGCCGGTAGTTTAGCATCGTCATATCACTCTACCTCCCTGCTATATGAAAACCGCATCCAAAGTTATCCTAACCGTACTGGGCCTGCTCCTCGTAAGCGGCGTATTCGGCTACGCGTACATTAAAAAGCGCTTCGAGCCCGCCCCCAACCAACTCGTTTTATCGGGCCAGCCAATCACTAGTTCCTTTGTATGGCTAGCCGACAGCAGCGCCCGGCCCGTTATGCCTCACGCGGCGTTGCTGGTACCAGTTGCCGTGCCCGGCTGCTCCCGTACGTGCTACCTGCAGTTTGACACGGGTGCTCCTTCCTCTCTGCTCTACGCCAAGTCACTGGCTGCTCTTCGCACCAGCTTCCCTGCTACGGGCACCACGCTCCTGCCGCAAGCCGATACGCTGCGCAACTTCCAGTTTGGGCTAGGCAATGGGCAGGTACAAGCCCGCTGGATGCGGGTATTGAACTATGGCACGAGCCAGGTTCCCGCTGATAGCACCACTCCTTTTATCATTGGAACGCTGGGTGCCGACGTGCTGGATGGCCATGTGCTGGTACTCGACTACGCCCGCCAGCAGTTTCGCATTGCCGCGAGCCTCGCGGACAGCCTGCGTAACCAAGCTGTTTTTGTGCCGCTCAAGTTTGAGAGCCGCCGCGTAATGCTGGAGGCCGGGGTTCAAAACCAAACTAAGCCGCTATTATTCGACTCCGGTAGCAGCGCCTTTTCCCTGCTTACCAGTGAAACCAACTGGAAGGAACTGGCCCAACCGGCAGCCAAGGTGCGGATTGCCAGCGTGAACAACCTCGGCAAAAAACTCACGTCCTACACCGTGCCTACTACTGTAGCCTTGCAGTTCGGCGCTACGGCTTTGCCCCTGGGCACGGTCACCTACATCGAAGGCACCAGCCTGATGGAATCTACCCTGATGCGCTTCTCCGGTATGGGCGGCATGCTCGGTAACGAAGTCTTCCGTAACCACACCATTATCCTCGACGCACCGGGCGGGCGGTTCGGCGTAGTGCAACGCTAGGTTCACTTATGCCTCAAACCGGCTAGCATACTACATAGCTTCACTAGTAAAGTGCGCCTAGCAATACCACGCCATAACTCGCTTGTATACAATATCATATAATACAAAACCCATCAGCTGTAAAGCTGATGGGTTTTGTATTAGCGACAGGGTAGTAACCGTTACGCGTCCAGCTTCTGGCGCAGGAGTTGGTTGGCCAGTTTGGGGTCGGCTTTGCCGCCGGTCAGCTTCATGAGTTCTCCCATGAACATGCCAGTCAGGGACTTTTTACCGGCGCGGTACTCCGCTACTTTGGCGGGGTTGGCGTCCAGCACCTGCTGAATTTTGGCTTCCAGTTCCTCGGCATCCGACTGCTGCAACAAGCCCTGCGCTTCGGCCGCAGCGGCCGCTGTTTGCGTGGGATTTTCGAGCAGGTACGGGAACAGCTGCTTGCTGGCAACCGAGTGGCCTACCTTGTTTTCGTCAATCAACTTAATGATGTCGGCCAGATGCTGGGGCGTAAGCGGGAACTGGTCCAGTGTGAGGGCACGCTCATTCAGGTAGGCCTTTACGGGGCCGGTTACCCAGTTGGCGGCCGCTTTGGCGTTGGCAGTCAGGCGCGTAAGCTCATCAAAGTACAGCGCTACCTCCTTTTCCGCCGTCAGCACATTGGCATCATAATCGGACAGGCCTAGCTCGCCGGTAAAGCGGGCGTACAACTGCTGGGGCAGCGCTGGTAGCTCGGCCTGCACGCGGTGCAGCCACTCATCATCGATGATAACCGGGGGCAGATCTGGCTCCGGGAAGTACCGGTAGTCGTTCATGGTCTCCTTGGAGCGCTGCCCGTTGGTAGTACCGGTCGTAGCGTCAAATCCGCGGGTTTCGCTGTCGATAACCTCGCCCGCTTCGGCCATCTGAATCTGCCGCTCAATTTCGTACTCAATGGCCCGCTGCACATTGCGGAAGGAGTTCATGTTCTTGACCTCCACCTTGGTACCGAACTGATCAGCACCCTTCAGCATCACCGAAATGTTGGCGTCGCAGCGTAAGGAGCCTTCCTCCATGTTGCCGTCGCAGATGCCCAGGTACTCTACCAGCTTCTTGATTTCGGCCAGGTAGGCGTAGGCCTCTTCCGCCGTCCGGATGTCCGGCTCCGACACAATTTCAATCAGGGGCACGCCGGCGCGGTTCAGGTCTACCAGAGTTTCTACCTCACCCGCCAAGTGCATGCTCTTACCCGCATCCTCTTCCATGTGGATGCGGGTAATGCCGATTTTCTTCGTTGAGCCATCTGACAGACGAATATCAACGTGGCCACCCGTGCAAATAGGAGTTTTGTCCTGGGTAATCTGGTAACCTTTGGGAAGGTCGGGATAGAAGTAGTTTTTACGCGCAAATAGGTTGTCGCGCCGGATCTGGCAGTTGGTAGCTAGGCCCATTTTCATGGCAAACTCCACCGCCGAGTAGTTCACGCGCGGCAGCGTGCCAGGGTGGCCTAGCGTGATAACGCTCAGATTATTATTGGGAAGCGCGCCATATTCATTCTCATCGGAAGAATACATCTTACTGCGCGTGAGCAGCTGGGCGTGTACTTCAAGGCCAATGACGGGCTGGTATTTTGATTTGATGCTTTCGTCCATAGAAAAATTAGGCGGGTATGCCGCCGGGGCTGCAAGATAAACACTATCCGGCCGCCGCTACCAGACATCGAATATCCGAATGGTAAAAAGGCTTTATAACAGCGCTGGCCGCATGTTAGTGCTGCCCTAAACGCTCGTCAATCTGCCGGATGAGCCCCCGGCTATGCTGCATTACGCCGTGGTACTTCTTAATGATGAATGGGATATAATTACCGCGCAACAGGTAGTTCTGCATAGGCACCGTACTGAGCACGGCCACCAGATTGTGCTGATCCGGTGCTAAATGCTCATCGAGGTAGGCCCCTACATGTTGCTCCTTATAGGAGGCGTAGCTGCCAGATTCCAGTAACAAACCAGGAATCAGCTCCTGATAATGGTCCAGAATACCAGCCTGCAGCTCTTCATTTTCTACTATATCTATTCCGCCAACCGATTTCAACCCTTCAAAGCGTGAGTTATTGGGAATCAGCACGGTAGTATTGCGAAGCGTCCAGTTATAGTAGCCTACGCTATCGGCCTGTTGCTTGCCGGCCGCGAAAGCCAGGTAATAACGCATGCCCCGCATCTGGGTCACATACGATGTCGAGTCTTCGCTCATCTCTTTCAAATCCTGCCGCAAATCCTGCCGCAGGCCTAGCAGAAACTTGCGCTCCTTTTCGCGCTCCAACGAATGCTCGTGCCAGCTGTGAAGCTGGATGGAGAGTGTAATGGCAAATACGATGATGCCGATTTCCAGCAAAATATCGGGTAAGCGCTGCCGCCACGTTTGCGTTGAGTGGCCGTGCTCCTCCATCCCCATGGCTTTTTTACCGTGCTTTTTAATCAGGTCGACTTCAATCATAACAAGATTTTGCCCACAAGGTAAGGTGTCGCCCAGATATGAAACAACTGGCTGCACGATGCCTAAGCCGCGTGTGGATTGCTGGTCTGATTACATGTGCGCCTGCTCAAGCAGTTCGATTGCATTATTGAGTAGTAATAGCGGGATGCACGGGGCCTAAAAGTCAGGCTTCGGCCATTTCCTGGAGCTTAAAGTACTGCTCCATGTTCTCGACCGTAGCCGTGCGGGTGGCCGCCAGCAGGTCCACGGCTTTGTAATCCTCGGAGTACACCTTCAGCAACTGATACAGCGCCTCCGTGGTCTGCTCCTTGAAGCCTTTGTCATCCTGGAAAGCAGGCAGCTTGGCGACTTTCTGCAGCGAGGCTTCTCTAGCATTTCGCCGGTTCAGGCACTGAGGCTACCCTGCCTTTTCTGGTTACGCGGGCGCTACCAACTTACTAAGTAATAGCTCAGCTACTACGTCGCCTTCGGGCAGGCCGCGCTGGCGCCAGAGCTCCACCCCGCGCTGCACCAGTACAAAACTAGGCAGCTCCACGGCCTGAAAGCTTTGAACTACGGTTGGATGGCTGGCTTCATCAATTCGTAGCACCCGCACAGCCGTACCCAGCCGTTGTTGCAGCGATGCCAGCAATAAGGCAATACCAGCCGGCGAATGGCCTTCCGCCCGGACCGCGGGAGGCAGCAGCACCAGCAACACAGCGGTTTCCGGCGACAGCGAGGTAGGAAGGGAAGACTGGATGGCAGGCATGACAGCAGGATAAGCAAGTAGCTGTAAAATTACTCCTCAGTGGCAGCGGCAGGTATGAGCATCGTCAGCAGGCCCAATGATAAAAGTCATCTACCCGTTTATCTTGCTAAAACTCAATGCTTACCCCTTCGGCACACCCCCACGGAGCATGCTGGCAGAAGCAACCACAACCGTTGCCGTCGGCCCGCATCAGCTGGCCACTAGGTTCACTGGTACATGCAAGGCACCCAACTACTCAAACGTTTTCCCTGACAAGGTGCAGCACCCTGGCGGGTACTGTGTTACTAGGTCTCCTTTACTCCTGAGCCGGCAACACCATAATGGGTATTTCGCTGTGCAACAGCACTTTTGCCGTAACACTACGATGAAACAATTGCCCTAGGAAACTGCGACGCCTGGCTATCATTACTACTAAGTCAAACGCCTCGGCCCGGGCTTCCTGCAAAATACCCGTGGTGGGGTCCACAGCCTCCAGGGTGCGCACCCGAATTGGCTCCAGATCAATACCCAGGCCGGTTTGCACCACGGAGTCCAGCGCCTGATCTGCCTGCTGCTGGGTAGCCGGTCCTGGCGTTACGCGCAGCACCGTTACCTGGGCATGCAAAGCCGTGAGCAGCTGCCGGATGGCTCCCGCATGCTGCCCCAGCGTAAATTCATCCCCATCTACGGCCATCAGAATGCGGCGCGGCAGCGCGGGGTTGTGCACCATGTGCGGCACCACCAGCATGGGGTACGGCGCCACCCGCAAAATATCCAACGAGGTTGTCGATATGAGCTCATCTGGAGTGCCCTCCGTGTCGGGCCGGCCTAGCACAACTAGGGTTGGCGTATGCCGGCTTACGGCATCGGCTACGGCAAACGCCACGCGCCCGTGCCCCACTTCTGCTACCACCGGCACCGATACGTCGCGGCTGATGCTGCTCAGCGCCATGTCAACGGCCTGTTTGCTCAGGCGGGAAAGCAGCCCCGTAAACATTTCCGCATCCAGCAGCGAGTCGCGGCGCACATGCAGCAGCACCAGCCGGGCGCCAAGCGGAGTGGCCAGGTTGGTGGCGTAGTCGAGGGCCCGGTTAGCAGCCTGAAAAAAGTCGGTGAGAATGAGTAATGAAGGGACCATGAGAGCAAGAGCGACGGTAAAACCACAACAAAGAACTGCATCCCACCGGCTACTGCCCATGGGCAAGGTCAGGTAAAGTAACTGATCAATATCATATTCCGGCACGCAGCCTCTCCCAGCATTCTAGTTCGGCAGATGTATACGCAACGCCGTAGCCTTCCAAAGCACCCAGGCACAGCAACAGGCCGGATATCTACCAAAAGGTAAACATCCGGCCTGTTGCTGTGCCTGGTATTTCTGTTTGCTGTTTGCGGCTTCAGGCAGGCTAGGGCAATACACTAGCTCAGGGTACGGCACGAACTTGCTACGCCCGAACCGGCCTGCTCTCCGGCTTTGCCGCTTGCCGGCACCTAGTACGGCCCCATATAGGCAGGCCCGTACTAGGTGCTGGCAAGCGGCAAACCGGTTTTAGTTAGGTAGTAACACCCAGATTGCCAGTAGGCTGGAAGGCAGCGCCCGCCTGCTAGTAGGCTAGCACAAACTTTAGCTACCCAAGGCGGGTTCCATGTGGCTGCGTCCACTGCCGATGGTAGACCCACATAAGCTTGGCCAGTCCTATAAAGGCTACCCAACGCATCAACATGCCCAGGGTGTGCCCCAGGTTATAGGCCGTAAAATGCCCCTTGAAGAGGGAGGTTGGACCCGTCAGGGCCTCCAGAACAGTTGGTGTGTAAGCCAAGAATTTCAGCAGAACAGTAGCAGCCAAAAACGGCAACAAGTATCGAGTCAGCTTTTTCATAGATATTCCGGTAAGGATCCGTTGGATGTAGAAATATAGAGGTTAGTCGTTAAATACCGGAATGTATGTAGACTGGAAGTTATTGCCGGCTTGGTTATAAGCCACTACTAACTTCTGGTTTTGTGAGTTGTACATGGTGATAAACCCGTTGAATTTGTCGGCTTCAACTTTAGTGAGGCGGTCCTTGCGCTCCATCAGGTCCTTCATCTGGGCCGCTTGGTTGGCGGAAAAGGCGGCGTAGAACTTCACCAGATTGCGGGCCGCGTCGCGGTACTGGGCATCTTTACCTCGAAAGGGTTTTATAGCTGTCAGCTCCGTCGTGGCGGTTTGGGCATCCTGCACCAGTTGCAGACGCGCTACCTCAAAGGCTGCCGCATCTTGTGCGTTGAGGGCATCGGTGAGGCGGGCGTTGGCTTTCTCGATGCGGAACTGCGCCAAATAAACCTTGTGCTGGTACGTATTCACCTCCGATACCTGCCGCATATAAACGGCCAGGCGTTTGCCCTCCGGGTCTTCTGAAATGGTCATCTTGTGGCGCTGAGCAAACCGCTTTTGCGCTGCATCCACAGAGTCATTCACGACCTGCATCTTGGCTTCGGCCATTTCCTGGAGCTTAAAGTACTGCTCCATGTTCTCGACCGTAGCCGTGCGAGTGGCCGCCAGCAGGTCCACCGCTTTGTAATCCTCGGAGTACACCTTCAGCAACTGATACAGCGCCTCCGTGGTCTGCTCTTTGAAGCCTTTGTCATCCTGGAAAGCAGGCAGCTTGGCGACTTTCTGCAGCGAGGCTTCTGTCTGCTTAATTAGGTCCTGGCGCTTGGCATCAATCTTCTTCGCGTTATCCGAGTGAGCCGATTTGCTGATGTAGCGCAGGTTTTTCTTGAGCATGGCCCGCTGCTCACTCACGATAAAGTTGTTGTAGGCGCTGGGGTCCGTGAAGGTTTGGGCCGAAGCCGAAGTGGCTACGCCAGTCAGCAAGCCGACGGTAATCAGGAAAGTAGAAATGCGCATAGAATATGGGTAAGGGTGAAGAAAATACTAGCGTAAAGCAAACGTGACAGGAACTGAGTAGAAAACGGGCACGGCTTCCCCGTTCTGGCGGCCGGGCTCAAACCGGGGCAGGCTCTCAATGGCCCGCACGGCTTCCGCATCCAGCTCGGGCGAAACACCCTGTTGCACCCGCACGTAGCGCGCCTTACCCGTTTCGTCTACTACAAAAGTGGTAAATACTCGCCCCTGACGATTGTGCTTACGGGCTTCACGAGGGTAGCGAATGGTAGTGGCAATGTGCCGAAACAGAGCCGGCGCTCCACCGGGAAACTCAGGCATCTGCTCGGTATATTGGTACTGCGGACAGGCCGCCAACTCGCCGCTTTCGGCATAGCACTCGGCGCTGATTTCCTTGCCTTGTTCTCGCACCGATTTCTGCCGCATTCGGCCCTCGGCATCGAAGGTCAGATGCTCTTGGTGCTTTTTGGCTCCGGTACTGGTATTCAGTGCCGACATTTTGCCGTTGGCACGCCAATAGGTTGTCGTACTTAACGTATCGTTTGCGGTTGGCCAGGTAGTGGTGCAGGTGCGCACCAAACGCTTGGTAGTTACATAAAACACGCTATCCAGCCGGGACTGCCCTGGTAGTTCAGTTCGCCTCACCTGATATACTGCCTCCTCCTGTACAATGGCAGAATCAGGAAAGACGGTGTAGAACGTGGTTTTAATGGGCAACACTTGCGCGTAACCAGAGGCTGCGCCTAGGCAAAGGCCTAGTGCAATAAGGGAGTACTTCACGAAAAATTAGGCGAACGAATAGTAACTGACAAATAAACGGGCGTTGTGCAGTAGTGGAGTCACTACCGCACAACGCCCGTTGGTCATTGGTCGGATGAACGGTCAAAAATACCGTCTTCCGCTTAAAATACAACTCTAGGCTAGGGCCTTGCTGATCAATTCTTCGGCTTTACCAATAGCGGCACCTAGCCCGGCTACGTTTTTGCCGCCAGCCGTGGCAAAGAACGGCTGCCCGCCGCCACCACCCTGGATTTCCTTAGCCAGTTCACGCACCAAAGTGCTGGCATTGAGCTTGCCGCCTTTGGCTAGTTCATCGTCCAACATCACGGCCAACTGTGGCTTGCCATCTATTTCGGCACCTAGTACCGCTACCAGGTTGGGCACGGTTTGGCGCAGGTTGAAGGCTAGCGTTTTAAGGCCATCAGCCGACGAGGCTTGTACCTGAGCCGCCAGGAAGTTCACACCGTTCAGCGCTTTTACCTGGCCGGCCAGCTGGTCTTTCTGCTGGTTGATGCTTTGCTGCGCGAACTGCTCGATCTGCTTCCGCAGGCCAGCAATTTCCTCGGTTTGCTTCTCAATGCTCGGGATGAGGTGCTGGGGGTTGCCCAACGCCTCCCGCACCTGACCCAGCAAATCCAGCTGCTGGTTCACGAAGGCTTCGGCTGTCTCGGCGGTTACGGCCTCAATGCGGCGTACGCCGGCACCTACGGCACTTTCCGAGGTGATTTTGAAGAAGCCAATGTCGCCGGTGGTGCGCACGTGAGTACCGCCGCAGAGCTCCACCGAGAACTCCCGGTCGAAGGTGATGACGCGCACGAACTCGCCGTACTTCTCACCGAACAGGGCCGTAGCCCCCAGGTTTTTGGCCTCATCAATGGGTACGTTGCGGCGCTCATCCAGCGGAATCTGCTGGCGGATGCGGGCATTTACTAGGGTCTCCACCTGGCGCAACTGGTCGTCGGTCACCTTGGTGAAGTGGCTGAAGTCGAAGCGCAAGAGCTTCTCGTTCACTAACGAGCCTTTTTGGGCCACGTGCGAGCCGACTACCTCGCGCAGGGCGGCCTGCAGCAAGTGAGTAGCGGTGTGGTTGCGCTGAATCTGGGCACGGCGGGCGTGGTCGTAGCGGGCCAGGAACTCGCCATTCACATCCTCGGGCAGTTCCAGCACGGTGTGCACGATGAGGTCGTTTTCCTTTTTGGTATCCAGCACACGCACCTTGCTCAGCGGCGACTCCAGGTAGCCGGTGTCGCCGATCTGTCCGCCCGATTCGGCGTAGAACGGCGTCTGGTCGAGTACTACTTGGTATTCCGTTTTGCCTTTGCGGTCGGTGCGGCGGTAGCGCAGAATGCGGGCCGGGGCCTCCTCCTGGTCGTAGCCCACAAACGCCGGCTGCTCTTCTGATTCTCGCACAATGGTCCAGTCGCTCTGCTCAGCCTCCTGGGCGTTGCGCGAGCGGTTTTTCTGGGCGTCCAGCTCTTTCTTGAAGCCTTCTTCATCTACCGTCAAACCCTTTTCGCGGGCAATGAGGGCGGTCAGGTCAAGCGGAAAACCGAAGGTATCCGACAGCTCAAAAGCGGTTTTACCATCGATGCGGTTGCTGTTCTGGCGGAAGCCTTCTTCTAGGGTCTCCAGGCGGCGCAGGCCGTTTTCCAGGGTTTTCAGGAAGGCAATTTCTTCCTCCTCAATCACGCGCTGCACAAACTGCTGCTGGGCCTTGAGCTCGGGGAAGATGTTGCGCATCTGGTCGGCCAGCACGGGCACCAACTTGTACAGGAAAGGCTGCTTCTGGTTCAGCGATGAGAAGGCGTAGCGCACCGCGCGGCGCAGAATCCGGCGAATCACGTAGCCAGCCTTCACGTTGCTAGGCAGCTGGCCATCGGCAATGGTGAAGGAAATCGTCCGGATGTGGTCGGCAATAACGCGGATGGCAATATCCGTTTTCTCGTTTTCCGTGGCCGGCTGGTCGTTCACGGTGGCTGGGGCGGTGCCGTGGTACTCTAGGCCTACCTCCTTGGCAATAAACTGGATAAGCGGCTGGAATACGTCGGTATCGTAGTTCGACTTCACGCCCGACACGGCCATCATCAGGCGCTCGAAGCCCATGCCGGTATCTACGTGCTGAGCGGGCAGCTTTACCAGGCTCTTATCGGCCAGGCGCTGGAACTCCATAAATACGTTGTTCCACACTTCCACCACCTGCGGATGGTCGGCGTTTACCAGCTCGCGGCCCGATTTCTGGGCTACCTCGGCCTCATCGCGCAAGTCTATGTGGATTTCGGTGCAGGGGCCGCAGGGACCGGTGTCACCCATTTCCCAGAAGTTATCCTTTTTGTTGCCGGGCAGAATCCGGTCGTCGGTGGTGTACTGGCGCCACAGGTCCTGGGTCTCGGTATCAGCCGCCAGCTTGTCACCGGCATCCCCCTCGAAGTACGTAACATAGAGGCGGTCTTTGGGCAGCTTGTATACTTCGGTGAGCAGCTCCCAGGCCCAGGCAATGGCGTCCTTCTTAAAATAATCACCAAACGACCAGTTGCCGAGCATTTCGAACATGGTGTGGTGATAGGTGTCGTAGCCTACCTCTTCCAGGTCGTTGTGCTTGCCCGATACGCGCAGGCATTTCTGGGTGTCGGCAATGCGCTTGAAGGGCGCGGGCTTGTTGCCGAGAAAGTAATCCTTGAACGGGGCCATGCCCGAGTTAATGAACAGCAGCGTGGGGTCGTCCTTCACCACAATGGGCGCCGAGGGCACGATGTGGTGGCCTTTGGAGGCGAAGAAATCCAGGAACTGCTGGCGGACGTGGCTGGCGGTGGGGAGTGACATGGGCTGTAACGGAAAGCGGGCTTCCCGATTCGTGAGGTTCGATAATACATAGCCGGCGAAACCATTGGAATTGGCCGCGGCCGGGATTTTGGCTATTTTTCGCAATTAACCAGTAATTGCGCTTCCGGCAAAGGTAGCCGACCTGACTTGGAAAGCGAAACGCCGGCTAGGACGCTAGTCCTACTGTCAGTACTCTGCAAGCCGGCGCCCTATCACGAGCACCCTTCATCCCCTCCTCAGACTACAAAGTCCGCGCTACAGCTCATACCATGCCTTACAAAGACCGCGACATCGAGAAGCAGTACTTCACCATTGGCGAGGTAGCGGCCCAGTTTAATGTGGCTCCTTCCTTGATTCGCTTCTGGGAAACGGAGTTTGAGGAGCTGCGGCCCCGAAAAAGCAAAAAGGGCAACCGCCTCTACACGCCCCAAGACATCGACATCTTTCGCACGATTTACCACCTAGTAAAGGAGCGCGGCTACACCATTCCGGGTGCCCGCGACATGCTTAAGCAGAAAGGCCCGCAGCTGAAAGAGAAGATTGACGTGATTCAGAGCCTGGAGAAAATCCGCAAGTTCATGGTGACCATGAAGAAGGAGCTGGACGCTATTGGCAAGGCGCAGGGGTAGATGGAAACACCGAGCAGCTTACATAAAACGCCTATACCTAGTGAAACACTAGGAGCTGGGCTGACGATGTTTCTATTTACAATCCTGGCAGACCTAGCAGCTTTCATCTTCTCGTGTTTTCTGGGCAGCATCCATATCAGCCCTACTAACTTCGAGGAGGATGCTATTTACGCTAGATGGGTGGTCGTTTACTTGGCTGTATTCGTGCTGATTGGGCTGTGGATGTGTGTTAAACTAAAACGCCGTTGCTCGCCGCAACGTTTCTTAGGGTTAGTGGCTGGCTTTCTCCCATTACTTGCCCTAGAAAGCTATTTCATTTACTCGATTTATAGGTAATGGCTGACGACACTCTCCTGCACGAAGTCGCACTCACTCTATTTCCTACTATTGGGCCGCAGATGACGCGGCAGCTGATGAGCTACGGCGGCTCGGCCAAAAACGTGCTGCACCTGCCGCCGGGTAAGTTGCGCAAGATTCCGGGGGTAGGGCCTGCAACCGTAGCGATACTCACCGGTTCGGAACGTACAGCCGCGCTGAACCAGGCGGAGGCGGCCGTCAGGAAAGCCGAGAAAGACGGCGTGCAGCTGCTCTTTTACACCAGCAAGAAGTTTCCGACGCGCCTCAAGCAATTGCCCGACGCGCCTACCCTACTTTACTACCAAGGCACCGCCGACCTGAACCACCCCAAAACCGTGGCCATCGTAGGCACGCGCCAAGCCACCGACTACGGCCGCGAGCAAACCGAACGTCTCATCAAAGGTGTTGTGGCGCACCAGCCGCTCATTGTTAGTGGTCTAGCGTATGGCATTGACATTGCGGCGCACCGCGCGGCCTTGCAGGAGGGCCTGGAAACCGTGGGCGTGATGGCCACCGGCCTTGATGTGCTGTACCCGGCAGCCCACCGCAAAACAGCTGAGAAAATGCTTACGCAGGGTGGTTTGCTTACTGAGTTTCCGTTTGGTACCCAGCCCGACAAGTACAACTTTCCTTCCCGCAACCGCATCGTTTCGAGATAAGGCCTTTTTAATATCATTAGAGGCTATTTATTTCACTTGCCAACGCTTTTGCCAACGTCACACTTTAAAAACAGTAAAGGCCGGCTTTATTTAGCCGGCCTTTTGCGTTACGGTTAGATAAATACAGTTATAAATACGTTACACACAACATTAAATAACATTACAACTTTTAAGTACAATTCTACGGGAAGGCATAAAACACGGCACTAGATTCGTCCCTACTGTCCTCTATGTATCCCGACAAAGCCGCCGAATTTTTAACTTCTATTGCCCCTCACCTTTTACGCTTACTGAGCTATGCCCGGCTCCTGGCCGGCCCTACTGGAGCAGCAGCGGAGGAGCTCCTACACGACACCATTTTGGTGTGCCACGACCGCATACAACGCAAAGGATTTAATGGAGAGCCGGACGCATACGCCGGCTACTTGTGCGTGGTAATGAAGTTTGAGCACCAGGAGCAGCAACGCCAGAGCACCGGCCGCCGGACTCGTGCCGGCAAAGAGGAACGGGTGGGCTCAGCCCGGATGGTGCGGCTCGACGAGAGCCAGCTGGCCAAGGCCTCCGAACGTCCCGACGAGCAGGCAGCCTCTGAAATTGACCCGGTGGCACTGGCCGTCGCTGTGCACACCTACTTACTTCGGCACTACTCTCCGGAGCAGGTGGCTATCTGGGAATACCACACCCAAGGGGTAAGCTTCGAGGAAATCAGATTTCTAACAGGCACGAGTCGCTCTGCTGCTCACCGGCTGGTTACGAAAATGCGAATCGACCTACGGCGGGAGTTCAGCGACTTCAGCGAGGATTGCAACGAGACGCTACCAGCTGGCTTATAAAAAGAGCCCCGGCCTTACGGTCGGGGCTCTTTTTATTTTGGTTCATAAATAGGAGTCCAATACGCCACTTCATTAAAACGGACATATTGTGGGCCTCCGTCCCTAGTGAAACGACCAGGGCCAACCACAATCATATCGAGCTTTTCGAATCTGCCCGCTACATAAATAGGAGGATCAACCGTGCGTATAAGTATCTGCTGATTATCCTCAGGCATCTTCGTTCGGGGAGTTTCCCAATTCCAATTTTGTGTATCCATGCACAACGATACCCAAATGTTTTTTTCTAAGCTAACCAGGACGAGCCTTTAGCTTCTGCCAGCCCCACGCACCTATCCCGGCTCCTAATAAGGCCACCAGAATAATAGCCCAAAGGGGAATTTTGTTGGTAGTAGTTGGTTGCGAGCTTCCACCGTTTGCTCCAGCACTGGCAGCCCGGCCGGCATTATTGACTTTGGTAGCGCTGGCTGTGTTGTTAGTACCGCCAATCTGAAACACCACTTGGCTTTTCTTGCCGATAGTTACGGTCGTTTCCATACCGGTCGTATCCTGACCAACCACAAGTTGGCGGGTTTCCTGTTTCACTGTTGCTGTCTCCGCTGCCTTACAGCCGAGTAGCAGACACAATCCGAGTAAGTAGTATTTCATTCAATCCAGTTAGCAGCTGAGTAAATAGAATTGCGGGAGCGCCGGAGCCGGTGAACGCCTTCCCCCTCCCGTGAGCCACTACCGCCGGTGTTGCCCTCAATTGTGATAAAGCCAGTAGGCGTTACTTTCTCTATGACAGCAATATGGCCGATGCGGCCGAGCGGTTGGTAGTAGAAGCCTACCACGTCGCCGGGCTTGGCCAGCGCTGGAGCACCGCGAACCCCCCGCTTATAAAACGTGCGTTTTGCGTCGGCAAACCAGTTGCGGGCGCCGCCGGCACCGGCGGGAAACTTTAGCCCGCAACTCTTCCACACCCACGCCAAGAAGGCACCACACCAGGGGTTGCCCTTGCCGAGCCCTACCACTTTCAGGCAGCGCTCAACAAAAGGACCATCGTTGCGGCCGGTCGCCTCGTGCTGGCCAACGTTGGCCGCGGCCACCTGCAGCACCGAATCCCGGCGACTTAGCCGGCCAGCATAGCCGCTAGAAACAAAAGTGAGAAGCAGAGCAAGTCCCAAGAGGAAGCCCGTAACGCGATATCTTGGCGTTGGCATGGAGTGAGGCTATTAAAGTCGGTTTTAGATTGCTCCTCGTGGTAGCGGTTCAGGTATGGGGTATTAATCCACTGGCCGATATAGAGGAAGGCTTTGCCCACGGCGAACACCAGGCAGGCTAGATAGAGCTTGTGCAGCACGTCGAATTGAATGGGAGCCGCACTACCCGGATTTAGAGCAATCAGAATCCGTTGGCTGGCTGGAAACCAAAGGATAAGCGACAGGCCCAAATAGAGCTCGTTCCACCGGCGGAAGTGACGCACAAACCAGCCGCAAACGGAGGCCGCAGCAGTGCGGCAAAGGGAGAAAAAAGGGTGCATGCAGAAAGATTAAAGGGTGTCGTTTTCGTCTTGTTTGGGCGTAAATTCTGGTGGCGACTGATTGAAGCGACCTTGCACCGCCTCTATTCCCAGCCACTTATCGAGAGCATTAAAAGCTCGAAGGAGAGCCCGGTACGAGCGCTTTAGCACTACTATTTCTTCCCGGAGGTGCTTCACTAAGTCAGCATAGCCCTTCAGCTGCTCTTTCAGGACACTGACCTCTTCCCGGAGGGCTAAGTTTTGGGCCCGGTTCTCCTCCAGTGCCGCGTCGGTCTGTCGCACCATCCGAGCCCCGAAGTAGCCAATTACTCCTAGTAGCACCAGAATAAGCCCGCCTACAGCGGAGAGTATAAGTTCTAGTGTTACCACGGCTAGTCTGTGATAATGCCAGCCGTGTACCGGCGACGGCGGGTGGGCGTGCACGGCACTTCGGGGTAAATGTCTTTACGGGCCTCTAGCCACTTCCTCAGGTCGGTTGAGCGGTCGTCGGCTTCCGTGCGAACGGCCTTGCTGAGCGTGTTATAAGAGGCCGTGTCCACGGCGACCTCGCTCCGATCGAGGCCCCTGCGACTCACATCGACATTTAGAAAGGGTAAGCTCAGGTAGTACACCCACTGGCTGAGCATAGGCACGAGCTCCGTGTGCAGCTCGTCGAAGCGTTCCGGCATCGGAGCGGCCGCGTTGGCCGCTTCCGCTTCGAAGGCATCACAGAGCAGCTCGTAGAGCACTTGGCCAAGTATAGGCACCAGATGTTTCTCCTGTGCCCGAATAATGCGCGAATCGAATTTGTCCGGTGTAGAGGCGTTTTGCTGTACATCGGTGTGGCGCCAGATTTCGGTCGCCAGAATAAGCTTAGTTGCCATCGAGAGGGGCGGCGTAGCTGAGCACCTTGCCGGTCTTAGGGTCTAAATAGTTGAGGATGCTTACCACCTCGATAGTGCGGAAGGAGCGCCAGGCCTTCTTACTGTAGTCGTAGTAAGTTTTAGTTGTGCGGGAGTAGGGCCTGAAGGATTTTGGCTGTTTGGAATTCGGCACGAGCTGCAGGTTTCGGGTGCCCTCGGCCAGCCGTAGCCGGCCTTTCGGGCTCCCTCCTTTGGCGCTGCCATCCGTGACCGTGCGAAAGACAAAGCGCACAGCTGTCTTATTAAGCAGGTCGAGCAGGTACTCCTTATTGCCCCACTTTTTGCGCTGGTGAAGCTGAACCCGGAGCGTTTTAGCCACGAGCGAGCGCCTCCAGCACTGTGCGCCCTAGGTTCTCACCACCGTCGTTTTGGTCCGGCTCCCCCTCTCCCATCTCAGCCTTTTCCTCGTCGGTGAGCTCTGGCTCGTCTATCCACTTCCGGAGGCGTGACGCTGGCAGAATCTGCTCCAGTAAGTTTTCGGAGAACGTCATGCGCACGGGAAGCGAAGTCGTGATATCGAGCGTCTCCAGCGCTTCTTCCTCCACGTCGCAATACTCCAGTAGCATGCGGAAGTCCTCACAGATTTCCTCCTGCTCTGGCCGGCACTCCGTGTTATAAAACAGCTCGTAGGCGTTTCGCAGCTCGTTGCCGTTGCCGCCTAGGCTACCCGTACCAGGTATGCCGGCAATCACGGGCGACGTAAAGCCGTTGGCCGTAAGAATCTTTTGCTGGCAGAGTTCGGCGTATGTATCGTAAAGCGTGTCGCCACTGGCCGTCTGATAGCTCAATAGCTTCGTAGCATCTGGATTCGATACCCCGGTCATAACCATCAGGTTTTTGCCGTTGGCGCCCGTAAACTTCTTCTCGATGCTGCGCTCAAATTTCTGCGCGGCTTCTACTTCCGTTTCCCCCTCTCCTGGCTCCGGCTCTTCCGACGTAACCAGGATAGTGCCCACTGTAAAGCGGTTTTGCACGTTGCTCACGTGGAACTCCGACAGGTCGCGCTCCAGCTGCGCGTAATTGATAGCCGCCCAATATTCCGGCTCCGGATAGTACTCGATGTCGTCAGACTCCGTGATGCTCACGAAGAGTTGGCGCTTCTGCTCACTGGCTAGGTCCGGATTAAATGCCGGAATCATAACCGGCTTATTCTTGCCGGTGGGCTTGCTCCAGTCCCGGGAAATGTAGTACTCCTCAATCTCGCCCTCGTCGTTCCACTTGCCGAAACGAACCTGCTTAAACCGTTGGTAGTGGAACTCCACCGGTACGCTACCCTCCTCATTCCAAATAACCTGAACCGCCCACCCGCGGAAAGTGCGCTTATCGAGAGCTATCTGCTTCAGGAGCTTGCGGTGGCTGTTGCGGCCGTCGATCTTCTGGAGCAGGGCGAATAGCTTCGGGGCCTTCGCCTTATCCACCGTGAAGCCGGAGCCAGCAATAAGGCGGGATGCCGTGTTAATGCAGCGGGCAAGTGTCGTCGAGCCTTTCTTAATGGCCAGCAACTCGTCGAAAAACGTGTTTTTCTCCCCAATGCTAACCCACTCGCCACCGGTGCCCTTGGTTTTAACCGTGGGTGGAGCGGGAACGACGAGCGCGAGGGCAACGGTATGAACTTGCATGGAAGCGGGTACTTAGGGAATAAGGGAAAGAAAGCCAGGCACGAGGGCGGCGGCAATTTGCGGGGCCTTTTGCGTGGCCATGGCCGAGAGAGAAAGGCTGAGCTCGACGCCGGGCACGCGTTGTACCTCCAGCTGGAGGCCAAGCTCTTGTCCTGGCCACCACCAGCGGCCGTTGAGGTCCTGAGCTAGTGCGTGCACTGGTTGGCCGAGCAGGCTGAGCACGGCGCTGGCCTGGCTATCGGACTGCTCCGCACCGGAGAGGCTGAGCTTTTGTGTGTAGACGGTGCCGAGCTGGCCGAGCTGGCCTTGCTCGCCAAAGGTGCCGGCGGTTGGGGTGCGGCCTAACACGAGCACCCCGCCGGCAACAGAAAGGCCCAGCGTACTTACCTCGTTCAGCTCCGGCGTGGAGTAGAAGCACTCCACGCCGGGCTGAAATGGGATAAGCAGCAGGGCCCGCACACCTATAACGGAGTAGGACGTGCTGGCCATTGCTTAGGCGTCAGCAGCTACTAAGCCGGCTAGGGTATTGTAGCACTCCAGCGTTAGCTCCAGTGGCCGGTCGTTCTCCGCACCTTCCACAGAAATATCGTAGCCGTTAAGGTCGCCGGCGGCAGCACCTAGGCCACCGTCGTTCTTGGCAGCCCGAAGGCCGTTGGCCTTACCAAACAGCCAAAACTTTTCACGGCGGTCGGCCACTACGTAGCAATGGTCGGTAAGGTCCATAGCCTTTGCAGCCTCGTTTTTCTTCGAGTCAGCACCGGCCAGCACCAGGCCGAGGGCCTGCTTAACGTAGGTCGAGGCGCCGAACTGCGTTGGGAAGGTGCCGGCTACTTTGTCCTTCTCACACTCCAACACGACCGGCTTAGCATCACCAGCGAAGGCAATGGCCGAAACCTTACCATCAGTCAGGGTTACCGTAGCCGTAGCCAGTACGCCGTTTGCTGCGAATGTTGGCCAGGCCAGCACGTTTACCCGGGCGCCACCTTGGCTATAACCGTCTGTTTTACGAACGTTTCCAGTCAGTTTCATCGACTACTTTTTAGAGGGTTGAACCTTCGTTACCAGCTCCTCGTCGCCGTCAACCGACAATAGAGCAGACTCCTCGTCGAAATACACGCCACGGGGCGTTACGAAGCCTTCCTTCAGGGTAGGGAAAGATTTCAGAGCTGCTTTTACCTCCTTAATCCGCTCTTCTTTGAGCAGTTGAGCAGGCGTTTTTTCCTTGGAGGCCTTAGCCGTCGAGGCTTCACCAGTGCCGGGGGTTGTTTGCTCCTGGGTGTTTTCGGTATTCTCTGCCACGTTATAAAATGATGTACCCTAAACCGGCCCTACTGCATTAGTAGGGCCGGTTTGGAGTGATGAATGAGTAGGTTTAGGCGATGCGAATTACCTTCTGCTGAGGCACGAGCACTTGGCTATCGAGGGTGGCCACAGCTTTGAGGAACTTCTCGTCGCCCGTGTTATTCACCTTGTCGATTTTCACCTCGTTTGAGTCGCTCAGCACGTCGGTAGCCAGCAAGAAGTCACCATCCTCGTAGCCACGGCCACCCATCAGCACGTTCTCCGGAACAGGCACAAATTCAATTGGCGTGTTCAGGTAGTAGTACTTGCCGTTTTCAATCACGAAAACGTCCCGGTACTGCTTGTTTTTGTTGGCCATGGCAATCAGCATCTTGTGCGAGTGCGGGGCGTAGATAACGGGCTTACCATCGGCACCGCCTGAATTCCACAGGCCAGAAGCCACGCCGTGCAGGCTGAGCAATACCTTGTCGTACTCGGCATCCATGTTTGACAGCGTAATAGCCGTGCCGTCCACGAACTGCACTTTGTCAAAATCCTGAATGAAGCGGGTAATAATGCCAGAAACCTTCTTTTTCGCCGTGGTGGGCGTGGCCGCAGCCAGCGCTTTCATTTTGGCATTGGCACCACCGGCGGCAATAGCAGTTTTGTCGGCTGCAGTGATGCCATTCCAGAAGGTGTTTTCGAAGCCAAGGCCGAGGCGGGGCTGGTAGGTTTCCAACACCAGGTCGTTGTACGACTTGCTGTCGGTGTTATCAGCACCAGCACCCATATCCTTGTTGAAACGGGACTGGCGAAGCTTGTCGGTGGTAAATACCTCCATTACCATGATTTTCGCCGGAGCCACGTCGCGCTCCGAGTACTGCATGGAATCGGCGTACCCATCGAGGTCAGTTTCGCGGATTTTCTCCACGTAGCCGTCCCATTGGGGGTTAGCCGTAGCACGACCAATCGACGTTTTGTTTTTGATGTTGGGTAGAACCCGGACTAAATTCTGAGACACGGTATTGCTGGCCGCCAGCACTTCGCTGATAATCGGACCGGCTTCGATGCCTTCGTAGGTTTTCGAGGTAAATTCCACGAGTTGTTAAGGAGTAAGAAAGTGAAGGAAAAAACCGGCCTTAGTCTTTCAGGCCGCTAAGTGCTAGGGTTCGGGCGAAAAGCTGTTGGCCAGCCGTCTGAGGCTTCTCTTCCTCGGCAGCCTGCTTCTCGGCGTTCTTGTCGCCGGCCAGCTTTACAGGTGAAGCGGCGGGCTTGGCTTTTAGCTTCAGCTCCAGCGCCGAAACCTGCTTTTGGGAGGCGGCCAGTTGGGTTTCGACGGAGGAAAGCTTTTGCGCTTTGTCGTATGTGGCCTTATCAATCTGATAAGTGTACTGGCTGGTGCTCACCTCGAAATAGGAGCCATCGGCACAGGCGTAATTGCCACTCTCCAGCATCTTGCCTTCAGCCGTCGTTAGGCGACGAGTGATAGGGTTGTACTGGAGCTCCGTGCCGTCTGCCATGGCAATGCTTTCGAGCGCTACGTTAACTTCCGAGAGGCTTTCGGCACCATCTGCTTTCGCAATGGAGTAAGCGTCGGCAGTAATCGTGAGCTCGTCGCCACCAGGTAGCGCATAAGTGCCAGCATCGAGGGCGGTGGCTTCTAGCTTCTCATCTTCATCGGATTTCTCCGATGTAGCCTCCTGCTTCTTGCCATCCTTTACTATCAGCTCGCCGCCCTCTTTCAGCTTGTAGGTGCCGTCTGCCAGCTTCTCGCCACGGTTATTGTCGGCATCGAGGGTAAACACCTCGCCCGTTTCCTCGTCAATCTCAATCGATGAATCGTCGTCGAGCACAAGGGTTGCCAGCTCTACGCTCGTCATGAGCTTTTTGAGACCGGCAAAGAATGCGGCCATTTTATTAGCCGGCTTTGGGTTCTTCTGCATGGAAAATTTAGAAAGTGTGGTATAGCCTAGTAGCCCCTCCATCGAGAAGCCTTTCACTTTGCCGGTCTCTACCTCGTCAGCCCACAATTGCGCGTCGGGCACCTTATAGCTGGCCATCCACGTGCCCACTGGCACCTCTTCAGCTGAGAAGCCGAGAGCGTAGGCCTTGTCCTTGGTGGCATCCGTGACAATCCAGGACTCTACCACGTGATTGCCCTCCAGTGGCGTTTCGTGCTGTAGGTTTGTGGCCTGCGTGTTGTTCTGCTCGTGGAACCGATCGCGTAACTGCTCGATAACTTCGGCTGAAAACGTGATGTAGTACACGCTCTTCTTATCCTCAGCCAGCCGGGCAATTTTCAGATCAGGAATTAGGACCGGGCCGGTTAGAATCTGCTTCTTAGAATCAGCCTTTAGGCACACGCGTACTGGCTGCTCAGCCGAGAGAGCAACGAAATTCACGCCGATAGCTGGCGTCTCCACAAACGACACGAGAGACACCCCCTGCTCCGGGGCATTGTCGCTTATTTGGACTGCGTAAATGGGTGCTTTCTTGGCCATGTGACCGTATCACGGGCGCGGCCGGGATTTATCCCACCGCCGCCCGTGATAGGTGTATGGCAATCACGAAGCAGTATAAAATCGAAATCGACGGCCAGGAGGCAAACGCCACGGTCGGGCAAGTAAAGAAGCGAGTCGAGGAGCTGGAGCTGGAGCTCGAAGGCCTGACCCTCGGCACCATCGAGGCCGACCGGGTGCTACTGGAGCTAGGCAAAGCAAAGGCAGCCATTAACGACTTAGACGAGGCCACCGACGCGGCGTTTGCCAAGAACAAGGCCGGTGCTTTTGTCGATGCAGCTAGCGGCATTGCGGGCGCCTTCGAAGTGGGCACAGTGGCCGCGACCAACTTCGGGTTACTCTCCAGCGAGTCGGCCGAGAAGTACACGCAGAAGCTCACGGAAATGATAGCCGTCGTAGGCGGACTGGAGCAGGTGCACAAGCTCACCACGTCGGAGGTGCGCTCGGCTCTCTCCAGTGTGCTCGGCAACATTAAGAGCACTATTGCCGGCTACTTCGGCATGGGTACCGCGGCCACCACGTCTGCCGGCATCACGAGGGCCGCGCTGCTGAGCACCGGCATCGGTGCCTTTCTCATTCTGCTCGGCTTAATCATTGTGAATTGGGACAAAATCACGGGCGCTGTAACGCGTAACCGGGAGGCTATCCTAGCCGTGGTGAAAACCTTCCCCCTTATCGGCCCACTCGTTAGCTTACTCGACGACATCGAGAAGAAGTTTGGTGGCATTCGCCAGGCGGTTTCTGGCTTGGGCGCGGCCCTGAGGGAATCCTTCAGCGTTGCCGGCGACGTGTTAAGCAAACTAATGCAGGGCGACGTAACCGGCGCGTTAGCCGAGGCCCGCAAGATTGGCCAGCGTACGTCTGAAGCCTTCGACGCCGGCGTGAAGGAGAAAAACGCGGAGCTGGCAGAAGAGCGAGAGCGAGAGGCCGCTAAACAGCGCCAGGATAGCCTAAAACGGCAGATATCCGAGTTAGAAGCTGCGGG
Organism: Hymenobacter tenuis; assembly: GCF_054780495.1. NCBI lineage: Bacteria > Pseudomonadati > Bacteroidota > Cytophagia > Cytophagales > Hymenobacteraceae > Hymenobacter > Hymenobacter tenuis. The sequence goes on from NZ_BAAGWF010000001.1 coordinate 1,639,209, forward strand.
CAAGGACTCTTATGAGCTAAAAAGACAATTACTGCAGGATGAACTCCTCTTGCTCAATAAGTCTGCTGACGACTACGAGAAGCTCCTGGCCGATAAGCAGTCTGAGCTCCGGGCCCTGACCCTCGCCCACAACAAAAAGGTAGCTGACGACGCCGAAAAAGCCCGTAAAGAGGAGGAAGCTAAGCAGAAAGCGGCTTCGGATAAGGCCCAAAAGGAGGCAGAGGAACGGTATGCCAAGCTCCGGGAAACGCAAAAAGTGGCCTCTGAGAAGGAAATAGCTGACAATGAGGAGAACCGTAAGCGCATGGTGGCCACAGCCCGGGCTTATGGTGCTACTCAGCAGGATATTTTACGGGCTGAAATAGCGGCGGCCATCGATGCTCAGACAGAGCTTACGCTGAATGGCAAGCGCTACGGCTCCGATTACCTGGCTTTAAAGGAGGAAATCCGGGTGAAAGAGCAGGCTATAATTACTGCTAACCTGGCCGACCAAAAGAAAGCCCTCGACGACCGGCAAGCACTTGGCGACCGTGAGCTTACGCGCCTCGATAACGAACAATTTGAAAGATTGAGCCGACTTCAACGTGCTGGCGCCGGCGAACGGCAGCTCGATGCTCAACGGCTAGAAGATCTAAAAGCGCAAAAGAAGCTCCTCGAGGAGTTCGGACGGACAGCTAGCCGTGCCTACGTAGAAATACTTAACTCTATCGACGAGGTGGAGAATAGATTGAAGCCAAGAGCGCTTACCCTCGGCCAAACCATTCTAAAGGCGCTTTTCAAGCTTACCGACGAGCAGGCCCGCACCATGGCCACGGCTCTAACTCAACTCTTCGGGCAAGTCATGGAAGCCGCCTCGATGTTGAACGAGGTATTTTTTTCTCAGGCAGACGAGCGACTGGCTGCTCAGATAGAGAAGTACGACGAGCAGCTGTCAGCACTGCAAGAGCGTGGCAAAACGCTGGAGCAGGAAATGGCCGATGCCACCCGTACTCGCGAGGCACTGGAGAACGATGTGGAGGCACAAAAGGGCTCACGGCGGGAGGCTACTATAAACCGTATTGCCCGGGAGCGGCAGGAAGAAACGCGCCTAGCCAGAGAGAAAGCGAAGAACGATGCTGAGCAGTTAAAGGCTGTAAAGCTGAAGGAGGAAGCAGAGAAACGCCGGCAAGAGCTCCAGAAGCAAAGCCAGGCTTTGTCCGATGCTGCGCAAGTGGCGGCCACCGGTGCTACGGCCGCGGAAGCTATACTAGCGGGTGTGCGGGCTGTCTCCGGAGCCAACAAGGTTCCTTTCCCGGGCAACCTGGTGGCGGTGGTGGCTGCTCTGGCGGCTACGGCTGCAGCGATTGGCAGTGCTAAGAAGCTAGGAGCTACGCTGAAGGGTGCAAATGGGGGCCTACTCGTGGGACCATCACACGCCCTAGGTGGTATTCAAGGCACTGGCCGTTTTGCAAACATCGAGGTCGAGGGAGGTGAGAAGCTTATCAACGCCCGGGCGACGGCCAACAATCTCAGCCCCCTAGCCACCATAAACAAGTACGGAGCCCGAGTGCAATTCGTAGCGGTGCCCCGTGCTCTAGTGCGCGGCGCGACCGGTGGCCAGCTCTCAACAGACGGTGCCCTTGACGTGGCCACTGCTAACGGTGCTGGCATGGTGCCGTTGCCGGCTGGGCAACTGGAGCGCACGAACGCCCTACTGGAGCAGCTCGTGAGCCATGCGGCTGTTACTGCAGAAAAGGAGCCATTTGTGTTTGACGGCCCAAACAGCAGACGCATAAGTGACCGTGCCAACCAGGAACGCGCCGACGCTGGCGGAGGTAAGTTATTCTAGTTAAGCCTCTTTTCTTGAGCCAAAAAGGCCCTCTACATGATTGTAGAGGGCCTTTTTGGTATGATTTTGCCTATTAGCTATTAAAATGATGCCTCTTTCTTGGTAACTGAGGCTCTAAGTTCATTGGCTATAGACTGAAATTCGCCATTCAGCCGCTCCCACCACATATCGTAGGTTTTTTTGGAGGGCGGATTTGCCGGCACGACCTGCTCTAAAGGGGTTTCTCCCTCCCTAATCTGGCTGATTTCATACCTCATTTTGCCCTCTCTAATCGTAAATGTGAGCATGTGAGGGTAGGTAGCTGGAGCACCAGTGGCCACGTCGCGGAATGCTAGGCGGCCTTGGCCAATTAGTTGACCGCTACTAGGGTCATCGACCTGAATTACGGCTTTTGCGCTGTTGTAATGAGAGGCCAGCCAAGCTTTTGTGCGGTTATAAAGCTGTGCTTGTGTAGCACCAGGCACCTCGATAACACCAACGTAGGCCACTTTTTTGGTAGCACTGTCAAGCGGGAAGTTCTGAAGGCCTTTATACTGGTGTTTTTGCGCTAGTGCAGATACACTGACAGCTGTTAACAATACAATCGTGAAAAAGACGGGACACCTTAGTTTCATGCTTGTTCTTTTAAATAATCCAAACTATAGGAGTTTAACCATCTAACTTGATATTCATCCCTAGTGAGGCTAATAGCACGTTTCACACCGGTTCCTCCTGCATCATGTATACCCTTAGCTATAGCTTCGATTACAGAAAGAGGGGGCGATAGCTCGTTCTTAATTAATTGATATAGTTGGAACCCAGCTAACGTTAGAAGATACCCGTCGTAATTGTAATTTAACTCGGGAGTATTCTCATATATAACACCTGTGCTACCAAGGGTCAGAACAAAGATGCCTGAACCAGTTGGAGGTGTATTCGTTGATTCATGAGACATAAGCAAGCCTGCTTCAACTAGCGACATAATCTCAGAGTAAGTAACACCATGAGCTTCTAGTATATTTTCACCTCTGTTATTAACCCTTGTGACTAACACGCCTTTTTTGTTACCATCTATCACATAGTCAGCCACACGCTTAAACGATGCCGCCTCGCTTTTATTTAAGTTCCGTAATGCTTCTAGAGTCCGCAAAGAGAACGAACCAGGGCGCTTGATTTCTCCTGCGAGTATCTTGCCAAAAAGAGCCTGCATCTCTTCGGTAGTTGCGTCCTCTGCGATGCTGTAAAGACGCTGCGTCCAGTCAATATCTACAGGTTCGCTAGATACAGATTCTTCATTCTTGAGTTCTTGTTCTGCAAAGTCTTTAACAGCATCCAGGTTTAATTGATGCAAGATGTTTTGATAGGTAACTCTATCATTGATCTTCTCTTGCAGTTGTTTTACCTCAATTGGAACACCAACCAAAGTTGCATTAGTATTTTGTCCATCTAGACTCATAGTTTGCAATTGTGCTTGCCCCCCATTGAGCAATTCCATATATGCTCGGGCTCTTTCAATATTTGTGTGCGTTTGGGCCGTACCAACCGTTGTTACACGATAGGCCTCATTCTGTGCACGCTTTTTATCTAGTAGATAAACATCTAGAAAATCTTTAACACTGGAACCTAAACCAGTTCCCCAACCCCCTACAACGTCAAAAAACTTGGTGAGTGGAGTGGAAAGACCAGCGGCGTCTTTCATATTTACTAGTGAAAATGACTTTGATCCTTCGGCTTTTTCTTCGTCGGCCATAAAAAATAGGTTAAAGATGAGCCACTAAACTACGAAAAAGCCCCGGCCAAATGGTCGGGGCTTTTGCTTTAGTACCACTCTCCAGAGAAGAATTCTACCGGCACGAAGAACTCGTGCACGCCGCTGGTCTCGGCCGGTGGTGCCGTGGCCAGGTTGACCTCGGCCGGGAGTACCACCCGCAGCAGCTCCACGTCGGTTAGTGCCTTTCCCTCCAGCACGAAAGACGGAATATTGACCAGACGATGGAGCCGGCCGTGAATCAGAATCGGCCGTTGGGGCCGAATCTTCTTAAACAGCGCGGCCGTGAGAGCTAGTGGCAGCTTCACCTTATGCCCTCTGGCCAGCTGCTCAAACAGCCCGGCGTAATGCCGCTGGTACAGCCCACCGGCGCCGGCAAACGTGAGGCCCACCGTATCGGCGGTACCGAACAGCGCCCGGGCATTCAGAAAGTAGAAAGGGAGCTTTTCCTCACTCAGCCCCCGGTACCGGAGCAGGCGCGGCGCAAAGCTGTAGCTCCAGCTCACTTCGTTTAGGGGCGTCTCCAGCGCTTCTTTCGTTGCCAGGCAGGGCAGCGTAAACCGAATCATAGGTGCGTTAATCCCTAACTCCGGGTCGTACATCTGATACGTTCGGAATTCGGTCGGTGCCCACGGCACGAGCAGCCGCTGCTCTGCCAGCTCTACCCCTAGTACCACCCCTTTCGGCCGGAAAGTATAGTCGCAATAGCCGAGGCCTTTGGCTTGCACCAGCGCGTCGCTCTCGTCCGTCTGCCAACCTAGGACAATGCGACGAGCTGGCAACGCTGGCGTGTACTCCCCTTCATCCGGACTGCAGTAAGCGGATAGATCTAACGCCAACGCCGGCGGCAGCTCGTAGCGGTCGTGATAGTGAAAGGTGAGGATGCGTGCATCGGCATCGGTCGTGTAGCGTAGGTTTTTCAGCAGAAAAAAGCCCTTCACAAAGTCCCGCTGGCTGAGCTGCGGAAGCAGCGCGGCCACATTCAGCAGCTTCGGGCCTATCTCTTCCTCTACGGGCTCCACGTCGACGCTCCACTCGGCCACGTCGAGCGAGAAACCATCGTCACGGCTCAGGCCGAGCGTCCGCCGTACCACTGGCAGCACTCTCCAACCTGTTTCCAGGTAAACACCGACCGGGAGCAGCTCCCGGCTGTCCAGCACGTATTCGCCGGCACCTGTAACCGGCATCTGGAGCAGCACCTGCGCCTCCTCGATAGCCTGGCCAGGCGCTAGCCATACAAACGCCAGGTAGGTAGGCTCGGCTAGGTCAGCACCCATTGTCGTAACAGTCAAGGTTGCCCGCAAGTGGTACCCACCATCTAGCCTCACCTCGTAATTATGGTAGGGTGTGGGCACTTGGTTGGCCACGCCGTAGTACTCCTCGCGCCAGCGCCGGGCCGGATTGAGGGTTACGGCCGGCTGCAGCGGCCAGTATAAGCTCCTTGTTTGCCCGGTTTCGGCGGTGGGAACGAAATTATCCGCTGTAAACACGTTAAAACCATCGTTTGGCAGCCCTCCGGAGGCCTGCAAACGCAACAACCCGCCCCAATTCCACGGCATTTCAGCCCCGGTAAAGGGCATACACCACTCCCGTACGTCGGCATCGTCGAGCACTTCCCCCCGAATTTGCCACCCTACGTCGGCAAAAATCTGGCGTAGGGTGGGCAAAAACGATACAGAAGGCAGGTAGTCGTCGATTTCCAGGGCCCTAGTGCCGAAATCATTGCTGGCCGGCAACGGCTGCTCCGTTCCATCGGCGTTCACGATGGTATCGTACCAATTTCCATAGGCCACGAGCGGGAACTGTATCGGCGTATCGGCACAGCTAAGCGCCAGGCGCTCAGCAAAGCCGTGCTGGCCTTGGTAATCGAGTGGCGCAAACTGCAGCTCACTGAGCATCTTACTTCCTATCTGCGCAAATACGTCTACCTCCGGAGCCACGAGCTTGCCCGGGTAACCATCCGAGCGAACCGACGTGAGCTGCCACACACCCCGGAAAAACAGGTCGCCGCCCACGTAGAGCACGGCCGTAATTGGGCGCGGCGCCAGGAATTTGTCGACCATCTGACCATTCCGGCGGGCTTGGAAAAACCGGTCGTTGCGGCGGGTGGGTGGCAGCACGAAGGTGTAGGAGGCATCGCCGCCCCGGCTATCGAGCTGGTTGATATCAACCCCGCTACGGCTCAGGCGAAGCAGGCTCCCCACGCCGGCCGGTAAGTCTACCAGGTAGTCGTCGAGTAACAGGCGAATATCTTCCACTATTCGGGTAGGGTTACGAAAATGCTATTAGGCGCTATATCCAGAGCAACGGAATAGCTGTTTTCAGGCTCGTTATAGACGGGGCTAAAGCCGTTCACGATGACCTCCTGGTAAGTGGCTGTCTCCGGCGTGAAAATCAGCACCCTCGGAGCACTGGCCAGCTCATCGCATAGCCAGTCGAGCGTCGCCATGTCAAGTAAACCACTTGACAACTTGCGGGCTTTGGTAAGCTGCACTTGCCGCATGGCCAGCTCCCGGCCCCGGCTGTACAGTTCTACTTGACGTTTTGGCTCCGACTCCCGGAGGCCGCGAAGCCAAACTGTCTCGTAGGCCCCTCGTCGAGAGAGAAAGCACAGGCACTCTTTCGCTGGAGCATGCTGCAGCGAGTAGCTCAGCACCTGCTCCCCTCCGACCTTCACCACCACCGTCGAGCGCAGAGCGTCCGCCGGCATCATGGCCAGGGCAAAGTTCAACGGCATCCGAACGACGCCTCCAGCGGCGGCCTGGCTTTGCTCCCGAACGATGCTCCCACCGGTGGCCGTGCGCGTCGTGACCGTGCAGCTCACGGCCTGGCCATCCTGAGCCAACACGTAGGCTGCTTCCGCGTAGGCTGGCCGGCCCGCCGGCACGATGCCACGAGGGGCCGGCAACGACAGGCCTAGTTTGGTGGCGGCCGGTGGTACCGGCAACGCGCTCTCCAGCGCAAAGCACACAGGAGAGTCGGCAATGGTATAGCGCCGGCGGGACGATTGCCCTTCGGCCGTGTAGGTTTCCCCTACCCGCACGAAATAGCCTGCTAAGCGGTCGGAGGTACTACCCGGCTCATGGCCTAACTCCGCTAGTAGCAGGCTGGCCACGTCGAACGTGTAGGTATTGCTCTGTTGGTAGAGCTGCTCCATCCGGCCGAGCTGGCGTGGTACGCGGGCCCGGTTGTCGGCTCCAAACACGGCGCCCGGCAAGTGGTACACTTCCACAAAGCAGCCCCAATCCGATTTGCCTTGGCTCCGGAACTCGTCTACGCCAGTCGTGGCCACGAGTGCCACGGCCAGCTCGTCGGAGCTAGTAGCCTCAAAGGAGAACAGCGAGCCGGGCACCAGCGCCACCAGCTCTATCTCGTCCGGAGCCGATTGATAGACGGTATAGCGGGCGCTCAGGGCTTCCGACGAGGCCAGTGCGGCGGCCAGTGTGGTAGCTGTATCGAACGTACCCTCTCCTCCAGCCTGTCGGCTCACGAACTTTTCTCCATTCACCACTACCTCCACTTCGTCGGGTAGGTTCAGGTTGTTCACCGTGAACAGCAACCGGGCAGCCCGGGCAACTTGGCCAGTGGCCGCCGAGCGAAGCGTAACCGAAATGGGAAGGCCGGCCGCTGCCAGCAATGCCGGCAACGTGATATCGAGGCGAGGCACGTACGCGCACAAGCCGTCGTCTTCAGTGGCCTCCTCATTGTAGTTACTGGCTTCGGGGTCTGTACAACCCCGTACGGGCTCACTCGGCACCACATAGCCGCAACTCGTGGCGTTCTTCTGCTCCAGTATGGCAACCTCGCCACCGGAGCCGTTGGCCTCAATCCGGTACCGGTCTACGCCCTGGCATTCGCGGCGAAGTACGGTGCCGGCCACTGGAGGCGCCGTGTAGCCACACTCGGAGCTGTTGGCTGTATCGATGAAGGTAAAGCCCCCGTTACCATCGTGAAAGTAGCCCCGCCGGGTGGTAGTACCTGGTAGGCAGTGATGGTGAAACTCCTCCTCAACAGGTCGGATATAGTCCTCCTCCTTATCGGAGGGGCTGCCCTGGTCGTAGGTATAGGTCTGCGTTGGGCCTTCCGCTGCGAGCAGCGTTTGCGTGTTGAAATCCCACTGGTGCCGGGTGTAGTAATCGGTTATGATGCGGTCGTCGGCCGGGTCATAGTACCGATACAGAAACTTGTAGTAGACTTTAAGCTTAATCAGAGCCATTAGGCAGCCTTTTTAAATACCCGGTCGAGCTCTATCGTGGCGTCGTCGAGTAGTTGATTGTTTAGGTAGATGTCGAGCAGCTCCTGGCCTTTGTCGAATGCCGGCGTCAGGAAGTGCCGGCCGCGGATACCATTGCGGTAAATCGAGGTCTGGATAGCGAAGGCCAGCTGGTTAGCCGACATGCGCCGGCCGGTGCTCTGACTCCGGCGGGATTGAAACTTACCGGTGCTGCTGCGAGCAGGCAGGCCTAGTTTCTTCTTCCGAATCCACACCAGGAGCGCATCGATAGGCACCCGCTTAGTGAACTTGGCTCGGCCCCGGTCGAGGTACTCCAGGTAGTCGAGGGCGTAGAGCTCCAGTGAGGCGTTAGCAGTGAACCCTTCGAAGCGGCCGGCGGCATTGCGGCCTTGCACTGCTTTGGCCTGCATGCTCTTGAGCAGTGCGGAGCTACGTCGGTCTAATGGGTAGCGGCCACTCTCCAGCACGAAATAGATATGCTGGATTATGGCCTCTCCCACGGCCTGTAGCGTGTCACGAATAGAGGAAGAGGTTGGCATGCTCCTATCACGGGCGGCGGCTTGATAAATCCCGGCCACACAAAAAAGCCCCTCCTCAGGTGAGAAGGGGCTAGGGCTACTTACGAAAGGAACGGTAGCTAAGCCAGGCTACACCGATACCCATTAAGAGCAGGGCGCTACAGAAGCCAATGAAAGGCCAGGGCCCACCGGGTAGGTAGGGCATTACTCGTAGTGCTTCATGGCAATGGCCGCCTCGACGTGCTGCAGCATCATATCCGCGAACACGATCGGCACCGTGTTGCGTGCCCACTCAAACCAATCGCCCTGGTAGCGGGAATCGATATCCGGATCATTACACAGGTCATTCCACGCCTGCGGGGTCATCTTCGCCCTTTCCCCCAGAATGCGCCCGCTGGGGAATTCTACCAGGGTGCCATTATCAGCCAGGAACTCCACCTTGTAAGGGTTTTCGATGCCTTTCCCTTGAAAGAGCTGGCCATACTTCTCGGGGCTGGTTTCGGTCATGTACACCCACACCTCCATGCGAAGGCCCACTTCGCCCTCCGGAGGCAGCTGCTGCTGGTAGTAAAACTTATGCACGTAGGCCTCCTGCTCAAAGCGAGCCCCGCCGATGTAGCGGTCATTGACCTTCATTTTCACGTACTCGTGGTATCCTAGTTGAACTGGCATAATTGGAAAGGTTAGAGGGTAAGACCAGTGTCGGCTTGCATTAAATTGACGTGGGCAATGATTTCCGTGGCGTTCATAGAGCGCGTGTAATGTTGAAACATCCACAGATTGAGTGAACCGCCGCCGAAATTCCAGCCCGTATGGTTGTAGAGACCACTGAGCACGCGGCTGGTCACCGTACCACGGGTGCCGTTGGCGTTGGTTTTGTACACTAGGACTGTCCCGTCTGTATTGGCGGATATAATCCAGGCCTCAGCATTCGTACCCCAATCTCCATAACTTTGATAGCCGGAGTTCAAGTGAGAAGCAAAGAAAGTGCTGCCGTATATGAAGGGGTTAGCCCCACCGGATGCGTTGAAGAACGTCCGCTGGGTAGTCCCAAAATCCGCTTTTCGTTTCACCAAAAACACCCAGGTATAGGGCGTGGCTCTGTTTATCTGCGTGGAGCCAGGACCGAGGTTGCAAACCAATGAGCCCGTTACCGTGGCCAGCGCAATGGTCTCGCGGGTGCCCACTAGCTCAATACTGGATTCCTTGCCGGAGGCCGTGCTCATATGGAACCCATTGCCGCTGCGGTCAATCCAGTTCAGCACCTTGCCCGCCGAGTTTTTGATGACGCGGAAGGGGTTGTTGGTGTCGTAGTACACCAGGATATCGGCGGCGGGGTAGTTGCCCATATCCTGATCGTACTCCAGGGGCTCGGCCACATAGTATCTTACAGAAGGGTCGCCAATCATATCTTCCGAACGATTATGGAACCCGTGGATCCGGCCCCAGCTGTAGCCCCAATAATGAGCGAATCACCTACTTGGAAGACTTCCGATGCCAGGTTGGCCGGCACGTAGGAGCCGCCCGATGCCGGGGCTCTCCGGTACACGACGTTGCTTACATTCGAGCTGAGCTCTACATCGTAGCTACCTATCTGGTCGGCAAAGCGAATGACATATTCCCTCTCGCCTGTGGTGCCGGCTGTCCAGTAGAACATACCACGCACGTAGTTCAGGCCAAAGCTGCGCCAGTTCGCCGCGTTGAAGCTGGAGCCCGCCGTAAAGGCTGCCGGTGCGAAATAGGTTACGCCGAGATACCACACCACATCATTCTTGGCGTAGGTGGTGGAGCCCACGAAGTCGCCTCGGTAGTTGAAGCGGTTGAACAGAGCGGTGTACAGCTCGTTGATAGCGGCTACCAAACTGGTTTTAGCGCTGGTGAGCAGGCTGGTTAGAAACCCAGTGGTCTTACTTACCGCATCCTGCGACATGACCGCCGTGGTGCTCGTGCCAGTAGCCTGCACTACCGTAGTGCCTCCTCCCGTTTGCCCACTGGCCACGTCAGGGCTTTGCTCAACCCAGTAGGTGCCGCCGGGGGCCGTAGCGTCACTTTCTACGGGCAACACATTGTTGGGTCCGGCTTGCGCAACCTTGGCTCGGAAGAGGCGTTCACTGGCACCCAGCACATACCGCCCGACAGTATTCACCGCGTGGCTGCTAGTGGCTGTTATAGGCGGGAACGTGGCCACAATTTCAGCAGTGGTAGCGGTATCCTTAATCCAGGCCGTACCGTTACTGTTGCGCGTATAGGAGCCGGTGTTGGTGCCATCGTCGAACACGCGGGCGCTGCTCGGATAGATAGCTAGGGTGGCATCTACGGCATTTAGTTCGGCCAGCGTTTTAAACCGGAACGGCCCGCCTTTCATTTGGTTGGTGGTGAGGTTGGCCGCGAACAGCCGCACCTCATTGATTGCCGCAACTAGGCTGCCTTTGGCCGTAGTGCCGAGGCTGGCGAGCGTACCAACGTCAGAGCGAAGGTTCGTAATTAGCCCGTTCAGCTCGTTTGCCGCCGCTACCAAAGTGCTTTTGGCCGTAGTGGTCAGGCTGCTCAGCGTACCGATACCAGTCAGCAGATTTTGCACAGCCGTGCTGAGCATGGATTGCAGCACCTTACCCGCGCCGATGGTAGCTACGTTGCCCGGAAAGGTCACATCTCCTGTAACATTGCTTAGGTCAGCGCCACCACCGCCGGTCACTTTCTTCACCAAGCCTGCATCAGTGGTATTAGTGATTTTCCACCACCATTCCTCGCCGGCAATGTTGACCGTACGCTCCTTGCGAGCCCCCTCCGGAACGGCTAAACACGCTTCAGCCGCATTGGAATATGGCGTACCATCTTGCCGGGAATAGAATTTATCGGCTGGTCCCCCTTGCTTGTTCTCAAAGCCCCCTCCAGCCCACTGATATGAGGTATCTTCCATGACTTAAATTGGCTGAATGGTAAACTCGTGTTGGTGATTGCTTGGATAGGTGGTAGCCGTCTGCAGGGTATAGCAGGTGCTGTCGGTGGCCACCCCGTTGCTGTTGGTGTAGTCCTGCGGGCCGCCGTTGGCTTCCGGCCGAGCATCCTGCACTCGCACCCCTGAGGCGACATAGGCCCCCGTGATGTTGCCGCGGCTGCTCTCGATGTCGATAACCTGCGTGAGCTTGTAGCCTGGTGGCACGACGATAGCAAAGGTTTTCTCGACGGTACCGGTGTTAAGCGTAAGCGTTAGAGCACCCTTTACCAGCTGCTTACTAGGCAGGGCCCTCACGGCCGCCGACGTGGTAGGCTTGGCCGCAACCGGTCCGAAGAACACGTACTGCCAGCCCTTGAGCTGCACTTGGTTGGAGGCCAGCCCGGACTCGGCCGCCTGTGGCGCATTGACTGAGCGCACAGCAGCGGGCCGGGTATCGGGCGTATTGGCCGGGCGCACCAGCTTGGGCTCGCCGGCAGCATAGTCGACGAAGGCTTGGTAGTTAATGCTGCCCAAAATCCGCACTACGTTGCTGTTGCGCGTGAACGGAGAGCTATTGCCACTTGAGCTAATCTGAGCCCCATCCTTCTTGACCAGGATAGTGCTGAGCGCGCCGGCGTCGCCCTGGTTGAAGGTGGCTGTAAGAGCGTTGGCCACCGCTTGCCCTACCTCGTCGTCGACGGCAGCACTTTGCACTAGGCTCAGGCTGGCCACTGAGTAGGTTGGCAGAATGCTCCCGCTGTAGGCCTCGACTATTAAGCCCGGGCCTGTTTTGCCAGTTGCCGGCACCATGGTACCCTTACCAAACTTGCCGAACGGCTCGACGGCCAGGAAGTCGGCATCGAACATCTGGCCAGCCACCATAGCCTCCAGTACAGTAACGGTTTCTTGGGCCCGGGTGGGGCCGAACTGCGTATGCTCCGCCGAACCCTTAATGCGGAATGTCCGGCGTATAAGCGCGATTATCGGATTTAAGTCTGGCATTACAGAGAGGGTGGCGTGTAGCGAGTCCGAAGGCTGGCGCGGTTGACTGCCATGGGATAGGTGAAGGAAATTTCAGCATGCCAGCCGGCGGCGCGGTCCTGGCCATAGTCGGTAAGCGACACGGTGCTGGTGAGCGACACGTCGGTAAGCGTCTCCTCCAGTCGTAGAATTTCCAGGAGCTCCTCCACGTAGCCGCCGGTCCTGGCCAGTATCTCTTTCTCCATGCGGGTGCCGGGGTGTCGGCCACGTGCCGGCGGGATGTCGAGCACGAGGAGGCTCACCTGAAACGAGCATAGGCCCCGGGTGCTCTCCCCTACCTGCATATCGGTTTCGAAGAATACCTGAGGGTAAGGCGTGTCGCCGGCGCCGGCTTGCTCGTCGGGATAGCCGATCTGAAAGTGCTTAATAGGCGCATAGCGGCCGACGACATCCTCCAAGTAGGCGAAGATGCGTGCTGCTGCGCTATCGGGTTGTGGCGTGTCTTGCATGCCCGTATCACGGGCGCACGGCTACCCTATCCCGCTTGCGCTCAAACTCCATATCTTCTAGGAGCTCCTCAATTGGCCAAGTACGGAGCGAACGTACCGCTTCCCCAATGCGGCGACTATGCCAGAGCAGAGCCTCCGTAAACGACCCGCTGGCCGAGGAGCTGAACTCAGGGCCTCCACTATCTGGAGCAGTGCTGTCTCCGTCTGGATTTTTACCAGGGAAGAGGCTTGGAGTCGCACTGCGCTGGAGCTCCAAGCCGTCAAAAAATTTGCAACGTACGGCCAGGCCTGCTCCATGGAGAGCGAGGCAAAGGCCGCGGTGGCTTCACGCACGGCCCGGGCATCCTGCTTCACGCCCTTGCGCACGAGTAGCACGGCCAACAGCTCCGGAGCAGCTACGCCTGGGTTATTGCCGGCGGCATCGAGGAACGCCAATAGTGCTTCGAACTGGCCAGCACTCAGCCGGCCGAAGTCTTGGCAGTGCAGATAGGTTACTCCGTGATGCGTAAGCGTTGACGCCGGCTCTCCAGTAGGCAGGGCAAAGAACCAGGGCAGCATACTGCCTAGGTTGGCCGCCAAGCTCACGTCGGCCTCCAGCGTATCAGCTGGTAAATCGGTAAGGGCTTGCACGGCGCTAAGCAGCTCCAGCTCTGGCCGGCGCTCAGCCTGCAGGCGGGCGTATTGTTGAAATGCGGAGAGGGGCACCTCGTGCCACCCTTCCGGCATACGGCCGGAGTACTCCTGGCCAGTTTCGGTATCTGTGATTTTGAGCGTACGCATTAGGAGTAGTTGAACTTCTTTTTAGTCTGATTGCGGGCTATAGCTTGGGTAAGCGTATCCAGCATGTCGTCGTGAGCAGCTGTCGGGAATGCGGCCGCCTGGCTTATGAATGCGTCGTTCCAACTGCCATCTATGATTACCACTCGTTGGGCCTCGATGAAAGGCGAGGCTGCTTGCACTCGTTCGGTTTTGCCGCTGGTGGGCGTAGGAGCCTCGACGATGTTGAGTTGGCTATTCTTCCGAAGCCAGCTCACGATATCCTTACCGTTGGCCTTTGGCTCGATGTGGAGCTTACTCTGGCGGCCGCATCCGTGCGCTTCCGCAAGCTGAGGCAACAGCTTCACCATATCAGTGAAGTCCAGCCAGTGCTCACCAGCATACCGCACGTAGAGCGTCTGGCCGACGTATGCCGATATGAGGATAGCCGAGGGGTCGTTTTTCTGGCTGTCGGTGTAAGCACCATCGTAGTCGAGGTGCCACACAGCCGAGCCGGCCTCCGGAAGCTTCAGGAAGTCAGCGTAGGTAATAGTCTTAAACCAGGCCTTTTTCAGAATGCCGCCCTCGTCGGGTGCCGGCATCTGGAGTATCTGGCCAGCATAGCCGTAGCTACCTAAGTCCTCTTTCATCGTGGCCAGTGCTCCACGGTCGAGTCGGTTGGCATCGAGCAGGCCATTGGTATATCGTTGCACCAGCTCCACCGGCTTCACATTCTTACCAAGCTCCCCACTCTTACTGTCAGGTGTTACCTCACCAGGTAAGCAGATGTGCCGAAGGTTTTTCTTTTTCTTAAGCCAGGCGCCGGCGGGGTCGAGCTCGTGCACCCGCTGCATAACCATGATAGATACCGTGCGCTTCTTATCAGTCTTTCGGCTGGAGACGGTTTGCACGTGCTTAAGTGCTGTTTTGCGGGCTTTCTCGTTATCCGACTTCTCCGGGTTAATCGGGTCGTCGATAACGATAATGTCGGCGTGCACACCTGTAACACGGGCACCGCTGGAGGTAATGAAGCGCTGGCCGCCGGCGGTGTTACGGTAGTTGGTCTTACCGTTCTGGTCGGCCTTAAACTCAATACGACCGGGAAACAGGCGCTGAAACTTGGGTGAGCTCAGACAGTCGCGCGACTTCAGGCCGTGGCCTATGCTCACGTCGGATGCAAACGAGGTGCTGATAATGCGCATGCTCGGCTCGACTAGCCACAGCCAGGCCGGGAAGAGCTGTGTAATAGTCGTGCTCTTACTCGTACCCGGCGGGATATTTACCAGCACGTCGCCTTGCGCCTCCCCTCGCTTCCACCGCTCGTACACGGCCTGCATTTCGTCGCACAGGTATTCGATATGCCAGTTAGGCACAAGCTCCACCGCTTCTATTGTCTCCCACATTTCGAGGAAGAAGTAGTAGAAGCGCTGGTAGCACTGAGCGGCTATAATGGCATCGAGGGGAAGCAGCTCCACGGGTTACTCAGTCTTCAGAAAGTCTGCGTAAGGCTGCAAGTGCTTCACCAGGGCGGGGCGGCCGCCGGCACGGTACACCTTCCGGAGCTCCCGTAGGTGCCGGCGCTTGGTGTACTTGGTCACAATGAGGTACAGCTTATGGCCGGCGAGGGGCTTCTGGTCTGTGGTGAGTAGGTCCGGGTACTCACTGGCCAGCACAGCACCAAGTGTAGGCTTGACGTTGGAAAACGCCGGCTCCGGCATGCGGGCGGCAAACTGACGAAGGGCGTGGTCGAGGTCGGGAGTAATTGTGTGCTTATCCATTCTGGAGGGCTTCATGTGCCGACCGCATCACGGCCAGCTGTTCGGGAGAAAGTTTCTTGGCCAGCTCGGCCGGGTCGTATTGCGGGGTAATGGATTCGCCCTTGCTCGTGAGGTCTACTTTGTTGGTGAGCATGCCGCGCCACACAGCCAGTTTGCCGAGGGCGCCGTCCTGGTCACGTAGGCTGAAGGAGGTGCCGTTCTTGCCATCGTTGTGCGTCTTCACCAAGTCGAGCATGCCCAAGGCCTCCGCTTTGGCGAGGTCGAGCTGCATTTCGTATTTCCACTCTGTCGGACCGTCGACAATGCGCACACCGTTCGGGTCTTTCTCCAGCTCCAGCTCCAGACGGAGTAGCTGCATTTCCCTGCGCTGGTGCTTGCGGGCCTCCTCCTTCCGGAACTTCACCCGGTCCTTTTCCTTGGTAATGAACTCCTCCGACCGGATAGCCAGCTCTTGCTCAAACTCGATGTCGGCACGAGCCTTGGCTACGATATCGGCCAGGCGCTTCTCGATGCGGGGTGTATGCTCTACACGCACCTTTGAATAGAAGTCGTCGAGACTGGCCGTGGCAATGCGCTGCCACCGGGCGGCTATCTCTTCCGGGCTAATGCACTCTTTAAGCAAGTGCTTAATTGCCGCTTGTATGTCAACAGATGTTAACAGGCGGCTCGCTTGCTGACGTGCGGTTTTCTCGCTGTATCCTGCTGCCTGAGCGGCTTTTGTGCCGTTGAATGACAACACGTACGCTTCAGCAAACTTGCGGCGCTGTGGGGTCAAATTATCGACGGGGCTTACCTCTGTACTCTTCTTGGCCATGACTACTTGGCCTCCCTCTCCAGCTTCACCAGGGCATAGCCGCATAGCACGTAGCCCACTAAGCCTACAAGGCCGCCCACCAGGCCACCCACGAGCAGGCACCAGCTAAACGAGACGTGGTGAGCACTGCACAGTCGGGATTGACTGACAGCACCCACCACGAAATGATAGAGCCCCGCGTACGGATAGCGCACAGGAGCGAAACAGATAAACGTTAGGAAGCGGAGGAGTTTACGCACGATACAGACTCGTTAGAATTCGTCTGTATCACGGGCGGGATGCGGCTTTATCCCACGTCCCACCTCATAGCCGGGGCCGCTTCTGGAGCTCCGGGTGGCGCTTCACGTATTGGTAAATGGAGCCTACTGGCCGACACAAGTGCGCTGCCACATCGGCGGCTGAGCAGGTGAGGTAGAACTGAGCGATGTACCGGCGGTCGGCGGTACCGAATCCACGGCGGGTAGAGGTTGTTTGCATGGGCAATATGCAGGAGTGGTGACAATGGAAATGGCTTGTTCTGGCGTCTCGACAACGTGGTAGGGCGTCCCGTTCCACTCTTCCTGAAACTTCTGCTCACCTGGTGTAAGCTTTCGTTTGGATGGTGGCTGAGCCGGGTCTTTCACTTCCATGAGGAAAGTCCGGCCGCGATACCCGACGAGCAGATCGAAACAGTTCTTGAGTTGGTGTAGGTGAAGCACGTGGCAGCCGATGCGACGGAGGGCGGCTACGATTTGAGGCTGGTTGGCATCGATGCGGGAGGCGGTTCTTATCATGGCCGTATCACGGGCGCACTAGCTCCGCCTCCCGCTCTCAACTATGAGGCAAACCCGTTATCAGCTGCAGCATCATTTTGTCCGAAGGCGTTGGCCTGGCCATAGGGCACCTCCGGCTCCTGGCTTGCTGTTTCTGCCTGAAGGGAGCCTTTCGAAATAGCCTCTGCAATTATCTTCGCCACCTCCGATTGACGCCTGGCCAACCAATTCTCATCGGTGGCATGGTCGTAATACACTTCGGCATTATACCCCTCTCCTGAAGCTTTCCACCCGCGGTCGTACGCTTCCTGCAGGAGCTGATAAGCATCGTACTTCTGGAGCGGCGGGGTAATGCTCCAGCCATGCCACCACGCAAAAGCAGAATAAACGCCCACGTCGCGGGGGTCTCCTTTATGCACGTGCGACAGCAAACCATTCACCAGCTCGTCTTTCCACTCCGGGTCTTTCCAACCATCAACGGGGAAGCCGTACTTCTCACGAGCTCGCAGCGCCTTTTCGAGTAAGGCCTGGCCATAAGCTAAAAACAACTGCTCCAACGTTTGCGGCATGCCCACCGGTATACGCCGGCTAAGCTCAGCCACCAGCCAGGCTATATCCTTATCCGCGTCGCCGTCATAGGTGTATTCGATGCGGCCAACGCCGTAGCATTCGCTGCAGTCGGTATTCATACCCAAGCACTCGGGGCATTCTTGCGGCGCTGGTGCCTGGTTTGATGCAATAAGGCTGAGACGCTGGAGGGTTTCAAAATTGTTCATAGGTCCGTGCTTACTCGTTGATATTGAATACAACTGTGCCTTTTGGCAAGCGAGGCCACTCCTTCATATCCGCCAACTCCTCTTCGGTGGCAACCTGCAGGTAATCACTCTCCGGACCGTAGTTGCTGTCGTCACTGATATAATCTTCCTCCAGCACATTCAGCCTCAGGGTGTCGTAGCACTTATCTTCATCCCAGCCCCACACCTGCTGTTGCAGTTGCTCCGAGCTCAGAGCTTGCAGCCCTGCTAGCAAGTCAGCATAGGTGTACGACTCACGGGGTTGTACTTTACCCTCGGGAATCATTTGGTTTACTTGGTCCTGTGTCATAGTTGGAAAGAGTGAATTCGTGGTTTTTGTAATAGCCTGGCCTAAGCCGCCGGCTTCTGTTTGAGTGCGGGGAAACGTTGGTAGACAGGCTCCGGGCCCTGAGCAGGACGAGGCGCTGTTCGCGCTGCCATCCTCTCCGCTACAAAAGAGCTTTTGAACTTCTGATATTCTTCCTCGGATGCCTCACGGGCGTAGGTGCCGGCGTCACTGGCCTTGCCGAGCACGGCTTTGAGCAGCTCCAGCTTTTTCCGGTCGAGGAGTACCTGAGCCGCCAACTCCGCTTTTATCTCGGCAAACGGTTCCTCCGGGTGCTGGTCGTAGTAGGCAATACCCTTCCGGAGCTGGTCGTCGGTAAGCGTTTCCAAATGCTGACGCACCTCGTGCTCGTTGTCGTACCGACGAGGAGTGGCTGGCAGCTCAGCCAGCTTTCGCTCCCGGGCCTCCTTCTGCGCCTGGCGCTCCAGCTCGATACCTCGCACCTGGTCGTCGTAGTGCCGGCACCACTCGTGTATCGTTGCCGGGTCTAACCGGTCGTAGACTTTGCCCCACCGGCCGGCGACACCCTCCCGGAGCACATACAGGAACTCGTCGAAACGCCAGTGCCAGTAGCGCTCCAGCAAGTCCGGCACGAGGAGGCCGATTTGTACGTCGGTAAGGTTTCGTACCACATTGAAGTACTGCGCAAAGAAGGTCAGCACGTTGCCCAAGGCTTCAGCTAGGGCGCCGGGGGCCTCCCGGTTTAGCACCGACACTTGCAACGACTGCAAGGCCTGGCCAACGGTTAACCCACTTTGCCGGTCAGCAATGGCCAGCGCTAACTCAGGGTCATTTAACGGGCCCCCTTCTTCGCTCAGCAAGGGCTCTAGCCATTTTGCCAGCGTTTCCGGTTGGCTTCTGGCCTGCAGCTGGCCTCCCGTTGGGTTGACCGGCCTGTGGAGTTGAACTTGATTGCTCACGGAATCCAAAAGATTTAACAGCTATTCGCCAGTTACGCATCGGTTTAGTGCCCACTAACCATCCCACGAGTTTGTAGTAGTCGTAGAACAGCTCCCCTCGTCCGGCCTTGGGGTGGTTGATGCTGGCCAGGTACTCGTCGACCATAGCAGCATCCCGGGGTATCTCTTCCCACTTGCGCGGGTCGGAGTCTAGCAGCCGGGTATCGACGTACCCACCGCGGCAGTGCTCTCCCTCAGGCAGAGCAGCCGGCCCGCCCCCCTGGTGTGCGAAGCCCGGAGCCGGGTTGTCAGAGGGTAAATTGATTTGCACCACTGCCCCCTCCTCATTTTTTTTCGACAGCTCACTCGCGGTGTCACTGTCTTCCTCTTCTTCTACTCCAGAACTATTCTTCTTCTTATTCCATATAGGACCGGAATTTTTCCGGTCAGCTTGGCTGCAATCCGAAGTATTACCGTCAACCGAACCGGAATTTTTCCGGCCAGTTTCTCTGTAGTCGGCGCGAAGCTGACCGGAATTTTTCCGGTCAGCTTCAGAAGAATTATTCCGAGAGTAGGACAAACCCCAGATTGCAGAGCGACCCGATACGCCGGGGGTAAAGGCAATCAGACCACGAGCAACCAGGACGTTTTTAGCGGCCTCACAGGTCTTCTCGTCCATCGAAATAGTCGAGGCGACCTGCTTAAGATTGCGGGGTATAGAGGCTGGCCAGCGGGCTATATTGAACTGATTTAGCCACCAGAAGTAAAGCTTCACCTGAGCAGGCGACCACTTCTGTTCAGCCTCCATTTGCCAGAATTGCTCCTGTAGTTCGTAAAAAGTCATTTTGTGGAGCGAGGGGTGGGAGCCGCCGACGTGGACAGCCATCATTGGCGTACTCACGGGCGGGGGTGGGACTCGTCCCATAAGCGGTTAGGCATCGAGCTATTCATCCTCCAGCGCCCTTCCTTTAAATGTGCGAGGAGCCTTACCCTTCTCCAGCTTCACGCCTTGCCCGCTGGAGTCAGTAATGGTTACCGAAGTGAAGCTGGCAGCACTCTCGACGATATCCTGCAGGAAATGCTCTTTGGGCTCCTCGTCGGGCTGCTTACCAAAGAGGCTGAGCTGGTCGCCACCGGCGCCATACTTGCCATCGAGGTAGGCCCGGGCCTCCATGTGTAGGGAGCCGAGCGTGTTGTTAAACTGCTCAAAGAAGGGGTAGGCTCCCTCCTCCTCATCTTCCAACGACACGCCCACAATTGGCGGTGTCTTCAGCTCCATGCGCTTGCCGAAGCACTTATACTTGCTCCGACGTTCGCCCACGAGCACCGTGCCTTTGTTGGAAAACTTAACCGACGTGCACCGGAAGTTTTCGAGCGCGGGGTGCTCGTATACTTCTCCCGACTCGACAGCCTGCAGCAAGGCCCGCTCTATGAACAGAGCATTTGGAGCATACACTGCCACAGCCGCGGCCTCCGGATAAAGGGCTTTGGCGTCGAGCTGCTCCGTGAGCATGACCAGGTGAAAGGTGAGCTTACGCAGCACCAGTAGGAGCTCCGGGTGCGGATACTGGTTTACGACTAATTGGAACTCCTCAATCACGGGCCCTTTCCAGCGGGATCCGGTGAGCTTGAGGGTATAGTTTTCTGTGAGGGTTACCGACTCGAAGTGGTATATAACCACCGGCTCCTCATTGGGGCCGGTGGCGTTGGTGGTGAGGTGCTTACTCATAAGGCTATGCTGCATTGCGCCACACCGTTGCCGGCCGGCCATTCTCGTCGATGGTGGAAACTGCTTTCTTGCGACCGCCGCCGGCAGTGGCCAGAGCTAGCCCCTCTTTGTATTCTGCAGAGTTCATCGGGTAGTGAAACCACCGCTTTGCTTTTACTGGAGCAGCTTTCTTCTTTTCAACTATTGCCTTGGCTTTCTTTTTAGCCAGACGCTTTACTTCCAACTGCAGCTCACGAGCAGCCAGGTACTCAGGAGTTTTCACCAGGCCGAGCGACTTAGCAAAGTGTCGAAGGGCGTCGGCTGACTTGCCGAGCTGCTCGGCCAGCACCTCCGTATCCACGTGCGGGAAGCGGTCGAGCACGAGCTGCTTTTGCTCTGGCGTGTAATTGTAGCGCGACACCGGGGCCGGCGCGGGCTTAGGCTTGGGAGCTGGCCGGGCAACCTTGGGCGCTGCTTTCGCGGGTTTAGCGACAGTGGCAGCTTTCACGTGTACTAAGCGCTTTACTCCTAGCCGACACGCCAACGCACAGAGGGAAGCAGGTTTCATACCTAGCAGCTCAGCTAGCTCAGCTAGGGGCATGCCTGTAGGGTAATGCTTCCGCACTAGTTCCTTATGCTCTTCTGACGTGCGAAGCTTGCCAGCTCGATACACCTGGCAGCGGATACCTAAGCGTTTGGCCATCGAGAGTACACACTCCCGGCGACGGCCAACCAATTCGGCTACATAGTCAGAGCCTTTCGTGGGGTAATGCTCCTGAAGTATAGCCAAGTGCTCTTTGCTCCAGTTCGACTTTCGAGGCTGTTTACCGAAGGCCTCCACCTTTAAATTTAGCTTCAAAGCCATTTTAAGTATAGCGGTGTGGGTGCGCCCTAGCTGCTCAGCCAAAGCTTTACCGCCTTTAGTAGAGTACTCAGCTTTCAGTATTGCGAGATGCTGCTCGCTCCAATGATTCTCTCCAGAGCGGCGAAGGATACCCAAGTGCTGCGCCTTATCCCGAATGTGAGCCCATGGGCGGCCAAGCAGGTTTTCGAGCTCAGCCTTAGTACCTGACTGATAATGAGTGGAGAGCACGACAACCTCGGCCGGGCTCCACTTGGTGCATTTTGCTACCATCTAGGCTAGCGTTTGATTACGTTGAAGATGTGCTTTGCGCTCCTCTTTGGCGGCGAACACGTCCGGGTCGAGGTGCCAGCCTTTTGCCTCCCCTAGCCAGGCAGCTTGTAACTCCTCCAGCGTTTCGGCTTCGTTGAGGAAGCTTAGCACCACTAGCTTATCCATGGGTAAGTCGTCGGCTTCAGCGCTTGGGACGGCACCAGCGGAGGGAACCGGGGCGGTTGAAACCGGCGGCGTGGGCGCGGGCGCGGCCGGCAGAGAGGGGCGCTGTTCCGGATTCTGTTTCCGGTCGAACTCGTCGGCCTCGTCCTCTCCATAAGCACCAGCTGCATACAGGTCAGAGAGCTTGAGCACGGCGCGACTCATTGCCCGCTTTTCGGCCATTTCCAGATAATACTTGTTCTGGCTGGTAGCAGGGCATGCACTGCCAAACGTCTCGATGCTAGTGAACTTGGTACCCATCGGCTTCTTAGCCGTGGCCTTTACAGCGGCGTAGTCGGCTTGAGCCGCACACACCTCGTAGGTAATTTTGATACCAACCGCACTAGCTATCTTCTCGATGCCAGTCCGGCGAATGATAGTATAGTGCTGGTGCTTATGTATATCTTCTGATAGAAGACCGTAAGCGGTGAACAGCCGATTAAGTTTATCGCGCTGCGACTCAGTTTTCAGATTATCCACTTATGTTTGCAGTGTTCGTTAGAAATTCATTTGACAGGGCCGCGCTGGGCAATAGCGCGGCCCTGTTGCTTTTGATCCTTGCTACAGTGGCCGATAACTGAGGCGAGTAGCGGGGCGCTCAGCATCTTTAATGCCTAGGCTCGTCGGCTTGCGGTTGGACTTAGGGCCGTAGGCCATGCAGCCATAGGCTAGGAAACACAGGCCGCCGAGCAGCACCAAGAGCACGAACCGAATGCGGCCCCGGGCAATTTGCTTTTTGCGCTCCCGGCTCATTTCGGCCAGCTCCACAGAGTAAAGGCGAGGATGGGAAGTAGCGCGCATCCTAGTGGCCGTTTTGCAGTGGGCGGGATACTACGGCCGGGCTGGTAGAGGCAATGTTCTGGCGGCGCTGCAGCTGCTCAGCCGAGGTGCGCACGTGCCGCGCAAGGGCAGTAGCCACGCGGGCACCGGTGCCAGTCCAGGTTTCAGAGCAGATGTAATGGCCAGCGCTGCATTTGGCGGTCACTGTCGTTTCCCGCCGGATAGTGTTAGTGGAGGTGCTTAAGAGAATCACAGGGCAATTGTGAAAAGGTGAGAGTTGAGTTAGGCAGCGTCTTTCTCCGATAGCGCCTCATAGCGGAGGCGGAATACTTCACGGAGAAAGGCCTGGTACCATGCCCGCTCCTGGCTGTGGAGCATGAAGGCAAAGGCCCGTATGTTGGTCTTTTCTAGGCGGTCGTCGACGAGTGAGTCGTGGGCGTCGATATAAGCCAGTAAGTCTTGCAGGCTCAAGTCGTCTTGCTTGGCTTGCAGGGTGGCTTTGAGCTTATCCCGCCGGCTTTTTAGGCGGAATAGAAGCTTAAGCCTTTCGCCAGCGCTCCAGCCAGGCCACTGCTCTTTTCGCTCAGCCACGAGGGCCGGGTGAGCCGCTATGAGCAGCGGGTTTTCCAGCCAGAACTCCAGCGCCGCCGGCGTGGGCAGCTTGGCCGGTACGGCATAAAAAGCGGGGTTAAAGGAGGCGGTGGCGAGTAGCATTAGGAGGCCTTCAGTAATTCGCCGGTGTATTCGCGCACCTGGCGTTCTGTGACACGATAGTTTTTCTTACCGCAGCAGAAGTAGCCAATTCGGCCCTCTGTAATGAGTTGGCGGGCAGTGCGCTCAGAAATGTCTAGACGTTCCGTTAGCAACCCGTTATAGGGCCGGGACGGGTCAGGGTCACCACCTACACGATACACCACCATGAAGGCTCTTTCTGCGGCTTCCGCTGTCTCACGAGCGCGGTTGCGGCTTTCGATTTCAAATTCTAGGAGGCGTAGTGTTGCCTCCCGGTCCTCAATCTCAACTTGCCCACCGTTGAATGCGAAACGAAGCATTATGTATTTTGCAATAAATGGTGATAAAGCGAAACAAAACGTTAAGGGAAGGACAAAAAAATTAACCTGGCACTGATTGATTATCAGCCCAGTTGTTAAGAATGGAAGCAACCACTTCTGGCATTCTAACAGTCGCTCTCTTCTCTTGCTGCATTCGGCCTTGTTCGGCCTTTAGTGCTTGCTCAGTGGTCATTTTGACCTTTGCAAGAACTGTGTAAGTGGGTGGCTCTTTAGCTTCCATCATGGCTTAAATCGTAAGATGTGAACTGTTATGCAATTATACGTTACTAAACGTTATAAAGCAAAAAATGTTGCAACAATGTATTATAAATCGTTATGAATAGCATTCATTTGCGTTACATTTGAACAAGGGAGATTAACACAAATGCCAAAACTAGATAAGTCCGCTAAAGCACGTCTTACTCAACTGCGTGAAGACGCCAGTATGAGTCTTTATGATGTGGCTGAGAAAGTCGGAAAAAGCCATACTACTATCCATCGGTATGAATCTGACCCTAAAGCGGGCATCAAAACTGATATGCTTCAGGAGTTGGCTCGTGTTTATAAAACAACTGTTGCCTTTATATTAACTGGTGTACATCCAGACAGTACTGTAACAGTACCAAAGGCTGATTACATCGAATTGCCATTTTTTACACGAACTGCATACGGGTCCTTTGCGGTCAATTGCCTTGACCATTTGCCCGACGAATACAATACAATGTGGGTGCTGAAGCGTGAAGGACGAGATTATAAAGACGCTCGCATTCTAGAAATACGGGGCAATAGTATGGCTCCAAAGTATGGCGACCGGGTATGCGTTGCAGTCCGCCCTGTTCAAGAAGGAGACTGGCAATATGCCACCGGCGTTCACGCTATCTCACTTCGCAATGCCATGTTCATAATTAAGCGCATTACGAGCAACCAGAATGGCGTGATGGAGCTCACCAGCGATAGCTCAGGCGAGAAGATGAATATTGAGCTAGGCGATATCCTATGCATGTGGAAGGTAGGCGAGAAGGTGTACGAACCCGCTGAAGACTAGGCAATGGAGCTTGTATTTCGTATCCGAGAAGACCGTCTGGACAAGCACGGGCGAGCCGGCGTGTGGGCTGATATCCACTGGCCAGGCCACCGCGTACAGCCAGGCGTAGCCGTGAAAGTGGAGCCGACCAATTGGCAGCCCACAAAGGAGAAGCGCATCAAATCCCGGGAAGCGGATAGCAACGCCAAGAATCTACGCTTGCAAAAAGTAGTTACTGCAGTAGGTAAACTTTTTACTGCAGCGGAGGCCGAGGGCAAGGCCGAGCGGGACGTTACGGAGCAGGAGGTTCACGCCACCATTGCAGAAGTTCTAGGCTCAGCAGCGGATACGAAACGCACGAAGACGACAGAGCCGGCCCCTGGCCTTACTCCAGCATCGAGCTGGGCGGAGTTCAACGAACAGTGGAAAGCTGAAAACGCCCACTTGATGGCTAAGGAAAGCATGCGCCAGTACAACCCCGTTGTTACTAAGCTTGCTGAATTCGATGCCGCGCTTTGCCTTCAGAATATCTCCAAGGTAGTTTTTGGACGGTACGTGGCCATGCTCCAGTCAGAGCAGAAGAAGGACAGCACTATCCAGACGCACTATAAGTTCTTGCGCGAGTGCTTCCGCATGGTCAATCAACCGGTACCATCCTGGCTCAGCTTGCCAACTACTCGGCAAGGCAGGGCAGCCTCGTTAAAGAAAGATGAGTTCCTAGCCTTGGTCAACTTGCCCCGGGACCAGATATGGAACTATATGCACAAGCACCTCGACTTGTGGATATTCCAAACCCTCCTTCTTCTGCGAGACAGCGACTTGCGGGCCCTCCAGCCGCACCACGTTAAGGAACTAGATCTACCCCTATACGGCCCCACGTTGTGTGCTGAGATTTACCAGGAGAAAACCATGGAGCCTCTGCATTTGCCGTTACCTCCTCTGGCTGCCTCTATCTGGCGTCGCTATAATGGCCGCCTACCAGTGCTCGACCAGAGCGGCCGAGGAAAGGCAATTAAAAAGATTGCTGAGATAGCAGGCCTTACTCGTGAGTTTGTGAAGGTGCAATTCAGTGGTAAGACGAAGATTGAGCAGGTAGGCCCCATTTGGAAGTTTTTAGGTACCCATGCCGCGCGACATACGGGAGCTGACCTGCTAATGCTGGGCAGTGGTGCCGATAAGGATTTGAAGGAGCTAGCGCTAGGCCATAAAATGCCATCCGTTTACGGCTATGATTCCGTCGAGCGCTATGGCCCTGCTATTCTTGACGCCTGGCGTGCTGTGCTGCCGAGTGCAATTCCGTTGGCAAAGACAGAAGCTGCCAACGCATCCGGTGTAATTCCGCGCCGGTTTTCGTTCTTTACTACACAAAATCAGCTAGGCAGCCAATCGTAAAACAGCCGTGGCAGTATTAAATCCTGCATATACCAGCACATACCAGCAGAAACACCGGTATCGCATCATTGCTGGCTTATCCGATGGCACCGTGGTAGTGGAAGCTGCGCGAAAAGGCGGCGCTCTTATCACGGCCGACCTGGCCCAGGGCTACGACCGGGATGTGCTGGCCGTACCAGGCCCACTAGGCTCGCCGGCCTCGGAAGGCTGCCACGAGCTAATAAAAGCCAATAAAGCCGCCCTATATTCGGAGCCCAAAGATCTGGAAGAACTGCTCAACTGGGATGCGGCGCTGCATCTGAACGGCAAGTTCAAAACCCCAACCGCCTACCTAGCCGACGACTTTACCCCGGAAGAATTTAGTCTGATTACCGTACTGCAAGCCGCTCCCAACCGCGAAGAGCACCTCGATACCCTATCCTGGAAAGCGCAGGTACCCGTTTATTCCAGCGCCTCGGTGCTCCTGGGGCTCGAGTTTCGGGGAGTGGTGAAAGCGCTGCCGGGTAAGCGGTTTGCGCTGGTATAGTCTTCAGCGAGTAGCTCCTTCTTTTTTCTGGTTTGGCGTTCATCGTGGCGCTTACTTTTGCTTTCGTGCTCCTATCCAACGGCATTCTCGTTTCTGCTTCCGACTTTTCATTGACACTCCCGAACCGGGGGCTGTTTTTCAACGACGGTTTTTTTGAAACGCTGGTGTGGCAGGATGGCAGCATTCGGTATGGGCGGCACCATGTGCGGCGCATGCAGCGGGCCGCCGCTGCGCTGGGCCTGGTGCTGCCCGCGACCCTAGCAACGGAAGCTACGCTCACCGCTACCCTAGCCCCTCTGGCCGCCGCAACCGCTCCAGAAGCACCACCAGCCGTAGCACGACGGCTGCGTGTGCAGCTTTGGCGCAGCGGCGGTGGCTTATACACCCCCACTACGGATGCTTGTGAGTGGCTGGCTACTGCGCAGCCCTTTCAGGCGCTTGAGACCAGCATTCGTACCGCCGATTTTGCCCAAACCGTGCGCACACACGCCTCCGCTGTTTCCTTTTGTAAAGGGCCGAATGCGCTTACCTATGTACTGGCAGCCCGCGAGCGGGAACAGCGTGGCCTTGATGAAGTTGTATTGCTCTCCGGCCAAGGCCATGTGGCCGAAGCAGTTGCGGCCGCTATTGCCTGGCTTCAGAACGGGACCATTTACACGCCCTCCGAAGCAACCGGCTGCGTAGCCGGAACCCGGCTGGCGCACTTGCGCACCCATGCCCTCCAACTAGGTATCAAGTGGCAGGAAGGCCTATATCAACCCGGAGACCTACTGGCGGCTGAAGCCGTATTTACGGCCAATATTGCTGGACTGCGCGCAGTGCAACAGCTGGGCAGTGTGCGCTTTAACTCCGAAACGCATCCGCTGCTAGTGCAGCTGCGGGCTGCTGAAAAGAATTCCTAGAGCCACGCTGGGATTATACCCGCCCGCTGGGAAGTCGGCAACGCATCTGCAGCCAGCTTTCTTCAAATTCGGCTATATCGGCCTCCGTAACATTGTTTTGGCACAACACTGACGCCCGGTCCCGATGGCCGGCGTCGAGAGAATACAAAGCAATCCAAACCCGTTGACGTCGGCTCAGCGCTGGCGAAACAGAAGCAGGGACATACAAACAGGATACCGCAGTCATAAACGTGACTGCGAAGTAACTGCAAAATTGTATTTTATTATACAGCTATAACTATTTTTATTTTCAGGTAGGTGCTTATAGCATACTCACCCGGGAGCGAAACTGCAGCCAACTATCTGAAAACTCGGCCATATCCGCCTCCGTGATGCTGTTCTGTAGCAATACGTCACTCCTATTGGCACCGGCACCGGCACAGTTCAAGGAATATAATGCTACCCAGACCCGCTGTTGACGAGTTAATGTTGTGGCTTTGATGAAAATGGGAATACTAGTAAATGTTTCATTCATAATCTTCGTACGTAAGCTCGTCAGTAAACAGCTTATACAATAAGTATATTTTTTCTCAAATATTTCTGAAATACAATTTCATAGCCATCTTGCAAAGCTATATATAACTCACTAAAAGCCTTTTACATTTTAAAATAAATTACCTAATAGAGAATATTGAGCTGCTACATAGCGAAAATACAGGCTGCATCCCTGTTCTCAGCAACTAGGTGCTCCACAGAACCAAATCCAATTTTCAGCTGGCACATCAGCTGACACCAAACGAGAAGACGGCTTTTGCGCAGCACTAGGCAACTTAGGTAAGCAAAGCCTTCACTCCTTCCCAAATTGCAAAAACAAGGAAAGTGACCAAAGGCAAGGCCACTACCACCGATAGCACATACTGCATATCGTGCGCCGCCGCCTGTTTTCCCTGCGGCCACAACTCCCCTATACCAGCGGAGTGCGGCCGCACACGCAGCCACCCACGCAGCAGTAGGTACGGCGACACGACAAATAGAAACAGGTACTTTAGCACTGTACCAACTAGGCGGAAAATACCGCCTCCTATTGCATCGGCAAAGGCATCCTCTAGAAAATCTTCCATCCGGCTAGGTCCACTTTACACCGCAACCGGCGCCTTAATAGCAGGCCATGGGTCATAGTTTTCCAGCGTAAGGTCATCAAACTGAAAGCCGAAAATATCCTTTACATCGGCATTGAGGCGCATTTGGGGCAGCGGGCGCACCTGGCGCGCGAGCTGGGTGCGGGCCTGCTCAAGGTGGTTGCTGTACAGGTGGGTGTCGCCGCCGGTCCAGATGAACTCGCCGGGCTCTAGGCCTACTACTTGCGCCATCATAAGCGTCAGCAGCGCGTAGCTGGCAATATTGAAGGGCACCCCCAAGAACACATCGGCGGAGCGCTGGTAGAGCTGGCAGCTAAGCTTGCCATCGGCCACATAAAACTGCACTAGGGCATGGCAAGGCTGCAACTTCATCTGGGGCAAATCGGCCACGTTCCAGGCTGAGAGCACAATGCGGCGCGAGTCGGGCGTTTCGCGCAGCTGGCGCACAATGTCGCTGATCTGGTCGATGGTCTGTCCGTCGGGGCCGGTCCAGGCGCGCCATTGCTTGCCGTACACAGGGCCCAGCTCGCCGTTGGCATCGGCCCACTCATCCCAAATGCTCACGCCGTGCTCCTTGAGGTACGCAATGTTGGTATCGCCACGCAGAAACCAGAGCAACTCGTAAATGATGCTTTTCAGATGCACCTTCTTGGTAGTGACCAATGGAAAGCCTTCCTGCAGATTAAAGCGCATCTGGTAGCCAAACACCGAGAGCGTTCCGGTGCCGGTGCGGTCGGTTTTCTGGGTGCCATGGTCGAGGATATGCTGCAGAAGGGTGTGGTACTGGATCATGAGAGGAAGGCTAACCTGAACAAGCTCAAAAGTAAGGAAAGCTGGCCTCTAGGACCCAAGCAGAGCGAATCTTTTACTGTTCGTTTGGCAGAAACTGCTTTCCGGCGTCCGTTTCGGCATAGTGTTTCAGTACCGCACAACGCGCTTGCAGAAAGCCTCGCAGGTAACGCTTCAGCACTAGCGCGTCAGTTAGCTGGCCCAGCCACCCTAGTGGCGACTCAAACTCAAAAACGTCGCGCATCACGGTGGCCGAGCCGTTCCACGTAAAATGATGTTCGTGGCGCATGCGTTTAAAGGCTCCTTGCTGCATCACATCCAGGAAATAATGCGGCGCCTTCAGCTCCGTGACCCGGCTGGTAAGTGTCTGCCACACCCCAAAGTGCCTAGCCCGGAACGTGACAGAATCTTCGAGTTTCAATATACCGCTGCGCACACCACCCACTATTTCTTCCTTGGTTTTGTGCGTTGACATAGCGTGCAGATCCACACTTAGCGCCAACTGAAAACAGATGTGTGGCGGGGCCTCAATTGTGGTTTCTACTTCGATAATGGGCATTAATTGAGGTAATGTATTATTATGATGCTATTTACATTATCTCAATAAGCAGACGCTGACCCAAGCATGACTTTCTAAAAAGCATGACTCACTGTAGGGCTATTCTATTTTCCTGGCCTATTGAATCTTATAGCCGATAGTAAATTCCTCTTCCGAAGTAGTGGTAGCTGGTTCAAATCGAAGCTGTCGCAATATCAAGCGGGCTTGCTGAACCATACTAGTTTCACCAACGGCACCGGGCGGAATAGTGCTTTCCACCAGGTGCATACGCACTACCTTTCCCGTAGCATCAAGTAAAAGCTTGAAGGTTATGTCGCCCTCTGTTTGGGCACGTAAAGCCTCCACAGGATAGTTGAGCAACGGCCTCACATACCCAGAGTACCTAGTATCTTCAGCTAGTACCTTCTTGTCTTTGATACGTTGACCAAGTCCTCGTTGTAAGAGCGGCATTTTATCAGCTACAGCCGCAATACGCAGGGAGTCTTGCCGCTGCCGCTGGAGAGCAGCAACAGAATCCTGCACAGCCTTTGCTCGCACGATGGAAGCGCCGCGCTGCGCAGATGAATAGGCAGGCCTTGGCGTAGCAACCGGCTGCGCTTGCCAGCGGTTGAACTGTGTTTGCGCCAAGGCCTGCCTACTACCTAACGGAAGTAACAGAAGTACTACCTGATACCACCGCATCTTGCTACTAATTCTATAGCGACTTAACCGGCGTAGCTACCGGAGTTGGCGTTACGGCCGCGGTTTTGGTATCCTTCTTCATGCAGCACGACGGGGTACCGGCAGAAGCCCCCGTTTTGGCGCAGGTAGCTTTCATCTCGGTGGTGCAGGCTTCTTTCTTGCTTTTTTTGGCTTTGCCATCCTTCGTGCCATCGTGGGCAACGGCCGAACCAGCAAAGGCAAACAGGGCGAGGGCAAGCAGTGCGTTTTTCATGCGTAGAGAATCAGAAGGTGAAAGAAACAAAAGCGGGAAAATGGCGGTTGGCTTGACGGCAGTTTGCTACCTAGGGCCACCGCCTCTAAGGTAGAAAATTTGGCGTAGGTACTAGCCTGCCTCACACCACAAACCGCCCAGCTCCTATTCTCCCCTCTGAGCTGCCACGGCTCCTGCCTCTTTTAGGCGGCGCTCCATACTTTCCTATGCCCCTCCGCAAACTCGCTCATCTTACCCTTCTTGCCCTTGGCCTGCTCACGGGCCTAGCCGTGTTTTTCGTGGCGCAGCTGCGCTTCAATTACAACTTCAACGACTTCTACCCTGCCGGCGACCCCGACCTGGACTACTACCTGCAGTACTCCGGGCGCTTCGGCAACGACAACGACTACGTGCTGCTGGGCCTCGAAGCTCCGGCTGGCCAGACGGTGTTCGAGCCCAGCTTCCTAACCAAAGTTGATTCGCTGACGCGCTTTATTCAGGGCCGGCCGCACGTAACGCAGGTATCGTCGCCAACGAATGCCACCAACCCCGTGGTGGAAGGGTTGGGGGTGTTCAACATTCCGTACCTGCACCCCCAGGACCCCAGTCGCCGCGCTCAGGACTCCGTGCTGGTGTACCGTACGCCGGGCCTGGTGGGCAACCTGATTTCCAAGGATGCGCGGGCGGCCACCATCTTGTTCCAGACCTCGCCCAACCTCAGCAAACCGCCCGGCGACTCCTTACTGGCCGCTGTACGCACGGAGCTTACTAGGCAAGGCTTTGCCGACAACCAGTACCACCTCGCCGGCAAAATGGTGGCCCAATCCGTATTCGTCGACCGGCTTCAGATGGAGCTGATGGTGTTTATGAGCCTTTCCGTGGTGCTCGTGACGGGGCTGCTGTGGCTGACGTTCCGGACGTGGTGGGGCGTGGTGCTGCCGCTGGTGGTGGTGCTGGGCTCCATTTTGTGGGGGCTGGGCGTGATGTCGGCTTTTGGTATCAGCATTGACCTCATGACGGCCCTGCTGCCCGTGATGCTGTTTGTGGTGGGCATGTCTGATACCATTCACATCATCACGCGCTACGTCACGGAGCTAGGCTACGGTGCCAGCAAAAAGGATTCGTTGCTGATTGCGCTCAAGGAATCGGGGTTTGGCTCGGGGCTTTCGGCGCTTACTACCAGCATCGGTTTCTTTACCCTGATGACAAGCACCATCCGGCCGATTTACAACTTCGGGCTGTTTACGGGGGTAGCGGTGCTGCTCACGTTTGTGCTTTCGTTTACGCTGCTGCCGGCCATGCTGGTGCTGCTGCGCAAGCCCCAGCTGCGGGTGCCGCGCGAACAGGGCCACAGCTGGGACGGCGTGCTGGGCCGCCTATTCCGGACGGTGCTGGCCCGCCGCCACTGGGTAGTAGCCATCAGCGCCCTAGTACTGGTGCTGTCGGTGGCTTCGGCCTCGCGCATTCGCATCAACTCGGCCCTACTCGATGACCTCTCGCAAAACGACCCGGTAAAGCTGGATTTCAAGTTTTTCGAGCGCCAGTTTGCTGGGGTGCGGCCATTTGAGCTGGACCTGAAGCCGGGCGCCGGGCGCGGTATTTACAGCCTGGATGTGCTCCGTCAGACCGAGAAAATAGAAGGTTACCTGCAAACTACTTACGGCCTGAACTTCGTGGCCTCGCCGGTTACCATCATCAAATCGGTGCGCAAAGCCTTGAACGGGGGCCTGCTGGAAGAATACCGCCTCCCCGACTCGGAAGCCGAGCTGGCCCGCCTCACGCGCAAAGTCAAGCTGTTTCGCAAGAAACCGGAGTTCCGGGCGCTGGCCCTGCCCGATGGTACCGAGGGCCGCCTCACGGGCCGCATGCCCGACGTAGGCAGCATCCGGGCCGATAAACTGAATGCCGATTTGCGCCGTTTCCTGCGTGCGGAGGTCGACAGCACCGTGCTGCGGACTAGGCTCACCGGCTCGGCCAACCTCATCGATAAAAACAACGAAAACCTCACCCTGAACATGATTACGGGCATGAGCATCGATATTGTGATGGTCACGCTTATTGTATTGCTCCTGTTCCGCTCGGTGCGCATGACGCTGGTAGTGCTGGTGCCCAACCTGGTGCCCATCCTGATTGTGGCGGGCGTGATGGGGGCGGCCGGTGTGAGCATGAAGGTGAGCACCAGCATCATTTTCACCATTGCCTTTGGTATTGCCGTGGATGACACCATCCACTTCATCAGCAAACTGAAGCTAGTGTTGCTCGATGAGCCCAGCTTGTTCAAGGCGGTGCGCAAAACCTACCTTATGGCGGGCAAAGCGGTTATTGTCACGTCCCTGATTTTGGTGGGCGGCTTCTCTACGCTGATTTTCTCTTCTTTTGACGGCACATTTTACGTGGGCTTGCTCATCGGCCTTACGCTCCTGTTCGGGGTAGTAGCTGAGCTGACGTTGCTGCCCATTCTGATTCTGTATTTCTACCGCCACAAGCCCAAGGAAATCAGGCAGCCGGTGCCGGCTTTGGGCGGTTAAGCGACCTAGGAAATGAGCCCCGCAACCCCAAAAGCGGTTAGGCAAAGTAGCTGAAGAGGTGCCATGAAACTGGCCGGGTAAACTACGCAGCTTCCTTCGTCGTTACTTTGCCCTATGACGAAACGCTTCCTGCCCCTTCTTTTCGCCCTTTCCTGTGGTAGCGCCCTGGCCCAAACTCCTGCACCCACCCAGAATGACCCACTGCCCCGCCTGATTAAAGAGCGGGAACTGATGGTGCGGCAATATGAAGAAGCCAACTCCCAGCGCAACAGCCTCTTCGGCAACAAGGCCAGCAAAAAAGATTTGCAGGAAGTGGTGGATGCCCTGAAAGGCATCATCCGGAAAGACACCGAAATTGTGCGCGCCGTGCAGGATGCCACCCTGCGCCGCACGGCCAGCGTGGTGGCCGAAAACCAGCAGGCCAAGCAACAGGTAACCGTGGCACAAACCGACCAAACCAGCACCCGCCAGCGCTTCTACGACCTGGAAAACCAAATCAGCAACCTGGAGCTGCGCGAGAAGCAACGCGCCAAAAAGCTGCAAGAGTTGCAAGCCGTAGCAGATGACGCCACTGCCGCCCGCACCAGCCGCGAGCTGCTGGCCGCCGGCCTGGCCGTACTCTGCGCCGGCTTATTGTGGTACATCCTTAAGCTCCGCAGCCGGTTGGCTACGCCGGTGCGCCGCAAGCGGTAAAGGAGCCGGGCCCATAGCTTGGCACTTGGCACCACGCACTAGCCCCTACACCCACGCAAACTGCTGACAACTGCATCAGATATTACTACCAGGAACTAGCTCCCACAGGAAACCGCTTCAACTAAGGTGGCCCGAACAGCAGGCGCCACCGCGCCTGGAAACTGCGGGCGTGGCGCACATCATGCCATAGGTCGCGCCACTCATGAAAGTTGAGGTAGAGGATGTTGTGTGAGGTTATGGGCTTGGTGAGACCGTAGCGGGGCCGTTCCTCTTCCGGCTGAAAGGTGCCAAACAACCGGTCCCAAAGAATAAGGCTGGTACCAAAGTTTTTATCGAGGTATTGGGGGTTGTGGCCGTGGTGCACACGGTGGTGCGAGGGCGTCACGAATACAAACTCAAACCAGCGCGGCAGCCGGCCCACAGATTCGGTATGAATCCAGAACTGATACAGCAGGTTGATTTCGTAGCAGGTAAACAGAATCACCGGCGGAATGCCTGTCAGCCAAGCCGGAATAAAGAAAATGATTTTGAAGTGCTGGGTCCAGGAGCTGCGGAAGGCCGTGGACAGGTTCAGGTGCTCAGAGGAATGGTGCGTAACGTGCGTAGCCCACCAGATACGCTGCTTGTGGGCCAGGTAGTGTGCCACGTAATTGCAGAAATCAACGGCCAGATAGCCCATTACCCAGGCCCACCAGCTGGCCGGAAGGCGCCACAGGGCCAGGTTGCAGAAGAACAGCCCGAAGGCCAGAATGCCGGTTTTCAGCCCCAGACTCAGCCCCATATTACCCACCCCAATACCAAACGACGCCCAGAAATCGGGGGCATCGTAGTGGCGGTGGTCATCATGGCGCGTTAGGTACCACTCCAGCGCCACTGAGGCCAGAATCAGGGGCAGACAGTACGGCACCAACGGCACGAGCTCCTGCTTAAGTTGAGCTACTTCCATCATGCCCAGAAGATAAGAAGCGCTGGCCACAGATGCCAGCCCCCATGCAGCCAAACGCGGGGATGCTTGGCCGCCAACCCGTATTTTTGACGTTATGCTGGTTCCCGCCGCCCAATTCCTGACGTATGCTGAAGCGGTAGCGCTGTACAACCTGCTGCTTGAGGTGGAGGTAGATGCACTGGTAAAAACCTGTGGCCCACCCTCCTTTCCGTTCGGCGACGGCCTGTATTACCAACTGCTGATTGAAGAAGTCGATGCGCCCACCGCCCAGGATGTGGTGGATGCGTTTGAGCGGCATCGCACCACGGCCGCCCCCCTGCGCTGCCCCACCTGCGGCACCCCGGAACCTACGCCCGTGGCACACCCGGCCTGGTGGAAACGGCTCTATTACGCGGGTACTACCCTGCACACCTGCCCCAACTGCCATGCGGAGTTCCCGCTCTGATCTAGGTCTAATTAGGCCTTGAACTTATTGACACCTGGCATAGAAACCGATTCAAACCGGCTGGCCTACCGACAACAGGAGCTCCTCGGCGGTTTACAGGTGCCGGAGGGCTAGTGCTATCAGTAGGCCTGAGTTACGCTTAGCGTATCTGAATCTGTCGGGTAATGGTTTCGTCGGTGGTTGAGAGACGCAGCAGGTACAGGCCACTAGGCAGGTCACGCACCTCCAAGAGCTGGGTTGCCGGCGCGGTGGATTCGGCCAGTTGCATCGTCCGGACAACGCGGCCGTGGAGGTTCAGCAGCTGCAGCTGGGTAGCGGGCAGCGCCGGCAACCGTAGGGTCAGCACGTCGCGCACCGGGTTCGGGAACAGGCTAAACACATTCCAATCGATACTACGCCGGTTCAGCTTATTGGAAAGCACGGCCAGAAAGCTGGTGGTGCCGTTGGCCTTCACCCGATGGGGACCAAAAGCCACCTGGTTTGTTAGCGTGCCTCCCAGGAAAATCCGCAGGTGCTGCAGGCTGGGCCCGGGTGCTACGGCCAGCGCTTTGCTGGAGCTCGTTCCATCGGCATTTTCCTCCCAGGCTACAGCACCAGTAGGCTGTAGGACCACCACAGCCGCTTCGCCGGGTGGGCGCGTGAGGCCCACCACAGCGCCCTGCAGCAGCGGCACCGGCGAAAGGTTACCTACTGCCTGGGTGGTAAACGGAACCACCTGGCCTATGGAGCGAAGCCATGTTACGGCCCCGGAGGAAGTAAACCGGGCCACAAACCCTTCCGTGCCGGTACCGGCCGTGAGCGTGCTCGTCCCAACACCAATGGTGCCCCTGAAGCTTCCCGCAACGTAGCTATTGCCCAGCGCATCTGCCGCCAAGGAGCTAACGCCGTCGGTTGTACCGGTCGTAATCCAGCGGACTGCCCCGGTTTGCTGGCTGAGCTTAGCTAGTAAGCAGTTGCCACCGGCCGAGCTGGGCAATACGTTGCTGCCCACGGTAAGCGGACCAAAATAGCGCCCCAGCATATACACCCCGTTGCGGGCATCTGCCCCGATGTCAATTCCTGCTGAGCTTAGGGTGCTTCGCGCGCCTAGGCTCCACCGGTACTGGCCAGCATTGTTTAGCGCGAGCACATATAAGCTACGGTTGCTGCTCTGTACGCGGGTGCCATCATCCAGCACAAAGCCCCCATTGCAGATGCCGGTTACGTAAGAGTTGCCCTGCAAGTCAGAGGCAATAGCCGAGCCGAGCGTTGGCACAAACTCATTTCCGGCCCGAACACCCCAGCGGATAGCCCCATCGGCTGAAAGCTTAAGAATTACAATGCGGTCCGTGAAATTAACGGCAGCCGATCCGCCGGGCAGGCTGCTAATGTTGCCGATATACCCTCCTAGCACATACGACTCGCCGGACAGCGGATGAACGCTGATATCGATGCCGGTCACGCTGCTACTCGTTCCCGTTACTACGGGCGTTGCGCCCAGAGTAGTCACCCACTCGGGTTTGCCTTGCGGACTAAACCTAGCCACCAGCAAATCAGTGGTGGTACTGGTGGCCGTTAGGCGTGTTTTGCCCACGGTAATGGTTCCGCTGAACTGCCCCGTAACGTAGGCATTACCGGCCAAATCAGTTGCTACCGCTTGCACCGTGAAGGGTTGGGCATCGGCCCATTGCCACTTTGATTGCGCCAGCATAGGCAGCGCACCTACCAGATAAAAAAAGACGAGCGAAAGAAGTTGTAGTGGTTTCATGGCCTACACGATGAGGAGAACAACAGTCCCTGAATCAGTCATCGAGCGCACACAAAGCCCGCCACACAAAGCCTCTCTTTCCCGCTAGCTTTGCCCCAGATAATACACGTTAGCCATAATAAAGTACAGAGTTTAATATAAGCATTTTATTAAAATTTATTGCGCAAGGGTGAATCCATAATCTGATGGCCAACTACTACTCAGCCACTAGGTCCCTTTACCAGCGTAACCGTCCAGGCTCCTGCTCAAAAAACCCGCCACTACCCGCCAGCCTGCTCCTAGATTTTTACCTAGTGTGCGCATGCTGCCTATGCAAGAATATCCTGCAAATCAGAAAGACAAGCTACGCTTGTCAAAGCATCTCGCGTGCTGATAGTGGGCTAGTTCCTCCATGAACGATTCGAGCGAGATGCTTCGGCAAGCGCAGCATGACTATCCTTTTATGATGGGGCTATACAGCCTACCATACCCTGTCTGGCCTGTACTTACATCATCAGCTTCTCGGCCCGGAAAACATCATCGGCGGCTTGCAGGAGCTTGGCGCGTAGCTTCGGATTGTAGTTCGGGTGCGCCGCCAGAAAGTCGCGGACGGTGCGGGCGGCGGTGGGCGTTTGGTAGGAACCCAGCGTGGACTGCAGCCAGGAAGCGGGAAAGAAAATGTCGCCGGTTTGCTGAATTTCTTCGAGCAGGGCCAGGCTTTGGGGCAGGTACTTTTCGGAAGTAGTGGCCCGCAGCGGGTGGTGCAGGTAGGCCAGGGCTGCCGTTACCCAGGCTTCTTTTTCGCGGTTCTTCTCGTCAGAGAGCGAGGCAAAAAAGGCGTCGCGGGTTTGTACGTCGGGCGAGAGAGCCGGCATCAGGAACTCCATGCGCTTTTTGCGGTCGGGGTTCTGGATACGGGTGAGCTGCTTGGGCAAGATGGGCGTGGCGGCGGGGTAGTCGCGGACGGCTAGGGCCAGGGCAAGGGCGGTGTAGTCGTCCTCGGTCAGTTTTACGCCCGCGGGGGCCTGCTGCTTATCCCAGATCTGGTAGAGGCGCGTTTGGGCTTCATTGCTCAGGGCTACCGACTGATACGCTTTGAACAGCAGCTTTTTGGAGTTGGAGGCTGGGTTCTGTTGCATGTTTTGCCACAGCTCCTTCTCCAGCGTAGGCGCCAGCGCCAGACGATCCGCCGGCTTCTGCAGCTTCCAGTAGATGTCCGTGAGCTGTCCGGTCAGCAGCTTGATATTCAGCTCTTCTTTCTCCTTCGGCAGCGCCTGCCGATACACCTCCAGCAACTGCCGTGGCGCAATGCTGCGGCCATTGAGCATGTTTTCGTAGAGGTTTATGTAGGCCGAAGCGCGGGCCACGGGGTTCTGCAACTGGCCTAGGCCAGTCGTCAGCTGCTTATCAAGCGGAAAAACGCCGTAGCCCAGGCCCGTGGAGTTAAACAGAATAAACGCTGGCGCGGCTTCTCCTTCCGCCTGCGGTAGCGAAACCTGGCGCTGGTTCATGTTCACGGTCAGCTCCTTTACCTGGCCGCCAGGATACACCAGCAGCACCTCGAAGAGTTGGGGCCACAGCCTATCCGACTTGTCCTCGGCTTGCTGGGTGAGCTGTAGGCTGGCAATCTTGCCGTTGCTGGTTTTCAGGTCGTAGTCGAAGATGGGGCGGCCGGGCTGGTTTACCCATACCTGGTTCCAGGCCTGTAGGTCGGCGGGGGTGCGGGCGTCGAGGATCTGGATGAGGTCGGGCCAAGTGGCG
Source organism: Hymenobacter tenuis (assembly GCF_054780495.1). Lineage (NCBI taxonomy): Bacteria > Pseudomonadati > Bacteroidota > Cytophagia > Cytophagales > Hymenobacteraceae > Hymenobacter > Hymenobacter tenuis. Next base: position 1,678,301 of record NZ_BAAGWF010000001.1, read on the forward strand.
TTGCCGAAGCTGTACTTTTTGAGGTACTCCTGCAGGCCTAGGCGGAAGGGCTCCTCTCCCATCAGGCGCTCCAGCTGCCGCATCATAATGGGCGCTTTGTGGTAGATGATGTTGCCGTAGAGCGAGCCAGCATCCTTCAGGTTTTCCAGCTCCTGCCGGATGGGGTTGGCCCCGGTGGTGCGGTCGACGCCGTAGGCCGCGGGATAGTGGTCGATAACGAACTTGAGGTCGTAGTTGGAATTAGCTACGGCCACCTGCGTGATTTTGTCGGCCATGAAGTTGGCAAACACCTCCTTCATCCACACGTCGTTAAACCACTGCATGGTCACTAGGTCGCCGAACCACATGTGGGCGGTTTCGTGGGCAATCAGGTTAGACCGACTGATTTTCTGGTCCTGGGTAGCGCCTTCATCCAGAAACAGCGTGCTGGCCTTGTAGTCGATGGCGCCCACGTGCTCCATGCCGCCGTACTGGAAATCGGGCAGGGCCACGAAATCGAACTTGCGGAACGGGTACGGAATGGCGGTGTAGTCCTGCAGAAACTTCAGCGCGTCGGCATGAATCTGGAAGATGGGGTCCAAGCTCAGGCGCAATTTATCCTGGTCGGTTTCCCGGTGCAGAAACTGCATCTCCCGGCCCGCCAATGTGCGCGAAACTCGCGTAAACTTCCCCGCCGCAAACGAGAACAAGTAGGTGCTGATGGTATCCGAAGGCGCGAATCGCAGGGTTTTGCTCGTGGCCGTGGTGGTGGAATCGAGCAGCGGGCCGTTGGCTAAGGCCTGCCACTCGGGCGGCATCGTGAGCGTGAGCTGAAAGGATGCCTTCAGATTAGGCTGGTCGAAGACCGGAAACACGGTGCGGGCGCGGTCGGGCACGAGCAGCGTGTAGAGGAAATCCTCGTTGCGGTTGAGGCTCTGATTGCCGGCCGTAAACTCAATCTGAACTTCGTTCGGGCCGATTTTTAGGCTTGTGGAGGGTAGCACCAAGTGCTCCTGCCGGAAGTCAATCGTTACTGGTTTGCCGTTCACCTTCAAGCTTTTCAGATGGTCGGCCTGCTCCTTAAAATCGAGCTGCACGGGTTGGCTGGCATCCGTGAGGTGAAAGCGGACGGTTTCAGTGGCCGCAATAGGCTGGTCTTTGCGCGCCGGCACGAATAGCTGTAGGTCGTAGCCCAGGCGGGAAAGGCGGCGGGCACGGTCTTCCGCCAGTTGCTGGCTTACGCCAGGCACCACGGCTACCGGCACCGCGGGCGGGGAGGCATCAGGAAACAGGAGCTTTTTAGAGCAGGACAACAGGCCTAGGGCAAGCAGCAGCGCGCTTGTGCGCACACTAGTAGTATATTGAAGCTTCATTCCAGAAAATTCCATCAGGTCGAAGACCCAAGGTAAAGCAAACCAGCCGATGGCCCAGCCTTTGCGGAGAAACTCAGAGCAGCCACCCATGCAGCTGTACCCGCTCGGCGATGCCGCCATTGTGCTGCAGTTTGGCACTACCATCGAGGAGGCCACGCACCGCACCATTCAGGCCCTAGGCCACTACCTGGAGCACCATCCGTTTTCGGGCTTTCTGGAATATGTGCCGGCCTTCACCACCCTCACCGTGTACTACGACCCGTGGGTGGTCAGCCGGGCCGGACAGCAAGACCCCTACAAAAGCGTGGCCAGCGCCCTGCAGCAGTTGCTCCAGAAAGTACCCACAGCGGCTACTGAGGCAGCAACTGATGTAGTAGAAATTCCGGTGTGCTATGGCGGACGGTTTGGGCCCGATCTGGAGCTAGTAGCCCGCCACACTGGCCTAGCGCCCGCCGAGGTCATTGCCCTGCACACTGCGCCCGACTACCTGGTGTATATGATTGGCTTTGCACCAGGTTTCCCGTACTTGGGTGGCATGAATGAGCAGCTGACTACGCCCCGCAAAACCCAGCCGCGCGCCCACGTGCCGGCCGGTTCGGTGGGAATTGCCGGCGGCCAAACGGGCGTATACTCGTTGCCTACGCCAGGCGGCTGGCAGCTGATCGGGCGCACGCCGCTGCGGCTGTTCACGCCCGAAGCAGCTTCGCCGAGCCTGCTCCATGCAGGCCAGCGGCTGCGGTTTGTATCCATCTCAGCGGAGCAATACCAGCAGTATGAGTTGTAGCATTCTTCGCCCCGGCCTGCTTACTACCCTGCAAGATGCCGGCCGCTTCGGTTATCAGCAGGTGGGCGTCATAGTGAGTGGCCCCATGGATGCGCGCGCGCTGCGGGTGGCCAACCTACTGGTCGGCAACCAAGGCGGTGCGGCGGCGCTGGAAATCACGCTGCTCGGGCCCAAAATCCGATTCGAAGCCGACCACCTGATAGCTCTCACGGGGGCAAACCTGTCGGCCAAGCTTGATGGTAAGCCCGTACCGCTCAACCGCCCAGTAGCCGTGAGGCGCGGCTGTGAGCTGGCATTTGGCTCGGCGCGGATGGGCTGCCGCGCCTACCTGGCCGTGTCGGGCGGGTTTGAGGTACCGGCAGTGCTAGGAAGTCAGTCGACCTACTTGCGGGCGGGCATTGGTGGCCTAGAAGGACGGGCTTTGCGCGCCGGCGACGTACTGCCCGCCCCCGGCCCAACTCCTGCCGGAAAACGCCTTCATCAGCAGCTGCTAGGCCACTCCTCCGGCCAAGACTGGGCCGCCAGCACCTGGTATCCTGACCCGCAACTCACGCCCGTACCCAGCAACAGTCCACTCATCCGGGCCATGCGCGGGCCCGAATACGCGCTGTTCACGGAGGAAAGTCAGCAGGCCTTTTGGCAGGAAGAATTCACTGTAACACCGAATTCCGACCGCATGGGTTTCCGGCTGGCGGGCCCGGTTCTGCAGCTGCAAACCGAGCTGGAAATTCTCTCAACGGCCGTTACCTTCGGCACGGTGCAGGTCCCGGCCTCCGGTGAGCCTATCGTGCTCATGGCCGACCATCAAACCACGGGCGGCTATCCGCGCCTGGCGCAGGTGATGACAGCCGACTTGCCCCGCCTTGCCCAGGTGCCGCCCGGCGGACGTCTGCGCTTTCAGGAAATCAGCCTTTCTGATGCCCAATACTGGTATCTGCACCAGGAACAAGCTCTTCAGCAACTCCAACGGGGCCTTGCCCTATTTCACTTTCGATGAACCCACCCTACTCCGTCGACCTGAACTGCGACATGGGGGAAAGCTTCGGCGCCTACTCCTTGGGCCACGACGAAGCCATCCTGCCGTTTGTCACCTCCGCCAACATTGCCTGCGGCTACCACGCCGGCGACCCGGCCGTCATGAAGCGCACCGTGCGCCTGGCCCTGCAGCACGGCGTCGCCATCGGCGCCCACCCTGGCCTACCCGACCTGGTGGGGTTTGGCCGCCGCGAAATGGCTATTTCTCCGGAAGAGGCCTACGATATGATGGTGTACCAACTGGGTGCCCTAGCGGCTTTCGTGCGGGCGGAGGGCGGCACTGTGCACCACGTAAAACCCCACGGCGCGCTCTACAATATGGCCGCCGTGAACACTGGCCTTGCCGAAGCCATTGCCGAAGCCGTGTATCGCGTACAGCCCGAAGCCTGTCTCTACGGGCTGGCCGGTAGTTCCCTCATCGGTGCCGGACAGAAGCTAGGCTTGTCCGTTGCCCACGAGGTTTTCGCCGACCGCACCTATCAACCCAATGGCACGCTCACGCCGCGCCGCCAGCCCAACGCCCTGATTACGGAAGCCTCCGCTTCCATTGCGCAGGTGGTGCGCATGGTGAAAGAAAGTCGGGTGAGGGCCCTTTCCGGCGAGGAAGTAACCATTCAGGCGGATACCGTGTGCCTGCACGGCGACGGCGCCCACGCCCTGGAGTTTGCCCAGCAGATTCGGGCCGCGCTACGCGAGGAAGGTATTGCGGTGCGGGCTCATCAGCCGGTTTCCGCGTGAGGCCGGCGCGCAACTGGGGCGTCCTGATTGGGGCAGCCTTCCTGATGGCTACCTCGGCCGTTGGCCCCGGCTTCCTGACCCAAACTACTGTTTTCACTCAATCACTGGGGGCCAGCTTCGGCTTTGTGATTCTCACCTCAATTCTCATTGATATTGGGGTTCAGCTCAATATTTGGCGGGTTATAGCCGTGTCGGAAATGCGGGCTCCAGATATTGCCAACCGCGTACTGCCGGGCCTCGGCGGCTTTATTTCGGCGCTTATTGTACTAGGTGGCCTAGCGTTCAACATCGGTAACGTGGGCGGTGCAGGCTTAGGCCTACAAGTGCTCACAGGCCTACCCGTTACATTCTGCGCTGTGCTGGCTGCGGCTATGTCCATTGCCATCTTTCTGGTGCGCGAGGCCGGCCCAGTCATGGACCGTTTTGCGCAGCTTATGGGGCTAGTAATGATTCTGATAATCATTTACGTAGCTGTCACGACGCACCCACCCGTAGCCGAAGCAGCCTTGCGCACCATCGCGCCATCGCGCATCGACCTTACTGCCATCATTACCCTAGTGGGCGGCACCGTGGGCGGCTACATCACGTTTTCTGGAGGCCACCGCCTGCTCGATGCCGGCATCAAAGGCCCCTCGGCACTGCCCCAGGTGACGCAAAGCGCCATCATGGGCGTTTCCGTCGCCTCCCTGATTCGGGTGTTTTTGTTTCTGGCCACGCTGGGCGTTGTGAGCCGGGGCTTGGCTATTGGTACTGAAAACCCGCCTGCGTCGGTATTTCAGCTGGCGGCAGGCCAGGTGGGCTACAAACTGTTTGGCGTGGTGATGTTTGCGGCGGCTATTACGTCCATCATTGGCTCGGCCTATACTTCCATCTCCTTTCTGAAGTCGATGGTACCCAGCGTAGCGGCGCACGAAAACCGCTGGATTATCGGGTTCATAGTCCTCTCCACCCTAGTCTTTGTCACGATTGGCAAACCCGTAAGCCTACTCGTATGGGCTGGGGCCCTGAACGGGTTTATCCTGCCCATCACCCTAGGCACCCTGCTCGTCGCGGCCTACCGCCCCAGCGTCGTCGGCACCACGTACCGCCACCCGCTGTGGCTCGCGCTATTCGGAGGCCTAGTAGTACTAGTCATGACCTGGATGAGCGGAACGGTGCTGGTGCAGCAACTGGCGGCGTTGTTGAAGTGAGCCTGGCTTCAGTTTAGAAAAAAGAACGTAGCTCCCCTCCTCAGATGAGGAGGGGTTGGGGGTGGTTGACAATCGTTGTTTACCCAGCCGGTCATTCCTCAACTTCCCTCGGATTGACATTCAAGTATAGGTCGTTCTAGGTCACTTCAACCACCCCCAGCCCCTCCTCATCTGAGGAGGGGAGCTACGTTCTAACTTCCAGTCTTCAGATATCACCGGTTTATGAATCTCCTCTCCCGCTTACTTGCCTGCTCCTTCCCCATCCTGGCAGGTTGCGCCACGCAACCGCCCCAACAGGCCTACGACCTCGTTATCATCCACGCCAATGTGGTGGATGTGGAAACCGGGCAGGTTCGAGAGAACCAAACCCTAGGCATCACGAACGGGCAAATCCAGCGGCTGGAAAAGTCTGGCGGACGCACGTTGTCAGCTAAGCAGACTCTTGATGCCCAGGGCAAATACCTGATTCCGGGCCTTTGGGATATGCACGTGCACTTCCGGGGCGGCGACTCGCTCATTACGGCCAACCGCAACCTGCTGCCGCTCTACCTGGCTCACGGCATCACCACGGTCCGCGACGCGGGCGGCGACCTGACCCCAGCCGTTTTTGAGTGGCGCAAACAGATACGGGCCGGGCAGCTCGCGGGGCCTACCATCTTCACCTCTGGCCCAAAAATAGATGGTCCGAAACCCACTTGGGCCGGCTCTTTGGCAGTAGAAAACCAAGCAGATATCGACAAGGCGCTTGACTCCTTACAGGCATTGAAGGTCGATTATGTCAAGATTTATGAAAGCACGATTTCGCGAGACGCTTTCCTCAACACCGTTTCCTCAGCCGAAAAGCGCGGCATGCTGACCACGGGCCATATGCCCTACACCGCCACGCTTCGTGAAGCGTCGGATCGGGGACTGGATGCCTCCGAGCATCTGTATTACGTATTCAAGGCGTGCTCCAGTAAGGAAGACAGCATCACAACGGCAGTGCAGCGCAGCTTGGGCACGGCCAAGCCCCTAGGCCTGTTTGCCGTGCTGCCGGCCATTTATCGCACTTTCGATGCTGGCGCCGAAGCAAGCATCTACCGCACGCTGGTCAAAAACAAGACGGCCGTGGTACCCACGCTCTACATTCAGAAGCTGCTGGCCGAACTCCCCGAAACCGACCACTCCCGCGACACGCTACTCGCCTACATCGACCCCAAAATTCAGGCGACTTATGCCGGACGCTTGAACGGCGCCCGCCGACAATCAGCCGTCACCCGGGCCTTCAATAAACAGCTAGGCGCAAAGTTCATGACCCTGGTTCCGGCTATGCAAAAGGCCGGTGTGACGATGCTGGCCGGCTCCGATAGCGGCGCATCCAATTCCTACGTTTACCCCGGCACCTCCCTGCTGGGCGAGCTGGAACTCATGGTGCAAGCCGGCCTTACGCCAGCCCAAGCCCTACAAACTGCTACCATCAATGGGGCCCGGTTCCTGAAAGCCGACCAGCACTCCGGCACCATCCGCAAGGGCAAAGATGCTGACCTCGTGCTACTAGATCAGAATCCGCTGGAAAATATCCGTAACCTGCGCCAAATCAATACCGTGATTACGCGCGGCCGGGTGTACACAGCCTCCGAACTACGCCAAATGCTACAAGCTGTTAAGCACCGCTAGGCCAGGCGTTATTCAACTGTTGAATACGCTAAACCGTCATGCTGAACGGAGTCGAAGCATCTCTACCGCTTTGTAGCAGTTCTAGGCCAGTAGTTAGCCAGAGGTAGAGATGCTTCGACTCCGCTCAGCATGACGGTCTAAATGCACGCTATCTATACCCTTTATTCATTACAGCAACTGAAGCCTCACTGGCAACTCTTGGAGTTAGCCAACTGCGTGCAAGAGCGGTGCGACACGGGTACCGAGCAGCTCAATGGACCGCATGATTTTCGAGTGTGGCAAGGTGGCAACATCCTGCTGAAACGTCACGCGCGAAACCCCGCCCAACGCCTCGCTGTGCCGCAAGATTTTAGCAGCTACTTCCTCGGGGCTACCCACCAACAAAGCCCCTAGTGGCCCGGCCTGCATATCGAAATGGGCACGCGTGACGGGTGAGCCGCCCCGTTCCCGCGCCCGGCTCGTGAAGGTGCGGGCGTACCCCGGAAAGAACTCTTCCTGCGCCTGTTGCGTGGTTTCGGCCACGTAGCCGAGCGAGTGTAGGCCTACTTTCAGCTGCTCTGGCGCGAACCCAGCCCGGCGGCCCGCCTCCCGATACAGATCTATCAGGGGCCGAAAACGGTGGGTGTCGCCGCCAATAATGGCCACCATTAAGGGCAGGCCTAGCATGCCAGCACGTGCAAACGACTGCGGCGTGCCGCCTACGCCCAGCCAGATAGGCAGTTGTGGCTGCACTGGCCGGGGGTAAATCCCCTGCCCCGTAAGAGCCGGCCGAAATTTTCCCGACCAATGCACCTGCTCCTGGTCGCGCACTTGCAGCAACAGCTCCAGCTTTTCGGCGAACAGCTTGTCGTAGTCATCCAGATCGAACCCGAACAGCGGGAATGCCTCAATGGAGGAGCCACGGCCTACCACCATTTCGGCCCGACCCTGCGAAATCAAGTCCAGGGTAGCATATTCCTGAAATACCCGCACCGGGTCGGCGGCGCTTAGCACCGTAACGGCGCTGGTAAGGCGGATGCGCTTGGTACGCGCAGCTGCCGCGGCCAGAATAACGGCGGGGGCCGAATCAAGATACTCCGGGCGGTGATGCTCGCCCATGCCAAATACATCAAGGCCTACTTGGTCGGCCCACTCAATCCGGTCGAGCAGCTCGCTCATGGCCTCTACCCCGCTGGGGGTTTTGCCAGTACCATTATCCAGCAAAGCGGCGGCGAAACTATCTATTCCAATTTCCATAATTCATTGATCAACTAACGACTACAACTTCCGGTAAAACTTCCACGGCCTAGGCACTACTTCTGCCAAAAGCATCTAGGTAGCAAGCCACAACAACAAACATACAATTAATGTACGTACATAGTTTATCTATTAAGTAATTTATGCTCTGCCATCTGACTTACTATGCCCATCCGTGAAATCCTGCAGCTAGGCCACCCCACGCTCCGTGCTGTGGCTCAGCCCGTTTCCGACCCCACCACACCCGCCATTGCGGCCCTTGTCACCGACCTTACAGACACCGTAGGCCATTGGCGCGAAACCACCGGCTACGGCCGCGCCATTGCAGCCCCTCAGATTGGGGAGTTGCACCGCGTGGTACTGCTGCGGCTGCCGGGCAAGCCGGTTTGGCCCTTCATTAACCCTAGCATTGTGGCGCACAGCCCCGAGAAAATGGTGGTGTGGGATGCCTGCCTGTCGTTCCTCTCCATCTTTATGCAAGTAGAACGCTACGAGTGGATTACGGTACGCTACCAAGACCTGCTAGGCCAGTGGCACGAAACCCACGCCGGCGCCGAAGACGACCTGGCCGAGCTGCTCCAACACGAAATCGACCACCTCGACGGCATCCTATCCATCGACCGTATGGTGGACGTGAAAAGCCTGTGCTCCCGCGAAGAATTTGAGCGGCAGCATCGCGCTGATAGCCCGTATGGGAGATGACGAGGTGACAAGGTGATAAGGTGATAAGGTGATAAGGTGATAAGGCAAAGGAACGTCATGTCGAGCTGGTCGAGACATCTCGCGTGCTGATGTTGTGTTACTATTCCATTACAAGCCCGTCATCCTGAGCTTGCGAAGATTCTTCTCACAACTGAACGACTGGCCTAGCGCCTCGTGCGACGGTGTTAGGATCCTTCGCTGGGCTCAGGATGACGCGCTTTTTCAACCTTATGGTTTACTAGCTCTACCTTTAGGCCAATGGCAAATACCTATTACCCCTTCTTAATCTACGATCTTCAGGAGAATGCTACCCCGGAGCGACAGTACCGCATTGTAGTTGACCTATCGGAGATGGACGATTACTACGCAGTGTTTGAGAAGCACGGCTTCGGCGGCGGCGGCGCTTCCTGGGCTGAGCACATCGAAACGATTCTGGAAGAGCACGACCCCGAAATCCTAGACCATGTAGAACTGGCTGGTGAAGGCGAAATCTTTCGGGCCTACACGGATAGCCGCGCTACCACCGAGCAGTTCTTGCGCCTCATCCACCCCATCTTCGCCGACCTCGGCAGCCTCAACAAGTACCTCAGCCAAGCTGACCCCGGCGACTTTTTTGAGTAAATAGGCCTAGGAATTCTCTAAAGGTTAAAAACAAGACCGTCATGCGGAGCTTGTCGAAGCATCTCTACCGCTTTGTCTAGGCCAGTTGATTAGCCAGAGGTAGAGATGCATCGACTCCGCTCAGCATGACGTTTCTTTTTTGCCTTCCGCGAAGCCCTAGGCCACTAACTTCCTAAAACCCCTCACATCCATCATCGCCAATGGGGGCGCCGTCGGGCATGGGTAGAGCGGGTGCGGCTTGGAATTTCTCGGGGGTAGATTCAAACTGTTCGATCATGCGAACTGCGGCAAAGGCGGTGGCTTTGCGGCCTTCATCTTTACCTGATTTCTGCTCTTTCTGCAGCTGTTTTTTTAGCTCTTCCACTTTCAAAGCGGCCAGGGCTTTCACATTCACGGGAGCTTGCGGAGCGGCGGCTAAGGCCAGCAGCTTTTGTAGGGTGAGTGTGTTTACTAGGCGCTGCAACTCCCCTGCATAGCCAGCTTCCGGCTTGCTGCGCCAGGTTTGATCTAGTAGTTTATCAAGCACGGCGGCTAGGCCAGGTTGCTCCGTGTGCCGGGCGTGGTATTCTTCTAGGCGGGCCGCGCGCTGGGGGTTCAGCAGAAACTCCAGGGTAGTAGCAGCGGCCGATTCGGCGGCGCTGGTGGGGTCGAAGGTAAGGCCGGTGCGGCTGGGGAAGGTTTCGCGGGAGCGGTCGTAGTTCACGGGGCGCGGCGGAATCTTAGCCATCAGCTCTTCGGACAGGGCTAGCTCCCGCGGTGAAATCGTGCGCATGAGAGCATCAAACGCCTTCCACTGCTCGGCAGGCTCCACAAACTTCGTGATAGTCTGGCCGTCGCCTTTCACGGCATAAGTGTAGTAGAGGCCACCTATTTCCTTAGAAGCCGCTTCTACCTGATAGCGCTGCAGCAGATACATGGGTACCAGCACTTCTTCCAGCATGGCCATGGGCTGACCGGGAGCCAGGGCCTTCTCCGAGAAGCGGGCCAGCAGCTGCTTGCGCACGTCCATCAGGCGGTTCAGCTCATCGGCGGCATTGGCGCCTTCATCCCAGAGGTGAGCATACGGGTGGGCCCCGCCGGCGGCGCGGGCATCGGCATCCGAAATAAACACATAGCCATCTGCCAGGGTCTGCTTCATAATGGCGTTGAGGCCCAGCTTTTCATCGGCTTTCGGGCCGAAATCCTGGTAGCCATACAGGATAGCGCGCTTGTCCCACGTCCCGATTCCTACGCCGTAGGCCTCACTGAGGTCGATGGAGCCATCGGGGCGCATCTTGATGCGAGGCATGGGGTAGTCCATCACCGACGATCGGTCTTTGGTGCTGGCCGAGTAGTTGTGGTAGAGGCCTAGCGTATGTCCTACCTCGTGGGCCGCCAGCTGGCGTAGGCGCGCCACACCCATCTGCAGCATTTCGGGACTGGTGGGCTTGCCCTCTTCATAAGGCTGCAGCAGCCCCTCGGCAATCAGGAAATCCTGGCGCACCCGCAACGAGCCTAAGGATACTTGGCCCTTGATGATTTCACCGGTGCGTGGGTCCATGATGCTGGCGCCATAAGACCAGCCCCGGGTGGAGCGGTGTACCCACTGAATCAGGTTGTAGCGGATGTCCATCGGGTCGGCGTCTTCGGGCAAGAGCTTCACCTGAAACGCATTGCGGTAGCCGGCCGCCTCAAAGGCCTGGTTCCACCACGCGGCACCTTCCATCAGGGCTGAGCGAATGGGCTCGGGCGCACCCCTATCTAGGTAGTACACAATGGGTTCCACAGCCTCGCTCACGGCGGCGGTGGGGTCCTTTTTCTGGAGCCGATGCCGCACGAGTTGCCGCTTCATGATGGGCTGGTCGATGGGCGTGGCGTAGTCCATGTACTCGTTGGCGTAGTAGCCGGCCCGCGGATCGAAAGCGCGGGGCTGGTATTTATCGTCGGGGAGCTGAATGAACGAGTGGTGCATGTGCACCGTCACGGCATTCGGGTCGGGCGTAACCGACTGAATTTCGCGCCCTTTGGCTTTGCCCGTCAGCGTAATCACGGCCTCAAACTCCGAGTTTTCGGGGAAGGCCTTGGTGTTGGGCATGAACACCGCCGAGCGGCTTTCATCGGCTTTGTAGGCCCCTTGCTTCAGGTCTTCCAGCTTGTCACCGATCTGGTGCGAGTCGCGCATCAAAAATGGCGTCAGGTCCACCAATACCTTGCCTCCCTCCTGCGCTTCCGCTTTGAAACCCCAGATAACCGACTGCGCAAAGGCTTGCTCCACTGATTTGCGCTCGTCGGGGTTCTGGCTCACGGCCCGGAAATCGTAATTGGGCTGCAACAGCAGAATTTTGGGGCCGCTCTTCACAAACTTCACCACACGCGTCTGCCCGATCTGGCCCCGATCGAGGCCTAGGTCGTTGGAGCCGACCCCATTGGGCAGCGTGCTGACGTAGAGGATTTCCTTATCGAGCTTATCGATTTCCAGCAGTATGCGCCCGCCTTTTTCGTCCCAGTAAAACGGAAAGAAGCCCGAGAACTTTTGCATTCCCTTGGTCTTTTCAGCCAGGGTTTGGGCCGAAGCCAGATGCGAGCCGACCAGCAAAGAGCCAACCAGTAAGGAGTAGATTTTTTTCATGCAGGGAGACGAGTGAAATCGGCATAAGGTAGAAACTGCGGCGGTTTATGTAACATCGGACGCCGTAAGTTTTTATAGCTGGCAAAAGCATAGTCCTATCGGGACCATCCATACACGATAAAGTTATCTATAACCTACCCCCGTAGATCTGCCTGATTTGCTTGGCGTATCTCAAAGCGTACTTGCCGTTCCCTACTGAAGCCGTCCTGCTCAACAGAACCGTTCTTTAAGCCATGTCAGCCAAGCGACGCGCTTCGGTTGTTGGCTTGGTGCGCTACCCGTTTACCCTTGCAGCTATTGCTCGAACTCCTACTGAGTTGCCTGCCCTATTGCTAGGTAGCTAGTCGACTCAAACTGTTTAGTAGGACTTTACTTATTGAAAACTGCACAAAGATTACCAAGTTGCCAACGTATTTCACTTTATCCATTTATGAAGAGAATTTTTCTTCTCGGTTTATTACTAGTGGTCGGCTGTCATCAATCAGATATGACGATTGCCATGCAAACCAACACGATAGCCCCCAAAACGAGCCTATTTGATGCGGGCTGGCGCTTTCACCGGGGCGGAGCCCAAGGTGCGGAAAAGGCAGATTTCGACGACCAGCATTGGCGTCCGCTTGATCTGCCCCACGACTGGAGCATTGAAGATGTGCCGGGCACTACCTCCCCTTTCAGCCCCGAAGCCATCAGTCAGGCCAACGGCGGGTTCACGATGGGCGGCACGGGGTGGTATCGGAAAACGTTTGAGCTACCCGCAGCCCAGAAAGGCAAACGAATTCAGCTGCAGTTTGATGGCGTGTACATGAATGCCGAGGTATGGCTGAACGGCGAGCTATTGGGCACGCACCCCTATGGCTACACCAGCTTTTGGTATGATGTAACAGACAAAGTAAAGTTCGGAGCCCGAAATGTGCTGGCCGTGCAGGTCCGGAATGAAGGCCAGAACAGCCGCTGGTATTCCGGCTCGGGCATTTACCGGCATGTGTGGCTCACGGTGCAGGCGCCACTCCATGTGGCGCAGTGGGGCACCTACCTCACCACGCCTGCGGTAACGGCCACAGCCGCCCAAGTCAAAGCCCAGACTCAGGTAGTAAATCAAACCGGGCAGACCGCCCAGTTTACGCTGGTTACCAGCCTACGTGGCCCCAAAGGCCAGCCCGCCGCCCGCACGGAGTCCAGCAAAACCATTGCCGCCGGCGAAACTACTACTATTGACCAGCTTTTATCGGTTAAATCACCCGCGAGATGGTCGGTGGAGCGGCCTACACTCTACACGGCCATAACGGAGGTTTATCAGAATCGGCAACTGATTGACCAAGTGGAAACACCGTTTGGCATTCGTACCATGGCCGTTGATGCCGCCCGCGGATTTCAGCTGAATGGCCAGACGGTGAAGCTGAAAGGCGGCTGCATCCACCACGACAACGGCCCTTTAGGCGCCAAAGCCTACGACCGGGCCGAGGAGCGCAAAATTGAGCTGCTGAAAGCCAGCGGCTACAACGCCATCCGATGCTCCCACAACCCGCCCTCCCCAGCCCTGCTGGCAGCCTGCGACCGGCTAGGCATGCTGGTGATTGATGAGGCCTTTGACAGCTGGCGCGAAAGCAAAAACACCTTCGACTACCACCTCTACTTTGATAAATGGTGGCAGCAGGACGTGGCCAGCATGGTACTTCGCGACCGAAATCACCCTAGCATTATCTTCTGGAGCATCGGCAACGAAATTCCGGAACGCGGCACCCCTGCGGGCGTGAAAACCGCCCAGGAAATAACCAACTATATCCGGACGCTAGACGCCACGCGGCCCATTACAGCCGGCGTGAATGGCCTGGCGCCCGATAAAGACCCGTATTTTGGCGTGCTGGATGTGGCCGGTTACAACTACGCCGCCGGCGGCGACCATCACCAAACCGATATCTATGCCCAGGACCATGTCCGCCTGCCTCAGCGCGTTATGTTCGGCTCGGAGTCGTATCCGCTGGAGGCGTTTGGCAGCTGGATGGCCGTGCAGGACCACCCGTACGTAATCGGCGACTTTGTCTGGACGGCGGTTGACTACATCGGGGAAGCTAGTATCGGGTGGCTGGGCTACTGGCAGAAGCAAGAGTTTTACCCCTGGAACTTGGCTTTCTGTGGCGATATTGACATTTGCGGCTGGAAACGCCCACAGTCGTATTACCGCGATGCGCTCTGGAAAGAAAACCAGGTTTCGCTGTTCGTGAAGCCTCCTACCCCTTCCTTTGCCTTGAACCCACAGAAGGAAGACTGGAGCAAGTGGGAATGGCACGATGTGCTGGCCGACTGGACGTGGCCGGGCCAGGAAAATAAGCCGCTTACCGTGGAGGTGTACTCTTCGTGCGAGGAAGTGGAGCTACTGCTGAATGGCAAAAGCCTGGGCCTGAAGCCCACCACGCGCGCCACCCAATACATGGCCACCTGGAGCGTGCCTTACCAGCCCGGCGAGCTAAAAGCCGTGGGGCGCAACGGCCAGAAAACGGTAAGTACCGCCGTGCTGCAATCGGCCGGGCAGCCTAGCCGCCTAGCGCTTAAGCCAGACCGCTCCACCCTGCGGGCCGATGGGCAAGACCTGAGCTATATAACCGTAGAACTAGAGGACAAGAACGGTATCCGTAACCCAAAGTCGGAGCAGGCGCTGACGTTTGCGCTAACGGGCCCGGGCACCATTGTAGGGGTTGGTAACGCAAATCCGCGCAGCCTGGAAAGCTACCAGAGCCCAAAGCGCAATGCCTGGCAGGGCCGGGCCATAGTTATCGTGAAGGCTAGCAACCAGCCCGGGAAGCTAACCTTGCGAGCTACTGCGGATGGCTTGCCGGCCGCCTCGGTATCCTTGGAAACTCGCTAGGCAGGAAAAAGCGGCTAACCGGTATCTGCAGCGCTTGGAGCACCAGCTTCGAAAGATAGCTGACTACCCTAGCCCCTCTCAGCACGCCAACCCCTACCGCCCTAGGTTTACGCCAGCACCCGCGCCTACTCGCGCGGCACCTACGTATAAACAGGCCCAACCTGCTTGGGCGATATCCTCTACTACTTTCCTTTTTTGCGAATGGCTAACACACCCACTACCACGCCCGCCAAAACCTTTACGCTCGGCGGCGACCTAACCATCAACCGCATGGGCTACGGCGCCATGCGCATCACTGGCGAAGGAATTTGGGGGCCGCCCCAGGACCACGAGGAATCTATCAGGGTGCTGAAGCGGGCCGTGGAGCTAGGCATCAATTTTATTGATACCGCCGACAGCTACGGCCCCCATGTTTCAGAAGAGTTGATTGCAGAAGCCCTGCACCCGTACGCGGCGGGCCTCGTGATTGGCACCAAAGGCGGCCTGCTGCGCACTGGGCCCAACCAGTGGCCCATTGATGCCAGCCCGAAGCACCTGCGCGAAGCGCTGGAAGGCAGCCTCAAGCGCCTCAAGCTCGACCAGATAGACTTGTATCAACTGCACCGCATCGACCCGGAAGTACCCTATGAGCAAACGCTGGAGTTTTTGCAGCAGGTGCAGGAAGAAGGTCTGGTGAAGCACATTGGTATTTCCGAAGTTACGGTGGAAGAGATTCAGAAAGCGCAGCAGTACGTAAAAGTGGTATCGGTACAGAATATGTACAGCGTAGATAACCGCAAATGGGAGGCAGAGCTGGAGTTCTGTGAGCAGCAGGGCATGGCTTTCATTCCGTGGTATCCGCTGGCCGGTGGCAATGAGCAGGCCTTAAGCAAACTCACCGAAATCGGGCAGAAGCACAATGCTAGCAAGCAACAGATAGCGTTAAGCTGGCTCCTGCACCGCTCGCCTAACATCCTGCTGATTCCGGGTACATCCAAAGTAAAGCATCTGGAAGAAAACGTGCAGGCGGCGTCCATTTCCCTTTCGGCCGAGGATATGGCCCAGCTCGACAGCCTCGGCAACGCCTAGGTTAAACCCTTTCGGTAACCGAGTACTACCTCAGCCCGGCACGAATGGCAGCGCAAAACCAGCCGCCACGTGCCGGGCTTTTTTGTGGCCATGGAGGTGCTGGAATCGGCCACCGGAAAGCTAACTTGCGTTACTGTCTGGCTGTCATTGCTTCGCCTCCTGCCCTTTTTGGCTTCTTGCCAGGGTAGTACGTGCCGCACTCATCTGGTGGCCGCACTACCTATAGTTTATGAGTACAACCGTACAGATTGGCGACCTGGCCGTGGAGGTGGTGCGCAAACCCATCCGGACCATGCGCGTGACCATTTACCCACCCGCTGGCCGCATTCGGGTGGCCGTGCCGCTCCGCCTGCCCGAAGAAACCATTCATCAGTTCGTGCTATCCCGCCGCGACTGGATTCAGAAGCACCAGGCGCGGTTTGCCGCCTTACCCCGGCCCGCCCCGCGCACCTACAGCACCGGCGAAACGCACTACTACCAAGGCCGCCCGTACCAGTTGCGGGTGCATACTACCCTAGGCCGCGCGAAGGTGGTGCTCCTAGATGACCAATTCCTGGACCTCTATATCCAACCCGAAAGCACTCTTGCCGAACGTGAGCAGGCCCTGACGGCCTGGTACCGGGCGCGGCTGAAGGAGCAGATACCCGTGCTGCTGGCCCACTGGGAGCCGATTGTGGGCGTGCAAACACTGGCCTGGGGCGTGAAGCAGATGAAAACGCGCTGGGGTACCTGCAGCATCCGGGCGCGCCGCATCTGGCTCAGTCTGGAATTGATTAAAAAGCCGGTTTCCTGCCTGGAATACGTGGTGGTACATGAGCTGGTGCATCTGCATGAACGGCTGCACAACGCCCGTTTCTGGGGCCTGATGGACCAGTTCATGCCCGACTGGCGCCAGCACAAAGCCTTGCTGCAAGCCCACCCCACCGGCACCGGGCCCACTGGCGCTACCGATGCAGATTAGTTTGCTACCCTGAGTGTACCTGTAGCACATGCTGCGCTATCCTTTTGTCTGTCTCATCCGAGCATCATAGCCCTGGTTTCAGAACATCCGTAAGTAGGCACAATAGCCTATCTCCAGATAAATAAGCGACAACATGACCAGACAACGCGATGTAGCACGATTTATTCATGCCCAGGAAACCGATTACGCCGTGGCTCTAGCTGAAATCAAACGCGGCCGCAAGCAGAGCCATTGGATGTGGTACATCTTCCCGCAAATCCAGGGCCTAGGCTACAGCGAAACCTCCATGTTTTACGCCATTCAGGATGTGCACGAAGCCGAGGAATACCTCAACCACCCACTACTAGGCAACCGATTATTGCAAATCTGCCAAGAGTTACTAGCTCTGCCGACTTCCGACGCCCACCGCATCTTCGGCAGCCCCGACGACATGAAACTCAAGTCCTCCATGACCCTGTTCGCGGCTGCCGGCAACAACCCCATTTTCCAACAAGTACTAGACAAGTTTTTCAACGGCGCCAAAGACGCTAGGACTTTGCAGTTACTCAAAAGTGTTTAAATTCTGTAAACAGGCTAAGTTAACTCAGACCCATAGGCGAATACACACTAGTTCATCTGGTCAGATTAATAACTAGATACATTCAATAATGCCCGCCAACATTAGTTTGTACAATTAATGAACAAAATATTACTTATCGTGCTCCTGTGCATACTTGCATCGTGCCACCAAGAAACAGGAAAATCCAAGTATTTATCACCAGAGCCAGTTAAAAACGTAATAGTCAACTTAACTGACAGCTTGGGTCACTTAGGAAAAATTTCGCTTGACTTGCCGACGCGCTATGATACCGCATTTAATTGGAGAAACTATTATGGCTGTGACGGCGGCTTCGATTTCAGATATCGTGTACAGCCTAAAAACAAGTATATTATACGGGAAAACGCTTTTTTCTGGGTTATACCTTCAGACTCAATTGAGAGATTTACTATTAAACATCAAGGTCTATATGAAATAAGAAAGAGTGATTCATGTAGAATATTTACCTATCATGCTTTAAATAAAAAGGAAATTATTGCCCGAGGTAGAGGCGCATTAAACTCAAAAAATTTCTCAGATACAATAGAGAGGATCAACAGTAACTATTACTCCATATTCACATACAAAATTCCCGATTCAACAAATCATAAATTACTACAAAAGATAGAAGCCAGAACTATTAAAAAGGGAGTTATAATTGATTTAGAGTTTGAGTTAAATATTCCCAAAGAGGATTCATTAGCAAAGCATTTTATCTCAAACTCTAAATACTACTTAAGAACCGTTAAAATAAGCGACTAACTGTGTCTTTTTGCTAACCCCATTCTTTATTAGTGATAAAGCTATTGAAGCAGACCTGACAGGCTACACGAACCCCGTGCATCTTGTAGGCTGAGGTTCAAATAATACTTGAGCCTAGTAAGACACAATAGGCTCGCGGAGCAAGGCGCAACATGTTGCTAAATCCGTAGTAAGTAGCGCTGCACTATCCTTTCAGAATCAAGTCAATCCGTTCGAATTCGGGCTCGCTGAACGCGAGGTTTTCCAGGCAGCGCAGGGAATCGGTTAGCTGGTCGGGTTTGCTGGCTCCGATGAGCACGGAGGTTACCCGCTCGTCGCGCAGAATCCACGACAGAGCCATTTGCGCCAGGGTTTGGCCGCGTTCCTGGGCTAGGGCGTTTAGTTGCTGTACCTGGCTGAGGCGCTCCGGTGTCAGCTGCGTTTCGGTGAGGAAACCCACGCCTTTTGCCACTCGTGAGTCGGTGGGGATGCCGCGCAGGTATTTGTCGGTGAGCAGGCCCTGGGCCAGCGGCGAAAACGGAATGCACCCTACCCCTTCTTCACCGAGCAAGTCCAGGAGCCCATCTTCTACCCACCGCTCAAACATTGAGTACTTGGGCTGGTGAATGAGGCAGGGCGTGCCCAGCTCGCGCAGAATCTTGATGGCCTCGGCCGCCTCGGTGGGCTGGTAGTTGCTGATGCTTACGTACAATGCCTTGCCCTGGCGCACTACCTGGTCAAGCGCCGACATGGTTTCTTCCAGGGGCGTATCGGGGTCGGGCCGGTGGTGGTAGAAGATGTCCACGTACTCCAGCTTCATGCGCTTCAGGCTTTGGTCGAGGCTAGAGATGAGGTATTTGCGGGAGCCCCACTCGCCGTAAGGCCCTTCCCACATGTGGTAGCCGGCCTTAGTGGAGATAATCAGCTCGTCGCGGTAGCCCCGGAAATCCTCTTTCAGAATACGGCCGAAGTTGGTTTCGGCAGAGCCGGGCGGCGGTCCGTAGTTATTGGCAAGGTCAAAGTGCGTTACGCCACTGTCAAAAGCCCGGTGCAGGATGGCGCGGAAGTTACTGAGCACATCCACGTCGCCGAAATTGTGCCATAGCCCCAACGACACGGCGGGCAGTTTCAGGCCGCTGCGGCCACAGCGGCGGTATTGCATGGAGGAATAACGAGCGGGGTTCGGTTGGTAGGACATTTACTGGCGAGTAGAACTAAGTATGGTGGGAAAATCTAGGATTAGTGCTCAATATAGAAACCTACTAAAATCCTGCTGACTTTCGCAGGACCGTTACCTCTTTACCCTATGGCATCCTACAGGTCCGTATTTAAGATTAATTCTTATACCCTCAGAGTAGTGCGTTTACTAGGAGCCAAGAATGTATTTTTTATGGGTGTTGGATGGGCAGTGCTTTTCTCCCTACTAGGGTTAGCTCTTATTCTATTTACCGGCCTAGTGCTCTATTTACAAAAGCGCATGTCAGATCTAAAGATTTCTGACCGCCTAGAGGCAGCAGCTATATGGTCTGTCATATTACTTCACGAGTTGTTCTTTATCTGGATCTGTTGGATGTTGCTGTTTCCTGAGGGTTTAGAACAATGGAGCTGGTTTCTGCTGTGCCTATTAGGGTTTCCCTTGGCCCTAGTTGCTTGGTGGAAAACCATATTTTCTAGCTCATCATCTGATCCAGATGGAACTCGTCCGCAGCCGTAATATGAACGGCGGAAGATTTGCGGACTGCTACTTAAGTGTGTTTTCTATGAGGTTATTTTTTGCTTTTGCTCTGGCTCTAGCTCCACTCTTTGCCGTTTGTCAGTCGCCATTGCCTAGGCCAGAAAGTTTATACCGAAAAGCTTTCCAATTCATCAAGGCCGATCCTGAGTTTCTTAAAATGCGCGGCAACAACGGCTGCGTAGCTGTCTTTGATAGTATAGTTCACCAGAATCAGTCTACATTTCTGGAAGACCTCGGGAAACAATGGGGCTATGCAGGCGCAACCGATATGGCCCGTTTACTCGACTCGCTAGGGACGCTGGACCGCTCAACGTATCATACCCCCTACTATTCCCGCGCAGTCGCCAAGCTTACCACAGCTTATGGCAGCAAAAAAGGCGACATGGTTGTTCTGTTTTCACCGCTACACAACAATATGCTGCTGGCAGAAGTGAGCGACAACCAGGAAGGTGGCCCCGGCCTGCGTGCTATTCTTTCGACCTTCGACCAATCAGTATGTTACCTATTCGTGTTCGGGCCTGATGGTCGAATTAAGCAGCACTATAGGAGGGTTGTGAGCTATAATTAATCTAGCATTCTACTAGGTGCTGGTAGTGCTCAAAGCCGCTTCCGTCACAATGCGAGTAAGAATAGGCATGAGGTGCGGACGGTATAAATCCGTCAACTCTTTCAGTTCTGCCTGTTTTCTCTGTAAGGCAGCTGGTGCCCAAATATGTTGCTGCTTTTCATATAAAGGGTAATTCATGATTTGAGTATAATACGCCTCTACTATTTTTAGCTCCTCATCGGTTAAAGGCTTGATGTTGTACCATTTGAGCCAGTATACGTTTTTATTTAGGCGTGAAATTCCAAGAGGCAATGCTACCTGCCCGGTAGTTATTGAACGGGCCGTAGATACAAACTTGCGAAACAGACCAACGGATTTGGGAGGATTAGGCGCTAAGTACAGTATAGATGGCGAATGAGCCGCCAAAGTTAAATTTCTCTCCGACCTTCGGCCACCAATCTGCCCTTTTCGTTGTTATCAACGAATCCCAAATTCCAATCTGTTGGCTGAACAACCTACCTATACCGACCCTTACGCACTGGAAAAAGAGCTGCGCAAGGTACAGGCCCTCATGAAGCTCGAGCAGCAGGAGGACCTAGAACAATTTAAAATCAAAAGCGCCCAGGCTAGCATTGCTGAGCGTCAAAAGCGTGGCCTGACGTGGTATCCCGTCAAAATCACGAAGGAAGATATTGGCTTTGGCGGCAAGCTCGTCATTGAGTTGGAGCGCCCCTCTGGGGCCAATGGGCTCCACCTGTTTCAGGTGGGCAAAAACGCGGCTCTTTTCGGTAATATCCCCGGCCGCTCGGCCTCCGACCGGCCCACGCTTTCGGGCGTTATCACCAGCGTAAAGCGCAATAAAATTCTGCTGGCTACCACCAAAGAGGACCTTCCCGATTGGGTAGACGAAGGCAAGCTGGGCGTGGACCTGACCTTTGATGAGGTAAGCTACCGCGAGATGGAGTACGCCTTGGGCAAGGTGATGGGCGCCTACGGTACGCGCCTGGCCGAGCTGCGCGACGTGCTGCTCGGGGCCCAGCCGGCTCGGTACAAACCTGAGGCCGAAGCGCAACTGTACTACCCCTCTCCGCTTAATGAAAGCCAGCTGGCAGCCGTGCGCCACGTGCTGGCTGCGCAGGATGTGGCCATTATCCATGGGCCTCCCGGCACCGGCAAAACCACCACGCTGGTGCAGGCCATCCTGGAAACCATTCGGCGGGAGCGGCGGGTGCTGGTGTGCGCGCCCAGCAACACGGCCGTTGACTTGCTCACGGAAAAGCTGGCCGAGCGCGGCGTAAACGTCATCCGGATGGGCAACCCCTCGCGCGTGTCGGATTTGCTGTTGCAGCACACGCTCGATGCTCAGATCATGAACCACAAGAGCTACGGTGAGTTGCGAAGCTTGCGCCAGACGGCCGAGCAGTACCGCGAGCAAGCTGGCAAGTTTAAGCGCCACTTTGGTTGGGAAGAGCGCGAGCAGCGCCGCCACCTCAAGGAGCAGGCACACCTGTTGCTGCAGGAGTCGGACCAATTGGAGCGCTACATCACCGAGGATTTGCTGGAGCAGGTGCAGGTAATTACCTGTACGCTGGTAGGGGCAGGTAACCGCGCCATTCGCCACCTCACCTACGAAACAGTATTTATTGATGAGGCGGCCCAGGCCCTGGAGCCGGGCTGCTGGATTCCGATTACCAAAGCCAACCGCGTGGTGCTGGCCGGCGACCATCAGCAGTTGCCGCCCACCGTGAAAAGTGATAAAGCCGCTAAGGACGGCTTGCGCGAAACCCTGTTCGAGAAGTGCATCAAGCGTCAGCCCGAAACCGCACGGATGCTGGAGGTGCAGTACCGCATGCACGAGCAGATTATGGAGTTCAGCTCGGAGCAGTTCTATGAGGGCAAGCTGAAAGCTGCGCCTACCGTGGCCCACGCCGATTTACCCGACTACGACCTGCGCTTCGCCCCCGACATGGCCGTGGAGTTTCTGGATACGGCTGGTTTTGGTTTTCAGGAACTGGGCCTCGATGAAAGCCGCTCTATTGCCAACCCCGAAGAAGCCGATCTGCTGCTGAAGCGCTTAGCCCAGTTGCTGGAGCCCTATGATGCGGCCGACCACACCGAGGATTTGCTCACTATTGGCGTCATTGCCCCCTACCGCGCCCAAATCAACTACCTCAAGGATGCGGTGGAAGAGAATGATGAGCTAGCCGGGCTGTTGGAACACCGCATGCTGAGCATTGGCACCGTCGACTCGTTTCAGGGCCAGGAGCGCGACATTATTGCCATCAGCCTTACGCGCAGCAATCCCCAAGGCGACATCGGCTTTCTCTCAGACATTCGCCGTATGAATGTGGGCATGACCCGTGCCCGACGCAAGTTGCTCCTCGTTGGCGACTCCAGCACCTTGGGTTCTCACCCCTTCTACAAGGCGTTTCTCGATTACGTAGAAAGCATTGGGGCGTACCGCACTGCCTGGGAGCTGCAATAGCACTCGCTGGTTTACTAGCCCTTGCTCCTGCTTAAATCCCTGAAAATCACCGCTACCGGCCTTAGTATCCGTATTTATTGGTAGGCCGCGTACTAACACTGAAAAGCCCCTTCACCACGAACGGGGCTTTTTTTTGTGCGTAACAAGGCAAGATGTTTCGTCTCTAAACTACCCTAGTCATGCCTACATATGCCCTAGTACTTCACGGTGGTGCTGTTACGATGGACCCCAGCAATATTCCGCCAGAAAAGGAAGCTGCCCTGCGCGAAGGCCTCCAGAATGCGCTGAATGTAGGGTGGGAAATTCTGCACCAGGGCGGTACCGCCTTAGATGCCGTGGAAGCCACCGTCAATAGCCTCGAAAACAATGAGAACTTCAACTCGGGCCGGGGCAGCAGCCTCAACCTGCAGGGCGAAGTGCAGATGGACGCCTCTATCATGGATGGACGCACCCTGCAAGCCGGAGCCGTAAGTGGTGTACGCTACGTGAAGAACCCCGTTAGCTTGGCCCGCACCGTCATGGAGAAATCAGAATATGTGTATCTGTCCGGCGATGGGGCCATTGAATTTGCCCTAGAGCATGGCCTGACGATGGAAGCCGTGCATTACTTCGAGACCGACAAAACGCGCGAAGAATGGCTGGAGATAGTGAATGAACAAGCGAAAGTGCCTCAAAAGGATACGGTAGGCGCCGTAGCCCTCGACCAGGATGGCAACCTGGCCGTAGCAACCAGCACGGGCGGCATTGAAGGCCAGCGCAAAGGCCGCGTCGGCGACAGTCCCGTACTGGGCGGTGGCTCTTACGCCGCCAACGAAGCCTGCGCCGTATCCTGCACCGGCGACGGGGAAGTGCTGCTGCGCGGCGCCCTGGCCCATGAGGTATATGCCTTAGTCAAATACAAAGGCCTAGGTGTGCAGCAAGCCTGCCAAGAAGCTGTACGCCTCCGCGAAGAAGACCTGAAAGGCGACAAAGGCTTTATTGCTATTGACCAGGAAGGCAACGTAGCCATTGAGAGTAATACCAACGTAATGCGCTGCGCTTACCGCGTGGAGGAACAGGAGCCGTTTGTAGCCGTCTGGCGCGAGGAGCTAGACGTGTAAGCCAATGCATCAGGCTGGCAAAGCGGGGCCCCAGGCAACTCAGCCAAAGCAACTTTGCTACTGCCGGCGCCCTAGTCTTTTGTCGTTCGTCGCCAGTAAAAAAGCCCGTCATTTTGGGCGGAGCGAAGGACCTTATTATACAAGCACGAGCAGTTACACCTGCTTATTCTGACGTGATAAGGTCCTTCACTCCGCTCAGGATGACGGGCCATATTAAAAAAGCTGACCTAGGTTGTACCTAAAAAATGAGGAACGGTCATGCTAAGCTTGTCGAAGCATCTCTACCGCTTCGTTGCTGTTCTAAGCCCTTAGTTACCCAGATGTAGAGATGCTTCGGCTCCGCTCCGCATGATGGTTAGTTTAGCAACCTCAGCATTCAAGATGCTTCGGTCCCTAGTTTGATGCGCCACCTGCTCAGCAGGACGGTCTGGAAGATCAACACGACTGTTCAGATACAGCCTAGCTTCATTGTTTTGCTAGCCCTATTTCAGGTCAATAACCGACATAGTGTGCGGGGCATCGGACTTGATGTTGACAAAGTTTTTTTCCGGCTTATCGAAGTCAGAGATATAGAGGCGGTTGCCCTTGAGCAGGACTTCGGCTGGTTGATCGAGCAAGCCGTTACGGCCGTCGGTGTCGCCGTTTTGGGCGAGGGTAGTCACCGAGTTATCCTTCAGATTTACTACCTCAATGGCATTCTGGCGCGAGTTGCAGAGGTAGGCTTTATCGGTAGCGCGGTCAATGATGAGGCCATCGATGCAGGGGATTTGCTTGCCAGTGAGGGCTAGGGTCTCCTGTTTGGCCAAGCTGCCGTCGGGCTTAAGGGTAATGCGGTAAAACTTACCGTCGCCGAAAGAACCGGTGTACAGGCGCCCCTGGCTATCATAATCAAGCCCGTCGGCGCCATTGTCGAGGCCGGTTTCATTGACAGTCGTAGTGAACAAGGCCAGCACGTGCGGGTCCTTGGTTTTGGGTTTCAGATGAATGGGCCCCTTGTTGAGCTCATCCAGAGTAAAGTGAAAAATAGCGCTACCCTTGTCGTTGCCGGAAAGGTCCCACTGGCTATCCGTAACGTACAGGGTATTGCCTTTCCACACCACGGCGTTGGCCAGTGCAAAGTGGTCGACCACGGTTTCTACTTCCCCGGGCTCGCCGTTTTGCACCCGCACGCGCATCAGCCGCGATTTAAAGTTCTTGTCATTTTCGTACTGGTTTTCGGCGTAATAGAGGTTACCATCGGGCCCGAACGCCAAATCCATGGGCGCGGCCTTCTGGGTGCTGGGTTCCACGGGCAGGGTGGTCAGATAAGGCTTAAGCGTGGTATCCGTCATTTCCATCAGCACGGCCGGATAGGTGTTATCGGCCAGGTTCGGGACTGACAGGATGATGCTCCCATTGGGGGCTAGCGCCAGGCCATCGGGCGTGTTGTGCGCCTCGTCCAGGGTGTGCAGCAATTTGGGCGCACCAATATTCGCTACGGTATCCGCCGCAGTAGGCACCGCTGAACCCGTGGCCTGGCTGTCAGACGCAGCGGTCTCAGAGTTAGATGAGTTTGACTGGCAGCCGGCCAGCAGCGCGCCGCTCAGCAGTAATGTTGGCAGATACGATTTCATAATACAACAAAACAGAGCCGCAGCCGGCAGTACAATACAAAGGATATCAGCAGGCTTAACGCGTTGCCTATGCTTGAGTTAGCTTAGGCCAAAATTTTACAAAGCCCTGTATACCTGCCTGAAGAGGGTTCTCTGCCCTACCCACACCGACAAATCCGCCCTATTTCCGTAACTAGCCTAACGAAACCCAATTCTCCACTTCCAGCCCCGGACGCCATCGTCCACCCCGAAGTATGGCCCAAATCAGCGAAAACAAAGTCGTTACCATCACCTACGACCTGAGCGTAACCGACGAAAATCAAGAGAAAGTCCTCGTGGAATCGGCCGAGGAAGATGCGCCGATGGTATTTCTGTTCGGCCAGAGCGGTTTGCCCGAAGAGTTTGAGCGTCAGCTCGATGGCAAGCAAGCCGGCGACACGTTCACCTTCTCGCTCACGCCCGAGCAAGCCTACGGCGAGTACGACCAGCAAGCCGTAGTCGACATTCCGAAGAATGTGTTTGAAATCGACGGGCAAATTGACAGCGAAATGCTACAGGAAGGCAACTTCCTTCCCATGGCCGACAACCAAGGCCACCACATGCAGGGCAAAGTAGTTGAAATCGGAGCCGACTCGGTGAAGATGGACTTCAACCACCCCCTAGCCGGTATGGTCATGCATTTCGATGGCAAAGTAGCCGCCGTGCGCGATGCTACCCGCGAGGAGCTCGACCACGGCCACGTGCACGGCGAAGGCGGCCATCAGCACTAGGTCTTACCTAGCTCTCAAGTAGTAAAAACGGGGCCTTAGGGTCCCGTTTTTGTGTTTTATTCCTATTTATAATCATATAACTAATTATATTTTTACTCTTATAATTCTTTGTTTGGCCTTCGGAGTAAGTCTTAGCTTGTAAGAACCCGCTAGCATAGCAGGAAATACGGGCTGATATATTAGTCCTCTGCTTTCAATAAAACGGGACTATAACAGCCTAATAGCGGAGTAAATACAACTAGCTTTGCGGCATTATCTATTTTTTGATTTAGCAGAACTATGCTTCTTCGTGCATCGCTCACTTTTATGTGTGCAACCCTTCTGTTTGCGGGCCGCGGTCATGCGCAACAAACCAAGGAAGAATTGAAAGCAAAACTGGCCAGTTCAGTTTGTGTTTCTCTCGAAAAAACCATGGCTGAGAAGCCTACTTCGCTTACCCGCGAGCAGTACAACAAGTTAATTGGACAAAGTTTTGCGCCTGCATTGGGCAAGGATGTCACAGCCTTTCAGCGCCTTTATGGCAAGGACGCATTCGGCAACGAAGAACTTATGCATGACTTAGGAGTAGAAATAGGTGCTATTCTACTACAGGACTGCCCAGCATTTATGGCGCTGACTTCTTTAGTTTCTGAAGGCCCTGCATCTACGGCATCTACTACCGGAAAATCAACTGGCAAACTAGGTGCACTAAAAGGCACAGGCTTGGGCATGCTACAACTGGCCATTAGCAAATCAGAAAATGCTGAATTTGCTTGGCTAAGCCGCTTCCAGGGAGCAGATGAATTGTTACCTAAGCTGACAACACTCCAAGGCCGCCCAGTTCGGATCAGCTGGCAGGAGGTTGAAATTTTCCAACCCGAAAAAAAACAATACCTCAAACTCCGCGAGATTACAGCAATCGAGCTTTTGTAAGGCGTATTTTATCAAAACAAGAAAGGCGTGGGATAATTTTCCACGCCTTTCTTGTTTCAAAAACTCAGTTCATTCTAAGCACGAGCCCAAGAATCATTTGCTATATACTAACCTCCACCGCCGCTCGAAGCTCCGGCCAAAACTCCCGGAAATCGGCTTCATAGGCTGGCAGCTCCGCCAGAAATGCTGCCGCGCCGGTGCTCAGGATGGCCGCCGCAGGTACGCGCCGAGACAGACCTAGCAGGGCCCGCTCCAGCCCAGCCGCTTGTGCATACCCCGTCAGCCAGTCACCTTGGCGCATGTAGTGCAGCATTTCCCGCAGGCGCTCGGGCAGTTCGTGGCGGCGGGCGTGCAGTAGGGTGTATAGGCGTTGGGCAAAGGCCGGTAGCGGTTCAGAGGGGTTGTCGTGGTAGTGGGCAAAGTCGCGGGCCAGCAGGTGGTCGTAGGCCACGTCGGCTACTACCCCTGCCCACTTGCCCAACCCTGCTTCGCGCAGGCGGGCGGTGCTGCGGCGTACGAGGGGATGCGCGTCGGTAAAGCTGTCGATAAAGCGGTGCAGCCGGATACCGCGCTGCACGGCAGGTGGGTATATCAGCAGGCCGGCACGGCCGCGCACAGCCTCAGCGGCAAAGTTACCCACCACGATATCCTCGTAGTCAGGAGTGGTGGCAGGCGAGCCGGAAAGCAGCAAGTGAGCAAGAAAATTCATAGTGCCGGAAGGTACTGCGAAAACACCGAGCTGAACCTTCCGGCCGACCAGCCGTATTTTCTGAACCATTCTTACTACCACCAAAACCCGACGATAATGGCTGAGCATGTTGCCGAAAGTCACGATGTGACTAAGCTGATTGATAGAATCAAGGATATTAAGATTGCCATGCTAACCACCGCCGATACGGAAGGTGGCCTGCATAGCCGCCCGATGTATACCCAAAAGCCTGAGCAGGACGGCACGCTGTGGTTTTTTACCGAGAAAGATTCGGCCAAGATTTTCGAGGTGCGCAAAGATCAGCACGTAAACCTGGGCTACTCTAAGCCTGATGACAACCTGTATGTATCCATTTCGGGTACTGCTACGGTTGTCACTGACCAGAGCAAAATCAAGGAGCTGTGGTCGGAAGGCCTGCGCGCTTGGTTCCCAAAAGGCCAGGAAGATCCCAACATTGCGCTGCTGAAAATCAACATCGACCGTGGCGAGTATTGGGACCAGCCGAGCAATGTGCTGGTGCGGGCTTTCGGCTACGTGAAGGCTGTAGCAACCGGCGAGCGGTACCAGCCCACCGGTGATGAGCATGCGAAGGTGAACCCTAGCTAAGCATCCGGAAAGGAAATATTAAAAAGGGCCGGAAAACATCCGGCCCTTTTTTGTGGATATAAGCATAACCTTTGCACCCCATCCTTCCTTAGCTCCTTTGGCACTCACCACCCTTTCCATTCTAACCTTATTGCCCGATCAGAAGCGTTGGGGCTTTGCACAAATGGGCGCCGCCCAGCGGCCCTTGCAACGGGTAGCCGGCCTGCGGTTTCAAAAA
Organism: Hymenobacter tenuis; assembly: GCF_054780495.1. NCBI lineage: Bacteria > Pseudomonadati > Bacteroidota > Cytophagia > Cytophagales > Hymenobacteraceae > Hymenobacter > Hymenobacter tenuis. The sequence goes on from NZ_BAAGWF010000001.1 coordinate 1,707,106, forward strand.
CTGCTAGGTAGCGGCGCGGGTGGTTTCGGGGCGCTGCCTAACCTGCGGCGCTATGGCTTTATGGCGGTGTGGGAGTCAGAAGGGGCCGCAGCTGAGTTCTTTGCGCAGCACCCCTTGTGGCAGCAATACCAGCAACGCACCTCCGAAATCTGGACGGCCGAGCTAGCCCCTGTTAAGTCGCATGGTCTGTGGGATGGCGTGAACCCCTACGACTACCCCTGCGAGGGCAGTAAAGCCGACGGGCCAATGCTCGTGCTTACCCGCGCCTCTATCCGGTGGCAGAAAACGCCGCGTTTCTGGCGCTACGTGGCCCCTACCAGCGCCACGGTAGCACAGGCTCCGGGGGTACGGGCCGCTATTGGGTTAGGTGAACTGCCCGTAATTCGGCAGGCTACGGTCAGCCTCTGGGACTCGGCGCAGGCCATGCAGGATTATGCCTACCGTAACGAGAAACACAAGGAGGTTATTAAGCTTACCCGTCAGGAGAAGTGGTACGGGGAGGAGCTATTTGCCCGGTTTCGGGTACTAAGCAGCCTAGGAACCTGGGACGGTAAGGCACTCTAGTACCAGTGCCATGCAACAGCCCTACAGAAAAACCCCGGCCTCACCCCTGTTTTTCTGTAATTTCGCCCGTTCCGAACAACTGTACCCCGACTGCCCATGCCCGGCTACCATCCCCAGGATATCGAGAAAAAGTGGCAAGCCCACTGGAAAGAGCACAATACCTTCAAGGCTGATAACGCCTCCGAGAAGCCCAAATACTACGTGCTGGACATGTTCCCGTACCCCAGCGGCGCTGGCTTGCACGTAGGCCACCCCCTCGGCTACATTGCCTCCGATATTGTAACGCGCTACAAGCGCCTACAGGGCTTCAACGTGCTGCACCCCATGGGTTTCGACTCGTTTGGCCTCCCCGCTGAGCAATACGCCATTCAGACCGGCCAGCACCCCGAGAAAACCACGCGCGAAAACATTGCCCGCTACATCGAACAGCTTAATTCCCTGGGCTTTAGCTACGATTGGAGCCGCGAAGTGCGCACCTCCGACCCCAGCTACTATAAGTGGACGCAGTGGATTTTCCTGAAACTGTTCAATAGCTGGTATAACCTCGACACCGACCGCGCTGAGCCCCTGAAAACCCTCCTCGATAAGTTTGCCGAGAATGGTAGCCAGGGCGTGCGCGCCGCCGGCGACGAGGAAGAGCGCCATGAGTTCACGGCCGGCCAGTGGCAGATGATGAGCGAGAAGCAGCGCTTATTGGCAGTACACCCCTACCGACTGGCTTATCAGTCAGACACCTACGTGAACTGGTGCGCCGGCCTCGGCACGGTGCTCAGCAACGACGAGGTGAAAGACGGCCTTTCTGAGCGCGGTGGGTTCCCCGTGGAACGTCGGTTAATGCCGCAGTGGAACCTGCGCATCACCGCCTACGCCGACCGCCTCCTCCAGGGCCTCGATACCATCGACTGGCCTGAGGCCGTGAAGGAAATGCAACGCAACTGGATTGGCAAGTCCATCGGGGCCGAAGTAACCTTCTCGGTGGAGGGCCATGAAAGCGCGCAAATAAAGGTCTACACTACCCGCGTCGACACCATTTACGGTGCTACTTTCTTGGTGCTAGCACCTGAGCACGAGCTGGTTAAAGAATTGACCACGTCCAAGCAGCAGGAAACCATTCAGGAGTACATTGATGCCACCAAGCGCCGCTCGGAGCGCGACCGGATGGCCGATACTAAAACGGTTTCGGGTGCTTTCACGGGTAGCTTTGGTATCAACCCGTTTAGCGGCGAGCCTATCCAGATTTGGATTGCCGACTACGTGCTGGCGGGCTACGGCACCGGCGCCGTAATGGCCGTACCCTCCGGCGACCAGCGCGACTACGTCTTTGCCAAGCACTTCAACCTACCCATTGTGCAGGTGACGGATGCTCAGCAGATCGATGAGCAAGCCGATCCGACCAAGGAAGGCCGCTACATCAACTCAGAGCTGATCAATGGCCTGGGCTACAAAGAAGCCACCCAACGCCTGATTCAGGAGTTGGAGACGCGCGGCATCGGTAAGGGCAAAACCAATTTCCGCATCCGCGACGCTATCTTTGGTCGTCAGCGCTACTGGGGTGAGCCGATTCCGATTTACTACAAAGATGGGGTAGCCTACGGCGTGGCCGAAGCCGACCTCCCGCTGGTGCTCCCGGAAATTGATGAGTACAAGCCCACTGAGACCGGCGAGCCGCCCCTGGGCCGTGCCAAAGACTGGAAGTACAAAGGCCAGTACGACTACGAGCTGAGCACCATGCCCGGTTGGGCCGGCTCCTCGTGGTACTACCTGCGCTACATGGACCCACAGAACCAAGAGCGTTTCGTGGGTCAGGAAGCTGAGCAATATTGGCAGAATGTAGACCTATATCTCGGTGGTGCAGAGCACGCTACGGGCCACTTGCTCTACTCCCGCTTCTGGCACCTCTTTCTCAAAGACCTAGGCCTAGTAACCGCCAATGAGCCCTTCCAAAAGCTCATCAACCAAGGCATGATCTTGGGTCGCTCGAACTTCGTGTACCGCATCAATGGCACCAACACGTTCGTGACGGCAGGAAAGAAAGACCAGCACGAAACCACTGCTTTGCACGTCGATGTAAACATTGTAGAGAACGATGTACTCGACATGGAAGCCTACAAGAAATGGCGTGAAGAGTATGCTACGGCCGAGTTTATCCTCGAAGACAACGGCACCTATGTATGCGGCGTCGAAGTTGAAAAGATGTCGAAGTCGAAGTACAACGTGGTGAGCCCTGATGTACTCATCGAGAAATTTGGGGCAGATGCACTACGCTTATACGAGATGTTCTTGGGGCCGCTGGAGCAGTTCAAGCCTTGGAACACCAACGGCATGAGCGGTGTGGCGGGCTTCCTCAAGAAGCTCTGGCGCCTCTACCACCCCCAGGATGGCGACTTCGCCGTAACTGACGAAGCTCCAAAACCCGCTGAACTGAAGGCTCTGCATAAAGCCATCCGGAAGGTGGAAGAGGACATCGAGAAGTTCTCGTTTAATACCACCGTCAGTGCCCTGATGATTACGGTGAACGAGCTAACGGCCCTCAATACGCACAACCGCTCTATTCTGGAGCCGCTGGTGGTGCTGGTGTCGCCGTACGCGCCGCACCTGGCAGAGGAGCTGTGGCAGAAGCTAGGCCACGAGGCCGGTAGCATCAGCTCAGCAGCCTACCCTGAGTTCAAGGAAGAATATCTGGTAGAAGATACGGTGAACTATCCGGTAGCCATCAACGGCAAGGTGCGCGAGCAGCTGCAATTCCCGGCCACCGCCACTGCGGCTGAAATTGAAGCCGCTGTGCGTGCTACGGATATTCTGGCCCGTTACGCCGAAGGCAAAGAAGCCAAAAAGATCATTGTGGTACCCGGCCGTATGGTCAACGTAGTAGTGTAAGTGGCCTAGGCCACACGTGCATAGAAAAGGCCCGCGGGATAATTCCGGCGGGCCTTTTCTATTTTAGAACTCAGGCTAGCTACCCTCCTTGGAAAGGAGGCATTTGGAGTGATTAATCAATCGACGAACAGCTACTAGTGCTAATATCGTTCTAGGCCAGTCAACCACCCCTAACCCCTCGCCGCTTGATGCGCGGAATCATCTGAGGAGGGGAACTAGCTGCTAGTTTCTTAGTACGCTGCAGTAAAGCGCTGACGGATATGCTTAGGCGCTTCTACTTCATCTAGAATTACTACGGCTAGATCTTCGCCGGAAAGAATGCTACGACCCTCTTCGTTGAACACTGGGTTTTCCAGCCCTAAGCGGTACTGACCGGTGCGGCCCGTACTGATGCCTTGGTGCATTTCAATGGCTGGGCTTAGGAAAGTCCAGTCTAGGATATCGTTCTTTTTCAGCTCGTTAAGATAGTCGCGGGCGGCGGTAGCGCCGGGCTTGATATCAGCTGGAAACTGGGGTCCATCTACTAGCTGCTGCCCATTGATATACAGGCTGCCGGCGCCCCCAATAGCAATCAGACGCTTCACGCCCGATTTAAGGGTAGCAGCCTCAATGTCGCGGGAGCCCTGCAGGAAGTCGTGGTATAGGTTGGGGTTGGTCCAGCCAGCATTGAATGAATTAATGACTACATCGTGGCCACGTAGCTGCTGGGCTAACTCCTCAACGTTGTTCACGTTGCCGGTTACAACCGTCAGGTTTTCATTGTGTTCCGTAAGCTTGCTGGGGTCACGCACAATGGCGGTAACGTGGTGGCCACGGGTTAGGGCTTCGCGGAGCACTTTCGAGCCAACAAAACCGGTGGCTCCAATGAGGGCAATTTTCATGGTGTTAAAAGTAAAAGTGAAAACAACCTGCTGTAACCACAATGGTTACAATGCAGGGCAAAAAAATTTAGGTACGTGCGTTAGCCTGAGTTAGAATATCAGTAGTTACGTGTTGTAGGCTTACACCCGCCAGCACCTGCTCCAATGCCGTTTGCGCCTGTTGCAGGGTAGCATCTAAGGCCGTCTGGATGTTACGCCCCACCAAGCAGGCAGGGTTAGGTTTCTCATGCACACTAAACAGCTGACCTTCTTCGACTACTTCCACGGCGCGGTACACCTCCAGCAGCGTGATGGCGGCGGGTGTACGCGTCAGGAAGGTGCCACCGGAAGCAGGTCGTACTTCTACTAGCCCCGCTTTCTTGAGCTGACCCAACAGCCGCCTAATTACAACCGGGTTGGTGTTCACGCTGCCAGCCATGCGCTCTGAGGTGAGCAGCACGTCGTCTTCCTGCTGGAGAGCCAGTAGGGAAAGTACATGCACCGCCACCGAAAAACGACTACTAATCTGCATAGCGCGAAGGCAAGCAAGGCATGAAAGAATTTTACTAGGTGCTTTGCTACGACAAAGGTAGCATTGTAACAATCATAGTTACAACTAAAGCCTACTTTTTATTCGCTTTCAGTATGTTCAGCGGCAGCAAGCTCTTCGCGCTGCTTTTTGGGCAGAGAGGCGCGTACTAGGTCGTATGAGTGGTCAATCCAGGTACGCAATTGATTCTCGGTAGCTCCGGTGCCAATGAGTACGGTGTTCCAATGCTTTTTATTCATGTGGTAGCCGGGCAACACGTACTCGTGCTGTTCGCGCAGCTCCTGGGCACGCTCTGGGTCGCACTTGAGGTTGATGCTGCCAAATGTGTCGATATCGGTGAGGACAAATACTTTACCGCCCACCTTAAACACCAGGGTTTCGGGGCCGAAGGGCGTCTCTTCAGTTACGCCTGCTTTCAGCAAACAATAGTCGCGGAAGTCTTCAATGTTCATGGCCCCTAAGTAACGCTATAAAGCAAAAAAGACCGCCATGCTGGAGAGAGGAGCATGACGGTCTTCTGTATAAACAAGGCTAGTACCTAGCGCAGGAACCAGCGGTAGAGCAGAACAATAAACCCCACCAGGAACATGGCCATGCTCAGCTTATTGATGAAGTGCATGGTGCGCAGGTTGAAGTTGGAGTGGCGGGTAGGATCAGACTTGCGGAAAAAGTAGCCGAGAGCCGGACCGAAGTTAAACAGGTCTTTGCGCATGATGTGAGTGCTTTCTGGTACGCTATGATAACACCCCAACGGGCGGAAAGATTTACAATCTGCAAGATATTCATCCTGCTATATCCATCCCAATTTGGCTGGTTTGGGCCTTTGCTGTTCACTAGCCCCTAGCGAAACAACGACTCTATGCGCTGCTGGTTGTTCTGGCTGATAATCTTGCGTTTCACCTTCATAGTCGGCGTCAGCTCCCCTGATTCTACACTCCAGGAAGTGTGAAGCAAGGCCACTCTTTTGATTTGCTCCCATTGGGCAAAGGCGGCGTTGGTTTGCTGTACCAGCTGCTCATACAGCTGCTGTACTTGCGTGTGAGCGGCCAGGGCTGCATCGGAAAGGTCGGTGGGCAAGTTGTGGTTTTTGGCCCAGGCGCGCAGCTCCGCAAAAGCCGGCACCAGCAAGGCGGCCGCAAACTTTTCGCCCTCGCCCACTACCATCACCTGCTCCACCAGCGGCGACTCCGAGAGCTTAGATTCCAGCGGCTGTGGGGCTACATACTTGCCGTTGGAGGTTTTAAACATCTCCTTTTTACGGTCCGTGATTTTCAGAAACTTGCCTTCCACAAACTGGCCAATATCCCCGGTGTGCATCCAGCCGTCGGCATCAATTACTTCGGCTGTGAGGTCAGGACGGTTGTAGTAGCCCTGCATCACGGAGGGCGAGCGGGTCAGGATTTCACCGTCGGGGGCCAGTTTTACTTCTACACCCGGAATCACAGGGCCCACGGCGCCAATAAAGTTGCCTTCGGCTACGGGCTGGCTGGCGGCAATTACGGGCGAGGTTTCCGTCATGCCGTAGCCTTCCATCACCCGGATGCCTGCCGCCCAGAATACGCGGGCTAGGCGCGGTTGCAGGGCTCCGCCCCCGCTCACAATGTAGTGCACCTGTCCGCCCATGGCCTCGCGCCACTTACTGAACACTAGCTTGTTGGCGAGGGCCAACTGGGTGTTATACCAGAAACCCTGGTCTTTTTGCGTGTCGTAGCGCAGGCCCAGGTTCAGCGCCCAGAAGAACAGCTTTTTCTTCGCCCCCGTCAGCTCTTGGCCCTTGGCCACAATCTTGTCGTAGATTTTTTCGAGCAACCGCGGTACCGTGGTAAACACCTGGGGCTGCACCTCACGCAGGTTGTCGGCAATGCGCTCCACGCCCTCGGCGTACCAGATGCTGAACCCCAGCAGCAGATACAGGTAGGTGGCCGTACGCTCGAAGATGTGGCTCAGGGGCAGAAAACTCAAGGCTTTCTGGCCGGGAGGCAAGGGCAAGTATCCGGTCAGGTTTTCGCAGTTATACAGGATGTTGCGGTGACTGAGCATTACGCCTTTGGGCCGACCGGTGGTGCCCGAGGTATAGATGAGCGTGAGCAGATCATCGGGCTGCACGGCGGCCTTGAGGACATCCAGTTCGCCGGCGGTATGGACTACGCCGAGGGCTAGCAGCTCTGAGAAGTGCGGTACACCGTCGAGCTTATCAAACGTGAAGATGTGCTCGGGCCCTTGCTCCAACCCTGCCACGGCTTGCTGCACCCGCGCCAGCAGCTTTTTGTCTTCCACCAGCACCACGCGCACGCCGGCATCCTGAAAAATATGGCGGTAATCTTCCACCGTAATGGTGGGGTACATGGGCACGCTCACGGCTCCGAGCTGGGCAATACCAAAGTCGGCCACCATCCATTCGGGCCGGTTTGTTGAGATAATCGCCACTTTGTCGCCGCGCCCGATGCCAAGCTGCCGCAGCCCTAGGCTCACTTGGTCACTGAGCTCCTGCACCCGCGTGGTGCTGAGCGGCTGCCACTGGCCGGCTTTCTTTTCCACCAGGCAATCGGCCTGGGGCGAGGTATTTACTAGGTGGGAAAGCAGGTCGAAGGTGCGGGTGATTTTCATGGGGGCAGAACAAGAAACGTGGCCTCTTCATTCGAAGGCCGGCGCAAAAATAGCTCACCTAGCAGGCAGCCACGTGTAAGGCCATAATTTTACCGCTACTGTGCAGCAGCAAGCACCGCCGGCTACCTTTGGTTTGAGTGAATTGGCAGGCTAGTAGAGAGCCAGGGTAGCAGCAACGCTGCCTCACCCCGTCGTGTCTATATCTTCACCAAACTTCCTACCCCTATGAAATACCTGCTACTCCTGGCTTTGCTGCTGGCCACTACCCCCCTGCTCGCCCAAAAGCCCATTGCTGAAACCGAGGCGGTCAAGAAAACCATCCAGACGTTTTTTGAAGGCATGCGCAAGGCCGACAGCACCCTGGTGCGCTCCACGCTCGCACCGGGTGCCGTGTTCCATACCCTCAGCACCCGCAACGGACAAACGCAGCTGCGTCCCGAAAACCCCTCTGAATTTGTGAAGGCCGTGGGCACCCCGCACCAGGAGGTGTGGGATGAGCGCATCACCTTCGATAAAGTGCTGATTGATGCCAACCTGGCCAGCGTCTGGACGCCATATGAGTTCTACCTCGGCAGCACTTTCAGCCACTGCGGCTACAACTCGTTCCAGCTGGTAAAGCTCACCGAAGGCTGGAAAATTGCCCACATCATTGATACGCGCCGCAAGGAGAACTGCAAGTAACCAACGCGGGCTAGAAGGCCGGAATCCGGCGCACAGGCGAATCATCTACCTTCCAGCAATCGAGCTCATACAGGTTCCCTTCCTGATCCAGGTACAACGAAACGAGCACCACTACCCCATCCAGATCCAGAAACTGGGTGCTGGCAATTCGCTCGCCTAACCGCCGGTTGGGTTCTCGACTAAGAAAGCGCAGACTGCTGGTTTCGCCCGTCTGCAGCTCGGCCACTTCTGCGGTGTGCAGTGCCGCCAGCAGGGGCTCAGCACCCGGCGCGCCCCGCAGCATATACATTAGCAAGCCCAGTTCTGCCAAGTTCAGTGTGCGTTTGTTCATCGGTTCCGGTCTGCCTACCGCTAGGCCACATCAGGCAGCAAACCAGAGAGTATACGCCCAGTGTGCCCTTTCAGGCACCCAAACCCCGGAATTATTGCGCCGGAAAAACTAGCCCCAGCCTACTATTCCCTGAACCCTGCTGAGGGGCTTCCGCTCTTTGCTGTGCCTAGGCTTTTGCCAGCGCCACAATGTCGGGCACTTCCAGCACGTGCTGGGGGTAGCCCACGCGCGCGGCGTTGATCATGGCCAGCCCCAGTTCCTGCAACGTCGAGACGTACTTAGGCAGGAACCGGCGCAGCGCCGGATACATCCAGTTGAAATACTTGTAGTACGGCAGTACGTTTTTCAGACCGGGCGTGGCTTTCATAAAACCGGGCCGGAACATATACGCCTGCGCAAAGCCAAGTTCTAGTAATGCATTTTCCGTCTGGCCCTTCACGCGGGCCCACATGCTGCGGCCGTGCCCGGTGCTATCGGTGCCGGCGCCCGAAACATAGCAGAACGTAAGGCCGGGGTTGCGCGGCAGCAACGTTTGGGCGAAGTGCAGCGTGAGCTCGTAAGTCAGGCGCCGGTACTCGGGCTGCTGCATCCCCACCGACGACACGCCCAGACAAAAAAAGCAGGCATTGTAGCCCGAGAGCTGATCCTGAATTGGTGCTAAATCTTGAAAGTCACTGTGCAGAATTTCCCGCAGCTTCGGGTGCGTAATCCCGCTAGGCTTGCGACTCACAGAAAGCACCTGTTCCACCTCTGGGTGGTTTAAACACTCGTGCAGCACGCCCTCTCCCACCATGCCGGTTGCCCCGGTCACTATTGCGCGTAGTTTCATAGCTAGGGAGACGTATAAAGGGCGCAGATGTTTTTAGAGCTTATAGCGGATTCACGAACGGTGTACATGGTATCCACGGTAGTTGAACCACGCTTTGACGTCCTTGCTGGTAGTCCAGGCGCAGGCCCGTCTCATCTAGAAAGTAAAACCGGTGCATATCTGTTCACCCAGCAACGGCCTCGACGTGTTGGCGCCGCGACGCCCACACCCGTTCTGCGTCACGCTCACGGGCGTGCACGCTTTTTTGCGGCGCAGGCCCTGCTTATCTACCAAGCGCCCTAGACTAACCCGACGCTCACGCGCTGCCCGGTGTGGGCCAGTAGCGCCTCGCACAGTTCTGCCAATGTCGCATCCGGTTACCGCCCCACCTGGGCCACCAGCCACACCTACGCCTGCGTGTCCAGGCACCGCGGCGGACTACCCCAACCGGACAAGGCGGCCACCGAACCGATTTACAGCTGCTGCCACCTACACCAGCCCAGCACCTAGCTCGGTCAGCGCCTGCGCCACGCACTTACGCAAGTCTAAGGAATACGCTTGCATACAAGGACTTATACATTCTACCTGCTAGCGACTACACCATTCTCGAATCTGCTATAGTTTGTATGCATACATATAATTATTTTTTTTCACAAACGTGAAATCGAACTGAAATGTATTATTGCTAATAATAATATAAAATTAAAAAAACATATTTCTAAATGTGCTTAGTTTCCTAATGTGTAGCAAAAAAACGATAAGCTAAACTTAGATACAGCAAAGGTTATATCTAACCATAGTATAACACGGCAATCAGGCACTCGTTGTAATATCGATACGTTTGCACTCTTGACAAATGCTAGGCTCACTTACTTGCTCAATGAAGCTTATATAGCTAATTTGCAGATACATACAAGAGTTGATAGTATTCCACTTTACGTTCGAAACTATTTAGGCTGTCTTGCAGGGGCAACTTTTCTATAACCAATCTAAACGAGCGGTGTAACAGCTCATGCGACTTTGATGAGACTTTGATGAGACTTTACCAGACCAACAAATAACTTATGTAGGAGTTGGAAGGAGCATAATACTTTTCACCTATTATACTGGTAGTATTGGAAGAAGTCACCATGCTCTAATTATTAAAAATATTGATGGGTAGATCGAATACTACTGGCGTGGGCTAGTTACTTTTGAAGTAGGAAATGCCAATCAAATCATCCTTATCATAGCGCATATTCAGCTGAACAAATGGGCTATTAGAGAAGCGAACCTCATTAGAGAGCATGTTTTAAATTAAAAATGACACTTTAGTAGACGCGTATACTAAAGAATCTGTTATCCGTCATCGCCTTGCTCTATAAATCCTACTGCTTGTTCATTTGAATAATTCCGTAACAACTTAATTTAAGCTATCTTCTATCACCTGGGTTATTCTGATTTCTTTTACGCGTAGTTTTGTTGCTGTAGAGTCGGACAAAGCAGGCGAATATTATACATTGGCGTAGCAAATGTACTTTCATCCAATTCCCTAAGTGTAAACTTTGCAAATTCTATTCTCAGCGGAAGAAAATGGTCGATGGATAAATTGGCTATGTAGCTAATCCCATACTCAGAAGCAGGCTGCTTTCTACGGCTAAATTCATCAATCCGAAAGCCTAAACTAGTGCGTCTTTCTCTTTCTAGAATAGCGTCTATTGTGGCTTGAACTTGCTGAATATGCTCTTTATTTCTTATACCAGATATAATTAGCTGCGACCATACAATAGGCTTGTTCTCATGACTTTCCCAAATAATGACCTCAAGTCGGCTGCGTGAAGCGTCAAACCTAAACTGATCAGCAACAGCATCATGTAATGATGTTATTCCCGATGCACTGCCTTGTTTCATAAGCAACAATAAAAAACACAAGAACTTATATAGGTGATAAGAGCGTAGCAATTTGATGTTTCGCTAATCACCATAGCCTAGAAGCCCACTATTTAAATCAGTTGCTTTGTGTAATATAGTTATAAAGGATTTGCACTCCTTTTGCAAAGGGGCCGATGGTAATCGTTGTTGCAACTTTAGCAACATCCGCGCTACAATTTCATTTCCCCAGCGAAACTTGCCGTAATAATCAAGCCACGGCTCAATAATGCCCTCTTTTTGCAGTTGGAAAAACAACTCATCCTCGATGCCTCCAACGTGCTCTAGTTTCAGTCTCTTACTAGACAAATTTTGGCTGTCGTGAATTAAATAGAAATCCAGCATACATTAATTAACATGATAAGAACAGAGCCAGCTTATACAGCTGGCTCTGTTGATGTTGATGCCGACTACCCTACCACCGGCTCTTCCAGCACCTCCTTCTCAATCCAGCGGCCGTCTTCGCGCATGAGTTCGATGAGTTGGTCCACGGCTTGTTCCTCGGGCACTGATTTCTTGATGACTTCCTGGCCGCGGTAGAGGGCAATTTTGCCTTTGCCCACGCCCACGTAGCCGTAGTCGGCGTCAGCCATTTCGCCAGGTCCGTTCACGATGCAGCCCATAATCCCGATTTTCACGCCCTTCAGGTGGTCGGTGCGCTTGCGGATCATGGCAGTGGTTTCCTGCAGATCGAACAACGTACGCCCACAGCTAGGGCAGCTGATGTACTCCGTTTTGGACATGCGCGTGCGCGCCGCCTGCAGAATGCCAAAGCTGAGCTGGTTAAGCTGATCAAGGGTTTGGAGCCACTCCGCTTTCGGGCGCTCAGGTAGCAGCTCGGTGCTCAGCACTACCCCGTCGCCGAGGCCATCGAGGAGCAAACCGCCAACGTCGGTGGCGGCGTAGAGCTGGGTTTGCTCAGGCGTCAGCTCCGGATATTGGCGGTTGATGATGACCGGATTAGTTACGCCGTGGTTCATCAGCTCGAAGAACGCACGCCGGATTTCCGGCATGGCGTGGGCATTATCCGTGTACAGAATGATAACTGCCGTGGCGTCTTCGCGCAATTGCTGAAGCGCCGTTGCCGTGAGCGAGGCGAAGTTATGAAACACGAAATTGAGCTCGGGGTGGCGCGAGCCGTCGGCGGCGTATTCAGCCTGCGTGAGTACCGGGTAATGCTCGAGACGCTTGCCACCATCCAGCCAGGCATTGTAATCTACTACCTCTTTCAGGCCGTTGGGCAGCATGAACGGAATGGGTTGCTGGCCCGAGTACACGTAGTCGGCCCCGAGGTCGTTCATCTGGAACTTGTCGAGGAACGCGGAATACAGGTGGCCGGCTGCGCGCAGGTCGGCGTACTCCAGGCCGGGCACCCGCGACAGGTCTACCATCACGCGGGGCACGTTCTGGCCGCCCAAATTCAGCACTTCGCGGGTGATGCGGCGGTGATACTGAAACGGGTCGATAGGCACTTCCAGCACTGGCGCAATAGGCTTAGCGTCGGCGGCACGGGTAGTGTAGCGGTCAATGAGGGCTTTAGCCACGGGCGCTTCGGCTTCGGGAGCTTCGGTGAGCGAAACGCGCACGGTGTCGCCTAGGCCATCTTCCAGCAGCGTGCCAATACCCACGGCGCTTTTGATGCGGCCGTCTTCGGCCTCGCCGGCTTCCGTAACGCCTAGGTGCAGCGGGTAGGGCTGCAGGCCTTCTTCATCTAGCTTTTGCACCAGCAGGCGGTAGGCCTGCACCATTACCTGGGTGTTGCTGGCTTTCATGCTCAGCACCACATCGTAGTAATTTTCCTCCTCACACAGCCGCAGAAACTCCAGCGCCGATTCCACCATGCCCAGCGGCGTATCGCCGTAGCGCGACAAAATCCGGTCAGACAAAGAGCCATGGTTGGTGCCGATGCGCATGGCCGTGCCGTACTGCTTGCAGATCTGGACCAGGGGGCGGAACCGCTCCCGGATGCGGTTTACCTCATCCTGATAGCTAGCATCGGTGTACTCGATGATGTCGAACTTCTTCTTATCAGCGTAGTTGCCGGGGTTCACGCGCACTTTTTCTACAATGCGAGCGGCTAGCTCGGCAGCGTTGGGCGTGAAGTGGATGTCGGCAATAAGCGGCACATTGCACCCACGCTTGCGCAGCTCCTTCTTGATTTCCAGCAGGTTTTGGGCCTCCTTCACGCTAGGCGCCGTGATGCGCACATACTCGCAGCCCGCCTCCACCATACGAAGCGTTTGCTCTACTGAGCCCAGGGTGTCCATCGTATCCACGGTGGTCATGCTCTGCACCCGAATAGGGTTAAGGCCACCCATGGGCAGGTCGCCGATTTTCACTTCCCGGCTAAGGCGGCGCTTGTATTCAGTGAGGCTGGGGCAATAGTGTTTATTCATAACCCGATGGGGAGGCGTGTTTCAGAGGAGTAACAAAGGTACGGAAGGTTTGTGCTCAACATATGTGCCAGTGCTAGGATGCGGGGAGCAATACATCAACCGAATGGGTGTTGCGTTACTAGGCACCATGGCTCCCGCAACTTCCTGTTCCATTGCCTGTCTATAGCACAACTACTGCTTTTCTACTTCATGAACTACTTGAAATTCATTGCGCTGGCGGCGGTTCTGCTGCTAGCCCTACCTAGTAAAGGCCAGCAGGTAGCCGTTATTAAGCTGCCGGAGCTACAAAAGCGCCTGAGCCAACCCAACGACACAACGTACATCGTGAACTTCTGGGCTACGTGGTGCGCGCCCTGCGTGAAAGAGCTGCCGCACTTTGATCAGCTCTCGACCACCTACGCCAAGCAGAAAGTGAAGGTGCTGCTAGTTAGCATGGACTACGCCTCGCAGCTGGACAAGAAGGTGAAGCCCTTCGTGACCAAGCGTGGGCTGAAATCAGAGGTAGTACTGCTGAACGAAACCGACCCAAATACCTATCTTGATAAAATAGATGCCAAGTGGAGCGGCGCCTTGCCCTTTACGCTTTTGCTGAATAACTCCCGGAAGAAACGCGCCACCTTCGAGCAGGAATTCACGGCCGCTGAGCTCAACAAGCAGGTGCAAGCGTTTCTGCCGTAATCTTCCTAAGGTACCAGTTCAACCTCCCTTCCGGTTAGGCTAGGCAGCGGATGCTTTTGTAACGGTTTTTGCTAGGTATCTTAGGTAGCTCAAGCCCGCTAGTATTCCAACGGGCACAACAGGGCTTGCCGAATGATTCGACGTTTTTCTGTTTATTCTTCACGTTTTCCTCGCTCACATGAAAAAGCTCCTTCCTTTTCTGGCTTCCTGCCTTATGCTGGCTTTGAGCAGCTTTGTTTTGTTCCGGTCAGATGCAGTAGCTGGCTATCAGGTCGGCGACAAGGCTGCGGACTTTAAGCTCAAGAATGTTGATGGCAAGCTGGTGTCGTTGGCCGATAACAAGACCGCCAAGGGCTACATCGTGGTGTTCACGTGCAATACCTGTCCGTACGCCAAAGCCTACGAGAGCCGTATTATGGCCCTGCACCAAAAGTACGCCGGCAAGGGCTACCCCGTAGTAGCCATTAACCCCAACGACCCCGCCGTAGCCCCTGGCGACTCTTTTGCCGAAATGCAAAAGCGCGCCAAGGACAAGAAATACGCCTTTCCCTACCTGCAGGATGAAGCCCAGCAAGTAGCCAAAACCTTCGGCGCTACCCGCACGCCCCACCTTTACGTACTCACCCGCCAGGGCTCCGACTTTGTAGTAAGCTATATTGGGGCCATCGATGATAACTCGGAAGATGCTACTCTGGTGAAAACCAGGTATCTGGAAAACGCCATGACCGACATCATCGCCGGCAAACCCGTCAGCGTTAGCTCCACAAAGGCTATTGGCTGCACCATCAAATGGAAAAAAGCCTAGGTCTAGTTTCTGTTTAAACCCAAAAAAGCCCGCTGCTGAGCGGGCTTTTTTATTCAAAATCTACCAACCACTTAAGCGGCTTGCCCGGCCCGCCGGAAAACTCCATCCAGTGTATCGGTGCTAAGGCCCGGCGTTTCATCCAGGGCAGCATTGATCATGGCCTGCGCCACAATTCGGGCATGCACGGGGCGATACGCGCGCAGCGGCGGCACGGCCCCAACTAAAGACGAAAGCACTAGGCCTACTTTTTCGCCAAGCCTCGGTTTTGGGCGGCTTCCGGCCAATACGCCAGGCTGCAAAATACGAATATGCCGGAATGGCAACCGCTGAATATCCCGCTCCAGCTCTCCTTTCATGCGGTTATAAAACACAAAAGAATCGGCATCGGCCCCGGCCGAGGACACGAGCACGTAGGTGGGCACGCCATTTCGAGCTGCTGCCTGCGCCGTGCGATACTGGTAGGTATGGTCGACTTTGTATTGCGCCTCCTGACTGCCGGCTTGGCGCAGCGTGGTGCCTAGTGAGGAGAAGAGCACGTCGCCAGTAAGCAGGTTGCTCCAGCTCTCGGGTTGGTCGAAGTCCACCACGTGTTCTTCCAGCTTGGGGTTTTGATAGCCCGTGGGGCGCCGAACAAACACTTTGAGCCGGTCGAACCGCGAATCAAGCAGGAGTTGCTGAAGCAACAAGTCGCCCACTAGCCCAGTGGCGCCAATAAGAAGAGCAGTGCGCATATCGAAGAGAAAGGAAAATAAGGGAAGAACAGAATGTCAGCAAGCTACCTATAGTAAGCAAAACCGCTCTGGCACTAGCGTCCATTACCCATCAAAGCAATGAACAAGCCTTGAGTGCTTTGCCAGCCGTTTGGCACAAGGCTGCTTACGGTAACGTCAGAACAATTTTGCCAATGTGGGCGCTGCTTTCCAGCAGGCGGTGAGCTTCCGCCGCTTTGGCTAGGGGCAGCGTGGCATACACTACGGCGCGCACCTTTCTATTGTTGAGCAAGGGCCACACATGGCGCTCCACCTCGGCCGCCAAAGCGGCTTTAAAATCAGCCGACCGAGGCCGCAGCGTACTGCCTGTTATGGTCAGGCGCCTTGACATAACCTCCAGAGCATTGAAGTTAGCGGCTCCGCTCTGCATGGCATTAATGAACACCAGCCGCCCATCGTCGCGCAGCAGCCGCAGGTTTTTAGCGGTGTAGTCGCCGCCAATCATATCCAGCACCACATCTACCCCGCCCGCAGCTGCCAACACATCTTCAAAATCCTGCTCTCGGTAGTTTATACTCCAGTCGGCACCTAGCGCTTTCACGGCAGCGCATTTTTCGGCGGAGCCGGCGGTTGCGGCCACGTGGCTGCCTAGGGCATGGGCCAGCTGAACCGCCGTTACGCCTATGCCGCTACTACCGCCGTGCACCAGCAGGGTTTCGCCGGGCAGCAGCTGGCCCCGCTGAAACACGTTGTGCCACACGGTAAACACGGTTTCGGGCAGGCTGGCAGCCTCGGTCATGGTCCAGCCAATGGGCACGGGCAGGCAATGACGCGCATCCGCCACGGCGTACTCGGCATAGCCGCCCTGGGCCAACAATGCACAAACGGTGTCGCCGGGTTGCCAGCGGCTTACGGCCGCCCCGCATAGCTCCACGGTGCCTGCTACCTCTAGTCCGGGCACCAAGCCGGTTACATCCCCGCTTCCCCTGTACTTGCCCTGGCGCAGCAGCACATCGGGCCGGTTGACACCCGCCGCCGCCACTCGAATTAGGACCTCATGTGCGGCCGGAGTGGGCTGGGCTACGTGGTGGAGTTCCAGCACTTCGGGTCCACCGGGCTGGGTAATGGTAATTGCCTTCATATGGAGGTTCCTATTCGCGCCAGCAGCAGCGGCTTTGCCTATTCGTTGGAGCTAGTACGTAATTGGGCACCCAAGGCTTCGTTTTTCCGTTTCTTGCAGTATGAAAAAGATTTTTTTGCTGCCCCACTTCCTGCGCACGGCAGGCCAGCTCACTGGCCTAGCCGCCTGGCAAACCGGTCGCCTGTTTCGGAAAGCAGCCCAATCGGCACTGGAATCGGTACAGGACGTACTGCGGGCGGAGGTACAGAAGGGAAATATGCAGCTAGTGCGCGATTTTCTGACGAATAAAGCGATGCCTGCCGCCCGCACCTTGCTGCTGGAGCGTATGGCTGCGCGACTATTGGTGCGCTTAGGCTTGCGCGGGGTACTGGCCTCTAGTGTGGTTGGTTGGATTTTGCCCCTGGTTCTGGAACAGCTCATCAAAGTAGGTCACAAAACTGGTCTTTTCGACAAGCTTCGCGAGCACGCTACCGTGCAGGACACCCTGCAGCGCCTCGATGAACTCAAGCGAGCTACCTGGAAGCGCTTGGTCCCCGATCATGGTTCCAGCGCTGAACTCCTCCCCGACGACACCGAATTGCCCCGCCAGCTACCCGCCTAAACTTGCTGTAAACCCGCTTTTTCAAGCAATAATTCACTTTTGCGTTTTTATTAGCCGGTAGCACTTTTTCAATCAATTTACTAAATCCGAAGTCCGTTTTGCCCCCGTACGTGGGCACTATGAAAACAAAATTCAGTTGGCTTGGGGGTCCGTCCACTTCTCCTGATACTACCCAGACGGCACTTCGTGACTTATATCGGGCGGCGCGCCGACTTCATTTCTCCGAGCCATACGCTCCGGCCCGGCTAGCTCGCATAGCCGACCAAGCCGAATATTTCCTGCAGGAGTGGCCCGCCGAACGGTGGCCGGCCGGGCTACACTCTGGTCATCCGCTCCCGGCTCGTGAGGAGTTGTTACAGCTGGTACATGAGACCATGCGCATCAAGGCCGTCTATGAGCACACCTCCGCTCAACGCTGGTCGCACACGCACTGGCACCAAGCCATTACGTCGCTCTTGGCTGCACTAGAACCTTTTGCTTAAGATTTGAGCTTGGAGAATGATAACGACTTAGGAAAAACCTACCTAAGTAATCTATAACAGAGATACTGCATTTATAATACAATCTATCTATACATAAAAAAAATCATTTCAACCTTGAAATATGACAATATTCTAAAGTAGACATTTAAGCAATAGTTTAAGATTTAGAAAGCGTATTATGTAATAAGCCCACTAGTCTTTATCAATTATACAGACAGGTCTTGCTGAATCAAACGGTTTTGTAAATGCACAATTTTTACATTTTAAATTTCAGCATAAAATGCTGTTTGTGAAGACTAATAAGAGTTGGTGAAAATGCGTGCGGGGCCCAAGTACGTAAAAGCAAGCATTTTGGATTCTAAATATTTGACTATCTTTGTAAAAAACTGGTTGAGTTGATAGATTTTCTGTGTAGAGGAACAAGGCTGTTGGTGCTCATTAAAATCTGTGTTGTATGCGACTGTTGTCCAGCCTACTACTTTCCCTTATTAAAAAGCGTCAAGTAGGCTACATCCATGTTGCATTTGCTTACTTCTTTCTAATCAGCTTCTACTTTTTCTTTGATCAGTTAGCCGCACCGCCTCATCCAACCGTGGAAGCACTGGCCAAAGAGTTTGCACTCTCCGGAAGGGATGAACTTTACGATCCTAGGCTTGGAGACCTCACTTCCGTTGATAAAGTAATCGCCTACACAGACAGTTTAACTGCATCCGTCGACGCTGCTCACAGAGATTCTTCGACTTTTCCAACACTTCTGAGCAGCGTATTACGCCGTCGGTTTCATCATGGCTACTCCTACTTCGGACCACATGATATCCAACTCGCTTCGCTAGTAGCAAAGGTTACAATAACCGACTTACATGCCATTGTACTGCCAGATGAAATACTTCGTCATGCTCAAGCGGCCTGTAGCCAGCAGTCAATTGTGTGTATGGCAGTTTTGCGGCGAAAGGGCTATCAGGTTCGCAAAGTTGGATTTTTAGGGCCGAAGGAAGTTGGAGGCCATTTTGCCCTTGAAGCCCATCATAACGGCTCTTGGCATTATTATGACTCCAATCTGGAGCCTGATTCTGCACTGCTCGCCAAACACAACCGACCTAGCATTGCTGCATTGGTTTCTGATAGACAACTGCTGCACCAGGTATATGCTCACCGGTTGGATTCAACACAAATAGCTTCACTATTTCCTACTTATCAAGTAGGTGAAGTCAATGCGTCGCCTGCTCCTCGGGCTCATGCATTTCAATTGCTAATGAAATGGGTAACGTATGGCGCTTGGGTTGTTGTGCTGCTATTATGGGGTATATTTTCTTGTTCTTTGCGGAATCTAACCTTACAACCTATTCGACTACATACATCAGTAAGTCGACACGTACCCATTAATCCAATTACTCTCAAACAGCCCGCATCTGGACAAGAGCTAAAAAAAAGCATTTGCTATCCAATGTTTCCCGGCCATTTCAACTATCCCTTTCGGACGTAGAGAATTTGGGATGCGCATATAAAGCAAGTATATCGCTTCATACTGCTTTTATTGAATAGCAGTCAGTTCCCTTTATGATTCGACGCATTGAAAGCCTTAACACTAAAGAACAATTTTATCTGCCTTAACATTATCTTTTCTCATCTAGCCTAAATACAACAAACGGACTGCTTTATACTTTAGTAAGTTAAACGCAAATGATGGCACTCCTACCAATCTTCCGTTTATCCCATTCCTAGTTGTCAATACCGGTAGCTCCATTTGGTTGGCCTTCCTGCTCTTACTAATGTCTAGTTCTATATAGACATTTATCAGCTCATAAATGAGCTGCAAGAGTTTAGCGTCGTATGGCGAAGGCAGCAAAAATCTCGACACTATTCAGGTCTAAGCTTAAGACTACTTATCGATACGAATTTAAACGGCCTTACTGCTAGCAAAAAGGCCGTTTCACTAAGCAGAAAAAGTTAGGGCACAAAAACAAGCCGTCTCCACCCGGATTAGTTCAGTCCTGCATTTTAGGTCGCAGCTGCACTTTTACCTAAAATGGGGGCCATTTTGAGGGCGAGACCCTTGCCTGATACAGGGTGCAACATTACGCTGTAACCCTTGTTATTCAGCTTACAAGCTTCATAGAAGATACCCCAAAGCAAACACTAATTGAGTTTTTATTCAATATTTTATTGCGTTAGTACTACAAAAAGTGACATTGGCGCCGGGTTACGAAATTTTGTTACCTTTGGTTTTAAGGAATAATGTATATTCGTAAAAGCATATACATTTAGGCGTTCCCTACTGGTGGACCGGAAGCTGGCTGCCGCGGAAACAGGGAATTGACTTAAAACCGCAACCTATGAATCTAATTTCCAACGTCTTAGTTGCATTGGTTAGAAAGCATCAGGTACGTTACCTACACGTTGGCTTTGCGTATCTTTTCTTAGGAAGCTTTTACTTTTTCTTCGATCAGCTATCTGCACCTGCTCCCCCGACTGTGCAAGAACTCAAGCAACAGTTCGCTAAAGTTCATAGGGCCGAAATGTTTGATCCCCAATTGCACACCTTAAACTCCGTCGATGAGCTTGTTGCTTATACGGAAGGGCAGATGCATAATCAGATGGCCACAGCGCAGGATTCCTCGCTGTATCCTATAGTACTTAGCGCTGTACTGCGCCGCAGGTTTTATCACGGCTACTCCTACTTTGGCGACCATAATATTAAGCTGGCGTCGTTGGTAGCTAGTGTTACCCTGCCTGACTTGCGTGCCCTTGTTATTCCAGATGATATATTACATCAGATCCAAGCCGCGTGTAGTCAGCAGTCGATTGTATTTATGGCTGCCCTGCGTCAGAAAGGATACCCGGTACGTCACGTAGGCTTTTATGAATCCAAAGGCGGGGGACACTATGCCCTGGAAACGTATTACGATGGTGCCTGGCATTATTTTGACACGAATCTAGAACCCGACTTTGCGCTGCTAAATCAGCATAACCGGCCCAGCATTGCCGCACTGGTCGCTAACAAACCACTGCTCCACCAAGCATATAAAGGCCGCCTAGATTCGGCGCAAGTTGCGGCGCTGTTCCCCACCTATCAGGTTGGAGAGGTAAATGCCGCCCCTGCCCCCCGGGCTTATGCCTTTCAGCTGCTCATGAAAGCCGTGACGTATGGTGGATGGGTAGTAGTGCTGCTCCTATGGAGCCTGACTTCCTGGTATCTGCGCCGGATCACGCACCGGCATATGCAGCGGCCGTCCTTAGAAAGAATTAAGCAGAATGCCCCCTTGCGCATTAGCTCCCCTAGGCTGATTGCCAGGACGCACGCCATACAGCGAATCGGCGGGGACTTTGAGTGGGTGAGAAATGCCTCGGGGGTTCAGCAACCGTGGACTAAGCGTCGATAGCGCTTTACCGTGCTTTCACTGATGCCAGTTACTTCAACAATCTGATGCACGGAGAGGCCGGCGGCTAGGGAAGTCTTTACTTTTTTCAGCTTTTCCTCATTAACGCCCGGTCTGCGTCCCATATGCTTACCTTGGGCTTTGGCTAATTCAATGCGCGCCTGCCGACGTTCCCCGTTGCTCTCACGCTCAAATTCCGCTAAAGCCGCAAACACTGTTAGCACCATGCGCCCGGCCGGCGTGTTCGTATCGATGCCTAAGTCGAGGGCTACGAAGCGCACCTGCTGCCGGCTGAGGTCGGCAATGAGTTAAATCAGGTGGGCCGTGTTGCGGCCCAGACGGGACAATCGGTTTACGGTTACCGTGTCGCCGGGCCGAAGTAGCGCCAGCATCTTATCTAGTTCGGGCCGGGTCGTACTGGCTCCAGTTATCTTCTCCTGAAAGATGCGGTCCACGCCAGCCGCCGTCAGCTCCTTAAGCTGAGTATCGAGGTTCTGATCCTTTGCCGATACGCGGGCATAGCCAAAATTCATAAAGCAGGTCAAAAAGATGGGTTCAGAAAGTTACCATAACCTTTTTACTCGGCCCTACCTTTTGGCCCCAAGTTCTGGAAATAAGCAGGCCCCTCCCGAGCTGATTTCGGAAGGGGCCATGACGGACACCTTGTTGACCTGAACGGTGTACAAAAAGGAGCATAAAAACGGCCCCGAAAAACCGCGTTTTCAGGGCCATGTAGGCGAGTGCTCAACGTGTCCAGAAACCGTTCCCTTTTTGGATACCTTTACCGATCATTATTCTTGCTGAGTCTAATGGCCCCCAATACCTTCACCTACGATCAGGTTACGGTCGTAATTAAAGAGCTCACCGACCACAAGCTGGTGCTGCGCTATATCCCGAACGGGCGGGTGGTGGGTCAGCCCTACTTTGAGGGAGACGACATCTATGCGCGCTAAAGGGGTATTGTGCCTACCTCCTACGATACCTTCCAGATCTTGTCCTTTGAGCAGCAGCTGCCGCTGGTGTGGCTGGAGGGGCGCTTTATTGCCCGGCGCTGGGAGGAGGAAGATGCCGTGGCGCTCTATCACATGGATGGCGGTTTCTTCTGCGAGGTGTATCTGGAGCAGGAGCACTATACCGTGCTGCGCCTGGAGTGCCTCCACTGACTCTGAGCTGCTGGAGGATTATGCGCCCTACATCCACTTGGATGATCTAATCAAGTAAGCACCAATGGGTCAAAAACGCCGCCGCGCTTTCTGGCAGGGCTTTACTTGTGGAGTGCTGTTCGTGTGCCTGCTCTTCCTAGTGGAAATGTGCATGCGGGCGCAGGGTGGGCAATAAAAATATGCACGCTTGACCTACTCGGGCATATATACGCACCTGTGAAATAGGTAGCTTGCGTGCTATTGCCATAGGGGGTGCATCCTCTCGTTGCAGAAGATGCCATTATGAACAGCACTACACCTTTCAACACTTTATACCTACCCTATGCCTAAAGCATTACTCTTGCTTTTCGTGAGTTGCTCGTTGCTCCTTTCGGCGTGTAAAAAGAACGACCCTGAAAACCTGGTCCTAGGCCGCTGGAATATTGTAAAGGAGGGCAGATACATATATGATGAGCATGGCACGCTCCTCTCGACCAGTTTTTGGCCACCCTCTGAGTTCTACATGGTGATAACCAAAGACAGTGTTGAATACTGGGGCAGCACCAATTATAAAATATCAGCCTTTGCCTATCTGAAGGTAACGAAGAATGGATTCCAGAGGAGTGCTGACCCGGAAGACTACGTGAAGATTGCCGAGCTATCGAAGGACAAGATGGTAACCCATAGTAGCAGAAGCACCAACCTTTGGACGAAAGAATACTCGTTTATAGAATATACGTGGGGACGCTAATACGCTGATTCCCCTTTATCTCTGGACGTGTATTATACCCGGTCACGACCTGCTCTAGGCCCGAATACTTCAAAAAGCCATATGTGCGCACCCGGGAAAGCGGTAGCTTGCCGGGTACCACCATTCACCTTATTTCATTTCATGTTTCGAGTTCTATTTCTATTGTTTCTAAGTGTATCGGTATTCTTAGTCGCTTGTCAGAAGGAAGACGCCCCTACCGGCATGGAAGGTCGATGGAGTCTGCAATCCAGCTACTACGATAATTACGACCAGACCGGCAACCGAATTTCGGGTTACACGGACCAGCTCGATACATTGGGCGTTTACTTGATCGTCACGAAGGATAACATGAGGACTTATAATTCAAGAAATCAGGAAGTGCTGCGCTTTGAGTACACCCGGGAAGGCAACGTGCTACATATTACGGCATTTGCCCCCACCTCGACCCAATCTTCGCAATACGACCTCACCCTAGAGGAGCTGACAGATAAAAGAATGCTTACCCGCTTCACTGGCCAGCCAAACCCAGCCACGGGCGTTTACATAATGTCCGGCAGTTTATACACCCGCTAGTAGGACTTCACTCTATACCTCAGCAGCTGCTGAAGATGCCCTTACAAAGATAGCCCAACCATAAGTATGACCCTTTTCTACCGCTACCGTTTCCTCTTCACCTGTTTGTTCAGCTTGGTGCTGCTCACTCTGACGGCGTGTTCCAAGGATAGCTCTGAACCAGAGCCCAAACCAAATGCTCCATTGGAAGGCACGTGGGTGATAAAATTCAAGGAATACAATTCCTTTCGCGCGCAAGGCGCTTTAACGGAGAATAGTGGGAAGCAAGCTGCCTCTGGTACGGAAGTGTATACCATTACTCCTTCTTTGATAACTTTTGTGGATGAGCCGCAAGCCTTAGCTTTTGAGTACTCGTACACGCGTGCCAATGACATCCTTACCCTGCGTAATACCCGTACTGAGCTAACCTATGCAGTGACCATCGTAGAGTTGACTACTAACACGCTTATCCTGCAAGAGAAGGTTCTCGGTGTTCAGGGAGATTATACTATTGTGATTACACATATGGTTCGCCAATAGCCGGGCGGCTACGCCCGAATACACAATAAATCCTCCCAACACGTCGTATAGCCGGTGTCTGCCACTGGCTCTGCCCTACCCAACGTACCGCCGCTCCCCGCTCCCGCGGCAAGGCCGTCGCAAAGCGCACGGCTCCCGCCCCAAAGCGCTGGTTGACTTTATCCAGATCTACCTTATCTCTCTTCCCTTTATCAAGATGAAACGCTTGCTCTCTACCCTGTTTCCAGTTGCCTTGCTGGTTAACACTGCTTGCCAAAAGAACGACCCCACCCCTGCTGCTCCTAGCATACTTGGCCGCTGGGAACAGAAAGAACTTATTGTCCATCGCTTCGATGCTGCGGGACAGCCTCAGCCCGGGTACACAGAAGTAGCCGAAACTTTTTATTGGGATTTTACCCCCGACTCGCTTCATACTACAAGCATATTACACCCGGAATTACCACGTAGCGGTGTAAAGCTTACCCGTGCCAATGATTCGCTCTTCTTTGGGTCTGCGCGCACTAAAATCATGGAAGTAACCGAGCATAAGCTGTTGCTGAGTTTCAGGAGCCCTGCCATTCCTGGGTATAAGCTGTACCACGAGGAGACGGTTGTCTTCTCACGATAAGGTCTAGTGAATCGCTATGAGGTCGTGTATATGTACAGTCGGTAAGTATGCTTAAATTGCTGCTCTTCCTGCTGCTCACTGCCGCCGGTCTGCCTACTGCCTTGGCGCAACGCGTAAACAGTAGCTCTACCGCTCCTGAGCTAAGGCCGCGTCTAGCGGATGCTGCTACGCTGCTGGATCAGGAAAATGGCCTGGGGGCCTACCATTTCGGGGATACCATTGCGCTGTTTCCGCAGCTGCAGGAGTTCATGGCGGATGGCTCCACCGTTGCCTATACTAACCCGCAAGACGAATTACAGTACCACGGCACCCCGGTGGCCAGCATCCTCTATACGTTCACAGAAGGCCGACTAGAATCGATTTCACTGAACACTAAAGGCCGCCGCAATAGCGATCGGCTCCTGCAGGCATTTAGTGCCCGCTACGGCTCTGGGCAGAAAAGCCCCGCTCCTCTTACCGGCTTGCAGTGGCAGGGTCGCAAGGTGATGCTCAGCTTCAGTCCCGCCACCGACTACAATGACGAAGCGCAGGCCCTATTGCTGCGCATTCCCGAGTAAGCAGCCGGCACCTTCGATTTCACTTCGGACTATACACTTTGGCACAGGTGGTCTAACTAACGCGCGCATAGCTGGAGAGCCGTCCGCGCCGGGTCTCGGTGAGCATATGCGTCACGACGCCCCACACCGTAAACAGGTCGGGCTCGGTAATCTGCATTTCCGGAAAGTTGGGTTATCCGGTACCAGAAACCAGGCTTCCGGCCCGCGCTTTACAAGGCGCTTTACGGTGGACTGACCTTAGATTACAGCAATGACCACATCATCCGGGCGGGCCTTCAGCTGGCAGTCCACGGCCAGCAGCGAGCCGTCCTGAATACCGGACTCCCCTCCCGTCATGGAGTTGCCCATCACGCGCACCAGGTAGGTGGAATCAGGATGGGGCAGCAGCATTCGGTTCAAATCCAGCTTCACGCCGCGGTGGTCCTCCGCAGGTGAGGGAAAGCCGGCCGGTACCAAGGAATCAAAGAGAGTAAGCTATACCGGCTGGCGTTCTACGGGGACAAACAATACTTCACACATAGCAACATACAAGTGGGTTTGCCACAAGTATACGCTTGCCTAATTTTATTAGTTAAATTTTTACTAATTTTATTAGTCATACGTATGCAGCAGTAATCTGGCAGCAGGAGTGTGTTTGACTAGTTCCGCGGCCCGCTGCTTAGTTTTCGCCCCTCCTTATTCTTTGTATCTGCTATGGAAGTCACGCGTGAACTGCGGCTGAAACGCCTATCCAAAAAGAAGGGCACAGCCCCTATCCGCCTCATTTTTCGCTGGAAAAGTCTGCGCCTGCTCCTCTCCAGTGGCGAAGCCTGCCGCCCACCCGACTGGAACGAAAAGCAGGGCAAGGTCAAAGACAAGCCCGGCTCCTACGGCGATGTCATCAACGCCGTGCTCGACCGCTGGGCTCGGGCCGGCATCGACGCCCACCAGGACGCGCGCCGGGCCGGGGAGCGCTGGGGCGAGGAGCGTATGGAAGCCGAAATCCGGGTGCGCTACCAGCGCCTGGCCGCCCTGGCCAGCGGCACACCCGAGACAGAGGTGCTACCCCTGCCTCTGATTGCTAGCATGCCCCTGACCCTACTCGAGCACATGGACCAGTGGGCCGACTACATGGACAGCAAGGTTTCCCTGCGCTCGGGCAAGCCCCTGAGCGCCACCTACCGGCGCCGGCTGCGCCACCTGCGCGAGGAGCTGGCCGTGTTTGCCCAGCAGCAGAAGTACCCGCTCACCTTTGCCTCGATAAATGCGGACTTCTACGCCAGATTCCAGCACCACCAGCTCACGGTGCTCGGCAACAAGGTCAACACCTTCAGCGGCTACATCAAAAACCTCAAGAACTTTCTTTACTGGTGCGAGGAGCGCGAACTACCCGTTACCCCAAAATTTCGCAAGTGGGCCACCCCGGAGCACTACGTCGGGCGGACTTTCTCACGGCCGAGGAGCTGCAGCAGTGGGCCCGGCTGGATCTGACTACCCCGGAAGTAGCCGCCTACGTCGCGCAGCACTTCCCACCCGTGGCCACGACCACGGGCAAGGGCCGCCCGCCCCTGCAGGTGCAGGACACTTGCAGCGCCTGTCCTATGCCCGCGACAAGTTTTTGCAGTGCTGTTACCTGGGCCTGCGCATTTCTGATGCCGACGCCATGGCCCCGCACCACATTCACCGCGACTTGGTGAAAATTGAAGCCGCAAAACGGGCATCGTCTGCCTGATTCCTTTCCTCGATGATGCTGTCTTTAAGCCCGTGGCCCTGGTGCGCCAGTACGAGTCCTGGGGCCTGGCTACCTGCTTGCCCTACGTGCAAAAGAACGAGGACTACCTGCCCCACCTGGCGCGGCTGGCTGGTATCGGGCGCCTGCACATCACCACCCGGGTGGGCCGCAAGACCTTTGCCACCCTGAAGATTTACCAGGGCGTGCTCAAGTCCCAGGTGATGCTGGCCACTGGCCACCAGACCGAGAAAAGCTTTAACCGCTACTCAGGGATTAACGAGCAGGAGCTGCTGGAAATCTACCGGCGCACGGTCCGCACGGGGGCCTGAAAATGGGGGCGAGTTTGGGGGCCAATTGGGGGCGAGTCCAGGCTTAAAGCTGATTATCGCTGCTTAACGATGAAAAATCAAACGGCCTTCCCGCTAACAGGAAGGCCGTTTTACTAAGCACGAAAAGTCAGGGCGCAAAAAAAGCCGTCCCCACCCGGAAACGGCTTTTCTGAAATCGGGGCGCGGAGAAAATTCCCACCCAACTCCGGCCCGATTCTGACCTTGGACTTAGTGCCGGAACAACAGTTCGCGGTACTTTACCAGGGGCCAGTCCTCATCGGCTACCATCAGCTCCAGCTTGTCAGCAGAGCGGCGAATGGCATCGAAATGTGCTTTAACGGTGTCGCAGTAGGCAATGGCCCGCTCGCGCGTATCGTCAATCTTGTTAGCTACTTTGCGGGCATTGATCATCTCATCTACCTGAGTTTTGATGGTAGACATATGCCGCGAAATGGCTTTGATAGTCGCTACCGTTACTTCCGAGTTTTCGTCGTCGAGGCCAAGCTCACGCAGGCCACGCACATTGTTTACTAGCTTGGTTTGGTAGGCAACCGCCGTCGGAATAATATGGTTCACCGCCAAATCACCCATTACCCGGCTTTCAATCTGGATTTTCTTGATGTAGTCTTCCAGCAAAATATCGTGGCGGGCGTGCAACTCTACGTGCGAGAAAATCCGGTGACGCTCGAACAGCGAAGCGGCATCTTCTCTCACAATGGCATCCAGCGCCTGTGGCGTGGTCGGCACGTTTGACAGACCGCGCTGCGCCGCCTCTTCTTTCCACTCGTCGGAGTAGCCATTGCCTTCAAAACGAATGTTTTTGGAGGTGATGACATACTCGCGGAGCACATCTACGATGGCTACTTCCTTTTTCTTACCCTGCTCAATGAGCGAATCAACCGACTTTTTGAAGTCTATGAGCTGCTCGGCTACAATGGTGTTGAGCGTGGTCATAGCCGAAGAGCTATTGGCTGAGGAGCCCACGGCGCGGAACTCAAACTTGTTGCCGGTGAAGGCGAAAGGCGAGGTCCGGTTACGGTCGGTGTTATCGAGCAGAATAGCGGGAATCTTGTCAATGCCCAGCTTGAGGTAGATATTGTCGCCTTTGTCGAGGGGCAGCTTGGCAGTGCGCTCCAGTTCATCCAGTACCGAGTCCAGCATCGAGCCGACGAACACCGACATGATGGCTGGCGGCGCTTCGTTGGCTCCGAGGCGGTGGTCGTTGGAAGCGGAGGCAATGCTGGCGCGCAGCAGGTCGCCGAAGCGGTGCACGGCCTTAATGGTGGTGATAAAGAACGCCAGGAACTGAAGGTTCTCTTTCGGACGACGACCGGGAGCCAACAGGTTCACCCCAGTGTCGGTGCTCATAGCCCAGTTGTTGTGCTTGCCTGAGCCGTTCACGCCCGCGAAAGGCTTTTCGTGCAGCAACACCTTGAAGTTGTGCTTGTCGGCCACGCGCTCCATGATGTCCATGAGCAGTTGGTTGTGGTCAACGGCCAGGTTGGCATCCTCGAAGGTAGGAGCGCACTCGAACTGGTGCGGGGCTACTTCGTTGTGGCGGGTGCGGAGCGGAATGCCCAGTTTGTTGGATTCCTCTTCAAACTCCAGCATGTAGGCGTGTACACGGGCCGGAATAGAGCCGAAGTAATGGTCTTCCAGCTGCTGGCCTTTGGCCGGAGCGTGGCCGAACAGTGTGCGGCCAGTCATCACCAGGTCGGGGCGCGCGTTGTAAAGAGCACGGTCGACGAGGAAGTATTCCTGCTCGATGCCGAGGGTAGTGTGCACGCGCTGTACATCTTTATCGAAGTACTGGCATACATCCACTGCTGCCTTTTCCAGAGCGGCCAACGACTTCAGCAATGGGGCTTTGTAGTCGAGCGCTTCGCCGGTGTAGGCTACGAAAATGGTTGGAATGCAGAGCGTTTTGGCACCAGCAGTTTCGATAATAAACGCAGGCGAGGTAGGATCCCAGGCGGTGTAGCCGCGGGCCTCGAAGGTATTGCGGATGCCGCCGTTCGGGAACGACGACGCATCGGGCTCCTGCTGCACCAGGGCCGAGCCTTTGAAGTTTTCAATCGGCCGACCATCGGAGTTCAGGTCGAAAAAGGAATCGTGCTTTTCGGCAGTTGCGCCGGTAAGGGGCTGGAACCAGTGCGTGTAGTGCGTGGCACCTTTCGCCATGGCCCAAGTTTTCATAGCTGAAGCTACGGCATCAGCCACGCTGCGCTCTACCGGAGAGCCCTGCTTAACGGCGGCCTGCAGCTTCTTGAAGTACTCACCGGGCATGGTAGCCCGCATGGCATCAAGATTAAAGACGTTTTTACCGAAAGTATCGGAGCGGCGCTCACCGGTGGCCTCTACGGTCAGAGGCTTACGCTGATCAACTAACTCCAGTGCTTTAAAGCGAAGAATTGCCATGCTATTGTTGAGCGTGAGATAAAATCAGGATTGATAGGGCAAAGTTACAGGTTGTATTCATCGTTTTCCAAAAGACACTATATTTTTTCACCCCATTTTCGACAAACACACTTGTTTACTCGATTACCCCAGTCAATTTTGATACACATTTTCTACAAACTGCTTGCTAAGACTGTCACTACCCCTAATAACTACACCTAGTCCTTATAGCTTACGGAAGTTGTTGGCTGTTCTGGCCGGCACAAATGCGGGAGTGGGGACCGGTGGTTTGGGCGGGCTACCTACCTTTGCGGGGTGAGAAGTCGCTTTGCCTTCCAGCCGCGCTATTTTTGGTTTTGGCTGGTGTATTTCGTAGCTGCCAAGCTACTGTTTGTACTGTACCATTGGAGTCAGACCAGCACTCTTTCGGGGCGCACGGTGCTACGTATATTTGGATATGGCTTGCGGCTGGATGCCTCAGCAGCCGCCTATTTGAGCGTACTTCCTTTCCTGCTGTTTATAATAGGAAGTCTGGCTCCGGCCCGGTTTCCGATGGAGCGCCTGATTCGCTTTTTCACGGCGGTAATGGGCATTGTGGTCGCGGCGGGTACGGTAGCGGATCTGGAGCTATACCGCGCCTGGGGCTTTCGACTCGACGCTACCCCGCTGCAATACCTAAACACGCCCCGCGAAATGCTGGCCTCGGCGGGCAGCGCGCCGGTGCTGTTGCTGGCAGCCCTTTTTGTTGGTTTGCTTGGCCTGGGGTTTGTGTTGTATACAAAGGTAGTAGGACGGCTTTCGGCGCTACCGCCTGGCTTCAGCAAGCTGCGGGCCGGGTTGGCAGGCTTGCTGTACCTAGCGTTGCTGGCCGTGCCCTTGCGCGGCGGATTGCAGCAGATACCGATTAACCAGAGCGACGTTTATTTCTCTAACCAACCCTTTGCCAACCACGCCGCCATTAATGTACCCTGGAATGTAGCCAACTCTTTGCGGCTGCAGAATACGGAGCCCAGCGCCTATAATTTCCTACCTGATTCCACGGCCCACCGGCTAACCCAGCAACTCTACACCCCCACGGCGCCTGATACCGCGACGCTGTTGCGTACTACTCGGCCCAACGTGCTGTTTATCATTCTGGAGAGTTTTACGGCCAAGCTGGTGGGGCATTTGGGCGGCGAGCGAGGTGTCACGCCTACTCTGGATAGCCTGAGCCACGTGGGAGTGTCGTTTCAGCAACTATATGCCGCCGGCGACCGAAGCCAGAAAGGACTGGTGGCCTTGCTTTCAGGCTACCCCAACCAGCCGGCCACCAGTATCATCAAGTACCCGCGCAAAACGGAGCGTCTCCCCCATCTGGCGCAGGAGTTTAAGGTGCTGGGCTACAGCACGGCGTATTACCATGGCGGCGAGCTGGCCTTCGCCAACATGAAAAGCTACCTCGTGACGGCCGGCTACGAGCGGTTTACGGAGCGGGCCGACTTTGCCCGACAGGACCAAAACTCGAAATGGGGTGCCCACGACCATGTGCTGTTTAACCGGATGCTGCGCGAGCTTCCAAGTCAGCGCGTGCCCTTCTTCGTGACGGCCTTTACGCTTAGCAGCCACGAGCCATTTGATGTGCCCATGCCGCCGCGGTTTACGGGCGCCAGCGAAGCCGACCGGTTTCGCAACTCTATGTTCTACACCGACCATGTACTAGGTCAGTTTCTCAATAAAGCCCGGCGGCAACCGTGGTGGGATAATACGCTAGTGGTGGTGGTAGCCGACCACGGCCATCCGGAGCCCGGTAACACGCCCAACGACGCGCCCGCTAAATTCCGGATTCCGCTGCTGCTCACCGGCGGCGCTCTGCGGCCAGCCGCGGCCGGGCGCAGCATCAGCACCTACGGCAGCCAAACCGATGTGGCTGCTACCCTCCTCCATCAGCTAAACCTGCCCAGCACCGCCTTTCCCTGGAGCCGCGACCTGCTGGCGCCTCCACCTGCCTCCTGGCCTCACGGAGTAGCGTTTTACTGCTTTACCGATGGATTTGGGGTAGTAACGCCCGCAGGTACCGTCACCTACGATAACATTGCCCGCCGCGTAATTAGGCGCAAAGGTCGGCCTTCCGCCGCCCAGTTGCAGTTTGGCCAAGCCTATGAGCAAACATCGTTTGCTGACTTTCTGCGGAAATAGTGTACTCATTTTGTCGTCATGGCCGCTAGGTGCTGATTGTGCCACAAGCTGCTACATGATTTTTTACTTCTAATGCCCGAGTTGCTTTTCGTTTACAATGCTGATTCCGGCCTCGTGAATGGCCTGCTCGATACGCTGCACAAAACGTTGTCGCCGGCTACATATGCCTGCTCGTTGTGCGCCGTAACGTTTGGTGCCGCCACCATGCGGCCCGAGTGGCGGGAGTTTATCCAACGCCTGCCAGCTCACACCTCCTTTCTGCACCGCAACGAACTACAGCAGCAGCATCCGGAACTAAGCTCCTACCCTTTGCCGGCCATATTCCGGCGCGCCACAGCTGAGCAACCGTGGCAACTGGCAGCCTCAGCGCAAGAACTTCGCCCCCTTGACTTGCCGGCCCTGATAGACCTAGTAAAACAACACGCGTAAAAGCGGCACGTTTACTTGGTTGCTAAGTGCCAACTATAGGCCGGTTTGCCCTCTATTGGCACCTAGCAACAGGCCGCTTTGAGCAGTACAAACCGGGCGTTAAGGGGCTGGGGGCGTGAACTTGTCGGAATCTTTCCGCAACCCACAACTAAGCAGTATCTTTGCGCCCTTGCTTATGGATACCAGAAAAGTTGCCTTTTATACGCTGGGCTGCAAGCTCAACTTCTCCGAAACGTCGGCCATTGGCCGGCAGTTTGAGGAGCATGGGTTCGTGAAAGCAGCCTTTGAGGATGCCGCTGACATCTACGTTATCAATACCTGCTCCGTCACAGACCACGCCGACCGCAAGTGCCGGAAGGTGGTGAAAGAGGCATTGAAGCATAATCCGGAGGCGTTTGTGGCCATTGTAGGCTGCTACGCCCAGCTCAAGCCCCAGGAAATTGCCGAGATTCCCGGCGTACATGCGGTACTGGGCGCCGCCGAGAAGTTTCAGCTCGTGGAGACCCTAGCCGGTTTCCAGAAGCCCGCCGCCGGGCAGCCGGGCCACGTGTTTGCCTCGCCTATTTCTGAAGCCACAGAGTTTCATGCCGCCCACTCCTACGGCGACCGGACCCGCACTTTCTTGAAGGTTCAGGACGGCTGCGACTATTCTTGCTCGTTCTGCACCATTCCGCTGGCCCGCGGCAAGAGCCGCTCCAACTCCGTGCAGAGCGTGGTAGAGCGCGTGCAAAAGCTGGCCGAAACTGGGGTAAAGGAAATTGTGCTGACTGGCGTAAACCTCGGAGACTTTGGGTTGCAGGGCCCGGAGCGCGAGCGGAAAGAGGATTTCTTTGACCTAGTGCGTGCCCTTGATGAGGTAGAAGGAATTGAGCGGTTCCGCATCAGCAGCTGCGAACCCAATCTGCTTTCCGAAGAAATTATCCGGTTTGTAGCGCAATCGAAGCGGTTTATGCCGCACTTCCATATTCCGCTGCAGTCGGGCTCCAACAAAATTCTGGGCCTGATGCGCCGCCGCTACCGCCGCGAGCTGTACCAGGAGCGCGTAGCTCTTATTAAGGAGGTTATGCCCCATGCCTGCATTGGGGTAGATGTGATTGTAGGCTTTCCCGGCGAAACGGAAGCCGACTTCCTGGAAACCTATCAGTTTCTGAACGAGATGGATGTAAGCTATCTGCACGTATTCCCGTACTCAGAGCGCGAAAACACCCTGGCCCCAACCCTGCCCGGCCGCGTGCAAGACCGCCACCGCCACGAGCGCACTACGCAGCTGCGGGGCCTTTCCGAGAAGAAGAAGCGCTATTTCTACGAGCAGCACTTAGGCACTGAAACGACGGTGCTGTTTGAAGATGATGTAAACAATGGCCATATGGAAGGCTTTACACCGAACTATATTCGGGTTACGGCCAAATACGACCCCTTACTGGTTGGTGAACTAAAGCGCCTTCGTCTGACGGCTGTGAATCCGCAGAACCTGATGGAGGCCGAAGAGCTAGGCATTGAGGTGTTTCAACATTAGCATTCCGGCACATTGCCAGGCTAGCAAACGAAAAGGCCCCTGCTTCCTAGCGGGGGCCTTTTCGTTTCTATAAAGAAGATGATGCTAATTATCAGCGGGTGAGTTGGCGCTGCATCAGGTCCATCATTTGCTGCATTAGCCGCTGCTGCTCCTGTAAGTGTTGGTTGCGCAGTTCAGCTAACGCCAGCTGATGTGCCATTTGCTGAGTATACAAAGCGGTCTGCCAGCTTGCGTCAGAAGCGGCAGGCGCAGCGGGTGTGGGTGCAACGGCAGCTACGGTGGTTGGTGCGGCAGTTTCCAGAGGCGCAGCAACAGCTTGCGGCTGGCTAGCGGCCACAGGGACGGGAACTGCAGCGAGCTCCGGAACTGGTGCGGATATACTTGCTGTAACTACTACTTCATTAACGGCCGCAGGCCTTTCAGTTGGCTGCTTTTGTTCTTGAACTGGGCTAGAAATTTCAGCCACCGGTTGACTGGCAGGCTGACTCTTGCTGGATTCCACAGGCGCTATAGCAGGTGAATCCTGTTGAGAAAGCATCGGACCGTTTCCTTGCAAAAGCCATTCTTTTGAAACATTTGGATACACTTCAAATACTTTACACAAAAGGTCAAATCCGGGTTTATTTCTCTCATCAACAAGGTGTTGGATGACTGTAGCTGTCTTGTCAAGGGAAGCTGCAAACGCATTTTTGCTTATGCCCAAATGAGCAATAAGCTGCACAAACCTTTCTCCGACTGTTGACTTTTCCATTGTCACCAAATGGGTTATACTTCTTTATCGTCTCAAATATAACCCAAATGTTTAATAAACAACACACTTCCTTGCTCCTTATGTTTGGCCGATGCTAGTCATTTCAATGCTCCCCTCTCCGGGATATTGCGCTGGCTTTTACATGTGAGGGCTTTACTTGTTTGCACGTTCGCTTACACTCATGCCACGCCTTGTTACAGCTTCGTTTCAAAAAATTCATTTTCGTCTCTCTGCTCTATTTTTTCTGATTCCTCTTGCCCGCGAAGTCTATGGTGCTGCCACGAGCTTACGTGTTCGTCTCTACGAATTCTAATTTCGGCGTCAGCTAAGACTATAAGCCCAGACTTGATTGTCGCATTTGAAGCTCTCGAGAAAATGTTCACTACAAGTCACTGCGCTGTGACGAAGGGAAGAGGAATCAAAAGAGAGCATTTCTGTCTTGGCCTACCCTACCCTCAGGCAGAGCTGGCAGCGAGCCAAAGGGCGGCGTAGCCAAGGAGTTTGCTAGGTTAACTCAAGCACGACGGCTTGGGGAAGTATAATGGCTTTTCAGACACAGTAAAAAGTGGCAACATCCGTACGCGAGGTGCTTGGCTACTACACCTCTCTTTGGCTCGTCCTTGGCTTGCTGCGCCATATGCTATGGCATGACGGGCTAGTTGATGAGGAAGCTTAAGCCGCCTACGCACCTAGAATATTCACCAACTATTGGGCGCTAAAATCAACTCTAAGCGGTATTTGAAATTCAAGATGGTCATCATGCTTCGGCAAGCGGACGCTGGATCAAGCATAACCAGCAGGAGAATCAAAACGACTTTTCAAGTACAAACTCTACCCTAGCCGAAAAAAAGCATAGGTACCTGGAGGCTTTGCAGTGCTATAAGGCCTAGTACTCTACTCGAAACGAAGTGACTCAATTGGATCGAGGGCGGCGGCTTTGCTAGCCGGATAATAGCCCGAAGCCAGCCCTACCGTCACGCAAATCAGTAGGCCTACCATCATCCAAAGCCACGGGATAATAAAGCCGCCGCTACCTACCAGCAGCGAAACGCCATTGCCCATACCTACTCCAAGCAAGATGCCGAGCGTGCCGCCCATTACACAAATCACAATGGCCTCAATCAGGAACTGCTGCCGGATTTGAAGCGCCGTGGCACCTAGTGCCTTCCGAATTCCTATCTCCCGCGTCCGTTCCGTCACGGAAACCATCATGATATTCATGAGGGCAATACTAGCCCCAAGCAGGGTAATGAACCCCACTAGGAAGCCCCCCATCCGCAGATTTCCCGACAAGGAATCGAGCTTACCCGCTAGCGAGTCGCTGCGTTCCAACTCGAAGCTGTCTTCCTGGCCAAGCGCATCGTGGCGCACGGCGCGCATGATACCCGTGGCCTCACCGGTTAGGTAGTTAAGGTAATTGGCATCGGGCGTGGCGGTTTTGATATCGTAGGTGAGGGCGCGCTGCCGGGGCAGTTGGTTGCCGGTTTCCAGCGGAATCAGCAGAAGGCGGTCGGCGCCACCGCCGCCCATGCTGCTGCCGCTTTTCTCTAGCTCGCCAATCACCTGAAAGCGGCGGCCGAGCATGTATACGTATTTGCCCAGAGGGCTTTGCTGCGGAAACAGCTTGTCTTTGATTTCGCCTCCCACAATCACCACGTTGGCGCCGTTATCAAGCTCCGTAGCCGAGAAAGTGCGCCCGCCCTGCAGGTTGTAGTTCTGAATCATGAGGTAGTTTTCGTCGCCGGCAACTACCTGCATGTTGGGATTGGTTTTCTTATCGTTAGCCTTCACCTCAACGGCGCCGGCTATAAAGGCCGAAATGCCCACTTTGGCGTTGTCTCCGAGCTCCGACTTGTACTGGCGGGCCTGCAGGTACGAAATCACCGGATACGTTTTGCCCTGAATGCCGCCTCGGCGGGAGCGATTATTGTAGCCTTTTGCCTTGATTTCAAAGGAGTTGGCTCCCAAGCTAGCAAACGTAGTGTTCAGAGAGGCCTTAATGGCGTCGATGGCCGTTAGGATGCCTACCAACGACATAATGCCGATGCTGACAATAAGCGCCGTTAGAATAGTGCGCAGCAAGTTGCTGTGGATGGAACGAAACGCCTCTTTGATGTTTTCCAACAGGTGCATAACGGCAGCAGGTAGACGCGAAAACGAAGAACCCACACTTGGGCTGACTAGGCCACACCGGTAGCTGGGCAACACCGGCCGGTACCGCAAGGTAGCGGGTTTCAACTAAACTCCCACCTGCTTTCGTTACCTTTAGAAGCAGGGAGTAACCAGCTGTTTTAGCCTACGCGGACGATGGTTTCTGTCTACTTGCACGGCTTTGCCTGTCTCTAGGCCCTAGTCGTTTGTGTAGTTATTGGAGTAGTTGATTTGCCATTTTCAGTATGAGCTTTCCTCGCCTGCTTACCTTGTTTTTCCTGTTGGCGGCTGGCCTGTTGCAGCCGGCCGGCGCGTGGGCCAACCACATCCTCATCCCGATGGATGAAACTCAAAAAGAGCACCTGAAAGCGTATGGCGTAGCCTATTGGCTGCTAGGCAAACAGGTGGAGGTTGATTGGCTGCTAAACTACCGCGGGGGCTCCTTTGCCTGCGAGGTGGCCGCCGGCGCTGAAAACGAGCTGGCCGTGCGCGGCGTGAGCTACCAGATTATCAGCGAGGCGCAGTACACGGGCATTCTGTCGGAAATAGCCGACCCCAACGCCAACATGGACGTGATGAAGCTGGAGAAGGTGCCCAAAATTGCAGTGTACACGCCCAAAGGCAAGCAACCCTGGGACGATGCCGTGACCATGGTGCTCACCTACGCCGAAATTCCCTACACCCAGATCTACGACGACGAGGTACTGCGCGGCGACCTGCCGAAGTACGATTGGCTGCACCTGCACCACGAGGACTTCACGGGCCAGTACGGCAAGTTCTACGCCACGTACCGCAGCCGCCCCTGGTACCAGCAGCAGCAGCGCGATGCCGAAGCCACGGCCAAGCGCAACGGCTTTGCCAAGGTAAGCCAGATGAAAGGCGCCGTGGTGGTGAAGATGCAGGAGTTTATTGCGGGCGGCGGCTTCCAGTTTGCTATGTGCTCCGCCACCGACTCCTATGATATTGCCCTGGCCGGACTAGGCCTCGATATGGTAGAAACCATGTACGATGGCGACCCTGCGGATGCTACGGCCCAATCCAAGCTCAACTTCAACCGGACGCTGGCCTTCCAGAACTTTCAGCTCCGCATGAATCCGTTTGAGTACGAGTACTCTAACATTGATATGGATCCGCGCGAACGGGGTGTGTACGAAGACAACGACTTTTTCCAGCTCTTCACGTTCTCAGCCAAGTACGACCCGGTGCCGACCATGCTCACGCAAAACCATGTACGCACGGTGCACGGCTTCATGGGCCAGACGACGGCGTTCCGTAAGCAGCTAGTAAAACCCGATGTAGTAGTAATGGGCGATAACAAAGCCTCGGGTGAGGTGCGCTACATGCACGGAACGCTGGGCAAAGGCACCTGGACGTTTTATGGCGGCCACGACCCGGAGGACTATCAGCACTTGGTAGAAGAAGACCCTACCGATCTTGCCTTACACCCTAACTCACCCGGTTACCGCCTGATATTGAACAACATCCTATTCCCAGCAGCCAAGAAGAAGAAACAAAAAACCTAAGGGCAGCAGCTGTGCTTGTTAGCGCAGCAGCCCTACTGAGAAACCCGTTGCACCCATTTTGCATCGGGTTTTTACGTTTTTATGCCCTAGCAAAGTATCCGCAGGCGCATAATCCTCGTTTGTAGATTTCACACCAGTAATGCCCACATGACTGCTCCTGAATCAAATTCCAACTACGGGTTTTCGACTAGCGAACGTAATTTCAGAGCTGCCAATCCGCTTCCTAGGGCGGTATTGCGCGCCAACAACTACTTGCTGCTGGATGGCGAATGGAAGTTTAAACTGGACTCCGACGACGTTGGCTTGCGCGACGGCTGGCACCTAGCCCACAACTACGAGCGCACCGCCAGCTGGCCTGGCTCGGTGGAGGAACACTTGGCAAAGGATGCCCCCCTAGCCCCGGGCTGGAAAGACAAGGTTGTAGCCTGGTATGAGCGGGAGTTTATCTTGCCTGAGCGCGATGACGACGATAAGAACTCTATGTTCCAGATCACCTTCGGGGCCTGTGGCTACGAAACCCGGGTCTGGCTCAATGGCTTCCCACTCCGTACCGTAGAAGGCGAAGACGTGCATTACGGCGAGTACACGTCTTTTTCCTTTGAGCTACGCGAAGAGCACCTGCGGCCGGTTAACCGCCTCACGGTCCGCATTGTAGATACTATGGATGCCGAACGGCCACGTGGCAAGCAGGAGTCGCATGTGTACAAGCGCGGCGGCATTTGGTACCAGACATACACTGGCGCCGTCCGGAGCATCTGGCTGGAAATGGTGGAGCGCAACCGTCTCCGCTCCCGCGTAGGCGTCGACAGT
The DNA here is from genome assembly GCF_054780495.1 of Hymenobacter tenuis. NCBI lineage: Bacteria > Pseudomonadati > Bacteroidota > Cytophagia > Cytophagales > Hymenobacteraceae > Hymenobacter > Hymenobacter tenuis. The sequence continues at coordinate 1,746,423 of NZ_BAAGWF010000001.1, forward strand.
GTGATTGAAGACAAAATGGTGCGCTTCAATATCACGACGCGCATCCACGACCCCGGCCTGTACACACTGCGCCTGCAGGTATTCGATAAAATTGCGCCCACGCCCAAGCCCCTCGCTACCTCTGATTTTACCCTGAAGCTGGAAGCCGGTGAGCGGCAACAGCGGGTAGTAATGGAGCTGACCGGGGCTGAGCTTTGGCAACCAGGCTCCCCTCACCTCTACCGGCTGGTAGCTCAACTCGTTGATAGTGAAGGCTACACCGCCGAAATAGAAACCCACTTCGGGCTGCGCAAGATTGAGTCGAGAGGAAAGTTTGTATACCTCAACAACGAGCCCATCTACATTGATGGCATTCTGTACCAGCCGGGCACGGCCACCTATGAGGAGATGCAGCGCCACATGCACGCCATGAAAGCATTGGGGTGCAACCTAGTACGGGTGCACATTGCTGGCGTCGACCCACGTATTTACAACCTAGCCGACGAGTTGGGCTTGCTGCTGTGGGTAGAAGTACCTAGCCCGCACTCCTCCACTGCCAAAAGCCGAGAAAACCACCAGGCCGAGCTGCTGCGTATGCTAGCGCACATTGAGTCTCACCCCTCTGTAGTCATCTGGAGCCTTTACAACGAGGACTGGGGCGCCCAGGACATTGCCACAAATCCGGAAACACGCCGGTATATCGTGGACATGTATCATTACATGCTTATAAACCATCCCCAGTTTCTGGTGGTCGACAACGATGGCTGGCAGCACATTTCCGTGAACGGACGGCTGAAGTCGGATCTGCTGACGGCGCACGTATATACCCCGGAGCTCAGTCGCTGGTCGGAGCTGCTCGACCGCATGGTGCAAGGCGACTTAAATAACGTAGCTGTACTGCCGCTGGTCATCGGCGACCCGTTCTTCTATGCCCGCCAAAAGCCGCTAATCATCAGCGAATGGGGCGGCTTTGGCTTTGCCGATTACGGCGGACCGAAGGACTCGGCAGAGCGTACGGAGCGCATTCAGCAATTCAAGCAGGAACTTCGCAAACGTCCCATTGCCGGCGACGTGTACACGCAGGCTACTAACATTGAGGATGAGCGCAATGGCTTGATTGATGCCCACACCGGCGAGCTTTCTGTGCCGGAAGGCCTGCTAGCTTCCAAACCCTATCAAGCCGACGCCACGAGCGAAGCATAGCGTCGGCTGCAACTGCCTGAGTGGCCCCGGCTACTTAGGCAGTCGCAGAATCTGGCGGGCGGCGGCCGGAAGGTCGGCCGTTTTTTCCGGGTCGGTGGGCAGCACCAGGTCAATTAACACCGGCTGGCCCTTGGCAATACCATAGGCAATAAGCTGATATGCAATACCTCCCTGCTCCGTGGGGTAACTCAGCCGGAAACCCTTGGCGGGCGTGTCCAGAATAAAACAATCCAGAGGCTGACGCTCCACGTTCTTGTGCTTTTTCTGCATCTGACGCGCGTATTGCTCTGGATACGTTTTCAGAAAAGCGAAGTCAAGATACATCCACGTCAGCTGGTAGTCAGTACACGTCAGCTGATTTTTGGAGCTAGGGGCGCAACCAGCCTCCACCGGCACATTAAGGCCGCAGAAGTTCAGCACCACCGGATCCGAAGCGGCTGAGGCTTGGGCCAGTGCCCCAAGAGGCAAACCAACAAGTAAAAGAAGCAGAGTAAAGGTGTGTTTCATAGACCGCTATTGAAGATGCCAGCGACGAAACTACAATTACTTTTCAGACAACAAAGCCCTCTTGAAAAAATAAGATTTGCGGCTGTAAGTCTCACTTTCACAATTAGGTAGCATAGCCCCTGAGTAAAGCAAAGCTAAACTGCCAGGTGCCGCTTTTATGCGCCCTAGAACTGGTGGTTACCCAGCCGGCAAGCCACCCACAAACTACGTAGCAAAGGCCGGTTCGGCCACCAAGCCGGGCTAGTGCATCCGGTCGTCGCGGACGGGCAGGTTGGTTACGATTTCGCCCTCAATTTTCAGCAGCTCCTGCAGGCGGGCATCTACCTCCTCTGCGTTGCAATATTCCTTGGCCAAGTCTACGTAGCTCACGAAATGCCCCGCCTCTGATGCCATCAGCTCATAGTAGAATTGGCTGAGCTCGGGGTCTGGAATGTGCTTCCACAACAGCTTGAACCGTTCGCAGCTACGAGCCTCTATCAGAGCACTTACCAACAGCTGATCCATTAGCTGCCGCTCCCGGGCGCCGCCTTTGCGCACATGGCTCATTAGCTGCACCACGTACTCATCGCGGCGCGGACGGCCCAGCTCGTGGCCTCGCTTGCGTAGCTCCTGCAACACCCGCGCAAAGTGCTCCCACTCCTCGGCTACCAAGGCGGTTAGCTCTTCAACCAGCCGCGTTTTTTCGGGGTATTTAACGATGAGGGAAATACCGGTGCTGGCTGCCTTCTGCTCGCAATAGGCATGGTCCACGAGGATATCCTCGATGTTTTTACTGGCAATATCAACCCACCGTGGGTCAGTGTTCAGCTTCAGCTTGAGGATAGTTTTTTCTTTCATGAGGAGAAGCAAAATTGGCCTAGAACCCGAGGCAAACAAGTGTATTGCACGAGGGGCACGCCAGGGAGGTTTGACGGGCAGGCAAGGCTAGTTAAAAAACTGCCAACGAATACCGAACTGAAAGCGCCGGGGCAAAGCCGCATAATAGGGCGCCGTGAAATAGCCCGACTGCGGCAAAAACTGATTGATGTACGCCATCTTCAGAAACACATTCACCGTTTTGATATCGGCGCTCAGGAAGGCGTCTACCACCGGAATATTGCGGCTGGTAAAGTGATTCTGAACAAAGAACTGCTGCGTGCTAGGGCTGTAGTCATAGGGTTTCCAGCGTGACTGGAAATAACCTTGCACCCCCACCTGCCCTAGTAACGCCTTCTTAAACACAAACCCCTGGAAGTACAGCCGGGCGTCGCCAACAATCTTGGGCACGCGCAATCCTTCCTTATCGTCTTCGCCCCCAATAGTGTACGTGGCTTGGTTGTCAGAATAGAGCGGCCCAAAATTAACGCGGTAGCGCGCCGAAAGTGTGGTTAGCTGGCGGGTGCCACTGAGTTGACGAGGCGCACCACCCGCCTGTTCCTCGCTGTAATAGATCAGATCAATGATGTTAGCTATTGTACCACCTGCCTCCAGATAATGCCGGCCTAATTGCTGCGCTACCCGCACCCGGAGCTGCTGCACATCGGTGTTGGAAAACGCATTGGAGCTGCTGCCCTTGTGGTCCCATTCATAATGGTTGCCTCTGAATTCCAGTTCGGTAAGGGTAGGTGCGTAGCTGGCTACCAGCAGTTCGCCGCTTAGTGGCCCCAAGCGCGTGCCGCCGCGCAGCCAATATTCGGTGTTGTTTAACTGCGCGGAAGGCTTGAACTCGCCGGCTGTTTCAATAGCAAACTGACGGTAGCGAAACGCCGCCGTACCGCCTACAAATAACTGATTGAACGTACGACGGGGCAGGGCCTGCATCAGTACGGCGGGCTCCCCATCAGCAGCACGGGTTTCTAGGGAAGCATTACGGTGACGCCCGTACAGCCGGTACTCAATAGTAGTAGTGCGGCCCATCACACCCACCGTATTTTCCAGCTGCCGGAATTCGGCCCGGTCGTCGGTAGCGGCGGTGCTCAGTCGGAATTCGGGGTAGAACACCGGCGTACTTCCGTTCGGTTTTAATTCGGTATCGTTGAAGCGGTTGTTTTGCCGACGCCAATCAAAGGTGTGAAATGCGGTAAGCCCCCGACCCAATAGCCGGTAGGTATGCGTAAGCCGAACCTGGTCGCGTGCTTCTCGGTTAAGGGCATTTGTCAGGTTTACTACCTCCCGCTGATAGTCAAACAGGCCTTTTAAATCTACTTTTCCCGTCGCATCAAAGTCAGAAGTTTGAGGCTGAATACCGCCTTGCTCAGCTACGCGGTGGCGGGCCGTGCTGAAGTTAGCCACAGCATTATAACGGTCATCGGGCGAGTGGTAGCGGGCAAAAAACAGGAAGTTGCTGTGCTCTGTCTGACCCTCACGGGTACTCGTAACCGCTATGGCCTTGTTGGCCCCAAAACGTTCGTAGGCAAAGCCTACGTTGAAGTTCTTTTTCAGGCTTCGAGCATACGAGAGCTCAAAAATCTGCTCGTAGGGGTTGCCTTGGTGAAAGCGAAAGAACGTGTAGGGCGAGCGGGTATCGTAGTAAGGGATGGTGGCGGCGTTGCGCGCGTACCGGTCAAACACGTTCCGGCCCAGGCGGGCTCCCAACTGCAGGTTTGGCTCCCAAAGCAACGGCCGCGAGGCGGTTCCGAAGTTACCTAGGTCCTGCTGATAGGTGGAGTCGTGGGTCCAGAAGCGGTGCTGAGGCAGGCGGGTCAGGGTGGTGTCAATCATGCGCCCTACCGTATCCTGCCGCATAATATCGGCCTCCCGCAGAATGAAGGTAGTGCGGGCGCCGTAGATGTTTTTAGTGGAATCGTCGACAATCTGGGCAAGGGTTGCGCTAGGCAACAGGCCTAGTACCAGCAGCAACAGGGCCGGCAACGCGGCCATGAGCAGCCGGCGCGCCCGGCAGCCTCGGCCGCCAGAATCAACAGAACGGGGCTCCAAAGCCTTCAATAAGGAATACAGCAGCGAATCAGACAACAGCGTGGGGCTGAAAGTACGGGGTCAAGAAGTTGGCTAATCGGGTTTCCCCATCGGCCAGAAACCGAACCTTAATCGGAATGTAAAATACGGGCAAATCGGCCACAAGTGCAGCCAAGGCTGGCTCCAACAGGCGGGCGGCATCTTTCTGGGTAGTCAGAACGCACTGGCCGGGCCGTAATTGCGCCGCCAGCGCCCGAATCTCCTCGGGCTGAAAGGCATGATGATCTGGAAAACGGGCATGAGTAAGCACGTGAAAGCCCGCAGCCTCCAGGTGCTGGTGCAGCGGCTCGGGGCGGGCAATACCGGTAAGTAGCAGAACCTCAGTGCCCGGCTGCCCCCTAGTAGCTCCCAACGGCACGGGCATACCATAGTCGTAGCACGAGAACAACACCGGCACAGCAGGGCTAGCATAGCGCCTGATGTGGTTTGTAATGGTAGTTTGCTCTTTCTCTGATAAATCGGACTGGCACTTGGTTACAATCACCATATCGGCTCGGGCCGCCCCGGCGCGGCTTTCGCGCAAGCGGCCAGCCGGCAGCACGTAATCCTTGTAAAATGGCCTTTCCTGCTCGGTAAGCAGGATGTTCAGGGTGGGCTTTACGCGGCGGTGTTGGTAGGCATCATCGAGCACTACCGCGGTGGTGGCGGGCACATCGCGCAAAAGCCGTTGCAGCCCAGCTACCCGGTCTTCACTCACAACTACGGGCACTAGCCCCCCAAACTGCCTGAACTGCTGCAACGGCTCGTCGCCGATGGTAGCGGCAGTATCCGTTGCATTGGCTAGGCGGTAGCCGCGGGTACGGCGGCCGTAGCCGCGGCTGAGCAGGGCTGGCTGCTGGCCATGTTGCTGCAGCCAGCTCACGAGCCAGGCCACGTGCGGCGTTTTGCCAGTGCCCCCTACCCGCAGGTTGCCCACGTTCAGAATGGGCAGCGGCTCAAACTGCGTCTGGGGTTTCCAGCCCGCCTCGTACAGCCAGTTGCGTACGGCCATCACGCCGGCATACAGCCAGCTTAGCGGAAGTAGCAACAGGGTAAGAATAGGAGGCATAGTGGGCGGCCAGATAGCGGAAGGCACAAAAGTAGCGGGTTGCTGCTAGGTTGCGGCGCCTTAGCAAGGCATAAGAGACGAGCGTACCAGGAAATTTCCGTTCAATTCGTCGGCAAACCCAGATATTTGCCGCATTCCACAGCCTCCTCCGAGTTTTATTTGCTACTGCAGTAGCCCAGGCTGTGGCCTGACGGATTATGCGAATCTATCAACTACTAAAAATCGGGCGCTACCATTCTGATTTTTGCGAAGACTTTACCCTGGTGCTGAAGCAGGGAGAAAACAAGCTGGTATGCGCCGTAATGGATGGGTGCACGATGGGCCAGGAAAGTCATTTTGCGGCTACTTTGATGGCTAAAATCATCCGGAAGGTAATTAAGGAGCGGCAGTACCACGAATTTTACGGCAGCATTTCCGCTGATCTTTCCCTCCAAGAGGAGTTACATGATATTTTGGCCGCCGTGTTTCTGGAATTCAGAAATATGAAAAGCCAATTGCTGCTGGATACCTCGGAACTGCTCACTACGCTGGTGCTAGGGCTTATTAACGCGAGCACCCAAGAGGTGTATGGCCTAGCCATCGGGGATGCTACCGTTGCCATAAATGGCCAGCTCATTCGCTTTGAGCAGGATAATACGCCTGACTATCTCGCTTATCACTTGGGTCAGGACTTCGAAAAGTGGTATGGGAAGCAGAAGCAGTTTTTTCAGGCAACCGCTTGCACTGATGTAAGCCTGGCTACCGATGGCATTGACAGCTTCCAAAACCTGGATTCCGTCGCTTCTGACCCAATTAATGTAGCCCGCTACCTCCTCATCGACCAAGAGCTTTGTGAGCGGGACGAGATGCTCAATATCAAGACCAAACGCCTGGAGAACCGTCACTCTCTTTCACCAACCGATGATGTAGCCATTGTCCGGGTAATGCTCGGATGAGTCTTTTGGTGTTCAGGAAGAGGGTAAGCAACAGGGCGGCAGAGCATATTTTACCGTAGAGCTGAACTGCCTAGTACCATCTCGTGCCCTCGTATGTTCTCCGACCGCCTGTTTCGCTTTCTCACTGAGTTTCCTCTGCCTGCTGCTTTGCCCGAAGGGGTGGAAGCGTATAGTCCGTTCCAAGATCCTACGCCGCGCGGCTTGTTTCAGCAGTTTGCGCAGCGCTACTATACTGGCAATCAGCCGCGTATTGCGTTACTAGGCATTAATCCGGGCCGACTAGGCAATGGGCGCACCGGCGTGGCCTTCACCGACCCCACGGCCCTAGCAGCCTGGGGCATCCACAACGAGTTGCCGCGCCGCCGGGAACCATCCAGTGAGTTTGTGCAGGCCGTGGTGCTAGCCATGGGCGGGCCGGAAGCCTTCTATCAGCAGTTTTTCCTGGGCTCCCTGTACCCGCTGGTGTTGCTGCGCAACGGGCTGAACTACAATTTTTATGATTCGCCGGCCGTCACGCAGGCGCTGTGGCCCGCTATTAAGACGGGGCTTCAGCAGCAAGTGACGCAGGTGGGGCTGGCGCGCCATGCGGCCATCTGCCTGGGCCGGCGCAACGGGCTGTATTTCACGAAGCTCAATCAGGAACTTCAGCTCTTTGATCAGATCCATATCCTGGACCACCCTAGGTACCTGATGCAGTACAAGCGCCGGGCCTTGACCGAAAATGTAGCGCGCTATGTGGAGATGTTACATAGGGTGAGCAGCAACAACGCATAAGGTTAAGACTTGGGCGCCACTGCTGCTTTCCGGATTTATTCCCCACATTCCGCACATTTGCCCTGCTTACTAGCCCCATACCCCATGCCAACCGTCCAAGACCTTGCCCGCGTGCTGGAGCGGGCCGCTCCCCTGGCCTACCAAGAATCATATGATAACGCCGGCCTGCAGTGCGGCGACCCCGCCATGGAAATACGCGGCGTACTGATTGCTCTTGACTGCACGCCGGCGGTAGTAGATGAAGCCCTGCGCCGGGGCTGCAATGTGGTAGTGGCGCATCATCCGGTGGTATTTCGGCCGCTTAAACGCCTGACGGGAGCTAGTGAGGTAGAGCAAACGCTTATCAAGGCCATCAAAAACGATGTGGCCATTTACGCCGCCCATACCAACCTCGATAATATATACCACGGCGTAAACCGCAAGCTCGCCGAGAAGCTGGGCCTGCAAAACCTGCGCATCCTTGACCCGAAGCCGGCTTTACTGGCCAAGCTCATCACCTACGTGCCCACCACGCACACTGAGGCCGTGCTCCAAGCGCTCTACCAGGCCGGGGCGGGGCAGGTAGGCAACTACTCGGAGTGCAGTTTCCGCTCCGAAGGCATGGGCACCTTCACGCCAGGCGCGGCCACTGCCCCTTTTATTGGGCAACCCGGACAGCCCGAGCTGGTGCGCGAGGACCGGGTGGAAATACTGCTACCCCTCCACCAGCAAGCAACCGTGCTGCGGGCCCTGCGCGGCGCTCACCCCTATGAAGAGGTAGCGTATGAAGTAGTGAAGCTCGAAAATCTGCACCAGGAAGTAGGCTCCGGAATGATAGGGGAACTACCCGAAGCTCTGAGCCCGCAGCAGTTTCGGCAGCAGCTGAAGCACGCGTTGCTAGTGCCCGTGGTAAAACACACTGCCTTCGAGCGTCCCATTAAGAAAGTGGCGCTATGCGGCGGAGCCGGTAGTTTCCTGATCAGTAACGCCCGCCGCGCCGGGGCCGATGCCTACGTAACCGGCGACCTGAAATACCACGAATATTTCGGGGCTGAGGGCCAGCTACTGCTCTGCGATGTGGGCCACTTTGAAAGTGAGCAGTTTACCGGCGAAATTTTTCAGAATTTGCTTGCCGACAACTTTGGGAGTACTTTTGCGCTCTTAATTGCTGAGACTTTTACCAACCCCGTCCGTTATGATTTCTAATCCCTCCGCGGAAACCCCCGTTGCCAGTAAGCTGGAAGCCCTTCTGAATTTGCAGCGCATTGACTCGCAACTGGATGAAATCCGGCGTGTGCGCGGCGACCTGCCCGAAGAAGTTCGGGACCTGGAGGACGAAATTGCCGGGTACGAGGTTCGGGTAGGCAAATTCGACGAGGAAATCGCCTCCCTTAACGACCAGATCAAGCAGCGCAAGCAAAACGCTAAAGACGCGGATGGCCTGATTAAGCGTTACGAAGATCAGCAGACCAACGTACGCAACAACCGTGAGTACGAGGCTATTGCCAAGGAAATCGAGCTGCAGAAGCTGGAAATTCAGATTTCGGAAAAGAAAATCAAAGAAGCGCAGTACCAGATTGAGCTGAAGAACAACGAAATCAGCGGTACCAAGCAGCGTCTGGAAGAGCGCAAAAAGGACCTCGACAACAAGAAGGTAGAGCTGCAAACCATTGTAGGTGAAAGCGAAGCCGATGAGAAGACGCTCATGGATGAGCGCTCTAGCGCAGTGAAGCCCGTGGAAGAGCGCCTTTTGATGGCGTATACCCGTATCCGGGGCAACGTACGCAACGGTTTGGCCGTGGTAACGGTAAAGCGTGACGCCTGCGGTGGCTGCTTTAACACGGTGCCGCCCCAGCGCCAGGCCGATATCATTGCCCACAAGAAAATTATCGTGTGCGAGCACTGCGGCCGCGTGCTGGCCGATGTAGAAGCCCGCATTGCGTAAGTTTTTGCCCTAGCAACTTTAAAAAAGAACGGCCCTAGGGCCGTTCTTTTTTTGCTTATGATAGTTTCTGCCGAACCTGCCGTACGCCTTTTTCCTGCGTTGCCCCGCGTCGGGCGGAGGGCAGCGTTACATGGGTGGGGCTTGGTAGTGCTACTAGCCCTGAGTGTAAGCAACAGCTTAAGTGCGTTGCCCTTAGCAACGCGTGAGTTTGAAGCGGGCGCCAAATTCAGCCTTACTCCTACCCAGGCTCGCGCTTATGCGGAAGTGCTGAAGATGCGGCCCGAGGCAGCCCGCACCGCACTTCGGGGGGCAGATGCCACCGCTGCTGGCACACTGCTGGTACAAGACTGCCTGGCCATTACGGAACTGCTTGTCAGTCAAGATGCAGCTCGCTATGAGGGAACGGTTGCAGCCCAGGACCAACGCTTGAAGACTCTGGAAAAATCGTCGGAGGCAAGCGCCTTACGCGACTATGCCCAGGCCGAAATTCGGTTGCATCAGGCAGCAGCGCAGGTGGTGTTCGGCCACGAAGTGCAGGGCGCCTGGAGCTTGCGCCAAAGCTACCTGCACATGCAGCAGGTGGTGCGCCACTACCCTAGTTACTTGCCGGCCCGCAAAACACTGGGCATGATGCAGTTCTTCATCGGTTCACTTCCCGAGTCGTACCGCTGGTTTCTTAAGTTGCTAGGGTTGCCGGGTAGCGTAACCGCCGGGCTGCACAACCTGCGCCTGGCCGCTACCCAGCCCAACGACTTCCAGCTGGAAGCCAGCCTGATTCTGGCTCTGCTGGAAGAAACTTACTACAAACAGCCCGAGGCGGCGCTAAAGCTAGTAGAGACACTACGCCACCAGCAACCCGACAACTTGCTGCTGAGCTACTTAGTTATCAGTCAGCATAAAAAGCAACACCACACCGATGCAGCATTGGCAGCGTATCGGGCCCGGCCTAACGGACCTGGCTATCTGCCGCTGCCCTACCTGCACCACATGGCCGCCGACCTGCTACTGTATCAGGGGCAGTATGCGGCCTCTCTAAGGGCAAACCAGCTGTTTTTGCAAGAGTACAAGGGCCAGCATTACCGTAAGGACGCCGCTTTCAAGCTCTATCTGGCCGCCTGGCTCAGTGGGGATTCAAATGCGGCCGAGCAGTACCGCCGCACCATTGCGCCGCGGGGCCGCACGGTGCTGGAGGAAGACAACTATGCGCAGCGGTTTTTTTCTGACAATCTGCCCCTGAACAAGCACCTTACGCTGGCTCGCCTCCAAATTGATGGCGGATACTACAGCAAAGCCCTAACTACCCTGCAAAGCTTCCGGCCAATGGTCTCCACACCCCTACGCGACCGGCTAGAAGAACCCTATCGGCGGGCCCGGGCTTGGCACCTGCTCGGTAGGCTGGACTCGGCGCGCCTGTTTTATGCCCAAACCATTGCGCGGGCCGGTACGGCGCCGTATTATTTTGCGCCCCAGTCGGCGCTGCAGTTAGGCTACCTCTACCAGGCTGAAGGACAAAACAATACGGCTAGATCCTATTTCCAGAAAGCGCTTTCCTATTCCAAACACGAATACAAAAACAGCACCGATACAAAAGCTAAACTGGCCTTAAAGGAGTTGGAGTAACCAGTTGACCTGGGGAAGCTGCTTAGCCACCGCGGTTTCACCTTGCAGCCGGGCTAGTACTTGGCCTGTATTACGCCGCCGGCCCATTGTACCTTTGCTTCGTGCTCACCATTCCGTTCACCGACCTTCCCGCCCAGTTTAGCGCAAAAGCCCTGCAGTGGGCCGCTGGCTTTCCGCATTGCGCCTACTTTGAACCCAACGACCTCTCCTATCCGCACGGCCCGTTTTCGAGGCTACTTGCGGTAGCGGAGCAAGCCCCGGCCGCACCAGCTACCCTAGCGGAGCTCCAGCAGTGGGTTCCTACGAAAGAAGAGAATGCGCCCGCCTGTGGCTTCATCACCTACGATGTTAAAAACGAGATTGAGGCCCTGCACAGCGCTAATTTCTCTGGTTTTAACTGGCCCCAACTGCACTTCTTCACGCCTACCACGTGGCTGTATTGGCGCGAAACTACACTTGAAATCCACGCACCGGAGCCGGCGGTCGTACTGCGCCAGATTCAGGACCTGCCACTATCTGTGGTGGCGGCCCCGACGGTACCGGCCATGCAGTCCCGCATGTCGCGCCCCGCATATTTGGCTGCGGTGCAGGCCGTGCAGGAAGACATTCTGAACGGCGAAGTGTACGAGCTTAACCTGTGCCAAGAGTTCTTCGCGGAGAACGTACACCTGAACCCAGTTGACGTTTTCCTGCAGCTCCAGGAGGCCTCGCCTACTCCTTTCGCGGGCTTTTACCGTCACCACGACCATTTCCTGCTGTGTGCCTCTCCGGAGCGCTTTCTGCGACGGCAAGGCAATACGCTGCTTTCCCAGCCCATCAAAGGCACCATTCGGCGCGGCGCTACCTCTGAGGCGGATGGGCAACAACGTCTTACGCTGCTGCAGGATGAAAAAGAACGCGCCGAAAACCTGATGATTGTGGACCTGGTGCGCAACGATCTGGCCCGCGTGGCACTGACCGGCACCGTGCAGGTTCCGGAGCTGTTTGGCCTCTACCCGTTCCGCCACGTGTGGCAAATGATTTCTACGGTCCAGGCTCAGGTTCGGCCCGAAGCCGACCTAGTAGACATCCTGCGCGCCGCCTTCCCGATGGGCTCGATGACCGGGGCCCCAAAAATCAGGGCCATGCAGCTGATTGAGCAGTATGAGCACACCCGGCGCGGCCTCTACAGCGGTAGCATCGGGTATGTGCTGCCCAACGGCGACTTCGATTTCAATGTAGTGATACGAAGCCTGCAGTACCGGCAAGATACCGGCTACCTCTCCTTCCAGGTCGGCTCGGCCATCACCTACGACTCGGTGCCGGAGCGTGAGTACGAAGAATGCCTGCTCAAAGCCCAGGCGCTGCTGGAAGTACTAAGGGTAAAATTGTGAGTAAGTGCCGGAAGGGGTTTGCGGTTTCGGCAGGCCTAGCCAGATGCTAAACAGGCCAGCTTCTGCTTTCACTTGCCCATAATTTCACTTGTACGCTCTTCTGACATTCTGTCATTTTCAGCCTAAAACAGCTACCTTTGCTGTTCTCTGAATCGTGATGCTGCTGTCTCTTTGAGGCCTTTCCCATGTCCCAACCGCTGATTACTCTCGACTTTCTCGATACCCCTGCGCTGCCCACGCCCGCCGTTGATGCCGCCACGCACGAACACGAGCCCTCGGGCGAGGTACGCGTGAATCCGGCTACCCGCACGGGCCGCACCCGAAAGCTGTACATTGAAAGCTACGGCTGCCAGATGAACTTCTCCGACTCCGAAATCGTGTCGAGCATTCTGTTTGAGCAGGGCTTTGACACTACTGAGGAGCTAGAAGGTGCTGATTTGGTACTGCTCAATACCTGCTCCATCCGGGAAAAGGCCGAGCAGACAGTCCGCATGCGCCTCTCCCAGATTAACAGCCATAAAAAGCGCAACCCCGGCCTGCTGGTGGGTGTGCTGGGCTGCATGGCCGAGCGCTTGAAAAGCAAGTTTCTGGAAGAAGAAAAACTGGTAGACCTGGTAGTGGGCCCCGATGCCTACCGCGACCTACCCCAGCTGATTCAGCAGGTTGATGGCGGGCAAAAAGCCGTGAACGTGCTGCTCAGCCGCGAAGAAACCTATGCCGACATCACGCCCGTGCGCCTGAACAGCAACGGTATTACGGCTTTCATTAGCATCATGCGTGGCTGCGACAACATGTGTTCCTTCTGCGTGGTGCCCTTCACCCGGGGTCGCGAGCGGAGCCGCGATGCACACAGCGTTGTGCAGGAAGCCCGCGATTTGGTGGCGCAAGGCTACAAAGAAGTTACGCTGCTGGGCCAGAACGTTGACTCCTACAAATGGGCTAGTGAAGATGGCTCCGAGCACGTCAACTTTGCCCAGTTGCTGGAGCGCGTGGCCCTCATCAGCCCCGAGCTGCGCGTCCGCTTCTCCACGTCCCACCCCAAGGACATCACCGACGAGGTGCTGTATACCATGGCGCGGTACGAGAACATCTGCAAGTACATCCATTTGCCGGCCCAAAGCGGCAACACTAGGGTGCTGAAGCTCATGAACCGCACTTACGACCGGCCCTGGTATGAGGAGCGCGTGCAAGCCATCCGCCGCATCCTCGGCGAAGACTGCGCCATCAGCACCGATATGATTTCGGGCTTTTGCTCGGAAACGGAAGAAGAACACCAGGACACGCTGAGCCTGATGGAGCTGGTGAAGTACGACATGGCCTACATGTTCTTCTACTCGGAGCGCCCCGGCACCCTAGCCGCTCGCAAGCTGGAGGATGACATTCCGCTGGACGTGAAAAAGCGCCGCCTAGCTGAGGTGATTGCCTTGCAACAGGAGCATAGCCGCTTGCGCAACTTGCGGGGGGTAGGCAAAGTGCATAAAGTACTGGTAGAGAACTTCTCGAAGCGCAGCCTAGAGCACCTCAGCGGCCGCAACAGCCAGAATCAGGTTGTTATCTTCCCCCGCAAGCACTACAAGAAAGGCGACTACGTAGAGGTGCTCGTGCACGAATCCACGACCAATACGCTCCTTGGCGAAGCACTATAGGGTAAGCACCGCCATTCCGGAAATCTATGCTACCTGCCAACGCGCAAATTCTTCACAAATGGGATACTCCCTGCGCAGAGGCTCCGGAGCTGTACTTCCATCAGTTGCTCAATTCAGGCGAACAATTTCGCTTTTCGGTAACAGACCAGAAAGCAGTGTATGAGTTTCATTTTGAAAAGATTGGCCCGTATCAAGTGGCTGACGAAGCACATGTAGCGGTTTATCAAACACCGGACTATCAAACGCTTGATAACGGCACGAGCAAGTTCTGGACCTATACCGTTGTTGGGTCACCTTGGGCAGCCTTGTTTAATCAGGCGCTTCTGGAGCTTTACTTCATCAGCTATACTCATTATTGTATTATGACCTATGATGGCTGCCTCGACATTCTGGCTGCCCAGCCACCAACTATTTCAGTGGTGAAACTACCACCCGTAAAATAAACTGCTCCACTTTTCGTCTTTCCCACGAAAACCTACTTCCGACCTTGACTCCTTCCGAAATACAATCAATTAAACAACGGTTCAGCATCATCGGTAATGCGCCGTCGCTGAATTACGCTATCCAGGTGGCCGCGCAGGTGGCCCCTACGGATATGACGGTGCTGATTACTGGCGAGAGTGGTTCTGGCAAGGAGTCGTTTTCGAAGATTATTCATGCCCTTTCGCCCCGCAAACACGGCCAGTTCATCGCCATCAACTGCGGTGCTATTCCGGAGGGCACGATTGACTCAGAGCTATTTGGCCACGAGAAGGGCTCGTTTACTGGTGCTCAGGAGGCCCGCAAAGGCTATTTCGAGGTGACCAATGGCGGCACCATTTTCCTGGATGAGATTGGGGAAATGCCGCTCGGCACGCAGGCGCGCCTGTTGCGCGTGCTGGAAAATGGGGAGTTCATTCGGGTTGGTTCCTCCAAAGTACAGAAGACCGATGTGCGCGTGGTGGCCGCTACCAACGTGAACCTCTTGGATGCTGTGCGCGAAGGACGCTTCCGCGAAGACCTCTATTACCGCCTGAACACGGTGCCCATTACGGTTCCACCATTACGTGAACGAGGCGACGATATCTACTTACTGTTTAGAAAGTTTGCTACCGATTTTGCTGATCGTTACCGCGTAAAGCCGATCAGCCTTTCCCCGGATGCGGTGCAGGAGTTGCAGCGCTTTCGGTTTCCCGGCAACATCCGCCAGCTCAAGAATGTGGCCGAGCAGATGTCGGTGCTGGAGACCGACCGCGAGGTAGACTCGCGCCGCTTGCGCGGCTACCTACCTGCCGATCAAAGTAGCCGCCTACCCATGCTGGTGCACGCCGCCGGCTCCGCCACCGATGGAGCCGGCAATGCCTACTCCGAGCGTGACCTCTTGTACAAGGTGCTGTTTGATATGCGCCGCGATATGACCGACCTGAAAAAGCTGGTGCTGGACTTGGCCGGCGGACAGCGGCCGCACGAAACGCAGGAGCTGCTGCGCCAGAACAGCCATCTTTTCTCCAGCGTGAACGTGGCCCCCTACGAAGGCCCGGCGGGCCGCCCCCTGCGTCAGGCTTCACCGGACGGCAACTCGGAATACATCCTAAATTCGCGCGATTTGAGCATGGATGATGCGACGGATTATGAGGAGGAAGAGGTGCAGCGTGTAGAAGACATTCCGCACGAAACGGAAGAGGAAACCCTTTCCCTGGAAGCCAAGGAGAAGGAAATGATTATCAAAGCCCTCAAAAAGCACAATAACAAGCGTAAGTATGCCGCTCACGATTTAGGCATTTCGGAGCGCACCCTCTACCGCAAACTAAAGCAGTATGACCTGGAACAAGCGTAATTGGATAGGTGGGCTCCTGCTCCTGTTGGTATTACCCCTCTTTAGTGGCTGCGGCATCTATTCCTTTAGCGGTACTAATATTGATCCGTCGGTCGAGACGATATCCATAGCCACCTTCGCCAATAACGCCAACAACGGCCCTTCCTTTCTGGCGCAGCGCTTTACGGAGGATTTCAAGGACTATTTCCAGCGCAACACTACCCTGAAACTGGTACCCCGCGACGGCGACCTACAGTTTGAAGGTCAGATCATTGCCTATGATTTTGCCCCCGCCGCCATTCAGCAGCAGAACGGACAAGACCAGGCCGGCGCCAACCAGCTCACCATTCAGGTGCGGGTAAAATTCACGAACAGCAAAGACCCGAAGCAGGACTTCGAGCAGACACTGCAAACTACCCGCCCCTTCCCCGCCACCCGCGACATTACCAGCATTAACAACGACCCGACGGCTCTGCGGGAGCTATTTCGCAACATCATTACGGATGCATTCAACAAGTCGGTAGCCAACTGGTAGCACGTTAAAAACTCAGAACAGAAGCTCATTATTTCCCGCTGTGCTTCTTTGATCTGGCGCGAAATTGCCAAGATTACAATCGGTTTCCTGCCTAAATTCACGCACCTTTGTCGCCCCTGTTTTACTAGGCAGGCTTCACTTCTAAAGTACCCTTTTCAATGACCCGCGCGTCGCTCTTACACATCCTGGACCATGTAAACGGAATTTCGGAAGCCGAAGTCCGGGAGCTGGAACAGCTGGCGGCCGCGTTTCCGTATTGCCAAACTGCGCACATGCTGCTGGCCAAAGCTGCCCACGACCGGGGCAGCATGCTCGCCAGCCAGCGCCTGCGCCGGGCCGCCACCTACGCGCCCGACCGGGAGTTGCTGCGCCAGCTGCTGGAGCAAACGGCGGCCCCCGTCCCTACCGTTGAAGCCGCTCCGGAGCAGCCCCTTAGTGCACCCGAAAAAGCAGTAGCCTCCGTAGCGGCAGCCATTCCGGCCGCTCCAATTGTGGCTGAACCAGCTACCATAGTTACTACCCCCGAGCAGGAGCCAAACCTATTTGAGGCAGTTGCCTCCGATTCAGTAGCTAGCGCGGAGACAATCACCGACACGGAGCCTGAGGCAACATATAACGACACGGGCGTTCAGATTACTGATCCTGAGCCGGTTGAACAGGTAACAGAAGAGCCACAAATTTCGGAAAGTGTAAATCCGCTAGCCCTTTCTTCCTCTGAAACCGAGACGTCCGAAGAAGAACCAACGGTTATAACCCTCACAGAGCACAGTGCACTTCCAGAGGCAAACGAGGAGCTCGCAGACTTCCCAACCGAAGAGCACCTAGCAGATCTTCCTGGTGCTACGCCTGTTGAATCTGAGGTTGAAGTTGCAACTGATGCACAGACATCGGATGAGCTTTCGATAGTGCTTCCCGGCCACGAGACACTAGCCCCTGCTACTTCCGAAACCTCAGCGCCGACGACGGAGAGCATTACGTTAGAGCAGGATAGTGAGAAGCAAGCAGCCGATGACGATATACTGCCTGCTATGGCGCCGCCTATTCGGCCGCCTGCTGAAGCAGGTATTTCCCGCTTTGAATTTGGCTTGACTGAGCCGGCCCTACCGGAGCCTTCCAGCTATCAGTTGCCTGAACTGAGCGAAGACCCAGATAGTCTGGAGGCGCTACCCAGTGTTATCAAGGACATTCCGATTCCGATAGTAACGGCGCCGTTTCATGCCGATGAGGACCTAGGCTACGCCTTGGCCGCCGGCAGCCGGCTGGGCTACGACCTGCAACCGCACGACGGGTTTACGCTCGATCTGCCCTTGACCACTTTCTTCGAGCCCGATGCACTGCTGCTGGCCCATATGGCCGCACACCGTCCAAAACCGAAGGCGTCGTCGCTGGACTTGATTAACCGCTTTCTGACCAACAAGCCTCGCATCAAATCGCCCGCCGGTGTGCCACTGCCCGCCGATGAGCAAACCGATTTATCAGTGCGCAGCACCAGCGTAGCTCCCGCGCTGGCCTCTGAAAGTCTGGCCAAAATCATGGTGCGCCAGGGCAAGAAGGATAAAGCTATTGAAATATATGAGCGCCTAATGGAGCGTCAGCCCGAAAAAAAGGCGTATTTTGCCGAGCAAATTCAACAACTGCAACAACTTTCCGAGTAGATGTACTACGCTCTTATTGCCCTGATTCTTTTCATTTGCCTGCTGCTGGCGTTAGTAGTATTGGCCCAAAACCCCAAAGGCGGTGGAATTTCCAGCCAATTTGGCGCTGGCGGTGCTGCTCAGCTCATGGGCGTGAAGCGCACCGGCGACTTGCTGGAAAAGCTCACCTGGGGCTTCGCTATTGCTCTCATGGTACTTAGCTTGGGCACGCACATCGTTGGCGGTGCCTCTGAAAACGGTCCGATCCGGAGCGTTAACCAGCAGAAAGCCCTCGAAACCCGTATTCCAGCTACACCTGCTCCGGGTGCTACGCTTCCGGGTGCTCCGGCAGCCCCAGGCGCTGGCGCTCCAGCAGCTACTCCTCAGGCGGCTCCGGGCACCGCTCCGGCTACCCAGCCTGCACCGGCTCCGGCCCAGTAAGTAACACGTTATCTTCGGCATACAAGCCGGTAGTTCCTTTTGCAGGAGCTACCGGCTTTTTGCTGTAGCGGCATCCAAGGCAAGGCAGGCATTAGGTACGTAGAATGCCCGAATTTTCATCTGCATTAACTTAACTAGTCCTACCTATTGGGCGTAATAGCGGCGCGGGCTACCGACCAAGGAAATGCATATTCTGACATTCCTGACAGGGTTACGGTGCAAATCTGACGTTTAGCTGGCGGTTAGGCGTCCATTCTGTCAGGTTTCTGCTAGCTGGCACAAGAAGTGTAGCACCGCATGCACCGTCTTACTACAAGTAAACCTTTCAACCAAAACGTACAATATGTCGCTTAGCATCAAACCGCTGGCTGACCGCGTTATCATCGCGCCGGCCGCTGCCGAGGAGAAAACCAAATCGGGTATTATCATCCCCGACACGGCCAAGGAAAAACCCCAGCGTGGCGAAGTAGTTGCCGTAGGCGAAGGGAAAGTTGCCGATAACGGCACTACCATCAAGCCGCAGGTAAAAGCCGGCGACCAAGTGCTGTATGGCAAATATGCCGGCACTGAAATCACCGTAGATGGCCAGGACTACCTCATCATGAAGGAGTCAGACATCTTCGCCGTACTGTAAGCTTTTCTCTCCTCTCTGATTTCCACTATCCGAACCCAAGATGGCTAAGAACATCCAATTCGATACCGATGGCCGCGACAAGCTGAAGCGCGGCGTTGATAAACTAGCAAACGCAGTGAAGGTAACCCTGGGTCCGAAAGGCCGCAACGTGGTTATCGACAAGAAATTCGGCGCCCCCACCATCACCAAAGACGGTGTGACGGTAGCTAAAGAAATTGAACTGAGCGACCCGGTTGAAAACATGGGCGCCCAGTTGGTAAAAGAAGTAGCCAGCAAAACCGCCGACCAGGCTGGTGACGGCACTACGACTGCTACCGTGCTGGCCCAGGCTATCTACGCTGCCGGCTCGAAGAACGTAGCTGCTGGTGCTAACCCCATGGACCTGAAGCGTGGTATCGACAAGGCGGTGAAAGCCGTTGTGGAGAACCTGAAGCAGCAGTCGAAGAAGATTGAAAACTCTTCAGAAATTGCGCAGGTAGGCGCTATTTCGGCCAACAACGACATGGAAATCGGCAAAATGATTGCTGATGCCATGGACAAGGTTGGCAAAGAAGGTGTTATCACGGTAGAAGAAGCTCGCGGCACTGAAACCGAAGTAAAAACGGTGGAAGGCATGCAGTTCGATCGTGGCTACCTCTCTCCTTACTTCGTGACCAACCCGGAGAAAATGGAGGCGGAGTTTGACAACCCCTACATCCTGATCTACGACAAGAAGGTGAGCACCATGAAGGAGCTGCTGCCCGTACTGGAGCAGGTAGTTCAGACTGGTAAGCCCCTGGTTATCATCTCGGAAGATGTGGACGGCGAAGCTCTTGCCACTTTGGTAGTGAACAAGCTGCGTGGCTCGCTGAAAATTGCGGCCGTGAAGGCTCCTGGCTTCGGCGACCGTCGTAAGGCTATGCTGGAAGACATTGCCGTGCTGACGGGTGGTACCGTAATTTCAGAAGAGCGTGGCTACAAGCTCGACAGCGCTACGCTGGAGTACTTGGGTCAGGCCGAGAAAGTTATCATCGACAAAGACAACACGACCATCGTAAACGGCCGTGGTGAGAAAGACACGATTTCGGGCCGTATCAACGAAATCAAGTCTCAAATCGGCACCACTACTTCCGACTACGACAAGGAGAAACTGCAGGAGCGTCTGGCCAAGCTGTCGGGCGGTGTAGCTATCCTCTACATCGGTGCTTCTACGGAGGTAGAGATGAAAGAGAAGAAGGACCGCGTTGACGATGCTCTGCACGCTACTCGCGCTGCCGTTGAGGAAGGCGTAGTACCAGGTGGTGGCGTTGCGCTGGTGCGTGCGCTGGAGTCGTTGGAAGCTGTTGATACCCTGAACGGCGACGAGCGCACGGGTGTAAACATCATCCGGACGGCTATCGAAGCTCCGTTGCGTACCATCGTGGCCAACGCTGGTGGTGAAGGCTCAGTAGTGGTACAGAAAGTGCGCGAAGGCAAAGGTGACTTTGGCTACAACGCCCGCGAAGACCGCTACGAAAACCTGATGGCTGCTGGTATTCTTGACCCAACCAAAGTAACGCGTCTGGCCCTGGAAAATGCCGCTTCTATTGCTGGTCTGCTCCTGACCACCGAGTGCGTGATTTCGGATGAGCCGGAAGACGATAAAGGTGCTGCTGGTGCCGGTGGTGGCATGGGCGGTATGGGCGGCGGCATGGGTGGCATGATGTAATCATCCACTTGGCCAGCTGCGCTGACCTAGTAAAAATCCCCGCCGGACATTTGTCCGGCGGGGATTTTTCTTGTGTTGTTGTGCAGTAGCGGTTTATTACTCAGCGGCACCTAGTATTAGGAGGCTTATCTGAATGACAAGGGCCGGCTTACACAACGCTGCTTCCTGTTGCCGTAGAGTTACTAGCCTCTGTATACAAACAAAACGCCCCGCCGAACATGTGTTCAGTGGGGCGTTTTATGTGAAATGACAGACGAAATTAGCCGCGTCCGTGCATCATGTGGAAGAGCTTCTTGGCAATGGCAATCAGGATCAGGCCGGCCAGAATCACGAAGCCGGCAATCAGGCCGAATACCTTCAGAGCACCCAGTTCTTCAACGTAGGCGGCAATGTAGCCACCGGCGATTTGCGCCACGAAGGGGGCTAGGAACCACACGCCCATCAACATCGAGGTAAGCGCGGCCGGCGACAGACGCGACACCATGGAAAGGCCCACCGGTGACAGGCACAACTCGCCAATGGTATGGAAGAAATAAGTAGCAATCAGCCACCAGATGCTGGCTTTGATGGTTTGGTCGGCTACGTCGCCGCCGCGCTCCATTACGGCGCCCACCATGAACAGGAAGCCTACGCCCAGCAACACCATGCCCAATCCCATTTTCACGGGAATGCTCAAGTCTTTGCCACGGCGGCCCAGATACACCCACAGGGCTGCTACTGGTGCGCCCAGCAATACAATGAAGCCGGCATTTACAGACTGAAACCACGAAGTTGGAATCAGGAAGCTGCCAACTTCACGGTCGATAAACTTATCGGTATACAGCGTGAGGGAAGAACCGGCCTGCTCGAAACCAGCCCAGAAGAACACCACAAACAGCGTGATAATGAAGATTACGGCCATACGGTCGGTTTCTTCTTTGGTTAGCGGCGCTTTCGTTACCGTTTTGTCTTCGTTACGGCCCTCGGGGTACATGCCCACGTCGCCGAGATAGCGCTTGCCGAGCAGATTAAAGGCCAATTGGCCCAGCAACATGCCCACACCAGCGGCCAGGAAGCCGTAGCGGAAACCGTAACTAGCCACCTGCTCCACGCCGTTTACTACCGTTTTGGCGGCAAACAGGTCTTCGGCAAAGTAGCCGCACACCAGCGGGGCCAGGAAGGCGCCCGTGTTGATACCCATGTAGAAGATGGTAAACGCAGCATCCCGACGCGGGTCGCCTTGCTCGTACAGTTTTCCTACAATGGTCGAGATATTCGGCTTAAAGAAACCGTTGCCCAGAATCAGCATCGAAAGGCCAATGACCGTAGGCCAGGGCAGCCCAAAGAAAAACGCCTCCGTTGACAGAGCAGGCTGCATGAACAGGAAAAACTGCCCCAGCGCCATGGTCAGGCCTCCTATAAGGATAGCCCGCCGCTGCCCGATGTACTTGTCCGCAATCCAGCCCCCGATAATAGGGGTCAGGTACACGAAGCCCGTGAAGTAACCATAGATAAGGGAAGCGCTGGCAGCATCAATGCCCAAGCCACCTTCTATAGCCGTCTTCGAGAGGTAGAGCATGAGCAGGCCCCGCATACCGTAGTAGCTGAACCGTTCCCACATTTCCGTGAAGAACAAAAGATAGAGCCCCGGAGGATGCCCCTGCTGGGTACTAGGCTGCTCCTGAATAGCGGAGGTGGTTTGCATGAAAGGTGAATGAAAAGAAGTGATTGGGAAACACCCGCGGCTGCAACCGCATGGCAGGTTGGTAAAGCTACAAAAGTTTCCTAACCCTGTTGTGCTAACAAGCGTTAGGCCGAGTACCCGGCTTAGCTGATATGCGCCCCTAGCGAATTTTCGCTATTTTTTCACCCAAACGGTGCTCCCATCAGGTTTTTGTCTATTTTTGTTTCTTAATTCCCCCATTTCCCACCCAACCCCAACCCACGTTTTCGGCCCTTTTTTATGATGGACTCTGCCGCCAACGCCCGCCTCGCCCCTCTGGGTATTTCCCACGCTGCCCAGGTACACCTCAACCTCACCCCAGCCGAGCTGGTGGAAGAAGCTTTGCGCCGAGGCGAAGGCACTCTCACCGACACCGGCGCGCTTATGGCCGATACCGGTGCTTTCACCGGCCGCTCGCCCAAAGACCGCTTTGTGGTGAAAGACGCCAACACTGAAGACAGTGTATGGTGGGGCGACATTAACATTCCCTTCGACGCCGACAAGTTCGACCAGCTACACCTGAAAATGGTGAAGTATCTGGAAGACAAGGAGCTGTACGTGCGCGATGCCTACGCCGGGGCCAACCCCGATTATGAGCTAAAGCTGCGTATAGTGAACGAGCTAGCTTGGCACAACCTGTTCTGCTACAACATGTTCCTGCGCCCCAGCGAAGGAACCGACACCAGCTGGACGCCAGATTTCAGCATCATCTGCGCCCCCGGTTTTGAAGCCGACCCAGCCGTAGATGGTACCCGCCAGAAAAATTTCGCTATTCTAAACTTCACCAAGAAGATGATTCTGATTGGTGGCACCGGCTATGCGGGTGAGATGAAGAAGGGCATTTTTGGCGTGCTGAACTATCTGCTCCCCCACGAGCGCGAAACTCTGCCCATGCACTGCTCTGCCAACGTGGGCAAAGACGGTGACACGGCTATCTTCTTCGGCCTTTCCGGCACGGGCAAGACTACCCTCTCCGCCGACCCCAACCGCGGCCTGATTGGAGATGATGAGCACGGCTGGACACCTAATGCTGGTATTTTCAACTTTGAAGGTGGCTGCTACGCCAAGGTAATTGACCTGTCGGCGGAGAAAGAGCCGGAAATCTGGAATGCCATCAAGTTTGGCTCTATCGTGGAGAACACGCGCTTCGTGCCCGGCACCCACACGGTAGATTACGCTAACAAGTCGGTAACGGAAAACACCCGCACGGCTTATCCAATCAATTTCATTCCGAACGCCATTGAGCCCTCGGTAGCCGATGCGCCCAAGAATATTTTCTTCCTGACGGCCGATGCCTTTGGCGTATTGCCTCCTATCAGCAAGCTGGATAAGTGCCACGCCATGTACCACTTCATGTCGGGCTACACGGCGAAGGTAGCCGGTACTGAAATGGGCGTAACCGAGCCTCAAACTACTTTCTCGGCGTGCTTCGGCGCCGTGTTCCTGCCCCTGCACCCCACCAAGTACGCGGAAATGCTAGGCAAGAAAATGGACGAAAACGAGGTAAACGTATGGCTGGTAAACACCGGCTGGACGGGCGGCTCGTACGGCGTAGGCTCGCGCATGAAGCTTAGCTACACTCGGGCCATGATTACGGCTGCCCTCAACGGCGAGCTGAACGAGGTGGAGTTCCACAAGCACCCCGTCTTCGGGGTAGAAATTCCGACTTCCGTTCCTGGCGTACCGAGCGAAATTCTGGATCCGCGCGACACCTGGGCCAACAAAGAAGAGTATGACCACACAGCTGCCGATCTGGCGCAGAAGTTTGTGGCCAACTTTAAGAAATACGCCGATTACGCCAATGAAGAAATTCTGGCGGGCGCCCCCAAAGCAGAAGTAGCCGCCAGCGTTTAGTTGCTTTAGCTACCTGGTAAGATCCCTGCTGGTTTCGGTCAGCAGGGATTTTTGCTTTTTATCACAACTCTTGTATCTCATGCCCTAGCCCGCACAACAGGTGTTGCAGCCTGGGGTACACCGCTACATCGGCAGTTATCTCTTCACCAGTTTCGGTTTACATAATGCTGCACTGAAAACAGATATTCAGCACGCCTACCAGCTCATCTTGGGCACTGTAAAAGGCTAGCGCATCTCGAAAAACAGGCGCGCACATCCAGGAGTCTCGCTCTCTGTAAGGGGTCAGGAAGATTCGTTCCAGCTCAGTGACAGCCTCAGAATCGCGGCGCAACGTAGCTACCGGACTGGCCGTGATATTATAGCTGTTGTTTTCGTCTGTCAGCCGGGGGCCTACACCGTTTTGGCGCTCAATTTCTTTAAGCCGGGAGCGCAGGGCAGCTAGCTGAACTGAATCAGCCGATACAAGCAACCTTCGATTGACTTGTTTCTCTTTGGCCAAAACAGCCAGCAGCTGGTCCCATTTAGGCCCACGGTGTAGCGAATAGGTGATGATGTAGTCAAACGAAAGCCCAGACCAATACTCGCTTGTTGCTTTCACCGAAATCATCTTAGAGCCGTCTGGTTAGGGTGCTGAAGTAAACTTTTACGGCAGGATACCTGAAGCACTAGCCCCAGCCTTTCGCGAAACGCAGTAATTTTACCCAAAATAGTTTACCCTTCTTCTTACATTTGTATGCGTAAGCGTCTTCTTCCGCTGTTTCTTCTGCTGCTCTCCCCGCTCACACTGTGGGCTTGGGGCGCCGATGGGCACCGTGCGGTTGGCAAAATTGCCGAAAATCACCTGAGCCGGAAAGCCCGGAAGGAAGTACAGCGCCTGCTAGGCACCGAAACCATGACGCTGGTGAGCACCTGGCCCGATGAAATCCGCTACTACCCGGAGTTCAAGGATACGGCCCCCTGGCACTACGTAAATACGCCTTCGGGCCTGAACCACGACCAGTACGTGCAGGCAATCAAGACCCAAACAACGGCCAATGCCTACACGGCTCTGGAAGCCAAGCTGAAAGAGTTGGCCGACCAAACCAAGTCTCGCGAGGAGCGTTTGGCAGCTCTCAAATTTGTGATTCACATCGTGGGGGATGTGCATCAGCCCATGCACACAGGCCACGCCGAGGATAAAGGCGGTAACGATATCAAGCTGAAGTACCGCGGCAAGGATACCAACCTGCACAGCCTCTGGGACAGCGGCCTGCTCGATTACCAGGGCCTGACCTACACTGAAATGGCGACGCAATACGACCAGAAGCTGAAGCGCCGGCAGGTGCGGGAGCTGCAGAGCGCTCCGGCAGAGCAGTGGCTATGGGAATCGTACTCGGCCTCTGAGAAGCTTTACCAGGAAACCCCGGCCGGCACCGATGTCGATTACAAATACTATCCGGCCCACGCTGACCTGATGCGCCAGCGCATTGTGGAAGCTGGGGTGCGGCTAGCCGGCCTGCTAAACGAAGTGCTGGGATAATCAGCCACAGCACTTCGTTTAGGTCTTGCTACAGCACAAAGCCCCGATACATCTGCGTATCGGGGCTTTGTGCTTTATCCGTCTGTAGTACAACTCTTTACTAGGTCGCCCGAAGGCTACAGAGGTGCGGTTGTGATATGGAATGCGAGGTAGTACTAGCCGTACGGTTTGGCGACTAGAAAGGCCTAGTTATCATGATAAGCGAGGGTGTGGCTGTAGTCTTTATCTGCCGCCGCTGGCGAAGAGGCAGATCCGTTACCGTTGCTATTGCCGCCTTTGCTTTTGGCTCCTAGCCAAGTAGCCAGCGCTACCCCAGCACCTACCAATAGCGCGGTTCGGAGGGCGGGGCTACCTAGCGTGGTGGCTTCGGTATAGTAGCTGGTTTCGCGTGTATGCCCGGGGTAGTTGCCGCGCTCCTCTAAAGACCCCATAGGCCGGTCGAGGGCGTTCTGCGGCAAGGGCCGGGGCGCGTAATCTGCCTTTTCCTGCTTAGAAAACGACTTCTCCATGAATTTATCGAGCAGTCCGGGGGTCCAGTGCTCCATGCCAATCATGGCCTTGCCCCCCCCACCTACTACCACCGAGCGCTCAGGCGTAACGGCACAATGCAGAATAGCGCGGGCCACAGTTTCGGGTGCGTACGCGGGTGGTGCGTGCTGGGCTTCCCGCTCCATATAGTTTTTGGAGTGAATGGGGTATGGCGTATCAATGGCGGCGGGCTGGATTAGGGTAACAGAAATGGGCGCGTTGTCCATCTCCAGCTCCATCCGAAGTCCATCGGTAAAGCCTTTCACGGCGTGCTTACTGGCGCTATAAATGGTTTGCAGAATGGCCGTAACATCTGAGAGAATACTGCCCACATTGATAATGGCGCCACCCTTAGATTTCAGGTGCTTAGATGCTTCCAGGGAGCCGTTTACCAAGCCCCAGAAATTTACCTCGAACAGCTGACGCATATCTTCCAGCGGCACCTCTTCCACCTTGCCATAAATGGACACGCCCGCATTGTTAATCCAGGTATCGAAGCCGCCGAACACAGTAGAAGCTTCATGCGCCAAGCGCTGTACATCTTCGGTTTTGCTTACGTCGGCTACTACATAGGCGGCCCGACCACCGGCCTGGTTGATTTCATCGGTGAGTTGGCGCAGGGCGTCTTCGCTGCGAGCGGCCAATATAAGCCGAGCACCAGCCTTGGCTGCCATGCGCGCCGTTACCAGCCCAATACCCGACGAAGCCCCCGTGATGACTATGGTTTGATCCTTGAGTTTTTTCAGTTTAACTGCCATACCGGTATCAGATTAAAAGTAAGTGATACCCTACAGTACGCGGATAAAAACCCGGGGGCCAGAACTGGACAATTAAAATTTTGGCCTTTTCAACTCCCTGAATGAACGAAAGTTTGAGCATATCTACCTGATTTAAACTCTCCTTCACTCCATTTCAGCGACTTTGCCAACAATTTCCTACTCAATGAAAGAAGCAGGGATCAAGCTGATTTGCTAGCTAGTAGATTCAATGAAATGCTTGCTTGTATAGGAGCCCAACGCACTTGCGAGCAGGCAAACCTCTTGGTTTCAGCGTAGCTTTGCCGTATGCCGCACACCTTCTTCGCCCCCGACCTTACGCTCCCGACCTACACCTTACCCGAAGACGAAAGCAAGCACGCCGTGCGGGTACTACGCCTGACAACCGGCGACGCGGTGGTGCTGGTGAATGGGAGCGGCGGTGTGTACCAGGCTGAGGTAGAGACGGCGGACGCCAAGCGCTGCCGCCTGCGGGTTGTGAGCGAAGAACAAGTGCCACGCCGCGCCTACCACGTGCATGTGGCTGTAGCGCCCACCAAAAACCTCGACCGAATGGAGTGGCTGGTGGAGAAAGCCGTGGAAATGGGCGTCGATACGATGACGTTTTTGCGGTGCGCCCGCTCTGAGCGGCGCGAGCTGAAGCTGGAGCGGCTCCAGAAAATTGCCGTCAGTGCCCTGAAGCAGTCGGGGCAGGCATGGCTGCCGGAGCTCACTGAACTCACCGATTTTACTAGGTTCCTGCCCACTGCAAACCCTGCCACTACGTTTATTGCCCACCTTGAGGATGGCGAGCGGACGCCGCTGGCCCGCGTGGCCGCTGCCGCCGACGGCTGCTGCGTGCTTATTGGCCCCGAAGGTGATTTTACGCCCCAGGAAATTGAAGCGGCCTTTGCCCTGGGCATCCGGCCGGTTACGCTAGGTGCCTCCCGGCTCCGAACCGAAACTGCCGCGCTAGCAGCCGTGCACACGGTGCATATTGCCCGGGAGCTGGCTTAAGTAATACGGCAACAGGCACCATATGAGGTTGTTGAACTTCGAGAGCAGACTATTTACAAAACCGGAAGTGTACCGTATGTGAGAGTTGGTTGTTCTTAAAAACTAGTATACAGCGGTCCGCAGCACCACCCGTGCCCACAGCCGGAACCTGCCAGGCAACCGCCTGAGTTATGGCGTAGCTGCTTACCCCATTTTGCGCATCTTTACTGTATGATGAAGTTTCTGCTTCCGGCCCTGCTCCTGCTCGTGCTGCTTACTGCCGCCGCACCGGTGGCGCCTAGTTTCCGTATTGCCAAGCTGCACTATGGCGGGGGCGGCGACTGGTACGCGAATAAAACGAGCCTGCCCAACCTCATACGCTTCTGCAACCAAACGCTAAAAACCAACATCAATCCCGAGGAGGCCACCGTAGAGCTAGATTCGCCGGAACTGCTCACGTATCCTTTCATTCACATGACGGGGCACGGCAACGTGTCGTTTACGGATGCAGAGGCGCGTAATCTGCGACGCTACCTTATTGGCGGCGGCTTTCTGCACATCGATGATAACTATGGCCTCGATAAGTTTATCCGGCCGGAAATGAAAAAGGTATTTCCGGATCTGGAGTTTGTGGAGTTGCCGTTCTCGCATCCGGTGTACCACCAGAAATTTCAGTTTCCGCGCGGCCTGCCCAAAGTGCACGAGCATGACGGCAAGCGCCCCCAAGGCTTCGGACTGCTGTACAAAGGCCGCCTGGTATGCTTCTATAGCTATGAGTGCGACTTAGGCAACGGCTGGGAAGACCTCGGCACCTACCCCGAAGACACGCCTGCTACCCACGAAGCAGCGCTGAAGATGGGCGCCAACCTGGTTACCTATGCTTTAACGCAGGACTAAGCCTAGCAACCTACAGTACAAAGCAAACCCCGCTGCCCCAGTTTAGTGGCAGCGGGGTTTGGCTTGAAAGAGAGCCTAGAAGCGCCGCTGCAGAATTTCACTGAGCACAAAGGCAGCGCGCACGCTGGCGGGGTTCCGGAGCGAGTCAGCAACGGTAGCGCGCGTAGAGGATTGCGCAGCCGCTTCTGGCCGGCTCCAGTAATCCTCGTTGCGATGCTGCGTGGTTGTTCGGGGAAGCGTAGAGGCTAGGCGCGCTTCTTTTCGGGTGGTTTCCAGCGAGCGGGCGGTAGTGGCTTGCCGCTCCAGGGAGCGGGCATTGCGTTGCTCCATTTCCAGACTACGTGCGGCTGGCGCTTTCTCCTGCGGCATAGGTCGGCCGGCTGGAGTGGTTTCGGGCAGAAAAGTAGGTGCTGGCGTTGAGGCGGGCGGCGTGCTTTTGTTTTGATTTTGCATTTGCCGAAGCAACTCCTCAAAGGAGGTGGCCGGCAAGCCCGGCGCTATAGGGCGTGGCTTGCCGGATGGGTCGGGGCGGGAAAAGCGCCGCTCCTGCTGCTCCCGAGCCGTGGTGGCTTTGGCCTTCTGCACCATGCGCCAGACGAATACCGCCAGAACAACCAGAATCCAGACCAGAGTTTGCACCTTTTCCATGAGCAGTAGCAGGTAATGAGGCTTTAAGGTAAGCGGTAATCCGGACTTCGGAAGCCAGGCTACCCGGGTATTACTAGCCTTTGTGTCTTACCGAACCCCTTTTTCCGGAAAGCGCCCTTGCTTGGTGCGGTAAAATGCCTTTATTTC
Organism: Hymenobacter tenuis; assembly: GCF_054780495.1. NCBI lineage: Bacteria > Pseudomonadati > Bacteroidota > Cytophagia > Cytophagales > Hymenobacteraceae > Hymenobacter > Hymenobacter tenuis. Next base: position 1,776,159 of record NZ_BAAGWF010000001.1, read on the forward strand.
CTCCAGGTCCTTTTCGTAGTCGCCGGTGGGCCAGAAGGCCGGCCCCACGCCTGCTTCCTTGTTCTTGTAGTCGAGGTAACCAAGCAAAATAGGCACTCCGGCGCCCATAGCGGCGTGGTAGAAGCCTTTGCGCCACTTGGGCTGGTAGCTGCGCGTGCCTTCCGGCGTGATAAGAATCACGAGTTCGTCGCGCTCATTAAAGAGCTGCACCATGCCATCTACGAGGCTATTGTTTTTGCTCCGGTCGACGGCTAGGCCGCCCAGGCTGCGCACCAGCCCCCCTAGCAGTGGAATAGTGGTCCACTCCTTTTTAATGGTTAGCCGAACATCGACATCCATCAGGAAAAAGGCGGCCCGGGCAAACATAAAGTCCCAGTTGCTGGTGTGCGGTGCCGCAATCATCATGCTTTTCTTGATGTTTGGCGGCACTTGCGGACCCAGGTGCCACCCAGTAATCCAGAACCAGAACTTTGAAAACAGATACCAGAAAGTAGAGGTTTTGCGTGCAGCCATGCGGGAAGTAAGTGGTAGCCGGGTACTAGGGGGCTACTGCAGCTCAAAGCTAGAGAAATGTTACGGAAGCGCCGCAGCCTTACTCCTGCTCCAGTAACGCTTCCAACTCCTTGGCCTTGCTCAGGGTGTAGCGGTATCCTATTTCAAACAGTTCAGGGGCCCTTCGGTACTGCGCCATCCGGTAAGCACCCAGCTCTGGCGGCTCCAGCAATAGGTGGCAGTGCTGTTTGCTAGGGTAGGTATTGGCCCCAACTGCCAGGTTTAGCGTCCGCTCAATAAGGCCCCGCAGCGTGCTAATTCGCGCCTCTTTGTGCGGTGGGTTACAGTGCACACCCACCACTTTCAGGCCGGGCTTGCCTAGTAAGGCCTCTACCGGCAAGTTATTCAGCAAGCCGCCATCCACGAGGTGCCGCCCTTGGTATTCCACGGGCCGATATAGCACGGGAACAGCTGAGGAAGCCAGCAGTGGCGGAATCAACAGCCCCTCCGAAAAGCGCACCGACACGCCTTCCTTGATATCGGTAGCTATTAGGGTAAGCGGCAGGCGCAACTGCTCAAACGTGGCATCGGGGCCCAAGTGCAGTTCGAACAGCTTTCCTACCCCATCAATGCGCAGCAACCCGTAGCTGCTGAGCGCCAAGCGGGTAATCTGGCCCAGGCTAACCTCCTGGAACAGACGCAAAATCTCGCGGGGCGGAAAGCCCGCAGCATAAAACGCCGCCACAATAGCGCCTGAGGATACTCCGGCCAGCTCCCCTATGGGCAGGGCCAGCTCATCAAGGGCGGCCAGCACACCCAGGTGCGCAATTCCGCGCGCCCCGCCGCCAGAAAAAGCTAATCCTAGCATTGGTTAATGGTCATGAGTTTTCTCAGGTTTAGCCTTTAACGAGACCTAGGCGTAAGGTTGCCCCACTTGCAAGGAGTATTTGCTGGCGTAGCTCCTACAGGTCTGCTAGCCGAAACGATTCGGCAGCCCTGATGCCGCGCTCAGTGTGTTGCACGGTTATGCACTCAGTCTGGGCATCGTGCTCCAGTACCAGCACCCAATTTTCGTCGGCAGCCCGGCGCAATAGGCGCTCCTTTTCATCCATGGTCACCAAGGGGCGCATGTCGTAGCCCATTACGTAGGGCAGTGGCACGTGCCCGGCACTTGGTATCAGGTCGGCGGCGAACACCAGCGTGCGGCCCTTGTACTCTAGCACCGGCAGCATCATTTTCTCAGTATGCCCGTCGGCATAGATGATTTCACGCAGGCCGCCCAGTTCCGCCGGCAATGCGGCGCCCGGCTCCAGGAAACGCAGTTGGCCGCTTTCCTGCACGGGTAGGATATTTTCTTTCAGAAAGCTGGCCTTCTCGCGCGGATTGGGTGTAACGGCCCAGTCCCAGTGCGCCTGGTTGCTCCAGTACGTGGCGTTCGGGAAGGCTACCTGCAGCTTTTCATCGGAGGTGCGCACTACAGCCCCGCCCACGTGGTCGAAGTGCAGATGCGTTAGAAAAACGTCGGTGATATCGGCGGCGGTGAAACCGCGCTGGCGCAGGGAGTTTTCCAGCGTGTCGTCGCCGTGTAGATAAAAATGCCCACGAAACTTGGCGTCCTGCTTGTTGCCAATACCCGTGTCCACTAGCATGAGCCGGTTTCCGTCTTCTATCAGCAGGCAGCGCAACGCCCAGGTGCACATGTTATTTTCATCGGCGGGGTTGAGCTTTTGCCACATGCTCTTGGGCACCACGCCAAACATAGCGCCGCCATCAAGCTTAAACAGGCCGGTATCGAGGGTATGAACAGTCATCTTTTCAACAAGCAGTTAACAGTGAAATATGAGCAATAAACGATCTAAAAAGCAAAAGCGCAGTCAGCTGGAAGTACCCGCCTGACTGCGCTTTTTCATACAATTTAGAGAGTGCTTATCCGATTATTCTGCTACCACTCCCATGTTCGAGAACTTATCAATCCGCTGACTGATGCGCTCTTCGTGGGGCAGGGCCTCCAGTTCGTCAAGGGTTTTGAGAATGGTCTTTTTCAGAGTCTTGATCATGGTGGCGGCATCAGTATGCGCGCCGCCGAGGGGCTCTTTCACGATTCCGTCTACAAGACCAGCCTTTAGCATATCAATAGCCGTGAGCTTGAGGGCTTCAGCGGCCTGCTCTTTGTAATCCCAGGAGCGCCACAGAATGCTGCTGCATGATTCCGGCGAAATAACGGAGTACCACGTGTTTTCCAGCATCATCACCCGGTCGCCGATGGCAATACCCAACGCACCACCCGAAGCACCTTCGCCGATGATAATGCAGATAACGGGCACCTTCAGCAGGAACATTTCCTTGAGGTTGCGGGCAATAGCCTCGCCCTGCCCCCGCTCCTCGGCCTCCAGGCCCGGAAAGGCGCCGGGCGTGTCAATCAGGGTAACGATAGGGCGGTTAAACTTCTCGGCTAGCTTCATCAGGCGCAGGGCCTTGCGGTAGCCCTCGGGGTTGGGCATGCCAAAGTTGCGAAACTGGCGCTGCTTGGTGTTGCGGCCCTTCTGCTGCCCAATAAACATTACGGAGCGGCCATCAAGCTCGGCAAAGCCGCCCACCATGGCTTTGTCGTCGCCTACGGTGCGGTCGCCGTGCAGTTCAATAAACTTTTCGGTCATGCCCTCAATGTAGTCGAGGGTGTAGGGCCGGTCGGGGTGGCGCGAGAGCTGCACGCGCTGCCAGCGCGTGAGGTTGGCGTAGGTCTCTTTCTTAAGCGCCTGAATTTTCTCTTCGAGGGCCGTTACAGCGGCTGAAACGTCTACCTGGCTATCGAGGGCCAGTTGTTGCATTTCACGGAGCTTGCCTTCGAGAGCGGCAATTGGTTGTTCAAAATCGAGGAGCATCGCCACGGGCAGGGTGCGTGTTGAGGTTGCGAGGGGGAATTGAGAAGAAAGCAAAGGTAAGCGACGAGGTCGAAACCGCGCACTGCCCACTCCTTCCGAATTTTTGAAAAATTTTTCTGCCTGAGCAACAGCCTGAAACAATTTAAGCCGCTTCTTTTTTCATCTTTTTTTAGAGGTAGTGTTGCGCAGTCCAATTCGTCCCTCTACTTTTGCACCACTTCAACGCCACTAGGGCAGCGAAGTAGAACAACCTTGGTTCGGTAGTTCAGTTGGTTAGAATGCCGCCCTGTCACGGCGGAGGTCGCGGGTTCGAGTCCCGTCCGGACCGCAAAGGCCCTTCAGCACACAGCTGAAGGGCCTTTTGCTTTTTTCCCCTACCTCATCTTTTCATCAGTGGCAAAGGCAGACGGCCGTTTTCTGTGCTGCACTGCTGCCGGCTACTACCCCCACTCCTGCTCTAAACCTCCTCATGGGTCTTACTCGGTGCTGTCGGGACAACCCACACGGGAATACACGTCAGTGAAGGTCAAGAAGCGGTAGTTTTCCTTCGAACCATACAGAAAGCGCTTCCCTTGAAAAAAAATTACGCACTCTATCCTGTTTAGTAACAGAACAATATCGTTTAAAAAAGCCCGTATGTGCCTGTCAGGGCAATTTTTTGTTTGCACGGTCAGAATCGACCTTCTATATTTGCATCACAATAACGGAAAGCACACGGCTTTCTGGTTAGTGTAAAACGGTTCGGTAGTTCAGTTGGTTAGAATGCCGCCCTGTCACGGCGGAGGTCGCGGGTTCGAGTCCCGTCCGGACCGCAAAGGCCCTTCAGCATCGCGCTGAAGGGCCTTTTGCTTTTCCCCCTACCTCGTCTTTTTATCAGCGGCAAAAGCTAGATAAGGGGGTTCAGGCCAACTCTGCCCCTAGTAGGTCTTTACAACGCCACCGCCATGCGCCGAGCTAGGTCCTCGATATCGGGGCGCCGGGCTAGTACCTGCAGCCAGTCGGCGGGAATGGCTTCTTCTCCATAGTAGAGTCCGGCCAGGCCGCCGGTCACGGCACCGGTTGTGTCGGTATCATCGCCGAGGTTCACGGCGGCCAGCACGGTTTCTGTATAGGTTTCGTGGCGCAACAAGCACCAGAGCGCCGCTTCCAGGGTGTGCAGCACGTAGCCGCCGCTACTAATAGCTGATTGGGGCAGATCAGGTAGGCGCCCACTCAGGATGCGCTCAAAGTGCTCGGTTTCGTGGACCGGAATATGTAGTTGCTGCAGCTGCGCGGGCACTTCTGTGCACAAGCGGGCATAGGCTTGCTCAATGGTGCAACCCAAGCGCAGGTGGTGGCAAAACTCCAGATACAGGAAGCACGCTACTGCCGAGCGGATATGCCCATGCGTAACAGCAGAAACTGCCTGAATAAGCTGGAAACGCTCTTGTAGTAAGGCATCAGGCTGATAAAAAGCTAGGGGCAGCATGCGCATCAGTGAGCCATTGCCATTGCTGTACTCATCCTGGCCGCCCGCCTGCAACAGCGTATGATCGGCGGCGAGTTGGCTTAGCGCTTCCCGAGTGGTCACTCCAACGTCGAATACGGTCCCGTGCGGCGTCCAGAAACCTTCGAGGTACCAGCGGCAGCAGGTTCGCACCAGCTTCGGGAGGCTGAAGCCGCCCGCTATGGTTTCGGCCAGGCAAAACGTAAGCGACGCATCATCTGACCAGGTACCGGCCGGTTGGTTGTGGGTGCCATATGCCCGCATATGCACCACCGGATCCTGGCGACGGGCGGCGCGGCTTTTAAATTCGACCGGGACGCCCAAGGCATCGCCCACGGCAAGGCCTAGCAGGGCAGTACGCAGCTGCGGTTCAGCTGATAAGATAGAATGCAGCATAGATGGATAGGGAAATGCAAGTGCCGTGCAAACGGTAGCCAAAGCTACCAGATCTAAAAACACCACGAAGGCACAAGGGGTAAAAAACTAGCAAAGAAGCTCGTAGAGGCACATTTTTGTTGCCCTGGTAGGAACTTTTTTATTCGGCTGTAGATCCTTTGGCTGACTTTTTTTTCAACCACCTTCTATTCTGGCCGAACATTTGCCTCCGGGTTTGGTACTTTCGCGTTCCATTTGGCGGCTTCACTTTTTATTTATGCCTAGATTTCTTCTAATTCTCTGGCTGATGCTGATGGCATTGGTTGATATTAGCCCGGCGTTGGCCCAGGGCGGACCGGCGGCCCGCGCCAAGATGCGCGGTAAAGTATACGTACACCGCCCTAACTACCGCACGTACAAAGGCGGCGGCAGAAAGGCCCGCAAGAAGCGCACTATCCGCTACCGTCAGAAGTGGTTCCAGTTCTGGCGCAAGAGAAAGAAAAACAACAACACTACCCCCAGAAGACCGTCGCGTAACCAGACGATTGGTGGGGAATAGAAACACCCTTCATAGGTAAAATTCATCGGCCTCCTTTGTCATTTGGCAAGGGAGGCCGTTTGGTTTGCGGCGGTTTGAGCCGGCAGCAGGGCTAGTAGCTCCACAATTTTTCAGCGCAAACGGAGTTTAGACCCCAAACAACCCCTATTGGAGTATGATACGCATTCTGATATTGATTTTTGCGCTGTTGATGGTAAGCGGCCCGGAGCCAGCTGAGGCCGGGAGGCCCACGCGGTACGCCCGCGCTAAAATGCGGGGCAAATCGTACACGCACCGCCCATTTTATAAGAAATACAAAGGCCGCAAATCCAGAAAGAAGCGCACTTCCCTGTTCCGCAAAAAAGCTAGCGCCAAGCCAACCTACAAAGTAGGCCGCCACTCAACCCGGTAAGCAAGGGGTAATACGTGTCACGAAAGGATACGCGCAACAGCGCCCCGGCTCCCGTCGGCTGCTCACAAACTACTACCTAGCAACTTAGTAGCCGGCTTCACTGCGCCGAAGAGGCAGGCGAACAACAGGCGGTGCGTCGCGTCGCTGAATATCTACTGGACTTGCAAATGATGATACCAAAGGAACAACCATGCTGAGTAGTTGGCTCCTTAAGCCACCTGCTCAGCATGGTCGTTCTGGAGTTTTCGGCCACTCCCAACCGGGACTTGTGCGATTTCCACTACTTCTGAAACAGCTCTGTTACTGGTCTAGGGAAGCGGGTACCAGTAGTACAATCGTATTTTGCAGATAAGCAGGCCGGGCATTCTCTGGGTTTCGCTCGGCAAACGCGGCCAGCCGAATACCTTGTCGCTGCAGACTTTGGTATTCCTGCTCCGTGGGCCAGCCCTCGTACACGTTGCGCTGCGAGTAGAACATGGCATCGATGTTTTCCAGAGGCGGCACATTGAACACCACATAACCCGGCGGCACTAACTGATTCAGCTGGCTGTAGACCTGTTTATGCTGCTTCCGGCGCTGCCGCTCCTGCCGCCGCTCCGCAGAAGCGAAGCCATCGACGTGGTTTTTCAGCAGGGTCCAGGGCTGTAGGCAGGCTAGCACAACCAGCACCGAGAAAACACTTGCTGCTATGCGGCGCCCTAGCCCTGCCCGCTGCCGCAACCACTGTAGTCCTGCCACCCAGGCCACAGCCGCCAACACCAGCAGCAGCGGAGCCACCACGTAGGTGTATGAAGGCATTTTGGTGGCCGCCAGCGAGAAAAACCCGAATATGGCCCCGCAGCACACCAGCAGCGCCCGCCGCGGCCGCCCCCGCCAGGTGGGCAGCAACTGCAGTAGTAGTCCGGCCCCTATTAGCAGCACCAGCCAATGATACTGGCTCCATAAGGTATTGGTAAAATAGGTATGCCACGCCCCGCCTTTGTCCTCCAGCGCCTGCGTGAAATGCAGGGCAGCATACTCCTGCTCAAAGGCGCTTTCAAGCGGAAATGTACGGTGCGTGTATAGCTGCCACGGCAGCACCACCAACACCGTGAGGGCAAGGGCCGCCAGCAGCGGGCCATAGGCAGCGGGCTGCTGGCGCCGTTCACTGTGCAGCACGATATCCAGCCCCCAGGCGGCGTACACTACCAGGCCGGGCAGCCATTTGCACAGCACGGCAGCGCCTGCAAACAATCCCGTCAGGCCAATCCAAACCCAGGTGCGGGCGCCCAACTGCCGACTTTCATAGTAGGCCCAGATGCTGCTTGTGACGTACACCATAAACGCCACGTCGCTGTGGTCGACGCTCTGAAAGCCAATGGTAAGCTCCAGCTGATAACAGGCAAACGCCAGCAGTAGCGCCGCATGGTAGCCAACGGCCGCGCTAAACGCCAGCCGGCCAATCCGGTACACGGGCCACACAAGCAAGCTCCCAAGCAAGGCGCTGGGAATCCGGAGGGCTACTTCATTTATCCCGAACACTTTTAGCCCCAAGGCTAGCTGCCACAGAAACAAGGGTTGCTTATGGAGCCATACGTGGTTGCAACACCAATTTCGGTAATCGTAGCCCAGTACAGGGTTGGCGCGCAAAACCGGGCGCAAGGGGGCCAGGAGCATGTTTTTGGCCACTAGCGCATGAAACCGTTCGTCCCATTCGTGCAAAAACGGATCCAGGCAAATCAGCACCAGCCGCAACGCCAAGGCCGCTCCCATCAGCAAAACTACAGCCGCCCCCGTACGCTTGCGCTGGTAAAAAAAGATGCTTCCGGCCGTAAGCCCCGCGCTTAGTAAGAGCACCAGCAAAAGTGTTAAGGGCATGCCATTGAGGGTAAGGATAAAACGAATAACCCGACAAAAAACGGTGGTTTGAGCTAATGATGAAGCTAGTGCGCCCGGAATTCCCTAGGCCTTCGCCATAGCCAAACCCCATCAACATGGTTATCAGCCTATTCGAAGTACATTACTGACTGCATTGGAGTAGCCCACCAGGTAACCTAGCGCGCAAAGTGCGCCGCACCCGCCATGCTAAAGCACCCGCGTTCCTTTTAGCACTTTCGCGAATATCTGGCTACTATTGAGAAATCGAATGGTATCTGTCAGGTTCCTAGGTGGGTTACTGCGCTCAAGTCGGGTCCCACTGGCCACAACCTCTTTCCTTCCACTGTGTATGCCTTTTTCTACTCGTTTCTCCTCTGTTTTATCGGTTCCGGTTTGGCTGCTGGGCCTGGCGTTGGCCGGCTGCCAGTCGAAGCAAGCTAACACCGCCGACTCTGCAACTACCACCGCCACCACCTCCGATTCAAGTGCAGTTGCCACGGATACGTCTGCCTCTGGCGGCGCTATCAGTGCGGCCAGCATCAGCAAGTATTTGCAGGCGGTGTCCTCGGATGAGATGATGGGCCGCAAGCCCTTTACCATCGGCGAGGAGCGCAGCACAACCTATCTGGCCACTGAATTCAAGCGCCTAGGCCTTCAGCCGGGCCCAAATGGCACCTATTTTCAGCCGGTGCCGCTAGTTGAAATCACGGGCACCCCTTCCGCTACCCTGCAGATTAAGGGCGGCGGGCAGCCGCTGAGTCTGCAATACAAAACTGATTTTGTGGCCTTCACGCAGCGCGAGCAGCCCGAGGTGAGTGTGAGTAACTCGCCGCTGGTGTTTGCCGGTTACGGCGTGGTAGCCCCTGAGTACGGCTGGGATGATTATGCCGGCCTCGATGTGAAAGGCAAAACCGTGGTGGTACTGGTAAATGACCCCGGCAACGCCGGTAACGACACGACTCTGTTCAACGGCAAGGCCATGACCTACTACGGCCGCTGGACCTACAAATATGAGGAAGCTGCCCGCCACGGTGCCGCCGGCCTGCTCATCGTACACGATACCAAACCGGCCGCCTACCCCTGGTCAGTGGTGCTAAGCGGCGCCATCAGCCCGAAGCTGCGCGCCCAAACCCCCAACAAAGGCGCCGACAAGTGCGCCCTAGAAGGCTGGCTCACGCTTGATGCCGCCAAAAAGCTATTTTCGGCGGCCGGCCAGAACTACGACCAGCTCTACACCGCCGCCAATACCAAGGGCTTCCGGGCGAAGCCGCTAGGTAACCTCACGCTCACGGCCAGCATCCGGAACACAATGCGCCGCCAAACCTCGCGCAACGTGCTGGCCGTGCTGCCCGGTACCACTCGCCCGAACGAATACATCATTTACTCTGCGCACTGGGACCATTTTGGGGTAGGCAAAGCCATAGCCGGCGACTCCATTTATAACGGTGCCGTAGATGATGGCACAGGCTTGGCCGCGCTGCTGAGCATTGCCGAAGCGTTTCAGCAGGCCAAGCAGAAACCAGCCCGTAGCATCGTGTTCCTAGCCGTAACGGGCGAAGAGCAGGGCTTGCTTGGCTCGGCGTACTACGCCCAGCACCCGCCGTTTCCGCTCAACAAAACAGTGGCCGACCTGAACATGGACATGCTCTGGCCCTACGGTCAGATGAAGGACCTCACCGTTATTGGCTACGGCCAGTCGGAGCTGGAGGACTATGCCCGCGCCGCCGCCCAAGAGCAGGGCCGCTACGTGCTACCCGACCAGACACCCGAAACCGGCATGTTCTACCGCTCCGACCACTTCAGCTTTGCCCACGTGGGCGTCCCCTCGCTCTATGCCAGCGGCGGTTTTGAGAGCCGCACCGGCGGCAAAGAGGCCATTGCCAAGCAGCGCCAGAACTATACCACTAACATGTACCACAAGCCCGCCGACCAGTTTGACCCTAGTTGGGACCTAGGCGGCATTGCCCAAGACGCCCAGCTGTATTTCCGGGTAGGGCAGCGCCTAGCCAATGAAACCACCTTCCCCAAATGGCGCGCCGGCTCCGAGTTTAAAGGAGCGCGGGATAAGAGTATGGGTGGAAAGTAGAACAAGAAATACGCTGACATGACAGCCTCAGAAGCACTAACACACTTAAAGTCAAGTAACACTGAGGAGCAACTAACCGCTCTACGGCAGCTTGTCCAACTAGAGGTAATACCTGAGCTATATGCCATTTGCGTAGCAAACCTTAGCAGTTCAGATGATAGAGTTGTCTTTTTCAGCTTGGATATGCTAGTGAAAAAATATCCATTACAACTACATAACGACGCCAAACTTCTTACTAATCAATTAATTCGTCTCTTAATCACTGGCGACATTCCTGTTTTCGACAGAGCCACCTGGGCCTTAAATGTTGCGGGTGAAAATTCCCTTCATGAACTGGTCAGTTGTATTACTAAGTCAACAGAGGATCATGCTACTCTGCGGTACATCCACGCACTAAGCAGAAACAGGTACCGCCATCGGCATCCGGCCTTAGTAGTTGAAACGTTACGTGCTCAACTCGAGAGCAAAAGCTATCAAATTCAACTAGCTGTAGCCGATGCGTTGCTAGAGATGAGCCCACTGGCAAAAAAGAGCTTCCCTGACAGCCCTTTACAACGTTCTGATACGAATGCCTACGACTTTAAGCCAGTGTATATAGAAGTAGCAGAGGTGTATTGGCAACTCCTGGAACTGCATAAGGAGGATTATCAATGGACTTCTTGGATTGCTCGTCAACTCCACTTACTTGATAACCTGGGGTTGTCCTATCGATAAACACCTATAGCACCTCGCCATTTAGTCGTTCTAGCGGCACAAATCAGCCAATACATCTACGCACAATAAAGAAATCAGCACAACCAACCCTTTGCCTGCAATCCGCATCTTCGTAGCATGAAGAAATTAGGATTACTCGTGTTACTTATGGCTACCGCTCAGGTGGCACAGTGTCAAACTACTACTACGCCTCTCCCCGATTCGGTTAAAACGTTTTTGGATAAAAGCTTAACACTGTTAGAAACTTATTCGCTGGAGCGCAACACCGTGGATTGGTCCCAACTGCGCCAGACAGTGTATCAAAAAGCGCAGGGGGCACAATCGGTGCGGGAGCTGCTCCCGATTTACCCCTATGTGTTTGAGCAGTTGAAGGACGACCACGGCTGGCTGACCTATAAAGGTAAATCCTACAAGTGGCGCAACCAGGCCCGGAAGGTTTACGCCAACGCCACCGTGAAGGAAGCCCTGGCGAAAAAGCCGGGCGTGCTGGTGAAGATGCTGCCCGGGAACGTAGGCTACGTACAGCTGCCGGGCATCAATGCCGGGGGCAGCCTGCAAGCTATGCGCGACGCGGCCAAGGTGGTGCAGGACTCCCTCTGTCGCATCAACCCCGATAAAGCCAAAGCCTGGATAATCGACCTGCGCCTGAATGATGGCGGCGCAATGGCTCCTATGCTGGCTGGCCTTGCCCCCCTTATCGGCGACGGTCATCTGGGCGGTTTCGTGGATAAAGACGGCAAGCCCGACCAGCAGTGGTATCTGCGCCAGGGAAACTTCTACATGGATACCATGCAAGTAACCACGCTGGAAAACCGCTGCCCTGTACGCCGTACCGATAAGCCCATTGCTGTGCTGCTCAGCGGCATGACGGCCAGCTCGGGCGAAATAGTGGCTATCAGCCTGCGCGGCCGGCCCGTTACCCGCTCCTTCGGAGAACCCACTTACGGCGCCACTACGGCCAATGAGAGCTACCTAATCAGCGGTACTTCTTACCTCACGATTGCCGGGTTGCAAGACGCCGACCGCAACCAGGTAGCCTACAAAACCCACCTCACCCCCGACGTGCTCATAACCAGCGGCGACAACTTCACTGACCTTACCAAAGATGCCAAGGTAGCGGCGGCGCTGAAGTGGCTGAAGAAACCGAAGCAAAGCAAGTAACCAGCTCCAGCTAGTGCAGTAGTGGCCGCAAGCCTTTCCGCTACCGTCCCGTCACCCGGAACTCTACGCGGCGGTTCAGGCGGCGGGTGGCTTCCTGGGCGTTGCTGGCGCTAGGCTCCGTCCCCCCCAATCCTATACCCGTGATGCGCGCAGCGCTAATGCCGTGGTTAACCAGATACAGCTTCACAGCGGCTACTCGCTTTTCACTGAGTACCACATTCTTGTCTGCCGCCCCCACGTTGTCGGTGTGGCCGCGCAGCTCAATGGTCAGGGCCGGGTTCGTGGTCAGCAGGTTTACCAGCTTGCGCAGGGCCGGGTAGGAAGAAGGCAGCAGCCTCGATTTTCCCTGTTCAAACTGCACATTCTTTAGACGCAGCGTGGTGCCAATAGCCAGTGGCTTCAGCAAAATATCCTGCACGTACGGGCCCGCCAACGGCATATAGGTGCTGTCGGTGGGCAGATACCCCGGTAGCTCCGCGCGGGCGGCAGTAGCATGGCCCGGCTCCACCAGAAACGAAAATGCCCCCTGAGCCGTGAGCGAGACGGTGGTTTCGGCTCCGGTAGGGCCTAGGTGCAGCTGGGCTTGGGGCAAGGGCTGGAAGCTAACCGCATCGAGCACCCGGCCCCGCCAACTGCTGGCCGCCACGGCAGCGGCGGACGGGGCCGGCAGTGAGGGAGCCCGAAACACATTGCAGCCTGCCAGATCTGTATAAATACCGCGCCGTACCTGACTTGCCTGCCGGCGCTCCAGATCGACCTGATAAATGGCTTTAGGGCCCGCCAGATACAGACGCTGCTGGCCGGAATCATCGTTCTGCAGCAGCAGGTCGCTGTAGCCGCCGCGTTCCGGCAGCCCACTAATGGGCGTCAGGTTGGGGGCTGGCTGGCGGGTTTTCAGGTTGATGCTCAGCAACGAGCCATCGGTGCTATACACTTGGTATAGTGTGTGGTCGGGGGCCAGACAGAAGTTGCCGTGCGTGCCGGCACCCGCAAACCCGATGGTGGAATAGAAGGGCGCCTTTCGCAATGGGTCTGACGCCCAGACCAGAGTTACGGTGCTGTCAGTGGGGCTGACTTTCACGAGCTTGTTGGCATCGGAAGTCATGAAATAGAGGTCGCCCTGCTCATCCGTAGCCGCCGAAATCCAGACGTTTTCAGGTCCCTGAGCAGGCAGCTTCCAGGAGGTATAACGGCCCTGGCGCGTAGCCGGGTTGTAGCGGTACACGTATTCGGGCGCGTTGGTAGGTGCCTTCGTGACGGCATACAGGCAGTTGTCGAAGCCCTTGGCCAGCGCATACGACTGAAATGGCAACGCCCGCCGATGAATTTTTGGGGGCCGGGTCAGGTCAGCTGCCGAAAACTCATGAATCGTACGGCAGTCGTCTTCCCATAACTCATTGTCGTAGCGCAAGGCCGCAATGCCGTACATCTTATCATCGCACGGCTGCGCAACATAGCCGGTACGTGGCGGACTACTGCTTAAGCGAAACGATTTCACCAGTTCCTCGCCGGCAGCCAGGTAGCGTGCGTCCAGGGCAGTAGCCGCCTGGTACTCCACCTGATAAATATAAGTACTACCCCACAGCTGGCGCCCAAGTACCCGAGTTCTTTCAGTAGCAGCGGGGCGGATGGCGAATGTATACTGGTAGCTTAACTCCTGGCCAGAGCCGGCGGCATGCTGCTGAAGGCGAAGCACCTGAGCCTGCGGCTGCTGTAGTATACGGCTCCAAACGGAATCCTGCTGACCGGCGCCCGGCCGGCCGACACTACCCTTTTGGGCAGTAGAAAGCGGCCGGACGCTTACCGTTACAATAGCCTGGTTTTGAGGTGGCCCGGCCGTAAAAACTACTCCCAGCTTATTGTCGCTCAGGTGTTGGCGCCACGAGGTGTCCGGCAAGGTGAGTTGATACTGGGCTGTAAGGTTGGTGTACACGTTGGCCCGCGGCGGCTCCTGCGCATACAATGCAAGCCAGCAAAGCGCCAGAACCAGCGTCAGCAAAACCTTCATCATAGCGGAGCAAGCAAAGAAAACAGCCTTAAATATAGGGAAGCTAGCGTCACGACGCTTGCCAGTAGCGAGGAGCAAGAAAACTGTTTTTTCGTTGGGGGTACCCAATCGCAAGCGGCAAAGTGAAGCGGTTCAGACTCGAACATGACCTAGGAAGCCACGTGGAAGGTAGCGTCCGATGAAAAGGCGTGGCATACCCGACTACATAGCTCGAATGGAATACTTTTTGCTACCCCTGCTTTTAATCCCAACCCGGCTCTCCCTGTACCCTGCCTGTGTTTCTCTCCGAAAGCATTTTCGGATTCTGGCTGCTTAGTAGCGTGTAGAGTGGAAGCTTATTAACCGTTTCTATTTGTGCGTATATATTTACTAGGTACCTCTCTGCTGCTAAGTGGCATTTTATCGGTTCAAACCAGCGCGGCGCAATCTGTGGAAGCTGTGCGCGAGTTTGATGGCCCCATTCAGGTTGATCCTGATTCGCTTACGCGCAACCTGTTCCGGCAGGCCAAAGTCCGCTCCGTACACACAGTACGCCTCACGGAAGAGGGTGAAGTGCGCGACACGGTTACATATCAGGAAATCGACCGGTTTGGCCGCTATACGAGGGTAGACAGGAAGCTTAGCCCGGAATTGCACCGGCAATGGAGCTACGACGCGCGGGGCCGCTGTACGTCCCTGATTACGTATCCAACCTCTAGCTGGCGCCATACGGTAATTTATACCTACAACCCCGACCTGCGCCGGGGAATTCAAGAGGTGATAAAGGCCAATGGTACCCGCACTACCATCAGTGAAGTGAAGCTGGAGCAGCGCGCTGACACGCTCCTGACGGAGTTTATTTCACATGGTATACCGCTCGGCTACAGCACCATCTTGAACCGGGAAAGCCGCGACCTTACTATGCGCTATACCCCCCACCCGGATACCGTACTGGTTCTGAAGTACAACTACAATGGGCTGGGGAAGCTGGAGTGGTCCGGGGCGTTGTACAACGTTAGCCGGCGAGGCCGCCTCCTGGAAGTTGGGAGCCTTGATTTGCGTGATGTTGCCAAGGTCCAGAAAGTAAAGTACGAGGCCGGAAACGTGGCCCCGCTGCTTTCCTACGCTCAGGTTTTGTCGGCGCTCCGGCATAAACAGGGCTTTTACAGTTACCCCCGGCAACGCTGGACTTATGACAGCAACAACAGGGTAGCGACGCAGCAAACCTGGACCCGCATAAATCGGTCGGGGCAGTTTGCTACCACGATAGTAAAATACACCTACAACTCAGCCAATCAAATTATTTCTCACGAGCAAAGTACATCCTCTGTGTATAGTCCGGCCAAGAAAACCTACTCGGTATTTTCTTATTTACCCAACGGGCTATTGCTACGCGAAACATCGGATGCCCGCAGCGAGAAGCCGGCCTTTTACCGTTATGAGTACCAGTACTATGAGTAAGAGACTACTACCCAGAGTCATATTACTCATTTGGATTAAATAAGCAAATGACTCATTATCTGATTTATACAGCAAGTATATTATCAGCTGTTAATCCTCACGCACCTAATTAAACAAATGGTTATTTTCAATAAAACACAGAATCAACACATACACCCATTTGTTTAAACACAAATTTGACTGTTATGCTGAAGCTACTGGTTGACTGTTTAAGCTGGTATAATCATACTTGGCCTACAGCAGCAAGAGCTGCTAGGCAGCCCGGACAGCACAACCTCTAGTTCTGTCGGGGGAAATGCCACACTGGCCGAAACCACGCCGGAGCGGCCGACAGATTTCCTATCTTTGCCCTGTCGAAATCCGGCCATACCTGCATCAGGCTTTTACTTTCTATTATGAAGAAATTTTTCCTCCTCTCCTTTCTGCTACTAGGCACGCTGGCTGCTTCGGCCCAATACATGCCAGGCAAGCCCCGCAAGAAATACACGTTCCCTAAAAAGGATGAGGAAAGCCCCTACGTGCTCAACGTGACCAAGAACACCGATGAGGATGCCGAGGTAGACGCCTGCGTTACGCGCGTGGCCTACCGCCCGTATGCCGAGCTGCTGGTGGAAATCAATGAGCTCAAGCGCATGAACAACTGGGCCGATACCACCTACCAGCGCCGCTTCGACCACCTGCCGGCCGGCGGGCAGCTAACGGTTACCATGTATCGTCGGGGCGCTCAGAACGCTGATCCGGCTTACCTCAGCCTAG
The DNA here is from genome assembly GCF_054780495.1 of Hymenobacter tenuis. Classification (NCBI taxonomy): domain Bacteria; kingdom Pseudomonadati; phylum Bacteroidota; class Cytophagia; order Cytophagales; family Hymenobacteraceae; genus Hymenobacter; species Hymenobacter tenuis. The sequence goes on from NZ_BAAGWF010000001.1 coordinate 1,792,366, forward strand.
TAGCCAAAACCAAGGAAGGCAAAGAAGTACTGAATCTGGCGGAGCTGCCCGCTGGCCAGGGCCGTTTCTGGAACCGCGACCTGTACATGAGCAAGCGCACGATTCCGTTCACGAAGGTAGAGGCGCCCCAGGATGTAACCCTGGTAATCAACGACGCCAAGACCAAGCAGAACTTCGAGTACATCATTAAAGCCCAGTAGCCCGAAGGCTTTCCGGCTAAGAGATACCTAGTAGCAACGCCCGCGAGGCCTACCCCAACGTGGGTACGTCTGGCGGGCGTTGCTGATAGTAGATACCGGGGCTTAACTGCGCCGCAATTGGGCCCACTGGGCCGCAATAATAGTTTTCCCATCCTGGAAAGAAGCAGCCGCGAGTTGCCCGGGAGTGAAATACACCGCTTCTATCTTCTCGTGCTCTTCGGCCAGGCCCCCGCCCTCGCCGGATTTGTGCTTTACCTCGGCATAAAACACGGTAATAATTTCAGAGCTGGTGCCCGGCGAAGGGTACATGCGCGCAATTTGCTCCAGGTACTCTACCTCATAGCCCAACTCCTCCTGAATTTCGCGTCGGATTGCTTCTTCCGGTTCCTCGTTTCCATCTATCATTCCGGCGGCCAGCTCCACTAGCTCGGCTTCGGGACCAATGCGGTACTGGCGCGTCAGGATGTACTGCCGGGTTTCGGTATTCCACACCAGCGCCGCTACCGCAGTTCCGGGCTCAAACCGTTCCCGGTGCAGCGTATCGGCGCCATCCTGCACTTGCAGCTGGCTAAGCTTATAATGACCATTGTAAGCAACTTTACGGTCGGTGATTTTCATACGGCGACTAACTAAAAGACAACATATTTACGAGTAGAGTAAACGGAATTACACGTGAATAGTGTTGTACCAGCTACCGCCGCCTGGCTCATACCCACGCGTTTTTCGCTGGCCCAGCACCACGTAAAAGCCTGTAAACAAGGCCTGGTAACCGCTGTTATACTGCTTGCTATCAGCATAAAAGTCGCTCATATTTTTCCATACCCAGTTCAATATCCGGCAGTCGGCGTAAAAAAGCCGACCTTTGCCGTAGCAAGTATTGTTTTGCCATTTCTACTGCCCGTTTGGCAGCTGTTTTTTCTTCTCTTTTGATGTCGTTCGACGAACTAAACCTTATTGAACCCATCCTGCGTGCCTTGCACGAGGAAGGGTACACTACCCCTACCCCCATTCAGCAGCAGGCTATTCCACAGGTGCTGGAAGGCCACGACCTGCTAGGCATCGCCCAGACGGGAACCGGCAAAACGGCCGCTTTCACCGTACCTATCCTTCAGATTTTGCACCAAACAGCCCAGGTAGAGCGTCATGCTCCCGGGCGTATTCGTTGCCTGATTCTTACGCCTACCCGGGAACTGGCTATTCAGATCGGCGAAAGTTTTCAAGCCTATGGCCGGCATCTACCCAAGCTGCGCTCCACGGTTATTTTTGGCGGCGTAGGCCAGCACCCGCAGGTGCAGGCGCTTAAGCGCGGCGTTGAGGTGCTTATTGCTACCCCTGGCCGTTTGCTCGACCTCATGGGTCAGGGCTTCGTTGACCTGCGCAACATCGAAGTGTTTGTGCTCGACGAGGCCGACCGTATGCTGGACATGGGCTTTATCCATGACATCAAGCGTATTCTGCCCAAGTTGCCCACCCGGCGTCAGACCCTGTTCTTCTCGGCTACCATGCCCGGCCAGATTCAGGAGTTGGCCAACAGCATCCTGCGCCCGAACCCGGTAAAAGTGGCCGTTACCCCCGTATCAAGCACTGCTGATACCGTAACCCAAGCCGTGTACATGGTCGAGAAAAACGATAAGGCGGCCTTGCTGGAACACGTCCTGACGGACAGCAACATCCGGCGGGTACTGGTATTTACCCGCACCAAGCACGGAGCCGATAAAGTGGTTCGCACGCTGGCCAAAGCCGAAATTCCGGCGGAAGCCATCCATGGCAACAAGTCCCAGAACCACCGGCAGCGGGCACTTAGTAGCTTTAAGGCAGGTAGTACGCGGGTACTAGTAGCTACTGATATTGCGGCGCGCGGTATTGATGTGGAGGAGCTGACTCACGTTATCAACTACGAAATTCCGAACGAGCCGGAAACCTATGTGCACCGTATCGGTCGTACGGGCCGGGCTGGCTCCGATGGTACGGCCCTTTCCTTCTGCGACGAAGAGGAACGCGCCTATTTTCAAGACATCCAAAAGCTGATTCGCCGTCAGGTACCCGTGGTGCAGGCGCATCCTTTCGTAACGAACATGGTGCCGCCAGTACCACTTTCGGGTGGTCCGGTTATTAAGCGGCCGAAGGGCCCGGCTGGTCGTCCGGCCCGCCCCGGCCGCGGCACCCAGCCCGCTGATTCTGGTCGGGCAGCAGGTTCGGGCCGTCCGCAAGGGCAGGCGCCAAGCCGGAACGACCGGGGCGCCGGACAAGGCCAGCGCGGCGGGCATAGTTCCGCAGGCCGGGCTGCCGGGGCTCGTCCGGAAGGCAGTGGCGGCTCAGGAGGCAGCGGCCAACGCCGGCGCTTCCGCGGCGACAGTAGCCGGTAAGTAGGTTGCGTTTTTGCGCGAAAATCGATGCTTCTTTACTTAGTAAGGAAGCATCGATTTTTTTATGACCCAGCCCTTCCGGCAAGCTCCTCTTTGCGCTAAAAACAAAAGGCCGGCCCTGCAACTTATTCACAGGATAAGTCCTTCTTTCTGCGTCACATTTCTCTTGTTTTGTTATGGCTCAACGCACTCTTCCCGTTATTCAGGCACTGCGCGATACGGCACACCGCCTAGCTACCCAAGCTCCTTACCAATGGGGGCATATGGGTAGCTGCAACTGCGGGCACCTGGCCCAAACGGTAACCAAGCTTACCAAAGGCGAAATCCACGCCCGCGCCATGCAGCGCTACGGCGACTGGGAGCGGCAGCTAACCGATTACTGCCCTACCAGCGGCCTGCCCATTGATGAAACCATTGATGAAATGCTCGCACTGGGCTTCACCCGCCAAGACTTGGCTCACCTAGAGCGTCTCTCTGACCCCACCATCCGTATGGCCATCCCCTTTGAGCGCCGCGATGCCCTTCGGCACAACCAGCGCGATGACGTAGTACTATACCTACGTACCTGGGCCGATTTGCTCGAAAATGAACTGCTGGCCGGTATTTCCTTGCCCTCGTTGTTGCCATCCGCCACCCTGCAGCCAGTGCTGCGCTAGGGTCAGCCGCAACCCTTGCAGAACGCAGAAAGCCCCGCCGGCCATAGCCAGCGGGGCTTTTTTATGGGGCAGAAGCAGCGACTAAGGAATTAAGCCCCCTCAGTGCACTACCTAATTGCTAGTAATTAACGTTGCTACGCTGTGCTTCGCGGTATTGCTCCGTGCGGTGGCTACGCTTATAGGCCGCATCCGCGTTGGGGTCTTTCTCCGCATCGGGAGCTTGCGAGCAGGACGAGAGGAACAGCGAGGCGCAGGCGGCAAACAGGAAAGTCAGACGAAGATTTTTCATGCGCCAAAGGTAAGCACCGACCCGAAAACTCCCAAGCACTTCCTTCGGAATCGAAAACCACCGGCCACTACTTGTTGCATGATAGGCCGGCAGGGTTGTTAACAAATAGCAACTCCTATCAGGAGCACATGGTTTTCGGGGGAGCTAGCAGGAGCATTTACAATTCTATCAACCGATATATAGCGTGTATTTGTCGGCAGTATTGACTTGCTAGAGTATACAGTTCCCGCGCAATAGGTACTCTGCAAAGGGTGAGCTCACACGCCTACTCAAGCTGGGCTGCTAATGAATAGTCTAAACCTCACTTTCAGTTTCTCTCACTAAATGTATTAGCGAGGCCATGAATAGTGTATGTATGACTTTTCAGGTCTTTTCAGCAGTCAATACGATTAGCAAGCATAGCATATTAGGGCTACTGTGTTAGCTCAACAAAAGAACCCTATATTGATATAACTTTACCAAGTAAATGATAATACCATTACTAAGCACTTTAATGTCAAGAACAAGTTGATTTACGTTATTTCAATCCCTTGATAATAAGGTATTTACTTCATTCAAAAATTATGTTCTATCAACAGGATTAGCAAACAATAATATGTTGTTTTGCCCGGCACATAGACAATATATAATAAAGCAAATTTACTACTTAGCACTCTTAGTACCCACCTCTATTTAGAGAACTAAAACTGATACTGACAAATTGTATTAATACGATAAATAACATAGCATTTTAATAATATAAAACATATACCATCACATGGCTAACTAAGAGCTACTCAGGCCTAAAGTCAGAGAAGGTACCGTCCTGATAAAAGATTACTATACGGCGAATACGCTTCTCCGGATTGGCCAACCCGAGGGCAAAGTCCGATGGCTGTGAGGGTTGGGGCGCCACAACGGCAGCCCTGGCGGGTGGCACCACTGAAGCAATAGGCTGAGCCGCTACGGGAGCCTCCACTACCTTTTCAGGCGCGGCCACGGAGGTAATTTCTGCGACAACCGGAGCCATCACCTCCGGCGGAGTTGTAGCAGTTGCTCTCGGAGCTTCTACAGCCTCTACTGGTGGGGCAGATGACGCAAGGGGTTTAGCGCTGCTTACAGGCTTCTCAGGGCCCGGATTAGGGGCATCAGAGGGGACCTGTGCTTGCATGGGGCCAGTACCCAGCAGTAGCCACGACAACGATAGGCCTGGGAAGGCACTTACTATCTTCTGCACTACCTCTAAGCTCGGCTTATTGCGCCCGCTTAGAATATGGCTGACAATAGGCCTAGAAACCCCTATGGCATCAGCAAACTGAGTAGGGCTTAGCTTTTGGGTGCTTATAATCTGCTTTATTCGATCAAGCATAGTGGCAGTAGCATTGATTTACAAATGTACTGCCTTTCCAGCACCTCAATCGCATACTTTACTTAGTTTACTTTTATTAACAAATGACTTTTCAAACTAATTCTGCGATTGACAATTGTATACAACAGCAATTGATTTACAATTGTATTACTTATGTAAATCATACTTCATCTGTCGGCTCAAAAGGACGTGATATTGCTGAAGGATGGTTCATCATTCTTTACCCGAGGCAAATAGCTGCTCTGTTACCCAAACGACACTCATCTAAGTTTTTCTAGAGGTCTACTAGGGGTAGCTTAGCAACAAAACCCTACCAACTCGAAATCGGCCGCCTTCCCACCCTAGCCTCTCTTTGGTTACGCCTGATACTTGAGCTTCAGGCTAGGGCCGTGTTTTTACTAAACTCACTTGAGCGCTCGGTACTACTAGGGTGGCTGGAAGCACTAACCGTAAGCAGACCGAAGCATAGCATCTCATGAAACGAGCAAAGCCGCCGGCCTACCTTTGCAGGTAGCCGACGGCTTCGTAGTTGAAAGCAGGTGGGCGTGGTTAGACGCTAGTTGAAATACTCTTTAGCTAGGGCTTTGTCGTGGCCGTAGATGTCGTCACGGAAGTGCAACTTGCCATTTTCATCAGCCCAGGTAGTGAAATATACCAGATAAACCGGCAGCTTTTCTGGCAGCGTAATGTACTTCTCGCGCCCCCCCGCAATGGTGTCCATGATGGTAGCTCTGTCCCAACCGGGCTTGTTGCGAAGCAGGTATTCCGCCAGCTTGATGGGCTCAGCTACCCGAACGCATCCGTGGCTAAAGCCGCGCTTGGTCTGGCTGAATAGCTCGTCGTGGGGGGTGTCGTGCAGGTAGATATCGTTGGAATTAGGGAAGATAAACTTCACATCTCCCAGGTCATTCTTAGGCCCCGGACGCTTCCGTAGCGTGTACTTCCAGGTCTTCTCGGTCAGGTTGCTCCAGTCAATGGAGGTAGGATCAACGGGGGTAGCCTTGGCTCCCCACCCTTTAACAACCTCCATGTTGAGGCGCTCCAGAGTACCATAGGCATCGGCGGCCAGCTTCGGACGCAGCTCTTTATCGATGATGCTGTAGGGCACATTCCAGTACGGAGCCAGCACTACAAACTCCATTTTGTCGCTGAAAATAGGCGTTGCGTTCAACGTCTTGCCAACGATTACGCGCATCGTGAACGCCTCCTTGTTATCTTCTACAACGTGCAGCGTATAGTCCGGAATATTCACGAGCAGGTAATTCGGCTCGAACTTTTTCGGGATCCAGCGCCAACGCTCCATGTTCAGAATGATCTGGTCAATGCGCTCCGACACCGGAATGTTCAGCAGTCGTACCGTTTCGCCGGCCACAATCCCGTCGGGCTTCAGGCCGTTTTGCGTCTGGAATTCTTTTACCGCCGCCACCAATTCCGGATCGTACGTTGGGGCCGGAGCCGTACTTGCAGCGGGCTGCGTACCGCCCGTATTGGATACAGCTACGGCCGGCGTTGCAGTCGATTCAGCAGCGGCCGCGGGGCCTCCTAGCAGGCGTGCCCGCAAGGCCGTTACGGCCGGTGAGGCAGCGCCCGGCTTCAGGCGCGTACCTGCCGGAACAGTAGCCCAGCCGCCGTTTCGCTGAATTTCGCGGTAATCAGCCAGGGCCTTTTTCAGGCGGTCGTACTCAGGGTGCAGTGGTTCGAAATCATAGTAGCCATAGATGCTTTCCCGCTCTTTCAGGATCGTCATCAGGGCCTTATGCAGCTTCACTTTGTTGCGTTTCACCTGCCAGTCAATTGACTTGACAGCGCGCGGATCTACGGTGCCCCGATAGAAGTCGGAAGCATAGTTAAAGTAGGTACCCGATAGCGCTACGTCAATCTCCTTTTCCAGCGCATTGCGCTTAGTAGAGTCCGATTTAGCAGCCTCAAAATCAGCAAAGAGCTTATCGAAGTCCTTGGTTTTATATTCTTTAGGGTCGAGTCCTTCGTCAGCGGCTTTGTTGATAACGCTGAGCAGCGTCTTGGCCTGGGGCACTATTTCGTGGTTCCGAAACCAGCCCAACCGGAAGCCACGTTCCTTATAGAACTTCTTGGCCCAATCAATCTGGTCTTTGAACTTAGGATCAGCACTCATATACTTAACAATGTACACACTGTCGAGAGTGGGCTGAGCGCCACCGGCCTTGGTTAAGGCATCAGGTAAAGCGTCTTTGATCTGAGCTTTCTGATCCTGGCTGCACGACGCGGTAGACGTGAGCAGCAGCAGACCGAAAAGCCAGCAGCAAAGTGAGTAAAAAAAAGTAGGGCGAGCAGTTTGGATCATGTGCAAAGCGGAGAGAAAAACGAGAAGAAGCCAAATTCCGAGCCAATAGCGGCCGGGTTTAGGATCTGGGCGTTTTACTGAATTCGGAACCTATGAGTTGCCGCCTTCAGCTTTCTCTTACAGCCGATGCAAGTTAGCAGATTTACGATGATGCACCCCTATTAAGGCCGCATCAGATGTCTTTGTAACAAGACGACTGCTGAAACTTAGCTTGCCGCTTCCCAACCACTAGGGCCGAGTTGGAGTTAAATGCCGAGTGTTCCGGTATCTGGCTTTCACTTCCTGACAGGGCTAGTAGTACCAGCGGCACCTTTGTATCATTGGCCGGCTTGCGGCCAGTCTTTGCTTTACGATTTGCTTATGTCTCATCCTACCTTGGCCTCCCCACTGGCTGTCACGCCCGACCCGCATAGCTACGCCCGGCCCGCCGAGGTCAGCGTGCACCACTTGGCGCTGGCCCTTACCGTTGACTTCGATGCTAAAACTTTGGCCGGCCATGCCACCTGGCTTCTCACCAATCATGCTGCCGCCGCTGAGCTGGTACTTGATGCCCGGGGGCTGGCAGTAGAAGCCGTGCTGCTGGGTGGCCCTGACGGGGAGCCCACGGAGTTTACTCTTGGCCCCGAGGATGCAGTACTAGGTCAGCCATTGCGCATAACCCTGCGTCCTGACACTAGCTCGGTCACGATCCGCTACCACACGACCCCGGGCGCGGCGGCGCTCCAATGGCTACAGCCTGAACAAACAGCCGGCCGGCAGCAGCCGTTTCTCTTCACCCAGTCGCAGGCTATTCTGGCGCGCACCTGGCTGCCGTGTCAGGACTCGCCTGGGGTTCGGTTTACCTATGAGGCTAGTGTGCGCGTGCCTGCGCATCTGCTGGCCCTGATGAGTGCCGAAAACCCACAGGTCCGCAACAGCAGCGGCGAATATACCTTCCGCATGCACCAGCCCATTCCGGCGTACCTGATGGCCCTGGCCGTAGGCGACGTCGAGTACCAGGCGCTGAGCCCGCGCACCGGCGTGTATGCTGAGCCCGCTACGCTGCCCGGTGCCGCCGAAGAGTTTGCTGACCTAGAAAAGATGGTAGCCGCCGCCGAGGATTTGTACGGACCCTACCGCTGGGAACAGTACGATTTGCTGGTGCTGCCTCCCTCCTTTCCGTTTGGCGGTATGGAAAACCCACGTTTAACATTTGTTACACCCACAATTCTGGCCGGCGACCGAAGCCTTACCAGCCTGATAGCGCATGAGTTGGCGCATTCCTGGAGCGGTAACCTAGTTACGAACGCCACCTGGAACGACTTCTGGCTAAACGAGGGCTTCACGGTGTACTTTGAGCGCCGCATTATGGAAAAGCTATACGGCCGCCCCTACGCCGACATGCTGCAGGTGCTGGGCCATACGGCACTGTTGCATACCATCGAAGAGCTTGGCGCTACTAGCCCCGACACTCACCTGCACCTCAACCTGGCCAGCCGCGACCCCGACGAGGGCCTGAATGAAATTGCCTACGAGAAAGGCGACTACCTCCTACTCACCCTAGAGTACCTCATTGGCCGCGAGGCGCTCGACACGTTTATTAAGGAGTACTTTGCTCGCCATAGTTTCCGCAGCATGGACACCGCTTCGTTTGTGCAGTACCTACGGCAGGAGCTGCTGGCGCAGCACCCGGACCTAGAAGAACAGCTGCAGCTTGACGCCTGGATTAACGGTCCCGGCATTCCGGCCGTGGCCCCACCAGTAATCGCCAGCCGCTTCGAGGCAGTAGACGAAGCGCTCCGGCTGTGGCAGGCGGGCACTCCGGCTGCGGCCCTCCTTACCACCACATGGTCTAGCCATGAGTGGGTTCATTTCTTGCACTGCTTGCCAGCTAGTCTTCCCGCTGAAAAACTGGGCGAGCTAGATGCAGCCTTTCAGCTGACGAACTCCGGCAACTCAGAAATACTAGCGGCCTGGTTTCCGCATACTATTCGGGCGGGCTACTCCGCGGCTGATGCGGCGCTGGAGCAGTTCCTTACCAGGGTTGGCCGGCGCAAATTTCTGGTACCTCTCTATAAAGCCTTGCTTGCAGTTCCGGGAGGGACAGCACGAGCCCGCCGCATATATGCTACGGCCCGCCCAAACTACCATGCCGTTGCGACTGTTACCTTTGATGCGCTGCTAGGTGCACCTTTGCCGTAAGCAGGTTGTGGCAGTAGCTTACCCTAGCGCTGCTCCAACATTTTCGCAGACCGTGGCAGGGACCTGCTACCCTGGCCTGCGCGTGGCCCGAACCTTGCTTGTGAGGCCCGGGTCTTTCCCTATTGTATTGCTTTAGCTGATCTTTCGAATTGAAAAACTCCAAACCGCTCGGTAAGCTCATTGCCATCGGAGGTAACGAAGACAAGGGCACCTACCCTAACCCCCGTACCAAAAAGAAATACTACCTCAACTTTTTCGAGCTGGGCATCCTGAAGCGGGTGGTGCTCGAATCAGGCAAGGAAGATCCGCGCATCGAGGTGATTACCACCGCCTCCATGATTCCGGCCGAGGTAGCGCGCATCTATATTTCCTCGTTCACGATGCTTAACTGCAACAACGTGAGCATTATGGACATTCGCACGCCCGAAGACGCCCGCCAGCCGGAGTATGTCGAGCGCCTGCGCCTGGCCGATGTGGTCATGATTTCAGGCGGCAACCAGTCGAGGCTGGTCGAAATGTTTGGGGGCACGGAGTTCCTGCGGGTATTGCAGGAGCGCTACTACAACCAGCCCAACTTCATCATTGCCGGCACCTCGGCCGGGGCCATGGCCATGTCGAAAACCATGATTATGGGCGGCAGCGTGCCCGATGCTCTTATGAAAGGCGCCGTGAAGATGGGCCACGGCCTGGGCTTCATTGATAATGTGGTCATCGACTCGCACTTCGTGAAGCGCGGCCGCTTTGGGCGCCTCATCGAAGCCGTAGCCCTGCACCCCAAGCTCATCGGGATTGGCCTCGGCGAAGATACGGGCGTGCTTATCACGGAAGGCAACCATTTGGAAACCATCGGCTCCAATCTAGTTATCATCATGGACGGGCACCAGCTGGAGCACAACAATGCTGCCGCCGCCAAAAAAGGCGAAGCCATTTCCATTGAAAGCATGCTGCTGCACGTGCTAGTGAAAGGCAACGTGTACGATATCAGCCAGCGCGCCTTTTACCCCGACCTCAAGCTCCGCGAGCAAGCCGCCGAGTCAGTACGCCTTACGGCCGGCCAAGATGCCAACACGCCCGCAGAGGCAAGCTAGCCGGTTACTACCCCCTACTATAAATCAAAGCCGACTCCTTACCCAAGGAGTCGGCTTTGTTGTTATTGGTTCTGGCTTGGGTGCTAGGTTTACTAGCCTTCTAAACCAGGCAAACCGGCTCCACTACTCAAGAAGAGCTTCTTAGCAGCATAAAAGCTCATCTACAGTAAGTTAGTGGCTTTAGGCAACCTAGCGAAATATGTGCAGCTACTCCTTGTATATATGGTGCTCAAAAAGCAGCCCACGCTACTCCTTGTAAATAGCCACAAACGGAGCGGCATCGGTGGCCGACTGACTGGCCCGATACATGCCTTCCGAGTTGAAGGGTAGCGCGATGTTGCCGGCCGCATCAATTGCCACCAGACCGCCCTCTCCCCCTAGTGGCGCGAGCTTCTCGTGCACCACGATGCGGCAGGCTTCGGCCAGACTTAAGCCCCGGTATTCCATTAGGCAGCTGATATCATGCGCTACCACGGCCCGCATGAAAAACTCACCGTGCCCGGTGCAGCTAATGGCACAGGTGCGGTTGTCGGCAAACGTACCCGCCCCGATAATGGGTGAGTCGCCGATGCGGGAATACTGTTTGTTGGTCATGCCGCCGGTGCTGGTGGCGGCTGCCAGGTTGCCGTGCTGGTCGCGCGCTACGGCTCCTACGGTTCCCATTTTCTTTTTTGGGTCGTCGTTCGGAAATACCCCGGGCTCTTCAAGCGGTGCGGCCGCAGGCTCGGCGGTGCTGTGGTCGAGGCGCATACGGCCTTCGGCCAGGGCTTCCTGTAGCTGGTCGTATCGTTGCTGGGTGAAAAAGTACTCGGCGGGTTGGGTGGGCAGGCCATGCAGCTGGGCCAGTTCGTCGGCGCCGGGGTAAGCCAGCAGCACATGTTCGGTTTTTTCCATCACCAGGCGAGCGGCCCGAATCGGGTTTTGCACGCTCCGGACTCCGGCCACGGCACCGGCGGCGCGGTTGCAGCCATCCATTATGGCGGCGTCCATTTCATGATGGCCTTCGTGGGTGAACACGGCTCCGCGGCCGGCGTTAAACAACGGGCAGTCTTCGAGGCTGCGCACGGTTAGCTCTACGGCATCAAGCGATGAGCCTCCCTGGCGCAGTACGGCGTACCCCACAGCTAATGCCTCGGCTAGGGCCAGCCGATAGGCAAGCTCTTTTTCCGGCGTCATGAACTTGGGAGATATGGTGCCGGCACCACCGTGCAAGGCTAAAGCGAAAGGAGCAGTCATAGAGCAAAAAAATATCGGGTAGGCGCAAAACGCAAGACAAAGGTAGGCAAGCATCTGGCCCGGGCGCAGCGGAACTGACCCGAACGAACCGCGTTTTTTTTCGTAGGTTTGGTTTACTGTTTTCAACTCCCCAAACATATTCATCCTTATGGCTTACGAAGCTACCGGCCGCCTGCACGAGATTTTCGACGAACAGCAGGTGAGCGAGAAATTCCGCAAGCGCGAGTTCGTGCTGGAGGTCGTAGACGGCCAATACCCCGAGCATATCAAGTTCCAGTTGGTACAAGATAAAACGGCCCTCATTGATCCGTATAAAGTAGGCGACGAGGTAAAAATTTCATTTAACCTCCGGGGCCGTGGGTTCAACAAGAACGGCCAGATGCTGTACTTCACGAACCTGGAGGCTTGGCGCATTGAGGCAGGTAGCGGTGCTGCCGCTGCTCCTCAGGGTGGTGGCTACCAGCAGCCTGCTGCTGCTCCGCGCGCTGCTGCTCCTGCCCAAAACCAAAACCCGAACCTGCGTGCCTCGGCGGCTCCTATTGCCTCCGACGACGACAACGACCTACCCTTCTAATCCGGCCTCCGGACTAGGTCTTCCTGTATGCAAAGCCGCTTCCGGATTCCGGGAGCGGCTTTTTGTTGGCGGCTGGCAGGAAGTTTGCTGCCCTTGCCCGCCGATTAGAGCACTATATTGGTGCCTTTGCAATTTTTCCGCACCACCAGCCCTTATTTTTCGTAGGGCTTTCCAGCGCCTTTCCTTGTACGCTCAGGCCTGCGCCGGTACCTTTCGTTTTTCGCGTTTGCCCCTCTTTCCTTATGAAATCTGCTGCTCTTCCGCTTACCGGCAAAACGGCCCTCGTCACCGGCGCGACCAGCGGTATTGGCTTAGTCACGGCCCGGGAGCTCGCCCGGCAGGGAGCCCGCGTGATTATGGTGGGCCGCGACACGGACAAGGCGGCCCGGGCGCTAGCGTCCATTCAGCTAGCCGTTGGCACCGATGCCCCAGTGCACGTGAAATGCTACGACCTTTCTTTGATTCAGAATGTGCGCACGCTGGCCGAGGAACTGGAGCACGAGCTAAGTCAGCTGGATATTCTGGTGAACAATGCTGGCATTATGCCGGGTCGGCTGATGCTCACCGAAGAGGGCCATGAGCTGAGCTGGGCCACCAACCACTTGGCGCCGTATGCCCTCACCAACTTGCTGCTGCCGTTGCTGGATGCCGCTGGCCAGGCCCGGGTAGTCACGGTATCATCGGTGGCGCATTGGGTGGGCGAGATTGAGCCCGACCGCGAAGTGCGCAACTCCCCTGATAAATACAGCTGGCTGACGGCCTACGCAGACTCCAAACTGGCCAATATTTTATTTACCAATGAGCTAGCCCATCGACTGGACCTAACGGGAATTACGGCCAACTGCCTGCACCCCGGCATGGTGGACACCGGCCTGATGCGCCCCGACACGTCGCCTGTGATGAAGGCCTTGTGGTGGACGGCAAAACCGCTGATGAGCTCACCGGAACGTGGGGCCCAAACCACCTTGTATCTGGCCACTTCCCCGGAGGTAGCTAGTGTTAGTGGGCGCTACTTCGCTAACGCCAAACCAGCCCGCACCTCAGAGCGGGCGCAAAGCCGGGCTGAAGCTAGCCGGCTCTGGAAGATTTCCGCCGACGAAACCGGCATTGAGTAGCGAGCCTCGCTGGATACTTTTTGGGGTGGAGCACGTTTAGTACTAGGTAGCAAGCAGCAGTGAACCTGCCTGAACCGGATGGCATATGACTGACTTATTAGAACTGATCCGACAGGGTGAGGGCGAGCGGCTCGAATTCAAGAAGCGCACTACTCATCCTACCCGTATTGCCCGCACGCTGGCCTCCTTGGCTAATACGCGGGGTGGCCGCGTGCTGGTGGGCGTTGATGATGATGGCCGCGTGGTGGGCGTGCGCGATGCCGAAGAAGAAATTTACCAACTCCGTGAAGCGGCCCAGCATTACATTGATCCGCCGCTTGAGTTGCGTTTCAAGGAAGTAGAAGAGGATGACCGGGTGGTGCTGATTGTGACGGTGCCGGAAAGCCCACTGAAGCCACACCGCGCCCAGGTAGCCGACGGCGACTGGCGCTCTTATGTGCGTGTGCGCGACGAAAGCGTGCAAACCAGCCACCTCACCGAGAAAGTACTGGAGCGCTCCGACCCTAGCCCGCAATTCGAGCGCATCCCCCTGACCCGCGAGGAGTTGGCGGTGCTGGAGTACCTAGGAAAAAATCCGCGCATCACGCTGGCCCAGTACATGAAGCTGCTCAACATTGGGGAGCGGCGGGCGTACCGGACGCTCATCAAGCTTACCCTGCACGGCTACATCAAGCACCACGACAAGCAGAAGGAAGTGTATTATACGCTCTGAGAGGGCTCTAATAAGTCCCACAGATTACCATATAAATCGGCAAAAACCAGCACGCTGCCATACGGCTCTACCACTGGCGGCCGCACTATAGCCACGCCTTGAGCCAGTAACCGCGCATAGTCGCGGGCCAGGTTATCGGTGTACAGAAACAAGGCCACTCGGCCGCCCGTTTGGTTACCAATGCAGCGGACTTGCTCTGGTGTAGCGGCCCGGGCCAGCAGCAGTTCAGCTCCGTGCAGGCCGCAGGGAGCCACCCTCACCCACCGTTTTTGCGGGCTCATCAGGGTGTCCTCCACCAGCCGAAAGCCCAGCTTATGGGTGTAGAAAGCAATGGCCTCGTCGTAGTCGGCTACCAGCAAGGTAACAAGGGCAATTCGCTGATTCACGGGCACTAGCACAATAACCTCCTACGCAAAACAGCCGGCCTCTGCTGTAGAGCGAGCCGGCTGCTTTTTCAATTTTTCTCGTTAGTCAAATTAGTCTTGCTGACGAGATTTCAGCGCTTTCTTTTCTTCTTTTGCGGCCTTTTTCTCCTTAGTGGTTTTGGCAGGCTCTTTCTTTTTTTCCTTGCGGGGTTCTTGTGCTTTAGCCATGATGGTGCTGATTGGAAGGGAAGATAGTACCCATAACGAAACCGCGCTGGGAGGTGTTGTCTGCAAGTACGCTAATTGGCCAGCAAGGGCAAATACCGTTCGCGCAGCAAATTGATATGATGTGCCTCGTGGCCGGGCAAAATGTAGGCCATGCCCCGTACGCTCACGGGTTGTCCGCTGGCCGTGCCTAGGCGCTCGTAGTCTTCCGGCCGAAACGATTGGAACAGGCTGAGAGTGGCGGCACGCACCGTATCGTACTCACGCAGAATATCTTCCAGGGCACGGGCATCGGCTCCGGAAGCGGGCACATAGTCGTCCTGCTCAAAACCGGGCAACGGAGTGGTGTCGCCGCGGGCAATGCGCAGGGCCCGGTACGCAAAAATGCGTTCTGTATCCATCATGTGCACCAAATTCTCCTTAATGCTCCACTTGCCGGGTGCATAGCGGAATAAAGCCTGCTCATCAGACAAGCCAGCCAGCAAATGGCGAAGCTCAGTTGGTTGGTGGCGCAAGGCTTCTAGCGGGTCGCCGGTAATCAGGCGCACGTAGGTATGGTAGTACGGAGCGTACTCCGTGGCGGTGGGGGTAGTCAGCAGGAAACTCATAAGTGCGAAGCTACAGGAAACATGCAAGTTTCAACAGTACCCGCGTTTTGCTGGCGCACCACTAGGTGCTCATGAACCTGAAACCTCCGCCGAACGGTTTAGTGCTGAGCTTTTTGCCAGGTGAGCATGTTAGCAGCAGAACAGTACCTAGGGAGAAAGGGCAACAAGGGCCCAGCTGCAAGCGTAGAGAAGGCACACTCCTACTTCACTCATTTTATATGTCTTCTCTCGTCGAAAAAGGCTTATCTATTTCCAAAAACGCACTGTTCAGCGTATTTCTTAACCGTGCCGGCAAGCTGCTGGGCCGCCCGTTCCGGGTGGTGATGGTGCTGAACGAAGTCGCCAACAAGCTGGCCAGCAAGGAAAGCAAAGACAACAAGTTCAAGCAGGTTTTCGACGTCGGGTTTACGCTGGTGCGCTTGGTGCGCAACTACGTGAGCGGCAACTACCGCCAGATTGATACGGGCACCATTGTGTCGGCGCTGGGCGTGCTGCTCTATACCCTCTCCCCCGTGGATCTGGTGCCGGACTTTATTCCGGTGGTAGGCTTCCTGGATGATTTGGCCCTGATCAGCTGGTTTATCGAGAAATTCCAGGGCGAGATTCTGCGCTTCCGGGAGTGGGAGCAAACGCATGCCGACGAGGAAACCAACGATATTCCGGCTGCCACTGCCAAGCCTGTGTACGCTGCCTCCAACACCAACACCGAGAATGCTCCGGCCGTGGCGGAGTTGGGCCACTCCTAACACCTAGTACTTCTGCTCTTTTTCCGCTGATTCGCTTGCGGTTCGCATTGTGCTTCGGCCCTGGCCACTTGGTCGGGGCCGTTTGCTTGCTTAAGGGTTTGAGCGCCGCCGGACCCTAGTACACACCAGCGCTGGGCGCCCAGCAAGCAGCCAGATGCGTATTTTTGCGTCTTGGTAGCACAGATTGCCCACCACTCTGCATTCAACTTTTTAGGTTATGTCTTTATTTTCTCGGCTGGCTTTGCTTGCCCTCACGTTCCTTTCCTGCCTGCCCCAGGCGCGTGCCGATGAAGGCATGTGGCTGCCGCTGCTGCTTAAGCAGCTCAATGAGGCCGATATGCAGAAAAAAGGCCTTAAGCTCACGGCCGAGCAGATTTACTCTGTCAATCAGGGTAGCCTGAAGGATGCGGTAGTACAGTTTGGCGGCGGTTGCACCGGCGAAATTGTCTCGAATGAAGGCCTGCTTCTGACCAACCACCACTGCGGCTACAGCCAGATTCAGAGTCATTCCTCCGTTGAGAAAGACTACCTCACCAACGGCTACTGGGCCATGAGCCGCGACCAGGAACTACCGAACCAGGGCCTGACGGCCACCTTTATTGTGCGCATGGAGGACGTAACCAGCCAAGTGTTGGTGGGCGTACCCACTACCAATATCTTGGAGGGTGAGCGCGAGAAACTGGTGCAAGTAAACAGCCAGCGTGTAGCCCAAGCTGCCGTGCAGGGCACGCATTACCAAGCCTTTGTGAGGCCGATGTTCAATGGCAACGAGTATTATCTGTTCGTGACGGAGGTGTTTCAGGATGTGCGCCTGGTTGGTGCGCCGCCAAGCAGCATCGGCAAATTTGGGGGCGACACCGATAACTGGGCCTGGCCCCGCCACACTGGCGACTTCAGCATTTTCCGCATCTATGCCGGCCCCGACAACAAGCCCGCGCCGTATTCAGCAGCTAACAAGCCCTTCAAGCCCCGTCATTACCTGCCCATTTCCTTGAATGGCGTGCAGCCCGGCGACTTCACCATGGTATTTGGTTTCCCGGGTCGCACTAATGAGTACCTCACCTCGTGGGGTGTAGATGAAACCTACTCGCTCTCGAACCCGGCCAAAGTGAAAGTGCGCGACGCCAAGCTCCGGATTCTGGATGCCGATATGAAGGCCTCCGACAAGGTGCGCATTCAGTACGCGGCCAAGTATGCCAGCATAGCCAACTACTGGAAAAAGTGGATTGGTGAAACGCGCGGCCTGAAGAAACTCGACGCTGTGCGCGTAAAACAGCAGCAGGAAGTCCAGTTTCAGAAGTGGGCTGAAAGCGGCGACCAAGCTCGCCGGGCTGCCTACGCCGGCCTACTCCCGGAGCTGCAGAAAAACTACACCGCCGTGCGCGACTACACCCTGGCCCGTGACTACGTGACCGAAGCCGCCCTGGGCGTGGAGCTGATGCTGTACGCCAACAGCCTGCTGCCCCTGCTGGACATGACCGACAAAAAAGCGCCAGCTACAGAAATAACCGCTGCCGTTGAGAAGCTAAAGAAAGGAGCAGCCGGCTTTTTCCGCAACTACAACGCCCCTACCGATCAGAAAGTGGCCGCTGCGCTACTACCCCTCTACGCCAACGGAACCCCCAAAGCCCTGCTGCCAACTTACGTCGCCAACCTTCAGAAACAATATGGGGCTAGCGGCGGCTGGAGCGCTTACGCGGCGCAACTCTACAGCAAGTCGCGCCTGACCTCGGAAGCCAGTGCTTTGGCCCTGCTAGATGAGGTAGCCAAAGGTAACTCCACCGCGCTCCGCACTGACCCCGCGATGCAGTTGGCCTCGGCCATCGTGAGCACCTACCGCCAGCAGGTATTGCCCACCTATACCGCTGCTACCGATAACATTGCCCTGCTCCAGCGCACCTACATGGCCGGCCTGCGCCAGCAGCAAACCGACCGCAAGTTCTACCCCGATGCAAACCTTACCCTTCGGGTAGCTTACGGTCAAGTAGCTGGCTACGAGCCCGCCGACGGCACCAAGTACGACTTTTACACCACGCTCGATGGTATCATGGAGAAGGCCGACCCCACTAATCTCGATTTTGAGGTTCCGGCCCGCCTCACCGAGCTGTACCAAAATAAGGATTTCGGGCCCTACGCCTATAAAGGGTCGGTTCCGGTAGCCTTTATTGCCACCAATCACACCACCGGCGGCAACTCCGGCTCGCCCGTTATCAATGGCAGCGGCGAGCTAATCGGCATCAACTTCGACCGCAACTGGGAAGGCACCATGTCCGACATCATGTTCGACCCCGACCGCGTGCGCAACATCACGCTGGATGTGCGCTACATGCTGTTTGTAGTAGATAAGTATGCCGGCGCCGGCCACTTGGTAAAGGAAATGACCCTAGTAGGCGGGCCCAACGGCGCTGCTGCCCCCGCCAATGGCAAAAAGCTGGAGAAGGTGAAAGTAAAGCGCAAGCCCGCGAAAGTGAAGGCCTAGCACTCCTTGCTGACATACGAATGCCCGTCGGAACACCTATCTTCCGGCGGGCATTCGTATTATATGCGCCTGTATGAACCTTAGTTTATTTTATCCAGACCTAAAGCAGATAAGACGAAGGCTCCAAGAGTCTAATGGCTATATAACATTAGATTATTCATATTATTTCATAAATATTTATTGGACGCCTCTCACCCTAAAGCAAAAACGCGAAAACCTTCTGTTACTTGTGTTTTTCGCTTGTATCTGGGTAGGCATGTGCCTATATCATGATATGTATTTAGCCATATTTTGGCCAGTGGCTTTAGGGGCGTTCATATGGTTTATTGAGCATCGAAGAACAACCGACCTTGATGTATTACGCTTACACAACGCAGTTAAGTTTGACGTTGCCTCTCAAAGAATTTATATCAAACATCTTAATGAAAAATACCGCCTACAGGTTGCGAAGGAGCAACAGGTAGCCTTCAGCGATATAAAGACGGTGCAAGTACAATCCTCAGGCTACGCAGGTGTACTGTATTTGGAGCTAGCAGATAGTTCAAAACTATTTCTACTTGAAATAAAGACTGAAATTATGGCCAATCAATTAGCTCTGGTTATGAGACGAGTAATTCGACTATCAGAACAAACTCGCCAGTCTTAGTAGCATTCCTGAGAACGAACAACTCCTTCGTTATACTTCTTTGTCAAAGCATTAGCTATGCGCCTCGCTCTCCTCACTCCGCTGCTGCTTTCTGGCCTAGGCTCCCTGGCCCAGTCAACCTCTACCCTCTTGCTGCGGCCGGCGGCTGTGTTCGATGGCGAAACGATGCACGCGGGCTGGGCCGTGCTGGTAGAGAACGACAAAATCAAAGCTGTAGGCCCCGCCGCCCAACTTATGGCCCCGGCCGGCGCCCGCACGCTAGAACTGCCTGGCCTTACGCTGCTGCCCGGCCTCATTGAAGGGCACTCGCATATGCTGCTGCACCCCTACAATGAAACCACCTGGAACGACCAGGTGCTGCTGGAATCGGAGGCGCTACGGGTGGCGCGGGCCACGGCGCATGCCCGCGCCACGCTGCTGGCTGGCTTTACTACCGCCCGCGACCTAGGTAGCGAGGGCGCCGGCTACGCCGATGTGGGCCTGAAGCAAGCCATCGACCGGGGTCTGATTCCGGGGCCGCGCCTGTTGGTAGCCACGCGCGCCCTAGTGGCTACCGGCAGCTATGGTCCTAAGCTCTCGGTGGATGTAAATGTGCCGCAGGGTGCTCAGGAAGCCGATGGTGTAGATGGCATTATCCGGGCCGTGCGGGAGCAAATTGGCAAGGGCGCCGACGTAATTAAAGTGTACGCCGACTACCGCTGGGGCGCTAATGAGCCTAGCCGCACCACGTTTTCGCAGGAAGAGTTGAACCTGATTGTGCAAACCGCCCGCAGTGCCGGCCGCCCCGTGGTGGCCCACGCCAGCACGCCCGAAGGCATGCGCCGCGCTACCCTAGCTGGCGTACAAACCATTGAGCACGGCGACGCAGGCACCCTAGAAGTGTTCCGGTTGATGAAGCAGCGAGGGGTAGCGCTCTGCCCTACCGTAGCCGCCGGCGACGCGGTTTCTCAATACCGCGGCTGGCGCCGGGGCCAAGACCCTGAGCCCGAGCGCTTGGTGCAAAAGCGCCAAAGCATGAAAGCTGCTTTGCAAAGCGGCGTGGAGCTGGCCATTGGCGGCGACGTAGGCGTGTTCACGCACGGCGACAACCTCCGCGAAGCCGAACTGCTAGTGCAGGACTACGGCCTCACTTCTCTGCAAACGCTGCGCGGGCTCACTAGCACCAACGCCCGTCTCTTTCAGCTCCCTGACCGCGGCCGCATCCAGCCTGGCCTCTTAGCCGACCTAGTTGCCGTAGCCGGCGACCCTAGCAAAGACATAAAGGTGCTCCGCCAAGTGCGGTTGGTAGTGAAAGGTGGGGTAGTAATAAAGGAGTAACGTGCACCGGGCGGTTTGCAAGATGTACAACCGCCCGGCGTCTGACACTTTACCCAGCTTTCAGGCCTAGGCGCCCGGCCGCTCAATACCTAGCTGCTGCAGCTGCTCAGCGTATTTATCGTAAATCACCTGCAGATCCTGGCCGTGCTTGTCGGCATCAACGCCGATGCTAACGTTGCTGGTGTGGAAGCGGTGCAGGTGGCTGACGTGGGGGCAGATGACAGGCAAGTGGCCCGCCAGCAGAAAGCGCACGTACAGGTCCAGGTCTTCGGCCATTTCAATTTCTTCGTCATAGCCGCCTACTTCCTCATACAGCGCCCGGGTGTAGCATACATTGCCCTGAATGAAATGCTCGGCCCGAAAAATGGCCCGTAGCATATCAGCAGGCGTTTCAAACTTCCAGGCGTAGTAATCTTCATTCGGCAGGTAGCGCCGCTCCTCATCTACTCGCAAAAAATCGGCTACCAGCCAAGGCTGGCCGGGGTTCTGCTGAATTTGAGCGCCGTAATGAAACAAGGCGCGCTGCAACAGAATATCGTCATCGTCGAGGGGCACAATCCAGCCCTCCGTGGGCACATACTTTCTGATAACACGATTACGGGCCGGGCCGGGCAGCAGTTTACTAGCTTGGTTTAGCACCCGAACCGGCACACCTTCCTGGCGGCTGGCTTCCTGCAGCCATTCTTTGGTGCCATCGGTGCAGGCGTTTTCGCAAATAAGGTGGTCGAAAGAGAAATCAAGGGGAGCTGACACGCTGGCGCGTACGCTGGCCACCGCCTCCGGCAGAAACTGCTGCCGGTTGTGGGTTGGGGTAATTACAGAGAAGTGCATGCTCCCTATTCTGGCAGTAGCCGGAAAAAGTTACACCCACGCCGATACTCAACCTTAACGGGCCACCTGGCGTTATTCCGATGTCAGTAGCTAAATCCATGGCCAAGTTTGTCGTATCCATGCGTCTGCCGGATTTTTTCGATGAGGATTTTGTCGCCCTCATCCCGCGCCACCGTGCCTTCATCAACCATTTGATTGAAGACAACATCGTGGAATCCTACGCTATCAGTGCTGACCGCAGCCGCGGCTGGGTAACCATGAACGGGCAGAGCACGGCCGCTATTAAAGCGGTAGTGGAGCAGTTTCCGCTGTACCGGTTTTTGCGGGAGGTAGAAATTGATGAGCTTTTCATCTTCGATAGCACTGCCAGCCGCTTTCCACGTATCAGCCTGAATTAAGTGAAATATCTTTCTTCCTGGTAGATTTAAGCCTACGACAAGCACATCTGTCCGCTAGCCTGTACCTACTTCCCACTCCGGCCTGGTTTCTGCATACCAGCCAGTACTCCTTTGTACTGCTACCGCTTACGTTTTCATGATTCGTTATTTTTTGCTTTTTCCCGTAGCGGCCCTGCTTTTAGGTGTTAGCGCCGCTACCCTCCCCGCTGACCCCAAGCCCACCACCGAACAGCTTATTACTAGGCTCACCGCTTCTATTGAAAACCTGAAAACGTTGCGGTGCAATGTGCGGGCTAAGGAGCGCATTGGCTCTGAGTACCAACTGGCCCAGACCAGCATGAAAATGACCTTCAAGCCGTACAAAGTGTACTTGCGCAACCAGAAGGGCATTGAGGTGCTGTACGTAACAGGCCAGAACGACGACGATGCGTGGGTGTACCCCAACAGCTTCCCGTACGTAACCGTCAGCCTTGATCCGCTAGGCTCTCTTATGCGCAAAAACCAGCATCATAGCGTGCTTGATGCTGGCTATGGCACCATTGCCGAGCTGCTGCGCGGCTCTAGCAACCGCCTCGACCACAGCTTCGAGAAGACCTTTCGCTACACCAGCGACACCATTGTGCAAGGCCGGCCGGCGCATGTGCTGCGGGCTAACTACCCCCAGTTTCGCTACGTGAGCTACAAGCCCAGCAAGCCCGAAACGGTATCATCTATTGCCGAGCGGTTTGGGTGCGGCGAGTACCGCATTCTGGAAAAAAACAACTTGACTACAGGCGCCACCGTGCCAGCCGGCCGCACTCTGCAAGTACCCAACGCCTATGGACGCAAGGTGACTATTGTAGTAGATCAGAAGCTGACGCTACCCCTCGTTATCCAGGTCAACGATGACAAAGGCCTGTTCGAGAAGTTCGAGTTCAGCGACATAGTAGCCAATCAGCCCATTCCGGCCCAGGAGTTCACAAAGGATTTCAAGGGATATAAACTCTAATCACGGATGTAAACGGATTTTCCGGATTTCACGGATTGGTTCTCTTCCGACTGTAAGGTGATATGCTACTGGAAAATACTTACAGTGAGATAAGCAAGCAAATCATTGGATGTGCCATGCGTGTGCACACTGCATTAGGTAATGGCTTTCCTGAAATCATTTATCAGCGTAGTCTGGCCATCGAGTTTGAGATGAACGGGCTAGCCTTTGAGCAGGAGCTTCATCTGCCGGTTTACTATTTAGATAAAGAAGTAGGCTCCCGGCGTGTTGATTTCCTGGTTGCCAAAAGCATAATCGTTGAGTTAAAAGCGTTATCAGAAATAACCCCTCTGCATTATGCCCAGGTCATCAACTATCTGAAAGCGTATCGTGTGGAAGTCGGGCTGCTGCTAAATTTTGGCGAAACCAGCCTGAAGTACAAGCGCTTTCTTCGCTCTTCCGATTCACCGAGGAACATATAACTACCTACTCACTCAAGCAGAAGGCTTCTGAAGATAGATCTTCAGAAGCCTTCTGCTTGATTACCCAACGGGCGTATTTGGTCTCAGAACCAATCCGCGAAATCCGAAAAATCCGTTTACATCCGTGATTTAGCGGCGCATGGTTTTTTCAATTTGATCCCACATGTCGGAGCTCAGGAGCTCAAGCTTGTTGAATTCGCCGGCTCCGTTCAGCCATTCGCCGCCGTCGAGCGTTACGACCTCGCCATTCATATAGGCAGCAAAATCCGAAACCATATAGGCAGCCAAGTTGGCTAGCTCCTGGTGGTTGCCCACCCGCTTGAGCGGTACCGAGGCAGCTGGGTCGAGTTTGGAGGCTAGTGGCTCGGGAAACAGGCGGCTCCAGGCGCCTTCCGTCGGGAATGGACCGGGGGCAATGGCGTTGGAGCGGATACCGTACTTGGCCCACTCCACGGCCAATGAACGGGTCATCACCAGCACACCTGCCTTGGCTGCGGCCGACGGCACCACAAAGGCCGAGCCTACGGAAGCGTATGTCGTCACGATGTTGAGGATAGTGCCGGGCTTTTTCTCGGCAATCCAGCGCTTACCGAAGGCGAGGGTGCAATTGTAGGAGCCTTTCAATACAATGTCCACAATCACATCGAACGCCTTGTGGCTCAGGCGCTCGGTGGGGCTGATGAAGTTGCCAGCCGCATTGTTGAGCAGCACGTCCACGCCACCAAAGGTGTCGATGGTTTTCTGCAGCATGGCCTCTACCTCATCGTATTTGCGCACATCGCACTGCACGGCCAGCACGTTCTGGTTGCCAGTCTGTTCCCGCAGTTCACTGGCCGTCTGCTCCAGCACATCCAGCTTCCGGGAGCTAATAACAACGTTGGCGCCGAGCTGCAGGAAGTAAGTAGTCATGGCACGACCAAGGCCGGTACCACCACCCGTCACGACGATAGTTTTACCCTGGAGGGCGTTGTCGCGGAGCATGGGCTGGGCGTAAGGATGAGAAGCAGACATAAGATGGCTTGGTGAGAAAGTGGAGGAATAGGGCAAAGGTAGAAACTACTGCCGCGTCTCAAATAAACCAGTTATTCGGGTAACTGCGCCCTCCGCTACAATTCCGTTTCCTTCCACGCAGTAAAAAGATGTGCCTGAGCACACAAATTTCTGGTGCACTCTCAGGCGGGATTCAGGGAAGGGGCAGTATATGAGGGCGTACAGCCACTCCTCTACTGGCACTGCCAGCTTCTGCCAGGAATTGCCAGTTTCGGGGTCATAAAAATCGGGGCAAAGCATAAAACACAGGGTGGCGTTTTCGCCAGAGGCATACCGGAAATCCCAGCGTATGCCGTTGTAGGGCGGCAACTTATGACCACCTTCTTTGAAGGCAGTATCCGAATCCGAGCCTCGAAACGTCGTCGAGGTCAGCATAGAACTAATAAGCCATGGAGTAAGCAGATAGCAACAATCTGGACCGTAATAAATGTACAAGGTTACTAGATTGCAGGGCCGGCAACTTGCTTGAGCAGGATTTTTTGCCACCTTTACCACCCCATGACCGACGCTGTTTCTACTGCTCCTCTTCCTACTATTGCCGTGCTGGGCTGTGGCTGGCTGGGCCTTCCATTGGCGCTGGCCCTAGTAGCGGCTGGCTACAGCGTGAACGGTACCACTACTACGCCGGGCCAATTGCTCACGCTGCGCGACGCCGGCATCCGCCCCTTTCTGCTACGCTTAGCCCCTACTCTTTCCGCTACCGATGCCGACACGCTACAGGCCCTGCTGCACGGAGTGGAAACCCTGGTTCTGAACGTGCCGCCCTCCCGGGGCGCCAGCACCCCTGATGCCTACCCCACGGTGGTTCGGCATGTGGCGGCCGCCGCCAAGCAAGCCGGCGTCCGGCATGTGCTGCTGGTCAGTTCCACCGGTGTGTACCCCGATGAGCCCCGCTTGATGCGGGAGCCCGATGCCCAGGCCAGCCCCGATGCCACGCTACCCTTACTGCAGGCCGAAGCCCAGTTTCAGGGGCCTCAGAATACCATTGTGCGGCTAGCGGGTTTGTTCGGGCCGGGCCGAGCGCCGGGTCGGTTTTTGGCGGGCCGGGCGGGTGTACCCCACGGCGAGGCTCCTGTCAACCTGATCCACTTGCAGGATTGTATCAGCTTGCTGGTTAATATCATAGAGAAAGATCTGTGGGGACATACGCTTAATGCCAGCGCGGCTACGCACCCTACCCGCCGCACATTTTACACGGCCGCTGCTACCCGCCTGGGCCTGGCACCTCCTACGTTTCAGGAAGAAACCAGCGGCGGCAAGCAGATTGATTCTTCTCGGATCCGAGAGCTGACGGGCTATCAGTTCCGGCACGAAGATGTGGTAGCGGCGCTGGAGTACTGCTGATTTCAGGGCGGTTTGCCCGGTAGTACGGCCTAGGGATAGTACCTTTGCAGAGTGAAGGCAGATCAGAAAACAGTGGTGGTAGTGGGCGGTGGCGCAGCAGGTTTCTTTGGGGCCATTGCCTGCGCTGAAGCCAACCCGGAAGTGCGGGTAATCCTGCTTGAAAAAACCTCGAAGCTGCTCAGTAAAGTCCGGATTTCGGGGGGTGGCCGCTGCAACGTAACGCATGCCGCTGAAACCGCAGCCCAACTGGTGCAGCACTACCCCCGCGGCGCCCGTCAACTCAAAGAGTTATTCAAGCAATTTGGTGCCCTCGATACGGTTCGGTGGTTTGAGAAGCGCGGCGTGCAGCTCAAAACGGAGCCCGATGGCCGCATGTTTCCCGTTACTGATTCATCGGAAACCATTGCCCGGTGCCTGCTGGATGCTGCACAAAAAGCCGGCGTCAGTATCCTGACCCAGACTACGGCCGAGCACATTGAGGTATTGCCTGAGGGTGGCTTCCGGCTGACGCTTACCGGCGCTCACGCGCAACATGCAGTGGCCAACCGGCTGCTGATTGCCACTGGTGGCGCGCCCAAATCGGAGCAGTATGAGTGGCTGCGAAAACTAGGGCATACCGTGCAGGAGCCTGTACCCAGCTTGTTTACCTTCAATGTGCCTAACTCGCCGCTGCGCGAGCTTCCGGGCGTGAGCGTGCCTAGGGCCCGCGTGCGGGTGAGTGGCGAAAAGCTGGAGTATGAAGGCCCGGTGCTGGTTACGCACTGGGGCGTAAGCGGGCCGGCGGTGCTCAAGCTTTCGGCGTGGGGCGCGCGTCGCCTGCATGAGCTGCAATACAAAAGCACGGCCCTTATCAACTGGATTCCAGAGTACACGGAGGATACGTTGCGCCAGTATTTGCTGGAGTTCCGGGAGCAGCACGGCAAGAAGGGCGTGGCCGGCAATCCTTTGTTTGGGCTGCCCCAGCGCCTGTGGCGCACGTTAACGGACCAGGCCGGCATCGGACCGGAAACTAGGTGGAATGAGCTGCCTGCCAAACTACAGAACCGGCTGATTGAGAGCATGCTCCGGACGGCATTGCCTATGCACGGCAAAACCACTTACAAGGATGAGTTTGTGACGTGTGGCGGCATCACGCTAGGTGAGATTCAGATGCAAACCCTGGAGAGCCGCCACGTGCCCGGCCTGCACTTTGCAGGCGAAGTGCTCGATATTGATGGCATTACCGGCGGCTTCAACTTCCAGGCCGCCTGGACTACGGGCTACCTCGCCGGCCGAGCCATGGCAGCTGGTTTGGGTTTGAGTAGCTAACCTCCTTACCTTCTGCGAGTCAGAGAGTTCGAAGCCGCAATCTGCACAGTAGTTTTGCTGTTTGATTGGTACTTATCGAAACTTGAATTGGGTTTTGGCAGTAAAGAGAGACATTGCTACCTTTTGTTAATCTTAACCTACTCTCCTTATGGATGCCAAAGCAACCCAAGCCGCCCTTAACGAACTTCTAGAAACCCTGAAAGACGGCCAGCGCGGCTACACCGAGGCCCTCACCGATGTGGAGGACGCTGATCTGAAACAGATTTTCAAGAAATACGCCGCTCAACGTTCCGAATACATTACGGAGCTGGAGGACAAGATGCACAAGCTAAACCTGCATCCCAAAGAAGAGTCGTCTATTACGGGTACAGTACACCGGGCCTTCATCAACCTGAAAGGCCTAGTAACTGGTAAAGACCGCCACAGCATTCTGGCGGAGTGCGAGCGGGGCGAAGACTACGCCAAGAAAGCGTACGAAACCGCCCAGAAAATCGAAGGCCTCCCCGGCGACCTGCACTCTCTCATTACCAAGCAGGCAGCCGGCATCAAGCAAGGCCACGATGAAATCCGCGACCTGCGCGACGCTTCCAAATAAACTACAACGCCTTTGTGAAATGCCAGCCAACGTGGGCCGGCTAGCTACTAGGTTGTTTTTAACGTGAAAGGTGCTCCGTCGTTTAAGCTTGGCTTAGCGTAACGGAGCACCTTTTTGCGTTTGCAATTCCCTAGCCTCTAGCTAGGCTTAAACCGAACATCAATTCACGCTCACCTTTTCATGAGCTTGCGTTACTAGGCTGCATCTGCACACAAACCGTTCAAGCTCAGCGAACTGCAGTATCTTAGCCACTACCCTGAGTCTGCGTGGCAACTCAGCAACAAGATGCTTCGGCAGTTTCAGCATACTGCCTAGGTCTGCTGCCAAACAAAAAGGCCACTCAATTGAGTGGCTTTTTTGTTGACTAGTATGTTCTACTGATGAGCGAGTAGCCAATCAGCTGGAGCTGACTATTCGCCGTCGTTGTCGCGCTTGCCTTTGTAGCCGCCACCGAAGCTTCCGCCACCGCGGTTGCCACCGTAGCTGCTACCGCCTTCCCGACGGTCGCCGCCGAAGGAGCCACCACCACGGTTACCGCCGTAGCTTCCGCCGCCGCGGTTACCGCCGTAAGAGGAGCCGCCTTCGCGACGCTCACCTCCGCCGTAGGAACTGCCGCCACGGTTGCCGCCGTAGCTTCCACCGCCGCGGTTACCACCGTAGGAGGAGCCGCCTTCGCGACGCTCGCCACCACCGAAGCCACCTGGACCCCGACGAGGACGCTCGCTGCCGCCGAAGCCGCCGCGCGTATTACCTTCCTGCTGGGCATCACCTTCCTGACGTGGGGTAGCAATGTTGAAGGCAACCGGACGGCCCTGGATGCTGCTACGGCCCAACTGAGCAATAACTTCCTCCACAAACTCATTCGGCACTTCCACGAAGCTAAACTTATCGTAGAGGGCAATATCACCTACTTTACCAGCCGTGAGGCTCGTGTTTTCGGCGATCAGGTCCACGATGTCGCGGGGATGCAGACGGTCTTTCTTGCCCATCGTAACAAACAGGCGGGTGAAACCGGCGCGGGCGGCACCTTGGGTGCGGCTGGCGTCGAGGCTTTCCTGCGCACGCTTGTCTTCCTTCATCGTCATCTTGAGCAGAGCAGCAGCTACGTCCAAAGACGTTACAGCCTCTTCCTGGTCCTGATCGATGAGGCGCTGCACGCGGGCAATGTACTTGTCGAGGTTACCCTTTACAATTACCTCCTTAATGGAGTTCAGCATCAGCGTGGTTTTCACCTCCGACACATCTTCGAAGGACGGCACGCGCTCCTGCTTGATGGTGGCTTTAGTGAAGCGCATGATGTCGCGCAGCTTGTAAATATCGCGGCCGCTCACAAAGGTGAAGGCTTTGCCCAGTTTACCAGCGCGGCCGGTACGGCCAATGCGGTGTACGTAGTATTCCTCGTCGGCGGGCAGGTCGTAGTTTACCACTACTTCCACGTTGTCCACGTCGATGCCGCGAGCAGCCACGTCAGTAGCCACCAGGATTTCCAGCGTGCCTTTGCGGAATTTGTCCAGCGTGTTCTGGCGCTGCTGCTGGCCCATGTCGCCGTGCAGACCTTCGGCGAAGTAGCCTTTGGCTTGCAAATCACCTACAATCTCGTCAACCATGCGCTTCGTGTTAGCGAAGACGATGCCCGACTTAATATTGTACATGTCGATGAGGCGCGTCAGAACGTCTTTCTTCTGCGGGCCACGCACCTCGAAGTAGCTCTGCTCGATGTTGGTAACCGTCATTTCCTGATGGTTTACCTTCACGATCTGCGGATCCTTCTGGTAGCGCTTGGTCATCTCCATGATCGGCTTGCTCATGGTAGCCGAGAAGAACACCGTCTGGCGCTCCTCAGGCATTTTCTTGAGCACCGTCTCGATGTCGTCGCGGAAGCCCATGTCCAGCATCTCGTCAGCCTCATCGAGGATGATCATTTTGCAGTTATCCAGCTTCAGGGTACCACGCTCAATGTGGTCCATTACGCGACCAGGCGTACCAATTACGATTTGCACGCCGCGCTCCAGAGCCCGGAACTGACGGTCATAAGAAGAGCCACCGTAAATCGGCACTACGGCCAGACCACGCTTATATTTGCCTAGTTTCTGGATTTCACCTGAAACCTGCACCGCCAGCTCGCGGGTAGGGCACAGCACCAAGCACTGCACTTCGCGCGAGTCGGTGTCGATACGCTCAATAGCTGGGATAGAGAATGCGGCAGTTTTGCCGGTGCCCGTCTGGGCTTGGCCGATAACGTCGCGGCCGGCGAGCAAGGCTGGAATGCCGGCGGCCTGAATCGGCGAAGCCTCTTCATACCCAACTTCGGCAATAGCACGCTGCATTTCTTCAGAGAGGGTCAGCTCACTGAACTTCATTTTTTCCTTTTCGTTTTCCATTTTGGTGTTGATGGAGTGGAGACAATAGCTCTGAAAACAGCGGATTCAGCGACGCTCTTCTCCCACTCAACAACAACGACAAGTGACGGAAGCAACGGACGGAAGACAAAGCCGGCCCAACAAGTTTCTTTAAGGCAGCTCTCAAGCTGCGCGGAACGTGGCCGTTCTCAAATGCGGCTGCAAAGGTAGGGAGAAATAATGATATTTGCATAACTCCTGCCATAATCAGGCTAGCCCCCACCGGGTGGTGAAGTGCTTGCCACTTAAACGCCGCGTGGCCAAAACAGGTTGAACCTGATACAGGACCTAGGCAATTCCATCTATATAGCTACCATCAGGGCACAAAAAAAGCAGGCTCGTCAGGAGCCTGCTTTTCTAAGATATCCGAGAAGGATACTGGACTAGGCCAGCTTCACTTTCACGGCGTTGGGGCCTTTTTTGCCCTGAGCGATTTCGAATTCAACCTTGTCTTTGTCGCGAATCTCGTCGATGCACTCGGTTACGTGAACGAACACGTCCTCGCCGGTTTCGTCAACTTTGATAAAGCCGAAACCTTTGGTTTCGTTGAAGAATTTTACAGTTCCTGTCTGCATGGTACTCTGGTGATGATGGATGTTTTTTCGGAAAGCGCACTCAACTCTGCTTTCCCTCCCAAAAGGAAGTACTCAACAGGACGGTGAAACCGCGTTTTCTTAATGTGATTCAAATATACACGGATATTTTAGATGTGGAATAGCTACCAGTTAAAGTCATGTAAATCCTCTGCGGAAGCTCAACAACACCAGAAATGCATTTAATCCCTGATTGTCAATCAATTGAATTGCCTCAAATAGCATCTTATTTTCTTTTTCTATCACCCTACTTCTGGCGGCTTAGCCCATTATTTTGTTACCAGCCCGATACCTTTGCTCTGATGCAAACATCTAGTCAGCCCGCCTTCCGCTTCTCCCGCCTCCTTACGGTTCAGCCTCAGGACATCGATGAGCTCGACCACGCCAACAATGTACAGTACGTGCGCTGGGTGCAGGACACGGCCGGAGCGCACTGGAATACAGCCTACCCTGCCGGTGAGCGGGAACGCTACATTTGGGTGGTACGCGAACATAGGGTGAAGTATCACCACCCTGCCTTATTAGGCGAGGAACTGCGTTGCACTACCTGGATTGGCGAAGTACGCGGCGCGCAGTGCCAGCGGTTTGTGCACATTGAGCGGGCTAGTGATAACAAGCTGCTCTGTGAGGCCGAAACCCAGTGGGTGCTACTGGACCCAACCACCAAACGACCTGTACGCGTGGAACCAGAGGTAATAAATCGGCTGTGGGGATCGGTGGAGTGAATTGCATAGTGCCTCACTACCTTAGTGAACTCCTTTATCTTCCTGCTTAACTAAGATTATTGCTGTCATGCGTCCCCTCTCCGCTCTGCTACTTACTAGCCTTTTGGCCAGCTGTAACTATGCCAAATCAAACCAACAGGTGTTGGTTTCTAATGATTGTGGCATGCAATGGAGCAAAATTGCGGCGGGTGATGCCGTCCCGAAAGGCACGATGAATCCATGCTACATGAAAGTGGTTATTCCCAACTTTCCAATGCAGGGGGATAGCCGGTTCATTACCAACCTCAAGGATCGGGTCCGGGCCTCGGTACATATCGACTACGACTACTCGATTATTGATCCACTGGCGTTTATCCGGCAGGCAAAGTATTTGGGCAAAGCCAATGCCCACGCCGACAGCAACGATGCACTCAGTCCAGCTGCATTTGAGGGAGCCGAAAACATGGTTATCGACAAGCGGATCCGAGACGTGAGCAAAGCGCTGTTTCTCACAGAAGATATAGTAGAGCTGGACCAGGCCGAAATCGAGAACAGCTTGCTAGTGCAGTCAAATAAGGTGTTGGAGCCGTTAGGGGTGCACCTGAACTTTATTACACTCACCTTCGATCTGGATGATCAGACTCGGCAGGCCATCGATATTTCTACGGCCATGAAGATTTACGAGAGCCGCAACCTAACGGAAGTAGGCAAACAGGTAATGATCCAACGCGCCGGCGCTACCAAAATTACCGTCGAAAACCAAGCCCCTTCGCCCCCCACCAACAAAGAGGAAGAATAGACTCTGATTCTACTATATACGGCTATTCACCTCGGGCAAACTTCTTCATTCGCATCCTATTATCCCCCCAATGCCCGCCACATTCCGCATTTACTCATCCTCAGCCGGCTCCGGCAAAACCTACCAGCTCACTAAGGAATACCTGAAGCTGGCTCTGGGCACTGATGAGGCGGCGTACTTCAAGCGGATTCTAGCCATCACGTTTACCAACGATGCGGCGGGTGAGATGAAGGAGCGCATTATTGGGGCCTTACGCCGGTTTGCACAACTAGCAGAAGGAGAACAAGATGCGCTGCTCACCGAAATTGCGGAGGAGTTGGCGGGTGAAGGTCCTCTGGCCTACCTCGAAACGCCTGAGGAACGGCAACGGGTACTGCGGGAGCGGGCGGCGCATACCTTTCGGCTGGTGCTCTACCACTACGCCGATTTTGCCGTCAGCACCATCGACTCATTTGTGCAGCGCATTGTTACGGCGTTTACCCGCGAGCTAGGGTTGCCCGCTACTTTTGAGGTAGAGCTGGACAGCGCCACCGTGCTGCAAAGCGCCGTAGCCCTGCTCCTCGACCGCGTAAACCGTGACCCCAACGCGGCTTTACTTTCGCGCACTATCTCTGATTTCGCCCTCAACAAAGCCGACGAAGGCCGCAGCTGGAACAACCTGCCGGAAGAGCTCGTCGAGTTTGGGCAGTTTCTGCTTAGTGAGCCGGTACACGAAGCGGTGGAGCAACTCCAGAAACTGAGTATGCAGGATTATCGCCGCCTGCACGAGGCCCTACGCCAGCGCAAAGCCGAAATTGAAGATGCCTTCCGGCAGGTGGCGCAGGTTGCCCAGGAAGCCGTTGACACGGCCGGCGTCGCGGATTCCGACTTGTACCAGGGCCGAAGTGGCCTACTAGGCTACCTTACTAGGTGGGAAGAACGCCTGCAAGCCGATAAAGAAGCCAACTCCTACGTGCGCGCCACCGTGGAGCAAGACAAATGGTATAGCAGCAAGGTGAAAACCGCAGCCGACAAAGCGCGGGTAGATGCCGTGAAGCCGGCCCTGCTCTCGGCCTACGAGCTAGTGGAGAAAATGCGCGCTACCCTCCTACCCGACTATCTGCTAGTAACGGGCATGCTACCCTATCTTTTTCAGGTAAGCCTGCTCAGCGAGCTAAGCAAATCAGTAGACCAGTTGAGCCGCGACCGGGGGGTAGTACTGATTGCCGAATTCAACCGCCGCATTGCCCAAATTGTGCTGCGCGAACCCGTGCCGTTTCTGTATGAGCGCATGGGCGAGCGGTATCTGCATTTGCTGATTGATGAGTTTCAAGACACCTCCGTATTGCAATGGAATAACCTGTTGCCGCTGGTAGAAAACGCCGTGGCTGGGGGCAACCTCAGCTTGGCCGTAGGCGACGCCAAGCAGGCCATTTACCGCTGGCGCGGGGGTGAGATGGAGCAGATCCTGCGCCTATACCAGGGCCAGACCGAGCAGCTGTATTTGAAAGCTACCGATGACGAGCTGCGCAATTTGCTGGCATCCCGTTATCAAACTTTGGATCAGAGCCTGGTAGCGGCCAACCTGAACACTAACTACCGCTCGGCTCCGGCCATCATCGAGTTCAACAACCGCTTCTTCACCCAAATCAGCGCCACGCACGCCTCCTTGCCACTGGTGCAGGGTATTTATGATGCCGACTTCACGCAGCAGGCGCCCGCAACGGCCTTGGGCACGCCGGGCCACGTAGAGCTGCTGTTCACGGAGGATGACGCGCCCGCCTGCCGCTACGATGCTGCCATTGGCACGTACACGCCCGAGCACCTGCCGGGCTACGCCACCGGCCAGACGCTGGACTACAACGAAAGCACCCTGTACCTCGCGCTGCAGCTGGTGGAAAAAGCCGTGGCCGATGGGTTTCGGCTGCAGGATGTAGCCGTGCTCTGCCGGCGCCGCGACCAGAGCCGCCGGGTAGCTAAGTTCCTGAAAGAGCGTGGCTACGATATTATTTCCGCCGACTCACTTTCCCTGGAGTTTGCCGAGGTAGTTAACCTGCTGGTGGCGCTATTTCGGGTGCTAAACCAGCCCGCCGATACCCTAGCCCGGGCCGAGGCTTTGCTGCTCGTAGACAGGGTAGTACGAGGCCAAGACCCTACCCCGGAGCGCGCCCGCCGCTGGTCAGAGCTGGCCAACGACGAATCAGTACAGCCGTTTTTTGACGAGCTGCGCACCCTGGGCTACGATGTGCAGGAGCGGGAAACCGGCAACCTGGGGTTGTATGAGCTGACCGAACGCCTTATCGGGCTGTTTGGGCTTCTGCATAGGGTAGCGGAGCAGGAATATCTGTTCCGGTTTCTGGACCTGACCTTGGAGTACAGCCTGCGGTTTGGCAACAACCTCAACAACTTCCTCACCTACTGGGACCAGCGCAAAAGCAGCCTCAGCATCAACGCACCCGCCGGCCGCGACGCCATCACCATCACCACGGTGCACAAAGCCAAAGGTTTGGCCTATGGAGTAGTGATTGTACCGTTTGCCGACTGGTCGTTGAGGCCGTACATGGGCACGCTGCTGTGGGGACGCCTAGCTAATACCGCCGATAAACCCCTTGCCGACATGCCTGCGGTAGCTGTGCTGCCCCACACCCAGGCGCTACTGCGCACGCCGCTAGCTACGCAATACACTGAGGAAACCGAAAAGACTTTTTTGGAAGGCCTGAACATGCTGTACGTGGCTTTCACCAGGCCGCGCCACCGTCTGTACGCCATCAGCCGCAAGCCCAAACCCACCAAAGCCGGCAAGGATAGTGAAACAACAGAAGTGATGGAGCCAGCCAAAACCGTGGCCGAGTTGCTGCACCGCTACCTTGTCAGTACCGTGCTCTGGGACGATGAGCAGATGGCCTACGTGCTGTCTGATGCGCACGGCTTCGTGCCCACACCCAAGAACCAGGAGCCACAACCCGATACGTCCCTACCCCTCTACAACCTTGTAAGCACTCCGTGGGAAGAACGGCTGCGCCTAAAGCGCCACGCCAACACCGTCTTCGATTTCGATGACCAACAGGCCCAACGCGAATGGAACCGCAAGCTGCATTACGCCCTGCGCCGTGTAAAGCGCGCTGCGGAGATTGACCGGGTAGCGGCCCAGTTAGTAGCAGAAGGCCTAGTGAGCACGCGCGAGCGGTCGGAGCTGCTACGCCGCCTGCATGAAGTAACGGAGCATCCCCAAATGAGCCATTATTTCAGCGCGCAGGTAGAGGCCGAGGCCGAGCGAGAAATTCTGGTGGGCGGCACGCGCAAGCAGGACTACAAGCCCGATCGTATCGTCTTCGAAACGACCAGTGGAGCAGGCCGCCGCGTTACGCTCATCGACTTTAAAGTGCCGCCGCCCGAGCCGCGCCACCGCCAGCCTCTGCAGCGCTACGCCCAGCTATTTCGGCAGCTAGGCTACGAGGAAGTACACTGCGTACTTTACTACTTTGACACGCAAGAAGTGTTTGTGTTTTAGGTTGCGGCGTAGGCATGCAACACGCTGCCAGCGCTAATCAGTTATACAAAGCGAAGCGGAAGGTTTCCTAGCCCGTAGGCTAACGGAAAGGCTACCTTTGCAGCTCGTACCTTTTATCTGCCTTCTTCTATGGCTGCTCCACGCAAAGCCGCGCTTGGCTTCATTTTCCTGACGCTGTTGCTGGATGTCATCGGTATTGGAATTATTGTGCCCGTAATTCCGGCACTGATCCGCCACCTCACCGGCGGCACTATCAGCGACGCGGCTCGTGTAGGCGGTTGGCTGGTGTTTGCCTTTGCCGTAATGCAGTTCTTGTTTTCGCCGGTTATGGGCAACCTCTCTGACCGGTTTGGGCGGCGGCCTGTGCTGCTCCTTTCCTTGCTGGGGTTTGGGCTTGATTACATCCTAGTAGCCTTTGCTCCCAACATCGGGTGGCTGTTTGCCGGTCGGCTGATTGCAGGCATTATGGGGGCCAGCTTCACCACCGCCTCCGCCTACATTGCCGATATATCGGCCCCGGAGGAGCGGGCCCAGAATTTTGGGATGATTGGCGCTGCCTTCGGTCTGGGGTTTATTATCGGCCCTGCCCTAGGCGGCGTACTGGGCAAGTTTGGCCATCAGGTGCCGTTTCTAGCTGCCGCCGCCATCACGCTTCTGAATGTGGTGTATGGCTATTTTGTGCTGCCTGAGTCGTTGCCCGTGGAGAAGCGCCGCCCCTTTGACTGGAAGCGCGCTAGCCCCCTCGGCTCCCTGAAGATGCTGCGGCGCTACCCCGTTATCACGGGGCTAGTGGCTTCTATGCTACTCATTTACGTAGCCGCTCATGCTACGCAATCCACGTGGTCGTACTATGTAATTGAGAAGTTTAAGTGGGACGAAGCTTGGATTGGCTACTCGCTGGGGGCATTGGGCTTACTGGTGGCCCTAGTACAGGGTATCCTGATTCGACGCATCAATCCGCTGCTGGGCCCGAAACGGTCGGTATTTTTGGGCATGACGCTGTATGCCGTTGGCTTCTTGCTCTTTGCATTCGCTTCCAAAGGCTGGATGATGTTTGTTTTCTTGGTACCCTATTGCCTGGGCGGTATTGCCGGACCGGCGCTGCAAGGCATCATTTCTGGCCAAGTGCCACCCACCGAGCAAGGCGAACTACAGGGTGCCCTCACTAGCCTGATGAGCGTAACCTCCATCATCGGCCCGCCCCTGATGACCAACCTATTTTCGTACTACACCAGCCCCGGCGCGCCCATTTACTTCCCCGGCGCGCCATTCATTCTGGGGGCAGTTCTTATTCTGGTGAGTTTACTGCTACTGGTCCGCTCCTTGTCCTCCTACGTGGTACCTACTACCGAAGGGGAACAAGCCAAGAAGCCCCTGATAAACGCAGGGCACTAGTTGCCCAACACGCGTTTCTGAACAACTATATTTTATGCTGGCGAATTACGGGTTTAAGCTACGGTGTATTTTCCTGCCAGCGCTGCTGCTGTTTCTATCATTTTTCGGTACCTATACTCTTCTCTATTGGCTATTGTCGCTGCACTGGCAGGTTTTCGATCTTAACTCAGAAATGAGCTTTTGGCTGCCTATAGCATTGGGAAGCATCACCGCTTTTATCGGATTGCGCAACCGGATAAACATGTTGCACCGGGGCTCAGATGACCGCTGGATAACCTTGTTCTATCTGGTTCCCGCCGGTATTATGGGAGCGGGTGCACTCCAACTCAGCGACTATCTAACTCAGGCAACCGGCACTCTCACTGCCTTACGTACGCCAACCGAAATAAAACACGCACCCCCATCACGTTTCTACACACTGCGGCAGGGATATGCTTATAAGCCTGGAGTCGGGCTGGAAATACAATTTACCCCTACGGATAAGAACTCCAAGCTTCGTATAGATGCTTATGCTGCTTGCCCGGTACTGGCCACCCCCGCTGATTCAAGCACGCGTTCGGCTTTGCTGTGGGTAGCCTGGAAAAGGTCGGAGACAATATCTGCAAGCCTCCCTAATGAAGAAAAGGAGAGGCTGTATAAAATATTCCTAGCCTCCTGCGACTCAGAGTTTCGGGCTGCTGACCTGACGCGCTACCGTTACTTATCCAGGGTAACTGCCGCGGAAGGCAAAGCTGAACTTCTGACCGCTGTCCAACGCAGCCCGTTTTATCAGGCGTCTGAGCCTCCGGTGCTGGTTGAACTCCAAACGGAGCCATTTGATCAGCGCACCCTCCCCCCACTTCGGAAGCTGGCTTGGATCCTGAGCATAGGGCTTGGCTTATACTTATTCATGTTTGTGTTTCCAGAAGTAGCTACTACCTCTGGGGAAATGTGGCTGACGGGTGGTAGCTACACGCCCCTGTGGCCCCAACTACAGCTTATCATTATACCTAGATCTGGGTATATAGCCACTCCCCTGCTTGTAGGGAGCATTCTGCTCCTATATCTGGCGATGGTAGGCGCAGGACTTGGGGTTGTGACATTCCGCACGGGTGATTTGCTCCGTTGGGGAGCCGTAAGCAGACCAACTGTTGAACAAGGCGAGTGGTGGCGCTTGCTGAGTAGCACGTTCTTGCACGGTGGTCTCATTCACATCATCTACAATGCGGTAGCTATGGCGTTGATTTGCTGGCTAGTGGAGTCAGTGGCCGGAACCATGCGGATAGTACTGATTTTCGTGATAAGTGCGCTGGGGGCAAGCTTGGTGAGCATATGGTGGCACCCGCAACTAGTTAGCGTGGGCGCCTCCGGAGCTATTTTTGGGCTTTTTGGCGCTGCCCTTGCTATGAGTGGAAGCCAACGCATACCAGAAGAAGACCGAGGGGGCCTTCTTCTGGTACCCATCTTATTTGGCGGCCCCAGCCTGTTAATTGGCTGGTTTCAGCCCACAGTCGATAATGCAGCGCATCTTGGAGGCCTAGCAACTGGCTTGTTAGTAGGCCTAGCTATGTTGCCTACCTTCCCGTCCTTTTACCAACGGTCTAGGCGTAGGTCGGTAGTGCGCTAAAGTAGGAGAGTACGCTTATTTACGAGGGTTTACCCAGCAGTTTGCGGGCGCCTTTCAGGGCTTCCGGCACGGCGAGGGCTAGGGAAGCGAACGAGGCAACAGTGGCGACTTGGCAGTAGAAACACAGAGCTTTATTCTCCTGCCACTCTTCCTGACCCAGCTTCACGGTAGTCAGCGAATCGAACAGGGTTTTGAGGCCCATAGCCACGGGCAACATAGGCTGGGTAGTGGCTCGGTGCAAGCCGCCGGCTCCGGCTAGAGTGGCGGTAATACCATAGGTAACAATCATGGGCAGCGCGTCGGGCGTATCCATACGCTTGTAGGCGTAGTCCGAGGCATCCACCTTATCGGAGTCAAACGGACCCACGGGCGGATCGGGGAGGTGCTTGATGATACCGGTTTGGTAGAGGCTCACGATTTGGCCCGCCACCACCCCTAGCAGGGAGAGGCCAATAATCCAGCGGCGGCGTTTGAGGTCGGTGCTTTTGCCATGACGTAGTTCAAGGCTGAGTTGAGTAGGATCCATCAGAAAAGAATAGCAGGTGGTTAGTGCTACCGGGTTACGTGTTTCTGAGGGGGTAGGGTTCAGGAACAGCTTGCCGCTAGTGCACTAGCTTGCCAGTTTTACCCGACGGTAGCGCAGCTGCTCGGGGTGGTCCTTTTCCGCGTAGAATTCAAAGCGTGTCGCTTCCGCGTCGATATAAAACTGAATTTCGGATGGCCGGACTGGCGGCCGGAATTGGGTCATTTGCCGAAATTTTACTTCCTGTGTGGCTGCTGGGCTCTGCTTGTTCAGTAGGCGTAGGTATCCTCCCTCCTCATCCAGCAGGTAGTAGGTGTTAGTAGCAGGCACGTAAGTTCGCGGCACATAATACCCGAGGTTGCTGGCAAAGCCATTGTACTGAAATCGGGCTACTTTCTCGCCTTGTAGGGTTAGCACAAAGGCATTGGGTTTGTTGCGCATGTGGGGCGGCACTTTCCAAACCATACTTTCCGCGTTGCCAAGACTATCATTCGTCACGATGTATTCGCCGTACTGATAGATGGTTAGCAGCGTACTATCAGAGAGAAAGCGAGCCAGAACGAGGTCGGCGTGCGGTTTTCTTAGGGGTAGTGCTGCGCGGCCCGCCCGCAAAAGCTGCTGGCAGCTGATAAAAGCGCCGCCGTGCGGGGCGGGCAGCGGGTCACAATCTGCTTGGCCTTCCCCAAAGTGGTTCCCAAAGGACATGTTATGGACGTTGCCTTGCATATCCAGCAGGAAGAAAACGTAGCTACCCACGTCGCTGCCCGGAATTGCAATTTCCTGCCAGAAAGCCAGCCCACCTAGTTCCGGATAATAGCCCAGAAAGCGGGGCGGCATTGGGGCGCTTACCACAACGATATCAGCCCCAACCACTTTAGAGAAATCTGATTTTCGAAACTCCTTTCGCATCACGGGTTGGCCGGCTGCTGTGGTCAGCACAACGCGGTAGTAGCCTGTGGGCCCTTTCACTAGTTGGTTGTTGGCAAAGTTGCTATCAGCGGCCAGAGCGGTTCCTACAATGCCATCTGTCTCGACGCGCAACATACGCGTTGAGTCGGCCTCGGCACTCAGGCGCAGGCGGTATGGCTTCCCGTCAATTTGGAAGGTAGTGTCCGTGGTAGCCTTTTCGTGTAATCCCTTCCCCATCCAGTCTACCGCATCGAACGCCTCTTGACCAGGAGAATCCACAGACGGTTGCAGTGAGTCTGACACCAGCGGCGGGGTAGTAACCTGTTCAGCTGGTTTCTCAGGTTGGCAGGCGGCAATTACGAAAGCAGCTATAGGGAGTAAACGACGAAGATTATATGCCATAAGGGCCGAGAATAAGCAAGGAACAGCATTAAGCCAGCGTTTCAACCTGTATTTCCACCTCGCCACTATAAGTGTTTACTCCTTTGAATATGGAAGGGTCCGCCGTTTCATTCGGCAACAAATAAAATTCCTTTGTTTCCGCAAGGCATTGCCATTTCAGGGAAGCAAACTCAAGATGCACCAGCCAGGAAGTAGCCGGCGGCACCTGGCCCGGAAGTGGCTCTAGCAGTTGCATAAACACCCCATTAGCTCCCTCCCGACATAGCGTAGATGCGAGCTGGCCGTGTAGGCCCACTACCTCCGGCTTCGTCAGCAACCGGCCGGTTAGTGGGCTGTGGCCTTGAAATTCCAACTCATCCCATTGCTCGCGCCAGTTTGTAAACTCTTGGTCTAGTCCGTCCTCATCCAGATTCTCCAGCCATAAATGCACAAACTCGTTATGAAACAGCTCTTCCACCTCTGGTGGTGCAACAGGCTCCAACGCAATCGGCATCTGCCCTAGTAAGTGCTGGCAAAAACCAACCAGCTTGTTCTTCGCTTCCCACACCACACTCATAAGCCCAGCCACTAGGCCGGCGCTGATGAAGAGCACGAGCACCGGTACCGTGCATACTAGCATCAAGCTAATCTCCATCCATTCCAACCAGGAGGTGCTGGATGGAGGTACAGGGGGGCGTACCACCTGCTGAACTGTAAACCTCATTTGCTGCAACTCATAGTTACTCTGCTAAGTAATAACACCCCATAAAATCAGGAGGCCAGAAGTGGGCAGATACTGAGAGCTGCACTATTGCTTTCTTACTACAGTTCTCGCATCACGGCCACCGGCCGGGGCAGAATGGGCATGCAATAAATTAGGAAGCTGGTTTCTATAACAGATTAGTGGGTGAAATTTAATTACAAAGTCCACTCACGAAGGTAGCAACCTGCTACCAGCAGGAAACGGTTTCCGACGCAACCAGCGTTATCTTTACTACTGTATGATTACCTCTCCCGCTCCTACTACCCTCGCTCCTCTTCTAAACCGCCCCGATACCACGCCTTTCCTTACCCGGATGGCGCGGGAGCTGGTGGCCAAGTATGGGCCTAGCGGGGAGTTGTCGGACTTGGTGGTGGTGGTACCTACGCGGCGGGCGGTGGTATACTTGCAGAATGAGCTGAGCTTGGCCGCCGAAGCCGGGGTAGCGGTCTGGAGCCCGCGCATTGCGGCCATGGAAGACTACATGGTGGAGCTAGCCGGCGTGCAGGTAGAGGAACCCATTGCCCTGCAGCTCCTGCTGTTTGAGATTCTGCGCGACATCGACCCCAAGCTGGATTTTGACCAATTTGTGGGGTGGTCGGGGTTGCTGGTGCAGGACTTTTCTAGCCTCGATCAGAACCTGGCCTCACCCAAAAAGGTGTTTGAGTACCTGAGCCAGGCCAAGGCGTTGGAGCGCTGGGACTTGGGTGCTGAGCCCGCCCCCCAAAGCACTACGGCCGCCTATTTCCGCTTCTGGGACGACCTCGAGAAAGTGTACTGGCGCCTGCGCCGGCGTATGGAGCAAAGCCACTTGGCCTATCCGGGCCTATCCTACCGCCTGGCTGTAAACCGCGTGCAGGACCGGCTAGAGAAAGATGAACCGCTGCCCCAACATGTGTTTATCGGGCTGGGCTTGCTCTCGAAGGCTGAGGAACGTCTGATCCGGCTGCTGCGCAAAGCTCACCGAGCCGAGGTGTTCTTCGATGCCGACGCATTTTACCTGGAACGCGGCTCACCCAACCGCGCCGGTCAGCACTTGCGTGAGTACCAGGAGCTGTTTGATTTGCCGTGGGAGAACTTCGGCGGCCCCGCTGAGTTGCTGCGCGGCTTGCCGCGCGAGGTGCGGTTTGTGGGTGTGGCCAACGCCAGTATGCAAGGCAAAGTAGCGGGCCAATTGCTAGCCGAATCACGGCGGCTGAACCCCAAAGCCAAGGTAGCGGTAGTCCTGCCCGATGAAACCCTGTTGCTACCCGTGCTGCACGGCCTGCCCCTAGATGCAGTGCCGGAGTACAACGTAACCATGGGCCTCAATTTCCAGAGCACGCCCTTGTTCAACCTCGTCGATTTGCTGTTTGAAGTTCACCTGACGGGCGTACGGGAAGGCTCGCCGGAAACCGGCTATGGCATTCCGCGCTACCACCATTTGGCCGTCAGTAAGCTGCTCCAGCACCCGTTTTTGCGCCGCTATCAGCAGTGGCTCGATAAACAAGAAGACCCCACATACCACGGCCTGCTCGACCACGTGTGCCGCACCATTGTGAAGCGCCATGCCGTGTTGCTGCCGGCCGAGGAGCTAGTAGAGCTGGGTCGTGGCCACGAGCTACTGCACGCCCTGTTTGCCACCTGGAATAACTGTGACGATATTATTGCGGCCTGCTATACCCTTATCAACCTGCTCAAGCAAGCCTACCAGGACCAGCATTCGGCTATCGAGGCCGAGTACTTGTACCTGTTTTTCACCCTAGTAAAGCGGCTCGATTCAGTGTTCGATTGCCGAGAGCAGCGCCTGTCGGTGCGCTCGTTCCGGCGGTTTCTCTACGAGCAGATGAAGGCCACGCGCCTACCCTTCAGCGGCGAGCCCATTGCTGATGTGCAGGTGATGGGCCTACTGGAAACCCGCGCCCTCGACTTCGACCACATCATTATTCTGAGCTGCAACGAGAACGTGCTGCCGGCCCCCAAACGCCACAGTTCCTTGTTCCCCTACGACGTACTCACCACGTTCCAGCTCCCCACCTACGCCGACCACGAAGCTGCCACGGCCCACCAGTTCTGGCGCCTGTTGCAGCGCGCCCGCCAGATTGACCTGCTCCATATTCTGCCCGGCGCCGAAGGAACCCGCACTGGCGAGCGAAGCCGCTTTCTGCTTCAGATTGAAAACGACCTGGCCGTACAAAACCCCGGACTAGTACTACGCGACCTGACGGTGACGTCGGCGGAGCCGGAAGCCACGGAGCCACCAACGC
This sequence comes from Hymenobacter tenuis, assembly GCF_054780495.1. Lineage (NCBI taxonomy): Bacteria > Pseudomonadati > Bacteroidota > Cytophagia > Cytophagales > Hymenobacteraceae > Hymenobacter > Hymenobacter tenuis. The sequence continues at coordinate 1,835,620 of NZ_BAAGWF010000001.1, forward strand.
ACGCGGGCGCATCGGCCCTGGAAGCATCCAACGAAACCACCGACCTAGTATTGGAAAAGGATGCGGGCATGCTGCTGGCCCTGCGCGGCGTCCTAACCAAAGGCCTGTCGCCGACGGGCTTAAACCAATACCTGAACTGCTCCCTGCAGTTCTATTTCCAACGCGTAGCCCGCTTCCGCGAAAACGACGAGGTGGAAGAAGCCCTAGGTCCCGATGGATTCGGAACCGTGGTGCACGAGGCGCTGGAAGACTTGCTTGGCCCCTTCCAGCAGAACCAGCAGCCCATAATGGCCGCCGACATACCGGGCCTAGTGAAGCTGGCTCCCATCATGGTTGCCAAAGCGCTGCGCCGAGAAGAAGACGGCCGCCACGCCCGCGCCGATGAGGGCCTGAACCATGTGCTGGGCCAGGTGGCCAGCCAGCTCGTGCGCCGCTACCTCGAAAGTTTGCTCGAACAGCCTGATGCCTTACCCCTGCTCGTCCAGAGCCAGGAAGAAGCCCTGCAAACTACCGTGTACGTGCCCCTGCCCAGCGGCGAAAAGCTACCCGTGAGCCTGGTGGGTTTCGCCGACCGTGTGGACCAGCTACCCGACGGCCGCCTGCGGGTTGTAGACTACAAAACGGGCATGGTAGAAAAGTACCACCTGCAACTGCTCAAGCGCGGCGAAGGCCCTGCCGAGGCCGTGCAGCGCCTGCTTACCGACGCCACCCCAGCCGCCGATAAAGTGCGCCAGCTCTGGCTCTACCGCTTTTTGCTGGCCCAAGGTGGCCGCCCCGCCGCCGATGCCGCCATCATTTCCCTGCGCAACCTCGGCGCCGGCCCCATGTCGGCGGATATGAGCTTTCTGACGGCCGACGGGCAAGATTTTGTGCAGCACAGCGAGCAACTGCTCAGTCAGCTCGTCAACCGCATCCTCGACCCTGAAGAACCTATCCGTAAAACCGACGACCAGGTTAAGTGTCAGTATTGCCCCTACAAAGGCATTTGCGCTAGGTAAGCACGTTTTTAATTAAGCGGGCCATTGCGCCCGGCGTCGGCGCCATTCGGCCCAGAAGAGCTCGTAGCCCTTTGCGTCCTCTTCATCCTCAGGAATCTCTTTGGGCTCGCTCTTAAAATAAAATTGCTCTACTTCATCAGCAAACCGCAGCACTTGCGTCTGATATTCAGCTAGTGGAATAACTATAGTCGGGCCAGCCGCCGCGCATAGCCGCACTTCATTTCCTTGATGCTCTACGCTCCAATCTACCCCATTTGGGCACCCCAGCACTAACACGTTGTCACTGGTTACGTCCGGCCACATCGTGAAGCCACAGCATGGCAAGAGCTGGTCGCCGACTGGGTGTTCCGGTGTATGATTGGTTGTCAGCGTCCGAAGCAGAAACAATCCCGCCGCGCTTACCGTCCAGCTGGTGCTGGTGCTATCCGACAATACCTCGCCGCCAAGGATAGCCTCTACTTTACTATGCGCACAGCGGTCTTCCGCCGCCGACAGGGTTTCGAGCCAGTGCAGGCCTAGCAGGCGAAGGGTAAATTGTTCTTGCATAACTCTAGTGTGCACAGCTCTTATTGCCCCATAAAAAATACCTTTGCAAGATTACTAGCTTCCTTTCAAGCCTGTACCTCACTACGCACGATATTATGGACAAATTCATGCAGGCCGCCATTGAGGAGGCCCTTCAAGGACGAAAAGAAGGCGGTATTCCGATTGGCTCGGTGCTGCGCCGTGGCGACGAAATCGTAAGCCGTGGCCGCAACAAGCGCGTGCAGGAAGATAACCCCATCAAGCACGGCGAAATGGATGCCCTGTTTAACGCCGGCCGCCAGCGTTCCTACCGCGACACGGTGCTGTACACTACCCTGATGCCCTGCTATATGTGCGCCGGCACCATCGTGCAGTTCAAGATTCCGAAGGTGGTAGTAGGCGAAGCCCGCACGTTCGGCGAGTCCAAGGAATTTCTGGAATCACATGGGGTGGAAGTAGTAATTCTGGACCTACCGGAATGCGTGCAGATGATGAAAGACTTCATCCGCGACGAGCCCACCCTCTGGAACGAGGACATTATGGAGCTGTAACCCCGTTTTACTAGCCTATTTACTCATCTGAACCTATCCTATCGATTCGACTTCTATCCGCCTGCCTTTAGATGCGTATTTTTTATGTAGTGTGCTGCTTGCTGCTGTTGCCGCTTGCCAGCTGGGCGCAAACGCCCTCTACTTTCCAGTTAAGCACGGTTTTCGGGACGCCGCTTGAAAACCCGCAGGATGTAGCCGCGGCGGCGCACCGCTATATCTATATTCTCGATAACGGGCTTGTCACTCAGCTGGATGCGGAAGGCCGATTCGTAGCCCAGCTAGATCCCAAAAGTCCCGACCCCAACAAAGCAAAGTTGGCAAATATCAGGGCCATTGGCGCCGACGCAGCGGGCAACCTGTATGTGGCCGACCGAGGAGCCCGCGAGGTCCGCAAGTTTAGCCCCAGCGGTCAGTTGCTGCTGACGTTCACTCATCCGCATTGGGTTTCTAATGACTATGCTTACCGCGACAGTTATCCGGAAAGCTTAACAGTGGACGCGGCCGGCAACGTGTACGCCCTAGAGCCTCTCCGGACTCTTAAATTCAATGCTCAAGCTCAGTTGCAGTGGGTGTATGACCCCAGAGACTATTGGACGACAGGAGGGGTATTCGGTATATCAGGTGGCCGAGACATAGCCATTAATTCGCAAGGGCTCGTTTTTTGTCTGGATTACGGGCATACTGTTACAGTTCTCGACGCAGCTACGGGCAAAAAGCAACGCTCCTTTTCTGTAAAAGACCAATCGTATACGGACAGTGCGCATCCAAGCCTAGCGGTTGATGCGTCAGGCAATGTGTATACGTTAAATGGTATTGCCATCAGCAAATCTGACTCGAACGGAATTTACCAGAATCTACTACGCCTGAGCGTTGAGGCGGAAACCTATGCCCTGACGTTTGACCAGGAAGACAACCTTTATGTAACTACTGCGCGCGCCACCAACCGCTACGACTATACAGGAGGCTCCCGGCTTTTCAAGCTGAACACTGCAGGGCAGCAGCTAGCCCAATGGGGCAACCAAACCAGCCAGAACTGCCTTACCCAGGACAAGCTGGGCAACTACTACGTGTATGAGGCTCTGCAGAGGCAGCTACGAAAATATGATGCCGCTGGGCAGGAAATCAACCGGTTTCCGGAGGCAGGCGCAGCCAAGCAGTTTTCAATAAATGACCGAATGCTGACCCTAGCTACGGACATTAGCGATAATGTGTATGCGTTGTATTTTGATTATGATGCTCAAAAGGTTGCTATCAACAAGTTCAACGCCCAAGGACGCTACATAACAACCATTCCGATTCCGATTTCTAATGACTATCTGTGGCCAGCGAGCCTGGCCATTAGCCCTGCCGGCGACCTGTACATCACGAACGGCTTTGAAGGACTTGTCTATAAGTTCGATTCCTCTGGACGGCAGCTGCTTCGATTTGGGGCCAAAGGGCGCGGGGCGGGGCAACTGGAGTTTCCGATGGCTTTGGCCGTGGATATCAGGGGGTATGTATACGTGGCGGATATCAACGGACACCGCCTGCAAAAATTCACTTCGGATGGCCGTTTTTTACGTGAGACGAAAAACCTCAGCGCCATTGATGACACGTACCCAAGGTGCACGGTTGGGCTGAGCGTAGATGCCAAAGGCACAGCATTTCTGAGTTCTACCCTTGATGCCTTTGTGCAAGTGTATGGCCCCGATGGCCAGCCTGGGCAGCGCATACCGGGCATGTTTTGCTACCCCTCCGTGAACCTCAAAGGCACCCGCCTGCTAGCTCTCAATAAAGACCGGGATGCCGTACACCTCTTCACGGCGCCCAGCCCAACCGCTGTCACAGAAGCCCTGATATCCGGACGCGTTTTTCAGGATCAGACCTTTACCTGCGCCAGCCAAACCGCCCCCGGCATGAAGGGGATGCTAGTGGTAGCGGAGCCCGGCAACTACTACGGCCTCACCGACGAGAATGGCACCTATACCATGGCCGTCGATACCGGCACGTACACTGTGCGGCAGTTAGTACCCAGTGAGCCCGGCCGCCAGATTCAGGTGACGTGCGCCACCAGCCAGAAGGTGCGCGTGGGTACGTACAACACCACCGTAGCCGGGCCAAACTTCGGCAACTTTGTTTCTGCTACTCCGCATCTGACTGTCAACGTTGCTTCGAACCGGCGCCGGCGGTGCTTCCGCAACCTCACTACCGTATCGTATGGCAATAGCGGGTTTGCGGCCGCCAACAATGCCAAAGTGCTTGTGGAGCTACCGGAGCATGTGGTGCTGGTAGCAGCCAACGCGCCCTATACCCGCACGGCGAAGGGCTACTACCAGTTTGAGGTGGGCACGCTCACGCCCAATCAACACGGCACCATCCTGATTCAGGACTCCGTAGCGTGCGGCAACTCTGCCATCCGGGGCCTGACGGTTTGCACCAAAGCTTGGATTACCCCCGCCAATACATATTCCGGCTCACCCAGCTGGAACGCGGCTTCCATCACGGTTAGTGGCACCGGGGAGGCTAGTAACCAAGCGCGCTTCACGGTAACCAATACCGGCAAAGCCGCCACCACCGACGGCCTCAACCTACGGGTGTACCAGGATGCGCAACTGGCGTTGGTGCATCGGTATTCCTTGGCCGCTGCTGACAGCCTAGTGCTGCGAGTGCCCGCCACCGGCCGGGTGGTGCGGGTGGAGGCCGACCAGCCCCAGGGCCACCCGCTGAAAATGATGGCCAGCGCCAATGTAGAACTGGCCAACCGTGTGACAGATGGTGTTCCGAGCGCCAGCATGCAGGCGTTCCCACTGGATGATACCGAGCCGGAAAAAGCCGTTGACTGCCAGCCTATCGTGGATTCCTTTGACCCCAACGACAAGCAGGTTGCTCCCATTGGCCTCACTGCCGAGCACTACACGCCTACTAACACGCCCTTGCGCTACCAGCTCAGGTTCCAAAACACCGGTACGGATGTGGCCTACCGCGTAGAGGTAGTGGATACCCTAGCCGCCGACCTCGATGTAAGTACCCTAAAACTAGAGTCTTCCTCGCACCCCTACCGCCTGAATGTATCCGGTAAGAACCGCCCGGTCCTGACGTTTACCTTCGATAATATTATGCTGCCCGACAGCACCCGGGATGTGCTGGGCAGCAACGGATTTGTACAGTTCAGCGTGAAGCCAAAAGCGGATCTGGCACCTAAAACCCGTATTGATAACGTAGCGGACATCTTCTTCGACTACAACGAGCCCGTCCGGACCAACACGACTGTAAACCGAATTTTTGATGTTCCACTCACTGTTAATCCGGCCATTCGGCTGCAGCCCCAGCAGGTTATCGTGACGCCTAGTATCCTGAGCTTTTCACCGATGCAGGGCCGCGTAGGCACCTTGGTTACGCTTACGGGAAAGCATTTTTCGCCAACCCCAGCCAGCAACCGCGTGCTATTTCAGGGAGTGGCGGCTCCGGTTCTGAGTGCTACCTCTACTTCGCTTACTGTGCGCGTTCCGGCTAATGCCGCTACGGCTCCCATTCAGCTACTCACCCCCGAAGGCGCCACCAAAAGTGCGGGCATCTTTACCTTTATTCCGGCTCCCGTACTTACCAGTTTCAGCCCTACAACAGGCAAACCTGGCTCCTCCGTTACTCTTACGGGGCGAAATTTCCGGGCTGGTGGGGCCACCGATACGGTTTATTTTCAGGGCACCGCCGCTACTGTTCTCAACGCCAGCGCTGAGCGCCTAGAGGTGCTCGTACCTGAAGGGGCACGCTCCGGACCTATTACTGTATCGGGGGCCGGCGGAACTGGCCAGTCTGCCATGCCCTTTACCGTCTCGGTCCTGACGCCCACTGCTACTGCTGATGCCTTTTCGGCAATCCAGGTGTACCCCAACCCTACGGCCGGCCTGTTTACTATCGACTGGCAGAAGGCGGATGTTGCGGTGCAACAAGTACGGGTATTTAATGCCGTCGGGAGCCTGATTTTCCAAGAAAATATGCGGCGTAATTCGCCGGCAGCCCTCACAGTAAATTTAGCGACCAACCAGCCTGGGCTGTATGTAGTTGTGCTTCAAACGGCCATGAGTACCATAACAAAACGCGTTACTTTGCACTAGAACGTCCAAAATCCCTGCGTTCTTGCTATGCCTATGACTGCAACCAAAAAATGTCCGCATTGCGGCCAATGGACCGAGTGGCACCAACAGCCCACCGACCTGTGCCAGCACTGCGGGCAGGTCTTGGAGCCCTATCGGGTGGCCAGCAACGAGGAGCGGCAGCAGCTGGCCGATGAACCGGTTTCGCCGCTGCTGCTCATCGAAATAAAGCCCGATGACAACGCGGCAGTGAAGTTTTTTAAGTACATCGTGCGGGGCGGGCAGCTGGCGTTTGCGGCCATCGTGTCGTTTTTGCTTTGGCTGGTGGCGGCCGCGGCCGGATGAGGAGCCGCTGGCCCGCGGAGCTGCGGCAGCCGCTGTTTGTGGCGGGCGCAGGACTATATGTGGTTTTGCAGGGTAACCGCCGCCTAGTGCAGGTGCCATTGCCCTCATTACTCAACTCGTACCTAGCTGATGTGCTAGCCCTGCCGCTGCTGCTAACCCTGGCACTGTGGTATATGCGGCGGGTCTATTTCCGGAAGCCCGGTTTTGTGCTGCCCGGTTCCTGGGTTTTCAGCACGTGGCTGGCCGTGGTGGTGGGGTTTGAACTGTTGCTGCCGATATGGCGCCCCACCGCCACGCCCGACCCCTGGGATGCGGCGGCGTATGCCGTAGGCGGCCTGGTTTTCTGGCGCTGGATGAACCGCCCGGCCCACGCGTAACCCCAACCTTGCCTCCCATTTGGCGCGTATACCCCCTCGTGCCGCCCCGCTGCCCCCGTGGTTGCGGGGCTTTGTTTTGTACTGTTGGAGTTTTTGAGTGCGTATGTTGCTAACAGATTTAACTCGGGTGCTGTCCAGCTACTGGGAGCAGTTTTTGTATTTGTTGCCGAAGCTGGCCGTTGCGCTAGTACTGCTGTTTCTGGCGGTTTTCGTGGCGAACCGGGCTAGTGCCTTACTAGGCAGCCGCCTGCGTAGTCGCTCCTCCGACCCCTTATTGCCTGATTTTCTGGCCAACATTAGCAAGTGGCTGGTGGTGCTAGTGGGTATTGTCGTGGCCCTCAACATTCTGGGGTTTTCCGGGATGGTGGGCAGCATAGTAGGCGCCGCAGGAGTATCGGCGTTTATTGTAGGCTTTGCCTTCAAGGACATTGCCGAGAACTTTCTGGCCGGCGTCATTCTAGCCTTCAACCGGCCCTTCCACATCAACGACACTGTGCAGATAAAGGACCTCATTGGGCACGTGGAGGCGCTTAACCTGCGCACTACCCTCGTTCGCACCTTTGATGGTAAACACATCTTCTTACCCAATTCCATGGTACTTAAGGAGCCCCTGATCAACTACACCCGCGACGGCAACCTGCGCCAGGACTTCCTGGTGAGTGTAGAGCTAGGACCTGATGTGATGCCAGATGTCGCCATTAACCTTATTCTGAACCACCTGCGCACCATTCCTGACATTCAGCAGAGCCCGCGGGCCCCGTACGTAAACCTTGAAAAAGCCACTACTACCGTGGCTGACTTGCGGGTGTATTTCTGGGCTGACTCGGAGGATTACCGCCGGGGCGTGCTGCAGCAAAAAAGCCGCGTGATGCAGGAAGTAAAACAGGAGTTGCTGGGCGCTGGCCTGGGCGTACCTACCCTGGGGCAGTAGGCAGGTTGGTGTGGTTGTTGGGGCTAGTACACTAGCGGGCGTTAGCTGCCGTTGCTAAGTCAAGGAAAAGTTATTGCCCTAGCGGCTTTTTCGCTAGGTTGCAGCGTCAGGCAGCGGCAGCGTAAATTCGCTTACTGCTGAGGTTATTCGCCCATGCCCCAAAACACCATTCACCGCCTGCTTCGCCCGTTGCTGCTGTGGCGCCTGCGCCACGTCAGCGACCGGGTGTACATTATCCTGGTGAGCATTGTGGTAGGGGTGCTGGCGGGCCTGGCGGCAGTATTGCTCAAAACGCTGGTCCATGACTCGCAGAGCCTGCTCAATGCCTGGGTTCCAACGCAGTACCGGGTGTTTTCCAGCTCCTTCTACCCCATCATCGGCATTGCTCTCACGGTGCTGTTTACTAGGTACTTTCTGGACGGCAACCTGGGCCGTGGTATTGGGCCTATCATCTACAATATTGCCCGGCAGGGCAGCGTGGTTCCGCGCAGCAAGCTCTATTCCCAGCTGGTTTCGTCTTTCCTGACGGTTACGTTTGGCGGATCGGCGGGTCTGGAGGCTCCTATTTCTGTTACGGGCTCGGCCATTGGCTCCAACGCTTCGCGCATCTTGCGTATTGGGCGGCGGGAGCGGCGCCTGCTCACGGGGTGTGGGGCCGCGGCGGGGGTAGCAGCCATCTTTAACTCGCCTATTGCGGGGGTACTGTTTGCCGTTGAGGTCATCCTTTCCGAGCTGTCGGCGGCGTACTTTGTGCCGCTGCTCATCTCGTCGGCTACGGCTACCGTGGTATCGAAGGCACTGTATGCGGGCCAGCCCTTCGTGCTCATTACTACCAGCTGGCCCGTTGATGCCGTGCCGCTGTACCTGATGCTGGCCGTGTTTACGGCCCTGCTGTCAGTGTACATGATCCGGGTGTACTTCTGGGCCGATGCGTATTTTGAGCATATACCGGGCAGCTTCCGTAAGGTGGTGCTGGGCGGCCTGGCCCTGGGCGGCCTGGTATTTCTGTTTCCGCCGCTGTATGGCGAGGGCTACAATATTGTGCAGCTCCTGCTAGGTGGCCGCGCCGAGCAACTCGTTGATAACTCGCTGTTTGATGTATTTCATGAGCAGAGTGTGTGGCTGGTGCTGTTGGTGGCCACGGGCAGTATGCTGCTGAAAGTAGTAGCTACTACCATTACCATTGGCTCGGGCGGCAACGGCGGGATGTTTGGTTCCTCGTTGTTTGCGGGGGCGCTGTGCGGTTTTGTGTTTGCCCGTCTCATCAACATGAGCGGCCTCTACCCTATCTCCGAAGTACACTTTATTGTGCTGGGCATGGCCGGCACCCTGGCCGGCGTTGTGCACGCGCCCCTGACGGGCATCTTCCTGATTGCCGAAATTACGGGCGGATACGCCTTGTTTGTTCCGTTGATGGTGGTCACGTCGGGCTCGTACCTGATTACGCGTTACTTCGAGCCCTACTCAGTATATACCCGTAAGCTGGTGCAGCGCGGCGTGTACGTAAACCAGGACCGCGACCGAAGTCTGCTGGCGCAATTGGATGTAACCACGCTCCTGCAAACCGATTTCTTGCCGGTGCACCCGGATGATACCCTCGGTGAGCTGGTGCAAACCTTCCGCCACGCTACCCGCAATCTGTTTCCGGTGGTTGATTCGGAGGGCCATCTGCACGGCATCGTGAGCCTAGACACAGTGCGCGACGCCCTCTTCGACGATGTGCATTACAACACCACCCGCGTACGCGACCTGATGAGCGATGCGCCGGCCATTGTCCGCCCCGATGATACCCTGCTGGACACCTTGCGCTGCATGGAGCAGCTAGGCGCCTGGGCCTTACCCGTCATCAGTCTCGACGATCGGTACCTGGGCTTTCTGCTCAAATCCACCATATTGGCCAACTACCGCCGCCAGCTGATCAAAGACAGTTAATGGAGGTAGCAGACCTAGCTTTTTTTGACTTGCCAACCTGTCTCTGTTTTAATAACATCCGAAAATTCAAGAACGTCCTGCTGAGCGGAGCCGAAGCATCTCTACCGCTGGCTAACTCATGTCGTAAGGACAAAGTGGTAGAGATGCTTCGACTCCGCTCAGCAGGACGTTCTATTTGCTAGGGTAACGCACTAGCCCAACCTTAGTCAGGCGAGTTACGTCAGCTGCGTAAGCACCAGATCAAGCAAGTTGGTTTGATTCTTCCCGGACACCTTTGCCTCAGTAGCGCACCTAGTACTCGCCTATTTCGGGTTCCTCTTTGGCCATCAGCAGCCCGATCATCATCAGAATTCCGGTCAGCAGAATTACCACGAACAGGATTTTCTCACTGACTTGCCCGATAAGGTGCTGCTGCGGAATGCTGTAGAATAGCAGGATCGTAATCAGGCCTTTGGGGGCAATAAACAGCTCGGGTACCAGGTCGGTGCGGGCAATGTAGCGAAGGTAAAAGAAGCGGATAGCGGTGAGGGCGGCCACAATTAAAATGCCTTGCCCAATCAATGCCGGACTCAGAACACTGTTAAGCTCAATGCTGAATCCGAACAGCAGAAAGAAGAACGTACGAATCAGGAACGCCGACTCAGCCGTGATGCTGCGCAACTGGTGCACCTCCTCACTGAGGCGCTCCGGATGAAACCAGCGCCGCAAGGGGCCTTTCAGAAACTGCTCGGCGTTGCTTACGGCTAGGCCAAAGGCTAGCACCAGCACCAACGACGACAAATGCAGCTTCTTGGCTAGGCTGTACAGCAAGATCAGGAAGGCCAGAATAAGGAAGAACTTGACGTGCAGCCGGATTCGACCGAGCAGGAAGGCTAGCGCGGCTGTGCTGAGCACCGCCACCACCAGCACCGCCAGCACATCGGCCCCAAACGTGAGGACCGAGGCTCCCTGAGCAAAGTTTTTTTGAAGGGCGAAGTTGAAGAACATAATGCCCAGAATGTCGGAGAACGTGCTTTCGTACACGATAAACTCCTGCTTTTCGCCGCGCAGGTTGGCTACGCTGGGAATGGCAATGGCCGAGCTGATAACGGCCAGCGGAATGGCATTTACCAGGCAGCTCTGAAAACTAACCTGCAGCCACAGATGCAGAATCAAGGCAATAACCAGGGCTTGCACCACCAGTATCAGAATAGCCGCGAAAAACGAACGCCGAATGAGGGGCGCTTTATCCCGACTGATTTTCAAATCCAGGGCGCCTTCCAGCACAATCATGATCAGTCCGATGATGCCGAATATTTCCAATACCACCTTCGGAATGCCCAAGGCAATATCGAAGTAGTCGGCGGACTGGCGCAGCGCAATGCCCGCGAGCAGCAGCATTAGCACCGACGGCACTTTGGTGGCCCTGGCAGCCAGATCGAAGAGGTACGAAAGTATAACGGCCAGACTCAGGCCGATCAGAATGGAATAAGGACCCATGCAGCAGAATGTAAGCCAAACACTAGCCCGGCACCCACTTCAAAGGCAGGTGAACCACGGCTCAAGCTGCCCAAGATAGGGAGCCCGCGGCACCTAGCGCGCCGCTAGGCCTTTCTGCGGGCCGTGGTAGCCTAGCTCTGGCGGCGGCATTCTACCTTTGCACGATGGATCAAACGGCTGAGCTGGCACCTGCTTGGATTGCAATTATTGGGGGCGGCCCGGCCGGCCTGCTGGCGGCCCAACGCCTGGCCGAAGCGGGCTGCCGCGTGACGGTGTATGAGGCCCAGGCCACGGTAGGGCGTAAGTTTTTAGTGGCCGGCCATGGCGGCTTCAACCTAACCAACAGTGAGCCCCTGCCGGCTTTTGCGCCGCGCTATGCCCAGCGCCAGGCTGAGTTTGCCCGCTTTCTGGAGCACTTTTCTCCCGCCGACCTGCGCGCCTGGACCCAGGACTTGGGCATTGCTACCTTCATTGGGACCAGCGGACGGGTGTTTCCGCTGGAAGAGCACAAGCCGGCGCACGTGCTGCGGGCGTGGTTGGAGCGGCTCAGTGCCCTAGGCGTTACCATCCGAACGCGCCAGCGCTGGCTGGGCTTTGCGGGACCACATGGCCTACGGCTGCGCGATGAAACAACAGGCACCGAAACTACGGTGCAGCCTACCGCTACCGTGCTGGCTTTGGGCGGAGCTAGCTGGGCTAAAACTGGCTCCGACGGCAGCTGGGTGGCAGCGTTAGAGGAAATTGGGGTTACGTGCGTGCCCTTCGCGCCCAGCAACTGCGGGGCGGAAGTGGCATGGTCGGCTTTCTTTAAAGAGAAAGTGGGCCGTCAGCCGCTCAAAAATGTGGCCTTAAGCTGCGGGGCGCAAACTGTTCGGGGCGAACTGATGCTGACCGATTACGGCCTGGAAGGAACGCCTGTGTACGCCCTTACGCCGGCGCTGCGCGCGGCCCTGGCTACGGGAGGCTCCGCTACCCTACGGCTCACCCTCAAACCCGACCTAGCACCTGAGGCATTGCTGGAGAAGCTGGCCCGGCGTCGGGCAGAGAAATCACTAGCCTCGTTTCTAGCCGATACGCTGAAGCTAAAGCCACCGGTGCCTACTCTGCTGCGGGAGCTACACCCCGGCCCGTTACCCACTGAGCCCACCGCTCTGGCTCACCTGCTCACGCACCTGCCTATTCCGGTTACGGGCCTGCGCCCGCTTGATGAGGCCATTAGTACGGCGGGTGGGGTGGCGTGGGAAGCGGTAGATGAGCACCTGATGCTGCGGCAGCGTCCCGGCACATTTGTGGCCGGCGAAATGCTGGACTGGGAGGCACCGACAGGGGGCTATTTGTTGCAAGGCTGCTTTAGCACCGGGGCCTGGGTGGCACGCGGGGTACTAGCTAGCCTTGGGCAGCCAACCGGCAGCAACTAAACGCTAGGCTACCGTTCGTTCTGAATGCGTTCGGCTTCCTCGGCAGCAGCCAGAATGGCCTTGGCTTCGGTAAGCAAATTCTGGCCATGATCGAGCTGCTGACGCAGGATCAGAGCAAACAGCACGAAGTAGGAAATTATGGGCAGAAACAACCCGAGGGCAAACCACAACCAAAACGAGCGGCCGTAGCTATAGGCACAGTACCCCGTGGTCATCGGTAGCAACGACATGGCAAAAATGCCGGCAATAAGTAAATCTACGAACATGACACGACGGGGCAAAGGCGTGAAACTTCCTGAAGATACGCCCCACCATACAAACTGCCAAGCAGTAGCTTACGAACGGGCTTGCTGATAACCCGTAAACAGGTAAAAGGTTGAAAAATCGGGCTTTTCTTTTCAGGTTTTCGATCATTCGGCTGATTTTTTCGTAATTCCTGCTTTGCGTTCCCCTCTCGCCCGCCCTTCGCCCCTATGTGGGAAAATCAAAGTCTATTCCGCGTTTCAGCTCAGCTCTCGGCTGATGGTGTCTTTAATCTGCTGGACCGAAGCCTGAAGCCGGAGGTGTTTCTGCTGGGGCTGGCCGCGGTCCGCGAAGCCGATGTGCCGGAAGGCGTGGTGATTGAGCCGGCCGCGCACCGCTACCGCCCGCATGAGTTTGCGGCCGTAAAGGAACGAGCAGCTTCTCTGGAGCCGGATGGCCCGCGGGAAATGGTGTACCATCTGCACCCCCTCGACCACGATCAGTACGAAAAACACCGCTGGTACGAGCTGCTGCGCCGAGCCACCGAACATACCCTCAACGACTTAGTAGTTACGCACCGCGAGGAGCGCGTTACCTTTTGCTCGTTGCCCGTTGGGGTGGGCAACTACTTGGTAGTGGTAGTGTTGCAGCTTTCTTCGGAGGCGTACCACAGCTATTATGCACTTCCGGGCCCGGCGGGGCCTAGTCGGCCGGCGTCGTTGCTGGCGGCTACTATTCAGGAGTTTCTGCAGGATGCCTCACGGGCCCTGCGCGAGTCAGATACCACCGACGACCGCCCCGTGCTCGACCGCGACTACAACGAGGTGCTGCGCGCGGCAGGCCGGCGCTTTATGCTACGGGCCGCGGCGGGCTCACATGGGCTCTACGATGCCTGCAACGGCATTGCGGCTTTGCGCCACGAGGGCGACGAAGGCGTAGGCACCATGATTATCTCCCGGCGCAACCACCCGGCCGTAGTGCCCATCCTGACGCTGGACTCCCCCATTCCACTGCGCGACTACCGCCGCATCCGGAAGCTGCTGGAGCTCAGCGAAGACCGCAATGCCCTCCTGACCGATGCCACCGACGTGTTCGGCCTAGGGTACCTGGTAGAGCCAACCGACCCGCAGTACGAGGCCCTGTTCACGGTGCACTTCACCAAGCACTACAGCTGGGAGCTTAGCCACAACGCCCAAATCATGATGAAAGTGGTGTCGAACACACCACGCCTGCCCCAAGGCACCGTTGATGAAAACAACTTTGCCGATGCCATCCGGCGCGTATTTCCGGCCACTGACGCGGCTGGGGCGGCCTATTTGTGGGAACTCACCCTGAAAGCTACCGCCCAAACCAACGGTACCATTCTGGTAATTTCGGAAGGCGCGGCTCAGGAAGCGGCCCGCCTCACGCGGCAGTGTTTCCGGGTTTCGCCGCGCCTCATGACACCCTCCGTACTGCGCCTAGTCACGAACATTGATGGGGCCGTGCTGATTGACCCGGCTGGCACCTGCTACGCCATCGGAGTGATTCTGGACGGGCTGGCTACGGCCAAAGGCGACTCTTCGCGCGGCTCCCGTTATAACTCAGCCTTACGTTACGTAGAAAGCAGCCGCTACCCAGTGCTAGCCATTGTGGTCAGTGAAGACGGCTGGATTGATTTGCTCCCGCCCGTACGTCGCTAGAAAACAGCCCAGCAGGTGAGTTTGACGGGTTTCCAGGCCTAGGCCCACCACCACGTCAAACCCACCTGATGGGCTGTTTATTCTTGTGTTATCCGTTCACCGATTTCATCATGGCATCGGGGTAGCGCTGTCCGGCGGCCGCGTGCTGGGGCGCAATTTGGTTGATGCGAGCCAGGTCCTCCAGCGACAGCAGCAGTTCGGCGCCGCCTACGTTTTCTTCCAGATACGTGACGCGCTTGGTACCCGGAATTGGCACGATATCCTCGCCCTGCGCCAGCACCCACGCCAACGCCAACTGGCTTGGGGTGCAGTCCTTTTCGGTAGCCATTTCCTTGATGCGTGCCACTAGGTCCAGGTTTTTCTGAAAGTTCTCGCCCTGAAAGCGTGGCGTGTGGCGGCGGTAGTCATCGGGAGCTAGGTCCTCAAACCGCTGAATCTGCCCGGTCAGGAACCCGCGGCCTAGGGGCGAATACGGCACAAACCCAATGCCCAGCTCGCGGCAGGTAGGCAGAATCTCATCCTCCGGGTCGCGGCTCCACAACGAGTACTCGGTTTGCAGCGCCGAAATAGGATGGATGTGATGGGCGCGGCGGAGCGTGTCGGGTGCGGCTTCCGAGAGGCCCAGGTACCGGACCTTGCCTTCCTTCACTAGCTCGGCCATAGCTCCCACCGTTTCCTCAATGGGGGTTTCGGGGTCTACGCGATGCTGATAATACAAATCAATGTAGTCGGTGCCTAGGCGGCGCAGGCTAGCTTCGCAGGCCTGGCGCACATACTCGGGGCGGCCACTGATGCCACGCTTGGTAGGGTCGTTTGGGTCGCGCTGAATCCCGAATTTGGTAGCCAGCACTACCTGCGGTCGGTGTCCTTTCAGGGCCCGGCCTACCAGTTCCTCGTTGGTATAAGGCCCGTACATATCGGCGGTATCAAAGAAAGTAATGCCTAGCTCAATGGCCCGATGAATGGTGCGTGTACTTTCCTCATCGTTGGGCTGGCCGTAAAAATCCGACATGCCCATGCAGCCAAGGCCGAGAGCAGAAACTTGCAGGCCTTCGCGGCCCAGATTGCGTGTTTTCATAGCGTGAATGCGTGTGGTACAGAATACATGAGCTAACCTGAGTTGGTAGCCGCCCGCTTCATCCCGTCAAGGGAATTGCCAAATCTGCGGCTCCTACACTGCAAAAACCTGTACGCGCCGTATAACAGGCCTGTTGCCGCTCCGGCTATTCTTCTCCCTCCCGTTCTGCTTCTTTCCCATGTCTATTCCTTTTGATCAAGATGAACGCCTGCGTTGGGTTGAGCGCATTTCGCACCTGCTCGACAGCCAGTTTCGGGTACCCGGTACCAACTGGCGTTTCGGCCTCGACCCCCTAATGGGCCTGATTCCGGTGGTGGGAGGCCTGCCGTCCCTGGCCGTTTCGGGCGCCCTCATCCTGACGATGATGCGCCACGGCGCCAGCGGCCAGTTGGTGGTGCGTATGGCCTTCAATGTGCTCCTCGACACCCTTATCGGTGCTATTCCGGTGCTGGGCAACATCTTCGACTTCGCCTATAAAGCCAACAACCGCAACGTGCGGCTCCTGCGGGAGCACTACGCCGAGGGCAAACACCAAGGCAGTGGCAAAGGCATTTTGCTGCTCTTGGCCGTGTTTCTGGCGCTAGTGTTTGGAGTAGTGGGCTGGCTGATTTTTCTGCTTTTCGAGTGGGTGTGGCATGCCTTGAGCTAGGTGCCTCGCAGGCGGTTTGCGCCCCGTCAATACCTAGGCTATGTAGATAGCAAACGAAAAGTACGTCATGCTTCGGCTCGGCTCCGCATGGCGTACTTTTCGTTTGCTATAACGAGCGGTTTAAGCCTCGTTGGCACCTAGTAAAAAGTGGCATTGTAACTCGTTCGATGCCACCGCATTTTTAATCTTCTACTCCCTTGTGGAATGCCACTATTTTGCATGAAATTCATCTACACAGCAGAGTGGTACCAACTATACTTTCGAGCCTGCGTCTTAGCACCTGTTATTGGCTACTCCTGTTTTTAGTACTCAGTGCTTGTGATGGACAACACAAGCAGGCTAAAGTTACTCAACAAGGAACAACTGCTTTCCAACCACGATCTTTTAGTCTGGCACGGCTGGATGGAACCCAAAGCTTTCTTGATAGCCTGCGTGCCCTGCCTCGAGTTGATACTCTGCTTCTTCGGCAGTTTTTTGCCAAAGTAGACTCGCGTTATATTCCTGGAAAGGCATATGACGCTTATACAACATTTCACCGCTATACTACGCTTACAATAGGCGAGCGACATGCAGAAGTCATTGCCGAAATCATGGACATTAATACAGTCTATGCTATCCTACACTTAATACTTTTCGATGAGCAGAACCAATGTGTGGCAACGGTGCCATTAGCACTTCATTATGATGAAGCCGGCGGCAGTGAGAATTGGAGTAGCATACAGAAAACTCGCACCTCTTTTTTACAGCGGCAGGAAAAGTCTGATTTTGTCTACAAGAGCCCCATGGAAGGAGACCCAGTAGGAAGAGATACAGTGCTTATTTACCTAAGTATAGAGCTTAAAAACTCCAGAGTAGAAAAGAGCCGGGTTGACAGCACATATACAGCAACGAAGCACTAAATCAGCCGTTTAAGCCCCATCGGCACCTAGTACAAAGCAGCCTCAGTTACTTGCCTGAGGCCTTAATGCTGGTGGTTACTTCTTCGCTAAGCGGTGATACGGCGGGACCGAAATAGTGCGTCAGCTGGCCGTTTTCACTGATGAGGTACTTGGAGAAGTTCCAGTCGGGGGCCTGCTCGTTCCAGCCGTTTTGCTGGGGGTTGCTGAGCCACTGATACACGGGATTTTGGTTGGGCTGCTTTACTACCACGCTCTTTTTCATGAGCGGAAATGACACGCCAAAGTTTACCTGACAGAACTGCTGAATAGCGGAGTCGTCGTCTTTTTCCTGCTCCGCAAAGTCGTTGGCCGGAAACCCGAGCACTACTAGTTTATCGGCATATCGCTCTGAAAGCTGCTGCAGTTCCTCGTATTGGTTCGTGAAACCGCAGTTAGAGGCCGTGTTCACCAGCAGCACTTTCTTGCCCTTCAGGTCATCAAACGACAAGTCCTGGCCGCTGTTGAGCGTACTACCGAGCGTGTAGAACGAAACCGGCGCGGGTGTTTTCTTCTTGTTTTCCAACACCTTGCCCTTACTGCTTGACTTAGAAAGACGCATAATAAGCGGGTAAAGCAGTTTCATTGCCTTTTGGCGAAATGTGGCCATAATGAGGGAGTTGGTTTAGTGAAAGGAGGCCTTCCAGTGCCGAATTGCTGGCTGAGAAGCAGCCTTCAAAGGTAGAAGACTCGGGAAAAGTGTAACAGGGAAGGACGAGCCTAGTACGCAGAAGTTACTACCGAGGTGCTTTCCTAGGCTGCTTGCGAGCTTCAACCGTTTCCTGTCGCATTCTGTTACGGTTTTCATCCGTTCCTCACCTAATCGCGCCTTACCTTTGCGGCGTGAAAATGCTCCGATTCCTTCCGTTGCTCGTGCTTTTTTCGGGTTGCCTCTCGCTGCAAAGTGATGAGCAAAAGGCCGAAAACGCCGAGAAGGCGGTGCTAGCCCGCCATGATGAGCTGATGGCCCAAATGGACCAGCTCTACACCCTGCGCCTTAAGCTCCAGAAAACCCCTCCGGCCGATACCGTGGCCGCGGGCCGCCAGCGCCGCGCGCTGCTGGCCGCCGAGGCTGGCATGATGTTCTGGATGCACAACTACCGACGCCCCCAGGATACTGTGGCCGTAGCACGACGCTTGGCCTATTACGCAGTCCAACAACAGCGAATTGATTCTGTTGGTCGTTTGTTTAGAAGTAGTCAGGACTCCGCTAAGCTGCTCCTGACTACCACCGCCACCCCATCTTCAGCCCAATGATCCGACCTATTTTGCGCCGCACTAGCTTCCTGTTAATCAGTACCCTGGCTAGCATATCCTTGCTACTGAGCAGCTGCACCGAAAAGCCCGACCAGGCCAAGCTGCCCTACCTTGGGGAGCCTGATGTGGTGCGCAACGCCTCCGGGGCCGCCCCCGATACCATTCCGTTCACGGTGCCCACCTTCACGCTCACCAACCAGCTCGGCCAAACCATCACCGACCAAACCTTTGCCGGCAAGGTCTACGTGACGGATTTCTTCTTCGCAACCTGCCCCAGCATCTGCCCCAAAATGCAGAGCGAGCTGCTGCGCGTGTACAAGGCCTACGAGAAAAACCCGAACGTACTGTTCTTGAGCCATACCATCGACCCAGCCCACGACTCCATTCCGGTGCTGCGGGACTATGCTGAGCGCCTGGGCATTCAGGACGCCTCGCGCTGGCACTTCGCCACGGCTCCGCACGACACCATTTTTGGGCTAGCCCGCGCCTACATGACGGGTGCCGAAGTAGATAAGCAAGCCGAAGGCGGCTTTGCCCACAACGGCACCTTCGCCCTCGTTGATTCGCACCGCCGCGTACGGGGTTTGTATGATGGCATGGTGAAAGAAGAAGTAGACCGCCTGATTAAAGATTTGCCCGTGCTGTTGAAAGAAGAAGCAGAACAGCAAAAAGTAGCCACTAAATGAGCCGCCCGTGGTGGCGCGGGTTGGGCCGCGGACTGGTGGCTGCGGCCGTGGGCAGCACCTTGTTAAGCAGCTGTTTCACGGAGCGCAAAAACGAAGGCGCGCAGCTCTATGCCACGCATTGCGCCAGCTGCCACGGCGACCAGGGCCAGGGCCTGCAACGCCTGATTCCGCCCGTAGCCAACGCCGACTACATTGCCAAGTACCGGGCCGAGCTGCCGTGTGTTATTCGGAAGGGCCTGAAAGGGCCGCTGGTGGTGAATGGGGTTGACTACAACCAGGTAATGCCCGGCCACGAAGACCTCACCGACTCGCAAATCACGAATCTGCTGAACTTCCTGCAAACCAATTGGGGCAACAAAAACCAGCCCTACACCATCCGCGAAGCCTCCGAGCTGCTGGCCCGCTGCAACGGCTCCGATGGACAATAATGCCGGGTGTTAGCTACTAGACTGTGTTTGAAAAGTGCTTTTGATCATCTTGAACGGTCATATGTAATCTAGCGCCCGTCAGCCGAGGCATCTTGCTCGCATAGTTGTGTTACTAGCCTAACATCAGCAGGAGAGAAGCTTCCTTCTCTGCTTGATGCGCAGAATGCTCAGCATGACGGGCTAGAGCGTTCAGACACAAGCTAGTCTTACAGAAAAAGCCGCGGGCAGCTTTCGGGCTGCCGCGGCTTTTTCTGTTCCGTAGGGTTTAAGCTGCTGCTGGGCCTAGTGCGCTGTGCGCCGCCTGAGCCGCTCGCATTTCTACTAGCCTGCCGCCACCGCAAAACCCCTGAATTATTTTGCGCGGGCTGTCGGGCCGCTGGTGGTTTAGGCGTGCATCTTCCCGTAAACCTGATTAGCTTGCAGCTTCATCTGCTTGTTTTGTTATGGGTCTGTTTGACTTCCTGAAAAAGAAACCTGAGGACGCTCCGGCTCCTGCTTCCACTCCTACCCCAGCCCCCGATCAGGGCGCTGCCACTACCCCTGCTGAATCGGCAAAGCCGTCGGGCCCTCGCTATAAAGGAGCTAACTATCAGGCACCTGCTACGCCGGCTCCGGCCCCGGCTTCTATGCCGTTTATTCCTCCAGCGCCGCCTATTCCGCTGCCCGGCACGTATGAGGGTGAAGTACCCACGCCACAGGTTCCTGATTTTCAGCCGCTCAATATTCTGGAGCAGTTGCTGATGCAGGCGGCCATGGACCCGCAGTTCCGCTCACCCTTCTACCAAGCGTTGCTCGGCGAAGAAGTATATGTGGTAATGGCAGCCGCCGAAGGCCAGGAGCCCGGCGAGGTTACCCCTACTGAGGGCATGGAAATTCAGCTTCAGGCCCTGCACGATGGCAAAATTGCTGTGTTTACGGCAGTAGAGCGCATCTTCGACAACGGTGCCGTACCCCAGGACAGCGTGGCGTACATGCGCCTGCGCGGCCATGATTTCTTCACGATGACCCAAGGCGCCGACTGCGCCCTGAACCCGTTCTCGTCGGTGGGCAAGCTACTGCCTGTTGATGAAGTTCAGGCCCTGCTGTCGGGTCAGTTGTTCGAAATGCCGCCTCAGCAGGATATGCAAGTGTCGTTGCACCAGCCGGAGCCAGAGCCAACCGAGCTACTGGAAGCCCTGCGTGAGTACAGCGCTAGCCAAGACCACATCCGCAACGTGTACCTCACCGAGATGCGTTTGCAGCAGGATCCGCAGCAGGCCCGCTTACTTCTCGCCTTCGACACCGAATCGCAGGACCCCGCTTTCCTGCAAGATTTGGGCCCGATCATCCAAGGAAAAATCGGCAGCGCGCAGTTCGTAGACCTCATGCTGGTTGACCCGAACTCCGAGGAGCCTCTCATCCAGTACCTGCTTACTACTACGCCCGTTTACCAGCGCGCGTAGCAGGTACTAGGCACCCCACTAGTAGAAACCCTGACCAGCGGCCCAGTGCCGTAGGTCAGGGTTTCGGCCTTTTCAGGGGGTAGCAGTTTCCGTGGGAGCCGGGCGCATGGTACGGCGCAAAATCGGGCGCAGCAGAAAGTACAGGATGGGGCATAGCACGAGGCACCCCACGGCCCAAATGGCCAGCGCCCCCAGCATAGCATACCACAGCAGTTGCAGCGCCCCCACCCAATCAGAGGCAAATAGCTGCTTGAGTTTCTCCAGCGTCAGCTCCGGGCCGTGGCTTCCCCACAGCTTGGCTCCTTGGCGCATCAGTGGAATAAGTAGCAGCAGCTGCAGCGGGCTCCACAGATGCGCAATGAGCAGGATGGCCGCTACATTCAGCCGAAGCCGCACGGCCGCAAACGTAGCCGACAGCGTGGTTACGCCCAGCACGGGCACCATCCCGAACGCCGTTCCGAGCGCGGCCGTGAGGGCCAGCTGATGCGGCGTGAGCCCCTGCCGCAGCAGGTTAAGCACGGGCTGCACCAAGCGCCGCCGCAGCCACCCGGGGTTAGGAGCAGGCGGCGGGCTAGTAAGAGGCGGCGGAACAGAAGGTTGAGTCACAGCACAGTAAGTTAGCACCCGGAAGCTAGTGGAAGCGGCGCTCGGACATTACCTTCGCAACTCGTTCGGGGTTCCGGCTGGGTGCCGCCGGATGCCTACGCGCCTCTAATGACAAAAGTACGTGAGTCCGGCCACGCCGGGCGCAACCCCTGGACCGATTTCCTGATTTTGCTGCGCCGCGCCGCCCGCGAATTCGGTGCCAATGACCCGCTGCGGCTTGGGGCGGCCACCGCCTTCTTTACCACCTTTGCCCTACCTCCCATCCTGATCATTCTGATTCAGGTGCTGGGCTCCCTGTATTCCACCTCCCAAGTGCATAAGCTGCTGCTCACCAAGCTGGCGCAGCTACTGGGTGCCTCAGCGGCGGGGCTGGTAGAACAGATTCTGCAAAACGTAGGCAACATTGAGCGCAGCCGCTTGGTCACGTGGCTAGGCTTTGTGTTTCTGCTGTTCATTGCCACTACGTTGTTTGGCGTCATCCAAAGCTCCCTTAACCAGCTCTGGCAGATTCGGCCCAAGCGCCATACGGGCCGTTTCTCCAAGGTGCTGAAGGCGCGGGCCCGCTCCCTGGGGCTTTTGCTGGCTACCGGCATCCTCTCCATTATTGCCTTTCTTTCCGACGCGGCTCTTTCTTTCGTGTCCGACTACGCGCGCGACTTTGATCCGACGTTTGGCTACGTCGTATTTCAAATTGTCAACCAGCTGGTTTCCCTCCTGATTCTGGCGGCGTGGTTTGCAGCAACGTTTCGGAACCTGAGTAGCGCCAAAGTGCCTATGCAGGCCGTTTTGCGCGGGGCGTTGCTTACGGCCCTGCTCATTGACCTCGGCGAAAACCTATTGGGCTTTCTGCTGGTGCCGCGCAACCTGGGCCCGATTTATGGCCCCGCCTCCAGTGTCGTACTGGTGTTGCTGTTCGTATTTTATTCGGCCATGATTTTCTACTTCGGGGCCTGTTTCACGAAAGCCTACGCCCACTACGCTGGCCATGACATCCGACCCAAAGCCTCCGCGGTGCGCTACAAGCTTGTTGATATCGTGGAGTAAGGCCGCGGAATGCAGGAATGAGGTGCCCAACGCTCGGCAAACGGGCCATTTCAGCCCCTTCTCCTTGCTCCACTTAAAATACGGCTACCTTTGCAGGAGAAATACCGTTTTATGACTTCGACTACCCCGTCCTTCGCCGACCTCGGCCTCGCTCCCGAACTGCTGCAAGCCCTGGAAGAACTGCAATTCCAGACTCCTACCCCCGTGCAGGAGCAAGTAGTGCCCATGGCCCTGGCCGGGCAGGACGTAGCTGGGCAGGCACCTACCGGCTCGGGCAAAACGGCCGCTTATGGCCTTTCCGTGCTGCAACTCATCGACCTGAAAACCGATGCCGTACAGGTAATTGTGCTGGTACCGGCCCGCGAACTGGCCTTGCAGGTGCGCGATGCGCTCAAGAAGCTCGGCAAGTTTCTACCCAATCTAAGGGTAGCTGCTTTCTATGGTGGTCACGCTTTCCGCGAGGAAACCGCCTCCCTAACCCAGGCTCCGCACATCGTAGTGGCTACTCCCGGCCGCCTGCTCGACCACTTCGAGCGCCGCAGCATTATCCCGAACCAGCTTAAAACTCTGATTCTGGACGAAGCCGATAAGCTGCTGGAGTTGGGCTTTCAGGATGAGCTAGTAGAAATTGTGAAGCGCTTGCCCCGCCGCCGCCAAACGTTGCTGTTCTCGGCTACGATGTCGGATAAAGTGGTAGATCTGATTCGCAAAAACCTCACGCGCCCCCGGGTTGTAAACGCCGGCCAAGACACCGACGAACTACCCGAGAATCTGAAGCTTCTGGGCCACGTGGGCACCGTGGAGAAAAAGCCGGCCGCACTGCTGCATATCCTGCGCCAGCCTGAAACGGGCCGGGCCCTGATTTTTTGCAACACCCGCGAGCGGTGCATGGAACTCACCCGCTTCCTGGTAGGCCGCGACATTGCCGCTGAAGTGCTCCACGGCAAAATGCCCCAGCCGGAGCGCGACAAAGCCTTGCTAAAGCTACGCAACGGTTCCAGCCAAGTGCTGGTAGCCACCGACGTAGCGGCTCGCGGCATCGACGTAACCCTGCTCGATACCGTAGTCCAATACGACGTGCCAGATAAAGCCGATGGCTTCCAGCACCGGGCCGGCCGTACGGCCCGCGCCGGCGCCGAGGGTACGGCCCACATTCTGGCCACCGAGAAAGAGCAAGCACACGTAAAGAAATGGCCGGTAGCTGCTTCTATCCAGTGGAAGGAAATGCACGCGCCCAAGCTGCCCCCAGCCGCCCCCAAAGCGCCGCGCCCCGAAAACGTGACCCTGCACGTATCAGCCGGCAAGAAAGACAAAGTTAGCGCCCACGACTTGGTGGGAGCCTTTGTGAATGTGGGTGGGGTAGCCCGCGACCAGGTAGGTCACATTGAGGTGTTTGATTACTACAGCTACGTGGCCGTGCCGCGCCAGCAAGCCCACGAGGTAGCGGAGAAGCTGGCTGGCGCCAAAGTCAAAGGCAAAAAAGTCCGGGTTTCTATCGTGGAATAACGAAGAGCCTTACTCTAAAAGAAACACCAGGCCCGCGCAGAAGAGCTCTTCTGCGCGGGCCTGGTGTTTCTGGCTTGTTCCCACAAGGCTGCCTCTAAAAAAGGGGAAGCTAATAGGCCCCTAAAGTCCGCAAGGTTGCCAGTTTTGCAATAGCCGGTTTAAGCTCTATTGGCTGGTTTTTTTCTTGTTTCTTAACTGCTTTTGCTCGCGTGCTCCACCTAGTGTTCAAGCTTCGTGATGCACGCGCATACCCAATAGCAGGTGTGCAGTAAGCGTATATCGGGGGTAAATAGAGCTACCGAAGGAAATCGGCGTGGTTTGGTTTGTGCACTGGCTGACCGATATATTTGATCAGGGAGCCACCTACGAGTACCCACTCCTGCCTGCACTACTACCCCTGCCAGGCGCCTACAGCCGCTGTGCTGCTACCCCCAGTTCCTACTTAAACCGCCATACCTACGTGCAGCCCACGCCCCAGTAACTGGGCGCAGCGGCACATCGGAATGGTGATTCTATGCCCTTGCACATGCACAAATCCCTCCTCCTCTGCCTGCTGGCTTCTGGTGTCAGCACCGCTTCTTTGGCCCAGAAAAAAACCACTCAGCCGGCGGCCAAACCGGCTACTTCCACTTCCTACTCAGCGGCCGGCCGGCAGGTGCAGGTCTACACCACCGCCGAGAACACCCCGCTGCGCCTGGCGGCCGCCCCCCAGAAGCTTGCCTTCCAGGCCCAGGCCCAGCCGCTGGAAACCCAGCCCACCGTGTTTGTGGACCCCACCCATGCCTTTCAGACCCTGCTCGGCATCGGCGGGGCCCTGACCGATGCCGCCGCCGAAACGTTTGCCCGCCTGCCCAAGGCCCAGCAGCAGGAGTTGCTGCAGGCCTACTACAGCCCCAGCCAGGGCATCGGCTACACGCTGGCGCGCACCTCCATCCACAGCACCGACTTCTCCTCCGCCCCCTACACCTACGTGGCCGAGGGCGACAAAGAGCTCACGACCTTCAGCATTCAGCACGACCAGCAGTACCGCATTCCCTTTATCAAGCAGGCGATGGCCGCGGCCGGCGGTAAGCTCACGCTGTACGTAAGCCCGTGGAGCCCCCCGGCCTGGATGAAGGACACGAACACCATGCTGCAGGGCGGGCAGCTCTTGCCCGAGTTTCGCCAGAGCTGGGCCAACTACTTTGTTAAGTTTATTCGGGCCTACGAAAAGGCGGGCATCCCCATCTGGGGCCTGACGGTGCAGAACGAGCCCATGGCCAAGCAGAAGTGGGAGTCCTGCCTGTTTACGGCCGAGCAGGAGCGCGACTTCGTGAAAGGCTACCTCGGGCCTACGCTTAAAAAAGCGGGCCTGGGCGAGCGCAAGCTCATCGGCTGGGACCACAACCGCGACCTGCTGTTTCAGCGGGCCACTACCCTCTTTGATGACCCGGAGGCTAGCCAGTACTTTTGGGGCCTGGGCTACCACTGGTACGAGACGTGGACGGGCTCAGGCATGCAGTTTGAGAACGTGCGCCGCGTCCATGAAACCTACCCCGATAAGCACCTGATCTTTACCGAAGGCTGCGTGGAAAAGTTTGCCTACAGTGGCATTGGCGATTGGCGCCTGGGCGAGCGCTACGCGTATTCCATGCTCAACGACTTTAATGCCGGCACCGAAGCCTGGACCGACTGGAACGTGCTGCTGGACGAGACCGGCGGGCCGAACCACGTGGGCAACTTCTGCTACGCGCCCCTGATTGGCGACACCAAGCAGGGCCAGCTCCTTTATACCAACGCCTACTATTACATCGGTCACTTCAGCAAGTTTATCCGGCCCGGGGCCCGGCGCGTGGCCGCCACGGCCAGCCGCGACGTGCTGCAAACCACGGCCTTCCGCAACCCCGATGGCACCCTGGCCGTGGTCGTGCTCAACACGACGGAAAAAGAACAGCCCTTCCAGCTCTGGATTAAAGGCCAGGCCACCCCCACCACCAGCCGCCCCCACTCCATCATGACGATGCTTGTCGAGTAAGACGACCTAGTAAAAGTAAAGCAGAAGCGGCCCAATCAGGTATCGCCTCTGCTTTACTAGGTCATGAAAAGCTGGAAACCCACCCAGTAGCCGCCAGCCTGATGGTCAGCTTCAGCTACTACCCAAAACAAGAGAGGGAAGTCTTCCGATGAAGACTTCCCTCTCTTGTTTTGGCTTCCGAGGTACTAACTGCTCCCCTAGAGCAACTCAGTTCCCGGAAGCCCCCGCGACCTGGTCCCACAACCAGGCGCGGGTGTAGCCAAGGCTATTGCCCGACCAGCTTGAAGCTGGCCATCTGCACATCGCGGGAGTTGCTGCCCACAAATACCTGGAAGTCACCGGGCTCCGCCACGAATTTCAGGTCGGCGTTGTAAAACTTCAGGTCCTCGGGCGTGAGGCGGAACGTGAGCGTGCGGCTCTCCCCCTTCTTAAGCATTACCTTCTGGAAGCCTTTCAGCTCTTTTACTGGCCTGGAAATGGAGCCCACCATGTCGCGGATGTAGAGCTGGGCCACTTCCTCCCCGTCGTAGTTGCCGGTGTTTTTCAGGGTCACTTTCACCTCCAGCGTGCCGTTCATGGCCAGTGAGGTGGTGCTCAACTCCGGCTTGCCATATTCGAAGGTGGTGTAGCTCAGGCCATAGCCAAACGGATACAAGGGGTCGTTGCTCACATCCATGTAGCGCGACTTATACTTGTCCAGCGCCACACCTTGGTAGGGGCGGCCAGTCATTTTGTGGTTGTAGTAAATCGGCACCTGGCCTACGTGCTGCGGGAAGGTAGCCGTGAGCTTGCCTGAGGGGTTGTAAGCTCCAAAGAGCACATCAGCAATAGCGTTGCCGGCCTGAGTGCCTGCAAACCAGGTTTCCAGGATGGCATCGGCGTTCTGGTCTTCCCAGGGCAGCGTAAGTGGGCGGCCGCTCATCAGCACAATCACCAAGGGCTTGCCGGTTTTCTTCAGGGCTTTCAGTAACTCCAGTTGCTGGCCCGGCAGGCCAATATCGGCGCGGCTAGCAGCTTCCCCTGTCATGCCCTGGCTCTCGCCTACGGCGGCTACAATCACGTCGGCACCTTGCGCGACCTGCACGGCTTCGCGGATCATTTCCTCCGAGCTGCGCTTGTCCACGTTCAGCTCGCCGCCGTGGGCATTCAGGCGGTCAATCATCTGCTGATCATCAGTGAAGTTGGCGCCCTGGGCTGTTACAATCTTCACGCCGCTGCCAGCCACGTTCTTGATGCCTTGCTCCAGAGACACAGCCTGTTTCCAGTCGCCGGCGCCGCTCCAGGAGCCAATCATATCGCGCTGGCGCGTGGCAAGGGGGCCTACTAGGGCAATGGTTCCAGTCTTTTTCAGGGGTAGTGCGTTGTTGCTATTTTTCAGCAGCACCATGCTCTTGCGGGCAATGTCGCGGGCATCGGCGATGAACTCCTTTTTCATCATCGTGGCCTTGGCCCGTTTTTCATTGGTGTACAGGTACGGGTCTTTGAACAGGCCTAGCTTCCACTTTGCTTCCAAGATGCGGCGGCAGGCTTGGTCAATCTGCTCCTGCTTTACGGTGCCGTCTTTCAGGTTCTGGGCCAGGTTTTTCAGGAAAATCTCTCCCACCATGTCCTGATCACTACCCGCGTTCAGCGCCAGCGCCGATACCTGCGCATCGTCGCCCATGCCATGGGCGGTCATTTCGTTGATGGCGGTATAGTCGGTAGCCACAAAGCCTTTGAAGCTCCACTGGTTGCGCAGCAGCTCCGTCATTAGCCACTTGTTGCCGGTGGCGGGCACGCCGTTGATATCATTAAACGACGACATCATGGAGCCCGCGCCAGCCTCTACGGCGGCTTTGTAGGGCGGCAGGTACTCATTGTACATGCGCACCAGGCTCATATCGGTAGTATTGTAGTCGCGGCCGGCTTCGGCAGCCCCGTAGAGCGCGAAGTGCTTCACGCAGGCCATCACGGTGTTGTTCTTCATCAGGTCGTCGCCCTGGTAGCCGCGCACCATCACGCGCGCAATCTGGGAGCCCAGGTAGGGGTCTTCGCCCGAGCCTTCCGAAATCCGGCCCCAGCGCGGGTCGCGGGCAATGTCCACCATCGGCGAGTACACCCAGTTGATGCCATCAGCAGAGGCTTCTTCGGCCGCAATTCGGGCGCTCCGCTCCATAGCCTGCAAATCCCAGCTCGAAGCCAAGCCCAGCGCAATCGGGAAAATGGTGCGGTGGCCGTGTATTACGTCGTAGCCGAAAATGAGCGGAATGTGCAGGCGCGACTCCTTCACGGCCATTTCCTGCAGCTTGCGCGCGGCTTTGGGCGTGAACGTATTGAGCACCGAGCCCACGTTGCCTTTGCGGATGTTGGCGTCCACGTCCTTACTTACTACCGGCCCGGTTACATCAAACCCTACCGTAATCAGGTTCAGCTGGCCGATTTTCTCTTCCAGCGTCATCTTCTGCATCAGGTCGCTGATGAATTTGTTCATCTTCTGATCGTCGTCGGCCGTGAGTGTAGTGGCCGCAGCCGATTGGGAGGCCTGCAGCTGCGGCGTAAGCAGCCCCAGCGACATGAGCAAAGCGGTTCGGAAAACTCGTTTCATGTGGAAATTGGATAGGATGGTTGTGAAGCTGGCAGCTAGCCTCTGGGGTTACGGCCTGCCACAAGGGGTACGGCGAGGGCGGCTTAGGTATAGTGGCAGCTGCCTAGCTGGTGGTGAGGCAGGAGGAAAGGCAGACGCAAAGCCGCTGCTGGCAAAGGAGAGACGCACCGGGTCGGCGCGGACTTACTACGCTTTTTTCGGAGCTACTGCACACAGCACCCGGCCCGGAAAGCAGCCTTAGTTTGGGCTTTTGAGGGCCTATCAGCAAACCATTTCGGGCCTCGGCTATATGCAATACTACAAAACCTTTTAGTTGCTCAACCACCCTCACAAGCACTTCGGACACTAAAATTTACCCAACCTAGCAGCACCGTATAGCGCTTCTCTGCCGTTGGTTGTGATGTAACTGTTATGGCCACCCGAGCACCCGATTACCGGCATAGCTCCTGCCTCTTGTAATTACCTTTCTTACACTACCCTACACCCACTGCCGCTTGTGCGGTACGTGTGCCGTAACCGGCATTGTAGGTCCGTTTTGTAGCCCTGGCACTCTGGAGGTACGGCAGACTATTTCAAACTGTACTTTTGCTTGCGCATGCTGAGTACAGCGGGGTACTGCCACGGTTTGCGCCCTCGCAAGGGGTAGCATCTGGCGTGCTGCTGAGGCCTGCATGTGCCACCTGTTTGCTTTTTTTCTGCTCTGCTTTGTCTGATTCATCTGCTCTCAAGCTGTTATTTATCTGTAGCCAAAACCGCTGGCGCAGCCTCACTGCCGAGCGTTTGTTTGATGGCCACCAACACTACGAGGCACGTTCGGCGGGCACTGAGCCCGGCGCGAGAGTGCGCGTTACGGCCGGGCACCTGGGTTGGGCCGATGTGGTGCTGGTAATGGAGCGCAAGCATACCGATATACTGCAGCAGAAATTTCGGGAAGAGCTGGCCGGCAAACGCATCATTAACCTGCGCATCCCCGACAAATTCCAGTTCATGGACCATATTCTATTGGAGTTGCTTCGGGAGCGGCTGCGCGAACACCTAGGGACTGCGGTGCTGTAAACCCCTAACCAATTCCGCTAGTGTCATTTGGAGTGTAGCTGTATCCGTGATTGAATACCCTGCTTGGGTTCACCCTGCCTGGCGACCTAGTATACCGACGGAGGGCAAGCACAACCTCATGGCCTCAGCATCGTTTAGCGGCTCATGCAGTACCTTCTTTTCGCCGCCCTGCTTGCAGTGGTAGCCTTTTTATTCTACCGCTACGTTACGCGGGAGGCACGCCTCCGGCAGGCAGCGGTAGCCGCTGAGTTCCCCCAAGAGTGGCGCCAGATTCTCACGGAGCGCGTCGCGTTTTATCTTTCGCTTACGCCCGGCGACAAGCAGCGCTTTGAAAAGAAAGTGCAAGTGTTTTTGGCCCAAACCCGCGTAACCGGCATTCAGACTGATATCGACGAGACTACCCGCGTGCTGGTAGCGGCTTCCGCCGTTATTCCAGTATTCGGGTTTCCGGACTGGGAATATGCCAACCTGAGTGAGGTACTGGTGGTGCCCGATGCCTGGACCCAACAACGCGACCCCAACAAGGAGTTTGTGGGGCTGGAAGGAACGCTCCTAGGTAGCGTGCAGGGCTTTCAAACCTCGCACTATATGCGCCTCTCAAAATCTTCGCTGGAGCAAGGCTTTAAAGACGCTCTTGACAAGCAAAATGTTGGCATTCATGAGTTTGCCCACTTGTTGGATGAGGCCGATGGCGTGATTGACGGCGTGCCAGCGGTTGCGCTGCCAGCTGAGCTGCGACCAGAATGGGAAGCCGTGATGCAGCGTGAAATTGCCGCCATCCGGGCCGGCGACTCAGAAATCAATAGCTACGCGGGCACGAATGAGGCCGAGTTTTTTGCGGTCGTGACGGAGTACTTCTTCGAGAAGCCCGAAAAGCTGCAGGAGCACCATCCCGAGCTATACCAACTACTGCAGCGTGCCTTTCGCCAAAACCCTAAAAAACGCTTCCTGCGCCTGGCCGTTGACCCGCGCGAGTGGATTCGGAGCTTGCGCACGCGCCGCAAATTCGGCCGCAACGACCCCTGCCCCTGCGGCAGCGGTAAAAAGTATAAAGACTGCCATCTGCTGCAACAGCAGCAGGAAACAGCCACCAGCATTTAATTACTAGGCCCTTGTACTAGACGAACCCTCATTAAACCAGCCCCTGCTGCCCGCAACGCAGTGGGGGCTTTGGCGTTCTGGCGGGGCTAGTGAATTCCGGAGGTTTGGCTGTCGCAGCTACCTAGTAAACCGCTCGCTTTGTACTTTAGCTGCCCACCCTAGTTTTCCCCTCCTTCTTCTTATGAAAAAATATTTTCTCCCCATTCTTACGGCCGGCGCCCTTACGGCGTGTGCCCCCACGGCCAAAACGCCCACGGCTGCCACTACCCCCTCGCCTACTACCGAACCTACTAGCCAGCCAGCCGCGCCCAACTGGCAGGAACAGGCCGAGGCCTTTTTGAAAGACTACTCCGCCCAGTACCAGCGCCTGTACACCGAATCGGCGGAGGCGGAGTGGCGCTCTAATACGCATATTGTGGCTGGCGATACCGCTAACTCGGGCGCCACAGCCCGCGCCAACGAGCGGATGGCGGCTTTCACGGGCTCGGTTCAGAACATTGAGCGCCTGCGCCAGCTGCTAGAGCACAAGCAAGACCTAACCGACATTCAGGTAAAGCAACTGCAAACGGCGCTTTACAACGCGGCCAACTCGCCCCAGACCATTGCCGACGTAGTAAAGCAGCGCATCAAAGCTGAAACCCAACAGACGGAAAAGCTCTACGGCTTCGACTACAAATACCAGGGCAAGTCCGTCACGACCAACGACCTGGATGAGCTGCTACGCAAAGAGAACAACCCGCTCAAGCGCCAGCAGATTTGGGAAGCCAGCAAAGCTATTGGCCCTACTCTGAAGGAAGGCCTGCTGAACCTGCGCGACCTACGCAACCAAACGGTGCAGGCCCTCGGTTACCCCGACTACTTCTCGTATCAGGCATCTGACTACGGCATGAGCCGGGAGGAGATGATGACGCTGGTGCGCAAAATCAACGAGGAGTTGCGCCCCTTGTACCGCGAGCTACATACCTACGCCCGCTACGAACTAGCCAAGAAATACAAGGTAAAGCAGGTGCCCGATTATCTACCCGCTTCGTGGCTACCCAACCGCTGGGGCCAGGACTGGAGCGCGATGGTGGACGTGAAAGGCCTCAACCTCGACCCCGTACTAGCCAAAAAAGGCGCCGAGTGGCAAGTGAAACAAGCTGAGCGCTTCTATCAGAGCCTCGGCTTTCAGGCTCTACCCACTTCGTTCTATGAGAAATCGAGCCTTTACCCGTTGCCCAAAGGCGCTACTTATAAGAAGAACAACCACGCCTCGGCCTGGCACATGGACCTAAACCAGGACGTGCGCAGCCTGATGAGCGTGGAAGGCAACACCGAGTGGTACGAGACCACCCACCACGAGCTGGGTCACATCTATTACTACCTCACTTATACTAACCCTGAGGTGCCGGTACTGCTACGCCAAGGTGCCAACCGCGGTTACCATGAGGCTATGGGCTCTCTGATGGGCTTGGCCGCTACCCAAAAGCCCTTCCTGGCTGGCCTAGGCCTAGTAGATGCCAAATCGAAAACCGACGAAACCCAGACGCTGCTGAAGGAAGCCCTGAACTACGCCGTATTCATTCCGTTTGCCTCGGGTGTGATGAGTGAGTGGGAAAACAGCTTCTATGCCGATAAGCTGCCCGCCGACCAACTCAATGCCCGCTGGTGGGCGCTGGCTAAGCAGTACCAGGGCATTGTGCCGCCGACCACGCGCGGCGAGCAGTACCTCGACCCCGCCACCAAAACCCACATCAACGACGACCCCGCGCAGTACTACGACTACGCCCTCTCTTACGTCATCCTGTTCCAGCTCCACGACCACATTGCCAAGAACATCCTGAAGCAGGACCCGCACGCCACCAACTACTACGGCAGCAAAGAAGTAGGCGCTTTCCTGGCCGACATCATGCGCCCTGGCTCCAGCAAAGACTGGCGCACCGTGCTGAAAGAGAAAACCGGCGAAGACCTCTCGGCCCGCGCCATGGTAGAATACTTCCAGCCCCTGATGGCCTACCTCAAGCAGCAGAACAAAGGCCGCAAGTACACGATGTAAGCGCTAGCTTGCCCGCAAACAAAAAGGCCGCCCCATTCAGGGCGGCCTTTTTGTTTGCGAACTAGTCTAAAAGTAAACCAGCCTTGTTACAGGTATCGGCTTCACTTAAGGAAATGACCTAGTAATTCGCCTCAGTGCCAGGCAAGTCAATCAGAATGAACTGAGCGTCTTTAGAGGCACGAATTTCCAGCACGTTTTCATCGGTGGAGCGAACCTGATCGTTGGGTCCGATATCAACTCCGTTGATGTAGAGGCTGCCTTCTTTCACGTAAATGAAGGTGTTACGAATTGGGAAAGTCTTGAAAGTAACTGTCTTGTCAGTGCTCAGGTTGCACCAGTATACCGTGGAGTTAGAATTCATGTACACCACATCTTCCAGCACTTTTTGTCCAGAGACCAGCGGAATCAGCTCGTTCTTTTTGTCCAGGAAGTCCACGTCTTTCTGCTCGTAGCTTGGCGACAGGCCTTTTTGGTTGGTCAGGAACCAGAGTTGGTAGATATGAGCGGGCTTGTCGGTGTCGTTCTTTTCGGAGTGGGCCAGGCCCGTGCCCGCCGTCATGCGTTGCACTTCGCCTTTCTTAATGGTGGCATTGTTACCCATCGTGTCGGCGTGGCACAGCTCACCATCTAGCACCAGCGTCACGATTTCCATTTCGGAGTGCGGATGCTGCGGAAAACCGGAGTTGGCCTGAATGTTATCGTCGTTAAACACGCGCAGCGGGCCAAAATGCATATTCTGCGGATCGTAGTAATCGGCGAAACTGAACAGGAAGTAGCTGCTGAGCCAGTTGACGGGAGCAGCGTGATGACGGTCGGTAGCGGGAATAATCTTAAGCATCGGGAGGTCAGTGGTTAGTAGTTGCGTTGGGCTTACGCGGAGTAAGCGCGGTTAGTTAAACGCTTAATCGTAGTTAATAGATATTCTCCTCCTTCTGATGCCGTTACTTACGTGTCTTGAAAGTTTACGCTAGAAAGCAGCCTAGTAGATTACCGCTCTTACTAGGCTCCCGCCAGACGCAAAACGCCCGCTTAGCCATCGTGGCCAAGCGGGCGTTTTATATACCAGTAGTACTGGTTATACTTTCTTCATGGTGCTTACCTGCTGCTGCAAGTCGAGCACAATGCTAGCCAGTCGGTTCAGCGAAAGGTCAGCAATGGGGAACGTGCTGCTGATGTAGGCTTTGGCCTCCCAGATTTCCACTACATCCTCCACATCAATCTGATAGGGCTGATACAAGGGGTTATCGGAGTGCAGGGCCAGCATGGCCGCATCTTTCAGGCGGTTGAATACGCGCTTGAACACGATGCCCTCTTTGCTGCTCACCACAATGCAGGGTGTGCCGTCTTTGATGCTCATCCAGTCATCCACGTAGCGACCCACGATAACGGTACCGCTGGCAATGGGTAGCATGGAGTCGCCGGCAATTTCAAAGGCGCGGTACGTGCCAGTGTTGCCCAGCATCGGCAGCCGGAACTTCGGCAGCTCTTCTAGGTACTCCGGATCGGCGTAGCCGTTGAGATAGCCAGCCGCCGCCTTCTGTGGTACCAGCTCGATGTTCTCGTTCTGCTCGCGGTCAACGGTTAGGGCCAGAATACGCAGATTGTTGCCGGTGCGGTTGGCCGCATTTACGGAGGTAGCAACAGCCGACTGAGCTTGTAGCTGTAAGGCGGCTTTGGCGTTCTTCTTTTTACTAAAGTCAGTGGTTACCAGCGCATCAAGCGAGATACCGAACAGGCGCGCCATATTCACGAGGGTAACTAGCTTGGGTTCAGCTCGTCCTTCCTCATATGCGCCCACCAAGGAGCGTTTAATACCTAGTTTTTCGGCCATCTGCGCCTGCGTAAGGCTCAGTTCGCGCCGCCAGAATTTCAGATTCGTGTTAATCATAACGCAGGGGGAGCCGGGAGAAATGGCTGCAACGGCAAAACAGGTGCCGGCTCACGAAGATACGAACGCATCTACGCGAATACTAATTCAATTAGCTGAAATTTTTACTAAAAATATTCGGCGCCTCCTTTTCCGGCAGTCTGGTTTACACTCCCCCCGCTAATGGCCGCAACCTACTCGCCGCGTAGCTTCTTGAAATACATGAGCGCCAGCCGAAGCTTAAAGTAATCGTACTTCTCGCGCAGGTGGTCGAACAGGTCGCGGAGCATAGGGCTGCCCCCCAGTTGGACCTGGGCCGTCTGAATTTCGGCTAGGGCGTCAGGCGTCAGGAAGTCAGCCAGACGCAGATCGAGGCCTTTGGCGTAGCAGTTGGTCAGGTGGGTTTGAACCGTGGAGAGGGCTAGCTCCCGGCGCTCGGCAATGGCTTCTAGGCTCAGGCCCTGGTGGTGCAGCAGAAAAGAGGCTTCCATGGTGCCGTTTACATCGGTGCTAGCCTCCTTGGCTTCCTTAACTGCTTTGGGCTTCGTCTCTTTTTTGCGGGAAGCGCGCGGCGAGCCGCCAAAGTCATCAGGACCTAGGTTGCTCGGTATGTCATCCATCTCGAACTCTACTTGCGCCGCGGGGTTGCCGCCGTGGGCCAGCACTTCCCGAATGAACGCCTCGCCGTAGTTTTCGAACTTCTTCATACCTACCCCCGAAATGCTGAGCATCGCCGTGCGGTTGATGGGACGTTCCTCGGCCATTTCCTGCAGCGTCGAATCGGTGAAGATAACGTACGGCGGTACACCCTGCTCGTCGGCAATACGCTTGCGCAGGCTGCGCAAGGCCTCGAACAGCCTGGCTTCGCGCGAAACCGGTGCGGCTTTGGTGGCCGCAGCGGCTTTGCGGCCCCGGGGCGCTTTCTCGGCTTTTTCGGCGGGCTGAAACTTCTTCATGGCCAGAGGGCGCTGGCCTTGTAGCACCTCGCGGCCTAGCTCCGTCATTTTCAGCGAGTAACCTTCCTCGTAGGCAATGTATAGTAATCCATCATTCAGCATCTGATGGATGTAGCTGTACCAGTCGAGGTAGGGCAGGTCGCGGCCGGCGCCGTAGGTTTTAATCTGGTCGAAGCCGCCCGACAGCACCGCTTGGTTGCGCATGCCGCGCAGCACGTCAATCAGCAGGCCAATAGGTGCCCGCTCGCGCATGCGCACCACTGCGGAAAGTGCTTTCTGGGCTAGTTCAGTGCCATCGAAGGTGGTAGGTGGGTTGCGGCAGATGTCGCAGTTGCCGCAGTCCTGCGCCAGCGTTTCACCGAAGTAGTTGAGCAGGATTTTGCGGCGGCAGCTGGCGGCCT
This sequence comes from Hymenobacter tenuis, assembly GCF_054780495.1. Lineage (NCBI taxonomy): Bacteria > Pseudomonadati > Bacteroidota > Cytophagia > Cytophagales > Hymenobacteraceae > Hymenobacter > Hymenobacter tenuis. Next base: position 1,871,819 of record NZ_BAAGWF010000001.1, read on the forward strand.
CGGCAAACTGCTGCATGCGCTCCAGCTTGGTAAGGTTAAGCTGCGTAAGGTGCGGATTCTCCTTGGTTAGCATCTCACGCAGCTGCATCACATCCGAAAAGCTGTAGAACAGCACCGCCGTGGCCGGAGAGCCGTCGCGGCCGGCGCGCCCGATTTCTTGATAGTACCCCTCGATGTTTTTGGGCAGGTTGTAGTGAATCACCCAGCGCACATTGCTTTTATCAATGCCCATCCCGAAGGCGATGGTGGCAATAATAACCTGCAGGTCGTCTTTCAGGAAGGCTTCCTGCACACTGGCGCGCTGGTTGGGCGTCATGCCAGCATGGTAGAAACCTGCTTTGTAGCCCTTGGCCTGTATTTTCTGGGCTAGTGTTTCGCACTGCTTGCGCGAGAGACAATAGATAATGCCCGCCTCGCCGGGGTGACGCTCCAAAAACTCCAGAATACCCCCTACCCGATCTTGGCCCGGGCGCACAATCAGGTTCAGGTTGGGCCTATCGAAGGACGAGAGGAACACCCGCGGATTGTTGAGCCGCAGCTGCGACTGAATATCGCGCTGGGTAAGGCGGTCGGCGGTAGCCGTCAGGGCAATGATGGGCGTGCTCGGAAACTGCTCGCGCAGCACCCGCAACTGCGTGTACTCGGGCCGAAAATCGTGTCCCCAGGAGCTGATGCAGTGCGCTTCATCAATAGCGAACATGCTGATGCGCATGCGCCGCAGAAACGTCAGGAAGCCTTCTGAAAGCAGTTTCTCGGGCGAAACGTACAGCAGCTTGAGGTAACCGTTTAAGCAGTCGGCGGCAATGTTGTTTTGCTCACTCTGGCCCACGCTGCTGTTGATGTAGGCCGCCGAGATGCCGTTGGCTTTCAGGGCTTCCACCTGGTCTTTCATCAGGGCAATCAGCGGCGACACGACCACACACACGCCTTCCTGCACCACCGCCGGCACCTGAAAGCAGACGGATTTGCCGCCGCCGGTAGGCATCAACACCACCGTATCCAGCCCACCCATGATGTTCTGGATAATATCCTCCTGCATGGGCCGAAACGAGTCGTAGCCGTAGTATTGCTTTAATACACGGCGAGCAGATTCAAGAGTCGGGGCGAGAGGTTCAGCAGCAAATAACATGGGGTAAAGATAAGGCTAAACGCAACGGGGCGAAAGAATGAAAATAACCATTCGAAGACGCAAATCGTGCACCACTGCGGCGGAATACTACACGGCTAACCGGTAGCTGCCCCCGTATACACAGATATCGTTTTTCGTAGATAAAATCCCTTTTGCTATGACAACCTCCCCCGCTGCTGCTTCCAAACACACCGTTGTGCTCGACGCCCTCAACCGCTGCATTGCCGCCTGCGAGCACTGTGCTACCTCCTGCCTGCACGAAGAGCATGTACAGCACATGGTGCCCTGCATTCTGCTCGACCGTGATTGTTCCGACGTTTGCGCCCTCACAGCCCGCTTGGTGGCTCGCGGCTCAGAACACGCCAAGCACCTGATGCGGGAGTGCATTGAAATCTGTACTAAGTGTGCCAACGAGTGCAGCCAGCATGAGGATGAGCACTGCCAGCAGTGCGCCGCTGCCTGCCAGGCCTGCGTAGAGGCTTGCCAGCGCTACCTCGAGTAGAGTACTAGCTCCCGAGAGAAACCAAACCTCTCGTTAGCCTCTTGGCTCCGATATACCAAGGGCCGCTACCTTCGCGTGAGGTAGCGGCCCTTGGTATGTCGGAGCTAGGTGAATCTATTTCATTAACTCCAGTACCACTGCTGTTTTGGCCGGCAGTTGCAGCGTCTTGATGTCGCTCAGCGTCTCGTTAGTTAACACGTTGCGCGCTTTGCTAAAGCCGTTCAGGCGTTCCGAGAACCTAGCCGTAGGCAGGGCCGCAGGTTTGTCAGTGGAGTTGGTGGCAACCATTACGGTGCCGGTGGCATCGTAGCGGAAGTACACGTAGAGGCCGTTTTCGGGCAGGTACTGCATCAGTTTGCCGGAGTTCAGCACTTTGTGGTCGCGGCGGTACGTGGCTAGGGTGCGCACAAAGTTGAAGGCCTCGTTTTCCTGCGGCGTACGGCCGGCCACCGTAAACTTATCCTGCTTATCGCCGGGCCAACCGCCAGGGAAATCTTTGCGCACTTCGGCATCGGTGGGGTTTTTGAAATTCTTCATCAGAATTTCGGTGCCGTAGTACATGGAGGGAATACCTCTGGTGGTAAGCATCCACGTCAGGCCCATCTTGAACTTGTCTACGTCTTCGCCTACTTCCGACAGAAAGCGGTTATGGTCGTGGTTATCAATGAACGTCACCAGCTTGGTGGGGTCCTGATACACACCGTCCTGAGCCAGGGCCTGGTACACGCGCTGCACTCCGTTGTCCCAGCCCGTAGCCGATGGCGTACCTACTTCCTTGAGGCCACCCAGCATGGCGCCTTCCAGCACAAAATCAAGGCCACCGGGCTGATTTGATTTGAATGGGAAGGCAATTTTATTGCGCACGTAGTAGGCCTGATCCACAATGCTTGTCACCGATGACTCTCCGAAAATATGGATGCGGGGGTACTCCGTGAGCAAGGCCGCGTTGCAGCGGTTCATGAACGGCTGGTCGTTGTACATGTAGGTATCAATGCGCCAGGCATCCACCCCGAAGGTTTCCACCGACCAAATGGCGTGCTGAATCAGGAAGTTGGCCACGTACGGGTTTTGCTGGTTCAGGTCAGGCAGGAAGGGTACAAACCAGCCATCAAGCGTCACCTTTTTATCTACCTGCGCGGCATAGGGGTCGGTGATGGGCTGCTGGCGGTACGAGGTGTTGGTGTAGGTATCCCACTGGTGCAGCCAGCTTTTCATGGGCAAATCCTTCACAAACCAGTGGTTGTTGCCCACATGGTTATACACGGCATCTTGCACCACTTTCAGGCCCGCAGCGTGGGCTTTCTGCACGTAGGTTTTGTAGGCTTCATTGCCCCCTAAGCGCCGGTCAACGGTGTAGTGGTCGGTAAATCCGTAGCCGTGGTAAGCGGCGCGCATAGTGCCGCCCTCGTTGGTGAGACCTTGGTTGTTTTCAATAACAGGCGTAAACCACACGGCCGTAACGCCCAGGTCTTTGAGGTAGCCAATCCGCTGGGCTGCACCAGCTAGGTCGCCGCCGTGGCGGAAGAACGGGTTGGCGCGGTCCATGTTGGGGTCGGCCATATCCGCGAACTTGTCGTTGCTGGGGTCACCGTTGGCAAACCGGTCGGGCATGGCCAGGTAAATAAAGTCGGCTTGCGTAACGCCCTGGCCTTTTGGGGCGTTGTCGCGGGCCTTCAGTTCCCAGTTCTGCGTGACGGTTTGGGCGCCTTTCTTGCCTAGTATTTTCACCGTGCCGGGCTTGGCAGTAGCGGCAATGGTCAAGTCCAGGAAAGCGTAATTGGGGTTTTCTACGGCGCTGGTTTTCGTCAGCTTCACGCCCGGATGCGTGATGGTGTAGCTCATGGTGCCGGCCTGTGGACCGTACACGAGCAACTGTACGTTGCTGTTTTTCATGCCTACCCACCAGTTGGTAGGGTTTATGCGCGTGATGGCCGGCGTTTGAGCAACTACCCCCCACGGCAGCAGCAAGGCCAGCAGGAGCAGCAAAAAGCAATTCGGTTTAGTCATGATGAAGGCGGGAATAGAGGACAGTTCAGCAGAAACAGGAAGGTAGTAGCTGGCTAGCAATTATCAGAACAGAAGACGCCCGGAAGCTGCCTTGCGCCCGGTTACTAGGTAGCAAAAGCACCCAAACCTCCCGGGGCAGGCTTGATAATGTTGGCCGGCTGCAAATGCGACTGGGTGCTAGCCCTGCTCGGGGCGCGAAACCTTGCGCGTGCCTTGGTACAGCTCGTACTTGAGCAAGCGGCAGTCGATGGGGCCATTATAGAGCGGAATACGGCGCGAGGTTTTTAAGCCAATGCGCTTAGCTGCCTCCAGGTTGCCGGTGAAGATAAATGCGTCGTAGCCCTGGAAACCCGATTTCAGCGTGTCGCCGATGGTTTTGTAGAGGGCATCCATTTCGGCTTCCTCGCCAATTCGCTCGCCGTAGGGCGGGTTCATTATCACAATGCCGGGCTCCTCTTTGGCCGGGGCTTTGGCTTCTTTCACGTCGCGCACCCCCAACCGGATAAAGTCTTCCAAGTCGGCGGCGGCCACGTTTTCGCGGGCCAGCTCAATAAACTCTCTGCTTAAATCGGAGCCGGCAATGTAGGCTTGGGGCTCTTCCAGACGCATTTGCTTGGCATCCATCTGCACTGATTCCCAGAGCGAGGCGTCAAAATCAGCCCAGTTCTCGAAGCCAAACTTGCCCTGATGATACAAACCGGGCGCGATGCGCTGGGCAATGAGGGCAGCCTCGGTGAGCAAGGTGCCGGAGCCGCACATGGGGTCGATGAGAGGCTTTTTGCCATCCCAGCCGCTGAGCAGCAGCAGGCCCGCGGCTAAGGCCTCGTTGAGCGGCGCCACGTTGGTTTGCTGACGGTAGCCGCGCCGGTGCAACGACTCACCCGAAGCGTCGAGGCTCAGAATCACCTCGTTCTCAATCATGTGCAGGTGCAGCCGGATATCGGGGTTTTTCACATCTACGCTGGGCCGCTCGCCGGTGCGGTTCCGGAACTGGTCTACAATGGCATCCTTGGTGAGCTGGGCCACGAACAACGAGTGCTCAAAGGTGGACTTGTTCACGACGGCCGTAATGGCAAACGTCTGGTCCTGGCGGATATACTTGCTCCAGTCGATGCGGCCGACTTCGCGGTAGAGGGCTTTTTCGTCGCGGGCATAAAAGCCGGCGAAGGGCTTCAGAATGCGCATGGCCGTGCGGCACCAGAGGCAGGCCTCATACAGCAGCTGGGTGTCGCCGGTGAATTCGATGGCGCGCTGGCCTACTTTCTCAATCTTGGCTCCTAGCTGGCGTAGCTCTTCCGCTAGCACCTCTTCCAGCCCAAACTGGGTAGTGGCAGTCATGTAAAAGGGAGCGGAGCGGCGGTTGTCGGCCATAAGCGAGCTAGTAAGAAAAGCGAAGGAAAGCCCAAAGGTCGGGAATGTAGCGCGCCGAACCACAGTTTTGGTAGGCCGATGCCCTAGTGATGCTGACTTACTACCGGTTGGGCCGGCTGCACGGGGTAGCAGTTGACGCTCCCGGTGGCCCAAGCACCGCACCAGACCGGTAGCGAAGTGTATGGAGGATGCCAGGCTATGACCGATTCTCAATACCTTCGGATTATGAGGCCTTCCTTCCTGTTCGACCCTAGTAAAAGCTCCCTCTTCTACCTGATTCTATTTTTGGCCCTGGTAGTCATCGGGCTGACGACGTATGAAGCCCTGAACGGGCATTACTCCATTATCGGCAGCGTGTCGTCGTTTCTGGCGCTGTTCGTGGCCTTTCAGAGCTGGAAATCGGCCGATGATGCGTCGCGCAAAACCGACGAGGCCATGAAGCAAATGCAGGACTTGGTGCACGAAACCCGACAGTTGGTAGAAAGCAGCTCGGCGGTGGAAGAGCAAATAAAGAGCGCCGTCATCACCATCAGCGACGCTACCCGGGAGCTATACAAAGGGTTTCAGCCCATTATGCGAGAAATAGCAGCTTTTCTGGAAGAAGCCAAGGGAAGCGAATACCTGGCCCTGATGACCGATTCGGCAGCCATTGGCACCTTCTACGCCCGCCATCATCAGCCCCCGCTTAACCAGCGAGAAATGCAGGCCCTCACCGACCGTATTCACGACCTACTTCTGGAGCGCACCCGCGACGCCCGGGAGTTCTACCTCGCCACCCTTGCCGTGGAGGATGTTGCCACTACGGTTCCGCCTACCCTCGACAAGCACGGGCATTTGCACTACTTCGTGCAGGGCGTGTGGCAGCAGTTCCACCCCAATGTGCCGGTAACGGAGGAGCATTGGAAAGAGCATCGGGAAGAGCACCTTGCCACCCTGCGCCAGATTCAGGAAACGTTTATGAGTCTTTCCAAGCACTCTGAGCAGCAGGCGGCGGGCCTGGCGCCGCACCAGCACCTGCCGGTGCTGCCGCTCCAGCTGTTTCTGCGGTTCAATGCTGAGGCCAAAGAGCCCTTTCGGGCTTTGGTAGTGTTTCTGGGCCAGTACAACCTCGACCGGGTAGCGGAAACTCGCGCCATGCAAACAGCGGATCCGGAACTGGTGCGCACCTTTATCAGCATGTTTGAAAGCCTTACCAGCCTCGACGACCACCCCGGCTACCAGCAGCTCCGGCAGCAATTCCCGCTATAACCGGCGGAGCGGCCATTCGGCGCCGGTTTTCTATCTTTAAGGCTCTCTCATTCCTCTACTTCTGCCTGCATGGCTGCTCCTATTACTTCTTCCTCCCCTCCCACCGCTGCTGCCGGCACGGCGCGCAGCTTCGCGCTGCCCATGGCCGCCATGACGAGCCTGTTCTTCCTGTTCGGGGCCGTCACGAACTTCAACGACGTGCTAATGCCCTACCTCAAGGACATCTGCCAGCTCACGGATTTACAGTCGTCGTTGGTGCAGTCAGCTTTTTTCGGGGCATATTTCCTGATGTCGTTGCCGGCGGGCTTTGTACTGAAGCGCCTGGGCTACCAGCGCGGCATTGTGCTCGGGCTGTTGGTAATGGCCGCGGGAGCCTTAATGTTTGTGCCGGCTGCCAACTCTCGCACCTTCGCGCTGTTCCTGACGGCGCTGGGGCTGTTGGGCGCGGGCATCACGCTGCTGCAGGTAGCGGCTAACCCCTATGTTTCGGTGCTGGGCCCAGCCAACCGGGCGGCCAGCCGCGTAAGCATTGTAGGCGTAGCCAACGGGCTGGGCGGCACCATTTCGCCGCTTATCGGTGGGGCCATCTTGTTTGGCACTTCAGAGATTTTGAAGGCTCGACTGGCTACGCTACCCCTACAACAACGCCTGACGGAGGAAGCCACGCTCATTAAGCCGCTCTATTTGGGGCTGGCGGGTTTTCTAGTGGCGCTGGCGGGCATCTTTTTTCTGCTACGCCTGCCTGAAATCGAAAGCCTACCGGCCGATGACCAAGCCGATACGCTGCCTGCGGCCGCCAACCGCCGCTCGGCCCTCGACTATCCGCACCTCGTGCTGGGCATTGCAGCCATCTTTGTGTATGTGGGGGTTGAGGTGGGCCTGGGCTCGTTTCTGATTCGCTACGGCGAGTCGCAGGGAATTACGCAGCTCAGTAGCTTCACCCAACAGCTGGTACGCGGCCTGAATGTGGTCACCAATTTTGCATCGGTGCTCTTCGGAAAATCGCCGGCCCCGATTGATACGACCGTCGGCTTCACGAAAGCTGTGGGTGCGGTGTTGGTGGCCTCTTATTGGTTTGGCGTGATGGTGGGCCGCATTGTGGGCATTCCGCTGCTGCAGCGCTTCAACGACCGGAAGATGCTAGTAGGCGTGTGTGCCGCCGGTGTAGCGCTGGTAGTGGCTTCTATGCTTTCCAGCGGGGAAACGGCCCTCTGGCTGATTGTGCTCTGCGGTTTGTGCAACGCCATTATGTGGCCTGTCATTTTCCCTATGGCTATTAAAGGACTAGGTCAATTTACCAAACAAGGCTCTTCGTACCTGATTATGGCCATTGTGGGTGGAGCTGTGGTGCCTCCCCTCATGGGCTGGATTGCTACCAATGGGGGTGGGCTGCGCGTGGCGTTCATACTGCCGGCGCTCTGCTACGCGTATCTTCTGTTTTACTCCTTGCGCGGGTACCGAGTCCGGTAACCTATCCATCAACTAACATACGCCACGAGCGGGTTGGAACCAGGCAAGAAGCTGGTTCCAACCCGCTCTTTTTTTTGCCCAAACGGTGCGGAATGATGCCTATTAGTACAGCTGAGCTTACTCCTCAAATTGTTTACTTTTTTTGTTGAATCTTTTATAACAAAAAGTTAAACATTAGAACATGCAGCTTTCTTAATGTAGTGTAATTTCTTTCTCACCCTCAATCCCTTAACCATGCAAACGGTATTTCTCGACATCATGCGTATCCCGGTCGACGACCCAGTGGCGTTTACCTTTTTTACGGGATACATGGCCATGGCGGCGGCCTCCATTTTCTTCCTGTTTGAGCGGAGCACGGTAGCCGACAAATGGAAAACTTCCCTGCTGGTTTCGGGCCTGATTACGGGCATTGCGGCCGTGCATTATTATTACATGCGCGACTACTACGTGAGCACCAACGAAACCCCCATTGCGCTACGCTACATCGACTGGACCCTGACTGTGCCACTCATGGTGGTAGAGTTTTACCTGCTGGTGCGAGCGGCGGGCGCCAAAACGGCGCTGCTCTGGAAGCTGATTCTGGCGGCCGTTATCATGCTGGTATTCGGCTACATTGGCGAGGCCTTCACTGATGGCTCCATGAGGCATTCGGTACTGTGGGGCTCTCTCTCCACGCTCGGCTACGTGTACATTCTGTACTCGGCCTGGGTGGGGGAAGTGGCGCAGCTAGCGGCGGCCTCCAACTCTGTGGCCGTGCGCAAGGGTGTGCGGGCGCTGGCCTGGTTTATTCTGGTCGGCTGGGCTATTTACCCTATCGGCTACATGGCCATGCCCGGCGGCTGGCTCGGGCCTGATGGAGCCGGCCTGCTTCGTCCCCACGACCTCGACCTACTCTACAACATTGCCGATGCCATCAATAAAATTGGTTTCGGGCTGGTAGTGTATGGTATTGCCCGCAGCGAATCGGTAGTAAAAGTGGCTCCTGCCAACGCGGCGTCCATCGTGTAACGCAACGGACGGCCGCCTCGGTCCATCCCGCTTTTTCGGAATTCACCGGCTGGCAGGCTGCGTTGCCCAACACCGGGTCGCGCAGCCTGCTTGCATTTCCATCCGTTTCGTATGCAACATTCTCCCGGTATAGCGGCGGCTACTTGGCCTCCGCGCTATTACTCCTACGTGGCTGTAGGCCTGCTCATTGGGCTCGGGCGCCTGTTTCCGGCCCATACCGGGCTGGTGCTGGGCCTGCCGCTGGCGGTGGGCATGGTGGCGCTGGGCGTAGCGCACGGTGCCTGCGACCAGCTGGTAGTTCCGGCCACCGCTCCTACTGGTAGCGTACTGAGCAACTGGCGCTACTGGGTCCGGTTTCTGGCGGGTTACCTGGGGCTGGCGGCCGGAGTAGGCCTGTGCTGGTGGCTATGGCCAGCTGCTACCGTAGTCCTGTTTTTCCTGCTGACGATGTGGCACTGGGGTTCGGCTGATGCGCCACCGCCTACTCAAATACCGGTAGCGAGCTGGCTGAGCCACAGCCTGCTGCGCGGTATGTTACTGTTTGCGGTACCCGCCGCGTGGTGGCCCACCGAAACGGCCAGCATCGTCAATGATTTACTGCGTTTCACCGGATCAGCGCCCATTCCGCTCACCACCTTCCGGGTAGTGGCCAATGTGCTGGGCGCGCTGGTAGCAGTTGGGCACGTTGTGCTCTGGCTCTGGTACGCCCAGGGCCGGCGCTGGGAGTTGTTGGGCCGTGAGCTGCTGGAGCTACTAGTACTGGGAGGGCTACTGCTCTTACTAACCCCGCGCTGGTCGGTGGTGGTGTATTTTGTATTCTGGCACAGCCTACAGCACGTGCTACGCCTGACTGGCTGGCTGGGCTACGGACTCAGCCAGCCGCAGGGTGCCCGGGCGCTACTGCCACAGCTCGGGTATTTTCTGCGCCGGGCCGCCCCATTGCTGCTGGTGAGCTGCGTAGCACTGCTGGTACTGGGCCGCCTGCTTGCCGACCGCCTCCCCGATGCGCCGGCCTGGTTTAGCCTGGGCCTGGTGGTAGCGTCCATCGTGACGCTGCCTCATGCACTGCTGGTTACCCTGGTAATGGATGCGCCGCAGCGGCGCGCGGTGGCGCACCCCATAACCTAATCCGCTGCTAGGGTACTCGGCTAGCGCAACCTGCTCGGTGTAGCGTACCTTTGCCAGCACATCAACTCTCCTCCTGTGCTATGGCTTCGGCTCCCGCTCTTGAACACAACGTTTCTCTGCGCCCGTACAATACGTTTGGCCTCGATGTGAAAGCCCGGCTTTTTGCTCGTTTCACCTCCGTGGATGAGCTGCGGGCCTTGCTGGCCCTACCCGAACTGCAGGCTACGCAAAAGCTGATCCTAGGCGGCGGCTCTAACCTTCTTTTTACTCAGGATTTCGACGGCATAGTGCTGAAAAATGAGATTCGCGGGCTCGATATCATCAGCCAAGATGAGGAAACGGCCTTGGTGCGGGCCGGCGCCGGCGAGTCGTGGCATGGGCTGGTGCAGTACACGCTGGAGCAAGATTTGAGCGGTATCGAGAACCTCTCGTTGATTCCGGGTACCGTAGGTGCGGCGCCGTTGCAGAATATTGGCGCATATGGCTCGGAGCTGAAAGACACCTTTGAACGACTGGAAGCCCTAGAAATCAGTACCGGGCAATTGCGCACCTTTTCGGCCTCGGAGTGCGGCTTTGGCTACCGCGAAAGTGTATTTAAAGGCCCGCTTAAAAACCAGTTTATCGTGACGGGGGTAGTGCTGCGCCTGAGCCGGCAGGCCAAGCCCAACATCAGCTACGGCGCCATCAAAACCACCCTCGAGGATATGGGGATTGAAGGCGATGCGACCCCCCGCCAGATCAGTGAGGCCGTAATGCAGATCCGCCGCAGCAAGCTCCCCGACCCTACTCAGATTGGTAACGCCGGCTCTTTTTTCAAGAACCCAGAAGTATCGCAGGCGAAGTATGACGAGCTAAAGGCCCAGCACCCAGAAATACCGGGCTACCCTGTGCCGGGCGGCGTAAAAGTGCCCGCTGGTTGGCTTATTGAGCAGTGTGGCTGGAAAGGCCAGCGGCGCGGCGCCCACGGCGTGCACGACAAGCAGGCCCTAGTGCTTGTAAATCACGGCGGCGCTCAGGGACAAGATATTCGGGAGCTTGCCTTCGATATTATTGCCTCTGTGCGCGAGAAGTTTGGAATTGAGCTCCACCCGGAAGTGAACATTCTGTAACAGAAAAACGGGCCGCTAAATTTAAAAAGCGAGGCATCGGGTTACTAGCAGCTTGCTAGCCCCGATGCCTCGCTTTCCTTTTCCTGCATAGTACCCAGTAATAGTTAAGCGGCTGGTTTCCAGCGGCGTGCAGCCCACTGTTGCCGCTGCTCGGGCTCTTGGTAGGTCCAGGCCACAATGCGGCTGGTTTTCTGGCCCTGTGTCATTTCAATGGTTTTCACCTCAATAGCGCCAGCTTGTTTGAGGAAGTAGTTAACGCTCGGCAGGGTCTCCTTTTTAGAGATGAGCGAGCTAAACCACAGTACCCGAGAGCCGAGTGCTTTGCTTTGTGCAATCATGCGTTTCAGGAAGCCTTCCTCGCCGCCTTCGCACCACAGCTCTGTGTTTTGGCCGCCAAAGTTGAGTATTGGTTCGGGAGTTTTGGCGTAGCCCAGGTTGCGGCCCTTGCGGCGGCTACCCGCGGCCGCATCCTCTGCTGACAGATGAAAGGGCGGGTTGCAGATAACCAGGTCAAACTCCTCGCGGGGCTTCACAATGCCGTCGAAAATGTAGTCGGCATGGGTTTGCAGGCGCAGATCAACCCGTCCTGACAGAGCCGTATTTACTGCCACCATGGTTTTGGCGGCGCGCAGTGCTACCTGGTCTACCTCCGAGCCTACGAAGCGCCAACCGTAGTCATGCGTGCCGATAATGGGATACACGCAGTTAGCGCCCACGCCCACATCCAGCACGTGCACCGACTTGCCGCGCGGCGCGGTTCCTTGGTTTTCAGAGGCTAGCAAATCAGCGGCGTAATGAATGTAGTCGGCGCGGCCCGGAATGGGCGGGCACAGGTAACCGGCGGGCACATCCCAGTGTGCTACCCCATAAAACTGCTTGAGGAGCGCCCGATTCAGGGCTTTTACCGCGGCCGGGTTGGCAAAATCGATGCTGGTGTCGCCGCTGGGGTTTGGTATCACGAAGGGGGCTAGCTCAGGACTGATGCTGATGAGCTGCGGGAAGTCGTAGCGGGCGGCGTGGGGGTTGCGAGGATGCATGCGTTGGAATGGTATGTAAAAGCCCGTTGTACTGCTACAACGGGCTTTCAGTGTTTTTCTAAGCTAGTATATTACTAGGCCTCAGGTAGTGGCAAAGTGCACGCGGCTATTTCAGCACGGCAACGGTGGCTCCGTCGCCGCCGCGGTCGGCGTGTTCGTCGGCTACGCTGGCTACTTCCCGCACGTGGTGCAGGTAGTCGCGGGCAATCTGGCGCAAAACGCCATTGCCACGGCCGTGCAGGATTTTGATTTCCGGCACCCCGAGCATGATGGCGTCGTCGACGTAGCTCCGGATTTTGTTTAGCGCATCCTCGGCCCGCTCGCCCCGCAGGTCAAGCGTGGGGCTAAAGCTCGACATTTTATCGGTGGTACTGAAGCCGGAGTACTGCGCCGGGGCCTTGCGGGCCGCTTCTTTTTCCCGCTCCCGAATCTCGGAGCGGGTCAGTTTTTCCAGCTGGTTTACCTTCACGATGGTTTTCATACCTCCAAAGGAAACCTCGGCCGTTTTACCTTTCACCGCCATAATTTCGCCGTGGCCCTCCTGCCCCAGCAGCGCCACCTTGTCGCCGGGTTTCAGGGTATTGGGGTCGGCTAGCTCGCGGCTGGCTTTGGGCTTGGGCGGCTCAATCTGCAGCTTTTCCCGCACAAAGGTATCGAGCTTCCCGCGCGCTTCTTTGGTACGCTCCTTTTCGGCCTGGCCCAGCCTGATTTCCTGAATGGTGGCCTCAATCTGCTGGTTGGTATCCTTGAGCAGCATCTTGGCCTTGGCCTTGGCCTCACGCAGCACATCGAGCGTGGTTTCGTCGAGGTACTTCTTGAGGTCCTGGTATTCCTGGGCGGCTTTTTTCATGCGCCGCTCGGCCTTGGCAGCTTCGGCGGTGCGCTGCTCCAGCTCGGTTTTCTCTTTTTCCAGGCCTTCCAGGAGCCGGTCGTAGCGGATTTTATCTTTGCCTACTAGTTGCGTAGCGCGCTCCACAATCTGCTTTGGCAGACCAATTTTGCGGGCAATTTCGATGGCAAAGCTGGAGCCCGGCTTGCCGGTCTCGAGGCGGTAGAGTGGCTGAAGCTGATCGGGGTCGTAGCGCATGGCGCCGTTCACGATGCCCTCTGTCCGTTCCGCGTAGTTCTTGAGGTTGGTGTAGTGCGTAGTAATGACGCCAAACGCCCGGGCCCGGTTCAACTGCTCCAGCACGGCTTCGGCAATGGCCCCGCCCAAGCTAGGCTCCGTGCCGGTTCCAAACTCGTCAATCAGCACGAGGCTGCGCTTGTTGGCTAGGGTCACGAACTGCTTCATGCTCAGCAAGTGCGAGGAGTACGTGCTCAGGTCGTTTTCCAGGCTCTGCTCGTCGCCAATGTCCAGAAAAATATCATCGAACACGCCCGACTCCGACGTTTCGCCAGCCGGAATCAGCAAGCCGCACTGCAGCATATACTGCACCAAGCCCACCGTTTTCATGCTCACAGACTTACCCCCGGCATTGGGCCCCGAAATCAGCAGAATCCGCTTCTCCGGCGTCAGCTCAATATCCAGCGGCACGACTTTCCTAGGGTCATCTTTGGCGTGAGCCTGGAACGTGAGGTAGAGCAGCGGATGGCGCACCTGGTGCCAGCGTAGCAGTGGCTTTGGGTGCAGCACCGGCAGCGTGGCCTCCAGGCGGTAGGCTAGCTGCGCCTTTGCCCGGATAAAGTCCAGCAGCCCCAAGTACTGGTAGGCCTTGCGCAAGTCCGGAATGTGCGGACGCAGTTGGGCCGTCAGTTGGGTCAGGATGCGAATCAGCTCGCGCTGGTAGGCATTCTCGAGGTCCTTGATGTCGTTGTTCAGTTCGAACACGGCTTCCGGCTCGATAAACACCGTCTGCCCCGTTGCCGACTCATCATGAATCAGGCCTTTTACGCGGCGCTTGTGCTCGGCAATAACCGGCAGCACCAAACGCCCACCCCGGATGGTAGGCTCAGCCCCTTCGGGCACCCAGCCTTCCTGGCGGGCATGACGCAGAATGCCACTGATTTGCTTGCGCAGCTGCACCTGCCGGCTAATGAGTTCCTGCCGCAGCTGGCCTAGCAACGGCGAAGCGTTTTCGCGCACCTGCCCCTCGTCGTCAACTACCTTGTCGAGGTTAGCTAACAGGTTACGGTCTACCTGCACGCCAATACCCAGCAGCCGCAGCGTAGGATACAGCTCCTCGTCAGCGTGGGTGAAGAAGGTAAGCGCCTCCCGAATGGTGCGCAAACTCATTTTCACAGCATAAAAAGCTGCTACCTCGAGGTAGGAACCGGGTATGTTGGCGCGCACCAAATGTTGGTGCACATCGTGGTAATGCTGGCTCGGAAAATCAGCGCCGCTGGCCAGCAGTTGGCGAAACTCATCGGTCTGGAGCAGCAGCTTGTGCAGCTGATCGTGCTTGGTCTGAAAACTCATCTTCGCCACGAAATGACGGCCTAGCGCACTCAGGCACAGGCTATCCAGCATCTCGCGCAGCTGAGAGAATCCTATTTTTTGCTCAAAATTCTGAGGAAGAATCAAATCGGGTACTTAGTAAGTAGTGTTGTATGGTGGGATGGGAATGTGAACGTAAACATTCCTGAGGGCCGGAAAGATTCATGAAAAGCCATATAAAACCAAGTGGCTCTTTTTTACATTTCTCCTTCCACGCCCAGCCCAAATAAGGCAAAGTCATACTTCACGGGGTCCAGAGGGTCGTAGGTGCGCAGATGCGCCGTTAGGTCCTCGGCGGCGAGCCAATCCATCTGTTTACGCTCCAGCAGGCCCAGCCGCCGGGCTACGCGCTCCACGTGCACATCACAAGGGCAAATCAGGTCGGCAGGCGAAAGGCGCGTCCAGAGGCCAAAGTCGACGCCGTGAGCATCGGGGCGCACCATCCAGCGCAAGTACATATTGATGCGTTTACAGGCCGAGCCTCGGGCCGGTGTGGCCACGTGCTTACGAGTGCGCTGAGGAGCCTCTTCCAAACTAAAAAACAGAGTATGAAAGTTTTCAAGCCGCTCTTTTTGGGTGTTGCCTTTCAGAAATGCGTCTTCCAGCGTATCGTGGCCACCGTAAAACCAGCGCAGCCAGTGCACAAAGTACAGCAGGTCGGTGTCGCAGAAGGTACGGTGGCAAAACCCCAACAGCTTTTTCAGGTCCTCGTCCTGATGCTGCGTGATAAACTGATGCGGGGCATTGTCCATGCGGCGCATAAGCTCCGAGCACTTGCTGATAATGGTTGGGCGCCGGCCCCAGGCTAGCAGCGCAGCAAATAATCCGCTGATTTCGATATCCTGACGCTGCGAAAAGCGGTGCGGAATGCTGATTGGGTCGGCGGTGATAAACGCAGGCTGATCGTAATGCAGGTATTTATCGTCGAGTAGATGACGGACTTGGGCGTGATTCACTAAGCGAAGGTTCTCAAAAGGTTACCAGCCTCCCCCTTGTTCAGGCTCGGCTACCCTATTTACGGGCTTGAACCGCGTCAGGGCTTCATTGAATTGCGGCAGCCGGCGCAACTTGCGCTGGCCTAGGGTTTCGGCCCGGCGCAGGGCTAGTGTGCGTTGGGCGGGTGTTAGTTGCGGATGCAACAGCGAAACGTGCTCGAGGAAAGCTTCGCTCCTGATCAGCAACGTTTCTAAGGTAAGCATCTCATTCATTAGCAGAAACCACGCATAGCTTTCTACCGGGTCCTTGGCCAAGCGGTATCCCTCATGGTACCAAACCCCTAGCTGAAACGCTGCTTGAAAAACAGTGGCACTATCGTGCTTCTGAACAGGCTTTGCCCACGCTGCAATCTGCTTTCTGAGTTGCAGCGCATACGCTCCTACTAGAGGCGCTGGGTTCTGGGCATACGTGCTGTCACAACGGTGATGCAAGTGTACCAAGCTTTCGAAGTCGCCGGCAGCCGCGCCAGCCTGAAGCCACGCCAATGCGCGCTTCTTACTAACTAAGCCAGAATACCAGAATTCACCTCCGAGCGTGCGTTGCGCCGGCACATACTGGCGCTGGGCAGCTTTTTCCAACCAACTGATGGCTAGCGTATCGTTCCGGGTTACGCCTTGCCCGGCGTGGTATGCTTTGCCCAACTCATACTGGGCCTGGGGCATTCCTAACGCAGCCGCTTGCCGTAAGAAGGGTAGCGCCTGCTCATACTGGGCAGTTTGTTGAAGGGCATGCGCACGCTCGAGCAACGCCATGGCTCCTTGCTGCGCCTTACACCACGGGGCCAAGCTTAGCAAGATAACTACTACCCCTACTGCACGCATAAACCGTTACGGCACATAGCTGGTCTCTACCCGGAAGCGCTGGTCGGGCGTGGCAAGACGCTGCACCGCTTTCTTAGACAGGCGCACCAGAATGTTGGTGTTTTCGCCGGTATCAGGCAAGGGTCCAATTACCCGCACGTACACCGATTGGCCATTCATGATGTTGCGCACCTGCATAATGGTACCTACCGGCGCCGTTTTGTGCAAGGCCAGGTATTTATCCGATGCATCCGTCTGGATAGCCGTAGCCAGCCCGCTTTCTGATACGCGGCGCACAATTTCACTAGCTCGCTCCGGGCCGCGTTCCTTTTCTGGAGCTGGTGCAGTGCTTGGTGCTTCGGGGGTTACGGCGGGGGTAGTGGCTGAGTCGCGGGCCCGCTCACGAGCGGCGCGCTCCCGCGCCTCCCGTTCCCGGGTTTCCCGCTCCCGGTTGCTGCGCTCAGCATCCTCATCGCGTTCTGGGCGCGCGGCGGGGGTAGTGCGAGTCGGAGCGGCAGCAACAGGCGCGGCCGGGCGAGCCGGTGCAGGAGTGCTTGCACCAGCGGCCACAATCACGCTTTGGCCCACACGCACATTGTAGTTTGTGGCAAAGCCGTTCAGGCGGGCTAGTTCGGCCGGCGTGGTTTGGAAGCGGCGCGCAATGGCAAACAGGGTCACGCCGGGCTCTACCTTATACACGCGGTTGCCGTTGGCATCCGTTGGCAAGGCCCGAACGGAAGCAGTGGTAGTGGCGGGAGCTGCCTTTGGTGCAGCAGGCTGCGACAAAACCACACGGTTGCGGGGCACCAGCACAATCTGGCCGGTTACTAATGCTCCTTTCTGGTCGGAGTTGGCTTCCACGATCTGCTCCACGGGCACTTTGTAGCGCCGCGCCAGCCCATAAAGGGTTTCGCCAGGCACTACGCGGTGCTTAATCAGCATTTTATTGTTGCGATACTCTACCCCAATGGAATCGGGAGGAGCAACCCGACCGGGCCCGGCCAGGGCAGTAAAACCAGTAATGGTAAGCGCGGTGCTCAGCAACAAAAATCGGGACATACTAACGGCAAGCAGAAAGAAGGTGAGCTGGCCCTAAAGCGGGCGAAAACAGCAACTCACATAAAGTTTGCCGAAAGTTACGGATTCAGGCGAAAGCAACCGCCTCAATATCACAGCAGCAGTTTTTTATTGCTCGATTTCAGGAGATGCTGGTGCTAGGCTGGTTTTTTCGACTTTTGTGCTGCTCACCTTTTTTCGCACTTGCTTATGCACGCCATCGGTATCATTCCTGCCCGCTACGCCTCTACCCGCCTGCCCGGCAAACCGCTGGTTGACTTAGGCGGCCAATCCATGATTCAGCGGGTGGTAGCGCAGGCCAGCCAGTCGGGCCTAAGTCGGGTGGTAGTAGCCACCGATGATGCGCGCATTCTTGACCACGTACGTGGGTTTGGCGGCGAGGCCGTGCTTACCTCCCCCAACCACCCTAGTGGTACCGACCGGGTATGGGATGCCTACCAACAGCTCGACACTGCCGCTGATTGTATCATTAATATTCAGGGCGATGAGCCTTTCGTTCACGCGGCCCAGATTGACGCCTTGGTGCAGCTCTTTGCACGGGCCGAGCCGCCTCAGCTGGCTACCTTGGTCAAGCCGGTGCTCACGGAGGAAGAGCTTTTCAGCCCGCACCTGCCCAAAGTAGTGCGCGACGCCGCCGGCTATGCCTTGTACTTCAGCCGCCATCCACTACCCTTCCAGCGCCAACAAGCCGAAGACCAATGGCTGCAGCACCACCGCTACTTCCGGCACATTGGCCTTTACGCGTATCGGCCCGATGTGCTGGCCGACATCACCCAGCTGCCCCCCTCGGCCCTGGAGCTGGCCGAAAGCTTGGAGCAACTGCGCTGGCTGGAAAACGGCTACCGCATTCTTACCGCCGAAACCGAATTGGAAACCATTGGTATTGATACGCCCGAAGACGTAGCCCGCGCCCTAGCCCATTTGGCGCAGCAAAGGCCCTAGTGGCTTATTGGTTGGCCCGCCGGTCGAGGTGCGCTTCGGCAACTTGGTGGTGTTCGTCTTTCATTTCCTTGGAGAGAAAGAAGTTAAGGGCCGTCCGGATGACGGCAATAGCACCCAACTTCCCAATTTGCTCCCAACTGGGCGAAATGGCCGTGGACAGGATATCGGCGCCAAGCTGAAATTCCAGGGCCAGGGCCAGGTAGCGCGCCAAGGTCAGGCGAATGGCGGTGAAATCGGCGGTTTGGCGCTTGGCCAACGCTTTCAGAAACAAGATGCCGGCTAGCACAATGCCGAGGGCAATGATGACAGCCCCAATCGTTTCAATCCCGAGCTTGAGCCATTGCACAGCTTCAATAACCCAGTTTTCAGCAAGCAAATGGACAGTAGCAGGTTCAGCAGCCATAGATAACGAGGAAAGGCAACGTGGAGGCAAGCGCGGCGGCCCGCAACCTTAGCCGCCGGCCTTCTTGGCCTTATACCCTTTCTCCAGCAGTACGGCCATCACCTTGTCGCGGAAATCTCCCTGGATGATGATTTCGCCCTCTTTGGTGTTGCCGCCCACTGCGCATTTGGTTTTAAGCAGCTTGCCCAGCTCCTGTAGGTCGGCGTCCTGACCCACGAAGCCTGTTATCAGCGTAACCTGCTTGCCACCCCGCGCCTTTTTATCCAGTTGCACCCGCAAGTTCTGCTGTTGGGGCGGCAAGGTGCTGGCCTGCTCCTCGCCGTTTTCCTGGTACTCAAAATCGGGGTTAGTGGAATATACCACTCCTTCCCGGCGTTTTTTATCGGCTTTCATAAAGCAATTTGTGAAGTTGTGAAGCGTGAAATTGTGAAAACGTTTCGGGTGCGCGGTCAAACCCCTGACTGTTCCAGTGTTTCCATAGTTGAAGTTACAGTAAGGCAAGATGACCCACGCGTCTGTGCGCCGCTTCTCCTTCCACTGTTTTACCCTTGATCACACGGCTACCTCCAGGGCCAGCTCTTCCAGTTCTACTTCAAACTCGGCGGCCTCTCCTACATAGTCGCCATCCACGTGAAAACCCAAGGAATGTGCTGTCTGGACGCGGATATGGCGGCTGGTGTGAAACACGGCACTGCCGGAGGTTGCCAGCGTTCCGAGGGCTAGGGCCACACCCACCCGCACGGCGCGGGTCAGCGGCAAGGCATCAATCAGGCACACATCCAGCAACCCATCCTGAATATCGGCGCGGGGCGCGATGTAGGCGTTGTTGCCGTATTGGGCGGCATTAGCGAAGGCCAGCACGTAGCAGCTGGTTTCCAGCACCAAGTCGTTGAGCTGCACTTGCACCGGCACCGGGCGGTAGCGCCGGTACTCGCGCAACGCTACCTTCACGTACGTGCTCAACCCCCGCGTGCCGGCCCGGGCAAACATCTTGCTGACATGCGCGTCAAAGCCCAGCCCGGCCGTGCAGAAAAACCAATGCCCGTTAATGCGGCCAGCATCAATGCGCTGGAACGAAGGGCGGCTGACTCGTTGCACGGCCCCCGGCAAATCAAGCGGGATGTGCAGATGCCGGGCCAAGCCATTACCGGAACCGCGAGGCACAATACCGAGCGCCGCCGAGGTACCCAGCAGGCCGCGGGCCACTTCATTTACCGTGCCGTCGCCGCCCACGGCCACCACCACCCGGAAGCCGGTTTGCGCCGCGTGGCGGGCTAGTAACTCCGCATGCCCGGCGTATTCGGTGGCTTGAATCTCGAAGTCGGCACCGGCGGCGGTGGCATAGCGCGTGAGGAGCGCCGGCACATCCTGGGTGCGGTTGGTACCCGAGGTCGGATTCAGGATAAAGCAGATGCGCACAAACAGTAACCTAGTAAGTGAATGATAGAGCCCGCTAAAGATAGAAGTCCAAGTTGGGTTCGGAGCGTCTGGGCTTCCTTGTGCCCACATAGCCCCTCATTACTAGCCCTCCGATAAAGTAAAACCGCCTGCCCGGTTTCCCGAGCAGGCGGCTTCGTATGCGATAAGCTTAAAAGCTTAGCCGTTCATTTTCTCGCCCAGTTTCTGGATGAGGTCAGCAGTGCGAGTGCTGTAGCCGGTTTCGTTGTCGTACCAGCCTACCACTTTCACCAACGAACCGTTGGCTGAGGTCAGCTCCGAGTCGAAGATGCACGAGTGCGGGTTGCCCACGATGTCGATGCTCACCAGCGGATCGGTGCTGTATTCCAGGATGCCTTTCAGCGGGCCTTCAGCAGCAGCTTTTACGGCTGCATTGATTTCCTCCTTGGTTACCTCACGCTTCAGAATCACGGTCAAGTCCGTGGTCGAGCCATCCGGAATAGGCACGCGCATGGCGATACCGTCCAGCTTGCCCTTCAGCTGGGGCAGCACCAGGCCCACGGCCTTGGCAGCACCTGTGCTGGTTGGGATGATGCTGTAGGCAGCAGCACGGGCGCGGCGCAAATCTTTGTGCGGCGCGTCCTGCAGGTTCTGGTCAGAGGTGTAGGCGTGCACCGTGGTGATGTAGCCTTTCTCGATGCCGAAAGCGTCGTCGAGAACCTTGGCCATTGGAGCCAGGCAGTTGGTGGTGCACGAAGCGTTGGAGAGGATGGTTTCCTCGCCGGTCAGGATGTCTTCGTTCACGCCCAGTACTACCGTAGGGATGTTACCCGTAGCCGGAGCCGAGATAACCACCTTTTTAGCACCAGCGGTCAGGTGTTGGCCTGCGCCAGCCTCATCTACGAAGCGGCCGGTTGATTCCAGCACCACGTCAACGCCCATCTGGCCCCAGGGCAGCAGCTTGGGGTCGCGCTCAGCCAGCGCAGCAATACGCTTACCATTTACGGTCAGGCTTTCCTCATCGTAGGCTACGGTGCCGTCAAAACGACCGTGAACGGAGTCGAATTTCAGCAGGTGCGCCAGCGTTTTATTGTCAGTCAGGTCGTTGATAGCCACGACCTCTACGTTCTCGCGCTGCAACAGCGCTTTGAACGTGAGACGGCCAATGCGGCCGAAGCCGTTAATGGCAACTTTGATTTTAGCCATAGTAGTATGGGGAAATGGGAGGTTTATCGGTCCGGAGGGGCCGGGTGAAAACGCGCAGCGAAGGTAGGAGGCTACAGGTATTTCGCCAAATCAAACCGAACATCCGTCTTTCCCGGGCTGCTTTTACTACCCCTGCTCAGGCTGCAAAGCCCCCTGATCTTAAAATTTTCACTTGAAAATCAGCCTATTCAGCTAAAGCAGCACTTTTTTTCAAATCGAGCTATTGCGCCGAATGTTTGGCTCCCTATCTTTGCATCACCAAAACGGAAAACGCTCCGTGGGTAACTGGTCCGTTCGTCTAGGGGTTAGGACAGTAGATTTTCATTCTACCAACAGGGGTTCGATTCCCCTACGGACTACAACATTGTAAAAAGCCTCTGCGCTAGCGCAGAGGCTTTTTTGTTGCCCAAGTGCGTCTATCACTCCTCTTTATTGGCTAGGATTCGGCGCTACACACAGTGCTAGTCTGAAAGCTGTTGTGCAAGCACGGTTTCCCTTCCACGGTATCAGTTCATCCGGCCTCGCGGTTCGCCAGTTGAGTGGGCCTAGCCCCTGCTGCATCGGCTCAAAAACACAGCCATTCTTTGCCTTCTCATGCGGCTGCCGGAGTGTTGAGCTTGGGTTTGGGTTGCGCGCACGGTAGAAAAAAGGAGAGAAAAAAATAATGGCTGATCACCATTTTCTCCCGTAAGCTTGGTAGTTAACCAACTGTTTGCAGGCTCATGTCCCGAACCATTATCGTCTCGAATCGTCTCCCAACTAAAGTCCAGCGCACCGAAGAAAGCCTCACGTTTCAGCCCAGCGAAGGCGGGCTGGCTACCGGATTAGGCTCTATCTATAGGCAGGATGGCAATATGTGGGTGGGCTGGCCGGGGCTGTTCGTGGAGGATGAGGCCGAGGAAGCCTATGTAACGGAGCAACTCAGCACTGATAGCATGTCGCCGGTGTTTCTGACCGAGTCGGAAATTCGGGATTTTTATGAAGGGTTCAGCAACTCCACGCTGTGGCCTACCTTTCATTATTTCCCGCAGTATGCCACCTACGAGCAGGCGCATTGGGATGCGTATGTAGCAGTAAATGAGAAGTTCTGCCGAGCTGTGCTGGCGCTGGCGGGCCCCGAAGACACCATTTGGGTCCATGACTACCAGCTGCTGCTGCTACCTGAAATGCTGCGCCGTGAGCGGCCAGACGCAACCATCGGTTTTTTCCTGCACATCCCCTTTCCTTCCTACGAGCTGATTCGGGCACTGCCTTGGCGTGCTGAGTTGCTACGCGGCATGCTGGGCGCTGACCTAATTGGTTTTCACACGTTTGGCTACATGCGGCACTTCCTCAGCGCCGTGTCGCAGCTGCTGGGCTTCTCCTCCCAGAACGGACAGATTGATACGCCTACCCGCACCGTGCTGGTAGATGCCTTCCCGATGGGCATTGACTACGAGCGCTACGTGCAAGCAGCCGCCTCAGAAGAAGCTCAGAAGCACGAGGCCGAATACCGCGAAGCATTACGCGACACGCGGGTTATCCTTTCCATTGATCGGCTCGACTACTCCAAAGGCATTGCCCAGCGGCTGCGCGCCTTTGAGGTGCTGCTGCAGCGCTACCCTGAGTGGCGCGAGCAAGTAAGCCTGATTATGGTGGTAGTACCCTCCCGCGACCAGGTGGCGCAATACGCCAGCCTGAAAGAAGAAATCGACGAGCTGGTGGGCCGCATTAATGCGCAGTACCGGACCATCAGCTGGACGCCTATTCACTACTTCTACCGCTCTTTCCCGCTGGAGGAGCTAGCCTCGCTGTACCGCTTGGCCGAAGTGGCGCTGGTAACTCCCATGCGCGACGGCATGAATTTGGTAGCCAAAGAGTTTGTGGCAAGCAAAGTCGACCAGCGTGGTGTCCTGATTCTAAGTGAGCGGGCTGGCGCAGCCCGAGAGCTCTCGGATGCCATTATTATTAACCCCACCGACACCAATCAACTCGCGGAGGCAATGCACGATGCGCTGGTGATGCCTGAGGAAGACCAGATACTGCGGATGAGTGCTATGCAGGCCCTCGTAAAACAGTACAATGTGTTTGCCTGGACCAAGCTGTTCATGAACCGCCTGGAGTACAGCAAAATAAAGCAGCAAACGCTGGCCACTGAAATTATGTCGCCAGCAGTGCTAACGCAAATCCAGACCAAGTTCCGAGCCGCCAAACACCGCTTGCTGCTGCTCGACTACGACGGTACGCTGACGCCCTTCAACTCCTTGCCGCAACGCGCCCAACCCGACCAGGAGCTTCTGTTTCTGCTGCAGGCTTTGAGCGCCGATCCGCTGAACCGCATCGTCATTATCAGTGGCCGCGACCGGACTACCCTCCAGAAATGGCTCGGGCACCTACCCATCGACTTTATTGCCGAACATGGAGTGTGGTTGCGCGCAAAGGGCGAGGAGTGGCAGATGTTTCAGCAGTTAAACAACGAGTGGAAGGCGGATATCCGCCCGATTCTGGAGCTGTATGTGGCGCGCACCGCTGGCTCCTTTATCGAAGACAAGGAGTACTCGCTGGTATGGCACTACCGCCGCGCCGATGCGGAACTAGGCGAGGTCCGGACCCGGGAGTTGCTTAACCACCTCACCTTCATGACTTCTAACACCGATTTGCATGTCATGGAAGGCAATAAGGTGTTGGAAATCAAGACGGCGGGCATTAACAAAGGCTCTGCTGCCTCCCGCTGGCTGGCCACTTACCAGCCCGATTTTGCCCTAGCCATCGGCGACGACCGAACCGATGAAGACACGTTCCGGGCCATGCAGGCAGAAGGCTACACCATAAAGGTGGGCACCGGCGGCCGCTCCCTGGCTCAATACCACGTGGCCTCCACCAACGATGTACGCAAGCTACTCCGGGCTTTGCTGTAGGAAATGACCTAGTAAAAGCCAGGCCTACAAACTAAAAAAGAGCGACCCTGTGCAGGGTCGCTCTTTTTTGGGCCTAATATTCACAGTCTGTGCTGAAGAGCCGTAGCCATTATGCTCTTACTGACCTTTTTGCTGAGCAAAGTCGGAGCAGCTCGCTCAGCAGAGAGGTTTGGAGTTTTCAGATACTGCCTAGATAAAGTTTGGCTTGCTGAGCTTCTGCGCAATACGATAGGCAGCATTTACTAAGCCTACATGGCTGTAGGCCTGCGGGAAATTGCCCCACTGCGAGCCGGTTTTGGCATCCACATCTTCGGAGAGCAGCCCTAGGTGGTTGGTGTAGCTGGTGAGCTTCTCGAACTCCGTAATGGCCTCCTCTACCCTGCCCACGCTGGCCAAGGCCTCAACGTACCAGAAAGAACAAATCAGGAACGTGGTTTCAGGAGTACCAAAGTCATCGGCGTGGCGGTAGCGGTAGAACAGTCCTTCAGGGGTTTTCAGCTCCCGCTCCAGCGCGGCCAGGTGCTTGCGGGCCCGTTCGGAGGCTGGGTCCAGGTAGCCCATCAGGATAAGTTGCATGGCACTGGCATCGAGGTGCGGCGAGCCGATGGCGTTGGTATACGCCTCCAGTTCGGGGTTGTAGCACTGCTCAATGTGGTCGGCGGCGGCTTGCATCAGCCGGTTGGCGCGGGCTTCCATGTCTGTGTTGCCCAGGGAGCGGGCCACTTTGCCAGCTGCCAGGCTGCCTGCCCAATGGAACAGGTAGGTGTAGCAGTGGTACTGCGCTAGGTTACGGAACTCCCACAAGCCGGCATCGGGCTGGTCCATGGTAGCCTCAATCAGGCTTAGGGTTTCGTACACCAGCTTTTCCGGGTTGGGCCGCTCGGGGTCGAGAAACCGGCAATCCACATACAGGGGCAGCAGCGCCACCAGCACCTGGCCATACACGTCGTTCTGCACGTGGGTATACGCATCATTGCCGATGCGCACGGGCTGGTTTCCTAGGTAGCCAGCCAGCGGCAACTCCTGCTCCACTAGCTCCGACTGGCCACTGATGCCATATAAGGGCTGATACTTGCCCTTTACTTTGGTAGAGATGTTGGCGATGTAGTGGAAATACCGCTCTAGCTCCTCAAAATGGCCAATGTTGTTGAATGCCGTCAGGATGTAATACGTGTCGCGCATCCAGCAGTAGCGGTAGTCCCAGTTGCGGGTGCTGCCGGGTGCCTCGGGTAGAGAGGTAGTGCTGGCCGCAATAATGGCTCCGGTATCCTCGTACTGGTGGATTTTCAGGGCCAGTGCCGAGCGAATCACCTGGTCCTGGCTGAAGTTGCTGATGCTGGTGCTCTTTACCCAAATGCGCCAGTAGTCAATGGTGCTGCGCAGAAACCGCTCGGCGGTGCTTTCCAGAGGGGCCTCCAATGGCGCGCCGTAGGTCAGGACCAGGTACTTGGTTTCGTTCAGCACAAAATCCTCCTCATCCAGCACATAGGTCAGCGGGATGTTAGTAGTAAGCCTGATTTCCTCCTCAAGGCCCAGAAAGGCAATGTGGTTAGAGCTCCGACGACGTTTCAGCTTCAGGGCGCCGTACTCGCCTACCGGGCGGCAGGCCACCCGCACGCGGGGCACACCTTCCAGCGGCTCTACCTTCCGGATGAACATCAGGGGCTTGTAGTAGCGCTCATATTGCTGAAAGCGCGGGGCAAAGTCGGTTACGCGGTAACTGCCTTCCGAGGTGGTTATTTCCGTGCACAGCACGTTGGTGTTGGCGCGGTAGTATTGGTGGGAGGTAACTTCTAGCGTTGGGTCGGCGGGCCGGATGCTGTACTCGCCGCCTTTATCGTCATCAAGCAAAGAACCAAATACAAAGCTGCTGTCGAAGCGAGGCCAGCACAGCCAACGCACGGCGGTATCGGTGCCAATCAGTCCTAAAAAGGCACAGTTGCCAATCAGGCCGAGGTCGTAGGTATGTTTTGTCATGAGGAAAGGGTTTGCAGCGTCAGCAGGGCTAGGCGCCACGGGGTTTGGTAGGGGTGTACCGTGCTTGCGCCGCTGAGGTTGCCGCAGCTTTTTGGCTAATAGCTGCGTATGCCTTGAGCTAATGCCTTTCGCAGGCCCCAATCAAGCCTTTTTCGGTGCCTTACTCCGCAGGTTATGCCCTCTACCACCATTGCCTCTACGCCAGCCATTAGCAAAAAGACCAGCCGCGTTCCGCTTTACATCACCTTGGCGTTGGTAGCGGGGCTAGCGGCCTGCTGGTTTCTGTGGCCCGCTTTTCAAGCTGAAGTCCGGGAAGCCTGGACGGTGCTTAAAAGTGGTGAGCAACCGCGCATTGCGGCCTGGATGCGGCAGTTTGGCTACTGGGGGCCCCTAGTGCTGATAGCTGCCATGGTGGTGCAAATGTTTCTGTTTGTGGTAAATGTGGTGCTGCTTATTCTGGTGGCTATTCTGGCCTACGGCCCATGGTGGGGCTCTTTGCTGGCTCTGGTCGGCATCTGTATTGCCTCCACGGTGGGGTATGGCCTGGGCCGAAGCCTAGGAGAATCGTTCGTGGCCAAGGTGCTGGGCCAAAAAACCGAGCAGAAAGTGATTGACATCGTGGACCGCTACGGCATGTGGGCCATTATGTTAGCGCGGCTGTCGCCGGCGCTTTCCGATGATGCCATCAGTTTTGTAGCGGGGCTGGCCCGCCTAGGCTACCTGAAATTTATGTTGGCGACTGTAGCAGGGGTAGTGCCCCTCATTGCCCTGCTCGCATACCTGGGCGAGGACAGCGAACGGCTGAAAACCGGCCTGCTGTGGGTGACTGCCGTGAGCATTCTGCTGTTTGGGGCCTATGTATGGTGGGACCGAAAACACGGCGTCGGAAAAAAATCAGCCTGATTCTGGCGCACTTAGCTCAATTTTTGAAAAATTTTAAGCGCCAGCTATTGCTCTGAAACCTTGGCCCCGTATCTTTGCACCACCAAAACGGAAAACGCTCCGTGGGTAACTGGTCCGTTCGTCTAGGGGTTAGGACAGTAGATTTTCATTCTACCAACAGGGGTTCGATTCCCCTACGGACTACGCTAAAAGGTCTTTTGCTTCGGCAGAAGACCTTTTTTCTTTTTCACCCTAGGTGGCGTGGGTAGTACAGGCCTAAAAAATACTACCGGCGCGCATACAACGGCCGGGCAGTGGATCCTACCTTTGTAGGGCTTCCGGTGGGTCGGGAGCTGCTTTTTCTTTCGTTTGCCGTGTTGAACCTTTTCAGGATTCGCGGACTGCTGGGCCTCGTGGTCGGCAGCCTGCTGCTACTCCTTTGTGCCGTTTCGGCCCGCGCCCAACAAGTGCCCCTTGTCCGCGACGTAAGCCTCCGCACCGACACCAGCCGCTACAGCCTCAGCCGGCACACCATAGCCATTCAGGGAGAACCCCACCTATTTTTTACGTATCGGCAGGATGACGAAATAGCCGAACTGCTGGTCTACCCCTTTGCCCCTAGCCCGACGGCTCCGCTGCGCCTACAGCGCTCCGCCGATTTTGTGCTGGTTGATTCACTGACGGCGGTGGATGGCGGCCAGTACTATCGCGCCAAAATGCGCTTCAAGGACCTGACCGGCACCCGCTACCTGCGCCTAACCTTCCAGCAGGCCCCCGACACCGTGGGCCGGCCCCTTCGCACCCAAACCATCAATCTGCTGCCCGTTACGCGCACCACCCTGGAGTTCCGGCCTTCGGATACGGAGTTGTTTGTGGGCGAAGAGAAGGTGTTTGACCTGATCAGCAACAACCCCAAAAACATCCGGGTAAGCCCCGAATGGACACGCGGCCAGGACATTGACTACCGCATTGAGCAGGAAAAAGGTGTGCTACGCCTGCACGTGCTGCCCAACGCAACCGGCACGCGCCAGCTTACGCTGCGGCCCCAAACCGAACGCCCGTTCCTCACCGATAATAACCGCCGGGTAACCTACGCCTTGCCGCCAGTGCGCCAGGAGTTCACCGTGAAGGCCTCGCGGCTTCGTTTCCTGAGCGTTGATAAAAAGGAAATCACGCTCGATGACCTTTCCCGCCGCAAAGGCGTTGAGCTGATTCTGGACAACGGCCGCACCTTCGACCTGAAGCGCACCTACCGTATTGAAGATCAAGAGGAAGCTGGCGGCGCACTTATCGCTGAGCTGTTCACGCGCCAGTACCTCACCAACGACCGGGTGTTGTGTTGGCTGCGTGTGTACAATACCCACCGCCAGACCGAAAGCTACCTGTACATCAAGGAAAACGACCAGGCCAAGTACGTTACCAACTTTAATATTTCGCCCAAAACGGCCATTAGCAACGTGAGCGTGCGCCACCGCGGCGGCGACTGGACCAACAGCACCAACGTGAACCCAGGCGAAACCGTGGACGTGCGCCTGGAAGGCGAATCCTTGACCCGAGCCCGGTTTCACTTCGAGGATGTGCAGGTGATTCCCTCCGATTCCAGCATCCGATCCGATGCCGCCGTGGTGTACCGCATCCAGATTCCGGTAACGATAGATAAAAAGCGCATTACCATTTTCAATGCGGGCCAACCAACCGGTTTTGGCTTATCAGTACGGGAGTTTCAACGGCCCCATCCCCTCGATTTTGTGGGCGTCACGTTTGGAGAAGCGCCTAGGCCCGTTACCCGCCTCAATGGCCCTATTCTGTACGACCGCACCATTCGGGACTTGGTATTCAGCTTTAATTCCGGCGCTATCGACTCGGAGCAGCAGCTCTATGGCAAGCAGTACCTGACCTTCGACATTCGAACTCAAAATGCGAAAGGAGAGCTGATTGAGCTTCGCACGATTGATAACGTGGTGGTGTGCCCCGATGGCAGCTCGGTTCGGGCCGCCTTCTACCAGGACAAGCAGTGCCAGGTAGGCAACCTCAGCCTGAATAGCCTGCTCAGCTACCGTAAAACCTACGACCTCGACGACTGGAGCACGATTATCATCACCATCAAACACACCCAGAGCCAGTACCAAGAGCCGGGCTTTTCGCAGAAGCTGGAGCTAGTGTTGCAGCGGCGCGTCAAGTTTGACATCGATATTAGTTTTCCGGCGGGCTTGCTTACCAAGCAGATAAACAGTGACGTGAAAGGCTACAACTCCTTTAACGGCATTAGCTTAGCCACGCTGGCACAGTTCAGCTTTTATAACCCCAACAAGATCAACAAGCTCCGGCCTTATAAGGTAGGAGCCGGGTTTGTGGCCTTCAATGCCTTCAATTTAAGCCAAGATGCTGCTGTTTCCCGCGAGTTGGGCTTAGTTATCCTGGGCTCGGTGTACCCTACCCGCAGCGACGCGAAGTTTACGTTCCCGCTATACCTAGGCGGGGGTTATCTGCTGAACAAGCAACGTTTTTTCTTTATGCTGGGTCCGGGAATTGGCATTAGGCTGTAAAGCGGCGCAGGCAGCCCGCAGAGAAAAAGCGCGTTATTCTGAGCACACCCAAGCGCCTTCTTCCGTAAGCACTACCCGCACCTGAACGGTTATCAGTCGGGCCGGGGCAGTGAAACGGGGAATGCTCTTCGGTTGAACGCTCCGGTTAGCGCGCTTTTGCTGTTCCCGTTTTCGCCCTGCATGTCTGCTCCCATCACTGCTCCTGTTCCTGCCGCCGCCTCTAGCTCGCCATTCACACCCCTGCGCATTCCGTTTTTTCGGATGCTCTGGATTGCCTCTTTTGTTTCGAACATCGGGACGTGGATGCAGAACGTGGGGGCCGTGGGGCTGATGACCGAGCTGACGCCTTCACCCGTGCTGGTGGCCCTGCTCCAGACGGCTTCGGCGCTGCCCGTGTTTCTGCTGAGCCTGCCCGCCGGTGCTCTCGCCGACCTCGTTGACCGCCGCAAGATGCTGCTGCTGACCCAGTGCTGGATGGCCGCGGTGGCGCTGCTGCTGGCCACTGTCACGCTACTCGGGCTTAATAATCCGTGGCTGCTGCTTACCCTTACCTTTCTGCTGGGGCTAGGTGGCGCCCTGAACAACCCCGTGTGGCAAACCGTGACGCCGGAGTTGGTGCCGCGCCAAGAGTTGCCTCAGGCTATTGCGCTTAATAGCGTTAGCTTTAATCTGGCCCGGGCCTTTGGGCCGGCGCTGGGTGGTTTGGTAATCGGGTATTTCTCGGCGGGGGCGGCGTTTCTGCTGAACGGGCTGTCGTTTTTGGCTACCATTTATATGGTGTACAGCTGGAAACGGGAGCCGCAGACCACCTCTACGTTAGCCACGGAACGCGTGGTGGCGGCCATCCGGGGTGGCATCCGCTACGCACGGTTTGCGCCCCCAGTGCAGCACATTCTGGTGCGCGGGGTTTGCTTCACGTTTGGGGCTAGTGCGCTGTTTGCCCTGATGCCGGCCGTAGTAGCCCGGCGCCTGCAAGAGCCGACTTCGTTTTACTCCTTGCTTCTTTCCTGTATGGGGCTAGGCGCGGTGCTGGCGGCCTTTATCTTGCCAAAGCTCAACCGCAAGCTAACCATTGACTGGCGCGTGACGCTGGCAACGGGTGCCTTTGCAGTGAGTTTGCTAGGCCTCGGATACGCTGATAACCACTGGCTGCTGTACGCACTGCTCACGCTGGTGGGCATGGCCTGGATGCTGGTGCTCAATTCGTTTAGCGTGGGAGTACAAACGGTGGTGCCGCGCTGGGTACAAGCTCGCACTATAAGCTTGTACCTGCTTACTATTCAGGGCGGAATGGCCCTAGGTAGTGTGGTATGGGGAACTGTGGCCGAGCAGGCCGGGCTCCCGCTGGCTCTTACTGCCTCCGCTATCTGGCTCGGCCTGACTATGCTGCTGGCATTCCGCTTCTCATTGCGCACCTCCCCTGAAAGCCTCGACCACACCCCGGCGCGCCCCCGTCCGGAGCCGGTGCTGGCCGAAGCTCCCAATCCCAACGAAGGCCCCGTTATCATTACAACTACATACCGCGTAGCCGCCCCTGACCAGCCGGCCTTCACGTATCTGATGGAGCAATTGGCGCGCATCCGGCGCCGGGAAGGAGCTATTGGCTGGGGCCTGTACGCCGACATGGCCGACCCAACCCGCATGGTGGAATACTTCATGACGGACTCTTGGGAGGAGCATGCCCAACAGCACCTCCGAGGTGTAAGCCGAGACGAGGCCGAACTGAAAACGCAAATTAACCAGCTCCACCAGGGCCCGGAGCCTCCCGTTGTGTCGCACTTGCTAGCCCAGCACTACCGCGCCACGGCCCCGCCCGCACCTATGGTACCCGGCAGCACCCGCATGGTAGCCAGCACGGCCGGCGAAGCCACCGCATAGTTGTCTGTCATATGGTTCCAATAGAGCCCAGACCATTGTACTAAAACCTAATGGCAAGCTTGTCGCTTTCTACCTGAGCTTCTCTTTCCTCTCCCCTCCGACTTCATGAAACTACTTTACAGCTACCTGCGCAATTACTGGGGGCTGCTGGCCCTGGCATTGCTGCTTGCCGCTATCAACCAGATTTTCTCGCTCCTCGACCCCTATATTTTCCGCCAGATAATCGACCGCCATGTCGTGAAGGCGGGTGAAAACGCGTACCACGATGGGTTCTGGGCCTTTCTGCAGAGTGGCGCGGGCCTCCTAATTCTGCAGGCCATGGGCGTAGCCATGGTGTCGCGCATTGCCAAAAACTTCCAGGATTACTACGTCAATGTCATCACCCAACGGCTTGGGGCCGAGCTGTATTCGGATGGACTGCGCCATTCTCTGGAATTGCCCTATCAGGTGTTTGAAGATCAGCGCTCCGGCGAAACCCTGGGCAAGCTCCAGAAGGTGCGCACCGATGTAGAGCGACTGATTCAGAGCTTCGTGAATGTGCTATTCATCTCGCTGGTGGGCATCATTTTCGTGGTGTGGTATGCCATCAGCGTGTACTGGCCTATTGCGGCCGTGTACTTTCTCACCATCCCAATTCTGGGTTCGCTAAGCTTGTTTCTGAGCCGGCGCATCAAGGTGATTCAGAAAACTATTGTGGCCGAAACCACGGCACTGGCCGGGTCTACCACCGAAAGCCTGCGCAACATTGAGCTTATCAAAAGCCTAGGCCTCGCGCAGCAGGAAACCAAGCGCCTGAATGCCACTACCGAAAAAATTCTGAAGCTAGAGCTGAAGAAAGTGCGCTACTTACGCTCGTTATCGTTTGTGCAGGGCACGTTTGTGAACCTGATGCGCAACGTGATTTTGCTGATGCTACTGTTTTTGGTGGTTCAGAAGATTATCACCGTCGGCGAGTTTTTCTCCTTCTTCATTTACTCCTTCGCCATTTTCGGGCCGCTGCAGGAAATGGGGACCATCATCAACGTGTACCGCGAAACGGAAGCCTCTCTGGCTAACTTCCAGCTGATTCTGGACACGCCCAAGGAAGTAAAGCCCACGCACCCCAAGGTGATTGACAAGATTGAGACGCTGGCTTTCGACGCCGTACACTTCCAGCACCTTACCGCCAGTAGCCCAGCCCTCGATGGTATTTCGTTTGAGGCCAAGCTCGGCGAAACCATTGCATTTGTGGGCCCTTCCGGCTCAGGCAAAACCACGCTGGTAAAGCTGCTCGTGGGCCTTTATCCACCGGCCACTGGCCAGATTTTGTACAATGGCATTCCGGGCCCTGAGCTCGACCTAGACTTGCTGCGTGAGCAAATTGGCTTCGTAACGCAGGATACCCAGCTGTTTGCCGGTACCATCCGCGAAAACCTGTTGTTTGTAGCGCCGCAGGCCACCGACGAGGAGTGCCTGCGCGCCCTGCACCAAGCGGCCGCCGACGGCTTGCTAGCCCGCGCCCCTCTCGGCCTCGACACGGTGATAGGCGAGGGCGGCGTGAAAGTCTCGGGCGGTGAAAAGCAGCGTCTGAGTATTGCCCGGGCTCTGTTGCGCCGCCCCACCCTGCTGGTATTCGACGAAGCCACTTCCGCCCTCGACTCACTTACCGAAGAGGAAATCAGCCAGACCGTACGCGACCTATCCGGCTCCCGCCAGCACATTACCATCCTGATTGCGCACCGCCTGAGCACTGTTCTGCACTCCGACCGCATATTTGTGCTGGAGCGCGGCCGTGTTGCGGAAGCCGGCCGCCATGAGGAGCTGTTAGCCCAGCGTGGCCTCTACTATGCTATGTGGCGCCAGCAAATTGGCGAGCGGCCGCAGGCAGCCATTGCGCCCCAGCGCCGGCCGGCCACGGTGTAAGCGCCGCTGAATACTTTTTCTTGCCTTGCTTTCGTTGCATGCAGGAGGGTAGTAAGTACGCTCGCCTTACTCCATGCAATAGAGACCAACTGGCTTCTGAACTAAACTTAAGGCAATTGTGTTTTTTCGATGTAACGCAGCTATATATCAGCTCATTTCAAGCTGGCATCGTTGGGTTATCCGAAATGCATCCTGATTACCTGGGTTAGCAAATTCAGTTTCCAGGTAGTATTTCAGCTGTTGTAAGCCCGAAAATTTTCGGCAAGGTTCTTGTCAATCATCTAGTATCACTTAACAGGACTTTTTCATGAACCACCCTCGCTTCTTCCGCCGCTTCGCAGGCTTGGTGCTTGCCGGGTGGCTGGTTCTTACCGGCTCGCTTTCGGCGCAGTCACAAGCCTCAGGCCAGCGCGACGTACTGCGCGAAATCACGGATGTGGTTGGTTTGAAGCCTCGTTTTGAGTTACTAGCTTCAACGCAGGTGCAAAACGCCGCTGCTGTAGTGTATGGCGGTAAGCGCTACTTGCTGTATAACCCGCAGTTTGTGGGTGCCGTGAACCGTGCCGGGCGTACTGACTGGGCTGGCGTAAGTATTTTGGCCCACGAAATGGGCCATCATCTCAACGGACACACCCTTCGCTCGGGTGGCTCTAATCCCGCCGATGAGCTGGAAGCCGACGAGTTTTCGGGCTTTGTTCTGCGCAAGATGGGCGCAAGCCTAGCCGAAGCGCAAGCCGCTATGGCTATTGTTTCCGATGATGAAGCCTCCCCGACGCATCCGGGCCGCACGACGCGCCTTTCTTCTATTGGCGAGGGTTGGCAGCGGGCCAACCAACAGATTGTGGCCAGCACCCGTTCGGCAGCTCCCTCAGCGGCTCCGGCTGTGCTTGCCAACCGGGCCACTGCGCCTACTCGGGCAATTGCTACCAACGCTCGGCCCATGAGCGTACTGGGCAAGATTGTCTTCCGCGATAATCCGAATCAGCCCTTCTACATCACCAACCAACTCAGCATTGTGCGCGTTGATCGGCAAGACCTTAGCACACAAGTTGTTGGCCGCCTGACTCGGTCTGAAAGCATTAACTACCCTTACGTGCTCGTTGATGGTCAGCAGCGGCGCCTTTATATCAGCCGCACCGGCAGCATTCATGATACCAGTGGGCGCCAGGTAGCCATGCTTTCTGATCCGTCGTAACGTTTCCTACGTTTTGCTTACTTGAAAAGCCTGTTCCAATCTGGAGCAGGCTTTTTTATTGGGATGCACTGATCATCAACCTTATATAAAATACTCCTAGAAGCCCTGCGCTGAGCCGTTTACTAGATGCCGTTGTGGTCCAAACCGTTGGCAAGGGCTAGCCAAGGCCTTACGCACTACCTTTAGCTGTCACGTAGCCTATTCCCATGCCCTCCTACCCCTTCCTTCTGATTGATGCCTTTACTGAAACTGCGTTGGGCGGAAACCCCTGCGCCGTGGTGCTGGATGCCGATGACCTGACTGACGCGCAAATGCAGCAGCTGGCCCGCGAGTTCAACCAATCGGAAACGGCTTTTGTGCGGCGCTCCGAGGTAGCGGCGTTTGGCGTCCGGTACTTTACACCCAGCGAAGAAATTCCGCTGGCCGGCCACCCCACCATTGCTACCATCACGGCCCTACTGCACACCAGCCGCCTGCCCCGCCCTACCACCGAGGCGCTAAATATGCAGCTTGAGTTGCTCCACGGGCCAATTGACATTACCATCCTGCCTGCTGCCGCTGGCACGCTCTCGCAGGTACTCATGACCCAGCGCCGCCCGGAGTTTGGGCGGGTACACGACCTAGCAGAAGTGCTGCCGCTGTTTGGCCTGACTCCCGATGACCTGGTGCCCGGCTCGGTGGTGCAAACGGTTAGCACTGGCACCCCGCAACTGATGGTGTTCCTGCGCGATGCCGCCGCCCTCCGGCGCGCTCACCTTCCGCAGCCAGCAGCCCTGGAGGAATACCGCCAACACCACCAGTTTTTCAGCTCTCACCTGTTCTGCCTCGGCGGTGCTACTCCGGCCGGCGACACTTTCGCCCGCCACCTTTGCACACCTCCTGATGTACTGGAAGACCCCGTAACCGGCTCTGCTACTGGCGGGATGGCTGCGTACTTGTGGCATTACGGCTACCTAGCGGAGCCTCAGTTTACAGCCGAGCAAGGCCACTGGCTGGGGCGCCCCGGTACTGTGCAAGTAAGCATTCAGGGCCCGCGCCACGCCATTGAGTCGGTCCGGATTGGTGGTACTGGAGTCATTGTCCTGGAAGGGCACCTGAGCCTCTAGGCCTGCCAGAGCAACAAACCGTACGGGTTTGGGTGAAGTAAGGCTTGTGACCGGAACACAACCTAGCGTTGTGCTTGTTACTATCGTTTAAGGCCTTACCAGGGTCTCAATTATTTTGAACAGCATCCCGAGCCTACATGCCAGAACTACCCGAAGTAGAAACCTACCGCCGTTTCCTACACGACGCACTACTGCACCAAACCATTACGGCCGTTGAAGTACGGGATGCCCACGTGCTGGCCACCGATGAGGATATACTGCGCCAAGCACTAATTGGGCGCACCGTAACCGACACTTCCCGCTTAGGTAAGAACTGCTTTCTGCACCTCGACGATGGGCGGGTACTAGTTCTGCACTTCGGGATGACCGGAGACGTAGGAGCCTACCGCGACGAGCCCGATGCACCGCGTTTCACCAGAGTAGCCTTCCATGTGGCCTCAGGCCTGCGGGTAGCGTTTGTCGATCCACGCAAGTTCGGGCGCATTCGGCTGGCCGAAAGCGTAGCCCAATACCAAGCCGACAAAAAGCTGGGCCCTGATGCGCTGGACATTACGCCCGAGCAACTTGGGAGTAAGCTCAGCCGGCGCAAGACCATACTCAAGCCACTGTTGCTCGATCAAAGCATCACGGCTGGGCTGGGTAACTGGATTGTGGATGAGGTCTTATTTCAAGCCAAAATTCATCCGGAGCAGCCAGCTAACACATTAGATACCAGCAAATTCAAGGACTTGCACGAGGCTATTCAGGTAGTACTCCAAACAGCCATTTCACACGAAGCTACCTACCGTGATTTCCCGGCTGAGTTCTTGATTCATGCCCGCGAATGGGATGATTCCGCGACGCCCGGAACGGACAAGCACCAGTACTGTCCGCGTCACCCGGCTACCAAAATAGACAAAAATTATGTTGGCGGCCGAGCTACCTATACCTGCTCCCAGTGCCAAACCGTAAACTAGGCATCGGAATAGTGCAAACTATATATAAAAGGGCCCGCTACCAGTTTAGCAGGCCCTTTTTAATTTTTCATGAATTTACTACCACAGTATCAAGAAAATACGCTGTTTTTTGCAACATAAGTATACATGGTGGTAAAAATCTACTTTTCTTCACAACCCCCTGAACCAGTATGATTTATAATTATTTAGATTTGCATCAGCGGAAGCCACCCGGCAGCCCAGTAGTAGAGAAGTTGGACATTAAAAGTGAGGCATATGCCGCAGAAGTACTACGCCTCGAAGCGTGTTGTTGCACAATCACCAAAAACCGTTTTCATGAAGAAACTGCCCGTATTCCTGAGCTTGCTAGCATCTACCCTAGTATTCTCCTCATGCGAGAAAGAAATAGAAGAAATTAAGGATCCTGCCCAGGAAGTGGCCGCTGCCGCTACTAACGCTCAGTCTAAGTCCGAGTTGCTGACTGCTGGTCAGTGGCACTTGTCCGGCCTAACGCTGTCCACGACGGCTGCCGGCGCTGCCGCAACTCCGGCTATCGATATGTTACCCCGCTTGAAAGCCGCCCAGAGCGACAACTTGCATACGTTCAAGGCTGATGGTTCTTACATTTTGGATGAGGCAGCCATAAAGGCGCACCCCGAAGCTCCTCAGCAAATTACTGGTTCCTGGAAGCTTTCCGGCGACTCGCTTACCATTGCCCAGCCTAATGTTACCCGTCGTTTCGCCGTAGAGCAGCTCACCAGCACTACGCTGCGCATCAAGCTGACCCAGGCCGGCGACAAAGGGGTTACTACTTATACGTCCGTTTTCTCGCGCTAAGCTTTTTGCAGCCGATGAGAAACCAAGAGCGCCCGGCTTCCACGCCGGGCGCTCTTGGTTTTTATAGACCTCTTGGCAGCAGTAAAAAGGCGCTTGCTGCAACCAGCTGATTGTTTTACAGCTCGTTGTTTTGAATTTCGGCTTTACGGGTGAGGGCCGTCAGCCACGACTTACTGGCTTCCGATTCGCTTTCGTAGCCCCAGCGCCGCTCGTCGCCGAGGGGGCCGCCGGAGCGGGGCAAGGTCCGGTTTACCCAGCTGAGTACATCAGTAGTAGTACCTGGAAACAGGCCGTGGAAGGCCGACAGCATTTTGGCGGGTACGCTCAGGATGACTTCCGCATCGCCGCGGCGGCAGGCATTCCAGATCTGGCGGGCAGCGCTATCCGCATCAATAGAAAGCACTGGCAAGGAGTCAGCAATGATAAAAGCCGCGTACTCCTTCTTGTGCTGGCCTTTCACAATGGCATTCCGGGCGCTGCCGGTTCGCATAAGCCCCGGGCAAACCGTTGTCACCTGAATACCATGCTGCAGCAGCTCGGCGCGGAAGCTTTCAGAGAGGCCTACGAGGGCAAACTTACTGGCACAATAGGGCGCCAGGTGCGGTACAGGCACTTTCCCCCCCACGGACGCAATGTTGACGATACGACCCTCGCCGCGCCGGCGCATGGCGGGCAGCACGGCCTGCATGGCGTGCAGCGGAGCCCAGAAGTGGGTATCCATGGAATCCTGGTAGTCGCGCAGTTCAATGTTATCCAGGGGCCCCGCCGTAATGATGCCGGCATTGTTAATGAGCACATCAATACTTCCCAGCGTGCGCTGCACTTCGGCTACCAGAGTCTGAACTTGCTCGGCATTGGTTAGGTCGCGCACGAGGGCTAGTACTTCGGCCCCGTCCTGAGCCAGCTCCTGACGGGCGCGCTCCAGTTCCTCGGCGTCGCGGGCACAGATGGCTACTTTGGCACCTTCTGCAATGGCCTGGCGGGCTAAAATCAGGCCCAGGCCGCGCGAGCCGCCGGTAATAAGCACCACGCGCCCGGTGAGGTTGTAGCTGCCGCGGCGGTTGGAATAGAAGGTGGCAGCCAACAGTCCTACCGCACCAGCGGCAGCAGCTAGTAGAGTATTACGGGTTTCAGGTTTCATACGCTAGGTTGATAACGGAGACGAAGTACTACCTCCTGTATGGAAACCTACCCGGAAAGGTTACGTGCGGCCCCGGACAGAATTTCTGCTTCCGGCGGAATACTATCCGGAGTTTGCGCGTTGTCGGTGGCAGATTGCTATTCTGGCATCATCTTTACTGTCTGAAAGTTTCGGCCGCGTACTTTTATCTCGCGGCCCCATCTTTTCGCTTTTCCTCTGCATGAAAACTTCTTTGCTCGCTTCCCTGCTTTTCCTGGCTGCGCCTACGGCCCTGCTTGCCCAAACCACCGCGGCTAAGCCGAAGCCCAAACCAGCTACAACCGCTGCGGCGGCCGCACGGCCCGCGGCGGCACCCAATCCGGCGCAAATTGAAGCCCGCGCCAATGCGCTTACCGATAACATGCAGAAGGCCCTAGGCCTGAATCCGCAGCAAGTGGAGAAAGTGCGCCAGATTAACCTGATTAGCGTACGCGGCGTGGAAACTGCCCGCCAGAAATACCGCCAAGACGTGCGTAAAATGGCCGCCGTAGTGGACGACATCGGACAGTCGCGCCTCTCGATGCTGAAGGAAACTCTCTCGGCGCAGCAGTTTGATAAATATCAGCGCAAGCGCGAAGAGAAGATGGGCGTTCCGAGCACGCAAGGCGCGCAGGGCAACGCCGCACCCGGCCTGGGTAGCCGCTACGAGGAATAGACAACTGAATATTAGCTACCAGCAGCGGAGAGTTGGATGGTGTTGCGCTACTAGGCCTGCAACGCCATCCAACTCTCCGCTGGCTTTTTGGGCGTTATCCGAGCACTTGAATTCCCAGCTTCACGATAAAGCCGCCTACCACCACCAGAAACAGAATCCGGACGAAGCCGGTGCCGTGGCGCAGGGCCAGATGCGCCCCCAACGTGGAGCCGATGATGTTGCTGACCGCCATGGGCAAGGCCACCGCCCACAGAATCTGGCCGGTGTACGCGAAGTACGCCAGGGCCGCCAGGTTAGTGGCCACGTTTACTAGCTTAGCCGAAGCCGAGGACGTGATAAAGTCGTAGCCAAACAAACCCACAAAGGCAAACAGCAGAAAAGAGCCTGTGCCCGGCCCAAAAAAGCCGTCATAGAAGCCAATCAGCACCCCGACAAGGGCGCCATATACGGGCTCGCGCTTGGCTGAAAGCCTGGGGGCGTGCAGAGAGCCGAAATCTTTGCGCCAGAACGTGTAGATGGCAATAACCACCAGCAGCCCTAGTACTAGCGGAGGCAGCAGCTCCTGCGGCAGCTTACTTACTACCCGCGCCCCCAGAAACGAAAACACGCCTGCTACTGCGGCAGCGGTGCCTACTGCTCGCCATTGAATGGGCACCTGCCCGGCATAGCGCCGCAAGGCCGCTGCCGTTCCCATCAGGGAAGAAACCTTGCCCGTACCCAGAATAGTGGGCACCGGCACGCCGGCATCTTTAAGCAGCACCAGCATGGCGGGCAGCTGAATAAGGCCGCCGCCGCCCACGATGGCGTCAATTAGGCCCGCTAAAAAGGCAAATACGCACAGCAGCGCGAGAGTAAGGGTCGAAATCATGCGGCCGCGAAGGTACGCTACGGCAAGGGGCATTCCGAGTAGGAATCCGCATCAAGAGCTAGTGATTTACAGAAGCCCTACTAGCCCTCGATTTCAAGTAAAACCGCCAGCCTGACCGGCCAAGACTTTACACGATAGACAAGGAGCCGTAAACTTCCGCGGCCAACAGGTGGTTAGTAAGGCTATTCCTTTTTCTGCCATGAATATTTCCTCAACGTTGCGCGTGAGCGTGCTGGATCAGTCGCCGGTACCGGTGGGCCGTACCCCGCGCGAGGCTCTGCAACATACCATTGAGCTGGCCCGCCTCACCGACCGGCTGGGTTTCACGCGTTTCTGGGTGTCGGAGCACCACAATACCAACACGCTGGCGGGCACGGCGCCGGAGGTGCTGCTAGCCCGCCTGGGGGCCGAAACTTCTCGCATCCGGTTGGGCTCAGGGGGTGTGATGCTGCCCCACTATTCTTCCCTGAAAGTGGCCGAAAACTTCCGGCTACTGGAAACCCTCTATCCCGGCCGCATCGACCTGGGCATTGGCCGCGCCCCCGGCTCCGACCGCGTAACGGCTCACGCCCTGAATCCGCACAACACCTTCAGCGACGAGGATTTTGCCGAACAGCTGATGGATTTGCGGGCGTACCTGCGCAATGAGGTAGTGCCCGATACCATCCATACCAACGTGAAAGCGGCCCCTTTCATTGATACGCAGCCCGAGCTTTGGCTGCTGAGCTCGAGCGGGCAAAGTGGTCTGTTTGCTGCTCATGTAGGTGCGGCTTTCTCGTTTGCGCACTTCATCAACCCCAACAGCGGCCCCAAGCTTATGCAGCTCTACCGCGACCGGTTTCAGCCTTCGCCGGAGCTAGCCGCGCCAGAGGCCAACGTGGCCATATTTGTGGTATGCGCTGATACCGCCGCGCACGCTCAGGCCCTGGCTGATAACCTGGCGCTACAAATGCTGAAGCTAGAAACCGGCAACTACTCGCCTATTGATGCCGTGGAAAAGGCCAACACCAAAGCGCTTTCTGCCGATTTACAGGCCCGTCTGGTATATCATCATAAGCGCATCATTAGCGGCACTCCGGATAAAGTGAAGGCTGACTTGCTGGCGCTAGCGGCCGACTATAAAGTAGATGAAGTAGTAGCCGTTACTATCACTCACGACTACGATGACCGCCTGCGCTCCTACGAGCTGCTGGCTGATGCCTTTGCGCTGCCGCAGAAGCTAGTAGCTCAGCAGGGCAGCTTGGTGCACTAGGCGCCGACAGCTTACTAACCGGGGCTGCTTCTGTCCCATACTACTAGGTTGCCTTTACCTTTTAAGCCCGGCTCAGGTCGGGCTTTTTCTATTTCCAGGAAGATAGCATGAAATATCTACATGGGTAAAACACTGAGCTACAAGACACTTATCGTTGATTTAGAATTTTTCTAAATAGATATTTTGAATCATTCTAAATAGACACGAGCTTTGCATCGCTTTACATCAGTCTACGCAACGCTACCCGATACGCACTTTCCATGCCCCGACCTTTTCCCCTCCTGCTGCTCTTATCTCTTCCATTATCAACCGTTGCAACTCCTGCTTTTACTACTGCCGGAGATGTTCCTACCCCTACTACCAAGCACGGCGACGACACAGCGCAGCGGGGCCGCCTGGCCGGCGTAGTGAAGGATAGCGAAGGCAAGCCAGTAGAGGGGGTAACGGTAGCCCTGAAAGGCACGGCGTTCGGGACCATGACCAGCACCGATGGCACCTTCCGGCTTTCGGCTCCGGCTGGCACTTACCAACTGGTTATCAGCAGCCTGCGCTACATTTCGCAGGAAATTCCGGTGACGGTTACGGCCGGCGAAACCACCCCAGTACCCGCTTTTACCCTGGCGCAAAGCAGCGAGCAGCTCAGCGAAGTAAAGATAACCGGCAACCGGAGCCTCAATGAGCGCCCTACCAGCGTCAGCAAGCTTCCCGTTGCCTCCCTTGATTTGCCCCAGAGCGCCGTTACGGTAGAGCGCCAGGTGCTAGAGCAGCAGCAGGTGTTGCGCCTCTCCGATGCCCTAGTAAACGTGAGTGGCGTGTACGTAACCAGCACCACCGGCGGCACGCAGGAAGAGCTGGGCAGCCGCGGTTTTGCCTACGGCAGCAATAACACCTTTAAAAACGGCGTGCGCTTCAACAACGGCGTGATGCCCGAGGCCAGCTCGCTGGAGCGCATGGAAGTGCTGAAAGGCAGCGCCGCTATCCTGTATGGCAACGTGGCCGCCGGCGGAGTGTTGAACCTCGTAACCAAAAAGCCACAGTTTGAGCGCGGCGGCTCGCTGGGCCTGCGCGTAGGCAGCTTTGGCTTCTGGAAGCCCCTAGTAGATGTGTACGGCGCCGTAGGCAACAGCGAGAAAGTGGCCTTCCGCCTGAATGGCACCTACGAGCAAGGTAACAGTTACCGCGACGAAGTGAAGTCAGACCGCGTGTATGTGAACCCCTCGCTGCTGTTTGAGTTGACGCCCAACACCACCCTAGTGCTGGAAGGCGACTACCTGCGCGACAACCGCACGCCCGATTTCGGTATTGGTGCCATCGACTACACGATTCTGGACTCACGCAGCCGGTTCCTGAATGCGCCGGGCGCCCGCAACGCCACCAACCAAACTAGCACCACCGCTACCCTTACCAGCCGCCTGAACGATGCGTGGCAGATTAAAGGAGTGGCCGGCTTTCAGCGCTACGACAACGAGTTACGCAGCGCCAACCGCCCCGTAGGCATCAACAATGGCACCATGCCCGAGCAAAAAGCCACGGCAACCACGCCTAGGGTGTCCGCGCACGCCAAGCCCTCCTTGTACGGCGACTGGGGCCGCAGCCTGCAGCGCACCATCACGGCCGAAAATTACTTTCTGGCCCAGATTGATTTGACCGGGCAGTTCCGCACCGGGTTTCTGGGGCACACCGTGCTGGTAGGCGCCGATGCCGACCAGTATCAAACGAACACCTTAACCCACGTAACGCAGGCCTACGACTCCATTAATGTGTTCGACCGCAGCCGGGTGTTGGGCGCGCCGGCCAAAGCCGTGAGCAGCTACGAAGAGCTGCGCCGCAATACCCGCACGCTGGGCAACACCCGCCGCGCCGGCTTCTACGTGCAGGATTTGCTGAGCGTAAGTGAGAAAGTGAAAGTACTGGCCGGCCTGCGCTGGAGCTACCAAGAAACGCCCAGCGACGTGTACACCTACGCTGCTACTACCACCGTAAAGGAAAACCGCCGTTACGATGATGCCTTTTCGCCGCGCTTGGGCCTAGTGTATCAGCCAATGAAAACCACGGCGCTGTTTGCTTCTTACTCGAACTCGTTTACGCCCCAGGGCAACACGGTGCTGGACCTCAATGCCCAGCCCTTGCCGCCTTCCATCATTGATCAGTATGAGGTAGGCATCAAAAACGACCTGTTCAAGGGGGCACTGTCGGCCAACGTAACGGCCTACCACATCGTGAACAGCAACCAGATTCAGACGGTGCTACCGAACGATCCGCGCATTGCAACAGCCGCCAACAAGGTGAATCCGCAGGAGTTGGCTGGTGAGGTAACCAGCAAGGGCGTGGAGGTTGACATCCAGAGCCGGCCGTTGTATGGCTTGTCGTTTATTGCCGGCTACAGCTACAACAACACGGCGTACACCAACAGCAATATTTACGAAAACGGCAGCCGCCTGCGCTACAACCCAGCGCATACGGCTAACCTGAGTTTGTTCTACAATTTCGGTAGTGCCTTCGGCGAAACTGCATTCCTGCGAGGTCTCACCGCAGGCGTAACCACCTACTACATCGGCGACCGACTGGCCGGCCGCAACAACCGCCAGGTAAACCCAGCCACCGGCGAGCCGTGGGTAGATGCCAGTGGCAACCCGGTGTCGGATGCCTTCAAACTGATTGCCGTGCCCAATTACCTGCAGCTAGATGCCTCGCTGGGCTACACCTACGACCGGTTTTCGGTGCGGGTGAAGGTAGCCAATTTGCTCAACGAGCTCAGCTACAACCTCCACGACGACAATAGCGTGAACCCCATTGCCCCGCGTAACTTTGCGGCTACCCTGGGCTACCGCCTGTAATACCCACCAAGTGGGGTAGCCCGGCTGCCCCCTGCATCTCCCCTCCTGTGAGTGAATAGAAAACCCGAAAGCTGCTGGCTGCAACCGGCAATCTTTCGGGTTTTCGACCGACATTGTGGTCTGTATTTCTTAGCCTGACATGAAAATTTTCTTTCGCAACATTCACCTGTACCTCAGCCTGGTTTCAGGACTGATCATTGCCGTGGTTTGCCTAACGGGCGGGGTGCTAGTATTTGAAAAAGAGCTGGAGCAAGCTTGGCACCCCGAGCGCTACTTTGTAGCTCAGGCTACTACCCCTGCCCTGCCGCTCAACCAGCTTACTGATGCCGTAAAAGCCTACAAAGCCGACGCCAAAATCACGGGCGTGAAAGTGTACGCTGACCCCACCCGCACCGTGGAGTTCAGTCTGGCAGGCGCCCCGGGCGGCCCCGGTGGTGAGCGGAAAGAGGGTGCCCGCGCAGGCGTTGAAACGCCGGCCAAAG
The DNA here is from genome assembly GCF_054780495.1 of Hymenobacter tenuis. NCBI lineage: Bacteria > Pseudomonadati > Bacteroidota > Cytophagia > Cytophagales > Hymenobacteraceae > Hymenobacter > Hymenobacter tenuis. The sequence goes on from NZ_BAAGWF010000001.1 coordinate 1,916,516, forward strand.
AAGGCAGCGGCAATGCCCAGCAGCCAGAAGGCAAAGCGGGCAAAGGCGGCGAGGAAAAAGCCAAAGGCGGTAAAGGTGGCGGCGAAGGCGGTGGTGGCCCGAAGGTGTTCGTGAACCCCTACACGGCTTCCGTAACCGGCGAGTTGAACTACCGCGAAACGTTCTTCTTCACGATGATGGCTCTGCACCGCGGCATGGTGGGCGGCGCCATCGGGAAGCTGATTGTGGGCGTAAGCACGGTTATGTTCCTGTTCATCATCGGGACGGGAATTGTGCTGTGGTGGCCCGCCACGCGCAAGGCCATGAAGCAGCGCCTGCAAGTGAAATGGAGCGGCGGCTGGAAGCGTCTCAACCACGATTTGCACATTGTGCTGGGTTTCTACTCAGCGCTGTTCCTATTCGTGTTTGCGTTTACTGGCTTAGCGTGGTCGTTTGAGTGGTTTAATAAAGGTATTTATGCCGTTACCAACTCACCCATGCAGCGCCCCGAGCCCCCGGTTTCGGTAGTGCCTGGTACGGCTGCGCCAGCGGCTCCGGTGGAAGCTCCAGCGGCTCCGGAAACTGCTTTGGCTACTCCCCCTAGCCTTTCGCCCGATGCGGCCCTGGCCCGCGCCCGGGAGCTAGCCCCCAATGCGGTTTACTACACGCTACAGCTCCCGAAAGATGAAACTGGCAGCATTCGGGTCGCTACGTTGCGGCCCAATGCCGTGTATGAAAACGCCACCGATGAAGTGTACCTCGATCAGTATTCGGGGCAGGTGCTTAGCCAGCAAACGTATGAGCAGCGCAACTTGGGCCAGCGCGTACGGGGCATGTTCAAGCCCATACACACGGGCGCCGTGTTCGGGTTACCTTCCAAAATCATTGGCTTAATAGTGTGTGTACTAGGCTTTACCTTTCCTATAACCGGCACTATTTTGTGGCTGAACCGCCTGCGCAAGCAGCGCCGCAAACAAGCCAGATTGGTGGGCATAACCGCCTAGGCCAACGGCGGCGCTAAACCCGCAGCTTACTACCCCGTATTTTTTGAAAGCGTCAGGCCACTTTAGTCTGACGCTTTTATTTTGCCGCCATGAGTCAGCCCGCTACCCAGGTTCCAGTAACATCGCCCCCTTCATCTGATAACCGCTTTGTAGCCTTACTACGCAGGGCCGGTCTGCTCGACTGGTTTCTGCTAGGGCTGATTGGGGCAGTGCTGCTGGCTTACGTTATTCCAGAAGTAGGCAGCAAGTCGAGCCCCATTCCGTGGAAAGCTATTACCACAGCGGGCGTGGCGCTCATTTTCTTCTTTTATGGGCTGCGCCTGAGCCTCGAGAAGCTAAAAGCCGGATTGCGCAACTGGCGCCTTCATGTGGTGGTGCAGCTCATTACGTTTTTGGTGTTTCCGGCGCTGGCACTGGTGTCGCGGCCTCTGTTTGATGGCCTGAAGGGCGAGCAGCTCTGGCAAAGCATCTTCTTTTTGTGCACGCTGCCCAGCACGGTTTCTACTTCTGTGGTAATGGTGAGCATAGCGCGGGGCAACCTACCAGCTGCTATTTTCAATGCCAGCATCAGCAGCTTACTTGGCATTTTCCTGACGCCGCTCTGGGCCAGCCTGTTTCTGAATACTTCCGCTGATGGAAGCCAGCTCTGGGGCCTAGTCATCAGCCTTACCTGGCAGGTAATTGTGCCCGTGGTAGCGGGCGTAGTGCTTAACCACCGATTTGGGGCCTTTGCCGAGCAGCACAAAGGCAAACTCCGCATTTCTGATCAAATCGTGATTCTGCTGATTGTATTTACGGCCTTCTGCGAGTCATTTGCTGAAGGCATATTCAACAGCTATGCCCTCCGCGACGTGCTGCTCCTGGGCTTGGGCATGGTAGCGCTTTACGCAGCCATTTTTGGAGTAGTTTGGCTATTGAGCCAGCTTTTAGGCTTCTCGCGCGAAGACCGAATTACAGCTCTGTTCTGCGGTTCCAAAAAATCATTGGTGCACGGCAGCGTGATGGCCAGCCTGCTGTTTCCGGCTACCGCCGCCACTGGCCTCATCCTCCTACCCCTTATGCTCTATCATGCCCTGCAAATTATTCTGGCCAGCATGATGGCCCAGCGCATGGGCCGGGAAGTGCCAGCCACAGTACCAGCGTAAAAAAGCTGCATCTTTCACTACTTACTTTCAACAAAAACGCCCGGCAATAGCTGGGCGTTTTTGTTGAAAGTAAATGTGCAGTACGTGCCGTTAGGCCGTTGCGGCTACTGGCTGCACCTTCCGGGGCTTCTTGGCTTTGTTGCGCCGACCCCACCAAATAATAGTGCCGGTTACGGGGAGGCTCGCCGAAATCAGGCTGGCCAGGAACGCCACAATTTTGCCGCCCAGTCCCAGAATCTGGCCGGTATGGATGTCGTAGTTCATGTCGGTCAGCTTTGTGCCGGCGCTTTTGGTGGTGTGCAGGCTGGTTTGCAGTTCCCGGCCCGAAACGGGGTGAAAGGCGTAGTCGTCGCGGTGGTAGTAGTGCAGCGCCTTTTGGTAACTCCAGCAAAGAGCGGGCTCTTTACCCGTACCAACGGGCCCCAGCAGAATCATTTCGGCCTGAGGCGAGCGGCGGCGTACGGCCTGGTAGATCATATCGGATACGGGCTGAGCTGCCGCAGCCACGGGCTGCAAGGTGTCTACTTTGGCCGTTATCAAATCTTGAGGGTAGGTTTTCCCGCCGTTGGCCACATACGCTATGGGGGTAAGCACCGCCGGAAAAATCATGAACAGCCCCGTGAGAGCCAGCAGCAACCCAATGCTGGCGGCATAAAAGCCCAGCACGTTGTGCAAATCGTAGTTGACGCGCCGCCACCGGGCGCCCCACTTAATGGTGAAGCGTTGCTTACGCTCCTGTTTGCGCTTGGGCCACCACAGCACCACCCCGGTAACGAGCATCAGCACAAAAATCATGACGGAGCCGCCTACTACCCACTTCGCTAGGGGCTCGGGCAGCAGCAAGGTCATGTGGATTTCCTGCACAACAGCGAAGAAGTGCGTACGCAGATCGTGCTCGTGCAGCACCTCGGCGGTGTAAGGGTTCAGGTACACCTGCGTGGGCGCCCCGGCTTTGGTGGTAAAGAAAACGGTAGCGGAGCGCTCAGCCCCGAAGTAGGTAACCCAGGTGTCCTTGCTGGCAATATCGGGGTGGCTGGCCAGGGCTGCAGCCTGCAAACGAGAAGGCAACAGTGGAGCGGTGGCCTGGGCTTGTACCTTACGCCACGGCTCAATCAGGTCCCGGATTCCATCCTGAAAGACGAAGATGGCTCCCGTGATGCTTATAATGAACACCACTAGCCCCGTGGCCAGTCCTAACCACAAGTGCACCTTCCCAACCGCTTTCCTGAATTTGCTCATCGTTACAGCAACTGCTTCTGGCTTATTCTTGCAACCGAGCCTAGGAATGAAACCGTGGCCCGGCTGCCTTTAGCCGCCCTTACTACCTAGCGCTCCAAAACGCTACTTAGAACTTATAAGCTACGCTGCCCACAAAGCTGCGCAGCTTCTGCGCGTTCATGGTGGTGTAGCCAATCCAGTACCGCTCGTTGGTAAGGTTATCTACCTTACCCGAAATCCGGAACTTGGGCTGATCATAGAACACGGAGGCGTTCAAAATAGTGTAGGCCGGCAGCGTAAACTGACTGAGGGTAGTGTTCTGAATCTTGTTGTCGCTGGCGTAGTTGCCGCCCACCCCAAAGCCGAAGCCTTTCAGGGCGCTGGCGGGCACGCGGTAGCTTAGCCACAGGTTAGCCAGATACGGCGACGAAGCCGTGGCTGGCCGGCGCCCGTTCACCGTTTCGTCTGATCTGGTCAGCTCGGAATCGTTGTAGCTGAAGCCGGCTACCGCGTTAAAGCCTTCGAAGGGGTTGGCAATCAGGCTAAGCTCCACGCCTTTGCTGAGCTGCGTGCCGTTTTGGGTTTGCGCATTCGTGATGGTAGCCGTGGGCGTAGGACGCAGAATGTCTTTCACCCGAATATCATAGTAGCTGACCGTGGCGCTCACCTTGCCCTCGGCGGCATCCAGCTTCACTCCGGTTTCAAACTGGTTGGCACGCTCCGGCGTGGCGTTGCGCACGGTGCCTTCGGTATCAATAAAGGAGTTGCGGTTGGCGAAGCTGTTTTGGTAGTTGGCAAACACCGATACCCGGTCTTTCAGCGGCTGAAACACTACGCCAAATTTGGGCGAAAGCGTGGTTTGGGTGTACGCGGCCACCTCGCCGCCTACCTTGCCGCCCTGGTTTTCAAACCGATCAAGACGCAACGCCGCCAGCACGCTCAGCTTATCGGTAATGTTCAGCACATCCGACACGAAAGCGCTGTAGGTGTTGGACTTGGTGGTTACGGGGTACGTGAAGTCGGGGTCTTTGCTGTTGTACAAATTGCCCTGGTTGGTGCCGTTGAACTGCGTGTAGTCGTAGCCGGGCACATTTAGGGGCACAATATCGTAGCTGCTGCCGAAGAAGTTCTGGTCGGAATCAACCCGCAGGAAATCAAGCCCCAGCACCACGCGGTTGCGCAGGCCCGCCACCTGGAAGTCGCCGTTAAAAAGCTGCTGCGCCTCCAGCACCGTATTGCGGCTGTTGCCCGTCGATTGGTCGGCGCGGGCGAGGTAATTGGCGCCAGGTGCCGCGTTGGGGTTGCCGGTGGCCACGGCATCGGGTACTAGGTAGAAATACGGCCCAAACCCATCGGAGAAGCTCCGGCTGAAGGTAAGGTTGGTTGATGACGTGAAGGCCGATGAGAGCCGGTAGTTTACCTGGCCAAATAGGTTGGTGCTCCTAGTCTTCAGCTCCAGGCCGCTGCCCATGTAAGAGTTCTTATAGTCGAGGTTCAGCTCGTCGGCACGGGTAGCGCCCAGCTGCGTGGAGGGGAAGTAGAAAAAGATAAGCTGGCGGCCTACGTTGCGCCCCTGAAACAGCTCGGCATCGAGGTTAATGCTCAGCCGCTCCGTGGGCTTAAATGAGAGGCTAGGTGCCACGGCAAAGCTTTTGGCAAAGCCCTCGCTCTGGAAACTATCCTCGTACTGGTAGGCGGAGTTCAGGCGGAAGCCCAGCGTTTTGCTTGGGTTGAGTGGGGTATTCACGTCGGCGCTCACGCGGTGAAAGCCGTAGCTGCCGGCTGCTACCCCTATTTCGCCCCCAAACGTCTCGTAGGGCTTTTTGGTCACGCGGTTGATGAGGCCACCATAGGAGGTCAGGGAACTACCGAACAGCGTAGCCGACGGCCCCTTGATAACTTCCAGCTTCTCCAGGTTTACGGCATCAATATCACTGGTCACGTTGCCAGCCAGGCCGTTGCGCAGCTGGCTTTGCACAATAAAGCCGCGGCTGTTATAAAAGCTGCCACCATCGCCGGCCCGGCCCGTGGCTTCCCACATGCGCTGCACGCCCACGGCATTGCGCATGGCGTCATCTACGGTAAATACTAGCTGCTCCGAGAGCAGCTCCTTGCCCACCGTAGCATACACCTGCGGGTTTTCGAGGTTGCTTAGGGGCATTTTGGCAACGTAGTCGCTGCTTTTGCGCGCGAAACGATTCACGCGGGCGCCGTTCACAATCACCTCCCGAAGCTGCTCCGCGTTCTCCGATAAGGTAAAGTCCAGCGTTACGGCCTGGCCCCCACTTACAGTTACTAGCTTCTCTTCGGTCTTCAACCCAACCGCCGTCACCACTACCGTATACTGGCCATCGCGCACGCGCTCAATACTATACTGGCCTTGGTTGTTGGTAATGGCGCCCTGGCTGCGGCTCTTCAGGCCGATGGTTACGGCCTCGGCCGGCTTGCCATCCACTGTAGTAACCGTGCCCCGAATGGCGGCCGACTGTTGAGCGTATACTAGTATAGGAAAGGCCAGTAAGGAGGAAGTTAGGCCCAGGCGTTGCAGTGTGTTCATGTACTTTTTTCTATTTAGAACTATTCTAAAACAATACAAAGGAACACTACAGCCGAGTAACAACCAAAGTTATTTAGAATGATTATACATAATCATCTATAAATAGTTGGGCTTGAAGAGTTAGCTTATAGAAGTAACGGACTGATCTTATGTAGCTGGTGCACCCAAACGTTTTTAACGAATCAGTTGAGTAGCGTCGCTGTAAATCGGAAGCAGAAATAGGGATATTCCGGCATCAAGGCCTTACATTTGAGATTATTCTCTTCTTTCAATTGGATTTCCCGGCATGAAAAAACTTCTTCTCGTTTTTACTCTATTTCTCGCCGCTACTACGCTTTCTCACGCCCAAACGGCTACGCAAAAGGTGTATGCTGCCGTTGTAAAAAATAAGGCTGCTGACGTGGATGCCCTGCTCACTGCCGGCGCTGATGCCAATGCCCCAGTAGAAATGATGCCCGGCTTTCCTACCACTTTCCTTATTCTAGCGGCTGGCAACGGCCATTTAGACGTGGTGAAGGCCCTAGTAAAAAACAAAGCCCAGGTCGAGAAAGCAGATTCCTTTAACACCACTGCCCTCATGGCCGCTGCCGCCAACGGCAGCCTTGATGTGGTGGAGTTCCTGCTCGCCAACGGCGCTAACCCCAAGGCCAAAGATAAGGACGGCAAAGACGTGCTAGCTAACGCCAAGGAAGGCGGTAACGCCGATGTGATTAAACTCATTCAGGCTAAAGCCAAGTAGAAGCTTGCCCAGACAAAACCAGAGCGGCCGATCCATTTGGGTCGGCCGCTCTGGTTTTGTCTGAAAATAGGTGCTTTACTCGCGGTTGCGGCCTCATCATCACCTAGTAATTAAGTGAGACCCGGCTAACTGCGCAGCTTACCGTTGAAGAAAGCCAGCGTGAGAGCCCAGGCTCCGGCGGCAGCTTCGGGGTGGTAGCTGGGCCGTTCGTCGCAATGGAAACCGTGGTCGGCGTAGGAAATGACGGTGTTGATGTAGGGCTTGCCGGCCGCCTCTACGGCATCTGTTACCTGCGCAATGTGCTCCTTGCTGATGTGCGCGTCTAGGCCACCCCAGAAGAACAGGTGCGGGGCATGAAGGTCTTTGGCCCGGTCAGTGAGCGTGTGGGTGCCGCCGCCATAGTACGAAACCCCAGCTGACAGCGGCAACACAGCATTCGTCAGGAACGACACGCGCCCACCCAGGCAAAACCCAATGCTGCCGATTTTATCCGTCACACCCGACTGGCCTAGAAGCCAGTTGTAGCAGGCCTGCACATCGGCCGTGAGGCCCTCCGGAGTAATGGCGTTGTAGTGCGGCAGGGCTCCCGCAAAATTGGAATACGGTATTTCCAGACCAGGTTCGGCGGTACGGTGGAAAATTTCAGGCGCCACCACCACGTAACCGGCCTGGGCCAGCCGGTCAGCTACGTTGCGAATGTGGCCGTTCACGCCAAAAGCTTCCTGCAGCAAGATGATGCCGGGGTGCGGCCCATCGGTGGTCGGGAAAGCGGTATAGGCGTTGAACTGGGTATTGTCGGAGGCAGTAAGCGTAACAGCGTTCGGATAGCTCATAGAAGAGGTTAGTGAGGGGATGAGGAACAGGCTACCTAAAGCGGTTTCCGATGGTATTGTTTTTAATTGCTCTTACTTCAACCGTTCTATTACAATCCCAGCAGGAGTTTATGGCCCCATCCAGTTGTAGTTTATTATTAGAGCGAACCTACATTTATAGCTGCGTACCTCTTATTCATCTTTCATAGTCAAATGCCTAGAATTCTACTTACTGCTCTGTTTATTCTCGCCCTATCAGTTACTGGTCTTGCACAGAATAAATCGAAAGATCTTTTCGCAGCTATTCATAACAACAATGCCAAAAAGGTTGAAAGGTTATTAGACCAAGGTGCTGACCCAAGCTCCGTTATGCAACTTGGGCCAGGAGCTCAGTTTAGTGCCCTGACCATGGCGGTTAACGGCAGTACGTTAGAGATTGTAAAACTCCTGGTAGAGCACAAGGCCCAACTGGAGTGGAAGGATTGGTTTAAGTCCACAGCCCTGATGTACGCTGCAGCCAAAGGCGACCTAGCAATGGTCGAGCTTCTGCTGGCTCACGGTGCCAATGTTCTTGCCTCAGATGAACAAGGCAATTCGGTGCTGACGGCCGCGCAGGAGAGTAAAAACCAGCTAGTGATCGAATTAATAAAAGACAAGCTCAAGAATTAGGGAAAATAATACGCCGATAGCAGCGCATCTACGCTACTGTACTATTTAAGCTCAGCTACCTCCTGCATTTGCAGCAAACGCACAATCAGGCCGGTCCAGCCGGTTTGGTGGTTGGCACCCAGGCCGTGGCCGTCATCGCCGTGGAAGTACTCGTGGAAGAGTAGGTAATCTTGGAAATGCGGGTCATGCTGCAGTAGCTCACTATCGCCGAACGCCGGGCGGCGGCCGTTCTCATCCTTCAGCAGCAGTTTGGTGAGGCACCCCGCCAGGGCGGCCGCTACCTCCTGTAGATTCAGCAACTTGCCTGAGCCCGTCGGGTACTCAATCTGGAAACTATCGCCGTAGTAAAAGTGGTACCGCTGCAACGACTCCAGTATCAGGTAATTGATGGGAAACCAGATGGGGCCGCGCCAGTTGCTATTGCCCCCGAACATACTGCTTTCGGCCTCGCCGGGCACGTATTGCACCACAAAGTCATCAACTTCAGTGCTGAACACATAGGGGTGCTCTAGGTGGTGGCGGGACAAGGCCCGGATGCCGTAGTCAGATAGAAATTCGGTTTCATCGAGCATGCGGGTAAGCAGCCGTTTCAGGCGGGAGCGGCGCAGTAGCCCCAGCAGGTGGCGGGCACTTTTGCCCGGCTCTTCCCACCGCGAAACCAACTGGGCCAGGTGGGGGCGGTTTTCGAGCAGCCAAGTGGCACGGGCCGAAAACTCGGGCATAGCATCTAGCAGTTCCTGCTCAATTACCTCCACGGCAAACAACGGAATCAGCCCTACAATGGAGCGCACTTTCAGCATGGTGCGCTCCTCGTTGGGGGTGTGAAGTACGTCGTAATAAAAGCCGTCTTCCTCGTCCCAGAGGTTGAAAAGCCCGTCGCCGCCCCGGGTCATGGCATCGGCGATGTAGAGGAAGTGCTCGAAGAACTTAGCGGCCATATCCTGATACACAGGGTTGGTACGGGCCAGCTCCAGGGCCATGCGCATCATGTTCAGGGCAAACATGGCCATCCAGCTCGTGCCATCCGACTGCTCAATGAAGCCTCCGGTGGGCAGCGGGGAGCTTCTGTCGAATACGCCGATGTTGTCAAGCCCCAGAAAGCCGCCTTCAAAGATGTTTCGCTCGCTTTTGTCTTTGCGGTTTACCCACCACGTGAAGTTGAGAGCCAGCTTATGGAACACGCCCTCCAGAAAAGCCGTGTCGCCGTGGCCGTCGCGCAGCTTTTTGTCCATTTTGTATACCCGCCAGGTAGCCCAGGCGTGCACGGGCGGATTCACATCGGATAGGTTCCACTCGTAGGCCGGCAGCTGGCCGTTGGGGTGCATATACGAGTCGCGGGTGAGCAGGCGAAGCTGATTTTTGGCAAAATCTGAATCGACCATGGCCAGCGGAATGCAGTGAAAAGCCAGGTCCCAGGCCGCGTACCACGGGTACTCCCACTTATCGGGCATGGAAACAATATCGGCGTTGTGCAGGTGGCGCCACTGGCGGTTGCGGCCTTTGCGGCGTTCGGGTGGCGGCGTCTGCACCGAGGGGTCGCCTTCCAGCCACTGGGTTACATCGTAGTAATAATACTGCTTGCTCCAGAGCATACCGGCAAAGGCTTGGCGCTGCACGTTGCGCATGTCTGGGTCGGGCGGTAGGCTTTCCTGCACGCAGTCATAAAACTCGTCGGCATCGTGCTTGCGGGCCGCAAAAATGTGGTCGAAGTCCAGAAACGGCTCCTTACAGCCCGGCTGGCGCAGACGGGCGCGCACTACCCCCGACTGACCCGGCTGCAGATTCAGGTGGTACTGAGCCGCTACTTTGGTGCCTTTTTGGTCGGTGTTAATAGCGTCCTGGTCGCCGTTGACTACGTAGTCGTTGATGCCATCTTTAAAGTGCAGCCCCTTGGCCGGTAGGTTGTAGAGGCGGGCGCCGTTGGTTTCGTTTTCGCAGAACAGCAGCGTGGGAGTTTCATCACAATAAAGCTGATACTCTCCTAAAAGCGGGTGCTCGGCCACGACGGTACTAGGCCCTGTGGCGCGCAAAACCGGCTTGTCCTCGGCATGTCCCCACGACCACGTATTGCGAAACCAGAGTTGAGGCAGCACCTGCACCGATGCTTTTTTGGGGCCTCGGTTATGCACCGTAATTTTTATCAGGATGTCGTCGGGGCCGGCCTTAGCGTATTCGATGAACACATCGAAATACCGATTTTTGCTGAAAATATCGGTTTCCAACAGTTCGTATTCCGGCTCCTGACGGGTGCGGCGGGCATTCTCCTTTACCAACTTGCGGTACGGAAAGGCCCGCTGCGGATACTTATACAGCATACGCATATACGAGTGCGTGGGCGTACTATCAAGGTAATAGTACAGCTCTTTCACGTCCTCGCCGTGGTTGCCCTGGCCGTTGGTGAGGCCAAACAGGCGCTCTTTCAGTATTTCGTCTTTGCCATTCCAGAGGGCCACCCCGAAGCACAGCAGCTGCTGGTCGTCGGAGATGCCGCCGAGGCCTTCTTCGCCCCAGCGGTACGCTTTGCTGCGCGCCATATCGTGGGTAATGTAGTCCCAGGCGTTGCCGTCGGCGCTATAGTCTTCACGTACTGTTCCCCACTGGCGCTCGGTTAAATAGGGTCCGAATTTCTTCCAATCGGCTTTTTTGGTGGTGGTATCGGCTAAGCGTAGTTGTTCCTGCGTCATAGAGTAGGTGGCTCGTGGCTGAAGATACGGGCGACTGGCGGGTGCCAGCCATCCGGTAGTAAGCCAGTCTGGGCGCAACTTCGGGCTAGGGCTGCTTTCTACTACTAGGTGCCCCAGGCGTGCGAAGTGCAGTCTGCCGTACTCTGTTTTCAGCAAAACAGTTGCTACCGTGCAGGTACGTAGGCCGGAATATTTCGCTAGGCCTGCCCCGAGGCGGAACCCGCCGTGTGCTGAGTTCCGGGCCATACGGCACCTAGTAAACTGGGGTAACGCGGCCGAAGCAAGCCCTTAACACCTTGCTGTAAAACCAGGCCGCCCTGCCTTTAGCGCTTTATACCTATCAGATTGATAGCCAGACATGGATTTCGCCTCTGTTTGACAATATAATGGATTATATATATCTTTCACATACACCTTAAAGCCTGCTTATTTCTGGCTTGCCCGCCTGTCCGGGCCTTCTGTTGGGTGCCCGCAATCCTGATGCGGGCACAGAGAGTTACTATCGAGCTCACCCCATGACGATGCTATGGGCCAGCACATACCCCTCGCAGTTGCGGCTGCACTCTGGCTGTATTGGCAGCCGTTACCGGCAAAAACAGAGCGCAAGCTAGCTGCTCAGCTGCCTTCAAAAGCTGGGGCTACCTTACCCAAAGCCGCCGTGCCTAGTTTCACGGTGCGCGGAATGGTAGAGGCCGGCCGAGTGGTGCCCCTGATTACGCCGGCCCACGGCTGGGTGCGGCAGGTGTACTTCGAGGAGGGCGAATACGTCCGGAAAAGGCAAATCCTGCTGAAGTTTCTGGAGAGCAGCTCTTCGTCCAACCAAGTAAATCGGGCGTATTTCCTGGCGCCTTATGCGGGCTTTGTTGTGCAGAAGAAGGTAGTAGTGGGGGGCCATTTGAAAGCCGGCACTTGCCTGGCCACACTGCACGATGTTTCGCACGTGAAGGTGGTGCTGGCGGTTTCGCCCGAGGTAGCTAGGCAGTTGAAAGTCTGCGACCCGGTGGCGGTGCGCATTGCGGAATATCCTGCCCGGCGGTTCAGCGGAATAATTGAGCAAATTCAGCCCCAGCCCGCGGCCCACGGCACCCAGCGCCTCACAGTGCTGGTACGCAACCATACTACCCCTCTGATTCGGCCCCAGATGCATGCCAGCGTGCAGTTGCCGGCTTTGCTTGCAGGTGCCCTCAGCCAGCGGTAAGCCCTGTTTACTAGGTCCGGTGCCACCCCGAAGTGGCCTCGGCCACCCGTTATGCTCCCCTTCCCCTATTAACTATGCGACAATTTCTACTGGTAGCAACCTATGCCCTAGCGGGCTGCCTGGCGGCACAGGCACAGTCTTCCTCGCCCTCGGCTATTTCCAACGAAACCACCACTACCTCCAGCGCCCTGCCCTTTACTGAGCACAGCAGCATAGTTGTGAAAGCCAGCCAGCAATACGCGGCTGGCCCCGTCAAGACGTGGCTGTTGGGGCGCAACTACCGCCAGGAGTGGCAGCAGCCGGTGCAGGTCCCGGTCCTGAACCTGAGCACGGCGCAGGGTGGTTTGCGGCCCTTCAAACAAGGTGGCGGTAAGCAAACCAAGTCGCTGAGGCTGCGGGCAGCGAACGGCCGCGAGTATGTGCTGCGCTCCATTGAAAAGAATACGGAGCAAGTCCTGAGCGCCGAGCTGCGTAATACCCTGGCGGCCAAAGTAGTGCAGGATCAGGTATCGGCCGCGCACCCGTATGCGGCCCTCACGATTCCAATTTTGGCGGAGGCGGCCGGCGTGGGCCATACCAACCCTGAGCTGGTGTACGTGCCCGAGGATGAACGGCTGGGGGAGTTTAAAGCCGAGTTCGGCAATACGCTGGCCATTCTGGAGGAACGCGACCCGCAAGTACCCGCGTCCTTCTCCGGCAAACCGCTGGAGAAAAACTACCCCACCGACCAGGTGCTACAGCTGCTGCGCACCGACTCCAGAAACCAGGTTGACCAACGCGAGCTGGTGCGGGCCCGGCTCTTTGATGTATTGGTAGCCGACTTTGACCGGCACGAAGACCAATGGCGCTGGATGGCATACGCCCAACCAACGGACGGGCTGCTGCTGCGCGCCGTGCCCCGCGACCGGGACCAGGCATTCTTTGTCAACCAGGGTGTGCTGCCGAACCTGGCCAGCCGGAACTGGGCCGTGCCGGCGGTGCAGGGCTTTGATGGCCACCTGCGCAACGTGAACACCTTCATGTTCAGCGCCCGATACTTCGACCGCTCTTTCCTGACCGAAACCACCCGCGAAGACTGGCTCAGCATAGCACAAGACCTAAAATCGCGCCTTTCTGATGCCGTGCTGGAAAAGGCCATTCGCCAACTGCCCGATTCGGTTTACCAGCTTTCGGGGCCTAGTATCATCAGCAAGCTCAAGACCAACCGCGATGCCCTACCTGCTTACGCTGCGCAGTATTATCGCTTTTTGGCCCGGCACGTGGATATTACGGGCAGCGACCAAGACGAATTCTTCCAGGTGGAGCGGCTCGACGACCAGCACACCCGCGTTCGGATGTACCAAGGAAACCCTAGCCCCCAGGAGCCCACTACCCGCCAACCGCTGTATGACCGCACCTTCCTGACCGAGGAAACCCAGGAAATCAGGCTGTACGGGCTAGGCGGCCAAGACCGGATGGAAGTAACCGGGGAGGCCCGCGCCGGCATTACGGTACGCCTAATTGGGGGCGACGGCCACGACACGCTAGTTGACCACTCCCGCTTGGCGGGCCCGCGCCGGCATACCATTATCTACGATACCCCGATTGGCAACCAGCTGGAACTGGGTCCGGAAAGCCGCAACCGAACCTCTCCTGATTCTCTGGTGAATGAGCACAACCGACAGGCGTTTCGCTACCCCTACGTTGGCCCGGTGCTACCACTAGCCTTCAACCCCGACGATGGCGTGTTTGTGGGGGTGGGCGTAGAAATGCGGCAACCAGGATTCCGGAGGTTGCCGTGGGCCTCAGTGCATCGGTTGCAGGCCAGCGTGGCCCTAGGCACCGCCGCGTACAGCTTCCGCTATGCCGGCGAACTGAACCACGTAGTGGGCAACCTCGATTTGCTGTTGCGCGCCGACCTGCAGGCGCCCAACTATGTGCGCAACTTCTTTGGCTTCGGCAACAACTCAGACTATGATAAAGATGTTGGTATCAGCTACTACCGCGTACGCTACAACAACCTGGTGCTGCAGGCCCTGGCCCGGCGCCGGGTAGGCGAGCACCACCAGTTTTTCGCGGGGCCAACCTATCAGCGCGTGCGCATCCGGCATTCGCCCGGGCGGTTTATAGAGCAGCCCACCGATGAAACAGGCATGGGTGCCACCCAATTTGCCGCCCGCCACTATGCCGGCGTGCAGCTCGGACACGTGTTTGATACGCGCAACAACGACTGGCGCCCCACCAAAGGCCTGTTCTGGCACACGGAGTACACCGGTCTGCGGGGCACCCGCGGCCCGGCCCGCCCGCTTTCCCAACTCACCTCCGAAGCGTCTGGCTTCTGGACCCCCGCCGGTCTACCGGCCCTGACTTTGGCGGCCCGCGTTGGGGGTAGCCTGAATTTCAGCCGCTTCGAGTTTTTTCAGGGCGCTACCCTGGGCGGACTCTCCAACTTGCGCGGCTACCGCCGGACGCGCTTTGTGGGCGAAAACAGCCTCTATAACAATCTGGATTTCAGGCTCTACCTCGGCACCCTGAATACCATGCTGGTATCTACTAAAGTAGGGTTAGTAGGTTTTCATGACCTAGGCCGGGTGTGGCTTGATGGCGAGACCTCCTCCACCTGGCACACGGGCTACGGGGGCGGCCTGTGGTTGGAGCCGTTTCGGCGGGTAGTACTCATGGCCAGCTACAATATGTCGCGCGAGGACCGACTGCCGGTGGTGCGGCTGGGCTTCCTGTTCTAAACCAATCACTTGTGCCTCAGCAGCACCCTGGCAAACCAGTACGCTAAAGCGCCTGCGACCGCCTCGTTTTCTTGCCTGAGAAAACCGAGGTGGTCGCAGGCGTCCGTAGTTTAGCCAACCACAAACGTGCGCATGCTCATGCCCCCAAAGCTTACTTCCTCAAAGGCGTGGCGGATGTCATCGTCGGGCTCGGCCAGGGCCAGGCTGTAGAGCATCGGGATGTAGTGGTCGGGGGTGGGGACTGAGAGTGGGCCGCTGGCGCCGGCTTGCTGGTAATGAGCCAGGGCATGCAGGTCGCGCTGGTCTATTTTAGCTTTCGCCCACTCATCAAACTCAACGGCCCAGGCGTGGGGGCGCGGGTCGTCGTTCATAAAGCTGGGCATGCTCTGGCGCAGGTTGTGCACAATGTTGCCGCTACCCAAAATCAGCACACCACGGCGGCGCAAAAACTGCAGCTGCCGGGCAAGCTCGGCGTGGTACGTAATAGGCTTATAGTAGTCGATGCTGAGCTGGAACACCGGAATATCGGCCTCGGGGAAAATGTGGTGCAGCACCGTCCAGGTGCCGTGATCGAGGCCCCATTCGTCGCTAGGGTGCGCATCGGGCAGGGCTGCCAGTACCTCCTGGGCTACCTCAGGGGACCCTGGCGCAGGGTACTGCATCTCAAACAGCTCCTGCGGAAAGCCGCCGAAATCGTGAATGGTTTCGGGCCGCTCATTCACGGCCACAAAGGTGCCCCGCGTAAGCCAATGCGCCGACACCACCAGCACCGCCCGCGGCGGCTGTAGGTTCCGGATATCACGGCCCAGCTGGTGCAGGGTTTGGGTAAAGGGGTTATCGGCCAGCGCATTCATCGGCGAGCCGTGGCCCACGAAAAGCACGGGCATTTTGGCCGTTTTCTGGAAGGAATTAGCTGTTTTATGGAGGTCTTGCAGAGAGTTCATAGCAGGAGCAAGTGGGAGCACGGCCAAGGCTTTCAGAAAATCTTTGCGGTGCATGCGTTGTGGAGTTTCTACCTAACAAAAGTACCGTGCCCTAGGTGGCGAGACCTTGATGTAGGATAAGAAACGAGAGGCTTGGTTGAAGCGTGTGGCTATATTGTTCCTATTTGGCAGCATTCAGAAAAAACAATTGAACGTCATGTCGAGCTTGCCGAGACATCTCGCGTGCTGATATTGTAGCGTTAATTTTCTTTAATGAGCTATTTCGTATATATCCTGAGTAATCCAGCGCGTACGGTTCTGTATATCGGGATGAGCAATGATCTGGAACGGCGACTCTATGAGCACAGCCGAGGCCTGTGAGATGCGAGTAAGTTCACCGGCCGCTACCAATGCAACTTGCTTGTGTATTTCGAAACCTGCCCGGATGCCCTGCAGGGCATTGCTCGTGAGAAGCAACTCAAGAAATGGAGTCGAGCCAAGAAGGAATTGTTGATCAGAAGCTTGAATTCAAACTGGGAGCCAATCGACTTGCACGCATGGAATGGATGAAAATACCGCTGCAACATCAGCACGCAAGATGTCTCGACCAGCTCGACATGACGTTCATATTACGATTACGTTCTTGCTGATTTGAACACTTTCCACCTCAACTTACTACCCCCACATGGAGCTTAAACTGGCCGACCTTGCTGACATTGATGACGTCCTGACCCTTCATCGGAAATATCAGATTGATACGATTCGGGAGGAGGACAAGAAGGACGGCTTTGTTACCACTGCCTTTACCCGCGAGCAGCTCACCAAGCTGATTGAGGAAGAGCAGGGGCTGTTTATTGCCCGGCAAGGTGCGGCAGTGGTGGCGTATGTTATGTCGGCCTCGTGGCAGTTCTGGTCGGTGTGGCCCATCTTCTCCCAGATGATTGCCGACCTGCCGAAGCTGGAGTATGCGGGCCGCACCCTCAGCGTTGAAAACTCCTACCAATACGGGCCGGTGTGCGTGGATAAGGCGTACCGGGGCAGCGGTTTGCTGGAGGCTATTTTTGAGTTTGCGCGGGAGAAGATGGCCGTTCGCTATCCGGTGCTGGTCACGTTCATTAACCGCATCAATACGCGCTCCTACGCGGCGCACACTCAAAAGCTGGGCCTGGAGGTCATAGCCGAGTTCGAGTTCAACAACAACCACTACCTCGAGCTCGCCTATGATACCTCGAAAAAGCTGAGCTTGGCTTCGGAAAGTAGCCAGGGGTAGCGGCAATACTGGAGGAGTTTAGGCAATTTGCCACTCCGTACTACCCCTCCTGCCCCACCCAACCCCTATGCGCCGAATACTTCCTACCATTGTGCTGGCGCAGTTTTTCTGCACCTCGCTTTGGTTTGCCGGCAACGCCATTGCCCCCGATGTAGCCGCTGAGTTTGGCCTGGCGCCCGGCTTTGTGGCCACGCTCACCAGCGCGGTGCAGTTGGGCTTTATTACTGGCACGCTCACGTTTGCGCTGCTGGCCATTGCCGACCGGTTCTCGCCTTCGCGGGTGTTTTTCTTTAGTGCGCTGCTGGCGGCCTTGTGCAACCTGGGCATTAACCTCGGCGGCATTGGTACGGAGGAGCTGCTGGCCTTCCGCTTCCTGACGGGCTTTTTCCTGGCGGGCATTTACCCTGTGGGCATGAAAATCGCCTCCGACTACTACCAGGCTGGCTTGGGAAAGTCGTTGGGCTTTCTGGTGGGGGCCTTGGTGCTGGGCACGGCATTTCCGCACCTGCTGAAAAGCGCTACGGCTCAGCTGCCCTGGCACTACGTTACGTTGGCTACCTCGGGGTTGGCGGTGCTGGGAGGCCTAGCGCTGGTGCTGCTGGTGCCCGATGGTCCCCACCGCCGGGCCGGGCAGCAACTGCAGCTCACCGCATTTCTGGCAGGATTTCGGCGGCCGCAGTTTCGGGCGGCGGCGTTTGGCTACTTCGGACACATGTGGGAGCTCTACACCTTCTGGGCCTTTGTGCCGGTGCTCCTGGCGGCTTATAACACGGTGCACCCTAGCGTAGCATTCAATGTACCCTTACTCTCCTTCCTCATTATTGGGGTGGGCGGCCTGGCGTGCGTGGGGAGCGGGTTGCTGTCGCAGAGGTTGGGGCCACGCCCGGTGGCTACGGCGGCGCTGGCTTTGTCGGGTTTGTGCTGCCTGGGTTCGCCATTGTTTCTGCGAGGGGCTTCTCCGGCGTTGCTGCTGGGGTTTCTGTTCTTTTGGGGCCTAGTGGTGGTAGCCGATTCGCCGCTGTTCTCAACGCTGGTGGCCCAGAACGCTCCGGAAGCTTCGCGCGGCACCTCCCTTACCATTGTTAATTGCCTGGGCTTTGCTCTCACCATTGTCAGCATTCAGTACACCAGCTGGCTTGCTCACTTAGTGGCGCCGCAGTATCTGTACATGACGCTGGCTATGGGGCCGGCGCTGGGGCTGCTGGGGTTACTAGGCAGCAAAAACCGACAACCCGTTCCTCCCGCTTTACCCCACGCTCGGACCTAGCCAGTAATAAGTCCTTGTTCCTAAAGCAGGTGGGCACCTCAAGCCCGGCACGTTGGTTAGGTCTGATTTCGGTATATTCAACCTACTGAATGAAACCTACCCTCCGGTACGAAAGCCGCTTCAGTAGCCGGAAAACACAGACAGTAGCAGAAGCACTACAGCACCTCTTCACGCGTCAGGTATGAGAAAGACGCTTTTCACCGGTCATTGGCTATGGGCTGTTCTGCTTTGCGCGGTGGTTTCGTGTCGGGAGAAATCCGCTGTGCCTTCCGCTGAAGCCATTCGGGAAATGAAGCTCAATCGAGGTTCGCAGGTGGTCTGCGGCATTCCCAACCCGAAATACGGCTTTTCCGGGTTTACGACTTCCTGCGCCGCTACAGGTGCTGCCGACTTCAACCTGGCCGTTTCGCTGCTGCACTCTTTTGAGTATGATGAAGCCGAGAAGGCCTTTGCCACGATTATCGACCGGGAGCCCGGCTGCGCTATGGCTTATTGGGGCGTGGCCATGGCCAACTACCACCCGCTGTGGGCGCCCCCTACCCCCACTGAGCTAGCCAAAGGCACCAAAGCCATAACCCTGGCCCAGCGCATTCCGCAAAAAATGCCCCGCGAAACCGCCTACATCCAAGCACTGGCGCAATTTTACCAGGATGGCACCACCACGCCGCACGGGGTGCGCTGCGCCCGGTTTGAGCAGGCTATGGCCAAGCTGCACGCCACTTACCCCACCGATAAGGAGGCCACCATTTTCTACGCCCTAGCCCTCAACGGCGCCGCCGACCCCGCCGATAAAACCTTCCGCCGGCAGCGCCAGGCCGGCGCCATGCTCACTGAGTTGTTGCGGGGTGCGCCCAACCATCCGGGCATTATTCACTACATCATTCATAGCTACGACTACCCCGAGCTAGCCGCCAACGCCTTGCCGGCGGCCAGAAAGTACGCGGCCATTGCCCCATCCTCGGCCCACGCCCAGCACATGCCCTCCCACATTTTCGTGCGCTTAGGGCTCTGGGACGACTGTGTAGCCTCGAACCTTGATGCGGCAACCTCAGCGAAGTGCTACGCGGAGAACACCGGTATTAAGGGCCATTGGGACGAAGAACTCCACGCCCTGGACTACCTCACCTACGCCTACCTTCAGAAAGCCGATAACAGGCAGGCCAAAGCGCAATGGGACTACCTGAAAACCATACAGGAAGTGCATCCGGCCAACTTTAAGGTGGCCTACGCCCTAGCAGCCATTCCGGTCCGCTACGTGCTAGAAAACAAGCTATGGGCCGAAGCGGCTCACCTGAAGATCCCAGAGGCGAATGTGGCCTGGGAGGAGTTTCCGTGGCAGAAATCCATGGTGCACTTTGCCCGAGCGCTCGGCTATGTCCACCTCGGCCAGCCCGACTCGGTGCGTCAGCAAATACAGCAGCTACAAGCCCACCACACCACCCTACTCGGGCAGAAGGATCAATACAAAGCCAACCAAGTAGCTATTCAGCTGAAAACCGCGCAAGCCTGGCTCCTGGCTGCCGAAGGCAACAATCAGCAAGCCTTGCAGCTCATGCGCCAAGCCGCCGACATAGAGGAACGCACCCAGAAGCACGCCGTAACCCCTAGCGAGGTGCTACCCGCCCGTGAGCTG
This sequence comes from Hymenobacter tenuis, assembly GCF_054780495.1. NCBI lineage: Bacteria > Pseudomonadati > Bacteroidota > Cytophagia > Cytophagales > Hymenobacteraceae > Hymenobacter > Hymenobacter tenuis. Next base: position 1,936,337 of record NZ_BAAGWF010000001.1, read on the forward strand.
CTCGGCGACCTACTCCTGCAAGCCAAGCAACCTCAGCAAGCCCTACTAGCCTACGAAGCCGATTTATCCCAGCACCCCAACCGCTTCAACGGCCTGCACGGTGCTGCCACAGCCGCCACCCAATCCGGCGACATCGCCAAAGCCCGACGCTACTACCAGCAGCTGCTTGCAATTACCACCCCCCAGTCTACCCGCCCGGAGCTGACAATTGCGCGGCATTTTCTGGCAAAAAAGTAGGTACATCCCTTGGCTTCTGGTATAACTTGCCTGCTTTGCTAGCAAGCAGCCTTCACTACTCTGTGGAAGCTACCAACGACCTCAAGAAGCGCGAAACCGAATACCGCCACTCCTAAAGCGACCTAAACATCTGGGGCTACACGCTGCTGCGCCAGAGCGAAACACAGAAAACCCTGGAAATCTTCAAGCTAAACACAGTACTCAACCCCAAAAGCGGCAATGCCTTCGACAGCCTCGCTTGAAGACGTTGTAGATATTTGTGGAGCTGCATATGCTTTCTGCCAAACCGTACTAACCTCCTCCAGCACCTCAATCTCCTTAAGATCTCTACAGCGCTGCCAGCAATGCTGCAAAAGCGGGTGACATAGCCAAATCTTAACGCTACCATTAGCAGCTGTTTACTTTTATACTTCTAAGCTACCCAACTGAGCTTGCCACGGTCCATCTGTTCATATATTGTAAAATAGTAAAGCCTTTCTTCGATATACTTTATGGCAACTTGGTCTTAAGCTTTATCAACGTAAGCAGTTTCGCAGGAGTGATTACCTTTTTATAACTCAAATTTCTTGACTCTCTTTACTTGTTTCCATGATTAAAATTGCGGCCTTATTTCTCGTCTTGTGCTTCACCTGTTCCTACGTATACGGACAGTCTAGTATCCCCATTTCGATTCCTACTTTTAATGATGAGTACACAACATATGTACGTGCACTTGAATCAGGAAACACTGATATAGATTATCAAAAATTTAGAGAGAGCTTTATAGAAAGTAAACAATTTATTGTTTCATCTAAGCAGTCTGGTGATTTTGAAAAACTTAAAAAGCAGATGTATTTACAAATAGAAAAAAGTCAATACCAAGATGTAATCAATACCACTAAAAAAATGCTATCAATTAATTATACGAATATGCTTGCTCATAAAATATTAAGGCAAACCTATAAAATAGTAGGTGACACAGCGAATGCAGCTAAGTATAAAAGCATTCAATTTGGGTTGCTTAAATCAATAGTTGAAAAGGGTGATGGCAAAACATGCGCAACCGCTTGGCCAGTAACTCAAGTCGATGAAGAGTACTTTATTTTAGATATGATAGGAGCTAGAGTTACAAAACAAAGTGTGGATACCTCAGGCCCCTGCGATAAACTGGAAGTAGAAACCAAAGAAGGAAATAAACAGATTTACTACTTTGAGATTGCAAAGTCTTTGAGAGCACTAAAAAATTAGGAATAAAATAGTACCATAAAAAAAGCCCCAGCACTTTACAGCGCCGGGGCTTTTTTTATGGTACAGCAAACCGGATTACATCAGCTTGTCCAAGTAAATAGGCAGGTCGCGGACGCGCTTGCCGGTAGCGTGGTACACGGCGTTGGTTACGGCGGCGGCAACGCCTAGCAGGCCTACCTCCCCAATGCCTTTCACGCCCAGCGGGTTCACGATGTCGTCTTCCTCCTCCACAAAGAGCACTTCCAGGTCGCGGATGTCGGCGTTGACGGGAATGTGGTACTCGGCGTAGTTGTGGTTCATGTACCGGCCGAACTTGTGGTCCATCACGGTTTCCTCCATCATGGCCATCCCTATTCCCCACACAATGGAGCCTAGCACTTGGCTACGAGCCGTTTTGGTATTCAAGATGCGACCGGCAGCCACGGCATTGAGCACACGCGTAACATGCACGGTACCCAGCTCCTCATCAACTTCTACCTCCACAAACACGGCATTGTGCGAGTGCATGGAGTAGGGCTGCTGCTTTATCATGTTGGGCTGCGCCGAGTTATCTACCTCCAGTTTTTCCTCGCCGCTGGCTTGCAGAATGTCGCGGAGTACTACCCCTTCGTTGTGGTCAAGCCGCAACCGGATCTGGCCGTTCACGAACTCTACATCGTCAAAGCTGGCGCCTTTTAGTGGCGAGCCTTCCATCTTTTGGGCTAGTTTCAGAAGCTTTTCGCCTAGCGCATCGCACACATTTTTTACAGCCGTACCCACCGAGGCCGCCGTCCAGGAGCCACCTTCTACGGGAGCTTCGGGCATGGTGGTATCACCGAGCTTAAAGCTTACCGCCTCCAGGGGCAAGCCCAGGGTTTGGGCCGCAATCTGGGTCATGATGGTGTACGTGCCTGTACCGATATCAGCAGTGGCGCTGGTTACTTTCAGTTTGCCATCGGCGGTGAATACAGCTTTGGCAGCCGCTTTCTGTTGCGTGGCATCCCACACCCCGCCGGCCATACCGTAGCCTACCAAGCGGTTGCCGTTGCGCATTGAGCGTGGCTCGGGCGTGCGCTTCTCCCAGCCAAACTTGGCCGCGCCTTGGTGGTAGCACTCACGCAGTTTTTTGCTGGAGAAAGGCTTATTCAGGTTTTGGTCTTTTTCAGCGTAGTTGCGCAGGCGAAACTCTACTGGGTCGAGCCCGGCAGCATAAGCCATTTCGTCCATGGCCACTTCCAGGGCAAACGAGCCGGTAGCTGCACCGGGCGCGCGCATATCCTGGGGCGTAAACACATCGAGCTTCGTGATTTGATAGCCCAGCTTCACGTTTTCGCACTGATAAAGCATACCCGACCAGTTCACTACGTTCTCGGTGTAGTCTTCAAACTGCGAGGTTTCGTGCAGGGCGTGGTGCTGCAGGGCGGCTAGGGTTCCATCTGGGTTGGAGCCTAGTTTGAGGTACTGCAACGTGTGAGGCCGGTGGCCGAAGCTGAACATTTGCTGGCGCGTGAGCGTGACCCGTACCGAGCGTTTCAGTTCCAAAGAGGCCATTACTGCCAGAAACACCGAGTATTGAGGCCGCAGACCCGAACCAAAACCACCACCCATGTAGTGGTTTATCACCCGGCAGTCATCTTTGCTGAGCCCAAATATCTTGGTAAGGTAGTTCTGCACATTCACTACCCCCTGCGTCTTGTCATAGACGGTGAGTTTCTTGTCGGCGTGCCACTCTACGGTGGCCCCGAACATTTCCATGGGGTTGTGGTGCTGGGTGCCGTGCACGTATTCCTCCTTAATGCGGTGCTCGGCGCCTTCCCAGGCTTGGTCAGGGTTGCCGCGGGGCGGTGGTGGCGGCATCCAGCCGGTTTTGCCCCGGCCGGGCTCAAACCCTTTGTCGCGCTTATTTTCAATATCGGTGTCGTGCTCTGCCTGGTCAAAGTCGAAGCGCAGCACGGAGGAGGCGTAGCGGGCTACCTCCAGGCTCTCGGCCACTACCAAGGCAATAGGCTGCTGACTGAAGTTAATTTCATTGTCATGCAGGGGCCGGAAGGGCGAGCCGCCGGGGGCCACATCATCCTTATAGTTCCTATCAAACCACGGGAGACTAGGTACGTTTTCGTGCGAAAACACCTGCAGCACGCCCGGAATGGCCAGCACTTCGTCAGCGTGTACTTTCGTGATTTTGCCTTTGGCAATGGGGCTGCTTACCACCCAGCCGTAGGCCATGTTGGGCACATGAAACTCCGCTGCGTAGGTAGCGGCGCCCGTTACCTTAGCTGGACCGTCGACGCGGCTTGTGGGTTTGCCGATGTAGGTGGTATTGCTCATGGATTCGAGTTTAAAAAGACATCGGATGCGTGCTGGTTGCCTTCGGCGGCCTGCTTGAGGGCGCGCACAATGGCGCGGCGGGCCAGCTCAATCTTGAAGTTGTTGGAGCCCTGCCCCACGGCCCCTTCCACCACTTTTGCGGCGGCGCGGGCAAAGGTTTCGGGCGTGGCGGGCTGGCCTTTCAGCAGGTTTTCCGCGTCCTGGTCGCGCCAGGGTTTGTGGGCTACTCCGCCTAGCGCTAGGCGCGCATCCACAATGGTGTTACCTTCCAGCTCCAGCGCAGCCGCCACCGAAATCACGGCAAAAGCATACGAAGTCCGGTCGCGGAGCTTGAGGTAGGTGAAGTTCTTTTCGAAACCTTTAGCGGGCAAATCGAGGCCCGTAATCAGCTCGCCGGGTTCCAGATTATTGTCGCGCTCCGGGGTGTTGCCAGGCAGGCGGTGGAAGTCTTCGAAAGGAATGGTCCGGTCGCCATTAGGGCCGGTTACGCGCACCGTAGGGGCTAGGGCGGCCAAGCCCACGCACATATCTGAGGGGTGGGTAGCAATGCACTGCTCACTAGCCCCCAGAATGGCATGAATCCGGTTGAAGCCCCCAATAGCGGAGCAGCCGGAACCGGGTTCGCGCTTATTGCAGGGGGTAGCAGTATCGTAGAAATAGTAGCAGCGGGTGCGCTGCATGAGGTTGCCGCCGTTGGTGGCCATGTTGCGCAGCTGCGGCGAGGCGCCAGCCAAAATAGCCTGGTTCAGCAAGGGGTAGCGGCGCTTTACTTCCTCGTTCCAAGCCGTGTCGGCGTTGGTGGCAAGGGCACCGAGGCGCAGACCGCCGTTGGAAGTTTCCTCTATTTGCGTGAGCGGCAATTTGCTGATGCCAACGAGGTGCGTGGGCCGGGCCACGTTTTCCTTCATCAGGTCCAGCAGATTGGTGCCGCCCCCAATGTAAGCGGCGCCGGGGTGACTGGTGTTGTCCCGCACGGCGTCCTCAACGGCCCGGGCGTGGGTATAAGTAAATGGATTCATGGTCGAGAGCTTAGAACGGAGAGGTGAGAACTTAGAAATGGAGAAACATTAATGGCTGCGCCATCTGCACTCTAGTTTCTAAGCTCTGACTTCTTAGAATCCACTACCTCCTTCACGGCATTCAAGATGCCTACGTAGGCACCGCAGCGGCAGAGGTTGCCACTCATGTGCTCCCTAATTTCGTCCTCGGTGTGGGCTTTGCCTTCGTTGATGAGCCCTTGCGCCGAGCAGATTTGGCCGGGGGTGCAGTAGCCACACTGAAACGCATCGTGGTCGATGAAGGCTTGCTGCAGCGGGTGCAGGTTCTCCTGGGAGCCCAGGCCTTCAATGGTGGTAATATCCGACTCTTCATGCATCACAGCCAGCGTCAGGCAGCTATTAATGCGCTTGCCATCTACTAGCACCGTGCAGGCACCGCACTGGCCATGGTCGCAGCCTTTTTTGGTGCCTGTGAGGTGTACGTACTCGCGCAGGGCATCGAGCAAGGTGGTCCAGGGAGCAAGCTGCAGGGTATGCTTGGTGCCGTTGATGGTAAGGCGAACCACGCCGGATGGCGGTGGTGCGGCCAACCCAGCCCCGGTAGGCGCAGTAGTGGGTTGCTGAATCATAGTGCCAAAGAATAGTAGATGAAGGAGGAATCAGGACAAACTCAGCTGGGTTAAGCTGAACCGAACACTGCTTACGCCATATTTCCGCCCCGCGTTCTTCTTTTGCTCGTGTTTATACTTTCTATAATTCAATACAGGCCCGACCTCGACAATGAATAGCTAACTATCAGCCAGTTAAATCATTATGCATATTTATTCTAAATTAACCACTCATCCGTAGCGTGTGCCCATCGTGTCAGCACGTAGTATGCCTCAACAGAGCGTTAGGCGTGAATAGCCTTGCATTACTGATGAGGGTACTAGCCCTTGGGTTGGCACCAACCTGTTCTATCTGCTTCGGCTTAGCCTCGGGCCAGCTCACCCCGAATGCGGCTCAACGACTCAGGCGTGATACCGAGGTAGGCGGCAATGTGACGCTGGGGCAGCCGCCGGGCCAGCGTGGGGTAGAGCTGCAGAAACTCCTGATAGCGTTCCTCGGCCGGGGCACTGAGCACCCCAATCAGCCGGCGCTGCATAGCGGCCAGACTGTTTTGCAGCAAGCGGTAGAAGAACGCCTGAAACTCCGGCCCAAACGACTGCAACCGCTGGTAGAAATCGGCCCCAAAAACCAATACCTCCGAATTCTCGAGGGCATCGATGGAAAACAGTGCCGGCTCATGGCGCACTAGGCTGTGCTGATCAGAAATCCACCAGTTTTCGGGCGCGAATTGCAGAATATGCTCCTTTTGGCGGGCATCCGTCACGAAGCTGCGCAAACAGCCCTGCACCACAAATGCTCCATAGCGCCCAACCTCCCCTTGCCGCACGAGCACCTCCTGCTTGGCTAGGTGCCGCCACGTAAGCAACGTACTCAGTTCCGCCAGTTGCTCTTCGGAGAGCGGCAGCTTACCCTGGAAATACGTGCGAAGGGCATCGAGCATAGAGCAGTGCGGAGTTAGGAAGCTAGTAGAATGGCCTGTAGTGAGGATACCCGACAAGGTCAGCGCGATTAGGTGAACCCCAAAGTGCGATTCTACAGTCCGTACGTTACCGAGAGGTAGTACAACCCGCCCACGCTTGGGCCGCCAAGGTAGCTCACATAATAGTGGTTGAGCAAGTTGCTGGCGCCGAGCTTCAGGCGCAGATTGGGGCTAGGAACGGTGTAGCTCAACTGTGCATCGAGGGTGTGGTAGGCGGGCACGGTACCGGTGACCAGGAAGGTTTGGGAGTGGTACTTGGCTTGCCAGCGGTAGTTAAGTCCGAACCCGAAGTTTTTCACCACCTTTTCATTACCCAAACTCAGGTTATAAGCCCAGCGCGGTGTGTTGAAGCCATCCTCCAGCCCATCGCCAGATTCAGTACGGTAGAGGCGCGAGTACGTGATGCTGGCGCCGGCCAGGTAGCCGCCGGTTACGTCGTAGCGCAGCCCTAGGGAACTACCGTAGGTATACACTTTGCTTTGGGCATTGGTCCAGAGGCGGTAGCGGCTTTGGGTAGCGCGGCTGTTAAGGTAAATGGCCACCGAGTCGGGGTTGTTGGTTTTGGGCACGTAGGCTTCTACCTGGGCAATAAAGTCGCGGTAGGCGTTGTAGTAGAAATCTACATCCAGCAGCAACCGGCCCTCTGGTAGCAGTGCGGCTTTGTACCCCACTTCCCACGACTTAATGTGCTCGGGCCGTAGGTAAGTGTAGGGGGTTTTCACTAACCGCCCTTTGTTCTGCTCTATGGCCAGGCGCCGCTTTTCAGCCGCATCGGCCGGGCTGGCACTGGCATTGATATCGGCCATAACTGCCTGGTTAAAGGCATCAATAGAGCTGCGCAAGTAGCTGTTTTCAAATACCCCGTCTGACATCACGCGGAGCCCACCAATCCGCTTCACTTGCCCACTGTTTACATTGGAAAACCCCTCGAATAAGCTCGGGAAGCGGTAGCCGCTCTGGTAGCTTGCCCGGAAGTTGTGGCGCTGCGTGGGTGAGTACACCGCGGTCAGGCGCGGATTGAAACGGGTGCTGAAGTAGTTGTTTTTATCGGCCCGCATGGTGGCCGTCAGGCGCAGCTTTTCTCCAGGCAGCAGCCTAGCGCCGGCCTGCACAAAGCCGCCGGTTTTGCCGTACGTGAGCGTGCCGTAGGGGTCTTCGCCCGCAGTAGGATTGATAAAGTAATTGCCATCGGGCTCAATAAAGTACGTCCGATGGTCGGCGCCCACCAGCAGGTCGGCCCAGGCCGGCAGCACCTGGTGCCTACCGCGACGGAGCGACTCGCTTACATTCACCTGTGCTTCTGCATGCAGCAGTTGGGCCTGCACACGCAGCGCGGCGCCCTGGTCCCAATTGTTGATATCAGTTAGTTCGCGTAGGCGGTCTTTGAACTCGGGCGTGCCGGGTTGGAGACGACCGGCATCAGCCGCCACGCGGGCCGCCGCGTGGGCTTGGGCTACGGTTTGCGCTAGTCCCACCGCGTCGTTCCAGGCAGCCGTATAGTCCTGGTTCCAGCGGGCATCGGGCTTAAAGCTACGGTCGAGGTTTTCGGCGGCGGAGCGCAGGTTGTAGCTCTGGCCGGTATTCTCCTGGGTGAAATAGGCGCGGGCCTGCACCACGGAGCCGCTGAGCTGCAGGGCGTGCTGCTGCAGGCGGTAACCTTCCAGCCGGAACCGGTTGCTGCGTTGGTACACATTGTCAAGCACGGCGCCGCGGTAAGTGTATGCCAGCTCGGTGGTGCTTGTCAGTTTGTAGTGCAGGGCCGCATCGTAGCGGATGGTTTGCAGGTGGTAATCGGTTACGTCCTGCTCTTGGTAGCCGGTACGCGCCACTTGGTAGCTTTTGCCGCCCAGCAACAGCGTGGTGCGGTTCGAGGACTCGTTGCCGTAGCTATTCACCGGGTCGCGGGCGGGGTTGTCGGGTCCCAGTAGGCTAGTAGTAGCGTTACCCGTTGGATTGAGGTCGGTCAGGTCAGCGGCCACCCAGTCATAGCCGCGCAGGTAGGTGCCATTCACTTTGAACGCGAACTTCGGGCTAAGCACCTTGGCGTAGCGCAGGCTGGTTTCAGTGAACGGCCGGACGGTGGTACTAGGGTCGTGCAGGTGGTTAACCCCGGTTTTCTGCTGCACGCTCAGCCCCTCGCTCCGGAAGGGGTTGCGGGTACTGAAGTTCGCTAGCCCATTGATAGCGTTCAACCCATACAGCGCGGCGGCCGTGCCGGGGACAATCTCCACCGCCCGAATATCCAGGTCGCTAGGCCCCAGTACGTTGCCAAGGGGTCCGCCAATATGGGGCGCCTGGTTATCGATGCCATCCACGAGCTGCACGAAGCGCACATTAGTGGTGTTCGTGAAGCCGCGGGCGTTTATCACTTTAAAGCTAAGGCTGGGCGTAATCACCTGCATGCCCTTCACGTGCTCTATGGCATCGAAAAACGACGGTGCCGGCGTGAGCCGCAACTGACGCGCCGTGAGCTTTTCTACCGTCACCGGCGACTGCAACAAGCTCTCCTCCACCTTAGAAGCGGATACCACCACCTCCCCTAACTGCTGCACCCGGCGTGCGGTATCAGGCAGCGCTGGCCGCTGATGGGCCAGGGTTAGCGCCGGCGATAGACCTAGTGCGAGTAAGATAGGAATGCGGAGAGCAGCGCGCTTCATTCGTTATATTTTGCCAAACATAACGATCAAAGCTCAGAATGGTTTATCCGCCTTAGTTGGGGAGAAGAACTAGCCAAAGCACCTACTACAACAGGCGCGTGGTTTCTAGCCTCATAAATTCCTGAAACCGCTCCTGCAGCGCCCGAAATTCCTGCACCAGCTGCTGCCCTTCGGGTGTTACCTCGGCTCCGCCGCCGCGCTTGCCGCCGGCCTGCGTGAGTACCAGCGGCTTGGCGGCCTGGGCGTTCAGGGAGCTTACTAAGTCCCAGGCTCGCTTATACGACATGCCCATGTGCTGAGCCGCCTTCGAGATGGAGCCCTGAGCCTGAATCTGGCTTAACAGCTCTAGCCTACCGATACCCATAAATCGGTCGGTGTCGGTTTCTACCCACAGGCGGCCGTTCAGGCGGAAGCTCAGGTTGTCGCGCAGCAGGTCTTTCATGAGCGTAAATATTAGGGTTCTGAGGTGCTTAGAAATTGTAGGCTTGCCAGGTGAGGGTTTGCCTGTAAGAAGCAGTTTTTTGTGGGCAGAATGCGCATTTCGACCGCAAAGCAGTCACCGGAGCGGGTTAAAGCGGCAAGTTAGAAATCGGAAAGAAGTGCTGCAAAGAGTGGATTGCCCGCGTCGGCCGCATTAGGTTATGGGTTCGGACCTGCTGCCGGGGGTCACTTAGAACGCTCGAACCACGACACCTCTCTCCGATGGAGCTACATACCGCACAGGGCCTCTACCGCCCTGAGTTTGAACATGACGCCTGCGGCACCGGCTTTATTGCCAACGTCGACGGCCGTAAATCGCACCAGATTGTAGCCGATGCGCTGACGATTCTGGAAAATATGGAGCACCGCGGCGCCTGTGGCTGCGACTCCGACTCTGGTGATGGCGCCGGCTTGCTGCTCCAGTTGCCGCATTGGTTTCTCTTGGAAGAATGCACCGCGCTTGGCATTCGGCTGCCCGAACCTGGCGAGTACGGCGTGGGCATGCTGTTTCTGCCTAAAAATGTAGGGTTGCAGCACGTTTGCCGCCAGGTTATTGCGGCGGCGGCCGCGCAGCTCGGCATTCCGGTGCTCGGTTACCGCCCAGTACCCGTGAATCCGGCGGGCATAGGCCCCACGGCCCTAGCCGCCGAGCCCGCTATTGAACAGCTTTTCCTAGGTAGGCCCAGCGGCGCAACCACCCCCGATGATTTTGAGCGCAAACTGTACGTATTGCGCCGCCTCATTGCGCGTGAGGCAGCCGCCAGCCTGCCGCAAGAAGAAGTGTACTTCACCTCGCTTTCCTGCCGGGTTATCGTGTACAAAGGCCAGCTTACTACCTATCAGGTGCGCAGCTACTTTCCCGAGCTGTCGGATGCGCGCGTGACCTCGGCCATGGGCCTAGTGCACTCGCGCTTTTCCACCAACACGTTTCCCTCGTGGCGGCTGGCTCAGCCGTTCCGGATGCTGGCGCACAACGGCGAAATCAATACCCTGCGTGGCAACCTCAACTGGTTTTATGCCGGCCTTCCCTCCTACCTCTCGCCCTACTTCTCGGCCGAGGAAATGGAAATTCTGCTGCCCGTCATCATCCCTAATCAATCAGACTCGGCCTGCCTGGATAACATTGTGGAGCTGCTATTGCACTGCGGCCGCAGCCTGCCTCACGTGATGATGATGCTGGTGCCCGAGGCCTGGGACGGCAACGAGCAGATGGACCCGCTTAAAAAGGCTTTCTACGAGTTCCACGCCACGTTTATGGCCCCCTGGGACGGCCCCGCAGCTCTCATCTTCACCGATGGCAGCATGATTGGCGCTATGCTAGACCGCAACGGCCTGCGCCCTCTGCGCTACGCCATTACCAATGATGGCCGCGTATTGGTAGCTTCCGAAGCCGGCGTACTAGGGGCCGGTTTGCCCGAAACCGTCATTGTGCGCAAAGGCCGCTTGCAGCCCGGCAAAATGCTGCTCATTGACACCGTAGCCGGCAACATCATTGCCGACGAGGAACTCAAGACCCAGGCCGCCACCCGGCAGCCCTATGGGCAGTGGCTCAGCGAGTACCAAATTCGGCTAGAAGAGTTGCCCGAGCCCCGCCTGGTGTTCACGGACCTGGCCGCCGAATCGGTGTTCAAATATCACCAAGTGTTCGGCTACACCCGCGAAGACATCGACACCATCCTCACACCCATGGCCTTAGATGGCAAGGAGCCCATTGGCTCCATGGGCGTAGATACGCCGCTGGCCGTGCTTTCAGACCAGCCTCAGCACCTGAGCAGCTACTTCAAACAGTTCTTCGCCCAGGTTACTAACCCACCCATCGACCCCATTCGGGAGCGGCTGGTGATGAGTCTGGCTACGTTTATCGGCAACAACGGCAACATTCTGGATGAGGACAAAATGCACTGCCATTGCGTGGCTCTGCACCATCCCATCCTGACCAACCACGAGTTGGAAAAGCTCCGCAGTATTGATACGGGACTGTTCAATGCCAAAACCATTAATACCTACTTCCGGGCCGATGGCAAACCGGGCGCCCTTAAAGCGGGCCTGGAGCGCCTGTGCCGCTACGCCGAAGACGCCGTGGATGATGGCTTTGAAGTATTGATTCTTTCGGACCGCTACCTCGACTCCGAGCACGCGGCCATTCCCTCGTTGCTGGCTGTTTCGGCGGTGCATCACCACCTAATTCGAAAGGGGTACCGAGGCTCGGTGGGGCTAGTGGTAGAGGCCGGCGACGTGTGGGAAGTGCACCATTTTGCCTGCCTGCTCGCCTTTGGCGCCACAGCCATCAACCCCTACCTGGCCCTATCTACCATCCGGACCATGCACGCTAGCGGTAAGCTGGCACATGCCCAGCCGATAGAGAAGCTGGAGGCCAACTACATCAAGGCCATATGTGATGGGCTGCTCAAGATTTTCTCCAAAATGGGCATCAGCACGCTGCAGTCCTACCACGGGGCGCAGGTGTTCGAGATATTGGGCATTAACCGGGAAGTAGTAGACGCCTATTTCACCGGCGCCGTAACGCGCATTGGGGGGCTAGGCCTGGATGAAATAGCCCGCGAAACCCTGTTCAAGCACTTCCAGGGATTTCGGAGCAGCACACTTGAGGAGCAGAACATCCTGCCCGAAGGGGGCGTGTACCAATGGCGCCGCCGCGGCGAGGCCCACCAGTTCAACCCCGAAACGGTGCACTTGCTCCAGCATGCGACCCGCACCGGCAACTACGAAACTTATCAGCGCTACGCCAAGCTGGTGAATACGCCCGGCAAAAGCGCCTTCACGCTACGCGGCCTGCTGGACTTTGCGTACCATCGCCCGGCTGTGCCGCTGGAAGAAGTAGAGCCCGCCGAGAACATCATGCGGCGCTTTGCTACTGGGGCTATGTCGTTTGGGTCTATTTCGCATGAGGCGCACAGCACCCTAGCCATTGCCATGAACCGCATTGGAGGCAAGAGCAACACCGGCGAGGGCGGCGAGGACCCGCTGCGCTACGAGCAAATGGCCAACGGCGACTCCATGCGCTCAGCCATTAAGCAGGTGGCCTCGGCCCGCTTTGGCGTTACGGCCCACTACCTCACCAACGCCGACGAACTGCAAATCAAGATGGCCCAGGGCGCCAAGCCTGGCGAAGGTGGCCAGCTGCCTGGCCATAAGGTTGACGAGTGGATTGCCAAGGTGCGCCACGCTACCCCCGGCGTGGGCCTCATCTCGCCCCCACCCCACCACGACATTTACTCCATTGAGGACCTAGCCCAGCTCATCTTCGACCTGAAAAACGCCAACCGCGCTGCCCGCATCAACGTGAAGTTGGTGAGCAAGGCGGGCGTGGGCACCATTGCCGCCGGGGTAGCCAAAGCCCACGCCGACGTGATTTTGATTGCCGGCTATGACGGTGGCACCGGGGCTTCACCCATGAGCTCCATTCGCCACGCCGGCCTTCCTTGGGAGCTAGGGCTAGCCGAGGCCCACCAAACCTTAGTGCGCAACCAGCTTCGCAGCCGCGTGGTGCTGCAAGCCGACGGCCAGCTCAAAACCGGCCGCGACTTGGCCATTGCTACCCTGCTAGGGGCTGAAGAGTGGGGCGTAGCCACGGCGGCGTTAGTAGCGGGCGGCTGCGTGATGATGCGCAAGTGCCACCTCAACACCTGCCCCGTCGGCGTGGCCACCCAGGACCCGGAGCTGCGCCGCCTGTTCAGCGGCCGGCCCGAGCACATCGTGAACCTATTCCGCTTCCTGGCCGAGGAGCTGCGCGAAATAATGGCCTCCTTGGGCTTCCGGACCATTAATGAAATGGTAGGCCGGGCTCAGTTCCTGAAAGCGCGCCCCGATATTCAGCACTGGAAAGCGCGCCATCTCGACCTGCGCGACCTGCTGTACCTCACATCCCCCGCCGCTGGCAGCACGCTGCACCACAGCGAAGCCCAGGACCATGGCCTCGACAACATTCTAGATTGGCAGCTGCTTGCGCATGCCCAAGCTGCCCTGGAATATCAGCAGCCTGTTACGGCGGAGTTTACGGTGCACAATACCAACCGCACCATTGGCACGTTGCTCTCGAATGAGATAACCAAGCGCTACCACGCTGCCGGCCTGCCGGAACATACCATTAATTATACCTTCCGGGGGGCGGCGGGCCAGAGCTTTGGGGCATTCAGCGTGCGGGGGCTATCCTTCCGGCTGGAAGGGGAAGCCAACGACTACGTGGGCAAGGGGTTGAGTGGGGCCCGGCTCATCATCTACCCTGCCCCCGATGGTAACTTCGTGCCCGAGCAAAATATTATTATTGGCAACGTGGCTTTGTACGGCGCTACCTCCGGCGAGCTGTTTGTGCGCGGGCAAGCCGGCGAGCGGTTTGCGGTGCGCAACTCCGGTGCCACAGCCGTGGTGGAAGGCGTAGGCGACCATGGCTGCGAGTACATGACGGGTGGCCGCGCCCTCATCCTGGGCCGCACCGGCCGCAACTTCGCGGCTGGCATGAGCGGGGGCATTGCCTGGGTGTACGATGCCGACGGCACCTTCCCCGCCAACTGCAACCCCGAAATGGTAGAACTGGACCCACTCGATACCGACGACGAGCTGCAAATCCAGGAATTGCTAGGCCAGCACGCCGAGCTAACCGGCAGCCAGCTCGCCGCCTATCTTCTCAGCAACTGGCCCGAAGAGGCTGGCCGCTTCGTGAAAGTATTCCCTTCGGAATACAAAAAGGTGCTGCAAAAGGCCCGTTACGAAACGGTTCAATAGCTTTTTTGAGCTAGGAGCTGGGCTCCCCTCCTCAGATGAGGAGGGGCTGGGGGTGGTTAACCAACCGTTGAACATCAACTAGTTCTAGCCTTCTAATCCTAGTTTTTCAACCTCACCCAGCCCTCCTCATCTGAGGAGAGGAGCCTAGCACTAGCTCGTAAAGTCAACCACAGAAAACTCTATCCATCATGGGTAATAGCATAGGTTTCAAGGAATTTCAGCGGGAGCTACCGGCGAAGGCACAGCCGCAGGAGCGGGTGGGGCACAACAATGAGTTTGTGGGGGTATACTCCCAGGAGCAGCTGCGCCAGCAGTCGGGGCGGTGTATGGAGTGCGGCATTCCGTTTTGCCACTCGGGATGTCCGCTGGGCAATATCATTCCGGAATTTAATGATGCCGTGTACCGCGAGGATTGGGAGCAGGCTTACCAAATTCTGAGTTCCACCAACAACTTCCCGGAGTTTACGGGCCGTATCTGTCCGGCTCCCTGCGAATCAGCGTGCGTGCTTGGTATTCACAGCGCGCCCGTAGCCATTGAGGAAATCGAGAAGCACATCATCGAAATAGCCTTTACGAAGGGCTACGTGCAGCCCACAGCACCCGTGCTAAAATCGGGCAAAACCGTAGCCGTAGTAGGCTCCGGGCCAGCGGGATTGGCCGCTGCCGCCCAGCTAGTGCGGGCCGGCCACAGCGTCACGGTATTTGAGCGCGACGACCGGCCCGGCGGGCTGCTGCGCTACGGTATTCCGGATTTTAAGCTGGATAAATGGGTGATTGACCGGCGCTTGCAGTTGCTGGCAGACGATGGGGTAGTGTTTCGTTGCAACTGTGAAATTGGCAAGGACATTCCGGCCGAGGAGCTCACACGCGACTTTGATGCCGTGGTACTGGCCGGCGGCGCCCTCGTGCCCCGCGACTTGGCCATTCCGGGCCGGGAGCTAGCGGGTATTCACTTTGCCATGGACTACCTCACCCAGCACAACCGCCGCGTAAGTCAACTTCCTATTGAGCAGCCCCAGATTATAGCCACAGGCCAGGAGGTGATAGTCATCGGTGGCGGCGATACGGGCTCCGACTGCGTAGGCACGGCCAACCGCCAGCAGGCGCGCACGGTCACGCAGTTTGCCCTTATGCAGCAGCCTTCTGCTGAGCGCCCGGCGCACACCCCGTGGCCCCACTACCCCGCTACCATTTTCCGCACCAGCACCTCGCACGAAGAAGGCTGTCAGCGTTACTGGGGCATTAACACCAAAGCCTTCCTAGGAGATGAGCACGGCCACTTGCGCGCCCTACTGGTTACGGATGTAACGTGGGAAACGGACGTACTGGGCCGCCGCCTGGGTTTCACGGAGGTACCGGGCTCGGAGCGCGAAATACCTTGCCACATGGCCCTGCTAGCCTTGGGCTTCATCTCACCTCGCTACGAGGGGTTGCTGGAGCAACTAGGGGTAGCGCTGGACGAGCGCGGCAATGTGCGCACCGCCACCGATGACAACTTCCTCACTAACAAGCCCAACGTGTTTGTGGCCGGCGACATGCGGCGGGGGCAGTCGTTGGTGGTTTGGGCCATTTCGGAGGGTAGGGAAGCGGCCCGGCAGGTGGATGTTTTTCTGATGGGCAAAACGGCGCTACCCAGTAAAGATGCTGTTGGGATGTTTGGCTAGGCCTTGGGCAGAAACCACCCCTAGTGAGCCTCAACAATAGGCCTTGAGTGCTGAGTATCAGCCTACAAAATAGAGGCATTCAATGAAAAAAGTAGCTTTTTCCGCAACCTGATAGGGGTGTTTTGCGCATAGATAGGCAACAGCCAGGTTGGCTGCTTCTAGTATGTACCTTTAACACAACTATCATGGAACCCAACCAATCTGCCAATCCCACCTCAAGCAATGCTACCGGTAGCTCGTCATCAGCCGCCGGCCAAAACCAGAATCCTCAGGCATCTTCTGCCGGAAATCAGAATAAATCCAACACCGATTCCTCTTCTTCTGCTAGCCATACTTCCTCCAACAACCCTTCTTCGAGCCGCGAATCATCGGGCGGAAGCAAGAACTGGATGGAGCAAGCAGGCCTGCAAAAGGTAATGGATCAGTTGCCACAGGGCGTTCGTGATTTCCTGCCTAACTCCTGGGAGCAAATCAATAAGTGGAGCACCACGCAAAAAGTAGCAGGGGCCGTAGCCTTGGCGGGCATCGGATACTTGGCCTTGCGCTCAGGTAAATCCTCTAAATCAGACAAATACTCTGACAGATACGCTGGCGGCTCCGGTACCCCGAGGGGCAGCAGTTCTGATTATGGCCATTCTGAACAGAAATACAGTGCCGGCAACAAGCCCTACGGCTCTTACAACTCTCAGTCTGACTCCAGCCGCCGCTCCGATATGGGTTCCGGCAGCTCATCAACTAGCGGCTTCGATCGTGAAAACCAGTCGCGAGCAGGGGGCAGCTACCAGTCGGGCAATTCCGGCAAGTCGTCGGGCACTAGCTCGTCTTCCGGCTACGGCTCCGGGTCTGGCTCAACCAACCAATCATCTATGGCGAACCGCAGCACTGGCTACCGGGGCAGCAGTTCCTCTGATGGTGGCCGCAGCTACGACAACGACTTTGGCAGCGAAGTATAGAGTAACCGCTAAGCCGGCTTATTGCAAGCCAACGGCCTAGTGAAAAACGAAAAGCGCCTCCGGAGTAATCCGGAGGCGCTTTTTGCTTGTATGGTTGAGCCTGAGCCGGTTAAAAGGGCGGCGGGCCATCATCGAAGTTGCTGCGGGGGAAGGGCTGCGCGGGCGGCGGGCCGTCGTTGTTAATGCGGGAGCCCAAGCGAATGGTATTCGGTGCAAAACCTGAAGCGTCGTCATCGAAGGTGCTGCTTGGGAAGGCGCCGGGGTTGAAGCCAGCATCACCGAAACCGCCCGCTCCGTCTAGGTCAGCAAACTTGGTAAAGCGGCCGATAAACTTAAGCTGCACCGTCTCCAAAGAGCCGTTTCGGTGCTTGGCAATGATAACTTCGCCGGTACCCTGGGTTGGGTTACCCATTTCATCTTCGGTAATCTTGTAGTATTCAGGTCGATACAAGAAAATTACCATGTCAGCGTCCTGCTCAATCGAGCCCGATTCCCGAAGGTCACTGAGCTGCGGCTTTTTGTCGCCGCCGCGAGTTTCTACGGAGCGTGAGAGCTGCGACAGGGCTAGCACCGGCACGTTCAGTTCCTTGGCAATACCCTTCAGAGCCCGCGAAATAGAGGCAATTTCCTGTTCGCGGTTGCCCCCACCCTTGCCATCCGTGTTACCCGTCATCAGCTGCAGGTAGTCGATGATGATCATCTGGATGTCGTGGTGGGCCTTAAGGCGGCGACATTTGGTGCGCAACTCCCGGATGCTAAGGCCGGGCGTATCGTCGATATAAATGGGCGCCGACGACAGGGCTGAAATCTTGTGGTTGAGCTGAGCCCACTCGTAGTCGGCCAGGTTGCCCTTCTTAATCTTTTCAGAGTCGAGCTCCGCTTCCGCCGAAATCAGACGATTTACCAACTGCAGCGACGACATTTCCAGCGAGAAAATGGCCACCGGCTTTTTAAACTCCACGGCCGCGTTACGCATGGCCGAGACTACAAAAGCGGTTTTACCCATACCGGGGCGGGCCGCAATAATCACCAAGTCAGAGGGTTGCCAGCCGCTGGTTACGCGGTCGAGGGCCGAGAAGCCACTAGGCACGCCCGTGAGGCCATCCTTCTGATCTTTCTTTTCTTCCAGTTCCTTAATGGCCTTACCCATCAGGCTGCGCATATCGTCGAAGTTCTTGCGAATGTTCGACTCCGACACCTCAAACAACGATTGTTCAGTGCTATCCAGCAGGTTAAACACGTCGGTTGTGTCCTCAAACGCGTCGCGCTGAATGGTGCTGGCAATGTTAATCAGCTCCCGCTTGATGGCGTTTTCGGTGATAATGCGGGCGTGGTACTCGATGTTGGCCGCCGAGTTTACCTTGAAGGTGAGATTGGCCACGTAGTGCGCGCCCCCCGCCGACTCCAGCTCGCCCATTTCGCGCAGCTCGTGCGTAACCGTCAGAATATCAATCGGCTCTGACTTGTCGAACAGGTTCAGAATGGCCTTGAAAATGCGCTGATGGCCGTCTTTATAGAAGCTCTGGGGCTTCAGAATATCAATAACGGTGGTGAGGGCATCCTTTTCGAGCATGAGGGCACCTAGCACAGCGGCCTCCAGCTCCAGGGCCTGGGGGGGCAACTTGCCCGCCGGACCGCCCATTGGAACGGCCGAGGGGCGGCTGTTCCAGGCAGCTTTGGCCCGCGAGGCCGATAGTTTTAGGCGGTCATCCATCCGGTCGTTCATCACTTAAGTAAGCACTACAAGGTAAGCAGCTTGGGCGGTTTGTACAGATGCATCGAGAAATTTCCTTCGGCATGCCGCCCAATTTTTCGCAAAGGGGTACAAAGCTAACGGCTGAGGCTTACAATCTGGAATGGCGGGGAAAGGTTTCTTTTCAGATTGACCGAGGTGTAGCCGACCAAGCTTTCTATGTATTCTTTATGGGGCTGGTTGGGCTTTTTATGCCCCCTAGCCCCGCGCCTCTGCACCTCTCACCCAATCAGCTTACCTTTGCCGCCTGCTTATCTATTTCCTGAATGGCCGCTACTCCTTCTTCGCTCCAACGTTTGCACCTGATTGCCGTCGGGGGCAGTATTATGCACAATCTGGCCCTGGCCCTGCACAAAAGCGGCGCCCACGTTACGGGCTCCGATGATGAGATTTTTGAGCCGGCCAAAAGCCGACTTATGGCTGCTGGGCTGCTGCCGGCCCAAGAAGGCTGGTTTCCAGAGAAAATCACCGCCGACCTCGATGCCGTAATTGTAGGCATGCATGCCCGCCAAGACAACCCAGAGCTGCTAAAAGCCCAGGAGCTAGGGCTGCGGGTGTACTCGTTTCCGGAGTATATCTACGAGGCCTCAAAGAATAAGCAGCGCATTGTTATAGGCGGCTCGCACGGTAAAACCAGCATCACCTCCCTCATACTGCATGTGTTGCGCTACCACAAGCGCAAATTTGATTATGCCGTGGGCGCCCAGCTGGAAGGCTTCGATTTGATGGTGCAGCTCACGGAAGATGCTCCCATAATCATTATTGAGGGCGATGAATACCTGTCGTCGCCGATTGACCGGCGGCCCAAGTTTCATTTGTACCAGCACCACATCGGCGTTATTTCCGGCATCAGCTGGGACCACATCAACGTGTTCCCAACGGAGGAAATTTACCGCGAGCAGTTCAAGATTTTTGCGGAGATGACGCCCAAAGCGGGCACGCTCATCTATGACCAGGACGACGAACAGGTTCAGCTGGTAACGGTGCCTAGCAACCCCGATGTCACCTATATCGGCTACGGTCCGCATGAGCACGTTATCCGCGACGGCAAGACGTTCTTGCTCACCAAGCGCGACGAGGAAGTGCCCGTGAAGGTGTTCGGCGAGCATAACCTGCGCAATATTTCGGCGGCCAAGGAAGTATGTAAGCAGCTCGGCATTAAGGGCAAAGATTTCTACGAAGCCCTAGGCTCATTTAAGGGAGCAGCCCGCCGCCTGGAGTTGGTAAAGGAAGGAGGCAACTCCGTAGTGTACAAGGATTTTGCGCACGCTCCCAGCAAACTCAAAGCCACGGCCTCGGCCTTCAAAAAGCAGTTCCCGAAGCGCAAGCTGGTGGCCTGCTTGGAGTTGCACACATTCAGCTCCCTCAACCCGGAGTTCCTGCCCCAGTACGCCCACACCTTTGATACGCCCGATGTGGCCGTGGTGTACTTTAACCCGCATGTGCTGGAACACAAGCGCCTCCCGGCCCTGCCGCCGGCAGCGGTGCAGCAAGCCTTCCAACGCCCCGATTTGCAGGTGTTTACTGATAGCCGGCAGCTAGCCGATTTTCTGCACGCTCAAAACTGGCAGGATGCCAACCTGTTAATGATGTCGTCGGGCACTTTTGACGGGCTGAACCTGACGGAGCTAGCCACTGAAGTGACCAAGTAACCGCCCGCACGGGGCCGCGGGCACTAGGTGCCGCTATGGGTTAAACCGCCTTTTGAGCGGTTTGGCCTGTGGCAGAGGCTAGTACCCCGGCTCCCTACTACATGAAACATACTATTCTGCTTCTGCACGGCGCCCTGGCCTCTGAAGCTCAGCTGAAGTCACTGGCGCGAGAGCTGCCCCCCTTCTATAATGTGCTTTCGTTTTCATTTGCAGGACACGGAGGCAAGCCACTGGTGGCCAATGAGTTTACCATGAAACACATGGCCCGCGAGGTTATGGCGTTTATTCGGGACAACACCTTGCCACCGGTGCACGTGTTTGGGTACAGCATGGGTGGCTATGCGGCGCTGGCGGCGGCCACCGAGGCCCCCGAGCTGTTCAGCAGCATCACTACCCTAGGCACCAAGTTCGACTGGTCGCCGGCCACGGCCGTAGCCGAAACGCGCTTTCTGGACGCGGAGAAAATGCGCGAAAAGGCCCCGCAGTTTGCTGAGCAGCTTGAAAAGCTTCATGCTCCTACCCCACTGCCAGAACTGCTAGCCGCTACCTCCTCCCTGATGCGCAACCTCGGTGAAGCCCCCCTGCTCACAACTTCCAATCTGGCCCGGCTGGAAGTGCCCGTGCAAGTACTAGTGGGTGAGCTTGACAAAACGGCTGGCGTAGATGCCTCCCAGTACTACGTCGACCATATGCCGCGCGCTACCTTCGAAATCCTCATGAACACCCCACACCCGCTCGAGAAGGTCAACCCCGACCTGCTGGTAAACCGCATTGCGCGCTTCGTGGAGCTGGTACAGGAAGGGCTGGCGTAAGCCTGGTTTTTCGTTTGTACCCACAAAAAGGCCCGCCATTTCTGGCGGGCCTTTTTGCTTATGTATTCTGTGGCTTTGGTGGCTCGGGTTTAGGGCGGCGCCGGTCAGTAGTTACCAGTAGGGCAAGGGCCGTAAGCGAAAGGCGCAGAATCCATTTGCGGCTGAGCATGGCTACCGACGGGGGAAAAAGCTGTTGGTTTCTTCTACGCGCAGGTCGCAGCTGCTGCCGCCGGTGTTTTCCTCGCAGGTAGTGCCCACAATTTCGTTTTTCTCGAAGTTGAAAAAGCAGAACGTGCACCCCACGCCCGTTATGATGTAACGGGCCGCGTTGGAGGTCAGGTACAGGCTATTGTCAGAGGAAGTTTGCAAGGGCAAGGCCATGGCCCGGTACATGCCGTTGCGCAGCCCCATGCCCACCAGATAGTAAATGGCTTTGTCTTTGGGCGTTTCCTGCACTTTCCGAATCACCGTTTTATCGATGGCGGTGCCGTCGCCGAACTCGCGGGTAAAGGCGGCCGACAACTGCTCCCGCGGTACAATAAACTGGATTTTCCCTTCCGAGACGGCAGCCACCTGTTTACTGGTAGCTTCCAGCTTGCGCCGGTTTACCACGTCTTGGTCGGTGGAAGGCGAGCTAACCTCCGGAAAGCCGCGCTTAGTGGTTTCGCAGGCGCTCAGGCCGGTTAGCAGCAATGCCACCCCTAGCAGCGGAGAAGATATATAACGCAGGAAACGATTCATTAGTAGCTAATTCAGCAGACCACGTTTAGCGGCCTTTATAATACGTACGGGCCTCGGGCAATTGCTTCTGAATGTCAGCAATGCGCGTGTCGTTGGAGGGGTGAGTTGACAGGAATTCAGGTGGCGAGGCAGCGTTTTCGCGGGCCGCCATGCGCTGCCAGAACGCTACGGCATCATCGGGGTTGTAGCCCGCCATGGCCATAAATATAAGGCCTAGGCGGTCGGCCTCCGACTCTTGGTTGCGGCCATATTTCAGCATTCCTAACGAGGAGCCCACTCCTACGGCCTGCAAAAACACATTCTGGATAGCCGTTGGGTTCTGGCCTACCGCCGTCGATACCACGCCGCCCAGACCCTGCGTGGCCATTTGCTGGCTCATACGCTCGGAGCTATGACGCGCTACGGCGTGGGCAATTTCGTGGCCCATTACCACGGCCAGGCCGGTTTCATCCTGCGTGATGGGCAGAATACCGGTGTACACGGCTACTTTTCCGCCGGGCATACACCACGCGTTTTCCTGCTTATCATTGATGAGGTTAAACTCCCATTGGTAACCTTCTAGCTGTGCCTGCTGGCCCTGTTGGCGGAAGTAGCTTTCTACGGCCTGCTGAATGCGTTGCCCCACCCGCTTTACCATTTGAGCTTGAGTACCGCTGCTCACTACCTGGCTGGATGACAGCACCTTCTGGTATTCCGTGGCGGCCATGGTGTTCATTTCTGTATCCGAAACAAGGCTGAGCTGCCGCCGGCCCGTAATGGGTACGGTGGAGCAGGCCGCCGACAGAAACAGACAGCCGGCCAACGCAAGATTTTGGAATTTCATATGCACGTAAGTAAAAAGGAAGAGAGACCTATCCGGGCTGCTGCGCAGGACATGCCCTGGAGTGGACCCGGGTTGGTGAGTTGCTATACGTGAGGCAGCAGGCAAAATGTTTGCCGCCGCCCGACGCATAGCGTGGAGCTGGCCAAACAGGGGTTTCGGGGCCGCGAATTAAACGCTATTTTTGGCTTTTAAGGGTACAGGCCCCTAGGCACCCGCAGCGGCAAAAGCTCGCTTTACCAGTACTAGGGTCTTTTGTTGCCTGAACCCACCCAACGCCCGCACCCGCTTACCTGCCATGAAAATACTCTGCATCGGCCGCAACTACGCTGAACATATAGCTGAACTCCAGAACGAAACGCCGGACGCTCCCGTCATTTTTGCCAAGCCCGATACGGCCCTGCTCCAGCGCAACCAGCCGTTTTTCATGCCCGATTTCTCCCAAGACATTCACCACGAAATAGAGCTGGTACTACGCATCTGCAAAAACGGCAAGAACATCGACGAGAAATTTGCCCCCACGTACTTCGATGCCATCGGTTTGGGCATCGACTTCACGGCCCGCGACCTGCAGAGCAAGCTGAAAAGCAAGGGCTTACCCTGGGAGCTGGCGAAAGGCTTTGATGGCTCGGCGCCAATCTCGCAGGAGTTTAAGCCGGTAGCTGCCTTCCCTGATCTGAAGAATATTGACTTCCGGCTGGAGGTAAACGGCGAGGTACGCCAGCAAGGCAACTCGGGCCTGATGCTGCATGATTTCAACAAGATCATCAGCTACATATCCCAGTTTATTACCCTCAAAATGGGCGACCTGATTTTCACGGGTACGCCCAGCGGTGTAGGTCCGGTGAAAATCGGCGACCAACTGACGGGCTACCTGGCCAACGAGAAACTACTGGACTTGGCCGTAAAGTAACCCCTAGTCTTTTTCCTGAGAGGGCACCGTCTTCCCTGGCTGCTAGCCTGGGAGGCACGATAATGGCTAGCCTCTGCTAAAGAGGCCCTGCGGCCGCCTTCTTTTTCCTGCTGATTACTTGTTGAATGCCTGCTATATTGAATAACCGGCCGCGCCTCCTGCTAAGTGTGGCGTTGCCTATTCTGTTGCTGATGGGGTTGCAGCCCGCCGCCTGCGGCAGCCACCAGCCCGACTCAACGGAGAAACCCAAAGCCGCCCAGCCTCCGGGCCCCGGCCCGCGCCCAGCCGTAGCGCCAGGCTACTTTCTTTTCCCGATTAAGCCGGGCAAGCAGAATTTTCTGGCCGCCAGCATGGGTGAGCTACGCCCCAATCACTTCCACGGCGGCCTCGACATCAAGACCGATGGCACCGTAGATTTGCCCGTTTACGCCGCCGCCGATGGCTACATCTCCCGGATGAAGCAGAGCAGCTACGGCTACGGCAACGTGCTCTACATCACGCACCCCAACGGGCTGGTTACGGTGTATGGGCACCTCAACCATTTCCGGGGGCCGGTGGCCGAGGAAATGCGCCGACGCCAGTACGAAAAGCAGACCTATGAGCTGGAGCTGTTCTTCAAGCCCGAGCAGTTCCCCGTGAAGCGAGGCGAGGTGGTGGCGCTTTCGGGTAATACGGGCGGCTCCGCGGGGCCACACTTGCACTGGGAAGTACGCACCGCCGACGATAACCAGCTAAACCCCTTGCAGTGGGGCGGCTTTACCGAGATTCAGGACCATGTGGCACCTAGTCTGCAGGCGTTTGCCGTAGAGGCGCTGGGCATTGAGAGCCGGGTGCAGGGCCGCTTTGGGAAGGCAGTATTTGTACCAAAGGCGCCTCCACTGCCGGGTGGGGGTGGCTACGTGTGGGCCGATACCATTCCGGCCTATGGCACCGTGGGGCTGTTAGTCCAGGGCTTCGACCGGTTTGATCAGGCCTGGAATAAAAACGGGTTTCAGAAGGTGGAGGTGCTAGTAAACGGACAGCCGCTCTACAGCCATGTGGTGGATAATATTCCGTTTCCGGATGGCTCGCGGCAAGTAAACCAGCACATGGATTACGAGTGGCGGGCAACCCAGGGTCGGCAGCTGGAAAAGCTGTTCGTAGATGATGGCAACGACCTGAGCATTTATACCGCCGGCCCCGAGAAAGGTAAGCTGCGCGTGGAAGCCGGCAAAACCTATAGCGTGGAGGTTAAGATGAGCGACTCGTATGGCAACACCACGCCGCTGCGCTTTGTGCTGCGCGGGCAGGAGCCAACGTACCACAAAACCCGCTCGGCCGCCGTAAAAACCCCGGCCCTACGCTACGATATCAGCCGCAACATGCTGGTAGCCACCGCTGCCGACCCCGACACTGCTGCTGTAGGCGGAAACCTGACCTTATTTAAGGGAAGCCGCCGCCTTACGCTCAAGCCCAGCTACACGGAGCAAAGCCAGAACGTGTACCTCTACGATTTGCGCGCCGGCCGGCCCGACTCCCTGCAGTTTGGCAACATTACCAAGCGGTTTGAGCGGCAGGCCCTGATTCCATCGGGGCAGGAGTTTGGCTTCTCAACGGCGAACCTAAACCTGGGTTTTGGCCCCCAAACATTGTACGACACCCTCTACGTCCAGACCAGCTACAAGGCGGGCCTCTGGACGGTACACCAACCCCGTACGCCGCTGTACCATACCTTGGCGCTCACGCTTAAGCCCGAAACCCCAGTGCTGGACCAGGCCCGTTCGGCTATTTATAGCGTTACGGCCAAGGGCGGGCGAGCGTACGTAGGCGGCAAATGGCAGGGCAATACCATCACGGCGCCCATCAAAACCTTTGGCCAGTTTCGCATTCTTACTGATACCGTTCCACCATCGGCTCGCCTCATCAGCCGGGGCCCCGGAGGCGTGGTGTTTAAGGTAGGCGATGACCTTTCAGGCCTGGCCAGCTATAAGCTGGAGGTGAATGGGCAGTTTCGGATGCTGCGCTTCGAGCACAAAAACTCGACCCTCTTTACGGAGCGCGATGACAAGCTCGGCCCCGCCCTGCGCGGGCCGGCCACGCTGCGCCTCACTGACCAAGCCGGCAACGAGAAGGTGATTCACGTAACGCTGTAAGCCTGCTGCCTTCACACTCAAACCAAAGCCACGGGGCGATACTCACCTTGAGTATCGCCCCGTGGCTTTGGCAGTTATAGATAGCTAGTAGCTTTAATCAGCAGCATGATGCCGCGCATACTCCGCCCCAACTTTGTCGCTAGGATGAATGTAGGGCTGGATGATAATGCGGGTGCCGCGCTGGTACGTAAAGAACCGATACAGCCAGTTCGTCATCACAATGAGCTTGTTGCGAAAGCCTACTAGGTAGTAAATGTGTACAAACAGCCACGCCAGCCACGCAATAAAGCCACTCAGGCTTTTGTTTCCGGGCAAATCGGCCACGGCGCGGGCGCGGCCCACAATAGCTAAAGAGCCCTTATCAAAGTACTCAAAAGGTTGCCACGCCTGCTGGCGGCGTTGGCGCACTAGGTTTTTCGCTAGTAACTGACCCTGCTGAATGGCGGGCTGAGCCACCTGCGGATGCCCTTTTGGCCACTTCTCCGTCTTCATTAAGGCCACATCTCCGATGGCAAAAATGTCCTCGAAGCCCGCCAGCTGGTTGAACTGATTTACTAGGTAGCGGCCCCGCTCCAAGGTCTCGGCGGGCAGGCCCTCTATGGTGGCGCCGGTTACCCCTGCGGCCCACACCAACGTCTGGCCTTTAATCTGCTCCCCGTCTTTAAACGTCACCGTCTGCCCATCATAGGAATCCACCAGCTTGTTGAGCTTGATGATAACGCCGAGCTCCTCCAGGTACTTCTGCGTATGTCGGCTCGATTCCGGCGACATGGGCGGCAACACCCTGTCCAAGCCATCGACGAGGTAAATGTTCATCTGTTTGAAATCGAGGCCCGGGTAGTCGCAAGGCAGTACGTGCTGGCGCATTTCGGCCAATGAGCCTGCTAGCTCTACCCCCGTTGGGCCAGCGCCAGCAATTACAATATTGAGCAGGCTCTGGCGAAGCTCAGGGTCGCGGGTTAGGTTGGCCTGCTCGAAGCTTTGCAGTAGCTGGCTGCGCAGGTTTACGGCATCAGTTAGGTGCTTGAGCCCGAAGGCGTTCTGCTTGATCTGCTCGTTGCCGAAGTAATTTGACCTAGTGCCGGTGGCAATAACCAGGTAATCGTAGCGTACCTCTCCAATAAGAGTGCTGACGGTTTTGGTGGCCGGATTTACGCCCGTGACGCGCACAAAGCGAAAGTGAAAGTCCTTTTGATCATCAAACAGTTTCCGGATGGGCTCGGCAATCGACTCGGGCTCCAGACCCGCCGTGGCTACCTGATACAGCAGCGGCCAGAAGCCGTGGTAGTGCTGCTTACTTAGCATCACTACCTGAAACTCCGAGTCGGGCAGGTGTTTCGTTAAATTAACAGCTCCAAAGCCGCCGCCAATTATCACAACGCGCGGCTTGGTAGTTTCCGGGATATTGAGCGTGAGTTGTTCCAGGTGCAACATATGCAGGAAAGAAAGGATAACGCCTTCTATACGAAGCCGCTCGCAAGTCGACTGCTACTGTTGACTTCCGGCGGCACCAGCCCCTAGTCATAGTACGCCCGCAACTCCGCGTACGGGTGCGTGGCTTCATGGGCCTAGTAGTCGGTCTTCTTGATGGTAGGCAGCATCTTAGGAGTAGCTGGCCCCGTAAACCCAGCAATTCACTTATATTTTCTTTCGTATGGCTAACCTGCTCAAGCGCCGTCCTCCTGTTCTGTTTGCCGCTGCAGCGGCCGTCCTGACTACGGGGGTGGCGGCCTACTCCTATGCCCGTCGTAAACTGCAGCCCCATCTGCCCACCGTAGACCACGTAAACCTGCACAAATACTCCGGCCTCTGGTATGAAGTAGCTCGCCTGCCTACCCGCTTCGAGAAGGGCTGCCAGCACGTAACGGCGCAGTACAAGCTGCAGCCCAATGGCAAGGTGAAAGTGGTGAACACCTGCCATAAGGAAAGCCTTAATGGCCCCGCCGAAACCGTTACCGGCACCGCCCGCGCCATTGACAAGACCAACGCCAAACTTAAAGTACAGTTTTTCTGGCCTTTTGAAGGCGACTACTGGGTGCTGGACCTCGACCTTGCAGACTACCGCTATGCGTTGGTGGGCGAGCCGGGCCGCAAAAACCTCTGGATCCTGAGCCGGACGCCCCACCTCGACCGCAGCATCCGCGACCGGCTGGTGGCCCACGCCCGCGAGCTAGGCTTCCCCGTTGAGAACCTCATCTTCACGCCCCAGCCCATAGCCAGCAAGCCCTAGCACAAACCTCCGCATCTGATTAGCGCAAGCCAAACTTCCGTTCTACCTTCGCGCAAACAACTGCGCAATGGCTTTACCTCAAGTTGGCGAGCAGGCTCCGGCCTTCGAAGCCCCCGACCAAAACGGCATCACTCACCGCCTCCAGGACTACGCCGGCCGCAAAGTGGCGCTGTACTTTTATCCCAAAGACGATACCTCCGGTTGCACCGCCCAGGCCTGCAACCTACGCGACAATTACAATAGTCTGCTCAGCGCCGGCATTCAGGTGCTAGGCGTGAGCATCGACTCTGAGAAATCGCACCAGAAGTTTGCTACCAAGCACGAGTTGCCCTTTCCGCTGCTCGTGGATGAAGACAAGAAACTAGTGGAGGCCTATGGCGTGTGGCAGGAAAAGTCAATGTACGGCCGCAAGTACATGGGCACCATGCGCTACACGTTCCTGATTGATGAGCAGGGCTCCATCGAGAAAGTCATTACCAAAGTCGATACTAAGAACCACGCCGCTCAGCTGCTATAGTTCCGGAGAAGCCCCGCCCCCTGTTGGCGGGGCTTTTTTGTTGGGGGCTACCTAGTATTTCCTACCACTGCCCTGCTCTTTCTTTCCGCTATTCCGCCCCTGCTTTCCTCTCCCACCCAACTTCCTACCTTTGCCTCACCAACCCCTTATTCAACCTGACCCTATGTCGCAGGATACGTCATTTGCCGCCTCTTCCGAAACTCACGCTCCGGGCGCCGCTACCTCCGTTGCCGAGCTAAACCAGATTGCCTCTCAAGTACGCCGCGACATTGTGCGCATGGTACACGCCGTTAACTCGGGTCACCCCGGCGGCTCGTTGGGCTGCACTGATTTGCTGGTTGCACTGTACTTCAAAGTGATGAAGCACACGCCGCAGCCCTTCGATATGAACGGTACCGGCCAGGATCTGTTTTTCCTGTCGAATGGGCACATTTCGCCGGTTTTCTATTCGGTGTTGGCCCGCTCCGGCTACTTCCCCGTGAGTGAGCTAGCTACCTTCCGCAAGCTAAACTCTCGGTTGCAGGGCCACCCCGCCACCCACGAGCACCTGCCCGGTGTACGCATAGCTTCCGGCTCACTAGGCCAAGGATTGAGCGTAGCCATTGGCGCGGCGCAGGCTAAAAAGCTGAACGGCGACGAGCGCAAAGTTTTTGTGCTGATGGGCGACGGTGAACTGGAAGAAGGCCAGATTTGGGAAGCGGCCATGTACGCTCCGCACCACAAAGTAGATAACCTGATTGCCTTCGTAGACCGCAACGGCCAGCAGATTGACGGCCCTACCGAAAAAATTGGCGGCCTCGGCGACCTGCGCGCTAAGTTTGAAGCCTTCAACTGGCGCGTGCTCGAAACCGACGGCAACCAGTTTGAAACCCTGCTTCCTACCATCGAAGAAGCTCTGCAGCTGAGCGGCCAGGGCCAGCCCATTATGGTGCTGATGGATACGCAAATGGGCTACGGTGTCGACTTCATGATGGGCTCGCACAAGTGGCACGGCGTGGCCCCGAACGACGAGCAGTTGGAGAAAGCCCTGCAGCAGCTTATCGTGGAGAAAGCCTCCGATTACTAGGTCAGTTTAGCTTGCAAAGCATGAGCCTGCGCACATTTTGGGTCCGCTACGGGATGTTGGTACTAGCCCTACTCTGGCTGGCAACCCCTACTCGTGCCCAAAACGTGCCGCCGGAAAAACCCCGTACCACCAGGATTCTGTTTTTACTGGATGCCTCGGGCTCTATGCTGGCTCCCTGGGAAGGGAAGGCACGGATGGAGGTGGCCAAAAGCATGTTAGCTCGTATGGTTGACTCGCTGAACACCTACCCCAACTTGGAGCTGGGGCTGCGGGTGTACGGCCATCTGTACGATAAATCAGAAAACAACTGCGAGGACTCACGGCTGGAAGTGGCTTTCGCACCCAAAAATGCGGGAGCCATTAAAGCCAAGCTTAAAACCATTGAGCCCCGCGGCAACACGCCCATCACGTACTCGCTGCTCCAATCGGCCGCCGATTTCCCGGCAGACAAAACAGCCCGTAACGTACTGATTCTGATTACCGATGGCCTGGAGTCGTGTAAAGGTGACCCGTGTGCTACGGCCGTGGCCCTACAGCGGAAGCGGGTGTTCCTGAAGCCCTTCGTGATTGGCATTGGGGCCGAGCGGGAGTTTGGCAAGCAGCTGGAATGCCTGGGGCAGTACTACAATGCCGCCGACGTGAAAACCTTCCGCACGGTGCTCAACGATGTGGTAGCCCAAACGCTGGCCAAAACTACCGTGGCCGTTAACCTAACCGATGCGCAAGGCCGGCCCGTGGAGTCGGATGTGAACATGACGTTTATTAACAGCGTCACGGATCAGCCGGAGTACAACTACGTGCATTACCGCGACGCCCAAGGCAAACCCGACGTGCTCGACATTGATGCTTTGCAAAGCTACGACCTGCTTATCAACACGGTACCGCCGGTGCGTCAGCCGAACCTGGCCATCAAGCCCGGCAAAGCCAACCTGCTAACCTTCAAAACCCCGCAAGGCACGCTGTGGCTGCAAAGCCCCAATCTGTCGCCTAACCCTTACGGCAAAGTGCAGGCGGTGGTGCGGGCGCAGGGTAACCCGGCTACGGTAGTGGCCCTACCCTTCGGTAGCAAGCAAAAGCTACTCGCCGGTAACTATGAGGTAGAGCTCCTGACGCTACCCCGCCAGCTTCGGCGCATCACGGTGAAGCAGGGCCAGGAAGTTTCCGTAACCTATGAAGCACCCGGTATCCTGAACATTATATCGGATCTGAAAGGCTACGGCAGCATTTACCGCCTTAACAACGACGAGTCGCAGACGTGGCTGTATAACCTGCCGGACGGGGGTAGCAGCAAAATCAACCTGCCCATGCAGCCGGGTGCGTATCGCCTCGTGTTCCGTACCGCCACCGCCACTGGCAGCAAATACACCGACGTGCGCAACTTCACCATTCGGCCGGGTCAAACCAGTTCGGTTAGCATTTTCGGTCGATGATAGAAGCACCTCAGTGTAGCGTCTTGGATGGACTAGCAGCCGAGCTGGCTGAAAATGGGTATGCCATGCTGCCCCATGTTTTCTCCTCCGAAGAAATAGCCGGGCTGCTACGCATTATCGAAAGCGCCGAAACTACTTCTGCCAACTTCCGCCAGAGCCGCGACGTGTTTGCCATCCGCAACCTGCTAACAGAAATTCCGGCACTGCGTGCGCCCCTTCTGACGCCTAGGTTGCGAAACGTATTGCACGAGCTGTTTCCCGAAGCTACTCCGCATCTGACCAAAGCTATTTACTTTGACAAGCCTGCTGGCTCTAATTGGCTGGTGGCCTGGCATCAGGACGTGATGATCAGCGTAAACTGCCGCAAGGAGCTGCCGGGGTATGGCCCGTGGTCGGTGAAGGGCGATGAAGTGGCCGTACTACCCCCTACCGATGTGCTAAACCGCACCGTAACGCTGCGCCTTCATCTCGATGATTGCGACGCCACCAACGGCGCCTTAAGGGTGGTGCCTGGTTCCCATCAGCATGGCGTTATACCGAACGATCAGCTTCCGGGTTTCACAGAATCGGCGGTAGTCTGTGCCATTCCGGCAGGTGGCCTGATGCTGATGAAACCGCTGCTCCTGCACGCTTCACACCGCAGTACCAGCAGCCGTCCGCGCCGCGTACTTCACCTGGAGTTCAACACCGCTGAGCTACCGGAGGGCCTAACGTGGCGCGAGCGGCTGGATTTGTATCCAACAGAACCTAAAATACCATGCTTGATCTAGCGCGTCCGCGCAGCTGAAGCATAGCAATGATAAAAACGACAAACTCCCAACCTACCATAGCATGAAAGACTTCCCCTACACCGAATCGAAAGATACCCGCAGCGGCTTTGGCGCGGGCCTGCAAGAGCTGGGCAAAACCAACCCCAACGTAGTAGCCCTGTGCGCTGACCTCATTGGCTCGCTCAAGATGGATGCCTTCATCAAAGACAACCCCGAAAGGTTTTTCCAGGTGGGCATTGCTGAGGCTAACATGATGGGCCTGGCTGCGGGCCTCACCATTGGGGGTAAAATTCCGTTCACGGGCACCTTCGCCAACTTCAGCACGGGCCGCGTGTACGACCAGATTCGGCAGAGCATTGCCTACTCGGGCAAGAACGTGAAGATCTGCGCTTCGCACGCGGGCCTGACCCTGGGCGAGGACGGTGCTACGCACCAGATTCTCGAGGACATCGGGATGATGAAGATGCTACCACACATGACGGTCATCAACCCCTGCGACTACAACCAAACCAAAGCCGCTACCATTGCCATTGCCGATTACGAAGGCCCGGTGTATCTGCGCTTTGGCCGCCCCGTAGTGCCCAATTTCACGCCCGCTGACCAGACGTTTGAAGTTGGCAAAGGTGTGCTGCTGAACGAAGGCACCGACGTGAGCATTTTCGCTACGGGCCACTTGGTTTGGAAGGCCATTCTGGCCGGCAAGCTGCTGGCCGAGAAAGGCATCAACGCCGAAATCATCAACATCCACACTATTAAGCCTCTGGATGCCCAGATGATTCTGGAATCGGCGCGCAAAACGCGTTGCGTGGTAACGGCCGAAGAGCACCAGATGCATGGCGGCCTCGGCGACTCCATCGCGCAGCTGCTGGCCCGCGAGGAGCCGCTGCCCCTGGAGATGGTAGCCGTAAACGATTCCTTCGGCGAATCGGGCACACCTGACCAACTGATGGAGAAATACGGCCTCAACGAGCAGGCTATTGTGGCCGCCGTAGAGAAAGTAATGGCCCGCCGGAAGTAGGTTTGGGCTTCGCCCCACCCTAGCAAAAAGCCCCTGCTGCTCCTTTAGCGGCAGGGGCTTTTTGTTGCTGATAGGCTCCGGTTAGGCTATTGCAGCAGGCTAGCCAACCGCTGCTCCAGTACCGCATCCAGATACAGCCACTGCGCCCGATTTTGAAATGTATAGTCCTGGTAGCAAGCCAAAAAAGCCTGGGTTTCCTGGTAGAGGTCCGGCATCAGTTCGGGGGCCCCTTCTGCGGCGCGTTCGTAGTCTGCGGCCAGGCCATAAATCCAGCCTACTTCCCTATCCGATTCTACTAGGGTCCGAAGGCGGTAAAGCGACCGGATAAGCTGCCCCAACGACCACTCCCCCGCTGCCAGTTGCTGCTGCAGCCACCCCAAGCAGGGCCGCACAGAAAACGACTCTTCGGAAGCATGAGCCAAAAATCCAGGAACTTCTGGCTTAGCGGTATGCACCAGACGGTAAAGGCCCACGAAAAAATCAGTCGGCTCATCCTCCCGTAGCAGCACCTCGTCAACCCACTCACTGATATCAGGGAGGGTTATTACATCTAGCTGCAACCCAACCCGCGCGTAAAAAGCGGCTTCTGCTGGGGGTAACCCGCTGAATTCGATATCCAGTTTCATGGAGTTCTCTTTACGGATTTACTAGGCGAGGTTTTACTTTACGTATACGGCACGCTGCGCGGGTTGCAGGTCGACAGTAATGCACGTGAGCTGTATACAGCAATAGACTGGCTTACAGAATGATGGAGCAGTAGCCCGGCGTAGGGTTAGCTGTTCTTCGCCCCGCACTCGGCGCAGAAGCGTTGGTCAGCTTTTACGGTTGCCCCGCAGCTGCCGCAGAATTTTTCCTTGGGTTGGGCCGTGGCGTTTGGGGTGCCGCACTCCGGGCAGAACTTCTGGCCAGGGCTGAGCTTAGCGCTGCAACTCGAGCACTGCACTATACCGCCCCGGTTCAGGAAATCTAGGTCTTTGGTGTAGTCCTGCTCGCGCGTTTTGGTGCGAATTTGCTCGCTGGCCGCCTGCCGTTGCTGCGCCGCTAGCTCCTCGTGCTCGTCGGGAGCACAGTCTTCGCAGAGGCCGGCTTTGTGGTTCCAGCATACATCGGGGCACACCCAATGGCCGCAGCGGGTGCATTGCTTAAAGTACTGCTTGCCTTCCTGCACGGCCTTTTCTAAGGCTTCGTCGTGGGCTTTGCCGCCTATGGCACGCTGCACGTGGTAAGCAGCGGTGCCCGCATCGTAAAAGCTGCCCCCGAACAGGCTGCCGGCGGCACGCATCAGCTCCCCGGCAATACCAATGCTGTTAGGATGAAACCGCGACATGTGGCCGTTCCGGCATTTGTCGCAGTAAAACTTAAACTGAAAGCCTTTATCAGTGGATAAATCATCGTGGTTGGCGACGAACTGAATCAGATTGCTCATAAGGTGAGGGGAAAGGTTGTGGGCTAAAAATAGCATTTGTATATATTCTATTTCAACTCCGGTTTCAACTCCCCTCCGCTTCGGCTTGTATACTTGCATTTTGTTTGAGGAATTTGCCTCTCTGCCTGCATGCGTTTTTATCTCTTTCTGCTGGTTTGCAGCACTGTTCTTCTGCTCGCCGCTGCCAGTACAGCCCACGCCCAACAAGCTGATACAACCATCATTCGGTACACCGGCCAACTTTCGGGGCAGTATGCGGCGGGCGGCG
The DNA here is from genome assembly GCF_054780495.1 of Hymenobacter tenuis. NCBI lineage: Bacteria > Pseudomonadati > Bacteroidota > Cytophagia > Cytophagales > Hymenobacteraceae > Hymenobacter > Hymenobacter tenuis. The sequence goes on from NZ_BAAGWF010000001.1 coordinate 1,970,739, forward strand.
TTAACCGCACGTTGTTTGCTACTTCGCACGCCGTTACGTTGCTGCGGGGGCTTCACTTTGGAGCGCCGGTTGCGGCCGGTTTCACGTATGGCAAGCAGGACAGGGTACTGAAGGAGCGGGAATGGAGCGCCAACGCTACCCCGTACTACTGGAAAGGCCGCTTCCGCTTTTATGGCATTGGGGGCTACGAGCGGAGCAACCTGCGCGGCATTGATAATCGGTTTCAGCTGGGAGCCGGTCCGGGCTGGGCCTTCTACTCCGATTCGCTAGGGCGGGAAGTAGCCGTAAGCAACCTGCTGATTCGGGAAGCCACGTACTTTCAGGATGGCACTAGCCGTATCGTCTCGCGCAACTCCACGCGTCTGAAGGTGGCCTATTCCTACCGCGTGTTTACCCTGAGCTCTACCACCTTCTACCAGCCCAACCTCCAGAATTTCCGCGACGACTACCGCATCACGCAGTTTTCGACGTTGGCCTTGCGCTTTACGCCCCGTTTTGCCATCACCAGCACGTACTCCTATACCTTTGAGAAGCGCGTGCTGGAAGGCAAGCCCAATGACAACACCAACGTAACGGTTGGGGTAGCCTTCAGCACCAAGTAAGGGTTGAGCCCAGGAAGCACCCTAGCCCCTAGCGCTTCTGAAACTTGCCCAGATACGCCAGCGCCGCCTGCTCATCCCGGATTTCTGTAGATGACAGGTGGCTGAGCAGTGGATACAGCTGCTGCTTGAACACGACCAGGTCGGGGTGCTTGCCGTGCAGGATTTCCAGTTGCGTGGTTGCACCATTGGTTAGCAACTGGCGGGTGTAGGTGCGCGGCACGTGCTGTTCGACCAACCACATAGCCAGGCCCGATACCACAATGGGGTCGGGGCTATTGAGGCCTTTTACAATCTCGGGCATGAGCGGGGCCCAGCCGGCGGCACTAGGGGGCTGATAGCGGTAAAAGCCCCGCACCAGCTGCAACAGGCGCCCACCTACCTCCGAGTCGCGCAGATACGGCAGCAGCTGCCGGGCCTGGTCGGGAGTTTGGAGGCGAGCGGCAAGCTGCGCGGTGGCTTTCTCGCGCACACTATCGGGGGCGGCGCTGCACAATACTGCCAGCGCTTCTGCAAAGGCTAGGCCCTCCGGGCGTTGTAAGTGCGCCAGCGCCGCCTGAAAATCTGCATCTCGGAGCCGCGAGGATTTTCGCCGGATGCCGTTTACGGCTGCCGTATCATGGGCTACAGTGGCGGGCAACGCCCGGAATGCGGCCTGGAACTCCATGGTGTGCAGTTCGCGCAGCGGCCAGGCCGCATTCAGTTGGGCCAACGTAATGGGCGTAACTGGGTTTGGCGAAGTACAAGGCCTAGCAGGTTGCGAGCGAAGCGTAACCAGCATGATATTATCTAGACCAATGACAGTGGCATCCGGAAAGCCCATGGGCTTAATGGTGGCCATGCACACGGTTTGCTTGTTCTGGTTCAGCTTAGCTACGAAGTCAGCGGTGGTAGTGCCGGTGGGCAAGCCCCATATTTCTACTTCTGATACTTTTACTTGCGCTAGCCCCTGCCCAGCGCTCAGCCACCCCAGACCGAGCATCACAAGCCCACACCGTATTTTCATAGTACACACCCAGATAGTTGTAAGACAGCAGAATAGCTAGTTTTCACCCTATAGGGCAGCAATATATTCGTTTCCCGCGTTAAACCTTGCCCCTGCTACCCACTCTAACGCGTCAAACCCTCGCCCCTAACCCGCTCCCCTGATTGGAAGACCAGGAGATACTTGCCAAATTCCGAGACCCGGCTTCCCGCAACGTGGCCTTTAATCAGCTGGTGCGCAAGTACCAGCAGAAGGTGTATTGGCATGTGCGCAAGATGGTTATCGACCACGATGATGCCGACGACCTCACGCAGGACGTGTTCATCAAGGTCTGGAACCACCTCGAGAACTTCCGGCAAGATGCCTCGCTTTACACCTGGCTTTACCGCATTGCCACCAATGAGTGCCTGACGCTGCTGCAGAGCAAGCGCCGCAAGTTTTTCCTGCCTCTCAACGATGTCGGAAGCGAGCTAACGGCTAAGCTGGAAGCCGATGAAAGCCTAGCCGGCGACGAAATAGAGCTCAAACTGCAGAAAGCCATCCTGCGCCTCCCGGACAAGCAGCGCCTCGTGTTCAACCTGCGCTACTACGATGAAATGCCCTACGAGCAGATGGCCGAAGTAACCGGCACCTCCGTAGGCGCGCTCAAAACCTCATATCATCACGCCGCCAAAAAAATTGAGCAATACGTTAACGAACAGTCGCTGAACGATTAAACCTGACGGCCCTCACCGGCTCTAACCGATATGAATACTCCTTTCCGTCTGGATGAACACCGGCGCCGGCCCCAGCCGCCGCTGGCCGCCCCGCCAGACCGCTACTTTGAGCAACTGCCCATGCGCATCATGCAGCGCGTGCAGCCCGAAGCACCCGCCCAGGAAGCGGTTTGGGGCTGGCTCACAACCCTGTCGGCACCGCTACGCACGGCATTGGCTTCAGTGGTGGTACTAGGCGGATTTGCTGCCACCTTCCTGTTGAGCACCACCCCTACCCCTCCGGCAGGCCCAAACCCCTTAGCCCAGGTACCGCGCGAACAAATGGTGCAGTACCTACTGGCCTCCGAGCAACGCGTTACGCTCACGGATCTGGCCGAGCTTTCGGCCACTGCGCAGGAATTGCCCGACGAGTCGTACCTCGAGGCGTCGCCGGACGAGGTGCAGGAGGCACTGGATGCGCAGCCCACGGAGGACGTTTTTCTCTAACCGCTATTTTCGCTTTTCTCTCCCTATGAAATACCTTTTTCGCAGCCTTCTGGCGCTGTTGCTTTTTACTTCCTTGCCCGGTGTGTCGGTTGCCCAAACGGGCCGCCAGGAACGCTTGAGCCAGCTGGAAAACGCCAAAATTGCCTACATCACCGATAAAATTTCGCTGACGCAGGAACAGGCCCAAAAGTTCTGGCCCGTGTACAACGACTTCACTGACAAACGCCGCGACCTGAACCGCCGCCAGCGCCAGCTCCGCATCACGTCTCCCGAAGCCCTCACCGATCAGCAAATCAAGGAAAACCTGACCCAGGCCCTTGACCTGCGCCAACAGGAAGTAAAACTGGAGAAGGATTACTTCGATAAGTTTCAGAAGGTGCTCAGCATCCGGCAGGTAGGCCAGCTCTACGCCGCGGAGCGCGACTTCACCCGTGAAGTCATCAAACGCGTGGCCGACCGCCGGGGCGGCCCTCGTGGCCTAAAACCTCAGGAACGAGAAAGTAATTAGGCTTTCAAACGCGCCTAACTAGGTAAAGCGGCTGCTTCGGCAGCCGCTTTTTTGTTATAACTATCTATCAGTCATCACAAAGCAGCTTAATAGAAAGGCGGCGTTGTAGTGCTAGGTTATTAGGTAGTAGCACATCGGCAACCGTTGTGGCGTACCTTTGCGGCCCGAATTGGTTTCTTGTATATGCTTACTCCCCGCCAGCTTTTTCTGCGCCATCAGGCCCAAACCTCCGACTTCCCGCTGCTGCTTGAAATTGAGCGCGCCGAAGGGGTGTACATGTACGGGCCGGAAAATGAGCGCTACCTCGATTTGATTTCCGGCATCGGGGTCAGCAACGTGGGGCACCGCCACCCGCGGGTACTGCAGGCTATTCAGAATCAGCTCGATAAATACCTGCACCTGATGGTGTACGGCGAGGTAGTGCAGGCTCCGCCCGCGCTACTAGCCCAGGCCCTGCACGCAACCCTGCCGGCCCACCTCGACAACGTGTACTTCACGAATTCCGGCACCGAGGCTGTGGAAGGCGCTTTAAAGCTGGCCAAGCGCCACACGGGCCGCACGGGCTTGCTTTCCAGCCATAATGCCTACCACGGCTCCACGCACGGCGCGCTCAGCATTACAGGTTCCGAGGGGTTCAAGAACGCATTCCGCCCGCTGCTGCCCGATGTGCGCCATTTCCGCCACAACAACTTCGATGACCTGGCCCTGATTGACGAGCACACCGCCGCCGTGGTCATCGAAACGGTGCAGGGCGAAGCGGGCGTGCGCGTACCGGCGCCGGGCTATTTGCCGGCGTTGCGCCAGCGCTGCACCGAGGTAGGCGCCTTGCTAATACTGGATGAAATCCAATGCGGTTTTGGCCGGACAGGCACCTTCTGGGCTTTCGAGCAGTTCGGCATTGAGCCCGATATTCTGCTCACGGCCAAAGGCATGGGCGGCGGGATGCCCATCGGAGCCTTCATTTCGTCGCAGGAAATTATGGCCGGGTTCAAGACGAATCCTATCCTAGGGCACTGCACTACCTTTGGGGGCCATCCGGTTTCCTGCGCGGCTTCTTTGGCCACGCTGCAAACCATTCAGGAAGAGAATTTACTAGGAGGCGTAGCCGAAAAAGCCGCCCGAATTCGGCGGCAGCTGGTGCACCCGGCCATCAGGGAGGTGCGGGGCTGCGGCCTGCTGATGGCCGTGGAGTTCGACTCGTTTGAGGTGCTGAAGCCCATCATCGACCGCGCCCTCTGGCACGAACGCCTGCTCACCGACTGGTTTCTGTTCTGCGACAATTCCCTGCGCATTGCTCCGCCGCTTACCATCACCAACGAGCAGATTGACGAAGCCTGCGCGGGCCTGCTGCGGGCTATTGAGTGGGTAGTACCTAGCGCCCAAGGGTAGCCTTGAGGGCGGTTTGGGTAGCTGTAAGGCCTAGTGTTCCAGGAAAGCCTGCGAGTCTTCTTTGATTTGCTCTTTCGGGAAGCCGTCTTTCACGCCCTGTGATATTTTACGCACCAATACGCCTACCACATCTTTGCGGAAACCTAATTTCTCGGCCATATCCACACAAAATTCCATTTCCGTATCGTCCACGATGCCATCGGCCAACATCATATCCACTAGGTCAAAAATCTGGTCAAACCGCTCGGAGTCGTTGTCGGGCAGAACCAGATGCACGGAGCTGGCATTGCCCACAATGGAGCGCACATCTTCGGCGCGCATACCGTTTTTCTTGCCCACCTGCACAATGAAACTCATTTCCCGCTCGTCGATGTGCCCATCGGCTTTGGCCAGGGCAACCAGGTTCATGATATGGCTTTTGAGCTTTTTGGTTTGCTCATTTTCAAAAAAACCAAACATATCAGCGAGCATTAGGTAGAGTGGGAGGTAGTACGAGCGGAAGCACTACGGCCCCGAGGTGGGGGCCGCACAAGCACTTAGTAAGGTAGCCAGAAGCGGCGCAGTACACAATACCCCGATACGCAGCCCGAAAAAAAACAGCTGTCTGGCCAGCCTATTTTATCTTTTACCGGGCAAAGCCTTTACTTTCCCCCGGGATTTGCCACCTTTGCCCGGCCCGGCCATGTCCGGGTTTTTGTTTGAGTACCGAAGAGTTTATGATGAAACGCATTGCAGTTTTCACCAGTGGGGGCGATGCGCCCGGCATGAATGCATGCATCCGGGCCGTAGTTCGCACGGCCGTGTACCACGGCATTGAAGTATATGGTATCATGCGCGGCTATAGCGGCATGATCAAGGGCGAGTTCGTGAAGCTGGATTCCGCTTCCGTAGCTAATACCATCCAGAAGGGCGGCACCATCCTCAAATCGGCCCGCAGCCAAAAGTTCCTGACCAAGGAAGGACGCCAGCAGGCGTTCGACCAGCTCGTGAACCACGGCATTGATGGCTTGGTGGCCATCGGCGGCAACGGCACCTTCACAGGGGCTACGCTATTTGAGCAGGAGTTCGGCATCCCGACGGTAGGCGCGCCCGGCACCATCGATAACGACCTGTACGGCACCGACTATACCATTGGGTACGATACGGCCGTGAACACCGCCCTCGAAGCCATCGACAAAATCCGCGACACGGCCGACTCGCACGACCGTTGCTTTTTTGTGGAAGTAATGGGCCGCGACTCCGGCTACATCGCCATTCCGTGCGCCATTGGCGGCGGGGCCGAAATCGTGATGATTCCGGAAACGCAGATGTCGACGGAAGCCGTCATCGAGAACCTGAAATCGGGCTGGCAGCGCTCCAAAACCTCGTTTCTGGTAGTAGTTGCCGAGGGCGACGAAGAAGGAAATGCTCACTCCGTAGCGAAGCAGGTGAAAGCCGCTATTCCGGAGCTCGACACCCGCGTGACCATTATCGGCCATATTCAGCGCGGCGGCGCCCCCTCGGCTGCCGACCGCATGCTAGGCTCCCAGATTGGTATAGCCGCCGTGGAAGGCCTCATGAACGGTATGCGCAACGTAATGGCCGGCATCATCGACCGCAAACTGGTGTACACGCCCTTCTCCGACACCATTCACAAGAAAAAGCTTATCAACCAGAGCTTTATGCGCATGGTTGAAATCCTGAGCGTATAGTTTTTCGGGTAAGTATTCAGGAAATGCAAATTCCCTGTTGAGGCGTACGGTCTCGGCAGGGAATTTGCATTTCACGATATAGTTCCTTTTCGTCGATTTATATTTTCTGCTTATGCTCTTTCGCTACGCTTCTGCCATTTTACTAGGCACTCTATTAACGGCAACCTTCTCTTCTGCCCAGGCACAAGATGCACCCACTACCCCTGCTGCCCACCGTCCGGCCTTGTTCCGGCTGGGCGCTGGCAGCTCACGTAATGGTACCGGCGATTATCCGGTTTTTAAAGGATTTGTTGAGTACGCGCCGCAGTTTGGCCAGCACGTGCGCCTAGGGTCGCGGCTAGCCTATATCGGGGGCAATCAGCCGTACTACTTGGATGCAGGCATAGAGCTTGCCGTGCCGCAGTCGTATAGGGCGCTGAATCTGGAGCAAGAGGCTTTTTGGGTACCCTTCGGGGTAAATAAGGTTGTTGAGTTTGGCATTGGGGGCGGCCTAGTAGCGGGCTACGCCAAGCAGGAAACCTTCACTAGTGCCGGCTACAATAGGCAGAGCGGCGCTTACTACTATGAAACCGCCATCGAGGAGGGCTTTCATCTAGGCTACATGGCGTCACTTTATGCAGATCTGGCGCTTACCCAAGACCGCACCTGGCGCATAGGCGGACGGCTAGCCGTGCAGAACGATACCCGTGGCAATATTTTGCCCGGGGCACAATTTCAGCTTAGCCGAGACTGGTAAGGAGCTGCTCCTACCCTGCTGCTAGCTCATCTGGGTGAAACCACTGGTACTCCGGGTCGCGGCGGATCCAGGTGAGCTGGCGCTTGGCGTATCGGCGCGAGTTACGCTTAAGCAGCCGGACGGCCTCGTCAAAATCATACTGGCCCTCGAAGTAGCCAAACAGCTCCTGATACCCTACCGTTTGGAGAGCGTTGTGGTGCCGATGCGGATACAAAGCGCGGGCTTCGGCTTCAAGGCCCGCAGCCAGCATCTGGTCCATGCGCTGATCAATACGCGCATATAGCTCTTCCCGCTCCCGGCTCAGGGCCACCTTCACCACCTTGAATGGCTTAGGCGCCGATTTGCTGCCGTGGAAAGAGCTGAATGGCTGCCCAGTTGCCCGGCTGATTTCTAAGGCCCGCAGCACCCGTTGTGGGTTTTGCCGGTCGATGCGGGCGTAGGTTACGGGGTCGAGGCGGGCTAGCTCCTGCGTGAGCGGCTCCAGGCCCTGCGCCTCCAGCTCAGCGCGCAGCTGCTGGCGCACCTCCGGTGGTACGGCCGGCAGCTCATCCAATCCATCCGTTACGGCTTGCAGGTACAAGCCCGAGCCGCCCGTCAGAATCACTACCTGGTGGCGCTGAAACAAGTCGGCCAGCAGGACCACCGCATCTTGCTCAAAGCGGCCGGCATTATACTCTTCCGCAATGCTATGCGAGTTGATGAAGTGGTGCGGCACGCCCTTCATTTCTTCCGGCGTGGGCTTGGCCGTACCAATGGTCAATTCCCGGAAAAATTGCCGCGAATCAGCCGATACAATTTCCGTATTCAGTTGCTGGGCCAGCCGCACGCACAAGTCCGTTTTCCCCACGGCCGTAGGGCCGGTAATTACCAGCAGCGTAGGGGAAGTAGCGGCCGCCAGGTCAGAGAGCATCAGCAAAGGCACAAGGAAAAGCGTAAAAGAAAGGCGTAGAAAAGACAAAAATACAGCATCTGCTGCTAGCGGCTGCGTTTGAGGCTTTCCTTGTGCTGGCAGGCGGTTACGTCCTTATAGAGGGCTAGCAGCCGGATTGCTTCCTGTTGCCAGTTTAGCTCAAGGCGGGCACGGCGGCAGTTTTCGGCCAGCTGTTGGTAGCGAGCCGCGTCGCCGCCGGGCAGCAGGCGGTTGAGCGCCCGGGCCAGGGTAGCAGGCTCCAGATCGGGCACTAGGTCAGCTACGTCATGCAAGTCATTCAGGGCCCGGTACTCCGGAAAGTCGATGACTACTTGCGGCACGCCGGCATGCAGGTAGTCGAAAAACTTGTTAGCCAGCGAGTAATAGTAGCTCAGCCCCTGGTTTTCCAGCAGCATTACGCCCAGCGTGGCTTGGCGCGTAAGCTGCTGCAGCTCAGCGGGCAGCACATACCCCCGAAACTCAACCTGCCCGCTTTGTACTAGCCCCAGTTCAGCGGCCAAGTCCCGCAGCTTTCCTGACAGGTTGCCTTCGCCGCAGATGACCAGCCGGCCGCGCACTAGGGGCATAGCGCGCAGCAACTGCTCCAGCCCCCGCCCTACATTCAGCGCTCCTTGGTACAGGATAAAGCCATCGGGCGGGGCTGCGGCAGGCGCCGGAGGTAGCACCTCATCGGTGAGGCGGCTGATGTTCCGGACTACCTTAATCGGCCGGCCGTGGCGCTGCTCCAGCACGCGGGCCAGGGCCGGCCCTACGGTGTAGGCCAGGGAAGCGCGCGGCACAATAAAGTTTTCTACCCACCGCCACAGCCGCTGTACCCGGGGCCGCGCCACTACCTCCGGCACTTCCGTAAACAGTTCATGCGCGTCGTAAACCAACGGCTGGACTCCTAGGCGCGCCCGAAGCCACATGGGCAAAGCGGTGTCCAGGTCGATGGCGCACCAGGCCGCCGCCCGCTGGCCCAGCAAAAACACGCTCAACCGCAGGGTATATTCCAGATAAAAAAGCTTGCCTTGCGTAAAATAACACGCTAGTCGGTGTTGCTGGTACGGCTGAGGCGTGAGCGGCACCGAAGCCGGCCATTCTCTTCCAATTAGCAGCACCTCGTAGCCGGCCTGGGCCAGCGTTCCGCAAATGCGTTGCATCCGCTGGTCGTAGTTCAGGTCAGTCGTAACAGCAAAGACCAGGCGTGTCGACACAGGCAGCAAACAGGTTCCGGTAACGGAACGACGGTAGTTTCAGGAATTGTCGCAAATTTAAGAACTTCATCCGGAGACTAGCCAGGCCCTTGGCTTCCGGTTCCGCGCATTTTTCTTCTCATGAATACAACTCCGAGTACATCGGCATCTCTTCCCGCCCACGGCTCCAGCCTGGCTCCTGACGTGTACCGTGCGCTATTTGAGGAATCGTACGACGGCTTGCTTCTGTATGACGCGCGCGGCATCCTCATCGACTGCAACCAGCAGGCCGTACAGTACCTGGGCACTACTCGCCCCATGCTGCTGGGCACCGGCCTGATGGCTTTTTCCTTTATTCCGGACTCCACGGCCTCTACCCAGCTCGTGTCGGAGCTGCAGCTCCGCGAAAGAATACAGCTGTGCATCGCCACGGGCCAGCGGTTCTCGCATCGGTGGAGCGGCCATTCTACCAACAGCACCACCCTGCAGGCCTGGGTAACGCTCAGCCGGCTGAATATCAACGATGAGCCGATGGTGCTGCTCACCCTCCGGGACCTAGCGGTGCCCTCGCCCCTCACGGACAACCGCCCCGACACCCTTAGCCCCGCCGCTCCTATTGAGCACCTCTCTGACTTTTCGCGCGGACAGTTCCGGGATGTGCTCAGCCGAGCTGGCATGGGCTACTTGTTACTGGATTTGGATGCTCGCATTCAGGACGTAAACGAATACTTCTGTGAGCTAACTGGCCGGCCAGCGCCCACGCTCTATGGCCGCGACTACTTTACCCTGTTTGCTCCGGAGCAGGAGCGCGAGCCACGCCGCTACGCCTTCAAAAGAGCTATTGAGGAAGAAGAATTGCAGGATTTCTTTGAGCGCTCCTTGCTCACGATTTCCGGGCAGGGCCGCACCTTTTTCTGGCACTCCGAGTTTGAGCGCGACAGCCACGGCGCCATTACAGGCATCTTGTTCGTGGGGCGCGATATCACGGACAAGCAGGTGGCCGTGCGGGCGCTTACCGATAACCGCAACCGCCTTCAAGACTTTCTGGACAATGCCCACGACCTGATCCAGAATCTGAGCATTGATAATCACTTCCTGTTTGTAAATAAAGCCTGGAAGGAAAAGCTGGGCTACGAGGACACCGAGCTGCCGCACCTAACCCTGTCGGATGTAGTGCACCCGTACTACAAGGCCAAGCTGCTATATCAGCTGCGCAACCTCTACAAAGGCGAAAAAGTCAATAAGCTGGAAACCGTTTTCCTGACCAAATCAGGCAAGCCTATTCACCTGATTGGCTCCATCAGCTGCTCCTGGCAGGATAATGAGCCCGTCAGTACCCGCGCCATTCTGCACGACATCACGGACCGCATCAAGGCCGAGCGGTTGCAGAAAGTGTACTACAGCATTGCCAACTTGGCTATCAGCTCCAAAGATTTAAGCTCCCTCTACGGGGCTATTCATCGGGAGCTGAGCAAGATTATCGAGACCAATAACTTTTACATTGCCCTCTGCGATGAAGCCCGCACGCAGTTGCAGTTTGCGTATTTCGTAGACCAGAACTCGCAGGGCGACCAGAACCTAATGGCCCGCCCCTTCTCGTCGGGGGTTTCAGAATATATCATCCGAACGGGACGGCCCTTGTACCTGCTTAAGCACGAGTTGCAGGAGCTGATTGCCAATGGCACCATCACGGCATATGGCCTGATGCCGGAAGTCATGCTTTGCTCCCCCCTGAGCATTGGCGAGCGAATTATTGGGGTAATTGCCGTACAGGATTATCAGAAAGCCGATGCCTACGCTGCGGCCGACATTGAAATCCTGCACTTCATCTCGAACCAGGTGGCGCTGGCCATTGAGCGCAAGCGCAACGAGGTCCAGATTCAGAAGCAAAACGCCCGCCTGAACGCCATTTTCGAAAGCGGCTCGCACCTGATGTGGTCCGTGGATACGCATTCGCGCCTGAGCTCCTTTAACCGCAACTATGCGGCCTATTTCCTGCGCCGCAATGGCGTGTATCCCTCACTAAACATCAACCTCTGGCAGGCCGATGTGGCCCTGATGGATGAGGACGCCCGCAGCGCATTCATTGAAAACTACCGCAAGGCGTTTCAGGGGCATCCGCAGCGCTTTGAGGTACGCCTGCGCGACGCACGTGGGCAGGATACCTGGCGCGAAATCTACCTCAACCCTATCTACCTCGATGATGGCTCCTTTGAGGAAATTTCGGGCATTGCCCACGACATCACAGAGAAAAAACGCTCGCAGCTAGAGCTGGCGGCGCAGGAAGAAAAATTCCGCGCCATCTTCGAGTCGTTCCAGGATGTGTACTACCGCACCGATGGCACGGGCAAGCTCACCCTGCTCAGCCCATCTGTGCTGGATATGCTAGGTTACGCACCGGAGGAAGTGCTAGGCCGCTACATAGGCGAGTTTTACATGCACCCCGAGCAGCGGGAAACCCTGCTGGAAAGCGTGCGGCAGAACGGCGAGGCCCGCAACTTTGAAATTGCCATGCGCCATAAAGCCGGGCACGCAGTCAGCGTGTTGGTGAATGCCCGCAAGGTAGCCGACGGCGACGGCGGCACGGAAGGTATTGCCCGCGACATCACGGAGATGAAGCAGATGCAGGATGACCTGCGCCAAGCCAAAGAAGCAGCAGAGCAAGCTCTGGAAGCTAAAACGCTGTTTTTGGCTAACATGAGCCATGAGCTGCGCACGCCTATGAACGGCATCATTGGCATGATTGACTTGCTGCACCAAACGGTTTCCTCGGAAGAGCAGGAAGAGTACGTGGATACCCTGCGCAAGTCGTCGGATGCGTTGATGGCTATTCTGAACGATATTCTGGACCTCTCGAAAATTCAGGCAGGTAAGCTGCAGCTTAGTGAGTCGGGCATTGATTTGCACTACACTCTCGATAAGATTCACTCCCTGTTTGCCAACCGGGCCAACCAGAAGCATCTTTCCTTTACCTACCACATCACGCCGCACACACCGCGCTTCATCATTACAGATGAAACGCGCCTGCTCCAGATCCTGAGCAACCTGACCTCCAACGCCATCAAGTTTACGGCGGCGGGTACGGTAAGCGTGATTGTGTCCTCGACGGTGACGGACGGGGAAGAGCACACCCTGCGCTTTGCCGTGCAAGACTCCGGCATTGGCATCTCAGAAGACAACGAAAAACTGCTTTTCACCAACTTCACGCAGCTCGATACCACTCCCACCAAAGCCTTTGGCGGCACCGGGCTGGGGTTGGCCATCAGCAAGCAGCTAGCAGAATTGCTAGGGGGTGAAATTGGGGTGTACTCCAACATCGGGGATGGCTCCACGTTCTGGTTTACCATCCGATGCCGGGTAGCGCACAACGAGGCCGAGATTGTGCAGGAGCGCCTCACGGCGCGGGAGCGGCCGCAGGAGGTGGTTCGCTTTGAAACAGCCCCGAAGGTGCTGCTTGTGGATGATAACCCCATCAACCAGAAGGTGGCTATTCGGCTGCTCGACAAGCTGGGCTGCGACATTGTAGTAGCCTCCGATGGATTTGAGGCCATCAGCCGGGCTACTGCTCCGGATGCGCAATACGACTTGATTTTCATGGATATCCAGATGCCGGAAATGGACGGCGTGACGGCTATGCAGGAAATCAGGCGCCGACTAGGCACCAGCTGCCCGCCCATCGTGGCCATGACGGCGTACTCCATGAAGGAAGATGCCGACCGCTTTGTGCAGCAGGGTATGGATGGCTACGTATCGAAGCCGGTGAAAAGCCAGGACTTGTATTCCGTGCTGCGCCAGTGGACTTCGAACAAGCCCGTGGTGCTGCCCAACCCCGACCTAGTTGAACACAAAAAAGCGGAAGCTCCGCCCGCCGCCGATATCATTGATATGGAAATTGTGGAGCAGCTGCGGCAGCTAGGCGGTGGTGAGTTTGCGGCCCAACTTTTCACCGATTTTGAGCTCGAAGCCGGGCAGTTACTGTCGGAAGCAGCTACTTTCGTGGAACAAGGCCAATACGAGCAGATTTTGCCACATTTGCACCAGCTGAAAGGCACCGGCTTCACACTAGGCATTCGCTACGTAGCAGAAAGTGCCAAAGCTTTGGAACATGACCTCAAAAATGGCCGTACGGAAACGGTCAAAGAGGATTTTCAAAAGATGCTTGATTACTTTACACAGTTCAAGGCTGTGTACCCTGCCCTGACTCAGGCACTCTGATGTTGGGAAACAGACTATACGTGTGCCCTAACCTGCTGAAACAAACCACACTCTCTCACCGAAATCTACAATCCCTTCTCCCCCATGGCCGACTCTAAAACTATTCTGATTGCCGAAGACAGCTCCGTTATCCTGAACCTGACCAAAAAAATTCTGGAGCTCCAAAAATACCGCATTGTGTCGGCTAAAAATGGCGGCGAGGTTATTAAGCAGGTAGAAAGCCAACCCATCGACTGCGTTCTGATGGACATTAACATTCCGGTAAAGGATGGAATGGAGTGCACCCGCGAGATTCGTCGTCATTCGGATCCGCGCATTGCCAAAATTCCGGTTATTGCCATTACCGGCAACGCCAACAACTACTCCATGGAGCAATTCCGTGAGGCGGGCGTAACGGACTACCTGCCCAAACCACTTGACTTTGATGCTCTGGTGCGCGTGGTGAAGCAGTACATTGGTTAATTGATTTAGGATATTAGCATTTTAGGGTTTGGGGAGTTGGATGACGTTTAACCAGACGCTGGTTTTATAGCGGAACATCATCTGAGCCCCAAGCCCCTAAAATGCCAATATTCTCTCCTTTATGGAAGTTACCTTTCTGGGCACGGGCACATCGCAGGGCGTGCCTGTTATTGGCTGCTCGTGTATCGTTTGTCGGTCGGTGGACTACCGCGACAAGCGTCTGCGCGTGTCAGTGCACCTGCAGGTGCAGGGCAAAAGCATCATCATCGATTCGGGCCCCGATTTTCGCCAGCAGGCACTGCGCGAGCACATCCACCACCTAGATGCCCTCGTGTTCACGCACGAGCACAAGGACCACACAGGTGGGCTAGATGACATCAGGGCCTATAACTTCCGGCAACAGCAGGATATGCCTGTGTATGCCGAGCAGCGGGTGCTGGACCAGTTGCGGCGCGAGTACGACTACATTTTTTCCGAAAACAAGTACCCGGGCATTCCGCAGGTACAAACCCATGCCATTACCAGCGACACCGATAGTTTTTGGGTGGAAGGCGTCGAGTTTCAGCCTATTCGGGCGCTACACTACAAACTACCGGTATTAGGCTTTCGGGTGGGCAACTTTACCTACCTCACGGACGCCAACTACCTTAGCCCAGAGGCCTTGGAGCGGATGCGCGGCTCTGAAGTGATTGTGCTGAACGCCTTGCGTCACGAAAAGCATATCTCGCACTTCACACTGCGGGAGGCGGTGCATATTCTGGAAGACCTAGCTCCTACCCGCGGCTATCTGACGCATATTAGCCACCAGCTGGGCCGCCACCGCGAAACCGAGGCTGAGCTGCCCGACTTTATCAAGCTGGCGTATGATGGGCTACGCATAAAAATCTGATGCGCTTCCTTCCTTGGGTTACTGAAGAATTTCGCTCACCCCTAAGCCCCGTTGAAATTCAGGAGCGTTTGCAGGCTAATTTAGCTCCCTCATTATATACGGGGAATATATGGCGAAGTCCATTTGCAGAGCAGCAATCGTCCTTTTTCCGCGGTACGGCTAGCCAGAATACCTTTACAATACAACGCGTTATCTATTATAAAACCCCTTCGCTTCCTCGGATAATAGGCTGGATGACGCCGCAGCCAGACAACTTGGGTAGTTCAATACATGTGCGCCATCGAATGCCATATTTCAGTCTGGCATTCGCTGCTTTTTGGCATACATCGCTGCTCGTCAGCCTGTTAATAGGCCTAAATAACGGGTCTTTATATGGAGCATCTGTTCTTGGTCCTCTTTTTATGCTGGTTTGCGGGCTAGCAATAATTATTATACCATTCTGGTTTGAAGTAGGTAAATCACGTCCCGAGCTGATAAAACTCTTGCAGTTGGAAGAAGCCGGCACTGCCCGTCAGTCTGTTGTCAAGTAGATGCACACCAACCACTATTTCCTGCGGCAGCTAGCGCCGGCCCTTACGCAGCAGTTGGCGGGCTACACCGTAGCCACGTGCTTTTCGCAGGAGAAGGATGAGCTAGTAATTGGGCTTACAAACGGGCAACATGAGTTCTGGCTAAAGGCACACCTAGCAGCGGCCGGCCCGTTGCTGGCGCTGCCCGAATCGTTTCATCGGGCCCGGCAGAATTCAGTGGACTTGCTTCCGGATTTACTAGGTCAGAAAGTCACCCAAGTTCGGGCCTGGACGAACGACCGGGTGCTGCAGTTTAGCTTTCGGAGTGGCGCTACCCTGGTATTCAAGCTGTACAGCACCCGACCCAACGCTATTTTTCGGTCGGCACCGGGCGCTGCGGCGGAGCTGTTTCACCAGCGCTACACCGCCGATGCGGAATTACTACCCCTGCCAGCAACGGCAACCTCTTCTCCCCCGGCAGCACCTGCCGAGCTACCGGCCAACCCACTTAAAGCCTATCCCAGCCTCGGCGACCTGGCCTTGGCCTACCTTCGCACTCATGGCTACGACCCAGCCTCTTTGGAGCAAAAATGGGCACTAGTACGTGAGGTAGTGCACCGCCTAGAGCAGCCGGAAGCCTTCTATATCACGCGCCTGGAGGGCCGCACGCGCTTGAGTTTGCTGCCCGTAGGCGAGGTAGAATTCACGCTGCCAGCTGACGACCCCATTGCGGCGCTTCGGCGGTTTGTGCCGATGCTGCTTAACCGCCGCGCCTACGAGCTAGAAGTCCGGCAAATCAGGCAGCAGCTAGAAAAGCGCGCCGACGAAGCCGCTACTAGTGCCCAGCATGCCCGGCGCCGCCTGCACGACCTGGAGCACACCGTGGGCTACCGCCAAACGGCCGACTTGATTATGGCCCACCTGAGCCAGATTCCGGCCGGCGCTGCGCAGGTGGAGGTCGTGGATTTCTACCAGGATAATCAGCCGCGCATCATCAAGCTCAAGCCTTTCGAAACGCCCCAGCGCACCGCCCAGAACCTTTACCGCAAAGCCAAAAACCAGCAAGTAGAAACCAAGGAGCTGAGTGCCCGCGCCGAGCGCCGAGAAACAGATGCTTTTTGGTGCCTGGAGCGCCTGGAGGAGCTAGCCGCCCTACCCCCCGACGACCTGCGAAGCTTCCGGCAATGGCGCAAGCAGCACGGCCTCGACCCCGCAGCCGCTGCCAAAGCCACCGCCCAAGAGCTGCCGTTTAAGGTGTTCGAGGATAGCGGCTTTACTATTTTGGTGGGCCGCAATGCCCAAAACAACGACCTGCTCACCCAGCGCTACGCACATAAAGATGACCTCTGGCTGCACGCCAAAGATGTAACCGGCTCGCATGTAGTCATTCGACAGAAGCCCGGGCAAACCGTGCCGGCGCCTGTGCTGGAGCGGGCCGCCCAACTGGCTGCCTGGTACTCGCGCCGCAAAAACGACTCGCTCTGCCCCGTCACCTACACGCCCAAAAAGTTTGTGCGCAAGCCCAAAGGCGCCATTGCGGGCCAGGTGGTAGTAGAGCGCGAGAACGTGCTACTGGTAGTACCCGCCAACCCATTTGAGCGGGAAGGGTAGCAGAAAACGAACAGCGCTTTAGTACATGCCAGTTTACTAGGCTCTGCTTTAAGCTGAAGTCTATAAAGTACATGTCATGTCGAGATTGTCATGACAACTCGCTTAACTGAGGTTGCAGGAGCAAGCCATCCTAGCGTTCAGTTCCCTACAGACCGTCATTCCGAGCTCAGTCGAGGAATCTCGCGTGCTGATCTTGCAATGGCAATTCTGGTGTCAGCACGCAAGATTCCTCGACTGCGCTCGGAATGACGGTCTGGTGTAGGCATGTAGGACAGTTTACACCTGAAACGGCAGCACGCCAGATGCTTTCGCTTCGCTCAGCATGACGTTTGTTTCCGACGTCATTTTAGATCCGGCTGAGCACAAAAAAGCCCGGACGCAGGAGCATCCGGGCTTTGAGGTTTGAGGCGTTTTGGGGCCTAGCGCAGGGGGCCTTTCATGCCCATCATGCGAGCCATTTGCTGCATACCGCCTTTGGTGGAGCTCATTTTGTTCATGGTGCGCATTACTTTACGCATATCCTCAAACTGCTTCATTAGGTTGTTTACCTGCTGAATATCCGTGCCGGAGCCTTTAGCCAAGCGGCGACGGCGCGAGCCGTTCAGCAGTTCAGGCTGGGCGCGCTCCTTAGGCGTCATGCTCTTGATGATGGCTTCAATGGGCTTGAAGGCGTCGTCGTCGATTTCCACGTCCTTCATGGCTTTGCCCATGCCGGGGATCATGCCCACCAGATCTTTCAGGTTGCCCATCTTCTTGATCTGCTCCAGTTGGGAGAGGAAGTCGTCGAAGTTGAACTGGTTTTTGCGAATCTTCTGGTTGATGCGCTTGGCCTCTTCCTCGTCGAACTGCTGCTGCGCACGTTCTACCAGCGAGATTACGTCGCCCATGCCCAGGATACGCTGGGCCATACGGTCTGGATAGAACATATCCAGCGCCTCCATCTTCTCGCCCGTCGAGATAAACTTGATGGGCTTTTCTACCACGGCCCGAATGGACAGGGCAGCACCACCGCGCGAGTCACCATCGAGTTTGGTGAGTACCACGCCATCGAAGTTCAGGCGGTCGTTGAAAGTTTTGGCCGTGTTCACGGCGTCCTGACCCGTCATCGAGTCAACCACGAACAAGGTTTCTGAGGGATTGATGGCGCGCTTTACGGCCTCAATCTCGTTCATCATCTGCTCGTCCACAGCCAAGCGGCCGGCGGTGTCGATGATGACTACTTTTTTGTTGTTTTTGCGAGCGTAATCAATGGCGTTCTGCGAAATCTGAACCGGATTCTTGTTTTCCGGCTCCGAGTACACCTCCACTCCTACCTGCTCACCCAACACTTTCAGCTGGTCGATAGCGGCCGGACGATACACGTCGCAGGCTACCAGCAGTACCGTGCGGTTTTGCTTTTTGAGGTAGCTAGCCAGCTTACCGGCAAATGTGGTTTTGCCCGAACCCTGCAGACCCGAAAGCAGCACCACAGCCGGCTCGCCTTTGATGACGATGTCCTGCTTTTCGCCGCCCATGAGCTGGGTAAGCTCATCATACACGATTTTGGTCATCAGCTGGCCCGGCGACACGCTAATAAGCACGTCGCGGCCCATGGCCTCGTCTTTAATCTTGTCGGTTACTTCCTTGGCTACCTTGTAGTTAACGTCGGCATCTACCAGAGCACGGCGGATTTCCTTTACCGTGGCGGCAACGTTGATTTCGGTGATGCTGCCCTGGCCTTTGAGGGTTTTAAAGGCCTTATCAAGCTTGGTACTGAGATTATCGAACATGGAGTCGCAGATTTGCGCTGATTGTCGTGAAATTGCTGAAGCTAGCCCACTCTCGGGGAGAGAGCCTGGGAAAGGCAGAAGGCCTTCGGGGGTTCAGCCTTCAAAAGTAACCAGAAAACCCCGAAAGGCCGCGGCTATGTACCTTCGCGGTTTCATTCCCTCTCGTTCTGCCCGTGTCTGCTGCTCGTCCGCTTCGTTTGCTTGTCATTACCTATTACTGGCCGCCCTCCGGTGGGGCCGGCGTGC
This sequence comes from Hymenobacter tenuis, assembly GCF_054780495.1. NCBI lineage: Bacteria > Pseudomonadati > Bacteroidota > Cytophagia > Cytophagales > Hymenobacteraceae > Hymenobacter > Hymenobacter tenuis. The sequence continues at coordinate 1,989,656 of NZ_BAAGWF010000001.1, forward strand.
AGCGCAGCCTCAAGTTCGTGAAGCATCTGCCCCAGTTTGGAGTAGAGCCCACCGTTATTACCGTCGACCCCGCGCAGGGCGCCTACCCCGTGCTCGACCACTCCTTGGCCGCTGATGTGCCGCCCCACGTGCGGGTGTTGCGCACCAGCACCTTTGAGCCCTTTGATAGCTATAAGAAGCTGACTGGCAAGCAAGTTCCCTACGGCGGCTTTGTGGGCGAAAGCAAAACCAGCTTGGTACAGCGCCTCTTCAAGTTTGTGCGCGGCAACGTGTTTATCCCTGATGCGCGGCGCGGCTGGAACCGCTACGTGTTGCAAGCCGTGGCCGACCTAGTAGCCGCCGGTGAGCAGTTTGACGCCGTGCTAACCAGCTCGCCGCCGCACTCTACCCAGCTGATTGGGCTGGAGCTAAAGCGCCGCTACGGCCTGCGCTGGCTGGCCGATATGCGCGACCCCTGGACGGATATTTATTACTATAAAGAGCTGAACCATACGCCACCGGCTCGCTGGCTTGATGCGCGCTACGAGCGCCAAGTGCTGGAACAGGCCGATGCCGTGCTGGTCACCAGCCCCAGCACCAAGCGCCTGTTCAGCGCAAAGTCGGGGCGGATTGCGGCCGAGAAAATTCATGTGCTGCCGAATGGTTATGATGAGGCTGATTTCCGGGAGCCGAGCGCGCCGCCTCCGGATGCCTTACTTATTACCCACACGGGCACTATCTCTGAAACCTACCACATTGAGCAGCTGCTAGCGGCCTGTGCTGAGTGTGCCCGACGCCACCCTCGCGTGCCGCTACGGCTGCGCTTCGTGGGCAAAGTATCCGATGGATTGCGGGAACAAGTGGTGGCAGCAGGGTTGCAGAACCGGACGGAGTTTATTCCCTTCGTGCCGCACGATGAGTCGGTGGGCTACCTGCTCCGGAGCACGGTGCTGCTCATGGCCATTCCGGACGTAGCCAACAACCTGGGTATCTTGCCCGGCAAAGTATTCGAGTATCTGGCTGCCCGCAAGCCCATCCTGTGCGTCGGGCCGGCTGGCTCCGATGCAGACATTCTACTGCGCGAATGTGGCGCGGGCCAGGCTCTTCCCTACGCTGATTACGCTGCTATGCTAGCCCGGCTGGAGTCGTTGGTAGCCCAGTGGCACTTTAGCCCCAACTTGGACCTAGCGGGGAATGCGCACGCACGCTACTCCCGCCGCGCCCTCACGGAGCAACTCGCAAAGCTTATTCAGCCCTGACCTACAGCTTTTGCCATAGCCCACGCAGTTTGCCCGGCACCAGGCTAGCCGCGCGCGCTTTCAGGTCTGTCCAAGTGGAGTGTTCCAGTTGCTGGCCGTGCCACTCGCTAATGGCGGCAGCGAGGCGCTGCGCCAAGGTGCGGTAGTGCTGGCGCTGGTAGTGGCGCAGGTTGTTAGTTACGTCGGCGGGGGTTTGCACAAACTCGCGCACATCCAGCACAAAGCAGTTTTCGGCCGAGGCTACAAAGTCAGCTAGCGCGTTATTCATCAGCTGATGCCGCTGCACTGCCCCTTTTTCACCGGAGCCAGGCACTTCAACTTCACTGCCATTCAGGAAAAAGATGGGCACGGCAGCCGGCACCTGAGCGCGCAACCACTTTAGGTTGACCAGGAACCTAGGTGGCGCTAGCTGCCCCACACACTCAAACTCCTGCTGAAACCGCCGCAGAAAGGCCTCATTCAGGCCCTGAAAGCGGCGCTGGGCATACTTGGCAGCTTGGGCGGCTGGCTCCACCGTGGTCAGATCTTGGTACCCACCGAAGGGTATTTCGAGGCCAGTGGCTTTTTCGCGGTACAGCTCCTGGGTATAATCCATCAGGGGGCTGTACACCAGCACGTCGTAGCCATCGTTCCAGAGCTGGGTTTCAAAGGCTTCGCGGCCTAGGAAAGGCAGCTGAGAAGCTACCCGTTGCTGCTCAGCCGCCGGCCACTCCTTGCTGGCTCGCAGCAGTGCCGTATGCTCCAGATGCACCGGAATCTGGTGCTCGTTATTGAAGTTGAATTCCTCGGTTACGTCCAGCGCAAACGCCTGCAAAAACGGCGTGAGCTGGCCCAGGTCGCAGCCGCCTTTGAGCAGCACGCGCAGGCGGCTACCCGAGGGGTTGGCGGTCGGTGCGGGGGTAGTCCGCTGCTCTATCGTAATCCAATCGGGGCGCTCGGTGTGGTTAAGCTCGGTGGCTACTTCTCCTTGTACCGTTAGTTCCGGAAAGCCCAGATGGGCGTAGGTGAACTGCTCAATACCCAGGTGCAGAATCCGGCAGGAAAACACCAGCTGCTCTAGCTGCTTACTAGCTTGGTTCAGGCAATACACCCCCACCAAGCCGTAGTCGCCGAAATTGTCTTGCACACGCACCGTGCCCCAGCGCAGATTCGGGTCTTGGAAGCTGGTGGCTAGCTCCTGTTGGCTCACGCGGCGCTTGGTAAAGTTCAGCTGATTGGAGCGGTTGATGAGTTCTTCCACCCTAGCCAGATCGGGCGTAACCGCGGCGCCTTCCCGGAACTCAATGCGCACCTGGGCATCGCGCAAAAAGGCCAGGTTGTCATCGTATTGGGTACGGGCCTGCTGCTGGCGCTCCAACAGTTTGTACTGCTCCAGGCGCGAAAACGTGGGGTCGGGCTTGCCGGTTTGCCGCAGCTGAGGGGCTAGTAACACGAGGGCCGTGGGGTCGGCTACTTGGAGTTCGGGATTATAGTATTGTGCCTCAGCCCTGTTGATGGGGTTGTCGTCGAGGAAGAGTGCGTTGGGGGCCCGCAGTTGCATTTGCTCCAGCAGCTGCTTGATAATCGGGCCTTTGGGTTGCCAGCTGATCTGGGGAAAAACAAACAGGTCGCGGATGCCCAGCTCTATCAGCTTCGCCTCGGCAGGCGCAAAGTCGTTTTTGCTGACGATGGTGTGGACTATGCCCCGCGCGGCCGTGTCGCGCACGAGCTGCAGGTTTTCTTCCAAGGCCTCCACCGCGCCTTCCGAAAGCGTGCCTTTCCAAAACGTATCATCTAAATCCCAGATGATAACTTTAATGGGAGAGTCAGGTGAAAGGTGGGCGGTGCCAGTTGCCAAATCCATTGCTACGAAACTAGGGGTGTGCGTTGCCAGGCGGCAGCCTCAGCAGCCCATCCAGAAACAAACTGATAACCGGCGCCGCACTACTGACAATTGAACACCGGCAAAACTACGCAAGCTCCCGGCGGAATGTATACTTTTGTTCCCCTTACCCCGGCTGGCGCAGTTGCTGGCTTTGCTTTCCCCTTATGGCCCTCGACCTCAACAATAAATCCATTCTGGTAACCGGCGGCACTGGCTCGTTCGGCAAGAAGTTCGTGCAAACGGTGTTTGAGAAATTCCCGCAGGTAAAGCGCCTCGTGATTTACTCCCGCGACGAGCTCAAGCAGTACGAAATGTCGCAGGTATTTCCGAACGCGAAATACCCCGCCATTCGCTACTTTATTGGCGATGTGCGCGACGGCGAGCGGCTGAAGCGGGCCTGCGAAGGCATTGATGTGATTGTACACGCCGCTGCTCTCAAGCAGGTGCCGGCCGCCGAGTACAACCCCATGGAGTGCATCAAAACCAACATCTTCGGGGCCGAAAACGTGATTAACGCCGCCCTCGACTGCGGAGTGAAGGACGTAGTAGCCCTCAGCACCGATAAAGCGGCCGCGCCCATCAACCTGTACGGCGCCACCAAGCTGTGCTCTGATAAGCTGTTTGTGGCCGCCAACAACATGAAGGGCTCCCGCGACCTGCGCTTTTCGGTGGTGCGCTACGGCAACGTAATTGGCTCACGCGGCTCTGTAGTGCCGTTTTTTCTGCAGCGCCGCTCTTCGGGCGTGCTCCCCATCACGCACCCCGACATGACGCGCTTCAATATCTCGTTGGAGGAAGGCGTGGACCTGGTGCTGTATGCGCTGGAGCACAGCTGGGGCGGCGAAATTTTCGTGCCTAAGATTCCGAGCTACAAAATTACGGAAGTAGCCAAAGCCATCGGCCCCGAGTGCCGCCAGGAGATTGTGGGCATTCGGCCTGGTGAAAAGCTGCACGAGGCCATGATTACCGAAACCGATGCCCTAAGCACCGTGGAGCTGGACCGCTACTACGTGATTTTGCCCTTCACGCCGCGCTGGGACGTGGGTGACTTCATTCGGCACTTCAACGGTAAACGCGTGGACTCCGGCTTCTACTACGACTCTTCAAATAACACTGAATGGCTTTCCGCCGAGCAGATTCGGAAGGAAATCCGCCTGCACGTCGACGAAACGTTTGAAGCGTAAGAGTGTTTCTACGTAAAGCTCAGCGGCCGCTTTCCCACAGGAGGCGGCCGTTGTTGTGTTCTAATGTTGCCTTGGCTGCTGTACCTTTGAAACTACCATGAGCGTATCTGCCTTCATCCCTACCCGTCCCATCGCCTACGGCCGCCAGCAAATAACCCCCGAAGATGTGCAGGCCGTCACGGAAACTCTGTACTCCGACTACCTCACGCAGGGGCCTAAAGTGGCGGAGTTTGAGGAGAAGTTTGCGGCATATGTGGGGGCCAAGTATGCAGTAGCGGTGGCCAATGGTACGGCAGCGCTGCATTTGTGTGCCCTGGCGCTGGGTGTACAGCCCGGCCAGCGCGTTATCACTACGCCCATCACCTTTTCAGCCTCGGCTAACTGCGTGCGCTATTGCGGGGGCGAGGTGCATTTCGCTGATATCGACCCTACTACCGCGCTGATTGACCTGAAGGCGGTGCGCCGGTTGTTGGAAAGCCATCCGAAAGGCTATTTCCAAGGCCTGATTCCGGTAGATTTTGCCGGGCTACCCGTAAATCTAGAAGAAGCCCGCCAACTGGCCGATGAGTTTGGCCTCTGGATTATAGAAGACTCCTGCCACGCCCCCGGCGGCTTTTTCACCGATAGCCAGGGCCAGGAGCAGCGCTGTGGCAACGGGAAGTTTGCCGATCTAGCCATCTTCAGCTTTCACCCCGTGAAGCACATTGCTACCGGCGAAGGCGGCATGATTACCACCAACCGCGCTGACCTCTACGAGCACCTGCTGCGCCTGCGCACCCACGGCATCACCAAAGACCCCGCCCAACTGCACAAAAACGACGGTGGCTGGTACATGGAAATGCAGGAGCTCGGCTACAATTACCGCATGCCCGATATGCTGTGCGCCTTGGGCATCAGTCAGCTTACCCGCGCCGACGAGGGCCTTGCGCGCCGCCGGCACCTAGCGGCCCGCTACGATGCTGCCTTTGCCGACATGCCCGCCGTGCAGACGCTTACGCCCGCTGCCGGCCACGCGTATCACCTCTATGTGATTCAGGTAGCGGACCGCAAAGGCTTGTATGATTTCCTGCGCGAGAAGCAGATTTTTGCCCAGGTGCACTACATTCCGGTGCATACCATGCCCTACTACCAAGAGTTAGGCTGGAAACCCGGCGACTTTCCGCTTTCCGAAGCCTATTACGCCCACTGCCTCAGCATTCCGCTGTTCCCCAGCCTTACCGATGAGGAACAGAAATACGTGGTTCGCTGCATCCGGGAGTTTATCAATTAGTTACATAAATATCGCAGAGAACATTTTATAAAACTCAAACAATAATAACAAATAGCCAAATTCAATATGAATACCATTGCAATAAGACAGAAGCAGCGTTAAATCATATGATTTATGCCGACTTGAATATTACATTTCCATTGCCAACGAAATTTAGTACTAAAAAACTTTTGAACAGCTTTCCTAATGCTATTCAACAAATATTTTGGTGCTATCGATTTACTTGAATCCATCCCCGGATCTGTTTCCCTGTTGATGAGTGAGTTAGCAAGTAATAATATATTCCATTTGCCTGCCCTTCAGCATTCCAATTGTTGTCATAACTGATCATATTGTAAATATTCCGGCCCCAACGAGTGAATATCTGACAACGCCATTCTGAAGCGCGTAAACCTCTCAATACAAAAGTCTCGTTACTATTATCGCCATTAGGTGTAATGATATTTGGTATATCAAAAGGGCAATCGGCTGGCTTAACAATTAGTTTGTCGCTTGAAATACATCCATTTGACGAAGTGACTTCCACTTCGTAAATCCCGGGTGATGTAACCGAGAATGTACTACCTGTAGAACCATCTTGCCAGTGGTAAGTATACCCAGCTGGTTGAGGGCCAGCCTTGAGTAGTATACTCTGGTCATCACAAATAGCTGTATCTCTTCCAATATTCACCACCGGAGAAGGCGCTAACTCGACACGAGTACTAGCTTGATCAGTACAACCTGAAGGCGAAGTCACAGAAACTGTATAAAAGCCTGCAGCCTGAACTGTTAAAGTAGGGTTTGTTGAACCATCTTGCCAACGATAGCTACTTCCAACTGACTGAGGGCCTGCTGATAAAGTCAGAGGCCGACCTTCACATAATTGCTGTACTGATGGACCAAGTTGAATGTTTGGCAACGGCATGATCTGTACCTTTACACTACTTCGTACTGTGCACCCCAACGCATTAGTTACATCAACATAATATTGGCCAGAAGCACTGGCAGTTAGGGTTTGATTGTTTGAGCCATCCTGCCAACGAATAGAAGTACCAGGAGGCTGCGTACCGGCATTTAGTATAACAGATTCCCCTATGCATGCCCGTTGAACATCAGGTCCCAGGTTCACAGTTGGTAATGGAGCAACTGTTACTATTTTCGTAATTGTTAGGGCAATTGCATTACCAGAGTTGATGGTGAGTGTAACTGTGTAAGCACCTGGTGCTGAATAAGTATGAACTGTAGATCTACCGCTAGCTATGTTGGCCCCACCAGAAGCAGAATCTCCAAAGTTCCAGTTAGCGGTTAATGGTTCAACTCCTCCTTCTATAGTCGCTGTAAAAGCTGTACTGGTACCAATGCACACGTTTGTGTTTATAAAGGATGCTTTAATAGGCGGAACGGGTGAAACAACTTGAAAAGCTGAATTCCTATTATTAGGTAATCCAATTCGGCAAGTCATCCCTCCTAGATATACACCCTGGGCTTGAAAATCACATGTTGTACCTAGAGCATTAGGATTATTAATAACTCCTAAGTGTGTACTTCTATCTTGAGATACATAAATCTTACTATCAGGCCCTAGCTGAAGAGCTCCTCCATAACCTGACGTATAACCTATTACAGTAGCTGACGCTGCTATATTTACCCCTGAGCCAGCCAAAAGATTGAATTGGTATATTTCATGACCGTCTAGATTAGTACCATAAAGACGAGAACCATCAGTAGAAAACTCTACCCCATAGCTTCTATAAAATTGAGGGAGGGGGATATAATTTGATACCTGTCCTGTGCTAGTGTTAAAATCGAATAGTTCAAAATTTGCATCTCGTATGCCAAGAGCTAATTTGTTACCGGCTGGCGATACTTTCATGTACCCTACAGAATTAGCGTTCCAGAAGTCCCCGCCACCACCTGAGTGCACTGAACCAATATTAGATATCACAGGAGCCAAATTCAGACCGGCAGTAGAGAGTCTATAGGCCATAAATCTGTTCGATTCCCATCCGTGCACTAATATCCAACTGTCTATTCCATTGGCATGAGGAACAACAGTTAGCTTCTCTGTTACCCTCCCGCTAGGCACTTGGGTTAAGCGCGTTATTACGGCCCCTAAGCCACTCTGCTGTGATATATCAACAATACTATATTTTAAACCTCCCTGCAAGAAATTTTGACATGCATCCACCATAAACACGTAGTAGTGGTTTGGGTTGGCTGGGCTTTTTACAATTGAGGCCCCCTGTGTTGTAGATTCATGTCCCCCTAAGCCTTGTCCGTTTTGCATCACTTGGTGATTGCGGTTCCAGATGTTTATACTATTTGTATAAAACAGTAAATTTCCTGCACCGTCTGAGACCGAAGCGCAAGGCTCATACGTACTCATAGCGCTTCCCTGAAGCGGAACTGGCGCCCCTCCCGAAAAACTTATCCATGCGTTGTCTCCAAAAAGCCAGTTGTTATTTTCCTTCTGTGCATATAAGCTATGCTGAAGCGCAAGCAATATTATTAGCGTAAGAATAAATTTCATAATATGGTTATTGGGCTAAAAAATCAATTAAAACAGCACTTTATTTCAATTGTACTACCCGTACTGGGCAAAAAAATTGTCACAAAGCTAAGAGCATGGTACACATTTTAAAATATAATTTTTCATTTTTATATATGATTTTGATCCATATCTAACACATTTTTAATGAAGTAATATTATATATTATCTTGTTAGACTACATTTGCTGTATTGGTAGCGTTTACTGATTTTCCATCGCCATGATTGACGATCGTGGGTAGTTGTCTTGCCTTGCTAGCTATGAATAGACGCGCTTCTGGCTTCTTGAGAAAGGGTGGTTACTTCAAAGCAGCTTGCAAAACTGAAGCATTCGATTTATGAACAGCAAACAATTATCCTTTTACTTATGAACATTGGTATCATATCACAAGCTCGCATGGGGAGCAGCCGTTTGCCAGGCAAAGTACTGATGACAGCACGTGGAATAACTATGTTAGAATTCCATGTAAATCGTCTTCAAGCGAGTGGACTGCCTCTTTATATCGCCACAACTACTCTTGCTGCAGATGATTTGATTGAGGATCAATGCTTTAAATTATCAATCCCTTGTTTCAGAGGAAGTTCCGATGATGTACTAAGCCGCTACTTCGAGGCAGCAAAACAATTTGGGCTCGATGCTCTTGTTCGTGTCACATCCGACTGTCCATTAATAGATGGCAAGTTAGTGAGCAAAGGGGTAGAGCGGTACCTAGCCGCAGAAGATTCCCACTTATATTTATCTAATGGTATAGTGCGTACCTATCCGAGAGGACTTGATTTTGAAGTGTTTTCTATGGAGATGCTAACTGATGCTCAATGCAATGCTACGAGCCTGTCGGACCGAGAACATGTTACTCCTTATATTCACCAGAACAGATCTGGAAAGATCCAATACGCACACATTACTAGGGCGACAGACGCGAGTGCGTTGCGGCTTACTCTAGACACTGTAGAAGATTATACTTTGTTACGCACACTACTCGAGGAATACAATGCCGATAAGTTAGATGAAGCTGATCTTGTCAACTTGATGAATGCACATCCGGAATTAGTGAACCTAAATGCTTCGATTGAGCAGAAGAGATATAACTTCAGCAAATAGATCTAATCAGTTTCACAACCATGTCGTTGCTTCATGAGTATTTTTTTTCGCGCTGATGGCAATGGCACAATTGGTTTAGGCCATGTTATTAGATCGTTAGCCCTTGCGGAAATTGCAGGAGCTAATAGACAATCTTTTTTTATTGCCTCCAATCCTCCAGAAGTAGTCCGTGACTTAGTGCATACTGCCGGCTTGGAATTAATAGAACTTACGGATTACCACTTATTAGAGGAAGCGAACTACTTATGCGAACGCTTCTTTACAGCCAAAGATATAGTAGTATTAGATGGTTATTTATTCAACCAATCATATCAACTACAATTAAAGAGAAGCGGCTGTCAACTAATTTGTATTGATGACCTATGTAAAGGTTCTTTTGTAGCTGATTTAATTATTAATCATTCTCCCGGCATAACATCATCAATGTACAATGCCCTTGAAACAACCCGCTATTGTCTAGGACCAGCTTTCTCTTTGGTGCGCAGCCCTTTTCGTCAAAGGTTTCACCTTCCGCACCCTATTAAAAATATTAATAAAGTGCTTCTGTGCTTTGGAGGCGCCGACCCAATGCAGCTTAGTATTAGATGTCTGGAGGCGCTATTGCCCGTTGAAGAAATAAAATATATCGGAGTTATCATGGGTGGTGCGTCTGAACCACTCACAAAAATAGAACTGTTAAGATCCCAGTACACAAGCACCATAATTAAAGAACTAAGAGGCCTCAGCGCTGAAGCTATGGCTGAAGAAATAGAGTTATATGATGCTATCATTTGTCCAGCTAGTACAATCCTAATTGAGAGCTTGATACTCGGAAAAGCCTGTATAACTGGATATTACGTTGATAATCAACGCAGACTTGCAGATTATGTAGGTGAGCATAATCATGCCTATTCTATTGGTGATTATGAAGAGCTTACTGATTTTGAATTAAATAAATCACTAAACAGAGCGTTGCGGTGGCTTTCACATACTAGTAGAGTTCCCTATGTTCGTGAAATACTCACCACAAAACTCTGTGAGGAAGTACAAGCTATGCAAGCACGGAATTAAATACACTAGTGAATAAAGCTTTTGTAGAATTCTCGAACTTCACAATTCTTATCAATGGAATCGACGAGCCTGATCAAGCTTAACAACAAGTACGAGTCTGAGAACTTAGAACTTCGCAGCCTTAAACGAACTGATATAGATGAGAGATTCATTAGTTGGTTCGAAGATGATGGGTTAATGCGCTTTTACACTAATTCTCGTCAAACTCATACGTATGAATCATTGCTCACTAGTATTGAACAGGGTATAGCAAGTGCCACAGTTTATGTCTTTGCTATAATTGATAAGCATAGCCAAGTTTGTATTGGGACCATAAAGCTTGGCCCTATTAACCATGATCATAAAATATCCGATCTTGTCGTATTAATTGGAGATAGAGATTTTCATGGCCGAGGACTGGCTGTTGAAGCAATAAAACTAGGTAATGCCTTAGCTTTTAGCGAGTTTGATATACGAAAGCTATTCGGTGGAATGTTTGAAACAAACGTGAGCTCAATTAAGGCGTATACCCGTGCCGGGTGGGTCGAGGAAGGGCGTTTAAAAGGACACTATCTTGTTGATGGACAACCTGTAGATAGAATTTTAGTAGCCTGCTTCAATCCAACGTATTTCCCTGAAATGGTTAAGAATATATAACTATTCGCCAGAATTAAGAACAACGAATTTATTCGAATTAAACAGGCGAAATACGAAGCCTATTCTGACGATAGGCTTCGTATTTTTGTCGCATGCAGTTCTCCATTGGCTCCCGCCTGATTGGCCCCGATCAGCCTCCGTTCATTATTGCCGAGCTTAGCGGCAACCACAACCAGGACCTAAACCGGGGGCTGGCCATTGTAGATGCCATGGCCGCGGCTGGGGCTCACGCCATCAAGCTCCAAACCTACACCGCCGACACCATGACCCTGCCCGGGGCCTACCGCATCGACGACCCCAACTCCCTGTGGTTTGGCCGGGAACTGCACGAGCTCTACCAGGAGGCGCACACGCCCTGGGAGTGGCATAAGCCCCTTTTCGACCGCGCCCGGGAGCGCGGGATGCTGGCGTTCAGCTCCCCCTTCGATGAAACCGCCGTCGATTTTCTGGAGACTTTGGACGTGCCGGCCTATAAAATTGCCTCCTTCGAGAACACCGACTGGCCGTTGCTACGCCGCGTGGCTGCTACCGGCAAACCGGTTATCATGAGCACGGGGGCTAGTACATTGGCTGAAGTAGCCGAGGCCGTACAGATTCTGCGCGAGGCGGGCTGCCGCGACCTGGTGCTGCTGAAATGTACCAGCACCTACCCCGCCACGCCGCAAAACACCAACCTGCGCACCCTGCCCCACTTTCAGCAGCTTTTCCCCGATGCGCTGGTGGGCCTCTCTGACCATACCATGGGCGTGGGCGCGGCCGTAGCCGCCGTGGCACTAGGTGCCTGCGTGGTAGAAAAGCACGTAACCCTGCGCCGCGCCGATGGCGGGGTGGATTCGGCTTTTTCGCTGGAGCCCGAGGAAGTAGCACAACTGGTTACGGAAACCGAACGCGCCTGGCAGGCCTTGGGCCACGTGCAGTACGGCGTCCAGCGGGCTGAGGAGAAAAGCCGCCTCTACAAACGCTCCTTGTATGTAGCGCAGGATATTCAGGCCGGGCAGATTTTTACCAAGGAAAACCTGCGCGTAGTGCGCCCGGGCGACGGCCTGCCACCTCGCTACTACGACCAGTTGCTGGGCAAACCCGCCCGCCAGAACTTAAGCGCGGGCACAGCCCTCACCTGGGATGCGCTGTAGCACTTCGGCCCGTAGCTAGCTTCCTGCTCATGCCTTCCCCCGCCGTTTCTCGCCTGCGCGACATCCTGCAGCTGCGTTTTACCGATTTGTTTGCCTCGTTGCCGGCGCACATGCTGGAGTCCATTTCTCCGGCCAGCCCCTGGAAGCGGACGGCAAAAGTGGCAGGCTACGCCGGGCTGCGCCTGCTGGGCAATGTGTTCCGGAAAGTGCGCAACCCGGAGCAGCTCCAGGGCAAGGTGTGGCTGTATGTGGTAAGCCAAAACAACTACGACGCGCTGCATTTCATCAGAGAAGCCCGCCCCGATACGGTGCTGGTGGCCGGCCAGAGCAAACAGATTGGCCGATACAATGGGGTAGTAAACCGACTTTCGTTGCGCCGCAAGCTCTTGTACTACGGGCAGTTTCCTAGGGTGTATGCGGGCCTGAAGCGCACGGAAGGCGGGAAGGCCTGGCGGTTTTTTGATTTGATTTTCAACGCCATCGGGTATTACGAGGTGTACTGTCGGGCCTTGCGCCACTACCAGCCGCGGGCCATCATCTTCGCTAACGACCACAACGACGACTCCCGCGCCCTGCTGCTGGCGGCCCGCAGCTGCGGCGTGCCCACCGCGTATGTGCAGCACGCCAGTGTCAGCACGGCGTTTCCTCCTTTAGGCTTTGATTTAAGCTTACTGGAAGGTCAGGACTCACTGGATAAGTACCAGCAGTGCGGGCCGGTTGCGGGCCGGACGGAGCTAGTGGGCATGCCCAAGGCCGATGCCTTTCTGACCCGCAAAAACCAGCAGCCACGCGTGCAGCGAGTGGCCATTGCCTGCAACGCCCTCGATGAAACGCAGGCCATTGCCGCTGCCATCGAGTACCTGCTGCGCGAGTTTCCGGACCTGAGCTTCACCTTCCGCCCCCACCCCGGCGACCCGCGCGACTTTTCGTTTCTGCGGGCGCAACACCCCCGGCTGCAGTTTTCTGATGCCCGCCAGCAAAACGTGTTTGAGTTTCTGATGGAGCACGATGCCCTGATTGCCGCCGATACCAGCACCCATCTGGAAGCTACGTTGCTGAACCTAGCCAGTATCTATTTCCGCTTTGGGGTGCACAGCATGGCTTTTGATTATTACGGCTACGTGGCGCACGGGCTGGTGGAACAGGCTGGCACGTTGCCGGAGCTGGCAGCCCTAGTGCGCCGCTACCAGCAGCACAAGCCCACCGACCTATACCAACGAGCCGCCTACTACAACGCCACTCTGGGCACGCCGGATGAGGGCCACAGCCAGCAACGCACCCTGCGCTTACTTGATAACTGGCTTACTGAGCAGGCGTAGGACCGTTCAGCGCATTCTGTAACGACCTCTTGGGAACCGTCGTCGGCAAACCTGCTATACTTGCCGCTATGCCCGCTCCCGCGTTTCCTACTCCACCGTTGCCAGTTTCGGCAGAAACCCGCCTGGCTTACGTGCTCCGCCACTTCCAGCTGGCTTACGAGAACGTGCCTTCCGTGTCTGTTGGCTATGCTTCGGCTCAGCCACAAGTACAGATAGCAGACGGCGCTGGCGAGTTTTTCAACGAAACGAACCCATATCCGCCGGCTCCTAACATGCGGGAGTGGCTGGGCCAATCGGTGCCGTTTTTCTTTGATACCGCGGCCGGTCAGCCGCTCTTGGAGCTGTTGCCTGGTGGGCGCGCCCTTATCAACACCGATATAGTTTCAGCAGCCTTCTACCTGCTTAGCGGCTGGCAGGAATACTACTCCAAGGAGCGCGACCAGCACGGCCGCTTTCCGTACGCGGCCAGCGTGCAGCAGCGCTACGGGTTTGTATCGGTGCCCGTGGTCAACTACTATTTCGATGTGCTGAAAACGGCCGTAGAGCACGTAACGGGCCGGACTTTGCAGCCGCGCCGCTGGACCAACAAGGCCAACTGGGCCGCCTTCATCACCCACGACATCGACAACCTGTACAGCGCCTGGAAAGAACCTGCCAAAGCCGCCCTGCGCCGCCGCGACTGGCCTAGCCTAGCCCGGCAACTTTGGCAGCACTTCACTGAGAAGGACGCTTGGGACAATTTGGAAGAGGTGCAGCAAACTGTTGCTAGCTACGGCGCCAAAAGCACGTTCTTCTTCTTACCAGAGCATCGTAAAGCGGCAAATGGCACGCCTAATGCGGATTACAAAATTCGAGAGGCGGACCGCAATATTGGATTTCTGTTGAATACGGGGGTAGAAGTTGCCCTTCATGGTCCCTACCGCACTGACGATAGTGAGCATTCTGGCCCAGACTTAATGTGGCTTTCAGAGAAAGTAGGTGGAGGACAAACTGGGTTCGGTTTGCGCTATCATTATCTCCGTTGGGAGCCTCGACTCATGCCTAACATACTGTCCAGAGTCAATCTTGCGTATGATTCCACGTTAGGGTTTGCCGAGCAATTTGGTTTTCGCAACTCCTACTGCCTACCCTACTATCCCTTCAACTTCACTACAGGCGAAGCCTGCAATTTCCTAGAAATTCCGCTGAACGTGATGGATGCGACGCTGCACCACCCGCGCTACTTGCAGTTACGCCCCGAGGAGATACTGCCGGCCCTCACGCCGATGCTCCAGGAAACAGAGCGGTTTGGGGGCGTGTGCACCGTGCTCTGGCACAACGAGAACTTCGACCCCGCCAACGAAACAACCGGCCCGCGCCAGTTCGCCGAAATCATGGAGTACCTTCGCAGCCGCGCCGTGGCTTTCGTTAATGGCCACGATATCGTCGGGATGATGGATTCTTGATTTACCACAAACGTCCTTCTAAGGGCCTATTACACTAGGTCCGCTAGAGCGTCAAACCCATTTTCTCCCCACTTCACAATTTCACCACTTCACCTTTCACCTCTTGGGTATTGTTCTGCGGCAGGGGCTGCGAAATACGGTTATCTCCTACATCGGGCTGGGACTGGGCTTCGTCAATACGGCCTTCATTATTCCGCGCTTTTTATCAGCGCGGGAGCTAGGCCTCACGGGTACGCTGCTAGCCATTGCCACCATCTACGCCCAGCTTTCGGCGTTGGGGTTTGCCAGTGTTGGCATCCGGTTTTTTCCGTATTTCCGCAACCGCGAAGCGGGTCATCAAGGGTTTTTGCCGCTGCTGCTGGGCGTGCCGCTGCTGGGCTTTGGGTTGGTCACGCTGCTGTACCTAGGAGGGAAACCCCTGGTACTCAACTTTTATGAAGCCGACCAAGACTTGATTGGCGCTTACTACGGGTGGGCCGGCGTGCTGGCCTTGTTCGTGATGCTATATTCCTTGCAGGATGCGTACCTGAAGGGGCTGTACCACACGGCTTTCTCGTCGTTTGTGCAGGAGATTCTACTTCGGGTATTGCAGGCGGGCGCGGCGGTGCTGTATGGGCTGGGCTACCTCTCGTTTCACGGCTACGTGCTGGCCTACATTGGCCTGATGAGCGCCACGGCGCTGCTGCTTACAGGCTACCTGGCAGTTATCGGGGAGCTGCATATGCGGCCTACGAAGGCGGCACTGCAAGTGCAGCCGTTGGGCAGCATCCTGAGCTTTGGGGCGTTTGCGCTGTTAGCCAACATTTCGGGCACCATCATCATGAACATTGATACCATTATGGTGGGCTCCCAACTGAATCTGGCGGCCGCTGGCGTGTACAGCATTGCCTTTTTCATCAGCACAGCCCTCACGCTGCCGGCTCGCTCGCTCAACAAAATTGCCTTTCCGCTGCTAGCCGATTATTGGAAAGAACAGGCCCTGCCCAAAATGGCCGCTTTTTACCGCGACACTACCCGTCTCAACACGGTGCTGGGCTGTTACCTTGCTCTGGGCATTGGGTTGAACCTCGACTTCATCTATGGCCTCATGCACAACCCCGCCCTAACAGCTGGCACTACGGCCGTGCTGGTACTGCTAGCGGCGCGTCTGTTTGATGGCATCACGGGCCTCAATGGGCTAATTGTAGTTACCTCCCCGCGCTACCGCTACGACTTGGTGTTCAACGTATCCTTAGCGCTGGTAACGATTGGGCTCAATGCCTTGCTGATTCCCATACTAGGTTTGCTGGGGGCAGCAGTGGCGTTTTTACTCGCTATTGTAAGCATCAACCTGGCCCGCACGTGGTTTGTGTGGCGCAGCTTCCGGATGCAACCATTCACGTGGCGCATCCCGCTGATACTGGGTATTGCAGCCGCGGCAGGGCTGGCTGGCTGGCTAATTCCGGCGCTAGGCTCTCCCTTCCTGACCATGCTTTTGCGCTCTGCCACCCTCACGATAGTGTACGCTGCCCTGCTACTCGTCACAAATTCTGCCCCCGAGGCCAACGTATTTTTAAGCAAGTTACAGGCTCGTTTTCAGCCGAAACGCTAATTGCACAATGCTTATATAGGGCAAAGCTACTAGGTCCATACCACGAGCAAACCTCTCCTCATTCGGAACTTGCACGTAGCTTCCTCAAAACCAGGTTTCAAGCAGGTTTGCGGCTGAAGAACACCTAGTAACCTTCGCTTACTCATGCAGCTGAAGCAGTGTAACTTTTCTAGTGTTCTGCTTACGTTGTGGCGGCTGCCCAGAGACCAAGAGTATGGGGGCGTTGCGAGAGAATGTGCACCTGTTGAAAAAATAAAATTTGGAAGTGTAAAATTCCGGCAGCTACTTTTGCCATACCAATTCTTTCCCCACAAAGGATTGTTTTTATACAGAGGCGCGGAGAGACAGGCTCGACGAAACGCCGGCAACCAGCGGACCATCCGAAACGGTGCCAACTCCTGACCATATAAAAACAACTAGCCGTGAACCGCTTGTCCAACTCCGCTACTCTATCCGCCACTGCCTTTGCTCTACAGCATGGGTGTTGTGCTATGATGGGTATGCCGTGTTGTTGTTAGCCACTCACCTCCTTCTTTTTTCTGGCTTGTGCGCGCAACAGCTCGGCTGACACGGTGCTACGTGTAGGCTGACTTCGTGCGTACGCCCGGCTTTTTCGCCCGGCCGAAAGCTAGTGTGCCGCATTCAACTACGTGGCCGCAGCTCCGCCTAGGGTCATTCCTGACCGAAACCTCCGCCCCGCGCTGGCTGGTTTCCCCTCCCCTTCTTGCTATGTCCGCAGCAGATGCTGCGCCGGCCGTTCGCGCCTTGCTCGACGACCTGCGCCCCCAGCTGATTCAGGCTACTGCCCTGGAGCGGCTACGCCTCGTGGCTGAAACCTTCCCCGAGCAGGCCGTTTTCTCGACCTCCTTTGGCCTGGAAGACCAGATTATCAGCCACCTTATTTTCGCTAATCACCTCCCCATTCAGGTATTCACGCTTGACACTGGGCGTAATTTTCAGGAGACATACTCCGTCTGGAACAAGACTCTGCTCAAGTATGAGCAGCCCATTGCGGTGTTTTATCCGGAGCGGGAAAGCGTGGAAAAGCTGATGCTGGCTAAGGGCCCGAATAGCTTCTACGAGAGCGTGGACAACCGCAAGGAGTGCTGCTTTATTCGGAAAGTGGAGCCCCTGAACCGGGCGCTAGCGGGTAAAGCAGCCTGGGTCACTGGCATCCGCGCCGAGCAGTCGCAGAACCGGCAAACCATGGACCCACTGGAATGGGACGCGGCGCATAACCTCGTGAAAATCCACCCGCTTTTCGACTGGACCTGGGAGCAGGCCGTGGCCTTTACCCAAGAGCACCATGTGCCCGTGAACACGCTGCACCAACAGGGCTTTGTAAGCATTGGCTGTGCCCCCTGCACCCGCGCCATCAGGCCCGGCGAGGATTTCCGGGCCGGCCGCTGGTGGTGGGAAGACCTTTCGGCTAAGGAATGCGGCCTACATGCCACCGCCCACCACAATGGCCCCGACCCGGTAGTGGAGCCCGTACCGGCCGGCTAGAGGCAAGCTTGGCACTTCCTGCTGAGCGCCCAACATCAACACTGAACACCCGACTATATGAGTACCCCAACTTTTGATTATCTCGACCGGCTTGAAGCGGAAGCCATCCACATCCTGCGGGAAGTGGCCGGCCAGTTTGAGCGCCCAGCCCTGCTGTTTTCGGGTGGCAAAGACTCCATTGTGCTGACGCGCCTCGCGGAAAAAGCTTTCCGCCCGGGTCGTTTTCCCTTCCCGCTGGTGCACGTAGATACCGGCCACAACTTTCCCGAGGTACTAGCTTACCGCGACCAGCTAGCCGCCGAATTGGGCGAAAAACTCATTGTGCGCAAGGTGGAGGATACTATAAAGCGGCAGCGCCTACGCGAGCCAGGCGGCAAGTACCCCAGCCGCAACCAGCTCCAGACCTACACGCTTCTGGAGGTAATTGAGGAGTTTGAGTTTGACGCCTGCATTGGTGGGGCCCGCCGCGACGAGGAAAAGGCCCGCGCCAAGGAGCGCATTTTCTCCGTGCGAGATGAGTTTGGCCAGTGGGACCCCAAGCGCCAGCGCCCCGAGCTCTGGAATGTGTATAACGGCCGCATCCAGAAGGGCGAAAACGTGCGCGTGTTCCCCATCTCCAACTGGACGGAGCTGGACGTGTGGCGCTATATCCAGCGCGAAAACATTGCCCTGCCCGACATCTACTTCGGCCACGAGCGCACCTGCGTGGTACTCCCTACGGGCCAGTTGCTAGGCCTCTCAGAACACCTGCGCCTCGATGATGACGACGAAATAGTAACGCGCCAAGTACGCTTCCGCACCGTTGGCGACTCTACCTGCACCGCCGCCGTGGAAAGCGACGCCAGCACCGTGGAGGACATTATTCAGGACCTGCTGCTGGCCAAAGTAAGCGAGCGGGGCGCCACCCGCCTCGACGACAACATCTCGGAAGCCGGCATGGAAGACCGCAAACGCAACGGCTATTTCTAAGTGGTGAAGTGGTGAAAGGTGAAGTGCTGAACTGTACTCATGCTTCACTGGCCCAACTAACTCACAAGTTCACAACCTCACAATTTCACCATTTGTAATGGACCTTCTCCGATTTATTACCTGCGGCAGCGTTGACGACGGCAAAAGCACGCTCATCGGCCGCTTGCTATATGACTCTGAATCTGTGTCGCTGGACATTCTGGCGGCGCTGGAAAAGCGGCAGGCCGCGAATGGCACCGTGGATCTGGCCTTGCTGACCGACGGCCTCCGAGCGGAGCGCGAACAGGGCATTACCATTGATGTAGCCTACAAATACTTCACTACCCCCCGCCGCAAGTTCATCATCACGGATGCCCCCGGCCACGTGCAGTACACCCGCAACATGGTAACGGGCGCCAGCAATGCTGACCTGGCTATTGTGCTGGTAGATGCCCGCCAAGGCGTGATTGAACAGACCCGCCGCCACACCCTGATTGCCGCGCTGCTCGGCATCCGGCACTTTGTGCTGGCCGTGAACAAAATGGACCTGGTAGGCTACAGCGAGGAGGTGTTTGCCAAGATTGCCACCGACTATGCCGAGCTCACCAACCACTTCAACCTGCCGGCCGCCACGGCCATTCCGCTAAGCGCCCTCAACGGCGATAATGTAGTGAAGAGGTCCGAGCATCTGCTTTGGTACTCTGGGCCTAGCCTGCTGGAGCACCTAGAACGTGTGCCCGGCGCCACCGAAACTCAGGCGGCCCCACGCTTTCAGGTGCAATATGTCATCCGGCCTCAAACGGCTGAGCTGCCTGACTACCGCGGGTACGCCGGTCAGATCCGGAGCGGGCAGTACCGCCGCGGCGACCGGGTGAAGGTGCTGCCCTCAGGCCTGGAGTCAGCAATTGAAGCCATTGAAGTAAACCAGCAGGAAGTAGAATCGGCTTCGGCGCCGCAGGCCGTGGTTATTCGCCTGCGCGACGACGTGGACGTAAGCCGCGGCGACTCTATTGTGCCGCTCGCCGAGCAGCCTACCCTTACCCGCGAGTTGGAAGCCACGCTGTGCTGGATGAGCGAGCAGCCATTGTGGCCCGGCCGCAAGCTGCTGGTGCAGCACCACTCGGCCCTCGTGAAGGCGGCCATTCCGGCCATCCTCTACAAGGTGAACGTGCACACCTTCGCCCGCGCGGCCACCGACTCGGCCCAGCTCAACGACATTGTGCGGGTGCGGCTAAAAACGGCTGTGCCCCTGGCCATCGACAACTACCTAGAAAACCGTGCTTCTGGCTCTTTCATCCTAGTTGACGAGCTGACCGGCGACACAGTAGCCGCGGGTTTAGTGGAAGCAGCCAATGCCGAGTACTTCACCCTGCCCGTAGGCCCGCCAGTAGCATTTTCTATCTAGAAAAACCTGAGCCCGGCAGCAAACACGCGCCCATTTATCCAACAAAACGTCATCTCAAGCTTGCCGAGACACCTCGCATGCTGATGTCTGATTACCGCTGCAACGTCAGCACGTGCGATGTCTCGGCAAGCTCGAGATGAGTGCCCGTTTTCCGGCTCTTCTAACCTACGCCCTAGCCCATGTCCTTGTCCAAACTGCCTCGTCTTACGGTTCTTGGTGCCGGCCCCGGCGACCCAGAGCTTCTTACGCTTAAGGGGGCGCGGGTGCTGGCGGAAGCGGACGTCATTCTTTTTGATGCCCTAGCCAACCAAGCCTTGCTGGCACACGCCCGCCCCGAAGCCGTACTGGTGCCTGTGGGTAAGCGCCGGGGCATGCGCAGCCACTCACAGGACGAAATCAACCGCCTGATTGTGACACACGCCCACCGCTACGGCCATGTAGTGCGCCTGAAGGGCGGCGACCCCTTCGTGTTTGGGCGGGGCCGCGAGGAGATGCTGTACGCCGAAGCCCATGGCCTTAGCACGGACTATGTGCCCGGCATCAGCAGCGCGGTAGCCGCCGCGGGCAGCGTAGGCATTCCGGTTACGCACCGGGGCCTGAGCGAAGGTTTTCGGGTGATTACCGCCACCACTGCCAGCGGCGAGCTTTCGGGCAGCGTAACCGAAGCTGCCAAATCGAGCGCTACGGCCGTGATACTGATGGGACTTAGCGAGCTGGAGCAGATTGTGGCGGTGTTCAGCCAGCACGGGCACGCCAATACGCCGGCCGCTATTGTGCAAAACGGCACGCTACCCCACGCCCAACTAGTAACCGGTGCAGTAACTGAGCTACCTGCTCGTGCGGCGGCAGCTGGCATTGGGGCACCGGCCATCATCATTATTGGGGAAGTAGCCCGGCTTGCTTCCTCAGCTAGCCTAGCCCAGGCACTAGTTCCAGCGGCTTTTGCTACTGCTGCTCCTACTTCCTACGCTGAAGTTGCCTGATTTCTGATTCGCTATCCGCCACCACACAGCCATTCCACTCTTCATCATGTCCTTCCCTTCTCCCACTCTTCCTATCGGCTTGGATGAAGCGACGCTGCAGCAGCTGACGGCGGGCCTCACCGACCAGCAGTTGCTTTGGCTGAGCGGCTACCTCTACGGCCGTGTGGGCACTGAAACCGCGCCTACAGCCTCGGCCACGGCGGCGGCCTCGGCGGTTTCCCCTTCTGCGGCACCTAGCCTGACCATTCTATATGGCTCTCAAACCGGCAACAGCAAGAAAGCGGCCGGTATTGTAGCGGAAGCTGCCCGTCAGCGCGGCCTGGTGGCCACCGTGCGCGACATGAACGACTACCCTACCAAGGAGCTTAAAGCCGAGCAGCAACTGCTGGTGATTGTGAGCACCCAGGGCGAGGGCGACCCACCCATTGCGGCCGAGGAGCTCCACCAGTTTCTGCTTAGCAACCGCGCCCCCAAGCTGCCCGAGCTACGCTATGCCGTACTGGCCCTCGGCGACAAAAGCTACCTGCAGTTCTGCCAGACTGGGTTTGAGTTTGATCAGCGCCTAGCAGAATTGGGTGGTAAGCGCTTGGCAGAACGCGTGGATTGCGACGTAGAATTTGAAACTGAAGCCCGCCAGTGGGCCGAGCAGGTACTAGGCCTGCTGGCAGCGCAAACCCCTAAAGTTGCCTCGCCCATTGCAGCTAGTGTAACCACGGCGCAGGTAAAGCAGTTTGCCTTGCATCCTGACCTAGGCAGTGAGGTGCAACTGGCTGAGCGGGTGGAATACAGCAGCCGTAACCCGTTTGAGGCTGAGCTGCTTGAAAAGATTCAGCTTAATGGCCGCGGCTCCAGCAAGGAAACCTATCATCTGGAATTCTCACTGGCCGAATCCGGCATTCAGTACGAAGCCGGCGACGCCCTGATGGTGCAGCCTCACAACCGCCCCGGCCTGGTGCAGGAGGTACTTAATGCGGCTCGTCTGGAGGCAACCGCCCCCGTCCGCCTCGAAACCACTGAATTGGAGCTGGGCACGGCGCTTACGGAGCGCCTCGAACTCTCGGTGGTTACCCGCGACGTGCTGGAGCGCTACGCCGCTGTGGCGCCACAACACCCAAAACTGCGGGAAATTCTGACCAACAAAGCTGCCCTGCCTGCTTACCTCTACGGCCGGGACGTTGCCGACTTGATGATGGAGTTTCCGGTGGAACTGTCGGGGCAGCAGCTGGCGGCAGTATTGCGGCCGCTGCCCGCCCGGGCGTACTCCATTGCCAGTTCCCTGCTGGCTCATCCTGAAGAAGTGCATCTTACGGTGGGGGCAGTGCGCTACCACAGCAACGGCCGCGCCAAGCAGGGTGCCTGCTCCAGTTACCAGGCCGACGGCCTCCATGTTGGCGACACGGCTCGCGTATGGGTAGACCGAAACGAGTACTTCAAGCTCCCGCAGGACACGAGCGCCGACATTATTATGGTGGGAGCCGGCACTGGTATTGCGCCTTTCCGTGCATTTGTGGAGGAGCGGGCTGAAACGGGTGCCTCGGGCCAAAACTGGCTGGTGTTTGGCAACCCTCACTTCACCACCGACTTCCTCTACCAAACGGAGTGGCAGCAGCACCTCAAGCGCGGCACGCTCAGTCATCTTGATGTTGCCTTCTCTCGCGACCAGGAAGAGAAAGTGTACATCCAACACCGCTTGCTTCAGCAAAGCCGCCGCCTCTTTGCCCAACTCGAAAACGGCGCCTATTTCTACGTCTGCGGCGACAAAAACCGTATGGCCGCCGATGTGCAGCGCGCGCTGCTCACCGTCATTAGCCAAGAAAGCGGACAGGGCGAGGACTACGCCGCTGACTACCTCAAGCAGCTCCGCAAATCGCGCCGCTTCCTGGAGGATGTGTACTAGCCTGCTTGACTGGCCAAACCGCCTTCTAGCTCCCCTTCAACCTAAGTTCCTTCTAACTAATCCGATGCGCCTTCTGCCAAGACGATGTTGTTGTAGCCAGTAACCGCTGCCGCAGGCCTGATGCGAGCAGCCCTCCGGTAGCGCCTTGCGCGGCTTTTACGAATGCTTTGCTAGCCTGCAGCACCCAGTGCCATGGGCCTGACTGAGTACTACCCCTCCTCTTTTCAGAAACCTTCCGTTTAGTTATGAAGCAATCCTACGCTTCTTTATTGGTGCCGGCGATTTTGCTGGCCAGCACTTCTGCGCTCCACGCCCAAGATGCGGTTATCTCCATCAGCGGCACCGTGCGCGAAAAAACCACTCAGGAGCCGCTGCCTGGGGTGAGTATCAGTGTGAAGGGCGGCGCAGCAGGCACGCTCAGCGACGGAAACGGGCAGTTTGCGCTCAAGGCCAAGTTGCGATTCCCGTTTACCCTAGTGTTTAACATTCTCGGCTACGAAGCCCGGGAACTGGAAATTGCCAGCGGCAGCCAGCCCATAGCTATTCAGCTGGAGTCGAAGGCGGTGGCCATGAACGAGGTGGTGGTATCGGCCTCGCGGGTGGAGGAAAGCCGGCTGACCTCGCCAGTCGCTATTGAGAAGCTCGATATCCGGGCCATCAAGGAAACGCCCGCGCCTAGCTTCTACGACGCCCTGGAAAACGTGAAGGGCGTGCAGATGACAACTTCCAGCCTCACCTTTAAAGTACCCAACACCCGCGGCTTCAACATCCCGAACAACTTTCGCTTTATGCAGCTCGTGGATGGCGTGGACATGCAGGCCGCTACGCTTGGCGTGCCCCTAGGCAACGCCATCGGCCCAACCGAGCTGGACATTGCCAGCGTGGAAATTACGCCCGGTGCGGCCTCAGCCTTGTATGGCATGAACGCCATCAATGGCATGGCCAACCTCACCACCAAAAGCCCGTTCAGCTTCCAGGGCCTGAGCGTGTATCAGAAGGTGGGCGTAAACCACGTAGATGGCAAAGACCGCGACCCTAGCGTGCTCACTGAAACTGCCGTGCGCTGGGCGCAGGCTTTGGGCGCAGGTCAGCGCTGGGCCTACAAAGTAAACCTGAGCTACTTGCGTGGCACCGACTGGCTTTCCGATACCCAGAACGACCAGAATCCGCAGAAGCTGAGCTCGGCCAACCCGCGCTTTCCGGAGCTGAGTGGCCCCAACAACCCCGCCGCCGACCTCTGGAACCGCTACGGCGATGACAACGCCGGCAACGTCAGCATTACGATTCCTTACAACGGCCGCAACGAGACTTTTAACATCCGGCGCACGGGCTACTACGAGCGGGATTTGGTGAACCCCATTGTGCGCAATATCAAGGCCGATGCCAGCCTGCACTACAAGCTCACGGACAAGATGGAGCTGAGCTACGGCTACCGCTTCGGGCTCATGGACGGCGTATTTCAGCGCGGCAACAAAATTCAGCTGGACGGCGTGACGGTGCAAAACCACAAGCTGGAGCTGAAGGGCCAGGATTTCACGGCCCGCGCTTACATGCTGGTAGAAAACACCGGCGACTCCTACAACCTCAATCCGCTGGCCCTCAACCTCGACCTGCAGAACGGCAAGAATGCCGATTGGGGTAACACATTTAAAGCAGAGCTGCAAAGCCAGTTGGGCGCTGGTGCGGCCCTAGCAGACGCCATGCGCCAGGCCCGCGTAGTAGCCGACCAAGGCCGAGCCGTACCAGGTACTCCGGCGTTCAACGCCCTCAAAGACCAGATTACCCGCACCAACAACTGGGACAGCGGCGTGAACGTACCCGGCGCGCCTATTCCGGGCGGCGCGGCCCTTACGCAGCGCAGCCGCACTTACCACGCCGATGCCCTCTGGAACTTGGGCCAGCGCGTGAAGTTTGCCGATGTGGTACTTGGCGCCGATGCCCGCTTGTACGAGGTGATTCCGGATGGCAACAACTTCGTGGACTTCAGCCGGCCGCTTTCGGAGCGCACGACGCCGGGCGGCAACAACCAGTACTACAAGAAAATCGGGGGTTTCGGGCAGGCCACCAAGCTGCTGCTCCAGGACCGTCTGAAGCTCACCGCTTCGCTCCGCCTCGACTACAACCCGGAGTTCGACCCCAAGCTGAACCCGCGGGTAGCAGCCGTGTACACGGTAGCGGCTAAGCATAACTTCCGGGCTTCGTACCAGAACGGCTGGCGCTTCCCGTCGTTGTTTGAGGCCTTGTCTTTCGTGAACAATGGCAACGTGCGCCGCGTGGGTGGCCTGGCCCGCGTGAACGAAGGCCTTAACTACCTGGATAATTCCTACACCCTAGCGTCCATTTCGACCTTTAATGCGGCCGTAAATGCCTATGTGGCCGCTAACACTGGCAGCACCGCCTCACAAGCTGCTCTGCGCCCCGAAATCCGGAGCTTGCTGCAGGTTGGCAACCTGCCCACCGAGCAGCCGGAGCAGATCAACGCCTATGAAGTGGGCTACCGCAGTGTATTGCTTGATAACCGGCTTTCTATTGATGCCGATGCCTATTACAACATCTACTCCGGTTTCCTGGGCCAGGTGGAAGTGAGCGTGCCCAAAGACGCTAGCGGCCAGCAGGTGCAGGTAGGCTCCGATGATGCCGTGCTGGCGGCCCTGGCCACCAACCGCGCCGCCCGCCAAGACCGGTACCGCGTGTACACTAATGCCCGCAACAACTACCGCAGCTACGGCTCCACACTGGGCGTTACTTACAACTTCTACCAGAAATTCACCCTAGGCGGCAACGTCAACTACAACGCCCTCTCCGCCAACGACCAGGCCGACATCTTCGTGACGGGCTTCAATACGCCGCACTGGGTAACGAACATCAACTTCGGCAACCGCGAGATTGTGCGCAACGTGGGCTTTAACGTGGTGTGGCGCCGCCAAAGCACCTTCACCTGGGAAAGCCCCCTGGCCAATGGCCGCGTGCCCGCTTACCAGACCGTTGATGCCCAAGTGAACGTGCGCGTGCCTAGCCTCAAATCGACTATTAAGGTGGGCGGCGCTAACCTGTTCAATAACCGCTACTACCAGTACGCCGCTGGCCCCACCATTGGCGGGCTCTACTATGTGGCCCTGACGTTCGATAACACCGTGCTGCGCTAGGATGAAACGGCTACTATTTTCTCTGAGCTTATTACTCCTGCTAGGCCAGCAAGCCACGGCGCAGAAGCAGTACGTACGGGAGCAGCAAACCTGGCTGGGCATCTTCAACCAAACCCGCTTCTCGGACCGCTGGGGCACCTGGACCGACCTGCACCTACGCCTGCACGACCACTACGTGCAGGACATGTTCCAGACCGTAGCGCGCCTAGGCCTCACGTACTACCTAACCGATGATGTGCGCCTGACCGGTGGCTACGCCTACGTGCACCACTTCCCCGACGGGGCCCGCACTATCGGGCAGCCCGAGCATCGGCCCTGGCAGCAGGTGCAGTGGTTTAGCAAATTTCCGAAGGCCCGCCTGATGCAGTGGGTGCGACTAGAAGAACGGTTCCGGCGCACCATTCAAAGCACTGAACGCACAGACGACTTCAATTTTAACTACCGCACCCGCTACAACGCCGCGCTATTTCTGCCCCTGACCAAGCACGGCTTTGAGCCCGGTGGCTTGCAGTTTCTGCTCAACAACGAGGTGATGATGAATTTCGGCAAGGAGATTCGCTACAACTACTTCGACCAGAACCGGCTGTTTGCCGGCGTGGTGTATCAGCTCACTTCTCATTCCCAGCTGCACGGCGGCTACATGCACCTGTTTCAACAGTTGCCGGCGGGCAATGCCTACCGCAATCAGCACACCATTCGGGTGTTTTACTTCCACAACTTCGACTTGCGGCCCACCCCGCCGCCCGTCCCGGTTTCTCCTACTTCTGCCCCCTAGTCTTATGGCCGATACCAAAAAGCTTTCAGAGGTTGAACACGTAAAGGAGGCTAGCAACTACCTGCGCGGCACCTTGGCCGAAAGCCTCCTGACCCCGCTCACGGGCGCGCTCAACCCCGACGATACCCACCTGATCAAGTTTCACGGCTCCTACCAGCAGACGGACCGTGACCTGGACAGCGAGCGGAAACGCCAGAAACTGGAGCCGCTGTATTCCCTCATGATTCGGGTGCGCCTGCCCGGCGGCGTGGCCTCCGCTGACCAGTGGTTGCGCATGGATGCGCTGGCTGACCGCTACGCAAACAGCACGCTCAAGCTTACCACCCGCCAGGCCTTTCAGCTGCACGGTGTGCTCAAGCGCAACCTCAAAAAAACAATTCAGGGCTTTAACGACGTGCTGCTGGACAGCATTGCGGGCTGCGGCGACGTGAACCGCAACGTAATGTTCAACCCCAACCCGCACCAAAGCCGGGTGCACGAGCAGGTGTATGAAGTCTCCAAGCAAATCAGCACCCACCTCACGCCGCGCACCTCGGCCTATTGGGAGCTGTGGCTGAACGGCGAGTCGAAATACAGTAGCGCGCCAAACGAGGGCGAGGAAGACGCAGAGCCGATTTATGGCAAAACGTACCTGCCCCGAAAGTTTAAGATTGCGCTGGCCGTGCCGCCCCACAACGACACCGACATCTTCGCTAATGACCTGGGCCTGATTGCCATTGAAGAAAACGGCCGGCTGCTAGGCTTCAATGTGGCCGTAGGCGGCGGCATGGGCATGACGTTCGGGATGCCCGAAACCTACCCGCGCCTCGCCGACCTCATTGGGTTTGTGCCCGCCGAGAAGGTAGTAGCCCTGTGCGAGCAGGTAGTAACCATTCAGCGCGACTGGGGCAACCGCGAAAACCGCAAGTTCTCACGCCTGAAATACACCCTGGACCGCGTGGGCCTGGAGGTCTTTCGGCAGGAGCTCAACCAGCGCCTAGGCTTTGAGTTGGAGCCAACCCACCCCTACCAGTTCAAGAGCACCGGCGACGCCTTTGGGTGGAGCACTGGCCCCGATGGCGCCCAGCACCTGACGCTGTTTGTGGAAGGCGGCCGGGTGGCCGACCGGCCGGGCCACCAGCTGAAAACCGCCCTGCGCGAAATTGCGGCTTTCCACACCGGCGACTTCCGCCTGACCGGCAATCAAAACCTGATTCTGGCCAACGTAGCGCCCGAAGACCGGCTTACCATTGAGGCTACCCTAGCGAAATACGGCGTAGCGGTAGATACCACCTCAGGCCTGCGCCGTGGGGCCCTGGCCTGCGTAGCCCTAAACACCTGCTCGTTGGCATTTGCGGAGGCCGAGCGCTATATTCCGCAACTTATTGATAGATTGGAGCCTATACTTGCCGCACACCACCTCACTCACGACGACATCCTGATTCGGATGACTGGTTGCCCCAACGGCTGCGCCCGCCCGTACCTCGCAGAAATAGGGCTGGTAGGCCGGGCCGTGGGCCGTTATAACCTGTACCTCGGCGCCGCTTTCAATGGGGAGCGGATGAACAAGCTTTATAAGGAAATGCTGGATGAAGACGGTATTGTGGCGGAGCTCACTCCCCTCTTCGCCGACTACGCCCAGAACCGCCAGCCGCAGGAGCACTTCGGCGATTTTATGATTCGCCGGGGCTACGTGCAAGCCACTACCAGCGGCCTCACGTTTCATGAGTAATAACCTGAAGTCGTTAAATTGACTTTCTGACTGCCGGAGGCCTAGCAGTTTCATGCACTATCTAAGCTCCTGCTGGCAGAACGTTCGACCTCGCTGCGTACCGCATTTTTCGCCCCCAACCAACACCAGCTAATGCCTCTTTCTTCCTCTGAACTACTTCCCCAGCCGGAGCCGCCGCCCCAACCCAATTCCAATCGGCTGTTCCCCATCTTCCTGAAGCTGGAGCAGTTGCACGTGTTGCTGGTAGGCGGCGGCTACGTAGGCTACGAGAAGCTCTCGGCGCTGTTGGCCAACAGCCCCGCCGCCGCCGTGACGGTGGTAGCCACCTGGTTTTCGCCGGAGCTGCGGGTACTGGCGGAGCGGCACCCGGCCGTGCAGCTGCGCGAGCAGCCCTACCATACCACCGACCTGGTAGGCCACGATTTGGTAATTGTGGCTACCAATGATAAAGCTCTGAACTTAGCCATCAAGGCCGATGCCACGCGCCAGCGCCTGCTCTGCAACGTGGCCGACACGCCCGATGCCTGCGACTTTTACCTGGGCTCTATTGTGCAGAAAGGCGACCTAAAAATTGCCATCAGCACCAACGGCAAGTCGCCGACCATTGCCAAGCGCCTCCGGGAAATGCTGACCCAAACCCTGCCCGATGAGCTGCACGACGTGCTGCAGCGCATGTCGCACATTCGGGAAAAGGTAGGCGGCGATTTTGCCGAAAAAGTAAAGTCCTTGAATGCCGTTACGGCTGAGCTTACCGGCGGCCCGGCCTATGAGTCGCCGGCGGCGGCCAAGTGGCGGCGCATTGCCACCACCGCGTTGCTGGCTTTTGCGGCCATGCTGGTGTTCAATATCCTCTCCTACTACCTCACCTGGAAACAGGTGTGGGATGTGGCTAGCTCCTCCGAAACGTTTTATCTGTTTGTGGCCATCGGCTTCGGGGCTCAGCTAATTGATGGGCTCTTGGGCATGGGTTACGGGGTAGTAACGGCTATCAGCCTGATGAGCCTTAACATTGCGCCAGCGGCCGTGAGTGCCAGTATTCATACCGCCGAAATGTTTGCCAGCGGGGCCTCAGGTTACCATCACTACCGCTTCGGCAACGTGAATAAAAAGCTGTTCAAAGTGCTCCTGATTCCGGGAGTGCTGGGCGCTATTACGGGCGCGTATCTGCTTTCCAGATTTGGCGAAGTGTATGCGGGCTACGTGAAGCCGTTTCTGGCTCTTTACCTGCTGCTGCTGGGTATTCGCATTATTTCGAAAGCCTTTGCCAAGCCGGGTCCGCGCAAAAAGCACAAGAAGCTGGGCGTACTGGCCGCGGCCGGCGGCTTCCTCGATTCGTTTGGCGGCGGCGGTTGGGGGCCTTTGGTTACCAGCACGCTCATTGCCGGAGGCCGCACCCCGCAGTACGTGATAGGCTCGGTAAGCGTCACGGAGTTTTTTGTCACGTTTGCCAGCGCTGTCACCTTCTTCGCCACGCTGGGCATTTCGCACTGGCAAATCATCCTGGGCCTAATTGTGGGCGGCGTAGCGGCCTCTCCTCTTGCCGCCCGCCTGGCCGGTCGCATTCCGGTGCGCTGGATGTTTGTGTGCGTGGGCCTGATGGTCATCATCTGGAGCCTATGGGCGCTGCGGAAAGTGTTTATGTAGCAGCTGCCAACACCTTACGAAAAAGCCCCGCCAATTATTGGCGGGGCTTTTTATGGTTTACCACATTGGCAGTCCTAGTAATTTAAAGCTACTGCCGGAAAGCCTACAAGCCCAGCGTTATCCTGATTAGCTTGTTGAGTCAGCACCGGTTTGAGGCATTTGGCTACCTAGTAAAACGGAGTTAAGCCCTAACAGAAAGGAGTGGTTCTTCCTCAGTTGGTAGCACTTCAGGCATCGGTACTGGGCTGGTTGTTTGCTGCACACGCCGCAGCACCAGGAAAAGTACTAGGGCACTGAGCAGCACCAACCCGATATACAGCCCCGGCGACGTAGCAAGCAAGATTTCCGGGCTATCAGCCGCCATGCCCACAGGCCATATCATGGAGGCGAAAGCCAACAGATTATTGAGCGCATGGATACTGATACACAGCCACAGGGAGCGGGTTCGGTAGTAAAGCCACCCTAGTACTACCCCAATTAGGGCGGTTCCCAGGCTTTGGGCGGGGTTAAAATGTATTATACCAAAAAGCAGCGCCGACTGGCCAATGGCGACCCACGGCCGGTATGTGCGGAGCAAGGCTTGCAGAATTACACCCCGAAATAGCACTTCCTCCAGTATGGGCACCGCAACAACTCCTACGAGGAACGCCGCTACTGGCTCGTGCACAAGTTCTTCAAAAAAGCGTTGCTGCCAGTCAGGAAGCCCTAGTAGCTGCACCACCGACAGCACCATTACCAGGGCCGGCACCAGTAGGGGCAGCAGGGCGTACAGCCACCCCTGCTCTTGCCCCGTGAACTGCACCGGGTTCCAGCGCTTGCCCGCTTTCCAGCGCATAAACCCAAGTAGGGCTACGTTAGACAACACGGCCACAACCATACCCGTCACGGATTTTGATAGGTGCAGCACCTTGCTGGCGAGCAAAGAGGTAGGCAAGCCCACGAGTAGCGTCACGAGTAAATACCAGCCGATAAATGTCCAGCTTTCTTTTAGGGCAGGATAAGCTGGGGCTGGTTTCAATAGAGAGGGGGTAGCAACTTCAGGCGTACTAGTTTCCACAGTAAAATCAGGATTAGTATAAAGTAGTGTGCGTCAAAACTACTGTTCTTGGCGCATAAAAAAACAACCAGCCGAGCGTAGCGCGTCGGCTGGTTGTGATAGTCATCTTGATAAGAAGAATTACTGCGTTTAGGCGGCTTGCTGCTGCTTTTGCTGCCCCAGCTTGCTGTGCTTGCGGCCGTACCCGTAGTAGATAGCCAGGCCGATGGCCAGCCACACTGCCAGGCGCAACCACGTTTCCCAAGGCAACGACAGCATCATCACGAGGCAGGTCAGGATACCCAGAATAGGTACCAGCGGCACCCACGGCGTGCGGAAGCCACGTGGGGCGTCGGGTTCGCGCTTGCGCATAATCAGAATGCCCAGGCACACCATTACGAAGGCCAGCAAAGTACCAATAGAGGTCATTTCGCCTACCACCGAAATCGGCACAAACCCCGCGAATAAGGCAATAAACAAGCCTAGTAGCAGATTCGACTGCAACGGCGTGCGGAACCGCTCATGGATTCGGGAGAATACCGGGGGTAGTAACCCATCCTTGGCCATGCTGAAAAACACGCGGCTCTGGCCCAGCAAATCCACCAGAATAACGGAGGTGTAGCCGATGATAATGGCCAGAATCACGGCCGATGACAGCCAGGCGTACGGCGTTTTTTCGATGGCAATAGCCACGGGCGCAGCGCTGTTCTTGAACTCGGTGTAGTTGGCCAGGCCCGTCATGACGTGGCCGAAAAGCACAAACAATACGGTGCAAATCAGCAGGGAACCGATGATGCCGATGGGCATATTGCGCTGCGGATTCTTGGTTTCTTGGGCCATGGTGGCCACAATATCAAAGCCAATGAATACGAAGAATACTACCCCTGCCCCGCGCAGAATACCGCTCCAGCCAAACTCCCCGAACGTGCCGGTGTTCTTCGGGATGTAAGGTTGATAATTGGCGGGGTCAATGTACTGCCAGCCGAGCCCGATGAATACCAGCACCACCGCCACCTTTAGCGTAACCACCAAGGCATTAAACCAGGCCGAGCCCGAGGTACCGCGTATAATAATCATGGTGATGGCCAGCACAATAAGCATGGCCGGTATGTTCACCAAGCCGTGTACTTCGGTGCCATTAGCCAACGTAGCCGATTCAAACGGCGACATCACCAACTGCGGAGGCAGATTGATGCCGTATTTGCTCAGGAACTTCAGCAGATACTGCGACCAGCTGATGGCCACCGTGGCCGCGCCTACGGAGTACTCCAGCACCAAGTCCCAACCGATAATCCAAGCAAACAGCTCGCCCATGGTGGCATAGGCATAGGTGTAAGCGGAGCCCGCAACCGGCACCATGGAGGCAAACTCAGCGTAGCACAGAGCCGAGAAAGCACAGCCCACTGCTGCCACCACAAACGAGAGCGTAACGGCCGGACCAGCATTGTTGGCGGCCGCAATGCCCGTAAGCGAAAACAGGCCCGCCCCAATGATGACACCGATGCCAATGGTAATAAGATTGAAGCCGTTCAGGCTTCGTTTCAGGGTGTTAGCGCCCGTTTCGGCCGCTTCCTGCCGAAGCAGTTCCAATGATTTTCTGAGCATAAAGTGATTCGCCAGGTAGTAGTTGGCTGGTAAGAGAATATCCTGGCCGCAACGCCTGCTGCCGCTTAACCGGCTAGCAACGCGGGTTGCCGATGTCAGCACATTACGTAGCCTTACTAGCTTCTTAAAAAGCCGAAAGCGACGCGTATTGCCGGGCAACTACAGGCAGCAGCGCTGGCCAGGAAACGAAGAGAAGAAAAGAGATGCCTAGGGCTTGGATGCTAGGTAACGATACCATCCAAAGCCAATTGGGTCAAAAACTCAGGGCAGAAGCCGCAGCCTCAACAGCAACAACAGCGGCTCATACAGCAGCGCTGAGCCTTATGGGGCGCACTGAGAAGGGCAGCGGAAACTACGAAACAGGTACTACGGCAGAGGCAAAAGTCCACGGCTTGTTGTTTTTATATGGTCAGGAATTGGCACCGTTCCGGCTGTTGCGGATGGTTGCCGACGCGTCATAGAGCCTGTCTCTCAGCGCCTCTGTATAAAAACAATCCTTTGGGCTAGAAAGAATTGATACGACAAAGGTAGAACCGGAATGCTGCTCCTGCAAACGGGGTCTTTCTCGCTCTACCACACTGCGTATTTTATCAACTCCTGAAGCCAACTGGTGCCCTAGCAGCCAAGTCTTATCAACTCATAACACGCTCACTATCAGAACACTGCTTTTGCTGATAGATTTTACTGGCGGAAGTTTAACCGGAAAATTTAAATATTTTCAGAGGCTGCTAGGGCCCGAGTTTGCTTAAAGTTGGCATCTGAGTTGCCTATTGACCTTGCAGAAGCGGAAACGCCTGTTCCGGACGGCGGCCCGCTTCTTTCTCTGAATTTAAACAATCCAACATAGCCATGAAAAAGCTTCTCGTTCTCCTCGCCGCTTTCTCTCTTTCTGCTGCTGCCGCTTCGGCCCAAACTACGCCCGTAAAAGCAGCACATGCTAAGCACCAAAAAGGCGCCAAGGCTGCCAAAACACCTGAGCAGCGCGCCGAGCAAAAAGCCAAAAGCCTCAGTCAGAAGCTAGGCCTCTCGGCTGCTCAAACCGAGCAAGTCCGGCAGCTGAACCTGGCCCGCTACCAGGAAATGCAGGCCAAGCGCACGCAAGTAGCTTCCACCGCCGATAAAAAGCAGCGCCACCAAGTCATGAAGGCCGGCAAGGAGCGCTACGAAGCCCAACTCAAGCAAATTCTGAGCGCTGATCAGTACACGAAGTATGCTCAGCTGCAACAGGAGAAAATGGCCAAGCACAAAGCCCAGCATCCACGCAAGGCCAAAAGCTAGTGCCACATACCTAACCTAAAAGCCCCAGCGCATTCCTGCGCTGGGGCTTTTTGTTTTATGAGCAAAGCCAGTCTAGGCCGTTACTAGGTAGTTACAATGGGTAAAGCATCAGGCGTGTTCTCTGCGGCAAACCAGCGCAGGCGGTAGCAGTTCATGGCCGTGTCGCCGAGTTGCTCCAGGAGCCGGTAGTTGGCCACCGCGCCTACGGCCGCTCCAATAACAGGCACTAGCTGCGCCATTTTGGCCAAGTCAATGTAGTCGCGGTACTCCTGCTGAAACGTGCGCCAGTCAAACTCCTGCACGTCGGTCGGGAGCGTGTGGCGGTAGGCATCCCAGTTGGCAACACGGCTGTAAATTTCGTTGCGGGTATGCTGGCTGCTGAAAGCTAGCTGGAAAATGTGCAGCAGGAACAACCGCTCAGTGTAGTCGCGCACGTCGTGGCCGTAGAGGGCCGCCACATCAAACAGAAACTTCAGCTTGATGCCGAGCAGCAACGGGAAGTCGGCCAGCCCGAGCAAGAAGCCGCCCGCTCCCGTCATGGCTCCTTCGGCGGCGGCCGTATTGCGGTAATACCGCAGTGTGTTCTTCACCGCAGCTTCGCGCTCTGCCAACGGCGTATCGGCCTGCGGACGGCGCGTAGTGTGCGTAGAGCCAAACAGAACGCCGCGCACCATTTGCTTGATGGCCGCCGTGAGAGCCTGGTGCACCTTTTCGGGCAGAAATGCATTCAGCCGCGCTTGTATTCGGCGCGTGAAACGCCCCACCAGCGTGGGCTTTTTTTGCATTTTCTGTTGCCAGGCGCGCAGTTCCGTACGTGCTTGCTGATCTGGGAGAGTCATAGTAGGCAGAACGCGAAGGCTGATTGTTACCGTAAGATCGGCAGATTCTGGCTGGCATGGGCACTTGCTACTGGCCGGTTACCGCAAACTATAAATCCGCTCGATAATCTCAACCACCTTTACTCCTTCCTGCACGTTGGTGGGTGCCGGCCCACCCTTCCGGATGGTAGTCACTACGTCGTCAATCAGTTGCACGTGGTTGGCGGCGCTGCCCTGGTAGGGCCCGTAGTCGTTGGCGGGGTTAGTGGGCGGCAGCGCAGGCAGCTGGTAGTTGCGCAGGTGGCAATATTCCACCTTATCCAAGTACTGCCCACCAATCCGGACGCTGCCGTGCTCCGCCACTACCGTGAGGGAGCTCTCTAGGTTTCGGTCCCAGACGGCGGTGCTATACTGCAAGGTGCCACTCCCCCCGCGCACGAGGTCAAACGTCACCAGACCACTATCCTCAAATTCGGTGAGCTCTTGGTGGTTGAAGTCCCGGAAGCGGGCCGAAATGTTGGTGATGTCGCCGAACACCCAGTACAGCAGATCCACAAAGTGGCTGAATTGCGTGAAGAGCGTACCGCCATCCTGGGCTTGGGTGCCGCGCCAGCCACCGGGCCGGTAATAGCGGGCATCGCGGTTCCAGAAGCAGTTCAGCTGCACCAAATACACTTGTCCTAGTTGCCCTTCTTCCTGAATCTGCTTAAGCCAGGCCGCGGGCGGCGAGTAGCGGTTCTGCATCACGCCAAACACCAGTCGGTTAGCCTGTTGCGCGGCGCGCACCATGGCTTCAGCATCAGCAGTGCGCAGGGCAATGGGCTTCTCAATTACTAGGTGTAACCCAGCTCGCAACCCCAGCATAGCTTGCGGCGCATGCTGGTCATTTGGTGTAGCTATAGTTAAGACATCGGCCGCCGCACCAGCCGCCAAGTAGGCATCAAGCGAGGGAAAAAAGGGCACCCCGGGAAATGCAGAGGCCAGCTCCGGCGCTAGTTCGGTCCGAATGTCAACCAAAGCCACCAGGCGGGCGCTAGCGTGCCGTGCCACCAGGGCGGCATGGCGCCGACCAATATGGCCCACGCCACAAATAGCAAAACGAACGGCAGAAATAGAATCGGCCAAAAGAAATCAGTATGAAGTTACCTCTGCCTGCAAGCTCCGAAAAACCCACCGTAATTCCCGAACAGAAAAGCAAAGCCCGCAGCACCTGTTTGGCGCTGCGGGCTTTGCTCACGCAGAAAATGACGGGCAATTAGAGCAACCGTTTCAGCTCATTGAAATTAGCACTGCTGGGGTTTCGGTTGGTGCAGCCTAGCTGTTGGGCACTGCGCTGAATACTTTGAATGCGGGAGCCGGGGTTGGGGTGCGTGCTCAGGAACTCTGGTGCACCTCCTCCACCCTGCTTTTCGGCTTTGATGAAAAAGCCGGCAGCACCGTCGCAGGCATAGTGCCGGGTGCCGTTGAGGTAAATGGTGGAGTATTTATCAGCCTCGTTTTCGTAGTTGCGGCTGAATTTCAACTGCCCCAAGCCTGCTGCTATCTGCACAAGCTGGTTGGAATTGTTGCCCAGCACAATGCCGAGTAGAATGCTCACGCCATATTGCTGCTGCAGCATTTGCGTGCTGTGGCGGCGGTCGGCATGCGCAATTTCGTGGCCTAGTACGCCCGCTAACTGGTTTTCATTATCCAGGAACTTGATCAGTCCTGAAAACACATAAATGTGGCCCCCGGGGGTAGCAAAGGCATTCTGGATGTTGTCATCTTTGATAATCTGCACATCCCAGGGGAACTGCTTGCGGTACTTTATATTGCCATTATCCAGCACCCGGTTTACTACCCCATCGAGCAGCTTATACGCGCGGGCATTACTGGAGCGAGCCAACAGCTGGCCTTTGGCGCGGTACAACGAATCGGTTTGCTTGGCTACTTGGGCGCCCAGGGCAATATCCTGGTTAATTGAGAAAAGGTTGAAGCCCTGCTGGGGCTTCATGACGGCCGCCGTGGTTAGGCCCGAAACAACGGCTAGCGGCAGAAACAGCTTCAGAAAGAAACGACGCATAAGAGCAGGAAGTGAAGTTTTAGAGGAGAGTAGTACGCAGAAAAGAAAAAACAGTGCCAAGCCGCTTTACTTCTCGGCCCACTCCCGCACTACTGCTGCCACATAGGCCACCTGCTCCGGCATCAGCATCGGGTGCATGGGCAAGGATAACACCGTCCGACTTAGCCGCTCTGCCACAGGAAACTGCCCCATTTGGTACCCCAGGTGCGCATAGGCGGGTTGGGCATGCACCGGCGCCGGATAGTATATGGCACTAGGTACATCATGGGCCGCAAGATGCTGTTGGAGCGCCTCTCTACGTCTAGGCTCGTCGGACACTGTAATCGTGTACTGATGAAAGACGTGGGTACTGCGCAGGTCGCGCTGCGGAATAGTGACGCCCGGCACATCGGCCAGAGCCGCGTCGTACTGGGCGGCTACATGCTGGCG
The DNA here is from genome assembly GCF_054780495.1 of Hymenobacter tenuis. Lineage (NCBI taxonomy): Bacteria > Pseudomonadati > Bacteroidota > Cytophagia > Cytophagales > Hymenobacteraceae > Hymenobacter > Hymenobacter tenuis. The sequence goes on from NZ_BAAGWF010000001.1 coordinate 2,027,258, forward strand.
GGCGTTGGTCCAGGCATCGAGGTAGCGCAACTTTACTAGCAGCAGCGCCGCCTGTACCGTATCGAGGCGGGAATTCAGGCCGATATGCTCGTGGTGGTATTTGTGGGCCTGGCCGTGGTTGGCAAGCTGGCGCAGCAATGTAGCCTGCTTCGCATCGCGCGTTACTAGGGCGCCGCCATCACCAAAGCCCCCCAGGTTTTTGCTTGGAAAGAAGGAAGTAGTACCGATATGCCCTACTGTGCCGGCGCACCAGGTTTGCCCGCCTGAGGTAGTAAAACGCGCGCCAATTGCCTGGGCATTATCTTCTAGTAGTACTACCCCATGCCGGGCGGCTAAAGCGATAAGAGCTTCCAAATCAGCGCACTGCCCGAACAGATGCACCGCTAGTATGGCCCCGGTGCGAGGCGTAATGGCCGCCGCCACGGCTTCAGGGTCTAGGTTAAAGGTGCCAGGCAGCACATCGACCAGCACGGGCCGCAGGCCTAGTACGGCAGCAGCTTCTAGAGTGGCTACGTACGTAAAGGCAGGCACTAGTACCTCAGTACCAAGCGGCAAACCTAGGCTCATAAGGGCCAACTGCAGGGCGTCGGTGCCATTAGCACAGGGCACCACCTGCGCCCCATCCAGATACGCCCCCAGTTCCTGGGCAAACGCCGCTACTGCTGGGCCCTGAATAAAAGCGTTTTCATGGAGCGTGTGCTGCCAGGCCGCATCTAGCTCAGCTCGAATTGGCGCATGCTGGGCCGCTAGGTCGAGCATCTGGATTGCGGGAAGCGAGGCAGATAGTAGCGGCACAGAAGCAGGAAAGTGAAGCAGGAAAGGTCAAAGATAGCCGTCAGGCTAACACCACCGCCACCCAAGCGCAACCACCGCGAAGGAGGTTGCGTTAAGCGAAGCGGAAGCTGCTATATTCTAGCGCTTCTATATACACTCTCCCACCTACTTACTTCACACCATGTTCAGGAAAATCCTCACTACACAGGCCCTCTCGGCTCTGCTCCTGCTCGGTGGCGCAGCGGTTACGGCCACCAGTTGCACCCAGAATCAACAAAATGAAGCCTCCGGCGAAGCCGATCAGGCGTATAATGACTTCAAAACGTTTGTCTCAGACACAGAAGCCAAAGCCGACGCGGTTGCTACGGAGGCGGAAGCCGACTACGAGCGGGAAACGGCTCAGCTGAAATCAGACTTCGATACCAAAGTTGCCTCGGTTGATAAATACGCCGACAGCTACGATGACGCCCGCCGCCAGGAAATAGAACAGCTGCGCACCCGCTATACCACGGCCTACGACAAGCGCGAAATGGCTTGGAAAAACCGCCCTGGCACCACTAGCGCTATGTCGTCGGGCACCATGAAGATGGGCAAATACTACAAGCCCAGCACTCCGGCCGCTCAGCTTACCGCCGCCAATGCCCGCCAGACCTACGAGGCCTTCGTGAGCAACATCAAGGCCAACGAAGACAAATATGACATCGACGACTGGCGCAACATCAACGCCGAGTGGCGCGCCCTCGATGAAGCCTACGATAAAGTAAAAAAGGACATTCCGGCACGCGACCTAGCCGAAATTCAGAAGGAAAAGCTGAAATATGCAGCCTTCAAGTCGTTTGATAAATCGGAGGCCCGGGTGGCCCAGGGTGCTGATGCCACCGAAAGCGGTGCCAACAAAGTAGCCGAGGAAACCAAAGATGAGCGCTCAGCCGTAGGGCGGGCCGCTTCAAAAGCCGGTAGCGCCGTGAAAGGCGCCTACAAAGAAGTAAAGTCGGAAGTAAAAAACACGGACAACGACTAGCCTCCTGCCTGGCTTACAGTATAACGCCGGCTTCTCTTCGAAGAGAAGCCGGCGTTTTTGGTTTCTGGCCGAGAAGTATTTCCCGCGTTTAGCGCAGCTCAGTTAGCAACCAGTACAGCTTGAGGGCATCTAGCTGGTGCAGGCTGGGGCGCCCGGAAAGCAGGTTGCGCCGTACTTTGTCCCGGCGCAAGCTGAATGCAACCCGCACAGCATCGCCAAGACCCCAGCGCTTGAGGTGCAGCGCGGCTTGCAGCAGTTTGGTATCAGCGCCTAGCCCCTCGGTGCGGTACAACTGCACGAGGTTGCGCACGGCATCATGCGTTTTTTGCAAGAACACAGGCGCCGGCTCCAGCCCGTTGTGCAGCACTGGGTTATCGAGGTGCATTACCTCAACGCCCAAATCGCGCAGCAGCCACCCAAATTTGGTGTCTTCGTGGCCGTAGCGGGTTAGGCTCTCATCGAGGCCTAGGCGCCCGAACACATCCGCCCGAATCAGGAGGTTATTTAACGCCAGCTGCCGGTGCGGGGCGCGCTGCCGAACTGCGGCGGGCCGGGCCTCGCGGTGGCGGCCATACAGCCAGCGCAAGTGCAGGCAGGCTTCGCCAGGTGGCAGCGGCTCGTAGGCAGTGCCGCCCGAAATGACAGGTGCCGCAAGCCGGGTACTGGCGTAACCGGCCAGAAACTTTGCATCGGGAAGCAGACTGTCGTTGTCCAGTAGCAGGAGCCATTCTTGCCGAGCCGCCGCGGCCAGCTGGTTACGGATGGCTGCTCGCCCTACATTGCACTCCAGCTCCTGGTAAAAAACGCCCGGCAGGCTGATTAATTGCCGATTTAGCTTGCGGAAAGATTCACTAGAGCCGTCATCCAGGCAATGAATCTCAACAGTACCCTGCCAGTCCGGAGCTTGGGCCAGCAATGCCCGGACCAAGGGCCGCACATCGTGGTTAAACACCGGAATCAGTACTGAAAGGCCACTCATTCTATCCTAATTAAGTTACTAACCTGCCACATTGCGGGCAGCGGCTATTTGCCGGCGGCCTGCATTCTCCCACATGAGCCCCAAACGGTTTGGAAGGTTGGCACCCCTAGTACTTTTTTGTTTTAGACAGCCAACTCAAACGGCGTAACGGCCGAATCCACTAGCTGGCCTTGCTCACACTTTAATACGCGCTTCGGATACTGCCGGATGATTTGGTAGTTGTGGGTGGCCATGAGCACGGCGGTGCCGGCGTTATTGATTTCCACAAACAGGCGCATAATGCTGTCGGCCACATCGGGGTCGAGGTTGCCGGTGGGTTCGTCGGCGAGTAGCAGCAAGGGCTCATTCAGCAGTGCCCGCGCAATTACCACGCGTTGCTGCTCGCCGCCAGAAAGCTGATGCGGCATTTTGGAAGCCGCGTTGGCCAAGCCCACACGCATAAGCACCTCCGAAATGCGCTGCTGCTTGCGTGCCTTCCCCGACCAGCCCGTGGCGTTCAGCACAAACAACAAGTTATCGGCCACGGAGCGGTCGAAGAGCAGCTGAAAGTCTTGAAAAATGATACCCAGTTTGCGCCGCAGATAGGGCACTTTGCCGTTGCTGTCAATTTTAGGCAGCGGAAACCCTACGACCGTGCCTGAGCCCGCAGGCAGAGGCAAATCGGCATAAAGCGTTTTAAGCAGGGAGCTTTTGCCCGAGCCCGTACGCCCTACCAAGTAGGCAAACTCCCCTTTCTCCAGCGTAAACGTGACCTTTTGCAGCACGGTGTTCACATCCTGCATAATGTAGGCGTCGTGCAACTCAATAACGGGAGCGGAAGTGGTAGGCATAGGGACGAAGATAACGGGCAGGGCGGGCTTCCAGAAACGTTTATTCCGGGCCCGGCACGAAGTCTTACAACGCAGACTCCCTGTCGGGCCCGGAATACTACGTGCTGGCGTAGGTCAGATTTCCAGTTTTTGAAGCTTACCGAACTCCAGCTCCCCAATAACGGCGGCCAGCTCGGTTTCCTTGCCCTCCAGGCCATAGCGGTGCAAATCCTTCAGGGGGCGGTCGGCACGGAAGTACGCAATTAGCACGAAATGCTCGTCGCGCAGCTGTATGTAGTCCGGAATCTTGGCCTTGCCTTTTACTTTAATGATGTACATAGCGGGAGCCGGAGCTGAACAGGAAAGCCAGGAGATGAAACCATAACGCAGCAACAATTTTCGGCTGCTTCTAGCTTTCAGCTCCTGGCTTTACCTTGCTCGTTTAGGAATTAACCTTCTTGTGGTCAGCCAGGAACGTAGCCAGGCCTTTGTCGGTGAGGGGGTGGTTGAGCAGGCCCGTAATCACATTCAGCGGGCAGGTTACCACATCAGCACCAAGCTCAGCGCACTGGATCAGGTGCGGTACGTGGCGCACCGAGGCGGCCAATACCTGCGTAGGGTAGCCGTAGTTGCTGAAAATATCCACAATCTGCTGCACCAACAGCAAGCCATCGTGCCCGATATCATCAAGGCGACCCACAAACGGCGACACGTAGGTTGCGCCTGCTTTGGCAGCTAGCAGCGCCTGGCCGGCCGAGAAAATGAGAGTGCAGTTGGTTTTGATGCCTTTGTCGGAGAAGTAGCGGATAGCCTTCACGCCATCGCGGATCATGGGCACTTTCACCACAATGTTGGGGTGCAGCTCGGCCAGAGCTTCGCCTTCCCGGATCATGCCTTCGAAGTCGGTGGCAATTACCTCAGCCGACACGTCGCCATCCACGATTTCGCAGATCTGCTGGTAGTGCGCCATCACGGCATCCGTGCCTTTGATGCCTTCCTTGGCCATCAGCGAAGGATTGGTGGTTACGCCGTCGAGCACACCTAGCTCTACGGCCTCCTGAATTTCTTTCAGGTTGGCGGTATCAATGAAGAATTTCATGCGGGTAGTTTGGTAACAACGATGCCCAAAGCTACCCATTTGCCGGCAAACGCCCTTGTGCCCACGCTGCTACCCACGCGAAATCTCAGAAATAGATGGGGCTGGCCCTACGCTGGCTACTAGGTGCCTGACGAGCGGAAAGGGCAAAAAAAAGCGAGCCAAAATCGCACCGCTCAACCGTCTACCCTTGCTACCTTCCGGTCCTGGGGGAGTTCAACAGGAGCTGGTCGTTCTGACTCGCCGTGACAAAGGTACGCACGTATTGGGGCAGAAAGCACGCCCTAGGCAGATATTTTTCCTGAACCCCGGATATCTACAAGAGTATCAGTTGCTTTTTTTGCTGGGAGCTGGGGGTAAGCTAGTTTTTCCAGGCTTTGGTGGCCGCTTTGCTGCGCTTCTTTAAATCGCGCTTGTAGTCAGAAATTGGGTCCAGCTTGAACAACAGGTCGGCGGGGCCGCGGGCAATGCGCTCAGCATCTTGGTAGCCGGCAAAGCTCACCTGAATAACGGGGGCTTTGGCCGTAGTGGGCAGCATATAGTTCCCCTCCGAGTTGGTGCTCACGGACTGCATTTTGTCGCCTACTATTGTAATGGTAGCGCCCATCAGTGGGTTTCCCCATTCATCTACCACGTTGCCGGCCAGTATTTTAACGGCGGGCTTCACAACAACTACCACCGGCTCAGCAACTGTTGGTGCTGGCGCGGGTATTACGGGTGCTGGTGTTGGTTCCGGAGCAGTGGGTGCCTTTTCGGCTGAAACTACCCTAGTAGCGGCCGGCGAAGCACTAACAACTGCAAATACATCGGCAACTGTGCCTATGGTATCAGGCTCAACACGTTTGGTTTCCGTTGATTGCTGAGCCAGGCCAGTGGCAGGCAATACCAATGCACCTAGCAAAGACAATGCAAGCAGGGGAAGAGAGGAGTGCATAAACCACGCAGTTAGAAAGCAGAAAGAAATAGAAGCGCTATAAAGGTGCCCGGTCTGGGCCGGACTGTAAAGGCAACCTCCCCATACTTTGTGACTAGTATTTACGCAGTAGCGGAATAGGACTATTAACTAAAAAACGCGCTTACAGGCTCACACTCTTCTATCATGAACTGCACTTTGTTTCTGCAGCTCAGCTTTTGTGACGTTGCTTACGCTGGCTCTGGCGCAGGTTTCTGCCAGGGTATTTTACTATCCTCTCCACTGCCCAGCCGCAAACGGGGCGCTGCCCAGCCCCTACTTTCACCAGAAAAGTGAGCTGAGAAATGAAAACCCGTGCTTCAGGTCTGAAATCTGCGCGCTACCTTTGCCCATGCCTCAACAGATTCTCATTCTCGATTTTGGGTCGCAGTACACGCAGCTCATTGCCCGGCGCATCCGGGAGTTGAACGTCTACTGCGAAATCCATCCGTATAATCACGCCCCGGACCTCACTGAGGACATCCGGGGCGTTGTGCTTTCGGGCTCGCCCTGCTCCGTGCGCGATGCTGATTCGCCCAACCCCGACCTCTCTAGGTACCTAGGCAACGTACCCGTACTGGGCGTTTGCTACGGCGCGCAGCTGCTGGCCCACCAACAGGGCGGCGAGGTGATGCCTGCTACCATCCGGGAGTATGGCCGCGCCCGCCTCTCCCGTGTGCACCACGACTCCCCCCTGCTGCATGGCGTGCCTTCGGAGTCGCAGGTTTGGATGTCGCACGGCGACACCATCAAAACACTGCCCGAAGGCTTTGACATCATTGCCAGCACGCCGGAGGTTGCCGTAGCAGCCTTCCATATTGCCGGCCAGCCTACCTATGGGATTCAGTTTCACCCAGAGGTAACGCACTCCACCGATGGCAAAACCCTGCTCCAGAACTTCGTAGTCAACATCTGTAAGCTAGATCAAAGCTGGACGCCGGAACACTTCGTAGACAGTATGGTGGAAACGCTGCAGCGCACCATCGGCGACGAGGACCAGGTGATTCTGGGCTTATCGGGCGGTGTAGACTCCAGCGTGGCGGCCCTGCTGCTGCATAAGGCCATTGGCAAGCGCCTGCACGGCATCTTCGTGAACAATGGGCTACTGCGCAAGGATGAGTACGAAGACGTGCTGCACTCCTATAAGGACCTAGGCCTGAACGTACGCGGGGTGGATGCTTCGCAGGAATTCTACGATGCCCTCACCGGACTCACTGACCCCGAGCTGAAGCGCAAAGCCATCGGCCGCACCTTTATTGAGGTCTTTGACCGCGAGGCGCAGAAGGTAGACGGCGCCCGCTGGCTGGCCCAGGGCACCATTTATCCTGATGTGATTGAGTCGGTGTCGGTGAAAGGACCGGCCGTGACCATCAAGAGCCACCACAACGTGGGCGGCCTGCCCGAAAAAATGAACCTGCGTATTGTGGAGCCGCTACGGGCCTTGTTTAAAGACGAGGTGCGCGAAGTAGGCCATACGCTGGAGCTGCCGGTCAACATCCTGCACCGCCACCCCTTCCCGGGTCCCGGACTGGGCATCCGTATTCTCGGCGATATCACTCCGGAGAAAGTAGACCTGCTGCAGCGCGCCGATGCCATTTTCATCAACGGACTGAAAGAGCATGGCCTCTACGAGAAAGTGTGGCAGGCTGGCGTGATGCTGCTGCCCGTGCAGAGCGTGGGCGTGATGGGCGATGAGCGGACCTACGAGCGGGTAGTAGCGCTGCGCGCCGTAACCAGCGTAGACGGCATGACGGCCGACTGGGCGCACCTTCCCTACGAGTTTCTGGCCGAGGTCAGCAACAAAATTATCAATCAGGTGCGCGGCATCAACCGCGTGGTGTACGATATCAGCTCCAAGCCACCAGCAACCATTGAGTGGGAATAAGCAACACCCCTAGTAAAAAAGGCCGCTAGCGCATTGCTAGCGGCCTTTTTTATGTAAACGGTTTACGCCAATTACTGACCTAGTACCCGAGGCCCGTTGCAGTAAAGACACGAAAAAGCCCGCTCCGGAAAAACCAGAGCGGGCTTTTTAGAAGAGTGCGCGCGGGGAGATTCGAACTCCCACACCCGAAGGCACCACCCCCTCAAGATGGCGTGTCTACCAGTTTCACCACGTGCGCAGATTTGGTAAGCACTCTTGTAAGCAGCAAAAGCCAGCGCTTTTGGATTCACTGAGGCGGCGAATCGAGGACAAAAGTAGAGGGTTGCGACGACGCCTGCAAATGCTGGCGGTGTTTTTTCCGGTTTTTGCTGTTCTGAGTTGGCTTGGCGGAGGTTTCGCTCTCAGTGTCAGCCTGAAAAATTTCATGCAATCTTCAGGAAGAGCCGCCAAACTTTCGCACCTTCTAGTGGCCTACGCACTTAACCAGCCCTTTTCACCCCATGCCACTGCCTGCTTCTCGCCCATCTAATTTCTTTGCCCGCTTTGCAGCCAAGGTTACAGCCTGGTCGGGCACTACGCTCGCGTTTTGCCTGGCGCTGGGCACTATCCTGGCGTGGGCCGTTACGGGTCCCATCTTTCATTACTCTGAAACCTGGCAGTTGGTCATTAACACCAGCACCACCATCATCACGTTTCTGATGGTATTCCTTATCCAGCGCGCTCAAAACAAGGATTCATTGGTGATGCACCTGAAGCTGAATGAACTGATTGCGGCGCACAAAGGGGCTAGTAACCGCCTGATTAACGCCCAGGATTTTACGGAAGAGGAAATTAACCTGATTCACGGCTACTTCTGTTTGCTTGCTGAAAAAGCCAAGCGCGACCATGACCTGGGCCGCACGCACTCGATGGAAGAAGCCGAAGAAAACCACCGCCAAAAAAGAAGAAGACGAGCCCATCGGTAAACAAAAAGGCCTCTCCTATCGGAAAGGCCTTTCTTATGTATTGGCAGCGGGGTTGGCTACTCAGCGCGGGCTAGGGGCGTATCTACTACGTGCTCTGACACGAACCACACCTGCATTTCGTTGGCGCGAAGCACTTCGCTCACCAGTAGGTCGTTGGTGCCGTCGTCGCCGGCATCATCAGCCTGCTTCGCGAAATCGTGACAGTTCTTAAGGATGATCTGGTGGGCTTCCAGTAGGCGTGACACTTGAATGGGCGCTTCTTCCCGGTCACGGGGCGGGCGCGGAATGCTGGCCAGCTCGGCCACATCATGGGCCATAGCTACGGCCACGCCACCCAGAATCTGGATGCGCTCGGCAATGGTATCTACCAACACACTTTGCTCCTCATAGTGCTTATCATAGAGCAGGTGCAGCTGATAGAAGGTAGGGCCCACTACCTGCCAATGGTGCTTTTTGTACAAGTCGCGCAGCGTGATGGTATCGGCCAGCATCTGGTTGAGGTTGTTAACGCTTTGCTGACGCGTTTTTTCATCAAGTCCGATAGGCAGGCGCTGCGATACGGTGCCGTACTTCTGCAGCGGAGCCGGCGCGTTGAATTGCTGGTTCAGGACCGGCTGCACACTAGGTGCTGCTTGGCCATTAACCGTCGTAGAAGCCGTAGGTGACGTTTTTTTGGCGACTGGTGCTTTCGCTTTAGGAGCTGCTAGGGTGGCAGCGGTATTCTTGGCGGGTGTTTTAGCCATGATAGGAGTACGAAATAGAGTGCATGAATGTGGGCGCCCGCCCAAAAGGCAGCGCCTCGCATCTTTACGCACAATAACGGCTCAGGTTAAGCGAAACCCTATATTAGCTTTCATGCAGCACATTCATCCGCACCCCGAAGACCACCTGAGCAGCTCGGCCATGCTGCAGGATATTGTAATTGGCCTGTCTGATGGCCTGACGGTGCCGTTTGCCCTGGCTGCGGGCCTGAGCGGAGCCGTGCAGTCCTCGGGGTTGGTGATTACGGCGGGGCTAGCAGAAATTGTTGCTGGCTCCATTGCCATGGGGCTGGGCGGCTACTTGGCCGGGCGCACGGAGGTAGAGCACTACGAGGCCGAGCTGGCCCGCGAGTACCGCGAAATACAGGAAGTGCCGCACGTAGAGCGCGCCGAGGTAGATGAGCTGCTGCAGGAAATCGGGCTGTCAGAGGCCACCCGGGCCCAGGCCGTGCGCGAGCTCACCGCCGACCCCGACCAATGGGTACGGTTTATGATGAAATATGAGCTAGGCCTGGAAAAGCCCGATTTGCGGCAGGCGCCCAAAAGTGCTGCTACCATCAGCATTGCCTATGCCCTGGGCGGCCTGATTCCGCTGAGCGCCTACTTTTTTACGGCCAATCCGGCGCAGGGGCTGGGCTGGTCGGCGGTGATTACGCTGGTGTGCTTGTTTCTGTTTGGCTACCTGAAAAGCCGCATGACGGGGCAACCACCGGTGCTGGGAGCCTTCAAAATGGCCGGCATCGGCGCGCTAGCAGCGGGAGCCGCCTTCCTGGTTGCCCGTCAAATTGGTGGTGAATAAAGATAGCCGCCCCTCTTACCTTAGCGAAAATTTAACCACGTACTTTCCTTTGGCCTACCCTTATGAATGAAGCGCATTTGCACTTGGTACTCAATCATGCTCCTATTCTGGGCACGCTGTTTGGCTTGGTAGTGCTGGCTTTTGGTATCGTGCGCCACGATGCCACCCTCAGCAAAACCGGCCTGATCAGCCTGGTGGTAGCGGCCGTGCTGTGCCTGCCCACTCAGCTTACCGGTGAAGGTGCGGAAGAGGTAGTAGAGCATTTGCCAGGTATTTCGCACCAGCTCATTCATGCCCACGAAGAAGCCGCCGAACTGGGATTCTGGGCGCTGGAGCTTACGGGAGCACTCGCACTCGTTGCCTTGCTGAATAAAACCCGCCCCCGCCTATTCCGGCTGGCGGTGTTGGCGGGCGCCATTCTGAGCTTTGGGTTGCTGGCCCGCGCTGGCAACCTGGGCGGCCAAATCAGCCACCCGGAACTGCAGGCCACAGTACAGCCGTAACTGCATTTCGCTCCTTGCCGGCGCCGCGGGCACTATCCCTTCATCTTCTTATCTGTTGCTGCTATGCCTTTTCCGTTTGTTGGCGATGACAAATCTACCATTGCGCAGCTACTGAGCACCTTGCCCCAACAGGGCCGGGTAGAGTGGATTGGCCTGCGCCCGGTGCGGCGGGAACCCCTGCAAGAAGTACAGGAAGCCACTGCCGAAACCGACCGCCACCTCGCCGGCGACCACGCTCGTCCGAAGCCAGGCGGCAAGCGCCAAATCACCCTGATTCAGCACGAGCATCTGGCGGCAGTGGGCAGTTTTCTGGGGCTGGCAAAGCCAGTGGCGCCCGGCCGGCTACGGCGTAACTTAGCCATCAGTGGCCTTAACCTACTAGCCCTCAAAAACCGTCGAATCCGGATTGGGGATGAGGTAGTGCTGGAAATCACCGGCGAGTGCCACCCTTGCTCCCGGATGGAGGAAGAGCTGGGACCGGGTGGCTACAACGCCATGCGCGGCCACGGCGGCCTTACCGCGCGCATTCTTCAGGGTGGCGTATTCCGTGTTGGCGATGTAGTGCAGGTACTACCCGCCGAGGCTGCCTCCTAGGGCCAACACGAACCACAAGCCATCTTACGCCACCCGTTTATAGGCCACACCCTAGGTATAGTTACCTGGGGTGTGGCCTTTTTTATCAGGCGATTTGTGCCTTTTAACGAGGGATGTAAGCTGCTTACCCATAATAGTAGCCTAACCAATCGAAATCCATTCCGGATTTTTAAGCGTAAATGGCTGAGTTACCTGCCCACGCTACCTTAAGCAACGCAGCCGGGTACTACTTGCCGCTCTTATCTTATTGCCTGACGCCCACACACCGGTTACAGGCCATTATCAGTGTTTTTGGTATGGATAAATGCATGTTGTATGACCCACTATGGCCCCACCCCTAACCTGGCCGCCACAGCAGTAGCCCTACTACTCCTGGCCGATTTGTTTCCGATTTTTTCTGGGCAGACCGGGAAAACAGAAACATCCAACGCCAATCGACATCGTCGGCATCGGCCCAAACAAAGCCGTCCCCATACATTATGATGCACATTTCACACCAACGCCCCAGTCCTCGCTAGGGCTGGGGCGTTGGTGTGAAAGGGACTTCCCTCGAAAAGCAGCAGTATATCTGGCCTGTCCGCTGGGCGCAGCGTTACTCCCCAGAGGGCCGGGGCAGTGCTACCCCGGCCGGAGCCGGCAACCCAAAGTTGGGGGAGCCATCGGGGTTCCAGGTAAACTGTTGCATGCGCGGGCTGCGGCGCGGGCCACACCCCTGGTCGGGCATGCTATTGGCGTGGTACAGAATCCAGTCCTGGGTGCCATCCGGCGACTTAAAAAACGAGTTGTGCCCCGGCGCATACACGCCCGCCGTGGAATTTTGTTGAAAGACTGGCCTCGGAGACTTAGCCCAGGAGCCGGGCTCTAGCAAGTTGCTACCTTCTTCGGCCGTGAGCATACCTAGCGCATACGAATCGGTCCAGCAGCCACTAGCCGAGTAAATGAGGTAAACCTTCCCGGCGTTACGCAGCAGCTGGGGGCCTTCGTTTACGTCCACATGGGGCGGATTTTGTGGATCGTGCAGGTCGCCGTCACGCTCCCAGAAGTATACGGGCGTCGAAATTTTGGTCCGCTGACCTTCTAATGTCCAGGGGTTTTTCAGGCGGGCAATGTAGATGTTCTGGCGGCCGTTGGTATCTCCCTCCCACCCCGACCACACCAAATATTGCTGGCCCCGGTTTTCAAACACCGACCCATCAATTGCCCACTTGTTGCTGGCATCGGTGAGCTGGCCTTTGCTGACCCATGTGCCTAGCAATGGATCTGCCGACTCGTTTTCCAACACCCACAGCCGGTGCGTTTGGTTGGTGCCGCTGTCGGCGGAGTAATACAGGTACCACTTACCGTTCAGGTAATGCAGTTCCGGCGCCCAAATCCCGTGGGCATTGGGCCCGGCTTTTGGCGGCGTCCAGACTACCTTGCTCGGGGCTTTATCGAGTTGGCTCAGGGACTTGGTTTTCCAGAGCGTGATGTTGTTGCCGGTGGTGTGGGTGTAGTAATAGAAGCCCTGGTGGTACACGCTCCATGGGTCGGCGCCGGAAGGTAGCAGCGGGTTGGTGAAAGTGCCTGGGGTAGTAACGGTTGCAGGCACCGTTTGCCCTAGTCCTGGCACGGCCAGGCTACTAGCCAGCCCCAGCAGCGCAACCGTCAGCCACCGCCTGCTGGCGGCCCGCCCCTGATGAAGCCGATTCGCCATATTACTTGCCGTTCAGCTTTTTAATTAGCTCGGTCTCGTCGCGGTGGTATGGGGTACCATCTTGGCGGAACACCTCATGAAACCACTCGATGGGCTCACTGCCATCGGGCAAGGGCGTGTCCCACTGATATTTGGTGTTGGTTTTGCCTTCTACCAGGCCCCAGTTAATGGCACCCACATTGTGCTGCTTCAGCAAAGGCATAATGTTGGAAAAACGGCTATTGCGGGTCCGGGCCATGTATTCGGTGCATATCATGGGCCGGCAGTGCGACTTCAGCAACTCAATAATGCGCTGATGCGACGGTGCTTCGTCGTAGCTGTGATAGGTGATAATGTCGGAGTGCAACGCCTGGTAGGCATTTAGCTCCGGGAAGTCCCAGGCCCACAGGCCCACGCTTAGGGGCTGTTCGGGGTTTACTTCGCGGGCCCACGCAAATACGTTGCGCACCAGCGGCAGCGAGGTAGCTTTTTTGCCTGAGTTGCCGGGCTCGTTATACAGGTCCCAGAGCAAAATGCGCTTGTCCGATTTAAACGAGGTCAGCACATCCTGCACGTAGGGCTTGAGCTTACTGAACGTAGCCGAGTCGCGGGAGGCGGGGTCGCCGGGGTCCTGCATCCAGCCTGAGTTATGGATACCGGGCTTGGGAGCCGGCTGGGGCCCCGCTTTAGGATCTTTGTTCCAGCAGTCATCAAAAAACACGAACAACGTCTGAATGTGGTGCTTGTCGGCCAGCGCGAGGTAGTCATTCATGCGCTTCTTGAACCCGCTAGGGTCTTGCTGCCAAGCCAGGCTGTGCAAAAACACGCGCATGGTGTTAAACCCAATACTTTCGGCGTAGCCCAATTCTTTATCAATAGTGGCAGGGTCAAACGTGGCGGCCTGCCACATTTCCAGTTGGTTGATGGCCGTGCTCGGGGCAAAGTTGGCGCCGCTCATCCAGGGGTGCGCTTTGTACCAAGCCTGCGCTTTCTCCACCGACCACCGACGGTCCAGTACCGCTGCCGCGGCTGGGCCCTTCGTCTTGATTTTGGTTTTCTGAGCGTAGCTGCCACTAGCTGCCAGCAGCAGCCAAAGCAGGAGAATCAGTTGTTTCATAGAGGCGGGAATTGGGGTTGGTAGCGAGCGAAGACAGGCAGAGCCTGGCAGGACAGTGAAAGTATATTTACAATGATTTCGTGAAGCTGACCTTTATTTTCAACTGGAAGTCACTGATAACCTTAAATATTTCCTTGAGCGTGACCTGCTCTACCTGCGTGAGGGTTGTCGGGTCAAGGTAATTGGTGGGGGCTTCGCGGTCGTTGATGATCTGGCGGGCCTGTTTCTGGAGGCGCATACCCATCAGGTAATAGTATGCCTGCAGTAGCTCCTGGTATTCCTTTTCCTTGAACACGCCTTGCTCGCGCAGTTGGGCTAGTCGCTCACCGGTGTTGGTCTGGAACACCTGATGCTGCAGCGCATATACCCGCACCAGGTCCACAATCGGCGACATCGTCCGCTTCAAATCAAACACCTGCTGGCCCTCCTGCGTGAAGGTGCGGATGTTACGGAAGAAGGTCAGCGGCGGCTCATACTGCAGCGCGTTTTTGGCCATAAAGAACAGAAAGCGCTCCAGGGGTTGCTCCAGCTCCTGATGCAGAAAGCTCTGCAGCTCATGCATCAGGCTGGCTTCACCGTAGAGGTAGCGGCAGTCGAAGAAGGTAGCAAACTGCATCACCGTTTCCGCATTCGACTCGCTCATCCACTGGCGGTAGTTGCGCTTCCAGTGCGAGAGGGAGTGCGTCCATTTGGGGTTTTTGGCCATGAAGCCGCCCGTGCAATAGTGCAGGCCAATGTGGTTGAGCTGGTCGGAAACGGCCGTGGCAAAGCGCAGGAAATACTCGCGCACCAGCTCGCGCTGCTCGTTGGCTTTGTCTTCGTAGATAATGGCGTTGTCTTGGTCCGTGAGTAGGGTTTGCTCTTTGCGCCCCTCGCTGCCCAGCACCATAAACACAAACTTGGCCGGCGCTGGCCCCAGCTCAGCCAGCACGTTTTCTATCACCTTCAGGGCAATGGTATCAGCCACGGTGGAAATCACCTGGTTCACGATATCTGCTTTCACGCCCCGGCTCAGCAGCTGGTTTACAATGTCGGGCACCATTTCCCAGCGGCGCTTCAGCTCGCGGGTGCTCTGGGCCAATTTTACGGCCTGAATAAACATAAACGGCGACTGGGCCAAGTCGCTAAGCAGCTTGTTTCGGCTCAGAAACCCCACATACTCGCCATTCTTCTCTACCAGCAGGTAGCGGGTTTTGGTCTGGAACATGAGCAGGATGGCCTCATACACATAGGCCTCGCTGCTGATAGAAACCAGTGGCGAAGCAGCCACCCCGGCTACCGGCTTGCGAGCATCCAGGCACCTAGCAATTACGGCGTCGCGCAGCGTGATATCGGTGCAATAGCCAATCACAGCACCTGATTCGGGGCTGGTCACGAACAAGCAGCTGACTTTGGCGGCCGCCATGCGCCTAGCGGCTTCAAAAATCGGCTCTGTACTGGGGCAGGTCACTAGCTCGCGCACCTCTACCCGGCTGATTCGGCGCGAAAACAGCTGATCGGCTATCAGAAAATTCTGCTCCGGCAGCGAGCTGGGTTTCACGAAATGGGCGTATTCCTCGTCGAGCATCCGCTCGCCGTAGCGCGCCGTGAAATAATGAAAGAACGGTTCGTAGGCCTGGCATAAGGCCCGAAAGTCGCGGCGCGGCAACTGCAGCACCCGGGTGCCTTTGTGCACGACTACGGTACGCAAGGAGCGCTTTTTGTTGAGCAGAATGGACATGCCGCCGTAGCAGGTGCCTGGGCCATATACTTCCGGCAGGCGCTTGTGCTGCTCGCTGTCGTAGAAGAAGGTTTCGTACTCGCCTTCCACAATAATATCGAGGCTACGCAGCTTGGATGTATCCTGCTGGTAGAGCAAGGTTTCGCGCGGGTGCTGCACTTCCTGCAGCAGGTCCACTACTCCTTCCAGCACATCTTCGGGCAGCAGCGTGAAGGGCGCCACGGTGCGGAGAAAAGCAAGACGATTATCCATAGAGTAACCAATATAGCAGCAGAAGTACGCATCCGAGGAGTGCCACCAAGAAAAGCCAGCGTTTAGCGGCCGGCGGGGGTGTTACTACCGGCTCGGTAAGCGCTTCCTGGCTAGTAAGAAGATCAGTGGTGATAAAGCCCTGGCGCTGCATCTCAAAAAAGCAGCGGGCCGTAGCAGCCGCATCAAGGTAGGCATCGTGCAGGCGCTCCATGGGCTCGCCAAACAGCAGCTCGTGTAGCTCGTGCAGCCTCAAATGCCGGCGGAGCTGGGTAGTAGATACGGGCGGCCAGGTGGCCGTCATGGTGCAAAATTGCGGAAGCGTGAGCAGCGGGTTATTCAGCCCAGCTCGCAAGAACGCGGCCCCTAGTACATGAAAATCCAGCTGCAGGAAATGGCCAATTACCCTTGGCCGATACGTAGCCAGATCGGCCAGCAAGCGGCGCAACACCAGCTCAGGCGGCTGGCCCTGCTCCCGCAGAAACTGCTCCGTCAGGCCATGAATTTCAATGGCGGCGGCGGGCATACTCCCGGCCGGAATCTGCAGATAAGCTTGGTCTGCTTTTACTAGGTTTCCCTCTGAGGTATACACTACCCACCCCAGCTGCGCTATGTGGGGCCACTCCTTTTCCTCGGCGTAAGGCCGGGTCCAGCGGGCCGGCAGACCCGTGGTTTCGGTGTCCACGAACAGCAGATACTCCTGCGGCATAGCCCGAACCTAGTGCGCCCTTACGCCGACTTTTTTGGCCACAGACCTGGCTTGACCGACTACTTCCGCGCGGGCCGACGAGCCTCGCACCAGCAGCTCCGGCCGAAGCGAGACTTGCCGGGGCACAAACGCGCGGCCATCGGCTTCAATCACCTCTAGCAGCAAGCGTACCGCGGCTTGGCCCATTTCCTCGCAGCGCTGGTCAATGGTAGTAATAGAAGGCTCCGTGATAACGGTAAAGGTCTCGTTACTGAAGCCTGAAATGGCTACGTCCTCGGGTACCCGCAACCCCTGGCGGTGCGCCTCCTGCATGGCCCCCAGCGCGGCATAGTCTCCGGCGGCAAATACTCCGTCGGGCGGATTTGCGGAGGCCAGCAGCTGACGCATTCCTTCGGCACCCTGGTCCTGACCCATATCTGAGCAAATAATCAGGCTTTCGTCTTCGGGCAGGCCGGCTTCGCGCAAGGCATCGAGGTAGCCTTGGCGGCGGTTTTTGTAGATGTTCAGGTGTTGGGGGCCAGCCAGGTGCGCAATGCGGTGGCAGCCCTGGCTGATCAGATGCTTGGTAGAAACGTAGCCGCCTTCCTGGTCATCCAGCACTACCGCATTCACGTTGTCGCCTTCCACAATCCGGTCAAAGAAAACCAGCGGCAGGCCGCGGCTGCGTACTTTCTCAAAATGGCGAAAATCGTGGGTAGTGCGTGATAACGACACCAGAATACCCGCCACCTGGGCGCTCAGCAGAATATCGAGGTTACGACGCTCCTGGGCCACATCTTCATTCGACTGACAGATAATAACATTGTAACCGGCCTTGCTGGCAGCGGTTTCAATGCCGTGCACTACCGAAGGGAAAAAGCGCCCCTCGATATAGGGCACCACAATGCCTAGCAACTGGCTTTTGCCTTTGCGCAACGCCGAAGCCAGCCGGTTGGGCTGATAGTTATATTTCTTGGCCAGCTTCAGCACTTTCTGCTTCATGGCCGGCCCGATGCTGTGGTGGTCACTCAGGGCCCGCGAAATGGTTGTCATGGACACGCCTAGCTCCCGGGCCAGGTCGGCCATGGAAACAGGGCTAGTAGTATTTGAGTCCGGGACTTGTTTTTTTCGAAGGGACATAAGGGAGTGGGCTACACAATGCTTTGTGTAAAGATAGAATGATTTCGAATCTTAGATGTATACTCCCCTCTGCAAACATCTATTTTAGCTTATTTTCTGAATTAAAATGCCCTACAAAGCCTATTTACTATACTCTTATGGCAAATGAAATCTGGTTCTTTTTAAAGAAAACAACCATCATGTTGCGTTTTTCTTATTACTTTACACAATCGATTGTGCCTTGTGTTCAAGGGAAAAGCACCTATCGTTCAGATTACACACGAAAAAAAGTGGGGACTCACTAGCCCTTCCCTAGGCTGCAACCCCACTGATAGCCTACACGCATTTCGCTCATTTCATCTACCACATGCTCACATCTTCTCCCACCCGATTTGCGCAGCTGGCCACTGGCCTAGGCCTGCTCAGTACTCTCGGCCTAGGCACTGCCTTTGCCCAAACCAAGCCCACCGCTGCCAACACCATTACGGTGCAGGTAAACAAGCCCGGCGCCCCCATCGCCAAAACAATGTATGGCCTCTTCTTCGAGGACATCAACTTTGCCGCTGATGGCGGCCTATACCCAGAGCTGGTTAAAAACAAGTCGTTTGAGCTGGATGAGCACCTGCTAGGGTGGCGCGGCATTCGGGGCGCAGCGGCTTTATCGACTTACACGGTATCGAGCCAGCAGCCCATCAGTGCTCAGAACAACCACTTCCTGCGCATGACGGCCGCCACGGCCAGTCCCGATGCTGGCTTCATCAATGAAGGCTTCCGCGGTATGGGCGTGAAGCAGGGCGGTGAATACACGTTCTCGGTGTACCTGCGCAAGGGTGCCGGCAATGCCAGCGGCCTGAACGTGACTCTGGAAGAAGGCGGGCCCGGCGCGGGTCCGGAAGCAGGCCCCTCGGGCAAAGTGCTAGCCCAGACCAAGATTACTGGCCTAACCAATGAATGGAAAAAGTACAGCGTGGTGCTGAAGTCGTCGGGTACGGCTGAGAAAGCGCGCCTGAAGCTAACCATGGAAGGCGCCGGCACGCTGGATATTGATGTGGTTTCGCTGTTCCCAAAAGACACCTACAAGAACCGCGAGAACGGCCTGCGTACCGACTTGGTGCAGCTGCTCAAGGACATGAACCCCGGCTTCCTGCGCTTCCCCGGTGGCTGCATCGTGGAAGGCCGCAACCTGACAGAGCGCTACCAGTGGAAAGAAACCATTGGCGACGTGGCTAGCCGCGTGCCGCTGGTAAACCGCTGGAATATGGAGTTTAAGCACCGCTCCACGCCCGACTATTACCAGTCTTTCGGGTTGGGCTTCTTTGAGTACTTCCAGCTTTCCGAGGACATTGGTGCGGAGCCCGTTCCAATCCTGAACGTGGGCATGGCCTGCCAATTCAACTCGGCCGAGTTGGCCCCGGTTTCGGGGGTAGCGGCTGGCGGCCCAAATGCTGGCTCGTCGCATAACCACGAAGACGATGACCCGACGCTGGAGACCTTCATTCAGGACGCGTTGGATCTGATTGAGTTTGCCAACGGCCCCGCTAGCAGCCCATGGGGCGCCAAGCGTGTAGCCATGGGCCACGCCGCACCGTTCAACCTGAAGTACATCGGTATCGGTAACGAGCAGTGGGGTCCGCAGTACCTGGAGCGCTACGAGCCCTTCATGAAAGCTGTGAAGGCCAAGTATCCCAACATGAACATCGTATCCAGCGCGGGCCCAAGCCCCGATGGGGAGCTGTTCGACAAAGCCAGCAAGCGCCTGCGGGAGCTGAAGGCCGAGGTGATTGACGAGCACTACTACGCCAAGCCGGAGTGGTTCCGCCAGAACGTAGGCCGCTACGACAACTACCCCACCACCGGCACCAAAATCTTCGCGGGCGAGTATGCCGCGCAAAGTGTCGCCATCGGCAGCCCCGACAACAAGAACAGCTGGGACTGCGCCATCTCGGAAGCGGCCTTCATGACTGGCCTAGAGCGCAACGCCGATAAGGTAATTATGGCCTCCTACGCGCCGCTCTTCGCACACGTAGATGCTTGGCAATGGACGCCGGATATGATCTGGTTTGATAACCTGAAAGCCTACGGCACTCCCAACTACTACGTGCAGAAGATGTACAGCACCAACCCCGGCACCACCATGCTGCCGGTGCAGCGCGCTGGCAATGCCAAGAATGGTGATGACAACCTGTTCAGCAGCGCCACCGCCGACGACAAAACCGGCGAAATCATTGTGAAGCTGGTGAACTACTCTACTTCGGCTCGCCCCGTAACGGTCAACCTGCAGGGCGCCAAAAAATTGGGTAAAGCTGGCAAAGCCATTGTATTGGCCAGCAATGACCTGAACGCCGTGAACAGCCTGGAGCAGCCCATGAACGTGGCACCTAAGGAGGAACCCTTCAAGGTATCGTCGTCGAATGTGACCTACACGCTGGCCCCGAACTCGTTTACGGTGCTGCGTATTCCTGGCAAGCGCTAAGCGGTAATTTCTGACGTATGAAAAACCTGCTTTTCACTTCCCGCTCGTTGCTCACTGGTCTGCTGCTGGCATCGGCCGCTCCTACCCTGGCGCCCACGGCGGCGCTAGGGCAGGCAGCGCCTGAACCCGTAGCTGGCAACCCTATCATCAAAGACAAGTACACCGCCGACCCGGCCGCCTTCGTGCACAAAGGCACGGTGTACCTCTACGCCGGCCACGATGAGGCCCCCGCCCGGCAGGAGCGCTACGTGATGAACGAATGGCTCTGCTATTCTTCCACCGACATGGTGAACTGGAAAGAGCACCCCTCACCGCTAAACGTGAAAGCGTTTGCGTGGGCCAAAGCCGATGCCTGGGCCTCCCAGGTAATTGAGCGCAACGGCAAGTTCTATTGGTACGTGGCCGTGGAGCACGGCACCATTCCGGGCAAAGCCATTGGGGTGGCCGTGTCGGATAGCCCTACAGGGCCGTTCAAGGACGCGCGGGGCTCGGCCATCATCACCAACAATATGACCGAAAGTCCCATCTCCTGGGACGACATCGACCCCACCGTATTCATTGATGACAAGGGACAGGCCTACCTCTACTGGGGCAACACCAACTGCTACTGGGCCAAGCTGAAGCCCAACATGACCGAGCTGGACGGCCCCATCAACAAGGTGACTACGCTGCCTAAGTTCACGGAAGCCCCCTGGGTTCATAAGCACAACGGCTGGTACTACCTCAGCTACGCTTACCAGTTCCCGGAGAAGATTGCTTACGCCATGAGCCGCAGCATTGAGGGACCCTGGGAATTCAAGGGTATTCTAAACGAGGTGGCGGGTAATTCCAACACCAACCACCAGTCCATCATTGATTTCAAAGGCAAGTCGTATTTCATCTACCACAACGGCAGCATCCCCACGGATGGCGGTTCCTTCCGCCGCTCCGTCTGCATCGATGAGTTGTACTACAACAAAGATGGCACGATGAAGCGGGTTGTCATGACGACCGAAGGCGTGAAGCCAGTCAAGTAACTGGCCTAGGCCTCTTGCCACCCCGAACCGTCACGCTGAGCGTAGCCGAAGCATTTTGCGTGCTGCTGTTGCCACAGTACCCGTCATGCTGAGCGGAGTCGAAGTATCTCTACCTCTTGCTACTCAAGGAAGCCTGCAACGAAGCGGTGGAGATGCTTCGACTCCGCTCAGCATGACGATCTGTTTTTGAATACGTTATAGGCCCTTTCCTGCTCTGCTCCTTCCCACCTCTCCCACCCTGCTCATGCTGAAATGCGTACTTAGTAGTTGCCTGCTGCTCCTTGGCGGTAGGGCGTCTGCCATGGCTCAGCCTACCCCGCCCATCGTTATAGAAACTGAGCACGTGAGCATGGTGCTGGCCGTGGGCGAAAACCAGAAGCTGTACCAAACATACCTGGGCACGAAGCTGGCTAATACCGCGGAGTATCAGCAGCTCCAACACCGCCACGAAGCCTACGTACCGGCTGGCACCGACAACCTATTTGAGCCCGCCATTCGGGTGGTGCATCCGGATGGTAACCCATCGTTGGCCCTAACCTTCGCCGATCAGAAGACCACGAAGTCGGGCGATGATGTAACAGAAACTGTTATTCGGCTGCGCGACCCGCAGTATCCGGTGGAAGTGCTGCTGCATTTTGCGGCGTATTTTCAGGAAGACGTAATCAAGACCTGGACTGAGATTCGGCACCGGGAAAAGAAGCCGGTGGTGCTGACCAGCTACGCTTCGGCCATGCTGCATTTCGATGCCCACCAGTACTGGCTCACTCAGTTTCACGGCGACTGGGCCGAGGAAGCGCAACAGCAGGAAAACCAGCTCACTAGCGGCATCAAGGTCATCGACACCAAGCTGGGCACCCGCGCTAACTGGTACCAGACGCCCGCGTTTTTCCTAGGCCTCGATCAGCCCGCAACCGAAACCAGCGGCCAGGTACTAGCCGGCACGCTGGCCTGGACTGGCAACTTCCGGTTTGCCTTTGAGCTGGACAACGTGAACTCCTTGCGCATTTCGGCGGGCATCAACCCCTACGCCTCCGAGTACATGCTGCCCGCCAACCAGACGTTTACTACCCCCGAATTCATCTTTACCTACAGCGCTGCCGGCAAAGGGCAGGCGTCGCGTAACCTGCACCGCTGGGCCCGCCACTTCGGTGTGCTCGATGGCACAAAGCCGCGCGTAACCCTGCTCAACAACTGGGAATCGACGTTTTTTGATTTCGATGAGCCCAAGCTAGATCGTATCATCGGCGACGCGGCCAAGCTGGGCGTAGATGTGTTCTTGCTCGATGACGGTTGGTTCGGCAACAAATACCCACGCAGCAGCGACCAGACGGGCCTAGGCGACTGGCAGCCCACCAAAACGAAACTTCCGAACGGCGTAAGCCACCTCGTGCAAACGGCCAGTAAGGAGGGTGTGAAATTTGGCATTTGGCTGGAACCCGAAATGGTAAACCCCAAGAGCGAGCTGTATGAGAAGCACCCCGACTGGATTCTGAAGCTGCCCAACCGCCCCGAGGACTACTACCGCAACCAGTTGGTACTCGACCTGACCAACCCCAAGGTGCAGGACTTCGTGTACAACATTGTGGATGAGCAGCTAAGCCAGGGAGTAGCCTACGTGAAGTGGGACTGCAACCGCATGATCACCAACGGCTACTCGCAGCACCTCAAGAAAAACCAGAGCCATTTGTATGTCGACTATGTGCGCGGCCTCTACAAAGTGCTGAGCCGCGTGCGCCAAAAGCACCCGCACGTGCCCATGATGCTGTGCTCCGGCGGCGGCGCCCGCACCGATTATGGCGGCCTTAAGTACTTCACGGAGTTCTGGACCTCCGACAATACCGACGCCTTGGAACGCATTTATATCCAGTGGGGCTATTCCAACTTTTTCCCCTCCAACACACTCGCTAGCCACGTCACGAATTGGAACCGCCAGCAAAGCCTCAAGTTCCGGACGGATGTAGCCATGATGGGAAAACTGGGGTACGACATTGAGGTGGAGAAGATGACGCCTGAAGAGCGGCAATACAGCCAGCAGGCCGTAAAAGACTACAAACGCCTCAGCGAGGTCATCTGGCAGGGCGACCAATATCGGCTCCGCTCCCCCTATGATGGCAACCAAGCCGCCCTCATGTATGTAGCTGAACACAAGGCCAAAGCGGTTCTCTATGGCTATAACCTGCGCACCCGCTTCAACGAAACTGTGCTGCCTGTGCGTCTGCAGGGCCTCGACCCAGCTAAGCGCTACCGTATCACGGAAATCAGCTTAATACCCGGCGCTACATCCGACCTGCCGGCCAACAGCCAAACTTACTCCGGCGATTATCTGATGCAGGTAGGCATCGTGGTTTCATCTCCTAATGCCCCTGCCCTCACGAGCCACGTGCTGGAGCTGTCTGCAGAGTAAGCACTACCTGTGGTGTCGGTTCACTAGGCACACGGTAGCGGTAAAGTTGCCCTCCTTAAACCCACCAATTTTAACACAATCGTTTATGTATTCTCGCTTAATAAAGCCTCTCGTTACCTTGTCCATTGTACTAGGTAGCTTGGGAGCTCAAGCCCAAACAGCTCCTGCCCTGATTCCGGCGCACGATCCGGTGATGGCGCAGCAGAACGGTACATACTACATGTTCTGCACGGGGCCGGGCATTGCGGTGTGGTCATCGAAGGACCGTAAGAACTGGACGCGGGAAAAGCCAATTTTCGCCACGGCTCCTACTTGGGCTACGAAGGCAGTGCCAGGCTTTAAAGGCAACCACATTTGGGCGCCCGATATTTCCTACCACAACGGGGTATACTCGCTGTTTTATTCCATTTCGGCGTTCGGCAAGAACACATCCTGCATAGGCCTTGCCACCAACAAAACCCTCGATCCTACTTCCAAAGATTTCAAGTGGGTTGATCATGGTCGCGTGATTCAGTCCGTACCAGGACGTGATATGTGGAATGCCATTGACCCCAACCTGGTCCGAGACGAAGCCGGAAGCCCTTGGTTATCATTTGGTTCCTTCTGGGATGGCATCAAGCTCGTGAAGCTCACTCCAGATCTGAAAGCACCTGCCCAACCGGAGCAATGGCGCACCATTGCCAAGCGCCCCCGCAGCCCCCAACTCAACGACTCCCTGCCTGGCGACGGAGCTATCGAGGCCCCATTCATTTTTAAGAAGGATGGCTTCTATTACTTATTCACCTCCTTCGACTATTGCTGCCGCGGCCCGCAGAGTACTTATAAGATTATGGTGGGCCGCTCGAAAGACGTAAAAGGTCCCTACGTGGATAAGGCTGGCGTAGCGCTCGATCAGGGCGGAGGTACCGAAGTATTAGCCGGCGACAAGAACTGGTTTGGCCTAGGTCACAACTCAGTATATACCTTCGACAAAGCTGATTACTTGGTCTTCCACGGCTACGATGCTGCGGATAAAGGACACTCCAAATTGCGTATCGAGAAGCTGAGCTGGGATGCTGCCGGTTGGCCCGTTGTACAGCCCTAAAGAAGTAAGGCAGAGCATAAATTCACACAATCGTTTGTGTATACTAATACAAAAGAGTACTTTCGGCTTTAGCGCGGCCAATTGCTCATCCGCCTCGCTTCGGTACTGATGGCAAACAGCTTTCTTAGGTACAGCACCCTAGTACATCTGTTCCTTCGTTACCGCAAGCCGTAGAATCTTCCCACCATTTTTATCGTCAGTTCGTGACCAAGTCGACTTTCTCTCCTGCTGAACTAAGCGTTAACACCATCCGCCTCTTGTCGGTAGATATGGTACAGGCGGCTAACTCGGGCCATCCGGGCCTACCGATGGGTGCAGCCCCCATGGCGTACGTGCTGTTTTCGCGCTTTCTGCGTTTTAACCCAAAGGATCCGAAGTGGCCTAACCGCGACCGGTTTGTGCTATCGGCGGGCCACGGCTCGGCATTGCTGTATAGCCTGCTGCACCTCTATGGCTACGACCTGACCCTGGATGATGTGAAGAGCTTCCGGCAGATGCACTCCAAAACGCCCGGCCACCCCGAGTCGAACCTGACACCCGGCGTGGAAGTAACCACGGGCCCACTAGGTCAGGGTTTCGCCAACGGCGTAGGAATGGCCATGGCCGAGGCGCACTTGGCCGCCGTGTACAACAAACCTGGCCACGAGCTAATGGACCACTACACCTACGCTATTGTCAGCGACGGTGACCTGATGGAAGGTATTGCGGCCGAAGCGGCTTCGCTGGCTGGCCACTTGAAGCTCGGCAAGCTCATCTACCTCTACGACGACAACGATATCAGCCTCGACGGGCCTACCAACCTCTCGTATACCGAGGATGCGCTGGCTCGCTTTGAGGCCTACGGCTGGCACACCCAGCGCGTGATGGATGGCAACGACCTCGACAGTATTGAGGCTGCCATTAAAGCGGCTCAACAGGAAACTGAGCGCCCTTCTATTATCTCCGTGAAGACCATTATTGGTTACGGTAGCCCGCAGGAAGGCACGAGCAAGGTCCACGGCTCCCCGCTAGGCCCCGACAATGTCAAGAAGGCGAAAGAGTTTTTTGGCTTCGACCCCGAGGCCACGTTTGTAGTGCCCGAAGAAGTGCGCACGCATCTGGCTGAAGCCGGCCAGCGCGGTGCTCAACTTCAGGCAGAATGGCAGCAGAAATCAGAGGCGTACCAGCAGGAGTTCGGCACAGAGTGGGAACTGTTCCGGGCTTCGTTTGCGGGAGAGCTCCCCGCAGGCTGGGACGCCTCGCTGCCCGTTTTCACCCCCGCCGATGGCGCCATGGCTACTCGTCAGGCGTCCGGCAAAGCGCTTACCGCGCTCAAGAAAAGCGTGCCCTTCCTGTTCGGTGGCTCCGCCGACCTGGCCAGCTCCAATGAGATGCCTACTGGCGGCGACGCCAGCTTCCAGCCCGGCGCGTATGAGCACAGCAACATCTGGTTTGGCGTGCGCGAGCATGCCATGGGCGGCGCCATGAACGGCATGGCCCACCACGGTGGCGTACGCACTTACGGCGGCACATTTCTTACCTTCTCCGACTACATGCGCGGTGCCATCCGCCTCACGGCCCTAGCCGAGTCGGCTGCTACATTCGTGTTCACCCACGACAGCATAGGCCTGGGCGAAGATGGCCCCACGCATCAGCCCGTTGAGCACGTAGCCGCGCTGCGCACCATCCCGAATATTGTGGTGATTCGCCCTGCTGATGCCAACGAAACGGTAGAAGCCTGGCGCATTGCCATGACCACGCCTAAGTCGCCGGTGGTCCTGATTTTGTCGCGCCAGAAGCTGCCAACCTTGGACCAAGAGAAGTACGGCTCGGCACGCGAAGGTGTGGCCAAAGGCGCCTACATTCTCAGCGAAGCCGAAGGGGGCAAGCCTGAGCTGATTCTGTTAGCTACCGGCTCAGAAGTAGCCCTAGTGATGCAAGCGCAGGAGAAACTGCAGCAGCAAGGCGTACCCACCCGCGTGGTTAGCATGCCTTCGTGGGAGCTGTTCGAGAAGCAGGACAAGGCCTATCGGCAGCAGGTGTTGCCCTCCGACGTGCGCAAGCGCGTAGCGGTAGAGGCAGGCTCGCCCATGGGCTGGCACAAATATGCCACCGATGAAGGCACCGTCATTGCCATGAACCGCTTCGGCGAATCGGGTCCCGGTGAGGCTGTAATGGAGTACTTCGGGTTCAGTGTGGATAACGTGGTGAAGCAGGCCAACTGGGTACTGCAGGGCCAGCCCGCTGAAATTGAGAAGAAGGAAGTTTTATCGTAAACACTTGATGCTTTCAAAAGGAACGTCATGCTGAGCTTGCCGAAGCATCTCTACCGATTCATCTAGGCCAGTTGAGTTAGCCAGCGGTAGAGATGCTTCGACTCCGCTCAGCATGACGTTCCTTTTTACTCCCTTTGAAAAAACACCCATTGATATGAACCCACTCGTTGCCATTCACGATTTCGGCCAGAGCATTTGGCTCGACTATATTCGTCGCAATATTCTGCACAACGGCGAGCTGCAGCGCCTTATCACCGAAGACGGCCTGCGGGGCGTAACCTCTAACCCGGCCATCTTCGAGAAAGCTATTGCCGGCTCCGACGACTACGCCGCCGACATTCGGCAGTTTGCCCAGGAAGGTCTTTCGGCCGATGAGATTTACGCCAAGCTGGCCGTAGCTGATGTGCAACAAGCCTGCGACCTGCTGCGCCCCCTCTACGACCACCCTGAAAACGGCGGCGACGGCTACGTGAGCTTGGAGGTTTCGCCGGAGCTAGTGAACGATACGGAGGGCACGGTGGCAGAAGGCCTCCACTTCTGGAAAGAAGTGAACCGCCCGAACGTGATGATTAAAGTGCCCGCCACACTGGAGGGCCTGCCCGCTATCCGGCAGCTGATTGCCGCTGGCGTAAACGTAAACGTGACGCTGATTTTCAGCGTGGAGCGTTACCGCTTAGTGGCCGAGGCATACCTAGCAGGCCTCGAGGACCGGGTGAAAGCCGGCGGCTCGGTGAAGCGTTTGGATTCCGTGGCCAGCTTCTTCCTCTCGCGGATTGATGTTCTGATCGACCCCATGCTGGAAAAGTTAGCAGCCGAAGGCGGTGAGAAAGGCGAGTTAGCCCAAAGCCTCGTGGGCGAGGTAGCCATTGCCAGCGCCAAGCAAGCCTACCAGGTGTTCCACGAAATTTTTGCGGGCCCGCGTTGGGAGGCGCTGAAAGCGCAAGGAGCGCAACCACAACGCCTGTTGTGGGCCAGCACCGGCAACAAAAACCCCAAGTACGACGACCTGAAGTACGTGGAGGCCCTTATCGGCCCGAACACGGTGAATACGATTCCGGTAGAAACCCTGGATTTTTACCGCGCTAAAGGCCAGCCTGCTAACCGCTTGGCCGATAAGCAGGAGGTAGAAGTTATTTCCCGCCTGCCCGAGCTGGGTCTTGATCTGGAAGCCCTTACCAACCAGCTGGAACAGGAAGGCGCAAAGAAATTCACGGAGCCCTTCGGCAAACTGATGCAGGTGCTGGAGCAAAAGCGCCAAGAGGCGCTAACTGGTGCTACTGCGTAACGAAGAAGCCAAAGAGCCCGTCCTGCTGAGCGCAACCGAAGCATCTCTACCGCTGGCTAACTCCAATCGTGAGTACAAAGCGGTAGAGATGCTTCGGCAAGCGCAGCATGTCGTTCTTAATTATTGATGTTGAAGCTACTAACGGGGAGTCACGATGTGGCTCCCCGTTGGTTTACTAGGTACACGGATGGCTGAAACCTCCCCTGCGCAGCGGCGCGTAGCCGTTAGCGTGTTGTTCTTTGTGGCGGGGCTGTGCTTTGCCTCCTGGGCTTCGCGCATCCCCGACATCGGGCTAAAGCTGGGCCTGAGCGAAGGTGAGCTGGGCCAGTTGCTGCTGGCGTTACCGGTGGGCTCCATGCTGGCGCTGCCCGTGGCGGGCTGGATGGTGCATACCTATGGCAGCCGCGTGGTAGTACTGCTGGCAACGTGTATGTATGCGGGGTTTCTGCCGTTGCTGGGTTGGGCGACAGGTTTCTGGAGCCTGGCGGGTTGCCTGGTGCTGTTTGGCTTTGCCGGCAACCTGCTCAATATTTCCGTTAATACCCAAGCCATTGGCGTGCAGGCAGCCTACGGCAAGCCCATTATGGCGAGCTTTCACGGACTGTGGAGCCTAGCCGGTTTTCTGGGTGGTGCCCTGGGCACTTTATTGATTCGGTGGCAGCAGACACCGCTCTGGCACTTTACGCTCGTGATGGGCCTAGGGCTGGTGCTCACGGTGCTGGCGCATCAGCACACCTTACCGCAGGATACCGGCTCCGATGCCAGCGGCCCCAGCCTGCGCCGCCCCGAGCCGTACCTGCTCCGCATTGGCCTGATTGCGTTTTGCGGTATGCTCTGCGAAGGCTGCATGTTTGACTGGAGCGGCGTGTATTTCCAGAAAGTAGTGCGCCCCGATGCTGCTCTCGTAACAACTGGCTACGTGGCCTGCATGAGCACCATGGCTCTGGGCCGCTTCATCTCCGACTACTTTACGCACCGCTTCGGTACCAACCGCATGCTGCAAATCAGCAGTGCACTTATTACGGTTGGCCTCTTAACGGCGGTGGTGTGGCCGGCTTTTATACCATCGGTTATCGGGTTTCTGCTGGTGGGTTTTGGCATTGCTTCGGTTACGCCCCTCGCCTACAGCGCAGCTGGGCAGTCTACAACAGTATCGCCGGGGGTGGCGCTGGCTATGGTATCTACCATTGGCTACCTTGGGTTTCTACTGGGGCCGCCTTTGATTGGGTTAGTTGCCGAGTTTTCCAGCCTACGGGTATCGTTTGCGCTGGTAGCAGGCCTAGGCGCCGCCATTGGCCTGCTCGCTGCCCTGCCCACGCCAACTGCAAAGCCAGCCAAGCAAATAGCCTAGTGCCTTGCTTGGTCGATAGTTTACCTAAAGCAGCCGCTTTAGCTCGCGCCTATTTCCGGTGTGAGCTCAAGCGGCTGCTTTACTTTTTACTAGGCCTAAATAACAAAGCAACCTCCCACGGCTCGTCGTTAAGCACCTGGCCTGCAACGCCTTGCTAGGCGCCACCGAAGCATCTTTAGCGCTTCGATGCGGAGGTCTAAGTAGTTTGAATGGTCAGAGGCAGAGATACTTCGGCGGTGCTCAGCAGGACGTGCATTTGTAACAATGCCAGTCAGGCAAATGCTTCTCTGCACACCGCCCGAAAAAATATTTCACAGGAAGCTGTAACCTTCGGGAAAAGGCGAAGTTTCCACCGCCGAATACGCTCCCACACCTCACCGACCAAACGCTTGAACTCGCTTACTGACAACTCGCTCATGCTGCAAGTGAAGGCCGGCCAGGTCGAGAAGATGGGCCTGCTGTTCGAGCGCTACCATAGGCCGCTGTTTGCGTTCTTCTACCATTCCAATGGGAACGCCACGGCCAGTGAAGACCTCGTGCAGAACGTGTTCTACCGGATGCTGAAGTACCGCCACACCTTCAATGGGGAGGGCGAGTTCAGAACCTGGATGTACCACTTGGCGCGCAACGTGCTAGCCGATGCCGCCAAGAAAGAAAAACCCTCGCTCCACCACAAAGACGTGGCCGACTGGAGCGAGAAGATTGCCGGGGGCACCACCGCCGATGGCCATCTGCAAAAAACGCAGGATGTGGAATTGCTCCACCGGGCTATGGCTTGCCTAAGTCCTGACCAGCGGGAAGTGCTCGTGCTGAGCCGCTTCCAGGAGCTGAAATACGAGCAGATAGCGCAGCTGCTCGATACTACGGTGGGGGCCGTGAAGGTGCGCGCGCACCGGGCCCTCTGCCAACTCAAGGATATTTATTTGAAACTCGAAAATGGAAGCAAAGTTGAACTGTGAGGGGGTACAAGAAGAGCTGATGGATTGGTTAGCGGGCACGTTACCGGCCGCCCAGCACCAAGCCATAGAAGCTCATCTAACCCAATGCCCCGGCTGCCAGCAGGAGCTGAGCACCGTGCAGGCCCTCTGGACCTCCATGGGCGAACTGCCCGTGCCGGCAACCAGCGAGCAGATGC
The DNA here is from genome assembly GCF_054780495.1 of Hymenobacter tenuis. Classification (NCBI taxonomy): domain Bacteria; kingdom Pseudomonadati; phylum Bacteroidota; class Cytophagia; order Cytophagales; family Hymenobacteraceae; genus Hymenobacter; species Hymenobacter tenuis. The sequence continues at coordinate 2,057,964 of NZ_BAAGWF010000001.1, forward strand.
GCCCGCGCTTTTACTCCATGCTGGCCGAGTTTCAAGTAGAAGAGCAGCGCAAGCAGCGCTGGTCGGTGGCCGGCATTCTGGAGCGCATAAAAGAATGGTGGCAGCCTGCTTACGGCATGCGCGTAGCCTATAGCCTGGCCTTGCTGCTAGTAGGTCTGGTAGCCGGATATCTGTTGAAAGGTCGCCCGGAGACGTCCGAGCTAGCCGTTCAGCAACCTACTACTACGCTACCCGCTGCCTCCTCATCCGATGTGCAGCAAACACAAGTGCTGGCCCTTCTGAACAACCCCTCGGCCGTACAGCGCCTGCGGGCTGTGAGCTACGCTGAGGAAGTAGCACCTACTAATGAGCGTGTGGTAGCCGCCTTGCTCAGCACGCTTAACCAAGACCCCAACGTGAACGTGCGGCTAGCGTCTTTGGAGGTACTAGCGGGCCTCAGCCAAGACCCCATGGTGCGCCAGGGCCTCGTTCGGTCCCTTACCCTTCAAGATTCACCGTTGGTGCAGTCGGCCTTAGCCGATGTGATGGTGCAGCTGCAGGAGCGCCGCTCGGTGCGCCCCCTGCGCCGGCTGCTCAAGCAGGAAAACCTGAATGAGCAAGTGAAAGACAAAATCGAGCAAAGCATTGAGTCCCTGTCGAACGACAAAACTCCTCCACCCTCTACTTCATCGACTTCCCATGAAACCGACAACTATACTCAGTCTGGTTTGCCTACTCCTGTGGTTGCCTAGCTGCTCGCTGAAAGCCCAGACTCGCGAAGCCACTGAGAAAATCAATAAGGAGTTTACCCTCAGCGGCAACGCCGGCAGCACGCTAGCCCTCTACAACATCTTCGGCTCCGTAACGGTACAGGGCTACAGCGGCAAGACCGTGGTAGTAGAAATCACGAAGACTGTGAAGGCGCCCACCGCAGAGCTGCTGGCCCTAGGTCAGAAAGAAGCCCAACCCGGCTTTGAGCAGCACGGCGACAGTGTATTGCTCTACATTTCTGGCCCCCAGGACTCGCGGCCAAACCGCGAAAAACAGCAGAACGGCCGCTTCAAGGACAACTGGAAAAACAACGAAGGCCCGCGCTACTCCTACCAGTTTGACTACACAGTGAAAGTACCGGCCAACATGGATGTGCGCGTCTCGACGGTGAACGGTGGCAAAGTGCTGGTGCAGGACGTAACCGGCCCGCTGCAAGCCCGCAATGTAAACGGCACCGTCACGATTAAAAACGCCCAGCAGGCCACACTGGCTCATACCGTGAACGGCGACGTGGACGTGACATATGCCGTGGCTCCTACTAAAGGAGCCAGCTACCATACCATCAATGGCAACATCCAGGTAAGCTATCCGCCAAACGTATCCGGTGACCTCTACTTCAAGAGCATGCACGGCGAGATGTTCACGGACTTTCCTAAAACCGAAGTACTACCGGCCCGCGTGACGCAAAACCAGCAGCGCGACGGCCAGGGCACCAAATACAAAATCAGTAAAGAGACGGCCGTACGGCTGGGCAAAGGCGGCACCGATTTCCGCTTTGAAACCATCAACGGCAACGTCACCATCAAACAGCAAACCCGATGAACCAGCTCCTATTTCGCACCCTTCTGACCCTACTTGTACTGGCATGGGTCCGGCCGCTTGCGGCGCAACAGGCAGGTAGAGAACAACTCACTGTCGCCCTTAGCTCGCCCGGCAAGCCTGGCGTGTTACACCTAAAACTGGTGGGCGGCTCCATTAAAGTGGAAGGCACCACCGGCAAAGACGTGGTGATTGACGTAGCCAACCGGGGCGGCGGCCGCTCTTCTGGCTCTTCAGATAATGACGCGCCGCCCGGTATGCGGCGCCTCTCAAAAGTGAATGGCCTGGATGTTACGGCCCAGGAGCGCGACAACCATGTGTACATCAAAACGCAGTCGTGGCAAAACCCGGTGGATTTCGTCATTAAAGTACCCCGTCAGTTTTCCCTCCAGATTGGAACCGTGAATGATGGCAATATCTCGGTGCAGAACGTGACCGGCGAGCTGGAAATTTCAAACGTCAATGGCTCCGTGCGCCTCGAAGATGTAGCGGGCTCGGCCGTAGTCAACACCGTAAATGGCGACATCTTCACGAGCTTCAAAGACATCACAAGCGGCGTGCCGATGGCTTTTTCCAGCGTGAACGGTAAGATTGACGTGAGCTTTCCGAGCAGAGCCAAAGCAAACCTAAAGCTGAAATCGGACCGCGGTGAAATCTACAGCGACTTCGACATGGCGGTGGACAATAGCGCTCCTAAAGTAACCCGCACTTCCAAAGATGGCACCTACCGCGTTAGCCAAGACAGCTGGACAAGCGGCAAAATTAACGGCGGTGGCCCGGAGTTTATGATGAAAACCTTGAACGGCAATATCTACATCCGCAAGGCAAAGTGAGTGGCCTAGCGAGCGGGGATTTGGCTGCAACCAAGTCCCCGCTTTCGGTTCAGCCCGGACAACAGCCCTGATAGAATACAGCCTGTGCTCACCAACATGAGAGCAATGGCAAGCTTAGTTAACAGGAGTACTTAAATACAGAAGCAATATTTTTTATTTAACTTACTAATAAGCAGTTTATTACATCTACACACTATTAGTCTGAGCTACGCGTATTGGGGCCTATTACATGCTCCGCCGGACGGTGAAACCAGATTTTGCTCTGACGCACAGAACTCTCTGTAACGAATAGTTTTTTAGCCGGTACTCCTCCCATTCCTGACCCTTATGGCAAGCGCAGCTCAAGCTGCTGCAGCCACAGTATTGCCCAAACTTTCGGGGCCTTTCTTCCCTCCCGTTTGCACTCCCCTCACCCCCCAAGACTATGTATCCTAGCTCTATTCTGCGTTTTTTCTTCCTGCTCCTGGGGTTATGGGGCGGACTAGGGCTAGCATCGGCCCAAACCTCAACACCGGGCAGTGCCTCCACCGCTGCTTCCACCCCAGCGCCTAAGCGCCAACTACAGGCGGTGCGTATCACGGAGCCCGTCAAGCTCGATGGAGTATTGGATGAGGCGGTGTGGCAGCAAGCCCCGATTGCCACCGATTTCATTCAGCAACGTCCTAATCCAGGTGTGCCCGAAAAGCAGAAAACAGAAGTACGGGTACTCTACGATGATGCGAACCTCTACATCGGGGCCATCATGCACGATGTGGCCCAAGACTCCATTCTGCGCGAAATGACCCAGCGGGATGAGTTTGGCAACACCGATATTTTCTCGGTGTTTCTGGATACGTACCATGACCAGCTGAATGGCTACAACTTTACCGTTACTACCTCCGGCGTGCAGCTAGATGGCCGCTACTCCCCGGCCGGCGGAGAGGATTTCAATTGGAATGCGGTGTGGGATGCCCACACCACCCAAACCGGCACCGATTGGATTGCGGAAATGCGCATTCCCTATTCGGCCATCCGCTTCAGCAATGCGCAAGAGCAGCTCTGGGGCCTCAACTTTGCTAGGCAACGCAAGCGCGACAACGCACAATTTTTTTGGAACGAGGTGAAGCCTGCCGTGAATGGCTTTGTAAACCAGTGGGGCGAGCTACGCGGCGTGCGCGACATTAAGCCGCCGCTGCGGCTGTCACTCACGCCCTACGTGTCAAGCTACGTGAACCACAACCCGCTGAATGCCGAAGGCACCAAGCGCACCACTACGAGCTTTAACGGCGGTGCCGACATCAAGTGGGGCATCAATGAGAGCTTTACCCTGGACGCGACCCTAGTACCCGACTTTGGGCAGGTGCAGAGCGACAACCAGGTACTCAACCTCTCGCCGTTTGAGGTGCAATTCAATGAGAACCGCCAGTTCTTTACGGAAGGCACGGAGCTCTTCAACAAAGGCAACCTGTTCTATTCAAGGCGTGTGGGCGCTACGCCAATCGGCTTTTATGGCGTCAGGGCAGGTAGTAAAGAACGGTTGGTGCGCAACCCCGCCGAAACTCGCCTGCTGAACGCCACCAAGATTTCAGGCCGAACCAAACAAGGACTTGGCATCGGATTTTTTAATGCCCTCAGCAACGATGTATACGCCACGCTGCGCGATACGGAAACCGGCGAGGAGCGCGAGGTACTGACGCAGCCGTTCAGCAACTACAACATCATGGTGCTGGATCAGAGCCTGAAAAACAACTCGTACGTGTCGCTCATCAACACCAACGTCACGCGCTGGGGCAGCACCTACGATGCCAACGTGACGGGCGGCCTGTTTCGCTTTGCCAACAAGAAGAACTCCTACGCTATGGATGGCAGTATGGTGTACTCCAGGCGGCGCGGCACCGACTTTGGCTCGAATAAGGCCGTTGATGACCAAGATGGCTACAAGTACACGGTGGGCGTAGGCAAAATCAGCGGCAACTTCACTTGGGATGTAAACCACAAAATTGAGTCGGATACCTACAACCCCAATGACTTAGGCATTCTGTTTGGCAACAACAACATTACCCAGACGGCAAGCGTGGCCTACCGCAAGTACAAGCCCTTTTGGAAGGTGAATAATATGGCTTTTTTCAGCCAGGTTGGGCACGCGCTACTATACAGCCCCACGCGCTACCAAAGCCTGTATTTCTACAACGGTTTCAACACCACTTTCACCAAGAGTTTCCTGCAAATCGGCTACGACTTTGTATACAATGCCGTCACCCACGATTTTTTTGAGCCGCGCACCGACACGCTGGGCAAATACTTTGTGCGCGTTCCGGCTTACGCCGATTTTGTAGGCTTTATCAACTCCGATACGCGCAAGCCTTTTGCCGTGGGCCTGAATGCGGGCCTTCAGCACTACGCTACGGATGAGCATCTTGACCGGCCCCGGCGCGTACGGTACAGCTTTGGTGCCTACCCTCGCTACCGCGTAAATGACCACCTTACGTTCCGCTACAGCCTCGACTGGAGCCTGAGTGAAAATCAGATTGGCTACGTAAACGGGGGCCTCAACGACGAGGAGCCGCTTGACCTGCCCTTCAAAAACCAGATTATGCTAGGCCGTCGCAACGTGAATACCGTCTCGAATGTGGTTTCGGTGGCGTACACGTTCACCAACCGTATGTCGTTTACGCTGCGCACGCGCCACTACACCAGCAACGTGCGCTACGCCGATTTTACTACCCTAGCCCCCGGCGGCACCGAAACCCTGGTCGACTACCAGCGCAACCGCGACAATACCTACAACGCCTTCAACGTGGATGCGGTGTACTCGTGGTGGTTTGCCCCTGGCTCGCAGGTGAGCATCGTCTGGAAAAATGCTGGCTCCACGTATTTGTTGGCCGAAGAGGCTACTCCCCAGTACTTCAACAACTTCAATAATACCATCAATACACCGCACAATAACTCCCTTTCGGTGAAGGTGTTGTACTACCTCGACTACCTGGCCTTCCGAAAGAAATAACTAGGTCAAGAAAAAAGCTAAACCGCTCAGTCCGGCCGTCGGAGCATCACTAGGGTACCTGCAACTGGCAACTCCCTGATGCTATTTGACAGCCGGACTGAGCGGTTTACTCGTGTTACGGACCTAGTGCCTACTTGCCCACGGTTACTTCCTTGGGCTGACGCGAAATTAGGTCAACGTCGGTTAGCTGCTGCGGAAACCACACGGTCATTTCGCCTTTGCCGCGGTTGGCCCAGGCGTAGTATGGAATGGCCGTCATGGTCTGGCGCGTGGTGCTGATGGAGTTATTGGCCGCATCTACCTGCACGGCGGGCACCGTGGCCTGCAGCTGCATAATGCCGTTGAGCACGTCGGGCTGGTACGCGGTGGTAAAGGAAGTAGCAGCCGGCACGATGAGGTTGCTGGCTTTGCCGTTGTTGTCTTTCCACTCGGCGCAATACACCACGGGGCCGCGCTGCAGCGCCACTTTGCCGAGGTTATCGTGCACGTTGGGGCTAGCCACCACTTGGCGCACTTCCATCGGCAGCTTCACTTCTACCACGTCGTTTTTGCGCCACTTGCGGCTTAGCACTGCGTAGCCGTTGCGGGTGGTGTAGGTCACGGGTTTGCCATTCACGCTAATGCTTACTTTCTGGGCAGAAGGCGTAGCAAAGCGGTACAGGTCCGACGGCATGGCCTCGCCTTGAGCCCAGCCTGGCAAGCGCACCAGCAAATTGAAATCGGTGGTAGCGGCTGGGCTGATGGTGAACTTCAGGTCGCCTTGCCAGGGGTAGTTGTTTTGCTGCGTTATGCGCAAGGGCTTCTTGTTCAGCGTCAGGTCTGTGGTGCCGCTGATGAACAGGTTGGCGTACACATCATTGCCTTTTTGGGCGTACACGTAGCCGGGCAGCGAGGGCATTAGGCGCGCCATGTTGGTGGGGCAGCACGAGCAGTCAAACCAGCCGGCGCGGGCGGGCTCCGTCTGCGGGAAGCTGGTGCTGTTTTTGATCTGCATGGCATTCGAGTAGAAGAACGATTTGCCATCAAGGCCTACTCCTGAAATCAGGCCGTTGTAGAGCACTTTCTCCAGCACGTCCACGTACTTTGAGTCGCCGTGGAGCAAGAACATACGCTGGTTCCAGTACACATTGGCTACCGAGGCACACGTTTCGTTGTAGGCGGTGGTGTTGGGCAGCTCGTAGTTACCCCCAAACCGCTCTCCACCCGGCACGGCACCTGTTCCGCCCGTCACATACATTTTCTTCGATACCATATTCTGCCAGATGCTGTCTACTGCGGCCAGCATTTTCTGGTCGCCGGTGAGGGCCGCTACATCGGCCATGGCGGAGTACAGATACTCGGCGCGCACAGCGTGGCCTTCGGCCTCACGCTGGTCTACCACCGGCTTATCATCCTGCCAATACGAGCCATTGCGGAAGGGGTCGGGGCTCTTGGGGTCGTAGCCTTTGTACTTGCCGCGCTCCTCAATGAAGAATTTGGCCGTGCTCAGGTACTCCGGCTTACCCGTCACGCGGTAGAGCTTCACCAAACCCATTTCCACTATTTCGTGACCCGGCGCTACACCCCGCTTGCCTGGCCCAAATACCGAGCACACGAGGTCGGCGTTTTTCAGGGCAATGTTGAGCAGGCTTTTCTTGCCGGTAGCTTCATAATGCGCTACAGCAGCCTCATACAGATGCCCCGAGTTATAGAGCTCATGGCTCATTTCGCGCTCATTCACCCAGCGCTCCGGCCCCGACCACGCGTGTGGGTGAGCGGGGTCAATGGTGCGGGCGGTGTAGAGGTAGCCATCAGGCTCTTGGGCAGCGCCTACTTTCTTAATCAGCTCATCCATGTACTCATCCAGCTTTTCATCGGGGTAGAGCTTGAGCGAATACGAGGCGCCTTCAATGGTCTTGTAAATGTCGGTATCGTCGAAGGGAAAGATGGTAGCAAATTTCCCCGACTTGGCGGCGGCCATCTCGAAGTTCTTCACGCGGTTGGTAGCCTCACAGCGCTGAAACGAAGCCGGAATCGTGACCTCCGTATTCGTCTTCAGGCGCGGCAGCCAGAAGTTATCAGCCAGCTTTACCTTAGTAAACGAAACCGCCTGAATAGGATAATCTGAGCGCTTAATCGATTGTGTAAAACCAGGCAAGGCAAGCGCGCCAGTCAGCAAAAGAGAAGGAAGAATACGTTTCATAAGCAAGTGGGAATTGCACCGCAAGAGTAACACACCCGTTTGGATTGCGTGTTTGCGAATGCTAGGTAAACAAGATGCTCGAACTCAGTCGTTCAGTACAATGAGGTAAAATGCACGCCTCTGTTGCGCGACTATTTTTTGGCATTTGAAATTCGATACAGTTTAGCGCCATGCCGCCGCACATACGGCGCAAATTCACCCGTAACGCTGTTGGTTGTTTTGCCCGTCCACATGTCCCGGACGGTGTAAGAGCCTGACAGGCCTAGTTGAGTAAGCGCTACTGGAATTTTAACCGAATCAGCGGGCATGGGCCGAAACGGGTTCTTAGTAAAGACTAGAAACTGCACGGTGCCGCCGGTATTCTGGGCTGCGCCCGCATTATCGAGCCCGGCGGTGGCCTGAAAGCGCGTGAAACCAGCTGGCAGCTCATACTCCACCATGGAGTTGGAATGCGTGCCGATGCCCTGCTCGTACTTTTTCCCAGCAACTATTAAGTCAGCGCCCGACACGCTTTTATTGGCCGTCACGTTGCCCCAGCCCGCTGAGGCTTTTTTCCAGGAAAGCGTGCTAAGCGCAACGGTTTTGCTGCCGTTGCTGAGGGTTGGGTTCAGCCAATCACCGTGGTCCCAGGCAATATCGTCGCCGCCGTCGCGCACGTTCAGGTAGAGCTTGTTGGCCCCAGTAATATCTACATCAATAGACTGACTTTGGCCGGGAGTTTGGCGCGTGATGATGTTGCTGGCCCACGCGGCTTCGCTGGCCGGGGCCAGCTCCTGATCTTGAGCGTTGAAGAGGGCCAGGAACTTGTCGCCGGTTTTGGGGTCATCGGCGGTCCAGGCTACTAGGTTGTCTTTGCGGAACAACTGCCGGTTGTTGGTGCTGCTACGGTGCATGGCCAGCACCTCTTTATTGGTTAGCAACGAGAGCGTGAAGGCGTCGTTGCTGGGCAAGTCGCCCCCGAACATAAGCGGCGAGCGGAAAATGCTCCACAGGCTCATGAGCGTGTACTGCTCGTCGTGGGTGAAGCGGCTCATGCGGTCGTCGCCGCGCTCGGCTCGGATGCCCAACCGGCCTAGTGGCAGCATATCGGCATCGGGGAAAGCACCGGGCTTGATGTAGGGCGACCACCGGTCGCAAACGTCAAAGTGCTCTTTGAGCTGCTCCCAGCTGTCCCAAAAGTCGCCCACGGTGCGCCACATGTTGGCGTTGGCCTGCACGTGCTTGGCTTCGGCAATGGGGGTTTCGCCGGGCGAAGTGCTGAGCACAATTTTACGGCCCGTCAGGTCAATGGCTTTGCGAATCATCTCGACCTCTGCCTTGTGGTACGGCGACGACAGATCATCCACTTTCACAAAATCGACGCCCCACGAAGCATAGAGCTTAAAGAGAGAGTTGTAGTATTCCTGGGCACCCGGCTTGCCGGCTACTACGGTGTACATGTCGCGGAGCCAACCGGCCTGCCCTTCCTTAGAGTAGATATCGGCGGCCGTGGCCTTGCTGCCGAGGATGGGCAGTTTGCGCTGCACCGCCACCACCGGCACGCCCCGCATGATATGGATACCAAACTTCAGGCCCTTGGCGTGCATGTAATCAGCCAGCGGTTTAAAGCCCTTCCCTCCTGCTGCTGATGGAAACCGATTTGGGGCAGGCACAAACCGGCCGTACGCATCAATGTTCCAGTCGGGGTTGGTTTCGTTGTAGCCGTGGGCCGTATCGTTGCCTACATACCACCGGATATCTACTACCACATAATCCCAGCCAAAGGGCAGCAGGTTTTTGGCCATATAATCGGCGTTGGCTTTCACCTCGGCTTCCGTTACGGTGGGGCCGTAGCAGTCCCAGCTGTTCCAGCCCATAGGCGGGGTAAGAGCCCACTGGTGGAAGTCTGGTTTCGCCGGGGTTTTCTGGGCTAATGCCGGGGACAAGGAGAAGCCAAGCAGTCCGCTTAGCAGGGCGAGGTGTCGTTTTTTCATAGCCAATGTAGGAGCAAGCAATACTTAGAATGACAGTAGTTGACGGGTAGTAATACCTCTTGCCGTCTGTATCTGCACCACGTAGGTTCCCGGGTTCAGCCCCGCCCGAATCTCATGGCTGCTGCGGCTACTAGGTAGCTCGAGGCGGTAAACCACCCGGCCGCTGATGTCGGCCACCGTGATGGTAGCGGCAGTGCCGGCGGGCAGTTGCACCGAGAAATTGCCCTCGTGGGCGGGGTTTGGGAAAACCTGAATTAGGGCGTCTTGGGCTGAACGTGTGGCCGTAGTGGTACCTACCGCGCTAATAGTCCAGCGCTGACTAGTCCCACCGGTGTAATCCAAGAGCTTAAGCGCAGCGCCTTCAGTAGTGGCTGCGTTCGGCACGCCAATTACCCGGTTACCGTAGATGGAGGCCAGCACAAAGGAGCCGTCGGCGGCGCGTTCCACCCGGAATCGTTGGCAGTTAAGCGGCGAAGCGGCTTGTACATCCAGGGCGGTTCCGGCCGCTTCGTTGCACTCTACTACGTTGGCATTCAAGTTACTCAGCACGTTGGTGGCCATGTAAACGCCATTGCCGTTTCCCTGCGGCGTGAGCTTCCACTGCTGGCACGTCTGGCCAGCCGAGGCGGTGGCTTGCACCAACGCTTGCCCGGCCGTGGTGGTGCAGCCTGCCGCGGCCCACACCTTGCTGCTGTTGGGGCTGGTGATGGTATAGGTTCCGCTCGGGAGCCAATCTTGGGTAGCAACAGGCCAGCCAGAGGCATCCCAATTCAGGCTTCCGATACCCAGGGTGGGCGTTCCGTTTCGGTTGGCATCGTAGTAATGATACGAGAGGACAGTAGCCCCATTTTCTGCCAGCAGGCCCACATGGCCCGGACCGTAGTAATTGTCTTTTCGAGCCAGGAAATCAGAGCCCCCGCCGGCGAGCAGGTTCACGCCGTTTTTGTCTACGAATGGGCCATCAGGGCTGGCAGAGCGCCCCATCTGGATGTAGTAGGTGCTATTGGTACCCGCGCAGCACGTGCCTCGGTTATAGAACAGGTAATAATAGCCGCCATGTTGTACCATATACGCGGCCTCATGCTCCGACTCAGCACTGCCGGCTAAGTTCCTCGCTACGTTGTTGAGCCGCTTGCCAGTTGTGGGGTCCAGCTCAATGCTCCAGATGCCAGTCAGGTGCGAGCCAAATACCATCCAGAGCCGGCCGTTGGCATCGGTAAACACGGCGGGGTCGATGCTGCCATACACCGTGCTGTTGTCGGAGTACACTACCATGCCCTGGTCCGTCCAGTTTACTAGGTCGGTGCTGGTAGCCAACCCAATGGCGCAGGGCCGCTGCCCCATAGAGCAGGAATAGTACATATAGTACTTGCCGTTGCGGTAGATACATTCCGGCGCCCAGAAAAATCCTTTAAAGCCAGCCACATAGCTGTTAATCCAGCTGGGCCAGGTGCCAGCGGCAAATACTGGTGCCGCCGTCTTCCATGTAATCAGATCAGTAGAGGTAAGGTGGTAGATCTGGTCGCCGGTTCCCCAAGTATGATACACCCCATCGCGCTTAATGATAGTGGATGGGTCGTGAATACCTGTTGCGCCTTGCAGGGCCAAAGCAGAGTGCCCCCCCAGAACTAGTAACCCCAGCAGAAGCAGCAGGCTGGCCTTATTTCGTAATTGTATTAGCATGGAAAAGAATGAATTAGTATAGAGCTACTAAAGCAGCTAAAGCTACGCCAAGTTAAACAAACGATTGTGTAAACTATCCGGATAAATAACTACCGACTTTCTCCGATTTACTTATCCGGATAGACACACAATTCTAAAGTTTACTATGAAGCGCTAGTAAAAACGCACCTGCACTTGCTGTAATCCGCATTACTGAATTACTATCTTTTCCATGTACGTTTTCTGTGCTCCACTTACTTGCAGCATGTACATGCCAGCGCGTACTTCGGCCGCTACCTCTATTGCTGCTTTACCAGTGCTCGTACGCGAGTATACCTGCCGGCCCTGCATATCTGTGAGCGTGGTGGTTACGGATTCGCCCTTCAGCTCAGGACCTAGCACAAGAGTAAAATGCCCACGAGCACTAGGGTTCGGAAAGACGCTAAACTGCGCAGTGGTGGCCGGCTGTACGGCTAACACTCGAGCTGCTGTAGTCGGAGCAATGGCCCACTGCTGGCAGGTATTGGCTAGGTAGTCATAAAGCGACAACTGCACGCCGGCCGTAGTGGAGCAGCCGGGTACTTCTACTACCCGGTTGCCGTTTACCGACGACAGCACATACCGTCCGGTGTTGGCGCGCTCCAGTTTAAAGCGTTGGTTGGTGCCGCCGCTATAGGCATACAGCGCCAGCTTGGCGCCGTTGTTTGGGTCTTTATTCACTACATCGGCCGCTAGGCCTGCACCTACTGCGGAGGCTATTCTGTATTCGCCATTGCCTACCGGCGTCAGGTTCCATTGCTGACAGAGCAGACCGGGGCTGCTTGTGCCTTGGGCAATGGCTTGCCCCGATACTCCTGTGCAGCCCCAGGCATCCCACACCATTCCGCTGTTTTGGTTGGCAATGGTGTAGCGGCCACTCGCTACCCAGTCGCGGGTGATGAAGGGCCAGGCGGCGCCATCATAGCCCATGTTGCTCACGCTGAGGCGGGCGCGGCCGTTCTCGTTGCTGTCGTAGTAATGGTGGGTTAAGTAGTTGGCGCCCCCTTCCTGATACAGGCCCACATGGCCAGGGCCAACGTAATTGCCGCTGGTAGCCAAGAGCGTAGTACCGCCATTCTTATTGAGGTCAACCCCGTTCTTGTCTAGGTAAGGCCCCGTGATGCTGGTAGAGCGCCCCACCTGAATGTAGTACGTGCTGCTAGAGCCCTGGCAGCAACGACCCTTGTTAATAAACAGGTAATAATAGCTGCCATTGCGCACCAGGTAAGGTGCTTCGCTGCCGCTGGTATTGCGCGTCACGCCATCGGCGGCTACGTTGCCGGCCAGCCAGCTGAAGCTAGTACCGGAGCGTTTGCCGGTAGTGCCATCGAGCCGGATAATGCCAAGTCCCTTGAAAAACGAGCCGAACGTCATCCAAAGCCCGCCACTGGCATCCGTCACAATTGCGGGGTCAATGGCATTGTAGGCGCTGCTGGCGTTGCTAGAAATAACCTCGCCTTGGTCAACCCACTGGTAGTTGGGGTTGGCGGGGTCGAGGGTGACGTTGGTGGCTAGCCCAATGGCCGAAATATTAGAGCCAAAGGCGTCGGTGAGCGAGTAGTAAAGGTAGTACTTGCCGTTGCGGTAAATGCATTCCGGGGCCCAATAGTCGCCCTTGAAATTGGGGGCTTTGGCCGCAATCCAGGCCGGCCGAAACCCGTTGAACACCGTCCGCGGGCCCGATTCCCACTTCACTAGGTCGTAGGAGTACATGGCGTAGATGTCGGTACCCGTCGTGAAAACCCAGTACTTGTTGCCATCCTTCACAATGCTGGACGGGTCGTGGCAGTTGTCGTTGCCTTGCAGGGCGAAGGCGCGGGGGCTTAGCATCCCGCTCAGCCCTAGCAGCAACACGAGTGCGCGCAGGCAGCGGTTGGCCCGACGGATTGGGCTAGTAGTGAAAGAGGCCGCCAGCCTGAGGCTAGCGAAAGTAGAAGTGGGTTTCATGGGTTGTGGGTTTTGGTTGGGGTAATCGGAGCGGATAGAAACCAGAAACGGGGACGTGACCATCGTTCACGTCCCCGTTTTGGCGGTTTGGTGCTACCGGAGCAGCACCTCGTACAAGTGGCCAGTTGCAGCTAGCCGATTTGCCCGAAATCCAAGGATTTCAGACCTAGAACTGGCATTACCAGCGTAGTGCCGGCTAGTGCGGACTAGCCGGCGCTCATGCCTACCAGAACTTCACGTACAAAGCCGTTAGCATCAGCATCGTGATGACGATAAGCGACATAGTTTGGGTGCTCACACGGAACATGCCGGGGCTCAGCTCAATTGCCTTAGGGCTCACTACTGGGCCTGCCAAGCTCACGCCTACCATCAAAACCATCGTGAAGGCAAAGGACAGACCCATGCAAATCAGGAACGGGATTTCATAGCCGCCGTGTCCGTTAGGGAAAGCCGTATAAAACAGCGTTTCGGTGCCCAATACGGAAGGAGCGTAGTTGTTGAAGAACACCGACATGGCAAAGCCCGCCAAGATGCCTACAATACCAGCGGTAGCGGTGGTTCGCTTCCAGAACATACCTAGCAGGAATACCGCCAAGATACCGGGCGAGATAAAGCCCGTGTACTTCTGAATAAACTGGAAGCCACCCTCGCCGCCAATGCCGAGCAAATCCTGCCACGTCATGGCCACGCTGAGTACTACCGCCGCCAGAATGGTCAGGCGGCCTACCCACACCTGCTTCTTCTCGGTAGCGTCCTTGTTCAGGTAGCGCTTGTAAATATCGAGAGTGAAGATGGTGGAAATGGAGTTTACCTTACCCGCCAGCGAAGCCACAATGGCTGCCGTGAGGGCCGCCATGCTCAAGCCCTTCAGGCCGTTGGGCAGGAAAGTAAGAATGGCGGAATACGCGTTGTCAGAGTTGAAGGAGCCCGTAGACGACATTTCTGCCTGCAGGCCACCGTTTTTGTAGAGCACATAGGCAGCAATGCCGGGCAGCATTACAATCACGGGCATCATCAGCTTGAGCAGACCTGCGAACAGAATACCCGTGCGGGCGGTGTGCAAGTCGGCGCCCAGAGCGCGCTGCGTGATGTACTGGTTACAACCCCAGTAGTTCAGGTTTACAATCCACTGGCCTGCGAAATACATGGCAATGCCGGGCAGCGCCAGGTACTTATCTATCTCGGGCTGTGGCGTGTCGGCTGTCGGTTTATCAAAGATCATCCGGAAGTGGTCGGGGGCTTTGTCCATGAGGGCCGTGAAGCCGCTGATGGCGCCGCCGCCGAGGCCAAACTGCTCGCTTACCAGCGAAAGGGCAATGTAGGTGGTTACCAAGCCGCCCACTACCAGTACCACTACCTGAATTACATCGGTGTAGCCCACCACCTTCATGCCGCCAATGGAGATGAGCAGCGAGAACAGCGCCAGCAGCACGATGATAACGTGGAAACTGTCGCCGCCAATCAGGTTACTCAGGGCCAGGGCGCCTAGGTACAGAATGGAGGTCAAGTTCACGAGCACGTACAGGAACAGCCAGAAAATACTCATAATCAGGCTGAGCGTGGAGTTGTAGCGTTGCTCCAGAAACTGAGGCATCGTGAAGATTTTATTCTTCAGATACACCGGCATAAAGAACACGGCCACAATAATGAGCACCACGGCGGCTACCCATTCATAGGCCGCTACGGCTACCCCTACCTTAAATCCGGAGCCGGACATGCCAATAAACTGCTCGGCTGAGATGTTGGAGGCAATCATACTCGCGCCAATGGCCCACCACGTCAGGGAGCCTTCCGCGAGGAAGTAGTCTTTGGTGCTTTGCTCAGCCTTTTGCTTGCTCTTGTAGATGTAAAACCCGTAGGCCGAAACCCCAATCAGGTAGAAAAAGAAGACAAGCAGGTCAAGCGTAGTAAGGTTATTACGCATGGAACGGGTAAGAAATGTATGAAAGGTGAGCGGGAAGATAAAGCCAGCCCGGTTGAGTTGCGCTATGATTTCAAAGATGACCCTATATCATTCTCTGCCTGATCTGAATTCGTTTGCCAAAACCTGCCCCCTTTGCGTTGGGCTAGGCTGCCCGGCGGCGCCCGGCAACGTATTCCAGGTGCTGATGCTGCGTAGGGTTTAGCCCAGAGGTTGGCCTAGCAACTCACCGCTTCACGGGGTTTCTGCTAGGTCTGCCTCCGGGCTAAACCGTTGCTGCACTAGCGCTGGCTGAAAGCCACGTCGTTGTAGCGCAGCTCGTTCTTGAACGTGCGCAACTTGGTTTCGTCGTCGATGATGAGGTACTCGATGCCGGCCATTTCGGCAAAGTCTTCCAAGTACTCGCTCGTTAGGTTTTGGCTGTAACCGGTGTGGTGAGCACCGCCGGCATAAATCCAGGCGGCCGCACCTACGCTCAGGCTAGGCTTTACCTTCCAAAGCACGCGGGCTACAGGCAGCTTCGGCAGATCCTGCTCCGGCGCCACGGCTTCCACTTCATTCACAATCATGCGGAAGCGGTGACCCAGGTCCACAATGGTGGCATTCAGAGCCGGGCCGGCGGGGCAGTTGAACACCAGACGAGCTGGATCAGCTTTGCCACCAATGCCCAAGGGGTGCACTTCTACCTTCACTTTGCCTTCCGCAATGGTGGGGCAGATTTCCAGCATGTGCGAGCCGAGCACCTGCTCGTTGCCGGGCTGGAAGTGGTAGGTGTAGTCTTCCATGAACGAGTTGCCGCCGGGTAGGCCACTGCCCATTACCTTCATAGCGCGCACTAGTGCCGAAGTTTTCCAGTCGCCTTCGCCGCCAAAGCCATAACCTTCGGCCATCAGGCGCTGGGTGGCAATGCCGGGCAGCTGAGCCATACCGTGCAAATCCTCGAAGGTATCGGTGAAACCGATGGCCTTGTTGTCTTGCAGGAACTTGCGCATACCGGCCTCAATCTTGGCGGCCTCACGCAAGGAGTTGCGCTGGCTGCCGCCTTCTTTCAGGTCAGCGGCTAGGTCGTATTCCTGCTCGTACGTAGCCAGCAGTTCGTTTACTTGCTCGTCGCTTACAGCGTTGATAACGGCTACCAGGTCGCCGATGCCGTAGGTGTTCACACTGTAGCCAAACTTCAGTTCAGCCTCTACTTTGTCGCCTTCGGTTACGGCTACGTAGCGCATATTGTCGCCGAAGCGCACGATGCGCGCACCCTGCCAATCGGCCCAGGCGCAGGCAGCACGAGACCAGATGCTGAGGCGCTCATGCACATCAGCGCTCTGCCAGTGGCCTACTACTACCTTACGCTTAAGGCGCAACCGTGCCCCAATGAAGCCAAACTCCCGGTCGCCGTGCGCCGATTGGTTGGTGTTCATGAAGTCCATGTCGATGTCGCCCCACGGAATGTCGCGGTTAAACTGGGTGTGCAGGTGGGCCAGCGGCTTCTGCAGAATCTTCAGGCCGTTGATCCACATTTTGGCCGGCGAGAAGGTGTGCATCCAGGCAATAAGGCCTACGCAGTTGGGCGTGGTGTTGGCCTCCTGCACCAGCTTGGTAATGCCATCGGGGCCGGTCAGCACGTCCTTATACACTACCTTGATAGGCAGCGCCTGGCCTAGGGCCTCCGCAATCTGCTGGGAGTGCTGGGCTACTTGCTCCAGGGTTTCGGGGCCGTAGAGGTGCTGGCTGCCCGTGATAAACCAGGCTTCGTAGTGGGAAATGTCGATCATGATATCGGAGGTAAAAAACCTTGTGAAGGTTTAGAAAATCGATTGTGAAATGTTGAAAAGAAGAAGCTGAAATGAGGCCCTTCTATCACGGGTGAAGTGCCCAAGTCAATTGAAGTAGCCAGAAAAGACACCACCAAATGGTCAAGCACAGCAGGACGTTTTGGTTGCTGGCTCAGGATTGTCAACCACCCCCTAATCTGCGCCGCTTGATGCGCGGAGTCACTTAAGGAGGGAATTGGCTGCTAACCCTAGTTCTGGCCGTAGTACGAATGCAGGCCGTGCTTGCGCTCGTAGTGCTTCTGAATCAGGGCTTCTTTGAGGCGGGGCACATCGGGGCGCAGGGTGCAGCTGAGGTGGGCCATGCGGGCTACTTCTTCCAGCACCGCGCTATTGTACACCGCCTTCTCCACCGTTTTGCCCCATGTGAAGGGCGCATGGTTGCTGAGCAGCACCATTTCCACTTCTTCCGCCGAAAGGCCGCGGCGCTGGAACTCATTGATGATCTGCCAGCCGGTCTGGTGCTCGTAGTCACCGGCAATCATGGCGTCTTCCATGGGCGGCGCGCATGGAATGTCGGCCGTGAGGTGGTCGGCGTGCGTGGTCCCCAAAATCGGGATGTCCAGTTGCGCTTGCGCCCAGGCGGTGGCATACGTAGAGTGCGTGTGCACAATGCCACCAATGTGCTCCCAGTGGCTGTAAAGCACCGCATGCGTTTTGGTATCCGAAGAAGGGCGTTTCGTGCCTTCCACAATGTTGTTGGCGAAGTCAACGATGACGATGTCCTCAGCCTTCAAGGTGGCGTAAGGCACGCCGCTGGGCTTTATAGCAAACACGCGCTTCTCGCGGTCTACCACGCTGGCATTACCAAAGGTGAACAGCACCAACCCCAATTGGGGCAGTTGCATGTTGGCCTCGTAGCAGGCCTGCTTTAACTCCTGAAACTGGCTCATGCTTGATCTACGAGTTCGGTTTCGGCTACTTCGCCGGCACGTTGCTCGGTTGCTTGTTCTACATACTGCCCGAAGGCCTGATATTGCTCGTAGCGGCGCTGGTAATCGGCTACCCGCTCGGGGTTGGGCGTGTAGGTTTCGGCAAAGCCGTTGCCCATGGCCTTCTGCGCCGTTACCACATCCGGATGGATGCCGGCAGCTACAGCTGCGTACATGGCCGAGCCCAGCGCGGGTGCCTGGTCCGACTCGGCCACCTTAATGGGGCGGTTGAGCACATCGGCCAAGGTCTGCATCATGAAGCCCGATTTCTTAGCGACACCGCCTAGGCCTATCACCTGCTTAATCGGAATGCCTTCCTGCTCAAAGCGCTCCACAATTTGCTTGGAGCCATAGCAGATGGACTCTACCAGTGCCCGGAAAATTTGAGGAGCTGAGGTGCCCATCGTCAGGTTCATGATGGCGCCTTTCAGGGCCTGGTTGGCATCCGGCGTGCGGCGGCCATTCACCCAATCCAGGGCCAGCACTGCTGACTCATCAGGATTTACGGCGGCGGCCGCAATGTTCAGCTCGGCCATCATGTTGTCGCTGAGTTCCGCGAGCAGGGCTTCCCGCTGTTCCGACGTCAGGACTGATGACTTGGGCAGCAGCGTGCGCAGAGGCCACTCAATTACGCCCCGGAACCAGGCTAGCAAGTCTCCTACAGCAGATTGGCCCGCTTCGAGGCCTAGCATGCCCGGAATTACAGAGCCATCTACCTGGCCACAAATGCCGGGTACCAGCTTCCCTCCTACTTCATCCATGGGTGCTACCACGATGTCGCAGGTAGAGGTGCCCATTACTTTCACCATCGAATAGGCTTCGATTTCACCGGCTACGGCGCCAGCGTGGGCATCAAAAGAGCCCACTGCTACCACTGTGTTTGTGGTCAGGCCGAGGCGCTGGGCCCACTCTTCGGAAAGGTGGCCGGCTACTTCATCGGCGGTGTAGGTTTCCTCGAACAGCCGCTCGCGTAGGCCAGCTAGTTTGGGCTCCAGCAGGGTCAGGAACTCTTCGGAGGGTAGGCCGCCCCAGCTCTCATGCCACATGGCTTTGTGGCCGGCGGCGCAGCGGCTGCGCTTAAACGTTTTCAGGTCGCCGCCCGTGAGCAACAGCGTCAGCCAGTCGCAGTGCTCCATCCAGGAGTAGGCGGCTTTGGCCACGCTGTCATCTTCACGCACTACGTGGGCAATCTTGGCCCAAAACCACTCCGAGGAGTAGATGCCACCCTCAAACTGAGTAAAATCTTCGCCACCCCAGGTGCGGGCTTTGTGGTTGATTTCGGCGGCCTCGGGCAGGGCCGTATGGTCTTTCCAGAGCACAAACATGGCGTTCGGGTTTTCCTCGAAGCCAGGCTTCAGGGCTAGCGCTACGCCGTGCTCATCTACCGGGCCGGGTGTAGAGCCGGTAGTGTCGATGGCCAGGCCTACAATCTGCTCAGCAGGCACTTTTTGGGCCACGCGGCGCACCGTTGCCTCTAGGCCCTCAATGTGGTCGAGGGGGTGCTGGCGAAACTGGTTTTTAGTGGCGTTGCAGTAGCGCTGCTCTTTCCAGCGGGCGTAGGGGTGCACGGCCTGGGCAATTTCCTGGCCGGTATGGGCATTCACCAGCACGGCCCGCACGGAGTCAGAGCCGTAGTCGATGCCGATAACGTAAGTTGGATTCATGGCGGGAATAGTTCGTCGTGAGACAGCGCACAATTACTGGCGCACGCCGAATTTGTAAGTAGTAGTTGATTGCAGCGTTTTGCCGGGCTGCAGAATGGTGCTCGGAAACTTGGGCTGGTTGGGCGAATCGGGGAAGTGCTGGGTTTCCAGGCAGAACCCGGCGTGCTGGCCGTACGCCTGGCCGCCCGTGCCCTTCAGGGTGCCATCCAGGAAGTTGCCGGTGTAGAATTGCAGGCCCGGCTCGGTGGTGCGCACTTCCATGGTGCGGCCGGTAGTGGGCTCATATACCGTGGCCGCCGCGTGCAGGCCACTGGTTTCGTTGAGCACCCAGTTGTGGTCGTAGCCGCCCGGCACCTGCCCAATCCGCTCCCCGATCGTGTGGGGCGTGGTGAAGTCAAAGGGCGTGCCCTTTACGGGGCGCAGCTCGCCGGTCGGAATCAGGCCCGCGTCGACCACGGTGTAGCGGTCGGCCGGAATGGTGACCTGGTGGCCGAGCACGTCGTTGCCTCCACTCAGGTTGAAGTAGGCATGGTTGGTGAGGTTCACGGGCGTGGCCTTATCGGTGGTGGCGGAGTAGTCGATTTTCAGCGCGTCGTCGGCGGTGAGCGTGTACACGACCGTTACGCTCAGATTGCCGGGGTAGCCTTCTTCGCCATCCTTGCTCAGGTAGGTGAGCGTAAGCGTCTGACCCTCGGCGGAGGTGCCGGGCTCGGCCTGCCACACTACTTTGTCGAAGCCTTTTTTACCACCGTGCAGCGTGTTCTCGCCGTTGTTTTTGGCCAGCGTGTACTGCTTACCATCGAGCGTGAACTGGCCTTTGGCAATACGGTTGCCGTAGCGGCCGATGAGCGCGCCGAAATACGGGCCCGACTTCAGAAACTCCGGGCTCTGGTAGCCGCTCACCTGATCGAAGCCTAGCACCACATCCCCGAGCTTGCCGGCTTTGTCCGGCACCAGCAGGCTGGTGATGGTGCCCCCGTAGTTGGTGATGCTTACCTTCAGGCCATGGGCGTTGGTGAGGGTATAGAGCTGTACTTCGGTACCTTCAGTGGTTTTGCCGAAGGAAGCACTGGCCGGAGCCGTGGTGCTGGCAGCAGTTTGGGTAGTGTCGGTCATGGTTGGAGAGGAGCCTGCCGTTTGCTCAGAGCTTGACGACTGGTTGCAGCTTGCTAGGGCCAGCAAGCCGGCCAACCCAGCTACACTCTTGGTCAGTAATCCGGCGCGGGAAGAATGTGTCATGGTCAAGAGAATTGAACTGGGAATTTTATCAGGGAAAGAACAGAATACGCTTGCCTAACAGGTAGAAGCAACAAAGCAGTACGCAGCTGCCAGCACCACCTTATGAATGCTTAGGTGTTGGCAATCAATTGTGTACTCACTCACTAGCTCCCGAAATCATAGAAACCTTCATGTAAGATGTCGCTATCTGGTGTGTAAAGTAAAAAAACCTTTTCAATTTACACAATCGTTTGTGTATTGTGTTGATAAAAAGGAGGTGAATGAGCTCTCTTATAGGCTCACTCACCTCCCTCCTTGGTGGCCTTATTGAACGGTTACTTTCTGAGTTGCAGAACCACTGTTGCGCCGGATATGAACCAGGTACACGCCGGGTCGTAAGGCTGCTGCCACGCTAAGGGTAGTTTGCTGTTTGGCAAACGTTTGCTGATGTACGCGCTTGCCCTGCAAATCAAACACTTCTACTAGGGTAGTTTCCAAGGCCAACTGCCGACCAAGCTCAATGGTGAAACCATGCCCAGTTGCAGGCACAGGGTAAACCGACACTCCTTTCAGCTTTTGGCTGGCGGAAGTAGCTAGTGGCCCACTGGTAGCCGCCAACGTCCAGCGCTGGCAGGGGCAGCCGTTGTAATCCCAGAGGCCTAGTTGCTGGCCCGCCGTGGTGGCGGCATTAGGTACCTCTACTACCCTATTGCCATTCACGGAAGCGAAAACTAGACTGCCATCGGCGGCCCGATCAAGGCGGAAGCGCTGGCAGGGCAAGGCTGTGTAAGCAGAAAGCTGCAGCTTGGCGCCGGCATCCGATGAACAGCCGGCTACATCAGCGGCCAAGCCGCCCATGGCATTCGTAATTTTATATTCTCCGTTGCCGAGGGCCGTAAAATCCCAGCGCTGACAGTTCAGGCCGCTGGAGGTTCCTTGAGCAATCATCTGACCGGCTACGCCAGTGCAGCCCCAGGCATCCCACACCAACCCACTGTTTTGGTTCTTGATTTCGTAGCGGCCCGGCGCTACCCAGTCGCGGGTTACGGTGGGCCAGCCAGTGGCGCTCCAGGTGAGTTTGGCCAGCCCCAGCTTCGGCGCGCCGTTCTGGTCGCCATCGTAGTAATGATGCGAGAAGTAACTCGCACCGTTTTCTTCCAAAATACCCGCGTGGCCCGGCCCAATGTACCGGCCGGCGCTGTTCAGAACGATGGTACCGCCGTTGCTGTTCAGGTCCACTCCGTTCTGATCGAGGAACGGGCCCCTAGGTGATGCGGAACGCCCCACCAGAATATGGTAGGTGCTGTTGATGCCGTTGCAGCAGGATCCCCGATTGATGAACAGGTAGTACCAGTTGTCGTGCTTGGTTAGGAAGGCGGCTTCTACGTCGCCGGTAGCCACACCGTAGCTGGTGGTGCTGAGCGGCTTGCCGGTGGTAGCATTCAGCTGCAGCGTACGCAGGCCGCCGAAAAACGAGCCGTAGGTAAACCATACGTCGCCGTTGGTATCCTTGAACACGGCCGGATCGATGGCGTTGGCAATGCTGCTTTGGTTTGATGATACCACCTCTCCCTGGTCAACCCACCGGTAGTCGGGGCTGGCCGGGTCCAGCGTTACGTTGGTAGCTAGGCCAATAGCCGACACCTTCTCGCCAAACGAGGAACAGGAGTAGTACAGGTGATACTTGCCGTTCATGAAAATGCACTCCGGCGCCCAGAAATCGCCCTGGAACTTTGGCACTTTTGAGTTGATCCAGCCCGGATAAGCGTTGTTCACGAACACGGCCCTAGGCCCTGGGGTCCAGTTAACCAGATCCGTGGAGTACATGCTGTAGATACCCCTTCCGGTAGCAAAAATCCAGTATTTGTCGCCTTGCTTCACAATGGTGGAAGGATCGTGCACGCCCACCAACCCTTGCAGAGCATAGGCGTTGGGTACCCCAAAACAACCTAGCATCAGGAGGAGCACCGTGGCAAGCTGCAGCCCGCGGCGCAGGCGCTGGCCCAAGGATGGGTTTAAGACGGCAGCAGGCCTAGTGAAAGTAGAAGTGGAAGCCATATTGGATGGGAATTTTGAGTAGGAAGTGGAAAGCCGGGAAGCTACTCCCCGCTCGGCTTGGTTAAGGGTGTGCTGATAGAAGCCGGAATACCGAAATTGGGTGTACCATCGGCATTCCAGGTGAACTTCTGCATACGTGGGTTGCGCTTTTCCACGCAGCCCTCATTGGGGTTAGAGTTTGCGTGGTAGATAATCCAATCCTCCTGCCCGTCTTTCGACTTGAAAAAGGAGTTGTGCCCCGTAGCGTATGCGCGGCCGGCCGGGTTTTGTGAGAAAACCGGCTTGTCTGACTTTTTCCAGGAGCTAAGCTGCATCGGGTCGGCAGTGCTGGTGGTGGTGAGCATGCCAAGTGCGTATTGGTCGGTGCCGCAGAAGCTGGCTGAGTACACCAGAAAGGTTTTGCCATTGTGCTTCAGAATTTCCGGACCTTCGTTCACGTACGGCGGGCCCACGTTTTCCCAGCTATACTCGGGGCGCGAAAGCTCCACGCGTGGCCCCACTAGGGTCCAGGGGTTGCTCATCTCCGAAATGTAAATGCGCTGAATGCCGTCGATACCGTTATGGCCCGACCAGATGAAGTAGCGCTTGTCGTTCTGCTCCAGCACCGTTCCATCAATGGCCCAGAAATCCTCGGTGGGGTTATAAATCCGGCCCTTATCTACCCATGCTCCGGTAGTAGGGTCGGCGGCTTCGTTTTCCAGCACCCAGGTTCGCTGGCGGCCCAAATCGGGGCCGGGAGGGCCAGCAGTATAGTAGATATACCATTTGCCATCCAGGAAATGAAGCTCGGGCGCCCACAGGTTGCCCGAGGCAGGCCCGGTAGGCGGCGGTGTCCAGGCTACCACACTGGAGGTGTTACCTAGGTCCGACATCTTACTAGTTTTCCAGATTCGAAGGTTGGTATAGGTGGTGTGCATGTAGTAGTAGGTACCATTCTTCTGGTACACCCACGGGTCAGGCCCCGAGGCCAGCAAGGGGTTGCTAAACGTGTTAGTTGTAACGGGCGGAGTAACTACCGGCGGCGGCGCCGGCGCGGCCGTTTGCTCGCCGCCACCGCACCCCAGCAGCACGGCCAGCAACAGCACTGATAGCAGCCGACACCCGGCTTGAATCCTATACTTCATTGACTTACAAATTGGTAAACCTGGGGTTTGTCTGTGTTCCGACCCTAGTAAAGCATAACAGCCGCTCCAAGCGGTGGCCCGGAGCGGCTGTTTTACACGAGTTTCAGGGTTTCAACAGCCTAGTAACCAGGGTTCTGCTTGATGTTCGGATCGATGTCGATATCGCGCTGCGGAATAGGTAGCAGCTTTGATACGCCCAGGCGGAAGTTGGTGAAGTCGGAGTCGCGGCTTTTCAGCTCATCGATGCCAGCCTGGTCATCCATCAGGCCCCAGCGCAGGATATCAAACCAGCGGGTTCCTTCGCCCGCCAGTTCTTTGGCCCGCTCCATGCGGTTGATCTGACGGAGCTGTGCCTGCGAATACGTGCCGGTAAGCGGCGCCAGGTTAACCGACTGACGCGTACGCACCTGGTTGATCAGAGGCAGCGCATCAGCTGGCTGACCCATTTCAATGAGGGCTTCGGCCTGCATCAGCAGCACATCGGCGTAGCGGATTACGCGGTGGTTGATGCCGGACGTGAAGTTCTCATTGACGCGGGTACGGTCGTTGAGATACTTGCGCCAGTATTGCTGGTTGGGGTTCCAGTTCCACTCCTGGAAGGTGCGGCCGTAGAACTTATCGGGGTTGCCCGCATGAATAATACTGATGTCGCGGCGGGGGTCAATGCGGTGACGCGTGGTGCTGCCGGGAACAAATGCCACCGTCGAGTCTTTGTACTCATCCAGTAACCAGCGGCGGGGCTGCACGTCGGCAAACGTGGGGCCGGGAGGGCCGAAGAAGTTCGGACGGTCGTGGCTTTCCGAAGAGGACGCGTTGTCCTGCCCCTGCCCTACTTCCAGCACTGCCCCCGTAAACTGCACTTCAAACACCGACTCCGAGTTGTTCTCGTTGGCGTCGGTGAAGTTATCGAGGTAGTTGCTTACGAGCGAGTACTGGCCCGAGCCAATGATTTGGGTGAACAGCGCCGAGGCATCGGCCCACTTACGCTGCTGCATGTACACCTTGGCTAGCAACGCCTGCGCTGAGCCTTTCGTAGCCCGGCCTTTTTCCGCATCGCCATAGGAAAGCGGCAGGTCCGGAATAGCAGCTACCAGGTCCGCAATAATCTGCGCTTCGCCCTGTGCAATAGTGCCCTGAGGCGCCCGCGTGGCTACCGTAGGCTCTACCGTAATCAGGGGCACATTGCCGAAGAAGTACACCAGATCAAAGTACGACAGCGCGCGCACAAAGCGGGCTTCCGCTACTAAACGTTTCCGGATGGTTTCGTCCATCTGAATGTCTGGCACGTGGGTAATTACCTGGTTCGTGCGGTAGATGGTGCGGTAATAGTCGTTCCAGGCGAAAGACGAGATGAAGAAGTTATTGTCGGGGG